>CBDBZY010000039.1:0-29101 GCA_965213685.1 bacterium
GCGCGCTCGGCGATCTGCCGGTCGTAGCGCAGGACGCCGGAATCGCCGGGCCCCAGGTTCTCGGCCAGCCCCCTCGTGGCGCGCTTGGGGGGCATGTCGGCGCGCAGTGCGCCCGATATGTCGCCCCTGCCGTCCTTCACGTGCATGGGGAGGATTTGCTCGTCGAACCCGGTGGGGTCGGAGGCGTTGCGGTAGTGGAGCTTCCCGATGGAGACCACCCGGTGGCCCGCGGCCTGGAGGCGGTGCCCCCAGGAGGGGGTCCGTCCGTCATAGGGATGCGCGTTGTCCCAGTAGCCGGTCTGGTGGGCGTAGCGCCCGGTGGCGAAACTCGCGCGCGCGGGGGACGCAGATGGGGCAGTTCGTGTAGGCGTTGGCGAAGCGTGTCCCCGACGCCGCGAGGCGGTCAATGTGCGGCGTCCGCACCATCGGGTGCCCGTAGCAGCCGAGTGCTTTCGCGTTGTGCTCATCGGACATGATGAAGACGAGATTCTGGGGCTCCATGCCCGGGCCTCGCAAAGCGGGAACGACGCCGGTATGACGCGGCGAAACAACCATGGCGTATCACCTTTGCGCCGGGCCTGGCAACGCGAACCCCGCCTCCCGCGAGGTATTTCCCGCTCGCTCGTATAGCCCGGGGCGGGCGGATGATTCCCCCTTCCCGGCAAATACGAACCCCTGCCCGGCCTACCTGCGAGAAAATTCTCCGATCGCATTGATCGAACGGGCTTCCATGGAGACGTATATCGTCGCACCTGAGTCCAGCATCGGCAACCGGTGTCCATGCACGCGGATTTTTTGGCTTCCGGCAGTCAGCCAAAGCTCCAGCACGCCGCCCATATAGACCGCCTTGTCGACAGTGCACTTGATTACGTTTGCGGTCCCTTCCGGAGGTGCGTCCAGGCTGGGGACGCAATCCTCGGGCCGGATCGAGAGCAAGACTTTTGCGCCTGCGCCAAGGCCTGCGGTCTCGCAAAACAACGTGATGTCGCCTATTCGCACGGCGGCCCGCGCATCGCCCGCCCCGGCGTCAACGACCTCGCCTTCGAGGAAGTTCGAGATGCCGACGAAACCGGCGACGAATGGATTGGCGGGGTTTTGGTACACCTCGCTCGGGGCGCCCATCTGCTCGATGCGCCCGTTGTTCATCACCACGATGATGTCGCTCATGACCATGGCTTCGACCTGATCGTGGGTGACGAATATGGTGGTGATGCCGGATTCGGTTTGCAGATCCTTCAACTCCAGGCGCATCTCCTCGCGCAGTGCCGCGTCCAGGTTGGAAAGGGGTTCATCGAGAAGCAGGACATCGGGCTCGTATATCAACGCGCGGGCGAAGGCGACGCGCTGCTGCTGGCCGCCGGAGAGCTGCGACGGGTAGCGGTCCGCCAAGCCGTCGAGCCGCACCAGGCCCAGGGCGCGCTCCACCGCCCCGGCGATTTCGCGCTTCGGTGCTTTTCGCATCTGCAAGCCGAAGGCGACGTTGTCGCGCACCCTCAAATGCGGCCAGAGCCCGTAGGATTGAAAAACCATGCCGAGGTTTCGCTTGTGCGCCGGCACGAGCACGTTTCGCGCGGCACTGGAGATCAGCCTGTCGCCGACGTGGACGTCGCCGCTGTCGGGAGTCTCGAAGCCGGCGATCATGTTCAGGGTGGTCGTCTTGCCGCAGCCGCTCGGCCCCAGCAAGGTCAGCAACTTGCCCTTGGGCACCTCGAACGAAATCCCGTCGACGGCGACCACCTCGCCGAATTTCTTGACCAGTTTCTCCACCCGCACGTTTTGCATCAGGTGAGGCCCTCCACGTCCTTCTGTTTTGTGAGCCAGCGCACCAGTCCCACCGAACCGAGCGACAAAACAACGATGATGAGCGAAAGGATGCACACGTGGGAGAAGAGGCCTTCGTCATAGAGTTGGATCAGGATCGTGCTGATTACCTCTTTGTTGGAACTGAACAACATGATCGAGGCGGACAGCTCGCGCATCATCGACACGAAAAGAATGATCCAGCCGGCGACGATGCCCGGCATGGCCAGAGGCACCAGGATTTTCCAGAAGACGACGCCCCAGTTCGCGCCGCTGACAGCCGCGGCCCGCTCCAGCTCCTCATGGATTTGCGTGATGGAGTTGGAGACCGCCCGCACGCCGAACGGCAGGAAGCGCGTGATATAGGCGATCAGGATGATCCACAGCGTGTGATACAGGTCGAACGGCTCGCGGATATAGGCCCAGAGCATGGCGATGGCGATAACCGCCCCCGGAATGGCCACCGGGATGAGCGCCAGAAAATCGAGCGTTCCCCGGATTTTCGAGGTGCTGCGGACCACGAAATAGGCGACGATGGCGGACAGGGCGATGCCGATCGTCGCGCCGAGGAAACTCAGCAGCAGACTGTTTTCGATGGAGCGCAGAATGACCGCGCCCCCGTCGCCGGTGATGACCTCGTGCAGGTGGTCCAGCGTAAGAAACTCCAAGGTCGGCGGGCGTCCGCGGTTGGAGATGAAGGTGCCGTAAATCAGCGTGAGCAACGGCAAAATCGCCGAAACCAGAAGGTAGGCGGCGGCGAACCCGAGCGCCACGTATTTCCACGGGCCGAGCTCCACAAGCCGCGGCCGGAAGCTCTTGCCGGCGACCGTGGTGTATTTGGCGCTTCGCCCCAACGCCTTGGTCTGTCCCCAAAGCGCCAATCCGCATACCAGCAAGACGGGGATCGACATGGCGGCCGCGTGCGAGAAGTTCGGCGGGATGCCGATCATCATGCGCCACAGCTGGGTCGAGAAAACGTATATGCCGCCGGACACGCCGATCGTCGCCGGGATGGCGAAAATCTCCAGCGACTGGATAAACGTCAGGAGGGCGCCGGACAATATCGCCGGCGCCGCCATGGGAAACGTGATCCAGAGCGTCGTTTTCCACTGGCTCGCGCCGCTGACGTGGGCGGCGTTCTCCAGCGTCGGGTCCATGTTCTTGAACGCCGTGACCGTAAAGATGAAAACGTAGGGCGCCAAGGACAGGGCCATCACGAAGATGAGCCCGCCCATGGTGAAAATGTCGAACAGCGGCTCCCTGGTGCCGACCGCCCACTTCCAGAACAGGTTGACGAAACCGACCCGAGGCGTCCCGAGATAGGCCCACGCCACCGCCACCACCACGGGCGGCATGATGAAGGGCAGGATCGCAATCATGTTGATATAGTTTTTGAACGGCGTGTCGGTGCGCCCGACGATCCAGGCGAGCGGAACGCCGATCAGGACGGACAAGGTCGTGACCCCGACTGACATGAAGGCGGTGTTCCACAACACTTCGCCCATATAGTCGGCCTCGTAGATGGCGACGAAGGCGTCCAGGGTGAAGTCGGAACTCATCGGGTTGGGTCTGAGGCTGCCCAGCAGCAACCAGAACAGCGGATACAGCACGATAAAGCCGATGACGAGAAGACATCCCCATTCGAGCGCCCGGGCGGCGCTCGGAGCCCGGAAGGTGGCGAACGAATGGGGACGCATCTCAGGTCAGCACCGGAGGGTGGTCATTTCTTTTTCTTCGCCTCACGGATGTGCTTGGTCATGAAAGCGCGATACTTGTTCTGCTCCCTGGACACTTTCTCCCAGTCCGCATACAGCGGCTGGAAGGGATAGGGGATGCCCTTCACGTGCGGCACGTCCGAGCGCGCGGAGTTGATCTTGACGTCCTGGGTGATGACCGTCTGGCCCTCCTTGGAGAGTATCCAGCGATACACCCTCTCCGCGTTTTTCGGGTTCGGGCCGCCTTTCACCATGCCGAACGAAGCCGGCACGACCGGGGTGCCCTCCTTCATCTTGGCAATCTTGATCTTGGCGCCCTTGTTGATGCGCCGGATCGCGATGTATTCAAACACCATCGTCACGTCGCGCTCACCGGTGGCGACGCGCTCGGTCGAGGCGCCCATGCGCGACTGCACCAGCGCGCCGTTATACAACAGGCCCTTGATGTATTTCTCGCCGAAGCCCTTCGCCCCGTAGAAGAAATCCCACAGGCCCGCCGACTGGAACGGATCGACCAGCACGAGGCGGCCCTTCCATTTCGGCTGCGTCAATTCCGCAAAGCTCTTCGGCGCCTCGCCGGCCTTCACGTTGTCGGTGTTGTAGATGACCTGCAGGGTCGGCGCGCGCAGCCCGACCCATTGCGCCTTCTCGTCCTTGCCCCAGGCCGGGAAATGCTTCGCCTCCGGGAATTGCGTTACGTTCTTCACCCAGCCTTCCTTGGCGAGGTGATACCAGCCCGGCGTGTAGCTGAAGTGCAGCAAATCGATTTTGCCCTTGCCCACCGTCCGCTCCGCAACGAAGCGCTGGTACAAGCTGACGCCGCCGGCGGTGATGGATTCGACCTTGATGTCCGGGAATTTCTTTTCGACAGCCTTCACCAGCGTCGCCTGCGCGGCGGTGGTGAGCGATGAGTAGAAGACGAGGTTGGCGTCTTGTGCCAGGACTGCGTGGGGCGTAAGCGCCACGGCACCGGCAATAACCAAACTCGCGAGAACGGACTTCCTGGAAAGTTTCATGCTTGCCTCCCCCTCGTGGTGGAACAGACTGCCCCTGGAGCAAATCTGCCCGGGACTCCTTGCCCGTCTTTGCCTCGGGGCGAGCGCCGCACTCAGCCGAATTCTGGAATTTAATTCCGCCGATTAAAGCAGGTTTGGGCGATTGCGTCAAGCCCGCCGCGAGCCAGGCGAACGAGATGACGCCCTCCTAGGGGTTCGGTTTCCTCTTGCGCCATTCGCGCGTCGCCCGTTCGTAGGCGTGGCCGATGCGAAACCCGCAAGCCTCGGCGCCGGGCAGGTTCGTAATTTGCATCGCCATCGGCAATCCGTGTCGGGAATCAAAACCCGTGGGCACCGTCAGGGCGGGAAAACCGAGAAAATTTTGCACGCCCGTCAGATTTCGTCCCAGACCGATAAAATCCATCTCCCGGCCGTTGACGGTCGCCATGGTCGTCTCGATGGGCGCGGCGAGACAGGGATAGCCGGGGGACAAGATGGCGTCGTAAGGCGCCATCAGGTCGACGACAAGGCGTTTGAGCGCTTCGCGGCGATGGAGCGCGTCGATGTACATCGCCAACGTGGTTTTCCGGGCGTTCGCTATCCGTTCCCGCAAGCGCACGCCGTAGCCGTCCGGGCTGCTGCGATAGCGCTCTCCGTGAACGCGATGGAATTCCGCGTCCGCGATGGCCCGGCGGTGGGGGTTGATCTCCTTGGCGAAGGGGCAGCGCACCTCGTCGATTTTCGCGCCCAACCCCCGCAGCACGTCGAGTGCCGCCTCGAACGCATAGGCGATCGGCTTGTCGATGTCGACGTCGATCAGGTCGGAGGAGGTCATGAAGCGCATGCCGTCGACGCCCCGTTCTAGGTCGGCGGAGAAATCGGGCGCCTCCATGTCGGAGGAGAACGGATCGTCCGGATCGTGCCCCGCAATCGCTTGAAGCAGCAATGCGCAATCCGCCACCGTTCGCGTCAACGGCCCTACGTGATCGAGGCTGGGCGCGTTGGGGTAGACGCCGCGCACGCCGATGCGCCCGTAGGTCGGTTTCATGCCGACGACGCCGCAAATCGCCGCTGGTCCCCGCACCGACCCGCCGGTGTCGGTTCCGAGCGCACCGGGCACCATCCGCGCGGCGACCGCCGCGGCCGAGCCGCCGCTGGAGCCCCCGGGGACGCGGGCGATGTCCCAAGGGTTGTGGCACGCCCCGTGGTGCGGGTTCTTGGTCGCCGATTCCGCGGCGAACTCCGCCGTGTTGCACTTGCCGATCATGATGGCGCCGGCCTCGCGGAGCCGCCGGACGCACTCCGCATCCTCTTCCGGCACGTTGTCGCGGAAAAAGCTGGAGCCCTGCGTGGTGCGGACGCCCGCCGTATCGATGATGTCCTTCACCCCGATGGGCACGCCGTGCAACGGCCCCCGGATGCGGCCGGCCGCGATTTCGTCCTCGGCCGCCCTCGCCTCGGTGCGCGCGCGGTCGTGGGCGACGGTCGTGAATGCATTCAAAGTCGGGTTGAGCGCATCGATCCGCTCCAGATGCGCATCCGTTGCCTCCACCGGCGACAAATCCCCGCCGGCGATGCTTCTCGACAAATCCCGGATCGTGAGATCGCAGATTTCGGTTGCGGCCATTCTTGTCCTCCCCCCCTCCCCGTTCCGCATGGTCTGGCCGAGCGCGCTCCCCGCCGCGTCGGCCTCCGTCAAAGCATGGGCTTCCGCGACTCCCCCTCGTAAAAAGAGAGGAGGGAATTCCGAACCGCGCATCACCCGAAAGCCGCAGGTTCTATCCCTACCTTTTCCGCTCGGGATGGCGCGAATCGGGATGGCACCCGGCGTTTCGGGATAGATGAACCGAGCATGATAGCAAAGTTCGATGCGTGCGCATAGATTCAGGGCGCTTTTGAACAAGAGAAACCACAAGAGAAAGAGGAGCGTCGACGGCTCCCGGCCGCGGTCGCGAAACGCCCCGGGGGCGCCCTGGTCTCCCGACGCACCAGACGGGGCTTTTTTCTTCAGGTGCGAGACATATCGTCCAAACCGATAGAGTTGACACGCCTGCCCGGCATTCCTAGGATGGGCGTCTCACGAGCGAGGGGATTCCGGGGCCGCCGAGAAGAGGGAAAGGAGCGCGGATATGCGGGTTGGCAAATGGATTTGCGCGGTGATGGGGGCGGTGATTTTCACGGGCTTTTTCCTGACGCCATTCTCCTCCGGCGAGGATGAGCAGACGCTGCGCGCCGTCCAGCGGGTGCGCGTGCGCACGATGCGGGGCATCAGCCGCGCCATGCGCCGCGTCAAGGTGTACGCGAAGAAAGGAAATTACAAGCGGGTGGCGGCGGCGGCGAACGAGGTGGCGCTGCTCACGGCGGCGATTCCGTATCTGAGCCCGAAGGGGAGCAATCTGGGCAAGACGCGGATCAAGGCCAGCGTGTGGAGCCAGTTCGACGATTACAGCGCCATGGCCATGGATTCGGCGCGGCTGGCGGGAAGCCTCGCGAAAACCGCCGAGGCGGAAGACAAGGACGGCGTGTTGAAGAGGCTCGCCGCCTTGGGGAAGAGTTGCGGGCAATGCCATAAACCGTACCGGGAGAAAAAGAGAAGAAGAAAATAAGGGTCGGCGGCCCCCCTGCGACGCATGCGGGCGGGCAGTATGCGCGGAGAGCGCGCCCTTTTGGATGGCGAGTGTCCGGCGGGGAGGAGCCCCCCGGGACGGCGCCCTATTCTCGGGTGCGCAGCTTCTCTCGCAGTATTTCCTGCAGGGTGCCGGGATTCGCCTTGCCTTGCGTCGCTTTCATGGCCTGCCCGACGAAAAAGCCCATCAGTTTCGTTTTTCCGCCTCGGTAGGCTTCCGCTTCCCGGGGGTGTGACGCGAGGATTTCTTCCACGACGCCCTCGATCGCGCTGGCGTCCGTGATTTGCCTCAACCCCCGCTCCTCCACGATGGCCTCCGGGTCCTTTCCGCTCGCCGCCATGGAGTCGAACACCGTTTTCGCGATTTTTCCGCTGATGGTGCCCCGGATGATGAGCGAAATCATTTTCGCCAGCCGCGCGGGAGGGACGGGGCATCGCTCGACGGCTATTTTCCGTTCGTTCAATATGCGCAAAATGTCGCCCATCACCCAGTTGCTCGCCGTCTTGGCGTGTTCCTCGCCAACGCCCCTGACGACGGCGTCGAAGTAATCCGCCAGTTCCTTCTCCGCCGTGAGGACTTCCGCATCGTAGAGCGGGAGGCCGAGCTCGTCCTGGAAGCGCCTGCTTTTGGCGTCGGGCAATTCCGGCATCTGCGCGCGAACCGCATCGAGCCACTTTGCGTCCACGGCGAGCGGCACCAGGTCGGGGTCGGGGAAATAGCGGTAGTCGTGCGCGTATTCCTTCGAGCGCATCCCCCGCGTCACTCCTGCGGATTCGTCCCAAAGCCGGGTTTCCTGATGAATGACGCCGCCGGAGTCCAGGATTTCCCGCTGTCGCTTTTCTTCGTATTCGAGCGCCCGCCTCAGGTTTCGGAAGGAGTTCATGTTCTTGATTTCCACCTTCGCCCCGAACGCCTCCGCACCCCGCACCCGGAGGGAGATGTTGGCGTCGCACCGCAGGCTGCCCTCCTGCATGTTGCCGTCCGATATCCCGAGGTAGCGCACCAGGGTCCGGAGTTTCCGCATGTAGGATTCGGCGTCTTCCGCGCACCGGAGTTCGGGTTCGGATACGATTTCGAGCAAGGGCACGCCGGCCCGGTTCAGGTCGGAATAGGAGTGGTCCGGGTCTCCCATCTCCTCTCCGTGAATGAGTTTGCCGGCGTCCTCTTCCATGTGAATTCTGGTGAGGCCGACGGTCATGTCCCGCCCGTCTTTCGTCGCGAAGTGGACGCATCCCCCCGTGCAGACGGGCTCTTCGTACTGGCTGATTTGGTATCCCTTGGGAAGGTCCGGGTAGAAATAGTGCTTTCGGGCGAAACGGCAGACGGGCGCGACGTTCGCCCCCACGGCCAGCCCGAGCCGGAGCGTGTATTCCACGGCTTCTCGGTTCAGTACCGGCAGCACGCCGGGAAGGCCGAGGTCCACCGTGCAGGTATGCGCGTTGGGGCTTCCTCCGAACGCGGTGCTCGAGGCGCAAAAAATCTTGCTCTTGGTGTTGAGCTGGGCGTGTACCTCCAGGCCGATCACCGTCTCGTATGCCATCGTATTCCCCCATCCAACGTCCGGTGCGCCGCTTCGCTCCGGTTCCGTTTTTCCCGCAGCCAGCGCGTCCGGAGAAGACCGGCGGAGCACCCATTTCGTCCCCTCCCCCCCTCCCGAGGGGGTGCGCGCATCACAATGGCGGCAACGCCTTGTGGTGTGCCGTTGCGCTTTCGTATGCCGCCGCCGCCTGGAGAATCGTCTTCTCGCCAAACGGCTTTCCGACCAGTTGCAGCCCGATCGGCAAACCCGTCGAGGTGAATCCGCAAGGCTGGCTGATGCCGGGAAGGCCGGCCAGATTGCAGGGTATGGTCAAGATGTCGGAGAGGTACATGCTGATGGGATCGGCCAGGCGTTCGCCGATCTCAAAGGCGGGGGTCGGCGCCGTGGCGGACAGGATGAGGTCGACGTTGTCGAACGCGGCCTGGAAATCCCGGCGAATGAGCGTCCGCACCCTCTGCGCCTTCGTGTAGTAGGCGTCGTAATAGCCGGAGGACAGGGCGTAGGTGCCCAGCATGATGCGGCGCTTCACCTCCTCGCCGAAGCCGTTTTCCCGGCTCGCCGCATACATG
This sequence comes from bacterium, assembly GCA_965213685.1. GTDB lineage: Bacteria > UBA8248 > UBA8248 > UBA8248 > UBA8248 > Bin107. Next base: position 9,247 of record CBDBZY010000039.1, read on the forward strand.
CCGAACAACGCGCCGTATCGCGAATCCCCCTCCCTGCGCGCGCCGAAGCGCACGCCGTCGTAGCGGGCGAGGTTGCTGCTCGCCTCGGCGGGGGCGAGGATGTAGTACACGGGCAGCGCATATTCGGTATGGGGCAGGGAGATGTCGAGAATTTCCGCCCCCTGCCCCGCCAGGAGGTCGGTCGCCTCCCGAACCGCGGCCTCCACCTCCGGGTCCATCCCCTCGATGAAATACTCCCGGGGAATGCCGATTTTCAGGCCGGCGACGCCATCCTCCAGGTTTTCCGTGTAATCGGGCACCGGCGCGTTCGCGGAAGTGGAGTCGCGCGGGTCGTGGCCGCTGACGGCGCCCAGCAAAATGGCCGCGTCCCGCACGTTGGTTGCGAGGGGGCCGATTTGGTCCAGCGAGCTGGCGAAGGCGATGAGCCCATACCGCGAGATTCGTCCGTATGTGGGCTTCATGCCCACGACGCCGCAGCAGGCGGCCGGCTGGCGTATGGAGCCCCCGGTGTCCGATCCGAGGGAGACGGCACAAGAGCGCGCCGCCACCGCGGCGGCCGACCCGCCGCTGCTGCCTCCCGGAATGGTCGTCAACCTCCACGGATTGCGGGTCGGTCCAAACGCGCTTTGCTCGCAGGATGACCCCATGGCGAACTCGTCCATGTTCAGCTTGCCGAGTATGACCGCGCCCGCCTCCTTGAGCTTCGCCACGGCGGTGGCGTCGTAGGGTGCCTCGAAATTCTCCAGGAACCGCGAAGCGCAAGTGGTTCTGACGCCTCGCATGCAGAGGAGGTCTTTCGCGGCCACGGGCACGCCCAGAAGGGGCGAATCATGATCTCCCGCACGAATCTTCTCGTCAGCGGCGCGCGCGGCCCGTATGGCTTCGTTCTCGAGAACGCTCAGGTAGGCGCGTACCCGCTCCTCCGTTTCATCGATGCGCTCGAGATACGCCCCGGTCAACTCCTCCGCGCTGAACTCCCCGGCGCGCAACTTCTCTCCGATTTCCGTGACGCTCAAAAGAAGCAGCTCGTTCATTCGCACTCCCTGGTGGTATGCCCACGCACGATCGCAGGCTCCCAAGAAAACCCCAATTGGCCCGTCGTGGGTGGGGGTCCCGCCGTGGAGGTAGTCCACGCACGCTCGCCGGCTCCCAAGGAAACCCCAATAGCGGCCGGCCCGTCAAACCCCGCAGTCGGCAAAGATTTCGGCGACCGGCATAGGAGCCGTCAGGCGGCCCGCTCCGGCCGTGCGCGCGATGCCGGGGGCCGCGCCGGGGAAAGGCGCCGCCCCGTCCTTGCGAGCCGGCGCGATATGTGGCGGGAACGGGCGATGGCCTAGGGGCGTCGAAGCAGAAAGGTGGTGTAATGCAGCAGCTGCTTTCCGCCGCCCTCATGGTACATCTCCAGGTCCCGCTGCCAGCTGTCCAGCACCTCCTGGGCCGCCGCCGAGTCCGCGTATTCCCGGCGATTCTCGATGATGGAGCGGGCCTGGGGTGCCAGGAAACTCTCCCAGGCGCTCTGCGTTTCGCGCTCTGCGAGCGCGACGTCGTATCCCTGTTCGACGCAGCGGCCCCAGAAGTCTTCCGCGTCGAGCGGCTCGCAGGGAAGATAGCCGTCGAGCCACCTCGTCAGCCGTTCGGGGGGGACGTTTGCATCGTCCGGGCTCCAGACCAGGTCGGAATACGCAATCCACCCCCGGGGTTTTACGAGCCGGGTTATGTCCTCCAGGCGGTCTATGGTGTCGGACGGGTGCGCAGGTCCGCCCAGAAGCGCCAAATCAAAATAGCCGTCGTCAAAGGGGAGCGCACCGCCCGCATGAACCAGCAAGTCGATGAGGTGGGCCATATCCTCCAGGAGAACCCGCCTCTTGCCGTCTTCCACGAACTCCGGGCGCGGGTCCAGGCCGATGGAGGAGCAGCCGAACGCCCGCGCGAGTGCGATGACGCTCCCCGCCTTGCCGCACGAGGCGTCCAGGATCAGAGAGTCTTCCGACAAGCCGATGTGGCGGCCAATCTTCTGGAGGGTGTTTTCCGAGATGGGAGCAAGAAAATGGTTATGTTTGAAGCGCTCGAACAGGTCGGGTTCCATGAAGCGAATCGGCCGTTGGTCCTAAAAGATGGAAAGGCCGATGAGGTCGAGCATCAAAATGATGGTGCTCAATCCCAGAATTCCGCCGATGACGAGAGCAAGCAATCCGAAAAGCTTTCCGTACACCATGCTATGGTTTCTCCCGAGGATGAAGAACAAACCCTATTTCTTCTTTCCTTTTCCCTTCCTGGGCGCGTTGGCAGGCTGGGATTTGCTGATTTGCATGAATACCTTGCCGTCCTTGAAGACGGACACGCTTCCCGTGGATTCGCTGATGGCGAATGAAATGGTGGTGCTCACCTCCGTTATGCCCGCCGCGGCCATGTGGCGCGACCCCAGGCCGGGAGGCAGGTCATTGTCGGGCGCCGCGTTCAGGTGTCTGCCGGCGGCCTCGATGACCCCGTCCCCCCGAATGACGAACGCGCCGTCGATGGCGCTGAATTCCTTGATGGTCTCGCGGAGGGCGGGGTCCAGGATGTTCCTTTGCTCCTCCGGGTATCCATGAAAGGGGTTTATCACGATTTGTCGGGAATACTGAAGCACCAGATCATGGTCGCCCAAAACGAAAAGCGCCCCGCGCGGCCTCCCCTCCCTCCCCTCGGCGCCCAGCTCCAGGGCGAGCGACAGGACGGTTTCAAACACTTTCGGGTCCACGCCCTCGACGGCGCTTCGCGTCTCCGATGTCTGGATCATCTCCTTCTCATGCGCGAGGTGAAAGACCATCAGGGTGTCGATCTCCTCGTTTTCCGGCAAGCCGGAGAGGCAGACCACCGTGTCGTCCTGCGCGATGGATCCCTCGCTCAGCGCGATGACGACCCCCATCTTGATGATGTCGATTCGGTTCAGGGACAGGGCGGGCAACTGCATCGCCTTGCAATCCCGCTTTTCCAGCTCCTCATGGAGGCGGGGAGAACAGGTGGTGGCGAAACGCTCGACTCCCATCGGAAGATCCGACAAGGCGTCGAGGTCCCGCAGGGCGTCGGCGTGAATGAAAATGGCCTTGGCGTCCAGCGCATGGCAAATTTGCGCGGCCGCGGCGATCATGCTTTCGCTGAGTCCGACCTGCTTCTCGGTTGTGTTCGCCACCGCTATCCCTTCCTTTCCAGTGCCACATAGAATGTCGCGCCCTGCCGCTCGATGACGAGCAGATTCCCCTGGTCCGTCTCCTTTTTGAGCGCCGCCCGCAGCTGATCTGCGTTGGCGACCGCCTTGCGATTCGCCTCAATGATGACGTCGCCGCGCCGCAGGCCGGCCGCGGCCGCCGGCGAATCCGGCAACACGCCGGATATCACAACGCCCGTTTTCGTTTTTGCCCCGATTTGCTTTCTGATCTCGGGCGTCAGGTTTTGCGCCTCGATGCCCAGTTTTTCCTGGAGCGCAGGCTTCGACGCCTTCGCCAGCGGCTTCGCTCCGGGCAGCGTCCCCACCTTTAGCTGGACGCTGCGTTGCTTCCCGTCCCGAATGACGCCGATTTTCACGAGGGAGCCCGGCGCGAGATCAGCCGCCTTGAGGGAGAGCTCTCGGGGGTTTTCTATGTTCTCATCATCCAGGCGGACGATGACGTCTCCCCGCCGGACGCCGGCTTTTTTCGCGGGCCCGCCTTCCACCAAATCAGAGACGAGGGCGCCGCGGGCTTCTCGCAATCCCAGCTCTTTCGCCAGGCTTTCGTTGACGGGTTGGATGGATACGCCCAGAAATCCGCGGGTCACGACTCCTTTGCGCAGCTGGGGGATGAGCTTCTTGGCCATGTTGATCGGGATGGCGAAGCCGATGCCGATGTTCCCGCCGCTTTTGCTGAAGATGGCGGTGTTGATTCCCACGACGTTGCCCTTCAAATCGAACAGGGGCCCGCCGCTGTTCCCCGGGTTGATGGAGGCGTCGGTTTGAATGAAGTTGTCGAAGCGGCCCGAGCCGATGACGCGCCCTTTGGCGCTGACGATTCCCGTGGTGACCGTGTGCGACAACCCGAAGGGGTTTCCGATGGCCACCACCCAGTCGCCCACGCGGAGCTTTGCGCTGTCGCCGAGCTGCGCCGTGGCGAAGGCGTCCCCGGGTTTCGTCTCCACCTGGAGCAGCGCGATGTCCGTTTGGGGGTCGCGGCCCACGACCTTCGCCTTCCGCTTCCTTTTGTCCTGGAAGCGAACCGTGATCTTCCTGGCGTTTTCGATGACGTGATTGTTCGTCACGATAAGCCCGCTGCCCGCTATGATGAAGCCCGATCCCAGGCTCGAGGTTTGCCGGCGCCTGGGTCGCGGCCGCAGGCCGCCCCTGGGCCCGGGGGCAAAGGGGCCCTCATAAAAACGCTTGAAAAACTCGTTCCACAAATCGCCGGGGATGCCCGGCGCAGCACCTCCGGGGCTTGCCCCCGTCTCCACTTCCGTGCTGATGTTCACCACGGCGGGACTCAGTTTTTCGGCGAGGCCGGCGAGGGAGGGCAGCTCGCCCGCCCTCATGGCGGATTGCGCACCCCCCGGGGCGAAGAGGACGGGGAGACCAAGCAACATCATGGCGAGGGCGAAAGTCGGTCTCATCCGCTGGGATTTTGAGAGATGGCGAGCGTCCCGCATTTTCCTTCTCCATACGTCCGATACCATGGCGGCGATGAACAACACCTCACTGATTTAGATATACCAAAGTTCCGTTCACAGGAAAATGGGAAAATGGGGGAGAGGGGGCCGGAGAACGCTTCGCGCGATGCCTGGATGGGGGGTTTTGCGCGGCGTGCGCGGCAAAGACGCCGTTTTCGGGCTGCTCGCATCGACCGGGCTGCGCGCATCGACGCGAGGGCGGCGGGGGGATATGCTCTCCGTCGCCCCCGACCAAACGGGAATGACGCACGGCGACGCCCGGAGTTTCCTGAACTGATGCGCACATGACCCTCGAGACCCAGACCATCGCACTCGCCATTTCGGCGGCTTTTGTGAGTGCGGCGACAAACATCACCTTTGCGCCCGCTTTGCGGCAGATGGGCTCCTTCGCCCTGGTGCAGTGGAACAATATCGGCAACGCCCTGATGCTGGGCGCCATCGGATTCTGGATGTACGCACCCGGCAGCTTCCGCTGGGAGGCCTTCGCCTGGTTCAGCGTTCTGGGCGTGATGAACTACAGCATCAACCGCTGGGTGTTCTATACCGGCATGAACGCCGTGGGCCCGTCTCGCCACATCACCATCACGGGCATGGGACCGCTTCCCAGCTTGTTGTTGGCGGTCGTTTTTCTGGGAGAGGAGCCCGGGCGCCTGGTGTTGCTCGGGACGGTCCTCGTCGTTCTGGGCGTCGCGGCGGTGAGCTACGAGCCCTCCGGGGGCAGATGGTTCCGCGCGGGGGTCGGCTGGTCGCTCGCGAGCATGCTCATGCTCGTGGCCAGCGCCTTCATGAGAAAACAGGGCATGTCCTATATGGCGGCGCCCGCCCTGCTCACCGCCTGGTCGGCCCTGGTGGCCATCCCCACCTCCGAGGCGCTGCGCCGCTTTCTGCCCAAGCGGTATTTTGAATGGGGGTCGAGGCGGTATGTGCCGCTGCTGATCTTCGGAACGACGATAAACGGGCTGATGCAGATTCTCATCAACCTTGCCCTCCAGGGGAAGCTCTCCCTGGCGGTGCCCATTCTGAGCAGCACCCCGATTTTCGCCCTCTCCCTCTCCGCGCTGTTCCTGCGGGATATCGAACGCCTCGGCATGCGCGTGGTGCTGGGCATCTGCATCGCGGTGGCGGGCATCGTGGCGGTGAGCGTCGGCCGGCACGGCTAGGGCGACGGCGCCCCGGCGTCGTTTTGCGCAAAGGAGAGATCTGCTCGTGGTGGACAACGCGACGGGGATTCTCTGGGCACTGGCCGCCGCGCTCATGGCGGCGTTCACCGGGCGTTCTCGCCGCGCGCCCCCTGCGGCGCATGGGCCTGATGTCCGCCACCCTGCTCACCAACGTGTTCAACATGCTCGTCCTGGGGCTTTGCGGCTGGTGGGAATACGAGCCGGGCGACATCACCCTCGAGGGGATGCTGTGGTTCGCCCTTCTGGGGGTGAGCGCCTACAGCTATGGGCGGCTCGTGTATTACAAGGCGATTGACGCCATCGGCCCGCCCAGGCTCATGACGCTCATGAGCGCCTCCCCCCTGCTCACCTTGCTGCTGGCCGTCCTCTTTCTGGGGGAGGAGCCGGCGCCAGCCGTTCTGGGGGGCACGGGCCTCGTCGTCCTGGGCGTCGTCCTGGTGAGCTACGAACCCGGCCGGGGCCGCTGGTTTCAGCCGCAGATTCTGTGGGGCTTCGCCAGCGCGCTATCCCTGGGGGTGAGCGTGTTCATCCGCAAGAAAGGCCTGGCCGCCATGCCGAACATCGGCCTCACCGTCGCCTGGTCGAACATGGTGAGCATCCCCATCATCTATGGCCTGAAGTGCGTCGCCCCGCCCAGGTTCTTCGATTGGGGGCCGCGCTGGGCGGTGGCGACCATCATCGCCGTGGGCGTGCTGAACTCGGGCAATCAACTGTTGTACAACCTCGCCATCATCCACGCCGACGTCAGCGTGGTCGCGCCCATCATCGCCTCCATGCCCATATTCTCCGTGGTCTTCACCTCCCTCATGCTGCGCGACATGACGCGGGTGCGGCCCAGGCTGGTTCTGGGCGTGTGCGCGACGGCCGCCGGCATGGGCGCCATCGCCCTGGGACGCTGAGGGAGCCCGGCCCACGCGGAGGCGGGGAGACGTCGGATGGTGAACCCGGCACCGGATGGGGTTATACTGCCTGCGCAGGCGCCGCGGGCTGGCGCGTAAGGCGGCCCGTGCCGCCGCGTCTCACTTCGGGGAGGGTCGCGCGTGCGGGAGAACGAGGCGGGGGGTTCGCTGGCGTCGCGCGCCGTTCGCGGGAAGCCCCGGACGTGAGGGACGACGGCCCTTGGGAGGGGAGCCTTTTCACGGCTGATTTCCTCGCGGAGGCCATCGCCGAGCTGGACGAGTACGCAGCCCTGGACGATGCGGCGCTCAACGCTCTCGAAAGCGCGTTGCGGGCGCGCTTCGACGCCTTCCCGGCGGACGGTTCGCCCAACGAGAGCCAGACGGAAGACGACCTCATCTGGCCCGTTCTCGAGCGCCTCGGGTGGGGGGCGTACCTTCGGCAGCAGAATCTCTCCGCCGATGGCAGGCGGGACGTGCCCGACGGCCTCCTGTTCGCGGATGAGGAGGCGAAGGCCCGCGCCAACGACCTGCCCGAGGGAGCGAGGCGTTACGAGCTCGGCCTCGCCCTGGTGGAGTCCAAACGCTGGGGGCATCTGCTGGACAGGCGAGCCGGGAGCGAGGAAGACGCCGCTTCTCCACAGTTGCCTCTCCGCTTTGCGGGGGGAGGGGGGGGGAGCCGCCTTGTCCGTGAGACCGCACCCTCCACCCAGATGCTCCGCTATCTCCGGCGCGCGGACGATTTGACGCAAGGCGGGCTGCGCTGGGGCATTCTCACCAACGGCGCGCACTGGCGCCTCTATTTCTCCGGAGCCCGCTCGGTCTCCGAGCAGTTCTTCGGGGCCGACCTCGCGCGAATCCTGAATCCGCCCGGCTGTGCGGACGCCCGCCGCCACTGGCTCCGGGTGTTCGCCCTCCTGTTCGGGCGCGAGGCGTTTCTTCCCGGCCCCGGGGAGTCGCGCACGTTTCACCAGCGCGCCATCGAGGAGGGGAGGCGCTACGAAGAGCGCGTCGCCGACGATCTGCGGCAGCTCATCTTCCAGGAAATCTTTCCGGAGCTGGCGAGCGCCATCGCCGCCGCCGCACCCCGCGCGCCCCTGCCCGAGGTGCGCGAGGCCGCCCTGGTCGTCCTGTATCGCCTCTTGTTCATCCTCTACGCCGAGGATCGGGGCCTGCTGCCTGTGCGCGATGAACGCTATGACGACTACAGCCTGCGCAACAAGGTGCGCGACGACGTGGGACGGCGCAAGGACAGCCGGGACGCCTTCTCGGCAAGTGCGCCCAACTACTGGTCGGCGTTCGACAATCTTTGCCGGCTGATTGACGAGGGCGACGCCTCCATCGGGCTTCCGCCCTACAACGGCGGGCTGTTCGACCCTGAGCGCGCACCGCTTGTCGGGCGCGTCCGGCTCGACGATCAGATCATGGCGAACGTCGTCGACGTCCTCTCCTTCGAGAAGGCCTCCGAGGGCCGCCGCTACATCAACTACCGCGACCTCGGGGTGCAGCAGCTCGGCTCGATCTACGAGCGCCTTCTCGAGTACGAGCTCGTCCGCGACGGCGCGGAGATCGCCGTTCGCCCCAAAGCCTTCGCCCGAAAGGATTCGGGCAGCTACTACACGTCGGACGATCTGGTCGGCCTCATCATCGAGGAGACGGTCGGGCCGCTCGTCCAAGCGCGGCTGGAAGCCTTTAATAGCAAAGTACGAGCAAAGCAAGGGCTTCGGTTACAGGGGGATGCGGGGATGGAGGCGCTGAGGGCGCTCGACCCGGCGGAGAGGATACTGGAGCTGAGAATCTGCGACCCCGCCATGGGTTCCGGGCACTTTCTGGTGAACCTCGTGGACTGGCTCGCCGACCGCGTCATCGAGGCGGTGGCCGAGGCGGAAGCCGCCGCCTATGGCTACCTCTCCCCGCTGACGGAGCGGATCGAGAAAATCCGCAAGACGATCACCCGCAACGCGGAGGAGGGGAGATGGCGCGTGGATGCGGCCCAGCTCGACGACCGCCACATCGTCCGCCGCATGGTGCTCAAGCGCTGCGTCCACGGGGTGGACAAGAATCCCATGGCGGTGGAGCTCGCCAAGGTCGCCCTCTGGCTGCACACCTTCACTGTGGGCGCGCCCCTCGGCTTTCTGGATCACCACCTGCGCTGCGGCGACAGCCTGTTCGGCGCCTGGGTGCGGCGGGCGATCGACCGCGCGGAAACCCCGCTCTTCCTGCGCGAACCCGTGCGGCGGGCGATGGCCGCCGCTGCCCCCATGCGGGAGGTCGAGAGGATGACGGACGCCGAAATCGCCGAAGCGCACGAATCCGCCGCGCGCTTCACAGAGGCGGAGGAAGGCACAAGGCCGCTCGCCGCCTTTCTCTCCCTCCTCCACGCCATCGAATGGCTGAACGTTCGGAACAGGGAGGATGCGGCCGCGCTGCATGATTTTTTCAACGGTTCGTTCGGCGATCCGGTCGGGGTCGCCATGGGCGCAGCCCCGGAAAACCCGGAGAACCCGAAAGGCGCGCGGGGAGCGCGGCGCCTCGCCGCACTCCTGGAACGGGCGCGGACGCTCATGGAGGAGGAGCGTTTTCTCCACTGGCAGGCGGCCTTTCCGGGCGTGTGGACGGCGTGGGAGCGTCCGGAGCGCACGGGCGGCTTCGACGCCGTCATCGGCAACCCGCCTTGGGACAGGGTGAAACTGCAGCAGGTGGAGTGGTTCTCCGCCCGCCGGCCCGAAATCGCCGGGGCACAGCGCGCCGCCGACCGCAAGCGGATGATCGCCGATCTCGCCCGCGCGGAGGATCCCCTCGCCGGGGAGTTCGCCGAGGCCAGCGAGCGGGCAGCGGCCGCCGTGCGCGTGGCGCGAACATGCGGCGACTATCCGCTGCTCTCGGGCGGCGACGTGAACCTCTACGCGCTGTTCGTCGAGCGGGCGATGGCGCTCGTCAAACCGGACGGCATGGTCGGCCTCCTCGTCCCCTCCGGCATCGCCTCGGACAAGACGGCGGCACGCTTCTTCCGGGGCGTCGCGACGGAGGGCCGGCTGAGGGCGTTGTATGATTTCGAGAACCAGCGCACCCGCCACGGCCTGCCGCCCTTCTTCCCGGACGTGGCCAGCCGCTTCAAGTTCTGTGCCTTCGTCGCCAGCCCGCAGCCGGCGTCCGACCCCGCACGGTGCGCCTTCTTCCTGCAGGACGTGGCGGAACGCGAAGATGCGGACCGCTGCTTCCGGCTGCGTGCGGACGACTTCGCCCGCGTCAACCCCAACACCGGCACCGCGCCCATCTTCCGCACCCGCCGGGACATGGAGCTGACCACGGCTATCTACGCCCGCCTGCCCGTTCTCGTGGATCGCTCCTCAGGCGAGCCCGCCAAGGCGTGGCCGGTGAAGTACTCGACCATGTTTCACATGACCAACGACTCCGGCCTGTTCCGCACCCGGGGTGCGCTGGAGGAGCGGGAGGGCGCCTGGCCGGTCGGCGGCAACCGATACGACAGCCCGCAGGGCACATGGGTGCCGCTCTATGAGGGCAAGATGGTGTGGGCGTTCGACCATCGGGCGGCGCGCGTGGCGGTGAACTCCCGCAACAGGCAACGCCGCGCGTGGCCCCTGCCGGCGACCCTGGCGCAGCACCGGGACCCGAACTGGCTGCCCGAGCCGCAGTTCTGGGTGCTGGAGAGCAAGACAGCGTTTCCCTGTGCCGGATATTTGCTTGCGTTTAGGGACGTGACCGCCCCGACCAACGCACGATCCATGGTCGCAACACTGACTCCGGCCGTTGGTATCGGAAACACGCTTCCCATCGTTTCGAGCGATGGTCATGGTGCCGCGGATGCTGCGCTGCTGCTTGCCAATTTCAACGCTATTCCATTCGATTACGTCGCGCGCCAGAAGATTCAGGGGCAGCATCTCAACTGGTACATCGTGGAGCAGCTCCCCGTCGTCCCGCCCGAAGCCTACGAGACCACCCGCTTCGGGCCCAAGACCGCCGGGGAAATCATCCGCGAAGCCGTGCTGGAGCTCACCTACACCGCCCACGACATGGCGCCCTTCGCCCGCGACATGGGCTACGTGGATGCGGCGGGCGCGGCGCGGGCGCCCTTCCCCTGGGACGAGGCGCGCCGCCTGCGCCTGAGAGCCAAGCTGGACGCCGTGTTCTTCCACCTCTACGGCGTGGCCGACCGCGACGACGTGCGGTATGTCTACTCGACTTTCCCCATCGTCGAGGACCAGGAGAGGAAGGCGCACGGGGACTATCTCTCCCGCGCCCTGTGCCTCGACTACATGAACGCGCTGGCCGCCGGCGCCCCCGACGCGGAGGTCCGCCCCTGAGCGGGGCGTGCGGCCATCCACGAAGGTTTGCCCGGGCGCGCGCGCGGGTGTATCGTTGTTGATGCGGATGCGCACCGCCAGTCTTTCTGAGGACGCTATGGAGTCGTGGAATATAGCATGGTCAGAATACCGGTAATCTCTGGAGAGGAGGCGGTCAGGATATTTCAAAAAGCTGGTTGGGAACTCGACAGGACGAAGGGAAGTCATATGATCTACACAAAACACGGCGCAGAAAAGCACCTTTCGATTCCCAAACACAAAACGCTGAAGCGTGGGACGTTGCGGAAATTGATAAAAGCCGCCGGACTGACAGTTCAAGAGTTTGAAGAGCTTAGGCTTTAGATAGACGATAATATGTCATAATCCTGGAGGAGGTGCGGTGAGCGCTGACAAGAAAGAAAATGGCAACAAGCCTGGAGAGCCGATTTTCGGCACACATCCAACGTTAAATAAATGCGAGAGTGCGTTTGGCCGCATCGTTCAGCCTGAAAGCGGAGGATAAGGCAAATGGGGCGGAATAGCAGAAAAGGAGGGATCGAATGATGGAGAGACGTGTCATAGACATATCGGGCCATGGGCCATTTCAGGTTGCTCTGGAGCCGGATGAAGCGGATGGCGGGTACGTCGTCGAATGTCTGGATTTGGAAGGCTGCATATCGGAGGGCGACACCATGGAAGGGGCCATCGAGAATATCAGGGAGGCAATAGAGGGCGTCTGCGAGTCCATGATTGCGCACCACGGGCGCGTCATTCGCTCCGCCGAGAGTCGCGCCACTACATATTCGGGATAGTCGGAGGAGTCGGAACAAGCATGCAGCAACACGGCTCTCGAATACGCATAAAACCCCACGTCAGAGCAGTCCCGGAAGCATAAATCCGCGGCTTGGCGGCCTGATCCCCCCCCCTCAATCCTCAAACTCTCCCCCGTCCCCCCGGTTGACACCGCGCGGGGCGTCGTGAAACCATCTCGGGGGAGAGCAGGTCGTCCCGGATGCCGGCGCTGGATTCTCGAGGAGAAGGAGACGAACATGGCTTGGCGGGTCGGGCCGGGCGCGTCGGCGGCGCGTCTGGCGGTGCTTTTCTTTTTGGTCTGCGCGTTCGCCGCGGCCCCTGCGGGAGCCTCCCCGGCGGCCGAGAGGGCGGGGAAGGGCGCCGTCTTCCTCAAGGCGTTCTATCCGCTGGATGAGCCGCGGTTTCACTGCGTGGACATTCCCGGACACCGCTCCCGCGTCAACACCGCAGCCGCCCTCGTGGTGCACACCTGCAAGGAGGGCATCTGGAACCTCGATGAGCGCTTCGACCCCGCCGCCCTGTCCAGGGGCGAGCTCCGAATGCCCGAATACGGGCTGTGCGTCGCCGCGGCGAGTGCGGCCGACGGGGCGCAGCTCCTCCTGCGCGAATGCGACGGCTCCGCCCTGCAGGCCTGGCGCTTCGAGAACTATCGCCTGCGCCTCGCGCGGCACCCGAACATGTGCCTGACCATCGGCGCGGAACCCTCGAGGCTCACGCCGGGCGGGCGCCGGCTGTCGAGCCGCCACATGGCGCGCTCCCTGGCGCTCGCGGCATGCTCGGAGGAGGCGCTCGAGCGGCAGCTCTGGCGGGCGGAGCGGCCCATGGCGCGCTCCGGCTCCATCATGCCCTTCCGGTAGGCGGCGTCTTCCCTCCCCTATCTCTTTTGCGCGTGGATGAGCCGCGCTCCCATGGGCACCTGAATCATCCCCCCGCACGCGAACTCGCCCAAGCGTTCGGCGATCGCCCGCTTGATCCTCTCGCGGGCCTCGGGCGTCTGGGCCTTCAGGCGCGCCGCCGTGCGCACGGTGGATTTTTCGATGACGTCGATGACGTGCGCGGGCGTCTGCGCCCGCAGGCAGAGGGTGAGCTCGACAGTCTCGGGGGCTGCGAAGCCCGCCGCTTGCAGGGTGCGCGCGCACGCGCGCGCGTCGTCATAAAACGGAGCCGGCGGCCCGGCCACGAGGGGGACGCCCGGCTCGCCATGCTCCCGCATCGCCCGCTCCATCAGCGTCCGGTGGCCCGCGTCGTGGTTCCACGCGGTGAAGGCGAGCCTCCCCCCCGCCCGGAGCACCCGCGCGGTTTGGGCCAGCGCGACTTCGGGGCGCGGGAAGTGGATGAACCCGAAGTTGCTCACCACGGCGTCGAAGCGCGCGTCGGCGAAGGGCATCGCCTCGGCGTCGCAGTGCCGGGGGGAACTCGGCTCCCGGCCAGCGGCGGGCGGCCTCGGCCACCATGTCGGCGGCGAAATCCGCCCCCACCACCGTGCAGCCGCGCATGAGCGCACCCGCCGCGACGCCCCCCGTCCCGCAGGCCAGGTCGAGCAGGCGCGTCCCGAAGCGCGCGCCGGCGGCGTCGAGCAGGGGGGCGGTCGCCTGCGCCGTGACGGCGCCGAACAGGTCGGCGTATTCCGCCGCCACGCCGTTCCAGCCCGCGCGCTCGAACTCCCGGAACGCCTCCGGGTCGTATGCGGATGCCGCGTTCTTCATGCTCCGGCCTCTCGCCTCCGCCTCCATGGGGGGTGATGGGCGGCTTGCGCCGCGTCAGTCCGCCGCGACGCCCCGCGCCACCAGGTCCACGCCGTCCGCCCCGATGATCTCGCACGCGATGCGCTCTCCCGGGGCCGCCTCGGTTTCATGGAGGAACACCTCGCCGTCCACCTCGGGTGCCTGCAGCCGCGTTCGCCCGCGCAGGAGGCCCTCCCCCGTCATGCCCTCGACGAGCACCTCCGTCCGCTGGCCGATGAGCGCCTCGCCCTCCTCTCGCATGATGCGCCCCTGCAGCTCCAGGAGCCGCGCCATGCGCTCTCTCGCAAGCGCCACCGGCACCTGCCCCGGCATGCGCGCCGCGACAGATCGCTCCTCCGGCGAGAAGACGAAGCCGCCCAGACGCGCGAAACGGGTCTGCTCCACGAAGTCGAGGAGGAGCTCGAAGTCCGCGTCCGTCTCCCCCGGGAAGCCGACGAGCATGGTGGTTCTGAGGGCGCAGCCCGGCACCCTCTCCTTGATCCGCGAGACGAGGGCGCGCGTGCCCCGCTCGTCGATCCCGCGCCGCATGGCGGCGAGCACCGGCGTGGCGACGTGCTGAAGCGGCATGTCGACGTACTCGCACACCTTGGGCAGCTCGCGGTAGGCGTCGAGCAGCGCGTCCGTCACCCCCGCGCGGGTAGTTGTAGAGCACGCGGATCCACCCGAGTCCCTCCACGCGGTCGAGCGCCTCCAGCAGCCGCGCCAGCGAGACGCCCGCGCCGAGGTCCGCCCCGTAGCTCGTAATCTCCTGTGCGAGGAGGTTGACCTCCCGCACGCCGGCGTCGGCGAGGGCTTTGGCCTCGTCCACCACGAGGTCGAGCGGGCGCGAGCGGAACCTGCCGCGAAATCTGGGTATCACGCAGAATGTGCAGGGGCGCGAGCAACCCTCAGCCACCTTGAGATAGGCGCTCGGCCCCGGTTCCGAGAGGATGCGGGGCAGCCTTCTGCCGTAGTCCATCAGCGTGTCGGAGAACGCCTCCCGCGCCGCGCCCCGCTCCCCGCGCAGCAGCTCGGGGAGGCGATCGTACTCCCGGGTGCCGATGAAAAGGTCCACCTCGGGCAGTCCCTGGGCGAGCTCCCCCCGGTAGCGCTCGGCGAGGCAGCCGGCCACCACGAGGGTTTCCAGGAGGCCCTCCTCCTTGAGCCGGGCGAGGTCGAGGATGGCGTCTATCGATTCGCGCTTGGCGTCCTCGATGAAGCCGCACGTGTTGACGATGGCGACCTGCGCCCCGGCCGCCTCGCCCACGAGCCGGTAGCCCGCGTCCGACAGGGCGGCGAGCATGATCTCCGAGTCCACCGTGTTCTTGGCGCAGCCCAGGGAGACGAGCGCCGCCGCGGGCGCACCGGGCGCCGTCGGCCCGGGCGGCGTCCCGCGCCGCACGAGGGGCGCCGGGGCGGTGGACTGTATCTGGAGGAGCTCCCCGCTCATCGCGCAGCGCCCGCCCGGGAGGCCCTGGGGTCGCAATGCCATTCCTCCATGGGCCGGTTGAAATAGCGGATCGCCACCCCGGGGAGTTCCTCCCGGAAGAGGTCCAGCATCCGCACCATGCCCATGGCCTCTCCCGCGTTCCCGACCCCGGGCAGGGTGTCGAGGTAGAGTTCGGGGTCGATGCACAGGTTTTTCATCTGGATCACGTGAAGGCCCGTGCGCCGCGCGAACCCGAGCATCGCCTCGACCTCGGCCTCCAGGTCCGTGACGCCGGGGAAGACGAGGTAGTTGATCTGCGTGTAGAGACCCGCGTCCACGGAGGCTTTTGCGAAATCCTCCACGTGGGCGAAGTCATACGTCTCGGGGCGATAATACGCGCGGTGCCACGCGGGCGTCGCGCTGTTCGTGCTGATGCGGACGCTCTGCAGCCCGGCCGCGGCGAGCCTGCCCGCCCATTCGGGGCGGCTGCCGTTCGTGTTGAGGTGGAGGGTGCCGCGCGGCGTCCGCTCCCGGATGCGTCGGCAGGCACGCTCGATGACGCCCGCATGGAGCAGCGGCTCCCCC
This sequence comes from bacterium, assembly GCA_965213685.1. Lineage (GTDB taxonomy): Bacteria > UBA8248 > UBA8248 > UBA8248 > UBA8248 > Bin107. The sequence continues at coordinate 24,853 of CBDBZY010000039.1, forward strand.
TCGCATCCCTGGCCAAAGCTCGCCATCGCCATGTCCGCCTCCTCCAGATGGGGGACGGCGACCCCGCTCAGCTCCTCGGGCGTCGGGACGATTCCGATGCGCTGATGGCTCGCCGGAAACAGGTCGTCCGTCTGGAGCGAGATGCACCCGCGGCAGTCCGCGTTGCACAGCGGCGCGACCGGCAGGCCCATCTCCCACCGCCGGGCGAAGAAGTTTTTGGCAGCGAAGCAGTGAAACGCACTCGCGCAGCGCGCGAGGTGGGGGAGCAGCCGGTTGTTCGGGTGGGCGCCGCGCATCTGGGCGATCCGCCCGGGCAGGCCCGAGTCGTCATACTCCGCGGGCGCCCAGCGCGGGCAGTCATCGACCCGCACGGCGGCGCATACGAACCTCCCGGCCTCCTTGTCGAAGCCGAGCGCCGTGTAGGCCCACAGGGGGAGGGTCGCGGCTTCGCGGTCTCTCTCCGAGAAGGGAAGCAGGGTACGCATCCACCCCGGTGCGGGAAACGCGCAGGCCGCCTGCAGCGGCGCCGGCCCCTCGCCCCAGTCCGCCTCCGCCACGCTGATGAGCGCGTCCGCCACAGGGTCGCCCCCCACGGGGACGCTGTCCGGAATCGTGAAGAGCCTGCTTCCCCCGGGCAGCGGGGAGAGCTCCCCGGGATCGGGCGCCACGGGCACCGCCCCCTGCGCGCCCACCATTTCGAGCGCGGGGTGTTCGTATATGTTGCCGTCGCCGTCGGCGACCACCATCAATGGGCACATGAGAAGGGGTGCTCCGCTCATCGGGCGCCAAGCCGCGCGGGCTTTGCCCTCCCCCGGAAACAGATGGCCTGCGAGACGCCCCGCCTCACCCCAGGCGTCTTCGGCCCGAGCCGACACCCTAGCAGAACCCGCGCGCCCTCCGCCAGCCTCTCCGCCTGGACAGCGGCGGCGGGCTTCGGAATACTTCGGGCGCCCCTCTTCGGGCCTTGGACGCAGGAGGTTTCTGTGTCAAATTAAATTGCGGCGAGACGAAACGGAGGAGGTCCGACATGAACCCAGAGGAATATCTCGCTCGAGTCGCTTTGGTGGAATCCGAGACCGCGCGCCTGGCGGCGCACTGGCGCGGCTTTTCGGACGCGCGCTGGGAGGCGGACACGTTTTGCCCCGGCTGGCGGGCGCGGCACGTGGTCTCCCACGTGGCGACGGGGGGCGATTTCTACGCCCACTCGATTCGGAGGGCACTGGAGGGACTGCCGCCCGAGCCGCCCTACGGGAGCGACGCCAAGGAGTTTTTTCGCCATTCGCAAGGCCAAGGGAGAGGATCTCATGGCCCTGTCCCGCGACGAGATGGTGGATGCGTTCGCGGCCTCGGCAGATGAGGTGAACGGCGCCCTCGAGGCGATAGGGGCGGATGATCTCGGCAAGCTCGGCTACCACCCCCGCGGCCTGACCCGGCTCGACGCCTGGATCGGCATGCGGCTGGTCGAGCTGGTGGTGCATGACTGGGACATCCGCTATGGCGCGGACGCCGACGCCCGCGTCGCACCCCAGGGAGTGGAGGGGATGATGAGCTTCATTCCGGCGAACCAGAGCCGGTTTTTCAACCTGCGCGAGAAGCCGCCGTTCGACGGGCGGTTTCTGTTTCGCTCCAGGGAGCCGGATCGGGAGTGGACGCTCACAGTGTCCGGCGTGCGGGCGGAGGAGTCCGCCGACGCCTCCGGCCCGCACGACGCGATCATCGCCGTGGACGGCGAGGCGCACCTGCTGTTGCTCTTCGGGCGCGCGAAGTGCGAGGCCATGGAGGAGGCGGCACGCTTGGAAATCGAGGGGGATCGGAGCCTCGCCCATCAGCTTCTGTGCGTTTTGTACACGGTCTATTGACCTTGCCCGGGCCCGCGCGGGCGCACTTGCGGCGGGCGCGACGTTTGCCGACGTGATGCGGGGTTTCCGAGGGGCGGGGAATGCGGGGATGGGGCGCCTGGTCTAACGGCGCGCGAGAGGAGGAGTCTGGCTCCGATGACGCCAATCACCGAAGTGGACGGATACGTTTTCTATCCCGAGAGCAGAGGGCGGATTGACGCGATGCGTCCGGCGGACCCTGCGCGGACGCCCTGGACGCCTCTGCCCCGGCCGCTTTCGGAGTGCAGGGTCACCCTCGTCTCCACGGCGGGCATATTCGTGAAGGGCGACCTCCCCTTCGACTACGCGCGCGAATGGCGCGAGCCGCATTGGGGGGACCCCACGCACCGCGAGATTCCCAGGGCGGCCGGCCAGGATGATTGCGAATATTCCCACTTGCACGTCAACACCGAGTATCTGAAGCGCGACAGGAACGTGGCGTTTCCGGTGGACATTTTTCTGGACTACGAACGCGAGGGGAGAATCGGCGCACTGGCCGATACGCTCTACTCGACCATGGGCTACACGCCCAACTTCCATCCCCTGGTGAAGAAAACGGCCCCTCTCATGGCGGAGAGGATGCGCGCGGAGGGCGTGGATGCGGCGTTCCTGATACCCATCTGACCGCTGTGCATGCGGTCCGTGAGCCTGCTGCAAAGAAAACTCGAGGAGCTGGGAGTCGCCACCGTGTCGATATGCAACCAGCCGGCCGTCTCCGAGAAGGTCTGCGTGCCGAGGGCGGTGTTCATCCAGTATCCGTTCGGGCGCCTTCTGGGGGATGTGGGCGACAGGGCGGGCCAGCGCGCGGTTTGCGACGACATGTGCGCACACCTCGAGGCGGCCGAGGCGCCCAACGCCTATCGTCATCTGCCCCATGAATGGCCGGAGGAGGCGGAGCAGACCCAATGGAAGCCGCTTGTGCCCGCTCCGATGCACGTTTTGCGGAACAGGGGCACGGCGCCCAAAGGGTTCGGGCACTATCAGGATGACGAGCGGCCCGATTTGGCCTGAACGGGCTAGAACAATCGCCCGCCGATGACGGGGTTCTTGGCGTCCGGGGCGATGAGCACCACCTCGCCGCGCGCGTCCGGGACGCCTAGCGTCAGCACCTCCGAGATGAAGGGGCCGATCTGCCGGGGCGGAAAATTCACCACGCCGAGCACGAGCTTTCCCGCGAGTTCCTCCTTGGTGTACAGGGAGACGAGCTGGGCGGAGGATTTCTTGACGCCCACCTCGTCGCCGAAGTCGATGGTGAGCTTGTAGGCGGGCTTTCTCGCCTCCGGGAAATCCGCAGCCTCGATGACGCGCCCCAGGCGGATGTCCAGCTTGTCGAAGTCCTTGATCGTCGCCACCTCGGTCTTTCTCCTCTCTCTCCCCGCGCCCCGACGTCGCCTGCAGGTTCGGTGCGGGCGGTTTCATGGGGCGGCGGGACAGGCGCGCGCGCCGGTCAGTCTATCGGCTCGCCCTCGGTTTTTTCCATCTCCAGGATGTCGGCGCGCAACGTTTTCGTGACGCCCCCCGGCGCCGGTATGGGGCGGCCGTCCACCTCCGCCACGGCGTGCACCCGACTGAACGAGGAGGTGAGAAAGCACTCGTCCGCCGTATAGAGATCATACAGCGTGAGGTCCGTCTCCTGGGCGGGTATCCGGCGGCGCGCGGCGATCTCCAGCACCGCCTTTCGGGTGATGCCCTCGAGGGCGCCCTGGACGCGCGGCGTTTTCAGGACGCCGTCCTTCACCAGGAAGACATTCTCGCCGGGGGCCTCCGCCACGAAGCCCCGGACGTCGAGGAGTATCGCCTCGTCGAAGCCGGATTCTATCGCCTCGATTCGCGCCATCACGTTGTTCAGATAGTTGAGCGACTTCACGCGCGCCTCGAACGACTCCGAGGGCACCTTGCGGACGCCCGCCGTCTTGAGGCGCAGCCCCTCCCCGCCGGCCCCGTAGCTCGATCCCGTCTCGGGCGGGGGGGCAGGCTCGTGCAGGAGCACGGCGAGCGTCGCCTTTCCCGTCACCCTCGGGTCGAGCAGGGGGTAGCCCGCGCCCCTCGATATGACGAGGCGCAGATAGACGTCGCGCCCGCCCGACCTGCGCGCGCACTCCTTGACGATCCCGGCGATGCGCCCGCGCGTCTCGGGAAGGGCTATCTGCAGCGCGCGCGCCGAGCGCTCCATGCGATCCAGGTGTTCCTGGAACCGGAAGATGCGGCCCCCCGTCACCGTCATGGACTCGAACAGGCCGTCTCCGTAGAGAAACCCGTGGTCGAAGGCGGACACCCTGGCCTCGGAGGCGGGCGCGTATTCGCCGTTCACGTAGCAGATCAGGGACATGCGCGTCCTCCGGCCGAAGCGCGCGTCCGCCCACCGATCAAAT
>CBDBZY010000040.1:0-39115 GCA_965213685.1 bacterium
TGGTCCCCTCCGCGAGCCCCCGGCTTTTGATGGCCTCGGCCGCCTCCTCCGCTGCCCCGACGGTGCCTCTCGCCTTCGTGTAGATGGTGTCCGGTATCCAGGTGTCTATCTCGTTTCGCGGGGCCGCCTCGACGCGCCAGGCCACATGAAAGGCGTCCTCCGGGCGGCCGCGCGGTATTCCGACGAAGGGGAGGTACTGGCTCGGCCCGATGGCGGCGACGCGCTCGCGGAAATGAAAGTAGTAACCCCCCGTCAGGTAGCGAAGGTTGTGGGGGGTGTGCGCGAGTATCCAATCTGCACCGGCCGCCTCCATCAGGCGGTCCAGCTTCTGCGAATCGTAGGGGGGCTCCCTCATTCGACCACCGCCCAGTCCTCGCGGCCCAGGTCGCCCAGGGGTTCGTAGCCGTCCGCCGTCACCGCCACCGCGTCCTCCACCTTGACGTATCCCACCTCGGGATGGCGAATGTCGGTTTCTATCGAGACCACCATGCCCTCCTCGAGCCTTCTCTCCACGCCCGGGCCGAAGTGGGGCTGCTCGTGGGAGACCATGCCGATGCCGTGGATGATGAAGTGGCCGTGCCGCTCTCCGTGCCCGGTCTCCCTCAGGGATTTCCAGCCCCGCTCGTAGACCTCGCCGCAGACGGCGCCGGGGCGTATCTCCTCCCGCACGCGATCTTGCGTCTTCAAGCAGGCCCTGTAGAGTTCATCGGCGAGCGCCGAGGGGGCGCCGCGCACCCCCATCCGGCAGATGTCGGTCAGGTAGTCCGCCTCGGCGCCTCCCGCGTCGAGGTGGAGCACCTCCCCCTCCTCCCACACCTTCTCCGAGGGGGCGCGCAGCATCCCCGGCCCCGCAGCCGCGAAGACCCATAGGAAGTGGAGTCCCCGGTCCGTCATGCCCCGCTCCACGGCGCGGGCCACCTCCCGCGTGGTCGCTCCGGGTCGGGCCGTCTCGAACGCCTCGCGGATGGCCTCGGCGTCCGCCTGGGAGATGCGGCGGTAGCGCGCTATCTCCTCGGGCGTCTTGATGGCGCGCAGCTCCTCGAGGATGGGAAGCGCCTCGGCGAACCTCGCGTCCGGCAGCGCCTCCATGAGCGCGTCCCGCCCCGCCGCGGGCAGAAAGTTACCCTCGACCGCGATGGTTCCGCCCCCGAGGCCGCGCGCGGATATGGCCCGGGCGGCGTCCGCCGCCGCCTCCGCCGGATGCCTGCCCGAGGGGATGAGCTCCGGCACCCAGAGGCTCTGATCCTGCGCCTGGCCGACCTCCCCGCTTCCGCCGATGAGGAAGGCCCGCTCCGCGTCCCCGCGCGGGACGCCCGCGAGCGCCATGTACCGGCCGCGTCCCATGGCGGTGAACCTCTCGTGAAAATGAAAGTAATATCCGCCGCAGAGGTATCGGACGTTCTCCCGCGTGCTCGCCAGAACGAGGTCCACGCCCGCCTCCTCCATGAGGCGGTCCAGTTTTTCCCCATCGTAGGGTGGCTTCATGAGCGACTCCTCCATCGCCTTTGTCGGGAAACGCAAACATGCGCAGTAACGCAAGAATGCTACCACAGCGCCCGCCTCCTCGCCATGCGCACGGACCGGCGGCCGCTCCTGTGCCTGATCAAAGCGCGTCATCTGGCGGATTCTTGACAACCGTCGGATGCGGGGAATAGATTGCGAGGGAGGAGCCGCCATTCCCGGAAAGGGGAAGGCGTGAGCACCTATCAAATCCTGTCCCTGATCGTCTCTCCGGGGGTCGCCCTGATAGTGGGCGCCGCGCAAGTCTGGGTTGTCCTGCGCGGCATCAACGCCATGAAGGAAGCGAGCGAGATACGGGATCGCGCCCACGAGCGGCGACACCAGGAGTCCATGGAGACGCTCGACAGACAGCACCGCGAGACCATGGAGGCGCTCGACAGCCGGCACCGGGAGGCCATGGAGGCAATCGACCGCCGGCACGAGGAAACGATGACCGCGCTCAACAGCCAGCACAAAGCTCTCGAGACACTGATAGAACGCACCGCACCCGCGTAGGAAACCGCTCGGAACCACGCCTCTTCTCTTCACCACGCCAAGCCAAATCGCGGGCGGCGCAATTCGGAGCCTCTGCGCGGGGCGAGGGCGGTGGAGACGTGCCTTCCCGAAGGACGAATCAATCCTCCTGTGCCTGATCGAAGCGCGTCATATGGCGGATTCTTGACAACCGGCGGATGCGGGGAATAGATTGCGAGGGAGGAGCCGCCATTCCCGGAAAGGGGGAAGCGTGGACATCGAAACATACCGGATTCTGTCTTTGCTGGTTCCTCTCGTGGTGGGCGTCGGCCAGATTTGGGTTGTCCTGCGCGGCATCAACGCCATGAAGGAAGCGAGCGAGATACGGGATCGCGCCCACGAGCGGCGGCACCAGGAGACGATGGCGGCGATAAAGAGCCAGCACAACGAGGCCATGGAGGCAATCGACCGCCGGCACGAGGAAACGATGACCGCGCTCAAGACGTTGATCGAACGCACCGCACCCGCATAAATCGTCCGCAACCGCGCCTTTTCTCTTCACTACGCCAAGCCAAATCGCGGGCGGCGCATTCGGAGCCTCTGCGCGGGGCGATCCCCTGGGCGAGGGCGGTGGAGACGTGCCTTCCCGAAGGACGAATCAATCCTCCTGCGGCCTGCCCATCAAAGCGCGTCATCTGGCGGATTCTTGACAACCGTCGGATGCGGGGAATAGATTGCGAGGGAGGAGCCGCCATTCCCGGAAAGGGGAAGGCGTGAGCACCTATCAAATCCTGTCCCTGATCGTCTCTCCGGGGGTCGCCCTGATAGTGGGCGCCGCGCAAGTCTGGGTTGTCCTGCGCGGCATCAACGCCATGAAAGAAGCGAGCGAGATACGGGATCGCGCCCACGAGCGGCGGCACCAGGAGACGATGGCGGCGCTCGACAGCCGGCACCGGGAGGCCATGGCCGCGATCGACCGCCGGCACGAGGAAACGATGACCGCGCTCAACAGCCAGCACAAAGCTCTCGAGACACTGATAGAACGCACCGCGCCCGCGTAGGAAACCGCTCGAAACCGCGTTTTGCCTTTTGGCGGCGGCGGCTGGAATGAGATAAATCCACATAAATCGTTGAAAAACAAGGAGAACGCTTGACAATGCCGCCTGAATATGATAGCCTTCCAAACCTCTCCAAACCTCTCCAAACCTCTCCAAACCTCTCCAAACCTCTCCAAACCTCTCCAAACCTCTCCAAACCTCTCCAAACCTCTCCAAACCTCTCCAAATATAGATCCCTAGAAAACCCCCATCCTCTCTCCCTGCTGACGACAGAGCTCGTTTGGGAGGGGAAATACGACGAATATGGGAGGCGGCGCGAGGTAGAAAGCGCCGCCTTTCCTCTACAGAAAATCGAGACGGTGGACGCGCCCCGCTCGGCGCTGGAGGCCCAGGGCGCGCTCTTTGACGAGAGCAAGGCCCATCGCGACGACTTCCGCAACCTCCTCGTCTGGGGCGACAACAAGCCCGCCATCGCCTCCCTGCTGGAGGAGTTCCGGGGGAGGGTGCGCCTCATCTACATCGACCCGCCCTTCGACGTCGGGGCGGATTTCACGCTTAAAGTGCCGTTGGGGGACGGGAAGGAGACGGCCGGCAAGGAGGCATCCCTCCTCGAGCAGGTCGCCTACCGCGACACCTGGGGAAGGGGGACGGACTCCTACCTCCACATGATGTACGAGCGCCTCTCCCTCATGCGGGAGCTGCTCGCCGAGGATGGCAGCATCTACGTCCATTGCGATTCCACCATAATCTATTATTTGAAAGCCGTCATGGATGAAATTTTTGGGCATGGGAATTTTCGGCAAGACATAATTTGGTATCGATACAACAAGATAGATGATAGTCGCAAAGTGTGGACGAAATATCACGACAATTTGCTTTGTTATGCGCGCGGGAAATCTCCGATATGGAATCCAATTACCGTAGGAACAGGTGAGATGGTTACTCGAAAAAAGATGCATAAAATTGACGGTAAAATTGCAAACACTGCAGAGTATATTACTTATGAAAAAAGTAAGTGTCTTACAAGGTCGGTGATAGAAGACGTTCCTGACGTGAATATAGGAAACTCCAAAGAACGCACCGGCTATCCCACACAAAAGCCCGAAGCCCTTTTGGAGCGCATCATCAAGGCGTCCTCGAACGAGGGCGACATCGTGGCGGATTTCTTCTGCGGATCGGGCACGACGGGGGCGGTGGCGGAGCGGCTGGGCAGGCGGTGGATCATGTCCGACCTGGGCCGCTTCGCCGTCCACACCAGCCGCAAGCGGCTGCTGGACATGCAGCGGACGCTCCACGCGGACGAGCGGCCCTACCGCTCCTTCGACGTCTTCAACATGGGCCGCTACGAGCGGGGCTGGTGGCAACAAGAGGCGCTCGACGGGGCGGACGGGGAGCACCGCCGCTGCGTCCTCCGGTTCTTCGGCGCGGAGCCCCTGAACGCGGCGCCCTCCCCCCTGCTGCACGGACGCAGGGAGGGCGCGTTCGTCCACGTGGACGGAATCGACGGCCACTTCACACAGGAAGAAGCGCGCGAGGTGGCGCGCGCCGTCCGGTCGGCGGGCGGGCGCTGTGCATACTGCCTCGCCTGGGATTTCGAGATGGACATGCGCCAGACTGCCGAGGCGATAGAAGCCGAACTAGGGGTGGAGCTGCGGCCGCGCCGCATCCCGCGCGAGATCATGGAGCGCAACCGGGAGCCGCCGTTGCCCTTCCACGAGCCGGCGCACCTGGCGGCCAGCGCCGTCCTCCGGAAGAACGGGCGCGGCGCGCCGGAGGTGGACATCAAACTCGAGCGCTTCCTCCCCTCCCTCGCCGAGGTTCCCGGGAAGGAGCTGGAGGCACTCCGGGAGCGGGCTGCGCGGAGCGGGTTCGACTTCATCGACTTCTGGGCGGTGGACTTCGACTCGTCGCCCGGCAGGCCCTTCCGCCACCACTGGCAGGACTACCGCACCAAGGGGGACAGAACGCTCAAAACCGTGAGCGATGCGGCGTTCTCCTATCCGGGGTTCGGGAGCTACACGGCGCGCGTGAAGGTGGTGGACGTCTTCGGCTTCGACACGAGCGTCGTCGTGAACGTGGAGGTGGCGGGATGAGCGCGGACGCCCCCGAAAGCCCGATCATCAACCCCGATGCGCTGGAGCCGCTGTTCGCCCCCTGGGAGGAGCCGAACAAACACCGCGTCCGCGCGGAGGGAGGCCTCCCGCCTGAGGTCAACAACTGGCGGCGGCCCTCCGCGAACAGGCTCGTCACCCCCCTGCGCGCGATGGTGCGGGAGTGGCGGGAGTCGGGCTACCCCGGGGCGAGCGGCACCACGCGCGCGCTGCTCCGCCACTGGTTCGACAGTCCGCACCGCGCCCGCGAGGAGGAGTTCCGCTACTACTTCTGCCAGCGCGAGGCGGTCGAGACGCTCATCTGGCTACTGGAGGTTCGGAGGCTGCGCTGCCTCTCCGCGCTCATCTCGGAATTTGGCGGGCCGGAGGCGGAGGAGGAGGCACTCGGGGTGAATCCGGAAGAGGACGAGTGGGCGCGCTACGCCTTCAAACTGGCGACGGGGGCGGGCAAGACCAAGTGCATGAGCCTCGCCATCGTCTGGAGCTATTTCCACGCCCTGCGGGAGAGCCGCTCGGAGATGGCGCGGCACTTCGTCGTCATCGCGCCGAACCTGACGGTGTTCGAGCGGCTGCGGGAGGATTTTCGGCCCGAGGGCGGGGGGGCCGGACATCTTTCAGCAAGATCCGCTCATCCCGTCCGCATGGCGCGGGGACTGGAACTTCTCGGTCGTCCTGCAGGAGGAGGCGGGCGGGGCGGCTGCCGGCGGCGCGCTCTACCTGACGAACATCCACCGCCTGTTCGAGAAGAAAAAGGGGAAGAAGGACGCCGCAACCCACCCCTGGGCCGGGCCGCCCGTGGCGAAAGCGGGCGCACTCGACGCCGCCGCCGCGCTGCGCGAGCGCATCGCCTCCCACGGGCGGGTGATGCTGCTGAACGACGAGGCCCACCACGTCTGGGATCGGGGCTCGGCCTGGAACGAGGCGATTCGCGTCCTCCACGAGGGGCTGCGGCACAGGGGTGGTGCGGGGCTGGTCGCCCAGCTGGATTTCTCGGCGACGCCCAAGGACGACAGGGGACAGCCCTTCCGGCACATCGTCTGCGACACGCCGCTCGGCGAGGCGGTGGACGCCGGCATCGTCAAGACGCCCGTCATCGGCTCCGCTGGCAATCTGGTCGAGCAACCGAACGATGACGCCGCCCGCCGCTACGAGGCGCACCTGCTCCTCGGCTACGAACGCTGGCGGGGCAGTTGCGCGGAGTGGAGCGGGAGCGGAAAGCGTCCCCTGCTGTTCGTCATGTGCGAGAACACTGACGCTGCGGATCAGATCGCCCGGCGGCTGGACAACGACCCGATGTTCGGGGAGCTGAACGGCAAGACGATCAACCTGCACACGAACCTCAAGGGCAGGATCAGGAAAAAAGACGGGGTTTTTGTGGAAAGTGCTAAGGAAATCAGCGATGCGGACCTGAAAGCCATCCGGCGGATCAGCCGCGAGCTGGACAGCGCGGAGAACCGCTACGCCTGCATCGTCTCGGTGCTCATGCTGCGCGAGGGCTGGGACGTGCGGAACGTCACCACCATCGTCCCGCTGCGGGCATACAGCGCGCAGTCGAACATCCTCGCCGAGCAGACGCTCGGGCGCGGCCTGCGCCGCATGACGCCGCCCGGCGGGCCGGACGGAGGGGTGAACGAGGTGGTCACCGTGGTGGAGCACGAGGCGTTCGCGCGGCTGTATCGGGAAGAGCTGGACCAGGAGGGGCTGGCGATCTCGGAGGTGGAAGTCGGGAAGGTGCCGGCGACCACGGTCTCGATTTTCCCGGACGAACGCAAGGACTGGGACGCACTCGACATCGCCCTTCCCGCCCTCACCGCCGCCCACGGGAGGCGGCCGACGCTGGAGGAGGGGAGCCTCTCCTTCGAGGAGGTGCGGGAGGTGCTCCGGCGGCAGGGCCACGGCCCCCTGCCGCTCGGGGAGAAGGGGGCGGGCGAGATCGATTACGAGGGGGAGGCGCTGTTCACGGGCGAGGTGGTCGAGCGGATGAAGATACACCAGCCGCTGCTCCGGGACGGGTTCACCGCCATATCGTATTACGTCCGGGAGCTGGAGGCGGCCTGCGGGGTGCGGAACGCGCACGCCGCCCTCGCCCCGCTCATCGAGGCCTTTCTGGGGGAGACGCTCTTCGGGGAGAGGGTGGGGCTGGACGACCCGAGGCTGGTCGCGCGCCTGGCGGACGAGGACGTGCGCGCGCGCATCCGCGCCGCGTTCGTCGGCCTCATCCGGGAGCGCACGACGTGGACGCAGGAGCGCCGGGCCGAGGGTGCGCCGATGCGCCTGCGGGACTGGAAGTCCTACCAGGCGACGCGCTCCGAGCGGCGGCCGGCCGTGGCCGCGCAAAAGACGCTCTTCAACCTCGTCCCCTGCCACCAGAACCTCGAGGTCGCGATGGCGCGCTTTCTCGACGGCGCGCCGGACGTGGCGGCTTTCGCCAAGAACGCCGGCCGCCAGAAGCTGCGGATCGACTATCTCGCGGCGGAGGGGCGGCTGGCCTCCTACACGCCCGATTTCTTCGTGCGGACGGCGGACGGCCACTATCTGCTGGAGGCCAAGGGGCGGCAGGAGGAGGAAGCGCCGCGCAAGGCGCAGGCGGCGGTCGCATGGTGCGAGAACGCCTCCTCGGGCGGCGGCGTCCGCCGGTGGAGGTACGTCTTCGCACCGCAGAACGTGGTGGAGCGGCTTGCCGGCAACCGCTTCGCCGACCTCGCCCGCGCCTGCGCGCCCGCACTGGACAACCTGCTGAGCGCGGCCACGGAGGCGCCCGAGCTGCCCTTCTACGAGACGCGCGAGGAGGGCGACGCGGAGGGCTTCTTCGGGGCCGCGGCGTTCGGGAAGCTCGCCGGGGACGACCGGCAGGCCGCACGGGAGGCGCTGGGGCTGTACCGGTTCCTCGCGCCCAAGCGCGGGGAGCCAAGCTTCGCGCCCGCCTTCATCCCGCTGCTCCACCCGCTCGACGCCGCCGCCCAAGCCCTCGTCCTCGGCCTGCTCGAGGGCGCGACGCCGGGCGGCCGCCAGGAGCGGGAGGCGTGGTTTTTCCCCGATATGGGCGGCGTGGAGGGACGCGAGCATTACGAGCGGATGGCGAAAAACCTCCGGCGCGGCCTGTTGTACGCCAACCCGCTCTCGGTGCTCGGCCTGCTGCGCTCCTGCCTTGACTACGCGGTGGAGGAGACTCCGCGCCTCGGGGGCGTGTTCGCCGCCGTCCGCGAGGCGTTCCGCCGGCCGGGCGTGCGCAGGGTGCGCGAGTGCGTGCGGGAGGTCAACGATTTTCGCAACACCCGCGTCGCCCACCAGGAACAGCCGCTGACGGACGGCGCCCTCGCCGGGCGGCACCTGAAAAAATGGGCGGAGACGCTCGCCCTCCTGCGCACCTGGCGGGAGGGCGATGCGGACGGCCTTTGATATGGGCGCACACCGCTGGCCATTCTGCCCGCCGGATAGCCGTCCCTCCCGTCTGCGGCCTTTGATACGGGCGGCGCGCTCATCGCGAGCATTACGAGCGGATGGCGAAAAACCTCCGGCGCGGCCTGTTGTACGCCAACCCGCTCTCGGTGCTCGGCCTGCTGCGCTCCTGCCTTGACTACGCGGTGGAGGAGACCCCGCGCCTCGGGGGCGTGTTCGCCGGATGTGGTTGACCACGCGCCTGCGAGTCTATACATTGCGAGGCCGAGTGATCGGAACGATCCATCCAATTTTGCGATTTTCTGTTTTTCGGAGATCTGTCCATGGGCCGGTTCGCAAACGTCCTGCAATCATCCATTGGCGCCAAGGTGGGCATGGCGGTTACCGGAATTCTGCTGGTCCTGTTCATCATCTCCCACCTGATCGGCAACCTCCTGATGTTCGCGGGCCCCGAGGCGACGAACGCCTATGCGAAAGGGTTGAAGGATTTGGGTCCGTTGCTGTGGATGGCGCGCGCCGGCTTGCTGGTCGTGTTCATGGTGCACGTAGGCTCGGCCCTGCGCCTTTGGCGCCTGAACCAGGCGGCCCGCCCGCAGCAATACGCGGTGGTGGATTCCAGCGTGGTCACCTACGCGGGCCGCTCCATCGTCCTGACGGGCGCCCTCGTCCTCGCGTTCGCCCTCTATCATCTGCTTCATTTTACGCTGTTCGCCACCAACCCCGAATTCGCCCAGCTCCATGACGCGCAAGGCCGCCATGACGTCTATCGCATGGTGATCTCCGGATTCCGGAACGTCGCGGTGTCCGGCGCGTATATCGTCTCGATGATTTTTCTCGGGCTGCACCTCAGCCACGGCGTGACGAGCCTGTTCCAGTCTCTGGGAGTGAACAGCCCGTCTTACAACCCGTTCATCAAACGGCTCGGCCCCTGGAGCGGCGTCGTCATCGCTGCCGGTTTCGCGTCGATTCCGCTGGCCGTCCTGGCGGGTCTGCTGAAATAGTTCTCCCCCTTGCCGAGGAGAAAGGAATGCGCGCAAACGGAAGCCTGAATGGAAACGTTCCAGCGGGTCCACTGGCGGAGAAGTGGAACAACCATCGGTTTAACATGAAGCTCGTGAATCCGGCCAACAGGCGACGCTACAAGGCGATAGTGGTGGGTTCGGGGCTGGCCGGAGGCGGCGCCGCGGCCACGCTGGGCGAGCTGGGCTACAACGTGGATTGCTTTTGTTTCCAGGATAGCCCCCGGAGGGCGCACTCCATCGCCGCGCAAGGCGGAATCAACGCCGCCAAGAATTACCAGAATGACGGGGACAGCACCTACAGGCTGTTTTACGACACCATCAAGGGCGGCGACTTCCGCTCCCGCGAGTCGAACGTATATCGCCTGGCCGAGGTGAGCGCCAACATCATCGACCAGTGCGTCGCCATGGGCGTGCCGTTCGCGCGCGAATACGGGGGGCAGCTCGCGAACCGATCCTTTGGCGGGGCGCAGGTCTCCAGAACGTTCTACGCCAGGGGACAGACGGGCCAGCAGCTTCTTCTGGGAGTCTATTCCGCCCTGAGCCGACAGATAGCGGCCGGCACGGTGAGGATGCACCCCCGCACCGAGATGCTGGAAATCGTCCTCGTCGACGGCCAGGCCAAGGGGATTATCACGAGAAATCTCGTGACCGGGGAAATCGAGAAGCACGCCGGCGATGTCGTCATCATGGCCACGGGCGGATATGGCCCGGTGTTTTACCTCTCCACGAACGCCATGGGCAACAACGTCACCGCTCCCGTTCGGGCGTACAAGAAGGGCGCGTATTTCGCGAACCCCTGCTACACGCAGATTCACCCCACGTGCATACCCGTTTCGGGAGATCATCAATCGAAACTGACGCTGATGTCCGAATCGCTCCGGAACGACGGCCGCATCTGGGTGGCGGTGAAGGAGGGCGATCCGCGCGGGTCCCGCCGAGATACCCGAAGAGGAGCGGGATTATTATCTGGAGCGCATGTACCCGAGCTTCGGGAACCTCGCGCCGAGGGACATCGCCTCCCGCGCGGCGAAGCGGGCGTGTGACGAGGGGCGCGGAGTCGGGGACACCGGTCTTGGCGTCTATCTGGATTTCTCGGACGCCATCAAGCGTCTGGGGCTGGGCGTCATACAGCAGCGATACGGCAACCTCTTCGACATGTATGAGAAGATCACGGGCGAGAACGCCTATCAGATGCCGATGCGCATCTACCCGGCCATCCACTACACCATGGGGGGGCTCTGGGTCGACTACAATCTGATGAGCAACGTTCCCGGCCTGTTCGTTCTGGGAGAGGCGAACTTCTCCGACCATGGAGCCAACCGCCTGGGCGCGAGCGCGCTCATGCAGGGGCTGGCCGACGGCTACTTCGTCGCGCCTTATACGGTGGGGAACTACCTGGCGAGCCAGACGCCCGGAGAGGTTTCCCCGGATTCCTCGGAGTTCACGCGCGCCGCCCAGGACGTGAAGGACAGGATCAAGAAGTTGCTCTCCGTTGACGGAAACCGCACGGTCTCCTCGTTCCATCGGGAGTTGGGCCTCATCTGCTGGGATTATTGCGGAATGGCGCGCACCGCGCAGAGTCTGGAGAAAGCCCTGGGGCTGATTCCGGCGCTTCGGGAGGAATTCTGGGAAAACGTGCGCGTGCCCGGGAGAAACGGGGAGCTCAACCCCGAACTCGAAAAGGCGCTGCGCGTGGCCGATTTTCTCGAGTTTGCGGAGCTGATGTGCTATGACGCCCTCGTGCGGGAGGAATCCTGCGGCGGACATTTTCGCGAGGAGTATCAGACCGAAGAGGGCGAAGCCCTGCGGGATGACGAGAATTTCAGCCACGTGAGCGCGTGGGAGGCGCCGGAGAACGGCGGAAGGCCGATATTGCACAAGGAAGACCTGGAATTCGAGGAAGTCCAATTCAGCGTGAGGAGTTACAAGTAATGAACCTCACCCTCAGGGTTTGGCGGCAGAAGGACGGGCAGGGGACGGGCAGGCTGGAAACCTATGAGGTGGAAGACGTCATTCCGGACATGTCTTTTCTGGAGATGCTGGACGTGACGAACGAGCGCTTGATCGTCGAGGGGAAAGAACCTATCGCGTTTGATCACGATTGCCGCGAGGGAATCTGCGGGATGTGCTCCTTGGTGATCAACGGCAAGGCGCACGGGGGTTTTGCGGGCACGACCACGTGCCAGCTGCATATGCGGAAATTCCGCGACGGCGACACGATAACCATCGAGCCCTGGCGCGCGAGCGGTTTTCCGGTCATCAGGGATTTGGTGGTGGATCGCTCCTCGTTCGACCGCATCATTCAGGCGGGCGGCTTCATCTCGGCGAATACGGGAGGCGCCCCGGACGGCAACGCGCTCCCCGTCCCCAAGCCTGACGCGGATGCGGCGATGGACGCGGCCGCCTGCATCGGCTGTGGTGCCTGCGCGGCGTCCTGCCCGAACGGCTCGGCGATGCTCTTTGTGGCGGCGAAGGTGTCCCATCTCGCGCATCTGCCGCAGGGCGTGCCCGAGCGGGCGCAAAGGGTGCGCGGCATGGTCGCCCGAATGGATGCAGAGGGTTTCGGCAACTGCACCAACCATGCGGAGTGCGAGGCGATGTGCCCGAAAGAGATCAGCGTGAGCCACATCGCCAAGATGAACCGCGAGTTCATCCGCGCGGCGGTGAGGGGCGATTCATAAGCCATACTTTCAGCTTTCTCATTCCTGTGCCGTGAAGAGGCGACTGCGGGATGCTATGCTTGTGGCGGTGAGCCATTCGCAAGCACGAAGCGGGAAGGAAGAGAGAGGCTGTCGTGGACAAGATCAGGCTCAAGGATTTTCGTTGTTTCCGTAAAGAGCAGACCGCCCGCCTGGCGCCGCTGACCCTCCTCGTAGGCGAGAACAGCACCGGCAAGACTTCTTTCTTGGCCATGATTCGGGTGCTTTGGGATATTGTATCCGAGTATCCAGTTGTTGACTTCAAGAAGGAGCCCTACGATCTGGGGAGTTTTGATGAGATAGCCCACTACCGGGGAGGACGGGGTGGGCGGGCTGATAGCTTCGAGGCCGGGTTCGAAGCCACTCCCGGTAGAAGGGGAGTGATGGGATTACGATCGGATGTCACTTTCATAAAGATAAAGAATGGGAGTGTGCCGGTCCTGGGAACAATACGGTTTGCTCGTGAGAATGTTTGGCTCAAGATCCATCGGAAGGGAAAACATTGGGAGAAGAGTTTCGGGACGCCGAGAGGTGGTTGGAGAATTCTGGATGAAGAGAATAGGTCGTTAGAGTGGGATAATGAACCGATCTGGAGATTTTACATTTATTTTGCGTTTCGGAGGCTATCCGACGTTAATCGAGAACCCCGAATAAAACTAACGCCATTAGAAGGTTCCGGGCCGCCCACCGACGAGGATTTGAAACTGATTGAGCAACTGGCGGAAATGGCGTCTGGAATGGCTTTTCGCTATCCCGATGAGCGTCTTTATGCCAGCGCGCCTGTCCGCTCCAAACCACGGCGCACCTATGATCCTTCTCGCACGACGCCGGATGCCGAAGGCGACTACATCCCCATGTATCTCGCCAACTTGTGCTATCACCATCCAGAGAGATGGAACAAGCTGAAGAAAGCGCTCGAGGAATTTGGGAAACAGGCGGGCATTTTCGATGAAATCGACATCAGGCGTCTCGGGAAAAGGGATAGCGAACCTTTCCAGGTGCAGGTGCGGAAGTCTGGCCGAAGGCTGAAAGGCCCTCTGCGCAACCTGATTGACGTAGGCTATGGCGTGAGCCAGGTGTTGCCTGTGATAACGGAGTTGCTGCAAGAGAATACGGCGCGCATGTTCTTGCTGCAGCAGCCGGAGGTGCATCTTCACCCCAGCGCCCAAGCGGCGCTGGGCAGTTTATTTTGCCGGGTCGCCGGCGAGGAGCGTCAACTGATAGTCGAGACGCACAGCGACCACCTGCTCGACCGGGTGCGGATGGACGTTCGCGACGGCGAGGCGAACCTGAAGCCCGAAGACGTTTCCATTCTGTTCTTCGAGCGCGACGGCCTGGACGTATCCATTCACTCTCTTCGGCTTGATGATGAGGGAAATGTTCTGGACGCACCGGATACGTACCGAAAATTCTTCATGGAAGAGACGAGCAGATCTCTGGGTCTTTTTGAGTAATGTGCGCGATTCTGGACGCCAACGTCGTAGGTGAAGTGTTCGGCAAGGTTCGTACTGCAGCCGGGAACGCATTCCTCAAGTGGCTCAACAAAGGCAAGGGACGCTTACGCTTGGTCTCTGGCGGCACGCTCCATGAGGAACTCTCCAAATCAATGCGATTTAGGGAATGGGCGCTTGAGGCGATTCGCGGTGGAGTGATGAAACGGGAGAATGCGGATGCCGTCAACAAGAGAACAGAGGAGCTCAGGAGAGAAGGCGCATGCGCATCGGACGACCCCCATGTCCTTGCCTTGGCCCAGGTGAGTGGGGCGCGCTTGTTATACTCGAACGATAGTGCCTTGCAACGCGATTTCAAGAAGAAGAGCCTGATAGATAATCCAAGGGGAAAAGTCTATTCAACGCTCGAAAACCAGAATTTCCTGCCCAGCCATAGGCGGCTTCTTGCCAACAGGAATTTGTGTCGTCTCAGAGATAACTAGCGTCTGCGGCTGAGGCCGCTCCGGCAAGTGGTTCCATCCTTTTTGGAAAGCGTATCTCCGAATCCTTTCCCCATCGCCTTGTTTCTAGCAAGGCAAACCCCGATTTGCGCAAAATGACTCCCATTTTCCCTCCCCCGGAATGTCCCCTCATTCCCAAAACGCGCGGGATGTATTATGCTTGCCGCATCAAAATCCTGTGGGAGCTCAACGTCCACTACTCAGAGGGAGGGGGGAAGCCATGTCCACGCAGGTAGAGATTCTGGACCGCTCGGAGATGACGGAGCAACTGAAGGGAATGGTGTCGCTGGATCCGAAGGAAACCACGATTGTCACCATCGACATGCACAGGGGGCACCTGGACCCGGACGTCGCCACGATGCCGGCGAGCCCGGAGGATTGCGAGAGCGTCATCGGCCACGCGGAGGAGCTGCTCGGTTTCGCCAGAAACCACCAGATTCCCGTCGTCCACGTGAAGCTCGTCTTCCGGAAGATTCCCGGCCTGGGGAGCGAGGGGATGAAGGTCGTCTTCTGGAAGGCGCTGCACGACATCCAGGACGAGAAGAACCGCCTCACCCTCGGGCGCAAGAGCACGGTGAACGACCACAACATCATGGGCGAGCCGACGACGGAGATGATCTCCTCCCTGGTGGAGGAGGGCGACTACGTCATCGACAACAAAAAGCGCCTCGACTGCTTCATGGGGACGGACCTGAAGGCGCTCCTCGATTCCCTGAACACCAAGAACGTGTGCCTGATGGGGATCAACACGAACACGTGCGTCCTGAACACGGCCTTCACCGCCTTCAACTACGACTACCGGGTGGTGATGCTCTCCGATTGCGTGGCGAGCATGTATGGGCCGGATTTGCACGTGTTCGGGATGCAGAACGTCATGCGGTGCCTCGGCTGGGTGTTCGACAACGAGGAGTTCATGGACAAGGTGGCCGAGGGGGTCGAGGGCAAAAAGTAATCCGCAACCCTTACACGAGAGAGGATGTTTCGAGATGCCGAAAGTTCAGGTGGGAGACGTGGAGCTGTATTACGAAGAGTATGGAGAGGGCGTGCCCGTCGTTCTCATCCATGGCCTGGCGGGAGATTGCAGCGCGTGGAAGGCGCAGATAGAGAGCCTGGAGAAGAAGTATCGCGTGCTCGCGTTCGACAACCGGGGGGCGGGGCGGAGCTCCGCGCCCGATTATCCCTATACGTCGAAGCATTTCGCGGACGATACCATCGGCCTCATGGACGCGGTGGGCATCACCGAGCCCGCACACGTCATCGGCCGCTCCATGGGAGGGGCGATCGCCCAGATCATGGCGCTCGACTATCCCGACCGCGTGCGCAGCCTGCTCATCACCGCCTCTTTCGGCAAGCTCGACCGCTATGGCCACCAGATTCTCTACAACATCAACGAGGTGGTGAAATCCCAGGGCTACGGCCCGGCGGCCAAGCACCAGTCGCTCTTCTTCTTCCCGCCGCATTACTTCAACGACAACCAGGAGCAGCTGGATGTGTTCGAGGCCGGTCTCGCGAACACCGACCGCCCCGTCCGCGGGTATGTCCACTCCACCAACGCCTGCCTGACCCATGACGCACTCGACCGCCTCGGCGAGGTGCGGTGCCCGACCCTGGTGCTCGCGGGCGGGCAGGACGTCTTGTGCGCGGCGAGTGCCTCGCGGGAGATCGCGGATCGGGTGCCGGATTGCGAGATCAAGGTCTACGGGGAGGCGAGCCATTTCTTCCTCATCCAGTGCTTCGAGGAGTCCTTGAAGGACATCGAAGATTTCCTGGCGAGAAACTAGGACGCGGGGGGCGTCCTGCGCGCGCCTTGGCAGTTATCGGGAGTGTTCTTCACATGGCGAGATTCACGGATCCCATCGAAGTGCGCGGCCAGAGAATACGGCACCGGATTCTCATGTCCGCGATGACGACCTCGCGCGCGGAGGCGGACGGCGCGCCCTCCGCGTGGACGCGGGCACACTACGCGGCGCGCGCCCGGGGAGGCGCTGCGGTGTGCTTCAGCGAGGCGACATACGTCAACCAGGAGGGGAAGGGATTTCCCAACCAGCTGGGCACGCACGATGACGCGCTCGTTCCGCCCTTGGGCGAGCTGGTTCAGGCGGTGGCGGCTGCCGGCGCGCCCCTGGCGATTCAGATTTATCATGCCGGCAGAACGGCGCTGAGCGCCATCACGGGCATGCCGCCCGTGGGGCCTTCTCCCATTCCGCATCCCACCGAGGATGAGGTGCCGCGCGAACTCGGCGCGCGGGAGATACGAGACGCCGTCAAGGCCTACGGGGACGCGGCGCGGCGGGTCCGGGAGGCGGGGGGCAAGATGCTGGAGATTCACGGAGCCACCTGGTATCTGTGCCAGCAGTTTTTCTCCCCCGCCTCGAACCGCCGGACGGATGGATACGGCGGAACGCTCGAGGGGCGCATGCGCTTTCCGGTGGAAGTGGCGCGGGCGGTGCGCGAGGGTGCGGGCGACGAGATGGTCATCAGCTATCGCCTGGGCCTGCTCGAGCCTTTTGAAAACGGGTTCACGGTGGAGGACACGCTCGCCCTCGCACCCGCGCTCGTGGAGGCGGGGGTCGACGTTCTCCATTGTTCGAGAAACGCGCGCGTGGGGCTGCCCGTCGCGCCGGATTTGTACAACCCCGCGTTCGCCAGGCTGCGCGCGGCGGTGGACGTCCCCCTCATCGCGAACGGGGCCGCCTTCGAGCCCGCGCGGATACAGGCGTATCTCGACATGGGAGCGGATTTCGTCGGCGTGGGGCGGGGGATGCTCACGGACCCGGACTACGCGAACAAGGCGACCTCCGGGCGGGCGAGCGAGATCATCCGGTGCGTCGAGTGCAAGCCGTGCGCCTACATGGCGCACAGCCGGTGTCCGGATGAGGCGTATCCGTCGGGGATGCCGGCATCCATGCGCGAGGTGCGGGACGCCGCCTCGAGAATGGTCGGCGGCGGCTACGCGCCGACGGCGAAGAAGCGCCTGACGACGGACGCGCCGATAGAAGAACAGCCCGAAGGCTCCTCGATCTCCTAGTCCCTTGCCCGGACGCCCTCGCTCGTCTGCGGAGGGTGGCCGCCCCGCCCCGCGCGTCCCTCACGGGGAGAGGCCCGGCTCACCGAACAGCGACCCCTGGCGCCCCGGGACCTCCTCCTCCGGGCGTCTTTCGAGGCAGGCTGCGTCGTCGTTTTCCGGGCGGTTGACCCGATCTCCCACCGGGTAATACGCGAACCTGTCGGGAGGATGGGGGCGCAAGAGCGCTTGCAGGGCTTCGGGGCGGTTCTCCTGCGGATTCAGCCAGTCCGCGTACGCGCCCTCCGGCAGAATGACGGGCATGCGATGGTGCAGCGCCGCCAGCCTCTCGTTCGCCCGCGTGGTGAGAATCGCGCAGGTGTCGAGAAAGGCGCCGTCGGCCGCGCACAGGCGCTCCCAAAGACCCGCGAACGCAAAGGGCGCCCTCCCCGGCAGGTGAATGAAATAGGGCTGCTTTTTTCTGCCCTCTCCCGCCCATTCATAAAAGCCGTCCGCAGGAATGAGGCATCGCCTGTAGCGAAACGCCGCGCGGAACGCGGGCTTTTGCGCGGCCGTCTCCGAGCGCGCGTTGATCGTCCTGGCCCCGAAGCGCGGGTCTTTCGCCCAGAAGGGCACGAGTCCCCAGCGCGCGAAGGCGAGTTCGCGCGCATGCCTCTCGCCGGCGCGGACGATGGGGACGTCCGTCCCCGGCGATACGTTGTGCCTCGGCGCGAGACCCGCCCCGCCTCCCGGGCGGTTCGCGCCCAGGATTTCCTCTATGCAGGAGGTCGGGTCGGTGAGCGCAAAGCGTCCGCACATCGGCTACGCGCCCCGCCAGGGGACGCCGTTCATGATCCCGACGGGCGTCTCGCCGGCCAGAACCCGATGGATGTTGCCGAACCACAGCTCCACCTCGCGGATGATGGTTTCATCGTCGCCGCCCGCGCAGTGCGGCGTGGGAATGACGTTGGGCAGTCGCAGGAGAGGGTGCGCGTTCGGAAGCGGCTCGGGGTCAAACACGTCCAGCCCGGCGCCGCCGAGATGCCCGTCGGCGAGGGCGCGGCGCATCGCCTCCTGGTCGATCAGCGGCCCGCGTCCGATGTTCAGTATGAACGCCCCCCGGGGGAGGGCGCGAATCTCCTCCTCCCCGACGATGCCCCGGGTCTGCTCGTTCAGACCGACGCCGACGAGGAGTGCCTCCGCGTTTTTCAGCAACTCCTCCCGCCCCATGGGTCGGGCGCCCAACGCCGCGTCCAACGACTTCGGAAGCGGCGTTCTGTTCCAATACCGAACCTCCATGCCGAACGCGCCGGCGCGCATCGCCACGCCCCGGCCGATGTCTCCCAGCCCCAGGATGCCGAGGCGCATGCCGCGCAGGGGGGAGACCCCTTGCGTCTGCGTCCAGTTGTACGCGCTGCCATCCGCCCGCTGCGGAGACGGGGGCTTGCCGGAGCCCTCCCGCACGGAGCGCACAGCCTCTTCGAGGTTTCTCGCGAGCGCGAGCAGGAGCATGATGGCGTGATCCGCCACCGAATCCGTGATCGGCATCGGGAAGGTCACGAGCGGCACACCCGCCCGGGCGGCGCGCCCGACGTCGAGCCTCTCGAAGAAATAGCCGCCCGCCTGAATGAGTTTCAGCCGTTTCGCGCGCTCGTAAAAATCGCGGGGCAGAGCGTCATTCTCGCACAGGAAAAAATCCGCCGTCTCAACCGCCCGCATCCTCGTTTCGGGGTCCGGCTCGACGATCAGCTCTATCCTGTGCTCATCCGTCGCGCGGGCGAGGCGTTTTTTGATTTCGGGCGATACGGGCCTGCCGCGCAAGGCGCGGATGCAGGGCAACAATCGGCTGACGACGCGAACCCGGTCCACGGTCTTCAATCCGTCTTTTTCAGGAACCCGAAGTCGCAGCCCTCGGGTGCCTGGAGCACGTTTTCCACAAACAGCTTGCCGTAGCCCCTGTCGTAGGGAAGCGGCCTCGGCCGCCACGCGGCCCGGCGGTGCTCGAGCTCCGCATCCCCCACGAGCAGGTCGATTTTCCGGCGGGGAACGTCGAGGGCGATCATATCCCCGTCCTGAACCAGGGCGAGGGGGCCTCCGGCGGCCGCCTCGGGTGCTGCGTGCAGCACGATGGTTCCCGACGCCGTTCCGCTCATGCGCGCGTCCGAGACGCGAACGACGTCCCGCACGCCCGCTTCCAGCAATTTTTTGGGGATGGGAAGGGAGCCGGCCTCCGGAAACCCGGGCGCGCCGACGGGGCCGGCGTTCTGCAGGACGAAGACGCTGTCGGCCGTCGCGGGGAGGTCGGGGTCGTCGATGCGCTCGATCAGGTCTTGCTGCGATGAGAAGACGACGGCGGGCCCCGTATGCGTCAGCATCCCGGGGCTGGCCGCCGAAATCTTGATGACCGCACCATCGGGAGCGAGGGAGCCCTGGAGGATGACGAGGCCCCCCTCCTCCGAGATGGGTTTTTCTCTGGCGTAGATGACGTCCTGCCACGCCTGTGCCCTGGGGACGTTCGAGAGGTTTTGCGCCACGGTTTCTCCCGTCACCGTGATGCAGTCCCCGTGAAGGAGGGGTTCGAGTTCTTTCATCACCACCGGAATGCCGCCCGCCGCAGCGAGGTCCTCCATCAGATATTTCTTCCCCGATGGGCGGACGTTTCCGAGCATCGGCGTCGTCCGGGAGATTTCATCGAACAGGGAGAGGGGCAGGTCGACGCCGAGGCGCCCGGCGATCGCCGGCAGGTGCACCACGGCGTTCGTGGAGCCGCCAACGGCCATGAGCACGCGAATGGCGTTTTCAAACGCCTCCCGCGTCATAATTTGGTCGGGCGTCAGGTTGTTTTCGATCAGCGCGGTGATGCGCCGCCCGCTTTGCTCCGCCAGGCGGATGCGATTCGAGTTCACCGCCGGAACGGCGGCCAGTCCGGGGAGCATCATGCCCATCGCCTCGGTGAGGGACGCCATGGTGCTCGCCGTCCCCATCACCATGCAGGTTCCGGCGGAGGGGAAGAGCGCGCCCTGCGCCTCCTCGAGCCGCGCGCCGTCGAGTTTCCCCGCCCTGTATTCGCTCCACATGCCGCGGCAATCCGAGCACGCGCCCAGCACCTTGTCCTCGAACCTTCCGCCGATCATCGGCCCCGCCGTCACGCAAATGGCGGGGATGCCCGCGCTGGCGGCGCCCATGAGTTGCGCGGGGAGGGTCTTGTCGCAGCCGCCGAGCAGCACCACGCCGTCCATGGGCTGGCCCCGGATCATCTCCTCGGTGTCCATGGAGAGCAGGTTGCGGAAGAACATGGCCGTCGGGTTGAGGCACATCTCCGCGAGCGAGATGGTGGGGAACTCGAGCGGCAGGCCGCCGGTTTGCCAGACGCCCCGCTTGACGGCCTCCGCGATTTCCCGCAGGTGGCGATGGCACGGGTTGAGCTCGCTCCAGGTCTGGGCGATGCCGACGATGGGCTTCTCCAGGTCCTCTTTCGTCAGGCCCAGCCCCCGCACGTAGGCACCCCTGGCGAAAACGCTGAAGCCCGGGTCACCATAGCTCGTCAGTCCTCTCAAGTGGCCGCGCATGTTGACATGTCTCCCGTGGGTGTGGTGTTTTCGCGTATGCACGGCGCATCATTCCCCATCGGTCGTGGATGGGCAAGCGGATTCTGGCCGCATCTTTCGGGGCGGCTTTCGCCCGCAGGCCAAACAGGGTAGGTTGGATGAACTTTCCGGACGATAGCGGGGTGGGGACATGAAAAGAAAACTCCCGGCATGGATGCGAACGCGAAAGAAGCCGACGCGCTCGGCGCTCGTTCTGGCGGCGCTTTGCGCGCTGGCGTCGGGCGTCGGGTGTTTGGGGGAGAGGCGCGTCGAACTCCCGCGGGGCCAGGCCAGCGTCCTCGTGACGAGCGAGCCGGACGGGGCCACCATTATTTTTGACGGCAATCCGCATGGCGCCGCATATGCGAAAAAGCCCGTCGAGATCAAGGGCGTAGCCTACGGGCGCCATTCGATACGCGCGCAGTTCCCGGGCTACGTCACCCAGGTTCTGGAGGTCGACGTGCGCTCCGAGAAGGTTCCCCTCAAAATGAGGCTCTCGAAAGGCGGGGAGGGGCGCCTGGTCATCCGCTCGAGTCCATCGGGCGCGGAAGTCTTCATCAACAGCCGGTATTACGGCAAGGCCGATCCGGCACTCGAGGTGACGACTCTCGCCGCCGGCGAGCATTCGATGTGGCTTCGGCTACCGGGACACCTGATGGAGCGGCAAAACGTCATCGTCGAGAGCAGGCGGGAGCGGCACTACCAGGTCGCCCTGGACAAGGCGCCGTAGTCCGTTTTTTCATCGGGCGCCTCGCGCCGCTCCAGCGTCCGGGGCTACCCTCTCGCCTCGGACGACGGCTTGCTCCGTGGCGGAGATGTCTTTATCCTGATGCGCGGACGCCGAAGGGCTGGTTGATGCTCCTTATCGACGCACGTCGCCTGTGCGGGTACAGGAGGGTGAGGGGATGTCCACCGAATACATATGGGCGCTTTGCTCCCACAGGGCGGGCGACGGGGCGCAGGTGAACCAGAAGACGCCGGATCGTCCCGCCACCCTGGAGTATCTCGCGCAGGTGACGACCGCCGCCGAGGAGGCCGGCTTCGCCAACATCCTCGTGCCGTGCGGCACGCACTGCATCGATGCGTGGACGACGGCTGGCGCCCTGTCGAGCCGAACGAAAAAGATACGGTTTCTGGTGGCTTTCCGGCCCGGAATCACCGGGCCGGTGTATGCGGCCCAGCAGGCGAACAGCCTCGATTATCTGACGGGCGGGCGCTGCACGCTGAACGTGGTGACGGGCAGCACGCCCGTGGACCAGAAAAGATACGGGGATTTCCTGCCGCACGACGATCGCTATGCGCGCACGGCGGAGTTTCTCGACGTCGTGCGGAGGCTCTGGCGGTCGGATGGCCCTGTCGATTACAAGGGAGAATTCTTTGAGATCGAGCGGGCGTCCATCTTCCCCGACAGGGTGACGAAGCCCCACCCGGCGGTGTTCCTCGCGGGCAGCTCGGACGCGGGCAAGCGGGTGGCGTGGGAGCACGGGGACGTGCACGTGATGTACGCCGCCGAGCCCGAGGTGATTGCGAAAGATGTCGAGGAGGGCGTCGCGCGGTCGCAGGAATATGCGCGCGCGCGTCCGCTGCGCTACGGCATCCGCCACCTGGTCTGCGTGCGAGAGACGAAAAAGGAGGCGGTGCGCGCCGCCGAGGCGCTCATCGAGGAGAGCGACATCTCGAACACGGGCACCTGGGCCGACATGAAGAACAACACCGAATCCACCGGCCAGATGCGCGTCAACGAGATGGGCTCCCGGGAGAGCCTGTGGCTTACCGACACGATCTGGATGGGGGTGAACAGGGTGCGCGGCGGTGCGGGGACGATGTTCGTCGGCACGCCGGATATGGTCGCGGGCGTGATTCGCGAGTATTACGACGCGGGCGTGCGGCACTTCATCATGAACGGATGGCCGCACAGGGAGGAGGCGGAAATTTTCGGCAGGGAGGTTCTGCCGCTTCTCCGGGATACGAACCCCGTCGTCCTGCCCGACCCCGCTGGCGTCGCCGCGTAAGCCGCAAGTCGGATGGCGGCCCCCCTACATTCTCGTCTTCGGCGGCAGCCGCAGGCCGCGGAACAACACCGACAAGGCGCTGGCGGTCGTCCTCGATGCGCTGCAAAAGGGTGATTTCGAGATCGTCCGCGTCCATCTGGGCGAGCTGGACTTGCCCCTGCCCGGGGCGCCGAGCGACTCTGGGGACCCGGAGGCGCTGCGGGAGCTGGTGGCGGGGGCGGAGGGAATCCTCATCGCCACGCCGGAGTACCACGGCAGCATCAGCAGCACGCTCAAACTGGCGATAGACAACCTGGGCTACCCCTCCACGTTCGCGGGAAAGACGATAGCCATACTCGGCGTGGCGATGGGGCCAAGCGCCGACGGCGCCCTCGCGCACCTCCGGCACATCCTCACGCATATCGGCGGGGAGGTTCTGCCCGGAGGGGCCTCCATCGGAGATGTCCACAAGGTGTTCGACGAGGACGGGCGGTGCGTGGACGAGGCGGCGGCGGCCTCCATCCGCGGCGTCGCCGCCCGCCTGCTCGCGCGTCTCGAACGATCAAAATCCCCCTAGGAAGAAAAGTGTCCGGCCCCGGTGTGCGGTTTCTGTCCCGTCCGGGCGGTGCTTCGCTCGCGTATTTCCGACTGGAGGGGAAATCTCCCGGCTTGATGTTCCTCGGCGGTTTCCGCTCGGACATGAGCGGAACGAAGGCGGGTGCGCTTGAATCGCATTGCCGAGGCGTGGGGCGCGCCTACGTCCGGTTCGACTACGGGGGACACGGGGAGTCTTCCGGAAGGTTCGAGGAGGGGACGATAGGGGCGTGGGCGGAGGACGCCCTCGCCGTGCTGGATCGCGTCGCCCGGGGCCCGCAGGTGCTCGTCGGCTCGAGCATGGGGGGGTGGATCATGCTGCTGGCCGCCCTGGCCCGGCCCGAGCGCGTGGCGGGCCTCGTGGGGGTGGCGGCGGCGCCTGACTTCACGGAGGATTTGATGCGGGGCCGGCTCAGCGACGCCACGAGCGAGCAGCTGCGCGAGCGGGGATACTTCATGCGCGACTCCGACGACGGCGAGGCGCCCTACCCCGTCACCCGGAAACTCCTGGAGGAGGGGGCGAACCATCTCCTCCTGCGCGGTGCGGTTCGGTTGACGCGCCCCGTTCGCCTCATTCACGGAATGCGCGACGAGAGTGTCCCGTGGGAGGTCTCCCTGCGCCTGGCGAACGCCCTCGAAGGCGACGACGTGCGCCTCACGCTCATCAAGGACGGGGAGCACCGGCTTTCGAGGCCTGCGGACATTGCGCTCATCGCCTCCACCGCCGAGGGGCTGGCCGAGGCGGGAGGCGCACGATGAGGAACCCTGCGGCGGTGTGGCGGTGTGGGTGCGCCGGCTATAGCTGGGTGGTTTCGGAATCGAATTTCAGGTGCCTGATGCCCAGGATCATCCCGACCGTGCGCACGATGATCCACAGGTCCTTCCACAGGGAGGCTTCTTGCAGATAGGCGATGTCTATCTCCAGTTGCCGGGGCAGAATTTTTTCCAGGTACGTCTTTTCCGCATCTTCCGGGTCGCCCTGGTTGAGCAGGTCTTCGCCCTGGGAAAGGTAAAACAGCGTTCCGGGACTCGTCAGCCCGGGCCGAACCTCGAGAGATTTCCGGTAGAGAGACATGTCGCATCGGTTTTTGATTTCGGAAATTCTTGGCCTCGGGCCGACAATGGACATGTCGCCTCTGAGCACGTTGAGGAGTTGGGGCAATTCGTCTATCTTGAAATGACGCAACCACCGCGCCCCTGGAAAAACCTGGCCGTCTTTCCTGTTCGAAATGATATGGAGCGATGTGTTCTGGTACATGGTGCGGAATTTGAACATCGTGAAGATGCGCCCTCGCAGTCCCAGCCGACGGGACCGGAAGAATATCGGCCCCGGATTGCGAAGATATATCACCAAAGCCGCCACCAGCATCAGCGGGGAGGTGAGCGTCAGCAATACGCTGGCTAGCAAGATGTCGAAGAGGCGCTTTCCCGCTGTCATGAACCTTCATCCATCCTCTGCTTCGAACGCGCTGCGGCTCCTGCCGGCGTCCGGATCATGCGCGCGCCGGGCTAGCGTACATCCTCTGCGTCCGTCTTGGCGGCGGTGCTGACAAATCCCCTCCGCCGGAGTTCTTCCACGATGTGTCGGGCGTTGTCCTCGGCGCTGCGGACGAGGGTCTCGATTTCCAGGTCCGGGTCTGTCGGCGCCTCGTAGGGGTCGTCGATGCCCGTGAAGTTCCGGATTTCCCCCCTGCGGGCCTTCGCGTACATCCCCTTGCTGTCGCGCCGCTCGCACACGTCGAGCGGGGTGTTGACGAAAACCTCCACGAAGTTCTCGGCGCCGACCATGTTGCGCACGGAGTCGCGCGTCCCCCGATACGGACTCACCGCCGCGCAGACGGCGATGCCGCCCGCCCGGGCAATCTCGGAAGCCACGAACCCGATGCGCAGAACGTTTGTGTTCCTGTCCTCCCTGCTGAATCCGAGCCCCTTCGAGAGGTGCGTGCGGACGACGTCGCCGTCCAGCACCGTCACGTGCCGTCCCAGCTCCATGAGCAGCACGGTGAGGACTTCGGCGGTCGTGGACTTGCCGGACCCGCTGAGTCCGGTGAACCAGACGCAGACGCCCTGTTTGTGGCGCGGCGGATAGCTGGCCGCGAGAATCTCGGCCACCTCGGGGCGGGTGAACCATTCGGGCAGCTTCTTGCCGTTGTTCAGGTATTCCTCGCGGACCTGGGTTCCCGAGATGGACGCGGTCGCCGTTCCGGCGGGGACCCTGGAGGCCTCCTCGTAGCAGTCCTTCTCCGGGATGTAGACGAGCTCCTGGAAGGGAACGACCCGGACTCCGAGCTCCTCGCTGTGTTCCTGCACCTGTTCCTGCGCGTCATACGGCCCATAGAAGGGCCTGCCGGAAGAATCGGCGCCCGGCCCCGCGTGGTCCCTGCCCACGATCAGGTGGTTCGCCCCGTGGTTGCGGCGGATGATCGCGTGCCACAGCGCCTCGCGCGGGCCGCCCATCCGCATCGCGAGGGGGAGCAGCGCCAGGATGATTGCGGTCGGGTCGTAGTAGCGGCTCGCCAGCGCGCGATATGTGCGCACCCGGGTGTAGTGGTCGACGTCGCCGGGCTTGGTGAGGCCGACGACGGGGTGCAGGAGGAGTGCTCCGTCCACCATTGCCGCGGCGCGCTTCGTCATCTCTTCATGTACGCGATGCAGCGGATTGCGGGTCTGGAACGCGACGACGTTGCCCGCCCCGATTTCTTCGAGCCGCGCCCGGCACTGCGAGGGCGTGAGGCGCAGGTCGCGGAAGTCGAAGTGGGGAGGGAGGTCCAGCACCCGTAGCCGCCCCGAGATGTTGACCGACCCCCAGCGGGCCATCTCCGCGACGAGCGGGTGCCGCTCATCCTCGGTGCCGAAGACTTTCCGCGCAACCTCTCGCCTGTCCCATTCGTAGGCTTCCTCCACCCGCATGATCGCGAGGAGCTCGTTCCTGGGCCCGCGCAGGGAGATCTCCCGGTCGAGGCGCACGTCTGCGGGCTCGACGGGGAGGGTGAGGGGAATCGGAGAGAGGAACCCGTCCGCCGACCGCATCTCCTCGAGGACGCGCGCGTGATCCGCACCGTCCATGAACCTGTCCAGCGGGGAGAAGCCCCCCGTGGCCAACAACTCCAGATCGCAGGCCGTGCGGTCCGATATCTGGATGGAGGGCAGCCGGCCCGCCTGTTCCTTCCATGCCTCCTTGTCCTCCGGTGATGCGAGAAGGTTCACGAGGCTTCCGCCGTAGGGTGGAATGGTGGTGCTTTGTGCGGGGTGGGGATTCATGTTTTTCGCTGGTTCCATTTCTTATCGGAGCGGAAGATGGATGTTAGCATATCACCAGTCGCATGCCGAGGAGAAGGGAAGCCCGGAGGGGCTCCGCAGAGTACGGCGTCCCCCCACCCCTTCCGTCCTCGGGACTCGCAAGTTTCGCGGGAGGTCAATCCTATAGCCTAAAAAACGGTATTTGCCAACATCGCCGCAAGGTTTGATTCCGGCACCGCGCGGGCACCGCTCCGTGTATCGCCTCCGCACGCGCAAGCGGGATGGTTTCCCCCTCCCACCCTCATGCCCAGACCCGATGGGGTTGCGTATTGACGGACAAAGGTGTAAAGGTTGATGGTTTGAACGGCAGGCGTGTATTCTGGTTAGGAGTAAAGTCCCCGTCACAAGATAAACTTTTAGGCACATTCATTTTGACGATGCCAATATCGAAAGTCCTTTTCATAGCGCCTCTAGTTTTCGTCCCCGGGAACACGCTCAGGGTCGGCCTGATGCAGGAGGGAGGCCTTGATGCCGAAGTCATGGGGTATGAAAGGAGGCCGCAGGATCAGTGGGCGCCCCACGGAGGAGGCTTTCGCGTCAAAGTCATCGGGTATGACAGGGGAGCGTTCGCTGGCCATCTGCCTGATTGCCCGACTACCTCGTTGGGGCCCATGCAGCCGGGGAACTACCTGAAGCGCATACCAAAGCTCATTCGCTCGCTCCCGAAGCTCCGAGCCGCGATACGGCGCAACGAAGTGGTCTACGCCGTTGGCGCGGATATGGCGCTCACTTCTTTCATCGCGGGACTGGGATTGGGAAAACCCACCGTATTCGGGGTCATGGACATCCAGGATGTTCAGGTGGACCGGGGACTGAAGGGCCGAATCGTCCGGATGCTGGACAAGTTCGTCGCGGAGCGCTGTCGGTTTATGGTCCTGAGTTCCGCCGGATACCGTCGCTACTTTCAGGACAGGCTCGGAGTGCGCACGCGCTGTCTGGTTATCGAAAACAAGTTGGGTGTCCCCTATGCGACGTGGAGCGAAGAGGACGGTTGGCAACCGGGGCAGGCTACCCCTTTTCGGGATCGCCCTATCAGAATCGGCTGGTTCTCGGTGCTGCGAGATAGGTGGTCTATGGAGTTTGTCGAGCGTCTGACCAAGCTGTCGGACGGGAGATTCCAGGTTGTCCTCGCGGGCAGAGTGCCGCGAAAAATGCGCGACTTCGGCCGGTTCCTTGAGAGAAACCCAAGTCTGGAATACAGGGGGGTATTCCGTTATCCCGATGATCTGCCGAAATTGTACGGGAGCGTGGACATGGGGCTGGCGGTTTACCCCCCGACGATTCCCAACTGCTGGTCCCGCTCCCATCGATACTACGCATCCTGCCTTTTCCAGAAACCCCTGATCGTTCGAGCCGGAACGGGAGACGCCGAGGAGGTGGGGCGTCACCAAATCGGCTTGGTCCTCCGGGAGAGAAGAGCGGAGGACGCCGCGGAGGAGGCGTGCGCCGCGATCACGGCGGAGGAGTGGTCCCGCTGGCACGCCAATATGGCCGCCTTGCCGCCGCATGTCCATTCGTATACTTCCGAAGCTGGTGAGCTGGCGGCGGCGATACGGGGGCTGGGGAATCCGCCCGGGAGCAGGGAATAAAGGGGTGGCGCCTGGCACGAAATCGCCCCTGCTCGCCCATCTGTGCGCGACAGGCAGGGATAAGGCGGCACCCTGGCTGCTCAGCCTGTTTCTCGCCCTGTCTCCGGTCTACTGGCTTCCCGGCGTCGGCAGGGAGGTTTTGCTGGGCCTGGAATGGAGCCTGTTTCTGGCGGCTTTGGTTCTCGTGTTCGGGACGGAGCTGTGGAAGGGCCGTCTCCTCTGGCCTGCGGGGGTTCTGGGCCCGCTGGGGTTTGCCGGAATTCTGTTGCTTTGGGCTCCGGGGTTGCTCCAGGCCAAGGGTTCGTTTTGGGTGATCGCGTTCGTCGCCCAGATGGGGTTTTACCTCTCGTTTTTCTGTTGTTTTTTTCACATCGCCAGGGATGGCGACGACGTGTTCGCCATCTTCCGACGCGCTTTCCTTCTTGTCGCGTTGCTGGCGGGCGCCGCCCTCGTCCTGTTGGCCTTGGACCAGCGGGCACCCTGCGCATTCGACTCGGTCTACGTTAACGGTTGGGACGTAAAAAGCACGGGCTGGGGGATTCGATTGGCGTTTTCCGTTCCGGCCGCGGCGCTCTTCTTCCTGCCTTCGCAGGTTCGGCGGCCACCGGCCTGGAAATCCCTCGCCATCGTCGGGGTTGTGGTTATTATCGGAAGCCAGCTTGTAAGCGGCTCCCGCGGCGGCCTTCTTGCGAGCGTTGTCGCGGTGGGGACGCTCGCCCTGCTTCGTTCATCGAAGCGGCTGGCGGCGGTCGCAACGCTGGCGGCGATCATCATGGCCGGTGCGATATTTTCGCAGAAACCATGCGAGCGTCCCCTGAAGATCGTCAGGCACTTCCTGATCCTGAAATGTATTCTCGAGAAGAACTCTCTTTCGTCCTGTGCTGACCTAGAGAGTCTGTCCGCGTACCGTCTACAGGGATGGATTTTGGGTCTCGAAAAAATCGCTGAACGCCCCTTCCTCGGGCACGGGTTGCGACAAGTGTCGTATCAGAGTCGCTCCAACAAACCGGTGGAGATTCATAACGTCTGGATAAAATGGGCGGCCTACACGGGCGTTCTCGCCCCCGTATGGCTGCTTGTCATGATGGCGTTTATCCTGCGAGCCGGACGACGAGTCTTGCGGGACGTGCACAGGACGGCGGCGGAGAGGGAAGGGGTTGCCGCACTGAGGAGCGTGGTGGTGGCGGGGCTGCTGTTGGCGATGGTGGAGCCCAACATTCCCCTGGGCGTTTTTCAGGGCGTCGCCGTCTGGTGGGCGGTTGCGGGTTCCCTCGTCGGGTTCGCCGCTCGTCCCGCTCCGCCTCCGCTTGTGCGCCGGGTACATGGAGATCGCATGACATGAGACTCACCTTCCTGACCCAGTATTTCTCCCCGGAATGGGGGGCCGCACCCACGCGCCTCTTTGAGTTGACGAGAAGATTGGCGGCGATGGGCCATCAAGTCCAGGTCATCACCGCCATGCCCAGCTACCCGCTTGGCAGGACGTTCGACGGCTATCGGGGCAGGCTCCGCATGGTGGAGGAAATAGAGGGGGTCCGGGTGATTCGGACGTGGGCGTACCCCTCCAAATCCTCCCGTCCGATCCCCCGTCTTCTCGGCTATCTTTCTTTCATGCTGTCGAGCGTGCTCCTGGGCTGTTGGGGACTTGGCCGGCAGGATGTCGTTGTGTGCAACAGCCCGCCGCTGTTCGTTGTGCCGGCGGGTCTGGCCATCGCCCGCATCGTCCGGGGGCGCTTCGTCCTGTACGTGGCGGACCTCTGGCCTGAAGTCGCGGTGCGGCTGGGGTATTCGATGGGCAGGTTCTCCCTGGAGGCTCTGCGTTTGCTGGAACGCTTCAGCTACAAGTGGTCCGACGCGGTCGTGACGAACAGCCCGGGGAGCAGGGAGAACATCAGCAGACGCTTCCCGCAGGTGAGAACGACCATTCTCAGCAACGGCGCGGACATGGAGGCGTTTCGTCCGTCGCTGAGGAGTCCGGAGGCTCGGGCCGACCTCGGGGCGGGGGCGGACGATTTTCTGGTAGGGTATTTCGGCCTCTATGGCCTGTTCCAGGGGCTGGAGGTGATCGTCGAGGCGGCCGCCAAACTTCGGGGCCACCCCCGAATCAAATTCGTCATGGTCGGCGACGGCCCGCGCCGGGAGTCTCTCATGGAGCTCGCCGGGCGCCGGCGGCTGGACAACCTGAAGTTCGGGGAGTCGGTGTCGAAAGAGCGGGTTCCGGCGATGCTGGCCTCGTGCGATGTCAGTCTGGTGCCTTTGGCGGTAAAATTTCCCGCGACGGTGCCCTTGAAAACATACGAAGCGCTCGCCTGCGGCGTTCCCGTGGTGATCAGCAGGGGCAGTGAAGGCGAAAACCTTGTCAGTCGGCACAACGTGGGCCGCGCATTCTCCCCGCTGGACGCCGACGAACTCGCCGCCGTCCTCTCCGACCTAGCGGACGATCCCCGGGAGTGGGCGCAGCTTCGGGAGAATTGCCTGAATCTGGCGAAGCGCTTCGACTGGAGCCACATCGCACGGCAGGCGGAGGCCACCCTCCAGGCCGTGGCCGACGGCCGACCCTTGCCGGAAGTCAAGACATAGAGAGGCCGCGTTCGGCGGCTTCTATCCCGCCGGTTCGGCTTTGCGAAAGTAGACGCCTTCCCTCAGCCGCTTTGAGGAGCTCTCCACGACGGAGCGGCACGCAAGATGCGAGGCGTCCAGCGTTTTCAGGGATTCCGCGGACAGGCGCAGCCCATCCCCGTCTTTCGGCAACGGGACGAAGAACGCGCTTCTCACGAGTGCGCTGTCCTTGATTCTCTGCAGCAGACGCCGGAAGCCCAGCTTGCGCAGCGCGACGGCGCACGGCTGCCCGAGGGCGGAGAACCACATGAGCCTCGGACGGACGGATTCGTTCACCGACCCCCGGGGAACGCGCTGGAATTTCGAGGTCGCGCAGAGGGAGGCCAGAGCGTCCAGGACGCCGTCCGTCCCCCTGGTGAGCGCGGGAAAATACACGATGAGAACGTCGACGTTCATGCGGAAAATGTCCAGAAGAAGCTGGGGAGAGAGCCTGTCGCGCACGACAGCATCCTCCAGGCGCCTGACGCCGAGGAGCGCCGAGGGCTTTCCTCGGCTCCTCCGGAACCGCATCATGGAGAGCGCCCGGTCCCGATGGTTTCGTATCAGGACGACCACCAGTATCCGCCAGCCCTCCTTTTTCAGCCTCTCCACGCCGGGGAACAGGGCGGCATCTTGGTAGGCGCTGTTCGCTATGTCGCACAGCAGCTTGCGCTCCTTGCCGCGCAGCAGTCCCCACGCTTGTCGGAACGCTCCGGGGGAGCGGTAATACATGCCCTCCTTGATTTCCGGAACGGAGAAGTCCGGATGCTCTTTCAGGATATGATACAGAAAATCGCTTCCGGAGCGGCCCGGCCCGACCACCAGCAGATAGTCATACATCGTTGCCCCGCCCCTCGATAGTCTTTCATCAGTCTTTCATTTCACGGCGAGAGGGCGAAACGCGCCGGGGTAGCGCGCTCCCGTTCCGCCCCGGCCGATTCGCGGCGGAGGCGCCGACGGGCGCCCCTCCGCCTGCACCCGAACCTGACAGGTTATAGAGGCGATGCGGCGTCCGCGCAATCATCCCGCACAACCCGCACCCGGTCGCTCAGCCCGAGGTCGCCGAGAACCTGTCTCAAGTCGGTCTCCATCTGCCCGGCGAGCGCGGCGCCGACGCTCACGGAGAACTCGATGCCGACGCTGAGGTCCTCGCCGGCCCGCAGCTTGGGCAAAATCCTGGTTCCCAGGCGGTTCCAGGCTTCGGGGGGCACGGTGCCGGCGAGCCGAAAGGTCGCCTTTCCGCCACCGGGGGGCGGCTCCGGCTCCGGATCCGCCGGCTCCTCGGGCTTGCGTTCTGGGTCGGGCGCGTCGCCTCCCGTTGGCTGCGGCGTTTCGCGCGCCTCCGCCCTGCGCTCCTCCGCCCTGGCCTTGGTCAGCAGAAAAACGTCCTTCTCGAACGCGACCTCTTCCTGGGGGAGCGGCTCCGCATACCACAGCCGACCGCAGGCGCCGTCATCTCTCTCGCCGGACGCCAAGCCGAAATCTCCGGCCGCCACGAACGCCAGGATCTGTCGGCGGAGGATCGCGTCGGGGTCGAGCAACCGCGTGAGCGACCCGTCGAGGAAGCTCTGCCGCAAACTCGTGAGCGGCCAGGCGCCCGATTCCCGGAACGCGGGCGGCCAGTTGCGGGCGATGTAGCCGGCGCCTACGCTCTCGTTCAGCAACGCCTCGGATTTGAGCGCCCGGACGATCCGGCCGCACAGCGTTTCGCTTGCGCTGGAGTGGCCGGCGCCGAGGTCGATGATGTGGAGCCCGTGTTGCTGCTGCGCGTCCGAGAGCGCCGCGTATCGGTAGCCGGCCCACACCTCGTCCCTGGCGGCCTCCTCCGCGTCCTTGATGTGGACCTCCACTTCACCGCGTTCGCGCTGGTCGAATTCGGCGCCGAGGAGACCCTCCGCCGCCTCGCGCGCCACGTGTCGCCACGCAAGCCACAGCTTCGCCTTCTCGTGCAGTTCGCGTCCCGGCTTCCTGGCGCACCAGACCAGCGAGCCCGGGTAGAGCCGCCGCGCGTCGCCCCGCTCCCTCGTCCAGTCGCCAACCCGCTCGACGATCCGATCGCCGTCCTTCCATTCCGTCTCCGGGTCGAGGACGATCAGCGCGAGGCGCGGCGAGTCCTGGACCGCTGCGCTGTCCTCGGGGAAGCAGAGAACGGGGAGGGTCGCCCCGCACCGGAACTCCTCCTCCACGAGCTTGCGGACTGCCGGCCTGAGCTCCGTTTCCTCGTCGATGGAGGCGCACCGGTCGCTGACGACCTTCTTCAGCGTCGCCTGGTGGTGGATGCGATAGCCGTCCGTCCCGACCTTGCGAATGAAGAACCCGGAGGTCTCCAGGTCCGCCGCGGCGGTGTCGATGGTGGTGGTCTCGACCTCAGGCTCGCCGAGCGCGAAGCGCAACTCGGGCAGATGCGCCACCTTGTCCACCTGCCCGCCGGAGGATTCGAACAGGATGGTCGCGCCCACGCGGCGGTGGATGTCGCGCAGGGCGCCCCGGGCGTCCGCGTCGAGCGCCCGGGCGCGGGAGGTCGGCGCGGCGAGGTCGGCCTCGATGGCTGCATCGAGCCTCGCCTCGCCCAACTGGCCCAGGACGACGGCGCGGAACTCGGGCGCGTCCAGCGGCGCCGAGCCGAGCGTGATCAGCGGCTCCCTGCGCGCCTTGCGGAACTGTTCGCGCGCGGCCCAGGAAATCCACTGCGCGAGCATGGCGAGCGCTCCGCGGGTTTGCTGAAACTGGGGGAGGGCGCGCCACTTGCGCTGGAAGACGGAGAGGGTCGCCGGATGGAAGGGGTAGCACGCCTCGAACCGGCCCCGCAGAAACTCCGTGGCCCTCTTGTCGCTCTTTGCGGTGTCGACGGCCAGCCATTCGTTCGGGAGGCGGGCGCTGCGCTCGAAACACCACCTCGCGTAGGCGCCGGCGACTCGCTTGCGGGTGCGCGCGCTGCCGAGGTTCTCGAACAGCCGCCGCCGCACGACCTCGCTGGTCTCCGATTCGTCGTTGGCGATCAGGTCGCGGGCGACGCGGCGGACCACTTTCGTGATCCGCTCCTGCCATTGATGATCCCAGTCGGTCATCTCGACCTGGCTGCGCGGCAGGCTGATGACGGCGGCGGCTCGCCTGACCCCCGTGACGGCGACGGTCAGGTTCTGCAGAAAGGCGTGGAAGCTCTCGGCCATGCCCCGATGGCGGTTGACGAAGTTGAGCACCTCGTCGAACAGCAGGAGGACGGGGGCGCCGGCGGCGGCGAACGCCCTGGCGAGCGATTCCGTTCCCGGCGGCGTCGTCCGGGCGGCGGCGCCGAGGGCGGCGACGCCCCGCTCGCCGGCCAGTTGGCGCGCCAGATCGATCCAGGGCGTCTCCCGCCCCTCCGCCGGGTCCCAGGCGTTGCCGACGAACACGCCGACGCGAGCGGAGGGCGCCTCGGCTATCCCTGCCTCGCGCAGGAGGTCCGCTGCGCCCGGGAGGCTGGAGGCGTCCGCGCCGGCCCGCGCCAGATGGTAGAGCGCGGTGAGCGTGTGCGTCTTGCCGCCGCCGAATTGGGTGATCAGCGTGAGTACCGGCGAGGTGTTCTCCGTCTCGCCGGCAAGCCGCCGGAGCGTCATCCCGGCATGCTCCTTCAAGGCGCGCGTGAAGCAGGTGCGCGAGAAGAACTGCGCCGGGTCGCGGTAATCCTCGGGGGCGGTGCCGGCGACCACCTGCTCGAGGGCGATGGCGAACTCGTCCGGGCTGAAGGAGCGGCCCTCCCGCACCTCCCGGCGGAGCGTCACGATTCTGTGCCACGGTTCCATGGTTTTCCCTCCGGCTACGGCCTGCGCATACGGTTGAACAGCTCCAGGGACGACTGCTTCAGGCGCGCGAGATTCGCGTATGCGACGGGCGCGAAATCCCGGGCCGCCTCATACATCCGGTAGCGGACGCCGTCCGTCACCACGACGTCGCGCCGAACGCCGAGCGCCGAGACGTATCCGATCGCCTGCGCGAGGGCGCCCTCCGCGTCTGCGCCCGGTCGCTTCGCCTCAATCAGGTAGCGGCAGCGCTCCGGGACTCTCGGTAGCCCGGAGAACACGCTCACGTCGATATAGCGCCACTTCACGGCGACCATCTCGGCAGGCCATCCCAGCGCGCGGAGGAGGGGGACGACGCAATGCGCGACCAGCTCGTCCTCCGTGGGGCGCTCCCCGAAGGCGTCCGCGTCCGCGTAAAGCGTCGACAGGTCATGCGCCTGCTCGACGATCTCCCGCAGCGCGGGCGGCGGTGCCCGGAGCGTCGCCTCCTCAGCCGGCAGGCTCGGCAAGGCGCGCGATTGCCAATCCGTGGGCGGGGATTGAATGAATCTGTGCGCGTAATCGACGATGTCCGGCGACTGAACGCGGGAGAGTCGCGACGGATGGGCGCCGAACGCCCGCCCGCCGAAATCATACGGCTCCGGAAGCGCGCACCAGCGCACCCGCCTGCCGTGTTGGAGGTCGCACCCGTTCACGTCGTCGAACTGCGGCATGTATTCGTACACAGACGCCACCAGCCCGACCGCCCGTATGGTGGACAGGCCCGTCCGAAGCAGCAGCGCGTCCCCGGTTCGCAGCTCGGAGGCGAAGCGGCGGACGAACCTGTCCGCAGGCTCCGCCGCCTCGGCGGGCCGCTCCGGACGCCACGGTCCCGCGTCCCCCGGGCCGATCAGCGCGACGCCGTGGTTCACGAACTCCTCGGCGCACGTCCGGTTGGCGGGGCCGGCGGAAACCTGCCATACGGCGCGTCCGTCCGCCTCGACCCTCATGCCCTCACCTCGGCACCGCCAGCAGCATGGCGTCGAGGAGCCGCTTCTCCTGGCTGCCGCGCGGGTAGAGGGCGGAGAGCGCGTTGGCGAGGCGCAGGAACTCGGTGCCGCGATTCTGCTCGGCGACTATCAGCGCCCGCAGCGCGTTGGCGTGCCCGCTGTCCTGGAGCAGCATGGCCGCATGCGCGCGATCCAGCGTCGTGGCGCCGGTGTCCTGCAGTTCGGGGTCGCCGCCCCGGGCGCTCCCCCCTCCACGCGAACGGCTCTTGACCCTCGGGGCGGCGGAGTCGGCGGCTTCGGGAAAGAGCGCCATCTGCGCGTTCGGCTCGCGCTCGAGCCGGCTCGCGGCGGCGCTCGCGCCGTCTTCGCCGAACAGCTCCTTGGCCCGCTCCGCAACGGGCAGCAGGCGCACCGCGCCCTTTTTCTGGTCGATGATGCGGCCGTTCCAGAGGGCGAGGTCGATGCCCATCGGCTGGGCGAAGCGGCGCACGACGTCGAAGGGGAGGCGGAATCCCCTGGCCGCCGCCTTGGCGACCGCCTCCTCGTCCTCCTCCTCTTCTTTCTTGTCGTCCTCCGCGGCGGTTTCCGTGCTCTGGAGCGTCCACAGGAACAGCGCGGTCAGGCGGGCGTCCTCCTCCAGCGCGCCCGCCTCCGTCGCGCCGAGCACCTGCCGGAGCGCCGCGCGGCCCACAACTTCCCAGACTTTTTCCAGGTACTCCGGCAGGTCGACCTCGCGTCCCTCGGCGGTCTCCACCGCGCGATGGCGGCTGTATATCTCGAGTGCGGGGCCGACGCAGGCGAACACCAGATCCGCGCCTCGAACGCCCTCTCCCTGCAGCCGCTCCATCCAGGCGGAGACGCGCCGGGGCAGTGCGCGCAGGACGTCGCCCCATTCGCCGACGGGGGCGTCCTCCGGCCGCGGGCGGCAGACGAGGTGAACGCTGGTGGCGAGGGTAGCGGAATTGAGGGCGCGCAGGCGCGTGGGATTCTCCGTAGCGACCGGCCAGGAGGCGGTGAGCGTCCAGCCGCCGCGAATGAGCCCTGAGAGCAGCGCCTCCCATCCATCGGTCGTCTTGTGGGCGAATACGACGGCGCCGACGCCGTCCTCCTGCAGCACCCGGCGGCCTTGGATGAAGGCTTGAGCCATCCCGTCCTCGAAGAACTGCTTGTTCTTGTGCGGGTATCGCTTGGGGTCCCAACGGGCCATCTCGCACAGTTCCCGGTCTTTCGGCGTCAGAGGGTTATCCGGATTGAAGAGGTCGCGCAACAGGGGGTGCTCGGGCAACGTCCGCTTGAGCCAGACATAAAAGAAGTCGGAGAGGTCGGCGTATGGAATCGCGTAGTAATAGGGCGGGTCGGTGAACCAGACGCCGGCGGCCTGATCGGGCAGGGGGTGATCCGTGGCGTCGGCCTGCTGGACTTGGGCGGATGAGTTAATGAGGGAACTGTCGAGAATCTTTGCGAGCCATTCCATTTGCGATTGGAAATCGCCCTTCGAACCGCAGGCGAGACTGGACTCGGCAAAGTCCCAAACTATCGGGAGGGCTTGGAGACCAAACATGTCCACCGAGGACGCGCCGGAGGGATTCCACCTACAGCCAGAACTATTCCGCATCGCAACTTTGTCCACGCACATTCCAATCGCTGCGTGAACAATCGGCCGAGTGTCGGACGACTCGTCACGGCATAGTCGACCCAGCTCCACCAGCGCCGCCTTCTGCCGCGCCGTGAAGAGGTCGCCCCAGGCAGTCATGCCGTATAGTGGCACGTTGAAAGTGCCGCTCATCAGGGGCAGCGGCTCATCCGGAACGGGGCGAAGCCCCTGCTTCCCGCCGGCCTCCCACTCTGCGAGGACGTTCGTCACCCGCTCCTGTGCGCGGCGGACGGCGGCGTAGTCCGCATCCGTGGGGAGGCGATAGTCCCCGGCCGGTCTTCTGTCCGGGACGGCGGGTCACGACCGCCGTTATGCGCGCTCCGCCGATGCGACGGTTACTTGCCCCCCCCCCCCCCCCCCCCCCCCCCCCCCGCAAAGATGGCGTCGGCGCCGCCGCGCTGCGCCGCGAGCTGCGCCCGCACGCGCGCGGGAGGGAGCACTACGCCGCAGCACAGGCAGGTCGCCCTGGCGCGGTTCACGGTGCCTCCGCGCACCTCGTCGTCCTCCTTCGGATCGAACACCTCGAACGCGACCTGCGGCGGCGCACCCTCCGTCGTCCGCACCACCCGGTGCCGCAGCGCCCGCTTGCGCGTGTCCTTCTTGCGCAGCCAGAAGGAGCGCATGAGCGGAATCTCCGCCCCGCAGTTCGGCGCCTCGCACCGCACGGTGCGCGCCCAGAGGTAGGCGATGGGCTTCGCCCCGTCCGGGTCGGGCGGATAGAGGTCGGCCAGCGCCCGCTCCGCTTTTTTCT
Source organism: bacterium (assembly GCA_965213685.1). Lineage (GTDB taxonomy): Bacteria > UBA8248 > UBA8248 > UBA8248 > UBA8248 > Bin107. The sequence goes on from CBDBZY010000040.1 coordinate 38,051, forward strand.
TTATCTCCTCGCCCGCCTTGCGGAGTTCTTTGGCGAGGCCCGGCCCGTGGCGCGGGATGTCCTCCAGCATCACCTTCAGGATCAGGCACGCCACGGGATTGAGGTCGCTGGCGAACGCCTCGCAGCCGAGGCGCAGCGCCTCCAGCGGGATGGAGCCGCCGCCGGCGAACGGGTCCGCCCACCAGGGGAGGCTCCCCCGCGTGTGCCGCCTTCACCAGCGCGCGGCTCGTCGCCAGGTAGCCGGTGCTTGCCGCGTTCTCCCAGTCGGCGAAGTCGGCGATGAACTTCAGGATGATGCGCCGCAGCCCCTCGTCCGAGGCGACTTCCGCCTCCCATCCCCGCGGTCGCGCGGGCATCGCCAGCAGAATCCGGCGCGCCTTCTCGCGGAACGCTTTCGGGCAGCGCGGGTCGCAGGGGTCCGGCAGGAGGAGTGCGAGCAGCATCGCCCGCGAGGAGGCCAGCGGCCGCCGCGCCCCACCACAGGTGGAGCGTCGAGGGGTGCCCGCGCCGGAGCGACTTCTCCCGCACCGCGTGCCGCGAGACCTCCGCAATCGGAAAGTCCACCTCGGCGAGCCGCTTGCACTCCTTGGGTATCATGTGTGCAGAGTCTCCACGTTCCACGTCTTGACGAGGTTCCGAAGACGCGCGATTGCGCGCTGCAGGCTTTCGGCGCGCTCGGCGGCGGCGCCGGGCCGCCAGTGTTCCTGGACGTACTCGATGAGGCTCGACGTGTATGCCGGGCCCACGCTGCGCCCGCTCCGCTGCCGGGGCGTCATGTTCTCGCGAATTTTCGTTCGTCTCGAGTTGCGCGCCAGGTTGACCATCGCCTCCTTCGGCTGATCCAGGTTCTCGGGGGTGGCGCATATCCGGCTGCGGCTCACCCCCAAATAGCGCGCGAGCGTTTGCGCGTCCGCCATGAGCCAAGCCTCGACCGCGCGCACAACGACGCGGAAGCAAAGGCGGGAGGCGGGCGCCGAAATCCACCTGTCAAGCATCGGTGGCGCGCAATCGGCGTCGTTGTCGAGATCGACGAGCACCATCCACGGCGCGTGCTGGGCCGCGTTG
>CBDBZY010000041.1:0-112500 GCA_965213685.1 bacterium
TACGAAGTGTGATCTGCGCTAACAAAACGTTAGTATCTTCTCTACTATGGGCAGAATCTAGAGCCCCAGACAACTTTACCATATTTGGAAGCCATTTTCTAATAATTATTGTCACGTGGCGCAACTTGTAATCACGTGAGGGCGGGCCTCGCGAAGTCACGCCTATTTCTCGATGGCTTGACATAGCAAAGGCTACTCGATCTTTTGTCACTGAAAAGAGCACGTTCTTACTTCGCCGTACAATTGTACAACGAATGTTAAGGTAACTGGTATGAGTTAGCTAGTCAGATACACTGAGGAAACTACTCTAGCTCAGGACATTTTAGAGGGGCTCAGCCTCCCAACATCGTAAGTGACTGATCACGGGGTTTAAGGCCCACTCGTATCTCCGCCGCTGACTGGTAGCAATGGCTGCTCTGATCACTGATATGTTTGTTGGATTTTGAATGAAACTTGCAAGAACATTTTGTGTACTATTGTACAAGAAAAAGTACACAAACAAGTATGAAAAACATTTTCCAAAAATGTAGAGGGATGTAGGGATGGCAGTGCCAAAAACCACAGAAACTAGGTGTAGAGATGGCAGTGTACAGGCAAGACAGGTTATAAAAAGACTACACAAGCAACCCCATCCCTACATCTTTTTTTTTCTCACCACATGGCATTGATGTTCCCAGAATTCTCATAGCTAAACTCACAGAACAATTTCAAACAAAAAGAAAGATGTAGGGATGGGGTTGCTTGTGTAGTCTTTTTATAACCTGTCTTGCCTGTACACTGCCATCTCTACACCTAGTTTCTGTGGTTTTGGCACTGCCATCCCTACATCCCTCTACATTGTTGTAAAATGTTTTTCATACTTGTTATAGTAGGTATAGTAACTGCCTAATATAATTATAGGTGTAGTAACTACCAAAACACCCCTTGTGGTAGAGCAGTGGAAATGGATAAGAGTGAGCAAGAAGAACGAGAGGTAACTGGTAGCATGGTTAAGTGGAAGTACAACGTTGCCATGGTTGACAATATTGAGAGTGACACTAGTGAAACTGAAGATGGGAATGAAAATAATCGTTTATGCCTGACATTTGTGATACAACAGTGAGGGATGTTTAAGATGCTTTCCCTCACATTCTTCATGTGATGAAGAAGTATCACCTGCATGTGCTTATGTGCTGCTGTGGTATTCATTTTAGCCTATATCAATGAGGCATGTATTACTTTCTTCTTATACATCTACCAGACAGGATGTGGCTCGTTTACATTTGTGGAACTCTGTCCTTGATTCATGCTGTTTCCTTATGTCCCCTAATGTGAAAAACGTTTTTGGAGGTCCCAGAAGTAGAGATTTTCACCACTCGTAACTCCACTACACCTTGGCGGAACCAGGTAACTTTGCTGTATGTTATAACTATCAGCATGCCTGACTTATAGCGCTCGAACTGTGAGAATTGGCTTAGGCAAACCAAAATGAGAGCTTCTGCGTTGGGTACTGCGAGCGCCGACCAGCAAATAGTGTTTAGATGCGGCGCTATCGTGGGGCGCTTGAGTAACGAGCAGTGTTGTACTACACACAGGTAGAACGCAAAAGGGCTGCTCTACTTGCTAGTATTTGCTCAAGTCGCCAGGTCGAGTCGCTGCCAAGATATAACGAGGAAAAGAAACAGGATGTAAGTGATGAGAAAATTGCGCAATGGAATGTAAGCACGTAATGACTTCCTGTATCTGCAATAGTTGGACCGCTGGCCTATCAGCTGACACTTCCTAATTGATGCCTCCTCGGCGCGTCACGTGCATTCAAATTTAGTCGCGTGTATGTTAAATGGCAGTTCTCTGGACAGAAGGTTTTGGAAGATAGACAACCCTGAAGTAGTAATATGGCCTACCTAACTGAGTTGGTTGTTTCTTTTCGAACCACCGTAAACGTAGTCGCCACTCTTTAGGTACAACTCGGAGTGGGGTGAGCTTGTGGACCTGGAACCTAACGTGTAAAAGTTAGCTCACAGCTGTTGTTACGGCAGTGTTGGTCACTCCACCAGCAAGCTTACTTGGCGCATTGTGTTCAGACAAGGTGAGGTCTTATTTCACAGATTCTCCTAGCATTTCATTCTACATGTATATAGGTAACAGTACGTGTGTGATCATGTACATGTAACTGTCGCCTTAGGTATAGCTATCACGTTGGGCTGTGTGGTCATGTGACTATTAGTCTGCTTTGTGACTGTGTGACCGTCAGTCTGATACGTTGGGCTTTGTGGTCATAGGACCGTCAGTCTGATGTGTTGGGCTTTGTCCGTTGGGCTTTGTGGTTGTGTGACCCGTCAGTCTAATGTGTTGGGCTTAGTCTGGCTTTGTGGTTGTGTGACCCGTCAGTCTAATGTGTTGGGCTTAGTCTGGCTTTGTGGTTGTGTGACTGTCAGTCTAATGCGTTGGGCTTTGTGGTCATGTGACCGTCAGTCTGATGCATTGGGCTTTGTGGTCATGTGACGGTCAGTCTGATGCGTTGGGCTTAGTCTGGCTTTGTAGTTGTATGACCGTCAGTCTAATGCGTTGGGCTTTGTGGTCATGTGACCGTCAGTCTGATGCATTGGGCTTTGTGGTTGTGTGACCATCAGTCTGATGCGTTGGGCTTTGTGGTCGTGTGGTCGCCCATCAAATTGAGACCCAGCCTCTATTTACTAGTTGACTCAATTTACCCCCAGCCTATAAACGAGGCTGGCTTCTATTCAGAGCAGGCCTCTATTCGAGGAAATACAGTACACATTTTGATGAGTGTATATGAATATGTTCTCCTTGCAGGTGTCCATATTGCCCTCGCAAATGTACCTTACATTTACATGCAGGATTGCTTGATGAGTTTGTGGCTGCTAACAAAGACAGGAACCACACATAGTGGCTGACAGATGAAATGATGGAGTTTTATATCTACATTGAACCCAAGTGTCTCCTGTCTGTTGGTTCACTTGCCAATGCTCTGGAGCACATGCTTTATCCAAGGTCACAGAAAACTAAGATGAGCATCCTTTACTACTGTTTCCTCTTCACACATTCCAGTCAATTTACAACTGCCCTTGTATATACATGTTTATTCTGCATGGTTATTACTTCTATAATTATGTAGATGTGTAAAATATGTATTGATGAACCTATATAGCCTCATTCCCAGGCTCTCCCCCCCTAGCGCACGCGTATGACCTTTGACCGCACAAGAATAAAAAATTGGGGGGAGAGCCTGGTACATATTATCAACTACATATTGTGGCAACGGAGAGTGATGAAAACGTGGAACATCACATCTATATTGAGTCTGAGTGTCTTATAACAGTAAATTATGTTGAAGATGTTCTTGCCGACCTCATATGTGCTTATTTTGTTTTGAATATAGCCTATCTTAATAGTTTGTACCCTATCCTCATTTTCTTTCAGCACTTTGTACTTGGTGTAAAAGATAGCCAGAAAATTCTGTCATCCATGTCATCTCTCTGGTCTTCTCTATGTCCATAAAGTTTGTAAAAGAAGTTTGTTGATGTATTCTACAATGTTAACATCTATTTGGCACCAACAAAAGCAAATTTAAAGTGAAACTACTAGCTAGACCAATGTTTGTCATAACTCCATGGAAGAGTAATAGACTAGTTGCTATGACTCTTCAGAGGAGTTGCAATGACCCTAGAAGATGTAACAGGCTAGTTGACATCACTCCATAGAGGAGTAATAGACTAGTTCCTATGACTCTTCAGAGGAGTTGCCATGATCCTATAGAGTTGTCATGACTCCATAGTGGAGTAAAAAGATAACTCCCCTAGGAGTTTAATTTGCCCACTCGTGGGAACTCCTCTAAACACACAACTCTACATTTTTAACAGTGTAGAAATCCGCTCCAGCAGAACGGCTAGGTGGGCTCGCTCCCGCTCACCCGAATCGTGAGGTGTATCCAAGACTTGCTAGAGAGGTCCAGCTCACTCGGTCTTCTCCCTGTGAAGTAACTGGATGTGATCGAGCCGGCTTTACGTTTGGGCGTAGCGTGGGGGCCCGCAGGGACCAAAATGTTTCATCGCTGGATGACATATGAAAATTCGCTCCAGCGGAACGACTAGGTGGACTCGCTCCCGCTCGCCCAATTATCTGCGATAGGAACTTATATATAACTCTCACGAAGGTGTGGTTAACAAGAATTCCAATCCACGTCACCCTTGTTGGCAATCTACACTCTACTGTATTCATGAGACTAATAACAGTCATGAGGTTGCTATCACGTAGTTCCAAATGGCTAACGGAAGGTATGAATACACGAGATGCACAGGTTTCTTTGCAGTTCTAGTGAAAATATTATGCTGGCCCAACTTGAGATATAGAGATGATTACGTAGCTAATGATCAGCAATGGCAGCTTCATATTCATGCACATCCAGAGTAATCTACTGCCGTTACACTACAAAAAAGAGATGGTTATTTTAACCTCGCTAAGCTTATCTCAGTTGTAGCTGAATGACATCATGTCACCCCCCACACTGAGTTCTTATTTCTCCTATACTCTTGAGACTGAAGGCATGGATTGTGGGCAATGTGTAGGGTGTCTCCAAAATGTAACTCGGTGTTGTAAAATAATTGTGTGCTATGATAGGAATTAGACAGGGGATGGGTAAACAGCCCATCATGGGTGGTCACTCCTCTGTCATGCTCGGTAGCCTAATGGCTGTCATTTACTCTACCACTTAATCCCCCACAACTATACTTGATTGTCCATTCTACACAGTGTATGTATAGAATGGACGGGTGGTCGGACATCATGAATATTTATAAGGCGGCTGGTTGCTATGGGATTATATTTCGGAAAGTATGCTAGCTATAAACGCTGCGATTGCGCCATTATAATGCCTGCATGCACCACTGCTGCTGTACATAGCTTCAGGACTTTTGCTTACCCGCAGGTCAGATGCTGAAGCGGTCCAATCTTGGCCGTTTTTCGATAAAACTTCCTAACCAAGTCACCTACCTCCTTGAAACTCAGGTACTAGAGCTATTCGCACTAGACGAATCGATTAACGTGGCCATTTTCGGTCTAGCGTACACGCAAGCTCGAGTTTTTGAATGTTTCTCAGCGTTGGAGCGTTGTAGTTCCGTTCCCAGGCCCTCTGCTCGAGCGATTGTTACGCGCGACCTTTGACCCCCGTGGTTTCAAAGGTCACGCATCAACATCGCGCGCGGGGGAGAGCCTGGGGACGAGGCTAGGAACGTTGAATTCGGAATAACTCCACGTTACGGTCTGCGTCACCTGCTCAGGATGACGCAAACGGCTGGAAATCCCATTCCCGAACAACCCGGAAGAGTTTTACAGTTATGCACGCTTAATTGCTACGGCATGCAAGGATTCCGTAGTTTTCATGGCAACACCCCAGGAATGTACGTTAAGTGCCAATTAACCTTGTACGCGGACCGCGCCAAATACGCATCTGGCCATGTGAGCGAGCTAGGAGCTAGCTAGCAAGCTTTAGTGTGTGCGGTGGCTTTTAGAAAAGCTGGTTAGAGAGAAAGAAAAGGAAGAAGAGGCGATTAGGGCAAGCGGGACTCCGAATCAACAGCGCGGCACGATCTCTCTCAGCTTCTGCTTTAGCGGCTTGCTCCGTACTCCCCGTTGCCAAAGAATGCTCTGGAACTCGTCACTCGTCGCACACTGAGACGACCTCACTTCACATACGGCTGAATACGTCAAGTGAAAGGCGCCGCTCCAGGCGCTTGGCTTGGGTAACAGTGACACGCTTCCCCAGAGACTGAACAAGCGCGCACACCCTACCTCTCTGTGTTCCTTATGACCGTAGACCAGACTGCAAGCGAGCCTATAGCAGGCACTCGTAGCTACAGCGTTTCACACGTGCACTAGAAGAGTACAATGGCCACTTTTTCACATTTTGTCACATATCTCCAAGACTCTACAAGTAGTTGACACAAATGACATATCAGTGATCTCCAAGGTTTGCTGTTTAATTTGATTATGACAATATGTTGTCACGTGACAGTCAGCAGCTGTGGTAGGGCTTCAAAGATAGACGGTTTGGAAAAAGTGTTAGGATCGAGATTTCCGTAATCATGGGAGTTAAGGTCTGAAACTGCAGCAAACGAATCATCACTAATGGGACCAACTTTGAGCCAAGTACCGCTTCTTAATTACCACCCGTTTCGACAGCACGAGCCAAAATGGAGGTTTTTAAGGGGCTCTAACGTTAGCATCGGGAAATGCACAGGAGTGGGAGTTAAGCTCCGATATTTCGGGAGTCAATTCTAAATTCGTCGTAGTTTAGGTTTATACTTACCCCACGAAGCGTCTCCAAACCGTCACGACACTAACGAGCCTTTTACCCGAAAACGGTGCATTTTGGCGGCCATTTGTGAAGTATGACGTCTATCTTTGTTCCACGTGGCTTTTATGACGTCATACGTAACACGTGCGCAAACGAAAACGAACGAAAACGGTGATTTTGTAATAGGATATCATCATTTGTGACGTCAACGTGTTACGGTCATAATGTACACTATAATGCAAGCACGTGAAAAATGGCCGCCAAAATGCACCGTTTTCGGGTAAAAGGCTCGTTAGTGTCGTGACGGTTTGGAGATGCTTCGCGAGGTAAGTATACACTACGACGAATTTGCATTTGACTACCGAAGTATCGGAGCTCAACTCCCAATCCTGTGCATTTCCCGATGCTAACGTTAGAGCCCCTTAAAAACCTCCATTTTGGCTCGTGCTGTCGAAACGGGTGGTAGTTAAGAAGCGATACGTGGCTCAAAGTTGCTCCCATTAGTGATGATTTGTTTGCTGCAGTTTCAGACCTTAACTCCTATGGTTACGGAAATCTCGATCCTAACACTTTTTCCAAACCGCCTATCTTTGAAGCCCTACCACAGCTGTTGACTGTCACGTGACAACATATTATTTAAACAGCAAACCTTGGAGATCACTTTAATATGTCACTTGTGTCAACTACTTGCAAGGTCTTGGAGATATGTGACAAAATGTGAAAAAGTGGCCATTGTACTCCTCTAGTGTGAAACACTGTACAAACGAACTGCAGCGTAAACGCGCGCAGCTGTTGCATGTTTGTGGTTTCCACTAATTAACCCATGCAGCCGCGCCGTGCACATTCCTTTGGAGCCGCATAGTATCCATGTCCGACCGCCCTTAAGTTTGTATCGAGTTTCTGTACTGTACAGTGTTTACGAGATGGCCCAAAAAGGACAGTCATGACTAAAACGCTGGTGTTGAATGCCCTAACACAGTGTCACTCCAGTTCCTTTCCCTGTTTGTAGGCCATGAAAGAGGATGAAGAATATCAATAGTTTTGCCACCATATACATGTATATGTCAACCTAACTACTGATACCACCCAGCCAATAAAAGCGTTGACATAATAAATATATGACCATAAGCATACATGAAGTCCTGCCAGCTCCATGCATGTACAGGCTGACACAGCATTTAGATACCAAGTTACTCCACTATGTCATAACTATCTATGATCACAGCAATGTCTCGTGTTCTCACCTGTCGAATGAGTAGACTGAGTACTTGGGAGTAGGAGGTGCCCTCACGTGTAGTGATGGAGGTTGCTGGTGTCTCGGAAGAGCTAGGAGAGTAAGCTTACTGTGGCTTGAGTTCAGCTGCGATTGTTTGGTTGGTTGCGATTCGTCCTGGCACTAGATGGAGACTCTCTCCTCACAATCAGTAAAAGATTCTGTAGGCGTTTATGTCAGTACTGCTATAATGGTTAGGCTGCTTGAAGCTCGTGTGGCACGGTAGGAAGAGCACTCCGTGTATAGTATCTACCACTTGTGGCAAGCTACACGCTTTGCTTCCGTAGTAATACAAGGTACAGTCAGTTGCGATCCTTTCCTTGATTTAGCGATCAGGACTGCCAAGAAGACCGATGGCTGCTTCTCGTGTTTGTGAAGTACTAGCTGGCGTAGTGAAACTAGCTTGCTAGCAGAAGGCTACTGCGTAGACTGCAGGAATGAACCCCACCCTCCGCGGAGCTAATTACGTGTTGCACCAGCTTGGGTGCGCATGCGCAGATTGTAAGTCGCGAATAACAATTACAGCCCGTAGTAGGAGCTAAAGAGAATATGCACAAAATTATGGTAGTGTTTTGATACGTATGTGCCAAATGTGCATGTATGTGTACGTATGTATGAGCAGTTATTGCTGCAGTTATTGCTCCGCATATAGTGATATGAGTACAGACACAAAAGATTGTGCAACTCTGCAACCTCTTTAATACAAAAGGAGGTGCGCGAATTGTTAATAAAGCAGCATTAGTGATTATTTCTAAGAATTGGAAGTACAATTATAGAAATATCAGAATACAGTGTATGTACCAGTACATGTATTTATACATGTATCAAGACATATATACTAAGTCTTGCAGTTTAGTAATAGCACTGCAAAAATTTCATGGTTACCTTAACCGTTTAATATGGTTACCTCAGTTGCACATTTGCTCTCTCAGCATCTGGCACTGAAGTAATATATAGAATGTTCAAAATGTGTAGGATATCCTTCAAGAAATGTGGAGGATTGAGGAATAGAGTAAATTTCAATCACTTGGTCCATTGAGCATGGCCTAGCAGTGACGCCCCTATAGGGCTGTTTACCTGTCACATATCAAGTTCCTACCATAGCAAACATTACTCTGGTTATGCTCTGGAATCACCCTACACATTGCACACATGCTATCAGTCTCAAGGATATAGATGAAAGATTAATTGAACATGAGAACAAACAAAATTTATATAGAAATGGATAGCTACTGACTGAAATGGAACGAATAGTATCCAAAATCAAATGCTATGATGGTGAGTGAGATGGTGGTGGTGGAGGGTGGCTGGGTCTGGTGGAGGAGAGAGCTTGAGCAAGCTGTTTTAGTGGGCAGGGCACACTGCAAACACTGGTATGCAGAACTGCATAAAACTGTGGGTACTGATGCGTCGTGCCTGTATTATTACAGCGCTATGGGTGCTGGGGAGCACTCTGGACCAGTGGGTGGGTATGAAGGGGCAGGCGAGTGGCATGACTGGCTGGGCTGTAGGATGGACAAGTTGGTGAGTGTGATGGTGAGCCAGGGCAGTTCCCAGGAGATGCTGGAGAGTGCTTCAGTATGGTGAGGGCATGTGTATGTCATACGTCATGTTATGTGGTTGTGGCCTGTGCTAGGGTAGCAGGGAGTCTGGACTGGACTGACCTTTTGTACTAATTGTGTTAATGAAAAGCACTAAAGTGCAAACCCTCAGCGCAGTTACATTGCACACTACAACTGCCTGCACTGATGATGCAAGCATGCATTGTTGGTTTAAGTCAACTCAAATTATTGCTATTTTCTAGTACCCTGCCTTGCCTTGCACGTTGTAGGCTCTACACGTGTGCGCCTTGTACACGCATGCGCTTACCCGAAACTATTTTCGCACTAGCTTTACGGATGCGAAACGGAGAAGTATACGAAACATTGCAGCGTGAATAAAATGGCGGACTCGAGCTGGCTACTAGCGGCATAGATACTAGTATCTATGCCGCTAGTAGCCAGCTCGAGGTATAGACCTTATGCAATTATTACGTCATTAATTAACATAGCAACGTACGTGGGCGTAGTCCGCGTTACTAAGTGAGTGGCGGAAATCATTTCCTGCGCAGTGGGTAGCGAGCCGACTGCGGTCAGAGCATGGCTGATTGCGGCAATCACCGAAGGTTTTCCGCGCATTACATGCAGCTAGATGCCCAGGCATATTCCATATCTGCATCTGTAGCTACCAATGATATGAACCAAGACGGAAAGTGGTGCTATTGCAGAGATGAAGAACACGGACAGATGATTGCTTGTGACAGCATTATTGGCTGGTATCATATTGATTGCCTCAAACTTAGTATCCCTGAGGGAAGCTGGCTTTGTCCAGATTGTAGAAAGTAGCAACTAATTGTGAACTAAAGTCTATTTGACTTCACCTGAGCCCCGGAAGTAGCTGTGGTTTACTTGCTTACGCAAGCGCCTGTCATAGTTACAACTACGCGCATTTTTGCGGTTAATGGCATGTGCGGGCATTTAGCCCTTTGCCTCGGCCTTTATACCCACACGCTCTCGAGCTAGGCCAGGTTAGACCCAGGACTAGGCTAGAGATAAGGCTAGGGCTACCGGCGCTACGGCTAGGCTAAGAGCTGGAGCGCGGAGGCGAGTTCGCGTCCGTTGGGACAGCTGTTCCATGTTTCACTGCCTATAATGTAAAGTCTAGGATAGCAGCTTGCTCTAATCACCTGAAAAACCTTTGTTTCCAAAGTTTCTTGCAACTCTTACTCTGTGACAGTCTACACAGACTACAGTGTACGTACGTGCCATCTTCGCGCGAGGCGCGCGCGTGGAGGTCACGCGCACTAAATTCGTTGTGGTCAATGGCATCTCCATACTTTCTTTATGGAACATACAGGTAACTTTCGAACAAGAAGGATTCAGGCGTAATGAAAGGTATCGTTAGACGCGGAAGAGCGCAAGGATTACGTTGGTGTTTCAATTTTTGAAATTCGATAAAAAAAATTAAGGGAATTATGGCTAACAGTTGAGGGCTCAGGTGAAGTCAAATAGACTTTAGATACTAGTGCTGTATGCATGATCATTGCAATGACATTGTGTAATATACACAGAATGTACAAGTACAGTAATTGCATGTAGCTACACATCACTCAGAAGGAACAACTGAGTCGCAACAGTTACACAGAGCACAACATACAGTTACAACGCTTTCTTTTCGTGGACATGGGCACGTACTCGAAGACAGTGGGCACGTATGCTGGAGAAAGAGGAGAAAAGTAGTTGGGAGGGAGAATGTGGGGAATATGAGGGGGAAGGGGAGAGGGAAGTGTGGGGGAGAAAAGGAGAGAGGGGGGATAGGGGGAAGGGGGGAGGGGGAGTGGGGGAGAGGGAGGAAGAGAGGGAGTGGGGGGAGAGGGGGAGGAAGGAGGGAGGGAGAGAAAGAGGGAGAGGGAGAGAGGGAGGGAAAGAGGGGAAGAGGGAGAAAGGAGGAGGGAGGGAGGGGGAGAGGGGGATGATGAGGAGGGGAGAAGGGGGTATGGGAGGGAGGGGGAGTACAGGGGGAGAGGGGGATATAGGGAGTAGAGGGGGAGGTGGGGGAGAAAGAAAGGGGGAAAGGGGAAGAATTCGAAGGGGAGAGAGGGAGAGGGGGAAGGGGGTGGGGAGAGAGGAAAAGGGAGGAAAGGGGAAGGGAAGAAAGTAGGGAGAGGGAAAGTGAGGGGCGAGGAGGAAAGGAGGGGTGGGGGGGGGGAGGAGGAAGGGGAAGAGAGGAATCAAAGGAGGAAGGGTGGAATGGGGAGGAGTAGAGGGTGAGAGGAAAGGAGTGTGATAGACTATAGAAATGTATGTGTTATGTCATTCTGTGTAATGCATCACACTGTGGCTATGATCTCTGTGTATCACTCCGTATACTTAGTGTATGTATCTATAAGTGTATGCAATTGTATTGTACAGTCAGTCAAGTTCGGTTGAGTAGCTGTGTTCAGTCAGTGGTTAGTGAGCCTATCAGGCTTTCCCAGTAGCTCCACACACTACCGAGACTAACCTATGTGGTGGAGCAAGGATACCACAGGGAGAGAGAGAGAGAGAGAGAGAGAGGGGAGAGAGAACAAAATAACCACAGCTCACGGATTTGGCTGGAGATATCATGTAGACTGCAGAATCCTTGTTCATCTAAAATTAAAAAAAAAACAAATGTGGTGGAGTGAGGCAGGAACGAATGCTAGTCTGTTTTGTCCTCCTTTTCTCTCTTCCTTTAATTTTTTTTTGCTTCCCCTCACTATCTGCTATGCCAACATCACACACTCTCTTGTGTTTTGAGTGTTACCTGCACATCAGCTTGCAGTGGTCCTTGAGGAGTCATCTGGGAGTCACGTTTTGGGCTGGGACTGGGCCTAGGAGGAGTCTGGAGGAAACAGGTTTGTTGTGTTTAGTTCATGACAAGACTTTTACTAATCACTACATGAACTGAGCGATATGTACAAACCTTGTCTGCTCCCTAAAAGTTCATACTGAGAAGTCCATTACAGTGGAACCTCTGAATAAAGGACACTTTGGGAGCAGAGGTTTTGTCCTCTTTTCGGAGGTTGTCCTCTGGTGGGAGGTTCGAGCCAATAGGTCATTTATAGACCTAATATACCTAGATAACATGTTCTTAAAGCTCTTAAGTACATATCTACACCATGTACTACAATTTCCAGACAAGATCACCAATGATGAACTACAAAAACATGTCAGTTTCCATAACAACACTACAAGAGACGTTCTCGGCTCAGGAGGGGGTGTGGCCCGGGGCGTCCGGACGGTTGAGTGTATAGTTGCAAGTGAAGTTGATCAATGTCAACTTTGTCTGGTTGACATGCAGAAAGGAGTAGATAATGAAGCCTGTATTCAGAGCAATGATTTATTGTGTGTAGTTAACATTAAATTCATGCATGAAGGATGGGTGTGGTTTCCTGTTTGTCCGTTATAAGAGGCACTTTTGTACAGAGTTGATCAGCTGGGAGCACGTGGCTTGTCCGCTGTCCGGAATCAAGACGCGTCCGCTCGTGGGAGGTTGGCTTAACACTAGTTGTATTGTATTTTCAATCCGTGCCATAGCCAGTGTCCGTTATAGAGAGGTTGTCCGCTCGTGGGAGGGTCCGTTATGGGAGGCTCCACTATACTTGAATCAATGCATGATGACTACAATGCAGGGAGTTTACTAGTCTTAGTATTATAATCATTTACGCAGACATACACATATGCCATTGCTCACCGACACTTGTTTCCTCAGCCATTCAATCTCTGCCTTTTGAGACTGATTCTCCAGTGTCACCCGATGATTCTCCTGCATCACTCGATAATTTTCCTGCTTCACTCGATGATTATCCTGTCAAATCTCCTGGGCCATGGCCAATTGTGTGTTTTGCTTCTCCACTGATGCAATCTGATAATGCTTCCCCTTTTCTTGTGACTGCACTTCTCGTTGCAGTGCTCCAATGTGCTGGTTCTCGGAGAGAATCTGCAGCTCATGTGACTCAATTTGCTGGTTTTGTTCCTTCACTGTCTGCACCAACATCAATCTGTCCATGTGACATTCTGCATCATCGATCTCACCCCTGGCCCGCTCCAGTAGCTGCACCACCTGATGGATTGAGGGCCGATCCTCTGGAAAGCTTTTGAGGCACCACTAGATAATCTGCACAAGTGGATGGTCATCAAGGAACTGGCTGTAGATCTTCTGCATGTACTCCGCTCGCCGCTCCAGCTCATCTCGAATAACCTGCCTTCGGTGCTCATCTCGGTACACTTGTGCCAGAACCTTGCGGGGGAAGCGTTGTGTGAGGGTGAAAATGGCCACCACATGCACCCAGAGAAAAGATGTCGATCGTCATGTCGTATCGAGACTCGTCTTCCAGTGCCTCTGGGGGCATGTAGATGGACGCACCAGATGCTTTGGTCATGGTGACTACCCTCAGGCTGGGGACAATCCTAGCCACCCCAAGGACCGCAATTTTGGCTGTCATGGCAGAGTTCAGGAGAACGTTCCTCGCTGAGAGATCCCGATGGATCAACGACGGATAGCGGCTGTGCAGGTAGCAGAGACCTTGAGCGACGTCGTAGAGGAACGAGTGCTTGAGGCCCAGGGGGATATTGGGCCGAGTCTCCAGCAGGTCGTGGAGGCTGGTCAGCAGTCGCTCCATCACCAGCGCAGGGAGCCGCGAGCCCGGCAGCACGCAGATGCCTAGAAAGAGGACGATATGTGGGCGGCGGAGGGTTCTCATGAGTCGGCACTCCTCAACGAACTGGCCTGCTGCCCTCTCCATCTCAGCCTGCGGTATTTCAGAGCGGTCTTGGAAGATGTCGTGGATCTTCTTGACGGCGCAAACCGCTCCAGGTATCTGCCGTAGGCTCCTGAGCCGATTCTTATACCGGTTAGTTGCATGTCTTGGAGCTGAAACGCCCTCAGCTCGGGATGATCGCGAAGGAGATTCGCCATAATTATGCCGAATTCTCTCTGTGGAGAAAATGAACAAACAAGGGCTGGTGCGTGGGGCTGGTTTACCTTGGTCACGTGAAGGAGTGAACGCATTGCTGCTTTCACTAGCTAGCGCAGCGCCAGCTTACTAGTGGAATGTGGGCGAGCGGGCGCGAGCCACGCCCATTCATGTGTGTCTGAGTTGCTTCAGCTTATGACGTGCATGGTTTGAGAGAATCTGATAATAAGTGACATTAACCCACACGTACATCCAACCACACTCAAACCAACATGCACATGTGCACAGTCTTGGATCTGACGAACTCGAGAGCAGGCCACAAACGTGAGGCCTGGGAGAATTCCTTCTTTCCAACATCGATGACCACCTTGTTCAGGGTGAGACCCTGGGACTTGTGGATAGTGACTGCCAGACGTGAGCACTGGCCACCTGAGGGGACCAGCAGCGGCGAAGAGGAATGATGGGCACAGTGCCGTCAGGAAAGGTGGGGCCAGAGTAGCTGTCAAAGTGGACCATGACAGCAATGGGCAAGTCTGGTGGAGCTCCTGTTCTGTAGCAGATGGCTTGTACACTTCCCATTGCTCCATTGACAAGGCCAACATCAAACCATAGATATAGAGCGGAGGAACCTCCGCTCTATTAGTTCCTCCGCTCTATTATCTATGATCAAACAACCCATAGGTTGCTCACACGGCCGACTCGACGAGGTAATTTTGGAACAGGGGTAGTCCAAGTCATACGCAGCGAACGGTAGCTGCCCTCTGAGCGTTGCCGAGGTAAGGAACAGGGGTAGTCCAAGTCGTGAGTAGCCCTTGTCCCGCGCCCTGGCCCTGCCTCGTCACACGACCTCCTAGCTTGGGCCCGAAAGTGGCTAGCCCTTGTAGCTCGTTTTAACGACGCAGCGAACGGTAGCTGCGCTCTGAGCGTTGACGAGGTAAGGGACAGGGGTAGTCCGAATCGTGGGTCGCAATACCCGAGCCAAGGCTTGGTTGTGACACGTAGAACTAGCTCACTCCGTTTGCCCTCTCTCCCCGTTTTACCAAGTAACCGGATGTGATCGAGCCGGCTTTACGTTTGCCCGTAGCGCGGGGGTCCGCGGGGACCAAAAGGTATCATCGCCGGATGAATATATATAGGTTATACGGCGAGTCCATGGAAATACGTGATTTAGAAACCCGAAGGCCCTGGGCTGTAGCGTCCGAGCGCAGCGAGGACGCTACTAAGGGTCCGAGGGTTTCTAAATCACGTATTTCCATTGGACGAGCCGTATAACCGGTTTAGACTGTGCGCACGACGCATTGGACGAGCCGTATAACCGGTTTAGACTATACGTGCGCGTATACATTGCTTAGTAACAAGCGTGTGTAGCAACAAGGTTTCAAGTTTAGTCATAGATATTTAACCCCACGGTTACGTAGTCTTTACAATCAATCAATTGTTTAGTGCAGTCGCCCGTAGAGATGAAAGCCTTCTTCTGCGACGAAACAGACGAAGCAGAGCTCGACATTGATGCGCTCATGCTGCCAGCAAGCCAGCATTACGAGCGGACATTGTTGACTCCGTCGCGACCCAACGTAGGGCCTAACCTACCCGCGCCGAGCTCTACTGTCCAGCTCTCCGTCGCTGCACCCGTTTCCAGGCCCCGCCTCTCTTCCATACCGCGTATTCCACGCGTCGTTACCACGCCCCCCGGCTACTTCCAATGGCAATCATGTATATTCACGCACTTGGAAAATAAATTTTCCCGCGGTGGAAATAAGTTTACGCGGGGTGGAAATAAGTGATTTATTTTCCACGCGATACGCAATGTGATTGGTCAGTTCAAAATTAGCACAGTCTAAATATATATTTATACCATGCTTACTATGAATCCTACGATCTGATTGGTCAGTGTGAGGTCCTTTATTTTACTTATTAGACCTCTGACTGTGGAATGTTGTCACCTGATTGGTCAGATTTACTTATTAGACCTCTGACGGTGGAATTCTGTCGCCTGATTGGTCAGATTTACTTATTAGACCTCTGAAGCTACTTATTAGACCTCTGAAGGCCGTGCGTGTTTGTACACGCTTTCCTCGTCGTAGCCTCGGGGACAAGTCTTGTACGTATCACGCGCAAAGCGTCGCGCGTACGTCGTTTGCGCGTGGTGTGCGCGCGTCGTATCCAGGCCCGCGGGGCAGAGAGTACAGCTATCACGCGGAGCCATGGCGCGCGTGTACGTGCCTGTGTTTGTGCACGCTTTCTGCCCCGTAGCCTCGGGACAACTGTTGTACGCATCACGCGCAAGGCGTCGCCCGTAAGTCGTTTCCTCGTGCGTCGTATCCCGGACGCCCGAGCCCGCAGGGCATAGAGTACAGCTATCACGCGGCCGGAGCCATGGCGCGTGTACGTGCGCGTGCAGTGCATCTGCATGGCATAAATACCTTATACCATGCCGTGTCGGTATATACGGGAATGCATAAGACCTTGGAAACCTTAGAGACCCTTGCGCTTCGCGCGCGGGTCTCTAAACCGGTTTCCGCGGTCTTATACATTCCCGTATATACCTCCACTGCATGGTATAACCTATATATATTATATAGAAATCCGCTCCAGCCAAACGACTAGGTGGGCTCGCTCCCGCTCGCCCAATAACCTCATCTCATGGTCTTTTGAGAAACTTCGTATATATGTAGACACTGTTTGTAGTTCTCTAGGTATTAGCTGGAAGCAATGGCGAGAGGGTGTTTTCCTTGTTTAACTGCTCCTGCACTTGTTGTACTACTGTCAGACATAGTACTAGTGTAGAAGGAAGGCACTCAGAGTACTGGTCCCACCATTATTTCAAGGCAATGCCTGGAGACTGAATGTACAGCCATCCTCCACATACCATGTACACCATCCTCCACATACCACATCACTATAGACAGCTGCAGCATATAGTAAGTCCCTCTGTTAAGGACATCTGTAAAACGTGCTGTCACTACTATACAAGCTGCTTAGCAGTATGCTCCAGGACTATATAATACCATGGAGCTTCCCTTGTTGATTGGAATCCAATAAGAGAATGAGACAAACCTTCTGCACCACATGTGCTCACTTCAGTCTCCAATATTCCCAATTAAGAGATTTACTCATTCTCTATAACACCTCTAGTGTATTATCTAATCATGTTGTATATTGGCGTGGCTGTAGAGTATCCTATTCTAGTAACTATAGTAGTGCTATTATTAGGCACAGATGTATATATGAAGGCACCATCTCATCACTGTGGTTGCTTACTGTAACTGTGTCCTGGGTATCCAAAAGAGACCATACATACATGTAGACTCCACACACCAAATGTATAGCAATTTTGCAGTGGATAATTCATGTACCATTAAAATTAATACTGCTACTTTATGGGCATGTGGGAATAACCAGTGCATCATCACCAGAATCACCATACAATGCATATGATTGCCACAGATCAAGAGATAGGATGCATGTCTTGAATGGTATTAGCCTGTCAGGGCTGCACATGGGGAGTTGTCCATAGTTATAAGCACATGCTCAGTGCATGCAAATGAATACTTGGGAGCCATCATTCTTCCTACTTAGACAGCAGGAATATAGTGTCTGAGAACTAGTCCTTAATTAATTGCCACATGATGCTGCTCTATTATGCTATTCTGTTGTGCCCAAATTATTGACCTATTATGCTCATGTTTTTTTCCCATTATCCCTTTACCAACCAAAGACGCATATATAGGTCATGAGTGTCCTATTTTCTTTTTATTAGAATTTATATGGAGGTTATAATACTAGGCGTTATACTTTGTACAGTGTTTTCTGCTTTTTTATGACACTTTTACCTATGCAGGTATCGGCCTGGGAACGAGGCTAGGTTGGTAATAGCCTCGTATCCAAGCCGCGCCGCCAGGCGGGGAGGCACGTGCGGGGGAGGGGTGCACGGTGAGGAGGAGAAGCGGCCTGGTATACACTCTTCCGGAAGTACCCAAAATCTGGGTACTCGTAATGTTTGGTAAACTGCTTCGTAAAACATTCCGTAAACGAATACGTAATCATCGCTCGCGTCCGTTTCTGTTTCTGTAACGATGGCTGTTCGCGCGACATGCGAGTTCGATGCTGCCCTGTCGTACGCCCTGTCTTCAGTTAAGCGCGGTGACATCGTCCTGAAGAAAGAGCAGAGAGAAGCAATAAGCTTATAGGTACTTCATATAGCTTTGCCATGCGAGCAGGAAGATGCTTGTTCAAGCCTCCTGAACTGAAGAGGGCCGTGTAGTGTTTCGTCTGTACCGCACAGGCGCAGAAGCGGCAAACGGTATGCGTGGAAGTCGCCATCTCTACACGCTCGAACGTGAAGTCCGCATTCTTGGCCCGCATATATATTCATTCTGTTCAGGAGATGTGAATTTACGAAATCTTTTACGGTAAGTTCACGGAAGCAGGACGCGCATGCGCAAACAGTATATACCAGGCCGCGTTTTCTCCCTCCCACGCGGCCTGGGTAGGAGGCTAGGTTGGTAAGGATTATGCTTTCTCACTAAGCTTTCATTTTATGTCCCTTCATGTTAGCCCATATCTCTTCCACTGTCACAGCCGTGACTCTAGTGTTGAATCTCATTTTCCAATAATACCTCATGGCTCATGACCTGCCTACACCAATTTTGAAGGCAGTAATACAAGACAGGAAGGAGATTATAATTATAGACTTTTATAGTGCACTTCAATGTGCCCATAGTGCTGTTTAGCGGTAGCTACGTGTAGACATCTAGCTCATAGAGACATTTGCACAAGGGCATGCTGCATGATCATGCATGACATGTGACATTAGTTATTATTCTAGTCATGTTGTGTGCAAATGTTGTTCCTCTGGCCCCCCCTTGATCAAATCTCGCCCTCCCTTGGAGATAGCTAGTGTATTGCTACAATTGCTTCCAATTCTCTATTCACTACAAAGTCCATGAGAATGCACCAGAAGTAGTCGCAGAGTCTAAAATCTAAAATTCTTGGGGAGAGCATTCCCCCAGACCCCCTAGTGTATATGTTCTTATGCATATGTACAGAGGGCTTGGCCCCGCTCTTTTTCAAAAACAATCATTTTGCCCCCCCTTGGATCAATTATTTCTAAATGAACCCCTGAAGTCTGTCTTTCCTGCTGTTGAGAATATTCACTGGATATAATGACCTCAGTCAGTGAAAAGCATATTTAGGGCATCACATGCATGTGATTTGCATGATGAGCCAGCAGTGAGCACAGCCTCTGCAGCAGACAACTGAGTCAGTGGAGCTACTACTAACATACAGAGTATGGTGCAGGTGTTAGTGGTGTTGCTGGTGGCTCTCGCTCTCCTCCAGGCAGTGAGGCCAGAGAATTGGGCAGAGGAGACTAACAGTGAGTAGAAAGTACTCACTGGTTAGATAATTATTGTAAACCCATCCATAGAGGGCAGTGGGTGAATTCTATCTCTAGATCTGTCTAAGCCATCTCAATAATTATGCAGGTATATGTCACCAGCTTACTGCAGTAACTCTAACTGTTCATCTCTGTCAAAAGCAGACAAAGATGACAGGTGACAAGTAAAATTAAATTAATTTTGTCAATTACGGAAGGAATTGCATTAAAAGTATATGGAGACAAGACATGCATGGTTGCAAAGTACTCCTCTCTTCCAGAGCCAGTGGTTTCTGGTTATATAATTCTGTTACATAACTATAATACACCAGGTTTAGTGGGAACAATGATGACATGATGAGTAGGCCATTTCTGCATTGTGTAATACAAGCCCTATATTGTTGAGCATATAGCCACGATCTAGAAGGAAGTTACGGCAGTAAAGAGATTAATTTTGAATTATTTTACAGTCCATGCAATCGGTAGTTACATAGGCTCATATCACAATACATAGGCTCATATCACATTAAGCATCATAAACGTTAGTGAGTTCTTTCAAGGTGTGTGTAAAAACAGGCATTAATTTTATATTTTCGTGGTGCTGTTCACGGTTATCAGTTGTCTCTGTCATCTTGACACACATACAGAACTTCTAACATTACTGGTACTCCTATATGGCTCTGCTCAACAATATAGGGTTTGTATTATGTAAATAAAACTTATAGCATGTACTTTGGAACCATGCCTGTCCACTTTTAATGCAATCCCTAAATTGTGTATATCCTTGTTTTATACATGACATCCTTCTGCAAGCTACACTATGAGATTGCTGGAAACAGCATTATGCAGTAAGAAAAGATGTAGGGATGGGTTACTTGTGTAGTGTTTGTATAATGCATGTAGTTAGCCCTTACATCATCATAGTTCACAAATGTATAAGAAAAGTATGCTGATAAACATTATCCTTGATTTGCATTGTATGAAATTGAATGTTCTGCAGTATAATTGGTACAACTGACTGGAACAGAGTGCTAATCATCAATCTCAATAATATCCATTGGAATCATTCGTTTAGCACACTTAGTTGAAGAAAGTTTTTCACTAGGCAACTTCCTCTTTTCTCCTTTCCCTAAACTCTTATTTCTGCTCTGGATTGGAAGGCTCACTGTAGATAGCACAGAACTCTGTGCCTGCTCTTGAAACTCTGTTTCCTTCTGAACTGAAAGTAAACTTGTAGTATTCTGTCGTGGCAGCATACTAGGCAGTTGGACAGTATTCCTTGGCTCAGTCATAGGCTGAGATCTAGAGCTACATGTATCGTCACCCGTGGGTTCAGTTTCTTTGCTAATGTGCACACCTATTGCTGCTCTTCCTTTACTGATGGTGAGTGAAGAAAGCTCAATCTTAACGAGACCCCTTTTCACGAAGTTCGCCTTCCTTCCCAAACCCATGTAGCTGATAGTCGAGTAAGCAGTGAAGTGAAACTCCTCCTTCAGCACTTCCTGCAGCACTGCACTCACAACCACCCTCTCACACTGCTCTGCGGGCATGCTGACAGTGGGCAGGTGGCCGGGTCTTGACGAGCCACCCAGACCTCGCCAGATGTCCACCACCTTTGCTGCAGTCAGTCGCTGTTGTACTGCCTGGTGGTGCTCAATAATAAGAACTAAGTCCTTGCAGTAGTGAGATACATCCAGCCTTGTGACTGCATAGCATTTGGATGCCACTTTCTCTGAGGGTGTAGCAGATGGTACAGTGTCTACTGTACTGCCAATTTGGAGCTTCTTGCATATGTCACAGCCAAGAGAGCAGTCTTCAGGGCTCCATTTCTCTCCAAAGCTCTTTGCAATGAGAACTCTTCGGCATTCTACTTCGTTGATGCAGTAGCTCAGCATAGTGTAGAGATTGTTGAGCCCAGTGTGCTCAGTGAACACCATGGTACTGTGTTTGAATGCGTCAGCTGACCTGCACAGGGCAGGTAATGTAATTGTGCATTGAAACAATATTTTCATGTGTACATGCATGCATATGCAGTGTTCGAATCCCACCTGGGGCAGCTCACTTTTTCTTTGAAAAGAGAAAGTGAGCCATCTCAGGTGTTGCCTTGCTTTGTTTAATGTGCCTCATCATGTACATGTATTCATACACAAAATGAAGTACAGAAGTGCAAAACCCTCAGTGCATGCAATGGATTCCTACATATTACGTGCACGAAAAACTACACCTGGCCCAGATTGACGTAAACATGTGCGTGAGTCTTGAGAAAGTGTATATGCTAATTAGATCTCTTCCCATTACATGTAACAGAAAGTATACATATATGGAAGATTGATACATGAAGGATGGAGACTGAGTCTTTAAAAGAGAGTCTTTAAAAGAGAAGAGTACCTTGCTACCTTGCACCAACTTGCATTCTAGGTAGTGTTTGACTCACTGTTAGCCTTAGAACTGTCTGTCGTCAAGGAAACAAGCTAAGAGTGGAACTTTTGAACAAAGTGTTTTTTTGAAATGGCAAACCAAGATAATAGCTATGCATACCACGAGTGTGCATGCACGAGTTAGGTTGATGGGCTTCTAAAACAGGACTTGTACATACCAGGAGCCCATAAACGCCGTGAAGCGGTGCCAATGAGCGTTTAACAGTGCATGATACAGTGAAACCTCTCTAAAAAGGACACCCTGAATTATGGACACCTCTCAAAACAGGACATATTTTCCCTCCCAAGTACAGTGCTTGTGTACATTTCAACCTCTAAAATAGGGACACCTCTCTAATCAGGACACTTTCTTCTGGCCCAATGGTGTCCACATTAGCCACTGTAGTGCGGAACAGGATGTACTAACCACAGCAGCCAGGTTATGCCCTTATTTGGCACACAGTTACATAACAGCTGTTACAGAAGCTACATAAGTGTACAACTTCTACAGGTGTAACGGTAGTGTGGATTCTCCAACTGCCCTATATGGTCAATGACAGAGAGGTCAAAGTTCCTGTTTAGGACATGGCTGTTCTCAGATGCCTCAGAGATAAGATAATTAAACGTCCCACCCCACACTCAGAACTACAAAAGATTTGGTGTGATTATTCTGAATGCCCTTCCGGTCATCCACTTACATGTAGCTATAAGCACCAACACTCTTCCACTGCATGCTTCCATTGTTTACTGACCACAGAACCAATGACTACATGTATGTGGCAGTTCTTGACCTGTAGAATACAATGCAGTGAGCTGTATTGCCGTCCCTGCCAGCTCTTCCACTCTCCTGGTAGTAATTCTCCATAGATTTGCTGATACTGTGGTGGATGACAAAGCGGACATCCGGTTTGTCGATCCCCATCCCAAATGCAACAGTAGCCACAATTACCTGCACAAAATGAGCAAGTCAGTGTGTCAGTGTGTGTACATTATCACACTGTGCCTCACCTGTACGAAATTTTTAAGGTATAAAATTTTTGCAGATTGCCTCATGACATTCACAACGGATGCTCTACCATGTACACGTACATCATAACATGCATGCATATGCCACAAGGCAACAGACAATGCCACATATACAGTACATGTACCAGTGTGTATGTATACTGCTCAGACTGCATTGAGACTGCACACACTTACCTATAAAGGGGTGTCCTTCCCCACAGAAGTACAACATTACACATACATGAACAAGTGTATTTGTACATATACATGTACATGTAGATACAGTCAATGCACAAATGGTTTGCTAATGCACATGACTATACCTGGAGCTGATTATTGAGCCACTGTGTATGTACTCTGGTCCTGTCACTGGGTGACATGTATGCATGGTAGTACCCTGCCCTGATCCCACACTGACAAAGATCCTTACACACCTCTTCTGTGTTGTTACGTGAAAAGCAGTAGACTATACCTGCAGGAAAGTCAGATATGCCCCAGCATTACACATACATGTAGAACACAGAGTATGTTTGCAGTGTATTCATGTACATGTACATATAGTAGTACAGTACTAGCATGTGATATGCGTAAATGTACACATAGCAATGTGCATACAGGTGTTAAGTACTGCAAATTTATGTACATGGATTGATAATTACACTGCACACCCCAGTGTACATGTACATGTACAGGCTGTTCTCCAAATATTAAACTATATTTTTCTAAGCCGTTGAGGTTGTTGTTTATTTTATAGTGTGTGATTCTTTTTTCTTTCTTCTCTGTTCTTTTCTTCTTTTCAAGTTGTGGTGCATTATGCATGTGATTGTTCATGTATAAGTAACACTTACCACTTTGTTTTGAAAACTGCGATTTGATCACTTGAGCAATCCCCTTGATTTGTTCCTTGTATGAGGAGGGCTTAGGTCGAACCTCGTAAAACAGGTTTGGCCGGTTGTATGAGGCCCGGAAAATGAGGCACTGCTTCAGGGAGAGAATCTCCTGACATTCGGAGAGCACTTTGGCAGTGGCAGTAGCAGTGAGACCAAGAATTGGCGCATTAGAAAACTGACGTTTAAGGATACCAAGGATCTTGTAATCAGGTCGAAAATCATGACCCCACTGACTAGCACAGTGGACCTCATCAATCACAATTCGAGACAGTCTCCCCATCTCGTACATCTTCTCGACTTTGGACATAAATCGCTTGCTCTTGGCTAGCTTCTCTGGAGTCACATAAAGCAATCTGAGACTGCCCTTCTGTGCCACCATGGCCCCGTGAACCCTGGTCACCTCTTCCCTGCTGCTACTTGCATTGAGCATGGCCGACTCTATACCGATGGTTCTCACGGCCATGAGCTGATCCTCCATGAGGGAAACAAGGGGAGAGATGACGAGACTGACTCCTTGGCTGACGAGGGCTGGCAGCTGGTAGCACAGGCTCTTCCCCCCACCAGTGGGCATGATGAGAATGACATCCTTCTTGGACAGCGATGCATTAATAGCGGAGGCTTGGAGAGGTCGCAATGAGCTCAGCTTGAAGTGAGACTTCAGTACCGATGAGACCTCATCAGACCAGGGAAACTGCCCACACTCCCAGTCCACAGACTGCAAGCGAGCACTCTCCTCCTTCTCCCTGCTGAGCTCTAGAGATCTCAGCTGGACCTGCAGTAGCTCTTTTCTCTCCTGCAACTCCTCCTGCCTCCTGAGAAGGTCCTCGATCTCCAGGCCAACCTTCACCAGCTGTCCCTCCACATCTTCCAATTCCTCTCTAATGGAGGTCTCCATATCAACCCTACATGGAAACAGAGATCAATTGCTTTAGTAGAGTTTCTCAGAGTACAAACTATATAATTACATGCGTCTGTAGCTCCGGTAACCTACACATATACACTGTACATGTACATGTATCTGACAATGAGGGCACGCATAATTGTATTAACAAACCCCAAGCTGCATGCATACAATATCAGTGCCAGTTGCATACCCAAATTAAAGTGCGCACCACAGTAGATGAAGAATTGCAAAACGTTTGTCACAAACATGCTAAAAATTTTAACCACTTGGTTGGAAATTTCATTTGAGAAGTGTAAAGTATATGAAAGGTTAGCACTGGGCCAGTGAAGTGTTTGGTGCTTAGATAGCAGTCTAATACAGAATTATAGTAGGCAGAGCAACAAATATGGTTGGAGTAAACATAGAGTGTAGATGATAAGAAGTGAAAACAACAAAATTGAACAGCGAGAGAGAGAGAGAGAAAGAGAAGGAGAGAGAGAGAGAGAGAGAGAGAGAGAGAGAGAGAGAGAGAGAGAGAGAGAGAGAGAGAGAGAGAGAGAGAGAGGGAGAGAGGGAGAGAGAGAGAGAGAGAGAGGGAGAGAGGGAGAGAGAGAGAGAGAGAGAGAGAGAGAGAGAGAGAGAGAGAGAGAGACAGACAGACAGACAGAGAGGTGGTAAGAGCTAGTTGTATGCTTGATTACTGCTGTCCAAGACACAAAGTACAAGAGTTCAGTACAGTGATAAGCATGACCACCCAAACAGAACTAATTCATTGTTCAGTGTGCTCGCATGTGTTCTTTTCCCTCAAACTGTCAAGTACACTGGGGTCAATGTCCTTCAATGGATGCTGCAAGTCATGTGGGTTGTGGTCAGGCAATGCCCACAGGCCCAGAAAGTCATCTTTGTCCTCCAGACCGGCCAGAAGTGAGTTGAATGCTTTCTTAGAGTCCATCAAATTCACAGAAACAGAGAATTTCAGCTCATCCCCAAACCTTTGCTTCTTCACTCTCTTCTCTTCAGCTTGGTCAAGTTTATCAAAATTCGCTGATACTTGAGGCAACGCTCGTTGGCTTTCTTGCAGTGCCACGCAATCTGACAGACTCCCGGAACTTTTGAGCTTATCGAGCAGGCTAGTAGCATTATCCTTGGCACTCATACCAGTGCAGCACGAGGTGATATGTAGAGCAGTGAACGGCTAGATTGACCTTTGTTCCTCTAGCGTGGTCAGCCACAGTCGAAGTCTGAGCTGCGAAGTCTCAGCTAAAGCTCCTCTTGGGCAATGGGCTAGGCAGGAAGAGGGGGCGGATTTGTGGGGATGGAGCCACAGACTAAGCTAACTGCAGCCAGAAAACAGCAACTCCAAGGTGCGGCCGCGCGTCACCGACCTTCGACCCGAAGGCTGAAACATGAAAACATTTGTGGTCACTGAGACTGGAAGCACAGTGCACTAGCGCACGCGCAGCGAACATCACGCGCACGCGCATGCGTACATAGGGGGAAAGGACTGCCGAATAAACCAAATTGTGCTAACCTTCCTTTCAGCCGAGTAGCACACACATAGAGTGAAATATCCCAACACTGCGCTCAAACAGGCAACGAGCAGGAAGATCAAGATTCTCCGTAATCTACGCAAGCACGACGTAGATCAGGTGACTTCCACGTGCCCACCGCGTGCGCCAAACAAGTGTACTTGTGCGATGGGCAAGAAAAAGCGAGTGCTGAATGTTCGGAAGAAGACGCTACAGCTCTCCGATGCCAAGAAATCGGAAGGTACGGCCACCACACTTGTTCATTATGGCGCACGGTGCTCTTACCGTCAGCGTAGTATCGTAGGGTCAGACTGTCTACAAAACACCTGCGTCTGTACGTGTTGGCCTAAGTGCGTGGTCGTTGGCAAGTGTACTTGTGCGGCACGTACGTGTACGTGTACAAACGACCTACCTTTAGTGTACTCTGTCCGCACAGTTTGTGTGGCCACGTGATGGCCACGTGACAGTTTGTCTTCCCGTGCAGGAGCGCAGCTCAGCGGCAAGGGAGTGTATGCACAGACCGTAACTACCTCCACAGGTAGGTAAAGTAGTAGAGGGCGTTGATGTAGCTCAGTTGGTAGAACATCTGCCTAGTATGCAGCATGTCAAACCTGCTGGAGGCAGCTCATTTTTTTCCTTGTGAAAAAGTAGCTGTCTTCAGGTGCAGTTGCTTAGCCTTGCCTTGTCTGTATGACTGATTTTTCATGTACGTGTGGATGATGTGTTTTTGTGTACTCATGGTGGGCTTTATCTGGGGTCTTTTCACTTTTGGCTGATATGCTATAACCATGTCATTCTATGTGTACTGTACACCCCCCTTTTTTCTGTATAGCCTGAATATAACACTTCCCCTCCCCCTCCCCCTCCCCCCCTCCTCCCCCTCCTTTCTTTTCCCCACCTTTCCCTGACCCCCTCCCCCCTTAAGATGATCCCGACTCACCTTCCAATGAAACTGGTGAACAAGGTAAGAGAGTCGGTGCTCCATCTGCCGTCACATGGGTACCCATGCAGTGTGTATATGTGTGTTGTGCGTGTGTGTGGGTGTGGGTGTGGCCTCGTGTGTCACGTATCACTGTACCTCTACATTGCCTCTCTTCCAGTGCACGCACGACAGCGTGTGGAGATACATGTATGTGTCCCGTAGGTATCCAATGGAACAGCCCGTTTGGGTGTTCTATTTAGTGCTCACTTCTGCATTGTTACCATGTGTGGCTTGGCCCTTTTCAACAGGTAACAGTTTAGCAGAGAGACAGACTGATGAGCATATGAACACTGCGATTGCAGACTTCATGAAGGTACATCCACACATACATGTACGTACATGTACATGTACACTGTACATGTATATACAGTATACGTGTATGCATGTGTGCATGTATTGTATTATGCAAGTTCATGTACATGTACATTGTATAGTGTACTGTGTGTTAGTGAACTTGTTCTTTAAGTGGGCAAAGTGGGTACATGTACATGTACATGTACATGTACACTGTGCATGTACTGTAACAGTGTTAGTACTGAACTGAAGGATTGGCTTCCCCTTATCTCATGCCTCCCACCCCTGCAGGAGATCCATTCTCTGGGCAGTCGGGAAGAGACGGAAGACCCTGCAATGGAAACCCAGACCCACAGTGAGGGAGAAGGAGATGGCGAAGGAGGAGGAGGAGGAGGAGGAGTCAGAGCAGAGGAGCAACAAAGGGAAGTTCAAGGGACGGAGCAAATGGAGACAGCTCAGCCAACATTTTGGCAGCAAGTGATCGACCCCAACACCAACCACCCCTATTACTGGAACCCCATCACAAACGAAGTTTGTTGGACTCTACCAGAGGGCGGAGTCATCTCATTGGGATACGAGGAGCGGGGAGAGGGGGAGGGAGAGGGAGAGGGAGAGGAGGCGTCTGACTACTATGGATACTACAGTCAGGCCTACTCTGGTGCAAATGGAGGTAAGGCAAAGGAAAGTGGAAGGGATGGAGGGACGGCTGATGCGAGCACAAGAGACAAAGAAAGTGCCTCTGGAAGGACTACTGTGAAGGGTAAGACACAGTCTGTGGCAAAGTCTAGGACGGAGGCTGTGAGGGAAAGCGAGGCAACGGCAAGGGGTGTGGAGGAGGGAGGAGGAGAGGAGGAGGAGGAGGGGGAGGAGGAGGAGGAGGAGGAGGAGGAGGAGGGAGAGTTGATTGGGCCACTACCTCCAGGTAAGGCCAGTGGTGATGGTGGGAGAGGGGGAGGTGGGAAGATGAGTGATTCCTCTGAGGAGGAGGGAGAGGAGGAGGAGGGGGGGATGAGGATGGTTCAGACTGAGCCACTGTCCAGTGGGATGAAGAGGAAAGCTGAAGAGACGGAGAGGGACGGGGAGGAGGAAATTGGTCCCCAATTAGAGCCCCCCACCCCATTGCAAGGAAATGGAGGCCGGGTGGACAGCCGCACAGTGTCTCCTCCGAGGAAAATGGCCCGCTCCGCCCGCACCTCAGGGAGGGGTTCGGAAGAGCGAGGTGGCCGAAAAAGCCATGGTATGTGCACGTTAATGGATGCTCTCATCAGGGTGTTTTCTCTCCTTTTTCTCCCAATTTTTCTGCCTTTTTAACTCTTACCCTGCTCCTCTGTTTTCTTCTCAATCCTGTCTACCTGCTACATGTACATGTGCATTCTCCTCCCTCCCTCCCTCCCTCCCTCCCTCCTTGCCTTTCACTACTGTCCTCTGTCACCATCTGGAACCAGGTCCCTCCGCACCAGGCACGGCCACCCGACAGGCAGAACAGGCACTGCGGGTAAAGGAACCTGTACAGCAATTAGAATGTGTACATGGCAGCTCTTCTTTTTCTCTGGAAAAAAAAAGAGTTGTCTTCGGGTGTCGTTGCTTGCATTTGCCTTGTCTCTCTAACTGATTATACTTGTACATGTACATGTACATGTGCTTATTGTACACATCAGTGCATCTAAATGTACATGTACTTACATGTACATGTACATGTACATGTACATCTGTGCTCCTTTGGTATTCATGTACTTGTACATGTATGTGTAAACTGTACTTGTACAGTGTACAGTGTATGTACACGTACACCTGTAGATGTGGGTAGGCTCAATGAACATGGAATTCTGTTTATTACTTGTACTGTGTATGTACATGTACAATGTACATGTACATGTATATACATGTATATACGTGTGCGTGTACATGTAAATGCATGTACATTGTATGTGATGATTATGTACAGTACATGTATGCACAGTTCCAGGTGTCCTCCATGGCTGACGAGCTCTCCAGGAAGCTGCAGTTCCTCCACGTCTCCAGCGAGGGCATGTCAGACATGCAGCTCCTGCAGGTGGAGCTGAAGGTGAGAGCCACTGCACGTGTAGTGCCAGGTGGAGGGATGGTGGCCTCCCTCCCCCCTCATGTGGGCCGTAGCTGGTGACCTTTGAACCTGTTCAGTCATGTGCCACTCGGGAAGTGAGATTCTGGAAGTTGCATGTGTAGGCTATGACTACTGTATGTTTCGATAATCGTATTTCAGAAGCCTCAGTCTCTCATGTCAGCTGTGGTATTGGCCTAGCTCGGATAACATGTTTGTACATGTACATGTAATTGGTTTTACCACCTGGGACATCCTCAGAAGCCCCACAATGACCTGTCTGGATTGGAATGCGATCACCTGGTAACACCCTCTTTATTGATGCACTGAGGGGAAGAGTGGGACGTTGATGCAGGTCAACTTCGTATGGTCCAGTATAGCTGGCACCCAACCTGTGGGCTGAGAGCTACATGTACACATTGTGCACTGTGTTCTGTATCAGCATGAAGGAAGCACTAGGAAGGCTGTGCACTGCAGTAGGTACTAATGAAAGCCATGGAAGTGAAAATAATGGTGGCTGCCTTCTAGAAAGCAAGGCACAAGTGTGCAAGTAATGTGTATTAATTCTCTCCAATTCTCACCTTTTCATCCTAGTGTGCCTGGTCTCTGTCACCTTTCTCCCTCCCTTCCACCCCCCCTTTCTCCTCACCATCCTCCCTCCTTCTCTCAGACTCGTATCAGTGACTGGGAGGAAGGAGGACTCTCCTCCAAGTTCCTGCTTGCCAAACTCAAGCAAGCCTCGCAAGACCTCCTCTACTACGAAGAGCAGGCAGCCCCTCACGGTTGGAAGTATGTCTGGGACAGGTGAGCCCACGGACACGCCTCTCTCAAGTGTACGTGTACACGTACATGTGTTTGATGTTGCATACATCTCTCCTAATGTGGTTGGCACTCCAAGCCACGCCCCCCATCCCTGCTAATGCCATACTCAGTTGTTCGTGACTGCCTCCCCCTCCCCCTCTCCCTGTGTGTCTGTCCATGTTCAGTCTAGGGCTGGGCAAATGGTATGTTTGTTCAGTGTGTTGCTGTGGCAACTGGTCACATGACCATCACATGACTAACATGTGACCACCTCCCACACGATACGCATCGTACATACATAGAGAGCACCCATGCGAGATCTCTCTGTTACAGACGTAGCATCAGGTGCTACGAGAGGTGAGTTTGGTGTGTTGCCAGCACGGCAGATTCCAATTCCCTTCCTCCCCAGAATGGAATCAAGCCCAGGAATGTGACCAAACCTTCAAGCCTAGTGGCTATGTCCAGCGATGGACTGTACACGTTTACATCTGCACATGTCCATGTATAGTACACATGTATACAACATGTTGTGTGTGTGTGTGTGTGTGTGTGTGTGTGTGTGTGTGTGTGTGTGTGTGTGTGTGTGTGTGTGGTTGTGCTGGTAACAAGCACTAGACCATTTCATGACCATCTCTGGCAATATGTAAGTCCAAGAATGTCCAGGTTTGCTTGTAAAGTGTCTGAACCTCACTGCCTCTCCCTCCCTCCCTCCCTTCCTCCCTCCCTCTCTCCCTCCCTCCCTCCCTCCCTCCAGTACCACCTGCCGCTATCAGTTCCACAATCTCTCCACTGGAGACACCTCCTGGGAATACCCCAGTGCCACGCCCCTCAGTTCAGACAGTGAGGCCAAGCTTGGAAATACTTGTGCATGTACATGTACATGCAATCCCGGGTGTCTCCTTGTTTTTTACAGTTCTCTAGAAATATTCCCAAGCCATTCCTCACATATAACGTAGCTTGTGTGTTGTGTTCGGTGGCTCCCTAGAGGGAGACCCAGCTTCATGCGTACTGCTATGAATATATAGAATATTTCACTCAGTGTGGCTCCTCCCCTGATGGACAGGAGTTACCAGTCGATCCCTAGCGGGATTCTGACGGCACATGTGGAGTGATATTGAGAATTGTGAAGGCTGGCTGTGACTCGGTGGCCATAGCTCAGGTGGTAGAGCACTGACAGCTAAAGTCAGAGGCCCCCAGTTCAATCCCGGGTGGCTACCAGTTTTAACAGTTCTCTAAAAATATTCCCAAGCCTTTCCTCATGTACATGTACATGTTAGCCTTGTACCCAGGCCCCTCCCACATGAAAACAGCCTGGGATTGAGGCTAATGTACATGTACGTGTACATGTCTAAGCCTTTTCATCATGTACATGTACGTGTACATGTACGTGTACATGTACGTGTGTCTGCATGTTCAGTTGTATAGTACACTACGTAAGAAGAAAGAAGAGAAAAGAAGGAACAAGCACTGAAAACCCACAACAGCCTCAAAGGCTTAGAAAAATATATTCGCTAGGCCTCAGCAGCTTTGTATGCACACTCGGCCTCAAATGTGTGATGTAGCTGGCCCTCTCCACAAAATTAACAAGTGCTTTAGTATTCACAACATTGACTCATGATGCAGCTGACTTATGACTGTTGGCACACCACGAGTGTGGGAATTGAAGCGAGACTGCTCCCTGGCCACACCTCCCTGGCTACATGGGCTGGTGTGGGGTATTGATGGAGTGTTGATGTTCACATGTGAAGTGCTAATGAGTATACTAGTGACAGAGAGCTCTGCTGTTCCCTGTCTCCACTCTTACACATGAACACAAGAGATGGTCCACATGTATACATGTATGTACATGTACATGTGTACATGTACATGTGTACATGTACATGTGTACATGTACATGTGTACATGTACATGTGTACATGTGTAGCTCAATGGACTAGGAACTAGTACATTTAAATATAACACCCTGCATTTCATGCCTTCCATATGCACGTGAGCCTGAGGCCCGCCCCCTAGGCTGGCTAGCCTTATAAATGTGTGCTTCCCCTTATCCTGCCGCTAATAAGTACCAAGCTTTGGCTTGGTCTCCAAAGCAGACACAGGAATTCGAACTCTACCCTCAGGCCTCCCCCTTGGCAGAGTGGTTATGCGTTCCGTCTGGTAAACGGATGAACGTGGGTTCGAATCCCGCAGTGGGAGCCGGGTTTTTTTTCCGGCGAGGAAAACTGGTGTCTGCTACGGATACGGAGCAGGAGTGGCCTTAGGTTCACAAAACAGAGCATTCATGCCTAGTACATTTAAATATAACACCCTGCATTTCATGCCTTCCATATGCACATGAGCCTGAGGCCCGCCCCCTAGGCTGGCTAGCCTTATATACATGTACATGTGTACATGTGTAGCTCAATAGACTAGGAACTATATACAATGTACATGTACATGTATAAGTGTGTGTGTGCTTGCATATGCATGTACATGTACATGTAATTTCCAGCCTGCCTCTCTCTCTTCAGGTGAACAGCAATCAAGTGAGTCATCTGGTGAGGAGGAGGAGGAGGAGAGGAGCCAAGAGGATGCTGGGAAGGTGTGTACATGTACATGTACATGTAAAGTACATGTACATGTGTGTTTACGTGTACATGTACATGTACATAAATGTATTCAGAGTGTACATGTACATGTATATACTGTACATGTACATGTTGTATAATTACATGTATGTGAGACCTTGTACATGTACATTTACTAGTACATGTACATGTACGCAAATTCACATGTGCATGTACGCTGGCTGCAGGTTGAGAGTCCTGTTGTTCAGACCACCACTGAGAGACCAGTTTCACCAGAAGGGTATGTTCCATGGTGCTGCGCATGTGCAGGGTGCTTTCTCAGTCGCATCTTCTCTGCTTTGTCCTTCC
This sequence comes from bacterium, assembly GCA_965213685.1. GTDB lineage: Bacteria > UBA8248 > UBA8248 > UBA8248 > UBA8248 > Bin107. Next base: position 33,217 of record CBDBZY010000041.1, read on the forward strand.
CCTGTCTTCCCTCCTTTGTTCTTCCCTCTTCTCCCCTGTCCACTTTCTCTTCTTCTCTCCTCCTCACCTACACTGTACATTTCTTCCCTTCTCCCTCCCCCTCCCTCTCCCTCCCTCCCTCTCCCCCTACCTCCCTCCCTCCCCCCCTCCTCCTCCCTCCCTCCCTCTCTCCCTCCCCTCCCCTCCCCTCCCCAGTCCCCCCTCCCCACCCCAGTCTGTGCCATCCCAGCCGTCCAAACCAGCTAAAGTGGTGATGCATATCACCAAACCCAGTGCACCAGGTGCTAGACTAGCCCCTCCCCCCTCCCGCCCCGCCCCTCAGCCCAACACTTCCTCTCCTCTCCCGGCCAAGAAGAAGACTTCGAAACCACCTTCACAGCCTTCTCCAGTTGCCAAGGTGACACCCTCCCAGGTTAAAGGTCAAGCATCAGGGAAGGAGGGTCCCCGGACGATGGACACGCCCACTGCTGAGTACCTCAGAGGAGGGGAGATGGTGCCTGCACCCCTGGTGGGTTCAGTGTGTGTGTATACACATGTACATGTACATGTAGCTTCAGAGTCCTGACACACATGTACTGTATGTCTGGGCTCTACAGCTCCATGGTACCATATCCGCAATCTCGTGTTTTTTTAGCGCAATCACGTGTGCCTTTCCACCTGCGAGGCAATACAAGGCAAGGCATAGTGTCTCCACCTGATACTCTAACTTAGTACTTGCACTGTACATGTACATATGTATGTACATGTACATTGTACAAGATCTCTACATGTTCATACATACATATACAATTATACATGTACACTCTCTATGTGCATGTGGGGTCATGATCTCTTCCTGTTCCTTTTCAGCCTCGAGCATGGAAGTATGAAAATGATGAACTGAACCGCAGGGTGAAGAGGGAGGGGTCGATCGAGCGACGTGAGGATGTGAACGAGCAAGAACTGACTGTTGAAGACGTTCGCCAAAAACTCCAAAAGCGTAGCCTCCTCCATCCAAAAAGGGCTCCAAGACCACGACAGAAGGAGCCCTCACCCGACTCCAAACCTCATCCCCCGTCTGCTCACCTCCCTCCCTCCCCTCCTCCCCCCGCCCCTGTTCCTCCTGTCCCGCATTCTGGACATGACAAGCATCACTCGGCTGGCAGAGAAGGGAAGGATGGCTCTGCTCCCAGAGAGGAAGAACACACACCACCTGGTCTTGGGGAGAGAGAAATGAAAGGAAAGCGTGGGGCTTCCACCGTGAGCAAGGAGGGAGATGCAAGCCAGGAGAGAGAGGAGGAGCATCGCCCCTTGTCTCTCCCAAGCCACAAGCCGAGCGGGAGGGGTAAGGAGAGAAAACAGAGTCCACCAGATCAGCCACTCCCGCAGAGCGTGGATGAAGGGTCAGGTGGAGGGACCATGGAAAGGAAGGGGGAGGGGGGTGAGGTGACCGCAGCCACATCCCTGCCTCAGATGGTGGGGGAGGAGAGTGAGGCCAAGCTCAGGGAGAGACTGATCTTGAAAACCAAGCACATTCGTATGGGAGGCGATGGCGGCAGCACTGGCGTTGCTACGGGTGACAAGACTGAGTTGCCATCGCAGCCGAAGGTGATTGAGGCCTCGACTGGCATGCTGTACGAGGAGCAGGAGGGGGAGGGGCTGGGGGGTGGTGAGGGGGGCAGGGGAAGAGGAGAGCGGGGCCTGATAAGGCCTGGGTTTGGACAGATTCAGGTCAGCTACGACCGCGTGGAGCCTGAGACGGGGGAATCGGAGAATGTGGCGGTGGGAGGGGTCGGAGGGAGGCGAGGGAAGGTGGCGATTTCTGGGGCTGGACTTGATAATCTTGTCCAGGATGAAGCCGCCATGCAGGGGAGTACGGCAGCAAGTGCACACAAGGTGGGGAGCACAGTACGTGTACATGTACATACGGTACATGTACATGTACATGTAGATGTACGTACAGCACATGATGTGTATGTACAGTATGCTATACAGTACATGTCAAAAATAACTTCCCATAAAGAATGAACCGCCTGTTTCCATTCAGTTCCCATTTCAATGTCCGTTTGACATCCGCCCATTCATTGCCCATTCATTTTTTTAGCGCCCATTCAAACAGGCGCTCCCCATATAGAAATTACAACCTTGTAACCACCCTGCTACAACCTTATGACAACACTGTAACAACCTTGTCAATGTCCTACTTTGTGGTAACAACCTTGTGACAAGGTTATGAATACCTTGTGGAGTTTCACATGGTATTCAACAAGGTTGTTACAACCTTGTAGTAACCTGTTGTGAGGATGTTGAATTTTGTATTATATTTAACAAGGTTGTTACAACCTTGTTGTAACCTTCAGTGAGGTTGTTGAAATTAAAACAACCTCTTGGCGAGGTTATGACAACCTTGTTCAAAGATGTATGTGTATATATATATATATATATATATATATATATATAATATTACATTTACTTATTATTTTTTAATTATGTATAGATATGTATAATACTATATATATACTATAATTATATATGCATATATACATGTAAATTCAGTCATTGAGACAAGGCAATTCAAAGCAACTACGCCTGAAGACAACTCATTCTTCTTCAAGAGAAAAAGAATGAGCCGCCTCAGGCGGGACTCGAACCCGCGACGTTGTGTGTACTAGGCAGACGCTCTACCAGCTGAGCCACCGAGGCAGCTCAGCTGGGCAGGCCGAATCTTTAAAGTTTATGCAAGGGCAATGGTGTCTGTATGAGATGTACGTTGTACAGCAAACAATAATTATTGTTTGCTACATAATATATATTTCTTATGAAAGCAAGTGAGAATAGTTGAACATTTATAATACTCCCTCACTTGTGCTGCTTTTGTTCCCACCTGCAGGTTTATACATTATTCAACATGTACACTTGCCAACAGGCAGTAATAGTTATTATACTGAACAGTTAACTAGTACATTTACCTCATGCTTTGAATGTATTGTTTTTGCATTAATGCATAATACAAACGAGATATTCCATAATAATTATAATTATTATTTTGAACACGTTTAGAGAAAGAACAATTAAGACGTATAACAACATCAGTTTAATGGCACAGATTTTGCAAAGAGACTGACAAAAATGCAGTTCATGCTGTTCACGCTGTTGGTTAAATCCATTAGCACACACTTCTTCATCTCACTGAGGCTGAGGTCAACAGCATCAAGTTTACTTCCACTGCAAAATAAGAAGTGTAATATTATTGGTGCGCCTTATATAAGGTCTTACTTTTACTTACATTTGAGTACACATCTTTAGATGGCTATCAATTTTGGCATGTGTTGTTTCATCAGTGCATACTGATTGTAAGGGAACAAGGGTCCTAACAAGCCCGTAGGCTCCTGTGCTACAGTGAATCAGTTTGAGCACTATGCCAAAGTGACATACTCCTTCATTGATGTACATCACGCATGAATTGTCTCGAAGAGTTTTCTTCAAGTTTGTGGAAATGTAGGTCTTAGAAGAGGTTAGGTGTAGCCTTGGGTACATTACCAATGGTGTACTGTAGTCAATCCCAAATGGCATTAATGCAGCTTTTTCAATTTCATTCAGGTTGTCATGGTAAGGCTTGCCACATAGACTGATCCTGTCTGTCAATTGGATTGTATCTTTGGCCCTGGAAGATTACAGGAGTTAATAATATAATTATGGTTAAATCATGCAACCTACTTGTAATAGTATTATGTGTACAAATCTCACACACATTAGGCTGCCACTTATGGATCAGAAAAACTTACTCCTTTGTGGAGTGACACATCTTTAGAAACAACTCTTGCTCAGGGGTTTCCGGCTGAAAGACTGTCTCTGCACATGTAGGTAGTTTTTGTAGCTCACTCAAGTGACCTGCAATCTAATGTAAAAGTGCTTGCAAGTAATGAGAATGTAAAAACTGACCTCTGTTGCACCTGTTTTTCTATGGCTTGTGAACCATGAAAAAGTTTGAGCATATCTCCATTAGCAGCTTCAAAAGGGAAGCACGAGTGAGACCACAAGGGTCCCAGGTTAACAACTGCTTGAGATAGATGCAAAAGACAATGCACTGAAGCTGTCATATAGCGATCACCTGAAAAAGAACCAAAGCAATTTTAACTTCATCCAAGCATAGAAACCTCTCTCAATTGTGAGTTTGTAATGTAATGCATGTTTGTACCATAGTATGAAGAGAACAGTATGCAGTAGTGCTTTAGGATCCTGGAGCTTTGCTTCACATCATCCTTGGTGACTACATCCTTCAAAAGCAAGTAAACACCCTCTACTAGCAATAGGTGGTGCTGGTAGTATTCCTCTGGCAAGATTTGGTAAAGAACAGCTGGGCTGTAGTGCAGAAGCCAAGCCTCAAGCTCATGAGCTGTGAAAGAAGAAAAGTGTACTCATACCCTAGTTCGTAGTCAAATTTATAATGCAAAACTGAATATTGCCTACCTTTCCAATACTTTAAAGTTTTCTCAATTGATCTTGGGGTTCTCGGAAATTCGTCTGGGGGTCGAATACTGCATAACCTTTCATCAACCTTTGATACATGTTTACCAATGTAGTATGGCTCTTTGTGTTGTGTAGATGAAAACCACAGACGAAGCAAGAGGCGTGTCACACCTAGAAGCACGCAATGCATGTAATCCACGGCAACTCCTCTTACAAGGTCAAACTTGGGCACATTTGAAAGCCCTGATGGCCCCTTCACTCCATAAATCTGCAAAAAAAAAGCCACAGGATGTTGCAAATCTGTCTGAAGTAGATTTAGTGCTGCATGTTTAATGCTTCAGGTGTTTTATGAATGCATACAACTATTATGCAGATGAGGTAGACTTACTGGAGAGCAATCTAAATATGCCTGTCTTGCATGCTGACGCATTTGTGTGTCTGTTCTCTGTGGCCCAGATGGGTCATCTTCTGAGTAAGGAAAGATGTGAACCCTTCCCCTCCTTCCAGTTTTCAGTGTTTCACCTACAAATATTGGACAGTTCTGGGAAATGATGACAATAACAAACGTGAATTGAGCAGTCACCTTTCTGTAGGCAGCAGGAACAGCCATAAAAGCCATTGTACTGAACTGTGTTCAAGACTTGTGCCTTAGCTGGCATATCACAAGAACAACACACTAACACAGCTTTAGTTGTAATATCCTCCTGCCCAGGGATTGTTACAGTCACACCTGAATAAAAGAAAGTATGATAATGGCCTTGCTTGCAATACTACAATAGCTAAATCCCAATTAACCTTCCTCATAGAGCTTTCTCAGCGTCTCCGCAAGAGGGCGTAAGAAGAGTGACATATCTGGTTTGCAGCTTCCATACCAAATACCAGCAAACAGTCGATTCTCTTTTAATGCTCTGATGATAAGTAACACTTTTATACATTTGTGGTATTAGAAAACATTGATGATAAAGACAAACCTTTTCCTTATTGGTAGCTCATTAATGATTAGGTGAAGTGGCCAGAATGAAAATGAGGATGATTTGAATACAGGAACCCCATCAGTGTTGAATTGAAAGGATATATTTGATGGGTTAAGGAGAAAGCCATCACTAACTAGGTCCTGGTATACTTGGCCATCAGTAATGTCACTCAATTTATCACCAGTATTAACTCTTGGAGAGTTTTTAATGGCAGTGAAATTTCCGGGTCCTATAGGTACAGAATACAATCATGAAATGCGAGTGAATTTTAGAGACATTGCAGCATCTAAACACTAACTTTGCAAAACTGTGATGAGCTGTGGTTCCAAGGGTACCTCTATGAATGAGGATATTGCTCCCTTTGCAGTTAAAGATTTCTGGCAGGAACCATTAGGACATCTGCTTTCGTTTTTATCAATCTCTTGTAGACAGCTGCTGCAATAGTAATTGAACTCCAATGGTTCCCTTAGAACTGGAATTTCCTTGTTGAAATGATATAGCGATGTTGGAAATCGATTAGGGGAAGGGAAATGAAGCCTGATTAGTTGAAGGAGGTCACCTAAACCTTCATTGGTCAAGCCATGCCTCATTTGAAATTTTTTGATCAGGAGAGTGCTAGTGGCAACTGTTAAAGGGCAATCATTGAAAACTAAACACGTACCCTGTTGCATTTCATTTGTACAGAATGGACCACTTGATAGTTCCTGAAAGCAATCTGCCATAGCAACTTCATCACCCGGGTCACATTCAGAGAGGTCATTAATGCCTTCACTACACTGACTGCTGTGATCGTTGATGTCAGGCACATTGGTGGTAACAGGCTCCCTGTCCAATGATGCATCACTCTCAGCTTCAAGCCCACTTGTTAGGTAATCCATGGTAGCAGTTACGACGGCACAATCATCAATCGTGTTGGGAGTGGACCCTACTCCAGAGGCATCAACTCCGTCAGGCACTACGACCTCAGTTCGGATTGTAGTAACCTCTCCTTCATGACTGCCACCCCAATCTGGCCTCTTTCTTTTTAACATGCGATGCCTAGTCGATCTGCTAGCACTGGCAAAAGGATCAGAGTAGCGGAACCGTTCATTGTAAGCCCGCCTCATAGCCATTTTGAAGGGAGGAGACTGAACTCTTGAGTTACTCAACAACTCTACTTTCACACTACCCGCCAGAACCGCGGTACCGGGCCTAGACATAAGACATGCGTGCGCAGGTTCCGAAGATATGCGGATCCAGACGACCAATATCCGATCCGAGTGTCTGAATCACGTGCGTATCCACGTGATTTTGGCGGGCACGTTCTGAGAGGGAAAGGGCCGGCTAGCCGCTCTTGGGTTGCTGATCGCGAGACGTCAAGGGTGCGCTGTACCGTCGTGTTCCTGCCTTTTCTTGGTTCTTCAGACGCCCTTCGTGATGCCTAAACGCAAGAAAGAAGAGAAGCCTCGTAAATTTTGCCTCGTGAGATGGTTGGACGATGAGACGGTGAGCGTGCTACCCGTACAGGCTGCTAAGGAAGGGCAAAAGGTGTTTCAGGGTTCGTACGCGGATTTTAAGTGGCTGGGAAAACAACTTTATGAAGCGGAAGTCCTCAAGATATCTGGTAAAGGAGTTACTGGTGTGCGTTTTTATGATGTAATTTTATGTGCCTTTATGTACTGCCTTCAGAGGATCGGCAGCAGCTATTGAAGCTCTGTGACAAGCTTGTGAAGATGGAGTGTACACGAGAAGAAATACTGGATGAAGTGGAGATCGACAGCACAACCGAGAGTGAGCTCACTCCTGTCAAGCCAGCTTCCAAGAAGGCCAAGAAAGCCAAAATGGAGGCAGCTAGGGATCGAGCTAAAGCCCTTTTTTCCACGAGTGAGATCTAGAATTGTAGTGTTTGTGGATGTATCTGGTATATCCAAAAAGAGTTGTATCTTTGGGGGTATAAGTGCATGTACTTGTATCTTAGTGATGTGTGAAGACATCAAAGGAGTTAGAGAAGCCAGTGTAATGTATATACCAATGAAGGTGGATATTAGAGTACCTACATTAACTAGTATGGCCTCTCAGTATACATAACCATGTTGTGACACTCCCAGTGCAGACTGCAGCTATTGTAAGCTAGGTGTGCATGTGTGCACGTTTTGAAGCTAGCTGTAGTCTGCATTATGCGTGACATACATGTTTTTTTTGTGTATGAAGTGGAAGAGGAGGAGTTGAAGTCTGCAGATGAAGTGCAGCAGTCAAAGTCTATAAGTGAAGTGGACCGGCTAAAACAGGAGATTCAGAACTTGAAGGAAAAGCTGGGGAGTCAACAACGAACAGGTTAATAAGCAGAGTGAGAAAATTGTTTTGTGCATTTGTTTTAATTGCACTATCCACTGATGGTGCCTGTGTGTAAGAATATATACTACATGTATTCTAATTATTGCTGTGTGTTGCATGATATTCTAGAACTGGTATCTTTGATTCTTACATGCAGTGTCTCCACCTGTACTGGTCACCAAGAACAGGATTTCTAACTCTAGCTTTGAAGCGTTGCAGAAGATCACTCTGCCCAGTACTTCTGAGGATGTCATGGTAAAGGAATCAGCATGTAGTGCTTCTTGTCACTGTTGTCATTCATGGTGTCTAATACTCCTGTGTGCACTTAGGTTAAATTTAGTGTATATGCCTCTCACCAATTCTTTTATGATAGTACTGTATATACCATATGTAAACGTAATTCATACACCTGATGCTGACTGTGACACCTATATATATTTGTCAGGATCTAAGTCATGGAGATATTGCGGGAAGTTATGAGGACCCTCTACCATATACGGTACCAGTCACTGATGCCAAACATCTCTCTCCAGCTGGATCGAATACAATGGTGCAGCCGTTAACATCATCTGCTGCGCTAGCATTTAGTACACCAAGTAGAAAGTCTTCAATTGCTCAACGGAAGCCTTGTGGTGCTCAGTTGCCACCTGCAGAAGAGCCAAAAGAAGAAGAGAATGTGTACAAGGTATAATTCGTATAGTTTTAAACAGAGCTGCTATAATCAATTGTTTTATTCCTTTAGGTTGCACCAACACATGTTGAGTTGGTCAGAGGATATGGGGTCTTCTTGACCCAAAGACAGCTTGATGCAGCAATAGATGCCAGCAAGGACAGCCCCAGCCGTCTTATACGGAACCTGATGAGCATATTCTTCAAGCCTGATGTCCTTGCTGTGTCTAGCGCACGTGGCACACGGAAGCATGGGGCACTAGACAGAGATATCGTCGATGCTTGCATTCGTAAGTGTTTTAAATCAATTACCAAATCTTACTTTTGCTTACATAACATGAGCTAGGACCTACATTGTATATCCTTGTTTATACCTATTGTATACACATGCAATTTTCCTTTTTCTACAGATTTCGTCAGAAGCAAGTACCCGTCAGTCAGTCTGAGTGAGATGATTGACAACATAAACGATAAATGTGCCAATTTCAGGCGGAAGAGCAAGTGAGGGACCATGGTCCCTCACTTGCTCTTCCAGAAGAGGAAGTGAGGGACCATGGTTCCTCACTTGCTCTTCCACCTGAAATTGGCACACTTATCATTTATGTTGTCAATCGAATTGATTATGGACACAGCATACTATTCCACCATTCATAATTATCATATGTCATAGTTATGTACCATGATTTTTGTTTTTGATCAACCTGTTTATTCTGAGTATACATTGATTTTTCTCAATGCAAAAGCTATATAATGCATATGCATGGTCACAAGCATGCATGTATAGTCTAACAACCTTGTAAAAAGCATGTAGAAATCTGGGTGGGCTACAATCTGGTAACATGCCTGTTGCAAGGTAGTAACTATCTTCAGACAATTCCAATTCCAAAGTTGTTACAAGGTTGTGACAGTGTTGTGACAAGCATGTGTGGTTTGCTTGTTACAACCTTGTTACAATGTAGTTACAAGCAGTCAAACAAGGTTGTTACAATCTTGTAATTTTCATATGGGTCCATGTGTTGGTTTGGGCATACTGCTGAGGCAAGCGTGCCACTAGAGTACATTGGGTACACCTCCTGGTTACCTATGAGCGGACAACTATCCAAAAAAGCCGTCTAGCAGCGCACAGACACTCCTCCTTTAACACGCATAGCGGTACAGTACATGTACATGTATACGTGAGTGTGAGGAGGCCAGACAGGTAAGCGAGCAGCTAAGAGCGGCTCACATTGGTCCTCACATCTTCAGTCTTCCGCCTGTACTGTCTCCTTGAGCTTATTCTTGCATTCCCCAGAGTGAAAAAATATACACCCACTTACGTGTATGGACATTACACGATTCGAAGAAAATGGAACGGGCACGGAATGGGCAATTCCCGTTCAGAGGCCGTTCAACATCCTTTCAGTGTCCGTTCGTTCCCTGTTTTTTTCTAAGTGGCCGCCCATTGTTTATGGGAAGTTCTGTTTGACACATACTGTACAATACACACACCATACATGTTCACGTGTTTTCCACAGGCACTACAGGAGTTGAGCAGTGTGGCAAGGCCCCCACCATCTGGTGAAGATCATCCTGACACAGGGTGAGACATGTACATGTATACATGATGTCATCATCATTTTTATTCTGCTCCCCTCCATCTTTGCTCTCTTACTCCCTCTTGGCTCTTTTTGCCTGTTCATCTGTGTTGGGTGGGGGGATTGTGGTGGGCATTAATTGGGATATTGCATCTTTTTTTTTTTTTTTTTCTTTCTTTTTTTTTTCTTTTATTTCAGGCTAGTATGCTACAAGCATGTTATTTTATGTGCATGTTTATTTCCCTCCACTCTCAGGAGCTTGAAAGTCAAGAGTGAAGAGGACCAGCCACTTGATTCATCCATGCTCTCAGCCAACAAATCTCTTACTCCAGTCTCCGATGTACCCTTTGAGGACGATCTTGAAGCAGAGAGGCAGCAAGAGAGAGAGAGGAGGGAGGAGGCAGGGGAAGGGGGAAGGCATCGGGAGAGGGAGAGGCCCAGGGAGAGGGCAGGAGGAGAAAGGGAGAGCTTGGGTCACAGGGAGGAGGAGGGAGAGAGGAGGTCTCGTAGCCCCACCCCCATTGCTCGGCCAAGAAGGAAGGTCATCACCCCTAGCAGGTGCTACATGGATGAGGAGGGGGGAAAAGGAAGGCAGCGAGAGAGGGAGAGAAAAGGAGACCGGTAAGATGTGTACATATTCATGTACTGTATATATGCATGAGGAAAGGCTTGTGAATATTTTTAGAGAACCGTGAAAAACTGAGACTGAACCGGGGCCTCTGACTTTAGTTGTCAGTGCTCTACCACCTGAGCTATGGCCACCGGGTGACAGCCAGCCTTCACAATTCTCAATATCACTCTGTATGTGCCGTCAGAATCCCGCTAGGGATCAACCGGTAACTCCTCTCCATCAGGGGAGGAGCCACACTGAGTGAAATATTCATAGCAGTGCACTTGAAGCTGGGTCTCCCTCTAAGGAGCCACCGAACACAACATGCAAGCTACATGTACAGTAGGCGTTATAAAAAAGTTTCCATACCGTTTGCATTTCATTTTTGTTGAACGGTAAACGGACGCAAAACAGACAGAGAACAAACGCTAAACGGACGGTGTGTGTGTGTGTGTGTGTGTGTGTGTGTGTGTGTGTGTGTGTGTGTGTGTGTGTGTGTGTGTGTGTGTGTGTGTGTGTGTGTGTGTGTGTGTGTGTGTGTGTGTGTGTGTGTGTGTGTGTGTGTGTGTGTGTGTGTTGTACCTTGCTGACCACTACTGTGTGTCTCACAACCTTTCCTGTGCAGGTACCATTACGATAGTGATCGATCAGACTACTCGGAGCATGATGATAGACAAGGCAGGACCCACAGGCGCTACTCCCACTCTCACTCCCACTCACGTTCTCGAAGTCGAGACCGGAGACACTCCAAGAGCTCACGACATCGTCGGGGCACCAGTGATCACTCTGATTATGAATATCGTTATTCTGGAGATGAGAGGAGGGGGAGGCGATCAAAGAGGCGCAGACATCGCTATGACGACTACAGTGATCACTCAGTATCATCTGATGAATACCACTCACGACATCACAAAGATGATTATGGCTCGGACCGTCGTCATAGAGACAGATCAGGTGATCGATCTAGGCACTCGAGACAGGAGGATAGCCGGTCATCACGCAGTCGAAAGCATCGGTCACGCTCTCCATCAAAGGAATCGAGAGACTCCAGTGGGAGGAAGGAGAAGGGGAAGAAAAAGCGTAAAGACAAGAAGGAGAAGCGGCAGAAGAAGGAGAAGAAGGAGGAGGGAGAGAACGGCCCTGCCAAGCCGCCTGCTAACGTGATGGTCGGCAAGGTCGGGAAGGTCAGCTCACTGAGGACTCTGGGACAGAAGAAGTCCGGGGAGGGGGAAGGAGGAGAGGCGGACACACTCTTAGATCGAGCCCAGGCTGCCATTGCTGAGAGCATCGAGGAGAAGCAGAAACGAGAGAGGCAGGAGCGGTACAAGAAGGAAGAGTCCAGGCAGCTGGAGAATAAGATTCAGCAGCAGCTACAGCACGGTCGGTCGAGCAGTCAGGCACAGGCTGCAGTGATGTATCCCACGTACCAGCAGGCAGGGGGGTACTACCCCACAGTGTACCCAGGATACCAGTACGCTTACACCCAGGGGTGGGGAGGCCAGTGGGGGGCGGGGACCGAGCAGTACGCACAGGGACAGCAGTATGGCAGTACGGCTGGAGTGGGGACCACGGGACAGCAGTATGGCAGTACGGCTGGAGTGGGGACCACGGGACAGCAGTATGGCAGTACGGCCAGTACGGCTGGAGTGGGGACCACAGATCAGCAGTATGGAAGTCTGACTGGAACCGGAGAACAGCAGTATGGAAGTGCTGCCGGGGTCGGAGTGGAGACACAGCAGTATGGGCAAGGACAGCAGACTACCTCTGCTTACGGTGGACAGGGGACAGACATGTCTGCTGCTGTGTATGGTAGTGAAGGGACTGGGCAAGTGGCCGCTGCTGAGGCTAGTGCTGTCCCACATGACGCTGGGGGACAGAAGAAAGAGGGCGAGGGAGGGGAGGGTGGGGAGCAATTGGAGTCAGAGGGAACAGGGGTGGCATTGGAAGTTCCAGCAGAGTTGATGCCAGAGGAAGAGAAGGAGGAAACGAAAGAAGAGGAGGAGAAGAGAGAGGAAGAAGTTAGAGAGGAGGAGGGGGGAAAGGGAGAGGAGGAGGGGGAGGGAGAGGAAGAGAAAGAGCAGGAGGAACAGGAGGAGGGGGATATGATTGCGGAGTGTGAGATGGAGATTGAGAGTGGAAGTCGTGAGGAGAGTCCAGTCAAAGAAGCTGTTGATGCCACTTTCCGTACAACCAGTGGTGTGGCACAAGCTGGCGAGGGAGAAGAACAGACTGTGTATGAACATGGTGGAGGTGAGATGGCAGAGACCACAGCCACGATGCCTCAAGAAGTTGAGAACCAAGCCAAGCCTCCCTCCCCTCCTCCCCTGTCCCCTCCACCACCTGCGGCAGACATCAAGCAAGCCCCGCCCAAGCCTCCTCTCTCCCCACCTTCAGAGACTGCAGTGCAAGACACATCTCTGCCCCTTCCTTCCTCCGCTAGCCAGGATGAGCTTGTGCCTGCTACCTCAACAGGACAGCCACCTCAGGAGGAGACTGCTGAGGGCAGTCCAGAACCACTCCCACCTGGGATTGAGGCCGAACCAACTGTGAAGACTCCGTCCCGCCCAGCTATTCCTCCTCGAAAGAGGGTGAAGCGATGGGATATAGTGGAGGAGAGTGGGACAGTGTCAGCAGCGAAAGACACAGTGGCTTCTACAGCTGTTGTCTCCGCACCGTCTGAACCACCATCCTCTGAAGGGAACATGAAAGTCACACCCCCTCCACCTGGAACGGACTCAGAAGAGCCAGCTCCTCCTGGAATGGAACCAGAACAGTCCCACCAGCCCCAGCCTTCTGATACATCAGAGACTGCAATGGAAGTGTCTTCATCGCCGTCTGCATCCCCACCCCCAGTAGGCACTGGTGCTGAGAGCCAAGAGTTGGGAGACGCTCCCCAACCCTCGGTAGGGGGATGTGAGGGGAAGAAGGGAAGAGAGGGAGAGAAAGGTGGAGCAGGAGAAGCTTCATCATCATCCCAGGAAGACTCAACAACCACATCACAGCCTGCCTCTTCCACCACTGCCACGCCTTCCTCCACCTCCTCCACCGCTGTCGCTAGCACTGCCACTCCCTCCACTTCAGGAGCTCCCACCACCACCTATGAAGGTCAAGCTGCCTACTACGGCCAGGCCTCCCAAGGCTATAACTATGCAGCGGCTGCTGCTGCCGCATATGCTCAAGCCTCCAACACTGGCCAGCAGTACCCATACGGATCTTACCCTGGATACGACTATGCTACGTACAGTGCGTACATGCAGCAGATGGCGCAGTCTGGTGCGTATGGTGGGTACACTATGGGGGCAGATGGACAGTACTACTACCAGCAGAACCCCTATGCAGCGTACGGAGGGTATGGTGCCTACTACTCTGCAGGCACCCCTTACAGCTATGGAACCTCAACTGCGTACCAACCTGTGCAGCAGCAGGTATAGTCAGCATGTTAACACACCATCACTAACACATACATGTACATGTACATGTATGGGCATGCTTTGGTCCCCTTGTGTCTGTCACCTATGTATACATGTATCATTGTTGTTCCACCTCTCCCTTCCTCCTGTGTGTTCTTGTTATTTGTACCCCCTGCTGCCTTACCTTTACCTCTCTTTGCTTCTTCCTTCTTTTGTCAATTATTGCTCCTCCTCTCCTCTCCCACATCTCTACATTCTCTGCTCCATTCCCCTCTCCTCTCAGAACTACCCCACTCAACCTGTTGCTACGACAGCCACAGCTGTCAGTACTGATGCAACTGAAGCTGCAAAGAAGGAGAAGGTAAATGTACGTGCACCTGTGAGTTAAATACAATTCACATGGCTGGTTTTTCTCTCTGTGTTCCTTTTTTTTTTTTCAAATAACACTTGTTCACTGTCCCCTGCACCACCACTCGCACACCACGCACACATACACACACACACACACACACACACACACACACACACACAGGCCAAGAAAGGTGAGTTTGCTCTCTCAGACAGTAAGGAGAAGCAGGTGAAGAGCATGATGGACAAGTGGACAGCATTCAAAGACAAGGAATAATGCCATGATGATTATATAACTACAATAGGCTGACTATGCATGCTGTGTAGAACTACTTGTTACTGTACAAAGGAAGTGTTAGTTTCTATTGTTTTCTTTCTGGATATCTTGTGTTTCATTACATGCTTATTATACTCCAAATTTAATTATTACAATCACATTAATTATTGTTAGCCACTAAAATTTAAGTGACCTCACAACTACAGTGGAACCCTTCTGAAGCGGACACCATTGGGACCTGTCCAATGGGCAATAGACCCCCTAATGCACGACCCTCGTCAAAGGACCGGACTGGGCCGGACCGGAAGTCGTACCGGTTAATGGACGGCTCATCGGTTTTGTGACGGGGCAGGGGCTAGGGGTAGGCTAGTCCACTCGATTTTGTGACGGAGTAGGGGCTAGGGGTAGGCTAGGAACTAACAGCAGTAGACTCGAACGCGCATATAATTGCACAGATGCCGTGTATGCCACTTGATCCGACGTCTATACGTCTAGTCTACATCTAAATCTTGACTATGCTGCACAGTATGACTTCCGGTCCGGGTTTTGAAGGGCCAATTACCTGGGAGATATTTTGCATTACTATATGCTTTTTGTACTTTTCAGGGAGCTCTAATACATGATTTTTCTCATCCTCTGTACGCAATATGCTAAAGTGTGCATGCTAGTGGTAGTATATACAAATTGTGGAGGAGGATGATGCAGTAACTGATGATGTGGTCCAAAATATCCGACCCGAATGGACAAAGTTGAGCCGCACGTGGTGATTATACAATTGCAATACATTAATATGGAATGTATGCACTTGTAGGGCAGCTCCCAAGCACCAGTGCCGAGTGTCCTGAGGGGTACAGACTTTGAGAGCTGGCAGCTGAGCACAGCACACTTGTGTCATCTCAAGCAGGCACGTGGATTGCTTCTACTGGACGGCCTACTAGTGTAGCTGAGAAACACGTTGAAGAGTGTATCAGGAGACTTGATAGCGCTGCCGCCTACTGTGACTCTGGTCCCACCACACCAGTTGCCTAGTGTGTGGAGTTTGCAATGAGTGGTAATGTGAGCAATCTCTTCACTCTTGAGAGGCACCGAAAGAAAGGACTATACCAGTTAGGAAATCACAGTTCTACATAATTATGTGGAAAGACAACTGAGACAACTAATGACCATGAACAGCACCATGAAAATGAATTCATTTCAAAATACCTGTTGTTACACTCACGCCTTGAAAACCCACTGAAGTGTATGATGACGCTTCTAAGAACCTATGTCATTGCACAATGATCAAACTTGTGATTATTATGCGTACATGCAGTAACTACAAATTATTATTCAAATCTGTTTACTGCAGTAACTTCTTTCTAAGTAGCTGCATGCTCAACATTACAGGGCTTGTATTACATAATCCGTATCAGACATGGCATACCCGGCATGTCGTACGTCATTGTTCCCATGAACTCTGTGCATTATATAGCATTACTCTGCATCCATGTCTTGTCTCCATACCATTTTATGCAATCCTTATTCAATTATTTGTAATGTTAGTGGTTACTATTCTCGTACTGCATGAGTGAAGGCGTGGCTCCCAGGCCAGGAAAAACCGTAATTCCTCCCCATACGGAAAACTACGGTTGACCCTGGGAATCATGTGTGCTAAGAGTACGGGTGTTGCTGTAAGTCACTTGCTCCAACGCCTTCGTTGGCCATTATGCACACAGAGAGTCGCTCGATACCACGTTAACGACAGGTCAGTACCCAGCTGTACCGTTATCCGATTAGACGCCGGTGATCTGGGTAAGCTACGTGCGAAGATGAAGGCAGGTTCACCTAGAGCCAGCACATTGTGTAATTCACTCAGGAACGTGATCGAAGGACGAGTGGAGGGACATTTCTACACGGACGGATGGCCAGAGTTCACCACGGTCGTGTTCCAGTGCCTCCAGCCCAGACTCTCTGACGTGTGTGACCTCCACTGCTACACTACCTCCAAACAGCAACTGCACTGCGTCTTGGAACAGGCTCGCCTCGTGACCAGTGGTCAGTGGCAGTATATACAAATTGTGGAGGATGATGATGCAGTAACTGATTATGTGGTCCAAAATATCCGACCCGATGGACAAACAAAGTTGAGCCATGATGATTATACAATATATCAATATGGAATGTATGCTCTTGTAGGGCAGCTCCCAAGCACCAGTGCCAAGTGTCCTGAGGGATACAGACTTGGAGAGCTGGCAGCTAAGCACAGCACACTCGTGTCATCTCAAGCAGGCACGTGGATTGCTTCTACTGGATGGCCTACTAGTGTAGCTGAGAAATACTTTGAAGAGTGTATCAGGAGACTTGATAGCGCTGCCGCCTACTGTGACTCTGATCCCACCACACCAGTGGCCTGGTGTGTGGAGTTTGCAATGAGTGGTGATGTGAGCAATCTCTTCACTCTTGAGGGGCATCGAAAGAAAGGACTAGGGACTGCTGTTAAGAGAGCGCTGTGTCAGAAACAAGTGCGTCAAGGTGATATGGCATTTTCAGTTGTTGTTGATGGTTCACCTACAAGTAGTACTAACTGGCAGAGCAAACTAGGATTTCAGTATGTTGGTAGAATGAGAGGTGTTTTTGTACTCAATCATTAAGTTACTGCAGTATTCATAATACATACATTATTCATACAGCAATTCATGAACACTTTTCTATAATTATGAGCCCTGTCATTTTTCTGTTAACCACGCCCCCTCACACTGCTAGGTTTGCGTGTGCATGTAGATGTATATTTTTCTAAGCCGATGAGGTTGTTACATATATTTATTTTTCTAAGCCGTTGAGGCTGTTATTAAACTATATTTTTCTAAGCCGTTGAGGTTGTTGTCTATTTTATAGTGTGTGATTCTTCTTTCTTTCTTCTCTGTTCTTTTCTTTCTTTCTTTCAAGTTGTGGTGCACTATGCACGTGATTGTTCATGTACATATACAAAAACACTACTGAGTGAGGGCATTTTATGCAGTATTATTATGGAGAGAATTGACGTTTGGACCAACAATATATGATTCATGATCATCCATTTTCCTCAGAAGAGACACTGTGCTGACCCATTTCCTTGCAACGGGGTGGAGGGCTCTGATTGGGGACCAATTTCCTCCTCCTCCTTGTCCTTCTCTGTCTCTTTAGATCTCCTTTTCATCACCCCAGATAGTGGCTCAGTCTGAACCATCCTCAGGCCCTCCTCTTCCTCCTCAGAAGCATCACCCACCTTCCCACCTTCTCTTCAACCACCACTGCCCTTACCTGGAGGTAGTGGCTCAATGAACTCCTCCTCTTCCTCCCCCTCGCCTCCCCTCCTTTCCTACTCCCTCCTCCATACCCCTCGCCATTGCCTCATTATTCCATGCACCCTTCTTCTTAGCAAGCAGCTATTAGCCATCCTCGGGCTCTTATTGTATTCTCATTCTGCACAGCCATGACTTCCCTACATCTTTCAAAACATTACATATGCTCTTCATACAGGCCTATGACTATGGTATGCATGTTGATGATGAAATAGCAAAAAATTGTGTCCAATGTCCTCTGCGATAAGGTAGCTGTAGGAACATGTTGATTTGTGCTACATTTGGCAACACCTAGCAACACCTTCATAACTGTAACAAGTGGTAGAATGCCTCTATATTATAGACATTAGGCATTCTACCAGTGACCTTTGAACTCATAAGCCACAGGGTCAAAGGTTTCATGTAAAATTCGCTCGAGCAGAGGGCCTGGGAACAAGGCTAGGTCCGGTTGCTATGCAGTTAGGTTGCCCTCCACATGCATGCCTAGTTAGTCAAAAAGTTGCCACTAGTGAAATTGAAATTATTCAACAGGAAAATAATGTACGCGGAATATCAAGTGTGTAATAATGGGAAATACGCCTACATATGACCTAACAGGAAGTATACTCTAATGTCTAAATAAGTCCAAAACTATACTGCCACGTTAGAGAGACTGTCACATGTCTCTCACACTATGCTGAGACCAAGAGCAGACAGTCCAATGGCAATCCACACACCTGTATATTGGGGGTTAAACAAGCAATTAAGGCAAAGGTCATCAAGTGCCTCTTTGTGGTGTGTGTGATGATACCACTGGTATTTTGAGTTACATCTATGTATGTGAAAGCAAATGAGTCGGAGTTGAAAGTGAAAGGGGCAGTTAAGTAATCTTCAGCATAACGCAAAATTAGGCTACAAAAATCATTACTGCATAACAATACTCCTCATTGTGCTGACTAATCATGGTGTGGAAATGGCTAGGCATATCCCATTCTGGACCACAAGCAACAGGCTTCAATTGTCCAATGTAGTCCCGATGCCAACCCATCCCAGTCAGAGGAAGAGTGGGCTATAAGAATACAGAGAGTGCTATAATATATATACACACCTACACATGTAGGAAATAGCAATAACATGATTGTATTTATACCTGTGGTAAGTGTTGTGGTGGAGTCTTCTGCAAGACAAGGAAGCATACCATGATTGTAAGAATGATACAGTAACAGCTACACGTATTATTATACTCACTCCCATACAGGTAGCATTATGGCACTGTCACATCATTATCAGTCTATAAGATTGTATCTGTACCTGTGGTAGGTGTTGTGGTTGAGTCTTCTGCAAGAAGACTCAACCACAACACTACTCCTGCTACACGAACATATCCGACCCGATATTTCCTACATGTGTACATGTAGGAAATATCAATAACATGATTGAAAATTTGCCATGACTTCCCTAAGTCGTTCTGTTGCTACTCCGGCTTTGGCGAGGACACTACTAAGGGCCCGAGGCATTCTAAATCCCGTAGTTTTCATTGGACGAGACCGTCTAACTATTTTAGACTGTAGCTAGGGCAACGCATTTACACGTAGCAACAGAACGACATACTTCGCGGGGCTCTTCTTAAGGGGTGGAGTTACGCGCATAGGAGTCGCTACTAGGTGCTACTAGTCTGTCAATACCTTCTTCGTCGTCACCGCACTGTTCTGGGAGCAATAACTTACGAATATCGCTACAGGAGAGCAGACAGTGAGTCTCTAAAAATTACAAGATTTCGAAAATAAATTCCATTTAACGCGCATTAGTACAATTTTACGTGAATAGCCTGCGGACACAATAGAGTTCACGCTCCGGGTCACTATCGGCAATAGAAGCCACGCTCCTGACCAATCAGATTTCAGAATCGAATAGAGCTGCAGTCTAAATAACAGTTAGATACTGTGTCCAAGGGATCTACGGTATTTAGAAACCCGAGGGCCCTGGGCTGTAGTGTCCCGAGCGCAGCGAGGGCACTACTAAGGGCCCGAGGGTTTCTAAATACCGTAGATCCCATTGGACGCAGTATCTAAGTTGTTTAGACCATAGTCTGGTAACTATACAACTTCAACAAGTAAACATCATAGTGCCCTACAACTTTAACATATAATCTACAACTTTAACAAGAAAACTGTTAGAGTGATTTGTTAAAGTTGTAGGGCACTATAGCCAATTCATGTAGATTCTGTAGAGATCTATGAGTTTTCAGAGCCCTGCTGCTGACCAATCACATTGCAGGATTTGAGGTGGCTATGGTCTAAAGTACAATTATGCTACCTGTATGAGACAGCTATATACATACAGTCATGCACTCTCATACAGGTAGCATTACTGCATTGTCACATCATTATTAGGCTATGAGAATACAGAGAGTGGTGTACATGTAGGAAATATCAATAACATGATTGAAAATTTACTTGTAGTAGGTGCTGTGGTGGAAAAGGAAGCACACCATGATATTAAAGTAAATGTAACAGATATATGCATGTAGTTACTTCCATGCAGGTAGCATTCAGGTACATGCGTGTCACCTTGCACTTCCAGCCTGTTCACTTGGAAGTCAAAGCCCACTGGACTGCTGACATTACATGTATAGTCTCCTGTGTCATCAAGCTCCGCCTCCAAGATCTCCAGCTTGCTGCCCATGCCCGAGGAGACAGGGGTAATCCTCACGTGGGATGGCAGCTCAAACTCCACCAAGAGCCTGCCATCCTTGAACCACTGGACAGTGGGTGGAGGGTCACCTGACCACATACAGCTGGCAGTGGTGGCCTCACCCTCCTCAGGGTTGTTCTTGGAGAATGTGAGATCACCCGTAATGAGAGGGGCATCTGACAAGAGGCCAAGAGAGGGGGATTCAATTCTAACCTCTCACATCACATCCACACATGTACATATGCCCCACATAAGTGGTGAGTCACTCACTGCAGTACACTAGGCTGATTGCTGGGCTGATGTCCGTCTTCTGTGGGTCATCATCATTGTCCACTGTACACATGTATGAGCCCCCATCACTTGCCTCCACACCAGATATTTTCAGTGTGTCACACATCTGGTTAATCCTGAGGAGAAGCATTGGGATCACTATAGCTCACTCCCCTTCCCTCCCTATACATCCTATATACCCTCCCTTCCCTCTCCTCCCTCCTCCTCCTCCTCACCTGTTTGTACTAAGGTTCACAGTGATTCCATCCTTGAAGAACTCCACCACAGCAGGAGGGTATGCCTGGTGGGCACACACAATCTCCACATCACTGCCAGCCAGTAGACAACCACTCGAGTCATCAATTGGGTGGTAAGGGACACTCTGCAGGCTGAAGATGCGACCTCGCACTGCGGACAGAAACAGACAAACAGACAGACATACAGACAGACATACAGACAGACATGCACACAGAGAGACAGAAACGTATTATGTCTTGCATTAATGTTGCTGAGATGTACCTATGGCCTACTGTACTGCTCCATATTTGAGCAACACTCAGCTGCCTACTAAGGGTACATGCATAATATTATGCTGACTCACAATACGGTGTGACAAAGGTCTTGACCACGCTGGCCTCACCCCCTGCATTGGAGAAGGTGGCTCTGTAGAAACCTGTGGTGGCTGCAGTGAGGGCAGTGATGATGAGCTGGTAGGAGAACTCAGTGTCGCCCAGTACATACTGGTCACATGGGTCTATGATCTGAGGGATGGAGGGTGAGAGAGGGAGGGACAGAGTGATCGATAGAAATGATTAACCATCCTTGGAGTTCTTCACTGCATGCACGCAGACATGCACGCATGCACACATGCACACACACACACACACACACACACACACACACACACACACACACACACACACACACACACACACACACACACACACACACACACACACACACACACACACACACACACACACACCTGTGTATCACTGGTTTCACTGGTGATGAGTGTGTCATTTATATACCACTGCACTGTGGGGCAGGGATCTGCCGTGAGATTGACCAGCAGTGTCACTGGAGGGTCGTCCTGCTGGATCAGAGGGAAGTCAAGACATTCCACTACATTGTCTGAGAACTGGACAGTGATGGAGGGGGCAGCTGCAGGGAGAGAGAGGGAGGGGACAGTTGGTCATACACCTCACAGGAGGACAGGTACCTGATCACACAGCCACACACCTGGTTCTCTGACTTGCAGGGCCCAACTGCTGTACACTTTGTGGATGTCATTCTCAGCAAAGCACTGGTACATTCCTGAGTCCTCCACCATGGCAGAGGAGATGGTTACTGTGCTGCCAGTGTTGAACTGCTGTCCATTGTGGTACCAGGTGATGGTGGGGGCTGGGGTGCCCGTTACCTCACAGGTAAAAGTGACCTCAGTGCCTGTTAGGACATCTCTCATGTCATCTGGAGCAGACGTGATGGTCGCTGGTGCTGTGGAGGAACAAGTACGTGTGCATGGGGTATGAAGTTAGAGAGAGAGAGAGAGAGAGAGAGAGAGAGAGAGAGAGAGAGAGAGAGACACACACACACACAGAGAGAGAGAGAGAGAGAGAGAGAGAGAGAGAGAGAGAGGCCTACTTTGCAAAAACAAGTTTGCTGTCTGGATGGTGGGTGGGGTAGTCGACAGCCTGACCTCCACTCTCAGATAACTGTTAGTGGCTGGCTCAGTGGATTTCAGTATTGGTGTGACCTCAGCAAGAGGCCCACTGCCATCTATTCTGTTATCTCTGTCACTGCCATTCAGTAACCATGTGTAAAGAACAGGGTCCTGGTGAGCACCTACCATAGAGAACATGACTGTTGTACCATCGTCCATTGAGAGCAGAGGAGCTGATACATTCTCCAAAGGTTTGTAGATCCTCAGCCCCTCAGGAAATGAAGTAACTGAGGGGAAGACATGTGGTGGTATGGTGTTGTACAGTGTGGAATAGCCAGGCTCACCTGCCATAAGCATGTAACTATAAGGGGCCCTCTCAGTCTGGAATTCCTCCTTGTTAGTGACCTGGCAGGTGTACCTCATAGCAATAATGTCAGCTGATGCCACCAGCAGCAGGTACCGCCCGCCATCCAAGAACCGAGCAGTGTTTTGTGCAAGGTCCTCCACAACAGATGTATCGTCACTCCCATCACATGCTGAGCACTGCAGCCACTGAATGGCTGGAGTGGGGTTGGAGCCAGGATTGAGGGCACACTCCAGAGCAACATCCCGATCCTCTATCACCTCTACCTGTATATCTGAATCTCTTGTCTCAAACCCAGCAAAGACTGAAGGAGAAAACAGATTATGCTACTGCAATCACTGCTCCTCCCACCCTACACTTCACCTCACCACTCCACCGGGCCCTCCCACCCTCCCTCGCACTCACCACTCCACCCGGTCCTCCCACCCTCCCTCACACTCACCACTCCACCGGGCCCTCCCACCCTCCCTCACACTCACCACTCCACCCGGTCCTCCCACCCTCCCTCCCACTCACCACTCCACCGGGCCCTCCCATCCTCCCTCCCACTCACCACTCCACCCGGCCCTCCTACCCTCCCTCCCACTCACCACTCCACCCGACCCTCCCACCCTCCCATCCTACCCCTAACCTCACCACTCTACTGGGCCCTCCCTCCCTCCCTCCCAACTCACCATTCCACCCCGCCCTCCCATCCTACCCCTCACCTCACCACTCCACCCAGGCCTCCTACTCTCCCTCCTAACTCACACACATAAAATGCCCTAACAGTTCTGCTACGGATGGTTCCAAAGCTGTTGGTGGCAGTGCAGTAGTACTCCACACCACTGCCACTGGCATAGGAGCTGTCCTGTTGAGTGATGTTAGGGAATATGAAGGACCCGTTGGCTGCAACAAAGGTGGACTCTTCTTCACCAGAACGAAACCTGCAGGAACAGAAGAAAATGTTAAACACAAGCAGTCAGTGTGTGTATCAGGCATTGTGTAAATGGGTAGGAACTTTCCACATTGTATGATACCCTCCTGAGCTAATCCAGCAATAGACATGGTCAGAACAAAAGCACAGCAATTTTCTTTGAATACTATAGCCAGCTGTACACATAGTTATAAGTAGAGTGTCAGACTGAAGTTATTCACCGGTTCTCACTCTCAAACCCCTGGAAATACAAGGTTGGTTATTATGGATATAACCCCTTACATACCTGTTATCTCAGCATTCATAAAAATAAGAAGTCAATATTACCTGGTGTCCCCACTCTCCTCGCCTGCTATGAAGCAGAAGCTAGCCTGTGTGAATATACGTTCCTTGGTCACTGCCATTGAAGAAAAGGGGTCAGCTAGTGTGAATTTAACCACTTGGCCAGGCGGCAATTTTAGCTTCCCGTTTTGAAATGCAGGATGCTGTCTCTAGAGTAGCTAGTTCATAAAAGTTCATGACACATAATTATACAAACTGAATGACTACTCCACCTTACAAATTGCTACAGAAGCAGTGTTTTGTGCAATACCTGTTGACATTTTTCACTTTTGGGAGGAAAGATTATGGTGTACAAGTATCACAGCTTCTGTTTATGAGCACGTGTTATGAATAATCTAACCTTTGTGTGTAATGCAGAGGACAGCTATTTCAAGCTGGCACAGCCATCTCAAGAACATTGTGTGATCTTTCTCTGAGATGGAACTGTTTGCAGCACAGGTTCCGAAGATTGTGTGTCTCCAACAATACAACAGCAGTTTCTGTACATGTATGCATCAGTCCATATACCCCTTGGCCTTGTTGCCTAAAAATATCCAGCTTTTTCGTTCATATATACTTACTGTTGTAAGAGACAAGTATGAAGTTCTTTTATAAGTTATCCCTTACACAAAGGAGATGGTCATGCTAATCCACCATTGCCTCAGTTGGAAGCACTCTTTACCATTTCCTCACTGCTCTAGAGAATGTCATCTTACACATTCCACATAATATGTTATAACCACACTTATGGATCAACCAGTGTACTTTCTTGCACTATCTTTCTATTTGTTTGTCTCCATTGCTACCACTATCATATCATAATTATTTAGACAGTTGTGAAGCAAAACCATACTGTCTCTACCACTGTGTAAATACATCGATATATAGCAACTATATACACAACTGAACTCACCTATGAACACCTGGTCAGTCTTCAGCCATACGCATTCCTAAACAGCCCTGCATTCTTTAGCTACAATTCTATTACAATATTATATGTTAAAGGCCTTCATACGCCCATTGGTCCATCTCTTGAACTTTGAGAAAATGCAAGGTCACTAGCTCTTTATAATAATGTTCTATGTGCCACAGTGTTGTGTAATATGCTTGAAGGAACAATACCAAGTGGTTGCACAGCAAAAACAAATTTGACAATAATGTTCGTTACACAGCCAAAAATTTAATCCCAATTCGAGGACGTAAACGTGCGCGATATGGTACGAAATTACAGTATTGGTATGTTCAGTTGGGGCAGTCCCATTGTATTTTTGTATGGGGTCTGTCTTACAGCTCGAATCGACATGTAACCCCAGTGTCGGTTCGAGGCCGTAAGGGCCTTATGTGCTCAATTCGAGCTCCTCCTTGTCCTCGATTTGATACCTTACGGCAGTCGGTATCGAATTGAGCCCAATTATTTTTGGTTGTGTATGTGGGTTTGTTTTGTCAAGTGCTGGCTTTCATCCACCATAAGCACCTTTTGAGCTGTGAAAACATCTACCTACATGCTTCTGGCTGCACCACACAGTGAATGATCCTAGAACAAGGAAAGGATGCTCTAAATCATGCAGTAGCCTAATAGGCTGTGGGAGTCTTTCTCAGCTGTAGACATACATGTACTCTGTAAAGAGAATGCTTAAGAGTCTTCCTGTTGAGGCTAAAGCATGCACAAGTAGTGCTTTTACTTGGAGTACATAAGATAGCCAGAAGTAAGAGAAATGCACATAGCAAGGATTCTGTTTTGCAGGGAGTATCCCTGTGGTTGAGAGAATTGTCAACAGCTAATTAGACTACCAATAGAGCATCCTTTCATTGTACCAGGATCATTCCCTGCATGGCTGCAACTTGAAGCATTGAGGTAGGGTTTCCTAAACACCATCACCACAACACACCTCAACACAGTTCTGCAGCACAAAAAGGTACTTAATGTGGGATCCTTAACATAACAAATCTCAATATAACGTACATGTACATCATTGTTAATCCAACAAATTTGGTTTTTGCAGTGCACGCATGGTGGGCTACTGTTGCACTGGTAGTTCAGTTCACTGCAAAAGGTCCATGGTCATTTTAACCCAGAATTATGGTTATCTCAGTTGCATGTTTGGCATCTCAACATCTGGCATTGAACAGATGTAAAGAATGTGTATAATGACATAACTATTACGCTAAACTTGGATATCCTCCAAGAAATGACTAAGAGATTGTGTGATAGACTAATAAGTATTAGTAAATGAGAGTATTTTTAGTCCATTAAGCTTGACATAGCAGAGACCACCAGTAATGGGCTGTTTACCCATCGCATGCCAAATTCCTGTCATAACACATGTTCCCCTGGATGCACCCTACACACTGCACACATGCATTCAGCCTCAAGAGTATAAACTCAATGTGGGAGTGATATGATGTCATTCAAGTGCATGGAACTGAGATAACCATAGGAAGGTTAAGGCAGGACGACCCTAAGACATGATTTTGCCTGATTTGTGTTTTATTGTATTCTCCTAATGATGCCTCTTAGCGAAATAATGTAGTTTTGCGTGATATGTCGGTTCATAGAATTATAAAATTTACGCAATATGCACAGCAAAAACGACATTGTTACTTTAACAAAGACCTTTGTCACATAAGTTGTAAGGCCATGTAAACTGTACTCTCAAACACTATAAATATTATCATCACAGCCATTATCGGCTGTGTCATGGGCCACATGACAAGGAAATGTTGTGATTGTGTACTACATGCGAGGGAAGCATGGACACAGTTGTGCAGGTGCAACTCACATGACAAAGGTCTTTGTTAAAAGAACAATTCTCTTTTTGCAGTGTGCATATCGCTAAATATAGAAAAAAAATTTGCCAATAACGGCTAATGCTGCAGAGACGAAACTTCGGTGGATGATTACTAAGCATGTTGGCTATCTAAGTTTGCTTTAAAAATCCGTGCTAAATCTTTCTTTCTAGACATATAATCGTTCTCTTCGTGCTGCGGAATTTAGAAAAACGGTAGCAAATTCAGCCGTAAAGTAGCAAGCCAAGCCTCGAGCAACCCATTGCGCATAAACTAGTTCACTCCCCTTTGGCGAGCATACACCTCTTCACCGGTTGGCGCCACACAGCGCCGTACGTCCAACGGTAGCGGGAAATATGAATTTTTTCCCAGCGAATTTGCAACCGCGCCAAAGAATTGCTGTCGTTTTAGCGTTGGTAAATGTAGGGGGAAAGCGATGGTAGAGTAATTGACGAAGAACGCAATCATGACTCGCCCTCCCTTAAAATAACCATCTCGTTTTTGCTGTGAATTTTACACGAGGACTAATTCATGCAAGACATTTAAGAGCAAGTTGTCACAATACTGTAATTTCTATTATCTACATGGCCTAGCTCTGTACTCGCACGTAAGTTAACCGGGGCGGGCATATGCTTCCCTTACCATGCGATGTTGGGCGGTGGGGTGCCGCTGGCCTGGCAGTCAAGCCTCAGAGTCACTGGATTCCCCGCAGCGTCTCTCTCAAACACAAACGCATCCCGCTCTGGCTCAGTAGTGAATGATGGAGGCTCGCCTGTGAAGAGTGCGATTGTTATAGTTCACGATGAGATTCAGTTGTCAAGCACCGTGCGCTCACCAAATATAACTCTCCCTCGCGCCTCGTGGCAAGCCAATAACGCTAGAGCGAACACAGGTAGAAACACCTCCCTCATTTTCGTCATAGCGTGGTCTGCTAAGTCAGGAGCCCATAAGCGCCGCGAATTGGCGTCCCTGGCTAAATATTCGGCGTAGTTAAGGGTGGTCGGACATGGCTACTGTGCGGCTCTAAAGGAATGCGCAGATCTGGGCTTCGTGGTTAATTAGTAGAAGCCATATGCAACAGCTGCACGCATTAGCGTAGTAGATCTGGCCGGTCTAAAGTATGCAGCGTGCATAACTCTGTAAAACTCCGTAGCGCTTTTCCTGATCGGGACGCCCTTCCGTTGGCGTCATCGTGGACAGGTACCGCAGACCGTAACGTGGAGTTTTTCCGAATTGAACGCTCCAAATTCGAGAAACGTTCAAAAACCCGTGCTTGCGTACTAGATACGGTGAAAACGGCCACGTTAATGGCTAGCGCTTGCTCGAATAGCCCTGGTGCCTGAGTTTCAGGGAGGTAGGTAAATCGGTTAAGAAGTTTTATAGAGAAAGAGTCCAAGATTTTACCGCCGTAACTCTCGGTGACTAGGTAAGCTGGAGCTGTGAAACTTGGTATACGAGTTGCAGTGTCTGCAGTGTCTATAAGGGCCCAAACGCGACATTGGTAGGTACTGTACTTTGCGAGATATAATAGCATAGCAACCACATGCCTCATTAATATTCATGATGTCCGACCACCCTTAAATGGTTGTGCGAGAACGACACCACCTTTGGGGTGTCAAATGCAGGACACCCCAGGTCAGTGTCATAATAACACACCTTAGAGTGTTAGCGCTACACTCTAGTTTCTCCACGGAGCACCCCATTGTTGTCTTGACTGCACCCCTCCTTTCTCTATACCACACCCTATGGGTGTCTTCACCACACCCCTTTCTTACCCCACTGGTGCTTTAGTTACACCCCAGTAGTGTTACAATTACACCCCTACTCTGTGTAGACTACACCCCACTTGTGTCTCAGTATGACACTCCTGCTGTGTTGTAGTTACACCACAGTGGTGCATTTCTTACACCCCTTTTCTTTACAAAATTGTCAGTAGTAAAAATAATTATGATAGAAACAGTGCATATACAGTACACTTGGAAGTGGTGACAATACATGCAAAACTCAATGAGGTACCAATTCAATGTCAGTAAAGGTGTCCATATTGAGTGAATACATATGGGATTCCAATCCACACTGTCCAGAGCTTCTTCGGTGTTGATTAAGAGACCCTGTACATAAAACATAGCAGGAGCAGTGTATACACTGCAAAAACTCCATGGTTATTTTAACCAATACGAGTGGTTATCTCAGTTGCACATTTGTTCTGCCAACACTGAATAGAGGTATGAAGAATGCGTAAGATATGTAGGATATTACCCAGGAGGGATTGAGCGGTAAAGTAAATGACAGTCTATTAGTCTACTGAGCATGACAGAGGAGTGACAACCTATCATGGGCTGTTTACGCATCCCCTGTAATTCTTGTCATAGCACACAATTACTTTTACAACACCCAATTACACACGTATTATTGGAGACACTCTACACTTTGCCCACATGCCTTCAGTGTCAAGAGTATAGAATAACTCAGTGTTGGGGGGGAGTGTGGGGGTGACATGATGTCATTCAGTTGCAACTGAGATAACCTTAGCAAGGGATTCCAATCCACACTGTCCAGAGCTTCTTCAGTGTTGATTAAGAGACCCTGTACATAAAACATAGCAGGAGCAGTGTATACACTGCAAAAACTCCATGGTTATTTTAACCAATACAAATGGTTATCTCAGTTGCACATTTGTTCTGCCAACACTGAATAGAGGTATGAAGAATGCGTAAGATGTGTAGGATATTACCCAGGAGGGATTGAGCGGTAAAGTAAATGACAGTCTATTAGTCTACTGAGCATGACAGAGAAGTGACCACTGTTTATGCTTCCCCTGTCAAATTCATGTTATAGCACACAACTACTTTCACAACACCCAATTACTCACGTATTATTGGAGACACTACACTTTGCCCACATGCCTTCAGTCTCAAGAGTATAGGATAACTCAGTGTGGAGGGTGAGTGTGGGGGTGACATGATGTCATTCAGTTGCAACTGAGATAACCTTAGCAAGGTTGAAATAACCATCTGTTTTTAGTTACACGTTTGTAAGAGGGCATCTAAATACTTACCTTTAATGAAAATGTTAGCTTCATGGATGAACTGATATATATGGTCTGAAATATGTGGACATAAAATAGATACAACATAATACATGCAAGTAGCTATAGGCTGCAAGATGTTGCTTTGTAGGGCTAACTACCTCAATACTTACCATAATAGTGATGTTCCTCAGGGTAAAGTGTAAAACTTCTTCAATGAAATTAATTCTGCAATGAAGGATGAAAACGTAAAGTACATACCACACATTTGTATTATGGGACTTCTAACAGAAACATACCTCCCTGAGAGTCCAGTCATGGTAGGTACACCTTCTTTATGGTAATGTGTTAGATGTTCTTATAGGTAATATACCACACAGTACAGGTATAGGCTTCAATTCTTCTTCACTCCTACACTTCTATAAAAGACAAGTTCTTGCATTCAAAAACTAGATATCACTTCACCATTACTCACTAAGGAAACCACATAAATGGGCAGACCTTAGAGTGCTTCCTGAGTGGTCACACCATACATGATACCACAAGACAGGATGTGGCCAATTCATTGCCAACATCTGGAGAGGGAAGGAGAGTCATGCAAGTGTACATGTTTGTTCACAATATATGGCACTTTCCCCCTTACCTTTGTGCAAAAAAGCTTCATGCCAGTTGAGGTAGTTGACAGGCAGGTCTTCTGGGGAGGGGTAGGGTTATACATCTCGTGTTTAATAGCGCTAGTTTGAGGTGATAGGAGTGCTCTATAAAACATGACAAGGGACACACTTCAAGCACAAAAACGAATATATGGCTTACGAAAGTTCATGCTTGCCCAGAGCTCACCGAAGCACGCACAATGAGAGATAAAAGTACATTCTTGTCTTGTTTATCTTCCACTGATCTCAGTAGCACCGATCTCAGGCCGGATATCGTTTTTCACGCGGGAGGGGATCAACTTCAATAGACGGACCAAGCGTGTAATCACTTCCGCAATAGGATTTAGCTGTTCCCTAGCCTGTGCCTAGCCTACCCTTAGCCCTTGCCTGTACCTAGCCTACCCCTAGCCCTTGCCCTGTCACACGACTAAATAGTCAGGCGGTGACTATGCTACCGCTCGGCCCACCGCAGATTGATTTTTCTATGGTCTTGCCGTAACCTAGCCTCTCCTTCCGGGCGTTCTATGGTGTCACACGGTTTGTGTGTCTATAGGTTACAAGAGTAAACACCATTGTTCGGGGCGCAAGCGCCCCTCGGTTGCTAGGCCCTAGCAAGGATCGTGTCTGAATGGTTAGGCTAAGGACCTCCTTGCGCACGCACTTTGCGAGGTGCCGTGTATCCGACCTGATCCCATGTAGGTTAATCGTGTGACGGGGCAAGGGCTAGGGGTAGGCTAAGTACAGGCTAGGGAACAGCTAAAACCTATTGCGGAAGTGATTACACGCTTGGTCCGTCTATTGAAGTTGATCCGCGGGAGGTTTTAGCTGAACTTCATGGTAACTCTGCCATCAATCCGTGATTTTCACTGCCCTCTAAATATGATGGGAACTTGCGCTTTGAAGAAATCACGGCTGGAGTAACCTTTCACGTTCGAACGACGCTACCGCGCTTTTTTCGGGCGCAGGCGCACATCGTTTTGGGCGTGCACTCGGCCGGGCGCGGCGGCCAAGTGGCAGTTGACCTTGACACAGAAAGCGCGCGATGTGTTGGGAGCCGTGAGGGGCTGTTTCTACACGCATCACTCTGCGATTGCTGGAGGAGACCAGTGAGTTTATAGAGGACTTGCACGTGACGTCATAGGTCATGTGATAAACCGGAAGGCGCCATCTTTGGGGGCAACGTAGCGGAACGCAGCAGTTAAATTTATACAGAAATGGTGAAGACGTGTTGCGTTTACGGGTGCACCAAGCGTGGAGGACGGGATGCAAGCATTTCTTTTTACTCCATACCTGCCGTGATAGAGAACCAAGGGGAGAATACAAAAGAATTGTCGTTTAGACGGCGTCAGGCATGGATAGCAAAGATCAATAGAAAGGAATGGGTTCCGTCTTCGTCATCTCGCGTATGTTCGGAACATTTCTTGTCTGGTAAGCATAAATATTTCTTAGATAAATAAGTCTTAATAAGTTCACTCCGCAATGAATAGGTAAGCCAGCCTACCTGCATGACTCCACGAGTCCAGACTGGGTGCCCAGTCTGAAAATGGGCTATGCAAACCAGGTACCTGATGAGAAACGGCATGCCCGTCTGCGCAAACGAAAAAGACTGGAGGATGCTGATTTGGAGGATACAGTGGAGAATGACGGAAATGCTGAGACTGGTGTTGCAAGTCAGACTTGTGTGCTTCTAGTGGATGCTGCATGCCAGACTGACAACACAATGGAAGACCTCATGAAAATGGAAGAAGAACTAAAACAACTACGACAGGAGTATCAGGATCTGAAGAATGAGAATGCTCAGAAAACAGATGCTTCATTTACTGTAGACGTCCTGAAGACTGATGAGCAGAGGTTGAAGTTTTACACAGGTTAAATGAATCACATGATAATTGTCAATGTTCAATTGGTAATAAGTAAGTTGTATAATCTCCTTCATTGTAGGAATATCTGAATGGTGCATTTTCAATGCTCTCTTCACTCTTCTTTTGCCGTGTCTTCCCGAAAGTTCCAAACTTTCCAAGATGTCAATGCTTATAATGTTTTTCATGAAGCTTCGACTTAATCTTTTTGAAGAAGACATTGGCTATAGATTTGGAGTACATCCTTCCACTGTGTCCAGGAATTTCCACCGTGTCTTGGATGTTGTTGCTGCCAGGACAACTCACTTGATCAAATGGCCAGATAGGGATACACTATATCAAACAATGCCAATGACATTCAGAAAGTTCTTTAAGAAATGTTGTGTTATAATAGATTGTACTGAAGTATTTATGGAACGTCCTTCAGACTTACTTGCTCGTAGTTAAGTGTGGAGTAACTACAAGCATCATTCTACCATAAAGTTCTTAATTGGTATAACACCTCAGGGAACAATATCCTTTGTATCAGAGTGTGTTGGAGGTCGTATGTCAGACAAGGAGATTGTGGAACAGTCTAAACTCTTGGATCACCTCCTTCCAGGTATAAAATAACTTCGTATTAATTATAATACTGTACTATTTCATTTCTTTAGGTGATGTCATTTTGGCTGACCGAGGGTTCACCTGCAATGATTATGCACAGATGGCAATGGCCGAAGTGAGATTACCGCCCTTTACCCGAGGAAAGAGGCAGCTTGAGAAAGTGGATATTGATTGGAGCAGAGAATTGTCCATCGTTAGAATACATGTTGAGCGTGTTATTGGTGTTCTGAAGCAGAAGTACACAATACTTCAAGGGGTCTTACCTATTGCTTTAATTGCCGACAATAAAGACACCAAATCCACAATAGACAAAATAGTGCAAGTATGTTGTGCAATGGTTAATCTCTGCCCCTCTGTTGTACCTCTAGAATGAGCTGTAAGTACCCTGTAAATGTTGTGTACGTACCCTGTTAATGTTGTGGTTCATCACCAGTACAAATATAGAAATCATCATTGTAGTATTGGGATACAATCATGTAGCATGACCAATACATGTGGAGAACACTTGACTGTCACTTCCTCTTTCTTGCACTAAACTTAGGCAATTTTCTACATGATGGACAATACCATTTTCCTTTAGGAGTACTCAGTATCCGTAAGCAATCAAAGTGGAACCATTTTATTGTGCACATCTCATGGTCACATAATATCATGTCTCCATGACTTGGTTCATTGCAATAACACCACAGCTTGGAAAAATCTTCCTTTTCATCCATCACAGCACTTTGCATATCTGATGTGGGTGTAGCAGTAGATGTAGGAAGTGGTACTCTACCAGCTGTACTGGCAACAGGTTTTCTGGTATACCATTTACCCACAATTTCAGGAAGTACACCATAAATAAAGAAGTGTCTAACATCTTCCATTTTACTGTTATAGAATGCATAGTCCACTGTAATTCGCTCCACTATAACTTCCCCCCTGCTCCACACAACAAAGTCACAGTATGGCAGTTTGCATACTGCTAACTGCATTTGAACTTGATAATAGTAGGTGTGGGTTCTTTTTAGCTTCCATTTATCGTTATCTTTTGTCAGACAAAACATATTTACTTCTTCTTTGGGAAGACCATCTTTCACACAGTGAGGACACTTTACTTCCAGCACTCCTTTCCCACAGCAGGTACAACTGACAATGCCATCAGGCGTTGCTCCAATGTAGGGTTGTGACGGGTCAACAAAAAACCCTGTTTTCGATACCTGTAGCTCAGTATGATGCTTACAAGCTTGATCAGTGTAAGACTTAACTGCATCTTTCTCATGTGTACATCCCCATCTGTAGTTTTGTCAATATAATTATATCAATGCATAACTATAATGTTTCATGCACTTTAAATACTTACATAGTGGCTGCTGTCTTAAATTTGAAAGCTTCTGGGTAGCACAGCCTCTTAATCAAGCTTTGTGATGGCATATATGTATTTGTAGCAGCTGCTGCTTTGAAATTTGATGCTGTAATTCTCCCAGCCCGGTGCAAAAACCACACTTTGCTAGATGCTTGCTCCCGTGTTGCTTCCTCCAACTTGACTGCCTGTTCCTGAGTCACCTTCAAAATGAAATATGGTGTGTAACAATTACTTTACCATTACCTGTTGGGTACAAAATATCATTAAAGCTTGTCATATACCTTAATGGACTCAAATGTCTTTTCACATTCCCTGAGCAAATCTAGATAACCAATGTCTAAGGTGGCTGGATTGTAGTACTCAGTCAAGGGCTGTGGAAAAATAGAGAGGCTAAGCCGTGGGATGAATGCCTCTGCAAATGGTGGAGTAATTCTAAGGATGGCAGGCTTGCTCTTAGCTTTGCTAATTGAGCCATAAAAGGTTTCCAATTCAGTCTCAGTTGGCTGAGAAATCTTCTTCAGTGTGGGGGCACCATCACTGTCAGCTGATCGTTTGCGGCTGTTATTGCTTGGTTGAACAAATTTGATTTCACTCACTGGAACTGGGACAACCTGTGCACATGTAGTTTATAGAAAAGTAGTGCTACATGTATGTACAATGATTATATAAAAACAACCTACATTTCGAGCTGGAGGAAGCCATGTGCATTGCTGGGAGGTGCAGGATTCTACTCCAGACTTATTTCGCATTTCAGTAGCTCGGACTAAACTTGACAGAATAGCTGCAATATGAGAGCACGCCTCTCCCAGTCTGTGTATGGAAAGCTGAAAATCTTTAAGCATCCTTCTACTTCATTTACTTACCCTGCCATGCAAGCACAATGAGCCCCTATAACTTCTCCATTTTTCTCCACAATCACCCATGGTAACAGTGGAGTTGCTGACACCCGCTGGGAGTGCTTTACCTGCACATTATAGTCAATTGAACAGGTATTTAGTAGTAAATGACCTCCAGAATCGTTATACTTTACCTTTCCCATGATGACATATCTCACATTATTAGAGGAAACAAAGCGGTGCAGCCTTAAGTTATGTATCCAGCCAGCCTTAAGGAAACAGTCACCATCAAGCATTCCCTTCCAGGCCTAACATGTAATTATACATCAAAAACTATAAAGTTCTTAGGCAGACACTTATACATTTTCTGTCCTACCTTTATCTCCTCTCTAGTGTATGGACTTGGCGTAGAAACCATGTACAGCATCATATCACTCCAGTGCACGTCGGGCGCATCCTCGGGCGTCTCAGTCCAGTGCTCAATTGCGTATGGATCTACCCTAAGCCCTGCAGAAACAACCTTAGCTTCGTATATATCTTTCTTTCGATTGGAAAGAAAGGTTGACGAAGTACTCCGACTTGCGCTCCATTGCATTAGTCACGTACGCGCGATGCGCGCGGATGCCCCCAAAGATGGCGGATAGCAACGGTTGCTACGGACACACCCCCAAATTTACTTCCGGTGCAAGTCCTCTATTACTAAGCACTAGTCTTTACCCTCGCGTAGCCTAATCCCTTCGTATAAAAGGCATGCCGATTTATGTTGTCTAAGTTTGTACCCGTCCGCCATATATGTGACTGTACGGTTGTCAGTCTGATGTGTTGGACTTTGTGGCAGTGTGACTGTCTGTCTGATATGTTTGCCTTTGTTACTGTCAGTCTGATATGTTAGAGTATCAGTTGTGGCAGTGTGGCTGTGTGTTGGTCGGATACATTGTACATTGTATGTTTGGCTGTGCGGCTGTCAGTCTGACATGTTGGGCTTTGGTGGCCATGTGGCTGTCAGTCTGATATGTTGGGCTTTGGTGGCCATGTGGCTGTCAGTCTGATATGTTGGGCTTTGGTGGCCATGTGGCTGTCAGTCTGATATGTTGGGCTTTGGTGGCTGTGTGGTTGTCAGTCTGATATGTTAGGCTTTGGTGGCCATGTGGCTGTCAGTCTGATATATTGGGCTTTGGTGGCCGTGTGGCTATCAGTCTGATATGTTGGGCTTTGATGGCCGTGTGGCTATCAGTCTGATATGTTAGGCTTTGGTGGCCATGTGGCTATCAGTCTGATATGTTGGGCTTTGGTGGCCATGTGGCTGTCAGTCTGATATGTTGGGCCTTGTGGCTGATGACCTTTCCTTAGAGTGAATTATATTCTGGTTGGTTCCATGGACTGTATTTTGTTATTAATTATGTGTATTTACACTAATAATATCAGCTACATTTGTAAGTTTCAGAAAACACATATAGATCAACGCTAATATGAAAATATACAAAGAAGGCAGAAGGTAAAGTGATAGAGTACAAATCTCTGCTCCACACTGTGACCCATAACTGATGCCAGACTAATGATCTCACTTCCTCAACCTGCGGAATGTGAGTGCAAAATGCATTTGTATGGCTTATTGTCCTTTCTCCTTTCTTGTGACTTTTCCCTCATTTCTACAAGCTATTTTCATCCGTAATCTAGCTACCTGGATTTGTTCATTCCAATCTTTGTTCTTAATACTCTCATATGCAGGCTCCATGACACTGAACATATGAATAATACTTCAATTATAGCTGTCAAGGTAGCACATCTTTTGATGGGCAGCTCTCGACTTCATTGTGAACAAATCCAGCTCTCATTGGTGTTGCATTCACATTTACTTTCTCACTCCTGTTTGATGAGCTGTTGGTAGTTTTCCTGTAGTGTAACTTTCCTTTTTCTTTTCTATAGATTTACAGTATTATATACATTATGTGAATATAATAATTGTTATTATAATTGTTATAATCATGAGACATTACTTTCAATGACCATTGTGTAGTTATTATTGCATGATGTTCACATAGGTATAGGTTACATATGGTACCATAGACATCAAAATTGGCAGTGACCCCCTTGTGGGTGCTAACTGAGGGAACGCCGACAGACGAGTGCTGCAGAACCAGAGAACGAGGAGCGCACCATGACTCACCGACCGGTAGTTCTACCAGACTCGTATTCTGGAGAAGCGGAGTTCTCTGAGTGGCATGATCATTTTGAAAACGTCGCCGCAGTAAACAGGTGGGATGACGATGCTAAGCTGCTGTGGTTGAAGGTGCGACTGACAGGTCGAGCACAGAAGGCGTTCAAACGACTCCCGCAAGCGACGCAAGGAAACTACCAGCGCACCATGGAAGCACTGAAGGAAAGATTTGAACCTGGAAGCAAGCGTGAGCTGCACGTAGTAGAGTTCCACGCACGGAGGAAAGGTCGAACCGAAAGTTGGGCGGACTTTGCGGAGGACATTAAGACATTAGCGGACAAGGCCTACCCGGACTTGGAAGACGCAGCTCGAGAACGCTTGTCTTTAAATCGGTATCTGGAACAACTGGGAGATCCACAAGTAGCGTTTGGTGTGAAGCAAAGCAGACCGAAAAGCCTGGATGAAGCAGTTACGGCGACGCTGGAATTGGAATCGTATAAAGTCTCTGCACCGACTGCCTCTGTGTCGCAGGTCGCACCGGGCGATGGGGACGTGGAAGCTATCTCTGAGCCGACTACGCCAGTGTAGCGCACTGAGTTGCACTAGGAGCGACGATCCTGACAACCTCCAAGTCAGACTCAAAGATCTCAAATGCAAGTGGTGGCAAAGGCTCTGAATGAAGTTGTTCAAAATTGTCAAAACCTCAGTCCAGTAGAAAAGGAGCAACTTTACCAACTTTTGCTTGCTTATTCAGATATATTTGGCACACAGCAGTCTGATTTGGGGCGCACTGACTGCATCCGGCACAAGATTGACACAGGAAATGCTCCACCAATCAGACAGAGAACCAGAAGACTAGCCCCTCATCAACACCAGGAAGCCAAGAAACTCGTTGAAGAGATGCTTCAAAAAGACGTGATCCAGCCATCCTCCAGTCCATGGGCAGCTCCAATTGTCCTCGTTCGGAAGAAAGATGGGTCAAGAAGATTCTGTGTTGATTACAGGAAGATAAATGCAATCACACGGAAGGATGCCTATCCAATACCACGGGTGGATGATGCACTGGACACTCTCAGTGGTTCACAATGGTTCACAACCCTAGACATGATCAGTGGCTACTGGCAAGTCGAAATGGATCCAGGCGATCGGGAGAAGACAGCTTTCTGCACACAAGAAGGATTATTTGAATTCAAGGTCATGCCCTTTGGCTTATGTAACGCACCAGCAACATTTCAACGCCTTATGGATGCCGTGCTGGCCGGACTGCAATGGAAGACATGTTTAGTCTACCTGGATGACGTGGTGATTCCTGGAAGGGATTTTTTGGAGCACCTCTACAACATGAGAAGTGTGTTTGAACGCATTAAACAGGCTGGGCTTAAACTACGCCTAAGCAAGTGCCAGTTCTGCCAAAAGAATGTCACCTTCCTTGGCCACATTGTTTCACCACAGGGAATAGCCACGGATCCCTCCAAGACAAGTAAAGTTGCAAATTGGCCTGCACCAACCTCCCAAAAAGAAGTACAGCAGTTCTTGGGATTGGCCGGCTACTATCGCCGATTTATCAAAGACTTCGCAACAGTTGCTAAACCCCTACACCGACTCTCAGAGAAGACATGTCCATTCGTGTGGAGTGAAGAATGTCAGGTAGCTTTTGCGACACTCAGAAGGCTGTTGGTGACTTGTCCTGTGCTGGCTTTTCCTGACTACACCAAGCCATTCATCCTGGATACAGATGCCAGCGAACAAGGTATTGGGGCAGTTCTCTCCCAGGTACATGATGATGCTAAAGAGCATGTATAGTCGCATATGCCAGCCGTCTATTACGGAAACCTGAGACAAAGTATGGTGTTACCCGACGAGAATTGCTGGCTGTTGTAGAATTCACGAAGCACTTTCGCCCTTACCTCTTGGGTATAGATCATTCACACTGCGTTCAGACCATGGTTCCCTGATCTGGCTTCAGAATTTTAAAAACCCAGACGGCCAGTTAGCCAGATGGCTTGAGCAGTTGGTGGAGTATGACTTCACCATTATACACCGAGCAGGAAGCAAACACGGAAATGCAGACGCATTGTCACGGATACCCTGCCATCAGTGTGGAAGAGATAACCACTTTGAAGTGGTTGCAGTTGCTACCCCAACTGGTCAACGGCGAGAACACCGAGACAAACACACTAGTGAGATGAGGA
This sequence comes from bacterium, assembly GCA_965213685.1. Lineage (GTDB taxonomy): Bacteria > UBA8248 > UBA8248 > UBA8248 > UBA8248 > Bin107. The sequence continues at coordinate 72,829 of CBDBZY010000041.1, forward strand.
AGTTACAACTCTCAGACACAGTGATCGGGCCAATTCTGCAGGCAAAAGAAAAGGAACAGAAACCAAGCCTAGATGATGTCAAGGTACAACCCCGTAGCACAAGTCGACTAGTGCAGCAATGGGACCAATTAGAGGTCAAAGGTGGCCTACTGTGGAGAGTAATGGAGAATGGAGGTGGTAATGAAGTACGGCAACTCATCGTTCCCCAAGGACTCAGAACTGAGGTTCTTCAGGAATTGCACTCAGGAGCAGTAGGAGGACACTTGGGAGAAGAAAAGACCTTGAAAAAACTCAAAGAGAGGTTTTACTGGCCAGGACATGCAAATGATGTGAAAAATTGGTGTCGAGCTTGTCCATCATGTTCAACAAGAAAAACACCTGCACCTAAGCAACGAGCACCCCTAGGAAGCCTTCAGGCTAGATACCCAATGCAAATTGTATCTGTGGACATTCTGGGGCCCCTACCAATGACAGAGACTGGAAACTCTTATATCCTCGTGGTGGGTGACCATTTCACAAAATGGATGGAAGCTTACTCAATTCCAAATCAAGAAGCGAAGACGGTGGCTAACAAGCTCATTGATGAATTCTTCTGCCGGTATTCCACACCTGAACAGCTACATTCTGATCAAGGAGCCCAATTTCAATCCAACCTTGTTGCTGAAGTTTGCAGGATTCTGAAGATTGGGAAATCACGAACAACACCCTACCACCCACAGTGTGATGGTGTAGTGGAACGATTTAATAGAACGCTCTTGGACATGCTGGCAACTACCACAGGGAACCATCCTCATGACCGGGAAATACACTTGAGAAAGGTCTGCTTGGCATACAATACCAGTGTGCATTCAACAACAGGCTACTCACCATTTTACCTCATGTTTGGCCGCCAAGCTAGACTCCCAATTGACATTATGTGTGGCACTACCAAACCCTCAACCAATACAACTTATGGAGACTTTGCAAGCAGAATGCAACACACTTTGGAAGAAGCTTATGACACAGCACGTGGTCGCACAAAAGCAAAACATGAACGCCAGAAGGAGATCTATAACAGCAAGTGCCATGGTAAACCATTTGAGACAAATGACTTAGTTTGGCTTTATTGTCCTGCAGTTCCAAGGAACAAAGCCAAGAAATTTCATCATCCATGGACCGGACCGTGGAGAGTGATAAAACGCCTCTCAGATGCAGTTTATCGCATACAAAGACTCACAGGGCATCGTAAGAGAACTGTTGTGCACTTTGACAGATTGAAGCGATGCCATCCACACTACATAAAGGAGACTCCTGAACAGTCTCAGCGTCTACCACAAACCCAAACAGGCACACCCACTACCCAGCCTGGCCAAAATCTACAGTTAGTGGATGGCATCTCAGATGGAGAAGACAGTGAAGTTTCAAGAACATCTCAGCAAGTGGCTAATCCAGGAGCTGCCACACAAAGTGCACAAACTGGAACACAATCACCCCGCTATCCGACGAGAAACAGATGACCTCCAGACTGGTATGCTACAGTAATATCGCACTAACTGCTTACATTGGAATCCGAGACGTATTCCTTCAGGAGAGGGAGTAATGTGACAATGTCATTGTGGCTGTCCTTATGACTCATAGTGTATGGAACAATGGCAAGTGAATGACCTGATAAATCTATTACATATCTATTGTGTCATATCACTATCATCATGTTGTTTACTCTTGTATCATGCACCTCTTTGTCTGTGTGGCTATATAAGCCAAGACTGTACTGTACTCTGGGCGGCTGTACTGATGAGATTTCTCTCTTGCCACTGCTCCGAAGGATCGTCGCTCCTAGTGCAACTCAGTGCGCTACACTAAGATGACCACAGGTGCTGCATGCCTGGACACCTGGCATGTTAATGTAACACCCCAGGTATGGGTGTCACAGTGTTGCTGTAACCACCAGGGTGTTCCAAAAGCACTCCTAGCTTTGACACCTGAAATCAAGGTGCTGAGACAGCACAAGGGGTGCTCCATTAGCACCCTATCGGTGTTATCTTGACAATGGAGTGTTGTGGAAACACTTAGGTGTCTGCATGACACACAGAAATTTGACACCCCGGTGCTTTGATAACACCCCATTTTTTTTACAGTGTATCGGCTGACTTACACTCCTAGCATCCCACAACATTTTTGGCATAAGTATGTCAAACGAAATGCTTAAAGGTGAAGGCTGACTATGTATAGTAGCGAAGCCCCCCATACGCACACCTGACGACCGCAAATGTAGTCGCGTCCGTCGGTCACGGTATAAAAGGCCCCTGCCCAGGGCACAACCTTTGACCCCTCTTGCACATGGCGGACCGATTCAAAATAGCGAGCAGCAACCAGCGCACTATCCACGTCCACCACGGCACCTTACCCTTCGCTATGTACCGCTTTTAGCGCGAATAACGTTCATTCCGCGCGTCTTCGAGCGTTTGTCTGGTCGAAATAGCCCTGAACAGTTTGCCATGGCAGAATGACATGAGAGAAGCACTGAAGAGGGGAAGCCTGGGATCCAGGTACACAAATAAGTGAATATAGGTACATACAGAAAGATAAAAGTACACTGCTACATAGGTACAGGTGCACTATGGTGGTCGTCAGCCTCCTCAGGCCTTTGTAGCTAGGCTGAATAGATTCCTCCAGGAGTCCAGGCCAGTGAGGCTTTGTCTGTCGATCAAGTGGATGGACGATGAGTGTGTGTGTCCACCACCGAAAAGGAGATGCACATGTATGCAGGAGGTAAACAACTTGACCCTGTAGCGGCAAGTGAACATGCTTGCACTTACAATTCTTACATTTACATATGCAGACAGATACATAAGGGGGATCACCCCGTTCTGGGTCAACCCACTGACAAACCCCACTGTCCTCACTGTCTGTGCACACTGTGTGTGGTGGCACAGCCCCCAGACTTTCTGGTTGGCAGTTCAGCTGCCAGTTTCAACAATGTATCCAAGCGATACAGCCTGTACAGAAAGTTCTGGGCATTACTATGGCAGTTGGGCGTGTGGGAGCACCCAACATATACTTGGAATAAAACAAAACAACACCACACACCAAGTATACCTCACCATCATTTGCATAACTGGCTTTCACTCCTCCACTGCAGCTTCCATAGCAAGTGTAATACATGCTTTCACAACATCTGTGTAGTGCTGCTTCTTGTACACTACAAATGTGTATATGAACACAGCAAACTAGAACGTTCATGTCTTACACCTAAGAGTAGATCTCTTGACATAGGACAAGAGGAGAAAGGTTGCAAAGGCATCCACTAGTGCATGAGCTTCTAATGTTCCACTGCCTTTGAAAGTGAATGCAGCACCTGAGGAAGGGCCTCCACAGCCACACCACAGTTGTAATTGTGGAGGGTGATGAGTGTGTACATGAGAATGATGAAGACAAGAGGGTAGACTGCTGTGATGTAGTCCAGAGAGAGTATCCGCAGCATTGTGGCATTTGGATGCAGGCAAGATGGAGGATAAACCAAAGTCAAGGTTCCATATGCTCAGATGGGCAATCAAAATATTGGCAGATATTGTACTGAAATTGTGCTAATAGTGGTGTATGTACCATGCCTCACTAATACATCAAGGTACAGGAGGTGAAGCAACAATCTGACAAAAACAAAAATTAATGATAAGGAAGCTAGTATGTAACCACATTAAGTGCACTAGAGCTCTGGCCATGTTTGCATTAAAACCTGACCAACCACAGGGGCTGGTGATTGGCTGGAAGGAACAAGCATATCCAGACATCCAGCTGTTCTTAACCCACTACATAACATTGTTGCCTTTGTTCAATATACCATTTTCATTGTTTTGACCAATATAGTGAAAGGAGACTCAGTCAAGAAACAGGTTAATGGTGAATGTCCTGTGTCATTCCTGGTGAAACATGGACTCTGTTTACCCAACATCTGCTTTTTAACAGGATGGTGTTGTAGCAACTAGCTGCCAAACTTACCTCTTCTCTTTCTCTAAAGCAAGCATAGAATTGAAATTCTGCCTCCAAAGCTCACAACAACAAAAGAAGCCCTCTCAATATTATCTAATACTTCGAAGTCTTTAAAAGCCTCTCCTATATATAATGTGGACCTGAGCTTAACCATGCACTATTCCCTACTGCTATCCTTGTAAACAGGACACTCCCATAAAACCTGCACAACACTCTCACACTCATCGCCACATAAAACACACCCAATCCTGCCATTCCTTCCCTTATGCCTACCTAACTCCTCATTCAAACCATGTGTTCCTGACCTAAATTTAAACAAGAGTCTAATTCTGGCATCACTAACCCCATGAAGATACCTCTTGAACTCTACTTCCTTACCAAATGTTTCATACAACTCTAACTTAGCTATCCAATCCTTCCACATACTCCTTACTTTCCTTATTATTTACACATTCATTCACATTCGACAATAACAGGCTTAATGGACATTACCCCTTCCTAACAATTCTCCCTTATGCAATCCTAGCACATCTACATACATATTTCAAGGCTTCCTCTGTTTTCCTCTATACGTGGTTTCACCTTGGACACCTCCTTACTGGCATAGATGCTAGTTTATACCACCATTTGTCTCTACAACTCTTCAAGGTTCTAAACCCATGTCCCCTCTAACTGCCTCATTATACAGGTCCTAGAAGAGCATCCAAGAATTGTTTTGCTCTCCCCAAGAGAATAGATTCTAAGGCACTTGCCTGACATTTATTGCACTCCCAACCTTCACTATATTATATATACTCTATAGATAGATGCTAGGTCTAAGGACTGACAGAAACAAAAGTCTTCGGGCACTCACATTTCTATTCCTATTACTAGTAATACTGTGAATAGAGATAAAGAAGTACTTTCTAAGAGATTTGACAAGAGAGCCATTTAGAAATTATTATTCCACAAAGGTGGCATTAACGTATGAACAGCTGTCACTGTAGAGAGGCTATATAGCGATTATGATGTCCTCCATCTGGACACCAACTGCTTTCACATTAGTGTACATGCAGATAAACACAATCATGCACATACACAAAAACATACACAAAAGCACTATTGCACACACAGTGAGCAGTATAGTAAGTATGTCCTTTCAACTTCCTCCTCACACTTGTTTGATGGAAAATTGCTGCCATCAATAATGCTGCATTCACTGTTTGAACATCCAGTGCCCAATCTCTGCACCACAAAGGAGGTTCCTATGGGCTCTCCATGCAGTATCCTCGTGAACATGTGCAACTGATCTCACAGATAAAAAGCCTTTTCTGATTCTCCCCATGTATCCAATGTCTCAATGCATACAGGAGAGAAAACATACTATTAATTTTATGAGGAAGTGAGGGAGGCACACATTTCTCTGCTTGAGATCTTCTACTCCACAGGCCACCATTGCAACTCCCCTACTACGCAGCAAATATATTTGTTGGTTTGACAATGATGCTTGTTATGTGGGACTCATTGGAAGTTTGGATTTCATTCACCATAAATACCTTTTGTGCTGTCAGATCTGTATATATATATATATATATTACTCAGTTACAACATACAGGGACGTTCTTGTGCTTCAGGCTGCAACCATACAGTGAATGACCCTGGAACAAGGAAAGGGTACACTCTACTAGTAGTCTAATAATCTATAGGAATCTGTCTGCCCCAGATACACACTCTGTTACACAGAATGATTGTTACATGCATTTCTCCTCCTTCTGGCTGCCCTACATTGCAAACAGAAGCACTACTTGTACTCTGGTCTCAACGGGCAGTATCTCATATGACAATCATGCATTGTTAAAGCAACAGATCCCTTTTGCTGTGCAGTCACAGTGGGATGAAATGAAGAGTGTTAGCAGTTTTAGCTAAATTGTGGACTGACAAAAGAATTTACAGCTATGTTGCAATGTGAACCTACAGACAAAGTTATTCACTCTTTAATGTAGTTACTGTTGCACCTGTGTACTGTGCTGATGGTTAGTTTGATATCTGGGGTCACCCCAGAGTACTGAAAACAACCTGGAGAGAATGGCATGCAACCACCTCTCTCTCTCTCTCTCCCTCTCTCTCTCTCTCTCTCTCTCTCTCTCTCTCTCTCTCTCTCTCTCTCTCTCTCTCTCTCTCTCTCTCTCTCTCTCTCTCTCTCTCTCTCTCTCTCAACAGTGTGACTTTAAATAACATAGCACACTGTGAAATAAAGAATTTGTTGCGTTAAAATTTATTTAATCATGTGAGGCATTGGACACAACTGCATCCTGCAGATGTGTGGCGTGTTCATGTTGAAGCTATAGCACAACTAGACCTTACGGGACCTTTTGCCAAAACGTGGAATTGAATAACTTTGTGGCACGTGATCAGTAACCGTTAGCTGAGCAAAGTCCTGAGACTGGTCCTGAGACTATACTGCAGGCAACCCTAGGACGAAATACATGAAAGCTTGTGCTCTAAAATATGGTAAAGTGTATGACTACACAATCCCCAGCTTCTCCATGATCAATTACCGCTTAGATCTATACATGAGAAGGTCTAGCCATTGACTAAGCCATTTAGCAATTCAGTTTGTTTAACTCTTGGGGCTCGAAAGTCAAACATGTCGTAAAAGGCCTAAACTTTGTTCTGATACTTGTTTAAAGCGAAGATCGTCGGGGCTCGCAGGTGCAAAAACAGCAAATTATTCTATGGTGGTTTAGTACAGTAAGCATGGATGACGTAATCCCGAATGGAAAAAGGTCACGTAAAGGTTAAGGGTGGTCAGACATTATGAATATTAATGAGGCATGTGGTTGCTATGCTATTATATCTCGCAAAGTACAGTGCCTACCAATGTCGCGTTTGGGCCCTTATAGACACTGCAGACACTGCAACTCGTATACCAAGTTTCACAGCTCCAGCTTACCTAGTCACCGATAGTTACGGCGGTAAAATCTTGGACTCCTTCTCTATAAAACTTCTTAACCGATTTACCTACCTCCCTGAAACTCAGGTACCAGGGCTATTCGAGCAAGCGCTAGCCATTAACGTGGCCGTTTTCACCGTATCTAGTACGCAAGCACGGGTTTTTGAACGTTTCTCGAATTTGGAGCGTTCAATTCGGAAAAACTCCACGTTACGGTCTGCGGTACCTGCCCACGATGACGCCAACGGAAGGTCGTCCCAATCAGGAAAAGCGCTACGGAGTTTTACAGAGTTATGCACGCTGCATACTTTAGACGAGCCAGATCTACTACGCTAATGCGAGCAGCTTTGCATATGGCTTCTACTAATTAACCACGAAGCCCAGATCTGCGCATTCCTTTAGAGCCGCACAGTATCCATGTCCCCGACCACCCTTAACCGTGTCGACCCTGACCTCTGGAACGAGGCTATATACCTCACGAAAAAACAGCAAATTATTCTATTGTGAGTACAGTAAGCATGGATGACGTAATCCCTAATTGAAAAGGTCACGTAAAGGTTAATCTTGTCTGGAACGAGGCTACCTCACGACATACTCCTAGCGGCCTTTGGCCATTGCGTAATCTTTTCCGTTCTAGTATAAAGAAACGAAATTTTTGAGAGTCGCCAATATTAAAAACTTTACGGTACTCCACTACCCTCGTACGCGGACGGCTATTCCACCGCCAAAGGGTCGAGGCTAGGTATTCCACGATCCACATGGCGTACTGCAGAGTAGACTTTAGCGATCTGGTAGATCTGCGTGAGAGACTGAAGCCAGAATTGCCTAGAGCCGGTTCATTGTGCACTTCCGTCAGGAACGTGATCGAAGGACGAGTGGAGGGCCATTTCTACACGGACGGATGGCCAGAGTTCACCACGGTCGTATTCCAGTGCCTCCAGCCCAGACTCTCTGATGAATGTGACCTCCACTGCTACACTACCTCCAAACAACGGCTACCCTCTCTCCTGGAGCAGGCTCACCTCGTGACCAGCGGTCAGTGGCAGTACGTGGAAATTGTGGAGGATGATGCTAACACAGTAACCGATTACTTGGTCCAAAACCTCCAACTTGATGGAAAAGCCAAATTGCTCCCAACCATTGATTACTCAGTAACGGAATATAGAATGTATGCCTTGCTAGAACAGCTCCCAACTACCAATACTGAGTGTCCTGAGGGTTACATCCTTGGGAGACTGACAGTTGAACACAGTACATTTCTGTCATTTCAAGGAGGTCAATGGGTTAACTCCCTGGGAAGGCCTCCTAGTGTGGTAAAGGAGTATTATAAACAATGCATCCAGAGGTTTCCTAGTGCTGCTGCCTACTGTGATTCTGATCCTTCCACACTAGTCGCCTGGCAGATGCAACATGCCCACAATGGTGCATTGGGAAACCTCTTCACTGTTGAAGGACATCGAAGGAAAGGGTTGGCTACTGCTGTCAAGCATGAAGTATGTCAGATGATCTTGGCTCGGGGTGATACTCCAATATCATCAGTACATCCATCATCAGTTCCAAATATCAAAGTGCATGGCAAACTAGGCTTCAAACATGTTGGCATTGTTAAGGACCTGTACCTGCATTAACTGTAATATCATACAGGTTGGCCTATGTACACATGTAGTCTGTCTATGTAATAATTGTATGTGTACATGCAGTATGCACGTATATAAGTCCATAAGTATTGGCGACACATTTGTACGTGGGCACATGTTTGTACAGATAATTTTGAGAGAAGCCATACACAGCTACAGCTCTACTAGCGATCGCCCTAGTAATGAAATTGCTCTTCTCAATGCCATGTCTAAATATTATCCACGATAGGCAAATTAGCTAAATTAGCACATGCGGATATTTGTTTGCGCACCAATGGATCTTACTTTTATGACACTAGGCTAGTTGGTAGCGTCGATACATATGGAATAACCGTACTTAGGCTAGAAACCTTTTGATGCCGAAATCGACAGTTCATAGAGCCTTGCGTGAGTGCCGTTACAGCTCGCCCGCATTACGCATGTACATTGAAGCGGTATTGCTCGGGCAGCGCATAACGGAGAAAGTCTTAGGACTTACAGTCGAGTTACGTCTCCTACGTCTCTAACGAATATTTCTAAGCATTCAGAACAAAAATCAACCTTCGTGCCCCAGAGCAAAGGTAGAAACGCATGCTAAAATCGATTAAAAATGCTGAGTCGGCAGTTTCGAACGGCAAGTTGCCGCTTCCTTTGTAGCGCCTCTGTGCGTTGTATGACGCTACCACGCGATACACGCGTTATTTGATCTTTCTGCTATCATGTATACCAGCTCACCACAATAGAATATTTGTGGCCAGCAATATAAAATCGTGCCAAATGGCTCACTTACCGGATAAAGGGGATATGCATGCGCATAGGCGTATGAGAGGCATAAATATTGGGGAGGCGGCGGGCAGCCCGCCCGACCCCGGTAGTGTTGTTCTAATTAACTATATATAACTAAGACTAAAATGTGTTTTAGTACACACATTTTCCTTCTAGTAATTGAACTATAACCAATAAGGATACCTAGTAACTGAGTAATATGGGAGCTCATGAACTATATATATACTAGGACTAAAACTCTAAAAAGGGTAAAAACTGAAATATTTATTCCAGGTTTAGTTATAGAAGATCACTTAGCATTTACAAAATATTCTGCATACTGATGCTTGACTCTTTATGAGCGACAGATATGAGTGGGTGATTGGGTAAATTCGTACAAGAGAGTATTCCACTGGTATTCAGATTGTACAGAAGTATTATAGGGCATTACTTTGCTGTATTCCAGGAAATTCCCTATAAGTTGAACTTAAACTAATTTAAGAGTCTGTTGATAACTAGAACTAGAACTAAAACTATCTTGTACATTGGTAACTAAAACTAAACATATTTGTAGAGTTTAACAATAACTGTAACTAAAACTAAAACTCAAATCACATACTAAAACAACAATTGGGGGGGGGGGGGGGGGGGGCCGACAGAGTGCAAAGCACTTTGGAGAAGAGTTTTTAGTAACTGTTATATATCAACAAGACATCTAAGAATCAGGCCTAAAATATTGAGGGGGGCTCCAGCCCCCCCTTCCTACACCTATGATTAGGCCTTGATGGATTATTTTTATTTTTCTACCTATTACTCTATTCTTTTATTCTTGAAAGTCTTACCTATTATTCTTTTCATTATTCTCATTAGAACGTACTACAAAGTTTAACCAGAACTGGTCCAGTAGCATCACAAACAATACACATACACACTATAGTGATATAGTTATTCGTGGACTGCAGCATGCACATGTGACCCTGCTGATGCAGATGGCAAAAGACACAGGTAGTGGGAAAAATAACTGCCAGCAAGAATAGACCACAGGGTCAAAACCTGGACAGACTGGAATCATTCACATGACTGCAAAAGGTACCTATTATTCCTTCCTCCCCCCCCAAAACCCTAATCTGCATTTCTGGAAAAATGTTAAACCACCCTCTCCTTGCAGTTATAGCAAAACGATTTGCTTGCATAAGACCACTTTGTCATAGTGATACAAAGCACCAAAGTGAAGATTCTGTATACCCACCGTAGGTTTTGAAACAGAATCACCTATATGTGTGCTTTAGACAAATGGTCCTGTTGCCTCAACATGTACCTGTCACAGATGGAAGTTCTGTGGCTGTTGATACTGTAGTATGTAATGATACCTTTCACTTTAATGCAGTATTTTGAAACTCCACTTGAGTATGCACTTAGAAAATGAATATCATCATTACGTATAACAATAAGATGTGCTTGTAGTATCAGTTCAATGAACTTATTATGTGTGCATGCTGTGCAATGCCAAAGTACACTTGTATAGTAGCAAGCATGAAGCAAAAAACAGATCCTATTTTGCTTTTTTCATTTATTTTGCTTTCTTCATCACTTTTTACTACTTAGTAATAACTTTGCTCAGCTAGTTGCTACAACACCATCATTTTTACAAAAGAAGCAACTGTTGGGTAAACAGAGTCCATGGTTTACCAGCCCACACAGCATGAATGAAAAGAAGTAATAAGTTTAAGACTGCTTCAGTTTACAATTAAATTGCCTACTCTTTACTATGCACGAACATGCATGCATGCATGCACACATCTCATTCTTCTTCCTAACTTATTGCTCCTCCATCATCAGTTGCCTCCCCTCCAGGCACCCTCTCACTTGCCATGTCATATCAGTCAGGCGCATTTTTTCAGGTTGCTGAGGACTAGATTATTCCATCATTGTTTCTGACCCCTTACCACTCTGTGGATGGCACATTATATAGGAAGCACTTAGGAATGTGAGTGTCATTCATCCTCTTCAGGTGGCCTAACCACCTCAACCTCCCCTGCATCACCATGAACTTTACCCTCTTGATACTGGCCTTCACGTGTAGCTTGCATGGTATATTTCTCTTCTTGTCTCACCTTGTCACACACAAAATCACACACAGACAACCCATGATGAAGGCCTGCAAGCACTTCGTTGGATGACAGAAGGGATCCAGGTCTCAGACCTATACAGTAGGGTGGAGAGGATCACAGTCCTGAACAGGCACAACAAGTGGATGTTTTGAGTCTCTTCCTGCATCATGCGTAACACATAGTACAGGGAACTGAAGGAACAAGCAGCTTTGTTGATATGCAAACTGATCCCTCTGTCCAGGGTGCAGTCCTGGGTGATGGTGCTGCCAAGATACCTGAACACCCACTACAGCCACTTGCTCCTCATCTGGCTTCAGATGGACAGTGCGGGGCAGGGAAACATGAGAAGTAGAGGGACAGACAGCAAGGATCTTGGTCTTACTGCTTCATGGAGAGACCAACCCCAGAACAGAGAGTGTTCAATGACCTCGGTACTTCCTCCAAAGCATCCACGACTCACTAATGAGCACCACATGATTGGTATACTCCTACAGGTTAGAGAACTGCCTCTCATTCTCTTCCTGCTCCTCACCAACGTGTCTCCAAGATCATCTTGGTCCCACTGTGGGGGTGCTGAGCTAGCATGGCAGCAATGACTTGAGTCAAAGAAAAAATTGAACAGGGTATCCCTCTCTGACTCCAGCGGAGATCTTGAACTCCCCTGAGACCCTGCCATGTGCCCTCATAGCTCCCCTGGTGCCTGAGTGCAGTGCTCTGAGGATGCATATATATCAGTTTGTCAGGAAGATGTATATGGTACTTTTTCTACAAAGCCATCCATAGGGTTCCACAATTCACTGAATCATAAGTTTTCTGCAGGTCCACAAATGAGAAGTACATAGGGGTGTTGCCTTCTCAGCCAGGACTCAAAGCATACCTGATTGATGCAACCGCAACTTTTGTGGAAGCCACATTGACTTTCTCCTAATAGATGTTCGGCCCTCTCTGCTATCCTCCTCTGGATGACCTTGCATGCAGAAGACCTTTCCTGGGACAGAGAGCAAGGCTATGCTTCTGTAGTTGTCACAGTCCTGCATGAGTGGATCCTTTCTTGTGCAGTACTGCCTTAACCAGTCTCTTGGTACTCATTTGGGAGCCCCATATCCACTTGATACAGTGGTTGTTGACAGGCTCATATCGGAAATGGATCCTGAACTGTGGACCTTCATTCATTCCATTACAAGGTCAATCTCAGAGTCTAAGGGGTATGATGTCAAGACAAATGATTCCACGGCACACTTTTGTCATCTCAAGTAGGCACGTGGATTGCTTCTATTGGAAGGCCTGCCAGTGTAGCTGAGAAATACTTTAAAGAGTGTATCGGGAGACTTGATAGCGCTGCCACCTACTGTGAATCAGATTCCACCGCACCAGTGGCCTGGTGTGTGGAGTTTTGCAATGAGTGATGATGTGAACAATCTCTTCATTCCTGGGAGGCATCAAAAGAAAGCACTAAGGACTGTTGTCAAATTTCTGTGTCAGACAAAAGTTTCAGTTCTTGTTGATGGTTCACCTGCAAGTATACAGACGTAACTGGCAGACAGAAAACTAGGATGTCAATATATTGGTAGAATGAGAGCTGTTGATTTACTCAATCACTGTTACTTGGTGGTCATGGTACATATTCATAAAGCAAAATTACCTGTACGAGGGCTGTCAATTTTTCTCAGGGCCACACTGCCTCACACTGCAAGGCTTGAGAGTGTTCATGCACATATGCATCTAGAGTTTGTATGTGTAGTAGCATAATTATATTACTGACAGTATTTTTGTATGCAGCACTGCGCCAGTACGTGGTGGGAAGGTGCACCCCAATCCTTTTGAGCATGCGCACTGATACGCAAGGGTCAGAGGTCGTGATGGCAATGTTCAGTCTGCTCGCTTGTGTCCGACGCCTTCGTTGGCCGTTATGGACGCGGAAGGTTGTTCAACACCACGCTACCGACACGTCGACACACAGCTGTACCGCTATCCGATTAGACACCAGTGATCTGGGGCAGCTACGTGCGAAGATGAAGGCAGGACCACCTACAGCTAGTGCATTATGTAATTCACTCAGGAACGTGATCGAAGGACGAGTGGAGGGACATTTCTACACGGACGGATGGCCAGAGTTCACCACGGTCGTGTTCCAGTGCCTCCAGCCCAGACTCTCTGACGTGTGTGACCTCCACTGCTACACTACCTCCAAACAGCAACTGCACTGGGTCTTGGAACAGGCTCGCCTCGTGACCAGTGGTCAGTGGCAGTATATACAAATTGTGGAGGATGATGATGCAGTAGTTGATTATGTGGTCCAAAACATCCGACCCAATGGACAAACAAGGTTGAGCCGTGGTGATTATGCAGTACATGATAATGGAATGTATGCACTTGTAGGGCAGCTCCCAACCACCAGTGCCGAGTGTCCTGAGGGGTACAGACTTGGAGAGCTGGCAGCTGAGCACAGCACACTTGTGTCATCTCAAGCAGGCATGTGGATTACTTCATTTGGACAGGAGAAATTCATGAAAGAATGTATCCAGAATCTTCAAAGTGCCGCTGTCTTCTGTGATTCTGATCCCACCACTCCAGTGGCTTGGTGCATGCAGTTTGGTGTGAGTGGTGAGGTGGGCAATCTCTACACACTCGAGGAGTACCGAAGGAAAGGTCTAGGCACTGCAGTGAAAAGAGCATTTTGTCGGAAGCTGTTATCTCAGGGAGATATACCATTTTCAGTTGTTCTAGATGGTGCACCTACTAGTAGTGTTAAGTGGCAAAGCAAAGCTGCATTTCAGCACGTTGGCAGAATGAAAGAGTTGATCTTGTTTTAAGCCACTCTTTGTTTGGAGCTCATGTACACAAAACCAAGTGTTTCTATTGGCACTGTCAATGCTTCTGCAAAGTGACCCTTTCAGAGAACCATGCAGCTGTGTGTAACCATTCATATGTTTTGATCGTTCACACTGTAGGAGTCTGATATTAGCAGAGAAGGGCAATTTGCAATGACTTTGGTTTGTCGAGTACATGTTTCCCTTAGACGTATTACATTGCAGGGAGGCAAAACTACACACTTGTGTGGGGGTTTCCCCTGCTTGCCACTCCTGCAGTATACTGTAGCCTACTACTTAACCTGGTATGTTATAATAACATACCATGCCAGGTTAAGTAGTGTTTGTAGGTATTATGTTACAAACGTGCATGTATGTTTCTGCTTGTTAAGCTCTCTGTATACAACAAAACTGCATGAACTGATGTATAATTATTTTTAGACCATAGCCACCTCAAATCCTGCAATGTGATTGGTCAGCAGAAGGGCTCTGAAAACTCATAGATCCCTACAGAATCTACATGAATTGGCTATAGTGCCCTACAACTTTATCAAATTACCCTAACAGTTTTCTTGTTAAAGTTGTAGACTATATGTTAAAGTTGTAGGGCTCTATGATGTTTACTTGTTAAAGTTGTATAATTGCCAGACTATGGTCTAAACAACTTAGATACTGTGTCCAATGGGATCTACGGTATTTAGAAACCCGAGGGCCCTGGGCTGTAGTGTCCCGAGCGCAGCGAGGGCACTACTAAGGGCCCGAGGGTTTCTAAATACCGTAGATCCCTTGGACACAGTATCTAACTGTTATGTATGATGACTCAAGCAAAGATCAAAGTATATAACCACAGCCACTTTAGAAAAATGCTCTAGCCACATCCTGCCATGTCGATTGCAGATAGAACATGGAAGAGTCTGCACAATTCCCCATACTTTATATGTCAAACTTCTTAGAAAAACCACAGTGGGTCTATAATGACCGCCACGATATCAGGAGGTAGAAGTACTAAGAAACTATGAACGCACAAGCTGCATACTGTACATGTATATACGCTGCTTTTAAAGTGTCCAGTCCAGTGGTAATGGATGGTCAGGCAGGTGCTGAGGAGCATATAGACTTATGTAATCAAGATTCCTTTCCTTGCTTCCCCTTTCCCATGAACCTAAGCAGCTGGCATGGTATTGTCTCAACTGGCAATGGGATAGTGAGAGCACATGCACACTCACTGCGATGGTACTGAGTGGTAACAACCCTCTCCCCTATATATCTATTGCACAAGATGTACAATAGGCAGTGAAGTGTGGAGCACTTTGTCACAAAGGACATCATCCCTTAACTGGCATATGAGGAACCATTGTACTATTGTAACATCTCACATGTGTGGTATTGCTACATCAGCAGTAGTAATATAAATTCATTTTAATTGCAGATGACATACAAATAATATGCTTGTACTTGTACATGATGTCATACAATTTAAGGGATGAAGTGGAGTGTTCATGAGTGCACAGAACTAAGTTTAAACCTAAAGGACTGTGGGAAAAGTGTGTGGTGTGGAGGAGTGAGATGTATTTCTTCATGTACATCTGCAGCAGTAATAAATTATGCCTTGTACATGTAGATGACAGCATACAAAGTTGTTTATTGACGACATCATAAAATTAACAAAAATGAAGATTATCATTCATGAGTCCACAGAATGGCAGTTGAAAAGGTCTTGATGAACTGAGGGTGGATGAGCGGAATGGATGGAAGGAGTAAGATGATGGATTTGTGTTGTACTTCGACCTGACTCAGAAAGGCTATGGCATGTGTACTCACATGTACATGTATAGACACATGTATGTGTGCATAACATGTGTCAGTCTTTTTGTGTACGTGTGTGCTATTTGTAACACGTATGAACAAATTTAATTGAGGAAGAGAGCACAGCGCAGGTGACGTGGCACATGTCACAAGTACACCAGTTCATAATGAAACAACTGATCATATTCCCTGTCACAATAAATAATCAGTCTAGTCTTTTCTTGGTTGAATGTACATGTGCATCAAATGACAAGAGCTCTCATTTAGTGTTTTCACCAGGTGTTCTAGTAGTAACTTGGAAGGTGTATCTTTCCCACACACTTATTTTTGTGTGTTATTTTCTTACAACCTGACTTTTTATTTCCATAGTCATCTCCCCCCCCCCCCCCACACACACACACTTGACCTTCCCACCACTAACCTCTGTCTCCTCTCTTCCCTTCCCCCTCCTCCCTTTCTCTCTCCCAGGAGTTTTCCAATGCCTGAAGAGAGAGGAGGGGAAGGTGAGGGAGGAGCGGAGTTGATAATTGTTTCATTTTCTTCACAGGCAGCCAGCCAAGTAGGTGCTCTGGATACTGGCTACATGCCAGGAGTGACCAAGAAGGACCTGAAGAATGTCAAGTTCCTCTATCTCCTGAGGGAATTAGTTTGAACACCACCTCCCCTCTCTTCCCCTTCCTTCAATCTCTCTCCCTCTATTTTGCCTCCATCACCTCCTCTGTTCACTTTCCCTCTCTCCACTGACCTCCCCTCTCTACTATCTCCTTCCTTACTCCCTCCTTAGCCTCCTACTTTCCACCTCTCTTCACCTTCATCTATTCCCCAGGATTCGGGTTATATCACAAGTGTAACTTCTTTGTGATGTTATATATAATTACATGACATTGTACATATTTGTAGAGATCATAGTAATGTTAGTGTGTTCAAGCATGTACATTGTCATACATAGCCAGGAAAGAATGTAATTCTACATTGAGTGTTACTTGCAATGGTCTCTAACATAACTATTCAAATTCTGTCAGTCGCAACTAAAAATGATGTATACAGTACTGTTGAGTAAGAGTTTTGTCTTCCTAGTCATACATGTACTTTGGCTGAAAATAAGAACCAGCAGCTGAAATGAGCAATACACTAGACAGTTATATACAGCTACTAAAGTTCCAAAATAGTTGTGATGTCTGGTGTTTGCAACAGGAGTTTTAGGTTAGCATAAGTCATCAATATATAGCTAATTAAAATAGCGTCACAGTATGTATTGCTAGTGCAATAACTGGGGGGTGTGGCCCTTCCATAGCCATGGGTGACAGCCCCCCCCCCCATCCCCCCTGTATTTCTTACACCAGTGTTGAAGCACATGGCAACACCTGAAGGCATAGTGATGACTAGTATGTAACATAAGTACACATGCTGCATCTTCTGTGTGTGAACATAGAGTACTGTCTTCTTGCTACAATTTGGCTGCAATAGAAAACTTAAGATTAGCAATACAGTATACACACCACACATAACTTAGTCTGTGACATACAGCATGGTAGAGTGATGTTCTATTGCGATATATTGTGTACTGATGTCTCACCGTGGATTGTACTTGCAAAGGACAAGAGTGTCAGTCCAGCTTCCTGATCTGCATTGCTTCACCCCACACCCCACCAGTTCAGTATTGTCCCAGACAACCTGGAGCAACAAGGACAAAACTATAAAGTAGCAAAGGGTCCAATACCAGGTAGGAACAGTTAATTTACTTTATTAATTTTCTTCATTAATTTGAGGCCACCTTATTATTTTTGATTAAAATGGTAACTGACTAATACAGTTATCTTACATGTCACATTGTTGCAAACAAAAGCAAAGTTACACTCCATGTACCTATCAGCACACTCAGATCAGAGCTGAATTGATAGCACAACTGAAAATAGGGCTAAACAGAGTGGGCGATACTCAAAATGAAGAGTTCATACCCACGCAGTGAAATTGTGAGGTACTTAAATATTCCTTTACTCCTTCTTTTATTTCCACCAGGCAATTAGCATCTTGTGGGGTAGGGTATTTCAGCTTACACCACATTAAGATCTAGGTTTTGTCATGCACATTTTACTAGCAACCTCTTCTGATGCTAACCTGAGTGTAGTGTCCACAGGACTCATCTGGAGGTGCATTGCATCTATTGGTGCTGTAGTCATACCACCATTCTTCATCATGCCAAAAGGTTAACATGTCTATAATCCACAGCATTGTCTGTGCTCCCAGATACACTGGATTTGTACACATTCTCCCCACTTGGGCGATGGTGGGCAAGTGGACAGCCATTGACATTGTCAAGATAGTTTTGAGCAGAGTTTGCCAATGCCAAGCTCTACCTCTGTGTGTTCATAGCAAAAGAGCAAATTAAAGTGAATTTCAGCACATGTGACAAAATTGCTACCATGGAAAAAGTAACAAAGTGATACTTCAGCAAAGTACTAATATGAGACAAATTGTGTATGTGTATATTAAGTAGTTCTTTTTAAGAGTGTACTGCATCACTGGTACCATTCTTTTCATATTAGCTGCTTGTGGTGATGTGTTTTTGCGGAATTTATTGTGCTGGTTGACAATTGCACTTCTTTCCTCTGCAGTAATCCGCAGTGGAGAATTGTCTGCATAGCGAATGCAATACTGCATGTAATTACAATCAACATAATGGCAGCTACTAAAGCTCTGAAACTTGTGACATGTAGTACTTACATATATGCACTATGTATATACTCAAGGTGACCTCAGCAATAAACTACACATACACATGTATAAAGGTATGCAATGAACTGATTACCTATCGATGAAGGTGGTGGAGATGGACTTGGTAGGGTAGCCACTGGACTATTTGTAGAACAAGCTTCCTGTGGCTGCTGGAAGCACACCTTGGCAGGAGACTGCCTGAATGCAGTTGAGATCCAAACAAACATATTGCTATCTGGATCAGGCACTCCCAGCCTTGTGCGGGCAGGGATGTCATAACAGATGTTCTGTGATGTGACACTGTAGCACTCAGTCCCTACACGCATGTAGGAGAGGGTAAGAGCTAACACATCAGTGACCTCTCTAGCAGAAGTAACTGTTTCAGTAAAAAGTTGGAGCACTAACAATTATGTGCACATGCAATCAAAGACAGTTTTAGCGACAATAAACACAGTCCCTACACCCATGCAGGAGAGGGTAACGATATATAGTAAAAACATATCAGTGACCTCTCTAGCAGAAGTAGCTGTATCAGTTTTTTAAAAATTGGAGCACTAACGCACTTGTGTGGGCCTATCAAAAGCACCGACAATACAATAAACTCCCGCTACAGGCAGCTGATAATCTGACAACCACTTAGAAATCCATAGAAATACTTATCACCTGGCTAGTTTTGACCGGTTCTAACTGTGTTACAAGCCAGTTAAAGTCCCGTTTACGCTCGTATACTACGGATACTATTGAACGCGGTTGCCGTCTCGACTGAAATCATAATATGTGCTATCATTCTCTCGACCTCATACCCGTAGTACACTCGCACGGTGCGTTAACTAGTACATAAATGTGCAAAATCAAAGTGATAACAGAGGCAAACCAAATATTAACATTGCAACGAATACAATAGGGCGCTAAGCAGTATTTTGAATATTATAATAAAGTATTGGTTGTAATTTACTAATTTACCATCACTCCTTTGCCGCTGACAGAGGGTAATTGAAGGATTAGGGGAAATGTTAGGGTAGCGAATGTAGGCAGTCACACAGTCTCCATCCACACAAGCCCAAAAGTTGCCATGTCCACTATCTACATCTCTCTGACTGGAGCAAATCTCAACTGATTCAGAAGTATCAAGACATTACAAAATGTGGTAGTGTAGTAGCTAGCTGCAATTGTGCAGGAGCCATGCAGAACATACTCTGTATACACGTACCTACACAGAGAACGATGCTTACCAGAGAGTGAGGTGGAAGCAAGAGTGGCAACCATAATAGTGACAATAAAATTGATAGAAGCCATGGCATTTGCGGGTGTTGAAGGGCGTTCATAAAGCTGTAGGTACTGTTTGGCAAGTTTCAGAGTTGTGTTTTGTTACGACAGGGATTGCTTCTTTTATTTCTGCCTTAGGACGCTTTTGGCACCTAATGAGATTTTTTACATTATGGCAGCAATCCGCCCAGTAACTGTGGTCTCCGGGACAATGTAGTTTTAAAGAGTTAATAGACTTTTCGTAACTAGTCCAAATTTCAGCCCCCTCCCAAAATATTGACGCCTAAAAAACTTTATTGAGAGGAGTAGATGGAGCATTCTTTCTCCACTGAAAATGTTTTAAGTACTTTCTTCAGTGGAGAAAGAATGTTCCATCCTGTATGGTTGTTTTTGGGGGAGGTAATGGGCTTCTATTTGAGGGTATGATAGTTGTATCTGGGGGGTGTATACTTCTATGGATGTATGGTACCGTAGTTTGGGGGCGGGGGGTATATATGGTACTTCTACCCACTACCATACCCCCCAAATAGAAGTACCATACCCCCAAAATAGTATCCTCCGTTCATACCGTAATTCGCACTTGTTTTAATTGAGAGAAGTGCATAGCGTAATTTTGACACTAATTTCCCCCCATAATACCTGCGCCCGTATCTCTAATGAACATTCCGACTTAGTGGAGTCTTATCCAGGGCCTACGTGGACAAGCGACTGTACTTTAGCAGTGAGCGGGCTCATCATAGGCGCTAGATCGAATCACAGGCTATATTCCTTCTGTACTTTTGTAGCCTCGTTTCCAGTCCACTCGGCGGGAGCACTTGAAAGCCGCGGGTGCCGCCGCGGCAGCTGCGTTCAGTTTGCCAGCCGCGTCGCCGCCACACCTCTTGTAGACAACCAACTTCCTTCACATTCCACATGCATGGCCTACTGCAGAGTCGAATCTAGTGATCTGGTAGAATTGTGTGAGAGACTATAAAACTAGAATTACCGAGAGCCGGTTCTTTGCTCATTTCCGCCAGGAACGTGATTGCAGGACGAGTGGAGGGAAAGGTCTACACGGACAAATGGCCAGGATTTAGTACAGTCGTGTTCCAGTGCCTCCAGCCCAGACTCTCTGATGAATGTGACCTCTACTGCTACACTACCTCCAAACAACAATTGTGTTGTGTCCTGGAACAGGCTCACCTTGTGACCAAAGGTCAATGGCAATATATACAAATTGTAGAGGATGATGATAGTACAGTAACTGATTATGTTGTCCGCAACATTCGATCTGAGGGAGAAGTGAGATTGATCCATTCTAATGATTACTCAGTACAAGAGTTTGGAATGTACACCTTGCTGGGACAGCTCCCAGCTGCCAGTGCCGAGTGTCCTGTAGGGTACAGGCTTGGAAGGCTGGCAGTTGAGCACAGCACATACATATCATCTCAATCAGGGCAATGGGCTTTGGCTTTGGGAAGACCTGCCGGTGTCGTGAAAGAGTACTTCAAGCATTGCATTCAGAGGTTGCCTAGTATTGCTGTCTACTGTGATTATGATTCTATCACACCAGTGGCCTGGCTGATGCAACATTCACCAAATGGCACGTTGGGAGGTCTCTTTACTGTTGAGGGGCATCGAAGGAAAGGGTTAGCTACTGTTGCTGCACGTGAAGTATGTGAAGTGATCATTGCTCAAGGTGATACTCCAATGTCATGTATTCGAGACGGGTCATCTAGTGTCAAACTGCACAGCAAACTAGGGTTCCTACACGTTGGCAATGAGAAAGATGTGTACTTGCACATCAATGAGTGAATATTGTAGTTACAGACCACAGCATAGTTCATCGTAAGTGTCCTTTCAGTTTGTGTATAGTCTTTATACAGGTGTGTATTATCTTTATACAGGTGAATATGAACCAGTACGTAATTTAGGTATGCATCTTTAATGTACACGAAGCCGATGCCAATTGTAAATCGGTATATATCCCGTTTGCGGCACTGAACGAGATAACTGTAAACTATTTTCAGAGACGCATGTTCGGTCAGACCCTCACGTGCACGTGCGCCACGGTACGGCCCGCGGGTATGCTGGGCACGAGTGTTTCCCGGCCATACTTGTATCTCGTGCTTGATGGGAGCCATTGCTGGAATGGTTTTAGATTTATATTCTCTATGATAATAATAAAATGGGATACTCTGATAACGTGGAGCCCACAGTATTGCATCATGTGAAGTACAATCATGTGATTTGACTGTGAACAGGTTTGCTTAGCATGATCGATATTCAAACATAATAATATGAAACCTGCTTGCACCACAGCAGCAGTCTCACAAATCAAAAGCACTGGTGGTATGCAGTTTTTCTCCTAATAGCCTCTGCTTGCATGATGTCATTCAGCTGCAACTGAGATAACCTTAGCAAGGTTAAAACAACCATCTCTTTTTTGCAGTGTAGGCAAGCTTTCTTATGGTGTATGATAAACTGCAGTGGCCCACAAGAGGTGAGTGAGTTTCAGCACCAGGTGTATGCCTGAGCTTACAAAAATCAGTTTGGTACGTACAAGAGGGACAGTGCTGTGATACAAAAATGCTACACTACACCCACAAGATGCATAACACTAGAAACATACATAAGCGTAGTTTGCCTAGACTCGTTACTACCATACACAACAGTATAGACACAGGTGTTTCCTCTCTGCAAGCAGAGGGTTGGTGGCTGTGCTAGCTTACCCACTCCAGTCACACTTCCATACCACTCTCCCACAGTCTCCCCTCCATACCCACTTCCAAACCAGTGTCCTTGTGTGTACTGCTCATGCAGCCCTATCCCCTCACTGCTGCCCCACTCCTGCGTTCTGCAGATGTGTTTCAAAACCTTGCATGTTTGGCCAGACCTTCCCCTTCTCATTTCACTCATGCACACATGTCACAGAATGTGGTCTGGTTTACAAAATTAGCCAACCACCAAACTAGCAGGAGACTTGATGGAGACACACTCTTCCTTCTCCTTCCCTGTCCCATCTCCTTGTCCTTTGCTCTACCATACCCCCCAAATAGAAAGTTCATACAGTAAATCCCACTGGTTAGACCATAGCCACCTCAAATCCTGCAATGTGATTGCATGGTCAGCAGCAGGGCTCTGAAAACTCATAGATCCCTACAGAATCTACATGCATGAATTGGCTATATAGTGCCCTACAACTTTAACAAATTACCCTAACAGTTTTCTTGTTAAAGTTGTAGGGCACTATGATGTTTACTTGTTAAAGTTGTATAGTTGCCAGACTATGGTCTAAACAACTTAGATACTGTGTCCAATGGGATCTATTGTATTTAGAAACCCTCGGGCCCTTAGTAGTGCCCTCGCTGCGCTCGGGACACTATAGCCCAGGGCCCTCGGGTTTCTAAATACCGTAGATCCCTTGGACGCAGTATCTAAATATAGGTTAGATACCGAGACCATGGGATCTATGGGCTTTAGAAACCCGAAGGCCATGGGCTGTAGCGTCCCGAGCGCAGCGAGGGCGCTACTAAGGGTCTGAGGGTTTCTAAAGCCCATAGATCCCATTGGTCGAGGTATCTAACCATTTTAGAGTATAGGCATGTTTTCATGTAGAAGTTGTAATGGAGGTGTCATGTTAGACATGTTTTCATGTACAAGTTGTAATGGAGGTATCCAGTTAGACATGTTTCATGTAGAAATTGTAGGAGAGATCATGTTTTCGTGTACAATAGAGATCTGTAATGGACCAATCAAATGCACTCAAGTAGTAATACTATACTCTAACTGTTATTTAGACCATTCCATCTGTACGCGTGGAATTCAATTACATGACTTCCGGTCCAGTCAGTGGTGATAAAGATTTTATCATACGCAACCCTTATACACGATTTTATATGGTGGTATATGGGGACTCTCGCACATATTCGCGGCGCTCTACATACATCTACGTGATACGCAATCGGCACGTGCCCTATACCGCTGTAAAGAGCGAAGTTCGAACTAGCCGACGGTGAAAGGAGCGAGTTTTTTGACCGCTGCGCTCAGGAGTTAGGTCTGGGTAAGAAGACAATGTTTCCAACCACTTCTTGGTCTGGCGGATCGTGAAGAGAGCAGCCTGGTGAGTCTTCCATGGCTCTACCACCTCTGAATGTATGTGTAACTACTTTCCTGGCTGTTTGTAGTGTCAGACTGTGAGTGGCGTCTAAGGAGCCTGGATACTGGACACCCACGGGGCTACGCCACGACGTATGCGCTGCTCCGACTCCCTAGACGCCCCACACTCACATTCAGAGGTGAATATAAGACTCACCAGGCTGCTCTCTTCACGATCTGCCAGACCAAGAAGTGGTTGGAAACATTGTGTCCTTATCCAGACCTAACTCCTGAGTGCAGCGGTCAAAAAACTCGCTCCTTTCACCGTCGGCTAGCTCGAACTTTGCTCTTTACAGCGGTATAGGGAGGTATATAGTGCGTCGCGAAGATGCGAAGGTCTCCATATACCACCATATAGAATCGTGAATAAGCGTTGCAATCTTTATCACCCCAGTGCATTAAAAAGCCAATGAAATATAATTGCATACTCTATGCTCTTAAAGAAAAGGGCCTAATAAGAGAAGTGCATAGCGTAATTTTGACACTATAATTTCCTTCATAATACCGGCGCCCATATGATGGCATATCCCGACTTAGTCAGTGGAGTCTTAGCCACAGGGACTAAGTGGACAAGCGACTGTACTTTGACAGTAAGCAGCCGATAGGCCAGCGGTCCTAACATTGCAGATACAGGAAGTCATTACGTGCTTACATTCCATTGCGCAATTTTCCCATCACTTACATCCTGTTTCTTTTCCTCGTTATATCTTGGCAGCGACTCGACCTGGCGACTTGAGCAAGTACTAGCACGTAGAGCAGCCCTTTTGCGTTCTACCTGTGTGTAGTACAACACTGTTCGTTACTCAAGCGCCCCACGATGGCGCCGCATCTACACACTATTTGCTGGCCAGCGCTCGCAGTACCCCACGCAGAAGCTATCTCATTTTGGTTTGCCTGAGCCAATTCTCTCAGTTCGAGCGCTACAAGTCAGGCATGCTGGTAGTTATAACATACAGCAAAGTTAACTGGTTCCGCTAAGTTGCAGTGGAGTTACGAGTGGTGAAAATGTAATCAAAAACAATCATTTAACGTAATGAGTAGAGCATACATAACAAATACACTAGGATCAGGTTCTCCACTTCTGGGACCTCTAAAAACGTGTTTCACATTAGGGAACATAAGGAAACAGCATGAATCAAGGACAGAGTTCCACAAATGTAGACGAGCCACATCCTGTCTGGTAGATGTATAAGAAAGTAATACGCGCCTCATTGATATACATGTAGGCTAAAATGAATACCACAGCAGCACATAAGCACATGCAGGTGGTACTTCTTCATCACACGAAGAATGTGAGGGAAAGCATCTTAAACATCACTCACTGTTGTATCACAAATGTCAGACATAAACAATCATTTTCATTCCCATCGTCAGTTTCACTAGTGTCACTCTCAAAATTGTCAACCATGGCAATGTTGTATTTCCACTTAACCATGCTACCAGTTACCTCTCGTTCTTCTTGCTCATTCTCATCCATTTCTACTGCTTTACCACAAGGGGTGTTTTGGTAGTTACTACACCTGTTATATTTGGCAGTTACTCCGAATAGAGGCCCGGGCCTCTATTTCCTTCGTGACATTCTTTACCCAGCCTCTAAATAGAGCCGGCCTCTATTCGGGGCCCGGCCTCTATTTTTATAGCTTTATATGCGTGTGCATGCGACGGGGCACCCAATGGCTTCACTGGTGCCGTGGGTCGTACCAGATGAGTTGACAGGGTATGTATGAAGCCTCATCTTATCGACTGAATGGAGGCAGTTCTGGACTGTTCTCTACATTGTTTGTGTTTGTGTGTGACAGTAGTTGTGTACAGTGCCATGCCCTAATGGGTCCATGCCATAATGATTCTGATTCTGATTCTGATTCTGGCACCTGTGCTCCGTTAAGACTCCTTGTCCGTGCAGCTCACAACTCGAAGCTTGAATGTAATGTCGTAGCACTTTTGCTTGGACACCATGGCGACTATCACAGTTGTAGACGCTAGATAGCCATAGATTTAGATACACAAAAGTACACACACACGCACGAGGGTTTCAAATTGAGTGGGCGGGGCGTGAAAGTGGTGGCCTCAAATTGAGATCCGGCCTCTATTTAGTAATTCACTCCGTTTACCCCCGGCCTCTAAACGAGACCAGCTTCTATATATTCGGAGCCGGCCTCTATTTGGATAAATACAGTATGTAGTGGCATATCTCTTTCCAGCTTTCATGCAGGCATGAGCATCTGAGTGGACAGGAGCTAGACTAACTATCTCTTGCCTCCACTAAAACACCGGAAGAGTCCCAGTCAACCTGCAAGCAGCTATCACTAAGACCTAGCAGCGATCCACCTAAACCTACAGAGCAGGAAGAGGTATTAGGCGTTCGGACCAAGTGGTATCTTCATCATGCTTACGTTTCACCCCATAGTGTCACTTTTCCTCACATTCTTCATGAAATACACAAGTTGGTTGTGCTGTGTACATAAGCACAACTGGAGACTAGTACTACACACAATCCTTCCAATACCAACACAAAGCATGCTTGCTAGTTTTAACATCAACTGCCTCAAAAAATGAAATGCAACACTTTCATTTCCTTCGTCCCATCGAAATCTGAAAGGTTCACCATATCTATGCTTCTTCAGAGAGCGCCTAATGCTACTTTCACAAGCTTTGCACATGCACACATGAGTATGGAAGACATAGTAACTCACTTCCTCGTTGAAGAGTGTCTGCAGGGCCTCGTACCACCATTGGACCTTCCATAGAACTTGGACGAGCAAAGGGAGGACGTGCTGGAAAGACCCTGACTCTTCCTGCCGTACACACAATGCCACGTGTAGCTGTAATCAACAAGGGTATTCGGTCCCGTGTATCTCCGTACCTATCGAGCGGAACCTGACTGTTTTTACCATAATTATTGTAGCCCAACGCATGGACTCTACGTCAGCGTCGAACTGTGAATATTGCTTCAGGCAAACCACAATGAGATAGCTTCTGCAGAGGGTACCTCGAGCGCTTGCGATTACATAGCGTGTAGAAGCGGGGCCACTGCAACGATTAGAAACGCTTTATCTTCATGCCATTTACACTTTTAAAATGTAGAAGGACTAGCCTACAGGAAGCCTTTGCCTCGAGTCCCTAGCTTCAATCGCCTCTAAGATACAGCCCGAAATATACTCAGGAAGTATGCGTTGAGAAAATTGCATGATGGAATGCGGGCACGTAACAACTTCCTGTATCTGCAATAACTCTAGTGTTTGTGGACCGCTGGCCTACCGACTGTAAGCGGGCTCATCTAGGTGCTAGATCGAGTCACAGACTATATTCCTTTTGTAGTTTTGTAGTCTCGTTTCCGGTCCACTCGGCGGGAGCAAAGCCGCGAGTGCCGCCGCGGCAGCTCTTTCGGTTTGGCAGCCGCGTCGCCGCCACACTTCTTGCAGACAACTTCCTTCACATTCCACATGCATGGCCTACTGCAGAGTCGAATGTAGTGATCTGGTAGAATTGTGTGAGAGACTAAAACCAGAATTGCCGAGAGCCGGTTCTTTACTCATTTCCGCCAGGAACGTGATTGCAGGACGAGTGGAGGGAAAGTTCTACACGGACAAATGGCCAGGGTTTAGTACAGTCGTGTTCCAGTGCCTCCAGCCCAGACTCTCTGATGAATGTGACCTCTACTGCTACACTACCTCCAAACAACAATTGTGTTGTGTCCTGGAACAGGCTCACCTTGTGACCAAAGGTCAATGGCAATATATACAAATTGTGGAGGATGATGATAGTACAGTAACTGATTATGTTGTCCGCAACATTCGATCTGATGGAGAAGTGAGATTGATCCATTCTAATGATTACTCAGTACAAGAGTTTGGAATGTACGCCTTGCTGGGACAGCTCCCAGCTGCCAGTGCCGAGTGTCCTGAGGGGTACAGGCTTGGAAGGCTGGCAGTTGAGCACAGCACATACATATCATCTCAAGCAGGGCAATGGGTTAACTCTTTGGGAAGACCTGCCGGTGTCGTGAAAGAGTACTTCAAGCATTGCATTCAGAGGTTGCCTAGTGTTGCTGTCTACTGTGATTATGATCCTATCACACCAGTGGCCTGGCTGATACAACATTCACTGAGCGGCACGTTGGGAAGTCTCTTTACTGTTGAGGGGCATCGAAGGAAAGGGTTAGCTACTGTTGCTGCACGTGAAGTATGTGAAGTGATCATTGCTCAAGGTGATACTCCAATGTCATGTATTCGAGACGGGTCATCTAGTGTCAAACTGCACAGCAAACTAGGGTTCCAACACGTTGGCAATGAGAAAGATGTGTACTTGCACATCAATGGGTGAATATTGTAGTTACAGACCACAGCATAGTTCATCGTAAGTGTCCTTTCAGTTTGTGTATAGCCTTTATAATATAGGTGTGTATGAACCAGTAGGTAATTTAGGTATGCATCTTTAATGTACATGAAGCCGATGCCAATTATGGTCTGCGGAGCGAAATAGCACTCCTGGAAGCTTTCCAAGGCAGAATCTATAGGCTACATACCAGCGGTGCTTTGACTTGTGAGGCTGCTACAAAAATCAGTTAGGTACGTACAAGGGGGACAGTGCTGTGGTAAAAGTACCGTATTTCCTCGAATAGACGCCTCCCTCGAATAAACGCCGGCCCCGTTTAAGGCAGGACGACCCTAAGACATGATTTTGCCTGATTTTTGTTTTATTGTATTCTCCTAATGATGCCTGTTAGCGAAATAACGTAGTTTTGCGTGATATGTCGGTTCATAGAATTATAAAATTTACACAATATGCATATCGCTAATTATAGAAAACAAATTTGCCAATAACGGCTAATGCTGCAGAGACGAAACTTCGATGGATGATTACTAAGCATGTTGGCTATCTAAGTTTGCTTTAAAAATCCGTGCTAAATCTTTCTTTCTAGACATATAATCGTTTTCTTCGTGCTGCAGAATTTAGAAAAACAGTAGCAAATTCTGCCGTGAAGTAGCAAGCCAAGCCTCGAGCAACCCATTGCGCATAAACTAGTTCACTCCCCTTTGGCGAGCATCCACCTCTTCACCGGTTGGCGCCACACAGCGCCGCATGTCCAACGGTACCGGGGAAATATGAATTTTTTCCCAGCGAATTTGCAATCGCGCCAAAGAATTGCTGTCGTTTTAGCGTTGGTAAATGTAGGGGGAAAGCGACGGTAGAGTAATTGACGAAGAACGCAATCATGACTCGCCCTCCCGCCGGGGGTAATAAGGGCAGTATAGCAAATAAACGCAGGGCCCCGATTGGGTCGGCCTGGTACCAGCTTGGGGGCGTGGCACGTTGTCCGCGTGCACCGCGTGCACCGCGCGGTAGACTGAAGGGTGGTAGCTGAATTTCACCTACTGCTACTCCGGTGGCGCAGAAGAGATGCTTCGATGTGTCCTTCAATTGAAAGGCTATTCGCCTGTCGTTCCCATACGGTCGCACGAACTAAAGTGAATTTCGACCTCGGCGTGCGCTACGTAGCGTGGGTGGGCGTGGGCAAGAAGTAAATAAAAACGCCGGGTCCGCGGAGTGGCGAAGGAAATAAACGCCCGGGCGTCTATTCGAGGAAATACGGTACATGTATGTTACACCACAGTCTCCACTCCATACCCACTTCCACACTGATGTCCCTGTGTGTACTGCTCAACCCTATCCCCTCACCGCTGCTCCATTCCTGCATGAGTATCAGTGTACTTGGCTGCTGAGGTGCATCCAACTGCCAGACTACCGCAATTTGCTAACAACTTTAGTTGAGCTTGACTTCTGAATCATTAAGTGTTACATTTTTGTTGTTAATAATCCTGTCACCGCAACATTTTGCAGATCTGTTTCGAAACTGCCCAGACCTTCCCCTTCTCATTTCACTCGTGTACAAATGTCACAGAATGTGGTTTGGTTCACAAAATTAGCCAACCATCAAACTAGCAGGAGACGTGGCAGAGACACACTCTCCCTCCTCCTTCTTTGTCCCTTCTCCTTGTCCTGTCCTGTCCTCCCCTTACCTTCCACTGGAGTTCTTGATTCCTTTGACAAAGAACCTGACCAATACTTTCGACTGCATGGTGACCAGCCATATACTTATACAATGTAAATATTATACATTCCACATGATTATGAGGATAGTATTATTAAGGCAAAAGAGAATTCTTATCAAAAATGACAAAGTTAATTACGTTGCATCTGGAGTGAGACATAATAGCAAAAATCTTCTTCTTGTTTCCTATGATATTAGAATAGATATTAGCAGAAATGCTATGATAGTGTCATTTTTCTTCTCCTTTATTCAGGTTGAAAAACAAAACCTACCTATTGTGCAACAATAATAAAAATGATCATGAAACTGTATGTGCCAGCACATTTCCATGCATGCTAGTGCATGGGCATAATATTGTAGTTTTTCATTAACCCTTTGCCCTTCTGTACATTGTGATGCAAAAAATACATAATTGCAAAAGCATGACGTGATCATTCTAAATGAACATGCACTTAGCTCTAAATGAAATGAACACTCAGGTCTCAACAGCCCTGCATGCCCTATGGGCACATTCGAATACACTACATCTCCTGCCTGTCTCATACTACTACCTTCAAAATTGGTGTAGGCTTTGCTCTTTCGCTTCGTCCCCATTTGTACTCCTGTGCCCTGCAGTGAGAGATGCATTTAGCAAACACTTACTGCTCCATACTTTCCTTCACTCTTCACTTCCATAATTCAGTGTCTTTCACACACTGCTCCACTTCTAACTTTCATTTCTTATCACCTTTCATGAACACTTCTCACTTTTCACTTTTCAGTCTCCTTTTCCCTCCCTTCCCCCTTATCTCTCTCCCTCTCCCTTACTTCCCCTTTTTCTCTCTTTCCTTCCCTCCCTCTTTCCCTGTCTGTATGCCTGTCTGCCTGCCTGCCTGTCTGTCTGCCCGTCTGTCTGTCTGTCTGTCTGTCTGTCTGTCTGTCTGTCTGTCTGTCTGTCTGTCTGTCTGTCTTTCCATCACTCAGATGGTATGGCAGTGAGTTTTCCCCCCTCATACACTAACCAGACTGGGCTGGGTTTGGTTGCCCCAGACTTTATTAACCAATTTATCGATTGAGGGGTTATCATGTGTATGTCTGTCTGCCTGCCTGCCTGCCTGCTTGCCTGTCCTTTTCTCTCCATCCATCTCTCTCTCTCTCTCTCCCTCCCTCCCTCCCTCTCTCCCTCCCTCCCTCCCTCCCCCCCCCCCCCCCCCCCCTCTCTCTCTCTCTCTCTCTCTCTCTCTCTCTCTCTCTCCTATCTAGTGATGGATATATAAGGTCCCATATTATGTACGGGCTACCTAGATACCAATATGCCTAATGCATATTGGCTATGTTCTTGCTAGGTGCAGAACAAAAGTCGCATCCAAAATTACAGGATCTTACTCTTACGTCACGGCCGTTGCCGTATGCTTAGAAGCTAAGCTGTTCATGTTAGTTGCGAAACGCACTTGCAAACAATGTTACAGTTCTCTCCCTTTCAGTCTAGCCTCCCTCCTCCCTTCTTTGCTTTCCCTTTGTCCTCGGAGTCACTCCCTGTCCTCCTCATTTCCCACACAGCCTCCCATCCCAGCCACTCTTTTCAAACCTCCTTCAAGAGCAGAATCAAAGCCACAACAGAAGGTCAGGCAGGACATTGTGATTTTGACCATTTCACGATTAACAGTGTGACAGTGCTGTTCTCTAGTGTGTACAGGTCTCATTGTCTGGCACAAGCGCATGTGCAGTCTCTTCTGCATGACTTGTGTGCACAAGAATGCACGGAGTGAATTCCATTCTCACAGACTCACAGTTGGTGAGTTGTGAAATGGAAAGAGTTGCAATAGTTTTTCATCTATCGAGCAGCTACAGTTCAGGTTGTATTTTGCAAACAGTCATCACTTTCTGCTGGACTAGCAAGTCAGAGATTTTGTTAGAGCTCAGGCTGCAGTTGCCACTAAGTTTGTTAACTGGCCTGCAAGTGCGGCAGTTTCAGGACAGTGTAATATGTCCACAGCTTGACAACAGACAAGTATAGTGACAGTTTTGAGTAACTTTTGTCGCAGTCTAGTTCACTGCGAGTGTGTTTGCTAACAGGCTAGGCCAGGCTGTATGCGCCTCTTTTCTATGGCAGTGGAAAATGTTGAAGTTGTAGAATGTGTACATTTTGTAATGAGCCTTGTAGTCTTGTAATCACCTACTGTGACCTGCAAGCAGCCCTTGGGCATATCTGTGTACCCCCTCACCATGTACTTACTTTGTATATGCTCCCTCTTGTTTCCCCCTCCTTCACTCACTCACTTATCAGCCTGTCTCATAGCCTAGCCCTGCTGCCCTCACGCTTGTGGTAATGTGATTGCACACTTGAACACCTCAACACGCTTAGCTTGCATATACACCTCCTCTTTGTATACTTACTTTGCCCATGCTCCTTTAATTCTATAGTCATCTGGTGTTGACAGCTCATTCTTATTCCCCTCAGTTCAAACTACAATGCCAGACTCAGAGGGATGCACCAGAGAGAATGGCGTGAGGAAGTACAGTTGTTCATTGCAACATCATCTACTGCATCTCCTTTGACTCTTACATGGTGTATCAGTATCAGGCAGATGAAGATGAGTGGCAAGAACATTCACACTGTCCCCTTTGCTGGACTGGCCTCGCTATCATAAAAGATTTTCTAACAGCCGTTGGAGGAAAAGAGAGATCAAGAAAGACAAACAAACTCTTGAGCTGGAGAGATGGACGATGGGAGGAGGTATTTCCTCCCATGAATGCTGCACGCTCGGACCATGCAGTGGTGATTGATGATCACTATGTCATAGCAGTTGGGGGAGTTGGTGAGACATCCGTCGAACTATTTACTATCAGTACCAACACCTGGCCCACAGTGGCCAGTCTTCCACGACCTCTTACCACCATCACCTCTACTTTATCATGTAACAGTTGAGATGCCATGGACAGGGATGGACAAACATTTTCAATTTCTATGTCGCATTGGACCAAGAACACTTCCAGGAAGCCATCACACCCACACCCAACATGGCAGCCACTCCCTCATGACACCCCAGTATTGCTCTCAACCCTGACCACACTATGTGGTGAGGTGGTGGCTGTGGGAGGAAGGAGAGACTTCACTGCAACAGGTGATGTGTACCAGCTGCACCAAAGAGAATGGGTGAGAATAGGGTGTATGGATACTGCTAGGTATTGTCCAGGCTATAGTAGCAGTCCTTCCAGGAGACAGAATGGTAGTGGTGGGTGGCCACCCCTCCTCCTTCTCCTTCCTCCTTACTGCTGTAGAATTAGCTGTTCTCTGTTAGTTATTTTCAGGATACACATAGCCATTGGTTATTACATGCTTATCCGTGAGCTATTGCTGTTTCCCATGCTTCCACTAGAGTACTATATTTGTGTGTGTTATTGTAGAGTTGGTTGACAATATCTTTTGCAGATAATCAAAAGTGAAATTGAAGGTATTGCGGAAGCTCTGCGGGCGTTTTCGCTTCCCGTTGCTATGACAACGAGTACCGTACCTGGTGTAGGCTTGAGATAATTATGCCAGAATAATTTTGGGAATAATAGCAAGACGGTAGCATAAAGCATTATTCTAGAATAATAGCAACATGGTTCAAGCCTTTATGGTTATTGGTGACGTGTGCCAGATGAATGTGCAGTGTGCTGGACCCACTCTCCAGCAGGATATATGTTACAGATGTTATAGAGTTCTCTGTGTAGAAGCAGGACAGGCTCTTTCACTTCCAAAATGCCTGTTTGGATCACAGCATGAACTAATTCTAGCTAGTGAATGTTCCCCAATGTGTGTATGCACATCTAGGATGTTCCCAAAGTAATGGGTTTGTCACAGGTGCCTGAAATATGGCAACATACCTTTCATGGATAATCAACACCAGTGGGTTGGGGATTTACTCTACTGCGTGAACTTGAGAATAATGTGAGCATAATAGCAGAACACTGGGAGAATAATAGCAGAATGCTGGGAGAATAATAGCAGTAAAATCTAAGAATTGGGGAATAGAATAATTGCAAAGATTTAAAGCATAATTATCTCAAGCCTAACCTGGTGCATGGCGTGCGTACACCGGCGCCTCGAGGCTTGCGGTGGTTCTAGAGAATGCCCACCTCGTTCTGTCTTCGAGCTGCGTCACAGTAGCTCTGTAATGGTCTCCACATTCCTAGAGCTGTTTTGGCCTAGCCAATCCTATGCATGAAAAACTAGCTTGAGATAAAGTCCAAAACTGTGAGGATTGACAGATCTGCTCTCGTCCCTCACCTCCAAGCTGAGGGGGGGGGAGGGCCTCATCATGCGGCCAGCACAGTAGCGGTGCATTAGTACAGACCTCTCAACCTGGGAGAAACGGTCGTCGTGAGATACATAGCGCGGCTAAGCGCGGAGACGTTCGTAGGACATCATATACAATGACGTCATATAAATGACGTAACAATTACGAACGCTGTACTTCAACGTCCTTTTGTCACCTGGAGACATCTCACCCTATGTGTTAGCTAGTTATTGCATGCTATAATGTGGATTGCTATTGGCGTTCTTACACGAAATGGCCAGTCTCTTGCGATTCCCACAGCGTTCGTAAATAATTGTTACGTCATTTATATGACTATATGATGTCATACGAACGTCTCAGCGCCTAGCGCGCGCTATGTATCTCACGAAGGCGTTTCTCCCAGAGCTTCAACTGTGTTTCGCAGCTCATGTATTTCCTCCTGTTGCTGCTCACAACAGTAGCAAGGGCAGAGAAATACAGCTAATTTCAACCTAAGTAGTCATGTGCACCAAGGCAATGACCCAAATCAGACGCCCACATAAACACCCAAAACATCCTTTTAAGAAGCGGGTTGCCATCCAAGATGCAAGGAAGATATGGTGCACTGTCTGCAATAGCCGCAGTAGTTGCCAATGCAATAGAACAATTCTCTCCTACCAATTTTGATCCAAAGAGCCTTAGAGTTAAGCCTAAGTTCAAGACTACCCAAGATGACTCTGCACAGCAAAAATGGCATTGTTGTTTTAACAAAGACCTTTATCACGTGTGTTGCAGGGCCTTATGTATCATGACAGCTGTTTTGGGCTGGGCTGTGGGCCTCATGATAAGGCTATGTTGTGATTGTGAAGTACATGGTACAGATGTGCAACTCACATAACAAAGGCCTTTGTTAAAGGAGCAATTCTATTTTGGTGCATGTGAAGAAGTGATGGTTTGTGATATGGGGTGATGTGTCTGCTATACACATGCTTGGTCAGGAATGGGCCAACATTACCAACCAAACGGGTTGGAAACTCAAACATGTATACTGCTATGAAGATAGCATTCTTGTATGTGCCTTGCCTGCCCAGCAACTGCAAACATCTTTGCCTGCCCAGCAACCACAAACACCTCCTATACCAGATTCAGACAATGCCCAGCAACCACTAGCACCACCATCCACAACTGTTTCAAGCATAGACACTCTTATCTATATTGAAGACAGTAATGCAGATGGTGTGACTCCTTGTTCTCCATTGCCAGACCTCAACCACCTGTGAATACATCCTCTCCCTTTTTAGACCATCAATAGAACCTTTTCCTTACGTGGAAGGCGCAAGCTTTCAACCTGGTACTCCCAGTTTTCTACTTGTTTATCTGTCATATATTCCAACCTACCCAAATTTGATGAATTGACTGCTACTATTGATGCTAGGGCTAGGGCTAGGGCTAGAAGTACCATACCCCCCCCCCCCGCGCGGCCCCCAAACTACGTATATACCATACCTCCATAGAAGTACTACACCCCCCAAATAAAACTACCATACCCTCAAATAGAAGCACATAACCTCCCCCCAAAACAACCATACCCTTCAAATAAAACAACAGTACTACCAGAATGTTCATGATACCGTAATTCACACTTGTTCTAATTGAGAGAAGTGCATAGCATAAATTTGACACTGCCAGGGACTAAACTGTACTTTGGCAGTAAGCGGGCTCATCTAGGCGCTAGATCGAGTCACAGGCTATATTCCTTCTGTAGTTTTGTAGCCTCGTTTCCAGTCCACTCGGCGGGAGCAAAGCTGCGAGTGTCGTCTCTTTCAGTTTGGCAGCCGCGTCGCCGCCACACTTCTTGCAGACAACTTCCTTCACATTCCACATGCATGACCTACTGCAGAGTCGAATCTAGTGATCTGGTAGAATTGTGTGAGAGACTAAAACCAGAATTGCCGAGAGCCGGTTCTTTGCTCATTTCCGCCAGGAACGTGATTGCAGGACGAGTGGAGGGAAAGTTCTACACGGACAAATGGCCAGGATTTAGTACAGTCGTGTTCCAGTGCCTCCAGCCCAGACTCTCTGATGAATGTGACCTCTACTGCTACACTACCTCCAAACAACAATTGTGTTGTGTCCTGGAACAGGCTCACCTTGTGACCAAAGGTCAATGGCAATATATACAAATTGTGGAGGATGATGATAGTGCAGTAACTGATTATGTTGTCCGCAACATTCGATCTGATGGAGAAGCCTTGCTGGGACAGCTCCCAGCTGCCAGTGCCGAGTGTCCTGAGGGGTACAGGCTTGGAAGGCTGGCAGTTGAGCACAGCACATACATATCATCTCAAGCAGGGCAATGGGTTAACTCTTTGGGAAGACCTGCCGGTGTCGTGAAAGAGTACTTCAAGCATTGCATTCAGAGGTTGCCTAGTGTTGCTGTCTACTGTGATTATGTTCCTATCACACCAGTGGCCTGGCAGATACAACATTCACTGAACGGCACGTTGGGAAGTCTCTTTACTGTTGAGGGGCATCGAAGGAAAGGGTTAGCTACTGTTGCTGCACGTGAAGTATGTGAAGTGATCATTGCTCAAGGTGATACTCCAATGTCATCTATTCAAGACGGGTCATCTAGTGTCAAACTGCACAGCAAACTAGGGTTCCAACACGTTGGCAATGTGAAGGATGTGTACTTGCACATCAATAGGTAAATAAATTACAGACCACAGCATAGTTTATCGAAAGTGTCCTTTCAGTTTGTGTATATTCTTTATAATACAGGTGTGTATGAACCAGTAGGTAATTTAGGTATGCATCTTTAATGTACACGAAGCCGATGCCAATTGTAAATCGGTATATATCCCGTTTGCGGCACTGAACGAGATTACTGTGAACTATTTTCAGAGACGCATGTTCGGTCAGACCCTCACGTGCACGTGCGCCACGTTCGTACGCGGGTACCCGGGTCCGGGTACGCGTAGTCTCGTTCCTAGACCCTCACGTGCGCCCACCCGAAAAGATACATCTTCCCGACCCTAGCCCTATGACGTGCCGTCCGGAATGTGGGATGGCCAATCACGGCGGAACATTCCGTTCCTTAGCCGTGATTACCCGTTCAACATGTCGGATCGATGCTAGTGGTAGTGGACGTTGTCTTGTACCTACACTCAGCGCGTATCTCCCAAGGCATCGATCGACGCAGCTACTGGTGAAGCAGCACCAAGACTTCAGTACAGCAGGGTGACTGAGAAGCAAACCAGCGCTATCAGAGAGTTCGTGGCTGGGAGAGACGTGTTGGTCGTTTTGCCAACGGGCGGTGGCAAGTCGCTCTGCTATCCTGCTCTTCCCTATGCATTTGACATCGCACAGACTGGCTCTCCCTCCATCGTAGTTGTCAGCAGAGTTGTAGTCTGCCCGCTCCAGTCAGTGATGGAGGACCAAGTGAGAAAATACTCCACAAGGGGGTTGATGTTGAGCGACTTGCCACTGTCCGTTGGCAAAACGACCAACGCGTCTCTCCCAGTCACGAATGCTTTGATAGCGCTGGTCTGCTTCTCAAACGACGAACATGTCTCTCCCAGTCACGAACGGCTCTGATAGCGCTGGTTTGCTTCTCAGTCGCCCTGCTGTACTGTAGTAGCCTGTAGTGATGGCACTGCTTCACCAATAGCTCCGTCGATCGATGTCTTTGGGAGATACGCGTTGAGTGTAGGTACAAGACAACGTCCACTATAGCATCCGACATGTTGAACGGCTAAGGAACGTATGCTGCGCTGTGATTGGCCATCCCACATTCCGGACGGCACGTCATAGGGTGGAGCAAGATGTTGTATATATATATAGTTGCCAGACCAGCTTTTCGGGCGGGCGCACGTGAGGGTCTGGGAACGAGACTAGGGTACGCGGTACGCGGGTATGAGTTGGGCGGGTGGGCACGAGTGTTTCCCGGCCATACATGTATCTCGTGCTTGATGGGAGCCATTGCTGGAATGGTTTTAGATTTATATTCTCTATGATAATAATAAAATGGGATACTCTGTTAAGCGATATGACCTAACGTGGAGCCCACTGTATTGTCTCATGTGAAGTACTTGTGATTTGACTGTGGACAGGTTTGTGTAGCATGATAATAATATAAAACCTGCTTGCACCACAGCAGCAGCCTCACAAGTCAAAAGCACCGGTAGTATGCAGTTTATCTCCTAATAGCCTCTGCTTTGGAAAGATTTCTTATGGTGTATGGTAAACTGAAGTGGCCCACAAGAGGTGAATGAGTTTCAGCACCAGGTGTACGCCTGAGCTTACAAAAATCGGTTTGGTACGTACAAGATGGACAGTGTTATACTACACCCACAAGATGCATAACACTAGAAACATATTAGCGTAGCTTGCCCAGACTCATTACTACCATACACAACAGTATAGACACAAGTGTTTCTTCTCTGCAAGCAGAGGGTTGGTGGCTGTGCTTTCCCATATATACCCACTCCAGTCACACTTTTATACCACTCTCCCACAGTCTTCCCTCCATACCCACTTCCAAACTGATGTCCCTGTGTGTCAGTACTGCTCAGCCCTATCCCCTCACTGCTGCCCCACTCCTGCATTCTGCAGATGTGTTTCAAAACCTTGCATGTTTGGCCAGACCTTCCCCTTCTCATTTCACTCATGCACACATGTCACAGAATGTGGTCTGGTTTACAAAATTTGCCAACCACCAAACTAGCAGGAGACGTAATGGAGACACACTCTCTCCCTCCTCCTTCTCTGTCCCTTCTCCTTGTCCTTTGCTTCTTCCTGTCCTCCTCGATCTTACCTTCCACTGGAGTTCTCAATTCCTCTGGCGAAGAACCTGACCGATACTTTAGACTTCATGGTGACCAGCCATACTTATACAATGTAAATATGGATGCATATACACATTCCACATTATGAAGATAGTATTATTAAATTAAAGAAAAGATGATAGGCAAAAGAGAAAAATGTAATGCCAAAGTTACATTGCACCTGGAGTGCGATATTAGCAAAAATCCAATTGATATTAGAATACATATTAGCAGAAATGCTATGGTCATTTTTCTTCTCAACAAAACTAATAACAATGATCATGAAACTGTACGTGCCAGCACATTTCCATGTATGCTAGTGTATGGGCATAATATTATCACTAACCCCTTTGCCCTTCTGTACATCGTGATGCAAAAATACATAATTATAAAAGCATGACGTGATCATTCTAAATGAACATGCAC
>CBDBZY010000041.1:117500-257500 GCA_965213685.1 bacterium
GATCACTAGCCGGCGTGCCCACACAGCAGTAGTGAAGGGAGAGGTCTATGTGGGTGGTGGGTTTGCTAGGGAGGACAACAATGAGTACATGGTTATGAGGTATGACCCCAGTAGGGGGGAGTGGTCTCAGCTGCCAAAGAGCACTGAGCGCTGGTTTGCCATGACATCAGTCAAGGACCAGCTATTACTAGCTGGTGGTGGGGGAGACAGCACTGCTATCCAATTATGGGACTGTGAGGGTCATCGTTGGAATACTCAGCACTACCCAAGAATGCCAACTGGTAGAACACAGTCAGCTGCTGTGGGCTACCAGCAATACCTCATTGTGGCATGTGGTAGCAACAAGGACACAGTAGAAGTCCTGGACTGCTCCACTCACCAGTGGTACAGTGCACAGCCAGTGCCTGTGGGGGGTGACCGCATGACAGCAGTCATCATTGTTGATTACATGTTCATCTCATCATATAACTGGAGTGATGATCAGCCTCATGTGTTCTCCGCCCACCTCCCCACCCTGATATCAAATGCAACTCACAACACCACCACTGGCCCAACATGGCAGGAACTGCTACCCTCTCCAGTATGTGGCCCCACACTCTTAGCCTTGCAGAACCACTTGCTACTGGTAGGAGGGAGGGAGGTAGGAGGGAAGGGGAGGAGAAAGGAGCTCTACAGATATGATGCAGAAGGGAAGAAATGGAGCAAGTGTGGAGAGTTTCCTGTGGGAATGTATGCTCCCTCTTGTGCAGTACTCCCCTCTGGTGAACTGCTTGTGGCTGGAGGGGGTGTGGAGGGTGTTGGGTGGTATTCCCAGTAAGTGTGGGTAGGATCATTAGAGTAACACTGATTGCTTCTCTGATAACACCACACTGTGCACAACTGTACATGTGAACTACCATTGTGTACAGTTTGTTTATGCTAGCGCTGCTATGCATGACATGTTACTTCGAATTCACTCCTACAACCAGCTATTATGTATGTCATCTGTTATACCCTCGATGTATACAACATGTAATGTAAGGTAAATATACAGCTTTGTATACTGTATACTGTAGCATTGAAAACAGATTTATTGTTATATTTGTTTTGTGTAAAATATTTTTATATTCACTCCAATAGCACACTTAAATGTATGAGCATGTATACTAACTCTCATGTGTGTTGTTATTATAATGTGAAGTTTGTGATTAAAAGCAGTTTGTTCAGAACGTTAGCGATATCACATATTTGGAGTAATGAAGACAGAAATAATGATATAATATGAGGGAGAGAGCATGAAATTAATCAATTTTGGAGAAAGTGGGAATGGGGGGGAGGAGGAGGAGAAGGAGGAGGAGGAGGAGGGGGAGGGGGGGGAGGAGAAGGAGGAGGAGGAGGAGGGGGAGGAGGGGGAGGAGGAGAAGACAGAGGATGGGGGACAATGGAGGAAAGGAAGAGGAGGGAAAGCAGAAGAAGGAAGAGGATAAGATTGATGTGCAGGAGGGGGAGGCTGGAGTTACCTGGCATGGAGGACGATGGGAGACACATTCACTGGCACAGCATGTGAATTGAATTTGTATGTGAGCACTCTCAACTAGTTACATTACACATTAACTGCCTTGCAATAACAGCTACTTGTGTTGTACGTCTTATCAGTCATAAAGTTCTTCTTATAATATGTAACGATGACATCATGATGTAGACCAGTCTAATGAAATGAAAGGGAGCACGGCAAAGGATGAGGGAGGAAGTGGGAGGTTTGGGAGAAGACTTACAGGAGGAGGAGAAGGAAAAAAGGATGAGGAGGAGGAGGATGAGGAGAAGAGGGAGGAGGGAGACACAGGATTGTGAATGGAACAGCAGTGCAATGTCAGGGCAGTGGTTGACTGTCTCTGTTTGCAGTACATGTCTCACAGTATGTGAGTCAGTATTACCCTCCAGTGCCACCTGTAGGGGAGAGGAGATGTTAAACAGTCACCCAATGCACAGGACATATTTCGGCCAATGCCAGGCCTCATCAGCTGTGCTGGGGTGACTGGGAGTGTGGGCATTACACGTCATGTGCATGCAACACAGATGGCTGGCCTTAGGTCTTCACAGTCACACAGCTTGGTAGCTTAGTAGCACTCATCTTCACTTCCAGCTTCAACTTCAGAGCGACTAACATGACGCTCCCACACAGCTCTGCTCAACAATATTGGGCTTGTATTGCATAATCAGATATGGCGTACTCATCATGTCCCCATCAAACTCAATGCATCATAGCATGTACTCTGCATCTATATCTTGTAATCCCTATACATTGTATTTTTCACAAATTACACAATTTTTCATTTCTTTGTATATACAGTGTATGATGTCCCTTTTGGGCCGGCATAGAACCTTTGACCTTTGAATCAGCTACAATTCTCATTGGGTTGTAGGTCATGGGTATGCAAGGTCATGGGTACCAAAGTCAAATAATCACCATGAGCCTTCTAATTATTGTCCTATCTCACTTCTTCCTATCCTCGGAAAGCTCATAGAACACCACATCCATTTCTTAATAACTGAGCATCTATCATCATGCCACCCAATCTCTGAAAGCCAGTGGGGCTTCCAGGTGGGCAAATCTACTGTCTCAGCACTCTTAGCAACAACACATGACTGGCTCCAGCACCTGGAAGCAGGGCAGGATG
The DNA here is from genome assembly GCA_965213685.1 of bacterium. Taxonomy (GTDB): domain Bacteria; phylum UBA8248; class UBA8248; order UBA8248; family UBA8248; genus Bin107. The sequence continues at coordinate 120,158 of CBDBZY010000041.1, forward strand.
TATGTGCAGTATTTTTCAATCTAAAAAAAGCATTTGACTCTGTACCCCACAGAAATCTTCTTGACAAGTTGAAGTTCTTAAATTTACACCCTGTCCTAATTTGATGGATCTGCAGTTATCTTATGGGTAGAGCTCAAAGAGTTGTGATAGATGGAGAGTCATCTGAGCCCATTCATGTCCTGTCTGGTGTTCCTGAAGGATCCGTCCTGGGACCTCTTCTATTTTTTAATATATATTGATGATGTCACTACTTGCAACTTAACTGTGGGCTCTAAGCTCTCTCTCTATGCAGATGATATGCTGTTGTATAAGCCTATTACAGTTGATGGGGACTATGTTGACCTGCAGTCAGATATTGACAGCTTAAACAATTGGGTATCTTCTAACCACCTTGACTTCAACACATCAAAGTGTAAATTTATGCTGATAACGAGAAAAAAGAAACCCTCACATCCTCCACCCTTAAGACTACAGAGCTCAAGTCTTGAGCAGGTTAAGTCTATTAAGTACCTTGGACTGCTCTTTTCTTCAGACCTCTCCTGGGCACAGCATATTGATGCCATTTGTACAAAAGCTAAAAGACTGATTGGACTATGCTACAGACGTTTTTATAAACATACAGGCTCCAAGTGTCTTCTTCAACTATATCTCGCATTGATAAGACCTCATACTGAATATGCAAGTCAAGTATGGAGCCCGTATCTGCAAAAAGATATTGACCGTCTTGAAGGTGTGCAAAAATTTGCACTGTGCATGTGCTCTAAGCAGTGGAAAGTGGGATACCATAATCTACGTGCATCTTTTGGTGTTCCCAGTTTGAGTGACCGCAGACTGTATTTAAACCTGTGCATGATGTATAAGATAATAAATTTACTTCCCAGTTGGTGTATTTGTCCTACATGTCACTACTGTATCCAGGTCATCTGCTAACCAGTTGTATGTTCAGCTGTTTGCTCACACCAATGCATATTCCTTTGTAACTAGCACATGCTCTGTTTGGAACTCTTTACCTTCCTCTGTAACACAGTGTATATAGTACCTTAACATCATTTAAGTTGTCACTTGGAAACTTTTTGTTGTAAGGGTATGCCAGGCATTAGCAATTGCTATGTGTATATCCATTGCTCAATTGCATAAATGTTCATAGAAAAAAAAAGCAACAAAAAAAAAGGGAGCGATCTTGTAAACAAGCATACCTAGTGCATGTATGCCTATGCATGTCCCTCCTCCCTCTCTCCTCCCTCTCTCCCTCCTTCCCTCTCTCCCTCCCTCCCTCTCTCTCCCTCCCACCAATGCAGGAGGCTCACTTCATGCATGGAGCAGACAGCACCACTCTCTGAAGGCTGGCAGACTGTATCCTGTGTGTAGGTGTGCTGTCATCTATTTCTTCTTGTGCCGGACTAGAGTAATTACGTATATTGCAAAAGTTGTACAAAACATATTCAAATCCCTTCACTCCTATAAGGCAGGATTGGGAAGCTGTTGTTCTTTATAATTTATGCTCCAAAAATGAGGCTGAAAGAGAGACCTCCTGTGCAGCCGTATAGGCGTTCTCACAGTAAAAGCCGCACCCAAAATTACCGGATCTCACTCTTGGGTATACTGTAGCGAAGTGCAAATAGCAAGGCTATACAGCAGGCTAACCCAACTTTCAGCTTGCAGACACTAAGAAACGACTAGCTTGTTAGAATGAAGAAAACTCAGTTGTTCGTTTGCCGGTGCACGAGTGCGTTTCGTGACTACGTGGCCAGACTGCAGATGGCTGAACAGTAATTCCATGACGTAAGAGAGAGATCCTGTAATTTCAAGTGCGGCTTTTACTCTGCACCCAGCAAGAACGCCGTAGCCTCGTCCCCCGGCCCTCCCCCGCGATAAGCCACGGGGGTCAAAGGTCGCGCGTACGCAGTCCCCGCGCGCGCATTGGTGGTCACGCCCCCATATGGGTGGGGCTCATAATGCAGCTTAACGTGCAACGTAAACACGTGTTGTACCGTGACATGTAGTGGTTGCGTGTATGGTGTACCTTGCGGGGTAGTACGGTACCACTGCATTGTTAGTTTGTCCAACTTGGTTTGCCATGGACCGACGTGGCAGAGCCACGCAGAGCATCAAGGACCGGGAAATGCTCTACAGGCTGATAGTCAGGTGGGCTGCTGGAACGGTGCGCACTATTTAGAACAGCACATCCGTGTACTGCGCGTTGGGTGGAGTGTAATACTGGCTGTCTGCTTTGTCAACTCTGACCTACCGGGGCAGCCTAGTTTACTGGGCCAGACAAGGAAATGCAACTGCATGTACCTGAAAAACCTATATAACTGAAGCGTGTTTATTGCATTACCTTGCCTCGCCTTGGGTTAACTCGTAATTCAGCCAGCTGGGCTGCCTTGGTAGCTCAGTTAGTAGAACACTGGTCTACAAACCCAGCAGTTACACGTTCAAACCCCATATGGAGCAGCTCAGATCACTGTCACATATACATGTACATGTACATGTCCATGTATGCCCACAGGATCATTGGTGGAGCTGTTTGCAACTTCACATACTGTCATTATTGAGTTTTCAAAAGTGACAATGATTACATGTACATGTACAACAGTCTCAGTGTATGGAACGTGTACACATGTGTACATGTACACGTATGTACACATATGCAAGAGTTGGTGTACCATCAAAGATCTTTAAGCCCCATTGCCAACTCTCAAGGTTGGGCATGTGGACCATCTGCCTTTCATTCTGAGTTTTATTCTTATGTGTGTAGGCTTGTTGCTTGGTTTAAATATTTCTAAGCCGTTGAGGTTGTTACAGATGTATATTTTTCTAAGCCGATGAGGTTGCTACATACATGTATATGTATTTTTCTAAGCCGTTGAGGCTGTTCTCCAAATATTAAGTATTTTTTCTAAGCCGTTGAGGTTTGTGCTTGTAGTTTGTTTTATAGCGTGTGATTCTTCTTTCTCTCTCCTCTGTTCTCTTCTTTCTTTCATTGTGGTGCACTATGCACGTGATTGTTCATGTATGTACATGTACATGTATATGTATCTCCAATGGCCTCAGCAGCTAAGAGCATATTTTTCAGAACCAACAACCTCTCATGTACATGTACTTGCTCTCTCCCGCCCCCTCCAGTCAGCTGCGGTACGATGGCTACGAGACAGCAGCCTCCTCTCTTGCCCACACCATCTCCTCCTACCCCCCGACCTCCCCCTCCTCCCGGCTGAGCCACCTGGTGCAGCTGGGGCTGCAGACAGAGGGAGAAGGTGGGACTGGGGGGGGAGGGGGGGTGGTTATGCATTCATACAGTACGTGTGTATTGTACATTGTACACGTATATATGTGCATGTACATATATATGTATGTGCAAATGTACATGTACATGTATACATGCACGGTTCTCTAAATATATTACCAAGCTTTTCCTCATGTACATTACTGTCCTGTGTATACATGGAATTATTGGTCATGTACTCCTGTATTTGTCATGTACATGTACATGTATGCAACTTCATGCACGGTAGTACATACATGTACACGATGAAAAGGTTTAGGAATATTTGTAGAGAACTGTGAAAACCGGCAGCCACCTGGGATATACGGTACATGTATACATGTATGTGTACAGGTATGTACCATGTACATGTACATGTATGTACAGTATGCCTCACTCTACCCTCACTTCTACATGTACATGTACTTTCATCTCAATCACCCTCCTTCTCTCCCTCTCTCCCTCTCTCCCTCCCTCCTCCTTCCCTCCCTCTCTCTCCCTCCTCCTTCCCTCCCTCTCTCCCTCTCTCCCTCTCTCCCTCCCTCCTCCTTCCCTCCCTCTCTCTCCCTCCTCCTTCCCTCTCTCTCTCCCTCTCTCCCTCTCTCCCTCCCTCCTCCTTTCCTCCCTCTCTCCCTCTCTCCCTCTCTCCCTCCCTCCTCTCTCCATTCAGCTGCCAATAATCCAGAGTTGCTGGACATGCTGACTCACATCAGGGGTCAAGGTGTGCTGGACCTGGAGTATGAGAGTGACGGTACAGAGCCACGTCCTTTCCGTCCCCTTCACCCTCCCCTCTACCCTCCTTCCCTCCTCCCTACCCTCCCTCCCTCCCTCCCTTCCTCCCTCGTTCCCTCCTTTCTACCCTCCCTTCACTCTTTCGTCCTCCCTTCCCCCACTGTTGTCTTCTAGCCCTCCCTCTCTCCCTCTCCCTCCCTCCTTCCCTTCCTCACCCTCCCCCTCTCCCTCTCCCTCTCCCTCCCTCCTTCCCTTCCTCACCCTCCCCCTCCCTCTCCCTCCCTCCTTCCCTTCCTCACCCTCCCCTTCCCTCCTCCCTCCCTCCTATTGTCTTTTAGCCCTCCCCCTCCCCCTCCCTCCTCCTCCCCCTCCCCCTCCCCCTCCCCCTCCCCCTCCCTCCTCCTTGTCTTCTCTCTTTCCCTCTTCCTCTCCACCCTCTCTCAATCCGCTTTTCATTTAACTCCTGTCCCTCACTCCTCCCCCTCCTCCTCCTCCTTTCCTCCCTCCTCCCTCCCTCCCACAGAGCCAATCTCTGCTCCCAGTATCAACAAGCATGAAGTGACCTATGTCACCTCCCACAAGGGGCCCTGCCTGACGGCAGCCTTCAGTCATGACGGGAAGCTGGCTGCGTCAGCCTCTGTAGACACCTCTATCAAGGTGGGAGCACAACCACAGCTCCCTAAGCTGCGAATGGCCCTCAGGTCTAGACGTTAGTCATGCACAGGACATGTTTTGGCCAATACCAGGCCTCATCAGCTGCGCTGTGGTGACCGTAGTGTGGGTACCACACTTTCCTCACATATAATGTAGCTTGCGTGTTGTGTTCGGTGACTCCCTAGAGGGAGACCCAGCTTCACGTGCACTGCTATGAATATTTCACTCAGTGTGGCTCCTCCCCTGATGGAGAGGAGTTACCGGTCGATCCTTAACGGGATTCTGACAGCACATACAGAGTGATATTGAGAACTGTGAAGGCTGGCTGTCACCCGGTGACCATAGCTCAGGTGATAGAGCACTGACAGCTAAAGTCAGAGGCCCCCGGTTCAATCCCGATTTTTCATGGTTCTCTAATAATATTCCCAAGCCTTTCCTCATGTACATGTACATGCAAATACGTACATGTACATTTCATAAATAGCACAGATGGCTGGCCTTGCAGGTGTAGTCATGCAGCTTGGTAGGCTACGGTAATGCTCGTTTTCTTCAGCTAAGATACCATCTACAGAGCGACTGCCACTACCACAGTGGTATTGAAATGGCACTCATAGTCAGTGTTTCATGCAGAGAATTTTTCAGGAGGGGGGGGCAAAGTTAGACTTGGAAATTTTGCCAAGGCCTGTGGTATTGCACGCTAGCATGCCATCTACGGAGGTCGGGGGATTGATTTAGATCCTCAAAGAGCACTTTTGGTGCGTTCTCCATGCTATTGTTCAATAATAATTATTAATAACTGTCCAGCACAGCAAGTGACACAAGCCCTTCACTTCTTATGAAAATTGAATCACCAGACAAGCAAAAAGAAAGGAAATTCCCAAGGGGGGGGGGGGGGGAAACCTTGATAGTGCATAGCAATGCTTTGCCACCACAGTACATGTATACATGTACATGTACAGCCTCCGCAGACACCTCTATCAATGCTACACTTGGAAGAGTGGTAGAGGAGGTCATGGGGTGAGTAGGCCCGCTACTTCCAACAAAATAGTTACATGTACATGACTTTAATTGGTATGTATTTGTCCATGTGCGTTTGAAATGCTAGTACATGTACCAAGGAGCCATTTTTAAAAATGTTTAATGGTGGCCTATGTCCCCCAACAGATCCTCGATGTCGATCTCATGAAGTCCAAGGCTGGCCTGGGCCACCATGACATGCACCCTGTCATCAGGAGCTTGTACGACCACACTGATGTGAGACCAGACTCCTATTCACCAGCCCACTTTCCTCGTTCACTTCCTGCAACTCCCTCCTTCCCTCCCGGCCTCTCTCCCTCACTCCACTCAGTTCTTCCTACTTTCCACCCACACACTCGTCTTCTCACTCTTCACAGACACATACTGTACATTGAACCAAGAGTATATTATACACCCTTGTTGTACATGTACATGTACACATGTATAGTAACTCCTACTCCTCCCTCCCTCCCTATCCTCTCTCTCCACTTGTTCACTTCCTAATGTTTGCACCTTTTGTATTACAACTCCACTCTCCTCTACACTTTCCACCTTAGCACTCCCTTCTTCCCTCACCCTCTCGCCGTCTTCCCCAAGATCCCTACACTCACCTTTCTGCTCTACCCTTCACACCTATACTCCCTTCCATTCCCTACCATACTGTCTTCAATCTCTCCCTAGCTCCTTCCCTTCCTCCCTTCCCTCCCTCCCTCCCTCCCTCCCTCCCTCTCACCCTCCACCTCACTACACTCTACCCTCCTCCCTATGCTCACCCTCTCTCTCTCTGTCTCCTCCCTACACTCACCTTTCCACTCTCCCCATCACACCTACTCCCCCCCTCCATTCCCTACTACCCTCTCCAACCCCTCCCTCTCTCCCTCCCTCTCACCCTTCCCTCCCTCTGAACTCCTTCCCTCCCTCCCTCCCTCTGAACTCCCTCCCTCCCTCCCCACAGGCAGTAACCACGGTAGCCTTCCACCCCACGGTCTCAGTCCTGGCCTCCGGGAGCAAGGACTGTACGGTGAAGCTGTTCGACTACTCCAAGCCAGCGGCCAAGCGGTCCTACCGGACGGTGTGGGAGGTGGCTGGCGTGAGGTGCCTGTGCTTCCACCCGTCTGGGGAGTACATGCTCGTGGGCACGGAGCAGAGCACATGTGAGGTGGCATGGTGGGACGAATATACAACATGTACATGTACATGTGCAACATACAGTACACATACATGTACATGTACATGAACAATCAAGTACATGTATGTGTACGATGTACACTGTACATGTCAAGTGTACATGTACATGTACACTGTATACATGTAACTAAAAATTCTACTGTACTGTACATGTATATGTATATTATACTTAGTTACATAATTGGGATGCATGAGCTGCACGGGTGAATGCCAATTAGGGTCATGTAACTATTTTGTTTTGTTGGAAGTTGTGGTCCTACTCACCCTAGCCACCCCATGACCTCCTCTACCACTTCAGCTTCGAGATATGGGCCTTTAAAATTTTGGTTGCTAAGCAACTGCCAACAGTACCTATACGTACATATACATGGTACATTGTAGCTCAGTTGGTAGAGTACATATAACAGTGTACATTACATGTACATGTATGTATCTGCATGGTTTGCAGTATGTCACGGGTTGGAATCTCACAGGAGGCAGCTCGTCTGTGAAGAAATAGCTGTCTTGCAAGTGTAGCTGCTCTTTGCGTTGCCTTTTCTCTATGACTGGTGTTTACATGTACCTACCTCTCTCCTCCCCCCCCCCCCTTTCTCCCCCTCCCTCCCTCCCTCCCCCTCCCCTCAGTGAGGCTGTATGATATGAACACTCTGCAGTGTTTCGTGTCCTCTGACGCCCGAGACCAGCACGGTGGGCCGGTCACGGCAGTGGACTACACGCAGGATGGCCGCCTGTACACCACCTCCAGCAAAGATGGCTCCATCAAAGTGAGATGACTACATACATGCACATACATGCACACTGTGCATGTACACACACAGTCTCTCTCTCTCTCCTCAGGTATGGGATGGTGTCAGCAATCGTTGTGTGTCTACTTTCAAAGAAGCTCACAGTTCCCAGCAGGTCAGGTTTCTCCCTAAACTGTATCATGTGCTTGTTAGCCATTAACTGTGTTTTTAGTACCAGTTAATGTGCATATATTCAGGGTTTCATCTAGAAAACGTTATCAGGGAGGGGAGTACATGTACATTCCACAATGAAACGTGGGCATGACAAAATGAAAAATAGGTGTGGTTTCTATTCTAAATTAGGATATTGTGAGGGGGTGGTTGAAGAGTTGGGGAGGGAGTTAAAGAGTTAGGGGAGGGAAGCTTCCCCCCCCCCCCCAGTAGATGAAACCCTGTATATTGTACATGTTGTGGATACAAAACTTGTATATGTATGAGATCCTCCTCATAATATTTGTACATGTACGTATACTATGTACTTCCATGTCCATGTTTCTACAGGTGTCTTCAGTGAAATTCTCTAAAAATGCTAAGGTAAATCTCTGTCGAGACAATTACTGTACATTGCATTCTCATACACTTTACATTCAACATGTGCCTGTAAATGTACATGTATACATGTACATGTAAGTTGACATATTATTTAGAGGTAATGCAGGAGAGGGTGAATGTGATATGTACTTGCAAGTGTGTCTGCATGTAGAGATACTCTGTACATTTGTACATGTACATGTACGCACATATATACATGTACATGTACATGTACAGTGTATGTAGCAACAGTATTGCACACACTCAATAGCTTAGTAGAATACATGTACTTTAGCCTTCAGGGCTAGGAGCATGTACGAGCATTTCATGCTGAAGTGCTAACACAGGTACTGGCTTACACACACAATATGTACATGTACATGTACATGTATGTGTACATGTATGTGTAGTCTGACTGTGTTGTTCTCTACAGTATGTACTGTCCAGTGGTAAAGATGGAAATGCTACTCTTTGGGAACTGTCATCCGGTGAGCATTGTACATACACATGATTGTACATTGTACATGTTATCATGTATAGAGAAGTTAGGTGCTGTGGTCATTTTATTTCTCCAGCCTCCTCCATATAGATTTGCACAGCCAACTGAGCTGCCTTTGTCCCCCCTCCCCAATTCTCTATCCTGCATGAGCTTCTACTTGTACTGGGGTCTTTAACTTCCCCCTCTCCCTTCCTCTCCTTACAGCTCGGCCACTTAACACGTACCAGCCGTCCAACTCCAAACTGCTCCCCTACAGACCGTGTGCAGTGTTCAATCACACAGAGGACTTTGGTACAGTTGCTTGTAGACATACATGTACATGTAGTATAATTATACATGTTCATGTACATGTACATGTACATGAACATATATATGCCCCATTTCACCAAAATGGTCACGTGATCCTGTCTTGGCCACACACACACTGTCACATGACCCACCTACATCCCCTATTGAAATAAGACCACTTAACTGTATAAAGAATTTCAACAAGAGCAATAACAAAAGGCAAAAGCCCTGACACTGCACCTGTACATGTACATGTACATGTACATGTACGTGTACATGAACACATACAGTAGAGCACTATTTAGGAGAAGGGAAAGAAAGAGAAAGAAAGAAAATTACAACAACCTCAACGGCTTAGAAAAATATAATCTGTACAGTCTCTACGGCTTAGAACATGTACATGCATGGCTGTTGTACGTAGCTGGCCAAGCTTCATTATCCACTCCTTCCTGCAGGTGAGCCGGACAAAGCTGACATTGATCAACTTCACTAGTATATGTACATGTACATGTATGTACATGTACAATCATGCATGACATTGTGTATTCTGATCCTCCTTACCTCTCCTCCTATATACTCTCTCTCCCTCTCTCTCCCAATCAGTGCTGATGCCTGAGGACAAAATGCAGCAGGTGGTGTTGAGTTGGAACTCAAGAACATCACAACCTCTAGCCCCTCTAGTGTCAGGTTAGATGCATGCACATGCATGTACACACACACACACACGTACGCACACACACACACACACACACACACACATGTACGCACGCACGCATGCACGCACGCGTGTGTGCACACACACACACACACACACACACACACACACACACACACACACACACACACACACACACACACACACACACACACACACACACACGCATGCACGCACACACGCACGCACACACACACACACACACACACACACACACACACACACACACACACACACACACACACACACTGCTATTCTCTTTCCCTAGGTCACCTGGCCACCATTCGCTGCCTCGCTCACAGTCCAAATTCTCCAGCCTTTATCACATGTGGCAGTGACTGCAAAATGCGTTTCTTTTGTTACAAACAACAATAATCATCACACCACTCAGCGCCATTGTTCATCCTCCTATAATGATGCACACAAAATGTACAAACACTACTCTAATCATAACACTGTGTACTCCCCTTAGTATTGTAATGAATTCTTTTCTAAAAATATTAATGTCATACTACAATATATGTATGTTCCTTATAATAATTTCATACTCCTTGTATCATGTGTGCTGCAGCTTTGTGGCCGATGTTACCAGATGTACATGTAATTTCCCCCATATTATAGCTGGGCATGAGGTGTTTGTCAAGGGTTATGGGCAGGGCACCATTCTCTGTGAACTCTGTACAGTATTACAATTACTTGGGTGGTGACAGGTGATATATACCCATACAGCCATCACAAGACAGTACAATGTATAATGTCTTGGTTTAAGTAAACATACAAGTACATAGTTAACTGAGTTGGGAGTTACCCTGTTAATGTGTTCATTGGGGGAGAGACCTTTGCTCTAGATCTTGCATGAATCTAATGGCACATTTGGTAGAGCATGCATCTGCATGGTTTTGCAGTATGTTGCGGGTTCAAGTCCCACCTGAGGAACTCATTTCTGTCTCTTTTTTTTGGGGGGGGGGGGGGGGGGGGAGGAAGAGCTGTAGATATTCAAGTGTATTTACTTTGTGTTGCCCAATAATGAATTGCCTTGTTGAGATTATGTACACATACATGTTACTCCCAGCCTTCTCTTGAGGTTATTCACAGATCTGCAGTATAGGATCATGTATGACAGTTTCTATACACTAAAACTACAGGTACATTCGCGTGTGTTTTGTACATGTCTGCATGTGTCCTATCTCCCTTATTATGCTGTGATATTCCAAAGGAGGCATGTGGAAGGTAGCATGTGTTGACATTGGTCTCCATGGGGACACCATGTACATGTATGCCAGGCCATCCTTGGTGCACACAAAGTAATGGATGAACTTGTACACATGTACATACAAAAATTGCACATTTCAAAGATGATTTACCATCATTGCCACTAAACAAAAACCACTCATACGTAGCTGCGCATTACTGCTAGGAAACTATAATGAAATTTCAGGTACATGTATGTGCTCAAAAGTACCAAGGGCGTAGTATCGCTAATGGCTCAAACCAGATGCAGGATGAGGTTCCACTTCCCGTGCGCATGCGTGACTCTAAGGAGCTATTTTGCTTTCTCGGACAGCGTTAGCGCCACACAAATCGCCTGCAGAGGAAGGTTACGACTTTGTACGGTACCCCGTACTCAGTATGGCGAAAGGCCTAGGGATTGCGACGTTCCTGTGCCTGTTGTCTACCGTGCAGCTTGGATGGGGGACACTTAGGCCGATCTACAGGCAGGAAGTTTCAGTACTCTACAACGGTGAGCCCGCGCCTACAACAGTAGGATAGCAGCTCAGCTGCAAACTGTGCGGGGCCTCGCAATTAAAGCGCTATGATAGCGCTGCATGTATAGGAAGCCCGTAATTTCGTCTCTCACCTCCCTCTCCTCTTCTAACAAGCCGTTAGTGAAAAACCGTATACCAGTTTTGGAACATGGCTAGCCCTATATAACCCTAGCCCACCCATGCAAACCAGTAGCTAACGTAACCATTCTGCTAGGTTGGTAAGCAGTTACGCGTGCGTTAATAATGAGATTCATAATCGTACATATACGGTCTGTCTTTTCTATACGCCCAGTCACTGGCGAGTACAGACGGTTCCCTAATCAGACAGCAGTGCCAGAGGTGGACTACAATTACTTTATTGAGGACATCAACTTTCAAGCCGTGGGTGGGAAGCTTTTGGTGGGAGCAGCGTGAGTGCAGTGATTACAAACAAACAGAGCTATAGGGTTTAACGCTGCAGTACACACAATGCACGAGCTGTAGTTCATTCAGATGTATACTGCTACTGTCTATAATTATTAATAGCTACTTTGGAAATTTGTGTTCAAGTCGATATTGATCATATACAAGATATGGGTGTGTAGACTAAACTTTCCTTCTGGTAGGCTTTGTTCAATTAGTAAGTTAATGCACCATGGTGATCAAGTACCTCATACTTGGCAGCCCACTGTGTATAGTAGCATTCCAGACTAATGAACATGTTCTGACATCACACTTCCACCTTTTGCCATTTAGCTCAAGTATACACACACACACTGTCAGCCTGGAAGCCTACCCACAAGACTGTCGCCCTCTTCTATGCAGATATCCACCTTTGTCTAGTGATTATCGCTACAATTAAGGCCTATACATGCAACGAATCAAGCTTTAGTCGCTGTACAATGAACAGTAATCATCACTCAACATTCACACCAAAAGTCATTCAAGAGTTATGAAGGACCAGGCTCTCTTATAGAGTTTACAAGGCAAAACAGGTATGCCACGTGAATTTGCCAGCATACCTGCCTGCATAGCCTGCAACAGTTTTTCTTTCTTTTTTTTCAATCTGCTCATAATGCTTTACAGCAATGCCGCTAATTATGTTGTTCATGCATTATGCTCCAAAATTTGCTCATTATACCAGATGGAAGCGTTTCATCTCTTTGTAGCAACTCCAATAAATGCTTGTTTTCAGGGAAACATGCATGTGCCCCTAAAGTACAGGACTCTCTATGGTTTTAGAGACTGTACCTCAAAAAGCATAGAGACAATCACTTTTTCACCAGATGTTTACCACTCCCCTGTGATGTCATTTATTGTTATTTCAGTGTGGATGCTAAGTGGTCAGTTTTTGCAGATCCAGTCACATACACTGGTAACTATAAATGCCTATAGAAATGCTACTGTTCAAAGTGACTATAATGATCTTGAAACTGGGTGCTGTAATTCACTGTTGGAGGTCAATTTCGGTTGAGGAATAGCCTACTAGCTCAGTGATAATGAATGTCAGTGGTAGTGAAAAAAATTATTATAGGTCTATGTACAGTTCTTGCAAGTATGCAATGTATAGGCCAGTCAGTATTGTATAGGTCTTTGCACACTGGCTGTCACTACTGTATATACGGTTACGCATGTACCTTCAGGCACTTTGCACTCTCGGTTCTTGGTATTTTTAATCTTGTGTGCACCTATCAGCCATGGTTAAAGTATAATTATATGTGCCAGTTGCAGCGCTAGTGTCTTTGCAAGTGTGTAATAATACAAGCCACCCTTGTATGAGTGTGTGGAGATAGTGCATTGCTAGCTGTTAGTGTAGGTGTGTGATATGTGTGCAATGCTGGCGTGTGGCATTGCCAGCTAGTGCTGGCTGTAGGAGACTGGAGGATTCTGTGTTTGGTCTTTATCTGTGTTAATCGGTGGGTTTATCCATGGTGCTGTCTTTGCATCCAACCAAAAAAGAATACTGATTAGCTAACATTTGGCTATGTCGACAGCTAGTCAGTGACTGTGCTGCTGTGTTGTGAATTCATTGCATGAAGGTGATATTGTGTAGGTAGGCAGCACTGCAGGTATATATGCAAGTAGGCAACATTACATACATGTACAGGGGGGGGGGGGGGGGGTTAGATAGGTCAACAATGTAAACATACCCCTCCATTCATACATCAGCACTAGTGCCACATCATACTTATGCCTCTTTACGCATAGCCAAGCTATCCTGAGCACAGCAACTCAGATAAAAAGACTTTGGCCCACATACCTGCTTCAAATGTGATACGTGACAACACTAATAAAAAAGGGTTTACAGTGGAACCTCTCTCAAGGGGACACCCTGAATTAAGGACACCTCTATAACCCTTTCGCTTGAGTTCCCGCGATGGAACGAGCGAGCGACGTGACACGGTCTTTCTTAGATCTCCGTTTACTTCCGGCCCTTCCGCTCGCCTGGCTACCTCCATGGCAACGGCATAGCCCGCAAGTCTCCTGGCAACCAATTCAAACCTCCGTATTCCTACAGATCGAAGCCGCGCGGCCCATTTATGGCTACGTGCAGAGCCCAAACTTCACTCCAGCCACCTCTAGCCCTCCCTCACGCTTCATCACACTGCCTGCTAGGCTTCTTGCTTTTTTTTTTTTTTTTTTTTTAAAGTATACAATAGCAGAGATGAAAGCTACATCAAAGCTCCGACCACCACATCCAAGCGTCGAGAGGCCACTTCAAGGGATGCGTGGGAGTTTTTTATCAGTTAATTGCCCGCATGCCGACATTACATCATCAAATGTTCCATATTTCTCCAGTTTTACGCTGTTTTAGAAAGTGCGCAAAAATGCGCACTTTTGAGAGCGAAAGGGTTAAACAGGACACATTTTCCCTCCCCAAGCACAGTGCTTATGTACCCTTTCAACCTGTGAAATAAGGACACCTCTTTAATCAGGTTACTTTCTTCTGGCCCAATGATGTCCGGATTGGAGAGGTTCCACTGTATAATCAACAGGTCATATCTGTGTTCCATTGTAGCCACAATGTCATTTTGAAGGTTGATTCATAAGTCATTGGAAATAAAATAGTTTTCACTGATGTCCCTTGTTCACGTAACTTTCCTTTTGTCTTACTCCTTCTCCCACTGTAGTGATCAACTCTATCTTCTGAACGCTGACCTCTCCTTATCCTCCAACCTCAGCTGGCCATCACGTCAGAGTGTAATAGACGAGTGCATTACAACAGTGGGCAATGACAATCCGGTACATGTCAGCACACTGTTCCAACTGCCCTATAGCCTATCGCTTCTTTCTTTACCTCAGAGCTATGCATGTCGCAATCATGTGCGAGTATACCAGCAGTTTCCTGGTCTAGATCTGCTCCTTGTGTGTGGCAGTAATGCTGCGGTTGATCCACTTTGCCGCACTGTGGAGCTGCAGGACAGAGAGCTGGGCACAGCCCACCCCACAGTGACTGCATCAGATGGCCTGGTGTCATACTCCCCTGAGTACTCAGGATTTGGGGAGTTCAGAAATGGTATCACTATGTATGCATGGTATGTACATGTGCACTTGGTTCCTGATCATGCAAATCCTGAAGCTTACCTCCTCTAATCCTTCCTCACTCTCTTCCTTCCCCCTCACCTTTTCTCTCCTTCCTTCCTCTCCCCTCCTTATTTCATCCCTCTCCTCTTCCCTCCCTCTCTCTCTCTCTCCCTTCCTCCTTCCTTCTCTCGCTCTCTCCCCCCCCCTCCCTCCAGAGTCCACCCATGACTCCACCTACTTCTCTGCTGGGTTCTTTCCTGGCAATCAGGGACATGGACGACATTTTAGCATCTCCTACCAAAATGTCACGGTGTCCTCTGACCCCTCTTCTCTGGAGACCACACAGCTGTACAAAACTGAGGATGCCAATATCCTTTGGCTGTTTTTTCCAGTCACCTTTGTGGGGTATTACAAGGCAGACTACTCGCCTGTCCCTCCTGCCTATGAGCTCAGCGACTACCAGTTTTGGTTTGTCTTCCTGCGAGAACAAGGGTACTATTTGGACGTTGTCTATTCACATCTGGTGCGGATCTGACGCAATGACCGAGGATCTGATTCATCTCCAGACCCATCTTTTAATACCTATATGAAGGCTCGTATCTTTTGTGAGAGAGAGAGGCCAGCAGGACGGGCATATACTAACATCTTGGACTACCAATACAACAGCATCAGTGAGCTGTTCATCTACATGTATTTATCTGTCTGACTGTCTGTCTGTCTTTCCATCCATCCATTCATCTGTTTGTCTGTCTGTCCATCCACCTGTTTGTCTGTCTGTCCATCTGTCTCCCTATCTGTCTACCGTTCTGTCTGCCTGTGTCTCTTTATCTGCCTGCCTGCCTGCATGTCTACCTGTCTCTGTCTGTCTGTCTGTCTGTTTGTCTATCTGTCTCTGTCTGTCTGTCTGTCTGATTGTCTCTCTGTCTGTCTACTTGTCTGCCTGCCTACACCTCTGTCTGTGTCCGAAAAAAATCTTCTGCTGCAGCAAGTTTTGCGTTCAGTTTGTCTAGTCGTTACTATGGAAATGGTAACTACCAGAAGTTGCTATATGGTGCTTTTTCTAGCCCAATGTAAGAAACCAGGCACACACTATCAACACCTGCCTTTATCTGCCTGCCCCTGCTTTCTCTTCTTCCAGCACTGGTCCACTTGGCTCAGTTCTCTGTGCCTACCCAGCTGACAACACTGCTGAGACAGGTGGAGATGGGCGGAGTGAAGGCGTGTTTGACATATTTCGAGAGGACATTACATCAGATTATGAAGGCGGTCTTGTAGAGAACATGCTTGCGGAGGTAGGAATGGTGGAATGAATGTATACAGGGTGTGTGCTCAATTTCTACTTCCACCACAAGTAATGGATGTTCCTCCCCCCTCCCTCCCTTCCTTCCTCACTCCTGCAGTGTATACCTTATGGTCGTGCAGATAACGATGAACAGCTGGTGCTCATCAACCCCTTCATTCCAGTCCGTCAGATTGGTACTGACTCTCTCATTCTGTTGGAGGATGTCATGTGTGTTACATTTAATTTACTAGAAACACCACACTAGTCTCCCCTTACCTGATCTTTCCTTCCTTTTTCCCTTCCCCTTCTTGTTCTCTACTCATCTTTCCCTCCTCTTCTCTTCCTCTTCACCGAAGCATCACCCAGATAGTACAGGATCAGCTATGCATTGTGCTTGGATCAGACAGTTCCAGCTGTGTCAATCAAGATGTCCTGTTCTTAGGCCTAGTTACCTGTTCATTACCCATATTAGTCGATGGTATATGAGCCAGTTCTCTCTGTCCTGCTATATAGACTATAATGTCCTATAGAACAGTCTTACTCTTTGTCCTGCTAGTCAGTTCATCCATATGCCACTCTTGCTCTCTCATCCAGACACTGGAAAGATTCTGAAGGTGTTGTTTGGAATGGAAGAAGGAGGAGGGAGTTTCCCTATCATTGCTGAAGAGATTGAGGTCAGTCCATTGTCATGTGACTGTCATATGATGCATATTGTCGCAGGATCATCACTACATTTTATGCCTTGCCCACAGTTGGATGACTCAAACAGTGTCAACAAAATGGCTTTACAGGTCAGTAAGAAGGAGGGAGGGAGGGAAGATATGAGGGAGGGAAGGATGTGTGAGTGTGGTGGCATGTAAGTGCATGCTACAATGAAGGAGGATCAGGTGGTGTACATACCACAGATTATGTGAAGGGTAAAACAATGCCGTGTGCATCCATGACATTGCATCAGTAGTCAAATTACCTACTTCATGCCTATAAGTACATGTGCACGCAGTGTCACCATTAGGGCTTGACAAATTATGCTAGCATAAGTTTTGGAATAATAGGTAGCCTTTCGAACATGAGCATAATTGGGAATAGTAGGAAATAAAACATGCATAATTTTGTCCACTGCACTACTTTTCTTGCATGCCTATGCAATTGTCACAAGTTAAGGCTTGTTTACTCTACAGCTACTAGCTATAACATATACAACTGGAGTCTACTTTTCTTCTCATCTTTGCAAGACTACATCTCTCTTTCTGTCATGCTACAATACAACAACAAAGATTGATCCGTATTAATGTACTTTTTTAATGAACTTTTTACTTTCGGGATAATGGGTATAGTATATGGGAATAATGGGTATAGTGCATGAGAATAATGGGCTAATTTTTTGAGAATAGTCAAAAAGAATAATGGGCAAGAAAAAAGGAATAATTTGTCAAGCCCTAGTCACCATACAGTAAGTAATGTCATGACTGGTGGAAGCCACATGTGTACCATGTGCTGGATGATGATTCTCAGATGATGGATATGGAGAAGGTGCTCTACGTCACCACATGGTCCAAGATCTACCGACTGCCCTTGCAGAGATGTGAGAGATACGAGAACTGTAGGTGAGAGTTGAAAAGGGAGGAGTAAGAGCTGAATAGAAAACCAGGCCAGTTAACATATCCCTCTCTCCCTTTCTCTCCTCTCTCCATCTCTCGCTCTCTCTTACCCCCATCTCTCCACCTCTCTCCTTCCCCCTCTCCCTCCCCTTCTCCCTCCCCCTCTCCTTCAATCCTTACCTCCCTCTCCCCTTTCCTTCATCCTCCCTCTCCCACTACTTCCTACCTCCCTCCCCAAGTGCATGTGTTGGCTCTCGAGACCCATACTGTGTGTGGAGCAATCGTGACCTGTCCTGCTAGGAGACTCCTCTCTCTGCCTCAGGCAGCAGTCAAGGCAATGTCAATGCGGATATGTAAGTTAGGTATCCAGAGATATCCTGAGATACCCTGCTACTTTTATACTGTACAGTGTGGAGTACAACATGTACATGTGTCACCTACTTATGGTCATAATCTGCAATGTTATACTATATTGTAATATGGTCATGATTATATTTTGTATGTACATGGGTGTATGTAGTGACAAGTTCAATATGTGTGTGTACTGTGACCCACCCAGGTGTATTAAAATACTTTGCTATAGCCAGCTACATAAGTACATACTATATATTGATTGGTATGTGACCATGAATAGTAGTTCTGAAAACGTCTTTCTTAATGCAATATATATAATAATAATATAATTACTGCTACTGCTTGTCTCTGTGACACAGACTAAGTGCATCACACTTTGAGTACGTGGAAAAGTAGACATACTACAGAAGCATAACGCAGGGTAGCTAAATGTGGGAACAATGAAATAGAGTAGAATTGAGAGTATAGCCTACATGCATCTATATAGTGCCTTATTAGGATGCACAGTCAAATGTTGTATGAACATGCCACACACACACACACACACACACACACACACACACACACACACACACACACACACACACACACACACACACACACACACACACACACACACACACACACACACACACACACACACACACACACACACACACACACACACACACACACACACACACACACACACACACACACACACCTACAGATTCTTCCAGAATATTCACACAGGGGAGTCTACTGGCTGTAACTGTTAGTCCAGCCATTACTACCTAGCTACAATTGCATGCGAATACCTTGTACACATGTAGACATGTCCACTTCTGTCATGCCAGATCCACAGGTTGGGTTTGAGATGAGCAGCTTGTCTGTGAGTGAGGGAGCAGCCTCAGTGGAGGTCATCATCACTGCATCAGGTGCCACCTATGTGGAAATGTACATGGAGGATGGAACAGCACAAGGTATAGGCAACAGGACTGGGTGCAGGAATGATGGCTGCTCAACTCCCACCCTCCCTCCCTCCACAGCTGGTTTTGACTACAACTCCACCACACAACTATTCAACTTCTCATCTTCTAGCTCCAGAAAGACTTCTATTGCTATACTGGATGACGCAGTGTATGAAGGAGATGAGTACTTCACTGCCCATCTCCGTGGTACCACATTGGGTGGGGTCGAGCTGACCCAAGACACACTCAACATTACTATTCAGGAGGATGATAGTGAGATGAAACTGTATTGAGTACCATCCTCCCTCCAATCCTGCCCCCCCCCCCCCCCTCTCTCTCTCTCTCTCTCTCTCTCTCTCTCTCTCTCTCTCTCTCTCTCTCTCTCTCTCTCTCTCTCTCTCTCTCTCTCTCTCTCTCTCTCTCTCTCTCTCTCTCTCTCTCTCTCTCTCTCTCTCTCTCTCTCTCTCTCTCTCTCTCTCTCTCTCTCTCTCTCTCTGCCCTTCTCTTCTTTTCCCCTACTAGATATTTCTGTAACATTCACATCCTCAATATACTCAGTTAGTGAGTCCCAGTGCTATGTGACTGTGTCAGTAGAGAAACATGGAGGTGCCAATTTCCCTACAACAGTTAACCTCCTCACGCTCAATGATTCAGCAAAGGGTATGTATGGGGATTATTATGTGTGTATATTAATATCACAGGTAGGTTCATAGTCAATGCTGTATAGTTGGCTGCATGCTTGCTCTTTGAACGTTCAAATTCAACACTGTGTGTGAAAGAGCTTTGCTATTTCCCTGATCACAGCTAATGACACAACAAGTTATTAATATTGTATCTTTGTTCTCCCTCACTCTCTTCCATTCTTCACTTTCATAGCTAATGATGATTATCATTTACTCACGACTCAAGTCACAATCTCTTCTGAATCCTCTCACATTGTGTCCATCCCAATCATTAATGATGACGTACGAGAGGAGGTGGAGCAGTTCACAGTTCAGCTGAGTCTGCCCAGCGGCAGCACAGGAGTGGTGCTGGATCAGGACTCAGCCACAGTACAGATTGTGGATGAAGATCGTGGGTGCCCAGTTATTGTATGTTTAGTGTTCCCCTCTCACCGTGTGCATGTTGCCACCCTTTCACCAGGAGTGAGTGTCCAGTGGGGGGCCTCTGTGTACACAGCCAGTGAAGATAATGGAACTGTGGAGCTTGTGCTACTCAAAGAGGGCCTCTCATCATTTGGCTTGACAGTAACTCTGACAACAGAAGACTCAAGTGCAACTGGTACACGGCAAAAATGAGATGGTTATTTTAACCTTGCTATGGTTTTATCTCAGTTCCACTTGAATAACAACAAGTATGAAAAACATTTTCAAAAACACAACTAACCCCATCCCTACATCTTTTTTTATATCTGAAATCATTCTGTGAGTTATGCTACAAGATTACTGGGAAGAGCAATTTTTGAGCCAAAAAAAAAAAGATGTAGGGATGGGGTTAGTTGTGTAGTCTTTGTATAACATGTCTTGCCTGCACACTGCCATCCCTACACCTAATTTCTGTACTTTTTGGCACGGCCATCCCTACATCTCTATACATTTTTTGAAAATGTTTTTCATACTTGTTTGCATTTCTTTTTTTGCACAAGGGTATGTATTGTTCTTGCCACTGAAGCTTCTTTCAGAGTCCAGCAAACAAATCAGTGATCATAACAACCATTGCTAAGGCGGGTAGGGAGGGGCTTGAACATGGTCATTTCTGACTGAGTTGGGGGCTGAGTCCCTCTACAAATTCTTGAGCTAGAGTAGCTACATGTGTACCTCACTGTATTTAACTGGCCAACTCATCCCCGCTACATAATAAAGTAAGCCGCTGCTCGAACGCGCCATCAGATATGAGCAGCCTTTGCTACGTCTCGCGAACCTCTGATTAATAGGTGTGGCTTTGCGAGGCCCGCCCTCACGTGCTTACCGTTTGCGCCACGTGACAGTGGTTTTATACTCTAGAGGCTATAATTGTGGAGGGCATGTGTGCAGTGTGTAGGATGCCTCCAGAGGAACCTGTACTATGACAGGAATTTGGCATGCAATGGGTAAACAGCCCATTATTGGTGGTCTCTGCTATGTCAAGCTTAATGGACTAAAAGACTCTCCTTGTTATATTTACTATACTTATTAGTCTATCACTTAGTCCCTTAGTCTCTTCTTGGAGGATATCCAAGTTGAATGTAATAGTCACGTATGTCATTAGACACATTCTGTACATCTGTTCAGTGCCAGATGTTGAGAGATCAAACATACAACTGAGATAACCATAATTAAGATGACCATGGACTTTTTGCAGTGATATAATATAATATAATATTATACGCAGCATATTGGAGTAACTGTGGTTGAAATGTTATCATCTCTCCACATGGCAACACACTTGCAGCACCTGGTGACTATGCTGCCCTGTCTGGGCTAGCCGTAACCTTCTCTCCAACTGACACTGCCCAGACTGTGTCTATTCCCCTAGTAGATGACAGTGAGGTGGAGCAGGTGGAGGTATTCCTAGTGAGCATACATGTACCTGTAAATGAGGAGAGAGTTGACATCCCATCCAGCACAGCCTCAGTGTACATAACCAACAATGATGGTAAGAAGCTAACATGCAGGTGCTGTCTTGTGTCAAAGTATAATAATTATGGACTATCTTTAGATATATATATGATTGGCTAGGTTGTGACATAGTAATCTAGCACTAGCCACACAGTTGAATTCACCAAACGTTTCGGCAGCAGCTCTTGTTGCTTATACTTTCATTCCACTGCACTGTACTCATATTACCACTGAAGAGGGCAGCTGAGTTGCTGCTGAAACGTTTGGTGAATTCAACTGTGTTAGATTAGCTTTTGAGTATGGACTATATATATCTTCTATTATTCCCTGTAGATGTGTCTGTAGGCTTTGCATCCACTTCCTATACATCACAAGAGGGGCAGAGGCTGGATGTAGTAGTGCTAAAAGATGTTGCCACTCCCTTCAGCATTACTCTTAGTGTTGTGATACTGATGGATGGCAGTGTAGGGGCAGAGGACTATGCTATTGCCATGCCACTGATATATATATGAGTACATGAACAGTATACCACACTTCGAGAAAGAAGAAGAGTACAAAAGGAAAAACATGAATTTTACAACCATGACATGTGTGTACATATGCATGGTTGTAAAAGTAACCTTTTGTACTCTTTTCTTTTTTTCTTTTTCTTTTTCTTTCTTGAAATGTGCTATACAACATGATAATATATATGTGCACATATATATACAATATACAATTATCTCTCAGACTCAACTGCTTAGAAAATATACATGGATGTTAGCCTTAGCATGAAGGAGTCCATGTACTCTGTTACCTCTGCAGAATATATAGGCACATTTATACCTGATCCCTCCCTACCCTCCCCCCTCCTCTTTCTCTCTCTCTCTCTCTCTCTCTCTCTCTCTCTCTCTCTCTCTCTCTCTCTCTCTCTCTCTCTCTCTCTCTCTCTCTCTCTCTCTCTCTCTCTCTCTCTCTCTCTCTCTCTCCCTCCCCTTCTCTGTCTGTCTGCCTCTCTGTCTGTTCTCGGCATACTACAAAATTGCCACATCAACTCCATCAGGTGATAGGCTGTCCACAGAGGAGGACTGTGTGTATGGCTCTCAAACACTAGGAGCTGCTGTGACAGCAGTGCTAGTAATGTTGGTGGTTGTCCTTATCGCACTCAACCTGCTCCTATTCATGTGCTATTGCCATGCTCGAGGAAGAAGCTGGGCCTCACTCATTTGTTGCTGTACTCATGAAGCACACACGTCCACAGCTCTGGACACTCAATCATCCTCACATGGTTCCCATGTGATGGAAAAAGTGGAGTCCAAAGTAGATGAAGAGCCAGTTGACTCTGCCATGTAAGAGAGTGGCCCTACATATACATGATAGCTCTTGAAGAGAGATTGCAAATACTCATTCTTCTCAGTGGAATTTGTCAGCTAGTATATGTAATTATCAGAACATCGCATGTTGTATCTCAAATACTGACCTCCATTTGCTAATGTCAATAATTACATAGTGCTGTAAGATGTTGTGGTGACCTCTCAGAAATTAGAATATTGCAACCTCTATCTCAGTTATAATGCAACACTATGCAAACTCACCGTTAATGTACATCTATATATAGCCCATAGAAAAATCCGTCAACTTTCATAACCTTTGTATCTTCTGACAGGTGGTTTGTGTTTACCCAAAACATAGCGCAACAGATGTCCACAAGTATTGTTTCATATGACAATGAAAGCCAGCTGGGGTGTTGGGGGCTTCGGATCAACTCCTCTTCTATGCTGTAGCTATAATATAATTATAGCATGGCTCAACTTGGACGTAGGTGTGGAGACCTGCTTCTTCCATGGTCTCACTGCTTACACAAAAACATGACTGGAGTTTGTCCTCCTTCTACATGTGGAGCATTGCAGGGCTCACCATCATCTTAGCCAAGTACAGTGATCATGTGGCAAGGTGATGGGCAATAACACAGAACTGGCCACCCTCTTCCTCCTCTCCTAAAAGCCGTTACGTACCATTGTAAGTGCTCTGTCATGCACAATGTTGTACAGCTCACAAGGCCACAAGGCTGTGTGGTCTGCTGATGGAAATGTGGACTACCTGGATCCAAAACATGCTCCTCTGTTTGCTGTAGCTGTGGCTGTTCTGCTCTTTCTGTGGCTTCCATATACACTGCTGCTCTTCCTCGGACAGTGGCTGCTAAGGTGCAACTACTGAATGATTGACCGCACTTTGATGAAAATAATGCCATTTTTGGACTCTCACTATGGCCCTCTGAAGGGATATCACTTGACTACTGGGTTGGGTCCCTGCTTTTGGTCAGAGTTGTGATTCTTCTAATGGCAGCACTCAGGATCATTTCAACTAATCTTTACTATGGTGTTAATATCTTGGACTCATAACCTATTGAAACATGACTGTTGCCATGTTTGACATGTCTTTCTTGCACTTTTGTGTGTAACCCATGCACTTTTTCACCTAAATATCGAGAGAAATCAAGCTGTTGTTTCCTACATACTAAATGGAATAGAATTTCTTGGACTGGTCACTTTCAAAGTGCTCTCTAATGTCGAGTGGAGTAGGAAAGTTGGGGTGTGTCTTCAGGACATCCTGCTGAAGACTGAATAATCCATTGCATGTACATGTAACACTTTTGTAAGCACTGAAACTTCTTGACAATTCGCCATCTAAGTAGCTCTGTGTACCATGCATGTGTGCAAATTAAATTACTTTTTTTAAGTCCAATATTAATTTTGGTCTTTATTGGAGAAAAAGATTTCTTTCTTTTCAGCAGGCTCAGCATTTTACCTTCCATATCATAGAATAAGTAGACTCTCTACGTAGGGATGGTGCCAACACACCCTTTGTGAGAAGAGTGGAGAGGAAAGATGTTGATAATAAGAAATTAGCAACATAAAGATGGCACTGTTTATCCTCTAGTACCTTGGCCAGATCAAGCACCACCTGTGCTCCAAGACCAATTTTACGGGAGCATGCAGCACCTGTGTATACCTGGAATTCATACGGAGGCACATTATGGAAGTCAGCATGACACCACACTTTAATCCTCTCTTTACAAGCCTGGCTGGCAAAATATTTTAGGCTAGACCACACCTGGATGGGAATCGCCTGTCTACAGTGTGGGCAAGGAGGTTTTCGCTGGGTCAAAAGCACTAGTACTCTTGATGGGGTGTATATCTAGCCCAAATGTTCATGCCCTGGTTCTCCTACTGGCAGTGTGGCATTGCATTCTGGCAAAATGGAAGAGCCACAAAATGTCTAAGAACCAATCGTGTGATATGGCTGATGCAAAAGAGGCTCACAGGACCAGTATAGCTCATAGCAACTAAGATTGCATGCACCATGAACAAATCATTACGAAACCAGTACATACCTGCGAAAGTATACCGATTAACCTGTCGTAGACTCGTGCTTCCTGGAGCTGTGCGCATGCATCTTCTCGACCTAGGGTCTATTTCCCCTAAGTGATGCATAACCTCTCCGCAGTCTCTGGCCGGCCCAACCTCAACACCGCGCACGTGGGCAGTATCTATTGCATAACCCTACCCACGCCAATTGTAGGTCTTCGCCCTTGCATCACGCGGTTTCAGCGATGGGAAATCACGTACAAAGAGGTAGACCCCGAAAAGGCAGAGAACTTGGGCTTTAAGCATAGGCGGCGGAAGCGGGGGGGGCACCAGGGGCACGTGCCCCCCCTTGGAAATTTATACACTAGTTGTGCCCCCCCTTCAAATAGCTATACCGCGGTACGTACGTACCAGAAGTGGGACTCGCACTCGCGCGATTTCCAGCCGCGTGTAGTTTGAAGAATGCCTTACAATAGACTAATCATGTTCCAATGTGGACCGTGCGTCTGATAATGTATTGCGCAGTATTACCCTGGCTGTCACAGTGGTATTACGGTGATTCTCATACGCACGCACGCTTACGTGCACGTGATGCAACTTTAATGTAGGTGCCCCCCATGTTCAAAACAACTTCCTCCGCTAATGTTAAGTTAGCGTTTCAGGTACGAACTAAACGTCTGGAGCGCAGTGACATTTTAGAGGTCTGAGCGCTGCAAGAAGCCCCAATCCTACTGGCAGGCAAGCGTGACCAGTAATTTTTCTCTAACTTACACGATTGCACACCTACGTGCACATGGAAGCAACCTAGAGCACCCCCTTAGCCACTATACAAGAAAACCTTCGTTGGTACCTGCACCGCAGCCACGGAGACAACTTGTCCGCTGGCTGCATGTATCTCACAGGCGTGTACACCTTTTTGCGCTCTACCTACACTTGTTCTTCTCGTCCAAAGCCTGAATTTTACTCTCTTAAACACACCAATCCAAACTCAGGTTACCCAAATTCATAGTTACACAGCTGCACGCATACTCAATGAAATGTAATTTGCCTTCATAGGGCGTGATTTTGATTCGTGACGTCAGCATGTCGTACCTCCTCTGACCCCTTTCTACATAGCCCGCTACGCAATGAAATTGGCGTCGTGTACCAAGCTCTCCCCATGCATGCTTATCCTGACAGGTACATTTATTGCGGCGCGCGGGGGAGAACCTGGGTACGAGGCTATTTATTCTCTTCAACATTTGGCACCAACTGGAGTTGTATAGAATGTGCATTGTGTGTAGGATGCCTTTCACTTAACGCAGGTCACTGAGCACTAAAGGGAAGGAAGGTTCATGGGTCATTGAGCATGAATAGAACGCTGGTCAACCCTGACCATTGCGTGCGGTTGCGTATGAAAAGTATGTTGCACACCCATCACAGTTCAAGTACCTGTCGCGACATACATTACTCAGGAGAGAAGTCTTAACGCAGGTCACTGAGCACTAAAGGGAAGGAAGGTTCATGGGTCATTGAGCATGAATAGAACGCTGGTCAACCCTGACCATTGCGTTGATTGCGTATGAAAGGTATGTTGCACACCCATCACAGTTCAAGTACCTGTCGCGACATACATTACTCAGGAGAGAAGTCTACGCATTCCATAGAGAGTATACGATTACAAAATATGTAAATCAGAACTGTTAAAATGTAAGTGGTGGCTACAATAATGTAATTGCATAATTACATCATATTAACGCTGATGTCATGATGTCACTACAGATTATTATTATGAGGTGGTGTTTGCTACTAAATACAGTTGTAGCAGTAATATACTGTTTTTGACTCAAAGGGAGCCCCACACACTACTAGAGAGAATGCAATCTGAAATGTGTCAATGTATTGGCAAGTATACTCTTAAATCTGTGCAGGTTTCATCAGATTGTGACGGTAGAAGAGTCAGAGGTAGCTACATCTTGAAGCTGTTAAAAAGTGCTAGTCTTAAGAGCGTCAGAAAAGTGTAGCAATTGGAAAGGTGTGTGAAATCCATACAGAAAACATACAAAACTAGCAGTCTTAAAACTGAGTAGTTATGTGAAATCTGTCTCAATCTTTTTTGTAATAGTGTATGCCGTTAAGGCAGGTTTTGCAATAATACCCTCTTGAAACAATCTATGAATTTGATCACATATTATATGAAACCTTTAAAATTGAGGCATATGCAGGTACAAACAAACAAATAAAAGCAGGACTGCATATAAAAAGATTGAAATAAGTGCGAAATCTGATACAGTTCAGCAATAATTATTCAATTCCAAATAACTGAAGTACAAGAGCTGGACAATATGCTAAAACCTTTTCCCATGCATAACAGCATTCTTCATGGATCGATTTGACAAATAAACTTCACCAATGCTTGCATGCATGCAAAGTGTACTCAATACTGATTAGCCTTCATGGCAATGTATATCTGACAATGAAATATTATAGCTATAAGCATGCAGGATGAGGGCAGAGACAGGCACTATTCTCATGTCACCTATAACAAAACTAGAGGATTCGCAGGTATAAATGCTCACTTCTATACATTGACCAGCTGCAGTTAGTGAATGATTACCTGATATGCATATTCAACTTGACACTCACACCCTAAGAAGTTCTACATCTACATGTATCTGTCAACTTTCTTAAGTAAGTAAGTAAGAGGTCTCCAGAGTAATGGGTCGCACCAGGTACTTGAAACATGCTGGATAAGCACCCATCTTTCACACACGATTATTTCCAGGCCCAGTGTCATATGAGTGATCAGTGCTACTGTATGTCATACTCATTGAACTGGTTACTCAATGACCTTCGTTTATTTAGAGTATATCCTACACATATTATCACATCCTACACATATTACCAAGGTTTCATCTAACTCTCCAACTTCCCCCCCCCCTCAACTAGCCCCTCACATAGTGACAATATCCTAATTTAGACCAATTGAGCGTGGGCGAAACGTATTACGATTGCGCATCTGGTTCCGCATTAATATCTAGTGCTTTAGGTTCTCGTTACAGTCTGCGTTAGGCTGATTTCCGAGAGCGGCTACTGCTCGGCGTGTGGCTTCTATTCGGTATTTCTCATCAAAGAACGTCACAAGTGAGTTCCCAAGTTATAGCAAATTTACTGTGTAAATCATACGAAACCTCGCGCCGTAGCGGAGGTACATAGAGCGTGACTGCCGCAGTTGGTTGAATTTTTCTCTACCACTGTATTCCGTCAAACCTACAAGGTAAAATGCGCATGGGCGTGGACGCTCGCCGCTTTTTGACAAAAATCACAACAATCCCACGTAAAAGTAAACTATAAAACTATGTACAATATCGCGATGAGAGGGCGGGCAAATATTGGCGAGTGAATGAGTGCAGCCAGTCGGCGAGGATGTTTGTTTGGCCTCCGGTTGGAGATTTTGGCCTAGATTTACCCTAGCCTGATTTGGCAAAGCCTTGGCCTGGCCGTAGAAACGTATGTTTCGTATGGCTACTGTGGAGGAAAGTGTCATGTTCCGACGGTACTGCTATTGCGGAAGTGAGTGTGGCCATCTAGGTGGATAGCATACGTATTTTTCAAGCTCGGAAAATACGTATGGCTCAAGAGACTAGTCACAGGACATGTCATCTGGAGACTCGCTGCACATTCCACACATGCATTCAGTCTCAAGAGTATACCCTATGAGAGCAGTGTAGGAGTGGCATGGTGTCATTCAGCTGCAACTGAGATAATAACCATGGCAAGGTTAAATATCCCTCCATATTTTTTGCAGTAAATCATTGAGACAGGTTGCATGTGGGTAATGTGGGAAATATGTAAGATATGCTCTGTGCAAAATGAGCCTCCTGTTATGATTAACTTAATCATCCATATTTACTACACTCAGATGAATGTGCAGGGGAAAATTATGTATCAGTGGGGTACTTCCTGTATGTGCTCGAAACTGAATGCATGTGTATAATAGTACGTGTATAGTATGCTCCCTGTAGTAATAATCTTATTAGAGCTAGGCTGACAAATGTTCATGGATAATCTACTTTCTGAATGATTATGAACATGAGCAGTGGTCTGCATGTTATCTGCTCAAAAACACATAAAATGGGGTTGCTGTAAACATGTGCTATGTTTCAGGGCACAGTAAGTAAGATCTTGTGGTATTGTCTGCTGCATCCAAGCTGCATATTATCCACTCAGCAACCTAGCAAAATTGCTAAGTTGATGCTCATTTCTTTAATACTCTTAAGACAAAATGGATGCACGCATGCTTGTGTTGGGTGTTCCACAACTAATAGGCATTGTGACTGGTGCTTGAAATGTGAAACGCATACCATTCATGCACAATTAACACCAGGGTATTGAGACACTACAGTAATTACTCTACTGCTTAATCACCCATTTCAGCACCCATTATACTTAGGGAATATCCAAAATACCCTACGCATTCTATACATCTGTCAGTGCCAGATGTTGAGAGAGCAAACACGCAATTGAGATAAACACCTTTAAAGCATCTGTCACATCCTCGTGCATGTGCGGGGGTTGTTGTATATACCAGTTGTAGTCATTCTATGTGTGTGTATGTGACAATTGTGTGTGTGTGTGTGTATGTGTGTGTGTGTGTGTGTGTGTGTGTGCATGGATAGTAAACCTATATCCATGGTGTGTGTAAGTTAAGTGCTTTTTCCGCAACAGTAAATACAATAATCTTCAACTTCGATAATCTCTCGGAATGTCCATGATCTGGAGCTGTTTCATTGGAGGCTATTGGTTCGGGAACAGGCAAGAAGTAGACTTTCAAGGCTGTATAAACTTGCATTTTCAAGGTGTCATCAGCTACAAATGCGGATGGAAGTACAAACAGTTGGAGGTTGTGTAATGCATGCAGTTTGAAACCATTTGGCAAAAACGGGTCTAACCAAAATGATAGCCCTAGCATACAGTTGGGTGCGCACGAAAATGCTGTACGTCAGGAGCCAAACTTCTTTCCTATTTGCCACATCTGGCACTGAGCTGATGTAGTGTAGTTACGTTCTGGTGATGTAACTGTTTGCATTTGGCATATATTGCAACATACATTACATAGAAGTATGCATGCATGTCCAATTAATTCCACACCTCATGGCACGAATTGTATATAAGTTGAACAAGGGTTGTGCACTTTCCAAGGATTTGTAATTGTAGTGGGTACACTTGACAATGTGCTCCAGGTTTTTGTGTATTGAGTATGTACACAAGAAAATGGTAGCAAACGTTTGAGGTTGTATACCAATACGTATAAAAGAGCAGACTAGTAAGAAAATAATTGGCTGTTTTATGAAACTGATGTTAGCATTTCTACCATAATTCACTTTCGGAAGAATCCTCAAAGTGCTAGAATCCATGGCCATGGCACACACCCACGTGTGCATGATCTTGTTTGGCTTAAGTAGGTCATTCGGACTATTTTGTTCATATGCAGAGCAAGAGGAGGTCATTCGGAACTATTTTGTTGCTTTTGTTCATATGCAGAACAATGTTTGTGTGCGGACGCCGGTTGATACCTCTCATTGCAGTCTTTTCCCTCTGTGGGGCCACTGAGTACTATGTCAGACCCACTGAGCCCACCAATACCTCGTGTCCTGCTCAGCCATGTCTCACCCTCAGCCAGTATATTAGTGACTCAGACCACTACTTCCAGTCCAACACCGTGTTCAAGTTTCTGCCTGGCACACATCTCATGAACAAGCCTGTTGTTTTAGAGGGTCTACACAACATTTCATGGACAAGATTCGAAAGCAGCAGCAACAAAATCCCAAATCTAGTGGCAGAGTTTGCTTGTGAGGACACATATGATTGTGTTAGTTCCATAACATTCGTATATCACTACTATTGCTGTGCTGCAATTCAGGTGTACTACTCACACAATGTCATATTTGAAAGAATTTCTTTAACAGTTAAAACACCAGGCAGGTCTGCTATAATTGGGCGATCTGTATCCAACGTTTATATTCATTTAAAGACAACATGCTCTGCACCCACTGCTATGAATAGTCCAGGTGGAATTCTGATATGGGATGCTAACCTAGTCCAGGTACACACATCGGATGTAAGCAATTGCTCATATGGACTTCTATTTTCTACCACTAATAATGCAGCTATTACCAACACAATTATAGTGAACAGTAACTCAGAAGGGATGTATCTGGAGTCTACTAATAACACTGTTATAGTCAATGCAAGTGTAATGTACAGTGGCAAAATAGGAGTACACTTGTCACATGCTGCCAATGCTACCATCATCAACACAACAGCAATACAGCAATATACGGGAATGTCGTTTGTTTCCACCACTAACACCACTATCATTAACTCATTTACAATGCATAGTGGTTCTACTGGGATGTTCTTCACGCACGCTACCAATACTACCATAATCAATGTAACAGCACAGCACAATAGTGTTGGGATGTACCTGTTAAGCACTAGTAGCACTTCTATCGCTAATTCACATGCATCGTACAATAGTAATGGAATAGAGCTGGTGAACACTGCCATAAATACTATTACTAACTTAACTCTACTGCATAACAACTATACTGGGATCTACTTGGGAAATGCTACTGATACCATTATATCCAACTTAACTGCACTGTACAACCATGTAGGAGCAAACTTGATGTCCAGTACCAACACTAGTATAAGCAACCCAAGAATAATGTATAATTTTGAAGGAATGACGATTAAAAATGCAATAAACATTTATATCATTAATCCACATATATCATACAATGATCATGGTGGTATATACCTTGCTGAAAGTGCAGAAATCTCTATTGTTAATCGTTTTTTGATACTTAATAATGGGTTCAAGACTACAGGGATAAAATTTTATCATACAAGCAATGTTATGGTCATTAACACAACTGTTATGTACAGTGATGAGTCTGGAATTACCTTGTTCAATACAATTAACACTACCATAGTCAACCCAACTGTGCTTTACAATGGCAACAAAGGTATACTTATGGAGATGACTATAAACACTTCCATCATTAATCCAGTTTTACTACATAACAAAGGGCATGGACTTTATATATCTATGGCTACCAACACTACTGTCGTTAACCCAGCTGTTTTGTACAATGGTGAGTATGGTGTGATGTTGTCAGCCTCTCAAAATACGGACATTAGCAATGCAACTGTAATGCACAATGGGTGGAGCTTCAATGTACCAGCAATCAATGGAGATTTCATAATTTTTTCTTCTTCCCACACTACCATCCACAACAGCTCCTTCACTAACATCAGCACTGCTGCAAGTGCTATGAGTACTGCAAATCCCACCAGTCTCCCTGCTGTTATTGTACTGTATAATACTTCTTTACATATCAAAGGATGTAACTTTACAGGAAACAATGTCACTGCCATAAAGGCATTTGCATCCACCATAATAACATCTGGTGATCTGATATTCTCCAGTAACAGAGCAATTGCTGGAAGTGCCTTTGTATTAATTGAAGACAGCGTTTTGACACTCACTGAAAATAGTCACACATATTTTGAAAATAACTATGCTTCTGACATTGGGGGAGTGTTTTACATTGCTAGAAATGTACACTACAAGGTTCATAATTATGTGCTCTATGATGTTGGTAATATACGTCCTCCAAAGACTAATATGTTAATAACAATATGCTTCTTAAACACAGAGGGAAGTAGATCCAAGAGCAGGCTAACGTTTGTGAACAACTCAGCCAAAAATGGAGGAGACATACTGTATGGAGGGCATGTGGCATATGGTTTGGATGGAGGCTGGAACTGTTTACTGGCCTTTAAAAACATATCCAATATATCACAAACTGGACTATCTCTAATAACATCGGACCCATCACGAGTGTGTCTCTGTAATGAGAGTGGACAACCTGACTGCCTCATTCTAGCTGATCCTACACAACATTCCATCTACCCAGGCCAGTCCATCAGTCTATATGTGGTGGTTGTTGGACAAGATTTCGGAACAGTTGCTGGATCTGTGTATGCACAATTCCTACAGAAATCAGCTACCGAGTTTTCACAACTGTCAGACACATGGCAGGAAATTCAAGGCGTCAAACAAGAAGTGTGCAACCACCTCACATATGTTATCTTCTCTCCAGGTCAAGTCTCTGAAGCAGTGCTTATTCTAACAGCAAACAGTAGAAATGTTACACAGTTTTACACCAATAAAGAACTTCAAGACACAACTCTTGAGCAGAATAATGTCTATAAGACAACAGCAGTTGAACCCCTGGAGTATAGCCATTCTTCTATTTATATTAATATTACTTTCCTTCCCTGTCCTGCTGGTTTCATGCTCACAAGTGCCCCACCTTTCAAGTGTGACTGTAATCAGTTGTTGCAAATGTTACAAGGAGTCAAATGCTACATTCAAGAACAGACTATTGGGCGAAGTGGTTTAGTATGGGTAGGCATGCTAAAAGATGACAATGGCACTATTGTAGGCTCTCAGTATTGTATGTTTGACTACTGTAACAATGCAGACATCAATGTGACACTCAGTAATCCTGACTCTCAGTGCAACTACAATCATTCAGGCATTCTGTGTGGAGGATGCCAGCCTCATCTCAGTCTTGCCTTAGGAAGTGCACAGTGTCTGCAGTGTTCCAACAAGTACCTTGCTCTCCTCATACCATTTGCATTGGCAGGACCTGCACTTGTGTTCTTCATAAAAATACTGGACCTCACAGTCTCTCAAGGAACAATCAATGGACTGATATTCTATGCCAATGTTCTCAAAGCAAATGAGCACATTTTTCTTCCTCAGAGACAAACAAATCCATTGACTCTTTTCATAGCATGGCTTAACCTGGACTTGGGTGTGGAGACCTGTTTCTTTCATGGCATGACCGCCTACACCAAGACATGGCTACAGTTTGTGTTCCCTCTCTACATCTGGGGCATTGCAGGACTCATCATCATCTTAGCCAAGTACAGTGATCGGGTGGCAAAAGTTATGGGCAATAATTCTGTCCCTGCTCTGGCCACCCTCTTCCTCCTTTCCTATGCCAAGCTATTTTATACCATTATAACAGCTCTATCATACACAATTCTTCACAGTACGCAAGGCCAGAAGGTTGTGTGGTCTGCTGATGGGAATGTGGACTACCTGGGTCCAATGCATATTCCTTTATTTACTGTATCTGTGGCTGTACTTCTCTTCCTGTGGCTCCCATACACACTGCTACTCCTTCTTGGACAGTGGCTACAGAGATGCAACTGCTGGCTAGTGGGCTCCACTTTAATAAAAGCATTTTTAAGCACCCACTATGATGCACTAAAAAGCAAACATCGCTACTGGTTTGGTGTCCTGCTTATAGTGAGAGCTGCAATTCTCCTGATATCAGCACTAATTCCAGCTAACCACAGTAATACAATTAATCTATGTATTTCAGTCTCTGCCATACTATTGAACTATTTTGGCCCAATAGTTTATCGTAGCACTGCTGTGGCCTTGTATGATGTCACCTTTTTCATGAACCTTGCACTTCTGGGAATGGCCAGCTATTTTACTATCATAGTAGGAGGAGACCAGACTGTGGCTGCCTACACACTTATTGGACTTGCATTTGTTCAGTTCGTTGGATTAATTGTCGTCAAAGTGTTTTGCATCATCAAGAGGATTGAAAAGGTAAAGGCATGCCTTCAGAAGGGGCCAGCTGAGGATGACTGGGAGCTCTATGAAGAGGCAGCACTTCTGAGGGAGATGGAGTCTGATACTGAAGATGAAGATAGTGATGGATCTGGTAGTGTTGAGAGCCTCCCCACATACTGACTGATTTTAATGGAAAGCATCATTATTTGTTTTAGCACACATATCACAATTGCTGTACATACATGTATATATAGTTCTCAACAGTTGCTCCCCATATGTTGCTGTGTAGTTCGTTGTAGAATAAGTTGCTTTCTTACTTCCAATTCCTGCAAATATTGTTAAAATGCTTAAAGCCAGCTCACATATTGATTGATTATTGATTTTTACTGGTATAAAACAAGTACTCCTTTCAACAGTTGTTTGTAGCAAACATACCAAAATAATACGTTTTTTTTAACATAATTATATAGCTCCATTGTTGAAGAGTTTTCTTGTGAATAGGTTGCTTTCATGTTTTCAATTCTTGCAAGTATGACAACCACATAAAAAAATGTCCGTCTTTTTGTGTAAAACGCGGCCGCAAATAAAAATGATCGGTGTCAGATCGTCAGGCCATAGCATTGTTGCGATTGCTTCTCCTTAGAAGACCATTCTGTCAGTCACATCTACGCAATCGGCTCCACTTGCCAGAGTACGTACCAGACGTAATTCCCTGCATACCGTATAGCGCTCATATTTCGCAGGTCTAAAATTTCGCGAAAAGCTGTTTTTGACATTTTCGTTAAAAATATTTCGCGAAAACGCCACGCGCGTAGGCGCTGGATGGTACGCGCCCAGGCACGACAATACGGGCAGAGTTAAATCTAAAATCGATAGCAGTACGCGGCTTTAGCGCAAGCTGTCAGACGTGCCAACTCCCGAGATTCAGCAACCGTGCGTGATTACCACGTTCATGTGATTGCCACGTGTGTGATTACCACGTTCATCAGGTACTCTATATTAGAACTGGCATCTTTCAACTCTCTATCTAAGCTTGACACGCTCGCGCTCGCTTTAACGCTAAAGGCGCGGCTTCAGCACGCTCGCGTGATTATGCCTTTTGGTGGGCGGAGTCTTAAAAATTTCGTTGAAATAATTTCGCAAACGCTTCCAAATTCGCGAAATTCGCGAAATATAAGCGCCATACAGTATTACATATGCTTACGTTGTAGTACATGTGCAGCAAAATACCTCTTACCATTTGTAGAAGTAGGCCAGAGAGCAAGTCAGTTTACCTTGGAAAGTGACATCCCTATTTGAGTGACAACAAAGTGTAGGAAGCAAACTTGTGCCAGGGAAAGCACCATGACAATCCCTATGGACCAGGCAGAGACATGAGCACTGCTTGTGCAGATGTCAATGAGAGGAGTGCTTACAGAAGCATTCTCACTGCCAACAGTGCAAATAAGCAGCTGAAAACTGTACAGGAGAATAGCGTTGCACCTCACTCACACTTGTCTTACAATGTCCAACATTCCATTATGTGTAGAACATTATGTAATGGGCTACAAGTCATAATTCAGTTAACTATGGTGCATATGAAAAGTTTTAGTGGTGCATTTGAATATACGCATGACATCTCATGCATGTGCACACTGTACAGAATATGTATGCTGCTCTCTAAAAATTTGAACATCAAAGGCCAAGGGTCAATTAAACTGTTACAAAACTCGTGGTCCCCACAGCTGTCTGTTTATCCTTGTATACCACAGTGTGTGGGCATCTCATGCCACTAAAGTTATAGCATACCACAGACACTATTATGTACATATGTAGTTTCACTGCTGCTATGACAATATAATACTTAATGGCATTAGCACAATGGCATTAGCACAAGCTATGTGATCTGCATTTTACTCAAAACAGGTCCTGTGAGCTTATATGTTGCTGCATATGTGTATCCTTTTGTTCAAAATTAATGCAGAACAATGTCTGTGAGTGGCCACCTGCTGATAGTGCTCATTCCAGTCCTCTCCCTCTGTGGGGCCACTGAGTACTATGTCAGACCCACTGAGCCCACCAGTACCTCCTGTCCTGCTCAGCCATGTCTCACCCTCAGCCAGTACATCAGTGACTCTGACCACTACTTCCAGTCCAACACTGTGTTCAAGTTTCTGCCTGGCACCCACCACATGGAGACACCACTACACATAGCAGATGTGCACAATATGAGGTTAGAAAACTTCCATGATAACTCCAATGAACGCCCCATCATAGTGGCATTGTTCTCATGTAAGAATGAAGTTGTACCTGATTGCATACAAAACATTTGGATGTGCTGTGCTGCTGTCCAGTTGAGCCGTTTGCATAATATCACTCTAAAGGGGATCACTGTAAGGGTGCAAAACTACAATATGTCCAGTATCATTCTTAGATCAACGACAAGCATACATATTCAGTCAGTCACCTCAATTTGCTCCTCAAGTTCTTCAAATAATAATGTTATCACAAATATTGGAATTTTACTATATGAAGCTAACTTTGTTGAAGTTACCATGTCAAGTGCATTGAATTGCTCATATGGCCTTCTACTTCACAATACTACCAATAGTTACATCACATCCACGCCTGAGTCTGCAGTGTCCAATAATGGTATGGGAATATACTGCGAATATTCTGCCAACACTACAATCGTTACTCAATCATCACTATGGAATAGCAAACATGGGATGTACTTCTATTGTACTCTAAACACAATAATAATTGATGCAACTGTAATGTACAATGGATTTGATGGAATACTTCTGTCCAATACCAACAACACTAGTATTCTCAACCCAACTGTAGTCTCTAATGGTATGG
This sequence comes from bacterium, assembly GCA_965213685.1. Lineage (GTDB taxonomy): Bacteria > UBA8248 > UBA8248 > UBA8248 > UBA8248 > Bin107. Next base: position 157,717 of record CBDBZY010000041.1, read on the forward strand.
AAGGAATACGTTTATCAGAAACTAACTACACCAACATCAGCAATCCAAATGTGAAGCAAAATAAGAACACTGGAATTTATGTGATCAATGCTGAAAACACTCATATGACAAATGTATCTTTAGCACATAATGGTATTAGTGGGCTCTCAACATTAAGTGGTAACATATTAATAGCTCACAGTTTACATACATTTATTTGTAATAGCGCTTTTGTTGCTATTAGTACCCAAAGTCCTGGTATTTCTACAGACCCTATAAGTCTACCAGCAGTTATTATGCTCTATAACTCTTCTCTAAATATCAGTGCTTGCACATTTTCAAGAAACAGTATATCTGCTGTGAAGCTATTCCAATCCAATATAACAGCATCTGGTGATGTGATAATCTCTAAAAACAGAGTACTTGCCGGAACTGCTTTCATATTAGTCCAGAACAGCATTTTGACACTTTTAGAGAACAGCCGCATCTATTTCATTGGAAATCATGCCACTAACACTGGAGGAGTGTTTTATATTGCCAATAATGTGCATTATCGATGGTATTCGAGACAGATTTTTCAAACTCCTGACATTTTAGAAGAAAGTACATGTTTCCTTCACACAGAGGGAAGCAGGTCACATAAAAAGTTAGTCTTTGCCAACAATTCAGCAGAAAAGGGAGGGGACATACTGTATGGAGGGCAGGTGGCATATGGTTGGGATGGAGATATGAACTGTCTACTGAGCTTTAAGAACATATCCAACATATCACAGAGTGGTCTGTCCCTAATAACATCTGACCCATCACAAGTGTGCCTCTGCAATGGAACTGGACAACCTGACTGCCTCATTGTAGCTGACCCTGCACCACACTCCATCTACCCAGGCCAGTCTATCAACATATCTGCAGTGGTTGTAGGACAAGATTTTGGAACAGTTGCTGGATCAGTGTATGCACGCTTCCTAGAGGCAATGGTCACTGGGGACACACCACAGTTAGATACACATCAAAGAATTCAAGGAGTTACACAAGAGAAGTGCAACCAGCTGAAGTACACTTCATTCTCACCGGATGAAGCATCTGAAACATTACTTATTCTAACACCAGATGTGCATGATAGAAGTGTTTCACCTGAATTTGAGAGCAGTGAAAGAGATCAAGAATGGCAGAACTTTTATAGAGGACCGAATCTTAACCGTTTGATATATAGCAACCATCTTGTCTCTGTGAATATCACTTTTCTTCCCTGTCCTGCTGGTTTCATGCTCACAAGTGACCCTCCTTTCAAGTGTGACTGCAATCAGATGTTGCAAGGGTTAAAAGGAGTCAAATGCTACATTCAAGACCAGACTATTGGTCGAAGTGGATTGATATGGTTAGGAACACTCAAGGAAGGCAATGGAACTGTGGTAGCCTCTGAATACTGTTCATTTGACTACTGTAACAAAGAAGACAGCAATGTGACACTCAGTGACCCTGACTCTCAGTGCAACTACAATCATTCAGGCACTCTGTGTGGAGGATGCCAGCCTGGTCTCAGTCTTGCCTTAGGAAGTGCACAGTGTCTGCAGTGTTCCAACAAGTACCTTGCTCTCCTCATGCCATTTGCATTGGCAGGACCTGCACTTGTGTTCTTCATAAAACTACTGGACCTCACAGTCTCTCAAGGAACAATCAATGGACTGATATTCTATGCCAACCTAGTTAAGGCTAATGAGTACATTTTTCTTCCGCAGAAAAACATAAACACACTGACTCTCTTCATAGCATGGTTCAACCTGGACTTGGGTGTGGAGACCTGCTTCTTCCATGGTCTGTCTGCCTACACCAAAACATGGCTGCAGTTTGTGTTCCCTCTCTACATCTGGAGCATTGCAGGGCTCATCATCATCTTAGCCAAGTACAGTGACCGAGTGGCAAAAGTGATGGGCAATAACTCTGTTCCAGTACTGGCCACCCTCTTCCTCCTCTCATATGCCAAGCTATTTCGTACTCTCATAACGGTTCTCTCCTACACAATGTTGTACAGCTCACAAGGCCACAAGGCTGTGTGGTCTGCTGATGGAAATATAGACTACCTGGGTCCAAAACATGCTCCTCTGTTTGCTGTAGCTGTGGCTGTACTGCTCTTTCTGTGGCTTCCATACACACTGCTGCTCTTCCTTGGACAGTGGCTGCACAGGTGCAACTGCCGACTGATTGACCGCACTTTGGTGAGGCTAAAACCATTTTTAGACTCTCACTATGGCCCTCTGAAGGGCAAACATCACTACTGGTTTGGGACCCTGCTTTTGGTCAGAGTTGTGATTCTTCTAATGGCAGCACTCATTCCAACTAATCATGCTAGTATAATCGTCTTCTGTAGTTTTATCTTTGCAATGGTGTTAAACTATTTTGGACTCATAACCTATCGAAACATAACTGTAGCCATGTTTGATGTGTCTTTCTTCATAAACCTTGCACTTTTGTGCGTGACCCACTTTTACAACAAACTTGCTAAAGGAAATCAAGCAGTGGCTGCCTACACACTAATTGGAACAGCGTTTGTTCAGTTTCTTGGACTGCTCACTTTTAAAGTGTTTGCCATTCTCAAGAGGAGTAGAAAAATAAGAGCATGTCTTCAGAGGAGACATCCTGCTGAAGGTCAAGTAAGGGAGAGAATCATATAAGATAAAATGACTGGATCCTTTGTATGTAATATTTTCAGTATTAATATGTGTTTAGCATTAGCAATGCTTGCAACAAAACAGTTAACCTATTACAATCCTCTAACCCTCTCCTCTTGTTTTGTTTTGTTTTGTTTTGATTTTTCAATTATGACTATCACAGTGTGTGTTTAGCTTGTTAGTTAATCTGTATACTTGCTGTATAAATCCCTGTAGCTATAGACTCTACATGACATTGTATGAGTTGAGTTGGTGTAGCATCAGTGTCAGAGTTGGTGACAAAGATTTTGGCTGTCAGTGCCTGTACTACATCTATGCTCTATATGTATAAACATGTGTTTTAGCATACATACTGATTATAGTATAATTAATGTACATGTATCCCTAACATCACTTAATTAAATGTGATTTGTATTAATTCACTCTGGCTACATGCGCCAACACTGGAATATTCAGCTGTGAATGCTCCGTGTGAGATTCACTGTCGGTATTCTTCTGGGAGTCAGTAGACTCTCGATGTAGGGATTGTGCCGACATACCCATAGTGCATGTACACACAAAAGTCTTCTACAATCCCCAGTGCTATCATTCTCAAACACTTAACTTTCCTATTTAGCATTTCTTTATCCAGCAATATCCCCCAATAAGCTATGGTCTCTCTCTAAACTTAGACTCACACTGCCAGAAAATGGCTCAACTGTCAATTAATCTTTCTTCTTCATTCCAAGGGTATCTGCTGATCTGGTCACTGGTAACGATGACCCACTTGCACAAATTGTAAGATTTATAATTATTATTATGATTGTAGTAATTGTATTAGATCTAAAATAAGTCTAAAATTGAGGTAGTTACATAACCTCGGGAATGCACATTCCAGGCAGAGTACTACCATCACCATCACACTGGCAGTATATAACAGTCACCCTTCCTACAGGACCTTATCACCTCCTGAAGAATGATCACCATCATTCAAAGCTTGAGGAGATAGGATTTTATTATAATAATACCAACCTCTTTTTCTCTACAATACATGTATGCGAGCATGGCAATGCAGGCATCGAGGAGGTTGAGAGTGCAACCTCCAGAAGGACAGGCGAGGAAAGAGGTTGGGAGCACTGACTTCCAGGAGGCTTTGCCTTCTCAGGGAAAGCTTATAATTGTAAAGTTAATGTTTCATTCATTGCACTTCAAAGAACAAACCAAGTATATGATTGTGGATGCTATAGAAACCACCTCTTGTGATACTAACTCTCTAAAAAAGAAACTAACCATTACTGAACTAAGATATCATAGAGTCTTGAAAAAACACATTTTGATAACTATTTCTGAACTACAATGGCTAAAAATCTTATTGCACAACCAAAAAAAACAGTGCTAAGATGTGTGAAGTGCACACAGTAAGACATTGGCCTGATGTTACACAGTTAAGTATTGCACATATGAGTTGTGCACTCTCACGCAAGTCAGCCTCCCCTCATGGCCACCAATATCACTGCAATCTCACGCAAGTCATATTTGAGGGCAAACTTCTTGCGAAACTCGTCAACCTTCTTCAGGTAAGTAGGTGGCCTCCATTCATGCCGGCTGACTAGCTTCACAAACACTTTTGGAGGGTCAATATGCTGCCCGTCACCCTCAACCTCACAGAACTCCTCCACAGTCGTCTGCTCCATGAACTGCTGCTGTTGTCTCTTGTAGTTCTCGAGCTGTGTCTGGCTTGGGAGGGAGAACTGAGTGATGATGTGCTCCAAGATATCGATATTCAAATAGTCCCAGTACTTGTGTATGTGAAGTATGCGGAAGACCTCACTTACTGTTCTAGACTCCTCCAAAAACTTAGAATATTTGATGAGGAAGTCTAGATGTAGTTCTTTGCTTTTTGTTGGAAGGGAATACATTTCTCTCACAAGATCAATAATTTGAATGTTTGCTCTCTCAAGCTGCACTTGTGTTACATGTATCAGTGCCTTGAACTGATCCCTCAGTTGCTTGATTTTGTTTTTAACACCTGTTAGAAATCAAAATCAAGAAAGTACAGGTATGTCCAAGTATGTGCATTTGACATACATACAAAATCATGAGTGACATACAATAGTATACCACTTCATATCTATGTTCATGAGGGTGAGATCCAGCCACTGTTTTCTCTTAGCAGAGTATATAGGTGAATGTAAGTATCAGAGAGTCGGTAGACTCTCTATGTAGGGATGGCACCGACACGCCCATAGTGTGCGTACATTAGAAAGCCTTCTAAACTCTTTAGAGCTCGCGTTCTAAGCCTTTCTAGGTACATAGCTATCATATTCCAACCTTTCTCTATCCAACCATACCCCCCACGTAGCTAAAATGCATCGCCACACTTGCCGACAGAAAACCGCCGAAAGGTCAAATTATTCATCTTCATCTTCTTAAGAGATTTTGTCAAACGGCCTACGTCAGAAGTGGCTGAAGTTTTAGCCGTGGTTTTCGCACCAATCACCTTTATTCGTGTGTGCGCAGTGCCTTTTACTAACAAATCGATGGTATCTTGGCAAACCTTGGTGAACAAACCCCAGTCGCTTTCCCCATACTTGGTCTATAGAAGACATTTGTCTAATAATGTCACGTGGCATAACTTCGAGCACGTGAGAGATAACGTGGAGACCACGCCTAGCGCCGCGCTAGCTGAGCGACTCTCTTGTGGGAATAGCGCAGACACTTCCTATTCGAAGGAGCTCTACGTAAAGGCTAGACGCTGTGCATAACGACGTCTCTGAGAGAGTCGGTACACTCCCTATGAAGCAATCGCACCGACCCGCCCATAGTACGTATACACTCGCCCCGGCAGTGTCCTATCATAGCTATTATCTATGGTTCTATATACACAGCCGTTGCTTGACCTACGTACGCGCATGCGTGGTCGCTCACGCATGCGCTTACGTTGAAGTACTATTACCAGACTTGAAAGATTTCAGAACGAGATTGGCCGAAGAATTCTCCAGCTGCCAAAACATTTCTCTGGTACAGCCGTCAGATTGGCTCTTCAAGTAGCATCTTACTTCAATGTACTATTAAAGCTACACCTATTATCGCTAGAACACCTACAATATAGCTACTGTAGCAGCTGATTTCATTTTCCTTATGTTTGCATGCAACAAATGTTGATGATGCTTGGCAGTCACATACATACAATGAGTAGCTAAGAACTTTTTAAAGGGGCTCAGCCCCTTCCCCAAGTGGTGGTCCTCAACTTTATATACTCCCAGCCCATGACACATAGCATAAGTTGTCTGTGGTCACGAGTTTGTTTTTTAGTGCCTGAAGGAAGTGCACTAGAATAGCACCCTCCTATATGGTGTACTATTGTACAGCAAAAAATGACACAAACAAGTAAATAAAACATTTTCCAAAAATGTACAGGGATGTAGGGATGGCAGTGCCAAAAACCACAGCAACTAGGTGTAGAGACAGGGCATACAAACACTGCACAAATAACCCCATCCCTACATCTTTTTTTCATGCACAATATTGTGTCCCAGTAATCTTACAGCATAAAGAAATATGTCACGTGCAAAAAAAGAGATGTAGGGATGGGGTTATTTGTGCAGTGTTTGTATGCCCTGTCTCTACACCTAGTTGCTGTGGTTTTTGGCACTGCCATCCCTACATCCCTGTACATTTTTGGAAAATGTTTTATTTACTTGTACCTGTTAGATCAACAACACTAGCAGTCAGTATTTTTTGAAAGGCATTGCAGTGTGTTGTTGTGATAGTTGATTAAGAACTGCTCAAGATGGCATGCTCAAAATCTGTGGTAGTAATGGAGTCAACCAGTGTTTCTTATCTTTTTGTGGTTAATTTGTACCTAATTCTCAGACTCTCCTCCTTCTTCGTGTGCTGTATTCACATTGCACTTTCCAAATTCACTTAGAAAGGTGTGACAGTGTATGATGTTCATGGGACTAAGAAGGTTTGGGAATGAGACCTGTGAGTTTGAACCACCTTAATAACTCTTATGTCTAACAGCCATTCATGGCCTAGGAAATAGAGTTATCATTTATTGAGAATGCTACTATGACAACTGATTTAGGGTGACTATATAAAGGCCTGTGTGACTAGGTAAATTCATAATACACGGTCCTACAACTGTAGCACTAGCCAAAATTAGTATTGAGCCGACTGCCCTCCAGCAGTCTTCTTCAGTGGCTAATAACACACACACAAAGTACAGCACACAAGAATATAGTAACAAGCCATACAAAGATTCCTGGACAAAAATGCAATTATCATTGCCCTCTCCCAGTCAGCTGGTGGTGTACTGATGGCAACTGTCCCTGCTCCCTGTTGATGGTATTCGGTTGACAGTGGATAAGCAAGACTCCAGGATGCATCGTTGATAAAACATCAGATCTACATCGATGATCTGAGCCTCCTCCCACTTGATGGTGTGGCCAGTCATCGCCAGATGCTCTGCCACTGCCAACTTGTCGACATCCCCACTAGTAAGAGCATACTTGTGCTCCTTGATCCGGTGTCCCAGGGTACGTCCAGTTTGTCCCACATAGGCAGCGGGACAGTCTGAGCATGAGATCTGATACACTACCCCCTTCCTCAGCTCCGGTGGTATAGGGTCTTTCACATGAACCAGTAGCGTCTGGTGGGGTTTAAAACACATTTGAATGTTTAAAGGGGCTAGGACTCTCCATATTGCCTCAGAGATGTTCTGGACATAAGGTATGACAGCATAAGAGTCAGGCGAAGGTGAAGGCATTTTCTGCCCGGTAAGGGGACCAACGCAAGTCTTATGCCTGGAGATATCTCGTTTTGGGTATCCATTCTGCACTAAGGACTGCGACATACAATACTCTTCATCTGTGCATATGTGCAGCAGTGTGTGCTGGCTCTGGAGAAGAGAGTTTTTACCACTGCCAGTTTGTGGGCTATAGTGTGGTGGGACTGAAAATGCAGGTAACTGTCAGTGTGAGTCCTCTCTGTTGTAGACAAGGTACCATCTGGATGGTGAGTTATGTCCGTGTCTAAGAATGCCAGCTTACCTCCTGTCTCCACTTCTGTCATACCTTATGTCCGGAGCGTCTCTGAGGCAATAAGGAGAGTCCTAGCCCCTCTAAACATTCAAACGTGTTTTAAGCCCTGGGCCACCAGACTCTGCATAATCTACTGGTCCATGTGAAAGACCCTATACCACCAGAGCTGAGGAAGGCGGTAGTGTATCAGACCTCATGCTCAGACTGTCCTGCTGCCTATGTGGGACAAACTGGACGTACCCTGGGACACCGGATCAAGGAGCACAAGTATGCTCTTACTAGTGGGGATGTCGACAAGTCGGCAGTGGCAGAGCATCTGGTGATGACTGGCCACACCATCAAGTGGGAGGAGGCTCAGATCATTGATGTAGATCTGGAGCTTTATCAACGATCATCCTGGAGGAACAGTTGCCATCAGTACACCACCAGCTGACTGGGAGAGGACAATGATAATTTCATTTTTGTCCAGGAATCTTTGTATGGCTTGTTACTATATACTTGTGTGCTGTACTTTGTGTGTGGTAGTTGCCACTGAAGAAAACTGCTGGAGGGCAGTTGAAACATTTGGCTCAATATTAATTTTGTACAGTTGTTGTAGGACCGTGTATTATGACTTAGGGTGAGATGATAAGGGGCTAGCCACATGACTGCAGCATGAGAACATTACCTTGTACTGTAGTGTCTGTTCCACTGGCCTGTTTGTCCTGCTCCACACAGTCCACAGTACAATACCCTCTATCTGCAAAAAAGTCACACGCAATGTGTTTGTGTCACCCTATAGTACTACTCTACAATGCAAATATGCTGCTCCCCATGCCCTTGTCTTCCTTCACTTTCACATGTACAGCCATTGCTCTGATAATGAAAGTACTATCATAGATATTTACCTTACGGTACTGTAAGGTAAATATCTATGGTACTATGATATCGGAGGCATGCCTTCTCCAACTGGTGGACTGCTGCATTTTACAGACACCGACTTACCGAACTCTAACTCTCTCAGCTGTTGTGCCTGACGTTTGTGATCCATTTGCTCAAGCGCCTCTGCTATGTCCTCTGCAACCTTGTATGGATTCTCAGATAGTTGTCTGTCACAATATCGGCCAATCAGCTCCCGTCTGTAGCATGCTGCCTGAGCAACGCCATGTGCACAGTTGGTCTCGATATCGTTGCTCCTGATATTCAGCCAGTTCGCTAGTCCCTTCCAATTCGGCACGTCTGCCAACACTCGAGAGATATCCTGCACATCTCGTCCTGTTAGGAAGCACACAACACCGTTACTACACTTTAGTGCACACTTACCGCGACTGTCACGACGCCGCTGCGATATGCGCAGACTCATATCCTACCCATTGTTTAACAAGTGTCCTGGCTCACGTACCTTGGCAGGCGAGAGCTGTTCTGAAGATAGAGCAGACAACAAGAGCACAGAAAAATGTGTAAGTCTCCATTTTGAGTCAACAAACGTAGACAACCCCCACCCTTCGCAATGAATATACAGTTAGCCCCACCCACTTTTGAAGGCAGGATTGCAATATGGGTACTGAGCTAGAGCATGCACGGGAACACAGCCATCCCATCAAATGGGAGGAGGCTTCTATACTAGACTGTGCTAGACGGCATCAAGAACCCCTTGTTAAAGAAGCATTACGCATACGGACCACAAAGGCCAACTTCAACCGTGATGCTGGCATTGGAGTACATGACTGCTGGGTATCAACCATCATTAATTCAGCCTGAAGGATGCGGCAAGGCTCACTGAGCTCACCTCCCAGCACCTCCCAACAGTGAACAGTGGAGAGGAGTGTTTCCCATTATGGGCTCATTCTATCACACATGCTGTGACAGCAATTATTGTATGATGTCATATCCAGCCTATGTATTGGACACGTGCCTCAGGCAAAAGATGGGTGGGTGGGTAAGGGGTGGGGGGGGGGGGGGGGGGGGGGGAGGAAATAATGGCACGTGAACAAGTGCAGCTGGTAGTGAAGTGTTTGTTTGGCCTGGCAGACTTTGGGCTGGACTTGCCCTAGTCAGATTTGGCAAGGCCGTGGCCTGCAGGAATGAGTGCAGCCGGTCGGTGAGTGTGTTTTCTGCCTCTGGTTGAGGATTTTGGCCTGAATTCAAGTTGCCCTAGCCAGATTAGCAAAGTGTTGACCCGGCAGGTGAATGAGTGCTGCAAGCCCAAGGAATACAATTGTATTCCATTCTCAACATCAAAAAGTGCAAGAACATTTCTTTGTTCAAAATTCATGCATCCAAGGTGCAAGGGTGTACGTTCACTCACAAATATATGTACACACTCATATACATTTTCACTCATGAAGTGTGCACAAACAATCAAATTATGCACAAAGAGTAACAAGTCCTAAACAGTTCTAATAATTATTAACCACTCAGTACAAATGTAGAAGTTTCCTTTGTGTCAAATATCTCTCAGCCCTTAACTGATGTCCTTCCTATTCACAAATTTGTATGTTTGTACATTTCACTGCTGATAGCTAGCATGTGTGTATGTATCCTGTTCAAGCACAAGAGGTGGTGCTTTTATAACTCTACTAATCCCCAACAATGAATTATCAATAAAGCAAGCAGCCATATCCCCTTGAGATATTATAACTGTACTACAAGTTTAAGACAACATGCAACACATTTGTCCTTGTCTCTTCCCTTCTTGTAGTGCTATATGCACAAGATCATTTGCGTGCATACATACACACATATACAGTGGAGCCTCCGAAAAACGGACACATTGGGAGCAGGCCTTTTGTCCGTTGTAGAGAGGTGTCCCTATCTGGGAGATCGACTCATAACTTGGTTCTCCCCCTAAGTACAATCTACTGACTGTTGCTTAAGCATTTTTGTGACCATAACAACTTGGTCTGAGTTGTTTGAGTTAGATATAACATAGACACTACGCCGTAGTTACCTCGGTACACACGTGGAGCCACGCCTTCTCTTGTACGAGGGGGCATGGCTTTCAGTCTGTCCGCTCTTAGAGGCTTTTTTGTACAGCCACGATCATTCTGGGCCTAGCTGAATGTCCGTTGTCCGGAACAGAGAGGTTACAATTGTCCGTTTCTCGGAGGTTAAAAATGTACTAAACGCATGCTAAAATCAAACGGTGCCTTTCGTGCTGTCCGTTGTACGGAGGTTGTCCGCATCTTGGAGGGTCCGTTAAGGGAGGTTCCACTGTATGCACAATATGCACGAGCACATATGTGTATGTGTATCTGAGAGGGCCAACCTTTGTTCAACTTGGTATCCTCCCTCTCTAAGTCTGACTGTCTGATAGCAGCTGTCGTAGTGGTGTTTGACCCCATCATTTGTTAGGTGTTGTCTTTTTGAGTACTTTCCACTAACACACACAGAGACGCAATGTATTAATGTAAATGTATCCCCAACGTGATCTAACAAGCCTTAATTAAATGTGATTTGTATTAATTCACTCCGGCTACATGCATGTACACTGGAATATTCAATAGCCCTTGCAGTTAGTAAACGAGAAACGCGGATTTTAAGACCACCCTCGGCCGTCACGCGCCGCGCCTGCTATTTGTGTCACGTGGCAATTATTATTAGAAAGTAGTTTCCAAATATGGACACGTTTCTGGGGGATCCTAGTTTTCGTTCACTAAGGAAGGCACACAGATTCTGCTTGTCTAGGTAATACTAGGTAACGATTCGTGCAATCTCGTAGAAGACGAACAAATCGACGGTTCAAAAGTTTCGGTCGGTAAATCCAAAGATGAATCTATACAATATTATAAGCTACTTAGGAGGTACCGATAGACAGAGAGAGGCTAGAATAGGCCTCTAAATTTAGCTTAGAACGCGGCCGGGTGATCACGACTGAGTTTAGAACCGGGTATTCCTTATACACACACTAAGGGCGTGTCTGCGCCATCCCTATACATAGAGAATCTACCGACTCTCTGATATGGTAAAGGGTCCGTTTCCAACACGTTAAGTCGAGGCAACAAAATCGTGGTTACGAGGAGTAAAGGTAACAGGCATATGTCGTTCAACTCTTGACTGATCTTCTTGGTAGTATAGTAATGGCAAGCATGACGTATCTGCCAGACTCTGAGGCAGACGCAGGCTTATATGGGAAGAAGTAGCACGCACCGTTTGTGCATACTATCGTACAGGTGCATAGTGTGCACAGGATGGGAACGTGGATAGCACGCATGCATGGCCTTAAAAGGGTATTGTGAGTTTAGGGTCATATGCTCCTCTTCACGTGAACCTGCATGCATGCAGCTATCATGTGGTAGGCCAGCACAGTTCATTGTGTAGCCTGCCACGTTATTGCTGACTACATGAAATCACATGTGTATAGCACACCAGCTAAATAGAGGTAGAAGAAAGGTGAAGCCCATAAACCCATATACATGACATACATGTAAACAAACCCAAACCATACCTACAAACACACAGAGCACAAGACACTTGGATGCCCAGCCTTGAGAACTGGGGCGGTGGGTTGAAGATCTTTTATGGCGCCAACTCTCCCCACACACTCAAGTGCTGTATTGAACTCACATATACAGACACAGACTATGATAGTTATATAACCAAGTGTATTATTTCAAGTACGGAGGCAGAGAGAATTGAAGTAAATGTGTAGTAGGCACAAGTGTAAGTATTATTGTGGATTGAGAGATGAGGAGATTTTGCAATGAACACTTTACAGCTAACTAGTGACAAAGATATGCAATATAAGATTCATTTCATCTCCAAGCCCCTGCACACCACACCATCAATTGAAACTGATTGTGTCTTCATCACAGTGATTCATAGTCATCTGATTGCACAGCAACGTATAAGACTGTATGTGTAGCTTCCTGTTTTTCACATTCCATTGACAGAGATCAATCATACATGTAGATTGATTAGACAACATCAAGTGCTTGCATGGCAATGCTCAGATTTGGCCAATTGATGGACTATATATAATGCAAGGTCAGCTATAAACTGTGCGGCCTTGTTCATAGGTTACAATCCTCGCCCACCTCCACACTACAGTCCAGCACATGACAGCTTACATACATTGAGTCATCTGTTCCATGCAGTTACACAGATGTAGTACAAAGGTACTGTAAACTGTCAGCTAATAAGGCATTAGAATTGTCTTCACTCATTCAAAAGGTATACCACATGACTGGTGAGAGAGCTGATGAGTATACAACAATGGTATTATCACGTGTACTTGTTCACGTTCCAGTCCTGTGCACAGTATGCACCAGAAAGGCAGTGCATGTGCAGTGAGTAGAGCAGCCACAAGCCGGCTATAAAAATAAGGGATTTCTTACAGCCTAAAGTTACACCACTGTGGATCAGAAGCACCCCCTCAGAAGTCAGAAGAAGCAACTAAAGGATATGCAGCCGTTGGCTCTACTCCTCGTAGCCTCAATTGCTGTGGCTTCAACTTGGGCAGCAAACAATGGCCCTATTACCATCACTGTCAATGGACAGAAAGTGACAAAGTATGTGCTCTCTGCTGAAGGGGATAGAGGTTTCGTCCACCTGAATGGCACTGCCATTATGCTCAAGGGAGGGGGACGTGTCTATCTCGGTGACTCTGACTCGGATACTTTCAGTCCAAATTCATTTTATGAGATGCCCCTCCTTGGAAAAAGGCTCACGTATGATGCTGACTACAGTGATGTTGGGTGCAACTGCAATGGAGCTCTTTACTTAGTTAGCATGCCAGCATACAACTCTGCTCAGCAGCCCAACCCAGGTAGTGATGGTGCATACTATTGTGATGCCAATGAAGTTGGTGGTACCTACTGCCCTGAAATGGACGTTGCAGAAGCCAACAAGTATGCAATGGCATCAACTGCTCACACTTGTAACTACATACCCCCACATTACTACTCTTCCTGTGACCGAGGTGGATGTGGGACAAATGTTCTGGATCAGTATCTGAATGAATTTGGTCCGGGAAAGGAACTTGACACTAACCATCCGTATACACTCTCAGTCGCATTCAACACTGAGCCACAAAAGGAGTGTGGTAGTAGTGTCACACTTTCATCAGTCACCAACACATTCACCCAATTTGGCAAAACTCTGCAATTCAACTCATGCAATGCAGACTACCTGCAGTGGATGGGGTGTTCACTCCCAGGCATCGTTATGACTATGAGTCTTTGGGGGACCGGTGATGGAGGAATGTCATGGCTGGATGGAAAGTCTGGCTGCCATGGAGCGTGTGACCTTGGTGCTTCACAAGTGATTTTCTCAAACATCCGACTGGATGACCTGTAATGTGTTAAGCAAGTGACAGTGTGATTCTTTGTTGTCTAACTGCACGTACACTGTTGCTTTTTTTTGTGAAATGGATCTAAATGTTACTGAACATTTTTTTGAGCTGTGGATGTAAATTTTAGACATTGATAATGCATGACTTGTTATTTTTTTGTGCATTAATTTTGCATGGTCCTTTGCTTGCAAGAGTACATTTCTGTGAATGTTGTTCAGAGGAAATGTTACAGTAGTATGCTTATTATATATGCTGTTGACATACATGTGTGTAGTATGCACCACAGTAGAGTCTCCAAAAGAGTATATGCCATTGGTGGCAGGGACAATATCATCCAGAGTGCTGCTAGGAGTAGGAGAGATAAACTTGCTTCACGGTGAAACTCTGTATTGATGAACGTCAACGGGTGCCAAAATGTAGACGAAGTCATATCATTCACGTACGGTATGACGCCGAGTTTTACCCTATTTACACACTTCAGGTTGCTTCAGATTCCGTATATAGGATGTGTCGAGGAGCGAGGAGACACACTTGGTTGAACCTGACTCTCCGATGGGTAACGCGGGCTCTGGAACCTGAGGTTCAATACGTAGATAGTCCAATAATCTACAAGTTTTAAATCAATGCACCAAGAATTAGACTCTGTAATATACGGAGCCTGTCACGAATTACGATCGTAAAGCCAGACGCGGGTTAAACGCACAAGCGTATTACTTCCGGGCACGAGACATGTAGACGTTGCCAATCACATGTACAGGTTGCACATGCAAATTGCGTGTACGTCGGTGGTTAGCGTACGCGATCAGCTCTAGCCTTGCTCTTGAGGGCTGCCCCATCCACCACATGACAACTTATACACATTTAAGTTAGGACGTCGATCTGTTCACGTTCTTATCCTGTGCACGCAACATTGTTCAGTGAGTAACGTGTGCTGCTAGCTGACTATAATTATAATCAAGGGATTTCTTACAGCCTGAAGTTGCGGCACTGTGGATCACAAGCATCCACTCAGTAGTCAGAAGAAACAACTAGAGGGTATGCAGCCGTTGGCACAATACCTCATAGCGTCCATTTGTGTGGCCTCAAGTTGGGCTGCAAACAATAGCCCTATTACCATCACTCTCATTGGACAGAAAGTGACTAAGTATGAGCTCTCTGCAGACTAGTCCAAAGGTAATGTCCACCTGAACGGTACTACCATTACACTCCAGGAAGGAGGACAAATCTATCTTGGTGACTCTGATTTGGATACTTTCAGTCCAAAGTTATTAATATGAGATGCCCCTCCTTAGCAAAAGGCTCACATATGACGCTGACTACAGTACATATACTGCCCTGAAAAGGATGTTGCAGAAGCAAACAAGTATGCAATCACATCTATTGCTTACACCTGCAATCATGTGGCCCCACATTACTACACTTCCTGTGACGGTGGTGGATGTGGGACAAATGTTTTGGATCAGTATCTGAATGAGAGCTTGACACCAACGCATTCAACACTGAGCCACAAAGGGAGTGTGGTAGTAGTGTCACACTTTCATCAGTCACCAACACATTCAGTCAATTTGGCAAAACTCTGCAATTTAACTCATGCAATGCAGACTTGCAATGCAGACTTTGAGCTACCTGCAGTGGATGGGGTATTCTCTCCTGGGCATCGTTATGACTATGAGTCTTTGGGGACCAGTGATGGAGGAATGTCATGGAAGTCTGGCTATACCATGGAGTGACCTATACCATGGAGTGTGCTAAACAAGATACTGTGTGATACCTTCCTAATGATCTGTGTGGTCTAATAATTGCATGTACACTGTTGCAAGAAATAGATCTAATTGTTACTGCACATTTTTGAGCTGTGGATATAAGTTGATAGTGCATTCATTGTTGCATGCACAAGGTTTTTGTGATGTTTGTTTTAATGGTGTCCACCTAGCTGAATAGGGTATATACATCTGGTGCCATGTATACCTTACCTTATGCTAGAAAATGAGGGGAATGAGCTAGGCCAATGAGAGAATGCGAAGATGCAGAACTGCCTAGCTTGCTGAATATGTATAGGTAGCCAGAGTTCTGAAAACTTTTCTCAACATAGGACTCCGTTGATCTCTCACTCTGTACTCCACCTCAAGCAAAGATGCATGTAGCATTGTCACAGTGACAACATTGTGACAGCTTCACATTCGACACCCTGCAGTTGAATTTCATATCCAGACTATACTTCATGTTCTCAATATGCACATGCAACCCATTTTAAAACAACTTCAAAGTCTCAGAACTCACAAGCTGTTATCTACATAGGCATCATGACTTGTGACCATGGCATTGTCTCAATGTCTTGATGATGGCATAAACCTTGGATAGTAGTGTTGTGCCAGGTGCATGGTCAAACCATAGTTAGAACCAGTAGTCTTGTATGTCAGGTTTCAACAGACCACTTGTCATGAACTAGTACGTACACTTTCAATGTGAATTCAAGCAGGTACCTGGTCTCATGCTGATGGTACAGGGGCGTAAGAAGATTCTTTGGGATGGGGGGGCTGACCGTGTGGGCAGTCCAACCTCCCTAGGGGGTCTGGGGGCATGCTTCCCCAGGAAATATGTATGCTCTGAAATCAATCCTGGTGTATTCTGAGACAAAATTAAAATGAATCATCTTATACCATTAGAGCAAACTAGACAGCTACAGCTAATAAAACTTCAGCTAAAGTAGCGTCACAGTATCTATTACCTTAAGGTGACTATTATTTACAGGTACATTTTTTGGTGATTTTGGGATTATTATCATTTTGCAGGTATTAAATTTTTCCATTTTCACTTGAGAAGACTACAAACTAGTAAAACTTTTGTTTGTGTGTACAAAATTTTGCATTTTTGTGCCAATCCGCAAAAATTTCAAACATTAGTACCTGCAAAAAATAGTCACCTTAAAGTACTAGTGCAATGACTAAGGGGTGTGGCCCTTTCTGAACTGGGGGACTGTAGCCCCTCCAGCCCCCCTGCTTCTTACACCAGTGTGGTAAATATGCACCACTACTAGGAATATAGGTATAGTTTAGCTTTGCTGCTGTAATATGATTCCTTGTACATGTATATACACGTTCCTATCCCATGCACACTACACACAAGCACAAATATGGTGTGCAGAGTAGAGTAACTACTGCCTGCATGGCCATATAAGCATGAACCACTGTTGATCACATGTGCCCATTCAAACGGTCATACGAGGCTAGTAGAAGACATGCAGCTGTTGGCTCTGCTCTTCATAGCCGTGATTTCTGTGACCTCAACTTGGGCACTGAATAATGGAGCTGTCACCATCACTGTCAATGGACAGAAAGTGACTAAGTATGTGCTCTCTGCAGACTGGTCCAAACGGTATGTCAATGTGAGTGGTGATAACATTTCACTCATTGGAGGCGGGCGTGCTTACCTTGGTGACTCTAGCTCAGATACTTTCAGTCCGGAATCCTTTTACCAAATGCCTCTCCTGGGCAAAAGGCTAACTTATGATGCTGATTACAGTGACGTTGGGTGCAACTGCAATGGAGCTCTATACTTTGTTTCCATGCCGGCATACAACTCTGCCCAGCAGCCCAACCCAGGTGGTTTTGGTTCATACTACTGTGATGCCAATGATGTGGGTGGTTCCTACTGCCCAGAAATGGACGTTGCAGAAGCCAATAAGTATGCAATGGCATCGACTGCTCACACTTGCAACCTTGTTCCCCCACACTACTATTCTTCCTGTGATCATGCAGGATGTGGGACAAATGTTCTGGACCAGTACTTGAACGACTTTGGTCCTGGAAAGAAACTTGACACAAACAAACCGTACACCCTCTCTGTCTCTTTCATTGCTGACAAGTATGGCAACCTTTCAAATGTCACCAACAAATTCACCCAAGAAGGAGTGTCGCTGGAATTCGATTCTTGCAACAGAGATTACCTTCAAAGGATGGGCGAAAGTCTTCAGGGGATTGTTATGACTATCAGTCTGTGGGGGACTGGCCCGGGGGGAATGTCCTGGCTGGATGGGAAGTCTGGCTGCAAGGGAGGGTGTGACATTAACACCTCACAAGTTTCCTTCTCTAACATTCGACTAGATGATTTGTAACACTTGCATTATACCCTCTAAACGATTTGCATATACTGCACGATTCAATGATCAGCATAGATTGTATATATTACTTCTGTATTTTACTCTTGCTGTTCACTGAAAATGTAATTATAGAATGAAAACTGTAAGTTAGTTACAATTTCAGACTAACTTTGAATACTCATATGCACAGTGTGTCATGCAACAATGCCTTATATAATGTGCCTGTGAAGTGCACAAGTGCAAGAGAGTACTGGAGGTTTGTCGTGGAGGGCAAAAATTGGAGTGATGAAGGTCCATTTGTTTATTAAGTATCTCCAGTGTTGTCTTTCCTTCGGAATGTGCACCTATACCGATACACTGGATACAGAGGGAGCTAGCTGAATGAGGCCACCCAGAGAATGTGGGAGATAGAAATGACTGCCCACATCACACGTACAAGTACATACACACACACTCAGTGAGTGTCACGCACACGCACACGCACACACACACGCACGCGCGCACGCACGCACGCACACACACATGCACGCACGTACGCACACACTGGCACGCACACAGTGACACCATAGAGGTCGTGTGTAAGACACTGACACCGACGGAAGGTAAGAGTTCCGACGGTTGGCGAAAGACGCGAAAGCAACAGCAAAGGTTGTCTCATTCACGCATGCGCACACCCTCAGTCTTTCAGGTCGAAGCAATTCTCTGGCCACACATCCGTCTGAGGGATTCGGACCAAACTCTCCATCTGCGTCTCTTCTGTGAGTTTGTGAAGGATGGGTGTGGCTAGTCTCACGGAGCCGGACTGTTACGCAGTGCGTAACAGTCTGCGGGCTCCGATGGGGCATCTGCTGCCTGCCTGCGCCCGACCCTATTAGACTTAGGTTAACACCCACTTATATGTTACGTCACTTAATAGTGGATTGCGCTCCTGGCGCTGCAGGGGGGGCCGGGGGGGGGGCCGGGGGTAGGACAAGATCACGTGTGAGCGTCATTGCTTATTCAGCAAGTCAAAACGTGTACATTTTGCCATTGAAAGTTGTAGTTCATAGCTCTGGAAGGAAGAGGCTGCACGGCTTGGTAGACTATTTACAGTTTGAGTAGACAACAACGGATAGGAATTTGCCCTGCGCCGCCCCCCGCCACACTTCGTCTAGGAGCTAGCTGCCTCTAGGTTGTGTCAGTCCAGCATCGATGCTGACTGAGCTAGAAAGCTTTATATAGCAACGGAGACAAACTGTACCGTCTCATACTGAGTTGAATAGCAGTTCTAAAAGCCATAATTCTAAAGTCAGCGCCAGTGACAGTCACCTTACTCCTACAGAAGGCTTTGTAATAGTGGATATTGAGGGCGTATACAAACTAAAGGAAACACTGCAGACAATACCCGCTTTGCACCAGGTAAGTTCAAGCTGTAGAGTACTGGACTGTGTAGTTCCTACCACACTTAGTTTGATTGCTTGGTGAACAGAGGCCAGAACGCTAACGAAATTTTGAGGCAGTATACACACGCTTCGTTTTGCTTCTCGGCCGAATGCCTTGCTGTTTGTTTCCTACCTGCAGAGTTCTTGTAGGAGTGAACTTTAAAGCAAGACTGCACCTGTCGTTTTGCTCTGGCGAGAACCAGCAACGGTATATTACGTTAGTACAGGCCTTATGCAACTGGAATGTGTAGCGTCAATGATTGGTCATGTGACAATTACGCAATACCCGGAGCTTGTCCTACCCCCCCTGCTGGCGCTGTACCATGTACCGGTGTACATTGTACCATAGATAATACACGCTAACGGGATTGGCAACGTTGCCATTAAACGCGTAATGACGTCACGTATAATCCTCGTTACGGCAACGCGCGCGCTATGCGGCCAGAGCTGGAGCGGAATAAGCAAAACCGTAACCGTAGTTCGACCCTAGCTAAGCGACCTGAGAGTGGTACAATACTTCACAAGGTTAAGCATGCATCTCTCTTTGTATCATATGAAGGTTTTAGCTGAAAGAAGTTATAAAATCATAATTAATACTTTTAGTCTATAGTAGCAGTACTTACTGTACTTGTGTACTTTTTGTGAGTTCTAGGGAGCATTCTTCATGTCAGTAGTCGTGCATGCAAATAAGAGTTTGTGCACTTAATGTAACTGAAACATACTTTGGGGTTTATAAGCCCTCAAGACATGTCAATGACTAAAAACTCTGTTTATACAGTTACCATGGTTTCGTACTTTTTAGTGCTAAGTGTACTGAGTTGTGTCAGAACTTTTAACCATAGATATTTAACCTCACGGAACGGGATTGGAAACGGATCACGTGATGCTATACGTACACGTCTTGGGAAGAGATTCGATCCGCGTTGGTAGCTGATTAACACCTGCGCTTTTCAGATTGCCGACCGTAAGGAAGAGAAGCAAGCGACTGAATAGCTCTCAGATCCCCGAAACGACTGTTCTCCTGCCCTGTTTCCCTGTTCGCTCCGTGGAAGGCTTTCTGGCAGGTTGGTTTTATACTAATGTAGTACTGTACGGTGTCTAGGTACTGCTAACACTCTCGCGCTGTACACTAACCCGCGTTTTTTACGTGTTAGGAGGGAGGGAAGTACTTTTGTCAGCGTTTAGGGGCGAAGTAGAAGAACTGTTTTGGATTTCAGTATTACTGTGGGGTCCCCCTGAACTTCAAGTTTTGCATGGGCCCAAAAGAAGGCCAAAGAACTCAGCTTCTTGTCTACTATTACACATATTAGCGTTCTCACACCTGAAGCAAGTGTATTATTTTGTCAGCAGTTGTTGCTTAAACAAAACCCTGGACATACATATAGTTTGTAAAGGCATATTCTGCTGTTGTTCCTGTTTTGCATGGTGTCAGTTTGAGTCCAAGGGGCCTTTCCAAACATGATTTACTGATGTTTGAATTCAGGCACTATTCACACCTACAGACATGTACAGGAGATTTCGCCTATCGACTCATCGAAAGAATGAGTTCAGGAAAGCAAAAGCAGCACGCCAGCAAGGAGTTACAGCAGTGACCTTGACTGTAGAGTCAGTTCATGACTCAGTGTTGGACCTCTCCCAGCCCTTGTGCCCTCCTGCCCCACTGATTGTTAGTGTGCCACTGCAGTCAGTCTCACTCTTCACTGTCTTCATTGACAAGAGTGTGTACCTTCATGCACCTGTACGCTCCCTCACAACACTCAGAAGTCGACTTCAAGCCCTCCCTGTTCTCCCAAAAGGTGATTTGACATTGATTTTAGCAATTCTATATTTGTGGCCTACTTTAAACAAGTGGTGTACATGTACATGTATGTTACTTACATTATGTAGGATGGATTGACCTAACTGAACAAAGCTGCGAACAAAACCTCGTTTTTGCGAAAGTGACTGAGGTTGAGGGCAGCATCGTGGTCATGCACAGCTTCGTCATCTGTGAAGATCTGCACTGGTACACTTGTGTGGAGAGCAAGAAGTTGTCACCCAGTGACAAGGTTCTTTCAGCAATGCCCCAAATCATCTCCTCAGTTGTCTGTTTGCAGGAAGTTATTAACTTCCTCAATGGCCTCGTACCTTGTTGCGGTAATGAGGGAGAAACATTTCGACCCCTTATTGCAGCAAGGAAAGGCTCCTTTCTCAGTGCAACAGGTAAATACATGTAATTACATTATACTCTTAATATGGTTACATGCATCTATGTCATCTCTAGGTACAGAGAGTGCATTCTATGACAACAAGAGCGATGTCATTCGTTGCACTGGATGTGAGCTGCTTGTTCTTCCAAGAGAAGGCATTACCAGCCGATGTGAGAAGTGCAGAGAATTTCGCAAGAGCCTCTACAGCATGCGCTCACGAAACAGCAGGAGGCATTCTGATGGATCAGACCCCAGGAGTCGTGTGAACTATCGCTTTTTGTCGACGCCGCAGAAAGACAAACGTCTGCAACGCCTACAGCGTCAACATTGCACAGATCAAAAGAAGATAGTACGCCTCACAGCAAAGCTGGAAGCTGTAGTCGAGCAGAGAGGAGTATCGGTCCAGGAAGATTTGCATGACAATCTAACTCAGATTGTCAAGGAGAATTCCCCAACGATTGCCCAGGAATATCCCCCGAACTCTTTTGCTAGGATATTCTGGGAGAACCAGACACGAGCCATGTCCCTGAAAGATTCCCGGTCGATGAGATGGGACCCACTCATGATCCGGTGGTGTCTTTATCTTCGTCACCTCTCCAGCAGTGCATATGAACTGTTGAGAGAAACAGGGGTGGTGAAATTGCCTTCGCAGAGAACTCTGCGTGACTACACCTACATAGCTAAGGCTACAGCAGGTTTCTCTCATGAAGTGGACACCCAGCTGGCAGAGGCAGCAAGGATTCACTCCTGCCCAGAGAGGGAGAAGCACATACTACTCATCATGGATGAAATGCATATCCGGGAGGATATTGTGTATGACCGCAACACAGGTACATGCATGTGTGTGTACATGTAATGTACATATATTATGTAGTGGTGTATGTGGTATGTTGTACTTACACTTTGTACAGTGGTATTGAGCGTACATACATGTACAATGCTGAGGTTGAGTAACCCTGTTTATCAGGGGAGAGACGCCATTTGCCTTGTATAAACTTTAAAGATTCGGCCCACCCAGCTGAGCTGCCTCGGTGGCTCAGCTGGTACAGCATCTGCCTGATTATACATGTACATGTACATATATGCATATTACATATAAAATGACTATATACATGTACATATACATGTATACATATACACAGGTGCTGTACTTGGCTTCACCAACCTTGGTGATATCAATGATCACCTAAAGGAGTATGAACGGCTTCTAAGTGGAGAAGAAGCGAGTATGCCTGTGGCGAACTCCATGCTTGTGTTCATGGTGCGGGGGTTATTTAGCAAGCTACAATTCCCCTATGCGCAGTTCCCCTGCAGCTCACTAGCAGCTGATGACATGTTCGACCCATTCTGGGAAGCAGTGTCTCGGTTAGAGCGTTTGGGTTTCAAAGTGATGGGTCTTTCCTGTGATGGTCTTGCAGCCAACCGCCGGCTATTCTCCCTACATACCGATGCCTCCTACAAAGTTGTCAACCCATTTACAGACGAGGATCGGTTTCTTTACTTTTTTTCTGATCCTCCACATTTGCTGAAGACTGTACGGAATGCCTGGGCTAACCCAAAGAGAACATTGTGGGTATGTTCATGCTCATGACATCGTGTGCATGTGTACATGTATACAGCTACATGTACATGTACATGTACATGTGGATGTATGTGACTGCTTAATTTTGTTCTTTTGCAGTGCAATGGGAAAGAAATCTCTTGGTCCCATCTTGTGGAGTTGTATAAGAGGAATCGGCCACAGACAGACACACCTGGATTGGCAATGTTGCCAAAATTGAAACTTGAGCATGTGTACCTCTCAAGCTACTCTAAGATGAGGGTCGATTTGGCTGCACAGGTTTGTGTTTGCACATGTACAGTGCACTTGCATACAGTATGGAATGCTTGTATCTGATCTGACCATGTAGATGTATTGTATGTGCGTACATGTACATGTACACTGACATGTATAGACTTATGGGGAAGGGTACAGGTGTATGATCCAAGTGTGTGTTATACAATTTAGGTTTTGAGCAACTCGGTTGCAAAGGCAATGGAGATAACTCTGGGGAATAAAGCTCAAGAAACGGCTAAATTTGTCGAAACATTTGACAAATTTTTTGACTGTCTAAATGTTAGCAGTCTCTCTGCTGGTAAGCTCTCCAAGAACTCCTTCAAAAGCCCATATGCATATCGTTCTGGAAAGGACTTTCGTTTTCGGGTAAGTGCTACTATAGCATACCTTAAGTAGTGTTTGTTATGCTGTGCATATACATGTACATGCTCATGTACTTGAATATTTATGTACCATTATAGTGGTTGACTGAAGAGTTTCTGCCGTATCTTGACCAATGGGAGGAGAGTGTGATGGCAAGGAAGGATGTTACAAATGCCGCCAAGAAGATGATGATGCTGAGTATGGAAACACTACAGGGTTTAAAGCTAACAGGTATAAACAATACACTACAAATATGCTCTCAACTAACATGTATTCCTTTGTTCTTACAGTGCACTCCTTTGTAGAAATGGTGAAGTACCTGTTCACCCTCCCAGATGTTACAGTATTCTTAAGTAACCACATCTGTCAGGACCCCCTCGAGAAGTTTTTTGGGCAACAGAGACAGAGGGGTCGAGTGAACGAAAACCCCAATGTCTTGGAGTTTATAAGGAATACTCAAGCCCTTCGTATTGTTAACACAACCTGTGCTAACATTAAAGGCAACTGCAGAGGAGACCGCAAAAGAGGAATAGAAGATATAGAGAACATGCCTATACCTAAACGTAGATGCCACCACAAATAATGCATATGTATACATGTATACTATATTGATATGTACAATAATGCTGCAATAATGGATTAAAAATTTCAATACAGGTTTAATGCTTTGATGAATAGAGTTCTCTGCGCAATGATTTCTTTCGTTGGAGAGTCTGCTTTGTGTTCTGTTTGTACATTTCCACACATGACTTAACAAAAGCAAATCCACGTACGCTTATGTAGAGCTGTGTGATTTTGGATAACAACTTTGAAGCAACGCTGTCATCAACCATTGCAGTCAATAAACTCCACTGAAACAAAATGTCATCATCATTCATGAGGGCACTGTGTATCTGATCTTTTGTGTCCCCTCTGAGTTGAGTTATTGCTCTAGTGGTGAAGTACCGACGGATTTGCTCCTCCATAATTGCGAATAGCATGTATGTGGAGTCACTGATGTGCCATAATCCTCCTCTATCAATCTTGTTGACCCACACCTCAGTCTCTCCATCTTCATCTGTCTCATCCCCAGCCAAAGAGAGAACACAAAAAATCATATCATCTTTCATTGTTGATGATGAAGACTCCAGATCTTCCCGTACCTTCCTACATACATACCCTGCTACGTACCGCAGAGCATTCTGTTCCTCAAATGTTAGTGGTCGATCAGGGTGCTCAGATGACTGGGTAGCTGGTGGCAAGGGGAATTCAGCTTTGATCAACTCCTGGAGTATGTGATGTGACACGAACTGAAAGAAACCAGGGTGAGCTCTGTGTCCAATAGAACTTTGTAGAAACCTGTTCCAATCACATCGAAATGTTTTCGAGCTACGTAATCGGTGATATGCTTTCCACATTCTCTCCCTCCTTAGTCGTAGAGAGGTGTACTTTCGACAAAAACATGCCTTCAGGCAAACCACCAGAACTTGAGAATGTGAGTAGAGGAAGATACGGTTCTCATGCCTCACACACCACTGAGACAGAGCAGAAGCAGTGGAGATTGCTGCCTTATTTGCTGGACATGGTGCTTTAAAGCTGTCGTCGTCAAGGACTGCATGGACTGCTTTTGTAAGCATCTCCACCGGTTCTGTGAGCAAAGCAACAATCTAAAGTGACACTTTGCAACAATACCCCAGGATATTTACTACCCCATCAAATTATCTCTACTCCATACACTTACCAATGGAGTTGCTAGCCATCTCGGTCCACAGCGTCAGTCACCTACGATTCGTGGAGAATAGCCACGTACGATAGAGCAAGCGCTGACGGTAGGCAATAATTGGAATACGCAACGGCGCTTCCGCTAAATGTTACTGCTTCCGGTACAACGCGGATCGACGTGTGAAGTGGTGTGAATTTAGCTCCGTTTCCAATCCCGTTCCGTGAGGTTAAATATCTATGTTTTAACTGTACCTTGTCCAGTAATGAGTGAAAGATGTAATGAGTACATTTAAAAGAATGAATAAGTGATAATTCTTGCTTGCACGCTTACTGCTTACTGAAGCTTAAGATTGTGACTGTGAGTCTGTGAGTCATGGGATATCCAAATGGTCATCTGCGCAAGAACTATGAAAGAAAGAGACAGGCCTTGAAGAGAAACCCAACTGGTCGTCCAAGAAAGCTTAAGCTTCATGCCAATAAGCAGGTGTTTAATGTATTATTACAAATTGCTAACAGTAGCTGAAATTAATATACACATCTCTGGTAATAGGATGAGTGCAGCACTTCACCTCTCATTGATCTTATGTTTCATTACTACCAAGTGGCTGGATTGATCAATCACCAACCTCTCTAGATAAGGCCTCTGTCAACAGAAAAATTTTCCGCATGCACCAGTCCAACTCAAGTGAAGTGACTTTCAAAGTTCCCAACCCATACAGCAGCGATGGCCGCTTCATATATTTTATCTCTGATATTCCATATCTCGTCAAGACCGTGAGGAACTGTTGGTCAAATTCTTTTGGACATAGCTACAAACGAGCTTTGTGGGTATGGATACAAATATGCATGTGCATCATTATCATCTCTACACTTACATATAAACATACACACATACACACAACAGATCATTGGACAGCACATCAGCTGGGACCACTTGAAGAAAGTGTATGAACGTCGAACACAGTCGGGTGTGGCCCTCGTTCCGAAGCAGCTCGCTCGCAGAACAATAAAACACCGCTCGAGCTGACGCTAGCGCCGGTCGTTACGCGATACATGTTCCTAAGGGATCACGTGACCGTAACGTGGATTGCGGAAAACGCTCAATTACGTTGCCAATCCCGTTAGCGTGTATTATCTATGATTGTACACAGCTGTGTCGGGCCAATTTCCGTGAGGCGCGTCTCCGCGAGGCTCCTCATGACGAGATGGCAGAGAGAAGTGACTTTAGACTTGTCCGTTTAGCACCTACTGCACTGGTAGGTTTGCTGAAGAAATTGGAGTCGGGGCTGCCAAGGACGAGTGGATTACGTTCCTCTGCCAAGAACGTACTAGAAGGTCGTGTGGAAGGGACGTTTTACACTGACGGATGGCCGGAATTCACGACGGTTGTCTTTGAAATACTTCAACCCAGATTCTCCGATATTTGCGACCTTTACTGTTACACTACCTCCAAACCACACCTGGTTCGTCTCCTCGAGCAAGCCCACTTGGTGACAGTGGGTCGCTGGCAATTCCTTCAAATTATTGAGGACGATGATAGAACTATGACGGACTATTTGATCCAAAATCTCCAACCTGATGGAGATGCCAGGTTGAGCCCTGGTGACTACTCAGTATATGAATGTGGGATGTACGCCTTGCTGGGGCAGCTCCCAACTACCAGTGCCAAGTGTCCTGTGGGGTACAGACTTGGAGAGCTGGTAGCTGAACACAGCACACTCGTGTCATCTCAAGCAGAAATGTGGACTGCTTCTATTGGACGGCCTGTTAGTGTAGTCGAGGAATATCATAAACAGTGTATCCAGAGGCTTGACAGTGCTGCTGTTTTCCTTGATTCTGATTTTTCTACACCAGTGGCTTGGCAAATGCAGCATGGAATCAGCGGAGAGTTGGGAAACCTCTTTACCATTGAGGAACATCGAAGGAAAGGGTTAGCTACTGCTGTCAAAAGAGCAGTATGTCAAAAAATTCTTGCTCGAGGTGACATTCCAATTTCTTCAGTTCATGATGACTCGCCGAGTGTGAACTTGCAACGCAAGCTAGGTTTTCAGCAGGTTTGCAGAGTAACAGAAGTATACTTATACTGTTGAGTTTAATAATTATGTTTTTCTGTCACCATGCAGAATTCGAATTTTTATACTAAGGTCTGCTCAACGATAGTGGGTCTACATAATTATTATAGTTCAAGAATAGTAATATCCTGCATTTTCGGACCTTAGCTCACGTTTTGCAAATGTTCTGTGCCTAAAGTCCTTCAAAACTGTGTTGTTGTCACTGCCATGTGACTGTCACATGATGAAACGTTGGATTATTCCCCGATGATAGTATAGTGTGTCTCTCTAGCAAGTACATAAAATTCTCAGCAAATTCAAAAGTGGGGCTATATATACCTCTCTTCATGTGAAACACTGCATGTATATGCCTGAAAATGCTGTTTCTAGTCTCTCTACACATGCATGCAAAATGATTGCTGGACACACTAACTTATATATGTGTGTTGGACTAGTTATGGCTTCATGTAGCCTCATGTCCAGGTTGCAAGCAGGCCTGGAAAGGTTCTAGCTAGCTTCACAAGGGAACATTGCGGAGCCATGCCTTCTCGTGTACGAGGGGGCATGCATGGCTATTGGTCTGTCCATCAGTAACTGTTCAGCGTCTTCACTGCAGAAATAGAATTATTGCGAGTTGCACCTTTGTAAACTTCCCCCCATGTACTATACAATCACAATTCTGTTTTACTACACAATTTCTTGTCATGTGGCCCACAGCACAGCCCAGAATATAATTATATATAGCTGTAATGAAAATAATGTTATTAATTTTGTAGCATATGAAAGTGCAGTTTACATAGCCTTACAACTTATGTGAAAAGGTCTTCGTTGAAGTAACAATGTCAAATGTTTTGCTGTGCATTGTTGGAAAAAGCCTTGGCTGTTCAAAGTGGAAAGCTTGGGTGATAAAAATGTATACTTATGCAAATATAAATTGGTGTCTTTTGGGTAGTCTCATTATCCACTGAGAGAGGTTCCAATCCTTCAAGGGACCACAATGGCTCTGAAGTACATGTATGGTATATCCCTTATAATGCCCATAAGCATGTATTTATGCATGGTTTTCAACAGTTTATACTGCTGGCCACAAATATCCGATTGCGGTGATCTAGTAGTATGTGGTGACTAAAGGGGTGTGCATGTATAGCGCAGCGCTAGTGTACCCTGCACCCAAGCGCTAATAAGAGCCCGTCGGTGTAAAGTGCTGAGTCAGCACTTTTTTCGAACTTTGTTGAGTAGTCTCGCGTAGCCAGACTCTCTCCGCAAAAGCGAGAGAGAGTCTAGTCAACTGCCCATATAAGACTTGTTCTTCACACCCCCCGAAAAACGGGGGGGTGATAAGTGGGTGCTGGCCACAATGTTTTCATAGCGACATTGTAGCAAGAAATGTCAATATGGCTTGTCTATGCTTATCCTTCAGTTCCTTTGTGACTGCAGCTGCTGATATTGCATCTTCAAGCTCTATTTTCTCTGTCATGCCTGCTGCCTTGGATGCAATAATACTGCCTGCACCTCTAAAAACTGAGTCGCACTGGTCAAATGCTACTAGTAGTGATCTAACACCTAGAGGAATGATCTACAGGATATGAGTTAAGCACTGTATGAATACAAGGGTGGTGAATAAACGTGAAGCTAAAGGATATTACTGCACACTTGTAGTACATAGAGCAAATGTGCAACAGCGCGTGTCTTGCTAGAAAATGTCGCTATGAAAACATTGTGGCCAGCACCTACTTAACACCCCCGTTTTTCGGAGGGTGTGAAGAACAAGTCTAATATGGGCAGTTGACCAGACTCTTTCTCGCTTTTGCGGAGAGAGTCTGGCTACGCGAGACTATTTGTTGAGCGTTTCTGCTTTAGTCTGGGGGCAAGGAAGTTGATTTTTGTTCTGAAAGCTTACAAGCACTCGCTATGCCTGTGGAAGCAACGAGAGTTTTCTGGGACAAAGCAATTCATAATTAGGCCCTGTTCAAGCACTAAGCGCTCAATGTACATAGTCTCGTAAGCCAGCTGCAGCCGTATTTTTCCCACGAGCGAACGGAAAAATGCTACCAATCTGCTTTGTCCCATAAAAATACCATCCAAGGTCACTTCAAAATGTTACCGCATGCGCTAAAGTTACCTAATTTGCATTACGGTCAATAAAGGGATACACTGCACTCATAGAGCTTATATACCACAGAATCTACGCCTTCATCATTATTACCGCTATCTTTGTGTGCACTGTACAATACAAGTACAAAGTGCAGAAAAAAGTGAAGTGCTACAGTTTATTTCACTTTTGAGTGACTAACTATGAAGCATGTAATGATCATTGCCACCCATAGAGATTCTGATCCATTCCTCCTTCCTGCTGGCCTGGCATCGGGGCTCTTGGCATGCCCATCTGCATTCCCATAGTACCTGGCTGCATGCCCTGCTGTTGTGGCTGCTGTTGTTGTGGCTGTTGTTGTTGTGGTTGTTGATGTTGTTGTTGTGGCTGTTGTTGTTGTTGTTGTCCAATACTCATGACAGACTGTCCCATACCGCCCATTGCAGTAGACGGCTGCCCTTGAACCATACCTCCCGGCTGAGGCTGGTTCAGGGCAGACATTTGCTGTTGCTGCGGCTGCTGTTGCTGCTGCTGAGGCTGTTGTTGTTGTTGCTGAGATTGTTGTTGTTGTTGTTGTTGTTGCTGTCGTTGAAGTCTATAGTTCTGCAGTCTCTGCAGAATGTTGTGCTGCATCTCTGGAGAAGCATTCATTCTCTGCAGTATCTGGCTCTGCTGCTCACGAGTGGCCTTGTCCAACATCATTATCAGCCTGTCCAGCTGCGCCTGTTTATCTGCCACTGACTGCTGAGGCCTAGGCTGTGGCTGGGGCTGGGGCTGCTGAGGCTGAGTCGGCATGCCTCCAATCCTCATGGGAACAGTCTGATTGACACTGGACAGCATCGTGGGGTCTGTGCTTGGTCCCGGTTGATTGGTTTGGGAAGTGCTCATGACTGGTTGAGTGGATATTGTGCTGACTGTTGCCTGCATGGGCGGCTGTTGTCCTGTGGCCATTGGTGGCTGTGGCTGGCTAGCCATCTGCTGTTGTGGTTGCTGTGTGTGTGTGTGTGTGTGTGTGTGTGTGTGTGTGTGTGTGTGTGTGTGCATAATAGAGCAAAATGACCTTAGTCAGACTTATTGCACTTCTTTAACTACACAAAGTACTTTTCATCAAGGCACCACCTAAACCATTAGCACCCCTACAAAATATACACGCATGCAATAATAGCGCTTATACATGTACTTCATGGGTCTACAAAAAGCTATTTTTGACATTTTCGTTGAAATAATTTACATTTGCTGCACAATATGTAAAGGTATAACTTGCAGCAGAGTTACAGAGCAGTTAGTCACTCATGATACGTACGTACATACATTTTATATGCACATATGTACTTGCACTTGTCCAGGATATCCAGGGACCAGTGTTCCTTGTGGCCTCACCATTGGGTTAACCCCTGCTGCTTGCTGAGTCTGTTTGTCAAAGAGTGACAAGATAGTAACGCTATATGCACAGTGTACATGTACAGTACATGAATGCAGTGGAACCCCTCTAAAGTGGACACCATTGGACCAGGTTTTTTGTCTGTTATAGCAAGGTGTTCGTAGCTCAGGGGTTTAGGTGCTTCGCGCATGCATGTAGCTAGTGTCTGTCTATCCACTTATAGCAGGCTATACACACTCATAGGCGAGAGACAAGATGGCAAATCAGCCTATACCTAGCGAAAATCTGACTTTGCTGGGAATCCAATCATTCGTGAGAGGCCACCATGTGTACCATACATCACAGCTACATACATATATGTAGTTGACTCTTGACTGTGGAGATCATTAGCTTGAATGCTATACTTGCCAAGTTGAGTGACTTTGAAACCATTATTGTTGTACCTACAGTCTAGCTCTATTTTCCATTGTGTCAGCAATATGATGGGTATTTCACAGTATGTTGTAGCTATTGGGATATACATGTACAGAGGTGCATGTCCGTAATACAAAATATCGAGGTGTCTGTATCTGAGGGGTTGATTTGTGAAACTTTATATGGGCATGTGTTTGAGACCTTTGATGTTCGTCTGAATATTCGGTATGGCCGTTTTTCGGGAGTCCAGCATATAGGGTTCGACTTTACAACATTCTGTAGGTGTGGCTAAACTGTCTGTTGAGCAGGGTTTTCTAGTATTGCGAGTGTACAATTGGGGACGGATTACTGTCCGTTATACGGAGTAGCGGGGTGTCCAGTGTTCAGGGGTTTCTAATGTATTAAAGCCTATGGAGAAACGATCGGGACTTTCAGAATTGTCCGTTATATCGTGGGTGTCCGCCGTTGAGGGGTGTCTGTTAAGCGGGGTTCCACTGCATTGTGAAACAAATGTGCAAGCACGTTTGGTGGCAGCAGCAGTTACATAATTATATAAGCCAGATCTCAATATGAAGTACTGTAGTTACAATTTATTGTATTTTGTGTGGGTGCTTCAAAATCATTGCCCATGCCATATACATGTACGTCTTATAGCACAGTTACATGTATGGAGCAATGCTGTGTGCCCATTCTGTACTGCTAGCATGTGATCGCATCAAATGTTCTGCCTGTTGATAATTAGGTCTACATGTATATTGCTAGTACGTGATCACAGTACAGAACAGAGAGCAGTCGTATTTGCTGTTCTAACCAAGGAAAGGCAGCACGCACGATACAGTGTGTAGTACTCCGAGTATTCACTGGTATAGTGCCTTCTGTCACTTTTCCCACCCAGTCAACCAGTCAGAACCGCTCAAAGGGCAGTCGAAGTGGTAGGCTAGGCACTTCCACTTGCACCCACCCAAAATTGAATTAAACATGTACATATTAGTTAGAGCACGCTTTGTACGTGCTGTGCCTGCAGAATAAAGCACTCGAAGGACGTGGTCTCGAGCCCGCAATACAGCACTCGGCTTCGCCTCATGCTGTATTGGACCTCTCGACCACACCCTTCTCGTGCTATATTCCGCACACAGCACTTCAAAGCGTGCTATGTACATAATACATGTACATGTACACGTACCATTGTTTGTCTCCTGTTGAGGACACTCTTCAGAGCCTGAACAAACCTCTCCTAAAAAGAGAGAAGAAACACTCGTACCTACAATATCATATCATACCATGGTGAGGCACTCCAAGTGCTACTGTATGTGCTCTGGAATTGAAAGGTTTCCCTGGATTTATACTATGACAGTAATTCGCATTATACTTGGGCTTATAGTCCAACACTAAAGCATGATTACTAAGGTAAGGTCTTCAGACACCACATAATCAATGTCCAGGCTCAAACTGTGAGTTGCACCTTATTTCAGAGTGGTCTGTATGTAACATTATTCATAGGAGGTCACAGGAATGCTGTTATGGTACAAGAATCAGATGCTTGTGGTTTATACAGAGTATACCTGTGGCTTCCATTTTGATAAACCACTCCAGCAGTGATGTACATGTTACAACATGTACATCACTGCATCTGTCAGATCATCACTGCAGTGTTGTATTAGTTAACTGCTACTACAACTAAAACATCTTAGTTTTGTGCAACTAACAAAAGAGTTCATCATAACTGTAACTAACACTACTCTCAAGTACCCACCATAACCATAACTTTAACGTGTTGTAATTTGAAGGACCAAGGCTGATTCTAACCAATCAGGAATTGAGGATTACTAGTAGACTATACTAGTATTAGTATTAGTAAGTGCGCATGCGCATTTGAATTTGTGTCATATGACATGCACGTGAGTGTGTGACTACCTCGTGTTGCTGAAGTTTGAGTTGTTGCCACCGTTTGAGATGTCTAAAGCTAGTGGTAGTCATTCTGGCCGTCCTAGGGAGAGCGCTGTCTGGAATTATTTCTTTTATGACAGTACCAAAGGCAAGAGTACATGCCAAGTGTCAAGCGGCGACGCCAGCGAGAGCTCGGTCTGTGGCATGGAAATCAACGGGAAGTATCCAACGAATCTGAAAGCGCACCTCAAAGCGAAGCATCCTGGTCGGTATACCGAATTGTGTAAAATGGAGGAGGAACTAAAGGAAAAGGCGAAACAAAAGCATGGTCGTGAAGTGAAGTTGGCGACCCAGCTGTCCATTGAGGATGCTACCAAGAGGACGAAGAAGTACACAAAAGAAAGCGAAAAGTATCAGAAGATAACTCGGAAGCTAGCCACGTTTGTGGGCGTTGGCTATGTGGCAAACTCGATTGTTGACAGTCAAGAATTTCGTGACTTGATCGCCGAACTCGATGATCGCTATACTGTTCCCAATCGCGCGGCTATTTCGAAAGAAATGGACCGGGTGTTCGTGGACTTGAAAGCGTCGCTTCTGTCCGTACTTCGTGACTCCCGTAGGGTCTCACTCACTGTAGATATTTGGTCCAGAAAGAGCATGACTGCCTCATACTTGGGAGTGACGGCACACTTTTTTACACGCTCTGACCACAAAAGGAGAAATGCAACCATAGCTGTTAGGCGATTGCCATCACCACATACAGCTGAAAGGGTGGAGGAAATTGTGGAGGAGGTGATGGGTGAATGGGAGCTCTCAAGAGACAAAGTTAGCGCCATTTTGACAGACAATGGCAGCAATATGGTTGCAGCTTTTCGTGAGTGGGTGGATATGGAAGCAGATCCTGAAGATGTAGGCGAAGATACTGAGGAAACTGCTGTGGCAAGTACTTCCAGTTCCCCTTTGCATGAAGAGGAGACAATGAGTGAGGATGGTGAAGAGCAAGAAAACGGTGCTGATGTGCTTGGTGATATCTCCAACTTTGAAGAGTGTGAATTAGAGTTTGATGTTGCTTTCACCCTGCACAAACGGATAAGCTGTTTTGCTCATGTGCTTCAACTTGTGGTACGAAAATTTGATAGTGTTCGATCACTTAAGCGTGTACTTGCCAGTGCTCACAGACTGGTAAAGAAAGTCAACAAGTCTGTGAAAGCGACTGAGAAGCTGATTGCCCTTTCAGGGCGAAAGCTCGTCAGTAACTGTCCAACTCGATGGAATTCCAGTTTTCTTCTAATAGAGCGTCTTCTTTCAGTCAAGGATGAACTCTCACAGGTGCTGGTGGAGTTAGGATGGGATGGTTTACAGAACAGCGAATGGAAGACATTAGAGCAGATTCACTTCCTCCTGGAGCCATTTGCAAAGTATACATCACTGACCAGTGGAGAAGAATTCACAACCATCTCTACCGTTATTCCTGTACTCATGGAGCTGGATTGTCACCTTGAAGCTGTACGTCCTTTGTATGTCATTTGTATTCTCAGAGTGTACTGCGTGTTTAGTGGGTAAAATGTTTAGTATGTTTTAATGTGTGAGTTGCAGTTAAGTGACTTGACTGTGCATAATATTGTCACCTGTACAGGCAAAAGAGAAAACAGGTTTGAGGCAGGTAGCTACTCTTCTTCAGAAGGAGTTAGGGACCAGGTTTGCGAAAGTGCAGGACCCAAAGTCTGTAAACTTTGACCCCATTCATACAATGGCAACATACTTGGATCCACGGTACCGCCTCTTGCTCAACAAGGATCAGATGGAAAGTGCCAAAAAGAGCATACTGAAAGAGGTTAGTCAAAGTATACATCCTGGCTATTGTAGATGTGTAGCATTCTTAAATATATGGGCCTTCATGTTGCAATTTCCTTGTGGGATATTTTGCCGCCACCTTGTTGTGGTTGTAAAATTAGAGTGTAACTAAATGACCACCTTACATAAGTGTTATTCTCTCATCCAGTTTCAGAATGTTGGTGCTAGTGTTGAAATGCACACAACTGAAGAGGATGTTACAGAACCAGAACAGCCCCCACCATCTAAGAAATTTCGTTACCTTTCAAGCATTCTTTTTGAAAAGAAGAAGGAACAAGCAAGTTCCCGGTCTACTAGTCCATGTTTGATGCCTGAGCAAGAAGAAGTCAGATTGTATGCATCAAGCGAGCTCGACATCAATGAAGACATTGATCCATTACAATTTTGGATGGAGAACGAGAGCACTTACCCTCTGCTTGCCTCATTGGCTTTTGATGTTCTTTCAATTCCGGCATCAAGCGCCCCTGTTGAAAGAGTGTTCTCAACAGCCGGTCTAGTTTCCTCTGGAAGGCGAAATCGACTTTCTGACAGGAACTTGGAGAGGGAAATCATGCTAAAGAGAAACATGTCCTTCCTTTAGCTCACTGGCACTATCACTGAAGTATATAATTATTATTAATCACAACCATAACTAAAACCAATATTACTAAAACCAAACTATTGTCACCACTGTTTGGCATATGTCAACTTTAACTGTAACCATGATATCTTTAAAGCATATTTTTTTACTCAATCAAAATCAAATTACTGACTACTCATAGATTGTAACCAAAACTGTAATTGAAATGGCTAGTGCCATACCAAAACAACAGGTACATGTACATGTATGTACCTGTTGCAGTGGAATAAGGCCAGTGAATTGAAGGGTCTTCTCGTTCCACAGAAGGATGAGGGCCTTGATTGGACATTGCGGTGAGGCATTGCTGAAATGCACGATCCCAAACTAAGGGTGTGGAAATGAATGTACACATGAGTATAAGGTAGCCACATACATGTACATGTACAGCTCTAGTACACTGCACATGTACATGTACATGTAGTTACGACCATAATTGTACAGGTACAGTAGTAAACTGTATTGAGAACGTGTTCTACAAGTTACACTAATCACTTGTAGCTTCATAATTGGTGGATATACCTGTATTGTATGGGCAATCAGCTGACTACATAAACATGAATACCTGTGTTAAAATTGTGAGTATTGTGGAAGTACATGTATACACACTACTCTAAACATGCCATAGCATGCATGCAACCACTACAAATGCTTGGTTGGGACTAATGTGTGAATATGAAATAGCCAACTGCATGTCTGTGGTTCTAGGGACTGGGCTCTACTATACTCTGCATGTTCATCAGCATCACAATCTCACATGTTTCTGTGCCTGGTCGCTGGCCATTAGCAGCCTCAGAGTGAGCACATTGTCTGTGGGCTCTGCAAAGTTGAAAGTGACCGGGCGAACCATGTTGTGGTGCTGATTCAGTTTCATGATCTGCATGATGAGCGTCTGCAGGAAGACGAAGAGTCTGAGTACACATTGCACACTGTGTATGCATTATATAATGTACATGTACATGTACATGTATATATTCAGCCTTACTGTTGCGTGTTTGGGATATGCGACCAGACTGATACATTGAGGCCATGTGTCTGGACGTCTGTACAAGGGGAAAAGGTGGCATCACACAACTGTACAGACGTGTGAGGCCTACTGTATATATATCACTGCACAATTATATAATAGTATTCTATTTTTCAACACATGCATTGAGTTTGATATGCTAGCTATGTGTACAAATGTACACGTATAATATTATGTTCATGTATGCACATGCTCACAAATCTGAACAGCATGAAGTGTATCCTTATGATAGAGATGTACACAAGAGCTTCAGACTCACATTTCGGGCACAAGCTCACGCTTTGCAGTAATAGAACAACTCAAATGTCGTATTGCTCGCTGGCCTCGTTGCTGTGCACAGAGTTAGTATACACATGTACATGATTACAAAAGTGCCACACTGCTAAGGCATTGCTGTGTTGTAGCATGCTGTATGAGTGATGCATAACTTACCTGGTCCATCACATCCACTGTTCCGTTCCAAATTGTCGGCTGCACATTCTGTTTACAGTTAACAAAGGAAGTAGCCAGTAGGCACATGTACACCAACATGCTTCAAGAGCTTGTTGGCTTCATGTATGCGTATACATGTACCTATACATGTCAACTGTTAATTCTCCTATCCATTAACAAGTAGGCAGACAATGGCTAGTAATATACATGTACATGTACATGTACAGTACACGTACATGTAAGGCATGTACAGTATATTCACATAATCGTACATGCACATGTACATGTACTTACACCTCTACACATGCAATCGTTGGGCCATTATATACATGCACGTGTGTGGGTGTATATAATCAATTACATGCTGAAGCTGTGCTTCATAGCTCCCCGGCTGGCCTGCGTGTATTGTGGGAGGAGCCTGAGCACTGACCATAGGCGGCTGCCCAGTCGACATCATCGGTTGAGTTCCCGGCATTGGCTGCTGTCTGGGCAGAGCTTGCTGTCCACTAGGACCCCCCGGCTGAGTCCCGTGCTGCTGCAGGTTACCGTGCTGCTGTACTCCGGGCATGCCGTGAGGCGGCAAGTGCGGCTGTTGACCGCTGGCCATCCCCTGATGCCCTGCTACTAGCGGCTGTTGTTGCGTCCCGGCCATCGTCGACTGCTGCACACCGAAAGGTTGCTGCGCTCCGGATATGCCCTGCTGCGCCGCAAGACCCGGTTGCTGGACAGCATGGGTTTGCTGTGTCCCCATGGCGCCTTGCTGCATGGGCAGGGACGGTTGACTAGCAGGCAACACTTGCTGGGCCACAAGCGGTTGCTGGCCACCAGGCTGAGGCTGAGGCTGCTGCTGGCCTGGCATGAGCTGCTGGCCTACAGGGATACTTGGCTGTGCCCCTGGCAGGGCAGAGGGGCCACTGAACTTCTGAACACCGCTGGGGTTGGCTACCGAGCCATGCGGCAGCTGAGCTGTACCCACACCCGGCTGCCCGCCAGCGATGCTTGTGGAGAAACCAGTGGGCATGGAAGAAGACGGTTGCGATCTACCGGTGGGATTGTTCATCGCCACTTCGGTAGGAAGCATGCTGGGCGGTTGGTTCGGATTGACCTGCTGCGCAGGCAAAGGGAGTGTGGAGGTGTTCGGCTGAGCGCCGATCATTTGACTTGGTGCACTGCTGGCCATTGGGGCTGTAGGAAGCATGGGCCCTGTGGGCCGCATGGCCTGCTGGTTCTTGGCAGTGATATTGGCCTGCTGTATTGCAATCTCGGCTGCTGCTAGGGCGGCCAAAGGAGGGTTGCTTGTGGCGCCCTTTGCACTGCTTGTGTGATAAGTCGGAGGGTTACCCGAAGGAGTAAGGGTCGTAGCGGACGCCGTCATGTTCTGATACCCTGGCTGGGTGGACACAGAGCTGGCAAGCTGGCCAGCACTCAGAGGTTGGGTGGGGAGGGGTGCCAATGAGGTAACCGTGACCTCTGCCCCAACAGTAGACGTTGGCACTGTGTCCCGATGCAACATACGTGCTGGGAATACTGGGGAAGAGCCCTGGTTCATACCCTTCCCCATGGTCTGGAGACCTTGAGCAGCTCCAGTAGAGCTGGGGGCTTGGTTGGCCATGCTACCTACCGTGGCAGGCTGAGGTGGAACGTGCGCAGCGGATGAGAAAGGAGGCAGGGATCCAGACTGCCCGGTGGGCGGGTAAGGTTGCGATGGCACTGAAGTCGGCTGCGACTGAGAGAAGGACGGGACTTGGCTTGTGGCGATGCTGGGATGGGTCGGGACCTGGAGGGAGGTGAGGGAGGCTGAGACACTGGGAGCTTTGGAAAGGCCAGAGCCGAAGGAGGCGCTGGTGTGAGTCAGAGATGAGCCGATGGAGAGGGAGGCCGTACTGCTCACTCCCAAGGCCACGCCCATTGTAGTGACGGTACTGGTCGCACTGGTCATGGCAGTGGTCCAGGTTGATACCGGACGTTGGGGGGAAGACGATACACTTGGAGGGCCACGGGGACTGGATGTTGAGAAGACAGAGGGTGGTGGAACCGAAGCCGGGTTCTCCTCGCTAGCTGAGGCAGGCGTGGCTTCTCCGGGTTTGGTTGTGGCTTGTACCGAGGGAGACGCACTTCCTGCTCCTGCACGCGGGCTCGTCTGTGCCTGTGGAGCCATGCCATCGATGGGGTTAGCCACAACCCTGGGCAGGGCCTGGCCAGTCATGTCCACAGTGTGGGTGAGACTCGATGGCTGAGAGGTGAGGGGATGAGTGTCCATGGGAACCTCCTGAGCAGGAGGCTGTACAGCTTCGGGCTTTGCTGCATCCTCTTCAGAGAGTTTCTTCGCTGTTTGCTCTGCCTTGCGGGATTTTAGTGCTAGTAATGGTGAGAAACAGTAAGAGTAAATAGACTATATTCATTCATGTACATCTACACGTACAGGTGTACATACATACACATGTGTATTTGTACATATATTTGTTGGAAGTTACTAAGCAACAGACATGTATGAAGTGTTCCTACTGCAGCATGTATTGACCCGTACAGAGTAGGGCACCTATAAACATATTCATCAGTCTTCATTCCCGTGGGTTACTTAGTAACATCCCACAAAATAGCTGTTAAATGCCTATCAAATGGCCATTAGGTGTTCATTAGGGTTCATACATGTCTGTTGCTTAGTAACTTCCAACAAAATATTTGCAGCACGAAGCCTTAATTCACAGCATTCCCGCTTGCGGCGCTCATGCTGTGCAGGCTTCGCACTGCAACTACTATTTGTTGGATATCTCTAGGCAACTGGCATGTATGAAGCCAGGCAGAAGGGAAAAATATCAGCCTATACAGTACTGCTGGGCTGGTTGCCTAGGTTACCCAGTTCATACATGCCATTTGCCTATAGATATCTAACAAATCTATTGCAGTGCCCAGACAGGACAGCATTCGTGCCTGCGGCGCTCATGCTGTCCTGTCTGGGCACTGCAACATATATGTACACGCACAATAATGTACGATACAATGCTTGCTAATGTACATGTACAATACAATGCTTGCTAATGTACATGTACAATGAACATGTACATGTAAACTTTAAAGATTCGGCCTGCCCAGCTGAGCTGCCTCGGTGGCTCAGTTGGTAGAGCGTTCGCCTAGCACGCAGAACGTCGCGGGTTCGAATCCCGCCCGAGGCAGCTCATTTTTTCTCTCGAGAAAAAAAGGAGTTGTCTTCGGGCGTAGTTGTTTACTTTGCCTAGTCTCTTTAAATGAGTTTACATGTACTACATGTACACTGTATGTGTACCTTCCAAGGTGAAGCCCTGCAGAAGGACGAGGTGACCGTGGTGCAGAGAGTGGTCTGCTGTGGTCAATACATCGTTCTCCGTCTTCGACAACACCAGACCCTACACACAGAGACAAACTGCTGTTAGCCCAGACTGCCATTCATGAGCAATTGTATTACATAGCACACTATATTAGATAAAAGGAGGAAGGAAAAGAAGGAAGAAAGAAACGAACAAACACCAACAGCCTCAAAGGCTTTGAAAAATGTTACAGAAATGTGCACACACTCCCAGCTTCAGCAGCTTAGGTTTACACACTCACAGCCGCATCAGCTTATAGAGAAATACATGTATATACACACTCTCAACCTCAGCAGCATAGAAAAATACAGTATGCGTCAAAAAAAACTTCCCATAAACGGCCCGTTCAACGGGCGCCTGTTTAGAAAAAACGGGGAACGAACGGACACTGAACGGATGTCAAATGGCCTCTGAACGGGGATTGCCCGCTCCGTGCCCGTTCCGTTTATATACACACACTCTCAACCTCAGCAGCATAGAAAAATATACACAACAATCTCAGCCTCAGAGGCTTACAAAAATAGACTCTCAGCCACATCGGCTTAAATATGTATTTTATGTGTGCATACCAACCACCGCATGCACTATGGAGTGGGCAGTTATTGACGTTTTTAAAGAAAAGGAACTACATATACATGAACAATCACATGCATAGTGCACCACAATCAAGAAAGAAGAGAACAGAGGAGAAAGAAAGAAGAATCACACGCTATTAAAATCCACAACACATGTACATGTACTTTACCCTTTGAAAGATGCTTCTGAAGTGTGGGAGGTTTCTGGGGGCTACGACAGACAAGTTCATGTGTCTCTGTGAAGAGGTGAGGCATTAGATCATCATGCGCC
The DNA here is from genome assembly GCA_965213685.1 of bacterium. Lineage (GTDB taxonomy): Bacteria > UBA8248 > UBA8248 > UBA8248 > UBA8248 > Bin107. The sequence continues at coordinate 199,211 of CBDBZY010000041.1, forward strand.
TGCACACACAGGCACTGCAGCACAGGTGAGCTGCACACTGTACATGTACATGTATGAGTACCCCTGTTTATCAGGGGAGAGACGTCATTTGCCTTGTATAAACTTTAAAGATTTGGCCCGCCCAGCTGAGGCGGCTCAGCTGGTACAGCATCTGCCTAGAACACAGAACATCGCGGGTTCGAGTCCCGCCCGAGACAGCTCTTCTTTTTCTCTGGAAAAAAAGAGTTGTCTTCGGGTGTCGTTGCTTGCATTTGTCTTGTCTCTATGACTGATTATTCATGTACATGTACATACATGTACATGCATAGTATCCCATATCCACGTATACAGCACGTACACTGTGCACATGCATGTACATGTACTTTACAAATATTCCTAAGCCTTTTCATCATGAATAACCATGTGAAAGGCATTGCATGGAAACGAGACATAACAGGCTGCGCAGTACACAGTGCTGATGAGAGCAGTGGGCGATGTAGCCCTGTACCCAGGCATTCTGAGGGCACCCCCCCGCAGCACCCGGTTACGAGGCTGTGGGAGATGGACACTGACCTCCACCATGATCTTGGAGAGTTGCTCGTGCGTCTTCCCACCGTACTTCATGGACTCCACGCAGGGGTGGGCGGAGGGAGGGAAGTTGAGGACGAGGATGCAGTACTGCTGCACAGAGTGGTCCGGTGCAAGGCTGCAGGGAGGAGAGTACATGCACATGTATGCTGCAAATATGCATGAAATAACATGTACATGTACATAGCACACCAGCTTGAAAGAGTCAAGAAAGGTGAAGGCCATAAACCCCTATACATGTAAACAAACTAAACTACATGAACAATCACGTGCATAGTGCACCACAACTTGAAAGAAAGAAAGAAAAGAACAGAGAAGAAAGAAAGAAGAATCACACACTATAAAATAGACAACAACCTCAACGGCTTAGAAAAATATAGTTTAATATTTGGAGAACAGCCTCAACGGCTTAGAAAAATAAATACATGTAACAACCTCATCGGCTTAGAAAAATATACATCTGCAACAACCTCAACGGCTTAGAAAAATATATATCTTTTTTTTAAAAAACAAAGCAACAAGCCTACACATGTAAGAATAAACTCAGAATGAAAGGCAGATGGTCCACATGCCCAACCTTGAGAGTTGGAATAAATCGAGAACCACAACTCCCTAGGCCACGAACGGCATGTACATGATCAATCAGTCAGAGAGACAAGGCAAAGGAAGGCAACTCCATGTACATGTACATGTACATCGATGTACCCCCTGCTCCTGGCCACACCCCCACCCACCTGGCCCCTCCCCCTCACTGTACCCCCTGCTTCTGGCCACATCCCCCACCATCCTGGTCCCTCCCCCTCACCCTACCCCTGCTCCTGGCCCCTCCCCCTCACCACGGCTCTCTTGTTGTGGACATGAGGTCGCACAGCTCCAGCACAGCTGCAAATCCCTCGGCCAGGCGGAGAGAGTGCTCAATCAGACCTCCCTCGAACCTGAGCATCATGAATAATACATATTATACATGTACATGTACAAGTACATGTACATTTACACACATGGTACAGTGTACATTGTACGCTACATGGGATATGCACACATGTACATAAAACCACGACTTTCGCACAGTTACATGTACATGTACATACAAAACACACAAAAGAGCAAATGCAAAATCCCTGACCTACTTACTGTACATGTATTCCCATAATCCTTGAATGCCCCCCACACAAATTCATACCCTAAAATAAAAACTGCATGTATATATATACATGTGCGTGCCCTCACCTCAGGTCATTCAGCCACTGCACAACTTTGTTGGAGTCACACGTCACAGGGTAGTATGTGCAGGCCTGGCGGTAGGTCAGGCCAGGGGAGTTCATGGCCACCATGCCATACTGCACTGGACCATACTGTCAGAAACACAGGAGAATGGGGGAGAAGGACAGGGGAGGGGAGGGGGGGGGGGGGGGGGGGGGGGGGGGGAAGGATGGGGGAGGGAAGGGATGGGGGAGGGAAGGGAGGGGGAGGGAAGGGTGGGGAAGGGATGGATGGGGGAGGGAAGGGAGGGGGAGGGAAGGGTGGGGAAGGGATGGGGGAGGGATGGGGGAGGGGAAGGGAGGGGGAAGGAAGGAAGGGAGGGGAAAGGATGGGGGAGGGAAGGGAGGGGGAGAGGAGGGAGGGAGAATGAGGAAATGTACATGTTGCACAAGAAAGTGAGCGGAACTGCAAAGCGGAGGGAGTAGATGTATAGTTCACAGGGCATTTATTATTGCATAATGCATGTACGTGTACACGTGCATCAACAACTATGGTATACATGTACATGTACAGTACACATATTTAAAAAATTGCTGTCACAAGACTCAGGCTTACATGTATGATGAATAACTGACTCCCCCCACTCTCTCTCTCTCACTCTCTCTCTCCCCTCCTCTTTCCCTGCTACTTACCAGTAGCTCTGATGGTTTTCTAGGGACAGAAGCTCCAGAAAAGTGTCTGAATGAGAGAGAGAGAGAGAGAGAGAGAGAGAGAGAGAGAGAGAGAGAGAGAGAGAGAGAGAGAGAGAGAGAGAGAAAGAAACAGCCGGGTATTGGCTATGTGTACGGTGTATTTGTACTACATGCAGATTAAGATCAGCCGCTATAGGGCGACACAGGCGGCTTACTGAAGGCATGGTAGAATGTACTCATTCAGTAGCCCAGGAAACACTCCACTGAGCGCTGCGGAGGAGTCCACCAGGAGAATCACGTCGCAAAGGGAGCCCGACATTCTCACAGGCCTTCCCCAGTATATCAAAATTACTTTCGAATAAAAAAAACAAAAGGGAAATTCCCTTCTGAGCTGTTTGATGATGTCACGAGTTTGAGTGAGTACACGCGGCGCGCGCATCTAGTACTCACGTGGGCGTGTAGAACGAGTACATTTTGCGTGGTGCCAGACCAGCACGTCATGATCGATTTATGGAGTGAATGCGCCGTGTCTCATGACGTAGTACAAAACCAAAGTTGCTTGTTTTGCACATAGACACTAGCGTTAGTGCAGGAAGCAAAAGACTAAACGTACTCGCACGAGAACCAGCAAATCTGATCGCTGGAGTAGCGCATTGGGTCAAAAGAACAAGAAATACAAGCAACTGAAGGGTCTGCGTGAGAACTGCTCTGTTATAAGTCGTCGTATTGAGCCAATGGATCAGCAGATTCACTCCCAGCACGTGCATTCAGAGAAGCGCAGGGTGAAGGTATCGGTAAACTGTATGTATTATTACAACAGCAAAACTCTATACTACCGATAACCTTGTAGCGATTGTGTATGCGCGATCATGCCGATATATAGGGTGCATATTGAATTTCGCAGGGGGTGGGACGGTATAGTGTGCACGACATTGGGTTTTAGAGTTTTGTCATTGTTGTGGATTGCTATATGCAGGCTGTGCAGCCTCAGGGTATATGAATCAACAAGCCTGCGCTACTGTCCCAAGTTGGTAAATTGTAAGAGGTATATAAAGAGGTGCTGATTCCAATACCAATCACCAAAACACGCACTGTTGCCAGAAGGGGTGCCCTCCTACCATCCATGATGTCATCTTCATGATCAGTACCTACACAGCAATAATAATGTATATTACTACGTGGGAGTGATGACTCCACCCCTCTATGTGCACACACACACACACACACACACACACACACACACACACACACACACACACACACACACACACACACACACACACACACACACCTGGGACTTGGGATGGTGTGTGTTATGGCACACTGATTGAGCATGATCACTTGCCTTATCATTTCCCTGTAAACAGTCATAACGACAAGTAGCTGTTGCAACTCATGACAGGGAAGCAATAAGGAACCTACCATGAAGCAGATACTCATGCACTGCCATACACTCTCAAGGGTGCATCTATCTCACTGGGCTACTATGATGATACCAGATTTCCCTTAGGCAAAGGCTTTTGAATTTTACTTGACAATGGTTTTCAACATCAGGAATTACCTAAGATTACGCTGAAGTTGATCTAAGAGCTTATTGTTTTAATAATGGGGAGGAATAGGGCCACAGGATAACTAGTTAAAAAGTGACAATACTAATTTGAATGTGTCAGAAATGGGAGAGGGAGAGATAGAGAGAGAGAGAGAGAGAGAGAGAGAGAGAGAGAGAGAGAGAGAGAGAGAGAGAGAGAGAGAGAGAGAGAGAGAGAGAGAGAGAGAGAGAGAGAGAGAGAAAGAGAGAGCAATAAGGAAGAAGAGAAGACAGAGAAGAGACTCAAGTTTTCTGTCAATTGAGACTATTTAGACACGTTAAATTGGCCACACAAAGCATATATTTACTAAACCTACCTCTCAGCTAACGGTGCCTCAGAGTGCACTCTTACATACCAGTAATCTCCAAATACATGCGGCATTATGTAATATTCCTTGCATGTGTACCTATATACATACATCCCTTTCCAGCCTTGCCGGAGGAGCCAGAGCATGAAGGTGTTGCCTGCTAACCGTGAGCTAAAAGGAAAACCAACAACAGAGTGTGGGTGAGTTCCTACCATTCTACTTCCTCTTCTACTCCAAACCACTGTCCACTCTTTTTCTTCATTAGTGCTCCTACTGGGAATTTCACAAAATGTAAGTGATACACCTCCGTCTCCTCTTCATGCCCATTCTCCCCTTCCTTCCTGCTATTCCCATCTAGTCCATCCTTCCTTTTCGCTCACCCACTCTCTCTCTCTCTCTCTCTCTCTCTCTCTCTCTCTCTCCGCTAGCGCTTCGGCAACAGAGATTCCGACATTCCAGTGCACATAGGAGTGCTTCGTTCAGCACCAGCAGACTTGAAAACACAGATGTGGCCATCCAGGAGAGGCAAAAGCAGCAGCAAAGATTCAGAGAGGTGCTGCTGGTTCAGCGGGAAATGAGTCAGCTGGAGCGAGAGCACGAGGAGCTGGAGGATGTTGCAAGTGTTGTGGAGCAGGCACTGAGAGAGGCTGAAGGAAGTGAGTTGAGTTGAAGGGAAAGAAAGGAAGAGGAGAGAAGAGAGCATGATGCTGTGTCCATGTTCTTTCTCATGTTGTCTTGTTCGTTTAGCTGCTCAAGAAGCTAGATTCAAGCGGTCGTGGTTGCGACTGGTGAATGAAAAAAGTGAATTGGTCAAAAAGATCACTGAACTGGGTCTCAGGTAAGGTAATTCTATTGCAACATCAGCTATGTCCTTTTCAAATATGCTGTCCCCCATTCCCTCTTTTCTCCTCCTCTTCTTCACCTTTCTCCTCCTCCTCCCCTCCTTCCTGCTCAGACTAAAAGAGCTGCAATTAGAGCACAAGGAGTATGAGGTGGATAAGGAGCTCAATGAGCTGTCCACTATACCTGGTATGTTCCTCATTTTCTCCTGCATCCCACCACATCATCATCCACATCATTAACTTCATTTCTATATTTGTGCAAATATGCAGACATACAGTGTAATTTGGGAATAGTCACCAACTCTAAGTATAGAACTACTAAAAATAATCATTGAACTGGACATTTTGAATTTTCCAGCAATTAGGCACCTACTTGCAATCAACCATACATATCATGAAGTGATTGCAGAAATATACATGTATGTGTCCAAAATATATTTTGTTCAAAGGTTTGACACTGCCATAATGTTTCCTTAACAATTATATGCATGATTCAAACCACTGAAAGCTTGTGTTACAACTAGTGATGGGTGTAATAATACATGAAATAAGACATATTGTATAAATGAGTTGCTGAAAAACTAGACAATAAGACAATAAGTACTCATCCCTCACATCTATAAAGTACAGGCCACACCCATTTCTCATACTATAACTTAACCCCACACGTCCTGACATCACTGCATGCACACCATCACTGCCTCCTCCCTCATCCATCTTACATCACGTCACCACCATACATCCTCTCCTATAGACGGACAGCAGACGGAGCACCAGAAGGAGAGATTTGAGGAACTTTTGCAACAGAAACTGTCCCTTGTGGAGGAGAGGGACAGGCTAGTGCTCCAGGTGGAGGAGGAGATGAGGACAAAGAGGTGAGGAAGTGAAGCACTGAGGAGGGAAGGGAAGGGAAGGAGGACACCAAAGAGACAATAAATAGTTAGGTGTATAGAAACGTATTAATAAATGTGCATATGTAATATATGTACATGCTAAGGTGGGAAAAACAGCTTGTCTAATTCTATTATTATAAGGTTAGACAAACTGTTTTTCCTGCTTATTACTCAATAATCATTTTTCATACTTGTACATGTATATAAAGATGCTTAGTGGTTGATGACAGCCTGTGTATAGTCATACATAAAGCACGAAATGAGCTACATTTGATATTTATATTAGATAACTGAACATAAAACAAATCAGTTGACTTCAGGACATACTCTACACACCTAATGAAATGTTTACCTTTTGAAGGTTAACTACTAAAATATACAAGAACTCCAGCAACTACTTTCAGCATGTTTGGTTCAGTCATACATATAATGCATTCAGAAAACGACTGAAAATGTGACTAGATCCTCAACCTCTGAGGCTAATTTGAATTGCCATTAACTGCAGGGAGCAGGAAGAGACCCTGATGACAGATCAGGGTTTGGGGAGGCTCAGGTACGATGACAAATATGTTCTGCATACCATAACACTCAATTCACAGCTCCTCTTCCTCCTCCTCCTCCTCCTCCTCCTCCTCCTCCTCCTCCTTCTCCTCCTCCTCCTCCTCTTCCTCTTTCTCCTCCTCCTCCTCTTCCTCCTCCTCCTCCTCCTCCTCCTCCTCCTCCTCCTCCTCCTCCTCCTCCTCTTCCTCCTCCTCCTCCTCTTCCTGCTACTCCTCCTCCTCTTCCTCCTCCTCTTCCTCCTCCTCCTCCTCCTCCTCCTCCTCCTTCCCTTCTTCTTCCTTCTGCTTCTCCTTCTCCTCATCTTCTTTCTTCTCTTCCACTCCGCAAACCTCTTCACCCCCACAGACCGTGAGACTGATCTGGTTGGTCCAAGTTGCAGTGGTTTTTAAAGAGGGAGAGATATATGTAACAAAAAGCATACCAACAATATAATTATTCTTTTGTCCTTGTACTTTTGGGGTTACTTCAATCAACTGCTAGGTGCTATGATGTAGTTGTCAAGTATACGTAAACATTGTTGCTTGTTTTTACTGCATTTCACTGACATTTCACTTTATTACATTTTCATGGTGATAATTATTATGACGTGCTCAGCCCTATAATTATAATTATACAATTATACATGTACATGCAGTCTGTCATTCAAGGTATCAGTTCATATTTCTTGTCCTCAATCTCAATGCACTACTGTATCATTTTATAGTAGCTAGCATCATTCATTTATGCATACTATCATACTCCTAACGATTTCCTCAGAACACTTTACCTTTTACCAATGTGCTGCATTGTTTTGCCATCACAAAACAAGTGTATGACCAAGAGGAGGTGCAAGACTGGCCAGGGTCCTCACCAAACATCCTGCATGAGGCTACTGCCACTGAAGCAGAAAGTACTAACTCCATGCCGTGGTGAAAATAGAACTTGTTCTCAGGTCCCTCTTATGTGGAGTTGTCCTGCTTCAAGGCTGCTTGGGACCTGGGGAACAATAGCACAGTGGTAGAGCTGCGCAGGCTGAGCATACTAGCTCATAAGCCCCTGAACAATAGTCATTATGAGTCCACTATCATTCAATACTTATATCCATCAACCGCTATAGATTAATGTTCTATAATATAATATTTACCCCCCTCTACCACTATCTCCCCCTGTACAACAAAAGCCTACACAATATCCTGGACAATAAATTGTATCCAACATTCCCTCTACGTTGACATAATCAACTGATCTCTCCCCCCCCCCCCGGACGTGCTATCGCTATATTTGTACACCACGAACAGGCAAAGTTGTTGATTGCCATCCCGAGCGAGAAAGGTAGTTGCATTATCGCACGGCGTGATAAATAGTCCCACAACGCATTAGCACGGGTAAGGGTATTTAATCGCAGTTGAGTGGCCTTAAGTCTACACACTAATATAGGCAGTGTAGTATCTGATGCCTCACAGCGCGTCAATCAATGCGGTTATACTTCACTGTTTAACTCTTGCTCGTTTACGCGTAAAATCGCCCTTTCTCGCCAAGCATGATTAATACAACCGCATACAAAGTGTGCTATAAGGCTATTATCTGTGTTGATTTCACCATTATATGGCGATATATGGGTCACGCAGAGTATGGCATAAAATAGGGATTATTGTCGTTGTGTACAAAGGGAAAATTTTATGCCAATGCAAGCCCGTAGGCAGCAAACGGAGTGAGTGGGTGCTTTTTTTGATTAAGTGGACCTTATGAAATAAGGCTAACTTACTCATTCAGAGAATGTTACAATTACATGAAGTATATAGTGTGTCATATATACACTTTTCAAAGGTGGTGTACACTTTACAAATATTTTTACAATCAACTGTTAGGTATCAGGGGCGACTCCTGAACAAAAGTTGAGTAGTTTCTAAGGGCTAAGTATTTGCTGCAGACAAAACACTGCAGCACTTAGGGAGGTAGTCTCGCGAGCCATACGTATTTTCAAAACGTAGGCGACGCGCGCGAGACTACTTAGGGGGGTCTGAGGGCATGGAACATTTTTAAAATCGACCTCCAGAGATTGAATCTGAGCCATATGTTGAGCAGTTGTACAAACAAAATCAAAATTAATGTCACCTTGAATTCTCACCGCTAATAATCAATGCGCACGCGTAGTGCTACGCTCGGCGGTAAAAATAAATGGCGGGCAAAGTTTGACCAGTTTCTATAACCCCCAGAAACCCCCCAGGAGCCGCCATTGAGTATCGTACACACAGACGTATAATGCTACTTATATATGCAAAGACTCTAATTCAAGCATCGTTGGTTCACGTACTCACGCAGTACAGTAAGCATGTGGGTAGTCTCGTGAACCAGACCGTATTCCGTGAACGCGCATGCGCGAGCGAAAGGGGGAGGGGAGGAAGGGATATACTTTCGCTCGCGCATGAGCGTTCACCGAATACGGTCTGGTTCACGAGACTAGCATGTGGGCAAACATGCGCATTTCTTTGAAAGTAGGCGTGACACGCTCACTCCGCACTCGTCAAATGCTCAAGGTGGACCTCTGTGCAAACGGGGCGGGTGCGTACGCACCCTACGCACCCCCCCTGCCTACGGGCTTGCAATGTTGCCTTTGTGCATAAAGGCAAAATTTTATGCCAAACCTGCCTTTGTGTTACTCAAGGCAAACTTTTATGCCTATTACTTTTGCACAAAATGCCCCTGTGAAAGTCCAGCTGCGTGCGCTGTGTATATGACAGTTACACTAAGGCGAAATTTTATGCTCATTGCTTTAATGAACGGAAACATCCTCCTAATTGCCTTAATGACAGGGTCATACCCTCATCTGTCAGCACCACATATGGAAGACGTTCGCACAAAGTTTCGCCTTATATACACTTCCTCTTCTCTACGGTAAACTTTTATGCCAAATGCACCACTGAATGGCCATGCCTCAAATAACTAATCTATCACGGTCTTTGCTCTACTCAATGATCACGCCCCAAATAATAAGCATAGTCTTACCCTACAGGTCTTTGCGTTGTTTATACTAGTCGAGGATTCTCAGTAAATATACGTATAGCAAATGGAGGTTCACGTTGTGTTTGAACTTGGTCCTATAGAGGTTATACTTGGTTTGTAGTTTGCCAGTGTGTGCCAAAAGCATTGAGCTTCCTCCACCACAGCCACAATGTTAGAAACATTCAGACAGGTACCTTATCAGTTAATGGCCTGTCTGGAAGTCTCTATATCCCCCACTGTACATGGTGACACATCAATGTTTGAATCTTTCTAAGAAACTGTGCAGACACATGCCTTTTGCTGTTCACTACATAGCTAAGTGCAAGTAACACTTGTGTATTTGCATGTTTTTGATCACTTGAGAAATAGAGGAATGCTTAAATCAAAATATGTAACAAAAATCAAATCACGTATGCAGCTATATAATGATCATGATCATAACAGTAATTGCTGTCCTTCCTGAAATAATTTGTAGAAGACGCTTGACATGATAAACTACCAGTTAGAGCAGGTGTACATCTTCATCGGGAAATGTTTTCTCACCATCAATGTCCAATTGTGCAATCAACTTATCTGCTTTTTTGTGATATTCTATTAGTTTTCCCTTGTACCATATGTCATCGTCATACTTTACTTCCACCTCTTGACCAACTATAATTATTTTTTGATGGTTACAGAAGTGCCTACGCTTATCTGGTTGTTCAAATTTTGAGTCTTCATCAATAAAAGTACTGTGTAGACGCTGCTGTTTTCATGATGCTGTAGCTTTATGCCACATTTCATCTGTTTGGCTTCTGTAGGTCAAACTGACATTGCTTTTAGAGTAATACTGTCTTTGCTTGCTTGATTAACTCGGTCCACCCCGTTTGTATCCCTAGGAGCACCAGACCAATCATTTAACTGCAAAAACTTTGGACTCAAAAATGGGGTAAATGCATCCATCAATCACACCAATGATTGGCTTGTTTCCATGCAGCTGTTAGGGTTTCTTTGCACATTAAGGCTTCTTCAGAAAGGTTAGGAATGATGCATTTGATATCATGTAATGACATTTCACTTTTCTGTGCACTGAATATTTTCATAATGTGCGATTTGCATTCTGCTGATGGTATTGCTCGTGCAATTGTACAGAATGAGTCTCTGCTGATTACACGAATTTCAGCAGGCACAGATGAACTGACGCTATATATCTGCAACATGTTGGTAAGATCTGCCGTGATGTACAGGGTAGCCTATCATAAGATTGTCAGCTGTTGTTTTTACTTTTACTTACTGCGAGCTCCAATCCTTTTCTTTTTGTATCACTTCAGTGTAAAACAATTCCTTTCATAATTATATCTTTCTTGCACTGGTCCAATATTTGCTTGAATGCTTCTGTATAAAAATTGTGCATTCTGTTTATTTGATCGAACACGGGCTACAGCCATCCAACGCATTAGTTTATAATCAAATACAGTAACACCTAATTAATAGGTAGAGCAAATCAGAGTTTTCATTATACGTGTCCACTTCAATATACTCTGAATTAACAAGAATGCGACTCATAAAAGTGGTGTCATAATCAACTGATAACCCACCTCTACCCTTCCCGCTGCTGTGGTGAAGTTTAGTTTAAGTGGTAAACGTGGTCTTTAAGCGCATCGGTATCGCCTCTGGAGCATACGTGAGGGTTCGGGCATGAGATCTCGGGGTACCGCCTCCACGCCTTGCACAATTGCGCAGTAAATTGAGGCGTGGCCATTCAGTGGTGTATTTGGCGTAAAAGTTTACCGCAGAGAAGAGGAGTATATTATAAGGCGATATTTTGTGCGAACGTCTTCCATATAGAGATGCGTCGATTATGCCGGCATAATTTCCGGCATATTAGGACCGCAAATGCATAGAGCATAATGCTGGCATAATAGGCACATCATTTCATTTATACGTGCGGCGCGCGCCGATTACCGCTACTTTCTAATTAATGCGCAATAGCGACGAGTCACGAGTAACCTGGAGACGGTACCAAGACTGAAGTAGCGGGTTAGAGATCGAGGAAGTAAAACCCACACCTAGTATGGGAGCCGTTTCTGTCAAAATTCACCTTATAAAAGAAAGCCTAGTATACATCCTGGACATTAGTAAATATCTACCGCGACTCTCAAGTAGCGCGCGTTGCCTGAGATGCGTAACGCCTAGATTCACCCAAAGGTTTCACATGGCATAATGGGAAAATTCTGGAGCATAATGGGAAAGTTTTAGAGCATAATAGGGCAAATTTTGTGGAATTGCCAAAAAGCATAATAGGCAATTTTTGAGGCATAATAGACGCATGCCTACTTCCATATGTGGTGCTGACAGATGAGGGTATGCCCCTGTCATTAAGGAAATTAGGGGATATTTCCGTTGATTAAAGCAATTGGCATAAAATATATACAGCGCACGCAGCTAGACTTTCACAGGGGCATTTTGTGCGAAAGTAATAGGCATAAAGGTTTGCCTTGAGTAACCCAAAGGCAGGTTTGGCATAAAATTTTGGCTTTGTGTACAAAGGCAACATTGGCATAAATTTTCCCTTTATACACAACGGATACCACTACATTTCACAGCAGACCTGTTTCCGGGGCTGCCGCTACTGGATCATCACCAAAGCAATAAGGGGAGAGTTCCCAGAAAACGTAAACGTTCTAGACCCAGCATTCAAAGTAGATTCGTTCCAATTAGGAGGCGCCACGAATTAATTAAAGAGCCATCTGGAATTTTACGTATTTAAGCGCCAGGGTGAAATGTTTTTCTGGGGCTGTATACGTAATTCGAACGTTAACGGTAACCTAACTTGCTAGATGGCGAGCTTTTAATACAATTTCCATGGTACGCTTCACTTCATGAACGCATCTGTACATGTACATGTAACTATCACATGCTTCCCATTACTAATACTTTGTAAGGTAAACTTAGCTTTAAAAAAATTAACAATAAGATTCAATGAACTTACTGAAGTGTATAAACCTGAGGTACTGAAACTTTAGGTACATGTAATTACAAGTTATTAATGCCATACACTTAGTGATGTAGAGTGCACATGTCAGGGTATGTGTGTGTGGAGTATAAACTACTAGTGTGGTTGTCCAATGCCGGATAGATGCAGCTATATACTACTTGAGCAAGTCCACAATTGCTGTATGTCCACCAGCTCTGGCCACATCCATAGCTGTGCAGCCACCCTGCAGGGAGGTATGATTGAATAACAAAGTGTTAGCCTAGTGCCTGTAGGTATGTGCATTGACCAACACGTAGGAGCTAGGCTAAACAAAGTGTCTGCCTGGCACACGCCATTGTGGCTGTAATGGTCTCTGCCCCTCACAACCACCATGCAGCCAGTGATGGACACACCACAACTCTCCACCTGCATCGCCACACTGCCTGAGCTACCCATCCCCCAGGGCAGCTGAGCAGCAGACTAGGCTACTACTGTGACTGACTGAATACCACACACCGAGCACTGCGCACCATCACAAGACACTGAACAACACCCACTGTAGGACACACACTGTACCTTGATGCGTAATGTAACATCGGCTCGTCTCTGCAGCAGAACACTAACTACTTCCACATGACCCTTGTTGGAAGCACAGTAGAGTGCTGTTTCACCAACCTGTAGTGGAGCAAAACAATAGTGCCAAAATACATGTACATGACCATGTGTATACACTGAAGTCATGTCATGAACATCCACACACATGGTGTGTATCCACATAGAGACTCAATCAAACAAGTAGAATACATGACCATAGTCCACACAACATGCATGCAGGCAATACCCAGCTTCATACTCAGGCCAGGTACTGAGAAATGTACACAGTAGCAGAGAGAGTTGTCCGATGGTATCCTGTGGCTGGCCAGCAACATACCACTACATGTACAGTTACCACTCACAGTCTCAGGCCGTGTTCGGGGGAATGCGTGTACAGAGAGGGAATGAGCATGCAATGCCATGGCAACTATGAGGGAGTCTCACAATGACATGTTATGTATGGTGCAATGTAATGTATACTTGTTGTATAACATGTGCTCCTCACCTTGTTCTGGTGGTTGATACTGGCACCTCCATTCAAAAGTCTCTTAACTGTCTGTGCATGTCCACTCTCAGCAGCTATCTCCAGAGGAACAGGGTAGGGATGAGTCTGGGAGGATGCATGGAGAGGAGGGGGAGGGGGAGCGTGTGGACGCAGCTCACATCACTACATGCACACAATAAGAGTTCAGCTCCACCCACCAGATGGTAGCTCACACATATCATGCACAATCATGTTAGTCATGCACTATATGCAGCTGTGTCAAAGGTAGGACAATGCACTAGCACACAGTACACATGTAAGAGATGGAATGAACACACCAGTCCCCATACTGTAGTGGCCAGGTTGGGGTCAGCTCCACATCTTAGCAAACAGTCAACCACCACAGTGTGGCCCTCTTGACTGGCCGCATACAGTGGACTGGCACCATTCTGTACAGTGGACGAGATGATACTGAGCACATGAAGACATACATAACTAGCACGATGCAGGGCATCATTTGGGGCAAGCCTGAGCGGTCATAAATAAGACAGACAGACAGACAGACAGACAGACAGACAGACAGACAGACAGACAAGAAAGTTTGTCTAGACTGTTTTGCCGAAAGGTATTGAGCAACAGCTGTACTATAACACGTTTCAGCCTACTATGAGGCCTTCTTCAGGTGTGAATTACAGGGAATGAACAGAGGCTATATATGTACTACAAGGTGAGACACACACTTGGTGAAAAAATGTCAAGGTGGAATGTACACATGATCTACAAGTGATCTGTCCTCAGGTTTATCCCATGAGGTGCCGCTGTTTGTAGTGTCATAGTGCATATATAGCCTCTGTTCATTCCCTGTAATTCACACCTGAAGAAGGCCTCATAGTAGGCTGAAATGTTGTGTTATAGTACAACTGTTGCTCAATACCTTTTGGCAAAAATAGTCTAGACAAACTTTCTTGAGTGTAACTTAGTGCTACTCCCCGGTCTGTAACTGTAGCAGTTTAGCAGTTGTCGTGAGAGTTCTCTATTTTAACTTAGACAGACAGACAGACACACAGGCAGGCAGGCAGGCAGGCAGGCAGGCAGGCAGGCAGAGAGACAAACAGACAGACAGACAGGGGAGAGAGAGAGAGAGAGACAGATAGACAGACGGGGAGAGAGAGACAGATGGACAGACAGACAGGGAGAGACATACAGACAGACAGAGACACAGAGACAGAAACAGAGACAGAGAGGCTTGGTTAGTTCTTAGTTCACTTGTCATGCAATTAATAACTCATTTGAATGATTTTTGTCACTTAGGCACACCAAATAAACAGGTCTGACTGTTAAGTTTCCTTTTGTTAGCTTCATCAAACATGTATAGAAAGAGTAAGAGGAACCAGCAGATGGAACCACCCACTCTACCATGCTTCAAGAGTAAGAGTAAGCAGCAGACTAGTTTATCGAGCTAGACCCTACTCTGAGCACGAAGCGCGAGTAGACTAGCAGCAGATGGAACCATCCGCTCTGCCATGCTTCATACAGTGAATTATTGAATGACGTCATCAAGCCGGTTATGTTTACATGTATACCCACATGTACATGTCGGCCCACTCCTTAATACTAAGATTGGTTACCCTGTTCATCAGGGGAGAGACGCCCTTTGCCTTGCATAAACTTTAAAGATTTGGCCTGCCCAGCTGAGCTGCCTCGGTGGCTCAGTTGCTAGAGCGTTCGCCTAGCACGCAGAATGTCACGGGTTCGAATCCTGCTCGAGGCAGCTCATTTTTTTTCTCGAGAAAAAAAGGAGTTGTCTTCGGGCGTAGTTGTTTACTTTGCCTTGTCTCTTTAAATGAGTTTACATGTAATTTCTTATTATGGATGTGGGTGCCTTTGGTGGTTTAATTACCCCGGCCCACTCCTTAATACTAAGATTGGTTACCCTGTTCATCAGGGGAGAGACGCCCTTTGCCTTGCATAAACTTTAAAGATTCGGCCTGCCCAGCTGAGCTGCCTCGGTGGCTCAGTTGGTAGAGCGTTCGCCTAGCACGCAGAATGTTGTGGGTTCGAATCCCGCCCGAGGCAGCTCATTTTTTCTCTCGAGAAAAAAAGGAGTTGTCTTCGGGCGTAGTTGTTTACTTTGCCTTGTCTCTTTAAATGAGTTTACATGTACCTACAATGTATCTAAGCTTGCCAATACTCATGTCCACAGGTATGTACATGTACATGTATGTATACATGTTCATGTACATACCACATGTGGGCACAGCTAAATGCATGCACTGCACATACCATAAACACCAGTTGTTAGTCGCACCTCATTATTAAACGTATACCTCACTGTAAAGCGCCTAGTTTTTAGATGTCTGCCACACCCTTTTATTAGGCGTATGCGATAAATACGTGGCTTGTAATCACAAGGTGTCAGAAGCAGCTGACAATGGCAGAGCAGATAATATTGACAATAGATAAACTCCCACAACAGCGGAAAAGCTACAAATGCTATATAAAGCCAGACAGTTTTGTACACATGGCGTCCATGTACAACACTCGAAAGCTGAACGCTACTTATTGGCTTGCCAAACAGGTGCGAGTAAATTTAAGGACATTATAACAGTGGTATACAGAATGTATACGAAACTCTTGCTGTTTACTGCATGTCCATTATTAAGCGCATAATATACATTTATAGGCGCACGCGCCTAACAACCCGTGCTTACAGTATATGCACTCCCAAACAAGGAATAGAGGGGTGGCAGCATTAAATGGGAAGGAGATCAGCAAGTTTCCCATGCCCATCACCTCCACTCCAGTACACACCACACCCATTTACAATACCTCCTCCAATCGTCCTCTCACTTCTCCATAGCAACCCACTTCATCCTATACCATCACTGTGAGGTACATGTACATGTAGGGCCGCAATTGTTATATATGTGGAGGGAGGAGTATGTAAAAACAACTCTATCACTAACTACACATACATGTACATGTAGTTTCATATTCACCAGTGGAGCCACTGTCTCAGCAAAAGCAGGAGAAGGGAGAGCAAGTGGGGAAGAAAGAGGGTACATACATGTACGTACATGTACATGTTTTCTCATCTACCTGTCATGTACCAGTAGGATTGCAGGGCAGGTCAGCCTCACATGACCCTCGTCTGTGGCTACTGAGGCCACAAAGGTGCTACCATGTTATGCACATGTACAAGTATGCAGCATTATTACTCATGTGTAAATTATATGCAAATGAAATTTTATGTCTGTCAACATTCACCCACAGAGGAAACACCAGAGCGGCTATTTCCTGATCATGACTTAGTTCCGGTGCCTATGTGAGACCATCCTGCACAGTCGATCAGACAATACTCTACATGTACATGCATGTATGCTGTCACTAGATTGTGAGTACATATGGGAGAAAAGCACACTGTATCTTACTTGCTCACTCATCTCCATATACAGCACACTGTTACAAAGGTGTGGCCATCATATTACTGCAGTTATGCAGATTTGAGAGGTGAGAGCCTGTACTTGTACCCTCAGCCACATGCAGCTAAGTGTGGCCAACAACAGGCTCCATTCTCAGTAGCTACAATGCTAATGATGAAACTACACAACTCCTACCTTCCAAATTGCATGCAATTTTGACAGGAGACAACTTTGAGAGTGATACGATGCATAATGAATGTTTATGTGCCATGCAGGGTGGGGGCACGTATACGCATATATGCACAGTCTAGCCATCATGTGCGTCATGCGTTGTGCTAGCTATATAGATACGTATGTATGTGTGTGCACAAATTTAGCAAGAGCCTGATTCGCCTTAGCCTTCTTGGACCACCAAAGATGTCGTCAGTTATGCTGACGAAATGAACGGTGAGGGAGAGGTGACACTCTCTCATGATCAAAGTAAGCAATGAGTTACTACCTTTTGTTGCAAATCGTGAGATATTTCCTTTTTTGTGCAGTGATATCAATGTACATTGAAAGTGCTAAGAAGCAGCGTAGGATGGCAGTGACGAAGGCCAAGGGCTCAAGAAAAAAAGAAGAAAAAGAAAAATTGGGTTCATTAATCACTATAAGCTGTAGCTGTTGATTAAATGATGCATATAAGTGCCTCCACAATGCAAGTGTTCCATGAATGGTAGGCTTCGCTCTTCGTTTTAAGCCTAGCGTTTGTAAATCTGCTTAAGTGTAGCCAAAGAAATGATAATGCCATGCCCAACCACATCATAACCAATCTGTAATTGTAGCCATCTTGAAAGAACCGGACTATGAAGTCAGTGATATGTCTTGAGGCTCTTGCAGAAGAACACGGAGGGATGGACAATCCTACATTGAACAGCCCCAGCAACAGTAGTAGCAGCAACAAATGACACTCTATCACTACTCCGCAACGTCACCCACGTTTCGAAGCATGCACATAAAGCAATTCACTTCATTTCACAAACACTCCACTTCCAAACCCCTTCACTTCAAAATCCCTTCACTTCCAAACCCCTTGACTTCAAAATCCCTTCACTTCAAAATCCCCTCACTTCCAAAACCCTTCACTTCAAAACTGCTTCACTTCAAAATCCCCTTACTTCCAAACCCCCTCACTTCCAAAACCCTTCACTTGAAAACTGCTTCACTTCAAATCCCCTCATTTCCAAACCCCCTCACTTCAAAACTACTTCACTTCAAAATCCCAAACCCCTTCACTTCAAAACTGCTTCACTTCACAATTCCCTCCCCCTTCACTCAATATTTTATAGTAGCCATGGTTGAAGTAATCATGTTGTGGACCACAGGCATAATCATAGTCATATTCAAGTGAAGATATACTCTCGCATGCAGAGACAAAAGTGGTGAGGAAAGGGATAGTCTCATGGCAGCCCTGCAGAGACAACAAGTGAAGCTTCGCAGAGACAATTTAAGTCATGAGAAAGAGGACACCCTCGTGGAGTCCTTTCTTACCACTCCCTACATCACCACCTGTTGTGCCCGCACAAAGTTTTATGAGAGTATACCCCCTTCCCCACCACCTCTATCTGCAGAGCTAGACATCTTCACCTAAACACTCGTGTAGCACTATGCCCATGCACAACCTGGTCACTTGGCCAGTATATGTACGTGTGCCATGCATATAGACTATTATAGCATGCAGTGGCCTGACCCGTGCATGAACATAAACTGAACCGGTAATGCAGGATTTGGAAGTGGTCAATTTGTGAAGCAGCAGGTTTGTGAAGTAGCCGGTTTTTGAAGTGGCTGGTTTGTGAAGTGGCCAGATTGTAAAGTGGCACAATTGTGCAGTGTGCAGCGAAAATGACCCCAATGGGCCACCATAACTTTCCCCTCATGCATTCTTGTTACAAGGCATACATATAGCCTTGAGGCTATTTGTGTCCATTTTTCTAAGCTGTTGAGGCTGTTAAATCTATTTTTCTAAGCTGTGAGGCTGCGGTTCGTTTTCTAACTCAATGAGGCTAAGAGTATATTTTTCTAAGCCACTGAAGCTGAGATTGTTTTGTATATTTTTCTAAGCTGAAGAGGCTGAGAGTGTGTGTGGCTGAGAGTGTGTGTATACTTTTCTAAGCTGGTGAGGCTGAGGGTGTGTATGTATTTTTCTAATCTGATGGGATTGAATATTTTTCTAAGCTGCTGAAGCTTTGAGTGCGTACACATATATATTTTTCTAAGCCTTTGAGGCTGTTGTATATTGCTGGTGTTTGTTCATTTCTTTCTTCCTTCTTTTCCTTCCTCCTTTCTTCCAATGTAGTGTACTATATAATATGATTGTTCATGTATAACATATTCTTTACCTCCAACCTGCTAACAGGTAAACGAAAAGATCATCTCTTACTGAACTTAGCGCTATATGGTACCAGCTCTGTCAGATGTAGAAGCCGTGCGCCGTGGGGAGAGGGTCTAGCAAACATTGCACTTGATTGCATTTCTCAGGAATCCAATTTGCACGCAGTACTTAAACACTATAGCAAAACTATGAATATAGTTGGAGCGAATTGCTCCAGTGAAATCTGGTTGGTCAGTTGAAACGCAATCAAGTGCAAGGTTTGCTAGACCCTCTCCCGTGTGCGGCTTTGCCGTGCACGTAGCAGAAGGAGAGGGTCTAGCGTGCTAGACTAAGAGGGGGAAATAGTAGGGGACAAACAAATATTGCCAACTATGAGGGAGTCTTGTAATGACATGTTATGTATGGTGCAATGTGACGCATACTTGTTGTATAACATGCTCCTTACCTTGCTCATGCAGTTGACATTGACTCTTTCATCCAGTAGCCTCTCCACTGTCCGTATGTGTCCATTCTGAGCAGCTACAACCAGGGGGTGAGAGCCATTCTGCATGGGAGGATACATGGAGAGGAGGGGAAGGAGAAGTGTGTGGACGCAGCTCCCAAATAAGATATGACAACTTAATGCTCAGCTCCACCCACCAGCAGGTAGCTCACACATATGATGCACAATCATGTTAGTCATGCACTATATGCAGCTGTGTCAGAGGTAGGGCAATGCACTAGCACACAGTACACATGTAAGAGATGGATTGAACACACCAGTCCCCATACCGTAGTGGTCAGGTTGGGGTCTGCTCCACTTTTTATTAAAATGTCCACCACCTCAGTGCGGCCATGTGAACTGGCTGTGTACAGGGGACTGACACCATCCTGCACAGTGGATGAAATGATGAACACATGCACACATACATGTACATGATTGTGTACCCACATGGTACAGATGTACTGTACATGTACATGAACCTACATAAACATGCCAATACTCATGTCCACAGGTACATGTGTGTGTACATGTTCATATAGATAGCAACCACATGTGGGCACAGCTAAATACATGCACTGCATGTATACACACTTAACATATTTCCAAACATGGAATACAAGGGTGGCATTTAAAGGGAAGGAGACCAGCATCTTTCCCATGGCCATCACCTCCACTCCAGTACACACCACACCCACTTCCATTGTATAACAATACCTCCTCCAAACATCCTCTCACTTCTCCATAGCAACGCACTTCATCCTATACCATCACCCTTTATTAGCGAGGTACATGTACATGTAGGGTCACAATGGTTATATATGTGGAGGGAGGAGGATGTAAGAACAACTCTACTACTATTACACACACATGTAACTTCATATTAAGCCGTGGATCCACTATCTCAGCAAAAGGTGGGGAAGGGAGAGTATGTGGGGGAGAAAGAGGGTACGACATGTATGTATGTGTTTTCTCATCTGTCTGTGGCTATGGAGACCAGTTAAGGCCTCAAACATGCCATGTTATACACGTGTACCAGTATGCAGCAGTATTACTCATGTTGTGTTAGAATTATTTTGTCAACATTCACCCACAGGAGCAGTTGTTTCCTCATCATGACTTAAGCTGGTTTTACACGTAGCACTAAGCTGGTTTCCAAGGCGGTTTAAACTAAACCAGCTTCAAACCACATCAGGAGGTGGCTAAGTCACTTCCAGAAGCAGTTTACGTGTAAATGGGCTTACATGGGTTAGGTCTAAAGCGGCTTGGGAACCGACTTAAGCTCTGCGTGTAAACACAGCTTTAGTTCCAGTGAAAACCAGCTCAGTTGTGGGAGGAGCACACTGTATCTTACTTGCTCACTCATCTCCATATATATACAGCACAGTGTTACAATAGTGTGGCCATCATATTACTGTAGTTATGCAGACTTGAGAGGTGAGAGCCTGTACTTGTAACCTCAGCCACATGCAGCTAAGTGTGGCCAACAACAGGCTCCACTCTATGTAGCTACAATGCTAATGATTAAATTACACAACTCCTAACTCCAAAACTGAAATTTCAAATATTGACAGAAGATAACTTTGACAGTGACACATTGCAAAACAAATGAATGCTTATGCGCCATGCAGGCTGGGGGGCTAGATGCGCTATCCCCCACTCCCCTGCATCAGCCCCTGCATACACTGCCTCCATATATTATAAACACAGGCGGAATGGGAGAGGCAGTGCAGTGGCATAGCTAGGGTAGGGCCTAGGCGCCCTAGCAAACCAACCGCTATGCCACGCCCCTCAATCATTTTATGTGTATGAGAATGTGACTGCAAAAAATTTAAGACGCGTGCATTATGGCTTTTACATGTCCACTGCAGTATAGCCATTGCTTAGGCCCTACCACTCCAAACAGGCTGGCTACGCCACTGGGCAGTGTTGCTATTTAATGCACAGTGTTGCCACGCATGCTCCCCAGTATGCCAGTGAGTCCCAACTGAAAGCAGTCCAGTGCTGTAGAATAGCACTCTCCCATCATGCAGTCTTGTTACAAGGCATACATGTATAACATATTCTTCACCTCCAACCTGCTAACAGGTAAATGAAGAGATCGTCTGTTGCTGGGCTATTCTATGTGGTACCAGCTCTGTCAGATGT
Source organism: bacterium (assembly GCA_965213685.1). Taxonomy (GTDB): domain Bacteria; phylum UBA8248; class UBA8248; order UBA8248; family UBA8248; genus Bin107. The sequence goes on from CBDBZY010000041.1 coordinate 221,300, forward strand.
AGGTCAGTGGACTAGCACACAGCACTCATGTAAAACATGCAATGAACACACCAGTTCCCACACCGTGCAGAGCAGGTTGGGCTGTTTAGACTGCCTCAGTGTGGCCAACACTAGACAGTGTTCAAGTGAACACACACCCCACAAATAGATGGGAGGACCAGTGGTGCAGCATGTGCAGTGATGATGCTACATGTATCAGGACAACGTGCACTGACACAGGAGGCACAATGAACAAGTGACACTACACTCATGGTGTGATCCTTAACCTTTGCAATAGTCACCAGTAAGGAAGGGCAGAATACTATAAAAGGAAAAGCTTGGCTAGAGAAGAGACATATCAAGGCAAAGGGTATCCACCTAACAGACCATAGTTCTCTTATGAGAATGTTTAACTAATAAATATTTTCTCTTCTAATGGTTTGCCATAAGCACACACACACACACACACACACACACACACACACACACACACACACACACACACACACACACACACACACACACACACACACAACAGACAAATGTGCATGCAGTACACATGCATGTGTGTTGTGTTTGGTGGCTCCCCAGAGGGAGACCCAGCTTCACGTGCACTGCTGTGAATATTTCATTCAGTGTGGCTCCTCCCCTGATTGAGAGGAGTTACTGGTCGATTCCTAGTGGGATTCTGATGGCACATACAGAGTGATATTGAGAATTGTGAAGGCTGAGTGGCCATAGCTCAGGTGGTAGAGCATTGACAGCTAAAGTCAGAGGCAATCCCAGGTGGCTGCCGGTTTTTCACGCTTATCTAAAAGCCTTTCCTCATGTACATGCACATTTACACACATATGCACAAACACAGGCACACACACATGTACATGCACATATACATGTACATGCATGTATACGTGTACATCTACATGTATAAGCACATACACATGTACAGACATGTACATGTACATGCACATGCCTATAAATGCACAAATATGCACACACACACACACACACACACACACACACACACACACACACACACACATGTACATGGACATGCACATGCTTAGGCACACACTCGTACATGTACATGCACATGTCTAGACATGCACACACATGTACACATAGACACATGCACATACATGTACACACATACACACGCATACACACATACACAAACATGCATGTGCTTGCGCAAACATACAAACATGCACATAGATACATAGATGTAAGTACACCCACATATACATGTACGTACATGCCAGGTCACTCAAGTGCAGCTGATGAAGCCTGGCATTAGCCAAAACGCATCCTGTGCATTGGGTGACTGTTTGCCTAAGGGCCGTTCATGGCCTAGGGAGTTGTGGTTCTCAATTATTCATGCACATGCACACATGTACATACATAGCAGGATTCTGACGGAACATACTGAGTGATATTGAGAATTGTGAAGGCTGGCTATCATCTGGTGACCATAGCTCAGGTGGTAGAGCACTGACAGCTAAAGTCAGAGGCCCCCGGTTCAATCCCGGGTGGCTGCCAGTTTTTCACAGTTCTCTAAAAATAATCCCAAGCCTTTCCTCATGTACATGAACATGGCTATGCATGCACACACATACATGTACATGTACACTGTATATGCACACACACATACATGTATCCACATACAGGGACGCACACATGCACACGTTTGTACACACACACACACACACACACACACACACACACACACACACACACACACACACACACACACACACATGCCAGCCCATATGTGCCGTATGCCACTGTGATGAGTGAAGTTCGATCTAGCCGACAGCAAAAGGAGAGAGTTTTTTGACCGCTGCGTTCGTGTAGCGACTTTCTGTGTGTAGTGTCGTCACGAGGTGACTATGCAGCGACGTATCCACTGCCCGGGCTCCCTAGATGCCCCAAACTCACAGTCCAACACTATAGATGGCCAGACTAAACACATGAAGTCGCTACACGTACATTCAGAGGTGTTATATCCATGCAAGACTCACCAGGCTGATCTCTTCATGATTTGCCAGACCAAGAAGTGATTGGAAGCGTTGTCTTCTTATCCTGACCTAACTCCTGAATGCAGTGGTAAAAAACTCACTCCTTTCACCATCAGCTAGCTTGAACTTTGCTCTTCACAGTGATGGTGGCTGTATTTACATGTACACATGCACTCAGACGATGATATCCTGTGGCTGACCAACTACATGCCACTACACAGCTACCACTATCATACTCTGGCCATGCATGTACACAGTTGAGGAAATGTATACAGTAGGGGACAAACAAATATTGCCAACTATGAGGGAGTTCGTAATGACATGTTGTGTATGGTGCAATGTAATGAATACTTGTTGTATAACATGTACTCCTCACCTTGTTTTGGTAGTTGATATTGGCACCTCCTTTCAGTAGTCTGTCCATTACACATGTGTGTCCATTCTTCGCAGCTACCCCCAGGGGAACAGAGCAGGGATGAGTCTGGGATGATGCATGGAGAGGAGGGGGAGGGGAAGTGTGTGGACGCAGCTCACATCACTACATGCACACGATGAGACACCTTTCTGCTCAGCTCCTCCCACCACAGGTAGCTCACACATATCATGCACAATCATGTTAGTCATGCACTATATGCAGCTGTGTCAGAGGTAGGACAGTGCACTAGCACACAGTATACATGTAAGAACACACCAGTCCCCATACCGTGCCAGCCAGGTTGGGGTCTGCTCCACTCTTTAGTAGTAAATCTACAATTGCAGTATGGCCCTCTTGACTGGCCACATACAATGGACTGAGCCCAACCTGTGTAGTGGATGAGACAATCATGTACAGGTAGTGCATGTATGCCATGTATACATAAGTACGTATATGTACACCTACAATGTTCCTCCTGCTAGCTGAAAATAGCTATGAATCTAAGTGTGTCCAGTCAGTGGATAAAGTATACACCACAGTATGCAGGCATGCCACATGTGGTGGTGTAGCTGACAAGGGCACCTCCACTGAGTCTCTGTGAACTAATTAGTGTATTCATTGCTAGTAATACTCATCAGCTGCAGGCAGTATTAATGACTCATTCAGTTACATGTATGTACTCACTGGCCTAGTAAAAGGGGCCACTAACACTCAGTACCATGTGAGAGGCTTGCCTGTAGCTTGGAGGGCAGGCAAAGCAATACATGTGTAGCAACTACATGTACATGCATGGCACTACACATGTATGTACATGTAGCCACTAGCCTCATACCTAGGGTTGGGTACAAGGCTTATATACCCACCACCTTTGCCACTATCCCTGACAATGCAGCACGCTGTGACAAGTGAAAAGCTATTTAGCTATGCATGATCATCAGCAAATAATTCTTGAGAATTGAAGCCATACCTTGTCACAAATGCTGACATTAGCATGCTTCTGCAGCAGGAGCTGAACTATAGCCACTTGACCATAGAGTGAGGCAAGACTGAGTGGTGTATCACCTTCCTGCACATGACGGAGGGAAGTTAAAGAGGAGTGGGAGGGAGAACGAAAGAATTAAGGAAGCAGAAGAACAGGGAGGAGAGAGGGAAGGACATCAAACGATGGAACTTGACTGGGTACATACATGTACATGTACATTGCACATGATGAAAAGGCTTAGGAATATTTTTGAGAACTGTGAAAAACCGGCAGCCATGCACCCAGGATTGAACCGGGGACTCAGAATTCCATTAGGGATCAACTGGTAACTCCTCTCCATCAGGGGAGAAGCCACACTGAGTGAAATATTCTTTTATTCATAGCAGTACATGTGAAGCTGGGTCTTCCTATAGGGAGCCACCAAACACAACACGCAACCTATGTTATATGTGAGGAAAGGCTTACAAATATTTTTTGAGAGCTGTGAACTGTGGGGCCCCTGACTTAAGCTGTCAGTGCTCTACCACCTGAGCTATGGCCACTGGGTGACAGCCAGCCGAATATTTTTTGAGAACTGTAAAAAGCCAGCAGCCACCCGGGATTGAACCAGGGGCCTCTGACTTAAGCCGTCAGTGCTCTACCACCTGAGCAATGGCCACCGGGTGACAGCCAGTCTTCACAATTCGCAATATCACTCGATCTGTATGTGCCGTCAGAATCCTGTTAGGGATCGACCAGTAACTCTTCTCCATCAGGGGAGGAGCCATGTATGTATGCATATATGTAGAGTGAATTACAACCTACATATGTAGCATATGAGGCAGTATTCTGACATACATGTATGAGTTTACATGTGAACTTCTATTTGAAGCACACCACGACATTCCAAAGGGCTGCTGCTACAGAAGGGCAATCATGTAACCCTCTCACATGACATGTGAGGCACATGCAATTGGAAGGTACAATTACATTCACATGTGCACACTTGTTAACCTCACACATGACAGGGGCTACCCCCAACATGCAGCTGCATCTCTTGTGGGGGCATGTGGTGCATGCATGAGACAGCAATGAATGAGCACACAATGGCTGACAGGGCAGGAGGGAGAAGGGCAGGGGAGAGAGGAGGGGGAGGGTGGAGGAGGTCAGGGGAGGACAGTTTAGTGGTCAATTCATCACATGTACACTACCTTATCCTGCAGGTTGAGGTCTGCATGAGCTCCAATCAGTAGCTGGACAATACCAATACGTCCTCGCTGAGCAGCCAGGTGCAATGCAGTCTTCCCATTCTGTACAGTAATAAAATACAGTGACAGCAGCAAAGTGGAGAGCACTCTTTCCCTTCAGTACAGTTAGTTATAATTACATCATCGCCCAATCAAACACAAGCATACATACCTCATTCTGTGAGTTAATGTCCACGTGATCCTCTATCAGTCGCTGCACTTTATTACTGTCACCAGACTCAGCGGCACTCCACAGCTGCTTTTCAAGGTCCAATATCTGGAGGAGGAAAGGTCAGTGACACACTGGACTAGAGTGCAATGATGGCGGTGGTGCACACACTGTGTGGCGCTGTGCAGTGTGGCAGGATGCTACACACTGGATAGTGCTGTCCTCTGTGCCTATTGCTAGATGCCTGCACCATGTGTCAGGCCCGTATCCAGAGCGCGGGGAGTTTGGGAGGCTCCAATGAACGCCCCTTGTCCGTGTCACTGAGTTGACTTGCGACTGGCGCGAGACTATGAGAGCAAGTGACCTCAACACTCCAGTAGGGGAAGCTGATCGTCTATATATCTTCGTTGCTATCTCATTCCACTAGGGAGTTTCTCTGCCGGTCCATCGATCTGCAGTCTATCTCTTTTGCACTACAGCATGTTGTAATATCACCACAATCAACATGAAAGGCACACATGACATCGTGAATGCATGTGGGTGTGTCTATAGCTAGGGTACTGGACCCTCCAAGACCCTCTCACTACAAACGCGGGAAGCATTCAGCTCTGTACTGACATAGTGCAGTGAAATCCAGTACAAATGACACTGCAGCCAGATTTTGGATACCGTCCTGGATGGTAAGATCTGGCCACTGTGTCCCTTCTACTGGATTTGACTCCACTGTGTCAGTACAGACCTGAATCCACTAGCATCAGGGATGCAGCTAGCATTGTATCAAGGTCCTCTGAGGGAAGACGCAAGCATTCTTGTGAACCAGAGGTAGTTTTCCCATACGAGGAAGAAATCGGACGACTTTTGCATACACATACAAGACAAAAGACTACGGCATTTGGTTCACGAGACTATAATGCACTGGTATACATGTTTGGGCTCCCACATTGGGCGGTGCGAATACAGACTATGCTACAGGTGTTTAGCTATGTAGAGTTGCAACGTATGAGACGTACTTGCAAAATTTTCTCAAAAGTTGGTCGATCTCGAGGTGCATGTTTCCAGCACGATTGCATCAGTGTGCTGATGTACGAAGGGAGCTCAGGGAGAATTTCGGGACGCTCTCCATTGCGTATGAGTGGGAGCACGTCAAAAACCTCTTTGACGTCATGAAATGGAACCTCGTGCACAAATAGTTCATACAGGACCATGGCGAATGAGAACACATCACATTGCTGATTGATCCTTACACTTGCTTTGTCATGAAATTCTGGAGCCATCCAACGGTAGGTCCCGGTCATGCCAGTGACTGTGGCTGTGCGCTCGAGGACGCGCACAGACCCAAAGTCACACACCTTGATGAGGTTTGCCTCTTCAAAGAGAAGTACATTTGCAGACTTCAAATCACGATGGGCCAGCCCTTCCTGATGGATGTGGAGCATTCCTCTTGCGATCTGCAAGGCCCACTTTCTGCTCAGCTGGAGTGATGGCTTCTTCTTCTCTTCGTGGAGGTAGTGGTAGAGAGACTTGTCAGCTAACTCCATACAGATGTAAATGGTGAAACCATCTCTGGTGTGGGCAACTCCCAAAAGTGGCAAGACATTGGGATGAGGAGGAAGGCTGTTTTGGATTTCAACTTCATAGGGTATTTCATTTCTGTCACAGTCCATCTTCTTAGCCGCCATGGTCTTCCCTGCCCTTGTTGCTTTGTAGACTGTAACATTGCCTTTGCCAATTCTGTCCTCAAGGGAAATCTCATCCAAATCAAAGTGAGGGAGTGATGAAGCTTTCACCTGAAAAGGAGTCACCAATTAAATAATGAGTGCACCAGTTTGCTCGGGACATTCTACACTATATAGTATATTGGTATAGGCTTGTGGTGAATATGTTAGCAATAGAACCTGTAAAAAGGTGGAACAAACAATATAAAATTTGTGCATGAAAGTGTTACATATATAGGATGACCCACATTTTCTTCTTGCAATGCAGAACAAAATCAGTAGCAGGGCAGAACAAATTAGGCAAGTTTTACCCATTCTTTAGTCATTGAATGTACCCACGATGCTAATAATTGGGACAGAGGACTATCACACGCATCATCACACACAGCAGAGGAATTCTCACCGGTTTCTCCATGGTGAGTGCAGCCTAACTGTTGGGATGGTATCGCATTCCTTGAAGGTGTACAGATCAATTCTGTAAAGGAGGAGGGATAACACAATATATAGGTGCGTATCATACAGTACAGGGCCAAATATTAACCACAGCTTATCCTTCATGGGTTATGTATATTTCCCTTATGCTTCTGGCCTGTACTTTCATTTATATAATTTGACAATAATGTGGTGTCAGCAACTCATAACAGCCACAACACACTAACAGCATTAATACTGTGCATGATCATGAAGATATACAGGTGTGATATACAATGTAGGACCCTATGCCTGAGTGCTACACTAGGATCAGTTCATAGTGTACAGTGTACAGCTCATTGGTTCCTTGGCATCTCCTTGGGAGGAAAGCCCTCTATAGGTGAGTGGGTTCCATGCAACTCACGCAACTCACGCAACTGTCCCACTAAAGAGGCAGTGCATTCAAGTGTTCACACAACTAGAAAATAGCAGATGTACACACATTCTTTGTTATGATAAGGTGCAGAGTTAGCACAGAACAATGCTGCTGTTGCATTGGGTAGAAACAATATCCTCCTGTGTGATAGAAAGAAGTGTGTGCCACTTCTCATGGGTTTAATTTCACACAGTTGTGGTCTAGCGAGCAATATTCACATAATTATATGCATGTACCTCTCCCCCAAAAATGTTGTGGAATGCAAAAGACAAGGAACAAAAATCCGAGGGGACAGAAAAACAAACAGGGCTAGCTCAATGTATGGAAAAATAGTTACTCAGACTAAATGTGAGCATATTCGTGGAGAAACAGATGGACACTGCACGCACACTTCTTGGGCCAACTGTTGACAGCAGTAGTAATAATGCATTTTTGCTTCCGGCTTCTGTTGCACAACAATGATTGCACAGGAAGGTCATTTCTTTTTCTTGTCTTAACCATAGTATTAACAAATAACACAGGTTTGTGCAGGATGCAGCCTGCATGGCAAGTCATTGGGCAAGCTCTACAGTCAAGTACGATGCTCCACAGGAAGAGACTGAAAACCACTTTTTTCAACATTCCGTGCAGATACATGGTAGTGGGACAAGCTTTATATCAAACTAATCCTCCAACAATGGGGAATAAGTGGATACATTATCATCAGATTCTTGTCATGTGACTTTCACGTGGAGAAAATGGTGGTGACATCAACACAATTCGGGTGAACGATTTAGGCATGGGATTTTTCTAAACATAGGAGTTAAGATCTGAAAATGGGGCACAGTACTTATACTCATAAGTAGTATATGTGAACCCACTTTCATCAAGCAAACCCCAGCCACTTCTGTATGGCGACCGAAAATAATGGTTTCGGAGGACCTCTGGCGTTTGGCATGGGAAATGGTCAATACTAGTAGTTAAGCCCCCAAACTTTATGTATGTATTCTAAAGTCCTTATACTTTCATCACATACTAACCTTCATTTGCACTCTTGAAGTATATTCCCATGAGCGCACATTATTTGCAAAAGTGCTAACTTTTGGCAGCCATTTTCCACTACGTACATTGAGTGTGTACATTCCATTTCCGTGAATGTGACATCATGAAACGGCAGAACTCCGGCACGTGCGAGCCTTTGAAAGCATCACACAGCAAAAGAGAGAGGCGCACAGCTACCTCTGCCGCTAGATGACCCAGCAGGAACGATAGGCTACTCTCATGTCCAGGTAGTTGTTGTCATACGGGTTGTCTGGCCTTCTAACGAACACAACCCGCTCTGCTATCCTAGCCCCGTGCACTTGCATACCGTAAAACTTGACACCTCTAACCTGTCCGACAAACGAAGTAAGAACAGACTCGCGTTCTGCCATCATCCATGTTCCACACAATACACGCAGGCTAGCCTGCAAAGCCCCAAGAACACATGAGACGTCATTGGCGTTACCTTGTAAATACGTCTACATCACTGATTGGCAAGATAGCCGCCAAAAGGTAGCACTTTTGCAAATAACATGCGCTTGTGGGAATACACTTCAAGAGTACAAATGAAGGTTAGTATGCGATGAAAGTATAAGGACTTTAGAATACATACATAAAGTTTCCCATACATAAAGTTTAGAATACATACATAAAGCTCCCATGCTTTTACAGCACACACTTCTGTACAGCACAGGCTGCAGTGCTATCTCACCATGGTCCTCTCCCTCCCATGCTTCCTGTGTGACATTATTACCAGAAAGTGTGAGCTCTACTGTTACTATCCGCCCCCTAGGCTGGCTATCCTTAAAAATATACACTCAAAGACAGTATCCCAGTATAAGACAGTAACTATTATACAGATATTTCACTTAATGAAATATGCTAGTACCAGGAGCCCATAAACACTGTGAAGCGACGCCAAGGAGCGTCTAACAGCTGAGAACAGTGATGTCCTAAATGGGAACTTTGACCTCTCTGCTATTGGCCATTTATGGCAGTTGTAGAATCCACACTACTGTTACACCTGTAGAAGTTGTACACTTATGTAGCTTCTGTAGCAGCTGTTACATAAATGTGTGCCAAATAAGGGCATAACCTGGCTGCTGTGGTTAGTACATCACTGTTCCAAGCTATCATGCCCTGTTGGACGCTCCTTGGTGCCGCTTCACGGCACTTATGGGCTCCTGCTAGTACCAATACACAAAGTATTGCAATAGCATATTATATGTTCAATAACCACAAAAATGCAATTAATTAAATGCTGGCCAAGTTCACCCAAAGGGCCCTTTCTATTTTCCACAGTCCAATTATTAGGACAGAGGTAAAGATTAGCAAACTCACATGTCAAAGGTCTTCCTTAGAAAAATAACTGCAGTATACAGTATACACAAGACAAGAGCAATGGTTCTTTCAGCCATGGTATGAGTATCTCAATTGCAAGTATACTCTTCAATACTACCATGCTTTTTCACACTGCAACTGGAAGGTTATATAATTGTCATATCTCCTATGGAGTGTGTAAGATGTCTTGAGAGTGATGATTTTTGCAACAGGTACTTGAAACAATGGATAAGTGGCAAGCACAACCCAGCCACTGTCATGGTCACGGCTGATGGATGACCAGTGTTACTCATGCTCAGAGAACTGGTGAACCACCCTTTTCCTCTACACATTGTACACCAGCATTCCATGCATTTAATCAGTGCCAGATACAAAAGATTAAACATGCAATTATGACAACTAGTTACCATCTGATTCAACGTTTTGCAGCGTATAAACCATGTGGAGGTATGCATACACAGGGTTTAGTGGGGGGGCTTTTGGAAATTGGCTAGCCCCCATAGGTACACACAAAGCCAGGTAGCCATTAGTCTGTTTTAGTTTTGGCCCACTCTAACATGCACATGAGTCTTAGAGAATTCAAACTTTGGCGTAGTTACCCTCGTTCTGCCGTACTTACCACAGAGAATCATCGCTCCTTCAAATCTATCCGCCACCTGCATTGTACCTATAGATCTAGTGTGCCAGAATATTTCGTGTATCACGCAGGAACTAGCGTAGTCATTTCGTTTCACTCTACTCGAAGGGATTCCTTTCGCCATTCGCTTCATTACCCCAGGCCTAGCTGTATAGAACACCTCGGCTCACGGCGTGTATTTCGCCTGTACGTACTCCCACGTGGCACATGCACGCAGTTCACAGTCGATGAGGTGAAGCAAAGCAACATCCTTACCTGCTCTTGTGGCGCTGGTCCACGAGCGTCCCCACACCTAAGTAACATGGTAAAGGATGTACCGATTTGCTTACTATTTTCACCCCGAAACATGATATTCACCTACCTTTCCTCCAGTAGCGGAACAAAGAAACGGGAGGTGGAAGGCGGGCACAACACAGGGTAGCCTCGTCCCCAGGCCGAAAAATACGGCCTTGGTACACACATGCGCACAATTTTCCGTAAAATCTCCGTAAAGTAATAGTTAATGTACTTTAATAAGAGCCTCCAAAGCACCAAACGTCCCTAGCAATAACTAACAACTCCGTACTAACTCCTGCGTGGCCACTAAGTATATATTCCGTCACACCTCGCTCTCTCAGACTAGATCTAGTTACCTCAGTGATCGATCACGAATGGCGGTAGTGCTGATACAACCAGTGTTGTACTACTACTCTCTTTTCTCTCATGTTTTGCTCGCTTGTGATCCATACCCGACATTAATACGCAGGCTTGCCGAAGCTACAAACACGCGTCTTTCCCATCGTATAAACTAACTGCTCCGGCTTCACCAGTCGTTCCGCCAAAATACCGGAAGTCCATTAACGCGTGTACAAATTTATTTGCGCGTGTAAAGACGGATATTTCTCACGGGTGGCGTGCGGTTATCTAATTATAAATTCAGCCCCTGTAACTCACGCATTGTCTGACTCAGTGCCTCGAAGCTCCCTCTCTAAGGTTTTATTGCCAATCTACTTCAGACCTAACCCACAATATACCCCTAACTTATATCCGTATGTGTAGTACGAACCGACAAATGGGGGGAGTTCGGATCGGCACGTGTCCACAAAAGAGGCGCAAAAATCTTTTTAGACGGGCCAATAAAGCCAACATTTTTGCTGCTTTGCAAGTCATAAATGTAGAGTCTAATATGAAGTTGTTCTTGCATTGCGCAAAGGAGTTATAAATGAATTTGTCAGAAGTGTTATATATATATATATATATATATATATATAATGAATGTTGTAAGTGTTCAATGAATAATAATGCCATAGGAGTAATGTCTGAACACACTGGAAGGAGTAGAAGACGGCTGACATTCTCATCACAGTCAGTAAGTCAGCCCCAATCATGTGCACTCTGCCATCAGTTGCACACTCAGCTATCTTCCCCTCAATGTTGGAAGAATGAATGCTGCCAGAAGCTAGCTCTGGATCTTCACCTTCAGCCACAGAGTGCAGTATGCCATGCATGCCGTAATGAGCTTAGCCGCATGATTAAAGATCCCAATCATAAACCTAGGTGGGAGAAAGACAAACAGGTGAAATGTGCAATACTGAATTGTGAAAAGCAGTTCTTCAGTCATTGTGGAATACCCCTTGATGACATTGTAGGGTCTCTAACCAAAAATGGGGAGAGTATTCCAATGAACCTTAAGAGCCCAGTGCCCTTTTGTAATTACCATTACCACCTTGTATATAATGCATACCGGCCTGTCCAGTCTCACTGCCCAACATGTGGTTCAGTATTAAAAAGAGGAAATGCAAGACCATGTCCAAACCCACACAATATTGAATGTTACTTATCAGGAACAACGGGTTTTGAGGGTAGAATAACTGAGGGAGACATGGTATGTTTTGTATGCTACAAATCTCATCTTCAAATACTTAAAGAAGCCAAATCTTTGAGCACAGACAGAGAATTACAAGATCAAATTAAGTTGACTAAGTCCAATGTGCTGCATGAAGTAAACAGCATTGAAAATGCAATATCCAGAGCTATGTCCTTGACAACTATAGAGATTGGAAAAGCACTTTTGAATCAAGAAGCATTGTTGTTACCTGCTGTTCATGAATCCTTTGTAACAAAGGTTTCAGCATGTGTACAAGAAGCTAATCTAGGCCATGTATCTGATTTAATCGAAACATTTTCAACAAGATGGGTGTTAAGTAACCTCACATCCTCTCTTCAACACCACTTAAGTTATGCATGTAAAATAAAGAAATGTGGTACTGTTCTGTACAGAGCAAATGGAGACATTTTGTCTGCATTAACAAATGCATTGTACAAACTTACAAAATGTTGCAAGCACAGTACAGACCATAAACTAAATCAGAGTGAAAGCGAGCCTTCGTGTGATCAAAACAGCATGCAGGTGGCTCTAAATGAGGTGAACACCAATGTACTCAATGAAATACACTCTTTTCTTAGAGTTGACAGAGTGGTCCCTTTCTCATTTGAGAAACTTGACATTAATGCCTTTGTCTCAAAACTAAACCCTGCACTACGGAAGGCAATATGCACAATCACACAATCAGCTTCAGAAAAACGTGGTCAATCTAAGGTCACAGAACCATGTACACAACAGCATCACATCAAAACTGTCCACTCATCATGTCATGAATGTGGAGAGGGTGTGGGAACCAGGAGTAAGCGGAAAAGGAGTAGTGGTCTCCATTCTTGATGATGGCATTGAACACACCCACCCTGACCTGGTGGACAACTATGTAAGAGATTGGGATGTCAGTGCATACATGTACATGTATCTCACATGATCAGAATTTATGGGAGGGATTAGCCTCTGCTACATCATAGATATTAGAGACATGTAACCGTGTCTCTAATATCTATGGCTACATACACTCTTGGATTGTCCACTACAAGTGATGACTGAAAGGAATGGTTAGTGTGTGTGTGTGTGTGTGTGTGTGTGTGTGTGTGTGTGTGTGTGTGTGTGTGTGTGTGTGTGTGTGTGTGTGTGTGTGTGTGTGGATCTCAGCAGAAAGGAAGGAAGGAAGGGGATATGAGTATGTGAAATGTGAAGTATATTTCCCCAAGAATAGGTGTCAAAGGTCATGCAGTAGCATGTGATTGGAGGGAGAGGCTAGAATGAAGCTGTGTGGCACAATGTGGGTGTGGCACGAGGTGGGTGTGACAAAATGTAGGTGTGGCATAATGTGGGAGTGGCATGATGTGGGTGTGGCATGATGTGGGTGTGACACAATGTAGGTGTGGCACAATGTGGGTGTGGCACGATGTGGGTGTGGATGTCAGGTTGCACTGGGAGGATATCATACAAGGGTATTACTTACTATCAGGGAATGTGTGTATAGTGACATGTGCCCTCTGAGAACGAAAACAGGCAGCTGTTGGTTCACTGCACATACACATATTAGTAGGCATTGGCCTATGGGACATGGCAATGCTATGCACATGTACATGTACATGTACATGACATGCTGTTTCCCTCCACAGGTATCTACAGAGCTACACCACAAGTGTACTGATCGTCACACTGGCACCAGTGCCTCTGCCCCCCTGGCTGCGGGCATCCTGGCACTAGCCGGCCCTTGAGACCAAGTGAGCATCTGATATATGAATATTCATGAGCTTAGTCTGCATACATGTACACTGTACATGTACATTTGACTTGTGCACATGTACGTACATAATATTATAGTACATGAGTGTGCATTGTACATGTATGAGGAACCAAAAATGGGATTGTGAGTTACTCAGCTGAGGGGGAAGGGGGAGGGTTGGTGTGTCTTGTGAGTATTCCTCCTCCTCTTCTCTCCCAGTCGCAACCTGATATGGAGGGACATGCAATATTTGGTCGTCTACTCCTCTAACTCACATCTTCCTAGAGATGGGGACTGGACTGTCAATGTGGCGGGGCTTAAAGTCAGCCACAAGTATGGCTTTGGTGTGCTGGATGTGTTGGCCATTGTTAACTGAGCACGGTGGTGGATCAACGTTCCCCCACAAGACAACTGCGGCATTGACGTGGATGTCCATCGAACTCAGTAAGAGATACTGTGCTTCTGAGAGAGTGATGGAAAGCCTTGAAACCCTTTACTGTTCTCACACACATGCACACACACAAACACACACACACACACACACACACACACACACACACACACACACTCAGCCATGCTACTAACAGCAACCCACTGAAAGTTTTCATAGACACCACATCCTGTTCAGTAACCTATTTGGAGCACGCCCAAGCCATCATTACCCTCGAACTCAAAAAGGGCAAAAGAAAGGACATAGAAATCATCCTGCAATCTCCAGCCTATGTTTCGTCCATCCTCCTCCCGTACCACAAGAGGGATTATCATAGCGACGGGTTCCACAGCTGGCCCTTCATGACAGTGCACAACTGGGGGGAGGACCCCAGACGGAGGTGGGAGCTGACCGTCAAGGTGGGCTCCTCATCAACAGAGGCAGCTCTGAGGAGCCTTCGTTTTGTTCTGTGGGGAACAAAGGAGACTCCGAGGTCCGTCAGAAATGTCCCGTTAGAGTGTGATCCCAAGTGTGTCGAAGGGTGCGCTGGGGAAGGCCCACAGTATTGCGACACTTGCAAGAACTTTCAGCTGGCAACCACGTTTGAGTGTGTGGAGACATGTCCTGTTGGAACATATGTGGACCACCACATGTGCCGACCCTGCCCCTCTCTCTGTGCCCACTGTGACAAGTACCACTGCTTCGACCACATGGCATCGAAGGGTGAGGAGTAGTCACGTTTGACTCGCTTCTTTGCTATTTGCTGCTCAGAAAATATAACCTATGGAGGGAAAGTAGAGAGATCAGATGAAGAGAGGGTTGGGGGCAGGGAAGAGGGGAAAGAAGGAAGGGAAGGAAGGAAGAGAGGGAGGGAGGGAGGGAGGGAGGAAGGGAGGGAGGGAGAGAGGGAGGGAGGGAGGAAGGGAGGGAGGGAGAGAGGGAGGGAGAAGGGTGGAAGGTGAGCATTGTGAGAGTTCCTTTGTCTCTGCTTCTCTCCTTACCCGTGTGTCCGCCATGAGTGAGAAGTGTTTGGCAGTGAGTCCTCTACAAGAGCGGGCTGGGGAGGAGGTTTGGTAGGTTCCCTCTAGCCCCCCCACCTGGTGTGTGTGTGTGCGTGTGTGTGTGTGTGTGTGTGTGTGTGTGTGTGTGTGTGTGTGTGTGTGTGTGTGTGTGTGTGTGTGTGTGTGTGTGTGTGTGTGTGTGTGTGTGTGTGTGTGTGTGTGTGTGTGTGTGTGTGTGTGTGTGTGTGTGTGTGTGTGTGTGTGTGTGTGTGTGTGTCTGTGCGTGTTGATACAGTAATGGATAAGAAGAGAAATGAATATATGAATATAAAGAAGTGTTAGACTGTACATGTATACATGTACTTCAAATAAACCATTACTTTTGCTGTCCCCAGAGAAGGAAATGGTGAAAGTACTGCTGAAATATTGTGCAAACACCTATGATAAACAATACCACAACAGCACATACATCTAGCAACTACCACCAGCAAAGTACTTACATGTTGCAACTACATGTACAAGACCACCACTCCCTGCTCCCTACATGTACATGTATATACATCCATGGCAACAGTACAACTTAGGGGCGCCGGAAGATCCGGCGATCGCGGACCAAAGTTTCCGCCAAAAGGTTTATGCAGTAGTACATGTACATCTGAGCAGCCTAAGCATTTGTTTTAGTGACTAGCTAATATTGCCTGTAATCATGTACACGAAGTGGTAGCACAAACCATAGATAGAAGAAGTAATATATCTATGCACAAACACAGAGTCGGACAAGCTTCGATCGTGCACTGCTATCGCGTTTTACCCTCTGGGGCGCTCACTGAAATCTAGGAAGCATGGCCTTCCCCCTAGAGGGCACGCTTCGTGCGATTTATCATAGCACTATAGAGTATTTTGCCTGCTGGACCACTGTTAAAGAGCTTCCGTCGCCCGTGCAGCTACTTGTAGCCAGACAGCGAAACTCTCATCGTAACATTGATCGTGGCCCACAAAAGCTTGCATCAGTTATTGCTGTAAGCTCACTTGCCCCAGATTGACGAAGCCGTGTCTCTTGGCTACCGCATCCGCCACTTCGCGTCCCCCGTCCACCTCCACGACCCACCTATTCGTGAACAGCCGCTCCCATCCCGACACGCGGCAGGCACACAGTGACACAAACACTACTGAAGCTATTGACAGGTACACAAGCGGGACTCTTCTACGAAACATTGTTCTAAGCGAAAAGCATGCATGGATGCAAAGCCGGCGAATCGACAACTTGACAGGGGGCGTGGCCATTTATATCTGCGCAACGCGTTTTATAATACATGATCATGACTCTACAGTACCGCAGTGCGTATCGAAGCTATCGTACAGTACCGCAGTGCGTATCAAAGCTTCCATTTCATTGAATTCAAACTGAACAGCGAATGCTCATGGATGATGCACAAGTTCTCCACTTAGTCAACTTTGTCAACTTCAACCATTCTCAACTCCCTCATCTTCGTCAATTTGGTCACTTTTAAAATTGTCAACTTCGTCGACTCTGTCAACTTACGGTCAACTCTGTCAACTTGGTTAACTTTGTCACTCTGTAAAGCCTGTCAACTTCTTTCTTCACTGTCAACTATGCCACTGACTATGTCAACTCTGTCAAAGTTGTCACTGAATCTAAGTTGTCAACTCTATCAAGCATTTCAATCCTCATCAACTCTGTCATCTGCAGGCCCGTACGCAGGATTCTTAAAAGGGGGGTTCGATAACTTCTTTGGCAAATTGCTGATAATGCGCCGTAACCTAAACTACACCCCTACTCTGAGGGCGCGCTTCGCGCGCCACAACTCTCGCCAGCGTATAACTTCATACTCGAGTTCTACAGCCTGCTTCACAGCCACAACACTTCAAAAGAGCTGGCGCCAAACATACTAGAGTTATCTTAGTCTCGCTAGCTAGCCGCTCGATGGCACGTGAGACTAGCGCTATTTCTCATGGTTTGTCCGGTACTACGGCAACTGTTCACATGCGTATTGTCACTCAAAAGTACTATCAAAGCATACTATATAGCGTAATTGGTCATGGCTTATCAGCTACTACAGAAAGTGGACAATGGATAAAGAGGAGAGGAGGAAGTACTATTTCAACACACGTGACATCACGATCGTGCATTCTCACGTACATACTTGATAGGCGAAGTGGGCGATAGTTTTCTCGGCGTGTGAAGTTAGCATTTGCCTGTGTTGAAAGGTGAAAGAATCTCCACTATATCAGCTACTATTCCATGAAGGTCAGAGGCCATTGGCATTTTCTTTAGACTCTATCACCCATAACAAGTCCGGGAGAAAGTCACCGGTTGGAAAGCGACTTCAGCTGAACTGTACCTGGATCGAGAGCACGAATCGTGTGCCACAGTACTCGCTGACCATTTCCAGCTCAGACACATTAGCGCCCTCTGCTGTACGTGTAAGTGCCTCCTGCTACCTAATCCTGACTCTTCTCATTCGGCAGGTGAGGGCTTGGGAGCAGATAAATGCATTTATAAAACCCCTTGATAGACTACTAGTGTAGTATTACCTCTAGGTAGCATTTGAACAGAGCTTACGAGTATCCGAAATCCACGCCGGAAATATACGTCTACTACCACGTACGCGGATATGCACCTCGCGTCTTGAAGGATGCATCCTCGGACCATACCTGATGTGATGTACAAAGATATATTACCTAGAACTGAAAATAGCACATCTAAGATTTGTTATCACAGTGGTCATTAGCTTTTGGAACTATGTGATAGTAGCCATGGTAACTACTACCAACATGCCTGAGGGAGATGAAGATGATACAAACTTATCCAGTACTTTTATCCAGGTCTTCAGGGTATATATAGATGATGATGAAGGGGAAGGTTTTTAACACTCAATAGTAACTCATATTAGAAAGTGCATTATCAAGTGCATTAGCATAGCTGAATTTGTTTTCTTGCACAGATACCAGCAAGTGAGAATGTCAGTTAGAGAGGAGGACCTGAGGGAACATTTCAAACTTTCACTTCACACCTCCCACTTCAACAACTTCTTCATACTGCGCACAGAGGTGGTCGTCAATGGGCAACACGCAGTAGTTGGAACTGATGAGAGGGGATGGCTAACCCTCAACAGCCGCTATCCTCAGGTGGGAGTGACCTTTGACTCCCTAGTGACCGATGTTAATGAGATCCTACAGAGTCATGGCATGGAGGGTGTCTCTAACTACTGGTGTGAGGAGGTGCCGCTCTTTGAGATCAAAGTCTCTTCCCAGGAAGACCTCAAACGTCTGTTCAAGTTGGAGGAGAATATCAAGGGAGAGCTTTCCTCAAAGATTGCTGCACGAATGGCAGCTCACCTGCAGTCCCCAGATGCCAGTGCTCCTCCTCCAGGTCTCCATGTCCTGGTCCAGCCTCACGTCTACCTCCTGATCCCTGACAGCCACAACATGGATGGAAGGGTCATTCAAGTCACTAAGGACAACATTGCAACATGCATTGCTCTGTGGGCTGGCAGCAGTGTTTTCGACTTTGGAGCTATTTTCAGGGCCTTTCGAGCCAATCCCAACAGAGCAAATGAAGGTATCAGAATACTATCACCATCAGTTTGGTATCAAATCACATATCATTGCCTCCAAACAGGTCCAGAGAGCTTGGCACAGTTGGTGCATGAGCTGAAAGAGGTGGTGGACTGGTATCACCTGGGGCTGTGTCTTAAGGTCCCAGACTACCGGCTACATACCATTGCTAGGAATCATCCTCAAGACACTGAGATGTGCAAGACGAAGATGCTCTCCTGGTGGAGGGAGAACATTTCAGGGCAGAAGTGGTCCACTATTGTCCAAGCCCTGGTCCAGACAGAATCAAGAGTCCTCGCTAACAAGATTGCCCTCAAATACGGTAGCCCATATAACTTCCTTTCTCTCTTGCTTTTAACCCCATCTCCTCACCATCCAACATCCCATTCCCTTTATTCTTCTCTTTGTTGCATAAATGCACTTCATTTCAGGTGTTCCAGTTCCAAGTGTGCCTCCAAAGAAAGAAAGTGCTCTTGGAACAGTGCAAGTGGCCCCTCAAGTAAGTCTGATAACTTGTGCATGGTCTGTTGACTTGGGTATGGTCATGTTATTAATTGTAGGAGCAGAATTCATCAGTTCAGATCAGACTTGAGAAGGAAATTCATAAGCTGAAGGTGGACATCGAAGGCAAAGATCAGATATTGGCCCAACAAGACCAGAGCCTCAAACGAGCAGAGAAAGAGAGAATTGTTGTTGCACAGAAATTCACAACCACAACAAAAAAGCTCCGGGAAGCCAAGATCAGAATAGGACAACTACTTCTGGAAAGGAAAAACTTAGAGGGAATTTTGGAGCAAAAAGAAATGGAATTACGGGCTCTTAGGGAATATGCCACAAATGAGAAGGAAAAACATGAGCATGTTCTTTCACAAAAAGAAAAGGAAATTGCTGGATTTCAGCAGCAGCTAGCAACAGTGAGAGATGAGCTGGAGAGAATGAAATTGCAGCCAATATCTTTCCAGGAAGAGCTAGAGAAAGTCAGACTAGAGCTAGCTAAGAAATCAACTGAAGTTCAAATGCTGCGGGAGGCCAAGGAAGAGATGAAGTTGCATTTGCAAGTAGAAAGGAAATGGGTTGATCACTACCTGATGCAGCAGACAGCCGCAAGATCCTCTGATGCCAACTACGGAAAGGAAGTTGAAGTAAGCAATGTCAAAAATGTACCTCTATCTGTACTAGACAGTGGGTAGCTGCTAGTAAGTATTGATAGCATTTAAGAGAGAGTAACTGGTAAGTTCTATAATCACAATGTATTATTAAAACAAACACAAACCTGGTTCTGTCCCAATTCATGGGCATGTGGGTGATGGTAATAATGCTAGAGTAACTCTTTGAGTATTAATAATGCTAGAGTAACTCTTTGAGTATTAGTGTATATCCTTTTAAAACAGTTTCAGATACAGCATTTGAAGGAGGAAGCACAAAGGAAGACAGAGGAGAAGAAGACTTTGCAGAAAGTCCTTGAGGGGAATGATGTGGAAAGGAAGAGGTTGGCCCAACTTGTCAAAGATCAAGAATCTCAACTGCGGCAGAAACCTGACCCCCACACCATGGATGAGCACCAGCTACAGAGATACCTTGATATTCTGTGTGATATCATGGACTCAAAGAAGAAGCTGTTGGATGCTGAGGATGAACGTCACATCACCGCAACTGAAGTGAAAATTTTGCAGGAAGAAGCTCTCTGCAGTCAGAAGCATGCCACTACACTCGTGAGTGGATGTACTAAAATGGTCCTGTTATTGCATACATACACGTTCCCACCTCCTGTCCCTTCCCTTCCATTCCCCCTCTTTCTACACCCCACCCTTTCCTGCTCCCATTTTGTTCCTCTCCTGCCTTCATGCCCACCTCTCTCTTCCTCTTCTGACCACTTCCTCTCTGAGACAAAAGGAATCTCTCTTAACGGACCCTGTCCGATCTTTGTAAAACAGACAAACCACTAGACTCTGTACCATTCATTTATAGACTACAAACTACAGACAATTGCAACCTCCCCAGAGTCTCCACTCCAGACAACACGCACTGAGCTGGCCCCAGAATGTACAAAATATCCTCAAGAATGGCCTCTCGTGCAAGGGAAGGTGTGGCTCCATGATAAAAGTGCCACGGTGTTCCCATGTGTAGCTTGTATTCAGGCAGGCTTGCTGCCTGAGCATCAGACTGTCACATCACTCACATTAATTTTGACTTTTGTGTCAGAAGTGAGAGCAGATTTTGACCTCATAGCTATAGCAGTCCAGTGGCACTCAGTGTGCTCAGCTATCATTTTGATGGCTCCTTACTCCATAGAGACGTCATCTCCAAGCATAATACTGCTCCCATGCTTACTACTCCATGTACTCAACGAAGTTTTTGTTTCAAGAGGAGTCGGTAATGCGATCAGCTGGTAGGTTACTAGCTCTGTTGCTTACGACTTCACTGGTAATTTATGTAATTTGGGGTCCAATCTAAAGACACTCCAGTACTATGCTTAATCATGAGCGAACTTGACAGGCTTGTGCCAATCGTCATGGCGCAAAACCCCCCTAGCAACATTTGATGCATTTACGTGTAGAGTAAAGTTAGGGGGATCGGCAAGATGGGTACAACCTCTCTACAACAGACAGAAGTCCATGTGTCAGATGTTTCACTGTAATTGGCTTCTCCAATATGATGCTAGAGCACACCCATAGTTAGGCCATTTTAATATAACCATTAAGAGTGGTGGGCAGTAAATAGTTATGTTGATACAACCGAACTTCCTCATTGTTTCAATAGTAATGGTGAACCAGCCTAGCAGTGCAATGCTTTGCTTAATAAATACTAAACACAATGACCAGCCACTCTACATCCCCTCCCCCCGTGCTCTACCCACCACACCCTCCCCTCCTCCCATCACTCTTTGGTCCCCTCTCTCCCTCTCTCCTAGTAATCATTACTCTAGTGGGAAGATGTTTTGTGAGGAATTGGTCGCTAAGCAGTTAACAGATGTAAGAAGTACCTGACCAAAGAGCCATGCTAAGGATATTTCCTCCTCCAATACTAGCCAGCTATGCCACACCTGCAAACCAAATAATTATGGACCTTAATAATATTACAACTCTCTTCCTCCTTACCTCCCCCCTACCAGGGAAAGAGGAGACGGTGGAGTTTGGGGCAGGGGGGGAGGGGGAAGAAGGAGGGAGGTTGGAAAAGGGGGGAGGGAGATAGGAGGGAGGGAGAGGGGGACACAATATTGTCCTCCCCTCCATGCTTATATTCCTACATTCCTCATCCTCTCTTTCTCGCTATCACTCCCTCCCTTCCTGTATTGCTGAAAGAGTCCTGTAGACATTCACCTCCAGTAATCCCAGCAAACTGCATTGTACTTTATAGATATATATTGTGAAATACTTTCTCCCTTTCTTCCTATTCAACCTCCCTCTTACACCCTTCCTTCCCCCTTTCCCCTCCCCCCCTTCTTTGCCTCCTCCCTCCCTACATCATTCATCTCATTACATTCCCCCTAGACTGCCCCCAAAGCTCCCTCTCAGATGAGCTCTCCTAATCAGGCCAAGGCTCGTGACCAGGTATTGCTGGGCATGGTTCATATGTAGTGGTAATATGTCATCTGTAATAGCCATGTACTGACAGAGCCTAATGTACAATATTGCTATACCTTGGGGTAAGAAGGGGGTGGATAGTGGTGAAGGAGAGGGGAGGGGGAGGGAAGGAGAGAAGGAAGGGGATGAGGGAAGGGGGAAAGGGAGGTGGGAGGTGGGAGCTTGAGGGGGAGAGGAGATGGAGGGCGGGGCAAGTTAAGGGAGGGGGAATAGAGGAGAGTTGGGGGGGGGGGGGGGGGGGGGGATTGGGAGGAGAGGGAGGGGGAGAGTGGAAGTGGGGTACAAAAGCTAATTAATAGATGGGTAAGGTTGTTGTAAGAAGTGATGGAATGGGAAGCCATGCTATAGATACTGCTAAGGGCTTAAAATCAGCTGCTGACAAAATGCACCTATTCAAGAGTGGTACAGCTGGGAGGTAGTGGCTTGAATCATTTAGCCCAAGGCACCCTAGCCTCACATTATGCACACCTGCAACCTTGGATCCAGTGGAATATGTGTGAAGAGTGGTATGACACTGAATGGAAATGAGAATCTGCCTGATGGATATTTGTGTGACTTCTGTCATGTGCAACTGCTTGTGTTGTAATTGGTACAAGTGCTCCAATATTTGTACTTGAAGAAGGTTTATAATATTTAGAGTTAACTACACATTGAATAAACTATAACTTCATAGAGGTATTGTTGAGAAATGTGTGGGACAAAGTAGATTATCAATAATCAAGTTGTGGCAGTATGCAGTGTTCCACACTTGGAGCATATCCAGGTACATGTACATAATTATGTTCATTAATATTCTTCTTTCCTCCTCCTCCTCACCCCTATCATCTTTCACCTTCTCTCCATGCCAATATGCCTAAATCTCTCCTTCTGTCTTCCTCCCACTCCCTCCCCCTCCCTCCCTCCCTCCCTCCCTCCTTCCCTCCCTCCCTCCCTCCCTCCCTCCCTACTCCTTCTCCCTCCCTCCCTCCCTCCCTCCCTCCCTCCCTCCTTCTCCCTCCCTCCCTCCCTCCCTCCCTACTCCCTCTCCCTCCCTCCTTCCTTCCCCCCCTCCCCCCCTCCCTCCCTCCATCCCGTCCTCTCTCCCTCCCCCTCTCCCCCTCCCTCCCCCTCCCCTCCCTCGCTCCCCCTCTCCCTCCCTCCCTCATTCCCCTCTCCCTCCCTCCCTCCCTCCCCCCCTCCCTCCCTACCGCCCCCTGTCTCCCCCTCCCTCCCTCCCTCCTTCACTCCCTCCATCCTTTGCTCTTTGCCTCCCTCCATTTCTGCAGCTTTCACCTAATTATGGGGGGGGACTGGGGAGGGGGAGGGAGGAGGGGAGGGAGGAGGAGAGGGAGGGGGAGGGGGGGGGGGGGGGGTTAAGGGAGGGGGGAAGGGGGAGAGGGGGAGGAGAAATGGGGGAGGGGGGGAGGGGGATGGGGAGGGGGAGGGAGGAGGGGATGGTGAAGGGGAAAGGGGAAGGGGGAAGGGGGAGAAGAGAGGGGGGAGGGGGAAGGGGGAGAGGGAGAGGGGAGGGGGAGGGGAGGGGGGAGGGGGAGGGGGAAGGGGGAGGGGGAGGGGGAGAGGGGGGTGAAAGGAGGAGAGGAGAAGAGGGGGAGGGAGGAGGGGGAGGGGAGGAAAGGTGAAGGAAGGGTGAGAGGAGAGGGAGGGAGGGGGAAGGAAGGGGAGGAGGGGAGGGGGAGGAGGGGAGGGGGATGGAGGAGGGAAGGGTGAGAGGAGAGGGAGGGAGGGGGAGGGAGAGGGAATGGAAGGAATGGAAGAAGAGCTAGAGGTAGACAGTCACACAATCATGTGGCACAAGGAGAGGGGAGGAGGAGAGGAGGGAGAGGGGGGAGGTGGAGGGGAGGGGAGGGAGAGGGGAGAAGAGGGGAGGGGGTGAGGGTGTGAGGGAAGGGGGAGAGGAAGGGGAGGAAGGGAAGGAGGATGGGACTGTACGTAGTAATTAATCACAACACAAAACCAATACTAATTGTCACAGCCCACGGTACTCTTAATTAAAACCAGTACTACAAAGTCTGTACACAGTCACTGAGTCATTGTGTTGAATTCTTTAGTAATCTCTACAGCTCTTTATCAAATAGTATTGTTGTTAATAACTACATGTAATTACATGTAACTAAAACTACAGTAAGTTGTTGTTGTGTACTTAACTACATCCTTATACTAGCAATCAAAAGAATTGTGTTGAAGCTCTATAGAGATCGAAGTATAACAAATTAATTAGGAGAACTAAACAATATTGCTCCAGCATTGGTAATTAAACTAAGAATTAATCCCTCTAAACAAAAACTGCACTAGGTGGAAAGGGAAGGAGAGGGAGGGAAGGAGAGGGAGGGAAGGAGAGGGAGGGATGGAGAGGGAGGGAGGAAGAGCTGGAGGAAGACACTCACACATATGGTGTGTGAGGAGAAACTGGTGTGGCCATTCCATTCCTCAATAATCAGACACCAGAACAGTGCACACCCTCCACCTATGAGCCAGCCACACAAGATGAGACAGTGTGTTACTCTAGATCTAGTGTAAATGGTTAACCTTCTTGCCAAGGAATTAATTTGCAGCAAATTAATGGTGATCGAGGTGTTGAGAGTGATGTTGTAAGAATGGCAATGCCATGGGCCATGGATACTGCCTCCTGCAATACTAGCCAGCTATACCACTCCTGTGTACACAACAATATTAGACATGTACTTCATGTACATGTGTACTTATCTTTCTCCTCCTCCCCCTTTCCTCACTCCTACTCTCTTTCACCTTCTCTCCATGCCATTATTCTTACATCACTCCTTCTGTCTTCCTCCCTCTCCTTCCCTCTCCCTCCCTCCCTCCCTCCCTCCCTCCCTGCATCAATCACCTCATTACAGCCCCAGGTCCAGCCACTGAGATGGCCCCTCCCACTCAAATGGAGGAGAGGAAAGGACTTGCCCTTTGGAGTCCAGTATGCCCAAACTGCACTACTGAAGGGACAGGTCCACATTGGAGGTGGGTCTGCTGAGGAGAGCAGCAATGGGTATGTCGTAGTGCAATACAACTCTACCACTGGTGAGTGGTCTCAGCTGCCAAAGAGCACTGAGCACTACTTTGCCATGGCATCAGTCAAGGACCAGCTATTACTAGCTGGTGGGTGGGGCAGCACTGCTATCCAATTATGGGACAGTGAGGGTCATCGCTGGAATACTCAGCACTACCCAAGAATGCCAACTGGTAGAGAATCGTCAGCTGCTGTGGGCTACCAGCAATACCTCATTGTGGCATGTGGTAGCAACAAGGACACAGTAGAAGTCCTGGATTGCTCCACTCACCAGTGGTACAGTGCACAGCCAGTGCCTGTGGGGGGTGGGGGCATGACAGCAGTCATCATTAGTGATTACGTATACATCTCATCATATGGCTGGAGAGGTGGTCAGCCTCACGTGTTCTCCGCCCACCTCCCCACCCTGATATCAAATGCAACTCGCAACACCACCACTGGCCCAACATGGCAGGAACTGCCATCCCCTCCAGTAGATGGCCCCACACTCTTAGCCCTGCAGAACCACTTGCTACTGGTAGGAGGGTGGGAGGTAGGAGGGTTGGGGGAGAGAAAGGAGCTCTACAGATATGAGGCAGAAGGGAAAAAATGGAGCAAGTGTGGAGAGCTTCCTGTGGGAATGTATGCTCCCTCTTGTGCAGTACTCCCCTCTGGTGAACTGCTTGTGGCTGGAGGGTATGTGGAGGGTGTTGGGGGGTATTCCCAGCAAGTGTGGGTAGGATCATTAGAGTAACACTGATTGCTTCTCTGATAACACCTCACTGTGCACAACTGTACAATCATGTGAACAATTATTGCAGTGATTTGATTTGTTAATTTGTGTATGCTGCTATGCATTACAGGTTACTTCACTCCTACAACCTGCTATTGTGTGTGTAGGCTTAATTACATCCCCAAATTTGTGGAATGTTCATTGTGGTTTACATGTACATGTATACATCGTGTTATGTGATTAGAATGATGTTATGTTGTACATTTTGCTTAATACTACTACAGTAAAGAAAGCATGTGCACATTACAACCTGCTATTGTGTGTTGGCTTAATTATACCCCAACTTTTGTGAAAATATCATATTGTATAAGTATCTGGTCTACATGTACACAACCTATAACATGAGGTTAGTGGATATTTGTAATCACATTTTCATAATGAAGTGTTGGTGTGTATAATATTATATTATAATAATTATTATACTATTCTTATTTCTATACACTCACTCCAACATCCTACACTAGCTGATATGATTGTGTGTTGTGTTAATGCATTGTGAACTTTGTAAAATTCGAATAAATTTTTTGATTAAAGGCAGTTTGTTCAGAACATAAGAATGATTGCAACATCACGTGTTTGGACTGATGAAGACAGCAGTAATGATATGAGAGAGAGCATGAAGGAGGGAGGGGGAGAGTGAGTGACAGAGTAATCTGGGAGAAGTGGGAATAGGAGGAGGAGGAGGAGGAGGAAGAGGAGGAGGAGGAGGAGGAGGAGGAGGAGGAGGAGGAGGAGGAGGAGGAGGAGGGGGGGGGGGGGGGGGGGGGGGGGAGGGAAAGGAAGAGGAAGAGGAGGAGGAGGAGGAGGAGGAGGAGGGGGAGGAGGAGGAGGAGGAGGAGGAGGAGAAGAGGAGGAGAGGGGGATAGAGTGACTACATGGTGAAGATGTGCAGCAATTCCAGACAATTGTCTCTGACTGCAGTGCGTGTCTCACAGGATGGCTTTGATGGCACTGACAGTTCTGTGAGTATTTAGTGCCCTGTGCTGTCTCCTCCAGTGCCAACTCTGCAGGAGAGAGGGAGAGAGGGAGAGAGGGAGAGAGGGAGAGAGGGAAGGAGAGAGGGAGAGAGGGATGGAGGGAGAGAGGAGAGAGGGAGAGAGGAGAGAGGAAGAGAGGGAGAGAGGGAGAGAGGGAGAGAGGGAGGGAAGGGAGAGAGGGAGAGAGGGAAGGAGAGAGGGAGAGAGGGAGGGAAGGGAGAGAGGGAGAGAGGGAAGGAGAGGGAGAGGGAGGGAAGGAGAGAGGGAGAGAAGAGGGAGGGAAGGAGAGAGGGAGAGAGGGAGGGAGGGAGAGAGGGAAGGAGAGAGGGAGGGAAGAGGACAGATGAGGAGAGGAGGGAGGAAGAAAGAGGAGGAAGAGAAGTACATGTAGTGAGTGATCAAGTGCTGAGAACATCACCTGCTTTTTTCTTGCGCGATGAGAGCATGTAGGGTAGGGTCATGGCATCCTGGCCTTGGTGCCCCATTTGTGAGCGACAGCGAGCCGGCCAGTGTCTCTAATCTCGCAGCTCCGAAGGACCACATACATGTATGTCTATAAGTCTCATCCGCACCACTCTCCACAATGGCTGTGCTCCATACTCATAACTGATCTCCCTTTGCTGTGACTCTCTGCCCTGCCCTGCGCAGTCCATTCGCACCACCAGTCGCATGGAGACACGCTCTTTGCTGGCCCGACCGCGACACGGGCCGCTTTGCTACCACTGCTGAGTTTCTTTGCCTTCTCCTGTTTTCCTTCCGAGCGATAGGACAGGAGAGAAGCTACTGGCGCAGTGGAAAGTAGCTAGCGCAGTAGAGGGTCTGCATAACAACATAACATCTGGGAACGAGACTAGACCCGGGCATAGTCGCCTTAGCCCTAATTAACGCCCAGGCGCGGGACTCGGTGAGAGGGAAGTTCCCTTATTAGCATACATTGATGATGTCATGTACATTGCGAAATACTCTCGCCTTTCGCAATGCTGCATACCGTTCAAGGTGATCTGATATTTCGCAATAGCGCCCAACATAAAAACAGCGCTGGAGAGGACTCAGCTCAAAACCTTTACTATGCAAAGGAACCACGAAGAACCCACAACCAACGGACATTGCCCTAGCATAGATCACGACTCCCCCTGCACCGGAAAGAAATCCACGAATTTTGGACACGTCGGAAGCACTTCTGCACCCTCAGCCCCGCCCACCTGCAGCGACCACCGCTTGGCACCCGAGAACAGCGTAGAAGCTCAGCCCCTCAATCCCAGTGCAACAGCGCAAAGCAACGCCCAGAATGGTGACCACACAGAGAAGGAAGCGCTCTTTGCAAGATTCGATGACATGGGATTGCGCGAAGGTCTTCTACGCGGTATCTACGGCCTCGGCTTCGAGCGGCCCTCGCATGTCCAACAGCGAGCGGTGGTGCCGTGCTGCTCTGGGCGGGACGTGATTGTGCAGGCGCAGTCGGGCACTGGCAAGACTGCCACGTTCTCGATTGCAATTCTACAGCAATTGAAGCTCTCTCTCTCACAGTGTCAGGTAAGTTAATTGCTGTTTTGCTATAGCATGCTTTCCATGCTAGGACAGTTTAGCCGTTCATTCCATTCTGAGGCAAGTTTTAAACACGAGACTGCTCTCTGCAATGCCTTATATTACTATGTCACTAGATAGTGTTGATCCAGGCTTCCCAGTGTGCACAAATGTAAACCGCTTCCCTCATCGGATACTAGAGTACATTTTATTTTAAGCCTATTGTACAATTTTATGTCAAAGAACTACAATGTCGTATATATTCACATGTCAGTGTGTCACTCATGTATGTGGGCAAACCCTGCTCACTTGTAAGCACTATATAGAATTCATCTATGTACTATTGTCATAGCAAAATTTGAGTTACATAGCAAACTTATATAACTGCATATGAAATCGAATTGCATTATAGTTATATACAGCTGTACCTTATTCTTGCTACAGGCCATGGTGCTGTGCCCCACTAGAGAGCTTTCTCGACAGACGCACACTGTCCTGCTGGCATTGGGAGACTACCTGGATGTGAGTGCCTGCCTTGTGATCAGTGGAGAGAGGGTGGTAGATATGGCACATCGACTGAGACAGGGAGTACAAGTGGTTGTTGGTACGTGTGTGTGTGTGTGTGTGTGTGTGTGTGTGTGTGTGTGTGTGTGTGTGTGTGTGTGTGTGATTTCATGTGTGTATGCATGCACGTGTGTGGCATTAAGAATATAAATACATTCTGACCTAGTGTGGTCCTCTTCATCATTACTATGCTCCATATAGTTATTGTTACCCTGCATAAATGTGTTCTTGTCGTACATCCTCACAGGCACCCCTGGCCGGATGAAGCACATGATGGAGATGGGTGCTCTGGACACTCGCCAGGTGAAGGTATTGGTGCTGGATGAGGTGGACATCATGCTCTCTCGAGGATTTGAGGATCAGGTACATGTACCAAAATTATTAATTGTGTACTTCATTTTCTTGTGTAATTACTTATGTACTTACTGCCTGCATGGGCAACAAATGGGTGTGAGGTGTATATTACTCATTAGTTAATGTGAAACAAATGACATTGCTAAAGCCCAATATGTTTTGAGTGGTTTAGCGGTTACTGTAGTTATACATGAAGGGGTACTTTCCTATTGACATAGCCTGAATTTGTAATGTACGCAGGTTCGAGACATTGTCACAAAACTACCTGGCAGGAACCTTCAGGCTATCTCTGTGTCAGCAACTCTCCCACCTGAAGTCATTCAAGTGAGTTAGATTATTGTGTACACACTTACGCTAGGGACTCAATACTCCTTCAATTCTCTATAGCCCTATGCCCTCTCTTCTTTTTCTATCTTTTCGGAACCTTACAGCAATGTTTGTACACAAAAGAAATTTGATAATCTGGCAAATACATGATACAATTTTACATAACCTCAATGTATCAAAGGGCTTCTTTCTCCCTTTACCACATCATATCAGCATTACAACCTCAATCATAGACTTCAGTATAGTGTATGTATGCTTTAGTGTGGTAATGGTCTTTCTTCAGGTGACAGACAAGTTTATGAACCGTCCCCTTCAAATTCTGCTGAAGGAGGAGGAGATTGCACTGGATGGGATCCTCCAGTTCCATGTCAGTGTGCAGAGAGAAGACCACAAGTTCTCCACTCTCTGTGACATCTATGAGGTGCCAGTATACATAATATTATCACATAACTGTCAATCTACAAATTCCCCTGACAAGCAGTTGTGTATGCTACAACACTTCCTTTGCACAGATGATCTCCATCTCACAGTCAATTATATTCTGCAACTCACGAAGGAAGGTATGTAACTACATGTAAACTGTGCATATTATGTTATTGTATAATTATACATGTGTACGTCTATATATTTATGGCAGTCTTATGCTTGATGTATACATTAACAATCACATGCATAGTGCACCACAATCAAAGAAAGAAGAAAACAGAGAAGAAAGAAAGAAGAACCACACACTATTATATAAAACAAACAAAATGCACAACAACCTCAACGGCTTAGTTAAATATTTGTATAATTTTGTTAGTAGTGTCAGTGTAAGCTTCTAAAGCAATCAGCCTGTGTGAAACTCAGGGACTGGTTGATGATATCAACTGGCATTATACTGCTATACAGGTGGACCATCTGGCAGAGTACATGAGAGCTGAGGACCATACTGTGGCCACCATACACAGTGACCACACGCCTGAGGAAAGGAAGAGGATTATGAAGGTCAGTATATGTAGGTGTACTCATGGGTGGTGAGAGTTGGTGCACCGTTAAAGATATTTAACCCCCATTCCCTCTCAAGGTTGGGCATGTGGACCATCTGTTAAGCTATTTTGTTGTAGTTAGTGTGTGTGTGTATCTTTCTAAGTTGTATGAACTAATTTTCTAAGCTGGATGTTGAACAGATTATATCTTTCTAAGCCAAAGAGGCTGTACAGATTCTATTTTTCTAAGCCATAAAGGATGTACAGATTCTACATGTATTTTTTTCAGCTGTAGAGGCTGTACAGATTATATTTTCCTAAGCCGTGGAGGCTGTACAGATTCTATTTTCCTAAAACATAAAGGCTGTGCAGATTCTATTTTTCTAAGCTGTAGAGGCTGTACAGAATATGTTTTCTAAGCCGTTGAGGTTGTTGTAATTTTCTTTCTTTTTCTTTTTTTTCTCTTCTCCTTCCTTTCTAAATAGTGTTCTATGTACTTGAATGTTCATGTATGTGGATACTCTGACAAAGGGGGTATGAGGGAGGGTGACAGTACGTACATATAGCCTAGTTCCTAGGCATTGGTCGACCGACACCTAGCTATAGGAACTAGGCTAATGTATGTAGAGAAAGAGAACAATATCCTGAGCAGTTATGTACAACTTTTGTAGGAGTTCAAGGCTGGCGAGTCTCGTGTTCTGATAGGCACGGACCTGATTGCCAGAGGAGTTGATGCCCAGCATGTGTCAGTGGTCTGCAATGTTGACCTACCCAGAGACATGGAGAATTACATCCACAGGTGAGGGTTGTGCATACACAGCAGCAATCTACTAATAATTATTATTTTCAACTCATTGCCAACCACAGCTCAAATGCACATATGCAAGTTAATGCTATGCACTTCAACCCTTGGAGGATGGATGAAGTGGGCATAGTATATAACTCTAGCACTACAAAAACACAGCATGACAGTTTTAAACCCACCGCAACCCCTCATGATTGCATGTGTTATACACTCTTGCAGGATTGGTCGCTGTGGTAGGTTTGGCAGGAAGGGTGTGGCCATCTCACTGGTGACTGATGGTGAGCTGAGGGGGATCAGGGCACTTGAGTCTCACTACAAGACAAGGATACCTCCTCTTCCTGACAATGTGGCTGACCTTCTTTGAACTGTATCGAATAGTCTTATTATAAATATCTGTATAGAAGCTGCTATTTCATAGGCCTCTGTAGTTGTGATAGCAGTAGCTCTTTGGATAGAGGACTGTAGTTGTTCACCTTAGGTTGTGTAGCTTTGAGCCAAATCTATAGGTTAATACAAGTCATGTACGATTGATTTGATTCTGACTGTGTCTCTGGGAATAGGAATTCATGTTTATGTATGAAAGACAACATCACTAGATTCATCCATTGCATGCCATAACAACACAGTTATAATATACATGTACATGTGAGGAGGCTAAAATTATAAATTGACTTCAGAATGCAGGCCGGTAGCAAACACTCAAGCACAGCTGTATAATGCATGTATTGTGTGTAGTAGTAGCTCTTCTGAATTGTGGACTTTGATACATCCACCCTTGGTCATGATCCTGCACTATATACCTTTAGAATAGTGCAGCACATGGCCAACAATACGATCATGTGTGTGGACACAATCGCAATATAAAAACATTGCCCAAAATAAGTATGTAGCGTGCTAATACTGTTCCATGTGAAGTCTCATACATGCAATTCATGTGTAGTTCTATGCACAGGCATATTTAAATGTCACACGGTCTCAAAAAATTGAGTATATTCATACCCAATACAATACAACCCACACACCCACCAATAACACAGTATAAGACAAACAGGACACACATACAAAAGTATACTATAGCTACCTACGCGACACTTGCACAGCAGGTGCTTATGAGACACAGGATATAATTTATAAGGATATATAAATAGAATTCTGAGAAACAGTGAGAAATATAGCACAATCTTCTGGCAAGACCTCGTAGGGGGAGGCAGGGAGGGGGAATGAGAACAGTGGAATGAAGAAACAGCAGCCTGTCCACAAAAGATGCAACAGAGGCACACAATACAAAATAAATAACTGTAGAAACAATAATAATAGCAATAATACCACTGTTATAAATAATACTGTCAGAACACCACAATGCACATTCGTCTACACATCCGTTTCTGAGCCTTGTGTAGAGCGCTGTAAATGGAATGTGGGGTTAACAATGTGGAATCTAGTGCTGTTTGCTGAGCAGAGAGGGCTCATCTGTTCTCTGAGTTTTGTGTAAGTAAATCTGGGATTTTGGTTCGAGCTGTTGGCACTGTCCGCGGGGGACTGCATGCGGCCGCCGTACGAAGGCCCCAGGAGTGGGTGGGGGCTGCCCCTAAAGTCTGTCGCATCGTCTGCACCCGAAAGTCTGTGCGAGTCCTCCATAGACTCGAGTCTGTGGTGAGGTTTCGGGGTGATGAACGTGGGGGAGGGGCTGTAGCTGTAGGAGGGGGAGAGAGGGTGGTGGATGTAGGGCTGGGTGCGGCAGTTGGAGCAGCATGCCGAGTCCACTGCTGAGCTGCAGGTACAGATGTCGGTGCTGATCAGTGTGTTACTCTCCTGCGAAGATATCCCTGTTGACTCGCAGGTACCAGGCAAAACCAGTTTCGGTCTAGTGTCCTTGGCACTGGATTTCACACGAACTACTACCGATGGCACAGGGGAAGTTACGCAACTGAGCACAGCGTGTGTTGAAATGTCACTAGCGGTGCCAGTCCGGGGGTAGACTCTTGTGGGGGATCCATCACGATAGTCTCGTGCATCATCATAGTCTGCTGACTCATCCGAAGCAATTGACGCATCATCCCTGAAATCATTCTGCATTCTTAGCTGTTCACAGACGTTGAGTCTGTGTTCCATACTGCTCTTGGTGGCATTGTCTCCCTCCCACTCCCCTTCGTCTGCCTCGGGTACCGTGGAAAGTTTTCGTCCAACAGACGCATCAGCGGATGATCCATCACCGTTGAAAGAGGTTTCAGAGACACCTTCAGCTTCTTCGTTCTCCTCTGGAAGGTTCGGCAGGCTGCTGTTCAGGGCAGAACGAAGGCCGGGAGCCAGTCGGAATGGGATGGCGGCTGGTGGCGTAAACACAGGCCCTCCGTTAACAGCCAACCTCTCAGAAATGTTGGACCCAAAAACAGCCGGAAGAGACGCCCGTCTTCCCATACGCGATGTGGACCCTGGAACAGACAGGGTAGGGCCCTGGGAAAGGTTTGGCTCAAACTGCACGGAGTAGCTGTTTGAGCGCCGGCTTTGTCTAAGAATGCGAAGTTCTTCTCCGGTCAGAGACTTCGGAGACTGCCCTCTGGGAAGATCGGACATCAGACTGGTGGGGGTGGAGGTCGTCTGTCGCTGCACTAGGCGAATGTTATGCTGGGGCAAACCTTTCTTGTTCCTGGCAGGGCAGCAGGTGACAATCCACCAAATGTTCTTCCGGAAACTGCGTGTTATCAGAGCGTAGATCATCGGACTCATGAGGGCACTAATTGGAAACACGAACACTATGAAGTACTTTGATTGCTCTGCATTTATCAGTGGGTTGTCCGTGAATGCCGAGTATCCTACCACTGCCATAGGGAACCAACAAATGAACGTGATGATGATAAGCAGAGAGAGTTTCCACACGCTCTTGAAGATCTCCCTCCTCTTGGCTCGAGTCAGAGAGGGTCTGCAGAGAGAGACAAAGACCAGGACAAAGCCCACCGCCCCAATGAGGATTCCCAGCATGTTGAGGCTGAGGATGGCCAGAATGTAGTTCCGGTCTGTGGCAGTCTCGGTCACAAATGGAAGACAAATGGCCACCTGATCGTAGGCATTCACACCCACTCCACTGAGCGGCAGCAGAGCAAGTATGCCAGCATAGAGGAGACCGATGATCACAACTACTACTGCCACACGGAGCCTTGTGGCTTCCTTTACGTACGAGGTGGTGGCCACTGCATGTAATCTCTCAAGGGTGAGAGCTACGAGACTGTATACTGACAGTTGGGAGGAGAATATGGCTAAGAATCCTGCAGTTTGGCAGCCTGACCCCTTCTGCCATTCGAGGGCAGACTGATAGAAGCTTCGTTCACCCAGGGTTCGAATATCCACCATTGCAATGAAGGCCAAGTAGACTCCAAGGAGAGTGTTGGCAAAGGCCAAAACGCAGATGAAGAGCTGGGACACATCCATTTTCTCCCGGGCTGCGATCATAATAAACAGGACGGCCACATTTCCGAGTAGCGTCAGCACCCAAACGGCCCAGATGGCGATACGAATTGGCCATGGGTCAAGGAGGTTGTCGCACGGTGCAAGTGGGTTGGGTCGAGGGAAACACTCAACCTGTTTCCAGTTGAGCTGATATGTCGGTTCAGAGACATGATGTGCACGCAGTTCATTCAAACCTTGGAAAAAGTCTTCATTGTCTGTTCCCAGAATATCCTGATTCACGACTGTAGGGGTCAGACCGCTGTTCAACTTCGTGAGGTCATCAAGGTTCTGACCGAGCCCCTGACCTTCTAGTCTAAACTGGCAGTTCGGCCCCCAGACTATGGTAAGGTTGAACGACTCTGCGATGTCAATTATCGTGTCCATTCGGTCAACGTCACTCTCACCTTTGCACTCGTCAAAAGGAGACCCTGGCAGGATAGGGACCACATCCGGTGGAAGTGTGACCGGTTCGGTCAGGTGGGGGGGAGGGGTTGTCGGCTGCTCACTGACATTCTGGTACACCTTACGATCCAGGGTCTCCTCCCAAAGACAACAGTGGTAGGCGTAGGTGTAGTAGAGCTCTTGCGCACGGGGCATCTCGTAGGGGTTCGGCACCTCATGCAGGCACCACAGCTGCTCCAATGCCAGAGTTCGGAGTGACGGAAACACTCTTTGGGAAAACTCTAGAGAGCAGAAGCTGTTGGAAGACATGTTGAGCAGTTCGAGGTATAGCATTTTACCAAAGGCTAGTGGACTGACGTCACTTATGTCGTTGTTGTTCACCCAGAGCCAGCGAAGGAGGGTGTTATTGGCGAAGACACCAGCCTCCAGCTTGGGAATCCTGTTGAAGCCTATATTGAGCTTGCGCAGGGCAGTCATGTACTGGAATAGACCCGTGGGCAGGT
>CBDBZY010000041.1:262500-275000 GCA_965213685.1 bacterium
CACTTGCAATGAGGCTGAACTAAAATGTGCCTACCCACCCACCCGCACGCACGCACGCACACATGCACGCCCACCCACCTACCCACACACACACACACACACACACACACACACACACACACACACACACACACACACACACACACACACACACACACACACACACACACACACACACACACAGTCTCTGACACATACCATCATGCACTTTGGCAATTACTTATCCTGACCACACTCACCACACACACACATACTGTAGGTCCCCAACACCAGGTGGAATGTCCACCACCCCGTGGAATGGTGGCACTAGGTGTGGGCTGTAGCGGCATTCAATGTGCACCTCTCTCCAGCACATCCACCCCACCCTCCCGAATGCCATCCCTTAGGTGATGCCTGCCTCCACCAATCAGGTCCTCTGTCTCTCCGGAGACAGCATGCCCAGCTAATGCGAAGAACGAGAATGAACTCGTGCATGCTAGCATTTTGGCACACAGGCTCAGCCCCTCCGTGACTTGGCAGACAGGAGGGGGGCAAGTGGTGCCCCCGCACTGAAGTGGGCGTGGCTGTTTCTCCTCATGCCTGCCAACTGCCAAAACCACAATATATTCCCCAGTATGTCTATTTTTAGAAACATTCCATGTGATGTAAGACCTACATGTAACTTGTTACTAAGTTTGGACTGAAGTTGATACAAGGCAAAGGCACCTTTCCCCTGATAAACAGAGTAACTGTTAATTTGGTACTGCATGAGTACATGATGTAATTAGCAATCCAATCATCAATCCTACTTCACACTGAGGCACGGAAAGGGCTCTGAAAGACACAGGACTCAGCTGGGATTCGAACCCAGGACCATCTGAGGACCAGTCAGACACTCCTACCACAGAGCCAGCAAGACTCTAGCAGCACTGAAGTGAAGGGCTGATGGTAGTATCCTAGTGCACGCATTACGTTGTGTGCAATTAGCATAGAAATGCTAATGTGTCCCAGTGTGCCGGTTCAGCAGATGTGAAGAGTAATGCTCCATCAAAAGAACACTACATGTGCATGTTCGTACATGCATATGCTTTATAGTACGCTTGTGATGTAATTATCTTAAGTAGTGCTTACTATGCTGTCGACTTAGAGCATAGGGCTATATGCTGTGTGTGCACATCGTACTATACTTTAATACACTGTTAATCTATTCTCTATGGCTGAGTACATACACCATATGGATAGTGCACTCTAAAAACAGAGAGCTAAGAAAAAAGGAAGGTATCATGCATATGCAAGCTAGGCTATTAAAAATCCTTCTATTATTTTTCATATTATTAGTATTAGTATTATGATTATATTAAACCATTATGCTAAAGTGGATCAACTCACAGCTGAGATAGCTTTGGCATGTTCTTTCCCGTGAAGACGGAGTCCTCCACCACACGAATATTATTGGAGCGAAGGTCACTATTGATACGAAGGGAGAGGGGAAGGGGGGGAGGGGTATGTTAGTGGGTGGAGTGTGTGTGTGTGTGTGTGTGTGTGTGTGCACATGTACATCCCTCCCTCCCCATATAAAGTACATGTACACAACATGTACATGTATATACATGTGCATGTATGTGACTTATGAGAGGGAGTCAAGTGGGAGGGGCCAGGGAGGGGAAGTGAGAGACATGTGCATGTCGATCCATGCACTGGTACTGTACATGTGTAACACACATGTACATGAATGTGCATTTCTATGTACATGTACATGAACAATCATGTCACCTACATGTAGTATACTACATTAGAAGAAGAGAAGAGAGAAACGGACAGCACTACATGCCCATAATGATTTTGAGCAATATAAAAACAAGGCACACATCGCAGGGAGATCCTTAAAAGGACACTCAGCTACTCCCGATGAGATTCCAACCCACAACTGTCGGTGTCCAGGCCAGTGCTCCCTTACCAGAGCCAGGGAGGCAGCCCAGCTAAAAATGAGGGGTCAACCTCACATGCCACAGTGAAAGGGGAAGGCAGCTGGCCACAGGGAACCTCAGCCACCACAATGGCCCGGGGAACCACCTCTGGGGCTGCAGTACCTCCGCAACAGCCCACCACACAACCCCCCCCCCCCCCCCCCCCCCCCCCCCCCGGGACCACAGCATGGCCCATAGCCACGCTGTGCCCACAACCTCCTCTACATGTACATGTACCTTAAGGTGACAATTTTTTGTGGGTACAATGTTTGAAACCCATTTACACTAAAAATGGGTTTCTAAGCTGCTGAGGCTGTTGTGAAAATGATGCTTCTCTCATTCTTCCCTCTGTCCCTGTTCTCTTTTCTGTGGTTTGTAGTGCACTATGCATGCGATTGTTCCTGTAAGCTTCTCACCGTCCACCTACGTACACCCTCCTCTCTCTCTCTCTCTCTCTCTCTCTCTCTCTCTCTCTCTCTCTCTCTCTCTCTCTCTCTCTCTCTCTCTCTCTCTCTCTCTCTCTCTCTCTCTCTCTCTCTCTCTCTCTCTCTCTCTCTCTCTCTCTCTCTCTCTCTCTCTCTCTCTCCGTCCCTCCCTCCCTCCCTCCCTCCCTCTCTCCCTCTCTCTCCTCCCCCCTCCCCAACCCCCCAGCAATGTAGTGTAGGTTGCCTAGGGCTGTCTGGAGTGTTTGTATGGGCACCAGTTGTTGAAAGGGTGCCCTAATCCATGTCCCTTTGCTGCTGCCTCTCTGGCCCTCCTCCCTTGGCAGGTGGCAGCCAGCTGAGGAGGGGAGGGCAGGCTTTCCCACGCTATTATGCAAAACCAGCTGCCAGTTGGCAGTCAAGGAGCTATGAGCTACATGTACATGTACACAAAAGTATACTGGTATATACACTATGTACAATGTACATGTGGAAGTGATACATGTACATGTACATGTGATGCTCCCGGTCACCCCAGCAGAGCTGATGAGGCCTGGTATTGGCCGAAACGTGTCCTGCGCATTGGGTGACTGTTTAAGATCTAGGCCTAAGGGCCGTTCGTGGCCTAGGGAGTTGTGGTTCTCGATTTACTCATGTACATGAAATCACAAGTGTATAGCACACCAGCTAAAGAGGCAGAAGAAAGATGAAGCCCATAAATCCATATGCATGTAAACGAACCAAAACCATACCTACGAACACACTGAGCACAAGACACTTGGATGCCCAGCCTTGAGAACAGTTGGGAAGATCTTTAATGTATCCCATGCACATGACGTGGGTTCGAATCCCACATTGGAGAACTCGCTTTTTGCAGATTGGCAGGGGTAATCTACATGGCATGCATGTACATGTACATGCATGTGTACATTTCTAAGCTGCTGAGGAGGCAAACTGTGGAGGCAATTTGTGAATCAATATGTATTTCTCTAAGCTTTTGAGGTTGTTAAATCTTTTTTTCCTAAGCAGTAAGTTTGAAGAGCAATTGTTTTTCTATGGCAGTAGAACAGTCCATGGTGCAGATAGCCATAGTCAGTGTCAGAGTTACCTGAAGTACAGAACGCTCTCTTGGCTCACTGTACCACCTGCACCGTGGCTTCCCGGACACTCACAATGTCACACACCCCCCTCCTCCCCCCTCCTCCTCCTCCCCCCCCCTGAGCTGTGCATCCAGTGATGCTTTGACTGCCCTCCGACCCACAGCTGCTGGCCACATGCACCAGAGCAGCTGACAAGGCCCTCCCCTCCTCCCAGGACACACACCATTAGTCCCCACACCCTCCAGGCCACACATGTGTGTGCATGTGGGCCAGAGAGTGAGGTGTCGTGTCTGGGACGGGTGTTTGGCGCGGGGGTGACGGCTGGACCTGACTGGACACCTACTGTGTGTGATTCAGTTAGGGTCAGGGTTCAACCTCATTGTGGACATGTATGTACATGTACATGTATTATATATACTTCTACATGCATACATGTATGTACTTACATGTAAAATCACTTATACAACTCAGCCTCAGTGGCTTAGAGAAATATACACAGCTTCAATGGCTCAGTAATCTCAACCTCAACGGCCTAGAAAAATAATAGCTTCTATAGCTTAAAAAATATTGCAATCTCAACCTCAACGGCCTAGAACGCAGAACGTTGCGGGTTTGAGTCCTGCCCGAGGCAGCTCTTCTTTTTCTCTTGGAAAAAAAAGAGTTGTCTTTGGGCGTCGTTGCTTGGATTTGCCTTGTCTCTATAACTGATTATACATGTAATTTCTCAGCATGGAGGTAGGTGCCTTGGTGGTTTAATTACCCCAGCCTACTCCTTAGTGCTGAGGTTGAGCAACCCTTATTTATAACCTTTGCCTTGTATAAACTTTAAAGATTCTGCCTTCCCAGCTGAGCTGCCTCGGTGATCAGCTGGTACAGCGTCTGCCTAGAACGCAGAACGTTGCAGGTTTGAGTCCTGCCCGAGGCAGCTCTTCTTTTTCTCTTGGAAAAAAGAGAGTTGTCTTCGGGCGTCGTTGCTTGGATTTGCCTTGTCTCTATGACTGACTATACATGTACAGGTAGAGCTGTATGTGGGGTGTACATGCATTGGGCAGCAGTGACGGCTACAGACAGTACTACCCACTTACAGTATATGCAAGGTGAGCAGGTCTAAGGTACAGAGTATAACCTACTTGTACTATACATGACCTGAACACCTTGGCTGGGGATATTGTATGTACCTCCCACACAGTGCCACACAGTGCCCACACAGTGCCACACAGTGCCCACACAGTGCCACACAGTGCCACACAGTGCCCACACAGTGCCCACACAGTGCCACACAGTGCCACACAGTGCCACACAGTGCCCACACAGTGCCCACACAGTGCCACACAGTGCCCACACAGTGCCACACAGTGCCACACAGTGCCCACACAGTGCCCACACAGTGCCACACAGTGCCACACAGTGCCACACAGTGCCACACAGTGCCCACACAGTGCCACACAGTGCCACACAGTGCCCACACAGTGCCACACAGTGCCACACAGTGCCACACAGTGCCACACAGTGCCACACAGTGCCTTACACACTACTACAGGCACCTGTACCTACTGCTAAGGCAACTCATGGTTGCTATGGCAATACTTGTGAAGGGAATGGAATGTACAGTGAGATATCTCACTCTAAACCATCTACAATAAGTTGTCATTGTGTGTGTGTGTGTGTGTGTGTGTGTGTGTGTGTGTGTGTGTACGTGTGGCCCCCCCTCCCCATCCAGTGCTCTACATGTCCCACATCACACAATGGCCCACAATACTCCATAACAGAACTCCTACAGTGCTACTGCTCATGCAGCTCTGTACAGGACATCAAAGCCTGCTCCTTGTCTCCTCACCACTCAGGGAAGCCATGCACCCCGCCAGACAGGTGCAACCTTGACCTTCCTGATCTTTAGTTACATCACCTTTTAATTAAGCCTACTACATGTGTGGTAATATGTTCATTTCTTCTTCTTTCTTTCCATCTATAGTGCTTATATAAGTGATATTTCATGTTCACATGTACATACTTACATGTACATGTACACATGCATATATCTACATACATGTATTACATGTACATATCACTGCATGTACATGTACACAGTGATAAGGGGGCCAAAGAGAGCTGTGAACTCCATCAGGAGCTGATTAGTGTCAGCCAGCACACTCGGTGGCTTGAGATGTACTCACAAGCGCTCTAAACAGCATCAGCGCTGAGGGGGCAGGTGAGTGCACTTCACTGTGTCAACAAGCTCACATTGCTCACCAGTTGCATGCAACTCCAGGTACATGTACACTGTGCTCGCATGTACGTACATGTATGCTGAGAAGGCCCCAAGCCAAGATGCATTGGAGAGTGGCCTAGTGCACATCTACATGTACATGAACGATCACGTGCATAGTACACCACAATGAACAGAAAGAGAAAGAGAACAGAGAAGAATGAAGAACCACACACTACGTAACAAACTACAATCCACAACAACCTCGGCGGCTTAGTGAAATATACATGTACATGGTTTGTTTCCACCCGCAACAGTATGAGGATATGATGGTGTGCTCCAATTGGACAGTCAAATGAAGACACTCTCGCTGTGCTGTGGCCCTACACAGTTCTCACTGGTAACTGCTCACTTCAGTTTCCCTACATGTACATGTACATGTACATGTAGGTGGCACTGTAATCAGTGCTAAGGCTGTTTTTGGCAGTTGCGAGGGAGTATCTGCCCGGGGAAGGCCATCTGGCCACACTAGGACTGGGCGTTGTGTACAGTCCAGGCAGCTAGCCTCACCAGCTTCACTCTGCCGGTGGTCCTCAGCCAAATTTGGGTGAATGAGCCTGTCTTGGTGGCCTTGCAGCTGATAATGTGTCCAAATGGTGCCCAAATCTGGTCAAATATGTGGGCACTGCGCAATATTGTACTGCAGCGTGTGAATCAGTTGCATTCTGAGACTCGATGTCACGTAAGCTACCTCACATGAAGAGTTGGTCTGGTTGGGTTTTGTTGAGTCAACACTCCCGAGAGAAACTATTGCCGCTTTGGCACTATCAGGCTTCCAATTGAATATACATGTGGACTATGCTTGCATTGTATGCACATACTATTGTCTGTGGGGAACATGTGCACACAGGCTACGACGGGTGCTGACATGAGCCAAATGCACACCTGCACACACATACATGCATACTCAGTCATCGAGACAAGGTGATGTAAAGATATGCCTGAAGACATCTACCTTTTTTCAGAGAAGAAAAGAAGCTGCCTCGGGCAGCACTCGAACCTGCGACATACTGCATGCTGTGCAGATCGATGTTCTACCAACTGAGCCACTGAGGCAGCTCAGCTGGGCAGGCCAAATCTTTAAAGGCTATGCAAGGGCAAAGGCATCTCTCTCCCCTGATAAACAGGGTAACCCTATCTCAGTGCTTACACATGTACACATACATGTACATGTACATATATTCAGCAGCACAAGCCAAACGTACAGTATTCAGCAGTGCAGATGTGTACATGGAGCTCTACCACCCATGTGTACGTACATGTACTGATGGTGAAAGTGTGTTGGCATTCCTAGTGCACATAGAACACGTATGCTGCCAACACCCACGTGTATGTACATGTACTCATGGTGAAAGTGTGCTGGCATTCCTAGTACACATGCTACAGGTATGCTGCCAAATATTCAACTAATATACAACCAGTTATTTCACCATGGTGGGGGTAGGGGGGAGGGAGTTTTCTATTGCTGGCCACACACTGTAGCTAACTCCATCTTCTCTCAATAGAGCACTTGACCGGCAGCCAACCTCCTCGGGCACAAGCAGTGGCTGATCCCCCACAACACGTGGAATATTTGGTCCAGCCAGCGGCCTGTGGCGAGCAGCTGTTTGTTGTTTGTGTGGCGCGTAACTCTACACAAGAAGACATTTATTCGTCTACTGTAGTCCAGTCTGTCTGTCTGGACAGTCTGCACTGCACGGCACTGTGTTCAATTCCCCTCTCTCGTGGTGGTGTACTGGACTCTCGTATGTAATATTGTCAGATTTTCTCGCGTGCTAGTAGTACAGAAAGGGTTAACTACTGATAATACTGGATACTATTGTACATTGTTGAACACTAGATGTTGTGCGCTAACCCTAGTGAGCATTATTTAGAGGTTCAATCAATCCCCGTTGAACCCCTCCTGGTTACGGACCTGGGATCCAACATGGCTGAGTTCATCTCTCTGCTTAATGCCACGTAGTGTGGCCTCCCCCCACCAGGGGGGGGGGGGGGGTTGGGTCTGGGCCCCTTGCCATACCAGCTGGCTGGCCGGGCCAGGCAGCCAGCTGCCATCACCCCTGGTCTTCGGTCAAAACACCTGATGGACCTCATCAGCATTCTGCCCCAGGGCTCTTGCCAAACAACACAGTAGTATCCAATAGTATCTAGTAATATCCCAATACCAAGCAGAATCCAGTTTGCCCACTACAGCGCCATGTGGTCACCACATTGTACACGTTGCATGTGTTAGCGTACAGCTGAGGATGGTTGGAGGAGCTGCATTTATGGAGACTTCAACTCAGTTGTGTCCTTACAGAGCCAAGGTAACACACTTCATTGTACGTTGTGTTGCAATGCTGCACATTAATGTATTTTGTGGGGCAGTGTAGGTTATAATTAGTGGGTGGGGCAATGGGTGGGGTTTTTAGACCCCCCCTGAGCTTGGAGGCTGGATATGGGCCTGGATTCAGAGTTGGGTCGACACACAACCAAACGCACGCCAAGATAGTGGAAATTGGTTCCCGAGATAGCCTGTTCTAGACAACACACCACACACTCTGGCCGGGTGTGCACATTTGACAAGTCAGTAAACAATCTGCCGGGTGCCATGGCAACACAGAGGGGCGCTGTGGCAACACGAGGGGTGCCATGGCGACACAAGGGTGACTACACAAATCCTTCAATGGTCCTGAGTATGGTCTGAATAAGATGTGTATAGTGAAAATGCTGAAGGCGGCAAATTGGAGGCCAAATTTCTGACTACATGTACTACTACACAGAGAGGTGGTCAGTACTCCAGAGGGAAAACATCTTGGATGTCTCGTTTGGGACTTCTCTCTGAGACACAGCTGCCAGCCTTTGCTCTGCACGCACAGTGAGACCACACAGGGGGCACACACCCACCCACCGGGGCTTACTGGCTCTTGTAGATTAAAAACTTTTTACAGAATTGCATTCCTGAGCGCACTCTATTAAAAACTTCATTGAAGAACAAGGTTTGTCCTCGTCCCAGTTTCCTGCGACACCACAAATGGAAACTCAAGCAAGTTTTCAGTCATATCCCAAAGCAGCGATAGAGG
Organism: bacterium; assembly: GCA_965213685.1. Classification (GTDB taxonomy): domain Bacteria; phylum UBA8248; class UBA8248; order UBA8248; family UBA8248; genus Bin107. The sequence goes on from CBDBZY010000041.1 coordinate 271,297, forward strand.
CCGAGCACTCTATTGGCTAGTGGCAGTGGTGTGCATTGTCATGTGACTATTATGTAACAAGAACATTGATACATGTGTACATGTACATGTACATGTACATGTACATGTACATGTACATGTACATGTACATGTAGTGATGAGATCTTTATGACACACACAGTTTCAGTGAAGTATTGACCCCGTTCCATCCCATTTTGAGGCGAAACACGAACTTGGACACCACGGACTAGACGTAATTTCACCTGGACCGAGGAGAATGCTCACTTGCACCCAAAACGAGATCAAATTGTGGCACTGATTGGATTCCGCATGACCTCATCACCTCAAACAGAGCAGCACGTGGGAGAGGGCATTCCTGTAACCAGGCCCCAAACACAGGGTAACCCAATGCTGTAGGTACAGGCCCTGGACAGCTGTGGGGTCGCTCCCTTTCACTAGCGAGGAATGCTTTGTGTGATAGGCATCAGTTGGCATGTACTATCCCATGAGCTAGAGGGAGGGAGGGAAGGAGGTTTGTGTGTGGTGTGAGAAACAATGGCCACACCATCTCAGAGGTAACACAGATCTCCCTCCCCCCCTCATCCACCCAACCCTACCCCCATCTTATTCTTCCTCCCCTCCCTCCCCCTCCCTCCCCTCCCTTTCCCCTAAGGTCCACATGTACATGTACATGTCTGTGTATACTTAAAAGTGCAATTGACAGGGTACCGCAATGAACTGTCCTTATTCCAGGTCAGAATGGGAACAAACTCTGTTGCTTCTGTGAAATAGTATACATGATACACGCATACAAATGCCATACACACTGTACACTGTACATGTACATGTACATGTATAGTGTACTTGTACATATACATATATGCATGTACATGTACAATCATGTGCATAGTGCACCACAACTTGAAAGAAAGAAAAGAACAGGAAAGAAAGAAGAATCACACACTATAGTGTGTGATTCTTCTTTCTTTCTTCTCTGGTGCACTATGCACGTGATCGTTCATGTACATGCATGTATGTATATGTGCAAGTACACTGTACATGTACATGTACATGTACATGTAAGATGAGACTGTACCCATGTATAATGTACAAGTCCTGTTATGTATATATATGTACATGTATATATATGTACATGTATATATATGTACATGCCACAGGTCACTAAATATGGATCCCATACTCTTTTGAGAATGAGGTCTCATTATTCATGTTACACACACCACATGACGTCACATGCACATGCACTACATGTGCACTCTGTCCCTCCCTTTTGGATAGCACTGCAAACAACTAAGAGTATTAGATGGGCAGGCAAATACCAAGGGATGGCAGTATCAGGGGATGATTGTACATGTACATGTTCATTACAGTATCAGGGGATGGTTGTACCAGTGGATGGCAGTATTGGGGAATTGCTGTACCAGTGCTAGGGAACAACTGTACCCCAGGGTGGAATAAGGGGATGGTTGTACCAAGGGATGGCAGTATCAGGGGATAGTTGTACATGTACATTACAGTATCAGGGGATGGTTGTACCAGTGGATGGCAGTATCAGGGAATTGCTGTACCAGTGCTAGGGAACAACTGTACCCCAGGGTGGAATAAGGGGATGGTTGTACCAAGGGATGGCAGTATCAGGGGATGGTTGTACCAGGGGATGGCAGTATCAGTGGACAGTTGTACTGGGGGATGGCATAACATAGGACGGTTGTGCTAGGATAGTGTCATGGGACAGCTGTGCAGCAGAAGGGAATATCAGGGGATGGAAGTACCAAGAGATGGTTGTATTAAGAAATGGAGGTTATAGAGGACTAAAATCATGCTCAAGTTGGCAATTTGTTAAGGAAGAGTGGCATAATCCTTACATGCTGCAGTGCCCTACCTAACCCATGGGAGTGCACAGACATTTGAGGCTGTTGTTAATTGTTGGTGTTTGTTCGTTTCTTTCTTTCTTCTTTCCCTTCCTCCTTTCTTCTAATGCTATATAATATGATTGTTCATGTAGCTATGAGTTAACCGCACCGACATGCCCCAGAGGTGACATCTCAGAAACACACCCCTTAACAGAGCATTGAGCCAACCAGTGGAGGCAGTGCTAGACACATCCGATCCCTATACCCCTCCAGAGGGTGTCACACATGGCATTGTTTCCAGAGAACCAGTCTGAGGTGTGTTATCACGATCACACCTCCCTCTATTGAACGTGAATATATTTGTAACTGTAACTTGGCAACAATTGATTAGCTATGTATATTTGTACAGGTGTAGACAGGTAGGTGGATGGTAGGGCAAGTGAAGGAGGCTTTGGGGGGGGGGAGGGAGGGAGGGAGTGAGGGAGTGAGAGAGAGAGAGAGAGAGAGAGAGAGAGAGAGAGAGAGAGAGAGAGAGAGAGAGAGAGAGAGAGAGAGAGTTACATGTAAGACCAGAAGGAGGTATGAGAAACACGCAAGATGTCACTATGGCGAACAGCCAGTACATAATCACCCAACAGATGGCAATCATTGGGATGGCAACCACGTACATGTACACGTACATGTACATGTGTTACCAAAGCGACTGTTTACCAATGCATGATTGGATGTTGGCTGAAAAAGAGCCCTATATATGGTATTGGAGGAAAAGCATGTGAATAATGACATGCTTCTGCTGGCTTCTGTTCCGTGATGTCACAGTGCATGAATGTGCACCTGTGCTTGTACATGCAAATTACATGTAAAATACATGTACATGTAAATGTCATGTAAATTACATGTACACGTACATGTGTACACATGTGTGCATGAGTTGGACTCACAGGACTGTGACTTCCATGAAGCTTTTTACATCCTCCATTGTGACCGTCTCTATGCTGTTGTTGACCAGGTTCCTGGAGGGTTAGGGAGGGAGCGAGGGAGGGAGGGAGGGAGGGAGGGAGGGAGAGAGAATAAGATACATGTACATTGTACATAAGCATGTACATGTATGTACATACATGTACACTACATGTAGAAGGAAGTGTGGGTGAACAGTGGGAAGAGAAAGGGGAGAGGGAGAGGGAGGGAGAGGGGGAGGCAAGGAGGAAACAACAGATGTACATGTACTTTAAACATGTGTACATGTACATATACACATAGATACAGACTGAAGGTGTGGACACACTGAAAGTATGCACATGCACAGTACACACGAGATGGAGGTGGCTCCCTTCTGAGCATGTGTGGCTGCTGGTGCATGTGTAGATACACAGTAGTACATTAATTACATGCGATGCAATGTTTCCATTAACACAGCCAAAATCCTTCAGCTGTACACTACACATATCAACGACACGTGTGGTGGATTTGAAACGCAAGCCACTCGGTCTTTGCAGTGTTTCTCTTGTTAAGAAACTCTTTGAAGCAGGCAAGTGGAACTTGAGCCCCCACATGCACACAAACACACTACACACCCTAATGAAACAACCTGCTTATAACCACGTGTACAGGTTATGCTTCATCTGACAGGCTTCAAAATGGTCTGACTGGCTTGCAAGTCTGTGGTGGTATGATTTCAAAACCATTCAAGCTGTGAATTGGGTCCTACATACATGTACATGCACGTTAATCAGCAAAAGAAGTAATGGCAGGCTAAACAATGGTTAACGGTTAACGGGTGAAGCATATCACAATAGCAGTACTTTATTGACTCCAAAAAGATCATTAGTGCATCCATTTTATTAAGAGACT
>CBDBZY010000041.1:280000-332500 GCA_965213685.1 bacterium
TACATGCATAATTGTTATGTACATGTATGTATATCATCTCACTACACACGCATTCGCACGCACATGTCCATCACCACACACAGCAACCACATATTCATTGCACAATAAGCGAAACAGGTCAGTCCAGTCACACTCCCCTCCTCGGCCGACAAACACACTGCAATTAAATATTCATGTCCCGGGGTCACATCAAGGTCAGTCCTTTATGGGACAAAACAAAACATCGTGAATATACTTAAGACTTGGGGGGCCACTTGAGGCTGGACGGGATGGGATGGACAGGAATTGTTTTTGTTCTGCACGGTGAGACGCAGTGGTATCGTCTTCGGGTGGGGGAGAGAGAGTAACTAGGCTGCAATTTCACAGGGTGCGCCATATTACCCGAGACTCTTGGCGGTGTAAGGTGATACATAAACTGAGCACATAGTAATGCATATAGCATCCCAAAACAACAGGCAGGACTATAGAATAGCATCCATATGCATTGTACATACGATGTCACGTACATGTACATGAAAAATCACTTATATACATGTATATAACCACTAGAAAGAAGAAGAAAGAAGAGAAGAGAAATCAAACAAACGAACATATTACACGCACAGCTAGGCAACATATGTGACCGGATCTGCGAAAACCGACCACCTTGTAAAATATGTACATTAGAGATACGGGCGTTTGAACGCGGTCATGTAGTTCTAGACCCAAACTTTTCTTATTACACCACTGTAATCCTGGGTCCTTTAGCTACATCGTGGTGGAGTTTGACAGCCATCAGCGCTTCCGTTCGAGCGCTATAGCGTGAAACATGCAGCCTATTCGAGCGCCCCGTTATAGTCTAGTACAGTATACGATGTGCGTTGCTAAGCCGAAGAACATGATCTACAAGCTACGCTAACGACTTGTAGCTTGCCTAATGGCTATATCGTATGGAGAATCAGCCGATTACAAGTAAACACGAGTACTCGTGTAAAAACTGTAAGTATCGCGGAAGTATACGGACTACGCAAAACACGCCCCAGCAACCGCAATAAACGCCCGTTTTCTGGAAAACGCGTGCGTCTAAATTAGCCGACTCTCCGTGCTTCTAAGGACCGTATCTCCAAAACTATACAGGCGATCGCTTCCAAATTTTCACCAGACCTAGACCACACCTCAATGACATCATTCATTGCGCTATCTCGATTTCGATAGCGGGTACAAGGTGGTCGGTTTTCGCAGATCCGGTCACATATTATACACACAAACAACAGCTTCACCAGCTTAGAAACACATGTACATGTACATGCAGGTGTAGTAATGTGTATATGCATTTAGTTAAGATCCCCTAGTAGGTAGTGCAATAGGCAGTAGTGCACTTCAAATATGTGAAAGTTCACTTATATAAGCACTATAAATGGAAAGGAAGAAAAGAAGAGAAAGAAACGAACAAACAAACAAACAAACAAACACATCACACACACAAGCAACAATAAAAAAAGCAGCTTCAATGGCTTAAAAAAATAGCTGAACCTCAACGGCTTAAAAAAATAGAATATCTTCACAGCTTCTACAGCCCAAGTACAATATATAAAAATACTAAAAGTCAATATGTGTACATGTATATATATATATACACTTATATACATGTATAAATTACAAAAGGCAAGTGTACCAGTGAACTGGTATACGAATACATTGTACATGTACATACACAGTTCTTCGTACAGCAGGCAAGTGGGCACGTGCTGCACACATCATGCTCCATACACATGCATACATGTGGGTTTTAACTGGGATCTTTCTTTTCCTTTCGTTACTTTGGGCTAGTGAGCTATAATCATGTCATGCCTATGTATGATGTGTATATGCACATGTACATTAACATATATATACATGTACATGCCTGCACGAACAATCAGTGCACAGTGCACCACAATCAAAGAAAGGAGAGAACAGAGAAGAAAGAAAGAAGAATCACACGCTATAAAACAAACCACAACAACCTCAACAGCTTAGCATGTACATGTACACTGTGTGTGTGTATATACCATATTATATACTAGCACTAAGTGGGTTGCCCATAGCTACACAATACATAGTGTACATGTGCATGTGCATGTACGTGCATATGCACATGTCGCCACAGTGGGCACTACATGTAGCACAATCTGCTGTGGGCGATCATTTTGGCGGCACGGCTGTCGTCTTAGAAAAGAAGAAAAGGTGGAGGACATAACCTTTGGCAACAGGGTGCAAAGGAGCAGGAAAGGAGGATGTTGCCGTTGGCAACAGGGTTCAAAGGAGGGAAAAAGATGTAACAGTTGGCAATGGGGTTCAGAGGAGGGGAGAAAAAGGATGTTACCATTGGCAACAGGGGTATTCACGGCTCGGAAGTGTGACTGAAAACACAGGCAGTTGTGTCTGGAGCACAAACATGTACTACGAGACGTCTACCAACCACCTCCTCCCTCCGTCTGACCACACACACACGCACACACACACACACACACACACACACACACACACACACACACACACATGCATGCACGCACGCATGTGTGCACACACACACACACGTACATGTACATATACATGAACAATCAAGTATATACACAGAGCACTGTTTAGAAAGGAAGGAGAAGGGAAAGAAAGAAAATTACAACAACCTCAATGGCTTAGAAAAATATAATCTGTACAGCCTTTATGTACAGCCTCCACATGTACATGTACATGTACATGTACATGATATACTTACATGTACATGAGTATATCATGTACATATACATGTAGGCGTCTCTCCCCTGTTAAACAGGGTTACTTGAAACTCATGTACATGTAACATTGTGTGTGTACAGACAGAGGGTAGAAGCAATTGCAAGTAGAACAGCCTACATGCAGTAACCACGGCAGCAGCCTAGCTCAGTACACTACATTCAGCCCTGTGGGGCAGAATATAATTATCTTGGGTTATACATGTACAGGATGTGTGTGTGTGTGTCTATACCTGAAGACATGGGCGTATGGAACGGGAGCGGTTGTGCATATGGTGCATGGAATAATAAGTGGGTTGGCGTGTGAGATTGTGGGGGTGGTGTCTTCGACTCTGGCAATAACTTCGACATGGAAGGTAAGCAAGTTGTTTTGTTTTTCCACAACAATAGGCCCATTGTTCCCCTGTTGTGTGGGGCCTACACTGTGCCCCACTTCAGGATGTCCGTCCAGCTGCAGTGCTTAAGGCTGTTCTGTTATCAGACTGGTCAATCCACTTATGAGTGCTAAAGCTGCTCCATTATCAAACTGGTCAATCCATTTTTGAATGTTGAAGCTGTTTATCATCAAACTAGTGAAGATTTTGAATGTTAAAGATCCCCATTATCATACTGGTAAACCCATTTAATATTTAAACAGTTCATTATCAAACTGGCCAACCCATTTTCTGAATAGTGAAGCTGTTTCATTTATCAAAACTGGTCAACTCATCTGGAATATTGAAGGTGCTTCATTATCAAGTTGGCCAGAGAGAGAGAGAGAGAGAGAGAGAGAGAGAGAGAGAGAGAGAGAGAGAGAGAGAGAGAGAGAGAGCGAGCGAGTGAGCGAGCGAGCGTCTCTCCTGTGGCACATATGGTGTGAAACTATCGAGACACGTGTGGCCAATGTCCCTGAAAGGTGGCCGGTGCGGCTGTACACACTAGCACCACTGAGGTGGCAGGTCGCCACACCCACTCCCTCCCTCGATCTCATAGAGGCTCACTGCAACTGTATGTCGTTACTTGACACCACAAGTTAACTGGGCATTTCATGGCAAATGTTCCGTATGGACCCAAACACACTTCCTTCTTTCATTTCCCTCTGGCTAAGAGAGGAGGGGGGAGGGGGGGAGAGGAGGGGGGAGGAGGGAGGGGAGAGGAGGGGGGAGGAGGGGGGAGGAGGGGGGAGGAGGGGGATAATAGAGGCCATCACTTGTTTTTATGCAGCTCATGTACATGCAGGTGATTGGTCATGTATGGCCTGTGAGGCTGTGGGTATTTCTCTGCACAGCTGGGTCGTAGGTTAGCAGCCACTTTGTGCAGCGTTTTGCCACCTGTGCTAGTGTGTGTGTATACATGTACTGCCCACTGGATGCTGTCTCTAATGGCAACCACAATGTGTACATGTACATGCACATGTAGAACATGTTCGTACCTGCTGTTGTGAGCAATCTTGGGAGCCAGCTGACTCGAGTTACACAAACTTCTCCTGATCTGCTAGTGTACACATGTACAGTACATGTATAGTATACACATGTACATGTACATAGGGACATGGTTTGGGGATAGTGTACATGTACAAAACTAGTTAGATATGCCGGTTATTAGGCTGGTGGCATTGCATTGCCTTGTCTTGCATAGGATAATACATTCATATGCACATGCACATGTACATTTGTGTATACACACATGCATACATGTATAGGTACATGTGTAAGGCTCTGCATTCCCTTGTGGGCAAGCAGATCAGTATTCCATTGTGCCACTCCACACCCCCCACTGTGCAGCGATTGTGGGTTCAATTACATACGTCACGTCCTAATTAGCTGCATGTACAACTGCAGCATGAGTGGCATGAGAGAGGGGAGTGGGAGGAGGGGTGATAGCAACATCCTGTCTCCGGGCACTCGTCTGTCCCATCATGTAAACACACCACCGCATGACTATGGACACACACACACACACACACACACACACACACACACACACACACACACACACACACACACACACACACACACACACACACACACACACACACACACACACACACACACACACACACACACACACACACACACACACACACACACACACACACACACACACACACACACACACACACACACACACACACACACTTCCCTTCCTACCTCCTTCCCTCCCTCCTAGCTCTCCCCCCCTCTTTCCTCTCTCTCTCTCTCTCTCTCTCTCTCTCTCTCTCTCTCTCTCTCTCTCTCTCTCTCTCTCTCTCTCTCTCCCCCCCCCCCCCCCCCCCTCAAACAGTGTTTCTCTCACACATCTGCATGTACAGTGCACATGTACATGTACAGTACATATTAGACAATGTTCTTGTACATGTACATGTAAAGGTACATGTATACCAATATATGTGCAGGAATATACATGTACAAATACAAATGTACAGGTGTAGATTTTACGCATGCATGTGTGACTACAACACTTTGACAGCACACTTGTTGACGTTCATGTGCCACTCGATGTGGAGCATGCTTTGGGAGGGATATTTCCTGTGGAATTGGAACCCACTGGGAGTGCCACATGTCACGCACACCTGCCCTCCCACTCCCCATAACGAGTTGTCATGTACAGACATGTACATGTAGTTGCATATACATGTACATGTACAGGAACAATCAGGTACATAGTGCACTACAAATTACATGAGAGAGCAGACCAAACCAAAATATAACAACACAGCCTCAGGGCTTAAAAAATGCACAAGGACACTGTATGTGTAGTTTAATTTTGGTAAACAGCCTCGATGGCTTAGAAAAATATGTACATGTACATGTACACATACATGTAGTTTATATGCTACATGTATACATGTTCTAACAGGTGTGTGTTTGATCTCCAGATGTCTTGGCGAAATGTACAGAAATAACTCGACAGTCAATGGTTGCTCTGAGCTACAATATGCACGTGTGCATACGTGACTCATAATCTTATTGGCTACAATATGCACGCGTGCCAACATGACTTGCAATCCCATTGGCAGTTTCAATGAGCGTGTGCCTACGTGACCCAAACTTTTGTCCAATCAGAACCGATTCTAACCTCCCCATTCACAGAATGCTCAGCAACGAAATCGCAACACCACTGCAATGGAGACATCTGGCACAGGCTGAGCTAACTAGCCAAGGGCATTGTCTTCTGGTTATTAATGAAAGGCCTTCAGCAGCCAGAGATATGCAGGCTAACACACCAAATCCACTGCATTAGGCACACACATACCACCAGGGAACCACCAGATTGGATCAATAATAGAGTAATTAATCAACTTCATTCCAAACAGGCATACCACTTACAGGTACAACAAGGTCATGTATGGTACTTGTACAATGCATGTACATTTCATGTATAGTACATGTACATTTCATGTACAGGTACATGATGAGAGATTGGAACCTGATAATGAGTCTGGTTATCACACAGCAGGTAAGTGCCCTCCACCCTGGGGGGTGGCTGCTGGTCAAGTTCCATAGTGTAAGCCACTGCAACTGTGGACGGACACACACACACACACACTCTCTCTCTCTCTCTCTCTCTCTCTCCCACTCCTTCGATGAGATAACCCAGCAGGTACAATGCACCGTGTACACACACGTCATAGTGATGCAGGTACACAAGAGGAGGAAGGAGACATGAATGGAGGGGATGGGATGTGATGACACACAACAGAAGCCCCAACCACTCACTATGCATCTGCATGTACAAATTCCTATCCCTCCAGTCTGCATGCACACATATACACATACATGTATACATGTACATGTGTATGACCTACAAGATGTGGCAGCTGTGGAATCCCTGGTGGAATCCCCGGTGGAATGCGATAGCCCTGGGGCAATGAGTAACCTGGTGAATACAATGGCTGAGCCTCCCTATATATAGCTATGCAGTGTACATGTACAATGTACATACTACACAGTCAGAGTCCACTCACTGCTGTGGTAGAGCCCAGTCATGGGAAAGGCATTATAGTGTGACCACACTAGGAGCCCACTACTGCCTCTGATAGGCAGCCCCCCCCCCCCCCCCCCCCCCCCCCGCATCACGCCACTCATGGGCCAATGCATGTGTGTATGTGTATGTGTTAAGTCGGTCATAGAGCTCACTCCTTCGAAAATTCATGGTTAATACTTCACTTATTGTCCACCTAAGATGGACAATAAGAGCCCGGGGCTATTCACGTAAAAAATGATATTTGATAACGTTATCAGATGTATGCGCTAAATAGAATGTGCACACATACTACTCGCTCTCTAAGTGCATGCTGCCAGTGAGAAAAAAATGAGCCGGAGAAAAAAATGAGCTGCCTCAGGCGGGATTTGAACCTGTGACATACACGTACATGTATGCACTGCATACCATAGCACATGCTCTATCAACTGAGCCATTGAGGTAGCTCAGCTGGACGGGCCAAATCTTTAAAGTTCACACAAGGGCAAAGGCGTCTCTCCCCTGATGAACAGGGCAATTAACTCTGTCTGTTATGTGCACCTGTACACATGCAAGTGAAAACTTTGAACACATGAGCTTAAAGGTTTTGTTCAAGACATGGAGAGACGAAAACAATTAGCCTGGAAAAATTTTTCAAACTAGGCCATGGAGAAACAGATGGAGAAAAAGTTCTCAAAGCCAAAATGAGGCTAAAATATTCAAGTCTTGGTGCTGAGTGGCTTTGCAAGGCATGTGACTGCGGTTATACATAAAATATCATGTGCATAGCACACCAGCTAGAAAGAGTTAAAAGAAAGGTGAAGGCCATTAACCCCTATACATGTAAACAAACTAAACTACCAACACAATGAGCACAAGACACTTGGATGCCCAGCCTTGAGAACTGGGGCGGTGAGTTGAAGATCTTCTACGTATATGCTTTTTAAGCCATTGAGGATGTCTATTTCCTGTTTGAGGATGTTTATTTCCTTGCTTCTGGTCTAAGTGCCTCACTCACATGTGTTCTCCTCTGTTCTGCCTTGCGCTGCATTCCAGCAGGTGCATGTGTACATGCCCTCAGGGGCTGCAGCGTGCTTGAAGTGGGGTTTTTCATATACATGAAAAGAAACACCTCAAAGGTTCAAAACAACAAAGTGGCCGCCACTCCACGTTGCTTTGGGGCTCCCATACATGTGTGTGTACATATAGACATACATGTACGAGGCAAGACACCTAAACAAAATCCTTTTCTACATGTACGAGACAAGATACCTAAACAAAATCCTTATCTAAGCCACGAGACGGTGGTGGCATGGCTAGGGCTGCGGCTCCCACTCTTCCCTGCTCTGCAGTACACTATACACATGTACATACATGTGCATACATGTACATATATGTTGCAACACCCTAATTGGGATGCATGAGCTGCATGGGCGAAAGCATCCCAATTAGGGTGTTGCAACAAATTTGTTAGCTGTTGCGGTGCCTACTAACCCTAGCCACCCAATGACCTCCTCTACCACTTCAGCTTCGAGATATGGGCCTTTGAAATTTTGGTTGCTAAGCAACAGCTAACAAATGCACATACAGTACACTGTACATACATGTGCATACGTGTACAGGTGTGTACTGTTTATCTGTGCAGGGTTTCAGCTGAAGATGTACTGTAGGAATACTGGATGCACATGTGAATGTATATGTAATATGTAATATGTAACATGTAATATGTAATATGTAATATGTAATATGTACCAAACCTGTATGTACATATGTACATGTACATGTACATGTCAATGTACATGTATTTTTCTAAGCTGTTGAGGCTGTTGTGAATTTTACTTTGTTTTATAGTGTGATTCTTCTTTCTGTTCTCTTCTTTCTTTCATTGTGGTGCACTATGCACGTGATTGTATGTACATGTATACATATACATGGTGTACTGTACAGTGGGTGTACTGCATGTATAGGAGTATTGAGTGTACTGTAAGACCATTGGTAGCACTGGCACATGCACACATCATACACATAGACATACATGTACATATCATCCTCACACAGCTACATGTACACACACCTGTATATATACACGTACAAGTACATGTACATATATACATGTACTTGTGGTAGATGCACATGAAGGGTGTGTTCAGCGGAACAGGGATGCTAAGTATGTGTACACACACAGAGACAGACACACACACACTTCAATGACCACACACACCACACCCTTTGTATCCAGACAGAGGATGGGATGGAGGGGGGAGAACCCTGCTCGTTAGTTGTGTGTGGCTTAGCCTGAGTGTGCAGTTGGCAGTGCACTACTCACTCTCACACAGCAATTTGGGCTAATGGGACCCATTCTTAGGTAAGAGACGTACAGCTCAGTGCCAAGTGTGCACACACACACACACACACACACACACACACACACACACACACACACACACACACACACACACACACACACACACACACACACACACACACACACACACACACACAGAACAACAACAACATAATCTCTACATCACAATAGATAGTGGGTTGCCTAGCAACACACCTTCACTTACATCTACATACACAAACAGAGAACACAGGGAAGGAATGCGGTGATGAATACTCATGACCCGTCTAGTGCCCCTGGCTGGAATGTATGGAGGCCAATAGCCATCACTTTAGGAAACAAGATCTTTAACTCTTTGCCCTCCAACGAGTGCCTTCATGAATAAATCAAGGATCACAACTCCCTAGGTTGCAAGCTGCCCTCAAGCCTAGATGTAAGACGCATAGTCACCAAAAGCACAGGATATGGTTCGGCCGATACCAAGCATGTACATGAGTGATGGCCATAAGCCCATACAAATTCTATATGGACTAAAATACTAGGCATTAATACCTACATGTAAGTAATGAAAGTACATGATTGCATACACTTCTCTTGTTAGAAGGTTGGTAAAGGGTTAAGACCACATTCCATAACGTAAAAACTACAAATGCTGCTACATGTACACACACAACCAACGATTGCCAGTGCATATGATATCTTTCGCTTCTTTCCTTTCTTCTTCTCTCTTTCTATTTATAGTGCTTATACATGTACATCATGTACATGTACATGTACAGGTACATGAACTGTAGATGGGAATGATAAAACCACAAATCCCAAGCAGAGGTACACAGAGTAAATGCAAAGGTGCCAACAGCCACCCCACTGTGTAGGTGTGGGGTGTCCGGTGGATTCCCTGCCTCCCAATCTGGGCTGGGTGGGGGGACAGGGCATTGCATACCACACATATGGCACACAGATGGCCGACTGTCTTCGTATGCACACTCATGACAAGGGCTCAAAACAAGGGTACATGTCTGAGGCTGACAGTGGGAGCAGAGGAGGCCGTTTCACATGCACAGATATGCACACATGTGCATGTACATGCACATATGCAGCAGTGCTAACCTCTTCAACTACAGTTGTTGAATATTATGTCCAATACTTACATGTACAGTTGGTATATGTTCAGACAACATTGGAATTCATACATGCATGTACACATGCACAGACACGTGCATAACAATACGTGCTGAGGATCTCATACATACACACACAGTGCTGTACATAGAACTGAAGGTGCCTGTATTGCACATGTACATGCACAGGACAGAATGGGCACTGAGCAGATTAACAGAGTGGGAGGGCCTAGCATTCAGCCGAGCGGCTGGGAGGGAGGTGAGATGGAGGTGTCCACCATTGTGCCCCTGTAGAACCTCCCCACACCCACTGCTTGGGTGGAGGGGGTGGAGGGGGTGGAGGGGGGGGAGGGGGGGAGGGGTGCGATGGACTGGTAGGTACATGTGTGTTGTGTTGGGGGGAGAGGGTGTCAGGTCAGCCGTGTAGTGCTAGGGAATAGGGTGATGTGAGTTGTGTGTGTATGTGGGGGGGAGGCTTTTGTATGGAGGTGAAGGAGGAAGGGAAGGAGCATGGAAGTGAAGGAAGGGAGGGAGGGAGAGGGTGGGGGGGGGGGGGGGGGGGGGGGGGAGAGAGAGAGAGAGAGAGAGAGAGAGAGAGAACAGAGAAGAGTTGAGTGTTTGTGTGTGTGCACACCTAACAATGCAGAGACAAATTACCACCTTCCCGTTACTGGGAATCAATGGTAACCACTGGCAACGAAATTGGGCAAGTATTTTTTCACATACCTTCCCTCTCCAACACCTACCAACACATACTATCACTCACACATGCATGTATGCACGTAAACATCCATATGTACATACTGTATATACACACACACACACACACACACACACACACACACACACACACACACACACACACACACACACACACTGTTAAGGGAGGGAGGGAGGGAGGGAGGGAGAGAGAGGGAGGGAGAGGAGCTAGGAGAGGTGAGGGAGGCTGGGAGGAGGAAGGGTTGCAGGCACAGAGGAAGGGACATATTGGGATGGTATGGAGACACTGATTGATACGCACACACAGTCATTAGCCACACACATACCTGATGCAGACTGGTACGTGCACGCCTAGATGGACATGTACAAATTATGATGACATTACATGCACATAGGATGTATTGGTGGATTGCAGGTGCATTTCTGCTGCTAATAATAGACAAGAATGCTAGAATTGCCAGATATCACCACACACACACACACACACACACACACACACACACACACACACACACACACACACACACACACACACACACACACACACACACACACACACACACACACACACACACACACACACACACACACACACACACACACACACACACACACACACACACACGTCACAACACGGCCATTTCGACCAACATATGCACCCGCACCTAAAACATCAGCGAACCAACTGTATTATGTAACCAATCGTAACCACACAAAATATTTGCAGAGACATTACCACAACAGACAAAACTTCCTGTCTTGACACTCGGCGCTACTCTCACACAATAAATGTTGGGCCCAACACTGCACTAATATACATAGTAGTTGCAGCACGAAGCCTGCACAGCATGAGCGCTGCAAGTGCGAATGCTGTGAAGGCTTCGTGCTGCACATTTATTACATACATTTACATGTACATGTACATTTACACTCCAAACCAGCCTAATCTCTACCAAAGATAGGCTCTTATACTGAGCGCTGATTCCTATGGCGATTTTAGCAGTGGGAGTGGGGAAGGATAAAAGCAGTGTTGGCAAGCTGTCAGAACAGCCCTGCTCGGTCATGACGACACGTCTATACACACACACACACATCTACCCACTTCTTGTACATGTGATAGAGTTGTAACTTCCAACATCCCAAGTGGATGTACAGGCACACGTAGTTACACAGCTATTCTCCCACTTGACCACAGCTAGCTAGCTGTGGTGGAGGAGAAAAAGGAGTAATTTCGCGTTCCAAGCGTCTGGATTACCTTGGCAGACACTCTCATTGAAGCCCTTCACACCTGCCACCAGCTAACTTAGACTAACAACAATAAACGCGCTTCGCTCCCCACACGCCATCACGCTACGCGCTGCCAAGGGGGAACAAAGGCGGCGTCGTTTTGTTTGAGCGAACTAGCAACCCTACAAAACGCCTTTCAAAAGCTAGTCAGTGTGTGAGATTGACTATGGGATAGCGCAAGGGTAGGCGTACAGTGAACTAAACTCTGGTACATGTACAAGTACGCTGTTACCCCACATCCCGCAAGAGGGGGGAAAACAATAGCAGCATAGCGAACACACACGCGGTCAAGTGAACGCCAGCGCGTGTGCATACGCACACACACACACACAACAGTCCTTATGAACAGGTGTGTGCGTATGGGAGGGAGGAACAGCACTACACAAAGGGACAAAAGATATGAGAGAAGGGAGAACGTATCATTGGTTACTCACAGGTGCTTGGCGATGTAGGATATACTGCTATTGACCGTCGGGACTCTGTCTAGGCCAAGACTCGAGCAGTCCAGCGCGTAACTCAGGTTGTCCCAGCGGCACCCATTCTCTAGCGTGCCATCAGCGTCTAGCGCCGCGGAGGTGCCTTGCCCGAGGGCGGGGAGCGGAGACAGGATGACCAGGAAGACGTAGCACCACGAGAGTAGGTACACCGGCCACCGCAGGACGTTCAGCACGGACGACAAACTTCTCTTCTCCCTCCACAGCATGGCGTCCCAATCGGCTCGCTATACTCCACTACTCTATAGCAAGATCGCCCGTTCTTGACACACACCGACTACGCAGTCGAATGAACACACATATCGAGCGATCTGTACACATCCAACGACTGTGCTAGTCGTTCACAACTGAACTGCAGCGCTATACGGCCGGCCTGTGAATTTTCTACTGCTGGGAACCACGTCCTGTTGGGGTGTGAACGTACGTAAGAATAGTACACCCTCGGCGGCGAAACTTCAAAGCATTCCTACGTGCAGGGTAATTGTGCCTTACATGCACAGCTAATGAGATTACTAGGGCAACCGCACAAGAACGTGAGCAATTGCCAAGCCATCCCATAGCGGAGCTACGAAACATGACGTCATTGGACGTCTTCCGTACACCCGCTCGCCCGCCCACCCACTGCGCGTGCTTAGAACTACCTGTACGAAGGCACCCACAGCGCTAGCGGCATATGGGCGCGCCATTTGCTTCAAATATAAAATTTCACACAACGCACTCCACACTGTACTAGTAGCAACCATGCAAGCAGTTCCCAAGTGACCACAACATGGCCACAGCAGCTGCAAGCCTTCAGATGTACACACAATCACTTAGGGCAACAATAAACACCTCCAAATAAACTATCCCGCAAATACCTAGATTCATGCAGCTGTAGTCAATTTTGTAACCATAAGTTGACACGCCAAAATTTATGGATAAATGGCACAAAAGGGAACTTGCATCAGTCAATTGATACTTGATACGATTATTATGTAATGCATAATGTATTGTGATGTCATGTGATGTAATGTGATGTTCCTGTTATGAACGACTAGATACGCTTTTCAATCGCTATCACTTTGAATGCTTGCTTCTGCTTCACCGACTCCCTCCTCCTCTCCTCCTCCTCTCCTCCCTTCCCCCTCTCCCTCCTCCATCCCCACACCCTTCTCTGCTTCCTCCCCCTCCTCCTCCCCCTCTTCCCCCTCCTCCTCCTCTTCCTCCTCCTCTATCTCCTCTCCTTCCTTGATATCAGTCTGTTTTGTGAATGTCTGTTCCTCTCCTGAGCTCTGGCTGGTCTCCATGGCGCCCTCAGTTCCACTCTCCTCACTGTGTGTGTGTGTGTGTGTGTGTGTGTGTGTGTGTGTGTGTGTGTGTGTGTGTGTGTGTGTGTGAGAGAGAGAGAGAGAGAGAGAGAGAGAGAGAGAGAGAGAGAGAGAGAGAGAGAGGAAGTTTATGAATAAGTGACATGTACAAACATCACTCCAAGTCCAACAAACTAGCTGACGACCTTGTGTCTATGTTTGACGACCGGTGTTTTAGTGGAAGAGAATCAATCAGCCCCAGTGGAAGGGGGAAGGGAAGTTGCAGTAGACAACACAACCACATGTTGTCAGTACAAAAGAACAACTTATCATAAACCCCTTCCCCTTGCATTCCTGAGGCCAATCAATGTATACACTGCACAGGTTACTCTGAAAGGTGAACACAAGCACTACCATAGGCTACTGATCGTGAAGAACTAAAGCCAGCCATCTGTGTTGCATGTGTGTCTTGTAATACCCAAACTCCCGGTCACCCCAGTGCAGCTGATGAGGCCTGGTATTGGCTGAAATGCATCCTGCACATTGGGCGACTGTTTAACATCTAGGCCTGAGGGCCGTTCACAGCCTGGGGAGTTGTGGTTATTGATTTATTCATGAGTGTGGCAGAACAGGTCACGGGCCATATATACAGCACCGTGAACATCTGATCAATACTAAACGCAATGTATGTACATAAAAAGGGAAAACAAAGCAAAACAACTATTACTACAGTGAAACCTCTCCTCTAACCAGGACACTCTTGGGACGAGAAAGAATATTATGTCCGTATTAGAGGAGTGTCCTCATTTCAGAAATTGAAATGCCCAAAAAATACCTGCATATTATGTGTACAGGGAACCAAACAGAACTGGTAGCTACTGCAGGATGCTACTGGTGTTTGGGATAAGGAAGCAACCATATGGCGTATCCCATATACTCAAGACTGTCCACACTGCACCTATGGGATATCTCAAGTGCACTATGTGAAAGGTAGGCAGGTCACCTTACCCAATGCTGGCACTAACATTTGTCCCCTACAAATTGCCAACAGTGGGAGACACGCATGAGTCGCTGCACACACACTCGGACCCGTGAACTGTTACATAACATAGGCAACAAGACATGACAGATGAATCACATACTCTGTGTATGTGTGTGTGTGTGTGTATGTATGTATACACATGTACATGTATGTATGTATGCGGGTAGGCAGACACACACAGTACAGGACAAAGCAGTATGTGTTGTCTGAGAGGAAACAGCCTTGTTCCCAGGCTTCACAGCCTCATGCATAATTATTACAACCATGTGACCTTTGACCCACAGCTCGTGACCTCAAAAATCATGCAATCATTATGATGGTCACATGCAGGGGGAGGAGCCTGGGTACGAGTGCATTTGTTTCAATTAGTTATGGCTGTGAAAGAGAGCAGTTTTGAATGTTTGCTATACATGATGAAAAGGCTTGGGAATATTTTTAGAGAACTGTGAAAAACCGGCAGCCACCCGGGATTGAACCGAGGGCCTCTGACTTTAGCTGTCAGTGCTCTACCACCTGAGCTATGGCCACCGGGTGACAGCCAGCCTTCACAATTCTCAATATCACTCTGTATGTGCCGTCTGCACAATTAGTGTACGTAAGTGTGTGTGTGTGGGGGGGGGGGGGGGGGTTGTACATGTGTACAATAATTATAGGATCTTGATTGGGTGTGTGTGTGCTAGTGATTCCCAACACCAAGGGGTGAGAAGGGAGGAGACACGTCCCTCCAATGAAACTGGACATTCTGAGTATAGATCTCCAGTGATAATTCAGGGGGAGGT
Source organism: bacterium (assembly GCA_965213685.1). Classification (GTDB taxonomy): domain Bacteria; phylum UBA8248; class UBA8248; order UBA8248; family UBA8248; genus Bin107. Next base: position 295,769 of record CBDBZY010000041.1, read on the forward strand.
TTCTGAGGTCTCCCGAAACTAGACAGAAAAGTTGTGGTAAGCTAGCTACACTTTCTAGGCACAGAATTAAGACTAAGAGCACATTAAACAATGACCTACACTACTGTTTTGTCGGTACTTAGGCTCAAAAGCATTAGTGATTCACTTCATGCATGTGTCGTGGCACAAGCTCATGATGCAACAATACATAGAGCATGCAGACACACAGACACACAGACACACAGACACACAGACACACAGACACACAGACACACAGACACACTGACACACAGACACACAGACACACAGACACACAGACACACTGACACACAGACACACAGACACACTGACACACAGACACACAGACACACAGACACACAGACACACTGACACACAGACACACTGACACACAGACACACATCACTGCGCTCCATAACACTGTTAAAATTTTAATACTTATATATACATTGGTATTGGTGTACCATTGACATAGCATGCAGGACATACATGTATGTATGTATTTGTATTACACTGACACTGTGTTCACTAGGTAGGTACTGTACATGCATATGTGGGGTCTTTACAGCCTGCAGGCCCTGACACACACACACACACACACACACACACACACACACACACACACACACACACACACACACACACACACACACACACACACATGCACACACACACAAACACAAACACACACACATGTACACACACACACACACTCATCTACACGTGTAACTACGCAAAGCCCTACAAGAAAGCCGGAGGAAGTGAGAAGACCAAGACTCCCATGTACGGACACAGTAGCACTCATGCAGCAGAACAGCGTGCAGAGCAGCAATTGTTTACAACAATAATGCGGACAGAAGATACATGACAACAATCACCATCCCATCTCCCTCCCTCTCTTTCTCTCTCTCTCCCTCCTTCATTCCTTCCTTCCCTCCCTCCCTCCCTCCCCCTCTCTCTCTCCCTCCCTCTCTCTTTCTCTCTCTCTCCTTCCTTCCTTCCTTCCTTCCTTCTTCCCTCCCTCCCTCCCTCCCCCCCTCTCTCCCTCTTTCTCTCTCTCTCCCTCCTTCCTTCCTCCATTCCTCCCTCCCTCCCTCTCTCTTTCACTCACTCTCCTTCCTTCCTCCCTTCCTCCCTCCCTCCCTCTCTCTTTCTCTCTCTCTCCCTCCTTCCTTCCTCCCTTCCTCCCTCCCTCCCTCCCTCCCTCTTCGTCAGGCTTTGTAACGGGTCTAAACACAACAGCCTAACTCCCCAAATATGAACTTCATGGTACAGTGATGTGTCTGGTAGTAGGTTCGGTACATATATGTACATGTCATGTACTTAACAGCTATAGACACTGCTCTTAGTGGGGATACTGTGTACATGTGTTTCAGGTGGTCGATGCATTAGTGTGTCTAGACTCAACTGCAGCCCCACCAGAAGGCGTACAAACACAATGGCACACACTGTACATTGACCATATTAGGGCTGAGCCTTGTACGTACAGACATAATATGCATAAAAATATGTACATATGCACACATGTTAATATGTATATATATATTTGCATACAAAGAAACATATTGTAGGTATGTACACTTAACATGTATGTATGTACCAGTACATATACATATGTACATACATATGTACATAGTTACATGTGTTCATACATCTACCATTGTTTGTTAGCTGTTGCTTAGCAACCAAAATTTCAAAGGCCCATATCTCGAAGCTGAAGTGGTAGAGGAGGTCATTGGGTGGCTAGGGTGAGTAGGCACCGCAACAGCTAACAAATTTGTTGCAATACCCTAATTGGGATGCGTTCGCCCATGCAGCTCATGCATCCCAATTAGGGTCTTGCAACATATATTTGTACATACATATAAAGTGTACATAGCTATACATCCATTGTATGTATATACATACATGTGTGTGTGTTGCACTGAGACTGTTGCAAGATTGTAATGGCATAATATCTTTCCTGCCCACAAAAATTGCAGCATAATTGGGTTAAAATTACATGGTCATACCAGCCATGCCAGAGAATGGGGCAATTATTAACCCCTGAACACCTGCAAACAGAGTTTCAGGACTGCTGCATTAGCACGTCTAGACACCACCCAGGCACACCAGAGGGGAACACACACACACACACACACACACACACACACAACACTAGCACCAGAAGGCATAGCAGCCATACATAGGCACTAACTACAAGGCGCATAGTACACTGCCAAAGGCGTACGGTGGCCATAATCATATATATTAGTACACAAGAACACACAAGCATGCCAGAAGGTACTGTGTACACACGATCGATTGTGGGAGAATGGGAAGGTCGAATTATATGGAGAACCATGCTCTACCCAGCCTCAGCCTCAGTCCTCAGCTGGGGATCCGAGGCATGGCACTGTGGTTGGGGGGCAGAGAAGAGGTAGGTTTGGTAAGTTCAGTCACTCAGGGAGAGTGACGGGTAAGTTATCTACATGTATAACTGATGATTTGTTACCTGAAAATGAGAAAATGAAGAGCTGCCTCAGGCGGGATTCGAACCTGCATACTAGGCAGACGCTCTACCAACTGAGCCAAAGAGGCAGCTCAGTTGGGCAGGCTGAATCACTAAGTGTTATCCAAGGGCAAAGGCGTCTCTTCCCTGATAAACAGGGTGGCTCATACACGTACGCTAACACCAGGAGGCACAATAGGCACCACAAGCACACCGGGTAGTCCAGAGTGCTGCTCCAGGCACTCCATAAGGTACAGGTGTGTATACGTACGTGTGTGACATGGACAAATCAAATCGAGAAACACTACTCCCCAGGCTGCAAATGGCCCTCAAGCCTAGAACAGTCACCCAATGTGCAGGATGCGTTTTGGCCAATAGCAGGACTCATCAGCTGCAATAGTTCAGTGGTGTGGCAGTATTGCTTAGTGGAATGGCAGTATGGTGTCCAGTGGTATGGCAGTAGGGTAGTATGGCAGTATGGTGTCCAGTGGTATGGCAGTATGGTAGTATGGAAGTATGGTGTCCAGTGGTATGGCAGTATGGTAGAATGGCAGTATGGTGTCCAGTGGTATGGTGGTACATGGTCAGTAGTATGGTAGTCATGTTCAGTGGAATGGCAATACATCAGTAGAATGGCAGTATAGTGTTTACCAGAATGACAGTATGGCAATCAGTAGAAGGGCTATACTTCATACATACTGTACACATGTACTTTTGCACTAGAAATGGCACTACAGTGTTCAACAGAATGGCAGTACAGTATTCAGCGGAATGGCAGTATGGAGTTCAGCAGAATGGCAGTATGGAGTTCAGTGGAATGGCATACAGTATTCAGTGGAATGCCAGTTGACCATACATTGTACTGAAGTCATACACACTCCCATGCTGCCATTCCATGTCACATTGAAGTAATGATGGCTTACGCGTCAATTTCTTGAACTTCACAAGCAATTACTCCCATAATTACATAATATTGGGTGAATCCAATTAAGAATTCCGGGAGTCATACTTTCATAATCATCGAAACCCTAACCATTCAAGATGGAATGTGTACGCACATGTAGCTGAAATCACACGTACTATATTTAGAAGCAGCGTACAAATCTGATGAAGTGAGATACGTACAAGAGAGACAGCAGGGCAAGCCGACAGCACCCTCGACGACACGTGTGTCCCATGCAGGCAGCTGGTCCGTCCATTGAGGGACCGAGGTCACACCTTGGCCAGGCCAACTGGCATGAATGGACTGGCATCGGATAAGGGAAAGCTTCCAGGGAAACAATGAGAGCAAGTATGTACATTTTGGGACTGGGTGAAAGTGGTCATGTAACATGATATAAGAGGTACCTGACGGTGCATTGTACTTCAGAGGTGGCGATGATGGCTTTCAATTTGTACAGGAAATCCCATAGAGTGCATACACATGTACCTATAAATCACCATGGCAACAAATCCAATCAGCGCACGCATCATGCATGCATGTGCAATAGTACCTGAAATGGACTAAGTACAAGTTGCCCCAGGCCATCGTCACACTCATCTGCAAGTACTGTAGCTTGTACATGTACTTCAACATATATGTACATGTACATGCACATGTACCATGGGCTAGCTTCTAGGGTGTATGGGTATTGTACCCTAAGGCAGTGTCTTTGATCCCTCATGGTACAATGTACATACATGTACATATACACGCATGTTACCAGCACAGGGTTCCTCCTATGGGATATGTTAGTCATTATATCAGGTTACACAGCTGGAAGGCCTGTCCGTCCCACCTCTGACCCCTGGCTAGCAGCCCACAAGAGGGGAGGACAGTACAGGAGGAGGTAGACATACTACACACACTCCATTTCTTGCTCCCTGGCTCCTACCTGTAGAGCTCCTTTCTCCTCCCTCCCTCCCTCCCTCCCTCCCTTCCTCCCTCCTGTCCTACAATATCACGTGGTTCTGCAATCTATATGACCCCCCCCCCCCGCCAAAATGAAAATTACAGCCAAAAATGAAATACACACAAAAAAACCCGCAAAAAAATGCCGAGGAAAATTCATGAGCAGAAACCATTCCTTACACACATCCACAATGATTAGGTGATGGCCAGTGGATTGATATGCACACCGGAACATAGGAAGCAGGATAGAGGTGTGTGTGTGTGTGTGTGTGTGTGTGTGTGTGTGCGCGTGTGCATGTGTGTACTTCAGAGGTGGCGATGATGGCTTTCAATTTGTACAGGAAATCCCATAGAGTGCATACACATGCACCTATAAATCACCATGGCAACAAATCCAATCAGCACATGCATCATGCACGTGCAATAGTGCCTGAGATGGAGGGAACACCGTACAGTATGCATAGAGCACATGTGCATGTACATGGCACGGTGCACTAAGTGTTCTAAACCACACTAAGTGCAAGTTGCCCCAGACCATCGTTGCACTCATCTGTAAGTACTGTGGCTTGTACATGTACATGTACATGTACCATGGGCTAGCTTCTAGGGTGTATGGGTATTGTACCCTGAGGCAGTGTCTTTGATCCCTCATGGTACAATGTACATACATGTACATATACACGCATGTTACCAGCACAGGGTTCCTCCTATGGGATATACTATGTCAAGTTACACAGCTGGAAGGCCTGTTCGTCCCACCTTTGACCCCTGGCTAGCAGCCCACCGGAGGGGAGGACAATACAGGAAGAGACATACTACAGAAGACCTGTCTACACACACTCCATTTCTCGCTCCCTGGCTCCTACCTGTAGGGTTCCTTTCTCCTCCCTCCCTCCCTCTCTCCCTCCCTCCTTCCCTCCCTCCCTCTCTCCCTCCCTCCCTTCCTCCCTCCGGTCCTACAATATCATGTGGTTCTGCAGTCTATACCCCCCCCCCCCCACCAAAAAAAGAAATAACAGCCAAAAATGGAATACACAACCCCCCCCCCCCCCCCCCCAAAAATGCTGAGGAAAATTCATGAGCGGTAACCATTCCTTACACACATCCACAATGATTAGGCGATGGCCAGTGGATTGATAGGTGCATAGGAGCATAGGAAGCAGGATAGAGGTGGTGTGTGTGTGTGTGTGTGTGTGTGTGTGTGTGTTTACTTCAGGGGCAGTGATGATGGCTTTCAATTTGTACAGGAAATCCCATAGAGTGCATACACATGCACCTATAAATCACCATGGCAACAAATCCAATCAGCACATGCATCATGCACGTGCAATAGTGCCTGAGATGGAGGGAACACCCTGCACTAAGTGTTCTAAACCACTAAGTACAAGTTGCCCCATGCCATCGTTGCACTCATCTGTAAGTACTGTGGCTTGTACATGTACATGTACTTCAACATACATGTACATGTACATGTACCATGGGCTAGCTTCTAGTATTGTAGCCTGGGGCAGCGTCTTTGATTCCTTGTGCATCATGGTACAAATGTACATACGAAAAGCTTGGGAATATTTTTAGAGAACTGTGAAAAACCGCCACCCACTCAGGATTTAACCGGGCCTCTGACTTTAGCTGTCAGTGCTCTACCACCTGAGCTATGGCCACCGGGTGACAGCCAGCCTTCACAATTCTCAGTATCACTCTACATGTAGGCAGTGTCTTTGATCCCTCGTGTATCATGGTACAAATGTACATACATGTACATGTACATGTACATGCATGTTACCAGCACAGGGTTCCTCCTATGGGATATAGTAGTCATATATCAAGTTACACAGCTAGAAGGCCTGTCCATCCCACCTTTGACCCCTGGCTAGCAGCCCACCAGAGGGGAGGACAGTACAGGAGGAGGCAGACATAATACACACACTCCATTTCTTGCTCCCTGGCTCCTACCTGTAGAGCTCCTTTCTCCTCCCTCCCCCCCTCTCTCCCTTCCTTCCTCCCTCCCTCCCTCCCTCCCTTCCTTCCTCCCTTCCTTCCTTCCTTCCTTCCTCCCTCCCTCCTTCCCTCCCTTCCTCCCTCAGGTACTACAATATCATGTGGTTCTGCAATCTCCCCCCCCCCTCCCCCTCCCCTGCCAAAAAAAAAATAAAATGGGATATACAATATAAAAACAAAAACATGCCCAGCTCGAGGAAATTCATGAGCAGTAACCATTCCTTACACACGCATCCACAATGAATAGTTTGATTAGGGGATTGCAGATGTTGCCAGTGGATTGATAGGCACATAGGAACACAGGAAGCAAGGATAGAGGTGGTGTGTGTGTGTGTGTGTGTGTGTGTGTGTGTGTACATATTGCTGGGGTGATCAAGTACAGCAAACACACACACATACACACACACACACACACACACACACACACACACACACACACACACACACACACACACACACACACACACACACACACACACACACACACGGCCCTGGAACACTCACACACACGGCCCTGGAATACTCCAGAAGGCACTCACACATACATAATTACTTCATTAGCCACATCTGTACGACTGCAACACAGCCCATTCATGGCGGGCAGACTGCAGCCTCCGGCAGTAATGGAGTGCCGTACATGTGGCAGGGATCTGCCATTCACTGCGCATCATGCTGATGGCTACCTCCACAAGTAATGGTTTGCTGTATTGAGTTGAAGCCCGAGGGCCTATCACAGCCTAGTGCTGTAGGTCTTATATACATATATACACAATGTGCATGTATATACATGCATTTTCTAGGAATCTAGGTGTTCTATGGAAAGCAGTTTACAATGTAGGGATTCTTAGATTGTGGGCCAGTCTATTGAATGGTGCGCAATCTGTAGAATATGCACGATGCTCTATAGAATGCGTAGATTCCTAGTGTGCGCATAACATACAGCACATGTACACCCAGCCACTTAGGCAATGGGTACCCGCTATTGGGTGACTGTTTCATTCCTATGTGTACATGTACATGTACATGTACATGTACATGTACATGTACATGTACATGTACATGCAGGCCTGAGGGCTGTTTGTGGCCCAGGGGGCTGTGGTTCTTGATCTACTCCCGTACATGACTAAATAATGGAGACACAATAAACAAAGCAAGGCAACACAACACCACCACCTGAGACGGCTCACTTTCTCTTCTTTTCAAAGAAAAAGTGAGCTGCCCCAGGTGGGATTCGAACCCACATCACTGTGTCTCTAGACCAGTGCTCTGTCCACTAAGCTACCGAGGCAGCTCAGTGGTTGTGGGTCGAATTAGGCAACGAAAGAATACAATACCAAGCAAGGCAAGTATCTCTAAACTGCCTGATAAACAGGGAAACTCTAACTTAGCATGCACATGCATACTGCATGTGTATAGATGACCTTTCACTTGGTTGTCTCCCTACATGCTGTCTGCAATATGAGACTGCTTGAGTGTACATAGACAGATGCACTATCACATGGACATATGTACATGAGGAAAATATTTTTAGAGAACTGTGAAAAACCGGCAGCCACCCGAGATTGAACCAGGGGCCTCTGACTTTAGCTGTCAGTGCTCTACCACCTGAGCTATGGCCACCGGGTGACAGCCAGCCCTCACAATTCTCAATATCACTCTGTATGTGCCGTCAGAATCCCACTAGGGATCGACCTGTACGTACATGTGGACATACGTATGTACAGTGTACATGTACAGTGTGTCAAAGGCAAGGCAATTCAGCTGCACCTGATCCTGAGACAATTGAAGGGCTGAGAACCAAAGTGTTCTAAGCCACAATCTTGACTTTAACCCCCCTAGAACTGGGAGTCTTGGCAAAATGCATTTCAGAATATTCTGCACTTCAGGTTTTTAAAAACTGAAAACATTACTTCAAAGGGGTCCTGTGATTTTTAATGCATTTTTAAGCATTTCAGCTCATTCCCCACACTTTTTGTTGGGATAGCCCACTCTGGTTCTCAGCCATTCAATTCAAAAGAAGAAGTGAGCCACCTCAGGTGGGACTCAACCCATGTCACTGTGACTGCTGGACCAGTGTTGAACATGTACATGCAGCCAGAGCTGGGTACTGTATGTAGCCAGAATATTAGAGGACGGTACAGGGTTCATGAGGAGGGCATGTGAATTCAGCTGTCCAGTTTGCTAACATACACAGTACAGTATCCGCAGAGTGGGCAGATCACTTCACAAATTAACTGTCCAGTTTATAACATATTCATATATATGTACCTAGCTAGATCAGTTAGAGGATAGTATCATGTTCATAAAGGGGGCAGACCAGTCTGTAAGTTACATGTAACTGTAACCGTCCAGTTTATTAACATGTTTTCCATTGCAATACTCTGAGTCAACAGTGCAGCAGACGCTTGAGAACAAAGGAATGGAGTAACAAGCAGTCAGCAGGCTATTGTCTCTCCCTCCCGCCTCCCCCATAGAGCGTAGTACACACACACACAGTGGAGTGGAGTAGGGGAGGCCATACTCGTGTGGTGACCTTGAGCTGGGCAGACACATGCACACATACCCCAGTCACCCCAGCGCAGCTGATGAGGCATGGCATACCGGCCATAGGCTAAGCCGTGTGACTGTGAAGGCCTAACTATGAGGCCAGTTGCCTGTGTTGCACATGACGTGTGATACCCACACTCCCGGTCACCCCAGCGCAGCTGATGAGGCCTGGTATTGGTTGAAATGCGTCCTGCACATCGGGCGACTGTTTCCCACCTAGGCCTGAGGACTGCTCAGTGTACCACAAAGTGCAATTCCTCTTTCATAAGTAATTCCACGAAAGTAATCAACAGTTTACATACCATCCACCGAGCCTGTTCCCTAGACAGCTTTGATTTTAGTACCCTTTATACCAATATCCCCCATAATCTACTAAGTGCATGCATTTAAACAGTGCATTATGATGCCCACATTGCCACTGGCTGCATGCATGTATGAAAGCCAATGGCATTGGGCCCAAGGCAAAGGCTAAGACTGAGTGGGCTGCGCCTGGGCTGTGGGCTGTGGAAAGTAGGGGCTCTCAGGCACGGGATCAATCCACTACGTACGCGTACCATTGGCATGAGCTGTATTCACTTATATAAGCACTATAAATAGAGAGAAAGAAACAAACAAACATATTACACACACAGGCAACATATTGTACACACAAACAACAGCTTCGCCAGCTTAGAAATATAGACTCTCAGCCTCAGTGGCTTAGAAAAATAAGTAACAGCTTCAATGGCTTAGAGCAATCTCCAACCTCAGTGGCTTAGAAAAATAGAATATATTCACAGCCTCTACAGCTTAGAACATGTACATCTGAACACCATGCAGCGCCTTTAACACACATTAATTACAGAAATGGACAGATACGTAGACGGCACCAACATGACTCCAATAGAAACATTAATGCATGGATCTCCATCCATCAATACCCTCATTCATTCATTCACTCATACAGTCATTCACTCATACCCCCCACCCAATTCAACAGTCTCCATTCAAATGTACACGTGGTTATGGGAGCACTCCCTGTAGCAACACCTGCCGGCCTTCAGGCAGAGAGCTGATAGGGAGACAAATTATTCCAAAAAATTTGTGGGGTTATCTACAAAATTTGCACCCACACAGACGACCCAACAGATTAATAGATCAATACTCTAGATGGAATGGGGGTGGAGGAATATTGTGAGAAAAATGTCCCCCTTTCCTCCCTCCCCCCTCCCCCCTCCCCCCTCCCCCTCCCCCTCCCCCCTCCCTAAATGAAACCTTGTGAACTCAAGTCATCAAAGACCAGGCAATGCAAAAGCACTACATGATGAAATCTATGAGACCTATTCAATACAAAGCAAGGCAACACAACACCACCACCGCCTGAGATGGCTCACTTCTTCCCTTTGAAAGAAAAAGAAGAGCTGCCTCAGGTGGGATTCGAACCCACGCACCTCTGTTCTCTAGACGAGGGCTCTACCACTAAGCTACCAAGTGATTGTGGGTCAAATTAGACAATACAAGGCAAGGCAAGACGTCTCTACCATGTACATCTGCTATTCTTCATGTTGAAACAACATGAGCTGCCTCAGGCGGGACTTGAACCCGCAACATACTGCATACCAGGCAGGTGCTCTACCAACTGAGCCACCGAGGCAGCTCAGCTGGGCAGGCCGAATCTTTGAAGGTTACCGAAGTGCAAATACATCTCTCTCTCTCCTGATCATGATACACAGCTCACTCTATCTCCCCTCTCCCACCAAACTTTAGAGTGCCCCCCTCCTACCAAACTTTAGAGCCCCCCCTTCCACCAAATTTTAGAGTCCCCCCCCTTCCACCAAACTTTAGAGTCCCCCCCCCCATCAAACCATGGATTCCCCCTCCCCCCTCCCACAAACTCAAAGCCCCCTACTAGCCTCTGCTATGGCCACTTCCTGTGCCCTGCTGAGCGATGGCATTAGCCTGTTGGCCTGAGGCTGCTTATGTTACGGGATAGCAGGACCGGCCCTTAGAGGGCATCACACACAACACACACATGACAGGACTCCCTGTGCTGAGCTACCACAATGACTCCCTGCTAGCCACACTGAATGGCCATATGCACAACTGTGTGCATTCAGTGAATGGAGAGAAGTAGAGTGTGTGTATGTCTTGAACATCTTTGTCCTATATGGGATAACGGGGGGGAGGGGGGAGGGGGGAGGGGGGAGGGGTGGCTTGGACTGCAGTGTGTGTGTGTGTGTGTGTGTGTGTGTGTGTGTGTGTGTGTGTGTGTCTTGCGATACAAGTTTGTTCCTTAGCGAAAGGTTCAGTGTGTGATGCAATGAACTTCTTGTACAATGGGATGCCTATGGATGATGCAATATGACATCAGACTGATTCTTTGATAAACATGATGTAATGTGGCTTTGTTGTCCAATGGGATGACTCCTTTGTTGGATGGAATGTGCTTCAATGGCACAGGAACAAAGGCACTCCTAATTAGGGGGGAACTCTATCATTGTTGCCAGTAATCAGGTCTTGTACTTGATAGGCTATGAAAACACACCCAAACAGTTGTATTATGTAACATTATGCAATGCACATCCCATAGAACTGAAAATGGATGGTCCAGTGTTATCAGTTACATGTAGGTCCTATTCATCAGTGGAATACAGTAAATTTGACAATGAATTTGTGGTAGGCTACCCCCCAGGGGGAGAGGGGGGGGGGGAGGGAGAGGAGGGAGGGGGAGGGGGGAGGGGGGGAGGGAGGGAGGGCGGAATGGGATGGAGGGTGGGAGTGTGGAAGTTGGGGCATGTGAAAAAAAGGGTGAGAGGGAAAGGGAGGGAGGGAGGGTGGAAGGGTGGGAGAGGGAGATTGGAAGGGAGGGTGGGAAGAAGGGTGGAAGGGAGGGAGGGAGGGAGGGAGGGTGGGAGGGCAGGAGGAGGGAGGGTAGAGGGGGGGGGGGAATAAGGAGGGAGGAGGGGGGAGAGGAGGAGGTGAGGAGGGACTATTGGACATCAAAGGACCAGACATGTTTACCACCAGTCTTCCTTCAAAGGAGGGAACTGATGATAGTAACCATGGCTACAACAACCATGGCAACCAAAACACCTGTTAGGAGTTCGGAACGGGAGGTGAATATGATTTCACGTGAGCAATTAATGATACAAAGTGCTCCACTTTTGTGGGAGCGAATTATGTACAAAGAAGCCTGGGGGAAGGGATGGGAGGAGGGAAGGGAGGGAAGGGGGAGGGGGAAGGGGGAGGGAGAGGTGGGGGAGGGTGGAAGTGTGTAGCTGCCAGGAGGCTGTTGTGGCATTGAGTGAGCCATTGAGGCTCCATCCTTGCTTATTTTCCCTCCTTTGTCTTACAATGGTGTAGTTTACCTTTGTCCTCTATAGAGTACTGCACTGCCTGCCTTTTCATGTGCACATACAGTACAGGTATATAGATTGTATTGCATGCACACACACGCGTGCACACACACACACACACACACACACACACACACACACACACACACACACACACACACACACACACACACACACACACACACACACACACACACACACACACACACACACACACACACACACACACACACACACACACACACACACACACACACACACACACACACACACACACACACACACACATGCACACACACACACACACACACACACACACACACACACACACACACACACACACACACACTATGGTGTTCCACAATTACGAAAGGGAAATGACTATAACCACATACCCACACCATCTTCCTGCGAAACCCAGCTATTGCCATAGTTACACTGTCACCATAGAAGCCCAGTAATTAACTCTGGTACACCTTATTGTTAAGCAAAAACACGTCTTCCTGGGCAAACCACCACCGTAGATTATTAGAATCTCCAGGTTTGCCTAATGAAGCGCACAGCTGCCTATGCATGTACATGTAAAGGTTTGGAAAATAGCTTTCCTCATGTACATGTACATGGTATTGGCCAAAATGCGTCAGGTGACTGTTTAGCATCTAGGCCTGAGGGCCATTTGTGGCCTTGGGAGTTGTAGTTCTTGATGTATTCCTGTACATGTACATGTCTACTCGTGTGTAGCATCCTAAGATTCGGCCTGCCCAGCTGGGTTGTGCCGGTAGCTCAGCTGGCAGAGCATCTGTAGCCTCGTTCCCAGGCCCTCTCCCCTAGCGCACTTACGCGGTCAAAGGTCATATGCGTGCGCTAGGGGGAGAGCCTGGGAACGAGGCTAGAGCATCTGCCTAGTATGGCAAATGTCGTGGTTCGAGTCCCGCCTGAGGCAGCCAATTTTTCTCATAGAAGAGAAGCTATTCTCAGTAGTTGCCCTGTATTGCTCTGTCTCTATGGGAACAATCATGTTGCCCTGTATTTACCATACATGATCTACAGTACATATAATTGTTGCCATGGCAACAAATGGATATAGTAAGTACTACATGTCCTTCCCACACAATAGATCCTGTGCCAGTGAGTCTGGGGCTGCTGTGCATATCATGTCTGGGGGGCTGCTGTGCATATTATGTCTGGGGGGCTGCTGTGCATATTATGTCTGTGGGCTGCTGTGCATATCATGCTGCGTCAGATACACAAGGCAATATGTTTGTATACTGCACATACAGTGATGTACATGGTACCATCGAGGTAGCGTTAGTCGCTCTGAAGAGGAAGCTTATTAACTGAAGAAGATGAGCATGACTATAAGCTACCAAGCTGTGTGACTGTGAAGACTTAAGGCCAGTCATCTGTGTTGCACGTGCATGACGTGTGATACCCACACTCCCGGTCACCCCAGCGCTGCTGATGAGGTCTGGTATTGGCCGAAACGTGTCCTGTGCATTGGGTGACTGTTTAACATCTAGGCCTGAGGGCCGTTGGCGGCCTAGGAAGTTGTGGTTCTCGATTTATTCATGTGTGTGTGCATGTGTATGTGTGTGTGTGTGTGTGTGTGTGTGTGTGTGTGTGTGTGTGTGTGTGTGTGTGTGTGTGTGTGTGTGTGTGCGTGTGTGCATGTGCATGTGCGTGTGAGCACAGTGCCCCAACAAAGGCACGTCAGGTGTGTATGGTATGCAGGAAAGCAATGCCATCCCATATCAGAAGTAACCACAAAGCCAAGAATCTAAAAACAACTTGGGATGATACCATTAGGGTAACTTCCCTATGAATACCTACACATAAATGTGCTTGTGTTTGAACAAGTGTGTATGTGAAGTATGCCTATATGTGTACACATGTGTATGTGCGTGTGTGCGCGTGTGTGTGTGTGTACGTGATATGTATGTTGAGGTATCCCATGTTGCATAACTGCCTGAGGCCAAGATACTAATAAGGCTTGTGATTAGCTCAACTTTCATTGCATGTTTGTGGGGTATCACACCTGTGTGTGTGTGTGTGTGTGTGTGTGTGTGTGTGTGTGTGTGTGTGTGTGTGTGTGTGTGTGTGTGTGTGTGTGTGTGTGTGTGTGTGTGTGTGTGTGTGTGTGTGTGTGTGTGTGTGTGTGTGTGTGTGAAGAATCCTCTCTCTCTCTCTCTCTCTCCTCTCTCTCTCTCTCTCCCTCCCTCCCTCCCTCCCTCCCTCTCTCAGCCCCTCCCCTCCCTCTTTCCCACCCACTAACCACCACTACACTACAACTGGTCTAGCCTCGTCCCTAGGCTCTTCCCCGCACGATGTTGATGCATGACCTTTGAACTCGTAACATTGCTATCCTAAGTCACGGGGGTCAAAGGTCGCGCATAACAATTGCTTGAGCAGAGGGCATGGGAACGAGGCTACAACTGGTCATAGTGACCACACATGACACATACACCTGTACCACCACTACACATGACAACCGCAAACAGTATTGGCCACTAGTTAACACCGCCTCAGCAACCAGCCAGAGATTGACCGGTTGATTGGTTAACTAGACAAGAGAACGGAACCAATTGAGAGGTTAGTATGGTCATGGGGGAGGGAGGAATGAGGGAGGGAGAGGGAGAGGGAGTCTGGGAGGGAGGGAGGGAGGTGTACTAGTGATGCATGGCCTTAGCAACCAGCCAGAGAGGTAATTGGTAACAAATAGAGATGACAGAATGAGTTCCGTACACACATGTATATTGCATTGGAAGAGAAGAGGGAGGGAGGGAGGGAGAGAAGGAGGGAGGGAGAGGAAAGGAGGGAGGGAGGGAGGGAGGGAGGGAGAGGGTGGGGAAAGGGGTAGAAAGACAAGCAGCTGTGGACATTTATATACAGTGACATGGTGGGAAGGAAGGGAAGGGGGAGGGGGGAAGGAAGTGAGGGAGGGAGGGGGAAGGGAGGGGGAGGGGAGGAGGAAAGGAAGAAAAGACAGGCAGCTGCACACATACAACACTCACTCCTGTCTGTGAAACTACCAGTCAAGCGGTAAACCATTAGGCTGGGACCAGTCTTTTGGAATGGACACTCTAATTATCAATTAGGCTGTTAATTACAGGGTCATTTCATACACTTGCATGTACATGTACACTGAAAGGATCAAAGAGAGGGGGTGAGGGTGAGGAAGAGGGTAGGAGGGATGGGAAGGAAGGAGGGAAGGAGGGAAGGAAGGAGGGAAGGAAGGAAGGAAGGTAGGAAGGGAGAGAGAGGGAGAGAGAGGGAGAGAGAGGGAGAGAGAGGGAGAGAGAGGGAGAGAGGGGGAGAAGGAGGCAGAGGGAGGAACGAAAGAAAGAGAAAGGGAGAGGCAAGGGGGGAAGGGTGGGAGAGGGGGAGGGAGGTAGGTAAGGGGAGGAAGAAAGGAAGAAAAGCCAGGCAGCTGCACACATACAACACTCACTCCTGTCTGTGAAACTACAGTCAAGCAGTTAACCATTAGGCTGGGACCAGCCTTTTGGAATGGACACTCTAATTAGCAATTAGGCTGTTAATTACAGGGTCATTTCGCACACTTGGATGTACACTGAAAGGGTCAAAGAGAGGGAGTGAGGGTGAGGAATGGGGAAGGAGGGATGGGAGGGAAGGAGGGAAGGAAGGAAGGGAGAAAGAGAGGGAAGGGAGAGGGAGAGAGAGAGAAGGGAAGGAGGGAGGAGGGAGAGAGGGAGAAAGGGAGAGAGGGAGGGAGAGGAGGCAGAGGGAGGAACGAAAGAAGAAAGAGAAAGGAGGGGAGAGAAAGAGCGAAGTTGCTATGGCAATAATGTTGGGATTGGTCACGGGTAATCACCACGGAAACCACAACTTGTACCTACAATAAATGCCCAGGATGATTGCCTAATTAGCAATTACAGAGAGCAAATAGCAGAGGAGGAGGAAAGGAGGGAGGGAGAGAGATTAGCAGGCAGGGACGGGGGGGAGAGAGGAGGGAAGGGTATGGATGGGGGAATTGAAGGAACAAGGCAGGGCTGGAGTGACAAGAAATTGTGAGTGAGCGTGCCTGAGGTTGGGTGCTACACATGTACTGTAAACAGTGGTTGCTAGGCGCATGCGCCTATAGATGTAAATGGTAAGGTATTATGCGCTTAAAAACGGATATGCCCTAAACAACGAGAGGTCCATATACATTCCAAAAACCACGGTTATAGTGCCTGTAAATTTACTCGCACCTGTACAGCAAGCCATGGCCTCGTATCCAGGCCCCTCTTTGTGGGAGGGGCTTGGGTATGAGGCTAGGCAAGCCAATCAGTAGCGTTCAGCTTTCGAGTGATGTACGTGGACACTACGTGTACAAAACTGTCTGGATCCATGGACTCCACTAGATTCAGCTTTTGTAGCTTTTCCGCTTAGCTGTTGGAGTCTATCCATCGTCAAGGTTGTCTGCTCTGCCGTTGTCAGCTGCTTCTGACACCTCGCGACTACGATCTGCGTATTTATCGCATGTGCCTAATAAAAGGTTGTGGCGGATGTCTAACTATGCACTTAACAGTGAAGTATACGCTTAGCAACAAGGTGCGCCTAACAACTGGTGTTTACGGTATATTGTAAAACCCTTCACAAAACCACAGTCTTTCCAGGACCCCCCCTCATGGGTAATGTTGTACAGTGGGTGGGGAGGGAAGAGGGACTAGAGAAGTGATGAATAGGAGGAGGGAGCAATGGATTGAGGGACAGAAAAAAATTAAGCTTGAGGGTGCATGTATGTGGGCGTTAAATTGTAGAACCATTCACAAACCACAGTCCTTCCAGGAACAGCCCCCCCTACATGTGGGTATTGCGGTACACGGAGTGGGTAGGGGAGATGAACTAGAGAAGTTAGCCTTGTTCCCAGGCCATTCTTGTTTTGTGTGCGTTTATTACATACGTACGAAACGTGAACGCGATCAAAAATTCAATCACGTTTTGCATGTTCTAAACACACGCAAAACAGGAAAGGCCTGGGAACGAGGCTATAGAGGAGTGATGAATAGGAGGAGGGAGTAATGGAGGGAGAGAATTGAGGGGTTAGGTGTTAAATTGTAAAACCATTCACAAAACACAGTCTTTCCAGGAACAGGTCCCCCTCATGGATTTTGCGGTACAGGGGGTGGTCAGTGGAGATGAGTACTGCCATTGTCCGACTACCAGGCAAACAGAGGAGAGAGTTATGGTCTTCAATGGCAGCACACCACCTGAAATCATCACCTACACAGGGCCAACCGAATGCACATGCCTCAAAGTGACTATATTTTTGCTGGGTACTAATGTTTGAAATTTTGGGGGATTGGCACAAAAACAAAATTTTGTATGTACAAACAAAAATTTTACTAGCTTGTAGTCTTCTCAACATTACAATATTATTAAATGATCGGTCATCTCACTCATAGCAAAAACTAATACCAGTAAAGTCATAATAGTCCCAAAATCACCAAAAATGTACCTGCAAATAATACACTGTAAATAATAATGCACATGTACACGATCCGATACACATACACATGTACACTATCCGATACACATACACATGTACACTATCTGATACACATACACATGTACACTATCTGATACACATGTACACTATCTGATACACATGTACACTATCTGATACACATACACATGTACACTATCTGATACACATGTACACTATCTGATACACATGTACACTATCTGATACACATACACATGTACACTATCTGATACACATGTACACTATCTCATACACATACACATGTACATGCACACTAGTGTTTTGATTACATTAGTTTCGTCTGTGCACGTAAAAACACGACATCATGTACAAGAATGTACAATGAATGTGTTTAAAACATGAATATTGTACATGTAACCATAGCAACCACCAGACACATCACAACATCATAGCATGGAACAGCTGCATACTCCCACACTCAATAACTCGTACAAGCTGACCGGGTGCACTGACCTCTATAGGTTATGGGGGACAAGAGTTCCCTTCTTTGACAGTGCTACCGTGGCAACCACCACACTGGGTCATGCTGGGATGACATTAACCCAATTGGCAGACCTTGCTAGCCTCCCACCGGGTGAGGAAGGGATAGGGTTGAGATCAGAGGGACAGATAACAATGGGAGAGAAAGAGCCTTTCCCTTGCAATAGACACTCTCCCCTCCCTCCCTTCCCCCCTCCCCCCCTCCCTCCTTCCTCCCTCCCTCCCTCTCTCCCTCCCTCCCTCCTTCCCTCCTTCCCTCCCTCCCTCCCTCCCTCCCTCTCTCCCTCCCTCCCTCCTTCCCTCCCTCCATCCCTCCCTCCCTCCATCGATTGTTTCCCTCCCCCCAGCCTTCCCTCTCTTCCTCCTTTCCTCCTTCCATCTCTCCACCCTTCCCTTGAACTCCTCCCCCTTCTCCCTTCCTCCCTTCCTCCACCCACAACCCCATCTCTCCCTCCTTCCCTCCCCCCCTCCCCTCCTTTTATCCTTCCTTTGAATTCCCTCCCTCCCTCCCTCCCTCCCTCCCTCTCCCCACCTTCCCCCCTCCCCTTCTCTTCCTTCCTGGACCAAACTCTCCCTCACTACTCAGGAACAGAGCACATACATGTACACGTACTAGACCACCTCTTGGACTCGGGCCAGGCACACACACACACAGGACCCAGAACAGGAACCGGAATACCTGCCATGACTCATGAGGTGCATCACAAAGGGTACCTACCTAAGTCTATTCTTCTTCAATAGCAAACACACACCATAGCACCCAAACAATATGCTGTGGCTGGGGACGTTGGCACGAGCCTGTGCTACGTGTCGTCACTGAGTTTGTTAGGGGTTAATTACACATCATCCCATGTAGTTAAAGTGAGTGCTCAAATCATGTATAGTCATATACATGTACATGTATGTACGTGCTCATGTACGTACATTGTACACGTACATTGTTTATTGCACTTCAATAAATTATGGTTACAACATATTACATAATTCTGCCAAAACCCACCCCATGCAGTGGTGTGTGTGTATGTGGATAAACACTGGTTACCTAGCAACCAGGAACTCCCAATGGGATAGCTTCTGGAGCAAACAGAGCGGTGTGATGGCCCAGAGGCAGCGAGCAGACATATCAGGACACACATACATTAGCATAACACATTCCATCCCTCAAGATCAAAGCATTCTCATATTCATAAACTACTGTTCGATGAGTTTGTGTATTCTTCTGCATAGTCTGGGGGAGGGGGGAGGCACATGCCGTGCATGGTTTGTGGCGTTGTGAATGGTTTGTTTTGGGTCGGTGGAATGATTGATGGAAGGTTTGCATGCTTGTAAATAACAGGAGGAGGAGGAGGGAGAGGAGGAGGAGGAAGAGGAGGAGGAGTAGGAGGAGGAAGAGGAGGAGGAGGAAGAGGAGGAGGAGGAGGAGGAGGAGGAGAGGAAAAGAGGGAGGGAAGGAGAGATGATGGTACAAAAAAGGTATTCAACTACATCTGAAGACATCTGTCTTTTCACAGGGAAATACATGTAACGAGCTGCCTCAGGCAGAACTCAAACCTGTGACATATGCATACTAGGCAGGTGCACCTACTCTACCAACTGAGCTACTGAAGCAGCTCAGCTGGGCAGGCCGAATCATTAGATGCTATACAGGAGCAAAGGTGTTCCTCTCCCCAAGAACAGGTAAACCTACGAATGCACATATGCCTGCCAGTGATCTCCTACCTATCCTCCTTCTCCTTCTTCCCTCTGCTCTCCCCCCTTTCTCCCTCCCTCCCCCTCGTCCTCCACACCTTTCCCCCTTTCTCCTTCCCTCCCTCTCCCACCCCACCCTCTTACCTATAAGCACATGAGCCTCCCTCCCCTCCCTCCCTCCATAATCACACCCCACATTCCTCCCTACCCACTGAGCACACAGCCACGTACCAAGACAATGGTGGGTAACCCTATACCTGGTAGCAACAGCCCACAAGTTACTGAGGAGGGGGAGAGGGGGAGTTTACCTCCTATTTACTCAAATCTCCTCCCTTCCCTCTTCTCTCCTGCCCTCCTTCACCCTCCTTTCCCCCTTCCTCCCCCCTTCCCATACATGTACTCTCCTCACCCTTCCCACCCCACCCTCCCCTCTCCCTCCCTCCCCCTCCCTCCATATCACACCCCACATTCCTCCCTACCCACCAAGCACACACAGCCTTGTACCAGGACAATGGTGGGTAACCCTATACCTCTTATAGCAACAGCCCACAAGTTACTGAGGAGAGGGAGAGGGAGGAGGGGAGAAGGGGAGTTTCCCTCCATTTTTACTCAAATCTGCTCCCTTAAATTCCCTCTTCTCTCCTCCCCTCCTTCACCCTTCTTTGCCTCTTCTTCCCCCTAATCCCCATACACATACCTCTTCTCACCCACCTCCCTCCCTCCCTCCCTCCCTCCATATCACACCCCACATTCCTCCCTACCCACCAAGCACACACAGCCTTGTACCAGGACAATGGTGGGTAACCCTACACCTCTTAGCAACAGCCCACAGGTTACTGAGGAGAGGGAGAGGGAGAGGGAGAGGGAGAGGGAGGAGGAGTTTTCCCTCCATTTTTACTCAAATCTCCTCCCTTCCCTCCCCTCCTTCACCCTCCTTTGCCTCTTCTTCCCCCTAATCCCCATACACATACCTCTTCTCACCCACCTCCCTCCCTCCCTCCCTCCCTCCATATCACACCCCACATTCCTCCCTACCCACCCAGCACACACAGCCGTGTGTACCAGGACAATGGCGGGTAACCCTACACCTCTTAGCAACAGCCCACAGGTTACTGCATGAGGAGAGGGAGAGGGAGAGGGAGGAGGGGGAGAGGGAAAGTTTCCCTCCTATTTACTCAAATCTACTCCCTTCCCTCCCCTCCTTCACCCTCCTTTGCCTCTTCTTCCCCCTAATCCCCATACATGTACCTCTTCTCACCCACCACCCTCCCTCCCTCCCCTCCCTCCCTCCCTCCATATCACACCCCACATTCCTCCCTACCCACCAAGCACACACAGCCGTGTGTACCAGGACAATGGTGGGTAACCCTACACCTCTTAGCAACAGCCCACGAGTTATGGAGGAAGGAGAGATGGGGGGGGAGAGGGAAGAGGGGGAGAGAGTGAGAAGGACGTGGAAGAAGAGAAAAGAGGTAGGAATGATAGAGGGGGAGTGTTCCAGCAAGGAGGGAAACAAAGTGGAGGGAAGGAGGGAGGGGGGGGGCTGGGAAGGTATGGGAGGCATAGTGAATAACAGCTGCTCTCAAGGGCTTTCAAAGGAAAACAACAGAGGTAGCCATAGCAACTGCTGCTGGAGATAGCCAATAACATCATCAAAGGGATTGAGCGAAACTGAAAGCACTCAGGCATGTGAGCAGACTGTAGTGGGGGGTAGAGATGGCCTCCCACAGACATACCACCCCAGCCACCTCATGGACTGGAGACACAACACGCACAGTTCTCAGGTACATGTACATGCATGTACAGTACATGCGGTGGGCAGTATGGAATGTGCCTATCTACTGTGTGTTCATATGTGTATGTACAGTTGTTTACAGGCAAGGGTGTGTGTGTGTGTGTGTGTGTGTGTGTGTGTGTGTGTGTGTGTGTGTGTGTGTGTGTGTGTGTGTGCATGCGTGCATGTGCATGCATGTGTGTGTGTGGGTGTGGGTGTCTACATGTACATGTGTCCTCCCAATTTGTGCATCCCACACCACACCTAAACACACAACATAGGTAACTACACACACACTATTCCTGGCATGTCACTGAACAGGGTAAGTACTTACGTATGAGTTCTCTTCTAAAATCAAGAAGGTCCCCAACACTAAGATGCTGTAGCAGAACCATCTTCAAGCTTTGCATGAAGTGTACTGTTCCATAATAATTACTCAACATTGGCAAAATTTCACGTTTAATTTTTATCACTGCCCAGCACCAACAAAAATTTCTTAACCCTTAAAAGAGTACTGTCACACACACTCGCTATGACAGCAGTTTTATATGACATAATTTCCGGCCTACTAGTCTAAGGCAAGAGATGGGAGGGTGGGTGGGGGGTGGACAAGTGCAGCTGATCGGTGAGCATTTGTTTGGCCTCCGGTCGGAGATTTTGACCTGAACTTGCCCTAGCCAGACTTGGTAGGGCCTTGGCCTGGCCTGCACCAGTGGTCACTGTGGGGGGAAGTATTATGCTCGAATGGGTCAAAAGGGATGTCATTGCGGGAGTGGGCGTGGCTATGTACGAAGATGGGAAGCTGAAGGTTGGTTATTTCTGACCAATTTTAGAGAGTGGTGAGTGTGTCTGTGTCTAATTACAGCTGTTCCTGTCTAGAAAATCGCTCCAAACTTGACCAGCTTGCAGTTTTTGCCTTCAGTTTTCTATTAATTAATTAATGGCAAAATATGGTTGGCAGGCACAAGTGATGGTTTGGGAATGAGACCACACATGCATCGGGGTTTGGGAATGAGACTACACATGCATCCGCTGCTCACACGTACCTGTCACTGGAGGAGGATTCGCTGCTGCTGCCGGCTTCTCTGCCCTCCTCTGTCTCCTCTCCTTCCACCTTCTCCTCTCTCTCCTCCCCGACTCCCTCTCCTTCCCCCTCCCGCTCCCCCTCCTCCTCCTCCTCCTCCTCCTCCTCCTCCTCCCTCTCCACCTCCTCCTCCTCTTCTCCTTCGTCCTTCACTGGTGCACGGCTCTTCTCATCGGCAGAGGCTTCTTCATCGCTGGAGGACACAAATGCCTTGGAGATCACCCTCTTCTTCTTCCTCCCTCTTCCCCCTCCCTCCTCTTCCTCCTCCTCCTCAACCTCTTCCTGGTCCTCCCTTGGCCTGTGGGGGAGAGAGGGAAGGAGGGAGGGGTGGAGGGAGGGGAGGGAGGAGGGGAGGAGGGAGGGGAGGAGGGAGGGGTGGGAAGGAAGGGGAGAAGGGAGGGGTGGGAAGGAAGGGGAGGAGGGAGGGGTGGGAAGGAAGGAGGAAAGGAGGAAGAGGGAAGAAAGAGAGAGGGAGAGACGGAGAGAGAGAGAGAGAGGGAGGGGGAGGAAAGATGGATTCAGAGAGAGGGGAGAGAGAGGGAGAGAGGGAAGGAGAAAGAAAAACATGAAGTGATCTCATTTACATGTACCTGTACCTACAGGTCACAGTACACGTACACGTGGGTGTACACATACATATACATGTACATTGTTAATGCACATACGTAAGTGTGTATTGAAGTAACATGTGGGTGTGGCCATGACCTTTGAACTTTGAGTAGTCAATAAGCACGTGAACCTGTATACGAATAAATTGAGAAACACAACTCCCCAGGCTGTGTTTAGATGTTAAAACAGTCACCCAATGTGCAGGACGTGTTTCCGCCATTACGGCTACACTGTTAATTCCCTCTCTACATCTGGATCATTGCAGGGTTCATCACCATATCAACCAAGTACAGTGATTGAGTGGCAAAAGTGATAGTCAATAATTTTGTCCCTGCGCTATTTCTTCTTTCCTTCCCTCTTCCTCTCCCTCCCAGGCCTCATCAGCTGTGCTGGAGTGACCGGGAGTGTGGGTGTATCACACTTCATGCACGTTAATACAGGTCTACATGTTTCTGTGGTTAAGAGCAGAGGTGTGTGTGATGGGAGGGTGTGGGTGGTTGGGCAGCAGCTGGGGGGCTTTATTGGGTGCATGTAGAGCTAATTGGGTTCTCAGCACTCCTGACATTGGAATCCTAGTGTGTGTGTGTGTGTGTGTGTGTGTGTGCTTGCATGATACATGTATGTACATGTATATATGTGCATGTGTTTCTTCCAGTACAGCTAGATGTATACGTATAGGTCCAGGTATCCTTGTAATAAAGAGCATACATATATATACCATACGTATACATATACACACATGTACATGTACATGAATAAATCGAGAACCACAACTCCCTAGGCTGTGAATGGCCCTCAGGCCAAAATATTAAACAGTTACTCAATGTGCAGGATATATGCTACAGCCAATACCAGGCTTTAGTCTAGTTCCCAGACCACCCGAAAGCGAGTTGGTCTGGGACATTTAGTTGATTTTCTTGGCATTGTGAGATTTTTTGGGAGATTGCCAATCAGACTGTCGCAACGCACACGTCACACAAATGTCACATGATCTAGTTCAGCCGCACTTGACAAGCACGCATGGGTACATGTACGTCACTGAGCCGGGCAAAAGAAGGCGAGGGAGGAGCTTGTTCTGCTGTATTCAGTCAGTGGGAAGTAGCCGGGACACCCTATTATAGCGGCTAACTGTTGGAAGAACGTTTTTCACAATGTTGGTGGGCCTATACCACCTGCTCTTGTGCACAAGTGCCATACACAGCAGACGTACGTGTGCATGTAGCAGCATGGATAGAAGGTTGTACATGAGTTATGGAGGCTAAAGGGAATGTGCCGACGGCCCTTTGTGAGTACCAGTTTCAAACGCGAGCT
Organism: bacterium; assembly: GCA_965213685.1. Taxonomy (GTDB): domain Bacteria; phylum UBA8248; class UBA8248; order UBA8248; family UBA8248; genus Bin107. The sequence continues at coordinate 320,484 of CBDBZY010000041.1, forward strand.
GTTCCAAGGCTAGAGCCTAGTACTGGCACGTGCGATAAGCTAGCCATCACATGATTTGCATATGACTTAAGTGTTGAAAATGCCAAGGAAATCGACTAGCTATCCCAGACAACCTCGCTTTCGGGTGGTCTGGTAACGAGACTAAGCAGGCCTCATCAGTGCTGGGGTGACCAGGAGTGTGGTCACCACACGTCATGCACCTACATGGACACACATAGCTAGTCCACTGGACAACTCCGGGAACCTCTCAGGTACAAAACATCATGTACACACATGTACAGGCACAAAGGGAGAGATGTACCCACACAATAGCAACTGAAGTGCACCTACTCCTCTCCTCATGAGGACACACACACACACACACACAGCACAATGCCTGCACCACACCCTCTCCATTTAGACACACACATACACCCCTCAGCAATGGGATGGAATATACACCCAACAACTACAGCTAGGAGGGTACTCACACAGCTGAATGGGGCACATCCCTCAACAATGGGATGTAATACACTCACTAATTACAGGGTACTCCCCACAGCTGAATGGGGCACATCCCTCAACAGTGGGATGTAATACACTCACTAATTACAGGGTACTCCCCACAGCTGAATGGGCACACCCCTCAGCAATGGGATATATAGTACCTACTAGTTACAGGGTACTCCCACAGCAGAATGAACAGGTAACCTCAACAATGGGATGTAATGCACCCAATAATTACAGGGTATTCCCCACTGCTGAATGGGTAACCACACACAGTATGCATGTAGGTATATACCTGTATACTCTTCTGCACACATCCCTCAGCAATGGGATGCAATACACCCACTAATTGCAGGGTACTCCTCACAGCTAAATGGGCACACTCCTTCAGCAATGGGATGCAATACACCAACTAGTTACAGGGTACTCCCCACAACTGCACCTCCACCATACATGGCAGCTGAGTGGTGTGGTTATTCCCAGTCAACCAATGTAAATGTACATGTACATGTACATGTGTAGGGTGGGCTGTGCACTATGGGATAGGATGGGAGGATAATGATGGCATTGGGGAGGCAATGGGTGAGTAATTGAGGGAGGGTGGGAGGGAGGAAGGGAGGGAAGGAGGGCAGGAGGGAGACACACCTATACAATGTGTGGTTAGGAAGCTAGTCAATCAATGTACATGTGCATGAATAAATCGAGAACCACAACTCCCTAGCCTCCTTCCCAGGCTCAACTCCCTAGATGGTGAAGGGCCCTTAGGCCTAGATGTTAAGACATGTACATGTAGGTGTGCTATGGGACGGGGTGGCAGGATAAAGGAAGGACATGGGTGAGTAATTGAGGGAGATATGGAGAGGGCTTGGGGGGGGGGGGGGGGGGGACGCATGCGGCTGTTGGGGGAGACGTAGGAGTGAGGTGAGGAGGGGAGGAGGAAGGGAGGGAGATCTCGAGGAGGAGGGAGAGAAGGGGGGAAAGGAGGAGGGAGAGGAGGGAGAGGAGGAGGGAGGAGGAGGGAGAGGAGGAGGGAGAGGAGGAGGGAGAGGAGGGAGAGGAGGGAGAGGAGGAGGAAGAGGAGGGAGGAGGAGGGAGGAGGAGGGAGAGGAGGAGGGAGAGGAGGGAGAGGAGGAGGGAGGAGGGAGGAGGAGGGAGAGGAGGAGGGAGAGGAGGGAGAGGAGGGAGAGGAGGAGGGAGAGGAGGGAGGAGGAAGGAGGAGGAGGGAGAGGAGGAGGGAGAGGAGGGAGAGGAGGGAGAGGAGGAAGGAGGAGAGGAGAGATGGCAAGAGGAGGATAGACGGAAGAGGATAGAGCAGGAAGGGAGGAAGGAAGCAATCACACACAGTAGGTATGTGTGGGTAGGTCTACTGTCATTGCACATGATGAAAAGGCTCAGGAATATTTTAGAGAACTGTGAAAAACAGGCAGCCACTGGGGATGTACAGGTGGGCTGTGCACTATGGGATGGGATTGGAGGATAATGATAGCATTGAGGAGGAAATGGGTGAGTAATTGAGGGAGGGGTGGGAGGGAGGGAGGGAGGGAGGGAGAGTTAAGGAGGAAAGGAAGCGAGGTGTGAGGGAGAGAGGGGAGCCAGAGGAGGGAACGATCCTACATGATTAAATAATGGAGACACAATATACAAAGCAAGGCAACATAACAACACCACCTGAGACGGCTCACTTTCTCTCCTTTCAAAGAAAAAGTGAGCATGTACATGTACATGTACATGATACATGTCCTAATTGAATGATTGTTTGTGTAGCGCTGTCCCAATTGTGGCGAGCTTCAGAAGAGTTCTGTGGTGCATGTGCATGCTCATATGCATGTACATGTGCATGAGCCAGCATGTACATGTACATGTACATGTTGGCGTAAGTGTAGTGTACAGCACTTCCATGGCTATCACTATTCATCAACATGCCGTCATAGCAACACAGCTATAAACCATAAGATAAGTAACTACTAATTAATTAAGCCATTAAAATGTACATAAACAGTGTAGTTACATGTACACCTATAACATGATTGCTAATTATTCATGTACTTATAATTAGTAGATGTACACAACTCTCACAGAGTCAGAGTACAGCTGCCTTGCTGTGGTCTCCATGGGATACATCCAATGGACTGGCAGGGTCAGTTTGGAGGTCTGCCATTAGAACATGTACCTATCACCCACTAGCCCAGACCACAACATACACACACACATCTGACAGTATTATACAGTGCAGATGGACTGAGCTGTCAAACTCTGGGAGCCAGAACTTATGTACCTGTACATAACTAACTACATGACAACATGTGCACTACACACACAGCATGTACATGTACATGTATGTAATCACACTACATCATCTACAAGCATGTACATGTACATGTAACTATAGAGATAATGTGAACAGTTTAGGCAGACCAACACAAATGTAATTTGTACCCATAATCAGTTACTGCATGCTAATCTAACAGGGCAATGGTGAATAACTGCATTGCAATTGAGTTCCACTACATGCAGCTGAATTGGTTCGCCTTATAGGCTGCCGGTGGCAAGGGTAAGGTCCTAATTGAACGATTGTTTGTGTAGCACTATCCCAATTGTGGAGAGCTTCAGAGGTATGTGGTGCATTCTAGACAACACAACAACATGTCAAACTTGGCCAGCCAGGGTGTGCACTAATTAGGCTAGGCAGCTGGCTGGCCGGGCCTTTATTAGTGTTCCGATACTATAGAGAGTTAATTACTAGCTGATCCCTCAATGGCCTGCAGATGCTAATTTGGGGGCACCGGTGATGGGTGGTTAATTACATCGTACCTGCATTAATTGATTTTCATATGGGGCATAGGCACCTGGTGATGGTTTTCTTGGTGACTCAGGTGAAGAATTGAAGAGACAAACTTCCATCCCGGGCATCGAACCTGGGCCAAGAGACTGGGAGTCCAGTGCACCAAGCAACAAGCCATTACCAGGGACAAACGTTTGTCTCCCCATTCTTCCTTATATGCTGGCAGTGTTCGTTGACTATTCAGTCAACGTCCCACTGACAGACCACCCTAATCTTGTGCCCTTTAGGGGTCAACCGGAAACACCTCTCCGTCAGGGGAGGAGTCAAGATGGTGGGATTTACTTTCCAATATTAATAGATGTTCACATGGGGCATAGTTAATTATATAGCTGGTGCTGACTGCTGCTATTGAGTGTGGCTGTGTCGAGCACATACCATGTACCATGTGTGTTCCACTGATTCCAGGAACCTGTGCACTATTTGGAAGGTGGGGGTCCCTACAATGTGCAACAATGCTGCAGCTAGGGGTTGCATAGCAACATAAAGAACCCTATAGTAACTAAGTTACATGTCTATACACTAATATACACTACACACTTTCTCTGAACATACTCTATGCAACATACATGTACATACAATTAACCAATCAACTAATTAGTTTCTTTTTTTGTGGAGAAGAAAGAAAGAATGAGGAGACAAACTTCCGTCCCGGGCATCGAACCTGGGCCCAGAGACTGGGAGTCCAGTGCACCAAGCACCAAGCCATTAAAGTCTGTCTCCCCATTCTTCCTTATATGCTGGCAGTGTTTGTTGACTATTCAGTCAACATCCCACTGACAGACCACCCTAATCTTGTGCCGTCAGAAGTTTGTCTTCATTCTTTCTCTCTTCTCCACCTGAGTCACCAAAAAAAACCATTAATTTTTATCCACAAGATTAGGGTGGTCTGTCAGTGGGATGTTGACTGAATAGTCAACAAACACTGCCAGCATATAAGGAAGAATGGCGAGACAGACTTTAATGGCTTGGTGCTTGGTGCACTGGACTCCCAGTCACTGGGCCCAGGTTCGATGCCCGGGACGGAAGTTTGTCTCCTCATTCTTTCTTTCTTCTCCACAAAAAAAGAAACTAATTAATTGATTGGTTAATTGTATGTACATGTATGTTGCATAGAGTATGTTCAGAGAAAGTGTGTAGTGTATATTAGTGTATAGACATGTAACTTAGTTACTATAGGGTTCTTTATGTTGCCATGCAACCCCTAGCTGCAGCATTGTTGCACATTGTAGGGGCCCCCACCTTCCAAATAGTGCACAGGTTCCTGGAATCAGTGGAACAAACATGGCACATGGTATGTGTTCGACACAGCCACACTCAATAGCAGCCGTCAGCACCAGCTATATAATTAACTGATTGTTTGCACATTACTACCTACAAGGGTTCTATGGTAACGCCAATGAAATTACTGTTGGTAGAAGATGATTGGTCTGAATTCACAGAAAAACCAGAATGGAGCTGTGCTGATGATGGGTGCCCCTGTCATTACGCACCAATCATCCAATCAGTGAGCACCATGGTAATGATGGGAAACTACTTAACTATAATTAGAAGGGCTCTTTCAAGGGGTGTCTTCTGAGATTGCTGACAGCACTGGTAGATTGGGGAGCAAATTACCGGGCTCTTAACCTCTTCTACAGCTGGTGAGGTCTAGATATATGTGCCATTCTAGTCCGGGGAGGTGTAATCAAGACGGCAAATTGGTGTGCCCTAACACTGTGTGTTCTAACTGCATATAGTGTACTCGGAATGTGCCCCGAGGCCTAACAAAGCACTTGGCTTCGCCCTGTGCATTATTAGCCTCTCAACGCATTCCTCGTACACTATTCCCATAAAGTGCTCAGACCGGTACGCTAACTAGTATCTATACTGGTCATTTTTTAACTCACACCTATAAACTAGCCTATAATGCAAGCGGGCTACAGTATGAGTTGGGGGGTCTAATCTAGGTGCATGGCACAAGATTACGGGTGGCTGTCAGTGTGAGGTTGGCAGATGAGCCAACGGCTGCTGACAGTACACAAGGGAGAATGGGAAGACCATTTAAACTTTTGTCCCGAGTAATGGCTTGGTGCACTGGACTCCCAGTCACTAGGCCCGGGTTCAATGCTCGGGATGGAAGTTTGTCTTTTCATTCTCCTTCTTCACCTGAGTATCAGAAATATCTATTTACATGTAGGTGCATGGGCTCTAATCCAGATGGGCTCTAACTTAGGCGGGCTCTTGTTTACGGAACATCTCAGGGGGGTAACCACTCCATGCAAAGTGTACATATTTCTGCACTGGGCTAGAACTGGTCACGCGTGACGTCAAGTGTTCATTACAGGACGTGTGAAGAGAGGTTCACCAGTGCCACTGCGATAGTCCTGAATACTTGCTTCATGGAGGACGTCTGACACACACACAGCACACCATACATGTTCATGTACATATGCATGCTAACACAGCCATAGAGATGAGGCAACGCAAAGGCACTACACCTGGAGACAGCTATTATTCACGGAGGAGAAATGAGATCTCTGGCAGAACTTGGATCCACAACACAGTGTATATATGTACCAAACACATGTTCCACCAGCTGAGCTAATGAGGCAGCTTGTACGTTATGTGGGCTAGCATTCCAGAGAGTACGTCGGTGAATAACTAGACTTGCCGTAATTTCAGTGAGTGAGTGAGAGAGAGAGAGAGAGAGAGAGAGAGAGAGAGAGAGAGAGAGAGAGAGAGAGAGAGAGAGAGAGAGAGAGAGAGAGAGAGAGAGAGAGAGAGAGAGAGAGAGAGAGAGAGAGAGAGAGAGAGAGAGAGAGAGAGAGAGAGAGAGAGAGAGAGAGAGAGAGAGAGAGAGAGAGAGAGAGAGAGAGCCTTCATTCCCTCTGCCTCTGTAGAAATCCCCTCTCTCCCTCCCCTCCCCTCCCTCCCTCCTCCCTCCCTCCATCCATCCGTCCATCCCTCCCTCCCTCTGTCCCTCCTTCCATCCCTCCCTCCAACCATCCGTCCATCCCTTCCTCCCTCCAACCAACCAACCAACCAACCAACCAACCAACCAACCAACCAACCAACCAACCAACCAACCAACCAACCAACCAACCAACCAACCAACCATCCATCCATCCATCCATCCATCCATCCATCCATCCATCCATCCATCCATCCATCCATCCATCCATCCATCCATCCATCCATCCATCCATCCATCCATCCATCCATCCATCCATCCATCCATCCATCCATCCATCCATCCATCCATCCATCCCTCCCTCCCTCCCTTCCTTCCTCCCTCCCCTCCTCTCCCTCCTTCCCTCCTCCCTCCCTCCCTCCCTCCCTCCATCCGTCCATCCCTCCCTCCCTCCCTCCCTCTCTCCCTCCCTCTCTCATGGGCGCAGCATTCCTGAAATGACAGGCTAACTTGGTAGACTAACTCCATTCCTGCCAGTGCCAGACTCATCACCAACAGCTCAACACACACAGACATAAAAGGACAAAGGTCACATCATCACCTACCAAAGCAGTGACCACCATTAAATTAACCCCACACACACTGAATTATCAAAGGGAGTTGGGGTTACGTCACAAAGAGCAGTGCTTTGAGGGTTGTAAACTTAATGATGCGTGACTTGATAAGAGCCAGACAGGCCGTCTACAGCAGCGGTGGTACCGGGGAAATGAGTAATGACAACTATAGGTGTGGCTCGTACGTAAACAAGTAATAACATGTGTTGCCTGGTAACGAGGTTAATGTACATGTGTTGCCAAGGTTAATGTACATGTAGATTTTTCATAGGGTGCCATGAGAAAGGGGAATTTCCCTTACTTGAGTTCATCCCAGACTAGGTTTGAGAGGTCTTGAAAGTAACAGTATAGACCAATGCAGGTGCTGCCTGGAAACAAGTAATGACTTGTGTTGCCTGGCAACGAGGTAAATGTACATAATATATGTAGATTTCTCCGACAGGGCCATTGGAAAGGGGGATTCCCCCTTATCTGCATTCACCCCTAGTATCAAGACTAGGTTTGCGAGGTCTTGAAAGTGAAACTATAGACTAACGCAGAGCACTGTGGGTGAGTCAGCTGCAGAATCTATATGACGCCAATGGAAGTTGATTTTGATTCCTCTTTCCTTCAATTTAATACATGAACTGATACGGGCAGGAGGCTATTTTGCATATTATAAGTATGTACAGCGGTATCACTGCATTAGCCACTGTGCTCACACGTATACAGCCTAGCACAAGGCAGGCGGGCGTGCACCAGTACACGATAATGAATCACTAGTGGACCGGGCTGCTGATCATGAGTTGCATGTGGCGGAACAGGAATCAAGGAATCGACTTTGCTTGGCCTGAGGACAGGGAACATCGAGTCCAGATGAGTGGGCTTGTTCCCGCTTATAGCAACCAATAAGACCTCTATGGATATTGTCTTCAACATTGACTGTGCCACAGATATCCATCTTCCATTAATAGACAGCACTGGTCGGAATTTTAATGGGCCAACCAAATACAAATCGGACAGTGCAATTTGTTGATCAGCTAATCTCAGTGAGGCAAGACAATGAGCACCCATCAGCTGTGACATTATAAGCGATACATACTGTATATCGTGTGCATTATTGCAATGTGCATGTACACCTCTACATGATTAAATCTATGAGACCTATTCAATACAAAGCAAGGCAACACAACAACACCACCTGAGACAGCTCCACTTTCTATTCTTTTCAAAGAAAAAGTGAGCTGCCCCAGGTGGGATTCGAACCCATGCACCTCTGTTCTCTAGACCAGTGCTCTGCCACTAAGCATGTACTTTTAGGTTAGTGTTAGAGCCAATTATAACACCAGGCCAGCGTATCATAAATCCGCATCAATTAAATCACAGTAATATTTCAGGAATACGTTTTACACTGTCCTGTTTATCAGGTGGTTACCTGCCTTGCCTTGCCTTCCACCCACAACCACTGAGCTGCCTCGGTAGCTTAGAGAAACAGTGACGTGGGTTCGAATCCCACCTGAGGCAGCTGACGTTTTCTTTGAAAAGAAGAGAAAGTGAGCCATCTCAGGTGGTGTTGTGTTGCCTTGCTTTGTTTAATATGCCTCAATTACTTCATGAATTAAATACAGTGTGAATTTCATGATTTCTGGTGAACAGGACTGAGCATGTGCAGACTACGCAGCATAGCAACCACCACAGGAGACAAGGAGTCTGCACACTACATACTATTGTACATGATTACCTGGTACCTGGCAACCAGTTAAGCCCAGATGAGTGAATGGCATAAACATTACATTGTTTACACAATGGACAACGCAGTATAAACTGGGCAGAGCAATTTGCTGATGATCCAAATAGTGGAAAACAAGACTGGAGACAAGAGTCTACACAGCTGATTACCTGTTGCCCGGCAACAATGATAATACACATGTACAGTACATGCTAACACAAATACCATCATTGTTTGCTTAATGACAAACTTAATATACACATGCAAAGGGAGCAGGGCAGTAAGCTGAGTGTGCAGGACCCAAGGTCTGAGAGGGCAGCCAGCTGCGGGGTATAAAGCCAGAACGAGGGGGGGAGAGTGCAGTGTCAGCATGCTTGAAGCGACCATCTATCCCCTCTTGCCTTCCCTCAAAGCCTGGCTCCATTCCAAGGCCTATCCATGAAGGAATGGGTTGGGGACCAATACTAGGAGATTTGGCCGATAAGACACAATCTGATCCAAACTCCATTCTGTTGTGCGATTTGGAGCTTACATGTATATTGCAATCCATCACAAATGTCTCTCTCTCTCTCTCTCTCTCTCTCTCTCTCTCTCTCTCTCTCTCTCTCTCTCTCTCTCTCTCTCTCCTTTTTCCATCTCATTGTATGCACATACACATACAAATGAGGGCCATGGAAGAGTGGGATGTGTTATACAAACCAAAACACTGCACACAGAAACCCACAAAATGGCAAAAAAAACAAAACAAAATTACAGTAATTAGTGTTGAAGTGCTACAAGAAACAAGCATTGTATAAGGTTTTGAAAAAGTGACAAGAAAAAAAACACAAAAAACACAAAAAACACTATGATGCCAAAACTTTGTTGCTTGCTGCCTCTGTCTTCTGAGAGCTTTTAATGACTGTTCGTACCATCTCCATCATAAAACCCCTCCACGCACTTTTCTTACAAACTAGTAGCTCGCATTGTAACTTGGTAAAGTTTGTTAGTGATAAGAACCCTTGACTATAAACCTCCAATGTCAGTAAGGTTCCACTGAAATTTGAAGTAGTGACCTGTTGCATTCTCTCTCTCTCTCTCTCTCCCTCCCTCCCTCCCTCCCTCTCCCTTTCCCACTCCCTCTCCCTCTCCCCCTCTCCTTATCTCCCCACATACAAGTGTGACAAAAAAGCTGACTTACGTAGCTGCGATAAGCACATTATGCCCTCACTTCCCAACAAGCATTTTAAATTTTTTAAAAGAAGACACCTTTTGTAACGAAAAGCACCAAAGTGTAACCCCTCGGCGCAGTGCTACAACAGCCTGTACAGACGATGCAAGCATTGTCCACTCAATTGGGCTATAGTACTAGTCTAGTGTCTTGTCTTGCAAGTTGTAGGGTCTGTGCATGCACAAACAATATCGCCTAGCACAAACATGCACTTACATGGACCATTATCGCACTAGCTTTACGGACATGAAATGGAGAGTATACGAAACATTGCAACATGAACAAAATGGTGGACTTGAGTTGGCTTGGTCCTGGTAAGTTTATAACACTTCTAAATTTCTAACAAAGCAGTTTAAGAAAAAAAGTGTCTTTTTAGTTTTGTGAAAAATGTGCCGCTCAAGCCACTAGTGCTTTCAGTAAGATGTCTGCTAGCACCAGTCCGCAGATTAGCTCCCGCAGACAGACAGACAGACAGACAGACAGACAGACAGACAGGGCCAATACAGTGACCCTCTGGCACATACCTTCCGAGGGTTAATTACAATAGTTAGGTATATGTGTACAGAGCATGCATGTACATGTACGAGATGCATGGACACACACAATGTATATATACAGTAAATACAGTTGCCAGTGTGATCACTTGACCTGCCCACCTCTTCCTCCTGCCTCTGTGTTCCTTCTCCTTCCTGCCCCTCCTCTCTCTCCTCTCTCTCTTTTCCCTCTTCTCCTTGCGCTTCCTCTCCTCCTTCTTCTTACGACCTCTGCAGTGAGCACAGCAGACACACACTGTATGGCATGCACACACACACACACACACACACACACACACACACACACACACACACACACACACACATACACACACACACATAACCCTCTCCCTCGCTCTTGGATCAAAAATAATTCAATACTCAGACAACTAAGAGAGAAATAGTAAAATGTAACAGCAGCAAAATGATACTAATACTGAGACACGTGATGTGGGAGCCAGTGAAAAACGGCTCGTACGTTAAGGTCACTTCAGAGCAAAAAATGAAGTTGCATAAGGGAAGCAAGCAGTAGAACACTGAAGCTGCAACCAACTGTCTGTTACTAAGAGAGAACGTGTGGCTCTCCAGAAGTAGGTGTGGCTAACTTAAATCCTTGTGATCCGCGAAATTGTTTCTGCGAAACTTAAAAAAATTTTGTTCCACGAAAATTGTGCCCCTCGAAAATTTGGTGCCATACGGTATTTATCTCCAGTGATAAATGCATGCAAAAGGCGAATGTGCTATACATGTACCTTGTTGCTGACCAGTACTGTTCAATGAATGCCCTTCATCGCTGGAGACAAACACTGCACTGGACATGTGATACCGTATAGTGGGAAAAGTTTGCCAGGAAATGCTTTCGCTTATTATTCTCCACCAGCTTAGGATGGAAAAAGTGGATCCAATGTAATTTTTTGTCATTTGAATCTCTACAGGTAGTGGCCTGGTACCAAGGCCCCTCCTTGGGTACCGGACTACAGCTATGTACATGCACATGTGCTTGCAAAGGTCAGCTCTTATAGTCTCTGGTCAGCTGCTCACCTACATGAATAAATTGAGAACCACAACTCTCTAGGCCGCGAACGGCCCTCAGGCCTAGATGTTAAACAGTCACCCGATGTGCAGGATGCATTTTGGCCAATACCAGGCCTCATCAGCTGCGCTGAGGTGACCGGGAGTGTGGGTATTACACGTCATGCGCGTGTAACACAGATGGCTGGCCTTAGGTCTTCACAGTCACATGTACGTATATACATGAGGAAAGGCTTGGGAATACTTTTAGAGAACTGTGAAACACCGGCAGCCACCCGGGATTGAACCGGGGGCCTCTGACTTTAGCTGTCAGTGCTCTATCACCTGAGCTATGGCCACCGGGTGACAGCCAGCCTTCACAATTCTCAATATAACTCCGTATGTGCCGTCAGAATCCCGCTAGGGATCGACCGGTAACTCCTCTCCATCAGGGGAGAAGTCATACTGAGTGAAATATTCTCATAGCAGTGCACGTGAAGCTGGTACACGTATATACGTTGTAGTGTGCTATGCATGTGATTGGGTCACGTACATGTACATGCATGTATATTGTAACATGTCCGACCATAATTATGTGCAAGTTCTGTACATGAAGAATCGCGTGCATGGTGCATCACGTGGAGCAGAATTTAGGAGCGAGAGAGCCACAAATTATTGAATAAGTTTGCAACAGCCCCTCAGTGGCTTAGAAAAATGTACGTA
>CBDBZY010000041.1:335000-588777 GCA_965213685.1 bacterium
TTCCCGCGGTGGAAATAAGTTTATGCGGGGTGGAAATAAGTGATTTATTTTCCACGCGATACGCAATGTGATTGGCCAGTTCAAAATTAGCACAGTCTAAGCATGTGTACACTGTATGGACGAGTGCCTACATACATGTACATAGGTAAAACAAACACGGACAAACACGCGTACACAAACTGCACAAAATAAGCACACCCTACAAAGACACACACACACACACACACACACACACACACACACACACACACACACACACACACACACACACACACACACACACACACAGACACACACACACACACACACGTGCACCTTCTTCCTAGCTGCCTTAGTCTTTGGTTCAGGCGAGAGCTCTCTGAACTGAAGGAGATTTTGAGTGCGCATCTTGTACTGCTCCCTCAGTTCCTCCTGCTGCTGTGCCTGGAGCTCTTTCTGACGCAGTATCTCTTGCTGAGGGGTGGGGGAGGGAGGGAAGGAGTGAGGGAGAGAGGGAGGGAGAGAGGGAGGGAGAGAGAGAGATTTATCTATCTATTATCGTTCTATGTATTTGCTTACGGTGTATATATATCTTATATTTGTGGCTTGTTTACTAGTCTTGTATTGTTTACTTTTAGTTACAATAATATTGGTATGATACTGTACCAACTGTGCGGTGTTTTTGTAGGACACTTGCTAAACAGGGTACACTGCTAGAGCACCCTCTTGCATTGCCTTGTACACTTGTATATACAAACCATCAAGTGGTTTCTCTTTCCGAGAGAGAAATACATGCAATGACATGTGTATAGCACACCAGCTAAAAAGAGGTAGAAGAAAGGTGAAACCCATGTACATGAACAAATAAGGTGGGCCAGAGCAAGCTAGGCAAACGGCGGACAGCTGTTTTGAGCTGGTTGGCTCTCATCAGCGCCGTGTACATGTATGTACAAGCTGCTCTGGTCGCACCGGTTTTATGTACCCCAAGGTGAGCCTACTGATTGTGGTTTCACATGTACATGTAAACGAACCAAAACCATACCTACAAACACACTGAGCACAAGACACTTGGATGCCCAGTCTGGAGAACTGGAGCGGTGGGAACATTTACATGTTTTAACCCCCATTCCCAGCTCTCAAGGTTGGTCATGTGGACTGTCTCTTGACTGTTATTATTTTTATATGTTGTACTTGAAAATTTATATTTTTCTAAGCTGTAGAAACTGTGAAGATGGTATATTTTTCTAAGCCGCTGAGGTTGAGATTGCTATATTTTTCTAAGCTGTAGAAGCTGTGAATATGTTCTATTTTTCTAAGCCGTTGAGGTTGAGATTGCCACATTTGTCTAAGCTATTGAAGCTGTTTTCTATTTTTCTAAACCACTGAGGCTGAGAGACTATATTTCTAAGCTGGCGAAGCTGTTGTTTGTGTGTGCAATATGTTGCCTGTGTGTGTAATATGTTTGCTTCTTTCTTTCTCCTCTTCCCTTTCCTCTTCTTTCTTTCTATTTATAGTGCTTATATAAGTGAAAACAGCTCATACCAATGGTACACGTACGTAGTGGATTGATCCCGTGCCTGAGAGCCCCTGCTTTCCACAGCCCACAGCCCAGGCGCAGCCCACTCAGTCTTAGCCTTTGCCTTGGGCCCAATGCCATTGGCTTTCATACATGCATGCAGCCAGTGGCAATGTGGGCAGCATAATGCACTGTTTAAATGCATGCACTTAGTAGATTATGGGGGATATTGGTATAAAGGGTACTAAAATCAAAGCTGTCTAGGGAACAGGCTTGGTGGATGGTATGTAAACTGTTGATTACTTTCGTGGAATTACTTATGAAAGAGGAATTGCACTTTGTGGTACACTGAACAGTCCTCAGGCCTAGGTGGGAAACAGTCGCCCGATGTGCAGGACGCGTTTCAACAAATACCAGGCCTCATCAGCTGCGCTGGGGTGACCGGGAGTGTGGGTATCACACGTCATGTGCAACACAGACAACTGGCCTCATAGTTAGGCCTTCACAGTCACACAGCTTAGCCTGTGGCCCGTATGCCAGGCCTCATCAGCTGCGCTGGGGTGACTGGGGTATGTGTGCATGTGTCTGTCCAGCTCAAGGTCACCACATGCGTATGGCCTCCCCTACTCCACTCCACTCTAGCTAGGTACATATATATGAATATGTTATAAACTGGACAGTTAATTTGTGAAGTGATCTGTCCACTCTGTGGATACTGTACTGTGTATGTTAGCAAACTGGACAGCTGAACTCACATGCCCTCCTCATGAACCCTGTACCGTCCTCTAATATTCTGGCTATGTACAGTACCTGTATGTGTACCCAGCTCTGGCTGCATGTACACGTTCACCACTGGTCCAGCAGTCACAGTGACATGGGTTGAGTCCCACCTGAGGTGGCTCACTTCTTTTGAATTGAATGGCTGAGAACCAGAGTGGGCTATCCCAACAAAAAGTGTGGGGAATGAGCTGAAATGCTTAAAAATGCATTAAAAATCACAGGACCCCTTTGAAGTAATGTTTTCATTTTTTAAAAACCTGAAGTGCAGAATATTCTGAAATGCATTTTGCAAAGACTCCCAGTTCTAGGGGGGGTTAAAGTCAAGATTGTGGCTTAGACCACTTTGGTTCTCAGCCCTTCAATTGTCTCAGGATCAGGTGCAGCTGAATTGCCTTGCCTTTGACACACTGTACATGTACACTGTACATACGTATATCCACATGTACGTACCAGTCGATCCCTAGCGGGATTCTGACGGCACATACAGAGTGATATTGAGAATTGTGAGGGCTGGCTGTCACCCGGTGGCCATAGCTCAGGTGGTAGAGCACTGACAGCTAAAGTCAGAGGCCTCAGTTCAATCCCGGGTGGCTGACGGTTTTTCACAGTTCTCTAAAAATATTTTCCTCATGTACATATGTCCATGTGATAGTGCATCTGTCTATGTACACTCAAGCAGTCTCATATTGCAGACAGCATGTAGGGAGACAACCAAGTGAAAGATCACCTATACACATGCAGTATGCATGTGCATGCTAAGTTAGAGTTTCCCCTGTTTATCAGGTAGTTTAGAGATACTTGCCTTGCTTTGTATTGTATTCTTTCGTTCCCTAATTCGACCCACAACCACTGAGCTGCCTTGGTAGCTTAGTGGACAGAGCACTGGTCTAGAGAAACAGTGACGTGGGTTCGAATCCCACCTGGGGCAGCTCACTTTTTCTTTGAAAAGAAGAGAAAGTGAGCCGTCTCAGGTGGTGTTGTTGTGTTGCCTTGCTTTGTTTATTGTGTCTCCATTATTTAGTCATGTACGGGAGTAGATCAAGAACCACAGCCCCCTGGGCCACAAACAGCCCTCAGGCCTGCATGTACATGTACATGTACACATAGGAATGAAACAGTCACCCAATAGCGGGTACCCATTGCCTAAGTGGCTGGGTGTACATGTGCTGTATGTTATGCACACACTAGGAATCTACGCATTCTATAGAGCATTGTGCATATTCTACAGATTGCGCACCATTCAATAGACTGGCCCACAATCTAAGAATCCCTACATTGTAAACTGCTTTCCATAGAACACCTAGATTCCTAGAAAATGCATGTATATACATGCACATTGTGTATATAGACATACAGGTATATGAGACCTACAGCACTAGGCCGCAAAAGGCCCTTGGGCTTTAACTCAATACAGCAAACCATTACTTGTGGAGGTAGCCATCAGTATGATGGGCAGTGAATGGCAGATCCCTGCCACATGTACGGTACTCCATTACTGCCGGAGGCTGCAGTCTGCCCGCCATGAATGGGCCGTGTTGCAGTCGTACAGATGTAGCTAATGAAGTAATTATGTATGTGTGAGTGCCTTCTGGAGTGTTCCAGGGCCGTGTGTGTGTGTGTGTGTGTGTGTGTGTGTGTGTGTGTGTGTGTGTGTGTGTGTGTGTGTGTGTGTGTGTGTGTGTGTGTGTGTGTGTGTGTGTGTGTGTGTGTGTGTGTGTGTGTGTGTGTGAGTGTGTGTGTGTGTGTTTGGTGTACTTGATCACACCAGCAATATGTACACACACACACACACACACACACACACACACACACACACACACACACACCACCTCTATCCTTGCTTCCTGTGTCCCTATGTGCCTATCAATCCACTGGCAACATCTGCAATCACCTAATCAAACTATTCATTGTGGATGCGTGTGTAAGGAATGGTTACTGCTCATGAATTTCCTTGAGCTGGGCATGTTGTGTTTTTATATTGCATATCCCATTTTATATTTTTTGGCAGGGGAGGGGGAGGGAGGGGGGGGTAGATTGCAGAACCACATGATATTGTAGTACCTGAGGGAGGAAGGGAGGGAGGGAGGGAGGGAGGAAGGAAGGAAGGGAGGGAGGGAGGGAGGGAGGGAGGAAGGAAGGGAAGGAGGAGAAAGGAGCTCTACAGGTAGGAGCCAGGGAGCAAGAAATGGAGTGTGTGTAGTATGTCTGCCTCCTCCTGTACTGTCCTCCCCTCTGGTGGGCTGCTAGCCAGGGGTCAAAGGTGGGATGGACAGGCCTTCCAGCTGTGTAACTTGATATATGACTACTATATCCCATACGAGGAACACTGTGCTGGTAGCATGCATGTACATGTACATGAAATAACATGTGCATAGCACACCAGCTAGAAAGAGTCAAAGAAAGTTAAAAGAAAGGTGAATTAAGGCCATAACCCCCTATACGTATACATGTAACACAATGAGCACAAGACACCTGGATGCCCAGCCTTGAGAACTGGGGTGGTGGGTTGAAGATCTTTTATATGTATGTACATTTGTAGCATGATACACGAGGGATCAAAGACACTGCCTACATGTAGAGTGATATTGAGAATTGTGAAGGCTGGCTGTCACCCGGTGGCCATAGCTCAGGTGGTAGAGCACTGACAGCTAAAGTCAGAGGCCCGGTTCAATCCCGGGTGGCTGCCGGTGTTTCACAGTTCTCTAAAAATATTCCCAAGCCTTTCGTATGTACATTTGTACCATGATGCACAGGAATCAAAGACGTTGCCCCAGGCTACAATACTAGCCAATGGTACATGTACATGTACATATACGTACAAGCCACAGTACTTACAGATGAGTGTGACGATGGTCTGGGGCAACTTGCACTTAGTGTGGTTTAGAACACTTAGTGCACAGTGCCATGTACATGCACATGTACTCTATGCATACTGTACGGTGTTCCCTCCATCTCAGGGGCTATTGCACGTGCATGATGCATGTGCTGATTGGATTTGTTGCCATGGTGATTTATAGGTACATGTGTATGCACTCTATGGGATTTCCTGTACAAATTGAAAGCCATCATCACCGCCCCTGAAGTACACACACACACACACACACACACACACACACACACACACACACACACACACACACACACACACACACACACACACACACACACACACACACACACACACACACACACACACACACACACACACCACCTCTATCCTGCTTCCTATGCTCCTATGCACCTATCAATCCACTGGCCATCGCCTAATCATTGTGGATGTGTGTAAGGAATGGTTACCGCTCATGAATTTTCCTCGGCATTTTTTGGGTTTTTTTTTGTGTATTCCATTTTTGGCTGTTATTTCTTTTTTTGGTGGGGGTATAGACTGCAGAACCACATGATATTGTAGGACCGGAGGGAGGAAGGGAGGGAGGGAGAGAGGGATAGAGGGAGGGAGGGAAGGAGGGAGGGATGAAGGGAGGAGAAAGGAACCCTACAGGTAGGAGCCAGGGAGCGAGAAATCGAGTGTGTGTAGACAGGTCTTCTGTAGTATGTCTCTTCCTGTATTGTCCTCCCCTCCGGTGGGCTGCTAGCCAGGGGTCAAAGGTGGGACGAACAGGCCTTCCAGCTGTGTAACTTGACATAATATATCCCATAGGAGGAGCCCTGTGCTGGTAATATGTTTGCTTCTTTCTCTTCTTCCCTTTCCTCTCCTTTCTAGTGCTTATATAAGTGATTTTTCATGTAAAGCCTTCTGTCCATCCCTTCCTCCTTTCTTCCTCCTGCTTTCCCTCACCCCTTTCTGTTCCCCTTGACTCCCTCTTGCCGTGACTCCCTACCTCCCATTGCACCTTCACCCATTACAACCTCCCACCTCCACCCCCCATAACTCCTCCCCTCCCCACACACACACATGCTAACATGCATGTACATGATGAACAGGCTTAGGAATATATTAGAGAACTGTGAAAAACTGGCAGCCACCCAGGATGTATACGCACATACTGTACATGTATATACGCACACACACATGCGCACATGTGTATGCACACACACACACACACACACACACACACACACACACACACACACACACACACACACACACACACATCAGGGCTGGCACCACAGGAGTGGCTGGGGCAGCCATGGCTGCCCCAGTTTTTGACCCCCTTCTCCCAAAATTATGACATCTCCAAGCCCAGATACGTAGTCGGCACCTCGAATAGTTCAATTCACTTCCACAGTGTCGCAATCAGCACTGCCAGGTGATTATCGCAATGATGACTTTCTGCACGCTAGCTTATTACGCCAGCGCATTGTGTGAGAGTACGCTATCAGACGTAACTTCACAGCCACTTTCACCTCTGAACAGGGCCAGAGCCGCTAATACATTTGGTTTCAAGCGGATAGCTTTCTGGGGCATAGCCTTCTTCGTTGCATGAGTGCTTACGCGCGCAAAGCGATCGCATCACATTACTATGTTGCATGCATGTACAGTTGCTCACTAACTTTAGCCGTCAAAACTAGGTTTTTGTAACATGCAATTTACTCTTGCAGTATTACCCCCAAATTGCTCTAGATGCGATCTCAGCATGACTAAAAATCAAAAAATTTTCTGGGGGGGGGGGCATGCCACAACTCTCGTCAGCATATCACTTCAAACTAGAGTTCTACACCCTGCTTCACCGCCGCCCCACTTTAAAAGAGCGGGCGCCAGCCCTGCACACACACGCACACACACACACACACACACACACACACACACACACACACACACACACACACACACACACACACACACACACACACACACACACTTATGTACATGTACATGTACATCTCTCCACCCCCCTCCCCCCTCCTCCACACACACCCACACACCCATCCTCCCCTCCCTCCCTCCCCCCACACACTCACCTGCTCCTCTATCTGCTTCATCCTCAGCGCCTCCTTCTCCTCCTCCAGCTTCTCCCGCAGAGCCCTCTCCTCGTCGTCCACCCTCCGGGCCCTCGCCAGGTGGTGCTGGGCCTGGCTGAGGTAGTCCGCACACTTCCGGGCCTCGTGAGTAGCGTAGGTGAGGTCGAACTTCATCCTGTCTCCTTCCTTGCTGAGGTAGACGAAGAACCTTGTGTGTGTGTGTGTGTGTGTGTGTGTGTGTGTGTGTGTGTGTGTGTGTGTGTGTGTGTGTGTGTGTGTGTGTGTGTGTGCGTGTGTGTGTGTGTGTGTGTGTGTGCGTGTGTGTGTGTGTGTGTGTGTGTATGTGAATGCAATTTGTATTATAAACACTAAGTTTGACACTTAACAAATTCACTTTCTGTTTATATACATGTAAGTGACCACACAGGTGCTCACATATACATGTCTGCATGTGTACATGCGTTTTGAAATCCCCTCTTTCTGCTGTCAGTGTACATGCATGTGTGTTTGCGGTTTCAGTCTATTGTGGTTTCAATCTACTGTACATGCACATCAATTTTACATGTGATTGTACACGTACATGGTATATGTACTGTGTACATGTACATCAGTGTGGCTCCTCCCCTGATGGAGAGGAGTTACCGGTTGATCCCTAGCGGGATTCTGACAGCATATACAGAGTGATATTGAGAATTGTGAAGGCTGGCTGTCACCTGGTGGCCATAGCTCAGGCGGTAGAACACTGACAGCTTAATTCAGAGGCCCCCGGTTCAATCCCGGGTAGCTGCTGGTTTTCCACAGTTCACAGTTCTCTAAAAATGTTCCCAAGCCTTTCCTCATGTACATGATATATCATGCATCTACAGGTACAGGTATAGTGCATGTACATATATATACAATGGACATGTACGTTGAGTTACTGTACAATTCCCCCTGTTGCTCAGTGAGACACTTTGCATTGTCTTGTATTGCCAAATTTGGCCCACAACCACTGAGCTACTCAGTAGCCAAGTGATGAGAGCACAGGTCTAGAGAACACACATGCAGAGTGCCACGGGTTCAGTTCCCACTCAAGGCAGCTCACTCGCTTGAAAAAAAGAACAAGTGAGTTTTCTCTGGAGCAGTTTGCTTTCAACGGATGTCATTACATATGGTCTTGCACAACAACACACGTAGTGCACCACTGACCGCAGAAAGAGAAAGAAAACAGAGAAAGAAAACACAAACTACATGCTAAAAAAACAAACAAACTTGCAACAATTTCTGTGGCTTAGAAAATATATTTTGATGAACAGCCTCAGCAAATCAGCTTAGAGAATACATTTTGATTGAGAGTGAGCAGGTAGATGGTCCACATGCCCAACCTTGAGAGCTGGGAATGGGGGTTGAAGATCTTTGATGGTGCACCAACCCTCATCACCCACGTACACAAACAATCACATGTATATACAAGTATAGTACGCTACAAATTACAGAAAGAGAAAGAAAACGAAGAAGAAAGAACACTGCACGCTATGAACAAAACAAATCCATACCAGCCCCAGTGGCTTAGAAAACAATAGTTCAACACTTGATAAACAGCCTCGAGGCTTAGAAAAATGCAATAACCTCAGCAGCCTAGAAAAATATTACGTACATGAAATATCACTTACGTATATAAGCACTAGAAAGAAGAGGAAAGGTAAGAAGAGAAAGAAAGGCACAAACAATTATAACACACACAGGCAACATATTGTAAACACAAACAACAGCTTCACAAGCTTAGAAATATAGTCTCTCAGCCTCAGTGGCTTAGAAAAATAAGTAACAGCTTCAATGGCTTAGAAAAATATAGCAATCTCAACCTCAACGGCTTAGAAAAATAGACACAGCTTCTACAGCTTAGAAAAATGTAGCAATCTCAACCTCAACGGCTTAGAAAAATAGAGTATAATATTTCACAGCTTCTACAGTTTAGAAAAATATAGCAATCTCAACCTCAACGGCTTAGCATGTTCACAGCTTCTGCAGCTTAGAAAAATACAACATATAACAGTCAAGAGACAGTCCACATGCCCAACCTTGAGAGCTGTACATGCATTTAGAACCAACAACCTTAGTGACTTAGAAAAATAAACCTACACTTATGAAAATCACTACTACACCTACACCTATGAAAAAAACCTACACTTATGAAAATCAAGTTCAGAGTAAAAAGGCAGATGATTCACATGCCTGCCTCGTTCCCAGACTCTCCCCCTAGCACATGCATATGACCTTTTACCTAGCCTCGGTCCTAGGCTCTCCTCCTAGGTCATGCATATGACCTTTGACCTAGCCTCGTTCCCAGGCTCTCGTCGTAGCACATGCATATGGCCTTTGACTGCAAAGGTCATACGTATGCGTGTGCTGGGAGGGCCTGGGAAAGAGGCTAGCACACACTAGCTGACACAGGCACATATCCACACATCATTTTCCCCCAACACTCCAGTGGCTGTAGTGTGGGTCATTATCAGATGCAGGAAGGAAAACAGAAGCACCCTAGCAACCACACCTGCCAGGTAGGATTACCCTCCTCCCACACACCATTACCACCGGCCATGTACATAATAGGCAGTTAGTGTTGATACAAGCACACGCAGACACATTCCTGTGTACACATTCAAAATGTACACTATGCGCTATCTGCAGTGTTATTACTGCATGCCTTCGTAGCCAGCAGCCAGTCCGTGGTAATGCGTGGAGAGAGGGCAGCTCTCAAGCAGGGGATGTGTGAAGCAGCTGAAACAGTATGTGAGTCTCTGTAGTGTAGCCATGAACACAACCATGTACATCACCTATAAGTCCATGTACATCATGTACAAGTCCATGTACATCATGTATAAGTCATGTACATCATGTACAAGTTCATGTACATCATGTATAAGTCCATGTACATCATGTAGAAGTCCATGTACATGCACATGTACATACTACTATGGAGACTAGCCTATTCAGTACAGGCAGCTGTACAGCAAGCCATGTACATGTACATGAATGAATTGAGAACCACACCTCCATAGGCAGCATGCATTGCTTGTTATAATCAGGCAAGGCTAGTTGTACTGCATTGCTATGCCTTGCCTAACCCAGCCAGCTGGGCTTCCTCGGTAGCTCAGTTGGTAGAGCAGTGTCCAGTTGTTGCAGGTTCAAATCTCGATAGCTCAATGCTGTCTTAATTGCCTTTGAATGCGTGTGTATGAACATGATCAGACCTACATGTACATGTAGAAACTTGAACCCGCGACTTTCTGCGTACTGGGCAGATGCTCTACCGACTATACATGTGTATACATGTAGCAGTTACATGCATAGCCCATGCAGACAAGCATGCTGTGATCCCCCGTCTGGCAGCAGAGATACATGTACATGCACACCTGCACATGTTGCCTGTGTGTGTATTACAGTGATATGTTTGTTTGTTTCTTTCTTTCTCTTCTTTCCTTTCCTCTTCTCTCTAGTGCTTGTATAAGTGATTTTTCATGTACATGTACGTCAGTGTGGGATCTGAAGCTAGTTTGGAACACGTGCAGCAGCACTAGCCACATATGGCAGTACAGTGTGGGAGGAGGTCTTGTGCTCAGACCCTCAGGTGTGCCCCCCTGAAAGAGGTGGCATCTTTTGACTGACTTCTTGGCACTAGAAGTACAGTGTACATGTACTGTACATGTACTAAGCCACTGAGGCTGAGAGTATATAAGCTTTTGAGGTTGTTACCCTGTGTGCACATACGCAGCAGGGGTATAGTGTTCTGCTGTCAGTTTGTTTGTTTGAGAGTTTGTGCGCTCTTTTTTGGGCCGTTTGCGCATTTGAGGAACGTTCAAGGGCGACAGACAGATCTCGTGAAAAAGGTTGCTTGTAAAGTGGCGTTTTTGCTTCGTTCGAGTTAGAAGCGTTAGAAACTTACCCGGCCGGCTCGAGTCCACCATTTTGTTCACGCAATGTTTCGTATACCTCCGTTTCACGTCCGTGATGGTACATAGAGTTGTGTGTAGTATGAAAAGCTCTCTTCTGATACAATGCCAACACCTATACTTTAGTACATCTGCACCACATGCACATGCAATGGCAACAGCTATAGCTACTCATAGACGTGTCTCTAATATCTATGAGCTACTTTAGTACATCTGTACCACATGCACCTGCATTGTACACGCGCACGGGGTATGCGCTCTATGAGCACTTGTTGTATCAGGTATTCTTTCTTTCTTCTCATCCTTCCTTCTGTCTTTTCATGTAGTGTGCTGTATACAGTACATTGTATAATAGTAATGTGATTGTCATGTGATGTGTGTACTACAACAGTCCTGTCGGCACTTCCTTGAAGTCACATAACATACTGCACACTGGCATTCTGATTGGCTTACCCATTTACCAAACATGCTGATTCTGCACAGCCAAGAAATCTCTCCTAAGATACCCAGCCTTCCTTGGGCCAACACCCAGGCTCAGTCAGATAGCATATGCTCGGTAGCTTAGTGGATCAACAGAGTACTGGTCTAGATAAACAGTGACGTGGGTTCAAATCCCAGCTCACTTCCTTGAAAAGAAGAGACCATCTCAGTTGGTGTTGTTGTGTTGCCTTGCTTTGTTTAATGTGTCTGAACTATTTAATCATGCACGTTAACTCAGTCAACGAGACAAGGCAAAGTAAAGCAACTACGCCCAAAGACAACTCCTATTTTTCTCAAGAGAAAAGATGAGCTACGAGCTGTCTCAGGCAGGACTTGAACCCACAACATTCTGCGTACTAGGCAGACGCTCTACCAACTGAGCCACCGAGGCAGCTACACAATACACTATACTCAAATAACATATGCATGCGCTCTGCACCCACAATCATTTGCTTCGCCCTGCCTTATCTCTCTGACTGATGTTTACATTAGCTAAGTATACACACATGCATATGTACAATCAAACAAAAGCCCTGATAGGCAAGCTGTCCGGCACCTTTTGATCGACTTCTTGGAACAAGAGGTACATGTACATGTTTCTAAGCTATTGAGGCTGTTAAATCTATTTTTCTAAGCCGTGAGGCTGCGGGTCTTTTTCTAAGTCAATGAGGCTGAGAATTTATTTTTATAAGCCACTGAGGTTGAGATTGTTTTGTATATTTTTCTAAGCTGGTGAGGCTGAGGGTGTGCATATATTTTTTCTAAGATGATGGGACTGAATATTTTTCTAAGCTGCTGAAGCTGGGAGTGCGTACACATATATATTTTTCTAAGCCTTTTGAGGCTGTTGTAAATTGTTGGTGTTTGTTCGTTTCTTTCTTCCTTCTTTTCCTTCCTCCTTTCGTAGTGTATATAATATGATTGCTCATGTACATACACTGTATATTATTAATGTGATTGCCGATCATGTGGTATACACACAACAGTCCATGCAATTGACACTTTGAGAGTTGCCTTGAAGTCACGTGATATACTGGAAATTGGCATTCTAATTGGCTTACAAATTAAAAAAAACAACATGCTGACTCAAGATATCCCACATAAAATACCAGATAGGCCTTTTTGGGCATGCAGGCACACGTCGGGCTGATCCAGTCCACTTAGCATATACACACACAGGCTCATGCAGTCACTTAACATTACGCATATACATGTATATACGTACATGTGCATGTACACTGCACTTCAATCAACACATGCACACCTACACCTCCATGTACATATGTATGTGTACCAACCCACTATCCCAGTTCTCAAGGTGGGGCATCTGTTTTGTTTGTGTGTTTGCATGGTTAATGGTGGTGGGCATTAATTGGGATATTAGGACAATCAAGGCAAGTGGTCTAATTACCCCGGCCTTCTCCTGCATGCTAAGTTCGAGTTTCCCCTGTTTGTCAGGTGGTATAGAGACACTTGCCTTGCTTTGTATTGCCTAATTGAACCCACAACCACTGAGCTGCCTCGGTAGCTTAGTGTATAGAGCACGGCTGCATGGTCTATATATAGAGAATGATGGACATATGGGTTTCACTTTTTTTTTGAAAAGAAGAAAAAGTGAGCTGTCTCTGTCTCAGTTGGCATTGTTGTGTTGCCTTGCCTTGTTTGATGTGTCTCAATTACGTGTTTTTAGTCATGTACACTGTACATTCTCTTTCTTTAATTGAGCTCTATGTACACGTACAGTACATGTAAATACTCATACATTTAAAAGAGAGCTAATGTTACACACACACACACACACACACACACACACACACACACACACACACACACACACACACACACACACACACACACACACACACACACACAGCCAGTCATGATGGAGTTTGGTTTCCAACAGGTTGAGCTGTGCCGCAACAAGCCCCTCGGCAGTGCTCCACACAGCTCTGCCTTCATAGCGCGCTGCGATGAGATTCTCTGTGCAGCTAAAGTTCTCCATGTGGAAAGCAGACAAGGGGAAGACCCTATCGTTAGCCTAAAACGAGCACACCAGCTCCTGAGGGGAGTGCGTCACCCAAACATCGTCCATTTTCTGGGCACACACACAGATGAGGTGTCAGGAGAAACCATCATACTGATGGAGCTCTGCGATGAAAGCCTAACAACTCTCCTGCACCAGTCGCTGGCTCCTCTCCCCTACTGTGTGGAGGTCAACATCTGCCACGACGTGGCCAAAGCCCTGGCCTACCTGCACCGTAACCACCTCATCCACAGAGGACTCACTAGCAACAACGTCGTAATCATCAACAAGACCATTGCTAAGGTCGGAGACTTTGCTCTGTCTCAAGGCCTGGATTCCTGTGATCCAGGGATGGAGTACGCAGGACTCTGCCATGATAAGGCAGCCTACATGCCACCTGAGGCCTTAAGGGAGCCGCAAGTTTTCAGCAGCAAAGCGGACTGCTTTTCATGGGGCGTGCTGGCGATCCAGGTAATGAGCAGGGACATACCCGCACCAGGGCCTCAATTTGAAAAGGTCAGAGGGTCGCACTACCAGTCTGGGTGCACCGACGTCCCGGTACCGGAGGAGAGACGCCGGCAGTTGCACATTGCCAAGATTGACATGGCGCACCCCCTGCTGCAGCTGGCCATGAACTGTCTCAGTCACGAGGACATGCGACCCTCGGCTGGCCAGCTCTGCACAAGGATAGAGCACTTGAAGAAGAGTTCGAGGTTCACTCAGAGTGCCAGCGGAAGGCGTGACTCCAGTGCGGACTCCCTCCAGCAGCAGGTGGAGAAGCTGGTGAAGGAGAACCATAGCCTGAGGATCGCCATCGAGCACAAGATGGTGACGATGGAGGCGATAGGGAGGGAGATGGACAACATGCGGCAGGAGCTTGGCCAGAACAAGGAAACCAGACAGCAGCTCAAGGTCGAACTGGAGGAGAGCCAGAAATGCGTCGCTGAGCTTCAAGCCGAGAACACTCGACTGCACGTGGATGGCGGAACGATGGGACTGCTAGTTCAGCCTCAGAGCAGCCTCTCCTCCCTCAGGTGGGAGCTGAGGAAGAAAGCTCCAGCAATCATGACCAGAGGAGCGGCAGTTGCAGACGGACACACGGCATACTTTAACCCTTGCTTCTCCAATGTAGTGTACTCATATGAGCTAGCTCCAGGAAGCTCAGAAGGGGTGTGGTCTTCCCTACCAGTGTGTCCGTTCCAGCGATTCAGTCTTGCCATCATCAAGGGTAAACTGACGACCATCGGGGGGGTCAGGGCGAACAAGAAGTGTGCGATTCTTCTCTCTCTCTCTGAGCAGCAGTGGCTCAAGCAGTACCCGAACATGCCGACAGAGCGCTGTGACACTACTGCCCTCGTCAGTGGCAAGACGCTGGTGGTGGCCGGAGGGGAGGGGGAGCAGGCGCGGAAACTGGGCACAGTTGAGGTCATGAACACCCAGACAGAGCAGTGGCAGTCTGTCACCTGGCAACCGTGCCCCATCTCCTTGGCATCCAGCACAGTGTGTGGCGGACAGCTGTACCTCGGCGGAGGGTTTGACAAGAGCATGGAGGAGGTTCACTCGGTGTACACGTGCTCCCTCACCAAGTTATTGACACACCCTCCAAGGAAGAGCAAGAGCCTGTCTCTGGGGCCAAGGTCAGAGAATCGCATCTGGAGACAGATCAAGGAACTTCCTGTGGGCGGGGCCACACTGGTCACTGTCAGAGGGCAGCTGCTGGCATTAGGTGGGAGAGGGAAGATGTCCAAGCAGTTCACGGGAGTGGTCCACAGGTACAACCTGTACGAGGACTCCTGGGAGGTGATCAGTCACATGAAGATGGCTCGCTCATTCTGCCTCGCGGCTGTGCTCAGCGAGGATCGTCTGATGGCAGTGGGAGGGCACTCGTTGGACAAGTGTGTGTCCTCAGTGGAGCTGGCCACAGTGGAGTAGCCAGTGCAGCATGGAATATGTATGCATACATGTACATATACATGTACATATGTACACATACTGTACATACAATTTTCACACACTATGTACACTGCACAGTATGACTTCATTCGTACAAGAACAATGCATTGGTGAGGTACATGTATACATGAGGAAAGGCTTGGTAACTCCTCTCCATCAGGGGAGGAGCCACACTGAGTGAAATATTCTATTTATTCATAGCAGTGCACAGGAAGCTGGGTCTCCCTCCAGGGAGCCACCACACACAACACGCAAGCTACATTATACGTGAGGAAAGGCTTGGGAATATCTTTAGAGAACTGCAAAAAACCAGCAGCCACCCGTACCATGCATATTTAGTACAATACATGTAGAAATGTGCAGGGAGGAGACGAATAGTGGTACATGTACATGTAGTAGGTGCACTGCTCTAGGTTTGAATATTGTGTTGCACATACAGCTCTCTGCACTCAGCACACCATGAATACAGCTGTAGGTGTATTAAGAGGTTTACAAAATCACATGCAAGTATTTCACTATAAATCTGGGTATAGTGTAGGTAGACACATCCAAGAGGGAATTTGCTTGCCAGCCAATGATGGTTTCTTGAGTCGAAAAGTCTGTCTACGTTCATAATCCTGTTTACATCTACATGTACATGTACATATCACAACCTTGACCTTGTAAGCTTGTACATGGGATGTATAAATTGTAGTGGAGATAGTAACCAAACTGTATGACAGGACCTCAAGGGCTCATTTGTGAGCATTTGCTGCTGCTAGCAGGTTGTGTGAAGGTGAGCAGTGTCTTCATGGTTACTTTCTTTTTATTGTACATAATTTTGTGTATATATTGTATACTTGTAGTTTTGTAGAAGGTTCCTACTTTTCAAAGCTTAGAGGCTACTGTACATGTATGTGAGAGTTATTTTCTAAGCCTAGAGGCTGTGGTGTGTTAAATTGCTCTGAATTATTTTTCTAAGTCTTGAGGCTGTTCTGGTTGTTTTCCAATTTCCTACTTTTCTAAGCTTAGAGGCTAATGTACAGGGTATGTGAAAGTTATTTTCTAAGCCTAGAGGCTGTGGTATGTTACATGTAGATTGCTCTAAGCGTTGAGGCTGTTCTGGTTGTTCTTGTCTGTGTCTGACTGTTATGTGAGTTCAAGAGAGCACTTGCGTGTGTGGGGAGAGTTGGCAGCCATAAAAGATCTGCAACCCACTGCCCCAGTTTTCAAGGCTGGGCATCCAAGTGTCTTGCGCTCATTGTGTTGGTACATGTACATGTAGTTTAGTTACATGTATAGGGGTTTATGGCCTTCATCTTTCTTAACTCTTTCTAGCTGGTGTGCTGTGCACGTTATTTCATGTACATGCTCCTGTACCTCTGGGCCATTTCCAGCTCCCTGACTGCAGCCAGTACTGTGTTGAGGCTGCTCCTCTCGTCCCTGAGGGCCCCCATGGCCAGCCTCTGCTGGACTAGGGCCAGGTTGAAGAGGAGGAGGGAGTCATTGGGGGCAATGTGGCGAGCCTGGGGGAGGGGGGGAGGGAGGGAGGGAGGGAGGGAGGGAGGAAGGAGGGAGGGAGGGAGGAATGGAAAGAGGGAGGGGGAGGAGGGAGGGAGAGAGGGAGGAGGGAGGGAGGAATTAAAGAAAGGAAGAAGGGAGGGAAAAAGGATGGACAGAGGGAGGAAGAAAGGAAGGCAAAGAGGGAGGGAGGAAGGGAAAGAGGGAGAGAGGACAGAAAAGATGGGGGAGGAAGTGAGGGCAGGACCGAACAGCCCTCCACTGATCATCGGACCTTCAGCAGGATCTGCTTGCACTCCAGCAGTCTGCCGGCCTTGAAGTATGCCCGGGCCAGATAGAGCAGGACCTCCGTATCATGGAAGTTGTAGAACTTGCGAAGACAATTCTCATACTGCAAAGGGGGCGGAGTTACAGTGTACTGTGCATGTACAGGAATGGTCACGTGTGTAGTGTACTACTAAGAACAGAGAGAAAAGGCAAACTAAGGCTTATAAGATGTACTGTAAATTTACAACAGCTTCAGTATGCATGTGTGGCTGTAGTACATGTACATGTATAATGAAAAGCACTAAAGTGCAAACCCTTGGCGCAGTTACATAGCATGCTACAACAGCCTGCACAGATGTTA
This sequence comes from bacterium, assembly GCA_965213685.1. GTDB lineage: Bacteria > UBA8248 > UBA8248 > UBA8248 > UBA8248 > Bin107. Next base: position 352,712 of record CBDBZY010000041.1, read on the forward strand.
GTGTCTTGCCTTGTCTTTCATGCTGTAGAGCCTGTGCGTATGTGCACATATTATAGCCCATACCCCTCTCCTCATGCATGCGCAATCATACAGATGACCTTTGTCATGTCCCCATAAGATAGCGCATGCGTAACACGTAAGTGAACGTGTCACGGAGAGTATACGAAACATTGCACGTAGATTGCACGTCAAGACAAAATGGCTGTCCTCACCGAGGTAAGTAAAAGCACTCTAACTTTCGATCCAGGCATGTTTAGGAAAAACGCCATTTTACAATTCCCTCGAAATTTGACGCTTAACACGATGGTGTCTTTGGTTTTACTTGTGATTGCGCGTACCGCCAGAATAGCGTGCGGACTCACAGACAGACAGACAGACAGACACACACACACACACACACACACAGGACAACTACTGTAACCCTCGCTGCGCATGCGCGCCGAGGGTTAATTATACATGTAAATCTCCGTCTTCCCCATTTCCCCTCCTCTCTCTATATATACATGTATATACATGTACCCCTCTCTGCTCCCTCTCTCCCTCCGTCTGTTCCTGTTTGTCCCTCCCTCCCTCCCTCCCTCCCATCTTCCTCACCATCTGAATGGCTCCGATGTACTGCTTCTGCTCCACATAGATGTGTGCCAGGTTCAGCCACACGTCTGGAACATCGGCTGTGGCCTCCCTCACTTGAGCAAAGACATCTCTAGCCTCCCTGAAGTAGCCCTTGTGAGCCAGGACAGCTCCTGTGGGAGAGATGAGGGCAGGGGGAGGGAGGGAGGAGGGAAGTGAAAAGGTTCATGAGGATGGGAGGGAGAAGAGTTAATCTTCATTTAACCAACCAACATTACCAATGCTGTGTCAAACTACATGTACATGTATACCAGCACCACCAACACATACATGTACATGCACATGTACATTGCATGTACTGTACATGTACAGCACATGTAAGAGGTGTACGTACTATGTGTACATGTACATGTACATGTATATGTACACTACATGTACAGCACATGTAAAAAGTGTACCCTGGCCTACTCCTTAATGCTGAGGTTAAGTACCCCTGTTTATCAGGGGAGAGACATCATTTGCCTTGTATAAACTTTAAAGATTCGGCCCGCCCAGCTGAGCTGCCTCGGTGGCTCAGCTGGCACAGCATTTGCCTAGAACGCAGAAGATCGCGGGTTCGAGTCCCGCCCGAGGCAGCTCTTCTTTTTCTGAAAAAGAGGAGTTGTCTTCGGGTGTCGTTGCTTGCATTTGCTTTGTCTCTACAACTGATTGTGCATGTACATGTAATAATCAGTCATAGAGACAAGGCAAATCCAAGCAACGACGCCCGAAGACAACTCTTTTTTCCCAAGGGAAAAAGAAGAGCTGCCTCGGGCGGGACTCGAACCCGCGACGTTCTGTGTTCTAGGCAGACGCTGTACCAGCCTCAGCTGGGCAGGGCGAATCTTAAGTTTATACAAGGCAAATGGCGTCTCTCCCCTGATTAAGAGGGTTACTCAACCTCAACATTACATGGGCATTACATGTACATGTACATGTACATGTACATGTACATGTACATGTACATGTATTTGCCCATGTAGGAAGTGTACATGTACATGTACATTACATGTACTGCATATACATGTACATGTACATGTAAATGTACATTTACAATGTAATGTACATGTACATGTAACTATAGCGTCACCCACCAATGCCATTGGCTGCAAATATGTTCTTGGGATCTTTGTGAAGCACATTCTTGTAGAACTCCAGTGCCCGGTCCTGATTCCGTTTGTCCTTGGTACGGTCTCTGGTTGGGATATGGAGGGCATAGAGCCACACGTTGCCTAGCGACAGGGTGGAGTATGTGTCCCCCTTGGTGGAGGGGTTCTTGACGATGCGCTCAAATTTCTTCTGCCCCGGCCCCCACTCTTGCTTCATGAGGTGGAGGTTTCCAATTAGTGCCCATGCATCAGCATGTTCCTGCATGCACAACACACAATTACATGTACAGTAGCTTATCAGCTGAATCCGTTGCCCTATGTACATGTACATGTACATGTAACAGATTTGTACATCTTGTGCATACTTTGTTATTGTCAGATTGTAGTGCCTAGACAAGGTGACTCCGTCAGTGAGCCAGCCATGTACACTAAACACTGTACACATATTTTGCTAGTGGGATATATACACATGTACATGTACATGTACATGTACAGTGTGGGTACATGTAAACAGCAAAGCATATCACAGGTCAAGACAAGTTGACAACTGTATACTGATGTAAATCTGGTGTTCATGAGACTACGAAATGTGGTAGCAACAAATCAGAATTCAAATGGAGGGGGAAGGAAAGATAGAAGATTACCAGGAAAGAGAACAAATGGTGGGGCTGATATACACAAACATATATACACACATGTGCATGTACATGTATAGCATTAGAGTTAGGACCTGGTTCTTCTGGAGAGCTTCTTTGAACCAATCAGATGCCTCATAAATCTGTTCCCTGTCTCTGGCCATGCAGCCCAACCTCAGGTAGCAGTCCACATAGCTAGGGTGCTCCTGGGAGGGACGGAGGGAGGGAGGGAGGGAGGGAGGGAGGGAGGGAGAGGGAGGAAGAGAGAGAGAGGGGGGGGAGCAAAAATGGAGAAAGGAAGAGAGGGAGGGAAAATAAAGATGTGGGGAGAGGGGTGCAGAAGAATAAGGAAGGAGAGAGAAAAAACATACATGTACTGTACATGTATAAAAAGTATTTTCTAAGCTGTTGAGGTTGTTAGAGACATGTACATGTACATGAACAAATCAGGTGGGCCAGAGCAATGTACATGAGGAAAGGCTTGGGAAGGTTTTTAGAGAACTGAGAAATACCGCCTTGGGAATATTTTTAGAGAACTGAGAAAAACCGGCAGCCACCCGGGATTGAACCGGGGGCCTCTGACTTTAGCTGTCAGTGTTCTACCACCTGAGCTATGGCCACTGGGTGACAGCCAGCCCTCACATGTGTACATACATGTACATGTGTATTTTTCTAAGCAGCTGAGGTTGTTGTGGATTTTAGTTCATTGCATAGCGTGTGGTTCTTTCTTTCTTCTCTATTCTCTTTCTCTTTCTGTTCATTGTGGTGCACTATGCACGGGATTGTTCATGTATTGCTACATGTACATGTACATGTATGCACTGAGTCCATGTCCATGTCCATGTACACATGTACATGTATGTACATGGGTATATGTACATGTGTACAATGTACAATGTGCATGTACATGTACATGTACATGTACATGCATGCCAGAGAGTGCAAGGTGCAGAGGGAAGGTGTTTGCAGCACAGAGGGAGCACAGCGGCACAGCCTTCACCTTAAGGATGATCTTGTAGTAGTTCTCTGCGGCCTCAAACTCGCTGAGTGCCTCATGCAGTCGTCCCATGTTGTATGTGGTGGTCACCGCCAGACCATTGTAGTAGGTTTCATCCTGTATGGCTTCCTGCTTGCATCTCTCCAAAGCCTGGTCATAGAATGACTGGACACACACAATATGGAGAAAAGATACTCATGTACTGTACGTGTGTACATGCACATTCTGTTCTCATGGATATGACAATGTACATGTACATGTACATGTTCTGTACATTGTACATGTACAATGTATACACGTATGTACATGTACAGTATATATACATTACATACAGTACATGTATATGCACATTAACATGTACATCAACATGCACATGTACATGTACATGTACAGGTATATGCACGTTAACATGTACAGGTACATGTACATGTATATGCACTAACATGCACATGTACATGTACACCTGTACATATACATGTACATGTAGATCAACCTGTAGATCAACGTGTACATGTACATGTACATGTTTAACTTTCCAATGACATGTACATATACATGTCATTGCCTACAATAGTACTGTATACAGTGTACATGTACATGCACATGTACAGTACATCATACATGTACATGTATATGTACATGTGCATGTACTCTACCTTTGCCTCCTGGTGGTTGCCCAGTCTGAAGTGCAGTGCTCCAATGTTGTTCAGTATCTCTGGAGGAATGTCCATACCCACACTGTCTGTGAGGATGTGCGACGCCTTCTCATAAGCCTGGAGGGCACCCTGAGGAGGGAGGGAGGGTGGGAGGGAGGGAGGGAAGGAAAGAGAGAGGGAGAGAAGGAGGAAAGTGAGAGAAGTAGGAAGAGAAGGAGCAAGAGAGATAAGAGAGGTATCCTGTGTGTGTTGATTTGCTAATGTGTACACATGTATACACACAGAAACACATTAGGCACACATATCACTTTGATTTTGATCAGTGATCACTACTCTCTGCATGTGCATGATGTCATACTGATGTGTTGTTCTGCTCCAGAATGCCGGCCAGCTCAATCCAGGCCTCCACATCATCAGGAAACTGCTCAGTCACTTTCTTCAGGTACACCTGAGGAGGAGGAGGAGGAGGAGGAGGAGGAGGAAAAGTATGTGTACATGACTGTACTGTACATGTAAATACTGTACATGTACATGTATGTAGTACTAATGTAAATGACCTTTGCACTCTCCATCTTCTTGGGGTCTGGTGAGGTGGCGTAGATGGAGCCCAGGATCTTCATGGTCTCGTAGTTCCCTGGCTGGGCCGCCAGCACCTTTTCAAAACACTGGGCAGCGTTCTCAGGGTCCCTGGAGGGAGGGGGACACACCAACACGCCAGGCCAGCTCACCCTCCACCCACCCCTGACAAGCATGGGCTCCCCCCTCAGGTCCACGGAAATGCCTCCCTCTCTCCCTCTCTCCCCTCTCTCTCCTCCCCCCTCTCCCCTCCCCCCTTCCTCTCTCCCCACTCTCATCCCTCCTCTCCCCTCCTTCCTCCCTCTCTTGATCCCCTCCCCTCCCTCCTCCCTCTCCCTCACCTCCTTGCAATGTACATCTGGCCCAGTCCAAAGTGTGGCAGTACGTATCCACTGGTGGCAAACTGTGTGGCCTGGTAGTAGTACTGGAAGGCCTGGTCATAGTCTCCCTGACACACACAACACACAGCAGCAAGCAGTACAGGTAAGTGCAAAAAAGTACATGTACATGTACTGTACATGTACATGTAGGGTTTGGTGTCTTGCCCTTCCCATTTCTGTACATGTACATGTACATGTACACATATATACACGTACATGCATGTACATGTGAATCCTGTAACAAGATGATGTAAATCACATGACTTGATAAATGCTCAAACATGCATCACGGGTGTTGTATTTCAATTTTTCACGGACATAGCGATTTAACCGGAAGTAACTACAAGACCTTACAGGTGCAACATGCGCAATATGCGCTACTGACTTGCCACACTTTGTAAGTGCGAGAAAGCTAGCTACGCCTACAGAGAGACTGTACACGTGGAGGGCGGACATTGCTCTGTGTGCTAGTTTGCGTCCTGTCTCTCTAGCTTGTCCCGTTGCAAAGTTACAGGTGCTGTGATCTAATCGGGTAATTTTGAGTCTCCTCCGTGTACCGGCGTTTTTCTCTCGACCTGAAATTTTGATGGAGCTAAGGTTTGAACACCAAAGAGCATTGGTTTAGAGCAATATCTAGCATGTATTGCGCAACATTTTTTGTACAGAGCTGTGTGGCATTGAAATCGTGTGGATGTTTACTGAAATCGTGTGGGTGCTTAGTGCACCAAGACCATGTAGGTGAGTGCAGTATTCAGAGGGGGGTTACAAGGACTGTAGAATGGTTTGTATTTGTTCCATGGCAAAATGAGGTCGGCCTTCATAGCTAAACTCTTGCTGGAAGGTATGACAATCTTTGTGCCACCCTGTGGCTCTTCGATGATTGTTTCTCTCTCAGCCAGGGAGCGCTGTCTAGCCTCATCCATAAATTGAGCCGTTGAGCTCCCCCCACTGATAGCCTCATGCACAGCCTGAATTGTGACTGTCTGTCTGTGCTTGTCCTTCTACTGGCTTTGTCAGAGGTCACTCTTGGTGTGGGTACAGGCACAAATGTCATTGTCTGTGTAATGCAGTACCATGTGTTAATCTTTCACCGTGAGAACTGGTTATAGAATATTTACTAGTGTCATTTTTACACCTTACCTGTCCTCCAGTTTGAACCTGTAGTAGGATTGAGGGCTTTGTGCAAGGGACCTCTTTGCAAGCCTACCCTGTAAGTCTCTCTCAGTAGGGGGTCAGCGGTGTGTCTAATCCCCGTGAAAGTATTGTTTCCACAGGAAGCTGTTCTTCTGAGGAGGTGGGAGGTTGACAACAATGTGTCAGGTAGTCTTCCATTCGCACTTCACCTGTGCATTGAGGACACTTTACCATGCATTACTCCCCCCAGGAGTCTCTGGAGCAAAGGCTCTGCTGCTTGCGCTGTGACGAAATCAGTCAAGTGGTCACTGTAGCAGCACGGACACTGAAGGTCCTGTGTGATTTCAAGCCACCTGATCAGGCACTCACAGCATATAACGGATTGGCATGTACTCAAAAGTACAGGTCTGTGCAGTATACTGTAGCATACAGGGCACGTTAGGTCGGACATGGTGTGCTGAGTCTGACATGTGCAGGAAATTTCCAACATTTTAACCACTCTTTACGCTCACAAATATCACCAGTGTAGGAAATTTCCAGCACATGAACACTCAAAAATGTCACCAGTGCAGGAAATTTCCTACAGTTTAACCCTTTACCAACCAATGACGCATATATGCGTCATAAGTGTCCTTCTTTTCTTCCATAAGTCCATAAGAATTTATATGGAGGTTATAATACTAGGCGCTAATACTTTGTACAGTGTTTTCTGCTTCTTTAGGGCACTTTTATCTAAACAGGTATGGTCAGGTATGGTTGGGAAAGGGTTAACTTAACACTCACTAATATCAACTGTGCCAGAAATTATCACCAGTGTAGGAAATTTCCAACAATTTAACCACTCTTTACGCTCACAAATATCACCAGTGCAGGAAAGTTCTTACACTTTAATACTCACTCATATCAAATAATTATGCCAGAAATTTCCAACAAACTCTCACCAATATAACCAATATGTGCCGGAATATACTTCTGACATGTGTAGGACATATGTTTCAGCACTAGCAGTTGCTGGGACTGACAGTGCTACCTGTCTCGCAGATTAGCCCTTCACTTTCATGACTTCTTCATGACTTCTTCTCTTATTTAATTCGGACTGCGCTACTGTACCTGTACGTGTGGCAGTGCACTGTACCTGTACGTGTGGCAGTGCACTGTACCTGTACGTGGAAGGCCCTGGCCAGTTGGTAGCAGCTTTCTGCCTGCATGGCCTCCACGTCAGTGCCATGGAATGAGTGGAGAGCTAAGTGCTGCACCTTACCATAGTCCTGGGAGGGAGGGAGGGAGGCAGCAATGTACAGTGCACCTACACTGTATATACGTATACACTGTATATACATGTACATGTACATGTACATGTATATACATGTACATGTATATACATGTACACAGCTGTATATACATGTACATGTATATACATGTACACAGCTGTAGTGTCTCTTGTAAGCAATACAAAATGATACAGAAGGAAGGGGAGGAGGTGAGCAATGTACAGTGAACCTACATCTGTACATATACATGTGTACATGTACTGTACATGTACAGTACATGAAGCCTTTCCTCATGTACATGTACATGTACATGGAGGTACTGTATACATGTACATGTAATACAAAATGCTACAAGAGGGAGGGGAGGAGGTGGGAGACCTTCTTGAAGAAGAAGTGGTTGGCCAGGTGATTGAGGACCATGGGATTGGAGGAGTCGATTGTGTAGGCCTTTGAGAGAAGCTCAACACCTTTCTTGATGGAGTCATGCTGGGAGGGAGGGAGGGAGAGGGGGGAGGGAGGGGGGGGAGGGAGGGAGGGGGGGAGGTAGAAATGGGGAGAGGGAGGAGTGGGGGGAGGGAGGGACGAGGGTGGGTGGGAGGGAGGGAGGGAGGGAGGGAGGAATGGAGGGAGGAAGGAAGGGAGAGAGGGAGGGAGGGAGGGGTGAAATGGAGTGGGGGAGAGAGAAGGAGAAAGGATGGAAGGGGGAGGGAGGGAGGTGTCCACATAGTTCCACTCACCTGTTTGCTGTTCAGCTCCAGAATAGCCATGCCCACCAGAGCACCCACACAGTGATAGTCCAGCTCCAGACACCGGTGGAACGCCATCCTGTGGGAGAGGTACAGTACATGTACACATGTACAGTACAACTCGTGTGTCCCCATAAAGATTCAGACAGTGGTCATGGGACAGTTGTGTTTGCATAATACTGTTCACCTCGCCTTCTCCAGATTTCCAAGCTTCACAAAACACAGTCCCATTCCCAATCTGACAGCACCTGGAACAGATTGAGAACACATTCTTACATATACATGTACATGTATTAATCAGTTAATGAGACGAGGCAAAGCAAAGCAACTACACCCGAAGACAACTCCTTTTTTCTCTAGAGAAAAAAATTGAGCTACCTCAGGCGGGATTCGAACATGTACATGTACACGTACAGTATATACACTGTACATGTACATGTACATGTGTACATATACTTAGACTGCAGCTCTATTCTATTCTGAAATCTGATTGGTCAGGAGCGTGGCTTCTATTGCCGATAGTGACCCGGACCGTGAATTCTATTGTGTCCACAGGCTATTCACGTAAAATTGTACTAATGCGCGTTAAATGGAATTTATTTTCATAATCTTGTAGTTTTTAGAGACTCACTGTCTGCTCTCCTGTAGCGATATTCATAAGGTATTGCCCCCAGGACAGTGCGGTGACGACGAAGAAGGTATTGACAGACTAGTAGCGACTCCTATGTGCGTAACTCACCCCTCAAGAAGAGCCCCGCGAAGTATGTCATTCTGTTACTATGTGTAAATGCGTTGCCCTAGCTACAGTCTAAAATATTTAGACGGTCTCGTCCAATGAAAACTACGGGATTTAGAAGGCCTCGGGCCCTTAGGGACACTACAGCGCAGGGCCCTCGGCCTTCTAAATCCCGTAGTTTTCATGGACTCACCGTCTAACTATTATATAGTACATGTACATGTACGTACAGTGTACATATACATAGTAAATGTACATGAAATAACATGTGCATAGCACGTGCATAGCACACCAGCTAGAAAGAGTCAAAGAAAGTTATTAAAAGAAAGGTGAATTAAGGCCATAACCCCCTATACGTATATGTACGTACAGTGTACATATACATACAATGTAGTACATGTACATGTACCTGGGCAGTTTGGGTTTGTCCTGAGAGCCTTCTTGTAGAAGACCAGAGCTCCCTTGTAGTCCTTCTTGTTGTAAGCAATGCACGCCTTACCCAGCAGAGCTGGGATGTTCTCTGGGGACTGAGGGAGGGAGGGAGGGAGGGAGGGAGGGAGGGAAGTGTACATGTACATGTACAGTATGGGAGGTGGGTTCCTCTGGTGCCCCGGCCGACTCTTTACTACTGAGTTATATATGAGTACATCACGGGAGAGACACCGTTGCCTTCCATTGAAGATTCAGCCTGTCGCACTTTTCTAAGCTGCTGAGGTTGTTGGAGTTACCTACGTTTCTACGCCATTGAGGCTGTTTACTAAGCAATAAACTACATTATCTTTCTAAGCAACTGAGGATATTGTAAGATTTATGTGTGTGGTCTAGCTTTCTTTCTTCTTACGTTTCTTTTCCTGCCATTTGCAGCACGCTATGCATATGATGTACATGTACAATATTCAGATGTACATGTACATGTCATGTGGCAGCATGGAGTGACCTGCTGTAGGACGAAGGAGAACTGAGCGTCAGCCTGATCCATCTTGTCTCCCTCTAGCAGACAGAAGTAGGCACGGCCCAGCAGATGGTTAGTGTCATACATGATGATCTTGTCAGCAGTTGTGTAGAGGAATGTCGCCTGTGAGGGAGGGAGGGAGGGAGGGAGGGAGAGAGGAAAAAGAGGGAGTGGCAAATGGAGAGAGAGGGGAGGAAGGGAGGTGAGGAGGGGGGAAGTGCAGGAGGAGAGAGAGAGAAGGTAAAGGAGAGAGAGTGGGGAGGGAGAAACCAGGCACAAAACGTGAGTAAAATCAAACTAAGAGAGCTGTTCTCAGCACATGTGACCTCTGACCTGTGCAAAGAGCTCCTTCTTCTTCTCCCTGCTCTTCTCCCTCCTGGCCTGCTGGACGTGGTAGGCTGCCAGAGTGTCCAGGACAGTCATCTGGTCCTTCTCACTGTCTGCATAGCTCATGTCTGCATCTGAAACAGAGATGATGGAGGGGAGCAAAGAGAAGAGAGGGAGGGAGAAAGGGAGAGAGAGAGGGAGGGAGGGAGAGGGGGAGGGAGGGAGGGAAGGAAAGAAGAAAAGGTGACCTGTACATACACCTACATACGGAGTGATATTGAGAATTGTGAAGGCTGGCTGTCACCCGGTGGCCATAGCTCAGGTGGTATTAGCCTCGTACCCAGTCTCTCCCACCGCACACACGCAATAATCGATGACCTTTGTACCCGTAAGGATACGCTGTGGGAGAGCCTGGTACATGACACCATTTTATTACATGAAGGGGTAGAAAGGGGTAAAAAGACCTGAAATTAGTGTGGGCAGAGTCACGGAATACTGCCTACGCATTACCACATGTGTGGAGTAAGGGCGGTGCAACTCCACTTAGCTACTGGGGCCTGGGGGAGGCTAGGTTGTAAATCCAGGAGAAGAGGTTAGACAGTAGATCAAAAGACCAGAGTCTCTAAAGCTAGACTCTAGATCCAGAGGAAGGCACGCTACATCTAGGTTTAGACCTCTACATGTACTGTAGATCCAGACTCTAGATCTAGGAGGAGACGTGCATGGCTACTGTTCCAGTAACTAACAAGTTCTTTTCATCACTGACCACTTCGAGATGCCTCCAACAGTCTGACAAATTCTTCATGTTTATTCTGCTTGTAGTAGTGGAGCTGATGGCAGAAGGGGAGGAGGAGGAGGAGGAGGAGGAGGAGGAGGAGGAGGATTTCCCACCTGTCACATAAGGTAGAGGGGGAGTACTCACAGCGAGGGCCACCCATGTGTGCAGAGGAGCTCTCTCATCTCTGAGGATACTGATCACCTCATCTCCCTCTGGTAGCTGGTCAATGTCCAATTCAATCACCTGGACACAGGGAAAAGGCTGGCCATGTGCCCATGCACACACTTTACTGCTCCACACACTACACTGCACACACAATACCAGAATGCACACACATGCATGCACACACGTACATGTATACGTGCATGTGGTTTTGTCGAAAGCTGTAGTGCGCATTGAATAGAACTAGTGTCCTTCCCTCCCTCACACACGCAGAATGAAGCTCTCTGCAGGCTCACCTCGTCCGTGTCCCTGAGAGGAATCTCTATGGAGGACGCACCAGGTACGTAGCGCGTGGCCATCTCCACTCGCTGCCGCAGGAGAGAGGGAGCAGAGGCTGGAGCGATGGAGTGCAGTGAGCGTGAGGTGCTTCTATTTAGAGCACATGGGCGGAGTTAGTGGTCCAACTGTGTCTACATCATAACATGTTCGTTATGTATATGTGTGTTGGAATGTACAGCTGTACGTCGGAGCAGCAAAGAACGTGTCTTTGACCTGTTTGTTAAGTCGAGTGACCGGGCAAGGGCTAGGAACTACTTTACTTCCATCATGCTTGATCTCATCACGCAGGAGTGCAGGTGATTCTTAACATTTGATCCCTCACTAGTACTACATGTGCATGACATTGTATAGTCTCGTGAACCAGACCGTATTTCGTGAACGCGCATGCGCGCACGAAAGGGGGAGGGGAGGAAGGAAAAATACGGTCTGGCCAAACTGGCCAGGTTTTTGTGGAATAAGCTATCTCGCATCGAGATCTCGGTGCGACCAATCAGATTACTGGTATGCGGTAATCATCTAATACGGAACGTTTGGAACCCAATCAACCTTCGACCTTTACAAGCTTAGCCGGCCCTGCAGATGCCAGTCTCTGAGTCTAGCTCTATTCTAGCCGTAGTCTAGCCATCATAGTAGCCGTTTCTCCGCCACATGACCGTATGCTATAGTCCCTAGCCTAGCCCTTACACGACAGAGCCGCAAACGGGTGACTCCACACTGAGTTTTCTAGGTTTGTTGATCCATAAGAGAGTCGTCCGTTGTTAAAAGGATGGACGTCATCGTGCTACCTGTGATTCGGAGACCATAGACCGCTCGTTTACCATTTCGTTTACCTATGCGGAGACAAAGCGCGTATTCCGCCACCCAACTAACTAACCCAGCCAACCAAGGCGGTGGCATTCAGTAGCTGTACAGTAGGTTTGTGTGTGCCGAAAAGAACAGACTAGCAAAAGCAAGAGCTAGCTGTATCGCTCATGGCGGAGTCCTCCCGTTGCGGTTGCTTATGTATAGTGTTAAGTTCCTATTGCTAATTATTCAAACGTGACAACATTCCAAGCGGAAACGAAAACCTGGCGAGTTTGGCCAGACCGTATTTTCCCTACCGTCTGGTTCACGAGACTAGACATTGTACATGTGTAGGGCTGAGAGACGTATATTTCTAAGCTGTTGTATGTGCTCTTTCCTTTCTTAATTCTTCTTTCTATTTATAGTGCTTATACATGTACATGTACATGTATATGTGATTTTTCATGTACTTCTCTTTCTGTTTTTTCCCTCCCTCCTCCCCTCATCTGTCCTTCAACTTCGTTATTCCTTTCCCCCTCTCTCCCTCTCTCCCTCTCTCCCTCTCTCCTGCAGAGTTGGCACTGGAGGAGACAGCACAGGGCACTAAATACTCACAGAACTGTCAGTGCCATCAAAGCCATCCTGTGAGACATGCACTGCAGTCAGAGACAATTGTCTGTAATTGCTGCATGTCTTCACCATGTAGTCACTCTATCCCCCTCTCCTCTTCCTCCTCCTCCTCCTTTTCTTCCTAATTAATCCTCTCTCCTCCTCCTCTTCCTAATAATTAACCTTCCCCTATCCTCCTCTTCTTCCTCTTCTTCCTCCTCCTCCTCTTCCAGATTTCTCTATCACTCACTCTCCCCCTCCCTCTCTCTCTTATCATTATTGCTGTCTTCATCAGTCCAAACACGTGATGTCGCAATCATTCTTATGTTCTGAACAAACTGCTTTTAATCAAAAAAATAATTTTACAAAGATCACAATGCATTAACACAACACAGAATATCGGCTAGTGTTGGAATGAGTGTATAGGGATAATAATATATACACCAACACTTCATTATGAAAAATGTGATTTCAATTGTTCCACTATACAAAGTTTTCATGTTACATAACGTATGCATGTAAACCAGAATCATACTTATACAATCGTGTAATTATAGCAGCTATTTTCACAAACGTTGGGTATAATTAAGCCAACACACATAATAACAGGTTGTAATGTGCTTTCTTTACTGTAGTAGTATTAACCAAAATGTACGACATAACGTCTAATCTCACATAACACAATGTATACATGTACATGTAAACCACAATACACATATTTGGGGATGTAATTAAGACAACACACATAATAGCAGGTTGTAGGAGAGAAGTAACATGTAATGCTTAGCAGCATACACAATATTAAATGTAAAATCAAATCACTGCAGTAAATAGTGGTAGTTCACATGTACAGTTGTGCACAGTGAGGTGTTATCAGAGAAGCAATCAGTGTTACTCTAATGATCCTACCCACACTTGCTGGGAATACCACCCAACACCCTCCACAGCCCCTCCAGCCACAAGCAGTTCACCAGAGGGAAGTACTGCACAAGAGGGAGCCCACATTCCCACAGGAAGCTCTCCACACCTGCTCCATCTCTTCCCTTCTGCCTCATATCTGAAGAGCTCCTTTCTCATTGCTGACCCTCCTACTAGTAGCAAGTGCTTCTGCAGGGCTAAGAGTGTGGGGCCATATACTGGAGGGGATGGCAGTTCCTGCCATGTTGGGTCAGTGGTGGTGTTGCGAGTTGCATTTGATATCAGGGTGGGGAGGTGGGCGGAGAACATGTGAGGCTGACCATCACTCCAGTTATATGATGAGATGTATACGTAATCACTAATGATGACTGCTGTCATGCCCCTACCCCCCATAGGCACTGGCTGTGCACTGTACCACTGGTGAGTGGAGCAGTCCAGGACTTGTACTGTGTCCTTGTAGAGGTACCCACATGCCACAATGAGGTATTGCTGGTAGCCCACAGCAGCTGACCATTCTCTACCTGTTGGCATTCTTGGGTAGTGCTGAGTATTCCAGCGGTGACCCTCACTGTCCCATAATTGGATAGCAGTGCTGCCTCCCTCACCACCAGCTAGTAATAGCTGGTCCTTGACTGATGCCATGGCAAAGCAGCACTCAGTGCTCTTTGGTAGCTGAGACCACTTCCCCCTACTGGGGTCATACCTCATAACAATGTAGTCATTGTTGTCCTCTCCAGCCTCCCCATTAATGTAGACTTCTCCCTTCAGTGCTACTGTGTGAGCATACTGGACTCCAAAGGGCAAGTCCTTTCCTCTCCTCCATTTGAGCGGGAGGGGCCATCTCAGTGGCTGGACCTGGGGCTGTAATGAGGTGAATGATGCAGGGAGGGAGGGAGGGAGGGAGTAAGGGAGGGATGGAGGGAGAGAGGGAGGTGGAGAGGGAGAGGGAGGAAGACAGAAGGAGTGGTGTAAGAATAGTGGTATGGAGAGAAGGTGAAAGTGAGGAAAGGGGGAGGAAGGAGAAAGATAATGAATGCACACATGTATATGTGCTGATGACATTCCATGTAAACAATTCTGTACACAGGTGTGGTATACATGTAGCTGGGTAGTAATGCAGGAGCTATTGATTAATTAGCTACAAATATAGGTTATACCATGCAGTGGAGGTATATACGGGAATTTATACCATGCTTACTATGAATCCTACGATCTGATTGGTCAGTGTGAGGTCCTTTATTTTACTTATTAGACCTCTGACTGTGGAATTTTGTCACCTGATTGGTCAGATTTACTTATTAGACCTCTGACGGTGGAATTCTGTCACCTGATTGGTCAGATTTACTTATTAGACCTCTGAAGCTACTTATTAGACCTCTGAAGGCCGTGCGTGTTTGTACACGCTTTCCTCGTCGTAGCCTCGGGGACAAGTCTTGTACGTATCACGCGCAAAGCGTCGCGCGTACGTCGTTTGCGCGTGGTGTGCGCGCGTCGTATCCAGGCCCGCGGGGCAGACAGTACAGCTATCACGCGGAGCCATGGCGCGCGTGTACGTGCCTGTGTTTGTGCACGCTTTCTGCCCCGTAGCCTCGGGACAACTGCTGTACGTGTCACGCGCAAGGCGTCGCGCGTAAGTCGTTTGCTCGTGCGTCGTATCCGGAACGCCCGAGCCCGCAGGGCATAGAGTACAGCTATCACGCGGCCGGAGCCATGGCGCGTGTACGTGCGCGTGCAGTGTATCTGCATGGCATAAATACCTTATACCATGCCGTGTCGGTATATACGGGAATGCATAAGACCTTGGAAACCTTAGAGACCCTTGCGCTTCGCGCGCGGGTCTCTAAACCGGTTTCCGCGGTCTTATACATTCCCGTATATACCTCCACTGCATGGTATAACCTATATGTATAAGACCACGAAACCGGTTTAGAGACCCGCGCGCGAAGCGCAAGGGTCTCTAAGGTTTCCAAGGTCTTATGCATTCCCATATATACCGACACGGCATGGTATAGGGTATTTATGCCATGCAGATGCACTGCACGCGCACGTACACGCGCCATGGCTCCGGCCGCGTGATAGCTGTACTCTATGCCCTGCGGGCTCGGGCGTCCCGGATACGACGCACGAGCAAACGACTTACGCGCGACGCCTTGCGCATGACACGTACAACAGTTGTCTCGAGGCTACGAGGCAGAAAGCGTGCACAAACACAGGCACGTACACCCGCGCCATGGCTCCGCGTGATAGCTGTACTCTGCCCCGCGGGCCTGGATACGACGCGCGCACACCACGCGCAAACGACGTACGCGCGACGCTTTGCGCGTGATACGTACAAGACTTGTCCCCGAGGCTATAGCGTGTACAAACACGCACGGCCTTCAGAGGTCTAATAAGTAGCTTCAGAGGTCTAATAAGTAAATCTGACCAATCAGGTGACAGAATTCCACCATCAGAGGTCTAATAAGTAAATCTGACCAATCAGGTGACAAAATTCCAGTCAGAGGTCTAATAAGTAAAATAAAGGACTTCACACTGACCAATCAGATCGTAGGATTCATAGTAAGCTTGATATAAATATAGGTTATACCATGCAGTGGAGGTATATACGGGAATGTATAAGACCGCGGAAACCGGTTTAGAGACCCGCGCGCGAAGCGCAAGGGTCTCTAAGGTTTCCAAGGTCTTATGCATTCCCATATATACCGACACGGCATGGTATAGGGTATTTATGCCATGCAGATGCACTGCACGCGCACGTACACGCGCCATGGCTCCGGCCGCGTGATAGCTGTACTCTATGCCCTGCGGGCTCGGGCGTCCCGGATACGACGCACGAGCAAACGACTTACGCGCGACGCCTTGCGCATGACACGTACAACAGTTGTCTCGAGGCTACGAGGCAGAAAGCGTGCACAAACACAGGCACGTACACCCGCGCCATGGCTCCGCGTGATAGCTGTACTCTGCCCCGCGGGCCTGGATACGACGCGCGCACACCACGCGCAAACGACGTACGCGCGACGCTTTGCGCGTGATACGTACAAGACTTGTCCCCGAGGCTATAGCGTGTACAAACACGCACGGCCTTCAGAGGTCTAATAAGTAGCTTCAGAGGTCTAATAAGTAAATCTGACCAATCAGGTGACAGAATTCCACCATCAGAGGTCTAATAAGTAAATCTGACCAATCAGGTGACAAAATTCCAGTCAGAGGTCTAATAAGTAAAATAAAGGACTTCACACTGACCAATCAGATCGTAGGATTCATAGTAAGCTTGATATAAATATAGGTTATACCATGCAGTGGAGGTATATACGGGAATGTATAAGACCGCGGAAACCGGTTTAGAGACCCGCGCGCGAAGCGCAAGGGTCTCTAAGGTTTCCAAGGTCCTATGCATTCCCGTATATACCGACACGGCATGGTATAAGGTATTTATGCCATGCAGATGCACTGCACGCGCACGTACACGCGCCATGGCTCCGGCCGCGTGATAGCTGTACTCTGTGCCCTGCGGGCTCGGGCGTCACGGATACGACGCACGAGCAAACGACTTACGCGCGACGCCTTGCGCGTGACACGTACAACAGTTGTCCCGAGGCTACGAAGCAGAAAGCGTGCACAAACACAGACACGTACACGCGCGCCATGGCTCCGCGTGATAGCTGTACCCTCTGCCCCGCGGGCCTGGATACGACGCGCGCACACCACGCGCAAACGACGTACGCGCGACGCTTTGCGCGTGATACGTACAAGACTTGTCCCCGAGGCTACGACGAGGAAAGCGTGTACAAACACACACGGCCTTCAGAGGTCTAATAAGTAGCTTCAGAGGTCTAATAAGTAAATCTGACCAATCAGGTGACAGAATTCCACCTTCAGAGGTCTAATAAGTAAATCTGACCAATCAGGTGACAAAATTCCACAGTCAGAGGTCTAATAAATAAAATAAAGGACCTCACACTGACCAATCAGATAGTAGGATTCATAGTAAGCATGGTATAAATTCATTTATTATTTCCTTGGCAAGAAGGTTAACCATGTACACTAGGGTAACACACTATCTCATCTTGTGTGGCTGGCTCACAGGTGGAGGGTGTGCACTGTTCTGGTGTCTGATTATTGAGGAATAGAATGGCCACACCAGTCTCTCCTCTCACACCATATGTGTGAGTGTCTTCCTCTAGCTCTTCTTCCCTCCCTCTCCCTCACTCCCTCTCCTTCCTCCCCTCTCCTTCCCTCCCTCCCTCTCCTTCCCTCCCTCTCCTTCCCTCCCTCTCCTTCCTTCCCTCTCCTTCCCTCCCTCTCCTTCCCTCCCACCTAGTGCAGTTTTAGTTTAGAGGGATTTGCAGTTGATTACTTCTTACCATTGCTGGAGCACTTTTGTTAGTTGCCCTAATTAATTTTGTTATACTTCGATCTCTTAATAGAACTTCAACACAATTCTTTGATTACATATCTCTGATTGCTTGCTAGTAGGGATGTAGTTAAGTACACAACAACTTACTGTAGTTTTAGTTGCATGTAGTTATAATTAACAACAATACCATTTACTAGAAGGCTGTACAGATTACTACAGAATTCAACACAATGACTGCAGTGACTGTGTACAGACATGGCAGTACTGGTTTTAATTAACATTTCTGTGGGCTGTGACAATTAGTGTTGGTTTAGTGTACTTTTGTTGCGATTAACTACTACAGTGCCACCCTTCTTCCCTTCCTCTCACCCTTCCCTCACACCCTCACACCGTCAACCCCTCCCCTCCTCCCTACCCTCTCCTCCCCTCTCCCTCCCCTCCTCCTCTTCCTGTGCCATATGATTATGTGTATCTAACCTCTAGCTCTTCTTCCATCCCTTCCATTCCCCCCTCTCCTTCCCTTCCTACCCCCTCCCCCCTTTTCTCCTCCCTCCTCCTCCCCTCCCCTGGCAGCCCCTTCCCTCCTTCCTCCCCTTCCCCCGTCCCCCTTCCCTGCTCTCCCCCTCCCCCTTCTCCCTGCCCTCCTCCCTCCCTTCCTTCCTCCCTCCCCCTCCCCTCCTCCCTTCCTTCTTTCACCCTCCCTCACTCCCTATCAGTATCTTCCCTCCATCCTTCCTTCATCCCTCCTTCCTTACCCCCTCCCCCCCTCTCTCTCTCTCTTCCTTCTCCTGCTCCCCTCTTTCCTTCCCTCCCTCTTCCCCCATTTTCTCAATCCTTACATCTCCCCCACCTCCCTCCCTCCCCTTCCCCCTTCCACCCTTCCCTTTACCTTCCCCCCCTCCCTCAATCTCCACCTCCCTTCCTCATTCTTCCCTCATACTTCCCTGCCTCTCTCTCTTTTCTCTTTCCCACCCTCCCCCACTCCCTCCCCTTCCCCCTCTCTCACTTCTCCCCTCATTTCTTCTCATACTCCCCTCACCCTCCCCTCCTCTCTGCCTCCCCCTCCCTCCCCCTCCCTCCCTTCTTCCCCACCTCCCCCTCCCTCCCCCTCCCTCCCTCCCCCCTCCCCTCCTCTCTCCCTTTACCCTCCCCCTTCCTTCTCCTCCCTCCTCCCTTCTCTTCTGCCTTTTCTTTCACCCCTTCCCCCCCCTCCTCCTCCTCCCTCTCTCTCCCCCCTCTCCCCATCCCTCCTTCCTCTCCCTCCTCCTCTCCCTCCTCCTCTCCCTTCCTATTCTCAACCTCCACCTCCCTTCCTTGTTCTTCTTTCCTCATACTTCCCTGCCTCTCTCTCTTTTCTCTTGCCCCACTTCCCCCTCCTCTCTCCCCCCTACCCCCCTCCCCCTCTTCCCCCTTCCCCCTCTTCCACCTCTCCCCCCCTCCCCCCTCCCCCCTCCCACTTATCCCTTTCCTCTTGACCTTCTCTCTCCCTTGTTCACCCTCCATCCCTCTCTCGTATATACCTCCCTCCTCTTCTTGTCCCTTCATCCTTCCTTCCTCCACCTCCCTTCCACACTCTCTCTCCTCTCCCATTACACATGTTTCCACACTACTAGAGATAGTTATCACTACATGTAAATCACCCACTGCAGTACCTGCTCATGAGCGTTGGCCTGATTAGGAGAGCTCATCTGAGAGGGAGCTTTGGGGGCAGTCTAAAGGAAAGGATTATCACTGTGAAATATCTAATTGTAAGGAACACTGTAGCAAGGAGAGAATGAATGGCAGAAGAGAGGAGAAGGTCTAGAGGAATGGGTCTAAATATTAATGTGGTAAGATGGAATGGAGGGGAGAAGGAAGGAGGGAGACTAGGGAGGAGGAAGGGAGGTGGGAAGAGGTGGAAGAGGAGGGAGGAAGGGGAGGAAGGAGAAGGGGGGAAAGGGGAAGGGAGAGGGGTAAGAGGAGGGAGGAAGGGGAAGAAGGGGAAGAGGAGGGAGGAAGGGGGGAGATAGGGGAGAGAGGAGGGAAAAAGAGGGAGGGAAAAGTAGGGGGGAGGGGAGGAAGAGGGGGGAGGGGAAGGGGAAGGAGAGAGAGAGGAGGGAAAGGGGAGGGAGAGGGGGGAGGGGGAGGTAGAGGGGAGGGGAGGGAAAGGGAGGGAGGGGGGAGGGGGGAGGGGGAGGGGAGGAAGACGGGGGAAGGGGAGTGAGGAGACTCCAGGAGGGGGAGAGGAGGGGGGTGGGGGGGGAAGAAGGGGAGGGGGGAGGGAAGAAAGAGGGCAAGAGGGGAGAGGGAGTGTGGGAGGGGAGAGAAAGGGTAGAGGAAAGGGGGAGAGTGAAGGGGGGGAGGGGAGGGAGGGGGTAGAAGGCAAAAGGGGAGAAGTGGAGGGTGAGAATGCCCACTGAAAAGGAGGGGGAGGGAGTGGAGGGGGTGGGGAGAAAAGGGGAAGGGAGGGGAGGGGGAGGGGGAGGAGAGGGAAGGGGGGAGGAGGGGTAAGGAGGGGAGGGGGAGGAGGGAGGGGGAGGAGGAGGGGAGGCAAAGGGGGAAGGAAGGGGGTTAGGGGGAGGGATGACGGAGGGAGGGTGGAATCAGAGGAGGTGTGACAGGGTCAAAAGGTTCACCTATTATGTCACGTACGCCATATATAATACGCAGCACTCTGCATGTTTCACCACTGCACCCGAACTTAGCTAGTTGAAAACAGTCTCTATGTGCTTCGCTTTAGTTTGATGCTATTTTAGTCACCACGCTCTCCACTAGCAAGCCCTTGTGAACGTTGTGAGTATGTATCCCTGTACCTACATCATGCCAAAGGAATGTTTGGAGTGTCATTACTACTTGTACATACACATAGGCATAATGTATACAGGTGTTTTTGCGGAGGGTACAGTGGCTAAAATGGCATCAAAACTAAACAGAACCACGTAGAGACTGTTTTCAACAAGTTACCATCGAGGTAAAGTGGTGAACTTGTCTGCTATACATTCTCGATGGCGCACATGACCATATTAATTTGATCTTTTGACCCTGTCGAACCTCCCCTGGGATGGAATGAGGAGGAGTAGAGGGTGAGAGGGAGGGAGAGAGAACAGGAGAATAGCCACAGCTCACAGATCTTGGTGTGGCTGGAGATGTCTTGTACACTGCAGAATTCTTGCTTGCCTAATAAGGGCAATAAAGAGAGAAGAGAATGAAATTGAATGCTAATCTGCTTTGTCCTCCTTTCCTCTCTTCCTTGCTTTGTTCCTTTTTGCTTCCCCTCACTATCTTTTGCACTTGGAGCATTACCTGCACATCAGCTTGCTGTGGTCCTTGAGGGGTCATCTGAGAGTCACCTTTTGGGCTGGGACTGGGCCTAGGGGGAGTCTGGAGGAGACAGGTTTGCTGTGTTTAGTTCATGGCAATAGGACTACTAATCATTACAACAACTTTGTGATATGCACCAATCCTATCTGTTTCCTGTAAAAAGTCAGTACTGAGAACTCTATTACTAGAGTCAGTAGCAGGAGGGGGAGGTAGGGGGGAGAGAAGGGGGGGGGGGGGGGGGGGGGGGGAAGAAGGGGAGGGGGGAGGGAAGAAAGAGGACAAGAGGGGAGAGGGAGTGTGGGAGGGGAGAGAAAGGGTAGTGAGAACTCTATTACTAGAATCAATAGGATGATGACCAGTACATGAATCGATCTCCTTTACTTGTACACAATCAAGCATAATACACATATAAAAATACTCACCAACTCTTGTTTGCTCAGATGTTCAACCTCTGCCTTTAGGGACTGATTCTCCTGTGTCAGTTGTTGAACCTCTTGGACCAGTTGTGTGTTCTTCTTCTCCACTGAATTCTTCTCCTGTTCTTTTGAGTGCACTGCTCGTTGCAGTGATCCAATGTGCTGGTTCTTGGAGAGAATCTGCAGCTCATGCAATTCAATCTGCTGGGTTTGCTCCTTCACTGTCTGCACCAACACCAATCTGTCCATGTGACATTCTGCATCATCGATCTCACCCCTGGCTCGCTCTAGTAGCTGCACCACCTGATCTATCGAGGGCCGATTCCTTGGAAAGTTCCCAAGGCAGCGCTTGATCATCTGCACAAGAGGATGATCATCATGGAACTGCCTGTAGATCTGCTGCATGTACTCCTCTCGCCGCTCCAGCTCACTTCGAATGGCTGGTCTTCCACGCTTATCTTCGTACACTTGTGCCAGAACCTTATGGGGGAAGTGTTGTGTGAGGGTGAAAATGGCCACCACACCCAGCGAGAAGATGTCGATCGTCATGTCGTATCGTGATTCATCTCCCAGGGCCTCTGGGGGCATGTAGATGGACGCACCAGGTGCTTTGGTCATGGTGGTTACCCTCATGCTGGGGACAATCCTAGCCACCCCAAGGTCTGCAATTTTGGCTGTCATGGCGGAGTTCAGGAGAACGTTTCTCGCGGAAAGATCCCGATGGATCAACGGCGGAGAACGACTGTGCAGGTAGCAGAGACCTTGAGCGACGTCGTAGAGGAACGAGTGCTTGAGGCCCAGGGGGATATCGGGCCGAGTCTCCAGCAGGTCGTGGAGGCTGGTCAGCAGTCGCTCCATCACCAGCGCAGGGAGCCGCGAGCCCGGCAGCACGCAGATGCCGAGAAAGAGGACGATGTGTGGGTGGCGGAGGGTGCTCATGAGTCGGCACTCCTCAACGAACTGGCCTGCCGCCCTCTCCATCTCAGCCTGCGGTATTTCGGAGCGGTCTTGGAAGATGTCGTGGATCTTCTTGATGGCGCAGACCGCTCCAGGTATCTCCCCCTCCTCCACGCTGCCGTAGGCTCCTGAGCCGATTCTTGTGCCGGTTAGTCGCACGTTTTGGAGCTGAAACGCGCTCAGCTCGGGGTAATCGCGAAGGAGATTCGCCATATCATAGATATTTAACCTCACAGAACGGGATAGGAAGCGGATCACGTGATGCTTTACGTACCCGTCTTGAGAAGAGACTCGATCCGCATTGGTAGCTGATTAACACCTTCGCTTTTCAGATTGCCGACCGTAAGGAAGAGAAGCAAGCGACTGGATAACGCTCAGATTCCCGAAACGACTGTTCTCCTGCCCTGTTTCCCTGTTCGCTCCGTGGAAGGCTCTCTGGCAGGTTAATGTAGTACTGTACGGTGTCTAGGTTCTGCTAATACTCTCGCGCTGTAAACTAATCCGCGTTTTGTACGTGTTAGGAGGGAGGGAAGTATCTTTGTCAGCGTTTAGGGGCGAAGTAGAAGAACTGTTTTGGATTTCAGTATTACTGTGGAGTCCCCCTGAGCTTAAAGTTTTGCATGGGCCCAAAAGAAGGCCAAAGAACTCAACTTCTTGTCTACTATTGCACATATTAGCGTTCTCACACCTGAAGCAAGCGTATAACTTTGTCAGCAGTTGTTGCTTAAACAAAACCCTGGACATACATATACTTTGTAAAGGCATGTTCTGCTGTAGTTCCTATTTTGCATGGTGTAAGTGTGAGTCCAAGGGGCCTTTCCAAACATGAGTTACTGACGTTTGAATTCAGGCACTATTCACACCTACAGACATGTACAGGAGATTTTGGCTGTCAACTCACCAGAAGAATGAGTTCAGGAAGGCAAGAGCAGCACACCAACAGGGACAGCAAGGAGTTACAGCAGTGACCCTGACTGTAGAGTCAGTTCAGGATTCAGAGTTGGACCTTTCCCAGCCCTTGTGCCCTCCTGCCCTACTGATTGTTAGTGTGCCACTGCAGTCAGTCTCACTCTTCCCTATCTCCCTTGACAAGAGTGTGTACCTTCATGCACCTGTATAATGCATTATTGATGTGTACAATAATGCCGCAATAATGGATTTAAAATTTCAATACAGGTTTAATGCTCTGATGAATAGAGTTCTCTGCGCAATCATTTCTTTCGTTGGAGAGTCTGCTATGTGTTCTGTTTGTACATTTCCACACATGACTTAACAAAAGTAAATCCACGTATGGTTATGGGGAATTCGGCTTTGATCAACTCCTGGAGTATGTGATGTGACAACATAGATAGTAGACCTCGCGAGGTCTACTATCTATGGCTAGAGCAACTTGCGGCGCTGACGGTAGGCAATTGGATTAGGCAACAGCGCTTCCACTAAATGTTACTGTTTCCGGTACAACGCGGATCGACGTGTGAAGTGGTGTGAATTTAGCTTCGTTTCCAATCCCGTTCCGTGAGGTTAAATATCTATGGCCATATTGTCGAGTGTTCTCTGTGACAAAATGAACAAACAAGGGCTAGTGGGTGGGGCTGGTTTATTCTTGTCACGTGAGGAGTGAATGCCAATAATTGGCGAGCGGGAGCGAGCCAACCTGGTGATGTCAACAGTATGGTGGCTATGGTGGCCCACAGGTATATTTGCGACTTTTACCCTTCACACGATACTATATGGTGGCCCACAGGTATATTTGTATGGTGGCCCACAGGTATATTTGCGACTTTTACCCTTCACGCGATACTCGATATACGGTATGACCGATAATTAGACCCTCGATATACGGTAGGGTGCATTATTGGGACATACGGTATAGAGTGGCGGTCACCGCCGCGGAACAGCGGTCACCGCCGCGAAGGTGGCGGTCACCGCCGCGACACGGCGGTCAACGCCGCGAAGGTGGCGGTCACCGCCGTGAAGGTGGCGGTCACCGCCGCGAAGGTGGCGGTCACCGCCGCGGCACGGCGGTCACCGCCGCGAAGGTGACCGCCGTGCCGCGGCGGTGACCGCCACCATCGCGGCGGTGACCGCCACCTTCGCGGCGGTGACCGCCGCCATCGCGGCGGTGACGGCCGTGCCGCGGCGGTGACCGCCACCTTCGCGGCGGTGACCGCCGTGCCGCGGCGGTGACCGCCACTCTATACCGTATGTCCCAATAATGCACCCTACCGTATATCGAGAGAGTCTAATTATCGGTCATACCGTATATCGAGTATCGCGTGAAGGGTAAAAGTCGCAAATATACCTGTGGGCCACCACATTGGGCCACCATACCACCATAATTTTTCTATAATTATTATAAGACGTACGTGTGACCCCCACTGTGGCTCCACACATACCGTAACGTTCACGTCAGTTCTAATTTAACGCGAATCACACGTTGCACATCCAGCCCCACCCCCACCCCACCCTCACATTGGCTCGCTCCCTCTCGCCAACAATGTTCAACATTGTACTAGTATTATGCAATGTATTATGAATACCGATATCTAAGGTAACCGCGTGCATATCACTGTGATATTGGTGTTCTAGTGTCATGGTTTTCAGTTGTTCACATGATTATGGCTCTCACTAGCGCAGCGCTAACATATATCCTCCTTAGTCTCGAGCCAGACGTATTTCAGTGCACGCATGCGCATCGTCCATGGTGAGGAGATTCGTATGTAGATATTATGGAACTGCAGCAGTTCTTTAGGGAGTAACCTGCACGAAGTGATGGTGAGAGAGAGCCTTCCTTGTGCAACTGTGCCCAATAATAGCAGCTATTATTAGGCATAACAAGGATGACACTCTCTCACCGCTGTTTCAGGATCTTCTGTGGAGTCTCAAATTCTCAATGTAGGACCAGCCTCTATTATACCATCACTGGACAGTCCATGTCGTGTTAAGGCAGGACGACCCTAAGACATGATTTTGCCTGATTTATGTTTTATTGTATTCTCCTAATGATGCCTGTTAGCGAAATAACGTAGTTTTGGGTGATATGTCGGTTCATAGAATTATAAAATTTACGCAATATGCATATCGCTAATTATAGAAAAAAATTTGCCAATAACGGCTAATGCTGCAGAGACGAAACTTCGGTGGATGATTACTAAGCACGTTGGCTATCTAAGTTTGCTTTAAAAATCCGTGATGAATCTTTCTTTCTAGACATAATTATAATCGTTTTCTTCGTGCTGCAGAATTTAGAAAAACGGTAGCAAATTCTGCCGTAAAGTAGCAAGCCAAGCCTCGAGCAACCCATTGCGCATAAACTAGTTCACTCCCCTTTGGCGAGCATCCACCTCTTCACCGGTTGGCGCCACACAGCGCCGAACGTCCAACGGTAGCGGGAAATATGAATTTTTTTCCCAGCGAATTTGCAACCGCGCCAAAGAATTGCTGTCGTTTTAGCGTTGGTAAATGTAGGGGGAAAGCGACGGTAGAGTAGTTGACGAAGAACGCAATCATGACTCGCCCTCCCTTAAGATAATTATACGTGTAAACAATATATCAACTTCTGCATGTGATTACGGCGTAGCAATCCCCCACACATACAATGGTGTCTGTGCTATGTAGACAGCATAATATACATAAAAGAGGAAGTGTCCTCGTGCACGTGACGCTGGGCTGTCACATAATTATACATGCAGTATGCACCTTGACCACAGAGCTTCCCTTAATCATACAATACTGTAAGGGAACCAGACGAGACTTCTGCACCATGATGTAATGCTCACTTCTTCAATACTCCCAAGACACTTACTCCTAGCACTATTCTCCATGCTATGCACATGACTCTAATACATTAACGCGGACGTGTTAAGCATGACATTGTTCGCATGGCTGTAGAGTATATATCCTATTCTGGTGCACTACTAAACATTGATGGTTACTTTAACCCATAAATATGGCTACCTCAGTTGCATCTCTCAACACCTGGCACTGAGTGGATGCGTAGAATGTGTAGGTACTGTAGGATATCCTCTAACTACAGTAGAACCTCCCTGAGCGGACACTCCGAGAAGCGGACACACTCCCTAGAGCGGACAAGGTTTTAGTCACGATTGAAAATCCCATACTTGTAATACATTGGCAACCTCCGAGAAGCGACCACCTCTAAACTCCGAACAGCGGACACTATCCTTGGTCCCAAAGCGTTTTTGCAACGTATTTTCACCTCCAGATAGCGGACACTCCGAAAAACACACCTTGACATTACAGCCCCTCCCGCAATTCAGCCACTCCCACACGTCACGTACCTTGCGCACGAGTTTTATGCATAAACAATAACAACTTGTAGATCTAGTCTATATCCACGGAAATCAAACTAGTCCACACGTCTTCAGAGAATCACTCTCGTGGCTTGTCAATACAAGGCTTTGTTCCATTAAATTGGTAAACATACGACATTTCAAGCCCATATCCAGTTCCTCGATATACTTTCCCTCCAGTAACTCTAGTTGGCTTACATCCCTTCTCAAGAACAGTGAAATAATGGGGGATAGGTTGAAGGAAACATGGCCTGTATACAATTAATTTTGACCTCTCATCACTGCAACAGCATTTCTATCCACACTCGGAATAATCAGTAGGTTCAGGTATCAGTGTTAGTGAACATTGACTATATACCTCGACCATTATAGACCATTCCAGTCACATGCAGTTATTAAGGCAAATATTAGACAACCTCTGAAAAGAGGACAACCTCCGAAGAGAGGACAAAGGCCATGGTTAGGCCTTGACACATTAATTATGCTTTTATTTTTTTCTATTCCCTTATACTTGCCATTCATGCCTATTAGTTAACATATTATTCTTAAATTATGTTCCAAAATAATTATTTAGTACACAAACAAAATATCTCATTTTCTATTGTGCTAAAGCATGACAGAAACAGAAATTTAGAGATGATCCCTGCTGGTGGCTAAAAGAGTTCTGTGAAAATGAAAACACCCTTTCTGCAGCAGGAGAAGATGCATATGGCTGAACTAGTAAAATGAGTTGGAAAGCTTTGGCCCAAGTCGGCACTTCATTTTTCGGTGATTTTTCCACCATGATACCTTTCAAGAGCACGTGGACATGGAGAAGGGGTTCAAGGTCAGCTTATTATTCTCACTGGTGTAAAGATTTAGTGATTATTCCAGCATAACTCTCTTATGCTTTTCAATGCCTATTATTCCCAAAATTATGCTAGCATAATTTGTCAAGGTCTAGCCGTGGTACCAAAGTGTCCTCTGTTCGGAGGTTCTACCGTAATGTGGGGAGGAAAAGGCAGTTTACCACTTCATTGAGCATGACATAACACTGATTGTCCATGACTATGTGGAATTCGAGTAACTTGCCTGTTGACTGTGTTTCTTGTAATTTTAAGAACTACATCGTCCTACTCCTTATGTAATTGTGTTGTACTCTTTTAGTATACATACACACTTATAACGTATTAATTACTATACTATTGGACGTTTGTCCCTCGAGCTCGGTGGGTTCTCAGGCTAGTATATACTGCCATACTATAGATATGTTCCGTGAAGTTAAATATCTATGGTCATACGCACTTGAGCTGAACACCTGCTCACACCTGCGATTGTTCGTGAGCTTTTAGGGGGACGCTGCACGTGGAGAAAGAACACGCACTGCAGCCGCTACTCTTTCCACACCTGAGCTGTATGGTACAGCTCACATAATTATGTGATAGCAAAATGATTATTTATATGTCTATAGCTACTTCATCCTCTCACTAGACCAGACTGAAACAGCTCTTAGACACGTGCAGATGTCGATAGGGGTTGATTGCTGTCACGCCGTCAACTACCTCCTTGAGTACTAGTAATATTATGTTATACTGTATCAATGCTTACTAAGATGGTAAGAATGCGGGAGTAGTATCCCTTCTCCTTCCCCCGTATTCCTCCGCGCACGGGAAAAATACGGCTGGCATGCGAGGCTACTCCGACCTGCATGTGGCATAACGTCACTCAGAGCACGGGCACTGCACTTCCCGCATGCACGTCACTTGCCCGCCCACGTGATACCCCTCTTCCTTACTCCTCATTCTCCTCCTCCAGTGGTACTTGGAATACTCAGCCATGCAGAAAGAAGTTCTTGGGTTAGTATAACTAGCCTACCCCTGGCCCTTGCCCCATCAAATGACCAAGTTAATGAGCCAAACTCCCCTCAGGTAATGCTAGTGTCTCTCAGGCTCAAGTGAGCACTGCTGTACTAGGTGAGCAATTTGATTCTCTACCATATCTGCTAGCAATAATTGTGTAACTTCCACGATCAAGATAGCTGATGTACATGTACAGTATGTGTAAATACTAATAGAGACCACTCACATGTACATGCACAGTCATACAAATTGTTCTCCAGTCCAGTGGCTACATACAGGGCAAAGGGCGAGTGCAGAGAGCACCAACTAACAATGCCACACACTTTGAATGAATAACATTGTAATGATCAACAGCAGCACACATGTAAGTCCATCTCACAAAACAATTATTATGCAGTACATTTTGATAACAATCATTTTGAGGACTCCTCATACACACTCCTCCTGTACTGCCCTCTGTCTGGTAGTATGTACAGGGCAAGACTGCCAGTGACTGTGGCAGTGAGAGTGAGGAGACCCATCCCAGACACCAGGTGGAGGAGGAGGGTGGGCAGGGAGAACAGGCCTGAGGGAGGGAGGGAGAGAACGGGAAGAGAGGGGAGTGGTAGGTAATACATAAATGTCCTACATACTGTACATGCACATGTACAAAAGGGGTTACTGGGGGAAATGCTGCTGAGCCTAAAGGAGGGAGGTAGGGAGTGAGGTAGGGAGTGAGGTAGAGAGGGAGGTAGGGAGGGAGACTGTAGAAGCTGAAATCAGAACTGATTTGGAGCTAGAGAGTAGTTGTTTTTGCAGAATAATCTTTTGAAACAAATCACAGTTTTAAGGATAATAATAGGACTAAGAATAGGGGAATAGAATAATAGGTATCAAGGCCTAATAAGGTCAGTGAAAGAGTCAGCGCAAGCTCTGCCTGAAGCAGGGAAACGATTGATAGGGAAAGGAGGAAGGAATGGGAGAAGGGAGTGAAGGAGGGAGGGAGGGAGGGAGGGAGGGAGGGAGGGAGGAGGGAGTACATGTACATGTACACTACATGAGTACATGTGCATGATGTATGGGTACACGTACGTACATGTACACATGCGCACTGCACAGTAGCTTGGCCATGATGTGGCTGCCCTGCAGGAGTCTGCCAGCCTTCAGAGAGTGGCGCTGTCTACCTCACACTGTGCTCCATGCATGAGGTGAGCCTTCTGCATTGGTGGGAGAGAGAGGGAGGGAGGGAGGGAGGGAGGAGAGAGAGGGAGGGAGGGAGGGAGGGAGGGAGGGAAGGAGGGAGGGGGAGAGGAATCACCTCATCTCCCTCTGGTAGCTGGTCAATGCCCAATTCAATCACCTGGACACAGGGAAAAGGCTGGCCATGTGCCCATGCACACACTTTACTGCTCCACACACTACACTGCACACACAATACCAGAATGCACACACATGCATGCACACATGTACATGTATACGTGCATGTGGCTTTGTCGAAAGCCATAGTGCGCATTGAATAGAACTAGCGTCTTTCTCTCCCTCATGCTCACGCAGAGTGAAGCTCTCTGCAGGTTCACCTCGTCCGTGTCCCTGAGAGGAATCTCTATGGAGGACGCACCAGGTACGTAGCGCGTGGCCATCTCCACTCGCTGCCGCAGGCAAGAGGGAGCAGAGGCTGGAGCGATGGAGCGCAGTGAGCGCCAGGTGCTTCTATTTAGAGCACATGGGAGGAGTTAGTGGTCAGCCATACTCGTGGTCGTCCAGCGGCGTGGTCGGACCAGCAAAGAGCGTGTCTCCATGCGACTGGTTGTGCGAATGGACTACGCAGGGCAGGGCAGAGAGTCACAGCAATGGGAGATCAGTTATGAGTATGGAGCACAGCCATTGTGGAGAGTGGTGCGGATGAAGCTTATCGGACACATGTCGTCCTTAGGAGCTGCGAGAGCTGATTAGAGACACTGGCCGGCTCGCTATCGCTCACAAATGGGGCACCAAGGCCCGGATGCCATGACCCTACAGCGCACTGCTCTCCATTGTCACCTCGTATCATACAACAGTGTTGTCCCTTCCTCCGCTGCGTGCCTCCCTCCCTGTTTCTCTTCTCCCCTCACACTCTCTCCCTCTCCTCCTCCTCCCTCTCCTCATTCCCTTCTCTCTCTCTCACTACGGTATGCAGGACTACAATGTCCAGAGTTGGTTTGACCTGTTTATTTGGTCGTGTGACAAGGGCTAGGAACTGCTCTACTTCCATCATACTCCCATCACGCAGGTAAAGAAAAAGAGAAACACAAGGTGTCATTCTCAACACTTGATCCCTCACTACATGTATATACATGTGGACCATCTGCTATTTATTCTGAGTTGTATTCTTATATGTGTAGGCTTGTTGCTTTGTTTTATTTCTAAGCCGTTGAGGTTGTTAGAGATGTCTAAGCCAGTGAAGTTGTTATATACATGTATATTTGTATGTATATTAATTTTTCTAGGCTTTTCTCCAAATATTAAGTTCTAAGCTGTTGAGGTTGTCGTGGATTTTAGTTTGTTTTATAGCGTGTGATTCTTCTTTCTTTCTCCCCTGTTCTCTTCTTTCTTTGATTGTGGTGCACTATGCATGTGATTGTTCATGAACATGTACATGTACTTCTCTTTCTTCTCCTCTTCCTCCCTCCTTCCTCCTTATTCGTTCTTCCATTCCTCCTCCCTTTCCCCTTCCCTCCCTCTCTCCCTCTCTCCCTCTCTCCCTCTCTCCTGCAGAGCTGGCACTGGAGGAGACAGCACAGGGCACTAAATACTCACAGAACTGTCAGTGCCATCAAAGCCATCCTGTGAGACACGCACTGCAATCTGAGACAATTGTCTGGAATTGCTGCACGTCTTCACCATGTAGTCACTCTATCCCCCTCCTCCTCCTCCTCCTCCTCCTCCTCCTCCTCCTCCTCCCCCTCCCCCTCCCCCTCCCCTCCTCCTCCTCCTCCTCCTCCTCCCCCTCCCCCTCCCCCTCCCCTCCTCCTCCTCCTCCTCCTCCTCCTCCTCCCCCTCCCCCCCCCTCCCCTCCTCCTCCTCCTCCTCCTCCCACTCCTCCAGATTTTTCTATCACTCACTCCCCCTCCCTCCTTCATGTTCTCTCTCATATCATTACTGCTGTCTTCATCAGTCCAAACACGTGATGTCGCAATCATTCTTATGTTCTGAACAAACTGCTTTTAATCAAAACGTTTTAATCAAACTCTACAAAGATCACAATGCATTAATAACACAACACACATATCAGCTAGTGTAGGATGTTGGAGTGAGTGTATATAAGTAATAATAATGCATATACACGAACACTTCATTGTATATATGAACAAGGTGTTTACTACAGTGTACAACCTAACTACAATATGATGTACAGTGAACATGTAAACCAATATATTAATTTTAGTTATTCACAAATTAAATGTTAGGGTATAATAATTATCAAGCCAACACACATAATAGGAGGTTGTTTGTAGTGAAGTAACATGTAATGCATAGCAGCATACACAAATTATTCAATGTAAAATCAAATCACTGCAATAATTAGTGGTAGTTCAAATGTACAGTTGTGCACAGTGAGGTGTTATCAGAGAAGCAATCAGTGTTACTCTAATGATCCTACCCACACTTGCTGGGAATACTCCCTAACACCCACCTCCCCTCCAGCCACAAGCAGTTCACCAGAGGGGAGTACTGCACAAGAGGGAGCATACATTCCCACAGGAAGCTCTCCACACTTGCTCCATTTCTTCCCTTCCGCCTCATATCTGTAGAGCTCCTTTCTCCACCCCCACCCTCCTACCTCCCTCCCTCCTACCAGTAGCAAGTGGTTCTGCAGGGCTAAGAGTGAGGGGCCACCTACTGGAGGGGATGGCAGTTCCCGCCATGTTGGGCTAGTGGTGGTGTTGTGAGTTGCGTTTGCTATCAGGGTGGGGAGGTGGGCAGAGAACACGTGAGGCCGACCATCTCTCCAGTAATATGATGAGATGTATACGTAATCACTAATGATGACTGCTGTCATCTGCTGACCCCCCATAGGCACTGGCTGTGCACTGTACCACAGGTGAGTGGAGCAGTCCAGGACTTCTACTGTGTCCTTGTAGTCACCACATGCCACAATGAGGTATTGCTGGTAGCCCACAGCAGCTGACCATGCTCTACCAGTTGGCATTGTTGGGTAGTGCTGAGTATTCCAGCGATGACCCTCACTGTCCCATAATTGGATAGCAGTGCTGCCTCCATAACCACCAGCTAGTAATAGCTGGTCCTTGACTGATGCCATGGCAAACAAGTACTCAGTGCTCTTTGGCAGCTGAG
This sequence comes from bacterium, assembly GCA_965213685.1. Taxonomy (GTDB): domain Bacteria; phylum UBA8248; class UBA8248; order UBA8248; family UBA8248; genus Bin107. The sequence goes on from CBDBZY010000041.1 coordinate 385,927, forward strand.
ACCACTCACCAGTGGTAGAGTTGTATTGCACTACATCATACCAATTCACAGTCAACCCACTTGCAATGTGGACCTGTCCCTTCAGTAACGCAGTGTAGGCATACTTGACTCCAAAGGGCAAGTCCTTCCCTCTCCTCCATTTGAGTGGGAGGGGCCATCTCAGTGGCTGGACCTGAGGCTGTAATGAGGTGAATGATGCAGAGAGGGAGGGATGGAGGGAGGGAGGAAGGAAGGGATGGAGGGAAGGAGGGAGGGAGGGGGGAGGGAGGGAAAAGAGAATAGGGAGAGGAAAATATGGAGGGTTCAAGGGGAGAGGGGTGAAGGAGAGGAGGGGGTGCAGGGGTATTGGAATGGGGAGAGAATGAGAGTGAGGAGAGGGAAGGAAGTGGTGAGATAAAAATTATGTACAGTCATGTGCCTAATAATTAGTTCACCTGATGTGTACATACACTGTGCACAGGTGTGGCATATAGCTGGCTAGTATTACTGGATCGAGGCAATATTTATAGCATGGCTTCCTGCTCCATCCTGTGCCATTGCAATACACCTCTCTGTTAAGGTGACGGTTCAACCTTTCGCAAACCAAACAGTTGTTATAAAAACATAGTCTCAGTGTCGTATCCTAAACACTTTTGTAACAATATTGGTACTGTTTTAAAGCTTGAAAACTGCTCTGTCTGATTATCTACTTTATAATTGTCCACAAAGCAGCACTAGGTTAATGGAGTCCACAAAACTGGGCTCCATAAAAATCCAAATATCTGACTTGGGACAGTTAGCAAAAATATGAAAAAATACGCTTAATTACCCCACAACTGACCTGTTTGCGGCGACGCATGCTCGTGCATTTAGCATGTAAGTACAAGGCAGGCGCGCTAAACGTTTGTCCGTGCTACGCACGGGGTCGATTAAACTTGGCGTTTTGCGCACAATTTTGTAGATCTACCGCTCATGATGCGTCGCCGCAAAGGTCTACGAGAACTCATTCGAGTGCCGTTGGTTTGGATCCGCTCCAAAATTTTCAGTCCCGAGATATTTAGCATCTACGTACTACAGTACACTCTACACACACAAGTACGCATAACGGGCCTACCACTTCAAAGGCTGCACGTGTACACGAACTATGAATCTCATTATAACGTACTCCCAACGTAATACCCGTGTGCGCGTACTACCCAAGGTTGAACCGCCACCTTAATTAACCTAACTCCCTCCTCCCTCCTTCTTTCACCCTCCCTCACTTCCCTCCATCCTTCCTTCATCCCTCCTTTATTAACTAATGGAATACATTGTAGTGAACAGATATCCTTGTGGTATTTACATGACATTGTATGAACTGAACTAAGAGAAACTGTAACTAATTCAATGGAAATTTATGTTAAACAAAATCATAACTAAAACAGGTTCATTGGCTGCATTCAAATTTCCCCCTTACCCCTCCCTATTCCTCCTCCCCCTTCCTTCCTCCCTCTCTTTCCTTCCCTCATTTCTCAATCCTTACATCTCCCCCACCCCCCTCCCTCCCCCCTTCCCCCTCCCTCCCACCTCCTCCCCTCCCTTCCTCCTCTCCCCTCTCTCCCCTTCCACCCTTCCCTTTACCCTCTCCCTTCCCTCCCCCCCCCTCTCCCTCAACCTCCACCTCTCTTCCTCATTCTTCCCTCATACTTCCCTGCCTCTCTCACCTCACCTCTCCCCTCATTTCTTCTCATACTCCTCTCACCCTCTTCCTTTCTCCTCCCTCTCCCCCTCCCTCCCCCTCCCTCCCTCCCTCCCCCCCCCCTCCCCTTTTCCCTCCCTTTACCCTCCCCCTTCCTTCCCCCCAAGGCCCCCTCCCTCCTCCCTTCCTCCCTGTCTTTTCTTTCACCCCTCCCCCTCCTCCTCCTCCCTCTCCCCCTCTCTCCCCATCCTCTCCCTCCCTCCTCCTCTCCCTTCCATTTCTCAACCTCCACCTCCCTTCCACATTCTTCTTTCCTCATACTTCCTGTCTCTCTCTCTATTCTCTTGCCCAACTTCCCCCTCCCCCTCTCCCCCCTCTTACTTATCCCTTTCCTCTCTACCTTCTCTCTCTCTCTCTCTCTCTCTCTCTCTTGTTCAGCCTCTATCCCTCTCTTGTATGTACCTCCCTCCTCTTCTTGTGTCTTCATCCTTCCTTCCTCTCACTCCCTTCCACCCTCTCTCTCCTCTCCCATTATGCATGTTTCCACACTACTAGAGATAGTTGCCACTACATGTAAACCACCCACTGCAGTACCTGCTCATGAGCCTTGGCCTGATTAGGAGAGCTCATCTGAGAGGGAGCTTTGGGGGCAGTCTGGAGGAAAGGATTATCACTGTGAAATGTGGCGTAAATGCGCCAATTATCGCTGTTTTTTAGCGATGGGGTTTTCCGACCACATAGAGCGTACGAGACGCGTGAGGTAGGGAAATCCCCTACAGTATGGGCCGCTGTAGCGCGTTTACATAGCTATGTAAAGCGCAACCTTCACGACGCAAAAACGGACTTTGTGCACCACATCTAGAGTGGCGATAATTGGAAGAGTTGCCCTAAATTCGCCACGTAGAATTTCCCGTATCAAAAGTGAATGTACAGCGTACAAAAGAAGTCCAAAACAAACATACTTTCAAAGTAGAGACATACTCCACAGTTACAAACAACTTTCAGGACGAGAAGCATTGTTGTCACCAAGTGCACACACTGTATGAAAACAAGACCCACAGTCAACCCAAAACACAACTGAAGACTTGCAGCTGGCTGGCTCCCTGGCATTGCACAATTTGCAGAGTGTACCTTCATCACTGTCACTGTCACTTGACTCATCTCGAAATCGAGCAGGGAGTTGCTGTATTCTACGTGGTCTGCTTCTTTCCGATGGTTCCTCTGACTCACTCTGGCAACTTTCAAGGGAGTCCAAGTCCTGATTAAGTGCTCGCTTCTTTCCTTTTTTGGATTGAACCTGATTAGCATTTCTTGCCTCCTCTCTCTCCTTTTTAGCATTTTCATGTTCCTCCTTCTTCTTCCGTTGTTCCTCCTCTTTCTCTCTTTTTTGTTTCTCCCTCTCTTCCTTCTTGTGCTCTTGTTCCTCCTTGCGTTTTTTCTTCAACTCCTCTGCCTCCCTCTCCTTTGCATCTTTTTCCTTCATCATATCAATGTACTCATTCTCAGTCATTACTCTTGCCCTCGTTATCCTCCTCCTCTTGGTGGGTTGGGTTTGAGGATCCATATCTGGGGTGCAGAATACATCAGCAAGATGAGCTGGAACCATGCCTGTCACAACTAATGGATTGACAATTGAGGACCCTCGTCCAGATGAAGAGCAAGGTTGGGGGGGGAGTAACAGTGAAAGGAGTTGGGGTATTGCAAACATGTGATGGAGTGCTGGTCAAAGGAGCACCACCAGGACTAGAAGACAGGGAGTCTGGAATTGGATGTGAAACAATGGAAGACACCACAGGTGAAGGCGTCTCAGGAGCCAATACAGATGTCTCTAACAGTGAAAGGAGTTGGGGTATTGCACACATGTGATGGAGTGCTGGTCAAAGGAGCACCACCAGGACTAGAAGACAGGGAGTCTGGAATTGGATGTGAAACAATGGAAGACACCACAGGTGAAGGTGTCTCAGGAGCCAATACAGATGTCTCTTCAGTTGTGGAGGTATCCGTGCTATCTAGAGAAGAGTTCTGCAGAGGCTTGTACACGTCTGATGGCTTCATCTTCTTGATGGCAATGGCATCTGGGTTGTATGGAAAAATGCCTGATTTCGAAAACCCCGCCTTAATATTTGACATTGAAAATGCTTTCTCAAAAGGTTCCTTGACCACTGAGGCAAATTTGCGTTTAGACACTACAAAATTTTTCTTAGCAAAGGAAAGGGCACGCACTGACTTAAAAAAAGTTGTCCTTCAGGGACTTAAAAACGGCAACATCCAATGGCTGGAGAGCGTGAATTGAAGTGGAAGACAAAAGAGTATCACACCACTCGATTGAGCTACATCAATGAGATCAAGAGTCATGTGTGTCTTGTGGCCATCAATAAACAAAATGACTGGTCGCTGTGGGGCAGCATACACAAGAAATACTCTCTTCATCCAGCTCAAGAAAGAGCTCTGAGTCTGCCCACCCTGACTCACTTTTGGCATAAACTGCATCATCAGGACCTCTGAAAGTGTAAGGTCCTCCTGGAAAAGCTTCTGGATAAATGATCGTTGGTGGGAGTGCAATTCCAGCAGCAGAAGCACCAGAGTAAAGTGATGTGCTCAGTCGTTCCATGAGCTTGAGCATACGTGTACTTGGCTTTTTTGACTGTCACCACTTTCTCACGAGTGCCATTGAGAGGAAGGAACGTTTCGTCACAATTGTAAAGACGTCGGGGGATACACGTGATCTGTATAATAGCTGCGCATGCTCAAAACTTACACACAATGTTGTGTAAGGCAAGCAAAGCCATATGGCGATAATAGGCGTGGAAGCAGAACTGGCGATAATTGGCACATCTACGCTATAATTGTAAGGAACACTGTAGCAAGGAGAGAATGAATAGGAGAAGAGAAGAAGAGATCTAGAGGAATGGGTCTAAAAATTAATGTAATAAGGTGGAATGGAGGGGAGAAGGAAGGAGGGAGACTAGGGAGGAAGAAGGGAGGTGGGAAAAGTTGGAGGAAGGGGAAGAGAGGGAGGTAACAGGGGAAGAGGAGGGAGGAAGGAAGAAGAGGAGGGAGGAAGGGAGAAGAGGAGGGAGGAAGGGGGGAGAGAGGGGAGAGAGGAGGGAAGAAGAGGGAGGGGGGTGAGGGGAGGGGGGGAGGGGAGGGAGAGGGAGGAGGGGAAGGGGAAGGGGAGGGAGAGGGGAAGGAGAACAGGAGGGAGAGGGGAAGGGGAGACAGGGGGGAGGGGAGGGAGAGGGAGGGAGGGAGGGGAAGGGGAGGGGGGAGGGAGACGGGGGAGGGGAAGTGAGGGGAGGGGGGAGAGAGGGGAGGGGAAGAGAGAAGGAAGGGGGTTGGGAGGAGGGATGAGGGGAGGGGAAGGAGGGAGGGGGAGGGAGAGGGGAGGGGAGAGGGGGAGGAGAGAGGGGGGGAGAGAAGGGAGGATGGGAGGAGGGTAGGCTTCAGCATATTATGCTCGCAATTTTCATGTTTATGCTATGCTTGTGGGGAGGGGAGAGGGAGAGAGGGTGGTAGAGAGGGCTCAGAGGGGGGAGGAAGGGAGGGGAGGGAGGAGGGGAGGAGGAGAGGATGGGGGAGGGAGGGAGGGAGGGTGGGGGGAGAGGGAGGAAGACAGAAGGAGAGATATAGGGATATTGCCATGGAGAGAAGGTGAAAGAGAATAGGGGTGAGGAGGAGGCAAGATGAAGATAATTATTAATGAACATATTTTTGTACATCTACATGTATAGGGGATATGCTCCAAGTATGGAACATTGATATACTGCCACAACTTGCTATCTTTGATATCCCACACATTTTTCAGTAATACCTCCATAAAGTAATAATATTATAGTTTGTTCAATGTGTAGTTAACTCCAAAAATTTATAAACCTTCTCAAGTACTACTTCACAAGGGAGAGGAAAGAAAGACGGTTATGCCTAGTGTGTCCAGTGTATCTTGTATGTCTGGCCTGTCCAGTGTGTCTGTTCAATGATTTTCTAACTGGTACTCCGACCTGTACAGCTCTGCTCAACAATATAGGGCTTGTACTATGTAATCAGACATGCATACTCGTCATGTCATCATTGTTCCCACGAAACTTTGTATTATAGCATGTACTTTGCAACCATGTCTTAAATTTTCTTCATACTTCCAGAGTTGACAATTCTTAAATTACTTGTCTCCTGCCTCTTTTTTTCCACTTTTGGCTTTCAAACTCAACATTTAGAGTTAATACAGTAGAAATGCCCATTAATAAATTATTGAGATGGCTTAGACAAAGATATTATAACATGTCTACAGTCCACCCACTGTTCTAGTTTTTCAGCCCCATTTTCTCTCTTCCTATAATATTGTAATATGTGTACATCACCTCATGAAGAGCTGCATGTCACTCTGTGGCTAGTTCAGTGTGGCATACAGACCTCTTATGCCTACCCAACGTTTAAAATCTCTGTATATACAGTTAACATCATGTTCTGAAATAAAAGTTCCATTTCTGATTTGCTGATATCATACACTTTTTGTGAAGTTACAAAACATTTGCTAAATTGTTAATTGTTTTATGCCGCAATTTAGCAAAAGATATACTAGAATTATAGTCTATTTTACTTAAAAATTGATTAAAAAACAAAAAGATCAATTGTGAACTATCAATTTCAAAATATTGGAGTTATAAATTCACAAATTTGATAATTAATTTAACTGTTCATAAAATGGTACATTTGTTGTCCACATTCGCCGTAATTCCACCAAAATAAAGGATATTGTCACACTAAAATGCTGTATTAGTTATAGACTGTCTGTGCAACTTAGAGGTTTGTAAGCGAAGCCGCTGACTGCTCTGTAGCCTGAAACGCTTCTCTCACCCGCACTTCGTACGGCTAGGCATACCTAGCCAGGACACAGCCCAAATCACGTGGAAACTCGCGTGCCTGGGAAGAGGACGATACCAGCCGCCGATCAAATTCCCGGATTGCAGGTAGTACTATAGCCACTGGCTGTACGTGCATGGTGCCCCATCACCCCCTAACAGCCTGGGAACGAGGCTACAGCGATGAGCGGCACGCCGGTCAGTACGGATTACTGCATGCGCCGTTACACGCCTGGTGTCTAGCTGACATAGCTACACTTGCTAGGCGCCCCCGTTTACGCAAAGATATAGCTAGCATGTTCCAGGGCTCTCCCTAACGGCTAGGACTCATCCATCCTCACCGTTCTCTCCCTGACGTCATTCATATAAAGGCTGTGGACAGCACCCAGGAATGAGGCTATGTCATTCATTATCACTGATACAGACTATCCAAACACATAAGGTAACACTTGCAATAATGCATTTCTGATCGAGTTAATCTTTCAACTGTTCTCGTGTTAGAGCAAAGGAAGGATAATCTGGTAGTGCTATTACTAGACACAGGTGTACAAGCTCAGTAATCCCTTGAGACTCAATCGCCTCACACCACATCACCAGAGTATCTACATGTATATAGTCATAGATCGTAGAGTGAATGGGTCACACAGTCTCTAATATCTGTGTTATAGTTCACTCCAGCGCGTGAGGTAGCGTTCGTGTATACCAAATTGACCGCACCCGCGCGGAGACAGTGTAATTAGAAGAGGCATAGATATTAGAAACACGTAACCGGTTACGTGTTTCTAATATCTATGGAAGAGGCGACGTCCTCAAGCATCTGAGGTTGGGCTATCATGGCATGCACGACGCACTCTACCACAGGTCTCGCGAAGACACGCCTTCCCCGGCCAACCATTCCTATTATCCCGCTTTGAACCCTGACATATGCGAGACAGCTATATGGATGTGTGCGTGTGTGCATAGATATTAGAGACACGTTACGTGTCTCTAATATCTATGGTGTGTGTGAATCGCCTGGCTGCCACACGGAGAGCTGACTAGTCACCCGCCATGTGTAATGGACAAAGACCAGCCTTGCGCAACCATGCCTTCTCGCGCGCGTATACCCGGAGCCACGCCTTGTTTTGCACGAACTTGTAAATCGTCAGGGGAATAAATATTTCTTCAGTATTAGGCCACTGCAAATGAGAGTTTAGTTTCCCGTCCGCCGCCCGCCCCTTCTTGAGAGCGCCGCGTGGTTTGACCATTATTGACCTTTGTACTCCATTATTGCGTCATCTTCATTCACGTGATAGCTTCAGAGTACATGTGCGGTGGTTGTCAGTGAGTCCGAGTCTTTTTCCAAGTCTTGTGCAGCTGATATCGTAGTTTCATGTTGTTTTTGAGCGCTTTTGCTTTGATGCTGCTTGTGAACACTTGTGTCTTCGACTCTTGCTGTCAAACCACGCTGTTACGATGGACTATTTTGCAAAGCGAGGATGAAAGGTTGTCCTTGACAGATTTTTATGAAAGGGTAAGTTTCTGTACTCTTTACAAATTTGAAACGTGATATTAAGTTGTATGCACTGTAGCGGTTGTTAGTCTGGCCCGGTACTGTACAGTGTATGTGTGTTGTATGCACCATACATATACAATATGCACTGCACTGTTGTGCAAATTTAATATGGTAATTGGCATTCCAGCTTACCACAAACACGCCTCTGTTGCAAGGTCACCTCAAGGTCTGCTTATGGCTTCTCCTTTATAGGTGGTGCTTCCAAGGATAGCCACCAGTAGCAGCAAGGAAGATCATCAAGTGGTTGAAGATGTGCGAGTGGGAACTACAAAAGATGCACTGGACAGTGTTGGTGATCATGCACTCCAAGTCAGTGATGTGACTGCCTGTTTTGGACGATTTATCAAGTACTATGTGAGAGGTAGCTCCACCACTATTCCCCAAGCATCACCAATAGTCAGAAACGCATTTCAGATCATGATGTGCGCTCAGAAGCAGCAGAACACTGTCAGATTGCCTTCTCCTGTAACTGTTCGTAACAAACGTGATCAACTCTACAATGACCTTTTGGAGCTTATCAAATCGAAGGAGCTAGCTAAAGGACGTAGTCTATGTTCGACAAATGTCGTGTGAGGACCCAATCGAAAAACTCTATTACTCTGCCAAGTTTGCGGACATCTGTGTCTACTGTGGTGTTTCTGTAGATCCTTGGAGTGACAAAGAGCCTTACTATCCACAGTGTGAGGGATGTAGAGAAAAACCTCCAATTGCTAATGCTAAGAAGTCACATTCAGTTCCTGTTTCTTAGAATTTCAATTTTTTTGTTAATGATATTCATAGTAATGAATAATGGTAATGGTCCGCCCGCCCGCATCAAATTTCCAGGAAGTCTGGACGGGAAACTAAAGTCTCATTTGCAGTGGCCTTATCTTTGCCTTGTTTGTGGGTATTTGTTTGACGTCATTATTTCCGTTAGGGAGTGCCCGGAAACCAGACATTCCCTCAGCATTGTGATGCTTTCCTCACTTCTCCACTACTCCCAAGAGACTCATCTCACGCCACATTCTCCATGCTATCCAAGCAGCTTCATTGGATACCTAATAAGGAAATTAATGCTAATCGTGTTTGTTTGGACACTGTTTCCTACAAAGCTATTTTAGGGAGTGCTATTATTACGTACGAAGAACATTGTAGTATGTCTTGAGTACTCAATAAACCACCTCATCATCTCAGCTGCACTCTGGACACTCAGCCTCCACACACTATATCACTACACAGCAATAGTCTGGCGGATATGATCCATCTCATTTTAGGGCAGCGAAGTGCACATTAATTAAGCATGTAAGATTGTGCATACCACCATCAATTACATTCAGACAACATTAAACTGACAATAGTTAAACAATGGTGTGTAATTTCATCTATGATTTCAAAACTTAATGCAGCAAACTATCAAACAGAAGTCACAAATTTTTAGTTGATCATAAAGAGCTACAATTCCACTATCCTCACAACTTGTGCCAACAACTAATATCAACACAATTATAGAATGCTATAACACTGTAATATTATTCCAATCATGCTCATCCACTCTTTATCTCTTATGCAAATAGCATATTATGCGTTAAGATTCATGTATGTCAGATTATCTTCACTTGAGTACACACATATATTACACATCTTGGAATAACAAGTTAACAGCAGTGCGATGGTAACTTTCCAAGTCATTCTCTGCAGACATGATGAAGCCTCCACATTCAACACTATACTATTCAACAGAGCATTAGTCTAGTAGCCATGTTTTAACACGTGATGCTATAATATTGTGGACTTTCTGTCGTGAGAATTACCTATCATTCTTTCAATTTGCTATGCTTACTCTGTTTTCATATCTGTCCTAGATATAGCAGCATAATTATTAACTTTGTTGGAGCGCCACTTCCGCTGCGGCTGCTGCTGCCTCCTTATGTTGGGAGATTACAACCTATACATAGCAAAAGAACGATCTATCTCATCTTCTCACCTGCCACAATAGGCGCGATTTGAAGACACGGGAAGGTGTAGAGATAAGTTGCTGTCACGTTTCTCAACTGATCCGAGGTGCGATGTCTGTGACTGCGATCGCCCTTCTTGCATGCAGGGAGGGGTCTGGAATCAGACTGTACTGCTTCGATAGTAAGGTGCTAATGACCCCTCTTGACGTTCTTGACGTGCTGCTAGTCTGCCTGAACGCAACTTTATAGTTATTCCCCAGTTATGACGTCACCCAGAGCGTGGATAATGGACATTATTCAGGTTATCCTCATCACGCGTATCACGTTCCACGGGGCTCACCCACACGTCTTCCTCTTCCCACTCAGCCTGCCTCTCATTTTCTCCTCGGACCTCCCTCGCCACTTTCTATCATGAACGCATGTAGAGCAGAGTCACTCATCTTCTCAGTCCCCCATTCTTCCCACAAAGTATCCTCAGTTTCACAGTACAGTGTCTGTCCCACTGCAATGCAAAATAATGTGCGCTGCGTGTGATTGATTACTATCGCACCTAGTACGGGAGTAGGTGTATGTAGAGATTGCATGGCCACGGCACTCACACCTAGCCTGGCCGTAGAAAATGCGGCTTTTCACGTTTAATATGAAAGCAACATGATTTGTACTAGCACCTTTCGCCTGACAGCTCAGTAGCATGTTGCTCAAGTTCAAAGCTAGCATGTTCCAGGGCTCTCCCTAACAGCTAGGACTCATCCATCCTAACCGTTCTCTCTAGTTCTCTCCCTGACGTCATTCATATTAAGGCTGCGGACAGAACCCAAAAATGAGACACTTTACGGACCATTCACCATGCAGGCTATCCAAACACGTAAGGTAATAATTATTACACACTTACAATAATGCATTCCTGATCTAGTTAACCTTTCACCTGAATATGTTCTTGTGTTAAGGCAAGAGGAAGGATAATCTGGTGGTGCTATTACTATATAGGCACAGGTGTACAAGCTAATCCCTTGAGACTCACTGTAGGAACAGCCTCCACACACCACATCACCAGAGTGGCTATAGTCCACTTCTCGTGTTAATTAGAAAGAAAAGCAACCGTAATTCGTAGATGAAACTTAGTGTCGTTCCAGAACCTTCCGCGAACGCAGATTGAGGTCACGTTTGCACGTTATCTCCGCATTCGCTGGGCATGGGGTCGAGACCGTTGCTCGCGCATGCGCGTTCACGGAATACGGTCTGGTTCACGAGACTAAGGTGAAACAAAAGCACATGGGGTGAAATTGCTGTGCATAACAAATTGACCGCACCTACACAATGGCGTCAGGGCTACAGAGAGTGTATAGTTTGACGTCAGGTTGACCGGCAGCTAGTAACTTATCAGGGGAATAATATTTCTGTAGTATTATCTCTGTCTTGTTTGTGGGTACTTGTTTGACGTCATTATTCCCGTTAGGGAGTGCCCGGAAACCAGACATTCCCTCAGCATTGTGATGCTTTCCTCACTTCTCCACTACTCCCAAGGGACTCATCTCACGCCACACTCTCCATGCTATCCAAGCAACTCCAACGGATACCTAATAAGGAAGTTAATGCTAGTCATGTTGGTTTGCATTTGTACCGGCACTACGAAACACTGTTTCCTACAAAATGTTTAATAGACTATTAGCTATTGCGTATGAAGTACATCTTGGGTACTCAATGAACTATCTCATCATCTCAGCTGCACTCTGGAGACTCAGCCTCCACACACTATATCACTACACAGCAATAGTCTGGCGGATATGATCCATCTCATTTTTGGGAAGCGAAGTCCACATTTACAAACATTAGGTATGCATGTTAGATTCCATTAATTTTAAACTGACAATTAAAAAATTGTGTGTAATTTCAACTATGATTTCAAAATTATTAATAATTATAGCAAAGTATCAAACAGAAGTCAGTTGATCATAAAGACCTACAATTCCACCATCCTTACAACTTATGCTAACAACTATATAACATGAACACAACAGTTATAGAATGCTATAACATCATATTCCAATCATGCTCATCCACTCTTCATCTTTTGTGCAAATAGCATGTTATGCATCAATATTCATGTTACATTATCCTCACTTGAGTATATGCACACAATTAACCCAACACCGATAGTGGACTTTTGGCAACAATAACAGCTCCGCGAACTCGTCCGCTTAGCCCTGCGCACAAGCAGCGTGTAGGGGAGTGCCCTATAGCATTGGAATTGGCAGTCTTCAAAGAATTACATCATGTTTGCAGTATGGGAATCGGACATTCACAGCGAGAGTTGCGTTCCGTGAAAGAAGCCATACAATCATGCGTGCGCCAGACGGCCGTCACTCGCGTAAGAGAACGAACTTCAACGAGTATCTACACGCTCTACAGGTACAGGTAGCTACGTGGAGTCCATAGATACGGTGTTAGCCTTGGAAAACTACGCAGTGTAGGTAAAAGCTACAAAAACCTACGTGTAGTGTCGAACGGGCGAACCGCGAAGTAGGTCGCTATGACGCTGCGCACTGCTTAGCTTGCTTCGTCTGATGGCTTTATAGCTGGCGTGTTGAATGCACAGTGGATAGAGATAGTCCTTAGGGACTTAGAAATGTACAGGGAAAGCACCTGTTTTGAATTCTAGGTCAAAGTCTTGTGCATAACAACATGACCGCCATGTTATTAAAATTGTCTAAATGAATTCCGCTGTTAATGGGTTAAGTTTATTACACATTTTTGCAATAACAAGCAACGTGTGGGTTATGCACTTTCCAAGAGTGCTTTTCATTGCTTTTCATTCATAATGAAGTTTAATTAGTGATATGCAGGTGGCATAGTTGAAATTATATAATACACCTAGAGTACGGTTCCTCCATAACTAAGTCTGTGTGCAAAGTTCTAACCAGCCCCCCCCCCCAACTAACTCAGTGTGCCCTGGGCCCTGGCCCTAGCCCCATCAAATGACCAAACATCAACCTCATCCCATCAAATGACCAAGGTTAGTGAGCAAATCTGCCCTCGATCAATCGGGTACTGGTATTGCTAGTATCTCAGACTATAGTCTTGTTCCAGGTCTTGGTGCAGCTAAGTGAGTACAGTTGCACTATATACATGTAGCTATAGGCAAACAATGAATGTCCACCACATGAACATCCGCTCAAAATTATGCAACTTCCATGATTCAAGATAGATAATGGCTTTGTACTTGTACATACATGTAGCTATAGAGGCAAACAATTTGAATGATTAACACATCCACCTGAAAATTGTATAACTTCCACAAAATTAATCGTGATAATATGCATGTAATTATTATACAAATTGTTCTCCAGTCCAGTGGTTAAACACAAAGCTTATCCCAGACAGAGGCAGCTCACCAGGCGGAGGAGGAGGGTGGATAGGGAGTACATGCCTGAGGGAGGGGAGGAGAGAGGGAGAGAGGGAGGGAGGGAGGGAGGGAGGGAGAGAGAGAGGGAGAGAAGGAGGGAGGGAAGGGAGAGAAGGAGAAACAGGGAAAGGAAAGAGGGAGGAAGGCAATGAGGGAGGAAAGGAAGGAGGGAGGGAGGAGAGAGTGGGAGGGAAGGAAGGAGGGAGAGGGAGAGAGCGAGGGAGGTATATAGGAGATGGCAAACTAGGAGGAAGGGGGATGGTATGATACGAAATGTACACGGCATGTTTGGCACGGAAACAGAGGAGGTGTTTGTGAGAATAATATGGCATGGTGGTCATTCACCTTGTGTTCTCCAGGTTTCTAAGACTCACAAAAGACAACCTCATCCCCAACCCAACAGCATCTGCAACAGATGAGAGCATAACATATCATGTCAGGAGTGTATGAGCCACCTAAAGAGTGGCGAAGGAGCATAAAAGTGCAGTTTATCAAAACCTAATGTGCCGCTGCAGTCATAGTTGAACTGCCGTGGGGCCACTGGCTGGCCTCCAACAACGTGCATATTAGGAAGTTATGATCCACATAGCGGTGTGGTGATATTATATAAGGTATACGCTCCTTTGCTGCCCTTTGGGTGGCTCATATGTTCCTGAATGTGTACATGTGTACACTGTACATGTACATGTACACAAACATTGGAGTAGAGTAGAAACTGAGCGGTGCATTGCATCCCCTGGTACTACTTTGAACCATGTGGCATCAGCATATGAATGTACAAGGTACTTACATGTACATGTACGTAGAATGCTCTGAACACGTTATCCCATGTACAGGTACATGTATGTAGGTCACCTAATGTACTTGTATTATTTTGGAAGTGTTGGAGTTTCCAGTACATGTACATGTATAGTATGCGTGTGTGTGTAGGGCAGCACAGAGTATGTGTGTAGGGCAGCACAGTGTCCAAAGCAGTCGTCTGGTCCTCCTCATTGTCTGCATACAGTAGCATGCATCTGAAATGAGGTGGAAAGAGGGGGAGGGGGAGGGGCATAGAGGGAGCAAGTAAAGTATAGAGAAGAGGAGGGAGGGAGGGAGAAAACCAGGCGCAGAACAACAAGTGTGCGGCCACACAAGTGTACATGTATTTATGCTACATGTACTGTACATGTACAGAAGTCTAACCACATGTAACATACAATAGCATACAATAGCATACATGTACATCTGCAATGAGATGGAAAGGGGGGAGGGTAGCAGGGGAAGGAAAGAGGAGGGAGGAAGAGATCCAGGCACACAACATGTGTGCACTAGCAACTGGCCCACATGTCATGTGTACTTATGCTACCTGTACATGCTGAAGCTGGAAGTGTGTAGACATACACATTACATTGTATATATATTTTTCTAAGCCTTTGAGGCTGCTGTAAATTGTTCGTACATATCGTGATATTGTACATTTCGGACATACACACAAATGTAACTAATGGTTAATGGGTTAACAAGGAACAGTACAAGTGGGAGGTTGGGGAGAGGGAGGAGGAAAAGGGAAGAACGAGACATTGAGGGGGTGATGGAGAAGGAGCAACAGCAAAACCACTACCTGAGGGAGGGGCAGGAGATGGAGAGGAAAGGAGGGAGGGGAGGCAGGAGGGAGTGGCTAGTGTGCATGATCAGTCCTAGAGACAAGGCAATGCAAGGCTACCACTCTCAGGAACAGGGAAAAAGTGAGATGCCTCACGCAGGACTCAAAACTGCAGCATACATGTATGTACATATGTACATACTCAGATGCCGTGGTAGCTTAGTGAATAAAGCACAGTGACATGAAAAGGAATGTTGGGAGTACGTACGTGTACATGGGATCACAGTGTGGAGAAGGAGGAAGAGGAGAAGGAGGAGGAGAAGGAGGTGGAGAGGGAGGAGGAGGAGGAGGACTGTGCCTGACCAATTCGTATGACCAGGCAGGCAAGGTACCATTTCTCGGTCTGCACGTCAGATGAATCCAGGTCCGTGCAAAGGTCTTCTCACGGTCTGGTGGCAGACAGTGCTGGGAGGTGGCAATCATGTGGCACTCACTGCTCGTGGGGAGAGGGAGGGAGGGAGGGAGGGAGGGAGGGAGGGAGTGTTGGAAGAGCATGTCCAAACATACAGTGCCATACATGGATATACATGTACATGTACTGTACATGTACACTGTCCCATGTGTATATTTATACATGTACATGTATTTGAAACAGGAGAGGCAGAGGGACAGGGAGATGAAGGGAGAAGGGAAGGGGATTGAGATGTACAGTGTAGAGGGTAGGAGGTGTGGATGAATAGAGGATGGATCGAGGGAGGGAGGGGGAGGGAAGGAGAGGATGGATGAGGGGGGGGAGGGGGAGGGAGGGGGAGGGAGGGAAGGAGAGGGAGGAGGGAAGAGAGGCATGGAACTTGAGCAGCAGCACAAGCCTTACATGGAAGTGGAGGGGGTGCACTGTACAGTAGAGGGGAATACTGTGCCAGTAACACAATAGCACACATCACTGGACACCCACCAGCCTCACATGCACACAACACAATGCACTACCGCACTGCCCCACCCTCACCACACTATAACAGCACTACAACTGCACTGCTATAGCACTGCACTGAACACACATGGGAGGCAGGAGGGAGTGGCTAGTGTGCATGATCAGTCCTAGAGACAAGGCAGCGCAAGGGACCACACCTGGGAACAGCTGCTGCTTTTTCCAGAGGAAAAGAGGTGCCTCAAGCGGACTCAACCTCCCAACACACTGCGTACTAGGCACATGCTCTACCAGCTGAGCTACCGAGGCAGCCCAGCTGGGCAGGTACATGTACAGGCACTGTGAACTATATAAATTGTTGTGTAATGACCTTACGATGTGTGCTCTTTTCTATCAAACTCCTTGTAAGTACACCTACTGAGTTTTTTGTAATATGATCAGTCAGCACTCACCACCCATACCTTTCTAACATCCTACTGCACTTCCATTCACTTGTATAGCTTTCTTTCATGTGATGATCAAATAGCACAGGGACACCTGTACTAATACACATGATAGATACATATGTAGCTACAAACATGGTTTTAGGCTACGCTAACACAGGAGTTGCACAAATAATGATTCAAAAGCAAAACCACAAAGCAAAATAAACAATTCTCCAATTAAAGCAGCTTGAAGAATTTTGCCAGAGCGAGATCTTCTTCTATAATTTTGTTGCGCCAGAAATTTCTAACTAACTCAACTCTCTCCTCCAGTTTGCTTTTCATCTTCCTCTTTTCAGTCTGGCGTGCCTCTGCAATATTTCTATAATGTCGAGCTAGTGTTGGAGCTTTATTCCTCTCCTTTCTAGTTCTTTCCTGCACCGTACCGCAGGTACTGTTGCTGACTTTCTGTTGCAGCTGCAGCCAGGTTTGTTTTCAGAGACTGAGTCACAACAGCATCAAGCAATAGTGGTGCAGTATCAGAGTCATTTTCCATATTTGGTCTTTGAGCATATAACACTGCTTTACAATCCTGCTTGCCTCAATATTGCGACAAAGAGTTTCATTAGTTCTTGCTTCTCTAATTCTTGCATACTGTAGTTCTTGATCCTCATTTCTCTTCTTCCTTTCCTCTATTTCTTGCAGGTGAACCACACTAAATTTCACAGTACATTCATGTTCAACCTCTGCCTTGAGGGACTGATTCTCCTGTGTCAGTTGTTGATTCTCCAGGACCAGTTGTGTGTTTTCTTCTCCACTGATGCAATCTGATCATTCTTCTCCTGTTCTTTTGACTGCATTTCTTGCAGGTGAACCACACTAAATTTCACAGTATGTTCATGTCAGCGTTGTTTTATGCCATCCAAAGTACCAGACTGCCAACTCTCCTTTTTAGATTTGTGTTTATTTAAATGATAATGCTTTTGCCTATCTTTCTTTATTTGCAATGAACGATGTCTTCTGTGTGTCTGTAGAGAAATAATTATATCTATGTTAATAGTTACTGCAGATATGAGGTTAGACATATGTAACTATACACATATATACTGCCTGCTGAATGCTGCCAAGTGGCAGGCCTCAAATCAGAAATGTGAATACACACATATTTTGGGCTGACCCTTTTGTGTGTTGTTGTAGTACTATTAGTAGATCATAGGCTATTATTAGGTTGTGCTATTTTTGTATATTCCTATTTAGGTGTACTATATTTGTTGTAGTCTGGAAGTCTGCTGATTTAATACCAGTGTTTACAGTGTCACCTCAGAAATTGCTATCTTGTGGTTTGCATGCAGAGTACTGGTTTCCTGTTTGACTACTCAGCTGCATTTGACAGGCTACTGATGAACTTGTATAAACATTTTAAAAGTACACAAAACTGTGCCACATGCACACACACACACACACACACCCACACACACACACACACACACACACACACACACACACACACACACACACACACACACACACACATACATCCACACCTGCATACATACGTGTACAAACATACACACATCACATATCCCTGCCTGCCCAACCGCACAGGAGACAGATCTCAGGTCAGAAATGTGGACACAAGTCACACACCCCTGCCTGCCTGACTGCACAAGAGGCAGATCTCAGGTCAGAAAGACACACATCACACATCTCTGACTGCCCAACTGCACAAGAGACAAGATGTCAGGTCAGAAATGCGGATGTACATACAATACACACATGTACCCACACGAACATATACACATATACATATCACATATTTCTGCCTGCCTGATGCAAATAGGCAGATGTCATATCAGGGGCTTACACGTACAAACACCATACACCCTTGTGTGAGATATAGACACTCATCATGTATAATCCATTTACATGGTTGTAGAAAACAATACCTTAAAAGTGGAATGAAAATTGAGGTTCGTTTCACTTGAGCCACACTGTTACATCTTCGAGGTGTTTCAGTATCACAAGCAGGGAAACTTGATGATGATGGAGTGTCAGAAGGGGTGATAGGCCATGTTTTTGAATAAATATCCTGTATAAACATATACATCACCAGGATGAGAGAGAAAGATTAAGTGTGAAATGGACGGAGGCAGAGATTAGAGCAAAACAGGCTGGCATATATATAGAAAAAGCTCACCACAAGTGCTTTTCCTCCATCAAAAGTAATGCGACAGCTCTTGGGGAGGCGTCATTCATCATAGACTAGTGCGAGTATCCCACGCTATTCAGCATGTGCATGCGTAGTTGCGTCTTCATCGTACTATTAAACAGCTCCTCGTGAGTGTTTGTGGTTGCAGTTGCTACCGAGTCCAGTTACATTGCTTTTTCAGTGTGTACCATCCTTCAAAATGGCATCTGGCAACGTTTATGGGAGAGGAGCTATGTTCACTTCAGGATCCGGTTCAAATGGAGGTGACGGAAGCGATGGAGGATTTGCATGTTCTATACCTACAGTACGCCTCGTTCACATTTAGTGCAGCCACCCAATCATGAACTAGCTAGATTGAACCAGAATTAGATCAAATGTTCGTGGTAATAACAGAGCAAAAGTCGGCGATAGAGAAAGGTAAGGTGTGGATGTTATTGGTAAATCAAAACTGCTATATTATAGAATTCCGCCATTTTCTAGATATACAAAAAGTGCTGATTTCAAGCAACAAGTTCAGACATTAGGGAGAACATGAGTGAAGTCAGAGCATCAATGAAATGACTTCAAGAGTCAAAAAGAGGTCATATACCCAAGGACTTATCTGTAAGGGCATTTTATATACAACTTGTTTTGTCCGCTGCAGTTTACAGTTTCCTTTGTTTTGCAGAGGTGTGTAAAAGACGTCCACTCTAATCTAAGTAAGGAAGAACAGTTCAAAGGTTCTGAATCGTAAGTTTACTAATTGTGATTGGTGTATGCTTTCAGCAACTATCTGCTTTCTTATAGCTATACCAGCACACACAATGCTCAAGTGAAAGAGACTATAATGAGTGATATGAAAGTGAAGTTTATGGGCACATACTCACCTGTTAGAATCAAGAGTAAGGATCACATGAAATGTTATATGTAAAATATGTCTGTTACTAGCTTAGTTCCAAAGGTCTGTGTTTAAGTATTTCCTCATGCCACTGTTATGTGCTAATTGGCTGTACTTCAATTACTACCTAGAGAGCACATCCTGTTTGAACAATCTTGTTGATAACGCTTCCTCTTAGCTGTGTTACTACAGTAAAAGGATCTCTTGCATACAAAATTTTGGAGCTAAACAGGTCAGATGTTTATGTACATCATCAATGCATTATTCCTTGTACCTGCAGGATCCATCCATCGGTGTTACGAAAGTCGTAGAAGACTATTCAATAATCAACAACCTAATCACCTAGAAAAGACCAAACTTACCAGAAGTACAAAAACAGCAAACCAAAAAAAGGTTTGCAACAAAATTATACGTCTTAATTTCTCCCTTCTCTTTATTGAATGCACAAAAATGCATCATTCACATGCGTGTGTGTGCAGACACACACACACACACAGCTGTACAGCAGACGAAAAAGTTTCCTCAAGAGGGAAGAGGAAATAAAGAAATGGTCTGAGGTAGGTCCAGCCTACATGACAGAGGAGAGTGAAGCTGAGGGAGATACCATTCAATAGCATCCTCTCAAGTGGCGGTCTGAAGGTATGTCATTTTCTTTTATCTCTCATCTCTCCTTACTTTTTCTTTTTCTGCGGAACTGAGCAAATGGTCCAAAGGATTGATCATAGAATTGCAAAAGCACCACTGCATGGAACAATACAGCTGAAGAGGAGGGAGCGTTCTGTGTGGTCCGACTCTGGCCCACCCACAACTTTTCCGAATTGGGCAGTAGATCCTGCCTATCAGAGACGATCTACAGTCCTGATTCCATGTAATGAAAGTTTGTCATCTGGCCAAATATTACAGCTCAGTGATTCAGAATCACAGACCACATCAACCCAGGACTCTGACTGTAGTAGTGATTAGGCTAAGTATTGCATTGTGTTAGATTTGAATTCAAGTTTCTATTTATATTTATTTCGATAATTAAAGAGACCCCCAAGTATATAGTGTGGTTCTAGTATAAGTGCTCACTAAACAGCATACTGTGTATGCCCATGAAGGTTTTGTCACGATGTGGTGGACGGCACCGTCCTGTATTGCCTGTGGACAGGAAGCAGATACCGCTTACACGTCAATGGCGGGCACCGTAAAAATCCCGTATAAATGTTCCCAATACGGACTAATACAAGGTCTGTCCAGAGCTCCGCGAACGCTGCGATTTACCCCACCTCAAGTTTTATGACAGAATTCATTTGCCATCAGTACGGTATCTGCAATCCGGTACTACACTTCCTGTGAAGAATAACATAATATTATATGCACCAACACTTCATTATGAAAAATGTGATTACAATTGCAGTATACAAAGTTTTCCACTAACCTCCTGTTACATGCTGTATACATGTAAACCAGATGCTTATAGGTGATATTTTCACAAACGTTTGGGTATAATTAACCCAACACACATAATAGCAGGTTGTATAGTGTGCGCATGCTTTCTTTACTATAGTAGTGTTAGAAAAATGTATATAATTATGTACATGTAAACCACAATGAACGTTCCACAAATTTGGGGGTGTAAGCCAACACTGCACACATAATAGCAGGTTGTAGGAGTGAAGTAACATGTATTGCATAGCAGCATACACAAATTATTAAATGTAAAATCAAATCACTAGTGGTAGTTCACATGACATTGTACAGTTGTGCATAGTGAGGTGTTATCAGAGAAACAATCAGTGTTGCTCTAATGATCCTACCCACACTTGCTGGGAATACCCCCAAACATCCTCCCCTCCAGCTGCAAGCAGTTCACCAGAGGGGAGTACTGCACAAGAGGGAGCCCACATTCCCACAGGAAGCTCTCCACACCTGCTCCATTTTTTCCCTTCTGCTTCATATCTGTAGAGCTCCTTTCTTTTCCCCCACCCTCCTACCAGTAGCAAGTGGTTCTGCAAGGCTAAGAGTGTGGGGCCACGTACTGGAGGGGATGGCAGTTCCTGCCATGTTGGGCCAGTGGTGGTATTGCGAGTTGCATTTGATATGAGGGTGGGGAGGTGGGCAGAGAACATGTGAGGCCGACCACCACTCCAGTGATATGATGAGATGTATACGTAATCACTAATGATGACTGCTGTCATGCGGTGACCCCCCATAGGCAGTGGCTGTGCACTGTACCACTGGTGAGTGGAGCAGTCCAGGACTTCTACTGTGTCCTTGTTGGGGTACCCACATGCCACAATGAGGTATTGCTGGTAGCCCACAGCAGCTGACCATGCTCTACCATTTGGCATTCTTGGGTAGTGCTGAGTATTCCAGCGGTGACCGTCACTGTCCCATGATTGGATAGCAGTGCTGCCTTCCTCACCACCAGCTAGTAATAGCTGGTCCTTGACTGATGCCATGGCAAACCAGTGGTCAGTGCTCTTTGGCAGCTGAGACCACTCACCAGTGGTAGAGTTGTATTGCACTATGACATACTCATTGCTGCCCTCCTTAGCAAACCCACCTCCAATGTGGACATGTCCTTCAGTAATACAGTTTGGGCACACAAGACTCCAAAGGGCAAGTCCTTTCCTCTCCTCCATTTGAGTGGGAGGGGCCATCTCAGTGGCTGGACCTGGGGCTATAATGAGGTGAATGATGGCAGGGAGGGAGAGAGGGAGGGAGGGAGGGAGGAGGGAGGAGGGAGAGAGGAGGGAGAGGAGATAGGGAGAGAGGAAGAGGGAGAGGCGTAAATGAGAGGAGGGGGTATAGGGGAGGTAGAGACACCAGGGGAGGGGAGGGAAGGAGAGGGGAGGGGGAGGGGAAAGGGAGGGGGAGGGGGAGGGGAAGGGGGTGGGGGAAGGGGGGGGGAGAGGAAGGGGAGAGGGGGAGGGGAGGGGAGGCGGGGAGGGGGAAGGGGAGGAGGGGAGGGGGAAAGGGAGGGAGGGGGAAGGGGAGGGGAAGAGGGGGAGGAGGGAGGGAGGGATGAGAGGAGGGGTGGGAGGGATGGGTGGAGGGGAGGGTGGAATGAGGAGGAATGGAGGGTGAGAGGGCGGGAAGAGGACAGAATAACCACAGCTCACAGATTTTGGTTTGGTTGGAGATGTCTTGTATACTGCAGAATTCTTGGTTGTCTGCAAAGAAAGGAAAGAGATCGAGGTGGAGTGAGGCAGGCAAGAATAGAGAATGCTAATCTGCTTTGTCCTCCTTTCCTCTCTTCCTTGCTTTGTTCTTTTTTGCTTCCCCTCACTATCATTTGCACTTGGAGCATTACCTGCACATCAGCTTGCAGTGGTCCTTGAGGGATCATCTGAGAGTGACCTTTTGGGCTGGGACTGAGCCTAGGGGGAGTCTGGAGGAGACAGGTTTGCTGTGTTTAGTTCATGACAAGAGATTACTAATCACTACAACAACTTTGTGATATGCACCAATCCTATCAGTTTCCTGCAAAGAATCATTACTGAGAACTCTATTACTAGAGTCAGTAGCATGATAACCAGTACATGAATTGATCTCCTCTACTTATAAAAATCATGCATATAACAATACTCACCAACACTTGCTTGCTCAGCCGTTCAACCTCTGCCTTGAGGGACTGATTCTCCTGTGTCAGTTGTTGATTCTCCATGACCAGTTGTGTGTTTTTCTTCACCACTGATGCAATCTGATCATTCTTCTCCTGTTCTTTTGACTCCATTTCTCGTTGCAGTGTTCCAATGTGCTGGTTCTTGTGTGACTCAATCTGCTGGCTTTGTTTCTTCACTGTCTGCACCAACACCAACCTGTCCATGTGGCATTCTGCATCATCGATCTCACCCCTGGCCTGCTCCAGTAGCTGCACCACCTGATGGATTGAGGGCCGATCCTCTGGAAAGCTTTTGAGGCATCGCTTGATCATCTGCACAAGAGGATGGTCATCACAGAACTGGCTGTAGATCTTTTGCATGTACTCCGCTCGCCGCTCCAGCTCATCTCGAAAAACATGCCTTCGGTGCTCATCTCGGTACACTTGTGCCAGAACCTTATGGGGGAAGCGTTGTGTGAGGGTGAAAATGGCCACCACACCCAGCGAGAAGATGTCGATCGTCATGTCGTATCGAGACTCGTCTTCCAGTGCCTCTGGGGGCATGTAGATAGACGCACCAGGTGCTTTGGTCATGGTGGCTACCGTCAGGCTGGGGACAATCCTAGCCATCCCAAGGTCCGCAATTTTGGCTGTCATGGCGGAGTTAAGGAGAACGTTCCTCGCTGAGAGATCGCGATGGATCAACGGCGGAGAACGGCTGTGCAGGTAGCAGAGACCTTGAGCGACGTCGTAGAGGAACGAGTGCTTGAGGCTCAGGGGAATATCGGGCCGAGTCTCCAGCAGGTCGTGGAGGCTGGTCAGCAGTCGCTCCATCACCAGCGCAGGAAGCCGCGAGTCCGGCAGCACGCAGATGCCGAGAAAGAGGACGATGTGTGGGTGGCGGAGGGTGCTCATGAGTCGGCACTCCTCAACGAACTGGCCTGCCGCCCTCTCCATCTCAGCCTGCGGTATTTCGGAGCGGTCTTGGAAGATGTCGTGGATCTTCTTGATGGCGCAGACCGCTCCAGGTATCTCCCCCTCCTCCACGCTGCCGTAGGCTCCTGAGCCGATTCTTGTGCCGGTTAGTCGCACGTTTTGGAGCTGAAACGCCCTCAGCTCGGGGTAATCGCGAAGGAGATTCGCCATAATAATTGTCGAACGCTCTCTGTGAGAAAATGAACAAACAAGGGCTAGTGGTTTATTCTAGTCACGTGAGGAGTGAATACCAATAATTATGTTATAAATACCGATATCCAGGTAACCGCGTGGATATTGTCGTATGTATCACTGTGATATTCGTGTTCGTGTCACGGCTTTACAGCGCAGCGCTAGAGCCACACGTATTTCCGTGCACGCATGCGCGTCGTCTCATGGTGGTCCACTGAGGAGGTTCGTATGTAGATGTTATGGAACTGCAGCAGTTCACTAGGGATTAGCCTGCATGAACCAAGCCCGTAGGCAGGGTGGGTGCGTAGGGTGCGTACGCACCCGCCCCGTTTGCACAGAGGTCCACCTTGAGCATTAAAGTTAATGTACGTTGTGTAGTTGTTGCGTAACTCAGCGTTTTGATGTGCGGAGCGAGCGTGTCACGCCTACTTCCAGTATAATGCGCATGTTTGCCCACATGCTAGTCTCGTGAACCAGATCGAATGCTCATTCGCAGCGAATCCCTTCCTCCCCTCCCCCTTTCGCTCCCTCATCACGGGACTACGTGGGTACGTGAACCAACGATGCTTGAATTGGAGTCTTTGCTCATATAAGTAGCATTATATACGTCTGTGTGTACGATACTTAACAGTTTATTGTTGGTAAGTGTACACCACATTTGACAAATGTATATCATCGGCATTATAGTACTTGAACTAACACACCACTTCATGTAATTGTAACATTCTCTGAATGTGTAACTTAGCCTTATTTAATAAGGTCCACTTAATCAAAAGAAAGCACCCACCCACTCCGTTTGCTGCCTATGGGCTTGTGAACTGATGGTGAGAGAGCCTTCCTTGCACAACTGTGGCCAATAATAGCAACTATTACTAGGCATAACAAGGACGGCACTCTTTCACCACTGCTTCAGGATATTCTGTGGAGTCTCAATGTAGGACCATCCTCCATATACCCATCACCAGACAGGACTACCATGTCATATTAGGATAATTAACCCTCCCGCGCATGCGCGGAGGGTTATTGTAGTCGGTGTGTGTGTGGTGTGTGTGTGTGTGTGTGTCTTCAGGCATGCGCTGATTTTCTCCGTAACCGTAGATGCTGCGTTCTTCAAAGTTGGAGAATAGGAGAAGCGTCGTAGTCTCTTGGAACTCGTGAACTTTGGAGCCGCTCGGTTGATGGTGAGGCTATCGGTATATGAATTCAGTGGACTGGACTGATGGAGTGGACTACTGGACTGGAGCACTAACTGGAACACTGGAGCCTAGTAGTGTTAGAGCAGGCTATGCGCTGTATCCTTGTGTAACTCAGCTAAGGCGAACTCTGGATTCAGTTTCAACTTGGCAAAAGCATGGGGTCATTACTTTTTTGGGTGTGGCCTATCATTCTACGCATGCTCATTGCCGCAGTGGTACAACCATGCTGAGTCTAGCACTGGAGAGAAGTGTACCTTATAATCATGGCAGAAGGCACGCTAGCGGATCCGATTGTAATTGAGGACTGTGTTTTATCAAGTCCTGTTAAGCGGATTGCCATGATTGGCAACGATATAAGGTACACTTCTCTTCAGTGCTACTCCGCGTGGTTGTACCAGCATTGAGCATGCATATAGAATGATAGGCCACGCCCCAAGAAGTAATGACAGCTAGCTCCCCATGCTTTTGCCAAGTTGAAACTGAATCCAGGCTTCGCCTTAGCTGAGTTATGCAAGGATACAGCGCATAGCCTGCTCTAACACTACTAGGCTCCAGTGTTCCAGTGCCCCAGTGCTCCAGTCCAGTAGTCCACTCCATCAGTCCACTCCAGTCCACAGGCTGAATTCATATCATGACCCGTCATGGAGCGAAAGTAACTTTTGTAAACTCGCGTTTTCGAGGTTCCATTAGCTACTAATGGAGTGGAAGTGTAAACGGTACGATCTGGTGTCATATATGCAATTGGGAGCTTTTCGGCTCAAATGTGTCCAGCCAAAGCGGCAAGCCTAGCTAGTACTTTGGTGCGCACCTATTGGAGAACATTTCGCCTTTTATAGCATGTGTGATCCCATCGATTGCGCACAACCCTTGTCTATTTTTAAACATTTACACATTACCTAATGATGACTAAATGCAGAATAAGATCAATGTACCTACCTTCCAGCTTATTATTAACTTAGCTTGTACACCATAATCCTATGCATCATTTGCAAAATCATTACCTGCCTCAGCACTACTTCAGCTATTCAAATACCTTAGGATCCATCCTACAGCACATGATGTAATCCTTACATCACCACTTCTATAGCTAGTCTCGCGAGCCAGCCGTATTTTTCGGTGGGATGAGCGAGCGGGGAAAAATACGTCTGGACACTCTGACCAGCTTTCCGTGAACCTCCGCAGGAATGTAGGAGGCTCAAATCTGATTGGTTCGTTAGAAATCAAACACATGACTTCCGGCATACCTATCATACTGACCGTATATTTCTATTTAGCGAGTGTGAAATATTGTTTGTGTGTGCAATGGCTCGCGATTGAGGTACTGTAACTGCAGCCGTTTTAGCATAGATATTATTGCAATAATATCTATGGTTTTAGCGGCCTCCACAACACTAGGTTACACACGCCTTAAGGGAGGGCAAGTCATGATTGCGTTCTTCGTCAATTACTCTACCGTCGCTTTCCCCCTACATTTACCAACGCTAAAACGACAGCAATTCTTTGGCGCGGTTGCAAATTCGCTGGGAAAAAATTCATATTTCCCGCTACTGTTGGACGTGCGGCGCTATGTGGCGCCAACCGGTGAAGAGGTGGATGCTCGCCAAAGGGGAGTGAACTAGTTTATGCGCAATGGGTTGCTCGAGGCTTGGCTTGCTACTTTACGGCAGAATTTGCTACCGTTTTTCGAAATTCTGCAGCACGACAAAAACGATTATATGTCTAGAAAGAAAGATTTAGCACGGATTTTTAAAGCAAACTTAGATAGCCAACATGCTTAGTAATCATCCACCGAAGTTTCGTCTCTGCAGCATTAGCCGTTATTGGCAAATTTTTTTTCTATAATTAGCGATATGCATATTGCGTAAATTTTATAATTCTATGAACAGACATATCACGCAAGACTACGTTATTTCGCTAACAGGCATCATTAGGAGAATACAATAAAACATAAATCAGGCAAAATCATGTCTTAGGGTCGTCCTGCCTTAAGCCTGAGCAGAAGTGTGTGATTGAAGCATTTTTGAAGGGAAGAGACGTTTTTGTTAGCTTACCTACTGGAAGTGGGAAATCTTTATGCTACGCCCTATTACCTGCTGCTTTTGACTTCTTGCGAGAGGGTGAAAGATCGATTGTTATCCTTGTTAGCCCGCTGTTAGAAGGAGAGCGCGAAGTGCTTGCTTCACTGAATGTACCGCTGCCCGCAACTCCTACTAGCTCTCCATACCGCCTCACCCCACTCTCAAGGGCAGCATCAAGCGAGCTAGCTTCGGCTCTCAGTTTCTGCAGCTTCTCCAGTCGCCCGAAGCAACCGCGGTAGACGATTGTCGAACCTCCTGGCGGAAGAAAGACATACAGCGCTCTGATACACTCGTGAGACGACTTCCTTATGTCTGCCTATCGGCATCCTTCTAAAGGCGCCTCCTGTCACGAGAGTTCGGTGAGACTGGGCACAGGCCACACAAACAACACAGCTACTTTAATTCACATTCCATGGGCGTGACCTTCGGCCGTTAAACGTAATTATTAAATTCCTTCGTGGCACGGAAAGCTGGTCAGAGTGCCCAGACGTATTTTTCCCCGCTCGCTCCTCCCACCAGAAAAATACGGCGGGCTCGCGAGACTATTCTATAGCATGTGTGGTCCCAAATATCTATTTTTTAATGCAATTGCATAAGCCTTTGTCTATTTTTGGAACACTTACACATTACACAATTATGATTGCATGCAAGTGAAGCAAAATAAAATGAAATGAGGTACCTTTCATCTTGTACATCACCATGGACACCATGAACATTTGCACTGGAGATTCCTTTGTCCACTTCATCAAACCTTTCCACCTCTTCAAACGTACAGTGGAACCCCTCTAAAGCGGACACCATAAAGGCATTGGGACCAGGATTTTTGTCCGTTATAGCGTGGTGTCCGTAGCTCAGGGGGTTTAGGTGTTCACGTGCGTGAATGCGCGCGCATGTAGCTAGTGTCCGTATAGGCTATACACACTCATAGGCTGGGGTCAAGAGGGAAAATCAGTCTGTAGCTAGCGAAAATCTGACTTCACTGGGAATCCAATCGTTCGTGAGAAGCCGCCACGGGTACCGTACATCACAGCTACGTAGTTGACCCTTGACCTACGTGAAGATCGTGAGCTTGAATGCTATACTTACCAAGTTGAGTGACTTTGCAACTATTATTGCTGTATCTACAGTCTAACTTTGGTTTCCGTTATGTTCGCAATATAATGGGTACTTCACAGTACGTTGTAGTTATTGGGATATACGGAGGTGCATGTCCGTAATATAAAATATCGAGGTGTCTGTATCTGAGGGGCTGATTTATGAAACTTTATAATAGGCATGCGTTTGAGACCTTTGATGTGCCTCCGAATAATCGCGATGGCTGTTTTTCGGGAGTCCAGCATAAAGGGTTTGACTTTACAATATTCCGTGGGTGTGGCTAAAGTGTCCGTTGAGCGGAGTTTTCTAGTATTGCAAGTGTACAATTATTGGGGACGGATTACTGTCCGTTATACGGAGTAGCGGGGTGTCCGCTATTCAGGGGTTTCTAATGTATTAAAGTCTATGGAGAAACGATCGGGACTTTCAGAATTGTCCGTTATATCGTGGGTGTCCGCCGTTGAGGGGTGTCCGTTAAGCGGGGTTCCACTGTACATTCTGCCATGCTGCATCCATTCCCACACTTATGTATGGTTGAGATGAACCAGAAAGACAAACTACTATCATCCCCCTCATAATGGACAATGGAGGTCTCATCATTCTCTTGTAACACTTTAAATGTAACTGTCATTATGACAACACAGAATTTTAAGTTAAACTTGATTTGAATCTTGATTCTTATACGTATTGACAATGGTCATTAACAAAATGTGATAATCATTTTGAAATGCAATGATTATGAAGAAAGTGATACTATTATTGCATGTAGTTATTTAATCAGGCTAACAAAACAACTGCTATACATTCTGTAGTCTTTTATATACCTTCTAAATATAGACCTTTCACATGATCAATGAGACTGCCTTGATTTGTCATAGGTATATGGTAGACATAGCAAAGACTGCCATACTGCATGTCTGTGCATGTGTGTGTGTGTGTGTGTGTGTGTGTGTGTGTGTGTGTGTGTGTGTGTGTGTGTGTGTGTGTGTCTGTTTGCAAGTGCAATGTTTGTGAACGCTATTCAGCAGTGCTAGTCATAAGGCTAACATACACCACAAAGACATGTATCAAAAACGAATGGCATGACTACAGTAAATACATTAATTTTTTCCCCCACCCCACATAAAATACATTATTTTTTCCCCCACCCCACCATGATTATGATATAATGCCCCCACACAGAATGTGTAGGGTATCCTCTAAGTGATGTGGGGAGGGAAAGGCAGTCTATATTACCACTTCATTGAGCATGACATAACACTGATTGTCCATGACCATGTGGAATAACTTGCCTGTTGACTGTGTTTCTTGTAGTATTCATTTAAGTACAACGTCGTACTACTCCTATGTGATGCCAAATTGTGTTGTACTCTTTTAGTATAATTATTATTGGACATTTAACCCTCGTGCTCGGTGGGCTCTCAGGCTAGTACTGTTATATGTACTTGAAGTTCAATTCATGAGCACCTGCTCACACCTGCGATTGTTCGTGAGCTTATAATTATAGGGGGACGCTGCATGTAGAGAAAGACCCCACATTGCGGTCGCTACTCTTTCCACACCTGAGCTGTATGGTACAGCTCACATAATTATGTGGTAGCAAAATGATTATGTCTGTACATAGCCACTTCATCCTCTCACTATATAGACCAGACTGAAACAGCTCTTAGCCACGTGCAGATGCCGATCGGGGTGTGAGCCTCCGAGGCCGTTCTCTCTATGTTGTGCTGCTAGTCCTTGAACACGCAATGAAAGGAGCCCCACCCACTTTCACATCTGACGCCAGCTTGTGGCATGACGTCACTCAGAGCGGCACCTCCAGCTCCCACAGCTACTGTCAGCTAGCACTGCTTCCCAGGATCCCACATGTCACGTTGCCCGCCCACGTGATCCACCTCATCCTTGCCCTCATTCTCCTTCTCCTCCAGTGGTATATACTTGGAATACTCAGCTGTGCAGAAAGAAGTTTTGGGTTAGTATAACTAGCCTACCCCTGACCTTTGCCCCATCAAATAACCAAGTTAATTGAGCAAAACACCCCTCAGGTATTGCTAGTGTCTCCCAGGCTCACATGTACATGCACACACAAATTGTTCTCCAGTCCAGTGGCTACATACAGGGCAGAGGGTGAGTACAGAGAGCACCAACTAACAATGCCACACACTTTGAATGAATAACATTGTAATGATTAGCAACAGCACACATGTAAGTCCATCTCACAAACAATTATTATGCAGTACATTTTGATAACAATCATTTGAGGACTCCTCATACACACTCCTCCTGTACTGTCCTCTGTCTGGTAGTATGTACAGGGCAAGACTGTCGATGACTGTGGCAGTGAGAGTGAAGAGACCCATCCCAGGCACCAGGTGGAGGAGGAGGGTGGGCAGGGAGAACAGGCCTGAGGGAGGGAGGGAGGGATGGGGGTAGTGTACATGTACATGTAGGTTGGTCACTGATCACTGTTTCCCTTTCTCTCTTTTCAGTACATGTTTACATGTACAATTCCGCTATGCTAGACATGTACTCACTCCTCCCTCCCTCGCTCCCTCCCTCTGTTCTGTTCCTTCCTCCTTCCTCTATCAATCGCTTTCCCTGCTTCAGGCAGAGCTTGCGGTGACTCTTTCACTGACCTTATTAGGCCTTGATACATTATGCTTTTTTTCCACCTATTATTCTATTCCCCTATTCTTAGTCCATTATTCTCCTTAAAGCTGTGATTATGCTTTGTTTCAAAAGATTATTCTGCAAAAATAACTACTCTCTAACTCCAAATTGTAGTATTGTATGACTAGTCAATGAGTGCATCTGTGACGTCACTTCCTTGTATTGTCATTTCCTAAGGTATTCACTACTTGGTTTGTATCTCATATAAGTTGTAGTGTATGCAGTCTGTGTGTTGGAGTATGTATTGTGTAAGTGTGCATGTCTTGCAGTAGAAGTGCTATCATATTCAGTGAAGGTAAGCCTAGTGTAGCCTTTGTGCATGACCCAGAGACAGTGAACCCACAGCCGTGATACGACATATTGGCGATGAGTCGGGATGTCAGCCAAGGGTACGCTGGGCAACATCGAGGAGTTCGATGGCAGCAAAGACGACTGGCCGCAATACGTGGAACGTTTGGAGCACTTCTACGCAAACGAGATAACGGATGCAGACAAAAAGCGGGCTGTCTTCCTGTCTGTCGTGGGAGCAGCCACTTACAAGGGATCAACTTCAATAGACGGACCAAGCGTGTAATCACTTCTGCAATAACTTTTAGCTGTTCCTAGCCTGTGCCTAGCCTACCCCTAGCCCTTGCCTATACCTAGCCTATACCCCAAGCCCTTGCCCTGTCACACGACTAAATAGTCAGGCGGTGAATATGCTACCGCTCGGCCCACCGCAGATTGATTTTTCTATGGTCTTGCCGTAACCTATAGCCTCTCCTTCTTCCGGGCGTTCTATGGTGTCACACGGTTTGTGTGTGTATAGGTTACAAGAGTAAACACAATTGTTCGGAGCACCAGCACCCCTCGGTTGCTAGGGTCTAAAGGCCCTAGCAAGGATCATATCTGAATGGTTAGGCTAAGGACCTCCTTGCGCACGCACTTTGCGAGGTGCCGTGTATCCGACCTGATCCCATGTAGGTTAGTCGTGTGACGGGGCGAGGGCTAGGGGTAGGCTAGGTACAGGCTAGGGAACAGCTAAAACCTATTGCGGAAGTGATTACACGCCTGATCCGTCTATTGAAGTTGATCCACAACAAGGTCCTGCGAAACATCGTCTCGCCGGACAAGCCTGGAGACAAGACGTATGCGGCGCTGGTGGAGGCGCTTTCAAAGCATTTCAAACCTGCTCTCTCAGAAATAGTGGAGCGCTTTAAGTTCCATAGCAGAGTTTGGAACCCAGGTGAGTCAGTTGCGACATACTTGGCAGAGCTACACTCCCTCTCAGAGTTCTGCAACTTCAGGGACACGCTCGAAGTGATGATCCGTGACCGCTTAGTTTGTGGGATCAACGACGCCGCCATTCAAAAGTGCTTGCTTGCCGAATCAGGACTGACCTATGCGAAGGCTGTGGAGATCACACTGAACGCAGAGACCGCCGCAAAGAGCATGCGAGAACTGTGAGTAAAGTCAGAGGAGGTCTGGAAGCCACACCAATCCGTACACAGGACCAGTGCAACCTCGCCTTCGAGTGTTGGTGCCGAAGCAGCACCTACCTGTTACAGAGGACATTTGGTTGCCAGGTGTAGGGTCAGGAAAGATGTGGTGTGCCACTACTGCGGCAAGCAAGGTCATCTACAGTGAATCTGCAAGAGCAAGGATCAGTGGAACCAGAGCAGGAGCAGCAAACGCAAGATCCAGACCGTGGGTCGAGTCCAAGACGAGGAGGATGAGGAAGAGGAGTCAGCATTCAAGAGTGACTCTACTCTCTGCCACATGGGATCCCGTGGAGTGGCCGACTCACCTATCATGGTGAAGGTGAAGGTGGACAACTGTGTGCCAGTTAACATGGAAGTGAACACAGTGGGTCACACTCTTTGATGTCGAGTCCACCTTCAGGGGGCTGTGGCCAGGGAGGAGCTTGCACCCCACTCCCATCAGGCTTCAGTCCTAGCCCATCCCAGTGCTAGGATGTTGCAAGGTAAACATTGACTACCAAGGCCAGACTGGAGAGATGCCACTGGTGATAGTGGAGGGCTCTGGGCCCACCCTGCTGTGCAGAGATTGGCTCTGTTGTATCCAGCTGAACTGGAGAGAGATCCACCATGTGCACTCCCCATCTCTACAGTCTGTGCTAGCACGCTACCCCTCAGTTTTCCAGGAAGGCCTGGGCACCCTCCAGGGTTTCAAAGCCAGAATCTATGTGGACCCAGATGCTCCACCTAGATTTCACCCTGTGAGATCAGTCCCTTATGCCCTGTGGGATAAGGTCGACAAGGAACTCCAGCGACTCCAAGACGAGGGGACCCTCAAACCAGTGGAAATAGCCGAGTGGGCAGCCCCCACAGTGGTTGTTTTGAAGCGAGACAAGGATATTGTCCGCATTTGCGGTAACTTCAGTGTCACCATCAATCCAGTGTCGAAGCTGGATCGCTACCCAATCCTGAGGGTGGAAGACCTTTTCTCTTGACTGAGCAAAGGAAAGTACTTTTCCAAGCTCGATCTCTCTCAGGCATGTCAGCAACTCCCCTTGGATGACCAATCCAAAGAATACGTCATGATCAACACTCACAGTGGATTGTTTCGATATACCAGACTCCCGTTTGGTATCTCCTCAGCACCTGGTATTTTTCAACAAGTCATTGAGAGCCTCCTCCAAGGCATTGATGAAGTGGTTGTCTACCTGGATGATATTCTTGTCACTGGGAGTACAGAAGAGAGTCACCTCCAGGCACTTGACGAAGTGCTGAATCGCCTCGACAAAGCCAGTCTGAGAGTGAAGCAGAGTAAATGTGAGTTTCGAGGAAATCTGTGACCTACCTAGGTCACCGTATGGATGCAGATGGCCTTCATCCACTCCAGGTCAGGGTTAGAGCTATTGAAGAAGCTCCGACACCCACCTCAGTCTCCACACTGAAGTCATACTTGGGAATGCTGACATATTATAGCAGATTCCTTCCCAACCTTTCCACCACTTTACATCCACTGTACCTCCTGCTTCGGAAGGACGCTCCCTGTAAATGGGGTGTCGACCAAGAGAAGGCTTTTGCCGCCTCCAAACAGCTCCTGACTTCTGAAAGTTGCCTCACCCATTTCGACTCATCACTGGAGCTCACTCTGGCATGCGACGCTTCAGCGTATGGGCTGGGGGCAGTCCTCTCCCATAAGATGCCAGATGGATCTGAAAGGCCAATAGGCTATGCCTCTTGCACACTCAATTCCTCTGAGTGTAATTACGCTCAACTCGAGAAGGAAGGCCTCTCATGCATTTTTGGAATCAAGAAATTCCATGATTATCTTTTTGGTCGATCGTTTGAGCTTGTCACAGATCAAAAGCCACTGCTGGGCCTCTTGAAGGAGGATCGTGCAGTTTCCCCACAAGCCTGAGCTAGAATCAAGCGATGGTCCCTTTTCTTCTCTAGCTACGAGTACACTCTGGCATTCCGGAACACAGCTGCTCATGCTAATGCCGACGCTCTCAGTCGCCTACCACTACCAGAGGAGCCAGCCAGGACTACTGTGGAACCTGAACTGGTGTTGGCCGAGCATCTGGATGACTCCCCTGTGACAGCTACAGATATCCGGTCCTGGATCCAACAGGACAAGAAGCTGTCACAAGTTCTGCAGTATGTTCAGCTTGGATGGCCGAGTGAAGGTGACCCTGATCTTGAGCAATACTTGTCACATTGGCTTGAACTCTCATCGTTTGAAGGATGTATCATGTGGGGAACGAGGATTGTCATTCCTCCACCTGGAAGGCAGGCAGTGCTACAGGAGTTACATGAGGGCCATCCTGGCATCTCGAGGATGAGAGCCCTCGTGAGGATGTACGTGTGGTGGCCAGGGATCAACAGTGACATTGAGAAGTCAGTCCGGCTGGGTCAGCCATGCCAAGAAGTCCAATCCTCACCACCACCTGCACCTCTCAACCCTTGGAAATGGCCCACTAGGCCATGGGCAAGACTCCATATGAATTTTGCTTGCCCATTTCAAGGGAAGACCATCCTGGTTGTGATCGACGCACACTCAAAGTGGATAGAGGCTACTTCTACACCCTCAACATCATCATCAACTGTCATCGAGGAACTACGAACTCTCTTTGCGAAGTTTGGTCTCCCAGAGACAATCGTGACCGACAATAGTTCTGGTTTTACATCAGCGCCCTATCATCCTGCCTCAAACGGGCTTGCTGAACGTGCCGTCCAAATCGTCAAGAAGGGCCTAAAGAAAGTGACATCAGAAAGCATGAACACTCATTTGGCCAAAGTCCTCTTCACATACCGCATCACCCCCCAGAGTACCACAGGAATCTCACCAGCAGAGCTCCTGTTGGGCCGAAGACCACATACACGACTTGATCTCTTGCGTCCCAACACAGCAAGAAGGGTGGAAGAGAGACAACAGGCCCAGAAAAGGAAGCATAATCTCAGAGCTCGTACAAGATCATTTAAAGAAGGAGACACAGTGTTTGTTAAGAACTTTGGCTCTGGCTGTCAATGGTTGCCAGGGAAGATCCTGGACATGTCTGGACCAGTTTCATTTCATGTTCAGTTGGAATATGGGAGACAGAGACACTGTCACCAAGACCACTTACGTTTGAGAGAAGTGGAAGGAGCTATGTCCAGTGATATGTCTCAGATTGCTCCAGAGGACAGTATTCTGATCTCTCCCACCACGACCTCAGAGTCTAGAGATCCAGTCATGATGTCAGTATCTTCTGGGACTCCACCAGAAGTGGGTCCTCCTACAGAGCAGACAGAGTCTCCTACAACTACCTCTCAACCATCTGCAAGCAACCCGTCCGCACAGCGATATCCTCGCCGCAACAGGAAACCAAGAGACCATTTCGAACCTGGAATTAACTAAGGACGATCTCACGTGAGAACTATGTTACTATGTGTGAGAATTAACTGTGTGTGTTAATCTTGGTGCATGCATATCATCTTCTTTCTTCTCTTTTTCTGTTTGCATAAGTACCCTCTTAAGGGGGCAGGAATGTAGTATTGTATGACTAGTCAATAAGTGCATTTGTGACATCACTTCCTTGTATTGTCATTTCCTAAGGTATTCACTAATTGGTTTTTATCTCATATAAGTTGTAGTGTATGCAGTCTGTGTGTTGGAGTATGTATTGTGTAAGTGTGCATGTCTTGCAGTAGAAGTGCTATCATATTCAGTGAAGCTAAGCCTAGTGTAGCCTTTGTGCATGACCCAGAGACAGTGAACCCACAGCCGTGATACGACACAAATCAGTTCTGATTTCAGCTTCTACAGTGACCACGGTCCTCATAGCCTCCACTAGACTGCAGCCTGGCTGGTCCAAATCTCTGTCCACCATTACTGCACACTCTTAATAATGCACACTAATTAATTGATCTACCCACAACACGGGATAGTCTGTGAGCCTCAGTACACGTGGGTGGCATGCAATGGGTGGAGCAATAAAATGTGGTGCCAAAGTATTTTTATTACTTTATACTTTCACACAACCTTCGATTATTTTTATTACTTTATACTTTCACACAACCTTCGATTATTTTTATTACTTTATACTTTCACACAACCTTCGATTATTCTCACTTTTGTACTAATTATTTCCCTATTCCTATTATTCTCAAAATTATGCCAGCATAATGTATCAAGGCCTATTCCTCACCCTCTGCCCCTCCATTCTGCCCTTATTTCTCCTCCCCTTGTGCTCCTCCTGCCTTGTGGCTTGTCAGCTCCTGGTTAG
Organism: bacterium; assembly: GCA_965213685.1. Lineage (GTDB taxonomy): Bacteria > UBA8248 > UBA8248 > UBA8248 > UBA8248 > Bin107. The sequence continues at coordinate 422,864 of CBDBZY010000041.1, forward strand.
TACCACTGTTTCATTCTTTCCTTCTCCTCCCCTCCCTCCATCCTCCTCTCTACCTCCCTCCCTACCTCACTCCCTACCTCCCTCCTTGGCTCACCACATTCCCCCAGTAACTCTCTTTGTACATGTACAATCTACAGTATGTACGACTATTTGCACGACTCCAATGTACATGTACACATACAATATGTACATGTATATTCATGTACATGTATATTAAATATTATGGATGTGTTGCTGTTCTGGTACAGGTGCCATCAGTTGTTATGGCCACACTTGCAGTCCTTGCCTTTGTAATTTTCATGTATTACATACCACTCCCCTCCCTCCCCTTTACATGAGTACATGTGCATGATGTATGGTACATGTACGTACATGTACACATGTGCACTGCACAGTAGCTTGGCCATGACGTGGCTGCCCTGCAGGAGTCTGCCAGCCTTCAGAGAGTGGTGCTGTCTACCTCACACTGTGCTCCATGCATGAGGTGAGCCTTCTGCATTGGTGGGAGAGAGAGGGAGGGAGGGAGGGAGGGAGGGAGGAATTGGTAAACTACATGTACATGTACATGTACACATACAAATGTGTGGTCTCCTGAGCTGTGGCCACCGGGTGACAGCCAGTCTTCACAATTCTCAGTATCACTCCATATGTGCTGTCAGAACCCCATCAGAGATCGATCGGTAACTCCTCTCCATCAGGGAAGGAGCTACACTAAGTCTATATATTCATAGCAGTACTGGTGAAGCTGGGTCTCCCTCTAGGGAGCCACTGAACACAACACGCAAGCTACGTTACACACGTGATGAAAAAGGTTAGGAATATTTTTAGATAACTGAGAAAAACTGGCAGCCACCCGGGATTGAACCAGGGGCCTCTGACTTAAGCTGTCGGTGCTCTACCACCTGAGCTATGGCCACCAGGTGACAGCCAGCCTTCACAACATGTACGCATACACTGGTGTACTCTTGTAAGCAATACAAAATGCTACAGGAGGGAGGGGAGGAGGTGGGAGACCTTCTTGAAGAAGAAGTGGTTGGCCAGGTGATTGAGGACCATGGGATTAGAGGAGTCGATTGTGTAGGCCTTTGAGAGAAGTTCAACACCTTTCTTGATGGAGTCATGCTGGGAGGGAGGGAGGGAGGGAAGGTGAAATGGAGTGAGGGAGAGGGGAGGGGAGAAAGGATGAAAGGGGGAAGGAGGTGTCCACACAGTTCCACTCACCTGTTTGCTGTTCAGCTCCAGAATAGCCATGCCCACCAGAGCACCCACACAGTGATAGTCTAGCTCCAGACACCGGTGGAACACCATCCTGTGGAAAGTACATGAGGAAAAGCTTGGGAACATTTTTAGACAACTGTGAAAAACCATCAGTCGGGATCGGGATTGAACCGGGGGCCTTCAGCTGTCAGTGCTCTACCACCTGAGTTATGGCCACCGGGTGACAACCAGCCTTCACAATTCTCAATATCACTCTGTATATGCCATCAGAATCCCACTAGGGATCGACCGGTAACTCCTCTCCATCAGGGGAGGAGCCATACCAAGTGAAATATTCTATATATTCATAGCAGTGCATGTGAAGCTGGGTCTCCCTCTAGGGAGCCACCGAACACAACACGCAAGCTACGATTTACATCAGAAAGGCTTGGGAATACTCTAGAGAACTGTGAAAAACCAGCAGCCACCCGGGACTGAACAAACAGTGGTCATGGGACAGTTGTGTTTGCATAATACTGTTCACCTTGCCTTCTGCAGATTTCCGAGCTTCACAAAACACAGTCCCATTCCCAGTCTGACAGCACCTGGAATGGAATGACAATACATTCTTACATATACAGTACATGTACATGTATTAATCAGTTAATGAGACAAGGGAAAGCAAAGCAACTATGCCTGAACAGAATGACAACACATTCTTACGTATATGATGTACATGTATATCCCACATGTACACGTGTACATGTACATGTACTCTAAGCCGATGAGGTTGCTACTTACATGTACTGTATATTAATATTTCTAAGCCGTTGAAGTTGTTGTGGATTTTAGTTTGTTTCATAGCGTGTGATTATTTTTTCTTTCTCTCTTTGTTCACTTCCTCCTTTGATTATGGTGCGCTATGCACATGATTGCTCATGTACATTGTACATGCAATACCTAGGCAGTTTGGGTTTGTCCTGAGAGCCTTCTTGTAGAAGACCAGAACTCCCTTGTAGTCCTTCTTGTTGTAAGCAATGCACGCCTTACCCAGCAGAGCTGGGATGTTCTCTGGAGACTGAGGGAGGGAGGGAGGGAGGGAGGGAGGGAGCGAGGGAGGGAAGGAGGGAGGGATGGAGGGAGGGAGGGAGGGAGGGAGGGAGGGAGGGAGGGAGGAAGGAAGGGAGGGAGGAAGGGAAGGAGGGAGGGGCTAGGTCAGTGAGGACTAGCACCCATCGTGTTCCTCTAACATGCTTGAGAGGGTGCAGTGATCCCTCTAACAGAAACCAAGCATGACTCTATACAGAGTTTGCTGACTCAGCAAATTAAGTAGGGTCGTGTGGGCATATATGCAATGCCATGGGGCACGTGACTCAATTAGTCTACATGTACATGTATGTGTGCAACCTCCTCTGGAATCTACATGTATGACCTTGTACACGTGGCAGCATTGGGTGACCTGCTGTAGGACGAAGGAGAACTGAGCGTCAGCCTGATCCATCTTGTCTCCCTCCAGCAGATAGAAGTAGGCACGGCCCAGCAGATGGTTAGTGTCATACATGATGATCTTGTCAGCAGTTGTGTAGAGGAATGTCGCCTGTGAGGGAGGGAGGGAGGGAAGGAGAGAGTGAGGGAGGGAAGGAGAGAGGGAGGGAGAGAGAGAGAGGGGAGAGGGGAGAGGAGGGAGGGAGGGAGGATAGAAGGGAGGAGTGAAGGCAGAAAGGAAAGGGAGAGAAAAAGAGACAGAAAGAGAGGGGAGGATAGAAGGGAGGATAGAAGGGAGGATAGAAGGGAGGAGTGAAGGCAGAAAGGAAAGGGAGAGAAAGAGACAGAAAGAGAGGGAGTGGCAGAGGGAAGGAGAGGGGAGGAAGCACAGGAGAAGGAAGAGGTAAAGTAACACTCATGTCCAGTAGCCACATAGAATGTCTCAAATCTTCCTTTCATACCTGGGATACTATGGATATCCTGGGATAATCCCAGGACTCCTCAAAGCATTCCACAGTAGTCCCATAGCAACCACTAATTTAAAATTACCTAGACAATCCCAGGATGAACTAAGTTCTCCTTGCAGCATGCCCCTTGTCCGAGTATCCTGGGATTCCTGGGATACACAGACTATCCCAGGATAATCCCGGGATGAATGTACATGTACATGTAGTTCTCCTTGCAGCATGCCCCTTGTCCAAGTATCCTGGGATTCCTGGGATACACAGACAATCCCAGGATAATCCCAGGATGAATGTACATGTACATGTAGTTCTCCTTGCAGCATGCCCCTTGTCCAAGTATCCTGGGATTCCTGGGATACACAGACCATCCCAGAATAATCCCGGGATGAATGTACATGTACATGTACATGTAGTTCTCCTTGCAGCATGCCCCTTGTCCGAGTATCCTGGGATTCCTGGGATTCACAGACAATCCCAGGATAATCCCGGGATGAATGTACATGTACATGTAGTTCTCCTTGCAGCATGCCCCTTGTCCAATTATCCTGGGACTCCTGGGATACACAGACTATCCCAGGATAATCGCGGGATGAATGTACATGTACATGTAGTTCTCCTTGCAGCATGCCCCTTGTCCGAGTATCCTGGGATTCCTGGGATACACAGACCATCCCAGGATAATCCCGGGATGAATGTACATGTACATGTACATGTAGTTCTCCTTGCAGCATGCCCCTTGTCCGAGTATCCTGGGATTCCTGGGATACACAGACAATCCCAGGATAATCCCGGGATGAATGTATGTACATGTAGTTCTCCTTGCAGCATGATATTTGTCCGAGTATCCTGGGATTCCTGGGATACACAGACTATCCCAGGATAATCCCAGGATGAATGTACATGTACATGTACATGTAGTTCTCCTTGCAGCATGCCTTTTATCCGAGTATCCTGCCTGCACAAGTATGATCATGATATCTATCCTGGGAATGTGCCCCTACAGGTATCAACTTTAATGGAAATTGTGTCACTAAATGCACAAACCTCGTACTACAAACATTACTAATACCATTAATTCATAATTAAATTACGAACCACATTTGAAATCAAAAATCAATGATGGTATGGCTGATTGGTATATAGCATTTTGGTAATGTTTCACACACGTTTGAACATAATATGGCCTGTGGATAGACATAGGGTGTGAGACAAAGTTATAAGGTTAGGATGAAACTAGGATAGTGATGAGGCTATGTGATTAGATGATCTGTGATATCATGATGAGGTGGTGATGAAGTTGTAAGAGATTTGGACGATCACTGTTGGCTGCGTTCGGTGAACTCATTTGCTAGATACTTCCTTGGGGATTTCCTCGGAGACTTCCTCATTGGGACTACAACAGAACAACTACGTTTCCTACTCTCCAGGGAATTCCTATCCAATGAAGTGAGAAACAATTAAGCACTAGTGTTTCATGTGTAACAACATGTATGCTACTCTTCCAACATAAGCCGCAAGCATATAATATATGCTGTTATTGGGTCTTCACAAGTTAAAGGCCAAGATAAATACACCAATGCACGTACATTGTGATGTCCTCTTCCTCTATTGCAGCCTTGAATTGCATCAATGACACCCCAAACTTCATGAGTTTTTCTGCCAGCTTTGCTGCCTCTTCTGGGTTTGATGGTAGCTCAGCTTTCTTTAACTCGTAGAGCTATACCAATGTTACATTAAAAAAATAAATAGACACACATGCATACATGTATATGCAAGTTGAAACACATTATCTCTTACGCACCATGTTAGTTCCACGCTGGGGTTTTCTCTCGATAACTTGCCCCAACTCTGCAGCCTGGAGGGCATAGAAGCCTTGCACTGCACCTTCTTTATTGCCACGATCTCTAAATTTTTTCATTGCTAGTAGTGCATTGAGGTACAGAACCTTGCCTGGCAGAAGCAGTGAGTAGGCAGCATTAGCATGTGCCCATCCTCCCATACGATCAGATATCTGTCCTTTGCCTGTGCAAATTTTATAAATATCTTTATAGATTGTTAATAATACACACTTGATACGCTGCATCATACAAGGCATAGGAATACTGTAGCATATGACATTGATCAGGAAGGCTGACAACCCATGTTGGTAGTATGTGTGTAGTGATAAGTGTACAGACCTGTTATGTCTACATATGACTGTACATGTAAGTAGAGTACAAGATTTTGTGTCCTATTGTACGTCTCTTTGCTACGTTTAAGCCTCCTTGCTCAATGCTTTTAGTCATTTGTTATTAGCTCTACATAAGGACAGTATACCTACACATGTAACTAACCTGGCTTCAATGCTTGGATTGCCTCACGTATATCACCTCTTCCTGCCAAATATGCTGCATGCTGCAAGCAAAGGTCAACAAAGTTGACAGCAGCTGTAATGGCCTCTTCAGAAACGTGGTCTGGCACTTTGAGAGGGGTGTCACAGTGAAACAGAACATGAAGGGCTGCAGCCACACGAAGAACTTGTCCCTTACTCTTGCTCAACATTCCTAGTGATATAAGAGTGGTTAATCCAATAACACCTCAGAAGTAATTGATATAGGGGATTGAATATTATAATTCCACACCATGTGAATTTATGAGTGCATGTTTCAACTAGCTGAAGTACTCAGATACTCCCAGAATCTTAGAAGTTATGTATTAGTAGTATCCTAACTTGCACTAGGCTTGTGGGAGAAGATGACAGCATGATGTAGGCAGGCCATGACCAGGAGTGCTTCTTAAATAGAGTAATGTGTCAGCCAATGTTTACTAGAAACACTAAGGGTGCAAAGTGTTAAATGATACTTCTTGGGTGTGAATAACACCTTACCAGATAAAAGGTCATCCATGCATGAAACCTGTTGGATTTGCTCTTGGATCATGTCAAACTTGTCCCTGAATGTTGTGATGGACCGAGACAGCTTCCAAGCCCTTATTTCCTTGCCATTGGTCCACAAGGATGCCATTAAGCCAACTGTACAAAGAAAAATACACTGGCTATAAAATCTCATGTTCTGGCCAAGAGGTGTGTATTGGTGTATGCACTTTCCATGGCCACTACTGTACCAACATGTATACTATGGTTTTAACACAGAGCTGATGGTTGAAACTCACTAATAGAAACTGAAAAATCCTTATCAACTCTCTGAAGATCATCAAATCGTACAATGTTGGGTTTTGGAATACACCACAAAAACCGTTGACTGAAGCCTTTCTCGGCATTTGTAGGCAACTCCATCAAAGTGCGAGCAACTGCAGGTTGTGTAAATCCTCCAACAGTGAGGCCAGTATACTTCATTTCGAAGTTAGCATCACCAGACACTACAAGGTAACAGATCATGTAAACCCTTTCATGCTAAGGTGTATGAAAGGGTAGCCCACCTGTTTTTCTAACCCACTGACTTCCACCATAAAGTTGGAGAAGAAGTGCTAACTCATGGGAGTCAGAAAATCCCCGTCCACGAAACACATTGATTTGTGAGAGAAACATAGGTAGTTCATCGTAGAGACCCAATAGCTTCCAGTTGTTGTCATTCATAAGGGCACCCATCTTCTCAAAGGACTGATCGTCCAAAAACCAAGATGGCTGGTTCTCCTCAAGGCCACTGTTGGATCTGGCATCCTCAACAAGCTTGCGTAAATACTTGCACAAGGACGATTTTCCGCTTCCAGTGGGCATGCACACAGAGATCCACAGGAGGACTGGCTCAATCCAGTCTGTACCTTCCACAGACTGGATTGGGAGCTGGTTCATCATCAGCTGTTTTGCTGGCTAGGGTGTGCACAGTTTGTCCACAACTACTGTGAGAAATATCATGCACCTCACGAACAATTCCTGCTTCATACTCTTCAATTAGTTGGTGAGGTAGCGATGACTCTGGCTCCCACATGGCAGTTGTTCTGTCCTTTCCAAGCCAAACAACCTGCATGTAAAGTTGAACATGTTTCATGGACTATGAGTTATGTACCTAGGTGACAAATGCACCAAAATGGAAGTAGATTGTTATGTAATAGGACACAGGAATCTTGTGGTCAGTTTACATAGCAAGAGTGCTTCATTAATGTTCCAACACTTTACATTCTGAACACCTGGCCTAGCATATCAAATTTCAGTACATATTTGAATGAGTTAGGAAGAATAGTTTACATGGACTTCCATTGTAGTGAAGGATACTAGAAGCATAGGGTAGAAAGTATAAGAGAGCAATAATTTATTAGTACAGCTGTGTGTATATGCTTAATATGAGGGCTCTTTAATTAGGATATACATGTACAAGTACATATGTGTTAATCTACACCTACACATTAGTTTGGCAAGAGGGCATAACAAGAGAGCCTTAAAGGGGGGGGGGGGACATGCCCAGTATCCAAAAAAATTTTATTGCATAATTGTAATTTCATGAATATTTAGATAATTTTAGTGATTTTTAAATATTTTTTACTCGCAACGTTAACCGGAAAAACACGTTTCTATTCCGTTGCGGTTTCAGCCTACTTAAAATTCATAAATCTTCTTCCTGTATGGGTGTGGTCACGTGTGACGTCACAGAGGGGAGAGTATCGCTGGTCTAGCCAGTCAGCGTACGTGGTTACAGCCGTGGATCGTGCTCCTAGTAGCCGTTCTAGCGATGCTAGTAGCATCTTAATCTTCTACTATTCTTAGTATTTCTTGCAAGGGACCAAGGAAAGCAACGGTGCGTCCGAGTACCGCGATTTAGACTGAGGAAGTGTGGTTGTCCGCGGTACCTTGACTGGAGGATACGACTCGTTTCCGCGCACAAAGGGACGACTCAAGCGAACCAAGACCAGAACAGACTCAGTTACAGCGAGTGATGAGGCGGTGCTACATATGAAAGACGTTTCCATGTAGCTATAGCTTGGAGCTAGTGAAATGAGTCAGTGCAGTGGCAATTGACTCTGAGTGTACATGCAGGCTGAGCCCTGACAGCGGACGAAGTGCTGGAGCTTGGCTATCATGACCACCAAGCACATTGCCAGGGCATGAAAGATTTGTTTAAATATCTGGGTTCTCCAAGCTGCCTACTGCTCTTACAAACAGCACCATGGTAGTCGGACTTCAGGGAACATGAGTAACAGTCACATGTGCATTTGTCTTGTTTGCATGTTTCATCTGTCAGCTTTTTCAAGCAGTATAAATATATCGCTGGTCAGTGCTGGAGGTGACTTGGAAGGAATGTGAGCCGTTACCCAACTGTGTTGTTGTTATGTGGTGGTCAGAAAACATTTCCATCGAAACGATGTACCCAATTCATTGAATGATACAAAAGATGTACCAAAATCGTTTAATTATAGATGTAAGAGCTGTATCATGTGCCCATACACATACAGATAAGCTATAGTTAATGTATACTTCACTTGTATAACAGTCATCACATCATGCTAATGAAGTCATACTATTACATGTAAATGCTCATAGCAGCAATACAGTGCTTGTGATACAGAATATGGTGTTGACGTCACCTCACAGCTCACAGCTAAAGCTACCTCTGCAGGTGAAACTCAGCATCTTTAGTTATATACCAAGCACATGAGCCATTGATCTCAGCAACACATACATGTATATAGGTATTGCTTGTACTAGAGCATTCCTTTTGCTTTGACCCTCCACACAACAGACTCACGGGCATCACTTGCTGGGATTGTCCTTAACGGACCTAGTCTCAGCCAAGACCGCTCTCTCCTTTTGTATGCCTGTCTTGGTTCTTTACCAGCCTCGTATCACCGTTTGTAGTTGCTTCAGAGCTTGTGGTAACTCTACCTCCACCGCTACCGCTAACCCAGCTGAAGCGGAATAACAACTCGGGTGCAGCTTGCCACTCGGACTCCAAATACGGCGGAAAATGTACCAGGCCTGCTTGGTCGGTCCTACAGTTGCTTCAGTGGTTGACTCGAGCTCAAAACGTTCTTCGGTGAAGTGCGTTTCTATACAGAACGCTCCAATGTCGCGAGTTCTCTGAACGTGTCTGGCCCACCGCTGTGTCAGAACTACAAGGCTAGGAATCTTGAAGAAGCTGATACTACCATTTCTAGTGTTAGTATATATAGCTGCAACGCACAACTTCACCGTTTCTGATACTTCGTGGCCAACTAGCGCGATTCTGTGTGTACACGAACGCACGTTGAACTCGATCTCTCTCCCCTCTCTGACGTCACGTGTAACCACGCCCAGACCGGAAGAATTTTAGGGAATGTTGGGAATGTTGAAATTACTTCAATTATCGCACGTTTTCTAGGCTCGTTTTCCAGGTAATGCTGGAACTAAAAAATTTAGAAAAATATTTTTAATTATCTACACTGCATGGGTATCACAAAAATGTACAAAGTGACATAGTGATTTTGGGCATGTCCCCCCCCCTTTAATAAAGTGAGTCTGCTATCACCATCCAACAGAGGGCAGCTACATACAAGCACATGATAAAATTAATGATGCCTATAGTACCTGATAATGAGTCTGGGTTCTTGTTAGTCGCTTGCTAGGTATCAGTCCAACCTGATTTGGTGCCATATGTTGATCTGATGTTTCTGAAGTGGCTTGGGTGGCTGTTGGCTTATGCAAACCACAGTATCTAGACTTGAAATCAGGTGTGTTGCTGCAGCCAGTTGTAACTCTACCAGGAAGACCCAGGTACTCTACAAATCCTGCTTCCATAGCAAAACACACATCACGGTGGTTTTTCATGTTTCCATCTATTACAAGAGTTTCTCCACAGCCTCTAGCCCTGCAGCGATGTCCTGTTATGATACACAAGGTAAATACGTTGGGGGTGGGGGGGACACATTTAGCATAAACAATAACTGTGCTATGCATATTATATACATACTATCCACCCAAACTTACTACACATGCAACTAAAATGTGCATGCATGTGTATCCATATCCTAGTATAGTGACATCTCACCAGAGTTTTTCTTCATGAAAGCCTCATAAAATGTGCTACCAATTTGCAGCAGCGTGTCATTGACAGCTCCATGAAGAGGAAGGTCAGACAACTTCAAGTCATACCAGGCAGTAACTCTTAAGATGGCATACTGAAAATGGGCATCTTCAAGCCTTCATCTGTCCATAAGGCGGCGTTGGTTCAAGGAGCTGAAAGGTATGCTGCAAGTACATAATTATACCACATAAATAATTTGTTTTTAAACACTGCATGCACTGCACATGAATGGGGACACACCTGTGAAAAAAATGGTCGTTGGAACTGCTGTTGTGGACATGGTTGTATATATCAGTTCGCTGCTTGTAACTAAGTTGCCCTATTACTACCTCTGCATCAAGGCGCTTCAACATGTCCATTGAAAAGGCTGTTTCTTTGGAAGATACAAAATAGGGAAGGGAATTCCAGTCACTGTTGTAAATTACAGCACAAGATTGGGGTCCACCTTTGGTGTAGTAACCATAGTACTGAAAGAAGGGACATATCCTACGAGAACAGTACTTGTGGAAATGGGAGGCTGGTAAAGTTCCACGTAAATCATCATACACAACAACTCGCACTGGTCTGTCTTTCCTAACTAAAAGTTTGCTGCCACAGAGAATGCAGGTACTGTTGTCACTTATGAGTGGAAGTCCCAATGGTTTGGCTGCAGGTAACTCCAGTTGAAGTACTTGCTTAAAAAGTACTTCATCAGTGGCAAAGGCAGATGAATTCAGTGTTTGGATATTTTCTGCTAAGGCTTTAGCTTGCTCAGGTGTTAGTGAAGATTCACTCTTCCCATCTGTTGCAAACTGCACAACAAGACTCCAAAACTCTGGCAAATGCGGTGATAGAAAAACTGCTGCAAAAAGGATCTTTCTAAGGATGGATGCATCCTTTATATACTTTGCAATAAGCTCCAACATCTCCTGACTCTGATCTAGCTACACTCAGCAACACACCATGTGCTTTCACACCTTTCTGAGCATGCTCACATGCAAGTTGCAGCACATGGACTTCTCATGCTATGTGGTTTTACACCCTTCTGAGCATGCTCAGATGTGAGCTGTAGCACATGGTATTTGCTTGAGTGTGAAAGAAATGGCAGCCATATCACCATGTCACCGTCGCCACCCAGCCACTGCTGTTGACAATATAGATGCGTGTGTGCACCCAGCATTGAACTGTATGCTTTATCCATTTCATGTGGTCCCGGTAGTATAATAGGTAGGGCATCAGGCGGTGAAGAAAGTATGACCAACAAGCCACTGGTTTTGGAGATTACCTCACACAAAGTATATGCATATTATGTCACCATCACCACCAGCCACTGCTGTTGACAATATACATGCGTGTGTGCACCTAGTATTCAACTGTATGTTAACCATTTCACGTGGTCCCGGTAGTGTAACAGGTAGGGCATCAGGCGGTGAAGAAAGTATGACCAACAAGCCACTAGTTTTGGAGATTACCTCACACAAAGCATGTCACTTCACAATCCCCCAAAAGCATCTACTATTGACCATAAAACGTCTCATAACAAGGTACCAGAAAACTTTGAACGTTGTCCCAGTAGTGGACACAGGATAACGTTTTTTCATAGTTTCTAAACCATCCTGGTACAGAGATAATCTCACACAAACACCAGAACAGCTACTTCATAGAACATTCAAGCGCGAAAACGCAGCTGTCATGAGCTTCTATACAGACAGCGTACATACACGACACTCACAGAGTCCCACGTAATCCAAGAGAGGACTTGAAATACGCAGAGCCGTCCTAAGAGGCTAGTTCAACGCGCTTTTGTACACATAAGTCGTGCACGTCCATCTTTCGCAACCGATGCAAGGAGTGTTTCAAGGATTTCCGTAAGTTGTCCGTGTACGCGTGCCGTTTCTAATCCACGTAGTCTACAATATCTATGGTGCAAGCGTGCATGGGCATGCGTTTGGGACCTTTGTCCGGATAATCATGATGTCCGTGTTTCAGGAGTCCAGCATAAGGGGTTCGACTGTACTACTAGTGGAATGCTGGGCGAGCGGGAGCGAACCAGCTACAATCATAATTAAATGCTTATCTATTTTGATACATTTTAGTTTATGTACTATATACATGTAATGAAGATCTTATGAAAGTAGCACCATTTGCAAGATTAGCCAAAGTGTACAACCCTCAGACTGGCCTCTTGGAGACAAAGTTAATGTCCATGGTTACGGAGGAATTGCCTGTTTAGCTATGACCTTTTCAGCGCGAAGGTGTGAAGGAATTTTAAATGACCATAAACGACGGTAACGGAAGTCCCCGCCCCTTGGTGGGCCATGGTGTAGAAGTGAGCGCTTTTGTTCCAGGTTCTGTAAGGCCCTATCTCCTGTAGTGAAGGACCTATACTTAGACATGTTGTCAATGATGAACCAGGAGGAAGGAGACATCCCATACCTGTACGACTGCAGATTTGTAGACGACCTAAAGATCTAAGCCGCGCCTCCCATCGACCATGCAGGATGGATGGCTTACTTTATAAAACACCCTGGTGTATACATTCAGCAGCAAATTCAGTGGAAAAGCCTAGAAGCCTACAGCTATTTCAGAAGCGGACATGCGTAGGATGTGGATTCCAGTGCTCTCAACCTCTCAATAACAATAGGAGGGAGATCAAACTTTTAAATGAGTGAGATTAGGAACAAAATGAGTGAGATAACCAACATTAATAGGGTTTGGAGATAATCTATTGATGTAATTGTTTTTTGCTACTGTTAGCTCTATAGTACGTGGTCACGTGGACGTTGGAAGCAAAATTAGTTATATTATTATTATTATTATTATTATTATTATTATACACACACCACTAAAGGTGAAAACGTAGAACAGAAAAGAATAGAAAGGAAAGACAAAGTTAAGCACATGATATAATGTATATAATATCATCGAACGGAGAAAATCGACCAAAAGCAATTCTGTAACGTCGAATGACTTCAGCACACAGCATATCCTCAGAAGAATACATTTTTATGTGTCGATGACCAGAAATAAAGTTATAACCAGCGAAAGAATATGCACACTGAGATGCTTCTTTGAAGACGTACTTAACAAGAGGTGAGAGAGATGTTACAGCACGAGAAAGCATAGAATGAAACCTCATATACAACATATTAGACACTGACTGAATGTTACTAACACAGTGTACAATTCTTGTGTGAGAGTGTGGTGGTAGGTTCCATATTCTCCTAAACATTTTGTTCAATGAACATTCAATGATACGCAAATTCTTGCAAGACAAATACCATAGTGTGCTACCATACATAGACAAACAAAATTGCTTGACAAGAAAATTCTTTACGGAGAGATCTGCAAATGGAAATACACACTGAACAAAGTTAGCTTTCCGAGTCATATCTTTCGTTGCCCTTATAATATCAGATGTGTCATCCAAATTGTAAGACAGCACATGCCCGAGATGAGTGATTGTGTCCATGAAGTCCAGAGCAATACCACCAAAGTTAATGCAATCTTTACATGAGGATGAAGAGGACAAACCAAATCTGATCAATTGAGTCTTTTCTGCATTGAACTTGAGGCCATGAGATTGTGCGAACTCCTCACAAGTTGTTAGCATAATTCGTAAAGCAGATGGACACGGAGCTAGCAGGGCTATGTCATCTGCATAACACACTGCACCAACAAAGTGAGCCCCCCAATAACATCCAACACCAATTCGAGACAGCTTCTGCAATAATCCATCCAAATACACAGCAAACAACACAGGAGACAACACACTACCTTGACGAACACCATTAGAAACAGAAAACGAATGAGACACACAAGAATTCCAGCGAACACACATTTGTTGACTACTATACCAACTTAGAAGAAAATGGAGAATAGGAGTTGGGAGACCACGAGAATGAAGAATATCAAATAGAATGCCATGATCCACCAAATCAAATGCTTTGCTTGCATCTAAAAAACAGCCATAAACCTTAGAACCTTTACGTATATACCTAGAAACAATATTCTTTATGAGTCCTGTGCAAAGAGTTGTTGAATGACCTTTCTTGAAGCCAAATTGCAAAGCACTACTTGTAAAGTAGGATTCATATCTGGAGAGTATTATTCTTTCCAGGACTTTACTCAAGAGAGATGCAATTGCAATTGCTCTGTAGTTTTTACTGCTAGAATGATCTTTGTTATTTTTTGGTATGGGGACCAACGTACAATCTCGAATACACTTGGGCATGTATCCATGACGAAGAACAGCTGTGAAAAAAGCAGACAGAGGACCAGCAATGGGGAGTGCAGAGAACCTTAAATGCTCAGCAGATAGCTGTGCAGAATCCACCTTGTTAGGCTTGATTAGATGGATTGCATTCAGTACATCATCAATGGAGACATGAACAGTTGAAAGATGATCAAGAGATAAAGAGATATTTGAAGCTTGAAGCAAAGTGTGCCGTAAAGAGGAACTGTGTGTATTGAGAAGGCCCTGCAACTTAGAAGCCCACAAGTTTGCAATGTCATTACCATCAGAAACACCATCAACAACTGGAGCACATCTGGAATTTCTGGGTTTTGTCAATTTATTGACTAGTGACCAAAAGTCTTGAGGGTTTTTTCGACAGTAAGACTTAGCTAACTTATCCCGTAACAAATACATCTGTTGCCTTTTGACTTTACGGGCTGCAAATTTATACCTCTTTTTTGCCTTCTTCTTTATATCAAAGAGAACGCCCGATTTAGGGCATCCAGCTTCCAACCAAACATGATACCAGAAATTGGTTTCATGCCTCAACTTCCTCGGCCCATCATTCCAGCCCACCAGCCCTCTGTGCTTTGACTTCATGTGAGAAGGAATGCAGGATGCTGCACATTTCAAAAGGCATGTGACAAGCATATCAGCAAAGCGATCAATACAACTAAGATGTGACAAGCAATTAGGCGAACAACAAGAAGCAACATCAGGAGGAAACGGTGGAAGTGACTGAGCAACTAGCTTAGAGTAATTATCAAGATCTTCTTTAGATGCTTTGTCCCAGTCCAGACTAGGAGAGGAAGAAAACGAATGAGAAGTGGTATCTATCAAAGAGCAATCGACGTTAAGAGTAAATGCAATTGGATGATGGTCAGAAAGATTAGAACCCAGAAGCACACTTGTAACATGTGACACTATATTTGAGTTATGAATAGAACACAGAACATGATCAACCCAAGATGTTACAAGCCCATCATCTCGCTCGTAAGTAAATTGAATAGCGTCTGGAAAGGAAAGATCTCGTGCACAGAGATCCCACTCATCCATAAAATCCAAAAGCAACTGAGTTAAACTGCCACCCCGAGAAAAATCCACATTAAAATCACCAACAAGTAAATTCACATCACACTTATGAAACTCCAAGAAGCCCTCCAACTCACCAATTGTACTTAGGTACTCATCAAAGCAAAATGAATGCGACTGAGCAGGCATATACACACAAACCACAAGGACAGAAACACCACAGGAATCATGCAATTTGACAGCACAAAAACGATTAGAATTACATAAAAGTGGTGTAATGGAAGAAAACAAAGATCGCCGATACAAAATGGCACAGCCCCCATATGGCCGTCCACACAACAACACACTACCATCAATACCACTAACCGAGACACTGTGAAAATCAGGGTGAAACTCATTCAGCAGATACAGCTGATCAGGTAGCAACCAATGTTCCTGAATGAAACATATATCAAGAGAACCAATCAAGTCCCAAAGAGTTTGTTTACCACTATTCCAACCTCTACAATTATAAGTAAGGCACTGTAGCGGGGCCATTAAGAATGTTCTGTGCCCTTGCTGAAGGTCAAATCAGATGCAGAAATATCAAGGGAGGTGATGGAAGGGTGGGTTTGTGTTGATTGCAAGGCAGAGTCAGAGTCACCTGTACACAGGGACTCAGAGCCAGCTGGAGAGACACCAGACCTGACATGGGTAGAGTCAGAGTCACCTGTACGCAGGCTCTCACAGCCTGCTGGGGAGACATTACATGACATCTCGGCAACAGGGTCATGCTGAGGGAGGGAGACATGTGAAACATCAGAATGACCAGAAGCCCCTTTAGACTTATCTGAGAGTGATTGAGACTTCTTCTGACGCATATCGGGTGAAAGATCCTCCCGAATGAACAGACGAGCAATGTGAAAATTTTTTAATTTCCGCTTTTGCATTAGAACCATTCTCCTGTCCCATGGAGTGGCAAACTTAATCAGCACAGGACGTGGAGGAATAGCATTTTCTGCCACCCCTGACCTCTTCTTGTAACGACCCAGCCGAAATAGGTCTTTGATAGCAAGCTTACTCCCAGTGAGATATTCTAGAACCTCATCCACCCTCTCCCTTGTGCCCACCAGAGAGGCACATTCTGCAAGGCCAAAAAGTACCACATTTGACTCTCTGTCATGATGATCAGGAAGAGAACTGGAGGTAGACTTCCTGAGTGGCAGCTTCATAGGCAGGGAGGAGTGGTTTGTGGATGAAGCACTTTGCTCATGCTGTTGTCCACTGGCCACCACTGAAGAGTAGGTGGCCTCTGTTGTGCACACAGGTGGACCTACAGCATTGGAGGCTTCTGATCTAGTACCTCCAGATGTAAGAAAGGTGGACAACTTCTTCTCAAGGTCCGTAACAGCAGAGGTGAGAGCAAGCAGTGACCTTGTGTTGTCCTGTACCTGCTCAGACACAGGGTCAAGACTCAGGGATGGTATCCTAGGGAGCTCTGTGGCTTCACAATAAATAGGAGGGACTGAGCTCTTTGAATCTAATGCATCAAAAGCAGCCAAAATATCTTCTAGATCCGCATCTATCCGCTCCCTTTTATCAGAGCCACGCCTCTGATGATACACAAGGCCAGCACCCTTCAATTCTTCCTTGCACGACTCCCAGAGCAACCTTTTGGAATGCTCAACGGCAGACTGATCAAACCTCTCCACCACAATGGAAGATAGGCTGGTCTTGTCACCTCGTAAGCGGAATGCCTTGATAAAGGCCAAAACTACATCAATCAACATTGTACTCTCAGCCTGCATAGCAACATCTGATGTGATAGGGGCTGAGGGTGTCTCAGCAGACGTACACACAAGGTTGTAGTCACTAAGAGGGCGACCACCATGAAAGAGTGAAGACTTCCACTTCTTTGCAGACTTTCCACCCAATCTTTCAAACTCTAAAGGTGTAATCCATTTAGAAGCACTCAAAACACACTGACCAACACGCTTAGCCCGCTCCTTATGCAACCGATCAATATACAACTGACCACTCACACTGCCACACTCAACTGAGATATATGAACCATTGCAATCACTCTCAATTCTAGGCAATAACAACGAACCACTCTGAGACATAGCCATCCAACAACAACAACACAGGACTCACTTCGCACGTGCAGCATGCGTTAATAGGTCCACCATGGAAGACGACAGCACAGTAGAAACCCACGCGAACGAACGGACGGACACGGAGACAGAGGCGATGACTGACTTCCTCGAGTTTGCTGGACGAAGGGCGAGAGTCGGCTGTTTGCTGGACGAAGGGCGAGAGTCGGTTGCTGTGAATTTACTTGTGCTATAGTGCGATAATCTATGCACACGTATGATCATGAGCGCCTAGAGCATAAGGCCCGAGGGGCGCGCGCGAGGCGCACGTGGTTGAACCTATCTAGCTCGAACGCGCGCTAGTTAGCTACGTACGTGCGTACACGCGTGTGGTACCGGTACACCCCTTTCACATCCCCTATATACGGCGAGTATACAGTCGGCAGCGCAACCGTTGACGGGTCGACGACCCTAGCCTTGCGGAGCCACACTTTCTCGCGCACATAAGTAATATCCTGCGTGAGATTTGGGTGTGCTTTGCGGGTGAGCGTGAGTGACATACTAAATGCGTGAGTCTCACGCGCAATGCGTGAGAGTTGAGAGGTCTGCAGTGATGTACCATCTCGTCATCTCTGTAAAGGGTAACTTGGTATTCTGCCACCACTTCCTTAGTTTGTCAGAGGTGCACTGGTACATGGTAGAACACAAGACTAGTGGAATAGCAAACGATGTTCTACTTAAGTTAAAGGAGAATATTATAAAACATAAATGAGGCAAAAAAGGACAAAAAGCAACCAAAATAACAGCGAGTCTTTAATTTGAAGGTGGCTCCAGTAGAAAAAAGACAAACTCTACGGATGGTAATTGACTCCCTTCTTGCTCACACACTGTTGCGTACGTGAATCGAAGCCATTGCTCGTATGCTCCTTGCCATGTGTGCATGTCGGTCAGTCGTATATATAGAGAAGCGGCTATATGGTACACCCTTAATCATCCAAGTGTCGGGTCGACCTGAGACTGAATGCCAACGACGCGCCATTGCGCCAGAGGTGTTGCACTTCTTACGTCAAGCTCCATGACTGTATATATGTTTCACATCAACACCAACGAAGCCCAAGCTACCGATAACTTGCTAGTGTCGTATGTGTGGTGACAACTGAAGAGCCTTTCAGTAAATAATTTATAACCGGTCTTTCCGTATGCCGAGCCCAGCAACAAGCTAGCTAAAAATGGCTACGTTAAAATAATGTACCCTTGAGGATGACACAAGGTGTCAAAACGTTGGGTTCTATTAAGAACAGTGACTAGCAAGTACTTTAGAGAATTAGCAAGATGTACACTACCGTATACTTTGACTTCAAAAAATCAATGTTGTACTTGAGTAACCACGCATACAATACACACTACACTGTCTATCATCTCTACCTTAATAACCAGCTATCCTTTCTTCCTTACTGTTTAAATGCATGATGAATCAAGAAATGTTACAATATGACCACAATATGATGCTATCAGCATTTTCAGAGTGTTTCTTCCTTTTGTTCACAAGCGAAATTGATGAATACCTGTGTGAGACATCGATGAACCATGCACCCTCAAATTAATGTCAAGCAGTCAATTGCAACAATCATATGTACTTGCTCCAGGGTGGTCTGGCTGACACTATAGTCAATGATGCCCAGTCTCTCCTTGTCCAGCTGATGGAATACAGAGGCCCAGGTCAGACCTGCACTATAGGCAACTGGTAGGTCACTGACCCCTGAAGTGTAGACACCACATAGGTATGTGCTATAATATGAAACACAACCAATCTACACACACACACACACACACACACACACACACACACACACACACACACACACACACACCTGATGTATTTCTAGCAGAACAGCTCCAGAGAAGGGCTCTTTTATAATGATATGCAGTTGAGTGGGGCCACTGCCTCGTAAGGGATGACACTCAACATTTATGCTTTTGTGAAAAATTATGATGAGAGAGTTCACTAAAATGGCACACATAATTATTTCCAATGAGAGCAACATAACCTAGTCTACCTTTGGAGTGGCTGGGGTGTGGGAGCTGCAGTATAGGGTTCTAGAACTTCTGGGATACTGTAGCTGCTGTGTGTAGTAGTTTGTGAGAATTATGCCTCCTGATTCTGGCAAGCTGTGTTACCATGGGGAGCAGAAACAAGGAGGCCCACTTTGGCTTGAAAATTGAAGCCTGAACCAAATCTAGAGTAGATACATAGAGCATGTAGGGGATACAGTTTTTATGTGCATGTACCTACACAACCCATAAGGGGATAACATTATATGCACATGTATATGAAATTTCCCTCTTACTTGCTCTTGAGGTGTTGGATGCTGCCAAGGCATTTGAATTGTCCATTGACCATTATAGCCAGCCTGGTACACAGAGCCTCACATTATTGATCCTCCATGCTATGAAATAAACCAACACACAAACAAACACTGGGTCAATAATCCATGACGAGATGGGCCATGTCATCAACCACAATTATTATGGAGTTGCCATGTCCCCAGCCACAGAGCAGTGCTATATTATATATCCTTTCCCAGGCTTTCCCCCACATGCCAGCACAACAGGGTTTGCACTTTAGTGCTCTTCATTATAATTTTGTGTGTATGCATATTTCGACAGTCATTGAAATCAAACCTGGGCATTGTGAAAGTCACCTGCACAGTTGACATTACCAGAAAGCAACTCACTGATGTAGTGCTCTCAACCTCTCAATAACAATAGGTGGGAGATCAAACTTTTAAATGAGGGAGATTAGGAACAAAATGAGTGAGATAACCAACACTAATAGGGTTTGGAGATAATCTATTGATGTAGTTGTTTTTTTTGCTACTGTGAGCTCTATAGTACGTGGTCACGTGGACGTTGGAAGCAAAATTAGATATGTGCGCACGTATGATCATATATCATGAGCATAAGACCCGAGGGGCGCGCGCGAGGCGCACGTGGTTGAACCTAGCTAGCTCAAATGCGCGCTAGTTAGCTACGTCCGTGCGTACACGCGTGTGGTACCGGTACGCCCCTTTCACATCCCCTATATACGGCGAGTATACAGTCGGCAGCGCAACTGTTGACGGGTCGAAGACCCTAACCTTGCGGAGCCACGCCTTCTCGCGCATATAAGTACCATCCTACGTGAGATTTGGGTGTGCTTTGCGGGTGACATACTAAATGCGTGAGCCTCGCGCGCAATGCGTGAGAGTTGAGAGGTCTGGGATTCCCAGGAAGACCTGTGATCCTTAGCCAATCGTCCCCAGATAATGCCCACCATACTTGGATTGGAATCACGAGTTATGAGCAGATTGTCACTGCCAGCTTCTGACTGAATAGTTATAGGCTTCTAAGCTTTTCCACTGAATTTGCTGCTGGAGGTATGCACAAGGGCGCTATATGTAGTAGAAATGCCGGTTTCTGTCTGACTGTCACTTCAAGGCCCGTGCCATATCGTCCAGCCGTTCGCATATGGATTGTCTCCTTCTTCCAGGCTCATCACTCTCGACTTGTTTAAGTAGCAGTCCTTGGGTAAGGGTGGTACCACCCCACAGTACTTGCTCATATCGCGCACGAAACCGTTCACACACTGCACCCGCTAGCCCACCATGGCCCACCAAGGGGCGGGCATTTCCGCTTCCGCTGTTTACCAACACTTAAGGGAGGGCGAGTCATGATTGCGTTCTTCGTCAATTACTCTACCGTCGCTTTCCCCCTACATTTACCAACGCTAAAACGACAGCAATTCTTTGGCGCGGTTGCAAATTCGCAGGGAAAAAAATTCCTGTTTCCCGCTACCGTTGGACGTGTGGCGCTGTGTGGCGCCAACCGGTGAAGAGGTGGATGCTCGCCAAAGGGGAATGAACTAGTTTATGCGCAATGGGTTGCTCGAGGCTTGGCTTGCTACTTTACGGCAGAATTTGCTACCGTTTTTCTAAATTCTGCAGCACGAAGAAAACGATTATATGTCTAGAAAGAACGATTTAGCACGGATTTTTAAAGCAAACGTAGATAGCCAACATGCTTAGTAATCATCCACCGAAGTTTCGTCTCTGCAGCATTAGCCGTTATTGGCAAATTTTTTTCTATAATTACCGATATGCATATTGCGTAAATTTTATAATGCTATGAACCGACATATCACGCAAAACTACGTTATTTCGCTAACAGGCATCATTAGGAGAATACAATAAAACATAAATCAGGCAAAATCATGTCTTAGGGTCGTCCTGCCTTAAGTACCACTTAAGTGCCACTTAAAATTCCTTCACACCTTCGCTCTGAAAAGGTCCATAAGGTGATGTCACTGCATGTACTAGCAGCCAATCAGCCCGTTGGAATCAAGTGGAATCATAGGTGTAGTAAACAGCTTCCGATGTACACCAACTTCGTACGATGTCTACAAGCTAGTCGCTGTCCCTAGTCTAACCCTAACCCTGCCTCGTTACACGATCAGTGAGCTAGTCCCTAACGTGGGCCCCTAGCAACCCCTGGTAGCAACCCCCAGTAGCAAACCATTGCCGCAACGTGTCACGACGCACTGTGGCCTGCGAACGGTAGCAAGCCCTTGCCGCCGCGTATAACGATGCAGTGAACGGTAGCTGGGCTCAGCGTTGACGGGGAAGGGACAGGGGTAGTCCGAATCGTGAGTCGCTACACACTAAGGCTTGCCTGTAACACGTCGATTGGTCCAGCCATAGATATTATACACGGAATTGTATAATATCTATGGTCCAGCTCACTCAGTCTTTCCCCAAGTAACCGGATGTGATCGAGCCGGCTTTACGTTTGCGCGTAGCGCGGGGGCCCGCGGGGACCAAAAAGTGGCATCACCGGATGAGGGTATATAAATATATAGAGGAGGGCTCCATCCGCACGACTAGATGGGCTCGCTCCCGCTCGCCCGATTATTGGGTGAGTGTGGCTATAGTGTCCGTTGAGCGGGGTTTTCTAGTACTGCGAGTGTACAATTGGGGACGGAATTACTGTCCGTTACACGGTGTCCGCTATTCAGGGGTTTTTGATGTATTAAAGTCTATGGAGAAACGATTGGGCCTTTCAGAATTGTCCGTTATATCGTGGGTGTCCGCTGTTGAGGGGCGTCCGTTAAGCGGGGTTCCACTGTATTCAGTACACGTACATGTAGTGAGACTCCACAGTACAGTAAGACTATAGCGACCTACATGACCCAACTATCAAAAATATTGGTCCGGCGGCCGCCCGGTCTGCCGGACCTACTCCGCCGCCCCTGTACTTCAGTGCATCTGCACCACACCTGTATTGTACATGCGCACGGGGTATGCGCTCTATGAGCACTTGTTGTCTTTAGGAATGGTCGTCCAGCCGCGTGGTCGGGCGAGCAAAGAGCGCGTCTCCATGCGACTGGTGGTGCGAATGGACTGCGCAGGGCAGGGCAGAGAGTCACAGCAAAAGGAGATCAGTTATGAGTATGGAGCACAGCCATTGTGGAGAGTGGTGCGGATGAAGCTAATCGGGCACATGTCGTCCTTAGGAACTGTGAGATTAGAGACACTGGCCGGCTCGCTATTGCTCACAAATGGGGCACCAAGGCCCGGATTCCATGGCCCTACAGCGCACTGCTCTCCATTATCACCTCATATCATACGACAGTGTTGTCCCTCAGCTGCGTGCCTCCCTCCTTCCCCCTCCCTGTCTCTCTTCTCCCCTCACACTCTCTCCCCCTCCTCCTCCTCCTCCTCCTCCTCTTCCTCATTCCCTTCTCTCTCTCACTCACTACAGTATGCAGGACTACAATGCCCAGAGGTGGTGTGACCTGTTTGTTTGGTCATGTGACTGGGCAAGGGCTAGGAACTACTCTACTCCTATCGTGCTCTCATCACGCAGGTCTAACACTTGATCCCTCACTACATGGCATTGTATACATGAACAATCATATTATAATTGTAGTACACTACATTAGAAGAAAGGAAGAAGGAAAAGAAGGAAGAAAGAAATGAACAAACAACAACAACCTTATAATTATAATGATTATGTGTATGCACTCCCAGCTTCAGCAGCTTAGAAAAATATCTTCGAAAAATATATACATACCCTCAGCTTCACCAGCTTAGAAAAATATATACACACACTCTCAGCCTCTTCAGCTTAGAAAAATAGAACAATCTCAGCCTTAGTGGCTTAGAAAAATAGATTGTCAGCCTCATTGACTTAGACACATGTACATGTACATGTGAAGCTCTGAATAATTCTAAGCCATTGAGGTTGAGATTGCTATATATTTCTAAGCCATTGAAGCTGTAACTTATTTTTCTAAGCCACTGAGGCTGAGAGACTATATTTCTAAGCTGGTGAAGCTGTTGTTTTTGTGTACAATATGTGTGTAATGCGTTTGTTTGTTTCTTTCCTTCTCTTCTTTCCTTTCCTCTTCTTTCTAGTGCTTATATGTGATTGTTCATGTACACGTACTTCTCTTTCTCCTGTTTCCCTCATCTGTCCTCAACTTCTTCTCCGCTTCCCCTTCCTGCGTCTGCTCCTCCTCTTTGTCCCTCCCTCCTTCCCTTCAAATTCCCCCTTCATTCAATTGTGGGTCCCTAGCTTCCTAGTGGAGCCTTGTAGTGAGATGCACTGACCCTTGGGGACTTTGGCTCTCATCCCATACCATAAGACCCTGTTGGTCTCCCTCCCCCTTCACCTGTACCCTGTTGGTCTCCCTCCCCCCTTCACCTGTACATGTACCTTCACCTCTCCCTCCCTCCTCCTCTCAGATTTTATTTTCCTAAACCATAAAGGCTGTGCACATTCTATTTTTCTAAGCCGTAGAGACTGTACAGATTATATTTTTCTAAGCCATAGAGGTTGTTGTAATTTTCTTTCTTTCTCTTTCTTTCCCTTCTCCTTTCTTTCTAAACAGTGCTCTATGTACTTGATTGTTCATGTACCCTCACCTCTCCCTGTATGAGTTATCTCCGTATTCCTCATTCGTCCTCCCATTCCTCCTTCCTTTCCCCCTCCTCCCTCTCTCCCTCTCTCCCTCTCTCCCTCTCTCCTGCAGAGTTGGCACTGGAGGAGACAGCACAGGGCACTAAATACTCACAGAACTGTCAGTGCCATCAAAGCCATCCTGTGAGACACCCACTGCAGTCAGAGACAATTGTCTGGAGTTGCTGCATGTCTTTACCATGTAGTCACTCTATCCCCCTCACCTCTTCCTTCTCCTCCTCCTCCTCTTCCTCCTCCTCCTCCTCTTCCTTCTCCTCCTCCTCTTCCTCATCCTCCTCCTCTTCCTTCTCCTCCTCCTTCTCTTCTTCCTAATCAATCCTCTCTCCTCCTCCTCTCCTCTTCCTAATAATTAACCTTCCCTCTTCCTCCTATTCCCACTTCTCCCAGATTTATCTATCACTCACTCTCCCCCTCCCTCCTTCATGCTCTCTCTCATATCATATTGATGTCTTCATCAGTCCTAACATGTGATGTCGCAATCATTCTAATTGTCTGAACAAACTGTTTTTAATCAAAAAGTTATCACACAATATAACACATATCAGCTAGCGTAAGGTGTTTTAGTGAATGTATAGATAAAGACATCATTATAAAAACAAATTGTGTATTGCATTTTTCACTATGCAGTATGTAAACTCATTTTACATGTTGCATACATGTATATCAAATGATTTATAGTTATTTATATAATTACAAATGTTGGGGTATACTAACAATTATTATTAAGTCAACATACATAATAGCAGGTTGTCTATTCTTTACTACAGTATTAAGTAAAATAATATACCCCATATCATATAATCTCACATAACAGAAGGTATATACATGTAAACCACAATTAATTGTGAACATTCCACAAATTTGTGATGTAATTAATTAAGCCAACACACATAAAAGATGTTGTAGGAGTGAAGTAACATGCAATGCATAGCATACACAAAGTAAAATCAAATCACTGCAAAAATATTAGTGGTAGTTCACATGTACAGTTGTGCACAGTGTGGTGTTATCACAGAAGCAATCAGTGTTACTCTAATGATCCTACCCACACTTGCTGGGACCACCCCCCAACATCCTCCACATACCCTCCAGCCACAAGCAGTTCACCAGACGGGAGTACTGCACAAGAGGGAGCCCACATTCCCACAGGAAGCTCTCCACACTTGCTCCATTTCTTCCCTTCTGTCTCATATCTGTAGAGCTCCTTTCTCCTCCCCTTCCCTCCTACCAGTAGCAAATGGTTCTGCAGGGCTAAGAGTGTGGGTTCACGTACTGGAGGGGATGGCAGTTCCTGCCATACTGGGCCAGTGGTGGTGTTGCGAGTTGCGTTTGATATCAGGGTGGGGAGGTGGGCGGAGAACACGTGAGGCTGACCATCTCTCCAGACATATGATGAAATGTATACGTAATCACTAATGATGACTGCTGTCATTGCCCAACCCCCCACAGGCACTGGCTGTGCACTGTACCACTGGTAAGTGGAGCAGTCCAGGACTTCTACTGTGTCCTTGAACTCAGTCCCACATGCCACAATGAGGTATTGCTGGTAGCCCACAGCAGCTGAGGATGCTCTACCAGTTGGCATTCTTGGGTAGTGCTGAGTATTCCAGCGGTGACCCTCACTGTCCCATAATTGGATAGCAGTGCTGTCTCCATCACCACCAGCTAGTAATAGCTGGTCCTTGACTGATGCCATGGCAAACCAGCGCACAGTGCTCTTTGGCAGCTGAGACCACTCACCAGTGGTAGAGTTGTATTGTACTACGACATACTGATTGCTGATCTCCTCAGCCAACCCACCTCCAATGTGGATCTGTCCCTTCAGTAATGCAGTTTGGGCATACTGGACTCCAAAGGGCAAGTCCTTTCCTCTCTTCCATTTGAGTGGGAGGGGCCATCTCAGTGGCTGGACCTGGGGCTGTAATGAGGTGAATGATGCAGGGAGGGGAGGGAGGGAGGGAGGGGAGGGAGAGGGAGGAAGACAGAAGGAGTGGTGTACGAATAGTGGCATGGAGAGAAGGTGAAAGAGAGTAGGAGTGAGGAAAGGGGAAGGATGGAGAAACATAATGAATGCACACATGTATATGTGCTGATGACATTCCATGTATATAAACAATTCTGTACACAGGTGTGGAATACTTGTAGCTGGCTAGTAATGCAGGAGCTATTGATTAATTAGCTACAAATTCATTCATTATTTCCTTGGCAAGAAGGTTAACCATGTACACTAGGGTAACACACTATCTCAGCTTGTGTGGCTGGCTCACAGGTGGAGGGTGTGCACTGTTTTGGTGTCTGACTATTGAGGAATAGAATGGCCACACCAGTCTCTCCTCTCACACCATATGTGCTCGTCCTCCCTCCCTTCCATCACCTCCCTCTCCTTCCCTCCCTCTCCTTCCCTCCCTCCCCCTCCCTCTCCTTCCCTCCCTCTCCTTCCCTCCCTCTCCTCCCCTCCCTCTCCCTCCCTCCCTCTCCTTCCCTCCCACCTAGTGCAGTTTTAGTTTAGAGGGATTTGCAGTTGATTACTTCTTATGTAGTTCAATTACCATTGCTGGAGCAATTTTGTTAATTGCCCTAATTAATTTTGTTATACTTCAATCTCTTAATAGAGTTTCAACACAATTCTTTAATTATATATCCCTGATTGCTTGCTACTAAGGATGTATTTAAGTACACAACAACTTACTGTAGTTTTAGTAGCATGTAGTTATAATTAACAACAGTATATACCATTTACTAGAAGGCTGTACAGATTACCACAGAATTCAACACAATGACTGCAGTGACTGTGTACAGACCTTACAGTACTGGGTTTAATTAACATTACTGTGGGCTGTGACAATTAGTGTTGGTTTAATGTACTTTTGTTGCGATTAACTACTACAGTGCCACCCTTCTTCCCTCCCTCCCCCCTCCCTCCCCTTCCTCTCACCCTTCCCTCACACCCTCACACTGTCAACCCCTCCCTTCCTCCCTACCCTGCTCCCCTCTCCTGTGCCATATGATTGTGTGTATCTAACCTCTAGCTCTTCTTCCATCCCTTCCATTCCCCCCTCTCCTTCCCTTCCTACCCCCTCTCCTCCCTCCTCCTCCCCTCCCCCAGCAGCCCCTTCCCTTTCCTCTGTCCCCCTTCCCTGCTCTCCCCCTCCCCCTTCTCCCTGCCCTCCTCCCTCCCTTCCCTCCTCCCTCCCCCTCCCCTCCTCCCCCACCCCCACCTCCCTCCCGTCCTCTCTTCCTTCTTTCACCCTCCCTCACTCCCTATCTTCCCTCCATCCTTCCTTCATCTCTCCTTCATTAACTACATGTATAAACTAATGGAATACATTGTAGTGAACAGATATCCTTCGGGTATTTACATGCATGAACTGAAGTAAGAGAAACTGTAACTAATTCAAAGGTAATTTATGTTAGACAAAATCATAACTAAAACAGGTTCATTAAACTGATTGGCTGCATTCAAATTTCTTCCTTACCCCTCCCCCCCTCTCTCTCTCTTCCTTCTCCTCCCCCTCCTTCCTCCCCCTCTTTCCTTCCCTCCCTCTTCCCCCATTTTCTCAATCCTTACATCTCCCCCACCTCCCTCCCTCCCCCCTCCCTCTCCCTCAACCTCCACCTCCCTTCCTCATTCTTCCCTCATACTTGCCTGCCTCTCTCTCTTTTCTCTTTCCCACCCTCCCCTACTCCCTCCCCTTCCCCCTCTCTCACTTCCCTCATTTCTTCTCATACTCCCCTCACCCTCCCCCTCCCTCCCTTCTTCCCTACCTCCCCCTCCCTCCCCCTACCTCCCTCCCCCCTCCCCTCCTCTCTCCCTTTACCCTCCTCCTTCCTTTCCCCCTGGACCCCCTCCCTCCTCCCTTTTCCTCCTCTCTCCCCCCTCTCCCCATCCCTCCTTCCTCTCCCTCCTCCTCTCGCGCCCTCCTCTCCCTTCCTATTCTCAACCTCCACCTCCTTTCCTTATTCTTCTTTCCTCATACTTCCCTGCCTCTCTCTCTTTTCTCTTGCCCCACTTCCCCCTCTTCTCTCCCCCCTACCCCCCTCCCCCTCTCCCCCCTTCCCTCTCTTCCACCTCTCCCCCCCTCCCACGTATCCCTTTCCTCTTGACCTTCTCTCTCTCCCTTGTTCACCCTCCATCCCTCTCTTGTATATACCTCCCTCCTCTTCTTGTCCCTTCATCCTTCCTTCCTCCCACTCCCTTCCACACTCTCTCTCCTCTCCCATTACACATGTTTGCACACTACTAGAGATAGTTATCACTACATGTAAACCACCCACTGCAGTACCTGCTCATGAGCCTTGGCCTGAATAGGAGAGCTCATCTGAGAGGGAGCTTTGGGGGCAGTCTATATAAAGAAAAGGATTATCACTGTGAAATATCTAATTGTAAGGAACACTGTAGCAAAGAGAGAATGAATGGGAGAAGAGAGGAGATCTAGAGGAATGCTAAATATTAATGTGGTAAGGTGGAATGGAGGGGAGAAGGAAGGAGGGAGACTAGGGAGGAGGAAGGGAGGTGGGAAAAGGTGGAGGAAGGGGATGAGAGGGAGGAAAAAGGGGAAGGGGAGGGAGGAAGGAGAGAGGGGAGAGAGGAGAGAAGAAGAGAGAGGGGGAGAGAGGGGAGGGGGAAGTAGGGGGAAGGGGAACAGGAGGGAGAGGGGGGAGGGGAAGAGGAACAGGAGGGAGAAGGGGGAGGGGAAAAGGAACAGGAGGGAGAGGGGGGAGGGGGGAGTGGAGGGAGAGGGAGGGAGGGGAAGGGGGAAGGGGAGGGGAGAGGGGGAGGGGGAGTGAGGGGAGGGGGAGGGAGGGGGAGGGGAGAGGGGAGGGAGAGGGAGAGAGGGGAGAGGGAGAGGGGGAGGGGAGAGAAAGGGTAGAGGGGAGGGGGAGGGTGAAGTGGGAGAAAGCAGAAAGGGAGTGGAGGAAGAGAGGGGGAGGGGGGAGGAAAGGGAAAAGAGGAGGGTGGAATAAAGAGGAGTGGAGGGTGATAACATCCACTGAAAAGGAGGGAGAAGGGCAGGGGGAGGGAGGGGAGGGAAGGTAGGGGGGGGGGAAGAGAGGGGGAAGAGGGGAGGGGAAGGGGAAAGGAAGGGAGTTAGGGGGAGGGATGAGGGGAGGGGAAGGAGGGAGGGTGGAATCAGAGGAGGTGCATCAGGGTCAAAAGGTTCACTATTATGATCACATACGCCATTATAATACCCAGCACTCTGCATGTTTCACCACCGCGCCCGAACAACACAGATTATATATCCCTGATCTTGCTAGTAAGGATGTAGTTGCATGAGTATACAACAACAACTTACTGTAGTTTTAGTTACATGTAATTACAACAATATCATTTATTACAATGCTGTAGAGATTACTACAGAATTCAACACAATGACTGCAGTGACTGTGTACAGACTTTGCAGTACTGGTTAAAGTACTGTGGGCTGTGAAAGTATTGGTTTAATGTAATTTGGTGCTAACTGCTACAGTCCCACCCTCCTTCCCTTCCTTCCCCCTCCCTTCCCTTCCTCTCACTCTTTCCTCACCCCTCCCCTCCTCCCTCCCCTCTCCTCGGGCTCCTCTCCCTCCCCTCCTCCTCTCCCCACTCCCCATGCCATGTGATTGTGTGAGTGTCTACCTCTAGCCCTTCCTCCATCACTTTCATTCCCCCCTCTCCTTCCCTTCCTCCCCCTCCCTTCCTCTCCTCTCACCCTTCCCCTGCCCCTCCACCCCTCCCCTCCTCCCCTCCCCCTCCTCCCCCCTCCCTGCTCTCCCCCTCCTCTCTTCCCTCCCCCTCCCCCCTCTCCCCCTCTCCCCCTCCCCATTCCCTCCCCCATTTCCCCTCTCCCCTCTCCTCCTCCCTCCCTTCACCTCCTCCCCCTCCCCCTATAATTAGTAATGCTGCAGAAATGGAGGGAGGCAAGGAGCAAAGGGTGGAGGGAGTGAAGGCGGAATTGAGGGGGAGAGAGGGAGAGGGGGAGGGGAAATGGGGGAGGCAGAGAGAGGGAAGGGGGAAGGGGAGAGGGGGAAGGAGGATGGGGAAGGGGGAGGAGGGGAAGGGAGGGGGGAGGGGAGGGAGGGGGGAGGGGAGGGAGGAGGGAGGGGGAAGGGGAGGGAGAGGGGAAGGAGGAGGGAGGGGGGAGGGGGGAAATGGGGGAGGAAATAGGAGAGGAGGGGGAGGGAAAGAGGGGGGAGGGGGTGGGGAAGGGATGGGGGAGGAATGGGGGAGGGATGGGGGGAGGGGAGAGGGAGAGAGGGCAGTAGAGAGGGGGAAGGGGGGAGGGGACAGAGGAGGGGAGGGAAGAGGGGAGGGGGAGAGGATGGGGGAGGAGGTGAGGTGAGGGATGGGGGAATGAGGGAGAGGAGGAGGGACTCCGATTCTCCGAGGGAGGGAGGGAGGGTGGGGGGAGAGGGAGGAAGACAGAAGGAGAGATATAGGGATATTGCCATGGAGAGAAGGTGAAAGAAATAGGGGTGAGGAGGAGGCAAGAGGAAGATAATTATTACTGAACATAATTGAAGGGCTGAGAACCAAAGTGGTCTAAGCCACAATCTTGACTTTAACCCCCCCTAGAACTGGGAGTCTTTGCAAAATGCATTTCAGAATATTCTGCACAGTCAGGTTTTTAAAAACTGAAAACATTACTTCAAAGGGGTCCTGTGATTTTTAATGCATTTTTAAGCATTTCAGCTCATTCCCCACACTTTTTGTTGGGATAGCCCACTCTGGTTCTCAGCCATTCAATTTTGTACATGTGCATGTGTAGGGGATATGCTCCAAGTATGGAACATTGATGCATTTATATACTGCCACAACTTGTTATCTGTAATTATTGATAATTAATTTCATCCCAAACATTTTTCAGTATAACCTCTATAAAGATGCTAATTATATACAGTTTGTTAAATGTGCAGCAAACCTTCTCAAGTACTACTTCACAAGGGAGAGGAAAGAAAGATGGCTATGCCTAGTGTGTCCAGTGTGTCCAGTGTGTCTAGTGTGTCTAGTGTGTCCAGTGTGTCGAGTGTGTCTAGTGTGTCTAGTGTGTCCAGTGTGTCCAGTGTGTCCAGTGTGTCTAGTGTGTCTAGTGTGTCTAGTGTGTCTAGTGTGTCTAGTGTGTCTAGAATGTCTGGCCTGTCCAGTGTGTCTGTTTATAAGGTACCTAACATTTACATGTATCTCAACTACAGAGTGCATTCACATCGAAAACCTGTCAGGGGAGCTTGTTATTTCACCAAACAAATGCAGTTCTTGTGCTATTTAATCATGACTATGTTCAGGGACCCATATATAACGCCACAAAAAAGAATGAATAACCTGGCATTCTTCAGGCATGCAATCATATAAGTTGTACTAAAAGAAACCATAGTGATTGGTATATATGTGTATGCATAAGCAAGATATTGTGAGTGCCACCTTGATCTCTCATTCAGTTTTGTTCTTTTTTTTGGTTGTTTCACACTTCCTGTTAGACATCTTTTCTATAAAATTCCATCTAAGTTTGTGTCATACAACAAACTTCATGTACTGATGGTGATGTCTTGTGTGATGTGACACAAAAGGTTAACACTTCACTACGTGATTGCTACAGTGATGCACATGAAAGCCTCCTCCACGCCCCCACAATGCATGTAGCTAGTTATATCAGTGGCACATATTCACAGTACTAAAATATGTAAGACAAAACGTGCTCTAATTACCTCTGCCTCTGTTGCATGGCCTTCTGGAGAAACATTCACAGCCACGTTCTTTCTCAGTAACATGTCCATCCTCTCCCTCTCTTCCTTTAGTCGAGAACTCATCTCATTTTTGGTTTCCTGAAGCTGCTTTGCCAGCATTGTTTTCCCTTCTAATTCCACTTTAACTTTCTGAAGGGATTCTAGTAAATGTGAGGTCTCTTTCTTCTTTGATTCGAGCTCCTCTTCCACTTTCTTCAATTTCTCTTTGTGTTCCTGAACTTGCTGTTCTCTATTAGCAATAATCTCTTTAAGATAGTGCTCTTTCTCCTCAGATGACTTCCTAAGGAACTGTAATTCTTGGTTTCTCTGATCGAGTTTGTTCCGTAGCTCAAATTTCTCTTCTTGCAAGTGTGACACTTTCTCCCTTTCAGACTCCAATTTTTTTTCTAATGTTTCCAGTTGCATTTTGATATCTTCATACTCTTTTTCCTTCCTTGTAATCATCTCCTTGACCTCTGCACTGTCCTTCCCAGCTGACTGCTTGAGAGACTCAATCTCTTGCTCTTTCAGCTTCAAGGTTACTTCCAGCTCTTTCTTCTCCAATGTCAGCTTATTTGTTCTTTCTTTGGCCTTCTTTTTCTTCTCCTTGATGGTTTTGAGCTCTTGTTTGAGTGACCTCTCATCCCGCTTCGCCTGTTCGAGGGCCTGTTCTTGTCTGTCGAGCTTCATGTCTTTCTCTGTAATTTCCTTTGTCAATCTGTTTATTTTATTCTTCAACTCATCATGAGCTGGTGATGTACTCTTCTGTGGAGGAGTTTTTGAGCCATATCAGTTAGGTGATATGAAGGCATATGCATGTTAGTGTGCAAACCTCTTCTGTAGTGCCTTGTTCCATAGACTTGGGTTTGTTCACTTGTGGAACTGGCACACCTGCAAAACATGAGTTGGTACAACAAAACAAGTGGAACATATTGACTGTGCAACTTAATGCAGAGTGTGTGCAGTTTAATTGTTACCATATTTGAGTGCTATCTTGATAGCCAGAGTCCTCTGACCAATGTTGGCAAGGGCTTGGACAATTGTGAGCCACTTCTTGTCCACAATCACCTCCATATAGCACTGGAGCATTTCTAGCAGGCACTTCTCAGGGAAACGCCAGAGGGCATTTTCAATGCTCTTCAACTTCGGCGAAGGAACTCCAATTTCCAACCCCAAACAAAACCACTCTACAACACTCTTCAGTTCATTCTCCAGCTGTGTTATGCTCTCAGGACCTGTGTATGAAGTGTAAATCATAGTTATAAGAAGCTACTATAGTTCACACAAGGGTGGACTACCTCTGTCTTCCTTTGCTGGATTTCTGTAGAGTGCCATGAAACGGGCACCAAAATCAAGGAGCCCATTCTCTGCACACAGAGACATGCATGAGGTAATGGTTTCCTCCTTGACAGGAATGAGCTTTCCATCCATCCTACGGTAGTCAGGGATCATCACGTACACTTCAGGACAGACTTCAACTTGGAGCGAGGGAGGAGGATCAGATGGCGGCAGTGTTTGAGCCAATTCGGCAACAACTCTTGATTCCATTTCTGCCTGAATTTTCCCTTGCAAGTTGAGGAGGCACTTGACATCTTCCTTGGAGGATGCTTTGACCTGGAACAGTGGTGCTTCTGTGCACCAATAATTACTGATTCCTTCCATGCCATGATTCTTGAGAACTTCATCAATGTCCTGGACAAAGGAGTCAAAGGTCACTGCCACACTGGGAGAACCATTGCCGAGGGTGAGCCATCCCCTGTCATTACACACAGCCTGTGCTGGCTTGCCATCAATGTTGACTGGTGTACGGAGCATGAGAAAGTTCCCACACAGCGGAGACTCTCTGAACGACATTGCTGACCCTGAAAGAAGGTTATAAGGATAATTATCAACAGCAAACAAACCAAGCAAACAAAAGCATGTGCATGAATATACCATAATATTATTTGTACTGTGTGGCGTTGGTGCACTACATGGGGTAAGTCTAAAGTAAATCTAGAATGGAAGAGAATATAGGGATTGCACTGAAAATGTATATGGAGATAAGACATGTATGGCTGCAAAGTACATGCTATAATACTCCAAGTTTCATGGGAACAATGACGACATGCCATGTCTGATTATGTAATACAAGCCCTCTATTTTTGAGCATGCAGCCACCAAGAAAGAAGTTATAACACTAAATTTAAACAGATTTGAATAACTGTTCGTTGTTACTGCATCGACAGTCCATGCATGTATTCACATGACCAAGAGTTGGATCATTGTAATTATGCGATGAAACAGGCCAATAATTATTTGAACTTTTGTGAGTTCTTTGAAGGTGTGAATGTAGCAACAGGCATTTTGAAATGAAACTATTTTTTTGGTGCTGTTCATGGTCATTAGTCGTCTTTCCACACATACAGAACTGTGATTTCCTAACTGGTTCTCCTATATATACAAGTAAATTGAAAAATTGTCAATTGTGGAGGGGCATATAGGGAATGCATAAAAAGAAATGGAGACAAGACCTGAATGTAGAGTGAATGCTAAAATGTGCTGAGTTTCATGGGGACAACACTGACATGATGAGTACGCCATGTCTGATTATGCAACACAAGCCCTATATTGTTGAGCAGAGCTGTATGGGGGCATCACATAGTCTGTATGTGTAAAAAGACAGCAGAGACATGTGACCAGCCAGAGTTGGGGGGGGGGAACGCCCTAACTCTCCAACTTCCCCCCCAAATTCTTCAACCATCCCTTTACAATATCCTAATTTAGCACACCTACTTTTTGTTTGGTCATGCCCACCTTTCATCATAATAACTGAACTTCCCCCCCTGATAAAGTTTTCTAGATGAAACCCTGCCAGCTATTGCACTTACACCCTGAAAGAACCCATTAAACTTTACGACAATCAAGTCATTGCATGTATAGAGTGCTAGTGGACGCAATACCTACATATTCTATACTGTATTCCTTTGTATGTAGGTGGCAGCTCAACAATATAAGGCTTGTATTGCATAATCAGACATGGCGTACTCGTCATGTCATTGTTGTTCCCATGAAACTCATTTTAGCATTCACTCTACATTCAGGTCTTGTCTCAATTTCTTGTTATGCAATCCCTATATGCCCCTCCACAATTGACAATTTTTCAATTTACTTGTCTCCTGTCTTTTTTTGCCGGCTTTCAGCAAAGGTTTATACACCATTTTGGTCAGAAGTTAGGAACAATGATGGCCTACTCGGAAGAATTAAGCATGTTTACAGTTCACCACTACTCCCCAGTTCCTTTTTTTCCATGTATATACATGCATGTGTATATATACTGACTGTGACACAATGAAACTGAGTTGATTCTCGGTTTATGGCTAGTTCAGCGTGGCATACTGACCTCTATGTCTAGCTACCCGAATCTGCTCAACCGCGGCTATTGTCGTCTCTCACGGCTTTGTAGGCGAGGCGCTGTTACTATGCCCGGGCTCAGCCCGGACAGGATGAAAGGCTTCTCAGCCTATCAGTCGGCCCGCGGCACTTCCTAGCACACCGTCGTCTAGATAAAACACGCCCCAAATCATGCACACTCGCGCTTCAAGGGCAAGTGTCCGTGAAACCGGCGAAGCTAGCTAGTCTCTAGAGCCAGTGAGCCAGGCTAAGCGGCGCCCAACTTGAGTACACGCTGCCTTGGTATGTGACACGGTCACGTCGTGCCCCACCCCCTAACAGCTTGGGAACGCGCTACACGGTGGACGCCTCGCCGGCTGGTACGCCATACTTCACCATTAGATGCCTAGGGAACGTTGCTACACTCGCTGCGCCCGTGATAACTCTGCTTAGAACTAGAACAGGACAGTCCCACACATGTAGCTACTGTAGCTAGCTAGCCGGCCGAAGGTTGTCGACGGCGCAGCGCCTAATCACGTGAGTTTGCGGCGCACGCGCACGAGAATTGGCTGTGACCACGCGACATACCCATATGACGGCAACGCTACATTTCAAAACCGTATCCAAGGACATAAGCGCACGATAAGTCAATTACGCGCCCATTTAGTCAAAGCGCGCGTAACTATTCCCTAGTATGATGTATTAACAAAAGATAATTGTTAACAATTCAAGCAGTGAAGGTAACAAACTTTTTAGAGACTCATTCCAGGCATAATCATAAACTCTTTCAATAGTAACATTTCCATGTAGATTCTTTAGCTGTATCATGTCAATTACAGCGCATTCAATTTCAGCATCATAATGTACAGGAACACTGGAAAAAACAGATATTCGTTAGTATTACAAGAAGTGAAAGGGTTAACGTAGAAAATGCATATCCCTAATGTGTACTGCTATGATTTCTTTCTAATGTCTCTGTTAATGGATTCATACCTTTTTATTTACAATACCTTTTATTCTAGCATTATAATGTACAGGAAGAGAGAGATAATCATCAATATCTCGAGAAGCAAAGGGGTTAACGAAAAAATTATATGCCTATGCACTAGCTGTCATGAAAATGTACCAGCATGTGCAGTTTCATGATCATTGGTATTATGGTTATTGAGTTTCGTTTCTTCAACCTGAATAAGAAGAAGGAGAAGAAGAATTGCAATATTACATTTTTGCTAATATCTCATAACATATACAACATATTTTCACCAGTTTCTGAATAGATTTTCATTTTCCCTTATTCTTAACACTAATTTCCTCAAATATCACACCTACGGTATTAGGTGTATATAGGGATTGGCCAGGGTCCTCAGCATTAAACCTGTACATTTGAAATTTGCAGGTATTGAAGTTAAGAGTATGCAAAATGTTAACTGTACCTTAAAAATTTGTGGGAAAATACTATACAAGGTGTGTTTTATATGCAAAAATGCATTTCACAAATTGTCCATGTTCTTCTTCTCCTTCTTCTTCTTCTTGTTCTGGTTGAAGAAGCGAAACTCAATAACCATAGTACCATTAATCCTGATAATGCACATGTAGGTACATAGCATTGGTGGCTAGTGCATAGGCATAATGTTTTCCATTAACCCCTTCACTTCTTGAGATATTGATGATTATCTAGCTTCTCCATGTACTTTGTGTATTGAAGGTACATTATAAATTCAAATGAGGGTAACTACGCGCGCTTTAATGAGCGCTTAAATCACCAATTGTGCGCTTACGTCTTGGATACGGTACATAGATACTTGAAATCCACTTACACGCATATATCGCGTGGTCACTGGCCGGCCGGCCGGCGGCTGTTGCGCGCGCCGCATGCTCACGTGCACGTGCGCAGCGCCGTTAGAACCGGCCGGCCTCTAGCGCAAAGGCAATTACCGCCAACCGTGCGTGTAGCCTCGCTGCCCCAGTAGTTCTTAGGCGATGGACGGCTTTAACTAAACGGGACTAGCGCGGCGAGTGTAGCCACGTTCTCTAGGCGTGTGATATCGCAATGTGACCCATCGGCTGGAGTGCCTTTCAACGCTTCAGCCTCCTTCCGTGTTTGGGGGAGTGGACTACTGTACGGTACTCTTTCGAACTGGGGACCATTGAAAAGGACTAGAGCAGAGACTAGTGCGGTACCGTCCCATACTGTACGTACATGTGTATATCCTAGGCTACATTCTCAAGTTGTTTGGAGGCCGTGTGGGGCCGCCATGGGCTGGGCCTTAGCATAGACTATACAATCTATGGCCTTAGCAACGCATGGACCCAGGGCTTATTTTTATGCCTTGGTTACGCAGCTGCCAATTTCTGACCTGCGTTCGATGGTGATATGTGTTGAAGTTACTATCAGGTCTGTGTTTGGTGGACTCGGAAGAGGCTAAGAAGGCGTGCTCAACACAGGCTGATACGAACCAGAGACGTCTATATGCACCGGCACTGCACTGCTACATTATACATGTACTCTGCATCACGTGCATATCACAGCCTGGTGCACTGTACTAGCACAAGTAGTTCTTCCTGCATATATCATAGCACCTGTTAAAACTCTACACTACTGACTGCACATTAGTTGCTGCTCTTAGTATTATAGACACCATTAACTTCATTTAACACTCATAATTAATTGTATTGTGTCACACTTAGGTTCATTGCTGTTATTTATGAAACCTGTGTATTGGTTGATTATCTATTGCTGTCATTCATGAATCCACCATACTTATTGCCACAGTTTATGAGCATTCACCTATTGCAATTCATGCACAATTGAAAGAAGTTCTATAATCAATGAAGTATTGCTGTATGTTATATTTGGTTAATGACAACATCTTTGCTGAAAGCAGCAAAAAAATGTGGGGAGATTAGTAAATTAAAAAATTACATTTTAGAGGGGGATATAGGGATTGCATTAAAAGGTACGGAGACAAGGCTTGGATGCAGAGTACACACTATATTGTAACCAGTTGTCATGGGAACGATGATGAAATGTGGAGTACCTCATGCGTGTTTATGCAACACAAGCCCTATATTGTTGAGCTGAGTTTCATGGAAACACAGGAATCAAATGACTTGATCAATGAAGGACCATCGATAACCATCGAGGGACCATCCCAGACCAATGCGTTACTTGTACCATTGCATGATGTCACACGTAGAAACCATCGGACAGAATTTAAGTCTGATATCAAACTATATACTCCTTATCCCTGTTATCTGTCTCATAGCTTGGCACTCTTACACATACTCTGAAGAGCATCCCAGCACACTCACAGCAGTCACATGTACCTACTGTACTTGCCATTACACTTACACTGTGAAATAAACATTATGTTGATTGAAATATGCCACCTGTATATCACTAAACTTTGCCCAAGCACTGAAAATGAAGACATGCATACTTGCATACTTTTGTGTAGTGATAATAGCTTATGAAGGGAAGTGGTGGTGGCTGCTCAACAATATAGGGCTTATGTTGCATAATCAGGCATGAGGTACTCCACATTTCATCATCGTTCCCATGACAACTGGTTACAATATAGCGTGTACTCTGCATCCAAGCCTTGTCTCCGTACCTTTTTATGCAATCTCTATATCCCTTTCTAAATTTTTTTTTAATTTACTAGTTATATTAAGTGTCTAGTGAAAGTGAAAACTCAAATTTTCAAATGTACAGGGTTGATGCCGAGTGACCTGGGCAATCCATATATACACAGTGCTACCGCACTGTGTGATATACATGTGGCTCTGCTCAATAGTGTAGTGCTTGTATTACATAATCAGACATGGCATACATA
This sequence comes from bacterium, assembly GCA_965213685.1. Classification (GTDB taxonomy): domain Bacteria; phylum UBA8248; class UBA8248; order UBA8248; family UBA8248; genus Bin107. The sequence goes on from CBDBZY010000041.1 coordinate 462,248, forward strand.
CTCATCATGTCATCATTGTTCCCTTGAAACTTTGTGTATCTGATATCATAGCATGTACTTTCCATCCATTACATGTCTTGTCTCCATACCATTTTATGCATACAGTGTTCTTTATAGTATTGTATAGTATCTATGCTGTAGTACATACAGTCCTACATCAGTACTCAGGCCACTTTTATGGGCTATGTATGAACATGAATGAAATGTTGTATTCTTGTCACATTAGGATCACCTGCTTTGACATTGAATGCCCGATGCATTCCATACATCCATTCAGTCTGTAGTGTGTAATATTAGCGTTATAGTTGTATTACAATAACTGTGTACTGACAGAGAGTGCAAACCAACAATATTACATTGGGATGGGCTGGTCCTTATACTGTATATGGTGAAGCTCTAGTCATGCACGTGTGTAGCATGTATAGAGTGACGTGTGCTGCAGAGTTGAGTGTTGCAGAGTCAGGGCTGCCAAGTACATTTTTGAAAAATTCTTGAGAATTATTGGTTCAGCACAGCTATATATGTAATAGTTATATCATGGGTCCGAGTTTTGTAGCCGATTTATTGCACGGGAAAAGCGCGAGGGCGATAGCCCGAGGGCTTTTACGTGCAATAAATCGGCTACAAAACGAGGGCACGTGATATAACTATTTTATATCCCGTTAATTAACTCGATAGTAACACGACGTATCTGGCGTTATTGCTTAACAACCGACGAATACCTCTCGACGAATGTCTGTAGTCCTGTACATAAATGACATGCATGCATGTACTACATTACATAGTGCTGTAATCACTTACATTGAAAATACAAGATAACATAAAACCTACAAGATGCATGCCCAGGGGGGGGGAAATATAAGTAAAGGGTGCAATATCACATTTATTGCACCTAGGAACAACATGGCAACGGGATATAAACTACAGAACTATACTATACTACAGTGACTATTCTTTGCGGGTACTAATGTTTGTGGATTGGCACAAATTTTGTACGCGCAAACAAAAATTTATTAGCTTATAGTCTTCTCAACGTTACAGTATTTCTCTTGACGTGCTTGTTGATCAGAAAATAATTGAATGATTGGTAATCTCACCCACACATAAATATAGAATTGATTCGCCATTCACCATGTATAATATATTTTGAAACTGCCTCTGTGAACTGTGTCCAGCTAAACACTCAAAGTCAAATATCAGTGAGATTTCCCAATTTCATAGAGAGATCTTGAGCTTGTGCTCATTTTAGTGAGACTCACTGAAAATCAGTGAGACTTGGCAGCCCTGCAGAGTGCTCGCATGTTTGAGTTGAGCTAGGCCAGATTCTGAGGCCAAAGGTCAATGTACTAGCACCTTTGCCTGAGAGCTCAGTAGTATGTTGCTTGACAGCTAGCATATTCCAGGGCTCTTCCTAACAGCTAGAACTCTTCCATCCACACCGTTTTCTCTCTGACGTCATTCTTATAAAGGCTGTGAACAGCACCTAGGAATGAGGCTATGTCATTCAGATGTTTCTATTATCTCATTTGTGCTGACACAATTTTACGGACCATACCACGTTATCCAAACACATAAGGTAATAATTATTACACACTTCAAGGCCGTAGGAGCTGCAGCGGCCGGGGCGGCCATGGCCGCTGCACATTTTTGCTGCTTATTAAATATTCATTACCACTTTTGGCGGCTTGGGCGTGGCCAACGAGTCTGCGAACAGTAAACTAAGCTATTGCGGTATCGGCGCTCTGGCTAATATCTCCCACGATTGGCAATCATCCTCACCAACCACGCGAATTCAAGTTCCCCAAAAGAAAATTCGGTCGGCAAACGAAAGTGAAGCGGTCGTTCCAAGGTTCGTGGTTCAACAATGGAGTTGGCTCAAAATACACCTCAGAAGAGCTGAAACTTTTCTGGGGGGGCATGCCCCCAGACCCCCCTAGTAAGTGCGTGCGAATATACACAATCATATTTCTATATGCTGCTAATGTAGCCTCGTTCCCACGCTCGATTTCGGTTTTTGTGCGGTCAAATGTCATGCGCGTGCCCCAGAGGGGAGCCTGGGAACGAGGCTACCGCTAATGGCCTCTCCACTTTTTACTTGCTTCCTACGGGCCTGCACTTGCAATAATGCATTCCTGATCGAGTTAACCTTTCACCTGCTCTTGTATCAGGGCAAAGGAAGGATATACTCTAGTGGTGCTATTGCTTGGCACAGGTGTGCAAGCTAATCCCTTGAGACTCAATGTAGAAACAGCCTCCACACACCACATCACCAGAGTGGCTATATATAGTCATAGATAATAGTATAGTGGCTATATATAATAGAGTGAACGGGTCACGTAGTCTATAATATCTGTGCTATGGTTCACTTGTCGTGTTAATTGAAACAAAAACTGCCTTCATAGATGAAACTACAGCGCGTGAGGTGAATACTGTAAATTATTGTGCCTAAGAAATTGACTGCACCCGCACTCAAGCCTCAGGGCCACGGAGACAGTATAATATAAATATAAATGAAGTTGGATTATCGTTACATGCACAACGCACTCTGAATACCGCAAGACTTGCGGGGACACCCCTTCTCTGCCAAAGAAGGCGTGGCTTTGCCTATACGCGTGCGGGAAGGCATGGTTGCGCAAGACTGGTCTTGGTCAATTGCACATGGCGGGTGACTATTCAGTCAGCTCTCTGTGTGGCAGCCAGGCGATTCACACACCCACCCATACGAATGTCCGCATGTGTCAGGGTTCAAAGGTTAATAGGAATGTGACCGGCAGCTAGTTAATTATCAGGGGAATAATATTTCTGCAGTATTATCTCTACCTTGTTTGCATATATATACTTGTTTGACGTCATTCCCGTTAGGGAGTGCCCGGAAACCAGACATTCCCTCAGCATTAGTGATGCTTTCCTCACTTCTCCACTACTCCCAAGAGACTCATCTGACGCCACATTCTCCATGCTATCCAGGCAACTCCATTGGATACCTAATAAGGAAATTAATGCTAATCGTGTTGGTTTGGACACTGTTTCCTACAAATAGGCTATTTTAGGGAGTGCTATTATTACGTACGAAGAACATTGTAGTACGTATTGGGTACTCAATAAACCACCTCATCATCTCAGCTACACTCTGGAGACTCAGCCTCCCCACACTACATGTATATCAGTACACAGCAATAGTCTGGCGGCTATGATCCATCTCATTTTAGGGCAGCGAAGTTAGTCCACATTAATTTTACAAACGTTGAGCACGTAAGATCATGCATAACACCATCAAAAGCATTCAGATAGTTATTTATATTAAACTGACAATTAAACAGTGTTGTATAATTTCAACTATGATTTAAAACTAACAAACACAAGTTACAAGATTTCAATTGATCATAAAGACCTACATTTCCACCATCCTCACAACTTGTGCTAACAACTACCATCAACACAATAGTTATAACATATCATATTCCAATCATGCTCATCCACTCTTTATCTTGTATGCAAAGAGAATATTTACCCTCACGTGAGTACACATTTCTGCAAAAACAATTTAAAACCAACATGAGGGTTATGTCCTCTCCAGGAGCTTTTCCCATCATCATTCTCTGGAGACGTAATGAAAAGCCTCCACATTCCTCACTATACATTAGTCTAGTAGCCATGTTTTAACACGTTATACTAGACTTTCTATCATGAGAATTACCTTCAATTTGCTGTGCGTACTATGTTTTCATATCTGTCCTCATAAGCATAGGAATACATGTAGTTCTAAGATTGGGGGGCTGTTACAATACAGTAGTTGCTGCAAGTACGGCGCTAAACAGCAGCGACAATAATGGAAGAGTCGATTTAGAGCGCCACCGCTGCGACTCCGTAAGGCTAAGTTGCAACTTACACGGCAAAAGAAACGATCTAGCTCATTCTCTCACCTGCCACAATAGGCACGATTTGAAGACACGGGAAGGTGTAGAGATAAGTTGCTGTCACGTTTCTCAACTGAGGTGCGATATCTGTGACTGCGATCGCCCTTCTTGCATGCAGGAGGCGTCTGGAATCAGACTTTGCAATACTAAGGTGCTGATGACCCCTCTTGACGTTCTTGAGGTGCTGCTAGCTAGTCTACCTGAACGCAGCTTTATAGTTAGTTATTCCCTAGTTATGACGTCATCCAGAGCGTATATTCAAGTCATCCTCATCACGTATCGCGTTCCACGGGGCTCACCCACACGTCTTCCTCTTCCCACTCAGTCTGCCTCTCATTTTCTCCTCGGACCTCCCTCGCCACTTTCTATAATAAAGGCATGAAGAGCAGAGTCACTCATCTTCTCAGTCTCCCATTCTTCCCACAAAGTATCCTCAGTTTCACAGTATAGTGTCTGTCCCCCTGCAATGCAAATGTGTGCTGTGTGTGTTTGATTACATACTGTCACACCTAGTACGGGAGTAGGTGTATGTAGAGATTGGCCACAGCACTCACATCAAACCTGTACCGTACGAAATGCAGCTTTCACATTTAATATGAAAGCAACATGACTTGTACTAGCACCCTTCGCCTGACAGCTCAGTAGCATGTTGCTTAAGTTGACAGCTAGCATGTTCCAGGGCTCTCCCTAACAGCTAGGACTCATCCATCCTCACCGTTCTCTCCCTGACGTCATTCATATTAAGGCTGTTGACAGCACCCAGGAATGAAGCATTTTATGGACCATTCACCAGGTTATCCAAACACATAAGGTACTTATTATTACACCCTTGCAATAATGCATTCCTGATTGAGTTAACCTTTCACCTGTTTTCGTGTTAAGGCAAGAGGAAGTATTCATCTGGTTGTACTATTACTAGGCACAGGTGTACAAGCTAATCCCTTGAGACTCAATGTAGGAACAGCCTCCACACACCACACCACCAGAGTGGCTATAGTCCACTTTTCATGTTAATTAGCTAAGTTTGAAAGGAAGGCAACCGAAATTCGTAGATGAAACTTAATATTGGTCCCAGAACCTAGGTTTCCGCGAATGCAGATGGAGATTACGTTTGCATATTATCTCCATGTTTGTGGAAAGGGTGTGAGCATGAGGCCAAGACTAGATGAAACCACAGCACATGAGGTGAAGCAGTAATTACTGTGCATAACAAATTGACCGCACCCACACAATGGCATCAGAGCTACAATAACAGATCTACAGACAGTATAATTGCACTCTGGACACTCAGCCTCCACACACTATATCACTACACAGCAATAGTCTGGCAGATATGATCCATCTCATTTTAGGGCAGTGAAGTGCACATTAATTAAGCATGTAAGATTGTGCATACCACCATCAATTACATTGCTGTGCATAACAAATTGACTGCACCTACACAATGGTGTCAGGGCTACAGAGAGTGTATAGTTTGATGTCAGGTTGACTGGCAGCTAGTTAATTATCAGGGGAATAATATTTCTCCAGTATTATCCCTACCTTATTTGCATATATATATACTTGTTTGACGTCATTATTCCCGTTAGGGAGTGCCCGGAAACCAGACATTCCCTCAGCATTGTGATGCTTTCCTCACTTCTCCACTACTCCCAAGAGACTCATCTCACGCCACATTCTCCATGCTATCCAAGCAACTCCATTGGATACCTAATAAGGAAATTAATGCTAGTCGTGTTGGTTTGCATTTGTACTGGCACTACCAAACACCAAATAGGCTATTAGTTATTGCATATGAAGAACATTGTAGTACATCTTGGGTACTCAATAAACCACCTCATCATTTCAGCTGCACTCTGGACACTCAGACTCCACACACTATATCACTACACAGCAATAGTCTAGTGAATACGGTCTATCTCATTTTAGGGCACCGAAGTGCACATTTACAAACATTAGATTGTGCATAGCACCATCAATTACATTCAGATAGTTATCAATATTAAACTGACAGTTATTATTAAACAATGGTGCATAATTTCAAGTATGATTTCAAAACTTAATGTAGCAAAGTATCAAACAGAAGTCACAAAATTTCAGCTGATGATAAAGACCTACGATTCCACCATTCTCACAACATAACTATCATCAACACAATAGTTAAATTAAATGCTATAACATCATATTCCAATCATGCTCATCCACTCTTCATCGTTTATGCAAATAGCATATTTTACATTAATAGATTACCCTCACTTGAGTGAGGGTAATCTAACATGATGCATAATATGTACACAATTTATTTATATTACACATTAAATATTTGCAATAACAAACAGTGTGCGGGTTATGCACTTTCTAAGTGCTTTTCATTGTTTTTCAATCTCTGCAGACATAATAAAGCCTCCACATTCCTCACTCCACTCTCCACTGAACACATTATATTACTTGTTTTATGTTTTGGGGACATTCATTAGTGATATGCAGGTGGCATAGTTGAAATACACAGTGCAGTAGCTCCATCACTAATCCCGTGTGCAAAGTTCTAACCAGCCTCTCCCCCACTAATTCAGTGGGCCCTGGGCCCTGGCTCTCCCCCGTCAAATGACCAAAGATCAACCTCATTCCACCAAACGACCAAGGTTAATGAGCAAATCTGCCCTTGGGTACTGGTATTGCTAGTATCTCAGACTAGTCTCGTTCCCAGACCCTCTCACAAAAAAATGGAAGCCCATCTCCCAGACCCTCCCTCTGTTTTTTTGTGGGAGTGGGAAGGAGACTAGTCTCAGACTTGGTGCAGCTACATGTGAGTACAGTTGCAGTATAACTTTGACTAATGAATATTCACCACATGAACATCCACTCAAAATTGCATAACTTCCATGAATCATGATACATAATTATGTAGATAATGACTTCATACAATATCATGACATAGCTAGGCAATTAATCAGTTCACCACATCCACTTGAAATTGCATAACTTCCACAATTCAACAATGTGTGCATGCATAAATTGTTCGCCAGTCCAGTGGTTAAACACAAAGCTTATCCCAGACCGAGGCAGACACCAGGCAGAGGAGCGAGCAGGGTGGATAGGGAGAACACACCTGAGGGAGGGAGGGAGGGAGGGAGGGAGGGGAGGGAGGGAGGGGAGAGAAGTAGAAACAGGGAAAGGAGAGAGGGAGGAAGGCAATGAGGGAGGGAAGCAAGGAGGGGGAGAGGAGGGAAAGGAGGGAGGGAGAAGAGAGTGGGAGATAGTAAACTAGGGGGAGGTGGTATCATACGAAATGTACACAGCATGTTTGGCATGGAAACAGAGGAGGTGTTTGTGAGAATATTATGGTATGGTGGTCATTCACCTTGCCTTCTCCAGGTTTCTAAGACTCACGGGCCTCGGAGAACTCTCCCTCCTCCATACCCTCTCCTACATACCAGTGGACAAATGCTCGCTTGGCATACATCAGGTCAAACTTGTGGTCCAGACGAGCCCAGGCCTCAGCAATGAATGAGGATATGGCTGCTCTCAAGAAGGACTATGAAGAGATCGATGCAGAGGCAGAGTACTAAGCTACTGGACTATAACTAGCTACATGTACACCCGAACTGTACTGTTTTATGGAGGCTGGCCAGCGGCCACTGACCATGTACACATGTGCACTGCACAGTAGCTTGGCCATGATGTGGCTGCCCTGCAGGAGTCTGCCAGCCTTCAGAGAGTGGTGCTGTCTACCTCACACTGTGCTCCATGCATGAGGTGAGCCTTCTGCATTGGGGGGAGAGAGGGAGGGAGGGAGGGAGGGAGGGAGGGGGAAAGGGAGGGAGGGAGGGAGGGAGGGGGAAAGGGAGGGAGGGAGGGAGGGAGGGGGAAAGGGAGGGAGGGAGGGAGGGAGGGAGGAAAGGAGGGAGGAAGGAGGGAGGGAGGGAGAGGGAGGAGGAAGGAAGGGAGAGACAAAGGGAAGTGGGGTAGGAGGGATTGCTAAAGTATACATGTACATATGTACACGTACATGCACATATACATTGTACATGAATGTGCAAGAAGGAAGGGAGTGGAGGACATTGTATACGTACATGTACATGATGGAGAGGAGTTACTGGTCGATCCCTAATGGGGTTTTGACGGCACATACAGAGTGACATTGAGAATTGTAAGGGGTGGCTGTCACCCGGTGGCCATAGCTCAGGTGGTAGAGCACTGACAGCTTAAGTCAGAGGCCCCAGTTCAATCCCAGGTGGCTGCTGGTCTCTAAAAACATTCCTGAGCCTTTTCATCACGTACATGTACATGACTAGCCATTGTCATACTAGTCCCTAGCCTACCCCTAGCCTTGCCCCGTCACAAGGCCGTAGGTAAAGGGCCAATATTGAAAGTACGTGCTTGCGATTGTGTTTTAGCCGTTCCCTAGCCTGTACCTAGCCTGTACCTTGCCCCATCACACCACTATAACCATAGTCATACTAGTCCCTAGCCTATCCCTAGCCCCTGCCCCGTCACATGACCGTAAGCAAAGAGCAACTATTGAAAGTATGTGCTTGACATGCTGATGGCTAAAGTCAGAGGCCCCCGGTTCAATCCCAAGTGGCTACCGGTTTTTCGTGGTTCTCTAAATATATTCCCAAGCCTTTCCTCATGTATATACATGCACTCTACGTACCTTTGCCTCCTGGTGGTTACCCAGTCTGAAGTGCAGTGCTCCAATGTTGTTCAGTATCTCTGGAGGAATATCCATACCCACACTGTCTGTGAGGATGTGCGACGCCTTCTCACCATATCTTCTCGCTTTCTCCCTCTCTCACTTACATCAACCTCTGTGTCCAGTTCTGGCAGACCCAGCAGTGTCCCTCCCTTCCCCTCCTCACCCATCACCATGGACACCGTCTGAGGCCTCTCCCTGAGAACCAGTTAGCAGCAGTCACCTACATGATCAAATCTTGTACATGTATATGCAAAGGAAGGCAAGACAAGGTAAGGCATAGTCCGAAGGCAGACAGTGAAAAAAAAACACTGAGCTGCCTCGGACAGGATGTGAACCCGTGACCACTGGGTTACTAGTCCAGTGCTCTGCCAACTGAGCTACTGAGGCAGCTCAGCTGGCTGGGTTCAAATCTAATGTAGGCAAGGTAAGGCAAACAAGGAAACACATAAGGCAAACAAGGAACGTATACAGCACGTCCAGCCTGATAAACAGGCTAACCCAAACTACATGTAACTTCATACAACAACATGAAATTCAAACCACGAGTGGACTGATCCTAACACTGCTCATGGTCACATACAGAGTGATATTGAGAATTTTGAAGGCTGGCTGTCACCCGGTGGCCATAGCTCAGGTGGTAGAGCACTGACAGCCTAAGTCAGACGCCCTCAGTTCAATCCTGGGTGGCTGCCGGTTTTTCACAAATTCTTTAAAAATAGTCCTATATAAGCCTTTTCATCATGTACATGTAGTACATGCAAACATGTCCATACGTACAGTACATGTACTACCCCCCCCCCCCCCCCCCCCCCCACACACACACACACATGAAAACTCCTATTTGGAGCACACTACATCATCCTAAAGGGACTACACAGAAAGGGACTACACAGGGCTAACAAAGGACTGCAGAGGACTAACATAACAGCTTAAAAATAGACACTGCGATTGAAATGTCCACAAAAGTAGGATAAAAAGTTTAAAACCGCCATAGAAATGTTAGGATAAAAAGTTCCCAAAAATTTAAAACCGTGGTAGAAAAGTGGAATAAAAAGTTCACCATATAAATCTAAAAATATTAAAGAAATATATAGGCACTGAAAGCCCTGCCTTGAGAACAGGAAATGGTGGGTTTAAGATCTTTTTTGGCTAGCCAACTCTCCCCACTCTTCCAGTGCCCATATATACATGTACACACACAAACATACACGAAAACAAGCCTAAGCAACATACTTACATTGAAGGGTCCTTGGGAGACAGCACTAGCTTAGCAGAAATGGAAACAAGGCTATGGTTACGGCACTTAGTAGTGGCATGCCACCCAGACATGGACAATGCCCTCATTCAACTTATTGTTGAACAAGGCATGTCCATAATTCCCGATGACCGCCTTTTTGTGACATTGGTTGTCAAGTGCCTCATGGTACATGCAGGTAAACAAATACCTTCAGCAATGTGTTGCCTTAGGCTGGTTTTGAACTTACTGAAAATCTCTTTGTGCTTTTTGGAGAATTTCTTAAAGGCTAAACACAGCTTATGGTACCAAAAACCCTGCTTAAGTAGTCTACTGGTTAGTTTACGATTTCTGCTGGCAAAACTAGCAAAATCTTCACATATTCTCCCTATTCGAACAAGTTGTGACATGTAAGTGCCATAGGCAGGACCTGTAGGTATATTACTGTCTAAATAAGGAAATTTGACAATATAAAACTGAAAAACATCTCTCTTATCGTACAATGTAGCTACAAATCTATTACAGTCGATTCTTATAGTAATATCCAGATAGGACAGTTATAATGGGCTTTCTGTTGTCCTTTTAAGTTCTAATTCAGAGGGATAAATGTTAGGCATTTCACTCTCAAAACTTGAATTATTCAATGTCAATAGGTCATCAATGTACCTAACTGTATTACTGCATTTCCTGGCCAGTTGATAGTTGTTTTTTAGGAGGTATCTCATATATTTATATTCATAAAAAAACAGGAAAAGGTTTGCTATCAGAGGAGCACAATTTGTTCCCATGGGAATGCCCACTCTCTGTCTGAACACCTTGTTTCCCACTTCAATGTAAACATTATCAATTAGAAATTCAAGCATTTCAAACAGTTCCTTTTCATCTATGTCCCTATGTGTGGAATGTGATACTGACCAATACGCAGTGCCTGAATCCCTCACACAGAGAAATTTGGCCCCCTTGATCTTATATGCCTCTTGAATGAGATTTTTAAGATTGCTCTTTAATGAGTCATGTGGTATATTTGTATATAATGTGGAAAAATCGAAACTGTCCATATGTAGGGCTCTACTAGTACCGTTCACTTCATGTAATACTTTTGTGAGTTATTAATTATCCAAAATGTGTTCACCCCAGTATTTCTATAAATACCATCACAGTATTCTTTACAATGTGTAAGAATTGTGGTGAAACAAGTGGTAAGAATACTTGATAGTGGTTTTTGGTTCTAATTCTGTGCGCAAAGTATTCTAACCATGCAGTCCCCCCCCCCCCCCCCCTCTCACTAATTCAGTGTGCCCTGGGCCCTGGCCCTTGCTCTGTCAAATATGACCAAACATCATGTAACCTCATATATCCCATCAAACCAGCAAGGTTAATGAGAAAATCTGCCCTCGGGTACTGGTATTGCTAGTATCTCAGACTAGTCTCGTTTCGGTCTGGGAACGAGACTAGTCTCAGACTTAATTGGTGCAGCTACATGTAAGTGAGTACAGTACGTTGCACTATAGGCAAACAATTTGACTAATGAATGTTCACCGCATGAACATCCACTTAAAACTGTGTAACTTCCACGATTCAAGATAGATAATGGCTTACATGTATATATGTGCACCATGAAAGATCTTTGCCCCATATCTGGTTGGGCATGTGGACCATCTGCCTTTCATTCTGAGTTTTATTCTTACATGACATTGTGTAGGCTTGCTGCTTTGTTTTTTTAAATAAATTTAATATTTTTCTAAGCTGTTGAGGTAGTTACAGATGTATATTTTTATAAACCAATGAGGTTGTTACATATACTTATTTTTCTAAGCCATTGAGACTGTTCTCCAAATATTAAACTCTATTTTTTAAGCCATTGAGGTTGTTGTTAAATTTAGTTTGTTTTATAGTGTGTGATTCTTTCTTTCTTCTCTGTTCTCTTCTTTCTTTCATTGTAGCACACTATGCATGTGATTGTTCATGTATGACATAGCTATAAAGGCGAACAATTTGAATGATCAACACATCCACCTGAAATTGCATGACTTCCACAAATCGAAATAACGTGCATGTACTAATTATACAAATTGTTCTCCAGTCCAGTGGTTAAACACAAAGCTTATCCCAGACAGAGGCAGATACCAGGCGGAGGAGCAGGGTGGGTAGGGAGAACATGCCTGAGGGAGGGAGGGAGGGGAGGGGAGGGAGGAAGGGGAGAGAAGTAGAAACAGGGAAAGGAGAGAGGGAGGAAGGCAATGAGGGAGGGAAGCAAGGAGGGAGGGAGGAGGGAAAGAAGGAGGGAGGGAGGAGAGAGTGGGAGGGAAGGAAGGAGGGAGAGAGGGAGGAAGGTAGGAGATGATAAACTAGGAAGAAGGGGGGTGGTATCATACACAATGTACACGGCATGTTTGGCATGGGAACAGAGGAGGTGTTTGTATGGTATGGTGGTCATTCACCTTGCCTTCTCCAGGTTTCTAAGACTCACAAAGACAGCCCCATCCCCAATCCGACAGCATCTGCAACAGATGAAAGCATAATGTATCATGTCAGGAGCCACCTGAAGAGTGGCGAAGGAGCATACAAGTGCAGTTTATCAAAACATAGCACTACAGTCATAGTTGAACTGCTGTGGGGCCTCTGGCTGGCCTCCAACAACTTCCGTATTAGGAAGCTTTTGAATCCACACAGCGGTGTGGATATTACATAAGTTATACGCTCTTTTGCTGCCCTTCGGGTGGCTCATATGTTCCTGAATGTGTAATGTGCATGTACATGTACACTGTACTTGTATATACAAACTTTGGAGTAGAGTAGAAACTGAACGGTGTATTGTATCCCCTGGTACTCCTTTGAACCATGTGGTATCAGCATATGTACAATGTACTTACATGTACATGTACAATGTCACGTAGAATGCTATGAACACGTTATCCCATGTATGATAATAATTATTACGACACACATGTACACTGTATGTAGGTCACCTAATGTACTTGTACTATTTTGGAAGTGTTGGAGTTTCCAGCACATGTATGGTATGGCCACAGTGTGTGTGTAGGGCAGCACAGAGTGTCCAAAGCAGTCGTCTGGTCCTCCTCACTGTCTGCATACAGTAGCATGCATCTGAAATGAGGTGGAAAGAGGGGGAGGGGGAGGGGCACAGAGGGAGCAAGTAAAATGTAGAGAAGAGGAGGGAGGGAGAAAACCAGGTGCAGAACAACAAGTGTGCAGCCACACAAGTGTACATGTACCTTATGCTACAGCTTCACGTGCACTGCTATGAATAAATAGAAAATTTCACTCAGTGTGGCTCCTCCCCTGATGGAGAGGAGTTACTGGTCGATCCCTAGAGGGATTCTGAAGGCATATACAGAGCCATATACAGAGCATATACAGTTGCCCCTGTCACTCAAGACTCTGTAGATGGGCAAGTATGAGAGCTAAGGTCCCTAAGTGCCACTGTATAGCACTTCAAGCCCCACCTGACCCTGGATGGAGTGGAGGTACCCTTTGCAGAGAGTGCAGTGCAGTTCCTAGGTCTCAATGTACAGGTCCTCTACAGCAACACAAGCACAAAGTACCATACTCAACAAGCTACAGCAGATGATGGAGGCAGTTGATGCCACCCCTGTGACAAGAAAGCAAAAGCTCCTCATCTATAGAGCAGGAATCTTCCCCCAACTAACCTGGCTACTGCTCATCAAGGAGCTACCTTCCATCTGGATGGAACAGGAGGTGGATGCATTGGCTATGCGATACCTGAAGAAATGGAGTGGTCTCACAAAGTCTGGAAATACAGCCCTGCTTCACTTGCCCCAATTGAAGGGTGGCCTGAACCTCCCACTACCTTCAGCTCTGCACAAATCTCTCCAAGTATCCCGTCAGAGCCACCTGCTAATATCAAAAGACCATTGCGTACACCACCTGGCTAGAAGAAACTGAAGCAAGAACTAGCATGCACAAGGATGAAGTTTAGACCAGCAACTATGGTGCAACAGGCTCTTATAGAAAATCCAGATCACAAAAGGAAGTCCCTGTCAAGAGCAGCAAAAGCCACGGTCACTAATGCTGTCCATACTGCGCAGTTACAACACTGCAACCATCTGGATGTCAGGTTGAGGAGGTGCTGGCAAGAAGCTGGAGAGTTGGCTACTAGGCAGGTGTCATCGGCATACTGTAATACATTCGCCTGATGTGAGGCATTGGAAAGGTGGTACCCAAGATCTGCTCTGGACTGCAGTGTGTCCACAAGGGTGTTCATTACAGTGTTGAAAATCACCACGGACAGGGGGTCCCCTTGATATGCTCCTATCTCAAGAGGGAACATTGGGGTCTCCCATTCTGCTGTGACCACCTTAGCTTGCAGACCAGAGTAGAAAGCATTGATTCTCTCTCTCTCTCTCACTCTCTCTCCCTCCCTCCCTCCCTCCCTTCATCCCTCCCTCCCTCCCTCTCTCTCTCTCTCTTTTCTAGTAATGCCACCCCTCCATACACATGACAAAGAGGCAGTAATCATGTGAGACACTCTGAGACCATTTACAGAATACATAGCAGTTACATTCTTAGCACAGACCTCTCAACCTCAGACAAACGGCCATGGGGGGCCATGGGATCTGGGCACGAGACTAAGTTAGGTATATACGATACTAGATGTACAGTAGGTACCGTAGCGCGAGCGTTAGTCTGAGAATCTGAACGGGACTACCTTAGTTTAGTCCGGCCTCGTATGCGTACCGATGCAGTACGCGGTATACCCAGGCCATGACGCTAGGCCGACCGGATACTTCTCCTTAGTCTGGCTATGCGAGACTAACTTCTCGTCACAAGCCACGCCTTCTCGGGAAGGCGTGGCTCCGAGAGGCTACGTTACGCGGTACGGCAGGGCATAGCCTCGCTCCCACGCCAAAAATACGTCTTTCGGCCTGACAACGAGGCTAGGATTGGCCTAGCGCCTAGCGCAGATAGACACTAGGCCATATCCATAATATAGGCTGAGCGCTGGCGTCTGACACACGATGAAATAACTGAGAATCTGACTTTCCATGTGAAAACAGGACCTTGACGTGAGACCGTGAGAACATACTGTTAGCAGACCGTGTCTTTGCCATCCGAAGAGCGAAGACTATGCCACGCTCTGACATCCACAGTCCAATTCTTAGTCCAGTCCAGTCCATAGTCCAGTCCAGAGTCCAGGTTTTGCACCAACCCCTATACTCGTACCCAGGGGGGTGCGACAACGTCACGTGAGAGGGTAAGAGCGACTTTTGAATATATTAATGAGGCAAATTCTCGTACATTTCAACATTGACGGTTTTCCAATTGCTAGTCTGTGGCCGCTGGTGTTACTTGCTGCTCGTCTGAAAAGAACCATCCTTGGTGGAGTTCTTTTCAGGTGAGCACAAACAGCGGCCACGCGTGGAGAGACTAGCAGTTGGAAAACGGTCAATGGTGAAATGTACGCGAATTTGCCTCATTAATTGGGCGAGCGGTAGCGAGCCCACCTAGTCGTTCTGCTGGAGCCGCCCTCTCTCTCTCTCTCTCTCTCTCTCTCTCTCTCTCTCTATATATATATATATATATATATATATATATATACATATTATGTCATCCGGCGATGAAGCATTTTTGCCTCCGGGTGCCCCCGCGCTACGCGCAAACGTAAAGCCGGCTCAATCACATGCGGTTACTTGGGAAAGAGGACACGGAGTGAGCTAGACCTCTACGTGTTACAAAGCCTTGGCTCGGGTATTGCGACTCACGATTCGGACTACCCCCTCTCCCTTACCTCGTCAACGCTCAGAGCGCAGCTATCGTTCGCTGCGTCGTTAATTAAAAGGAGCCACAAGGGTCAGTTAGCTTCGGGCCCAAGCTGGACGGTAATTACTGGTGGTGTGACGAGGAAGGGCTAGAGATAGGGCTAGACTAGGGACTGAGACTCGCTTGTACACATCGTACGAAGTTGGTGTAAGCTTACTTCGCAAGCTGTTTACTACATCTATGATTCCTCTTGATCTCTACAGGCTGAGAATGTTGTCGACTGGGCTCCTTGAGACAGTGTGCGTTCACGCATCATGTTTTAGCTTAGCAGGCTATACACACAATTTATCAGTAAGCATGGATATGCAGTCACTGAGAGGTCAGTCTTAGGGGATGTACATTACAGCTAGTGATCCAACGTTGTACTTTGGCTCCTCTAGTGATAGTCCTTCAGGATCTGCTATTCATGCATAAAACTATATCGAACTATCATTCCAGGCAAGTATCTGATTATTGCAGCCTGGTTCGCTCCCGCTCGCCCACAGTGCTCAGCATTCTACTGGTATATTCATCAGTCGCTCTACCTTCTCACGTGACGTTGTACTAGTACACTGGAATTCTTGGAATGTAATATCACACGAAACGGTCGTGTGACATGGCCATAAGCGCGTACGCGTGTATGAGGTTGTCGCTCCCCCTTGACCCGTACCAGGTGCCCAGAGTCGAGGAGGTACGACAGCATCACGTGATTTCTTAATGACTACTATAATGAGCAGGTTTTGCGTACGTTTTTACAGTGACACAAAAAATGTTCATACAGAAAAGTTTGTCTGCTGAGAACTATAAACAAACTGCGAAGAGCAAGTACCATTTTTCTTCGCACTAATCAACACTAGTGTTGATTAGTGCGAAGTTAAATTCTGGAGGCTAAAGATGTGTACCAATATTCTGTCCATCCGATGGTAATCAGCACCAACACAGCAAAAATGACATTGTTGTTTGAACAAAGACCTTTGTCAAATACGTTATAGGGCTATGATAACGAAAGGTTGTAATTGTGTATTAAGTGGGAGGGAGGTATGGACAGGAATACAGATGTGTAACTCACATAACAAAAGTCTTTGCTAAAGCAACAATCTATTTTTTGCAGTGAAGGTTTGGCCGCAGCAAACGAAGAAGAAAGCTTTGAAGGATGCAGACGTGTTACAATTGAGCACGGATACACAAGAACTAGGTTCTACTACCTCGGGGAAGAACTTCAGCCGCTTTCGCGAACTAAACCGTGTTCTGAAACATATACTGCAATAATAGAATTGCTCTTTTAACAAAGGCCTTTGTTATGTGAATTGCACATCTGTACTAGTGTTTACCACACGTTCTACTGTTGCTGGGGGACGATTCAGCCATGTTTCAGGGAGCTAAGGTAGTCCAGTAGGCTGTGTGTGTAATGGCGATTACACTCTGAGAATGTTAGGAACGTCATCAATGTCGTGTGACGTTCATGTAAGCGCTTACGCGCGTGTGCGCCTGTCGCACCTCCTCTGAACTATACCCAAATAGACATCCCTGCGCGATGATATGCCTCGCGCTAAAGCTCTCGGTAATTAGCAATCAAACACACACACACACACACACACACACACACACACACACACACACACACACACACACACACACACACACACACACACACACACACACACACACACACACACACACACACACACACACACACACACACACACAAAGCTACTGCAGTAATGTTAGCCCTGTACGCATGCGCGCCGAAATTTTCACAGGACAGGCCTTTATATAGGAAGCTAACCCCATTTAAAATAATCGCTGCCAGGTGGGAGTTTCAGATATTGGAGTCAAATTTGGGATCTATCAGTGGAAGGATGAAAAGTAAAGTGCTGCTGTCTGTCTTGTTTCTGCTGTCTGTGACGACCATCACAACTGCTCAAGGCAAAGGTACATCATGCAGTATTCGTAAAAGGTAGAGAAGCAATGTTTTTAGTAGTGCCTTTGCAGTACATAACATCTAAAAAGAGACAGTAATCGTTTTCACGTACTGTGTAGCATACGTAGGTTTCTGTAAGCCTCACGAACGTTATAAATTGTTGTTTGCTTGGAAGCAGTTTGCTAGTTTTGAGATAGTTTGCTTGTTCTGAGACGGTTTTCTTGGCAGCTTGCATTGGCTGAGATTACAGTGCCTACGTACGTACATATATACGCTCGCACAAAGTAACGACTTCATGTCTGCTTTGACAATTCGCAGCAACGTTTCGCACACTCATGTAATAGCGCTGTCTCCTAGCTCAGACGCTTTGACAAACCTTCTGCAACACTATATACACATGTCATGCACGCTTTATGCAACAGCTGCTCCCACAGACAGCAACGTCACCCACGCTTCGCTGATGCCTGCTACTTATACTGCGGATGGCTTGTTGCAAAAAGATAGACGACTAGAGAGAGAGACTGTTTAAAATCAGTTTGCAGTCGCTTTTGAAGTGTTCTCAGAGAGTCACTTGCTACCCTTTGTAATGACAGACCTCCAAGATTCAGCATGGCAGCATATACATTCATGTCTGCTATCACAGCAAAAAGGAAGTTACTACTTCCTAAGGTTATCTCAGTTGCAGCTGAATGCCACCATGTCACTGCCACATTGCGTTTCTATACCCTTGAGACTAATAG
Source organism: bacterium (assembly GCA_965213685.1). Classification (GTDB taxonomy): domain Bacteria; phylum UBA8248; class UBA8248; order UBA8248; family UBA8248; genus Bin107. The sequence goes on from CBDBZY010000041.1 coordinate 480,540, forward strand.
CATGTGTGCAATGTGTAGGGTGTCCCCAGAGTGTAACCAGAGTAATGTTTGCTGTGGTAGGAACTTGACGTGACCGGTAAGCAGCCCATTGGGACGTCACTGCCATAGTCATGCTCAATGGACCAAATGATTGCAATCTATTCTATCCCTCAGTCCTCCACATTTCTTGATATCCTACGTATTTTGAACACTCTATATATCACTTCAGTACCCGATATTGAGAGAGCAAATGTGCAACTGAGGTAACCATATTAATGGTTAAAGTAACCATTAAATTTTTGCAGTGATATCACTGCGAGAAAGAGATAACCTCGCTAAGGTTATCTCAGTTGCAGCTGAATGACATCATGTCACCCCCACACTGAGTTTCTATTTCTCCTATACTCTTTAGACTGAAGGCATGTGGGCAATGTGTAGGGTGTCTCCAATATAATTATGTAAGTAGTTGAGTGTTGTAAAGTAATTGTGTGCTATGACAGGAATTAGACAGGGGATGTGTAAACAGCCCATGATGGGTGGTCACTCCTCTGTCATGCTCGGTAGACTAATGGACGGTCATTTAGTAAATTCTATTGCTCAATCCCCGACGCCCTACACATTGCCCACATACTTTCAGTCTCAAGAGTATATAGGAGAATAAGAACTCAGTGTGGGGGGTGACATGATGTCATTCAGCAACTGAGATAACGTTAGCAAGGTCATAATAGCCATCTCTTTCTATGCAGTGATATTGTATTTAGTTATAATACCCCCTCGAGGGATATGGCGCCGAGCCATATCCCTCGAGGGGGGTGTTTATAAGTGATTTATAACCCGGCGACAAGCGGTTCTGGGAGCTACCATGGATTCACAGCCTGCAGCTGCGTATCTGTGAAAATAGTACAAGCTAGTCTCGTGTGACAGACTCTTGAAAAAACAAGGGTCTGGTCAAACTCGCATAGAGGGTTGGTTTGGCTGTCAGCGGATGAGTGATAATATAAACAGTTGATTAGGTAATGTAAACTGTCCCTTATGAATATGATTAGAACCTCCCCGCGTCACGCGCTTGAGCCCTAAGGACTGTTTACATTATACCTACTATACGGGTAATTATCGGTCAAAAAAATTCCTGGACATGTAGGAACCAAACCGCTATGCGAGTTTGACCAGACCCTTGTTTTTCCAAGGGTCTGACGCGCGAGACTAAGTACAAGCGGGATACAGCTAGCACTCCAGTAGTCTGATTCCCAGACCCTTCTACGTAAGCGCATGTGTAAGCGCATGCGCGAGCGAGGAAAAGAAGAAATAGTAATTATAGAGGCCGGAATGTGAGAAAAGGTGTGCAAATGCAATCAGTGACCACGATCTGCAATAGTGCGCGTTAAAAGGGAATTGAGCCCAAGAACCAGGTTTGCACTACGGTCATGGATCCTCCTCTGATTGATTCAGCTAACGAACGGTCAGTGGAAGTGATTGGGACTGAACTGATTAAAAAGCGGAGGGAAGCGCTACGTACGGTTTGTCGTAGGCAAATGTGTTCGTCCGGACTCTGCCAACCAGTCATTGTACTGCAAGGTGGAGAAAGTGGTCGACGTTCTACTGTAATTGTTGTGTCTCCACTTACATCCCTGATGATGGAGCAGAGGGAGATGGAGCAGAGGGACCAGTTTACAACACATGAGGTCTGTAGACGAGCTACAACAGGATCTAGATACAATGGAAAACGTCAAGGGCGGAAAATGTGCACTGCCTAGGAGGCGGATCAGTAGCGATCTCCGTTGCTATCTGGAAGAGAGCACTGTACTGTCCTCCGCGGCTTGCACCCCTTCGTGTTGCCAGCCACGTCCTTTCCACAGCATGACCAACAGCTTTGGTTACTCTTAATTATTCAGAGACCTGTTGATAATTAACCACAGCCACTTCAGTAAAGTGAGCGCTAAACAATCATCAAAATTCCAGTATCCGCGCGAAGGCATAGTATTTCCCCAGACCCTTCCTTCCTCCCGCGCGCATGCGCTAAAACGTGGAAGACTCCAGTTGTTCACGGTGGCAAGCGGTTCTGGGAGCTATTATGGATTCGCAGCATAAGCCTACATGTAGCTGCGCGTCCCCAGAGTAGCAAAGGGCCCGCGGGCTCCGAAATGGAGTACGTAACGTCACAGGATAGAAAGGACTTAATTGGTGTGGGCGAAACGCGCACGTGTAGTAACGTTCCCTAGGCCCATGCCCAAGCTTGTCAGTGGTTACCCGACGTCGAGTTACAGGTACAATGCATACAAACGTGCCCTAGCTCTACCTCTCTCTGCGATGGACCCTTTTTTAAGTGCCACACAGTATTCTAGCTCCTCCGATACATCCCAATAGCTCATCTACGAGTCTTTGTTGTAAAGAACCACATCATTCTGCGTTCGTGTATAGAAAACAAAATCGGCACCTCACGTGAATGTGGTTTTGCCTGCCCACGTTATTTAAACGTCTTGCGTTTACGCTACTTCGGAGCCCAGGCTTTCCCCCTTCCCAATGTTACGAGTTCAAAGGTCACGCACCAACATCGCGCGCGGGGTAGAGCTAGTTGGGCGTGGCCCGCCTTCCGCGAGAAACAGGAAGTCGGGTGTCAAGCCTATACCAGGATTTGTTCCACCGCCGGAAAATCGGCGGCTCCAATCAGATTGCAGTATTTGAAGTAGACCTTCCGCACCTACTTAGCCTGACCACGTGTGAAAACATGATCCTTTCACAGAAAGGAACAACACAAGGCGACCCACTAGCAATGGCCATGTATGGCCTTGCAACAATTCCTCTTATTTGAAAGTTGGATAGCCCCTGCAAACAGGTTTGGTATGCTGATGACTCAGCAGCCTTCAGCTCCCTCGAACAGCTTTACAGCTGGTGGGACAGACTGACCACGGAAGGCCCCCGCTTTGACTATTTTGCCAATCCCTCCAAGACTTGGTTGGTAACCAAAGACCAATTCCTTCACAATGCAGCAAACATATTTGCTGGCTCAGGGGTCAACATCACCTCACATGGCAGGCCATATCTAAGAGCACCGCTGGGTTCGCCAGAGTTCATTGAGGAATATTTTAGCTCCAAGGTTGGGGAATGGACATCACGTATTGCCATCCTCAGTGAGATTGCAGCATCTCAGTCTCACACTGCCTAATCAGCCCTGACACATGACCTTTCAAGCACATCGTCCTACCTAAGCAGGGTAACCCCCAATATCAGTCACCTACTGAACCCCCTGGACATTGCTCTGAAAGCAAAGTTGCTGCCTGCTCTTACAGGCTGACCCACTCCCAACAACCAGGAGTGCGCCCTATTTGCCCTACCAGCGGGGCTTGGTGGTTTGGGCATAAGAATCCCTTCAAAGAATGCAGAGAGAGAACTACAATCTTCTTTACAAGGTACCTCCTCCCTCGTTGCCAAGATTCTTGAACAAAACCAGCAATATGAGTTTGACATCATTGACCATCGGTTGCAGAGCAAGGCCTCCATTAGAAGGCGGAATGAAGAAATGAGCTCAAAAGAAGCAAATGTCCTCCATAGGCAGTTGCCACCTTCACTACAGAAAGCAGTTGATCTAGCCCAGTAGAAGAGATCATCCATCTGGCTCACAGCTGTTCCCCTCAAGGATCATGGCTTTGCACTGCATAGGGCCGCCTTCCATGATGCCGTGGCCCTGCAATATGGATAGCCCCCCTCAAACCTCCCATCCAAATGTGGCTGTGGTAACAACAACTCCATAGACCATGCACTCTCATGTGCCAAAGGAGGGTTTCCCTCCATTAGGCACAAAGAGATTCATGATCTCACTGCCAGTCTTCTTGCAGAAGTATATTGTGAGGTGTGCATCAAACCACACCTGCAGCCAACAACTCCCGACCAACTCCCTGGAGCTACCGCAACTGTTAGGATGGGGCAAGGCTCAATGTCTCTGCAAACGGAGTGTGAGGTAGGAGATTCCAGAAGACCTACTTCAATGTATGGATCTTCAACCCCTATGCCCCCTCCAACAAGAACCAGTCACTTCCTGCCTGCTATAGAAAGCACGAAAGAGAGAAAAAAACGAGCCTATGACCACAGAATACATGAAGTAGAGCACTCATCCTTCAGCCCACTTGTTTTCTCAGCCATCGGAGGAATGGGGAGCGAAGCAACTTGCTTCTACAAACGTCTGGCTTCCATGCTTGGGATCAGCCATACAGCACTACACTCTGGTGGCTAAGATGCCGTCTGAACTTCTCTCTCATTCGCTCAGCCATCCAAGCCCTACATGGAGCAAGATCGTCACAAGGTCATGCTGTACACTTTCCAGCATCAGTTGATCTTGTCATCACGGAGTCCCACATTGCACCTGACTCATAGTTACTTCATCTACATCTCTTTGCTTTTATTTTTGCGTATATGTCATTATCATTTTTCTTTTCATCGGGTGTATATCTTCATTGTATAACTCAAAATAAAGAAAAAAGAAAACATGATAGTAACTGTAGCCGTAACTAGTCAAGGATAGTGCGGCATGGAGATCAAGGATAGTGCGGATAACACCCACTCAACACTGCAGCCATGCCAACTCTCACGCATTGCGCCTGAGACTCACGCATTCGTTGTTGTTCTCACGCTGGCACGCATACGAGCTCAAATCTCAGACATCAACGACGTCGCTTCTGTGTGCAGGCGTGGCCGGTTCCACCTTCTCGCCGCGCCCCCTAATTATAAACGCCGGCACCAGAAGCCGCCCGCATATTGCAGTTACTGTATGACATGTAGTTTCATGACAGTATATGTGTAGTGGTGATCATTGTTTTTCATGTGTTACTTATTGTGTTGTATTTTGTGACTTCAAGTTCTTTACTTTGTTGGAACCGGTAGCATGTCTCACTCATTCTAGCCCCATTCTCACTCATTTTCCAAGTACATCTCACTCTTTTCCTTTATAAATGGTTGGCATTTCTGCAGCACCCAGCGAATACTGATGATATTCATAACTATTGCGCAAAACGCTGGAACAAATCCTGGTACAGGCTTGACATCCGACTTCCCGTTTCTCGCGGAAGGCGGGTCACGCCCAACTAGGGGAGAGTCTGGGGAAGAGGCTACAAGCGAGATACAGCTAGTACTCACCTTGTTCACCTTTGAACCCAGCGTATTATCTAGATAATGCCCTGCTGGGAGGGCTTGATTAGCTAAAGCGCGGTTAAAGGGACCACTTGGCGCCCGACTATAAATATATTTGCCACCTTAACACCTTACATCAAAGGCCCGTCAGGGACATTATATTGTATAAAGCACAGCTAGCAGAAATTTATCTGAGTGCTAGACCACTAACTTGAGAAAGTTATGATAGGTACACGTTGCTAAGAAAACCCTCACTGTTGCTGGGAAACGGTGATGCAAAATACATAAATCATGCCCAAATACGGTGCGTATGGGAGATAAAGCACTCGCCCCCGCGCGCTACGCGCCCTCGGCTGTCGCGCTCTATATCCCATACGTATCTATTGGGCATGATTAATATAATTATGTATTACATACATCATGCCCAATAGGTACGTAGGGGGATAAAGCACGAGACCCGAGGGTGAGTCCCATGCGTACCGTATTTGGGCATGATTTATGTGATTTGTGTCACCGTTTCTTAGCAACAATGAGTTTTCTTAGTAACGTGTACCTATCATAACTTTCCCTGGCGGAATACCGAAGGGGGCGTGTTCAGCCCGTTTAGATTCAACAACCTCCTGTCGCATATAGCGTAGATCACACGTAGAGAGAAAGTCTGAGAACAACACAGCAAAATATGGAGTGTGTATCTTATACGAGTCCAAGTGCACGTGTGAGTCAAATGTGGCAAACATTTTCATCTAAATATCACCGCCTAGAAATGCCTTAGCGGAAAGAACTAGAAATCTTCCACTTTTAGCGAGGTCCTTATTTTATAAATAGCCGATCGTTCTCCAAACATTTCGGGAAAAGTACCTTCGTTTTCAGCCCCATAAAACTTGAACGACAAACGGTATTCTAAAAAGGCAACCGATCGGATCTGCTTTGCTCTTTGTACAACAAAGTGACGGGTCGACCGGCTGACTGCACACTTGATGAGAAGCGACGGTCCCCAGCACATAGTACAAAAACTATGAATCTCATTAACAAAAAACAGCCGCCTGCAGCTCGTGGCTGTGCGTACAAGCCAGAAACGACTGATGAGATCTCTAATGTTGTTATTCAGCCACTAAACGTCCTTTCTTGTTGCAGGACTTACTTTGGCAGGCTATCAGCCAAGAGTAATAAAAGGCGTTAAATTACATATCCAGCGCGTAACGGTAGCCCGCCATCTTAAGTGTCTGGCACTCGGATAAATCCCCGCGTGCAGGTACTTTCTACAATATAAAGTCCCTGGCGGGCCTTTGATGTAAGGTGTTAAGGTGACACAAGTATATATACACTGTAAATCCAGTATTTCCATATCCATAAAGCACACTGTACATCAATCTGCCTTTTCTCTTCACACAGATCCTGATATAAAATTTGATGCATCTCTTGGATCCGGTGTACATGGTTTTGTCATCATTGGTGCTGCTGCCGTTGTAATTGGGTGCACATACAAATGCCTAAAACTTAGTTTTCAGATTGGCAAAGACAAATAGGGGCACACTACATTACCTGCAACTATAGATGACATTACCTGCAACTATATATGACTATAGCAATAGCCATGTAGACTATTATTTGTGTAGTACTCTCATGATCTATATGCTGTGTATTGTGGGTTGGTATATTTGGATCCTCCTCTGATGGATTCAGCTAACGAACGCCGGCCGGTCAGTGAACTGATTAAAAAGCGGAGGGAAGCGCTACATACATCTGTACATTTGTCGTGGGCAAAGGTTAATCTCTGGCTCGTGAGACTAGGCAAAGGTGTGTTTGTCCGAACTCTGCCAACTGGAGTTGGCCAGTCATTGTGCTATGCCCTTATATAGTTCAATGGTGCTACAAGGTGGAGAAAGCAATCGACGTTCTATTGTAATTGTTGTGTCCGTCATTAGGAGAGTTCACTGTACTCTCTTTCCACAAATACCGGCAAAGGAGAGTGTTACAATCATTAGCTAACAATCATACAATGTATACTTGATGTGTACTGTACAACAACAGTTCAGTGAGTGTAGTGTTCAGTGAGTGTAGCAAGCACTGAGTGAGCTACAGCATCATGCAGGTGACTGGTCTGGAGACTCCTCATACACACTCCTCCTGTACTGCCCTCTGTCTGGTAGTATGTACAGGGCAAGACTGTCGATGGCTATGGCAGTGAGAGTGAGGAGACCCATCCCAGACACCAGGTGGAGGAGGAGGGTGGGCAGGGAGAACAGGCCTGAGGGAGGGAGGGAATGGGAGTGGTAGGTAATACATGTAAGGACAAGGACTGCAAGTGTGGCCATAACAACCTGATAGCACCAGAACAACACATCCAATACAGTGGAACCTCCCATAACGGACCCTCCCATGAGCGGACAACCTCTCTATAACGGACACTGGCTATGGCACGGATTGAAAATACAATACAACTAGTGTTAAGCCAACCTCCCATGAGCGGACGCCTCTTGATTCCGAACAGCGGACAAGCCACGTGCTCCCAGCTGATCAACTCTGTACAAAAGTGCCTCTTATAACGGACAAACAGGAAACCACACCCATCCTTCATGCGTGAATTTCATGCTAACTACACACAATAAATTTAATAATAATTGTTCTGGATACACTACGATAAATTTACAAACTAAGACCCTACGTCTAGGTCAATCCTTTGGCTTTCAGTGAGGCTACTAGCTCTTTCAACTTTTCTATGTGGGGTTTAGGTCCATGAAGTGTGTAAACGCACGGTATCTCCAGGCCATATCCAGCTCCTCTATTCACCTTTTCCCCAACAACCTTGGCAAACCCACTGTTTGTGTCCCTTCCTAAAACTGCTGATATTAAAGGGGCTAGGTTGAAGGGCACATGTCCCACCAGAGCCTCTTCTTTTAGAACGGCAACTGCATTCCTGTCTCTCACTACTAGGCTCTCTCTTCAGAATGAGCTCCTCGTTCAGCACCGGTGTCAATATGTCCAGGTATGCATGGTATCTCCTGATGTACGAGTCAATTTGCAAGTCCTGTAGAAGTCCGGCGGACGAGGTAAGTCCACCTGTTGCCATTTCTACGCGCACGCTAGACCACGAGTGTGACTACATGCAGGTACAGGTACGCGCATGCTCAACGAAAGCCACGTGTGTACCGCTGCAGCCTGTGACCACATGCAGCACAGCTGATTTTCCCACAATGTGTGCTGCCACGATGTAAGCTGCACTATCGACTATATTTTTTACGTTATGTCATCTCAAAAATAGATGAATGTGACAAAGCTTCGGATGTAGTCAAGTCTGTGAATCTATTGATTGCCATTCGGTGGGTTGCTTTGGCATGGTCACAAGTTACTGCTGACACTATCTCAAAGTGTTTCCTAAAGGCTGGTATTCTTGATGGAGAGCTTGATGTGATTTGTTGTGACACACCTGATGACGAGGCGATCGTGACTGTTCTGTAGACGAATTTGTTGGTGGTGATGATGATCTCGCAGTGTGCGTAGAAATGGACAACTGGCAATCTGCATTTCTTGATGAACTCATAAATGATCCAGGGCAAGATGAAGATGAAGAAGACAGCGATTGTGAAATGGAGGATGATAGTGCTGGCCAGGATGTCATATATACCAAGGATAAAATCATACAAGGAAGCTATTATGGCCCTTGAAGACGTTGCACAATTTCTACAACATAAAGAAAACACTGAAGAAGCTATGAGCCTTGGCTCAACAATTGATGCTATCTGCACATGTAGAAATGCTTCAACAGTTCAAACCACACTAGACAGTTTTCTCAGTTGACATTGAAATATAATTGTACTCAATTGTAGTCAGACTTTTAACACAGTTGTACTCAGACCTATCAGTTAATGCTTGTGACATGTGCATGCTTGTGGCTAAAACACAGTGGAAAGTATATTGTCCCATTATACTTTATGACTTACAAAACCTTACTTGTAGAAAGATCAACCTGGGGAACTACATGTCGAAAGGCTAGAAATTGTGGGTCCCAAGTTCAAGATAATGATATATTGAGCTTTCATAATGCGGCATGTCAAGAATTGCTTGTTTCTTTGAACCTTCATACAGTAAACACTACGCTTTTTGAGACCATCAAGGTAATAACACTTGATTTTCCACAGAATGGTTTATATAGGGGAGCATACATCAGTAATTTTTTGCGTGAAAAGAAGCACAACTACATGTGAGAAGTAACTTTGTTGAAGCAAAGCCTCAATGATGAGTGTTGTCAAACGTTAAAAACAGTATTGAGGACTCAACTTCCAAACTAGGCCTGTTTGTGTGATGTTACTTAGGCCCACAGTGTGCTAATGTTGTGTTCAGGATTCCATTATGGCTGTATTTCTGAATACAGAGTTCACAAACAAGCACAGTGTGGTATGGCAGTATCATCAAAAAGAAACAGTGCAATTTTGCCTTCCCAATAATCTTGAAGTTATAATACTATAGACTCAAAGTTACAGGAAAGATATACAATTGCACAGTAGCAATAGTGCAGGTGTAACCTTGAATCATGTAGTCTCTCTTGCACTAAGGAGGCAATGATGACCATAGCGTGCACATACTAGCTGCAATAGAATGGAACGTTGATGTTATTGTGCACCTAATTGAGTCCCAGATTGAAATACCAACCAGAATGTGCAGTCAACATTGAGTCCCATATCACTTTCACCACAATATTCTCCAAACATTGAGTCTCATACGGCAGTGCCGATGATAACATGTACCCAACATCGAGTCCCCCATAGCAATACCAGCCATAGCATGGACCCAACAGTGAGTCCCACATGGCAATACCAGCCATAGCATGGACCCAACACTGCGTCCCACATGGCAATACCAGCCATAGCATGGACCCAACACTGAGTCCCACATGGCAATATCAGCCATAGCATGGACCCAACACCGAGTCCCACATGGCAATACCACCCATAGCATGGACCCAATACTGAGTCCCCCATGGCAATACCACCCATAGCATGGATCAACACTGAGTCCCACATGGCAATACCAGCCATAGCATGGACCCAACACTGAGTCCTACATGGCAATGCCAGCTATACATGCACTCAACATTGAGTCCCATGCGACAAGGCCAACCATAGCATGGACCCAACATTGGGTCCCACATAGCAATACCAGCCATAGCATGGACCCAACAGTGAGTCCCACATGGCAATACCAGCCATAGCATGGACCCAACACTGCGTCCCACATGGCAATACCAGCCATAGCATGGACCCAACACTGAGTCCCACATGGCAATATCAGCCGTAGCATGGACCCAACACCGAGTCCCACATGGCAATACCACCCATAGCATGGACCCAATACTGAGTCCCCCATGGCAATACCACCCATAGCATGGATCAACACTGAGTCCCACATGGCAATACCAGCCATAGCATGGACCCAACACTGAGTCCTACATGGCAATGCCAGCTATACATGCACTCAACATTGAGTCCCATGCGACAAGGCCAACCATAGCATGGACCCAACATCGAGTCCCCCATAGCAATACCAGCCATAGCATGGACCCAACAGTGAGTCCCACATGGCAATACCAGCCATAGCATGGACCCAACACTGCGTCCCACATGGCAATACCAGCCATAGCATGGACCCAACACTGAGTCCCACATGGCAATATCAGCCGTAGCATGGACCCAACACCGAGTCCCACATGGCAATACCACCCATAGCATGGACCCAATACTGAGTCCCCCATGGCAATACCACCCATAGCATGGATCAACACTGAGTCCCACATGGCAATACCAGCCATAGCATGGACCCAACACTGAGTCCTACATGGCAATGCCAGCTATACATGCACTCAACATTGAGTCCCATGCGACAAGGCCAACCATAGCATGGACCCAACATCGAGTCCCCCATAGCAATACCAGCCATAGCATGGACCCAACAGTGAGTCCCACATGGCAATACCAGCCATAGCATGGACCCAACACTGCGTCCCACATGGCAATACCCGCCATAGCATGGACCCAACACTGAGTCCCACATGGCAATATCAGCCGTAGCATGGACCCAACACCGAGTCCCACATGGCAATACCACCCATAGCATGGACCCAATACTGAGTCCCCCATGGCAATACCACCCATAGCATGGATCAACACTGAGTCCCACATGGCAATACCAGCCATAGCATGGACCCAACACTGAGTCCTACATGGCAATGCCAGCTATACATGCACTCAACATTGAGTCCCATGCGACAAGGCCAACCATAGCATGGACCCAACATCGAGTCCCCCATAGCAATACCAGCCATAGCATGGACCCAACAGTGAGTCCCACATGGCAATACCAGCCATAGCATGGACCCAACACTGCGTCCCACATGGCAATACCAGCCATAGCATGGACCCAACACTGAGTCCCACATGGCAATATCAGCCATAGCATGGACCCAACACCGAGTCCCACATGGCAATACCACCCATAGCATGGACCCAATACTGAGTCCCCCATGGCAATACCACCCATAGCATGGATCAACACTGAGTCCCACATGGCAATACCAGCCATAGCATGGACCCAACACTGAGTCCTACATGGCAATGCCAGCTATACATGCACTCAACATTGAGTCCCATGCGACAAGGCCAACCATAGCATGGACCCAACATCGAGTCCCCCATAGCAATACCAGCCATAGCATGGACCCAACAGTGAGTCCCACATGGCAATACCAGCCATAGCATGGACCCAACACTGCGTCCCACATGGCAATACCAGCCATAGCATGGACCCAACACTGAGTCCCACATGGCAATATCAGCCATAGCATGGACCCAACACCGAGTCCCACATGGCAATACCACCCATAGCATGGACCCAATACTGAGTCCCCCATGGCAATACCACCCATAGCATGGATCAACACTGAGTCCCACATGGCAATACCAGCCATAGCATGGACCCAACACTGAGTCCTACATGGCAATGCCAGCTATACATGCACTCAACATTGAGTCCCATGCGACAAGGCCAACCATAGCATGGACCCAACATTGGGTCCCACATGGTAATGCAATAGAGTGTACCTAACATCAACTCTTGTGTGGCAAAGACTACCATTGCAGACATTGAACATCAAGTGCTGCTTTTTATTGCACCAGGAACACAGCGTGTACACCCAGCACCGAGTCCATTGTTCTCTCCTGCACTGAGGATGCAATGATTACCATGACATGCACCCAATACTTATTCCCATACATTGTTTTCTGATTCCCATATATACATTATTTTCTTTCTGCACTACAAGGGAAGGTAGTTGTAACCACATTGTGCAATCACCATGAAAGGGGGTCCAGTAGTAGGGATGCACATTCAAAACTGAGTCACTGTCTCTGACCTACCTCAATGTGGACCCCTTCATACTTGCATAGGATGCTGCAACTGGTGTATATCTCACAACAGTGAGTCAAGTGCAAATATAATCATGCTCGTGCTCAAGCTTGTACATCAAAGTTAATACTCCACATTGGGCTTTTACTCGATATTGAAGTTGTGACTCAAAACTGCACTACTACAAAGGTAAGGCATAATACACATGATGGCATACAAAAGATATACTAAATCTTTCTTATTTGTTCGTAGGCATTCTGTAACTCTAACTTTAAAGCACTTGGAATCCTACTGGAGGTGGTGAGTTCAAGAGGAAACAAAACAGAGGTGATTGGTATTGTCTCTCTCCATGTTGTATATATGCCTTGTTTTCGATATTTGTATAGCACCCAAGGTTGTGAATACGTGCCAGTCATCCATTCTATTACTACACTCTTCAAATCTCTCTCCAGAGCTACAACTTTCCCAATTTGAGGCTCCTCATCGCCATAACATTGTAAGAAGCATGCCACCACCATACCCACTTCAATTGTGTCACAATTCACAACAAATTCATTGTCCTCACTCATATCATCTTCCCCAGCAGAGGAAAAAACTGAAGTGGGAGGACGTGGTGGTGCAGCAGGAACAGTCTCTCTGGGAGAATCAGTAGTGCTCTGTATGATATATACAAATACACATACTTTCTTATACAACTGCTATAACATCACATCATTACCACACACCTCATGTGAAGAATTGAGTGGCTGTTCCTTGTGCTTCACTGCAATCTAGAGCACATTAAAGAGTGCTGACATGCCAATACATACGAGTCATATTTTAACATACCTTTGCTGGAATATTAGTGTCTTTAGATACCAGTCGTGTAATCTCAGCTCCAAGTGGCTCTGGCTCTTGTACCATTCTTGTCGAGCTAGAAATTATAGCAGCTGACACAAGGGTTGGAAGCATCCAGGGAACTGGGTCTAGAGTGAGATGGTCCAGCTCTGCGGTCTTAGACATAAAGCTTTCCCACGCTTCCCATGCAGGACCTGAGAGCCACTGCCGGTACTTGTGCAGATCTCGTAAAAGGTGCTCTAGATCAATTTTGCCTGATGATGGAACCACCAGTGGTGCAACATCACTTGCATCTGGGCAACCCTATATTACATATAGGGGTGAACTGAAATCATACATATGCATGAGTTTGAACAAAAATTACCGAAAGAAGATGAATTCCAACACCTGCAGGCTGCCAGGGGTTAGTACTAAACCTCTTGTAGTGCATTTCTGCTCTATTTGAAGAGCCCAAAGTGAATCTGAACACCAAGTACTTCGAGTGATTAGCAACATCACCAAGTACAGGAGCTAACCAGGACTTGAAGTCCCAAATGAAGGATAGAAGGTGAGCACTGGGATTTGGCGTGCTGCTGCGGTGTATGACCTGAAGTAAATCTGAAATTAGTCAGAACACTATTTAACATTTCTGTGGTACATATATATGCCAAAATTATACCTGGTATTGACTCAGCGCCAGTATGCCGAATTTCATCTCCTATTTTTGAGAAAAGCTGATCAACATCTTCGTGGGTGTGCCCCACAGGAAGGAAATTAACTTGAACCTGTCCAAAAATGCATGTACAAAATAAATACAAACTCACAACATATCCTATTAAACCAGGCTACCTTTTGGAAGATTCTTAGCTCAACAAGAGCTGCACAGAATCCAAGAACATATCTGTTCTTGTTCTCCCTTACTGTATTGTCCATTTGCAGATAAAGGGTTGAAGGAAGAGGTCTTGCTTTCTGGAACTCATTAAGGGTGTTCATTAATACCGTTAGAGTAAGGTTGCTGTCATGTGGCCACTGGAGGAGGTCAACATAGGCAAATGCCAACTTCCCACATGGAGCTTGTGTATGAGCAAGAACACCAGTCACATGAGTTCGCAAACGCCATAGTCCAGATGTAGACTTGGCAATGATTTTGGTGTTGGGCAAATTAGTTTTTGCCTGATCCATGCCATCAATAATGATAGCAACACACTTGTTGGGCTCAGATCTAGCCTTTTGTCGATGATGGTGATACTTCTTCCGCTCAGACCTATAAAGTAGGCAAACACTTAAGGCCTTTTCACACTTAATGCGCATTCAAGGCGACTCGAAGTGGATCGGGGTTGAATGCGAATTCAAGGCGCATTGATCCATTTCACACTACGCGAAGCTCAATCCACTTCCTCTAGAGGTATACGGAGATGTGTCACGTGGTCCTGCCCGTATTTTGTGCGTAGAAGTGGCTGCGTGTCAGCTTCCTCATAGCTCTAACTTTAGGCCTGCCCGGAACATGAACTAGCTAGTGTATTGAGGTATTTGCTGGTAAAAGACGACATCAGATCAGGAGGAGACGCGTTTACACGAAAGAGACTGTGATAAGAGCGGGATTACAGCGCAGACGTTGAGCTTTGTGTGCAAAGATCGGGAAAACTTGTGAGCATAGATCGCTTGTGCTATTTGTCCCTCGTTGTGCTCCCGCTGCAGCCTTGCACATACCACAGACACTGTATGCACATGCGGATGCAATTATGAAGGCGTGGTCCCGCGTGATAATTGGTCAATGCGCATTCAATCCACTTCAAACCACCTCCCGAGGTGGTTTGGGCCAAACCGGTTTGAATGCGCATTAGGTAGCAATGCGCATCGAGTGTGAAAACGCTCAATGCGCATTCGATGCGCATTGGAGTGTAGTGTGAAAAGGCCTTTAGGTTTCTGAAGCAACATAAGGGTGTCTCAAGAGTTCTTTTCAACAAACACTTACTCTACTTTCAGTAGGTGTTCTTGTAGTGCAGCTTTGAGTTCAGCTTGCTTGCTTTTGTCAAGGCATCCACTCCTCTCCAACTTCACTTTGACACACAGATCACACTTAGCAAACCTGTTTTGCTAGAAAAGGAATCAGCATGCAATGACAATATTCAAAGAAAACGAGCCCTTATGTACTTAACTGAATGTGCTTCACATGCGTATTTCACAGCTACGTAAGAGGAGGCAGCAATCTAGTAGGCATTCACTAAAGGCTGCATTGGAAGGCTTTCATGAGAGCCTAATAGATATGAATCACGAAAATCTCAACTGACACATATTAGAAGATGTGAAGCTATAACAAGCTTGAAGCACATATATGTATATAGCATAATAAGAGAGTAATTTGCATGAAACCCAAATGCACATACACTAAAACTATTGAGTCATACACAACAAATAACAAGGCTTCCATCTCATAACAAATGTTGTTTCATTTCCAAGTTGACAAAAATCCCATACACAGCAGTACCATTCACTTGCTTCTGTGTGCCAGTCACAGCTTAAAGATGCCATAAACATGCAATATACAAGCCTAACACCTCATAAACACTCCTACTCATGAATTAGAGGCAACAAATTTGAATCATAACAAATTCACACTGAAGTACATTCATTAATATATAATTCTAAACATACCTGGGGAATTACAACATTGGAAAAACTTTCTGCCCAGATCTTGTAAAACATACTCAGCGACACAATTTCTACAGCAGGAATGCCTTGAATGGTCATATCTTCCGTATACCGCATGTACACATCCTTTTGTGTTTCCCATGATGGCAAATGAATTTGAGAATTGTGTGGCATCTTGTCCCCCACCAAATGGAAGTACTTCGTCATCCATGCTTTGGCACTATTGGACTTTGTGTTTGACCTACGTCTGCCTTTGTTTCCATGCTCTGCCACCAGGACTCCATCTGACACAGATTTCACTAAACGAGACAATCGGCGGGATGAAACTCCATATAATCGGGACCATGATGCTTGGCATATTTCAAAGCCAGATAAGCTGAACTTGACCTGCCGCTTCCCCTTCTCTTGCTCATGGCTATTCTCAAGAATTCTGTCCATCAACCACTGACGCTGCTCGTTCACTTTCAGTGAGTAATACCTCCTTCTGGCTGCCATCACATCAAGCGCAGTAAGGTGGAGAAGGCACTGTCGGTGGCAACACTTGGACACCAAGAGGGATCCCACTAGCTCTCGTTCACTCTCACTATCATGTGAAGCAACATCACAGAAGGACTCACTTCCTGAGCTGGCCTTCTCCAGGGCATCGCCAACTTCTTTGTTCCTGCTGCTATCGCAGTCACGTTCCTCCGATGGATATACAGCAGAAAGATGGGAAGACTCGTCGCTAGGAAAGCACGCTCCATCACTAGATGACTCGAGACTGCTTAGAGAACTGAACAGGGGAGGTGTTATTTCTCGACTACATCTTCGCTTGGGGGTAGGACTGAGACTGCTAACACGCTGTGCGTCCGCGAAGTCGTCTGGGTCACTCGCCATCTCGTCCATATCCCGCTTTTGAAACAGGTTTCCGATACCAGTTTTAGAAACGTCCACGTGGATGGTCACGTGCCCGTACTTTGAACCGGCTTCAGAACTGGCTTCTAAAACTGGTTTCACCAGTCTAATTCCACGTGGAGAGCCACGTGCGCGTATGGGTACGTACAACAAACCAGCTACTATCTACGGTCGCTTCAGTGTTGGTCTCCCTTCGTCGAATCTCAGATTCCTCGGCCTCGTCTTCTCCTTCTTTCGTCGAAGTGATTGTTGTGACTAAGCTTACCTGTGCGGAGTGCTGGACTCGTGACTTGTGTGTACACGTCCGTAGCGGAAGAGATTCAGGAGTGGTAACGTGTAGGGACTCAACGCTGAGAACAGTGCAGTTATCTGAAGCAAGATGACACGCCCTAAGAAGTGGTTTATGACGGAGAATGATGGTCACGGAGGTGGAATTGTGTTAAGAAATTGCGATGGTTTGTTGAAAAAGCCTAACGCCCTTCAACCACTTGGGCGTATTTCGAGTGTGACAGTTGCGGATGCGGAATCTTCCAAGTATGCTCAAAGCGTGCTGGTGAGTTTGTTCTATTGGCGACTGAAATGTTCTCCTCATAGCTCGATGGTGACCTTTCTATCTACAATACTGGCTACACCTAGTCTCGTGCCCAGCCGCCCCACCCACGGGGAGGAAGGAGCGTCTGGTAACTATTGAACGTATTCCTGGTCCTAACGCCTCGCAGTCAAAGGGTATCCGGTTACCGCAATTACGGTTGTACGGATTCGTGGACTATGCACCTGCAGTAGACATACATATAAATACCGGCCTTTGGTCGGAGCTCTAGCCTTTACAAAAGCTGATACGTCTTCCAGAGGGCTGCTTCTCCACTCTCTTCATTTCTACAATTGTTAGAGCCATACTTGTCTTTAGTATGAGCAGTAAGGACGCCATGCAGTCCACCATAGAATGGCGGCGTTCTCTCTTCGAAGTGTAGCACCGTAAATGAACGAATACTAGTTTCAGATCGAGCGACTGAACACACATCTAGTACTGCTATGTACAAGGAGCCCGTGCTTCACTCCCGCTCAGGAACAATCCAATCATCTTCTCTTCTACGCAGACATGGCCCAACGTCCGTAAGTGGCCCAGCACATGCAACGACGCGCAACTACGATAGCTAAGAGAGCCTAGAAATCCCTGGGGTGGCTGTGCACTGGACTTTGAACCAACTTCATCTACATACTTTGCGGCGCACGTGCGATTTGATTGACAGTTCTGCAACCTGATTGGTGAGCCTGAATTCCGGCGCAGAAAGGTGTTAGGACCAAGAAATGCTGCAATAGTTACCAGACCCTCTTTCAGGCGGGCGCACGTGAGGGTCTGGGCACGAGACTAGGGTACACCAGTAACGGGTGTGGTGTGAATTTGTGATTGTGATACCTTAAGAATGCACGAGGCTCTTTGATTAGCGTTGGTGTCTAGAGTTGTGGGTGTTAGGGGCATGAGTAGTGTAGAATTTAGATTGTGTGTACAAAATTGATGTACTTGAGGTTAATTTTTGCACAGAGTAACAGTATATTTCTTTTCCAGTTTAAGTGTGAAAATGGAAGAATAGTCCTGCCTCTGAAGTGTCATGAATGGAACCAGTCTGATTTTTCAGCAAAGTTTTCCAGTGTTACCTCTGCAAAAGAATTTGAAGCTAAATGGCTTGAAGAAATGTCTGGCTCAGCACCAAATGATGCTACAGATTCTTCTACCATGCCATCTCCCATGTCAACATCAACACAGAGTGAGCAATCCAGTAGACTGGCTCATGCCAGTACACCTACATCAAGTGGATTTGTGCCGTCTGACCGGCCTCCTAAGCGTAGGCATGGTGAAAGTAAGTCATCCCAGGGTGCAAGCCATTCATCATTCCAATCAGGCATCTTGAGTGAATCACCATCTAAAAGATGCAAGTTTATTAAGGAAGGGATTGACGAAAGGATTGAAAGATGTCGCAAAGGTAAGTATATAAAACGTTTTAGGAACACACCCCTT
Source organism: bacterium (assembly GCA_965213685.1). Classification (GTDB taxonomy): domain Bacteria; phylum UBA8248; class UBA8248; order UBA8248; family UBA8248; genus Bin107. The sequence continues at coordinate 499,417 of CBDBZY010000041.1, forward strand.
ATTGTCAGTAGTCTGTGTTTCACATAGTTCCATTGAACTTTCTCTGTTGATTCTTGTATGCAGGATTGATGGAGTTACCTGTTTCGCAGTTATCTCAACCCCCCAGGGAATCACGTCTGCTTCGAGAAGCTGATCCAACATTTGTTCGCAACCTGAAGCTAAAGATGACGCAAGATCCATCTGCACCAGGGGCAACACCCATGGCTGTTCTTTGCAAGGATGTAGAAGTAATTACAGAATTTCATTTGAAGCACAAAAATGTGTATAAGTATGAAGTACTTGGTGGGCTTCATACTCTTATTGCAAAGAATCAGTTAATGGAAGAGTATCCTGGAAACCCCTTTTTCAAGGCTGTCACTGCTGATGTTTATGTTGGACTCAATGATGAGGAGGCACTCAGGCTCGCTCAGAGGCATAATCTGAACTCACATTTTGTTCATCATGTGACACATCGGGATTTGGTATGTACAGCTGTAAAGTGACATGGCGTGTGTGCAATGGTGGGAATACATTTACGTGCATGTGCATGCACGTTGTTTGATTGAAGATATATAGCTTGTAGCTAGTATAATTATCCTATGGTTTATATGGCAGTTAAGCCGCACTGATCTGAGGTTGCTTGATGTGTTCTATTGCTTTTTTGATGGTTTTTCTATTCCTATGTATTTTTCCATTTCTATCACCAGTTTGGAGTCAGCTCTACAATGTTTGGGCAGTCGTATCTTTCTTGCTATGCATGCTCCCAACTGACATTCATGCCAGTTAGATTTACGTTGGGCTCTTTGTATGTACATTACTGGATTGTGTCACCACTGAGTCTTCCTTTTCAATGTAGGTAGAGGCCTGCCGCGCTCGACTTTACAGGATGGAGGGGAAAAGTATGGATGCAGAAACCCCACAGCCATCTGCAGCCTGGAGGGAATCATGCAAAAAGGCAATCATTCCTGAGGTAACACCTGTACACAATCTTTGATGGATGACGGTGACCTATATGTATGTTTAATTTCCACAGGATATCTCAAATACACATCGGGATGCCATCTTTTTCCAAGCTGCCTTCACAAAGAAGGTCTGGGACCTTGCAGTGGAGGTTATGGACCTTTTTGAGCAGGCTAAGCTGAAAGGACAACGACTTAATCTATCTACATTGCTAACAAAGCCCGAGTTTAAACAACAATATTTTGCTCCAATCAGACGCCTAGATGAGAGTGAACAATGCTGCCTTCTAACTAAGGTTCGTGCGTATTCTAAGGCCATGGTTTGATATTTTGGTATTAATTTATACCTCTGTGTAATTTAGTTTTCCTCTGTGTTGCTAAGTATAACTGCAGCCATTTTGTAGGTGATCAATGGAGAGTGTTCACTTGCTGATCTGAAATTGGAAGCCGCTGACATCAAGCAGATGAGGGCCTTGAAGACAGCTTTTCTTCGTTTGACCAACACTGGTACGTGGGAAGAAGCCAGTGAGAAGTACCCGGCATTTGCATCAGAACAGCATCTACGGAAGTTCATGAGAATGGACTTAAACAAATGTATTCCCCAACCTTTTGCTGATTTTTGTACTCGAGCCAAGCTTTCTGAATCAGATCCAGACAGTGAATGTACTTCCTCTAACCTCTGTGTGAAGTGCCACACCTCAGTGGCCTGCGTTATTGATGCAAAATCTACTGAGCTTAGTGGACAAACTATCACAAAGAGGTTTGCATCTTTCAAAGGTGCAAAAATTACTTTGATCTCACTAGATGCGGTATGTTTTTCAAACAGTGTTTTAGTAATTTTGTTTTAATTGCTTTGTATTCTTTCACGCAGGATTGTACGAGGGAAACTATTGAAAGCTTAGCGTATACTATCAAGGAAATAAATGCTGTAGCTGGCTGCAGCACATACACTGTTGGAGCACTCTCTTGCCCAGCCTCCTTTCAAGTCATACAGGAAGTGTGGACAAAGGTTTTTGTGAATGCAGATGTTCTGTTTGCAGCAGTAAAGACAACTAAACAAGGTACTTACTTGTGAAGCATAGTGTTTTTATGATATAATATCATTTTCAATTTTAACTTGCAGCTCGTACCTCCCCACGCTTGAATTCCTGTGTTACTGTTGTTGTTTTGGGTTTTTTTTCACCGGATGACATGTTGAAGGATGAGCATTTCAATTTTAACCCTGGAGAGCCCAGAAATAACTACTTTGAGGGAACAGAGCAAGAAATGTTTATGCATATTATTCAACACTTCTCTCCTGATGGTTGCACTGTTCTGGACATGACTGGATGTTCTGGTAAGCATCTTACCATTTACTTTATGTGCCAAAATTATGCATGGATATTATTGTAATATATAGGAATGGCATCAAGAGCTGCCCTCACTAGTGGGAGAAATGCGGTATGTGTGCTAGACGGGGAGGAGCTCTGTTCAGCTGCTTTCACGTCTCTATCTGAACTGTCTTCTGATGACTAATTAAATGAACTGTTTATCAAGGTCACCAAATATGTAATATTGTGTTGCATTCACTTCGTCATGTTCTCTTCAAACAATATGTTGTGAAAGTTACCTTTGAGTGTCTTTTGCATGTGGCACAGCACCCAATTTTGAGTCCTAGCTTGACAAAGACCAAGCTCTATCCCTTAACCCTAATTTACTATATAGAGCACATGCTGCTTGAGTGCTTTCATGTAGCTGCAAAGAAATGTCAAAGCTGGGACTTAATTTTGAATTCTCTTCAAGATGAGCGTGGGAGATAGAACATAATTGCAGACTTGAGTGGTTTGTCAAGAAGATGTAAGCTTAAGAGTTGGCTTTCCTGGAAGAAGGGACTCAAAATTTAATTACAACTCATTAAACTGCTCACCTTATAAGGGAGGGAGAGAAATTAGAGTTCTACAAGCTAGTCATATGAGAAAAGAGACTCAAATTTGAGTTCCATAAACTAGTTGCATGAAGAAAGGGACTCAAATTTGATAACTCGCCTAGGGGAGGGAACTCAGCCTTGAGTTCAGCAAACTGCTCACCTTGAAGTATGGACTCAAATTTGAGTTGTACAAACTGCTTGCCTCTTCAAGAGTTTTCAGCTTTGAGTTCTGTTTGTTGCTCACCTTGAAAACAGACTCACCTTTGAGTTCTATCAACTTTTCACTTTGAAAAAGGGACTCAACTGTGAGTTCTTCAAACTGCCCCCCTTGAAGAAAGGACTCAACTTTGAGTTCTGTGAACTGCTCACCTGGAAGAAGGGACTCAACTTTGAGTTCTGTGAACTGCTCACCTTGAAGAAGGGACTCAACTTTGGGTTCTACAGTTGGCTCATCTGAAAGAGGACACGGCTATGACTCCCACAAACTTCACATTTTGAAGTGCTCACCTTGCATCAGAGACTCAACTTTGAGTTGTACAAGCTGCTCACCTATTCAACCTTGGGTCAGGCAGTTGCCTCACCTGGAAAGAAGGTTTCAGCTTTGAGGTGTGCAAACTGCTTACCTGGAAGAGTAAAGGGAAACCTGGAGAATATGACTCAACTTTGAGTTTCTGGAATCACACATTTGAAAGATGCGACTTAAACGAGGGACTGGGTAACAAGCTCATGTACATGAACCTGAAGAAATTTAGTGTGTAAAGGACATTTCATATGAGACTCACTTGAGAAATGCAGTGAAAGTTTGATTAACACTCAGATATTGAGAAACTAAGGGCAAAATGTTGAGTGTTACCTTCACATTTCACCATAGTCTTGAGTATATCTCAAGAAAGTGCCTCAAAAACCTACAGAGAGTAAGGAAAGAGGGTGGTGTCTGCTTGCTTTCTTGAGTTATTATCTCACAAAAGTTGCAATTTCTTCATTAAAAAATTGATTACAAAATGACAAAATAATTTCCACTGTGTTCTAAACTGTTCTTTATTCATATTTTATTACCCATGCATGTGCACTTGTAGTGTTGCTATGGAAACTGACATATTTTTGTAGTTCATCATTGGTGATCCTGTCTAGAAATTGTAGTACATGGTGTAGATATGTACTTAAGAGCTTTTAGAACATGTTATCTAGGTATATTAGGTCTATAAATGACCTATTGGCTCAAACCTCCAACCAGAGGACAACCTCCGAAAAGAGAACAAAACCTCTGCTCCCAAAGTGTCCTTTATTCGGAGGTTCCACTGTATACATGTACATGTACATGCATATAAAATTATTGTATGTGTACATGTACATTGGAGTCATGTTCAAATAGTCGTACATACTGTACATGCACATGTACAAAAGGAATTACTGGGGGAAATGCTGAAATGTAAATTTCGCCTGTTAGTGTAACTGTCTATACACAGCGCACGCAGCTAGACTTTCACAGGGCCATTTTGTGCGAAAGTAATAGGCATAAAAGTTTGCCTTGAGTAACACAAGGGCAGGTTTGGCGTTAAATTTTGCCTTTATGTACAAAGGCAATATTGGCATAAAATGTTCCCTTTGTACACAACGACAAAAATTCCTATTTTATGCCAAACTATGTACGACCCGTCTACAAAACACACCCCAAATCACGTACACTCGCGCTTCAAGGGCAAGTGTCCGTGGAGCCGGCGAAGCTAGCTAGCCTCTGGAGTCAGTGTGCCAGGCGCCCAACTTGAGTACACGCTGATATGTGACATACGGTCACGCCGTGCCCCACCCCCTAACTAGTCTCGCATAGCCAGACTCTCTCGGCAAGCGGAGAGAGTCTGGCTTCGCACTACCGCCTAACAGCTTGGGAACGCGCTACAACGGTGGACGCCTCGCCTGCCGGTACGCCATACTCCACCATTAGATACCTAGGGAACGTTGCTACACTGGCTGCGCCCTGCTTAGAACAGGTTAGAACAGGGCAGCCACACGTATGTAGCTACTGTAGTTAGCCGGCCGAAGGTTGTCGACATGCCTATGCACTAGCTGTCACGAAAATGTACCAGCATGTGCAGTTTCATGATCATTGGCATTACAGTTATTGAGTTTTGTTTCTTCAACCTGAAGAAGAAGAAGAAGAAGAAGAAGAAGAAGAAGAAGAAGAAGAAGAAGAAGAAGAAGAAGAAGAAGAAGAAGAAGAAGAAAAAATAATTATGAAGAATTACAATATTGCATTTTTGCTAATATCTCATACCATATACAACATATTTTCACCAATTTCTGATTTGAGTTCCCTTTTCATCTACTCTTAACACTACTTTCTTCAAATGTGAAATGAAGTGCATAGTGAAAGTGAAAACTTAAATTTTCAAATGTACAGGGTTGATGCCGAGTGACCTGGGCAATCCCTATCAGAGAGTCGGTAGACTCTCTATGTAGGGATGGCGCCGACACGCCTATAGTGCGTGTACATAGGAAAGCCTTCTTAACTCGCGAACGCTCGCGTTCTAAGCCTTTCTGGGCCCCTAGCTATTCTATTCCAGTGGTTCTCTACCCAACAATACCCCCCAAGTAGCTAAAATGCATCCCTTGACTTACTACCAGAAAACGCTCCAAAGGTCGTTTTGTCTTTCTTCCTATTCTTCTTTTTCTTCTTCTTCTTCTTCTTAAGAGATTTCTTTGGACTAACGTATCTCAAAACTGGCTGAAGTAATCACGTAGTTCTTTCACGGATCCACTGTAATCACTACCAAGTACGATCTGTGCTAATAATGTTGTTGTCGAGTGACCTGGGCAATCCCTATATACACAGTGCTACCGCACTGTGTGATATCGATGCCCCCACACATATAATGGTGTCTGTGCTATGCTGACCCTGGGCTATCACCTCTATACATGCAGTATGCTCATTGACCACAGAACTTCCCTTGCTCACACCAATACTGTAATCAAAAGGAATGCAGGGAACCAGACAAGACTTCTGCACCATGATGCAATGTTCACTTCTCCCCCAAGAGACTCACTCCTAGCACTATATTCTCCATGCTATGCACATGACTCTAATACAATGTCATTAACGCGGAAGTGTTAAGCATGTTCCCATACCATAGATATGTTCCGTGAGGTTAAATATCTATGATGATACGCACTTGAACTGAACATCTGCTCACACCTGCGATTGTTCGTGAGCTTATAGGGGGACGCTGCACGTGGAGAAAGAACACACACTGCAGCCGCTACTCTTTCCACACCTGAGCTGTATGGTACAGCTCACATAATTATGTGATAGCAAAATGATTATATATGTCTATAGCTACTTCATTCTCTCACTAGACCAGACTGAAACAACTCTTAGACACGTGCAGATGTCGATAGGGGTTGAATGCTGTCACGCTGTCAACTACCTCCTTGAGTACTAGTAATATTATGTTATACTGTATCAATGCTTACTAAGATAGTAAGAATGCGGGAGTTGTATCCCTTCCCCTTCCCCCGTATTCCTCCGCGCACGGGAAAAGTACGGCTGGCATGCGCGGCTACTCCGACCTGCATGTGGCATAACGTCACTCAGAGCACGGTGAGCAATTTGATTCTCTACCATATCTGCTAGCAATAATTGTGTAACTTCCACGATCAAGATAGCTGATGTACATGTACAGTATGTGTAAATACTAATAGTTACATGTACATGCACAGTCATACAAATTGTTCTCCAGTCCAGTGGCTACACACAGGGCAGAGGGTGAGTACAGAGAGCACCAACTAACAATGCCACACACTTTGAATGAATAACATTGTAATGATTAGCAACAGCACACATGTCAGTCCATCTCACAAAACAATTATTATGCAGTACATTTTGATAACAATCATTTTGACTCCTTATACACACTCCTCCTGTACTGTCCTCTGTCTGGTACTATGTACAGGGCAAGACTGTCAATGACTGTGGCAGTGACAGTGAGGAGACCCATCCCAGACACCAGGTGGAGGAGGAGGGTGGGCAGGGAGAACAGGCCTGAGGGAGGGAGGGAGGGAGGGAGGGAGGGAGGGAGGGAGGGAGAGAGAGAATGGGGAGAGAGGGGAGTGGTAGGTAATACATGTAAGGACAAGGACTGCAAGTGTGGCCATAACAACCTGATGGCACCAGAACAACAACACATCCAATATACATGAACATGTACATGCATATACATGCACATATTGTATGTGTACATGTACATTGGAGTCATGTGCAAATGTCCTACATACTGTACATGCACATGTACAAAAGGGGTTACTGGGGGACATGGTGCTGAGCCTAAAGGAGGGAGGTAGGGAGGGAGGGAGGGAGGGAGGGAGGGAGGGAGGGAGGGAGGGAGGTAGAGAGGAGGATGGAGGGAGGGGAGGAGAAGGAAGGGGTGAAACAGTGGTACTAATTGACAAGGCACAAGGCAGGAGGAGCACAAGGCAAGAAGAAATAAGGGCAGAATGGAGGGTGAGGAATAGGCATAATTTTGAGAATAATAGGTAGTCAAAAGAATAGGGAAATAATTGATATGAATAATCGAAGGTTGTGTGAAAGTATAAAGTAATAAAAACACTTTGGCACCACGTTTTATTGCCCCACCCACTGCATGCCACGCACGCATAATGAGACTCACAGACTACCCAGTATTGTGGGTAGATCAATTAATTAGTGTGCATTATTAAGAGTGTGCAGTAATGGCGGACGGAGACTGGAACCAGCCAGGTTGCAGTCTAGTGGAGGCAATGGGAAGCGTGGTGACTAGAAGCTGAAAATCAGAACTGATTTGGAGCTAGAGAGTAATTATTTTCACAGAATAATCTTTTGAAACAAAGCATAATTACAGTTTTAAGGAGAATAATAGACTAAGAATAGGGGAATAGAATAATAGGTATCAAGGCCTAATAAGGTCAGTGAAAGAGTCAACGCAAGCTCTGACTGAAGCAGGGAAAATGATTGATAGAGAAAGGAGGAAGGAATGGGAGAAGGGAGTGAGGGAGGGAGGGAGTGAGGGAGGGAGGGAGGGAGCGAGGGAGGAGGGAGGGAGCGAGGGAGGAGGGAGGGAGGAGGGAGGGAGGGAGGGAGTACATGTACAAGGTTGGGCATGTGGACCATCTGTTAAGCTAATTTGTTGTAGTTAGTGTGTGTGTATCTTTCTAAGTTGTATGAACAAATTTTCTAAGCTACGATGTTGAAAAGATTATATTTTTCTAAGCCATAGAGGCTGTACAGATTCTATTTTTCTACGCCATAAATGATGTACAGATTCTATTTTCCTAAGCCGTGGAGGCTGTACAGATTCTATTTTTCTAAGCCGTGGAGGCTGTACAGATTCTATTTTCCTAAACCATAAATGCTGTGTACATTCTATTTTCCTAAGCCGTAGAGGCTGTACAGACTATATTTTTCTAAGCCGTTGAGGTTGTTGTAATTTTCTTTCTTTCTCTTTCTTTCCCTTCTCATTCTTTCTAAGTAGTGCTCTATATACTTGATTGTTCATGTACACTACATGAGTACATGTGCATGATGTATGGGTACGCGTACGTACATGTACACATGTGCACTGCACAGTAGCTTGACCATGATGTGGCTGCCCTGCAGGAGTCTGCCAGCCTTCAGAGAGTGGTGCTGTCTACCTCACACTGTGCTCCGTGCATGAGGTGAGCCTTCTGCATTGGGGGAAGGAGGGAGGGAGGGAGGGAGGGAGGGAAGGAGGGAGGGGGAAGGAGGGAGGAGGAAGGAAGGGAGAGACAAAGGGAAGTGGGGTAGGAGGGATTGCATGTACACATGTACATGTGTTCAGGTAAACAAATGTACACTGTTACCTCTATGTGTGGCAGTGCACTGTACCTGTACGTGGAAGGCCCTGATCAGTTGGTAGCAGCTTTCTGCCTGCATGGTCTCCACGTCAGTGCCATGGAATGAGTGGAGAGCTAAGTGCTGCACCTTACCATAGTCCTGGGAGGGAGGGAGGGAGGAAGGGAGGGAGGGAGGAAGGGAGGCAGGGAGGGAGGGAAGCAATATACAGTGCACATACTGTGATACATGTACATGTCCATGTACATGTGTCTTTCATTCTGAGTTCATTCTTATACAGTAGGCATCATAAAAAAGTTTCTGTACCGTTTGCGTTCCGTTTTGCGTTGGGCAACCGTGCGGTTTGCGTAGGGTTTGCGTGGTGCTTCCGTTCCATGTACTGCCCGTTTACCGTTTGACGACCGTTTGTCTAATTATACGTTATCGTAATTCCGGTACCCTACGAGTGCGAGTGCAAGGTACGTACTCTGTCAGGTGCTGTCAACGGTTTTCGACTATTACACTAACGAGCGATGCTCTTCTGTCACTCCGACTGTCGGCAGTCCTTCGTGGTTCAGTGATTTCACGCGCGCGCACGCGTTGCTCTTCCGTGTTCAAAATTTCATGAACCGTTTAGTTACCGTTTATTAGTTTGCGTTTTCCGTCCGTTCACCGTCCGTTCTCCGTCCATTTAGCGTTTGTTCTCCGTCCGTTTACCGTTCACCGAAAACAAAACGCAAACGGTACGGAAACTTTTTAATGACGCCTACTGTATGTGTAGGCTTGTTGCTTTGTTTTTTTAAAAATATAGATTTTTCTAAGCCATTGAGGTTGTTGCAGATGTATATTTTTCTAAGCTGATGAGGTTGTTACATATATTTATTTTTCTAAGCCGTTGAGGTTGCTGTCTATTTTATAGTGTGTGATTCTTCTTTCTTTCTTCTCTGTTCTTTTCTTTCTTTCTTTCAAGTTGTGGTGCACTATGCACATGATTGTTCATGTATCTACATTGTAGCTTATCCTTGTGTTGTGAAGCATACAGTACACGTCAAAAAAAACTTCCCATAAACGGCCCGCTCCCGTTCCGTTCCCGTTCAATGTCCGTTCGACATCCGTTCAGTGTCCGTTCGTCGTCCGTTTGATTCCCGTTCATTTTTAATTACCGTTTAGCGCCCGTTCAAACGGGTGCTCCACGTGTTGGTGTTGGCGTACTGCCGAGGCAAGCGTGCGTTTGTAATGCCACTAGAGTACATTGGGAGCATCTCCTGGTTACCTACGAGCGGAAAACTATCCAAAAAAGCTTTGGATGCCGTCTAGCAGTGCACGGACACTCCCCTTTTAACACGCGTAGCGGTACCGTGCGTGTATTCTTGAGTGTGTGGCGGTCAAACAGGTAAGCGAGCAGCTAAGAGCGGCTCACGTTAGTCCTCACGTCTTCAGTCTTCACCCCTGTACTGTTTCCTTCTGCTTCTTGCATTCCCCAGAGTGAAAAATAACCCGCTTACGCGTACGGACATTGGACGGTTCGAAATAAACGGAACGGGCACGGAGCGGGCAATCCCCGTTCAGAGGCCGTTTGACATCCGTTCAACATCCGTTCAGTGTCTGTTCGTTCCCCGTTTTTTTCTAAACGGGCGCCCGTTGAACGGGCCGTTTATGGGAAGTTTTTTTTTGACGCATACTGTACATGTAGTTGGGATGGGTGGGTGGATAGGTGTACCATGAACACACTGTATATTATTGTAAACAATACAAAATGCTACAGGAGGGAGGGGAGGAGGTGGGGGACCTTCTTGAAGAAGAAGTGGTTGGCCAGGTGATTGAGGACCATGGGATTGGAGGAATCGATTGTGTAGGCCTTTGAGAGAAGCTCCACACCTTTCTTGATGGAGTCATGCTGGGAGGGAGGGAGGGAGGGGTGAAATGGAGTGAGAGAGGGGGGGGGGAAGGGAAGGGAGGGAGGTGTCCACAGAGTTCCACTCACCTGTTTGCTATTCAGCTCCAGAATAGCCATGCCCACCAGAGCACCCACACAGTGATAGTCCAGCTCCAGACACCGGTGGAACGCCATCCTGTGGGAGAGGTACAGTACATGTACACATGTACAGTACAACTCATGTGTCCCCATAAAGATTTAGATTCAGATGGGAATATTTTTAGAGAACTACATGTATGAAAAACCGGCAGCCACCCGGGATTGAACAGACAGTGGTCATGGGACAGTTGTGATTGCATAATACTGTTCACCTCGCTTTCTCCAGATTTCCGAGCTTCACAAAACACAGTCCCATTCCCAATCTGACAGCACCTGGAATGGAATGACAACACATTCTTATAAATACATGTACATGTACATGCACACGTGCAGTATATCCCACATCTACTGTACATGTACAGGTACAGGTACATGAACAATCAAGCACATAGAGCACTATTTATAAAGAAGGGAAAGAAAGAGAAAGAAAGAAAATCACAACATGTACATTGTACATGCAATGTATGATTACCTGGGCAGTTAGGGTTTGTACATGTATGTACAGTGTACATATACATACAATGTAGTACATGTACATGTACCTGGGCAGTTTGGGTCTGTCCTGAGAGCCTTCTTGTAGAAGACCAGAGCTCCCTTGTAGTCCTTCTTGTTGTAAGCAATGCACGCCTTACCCAGCAGAGCTGGGATGTTCTCTGGAGACTGAGGGAGGGAGGGAGGGAGGAAGGGAGGAAGGGAGGGAGGGAGGTACGGAGGTACGGAGGTATGGAGGGAGGGAGAGAGGGAAGTGTGCAGTCCTTGTACAGTACACGTACATGTACATGTACATGTATATGCACAGTATGGAGGTGGGTGCCTCTGGTGGTTTAATTCCCCCGGCCCACTCCTTACTACTGAGCTATGAGTTACCCCACTTATCAGGGGAGAGATACATGAACAATCACATGCATAGTGCACCACAAACAAAGAAAGCAAGCAGAGAAGAAAGAAAGAGGAACCACACACTATGAAACAAACTAAAATGCACTGAAATGAGGGAGTGGCGAATGGAGAGAGAGGGGAGGAAGGGAGGTGAGGAGGGAGGAAGGGAGGTGAGGAGGGGGGAAGTGCAGGAGGAGAGAGAGAGAAGGTAAAGGAGAGAGAGTGGGGAGGGAGAAGCCAGGCACAAAACGTGAGTAAAATCAATTTAAGAGAGCTGTTCCCAGCACATGTGACCTCTGACCTGTGCAAAGAGCTCCTTCTTCTTCTCCCTGCTCTTCTCCCTCCTGGCCTGCTGGATGTGGTAGGCTGCCAGAGTGTCCAGGACAGTCATCTGGTCCTTCTCACTGTCTGCATAGCTCATGTCTGCATCTGAAACAGAGATGAGGGAGGGAGGGAGGGAGGGAAGGAGGGAAGGAGGGAGGGAAGAAGGAAGGGAAGGAGGGAGAAAGGACAGAGAGAGAGAGAGAGAGAGAGAGAGAGAGAGAGAGAGAGAGAGAGAGAGAGAGACAGAGAGAGAGAGAGAGAGAGAGAGAGAGAGAGAGAGAGAGAGAGAGAGAGAGAGAGAGAGAGAGAGAGAGAGAGAGAGAGAATGAGAGAGAGAGAGAAAGACATGAAAATGTACAGGTAGAGCACTGACAGCTAAAGTCAGAGGCCCCCGGTTCAATCCTGGGTGGCTGCCAGTTTTTCACGGTTCTCTAAAATAATCCTGAGCCTTTTCATCATGCACATGTACACGAGTGTGCATGTGCCACAGCATTTGAAATAACATTTTCTTACCACTTCAAGACGCCTCCAACAGTCTGACAAATTCTTCATGTTTATTCTGCTTGTAGTAGTGGAGCTGATGGCAGAAGGGGAGGAGGAAGAGGAGGAGGAGGAGGAGGAGGAGGAAAAGGAGGAGGAGGAGGAGGAAGAGGAGGAGGAGGAGGAGGAAAAGGATTTCCCACCTGCCATATAAGGTAGAGGGGAGTACTCACAGCGAGCGCCACCCATGTGTGCAGAGGAGCTCTCTCATCTCTGAGGATACTGATCACCTCATCTCCCTCTGGTAGCTGGTCAATGCCCAATTCAATCACCTGGACACAGGGAAAAGCACTGCACACACAATACCAGAATGCACACACATGCATGCACACATGTACATGTATACGTGCATGTGGCTTTGTCGAAAGCCATAGTGCGCATTGAATAGAACTAGCGTCTTTCTCTCCTTCATGCTCACGCAGAGTGAAGCTCTCTGCAGACTCACCTCGTCCGTGTCCCTGAGAGGAATCTCTATGGAGGACGCACCAGGTACGTAGCGCGTGGCCATCTCCACTCACTGCCGCAGGCAAGAGGGAGCAGAGGCTGGAGCGACGGAGCGCAGTGAGCGCTAGGTGCTTCTATTTAGAGCACATGGGAGGAGTTAGTGGTCAGCCATACTCGTGGTCGGACCAGCAAAGAGCGTGTCTCCATGCGACTGGTTGTGCGAATGGACTACGCAGGGCAGGGCAGAGAGTCACAGCAAAGGGAGATCAGTTATGAGTATGGAGCGCAGCCATTGTGGAGAGTGGTGCGGATGAAGCTTATCGGGCACGTGTCGTCCTTAGGAGCTGCGAGAGCTGATTAGAGACACTGGCCGGCTCGCTATCGCTCACAAATGGGGCACCAAGGCCCGGATGCCATGACCCTACAGCGCACTGCTCTCCACTATCACCTCATATCATACAACAGTGTTGCCCCCTTCCTCTGCTGCGTGCCTCCCTCCTTTCCCTCCCCTGTCCCCTCTTCTCCCCTCACACTCTCTCCCTCTCCTTTTCCTCCTCCTCCTCCCTCTCCTCATTCCCTTCTCTCTCTCTCACACTCACTCACTACGGTATGCAGGACTACAATGTCCAGAGTTGGTTTGACCTGTTTATTTGGTCGTGTGACAAGGGCTAGGAACTGCACTACTTCCATCATACTCCCATCACGCAGGTAAAGAAAAAGAGAAACACAAGGTGTCACTCTCAACACTTGATCCCTCACTACATGTATATACATGTGGACCATCTGCTATTTATTCTGAGTTTTATTTTTATATGTGTAGGCTTGTTGCTTTGTTTTATTTCTAAGCCGTTGAGGTTGTTAGAGATGTCTAAGCCAGTGAAGTTGTATGTATATTAATTTTTCTAGGCTTTTCTCCAAATATTAAGTTCTAAGCTGTTGAGGTTGTTGTGGATTTTAGTTTGTTTTATAGCGTGTGATTCTTCTTTCTTTCTCCCCTGTTCTCTTCTTTGTTTGATTGTGGTACACTATGTATGTGGTTGTTCATGAACATGTACATGTACTTCTCTTTCTCCTCCTCTTCCTCCCTCCTTCCTCCTTATTCGTTCTTCCATTCCTCCTTCCTTTCCCCTTCCCTCCTCTCTCGCTCTCTCCCTCTCTCCTGCAGAGTTGGCACTGGAGGAGACAGCACAGGGCACTAAATACTCACAGAACTGTCAGTGCCATCAAAGCCATCCTGTGAGACATGCACTGCAGTCAGAGACAATTGTCTGGAATTGCTGCACGTCTTCACCATGTAGTCACTCTATCCCCCTCTCCTCTTCCTCCTCCTCCTCCTCCTCCTCCACCCCCTCCTCCTCCTCCTCCTCCTCCTCCTCCTCCTCCTCCTCCCACTCCTCCAGATTTTTCTATCACTCACTCTCCCCCTCCCTCCTTCATGTTCTCTCTCATGTCATTATTGCTGTCTTCATCAGTCCAAACACGTGATGTCGCAATCATTCTTATGTTCTGAACAAACTGCTTTTAATCAAAAAGTTTTAATCAAACTCTACAAAGATCACAATGCATTAATATGACAACACACACATATCAGCTAGTGTAGGATGTTGGAGTGAGTGTATATAAGTAATAATAATGCATATACATGAACACTTCATTGTATATATGAACAAGGTGTTTACTACAGCGTACAACCTAACTACAATATGATGTACAGTGAACATGTAAACCAATATATTATTAATTATTTTAGTTATTCACAAATTAAATGTTAGGGTATAGTAATTATCAAGCCAACACACATAATAGGAGGTTGTAGGAGTGAAGTAACATGTAATGCATAGCAGCATACACAGATTATTCAATGTAAAATCAAATCACTGCAATAATTAGTGGTAGTTCAAATGTACAGTTGTGCACAGTGAGGTGTTATCAGAGAAGCAATCAGTGTTACTCTAATGATCCTACCCACACTTGCTGGGAATACTCCCTAACACCCACCTCCCCTCCAGCCACAAGCAGTTCACCAGAGGGGAGTACTGCACAAGAGGGAGCATACATTCCCACAGGAAGCTCTCCACACTTGCTCCATTTCTTCCCTTCTGCCTCATATCTGTAGAGCTCCTTTCTCCACCCCCACCCTCCTACCTCCCTCCCTCCTACAAGTAGCAAGTGGTTCTGCAGGGCTAAGAGTGTGGGGCCACCTACTGGAGGGGATGGCAGTTCCCGCCATGTTGGGCTAGTGGTGGTGTTGTGAGTTGCGTTTGCTATCAGGGTGGGGAGGTGGGCAGAGAACAAGTGAGGCCGACCATCTCTCCAGTAATATGATGAGATGTATACGTAATCACTAATGATGACTGCTGTCATCTGCTGACCCCCCATAGGCACTGGCTGTGCACTGTACCACAGGTGAGTGGAGCAGTCCAGGACTTCTACTGTGTCCTTGTAGTCACCACATGCCACAATGAGGTATTGCTGGTAGCCCACAGCAGCTGACCATGCTCTACCAGTTGGCATTGTTGGGTAGTGCTGAGTATTCCAGCGATGACCCTCACTGTCCCATAATTGGATAGCAGTGCTGCCTCCATGACCACCAGCTAGTAATAGCTGGTCCTTGACTGATGCCATGGCAAACAAGTACTCAGTGCTCTCTGGCAGCTGAGACCACTCACCAGTGGTAGAGTTGTATTGCACTACATCATACCAATTCACAGTCAACCCACTTGCAATGTGGACCTGTCCCTTCAGTAACGCAGTGTAGGCATACTTGACTCCAAAGGGCAAGTCCTTCCCTCTCCTCCATTTGAGTGGGAGGGGCCATCTCAGTGGCTGGACCTGGGGCTGTAATGAGGTGAATGATGCAGAGAGGGAGGGATGGAGGGAGGGAGGAAGGGAGGGATGGAGGGAAGGAGGGAGGGAGGGGGGAGGGAGGGAAAAGAGAATAGGGAGAGGAAAAGATGATGGAGGGTTCAAGGGGAGAGGGGTGAAGGAGAGGAGGGGGTGCAGGGGTATTGGAATGGGGAGAGAATGAGAGTGAGGAGAGGGAAGGAAGTGGTGAGATAAAAATTATGTACAGTCATGTGCCTAATAATTAGTTCATCTGATGTGTACATACACTGTGCACAGGTGTGGCATGGCTGGCTAGTATTGCTGGATCGAGGCAATATCTATAGCATGGCTTCCTGCTCCATCCTGTGCCATTGCAATACACCTCTCTGTTAAGGTGGCGGTTCAACCTTTCGCAAACCAAACAGTTGTTATAAAAACATAGTCTCAGTGTCGTATCGTAAACACTTTTGTAACAATATTGGTACTGTTTTAAAGCTTGAAAACTGCTCTGTCTGATTATCTACTTTATAATTGTCCACAAAGCAGCACTAGGTTAATGGAGTCCACAAAACTGGGCTCCATAAAAATCCAAATATCTGACTTGGGACAGTTAGCAAAAATATGAAAAAATACGCTTAATTACCCCACAACTGACCTGTTTGCGGCGGGCATGATCGTGTATTTAGCGTGTAAGTACAAGGCAGGCGCGCTAAAAGTTTGTCCGTGCTACGCGCGGGGGTCGATTAAACTTGCCGTTTTGCGCACAATTTTGTAGATCTACCGCTCATGATGCGTCGCCGCAAAGGTCTACGAGAACTCATTCGAGTGCCGTTGGTTTGGATCCGCTCCAAAATTTCAGTCCCGAGATATTTAGCATCTACGTACTTCGGTACACTCTACACACACAAGTACGCATAACGGGCCTACCACTTCAAAGGCTGCACGTGTACACGAACTATGAATCTCATTATAACGTACTCACAACGTAATACCCGTGTGCGCGTACTACCCAAGGTTGAACCGCCACCTTAATTAACCTAACTCCCTCCTCCCTCCTTCTTTCACCCTCCCTCACTTCCCTCCATCCTTCCTTCATCCCTCCTTTATTAACTAATGGAATACATTGTAGTGAACAGATATCCTTGTAGTATTTACATGACATTGTATGAACTGAACTAAGAGAAACTGTATGAACTGAAACTGAAATTGTATGAACTGAACTAAGAGAAACTGTATGAACTGAAATTGTATGAACTGAACTAAGAGAAACTGTATGAACTGAAATTGTATGAGAGAAACTGTAACTAATTCAATGGCAATTTATGCTAAACAAAATCATAATGAAAACAGGTTCATTGGCTGCATTCAAATTTCCCCCTTACCCCTCCCCATTCCTCCTCCCCCCTCCTTCCTCCCTCTCTTTTCTTCCCTCCCTCTTCCCCCATTTCTCAATCCTTACATCTCCCCCACCCCTTCCCCCTCCCTCCCCCTCCCTCCCACCTCCTCCCCTCCCTTCCTCCTCTCCCCTCTCTCCCCTTCCACCCTTCCCTTTACCCTCTCCCTTCCCTCCCCCCTCCCCTCTCCCTCAACCTCCACCTCTCTTCCTCATTCTTCCCTCATACTTCCCTGCCTCTCTCACCTCACCTCTCCCCTCATTTCTTCTCATACTCCTCTCACCCTCTTCCTTTCTCCTCCCTCTCCCCCTCCCTCCCTCCCTCCCCCCCTCCCCTTTTCCCTCCCTTTACCCTCCCCCTTCCTTCCCCCCAAGGCCCCCTCCCTCCTCCCTTCCTCCCTGCCTTTCCTTTCACCCCTCCCCCTCCTCCTCCTCCCTCTCCCCCTCTCTCCCCATCCTCCCCCTCCCTCCTCCTCTCCCTTCCATTTCTCAACCTCCACCTCCCTTCCACATTCTTCTTTCCTCATACTTCCGTGTCTCTCTATTCTCTTGCCCAACTTCCCCCTCCCCCTCTCCCCCCTCTTACTTATCCCTTTCCCCTCTACCTTCTCTCTCTCTCTCCCTTGTTCACCCTCCATCCCTCTCTCGTATATACCTCCCTCCTCTTCTTGTACCTTCATCCTTCCTTCCTCCACCTCCCTTCCACCCTCTCTCTCCTCTCCCATTACACATGTTTCCAAACTACTAGAGATAGTTATCACTACATGTAAACCACCCACTGCAGTACCTGCTCATGAGCCTTGGCCTGATTAGGAGAGCTCATCTGAGAGGGAGCTTTGGGGGCAGTCTGGAGGAAAGGATTATCACTGTGAAATGTAGCGTAAATGCGCCAATTATCGCCGTTTTTTAGCGATGGGGCTTTTTCTGACCACGTAGAGCGTACTAGACGCGTGAGGTAGGGAAATTCCCTACAGTATGGGCCGCTGTAGCGCGTTTACATAGCTATGTAAAGTGCAACCTTCACGACGCAAAAACGGACTTTGTGCACCACATCTAGAGTGACGATAATTGGAAGAGTTGCCCTAAATTCGCCACGTAGAATTTCCCCTTTCAAAAGTGAATGTACAGTGTACAAAAGAAGTCCAAAACAAATATACTTTCAAAGTAGAGACATACTCCACAGTTACAAACAACTTTCAGGACAAAAAGCATTGTTGTCACCAAGTGCACACACTGTATGAAAACAAGGCCCACAGTCACTGCAATCTACCCAAAAACACAACTGAAGACTTGCAGCTGGCTGGCTCCCTGGCATTGCACAATTTGCAAAGTGTACCTTCATCACTGTCACTGTCATTTGACTCATCTCGAAATCGAGCAGGGAGTTGCTGTATTCTACGTGGTCTGCTTCTTTCCGATGGTTCCTCTGACTCACTCTGGCAACTTTCAAGGGAGTCCGAGTCCTGATTAAGCGCTTGCTTCTTTCCTTTTTTGGATTGAACCTGCTTAGCCTTTCTTGCCTCCTCTCTCTCCTTTTTAGCATTTTCACATTCCTCCTTCTTCTTCCGTTGTTCCTCCTCTTTCTCTCTTTTTTGTTTCTCCCTCTCTTCCTTCTTGCGCTCTTGTTCTTCCTTGCGTTTTTTCTTCAACTCCTCTACCTCCCTCTCCTTTGCATCTTTCTCCTTCATCATATCAATGTACTCATTCTCAGTCAGTACTCTTGCCCTCGTTATCCTCCTCCTCTTGGTGGATTGGGTTTGAGGATCCATATCTGGGGTGCAGAATACATCAGCAAGATGAGCTGGAACCATGCCTGTCACAACTAATGGATTGACAATTGAGGACCCTCGTCCAGATGAAGAGCAAGGTTGGGGGGGAGTAACAGTGAAAGGAGTTGGGGTATTGCAAACATGTGATGGAGTGCTGGTCAAAGGAGCACCACCAGGACTAGAAGACAGGGAGTCTGGAGTTGGATGTGAAACAATGGAAGACACCACAGGTGAAGGTGTCTCAGGAGCCAATACAGATGTCTCTTCAGTTGTGGAGGTATCCGTGCTATCTAGAGAAGAGTTCTGCAGAGGCTTGTACACGTCTGATGGCTTCATCTTCTTGATGGCAATGGCATCTGGGTTGTATGGAAAAATGCCTGATTTCGAAAACCCCGCCTTAATATTTGACATTGAAAATGCTTTCTCAAAAGGTTCCTTGACCACTGAGGCAAATTTGCGTTTAGACACTACAAAATTTTTCTTAGCAAAAGAAAGGGCACGCACTGACTTAAAAAAGTTGTCCTTCAGGGACTTAAAAACGGCAACATCCAATGGCTGGAGAGCGTGAGTTGAGGTGGAAGACAAAAGAGTATCACACCACTCGATTGAGCTACATCAATGAGATCAAGAGTCATGTGTGTCTTGTGGCCATCAATAAACAAAATGACTGGTCGCTGTGGGGCAGCATACACAAGAAATACTCTCTTCATCCAGCTCAAGAAAGAGCTCTGAGTCTGCCCACCCTGACTCACTTTTGGCATAAACTGCATCATCAGGACCTCTGAAAGTGTAAGGTCCTCCTGGAAAAGCTTCTGGATAAATGATCGTTGGTGGGAGTGCAATTCCAGCAGCAGAAGCACCAGAGTAAAGTGATGTGCTCAGTCGTTCCAGGAGCTTGAGCATACGTGTACTTGGCTTTTTTGACTGTCACCACTTTCTCACGAGTGCCATAGAGAGGAAGGAATGTTTCGTCACAATTGTAAAGACGTTGGGGTGAATTAATAAGGCCATGCTCAGTAAGGATCTTCTTCAGCAGCAGTCATCGTTTTTCTTACGCTGCTCGAACTTCTTCGACCGGTTAAAACTGGCTGAAGGCACACGTGATCTCTATAATAGCTGCGCATGCTCAAAACTTACACACAATGTTGTGTAAGGCAAGCAAAGCCATATGGCGATAATAGGCGTGGAAGCAGAACTGGCGATAATTGGCGCATCTACGCTATAATTGCAAGGAACACTGTAGCAATGAGAGAATGAATGGGAGAAGAGAGGAGGAGATCTAGAGGAATGGGTCTAAATATTAATGTGGTAAGGTGGAATGGAGGGGAGAAGGAAGGAGAGAGACTAGGGAGGAGGAAGGGAGGTGGGGAAAGTTGGAGGAAGGGGAAGAGAGGGAGGTAACAGGGGAAGAGGAGGGAGGAAGGAAGAAGAGGAGGGAGGAAGGGAGAAGAGGAGGGAGAGAGGGGAGAGAGGAGGGAAGAAGAGGGAGGGGGGTGAGGGGAGGGGGAAGTAGGGGGGAGGGGAGGGAGAGGGAGGAGGGGAAGGGGAAGGGGAGGGAGAGGGGAAAGGGAGACAGGGGGGAGGGGAGGGAGAGGGAGGGAGGGAGGGGAAGGGGGAAGGGGGAAGGGGAGGGGGGAGGGAGACGGGGGAGGGGAAGTGAGGGGAGGAGAAACAAGGGGAGAAACAGTGGTATATACTAGCCAGGAGCTGACAAGGCACAAGGCAGGAGGAGCACAAGGAAAGGAGAAATAAAGGCAGAATGGAGGGACAGAGGGTAAGGAATAGGTCTTGATACATTATGCTGGCATAAATTTGAGAAAAATAGGTATATATAGTCAAAAGGATAGGGAAATAATTGGTGAGAATAATCGAAGGTTGTGTGAAAGTATAAAGTAATAAAACACTTTGGCACCACGTTTCATTGCCCCACCCACTGCATGCCACGCACACATACTGAGGCACACAGACTATCCAGTGTTGTGGGTAGATCAATTAATTAGTGTGCATTATTAAGAGTGTGCAGTAATGGCGGACAGAGATTCGGACCAGCCAGGTTGTAGTCTAGTGGAGGCTATGGGGACCGTGGTCACTGTAGAAGCTGAAATCAGAACTGATTTGGAGCTACAGAGTAGTTGTTTTTGCAGAATAATCAAAGCATAATCACAGTTTTAAGGAGAATAATAGACTAAGAATAGGGGAATAGAATAATATGTGGAAAAAAAGGCCTCAGTGAAAGAGTCAACGCAAGCTCTGCCTGAAGCAGGGAAAACGATTGATAGAGATACACTATATGAGTACACATGCATGACATATGGGTACACGTACATACATGCATGCACACATGTGCACTGTACAGTAGCTTGACCATGATGTGGCTGCCCTGCAGGAGTCTGCCAGCCTTCAGAGAGTGGTGCTCTCTACCTCACACTGTGCTCCATGCATGACATGATCGAGCCTTCTGCATTGGGGGGGAGAGAGGGAGAAGGCGAGGGAGGGAGAGAGGGAGAGAGGGAAGAAGAGGAAGGGAAGGAGGGAGGAAGGGAGACAAGGAGGGAGGGGAGGAGGGAAGAAGAGGGAGGGAAAGAGGAGGGAGGGCTAGTGCAGTGTAAGTAACCTCATTCCCAGGCTCTCCCCCTAGTGCACAGGTAAGATTTTTCGATTCTTGTACCCTAAAAGGTCATACGCGTGTGCTAGTGGGAGAGCCTGGGAACGCGGCTGCAGTGTAAACAAGTAATACTCATACACATGGGACACAGTGGTAAGACAGGGACTGCGCATGCCTTGAAAAACACAGGATTGTATGCACCTGTGATACATGTACATGTAAATGTACATGGGTGGTGAGAGTTGGCGCACCATCAAAGCCCCATTCCCAACTCTCAAGGTTGGGCATGTGGACCATCTGCCTTTCATTCGGATTTATTCTTATATGTGAGGCTTGTTGTTTTGCTTTTTAAAATACAATGTACACTGTATATATATATATATATTTCTAAGCCGTTGAGGTTGTTGCAGACATAACTTTTTCTAAGCCGATGAGGTTGCTACATACATGTATTTCTAAGCCATTCAGGCTGTTCTCCAAATATTTTTCTAATATTTTACATGTTAGCTTCCACCTATCATTCTTGTTGCCAGGTAACTTCATCCTTCACCGCATCCTCTTCCTCATCTTCCAGATTGTTTTCTTGATCATCCCCTTCCTCCTCTTCTTCCTAGTTAACCTTCCTCCTCTTCCCCTCCTCCTCCTCTTCCAAATAATTATTAACCTTCCCTTTTCCTCCTCTGCCTCTTCTTCCTCCTCTTTCTTCTCCTCCTCCTCTTCCTAATAATTAATTAACCTCCTCCTTTTCTTCCCATTTCCTCCAGACTTCTCTCTCACTCACTCTTCCCCCTTCCTCTCTTTCATATCATTATATTACTGCTGTCTTCATCAGTCCTAACACGTAATGTCACAATCATTCTAATTGTCTGAACAAACTGCTTTTAAATAATCAAATTCTACAAAGATCACAATGCATTAATAAGACAACACACATATCAGCTAGTGTAGGATGTTGGAATGAGTGTATAGAAATAATAATACATAATTATACATGATCACTTCACTGTTCATACAAGGTGTTTTCTTTACTACAGCATACAACCTAACCTCATACTACAACACATGTTGTACAGTATACATGTAAACCAATAATATATTTATTTTAGCAAAATTAAGAGTATAAGCCAAAACACACAATAGCAGGTTGTAGGAGTCAAGTAACATGTAATGCATAGCAGCATACACGAATTCACTGTAAATGAGAATACCCTCCAACACTTTCCACAATCCCTCCAGCCACAAGCAGTTCACCAGAGGGGAGTACTGCACAAGAGGGAGCATCCATTCCCACAGGAAGCTCTCCACACTTGCTCCATTTCTTCCCTTCTGCCTCATATCGGTAGAGCCCCACCCCTCCTACCAGTAGCAAGTAGTTCTGCAGGGCTAAGAGTGTGGGGCCACCTACTGGAGGGGATGGTAGTTCTTGCCATGTTGGGCCAGTGGTGGTGTTGTGAGTTGCGTTTGATATCAGGGTGGGGAGGTGGGTGGAGAACACGTGAGGCTGACCATCACTCCAGTGATATGATGAGATGTATACGCAATCACTAATGATGACTGCTGTCATGAGCTGAGCCCCCATAGGCATTGGCTGTGCCCTGCACCACTAGTGAGTGGAGCAGTCCAGGACTTCTACTGTGTCTTTATTGTAGTGCCAACATGCCACAATGAGGTATTGCTGGTAGCCCACCGCAGCTGACCATGATCTACCAGTTGGCATTCTTGGGTAGTGCTGAGTATTCCAGCGATGACCCTCACTGTCCCATAATTGGATAGCAGTGCTGCCTCCTCCACCACCAGCTAGTAATAGCTGGTCCTTGACTGATGCCATGGCAAACCTGCACACAGTGTTCTTTGGCAGCTGAGACCACTCACCAGTGGTAGAGTTGAATTGCACTACAACATACTGATTGCTGCCCCCCACAGCAGACCCACCTCCAATGTGGACCTGTCCCTTCAGTATATAATGCAGTGTAGGCAAACTGGACTCCAAAGGGCAAGTCCTTTCCTCTCCGGATCCTCCATTTGAGTAGGAGGGGCCATCTTAGTGGCTGAACCTGGGGCTGTAATGAGGTGAATGATGCAGGGAGGGTGGGAGGGAAGGAGAAAAGGGAGGGAGGGAGGGAGGTAGGCATTGATACATTATGCTTTCTATTTTGCCTATTATGCTATTCCCGAATTCCCCCAAAATCTGCCTATTATGCTTCAGAACATTCTTATTATTCCCAGGAAGGTACCTATTATTCTTACAGTTACATTAATAATCCAGAATAGCTGGCAACCACTCGGTGATCTGAGCCATTCTGTAATTAAGCAAACAAACGCCTATTAAAAATATTGCCCGTTACGCGCACGCACTTTCATTTGCTACACTAACGTGACGCGGAAGATTACATATGTAGTGTACATAGTGCATATATAATAGTTATACGTCGAGTCCAGGGATATACGGTATTTATAAACCAGAGGGCCCTGAGCTGTAGCGTCCGAGCGCAGCGAGGACGCTACTAAGGGCCCGAGGGTTTATAAATACCGTATATCCCATTGGACGAGACCATAGATTGTATAGACTCCGCAACCGAGTCCATACAATCTATGACGAGACGTACAACTAGTTTAGAGCACAGCATCGCGTGCTCGTACCTCGCACTTAGTAACAGGCGGTTACTACGGCTGAAATATTATCCTATTGGACGAAGCGCTTACCGGTTTAGAGCTGGGCATGCCGAGCTAGGCTCAGCCTAGTAACAGTTCGCTACGGCGTGCCTAGTAACCGCTAGTACGCTTGACCAGAGAGCGGTCTTGGGCGACGGTCTTGGGGGCGACTCGCGAGAGACTCGGAGCTGACAATGCACGCAGCGGTTGCTTTGTAAGCGGAGCTGATAGCAGTTTGATTTACATGTACGGTACACATGGCTATCGCTGTCTTTTGGAAAGTATCGGCTAGCTCCAGTAGCGGCTATCGAGGTAGCCTGGCATGCGCTGGTACGCGGTAACTACGCGGTTGCTATGTATGGACACTGGACGTGAGGGGAAGGTCTACGTGGCTTATAAGTGCCGCGGACATTTATAAGCCACGTCTCGTGGTTTATATGAGATTTATAAACCACGCCCTGACCAATCAGATTACAGTATTCCGAGTAGCTGTGCTCTAAAATATTATAGTCTCATGCAAATCCCGTAATCCTCGAACTCACTGCACATGCACATTGAGGGTAGTGTTAGCTGAAGGATACCGTATTATTCCCGAATTCCTGCCTATTATGCTCGCATTATTCTCAAATTCCCAGATGTACCTATTATGCTCAAAATTATACCGGCATAATGTATCAATGCCTAGAGGGAGGGAGGGAAGGAGGGGGGAGGGGGGAGGAAGACAGAAGGAGTGATGTAAGAATAGTGGCATGTAGGGAAGGTGAACTATCTATCAGCGTTTTGGCAACTAACTATCAGCGTTTTGGCAAAATAAAGTTAGGTGCATCTTTAATAGGTTCAACACTATATACTTGGAGGGAATAGCAAAAGCTCACCTGTATTAATAGCATATTGGGCAGGTTCAGGTGATAACTTACATGATATTGACTACAATCACAAGAGAGTGGGTGTTGTGCATTTTTTTTTGCATTACACAAAGCAATATTACAGGATGAGTCAACTAGTGTAGCAGTTGAGCATGTTTTTGTCTATGTTCTATGGAAAAAAGTGCATCCATTTTGTGATTTTTTTGGAGTTTCAAGCAGTCGCGATCGGCTCTGATCTCTTTGAAACATCTTCAGTCAGAAATTGTTTGCCTGTACAAAGAATTGATATAGCCTTGCAGCTCATGACCTTATCCCAGTTGATTTTGGGAGTATGAAGGAAACTGTATTCGTTTGTTCCCCATGCACATCCTGTTTATTATTACTTGTAGATCTACTGTTGTTTACAGTGGACTACAGCTAGTTTACTAATTATTACACAGTGTGTGCTTTATGAGAAAACTTTCCATCATTTTTAAAGTATATAAATTGTTGTGTAATGACCTTACGACTTGTGCTCTTTTCTATCAAACTCCTTGTAAATACACCTACTGAGTTTTTTGTAACATGATCAGTCAGCACTCACCACCCATACCTTTCTAACATCCTACTACACCTCCATTCACTTGTACAGCTTTCTTTCATGTGATGATCAAATAGTACAGGGACAGCTGTACTAATACACATGATAGATACATAGGTAGCTACAAACATGGTTTTAGGCTACGCTAACACAGAAGTTGCACAATTAACGATTCAAAAGCAAAACCACAAAGCAAAGTATACAATTCTCCAATTAAAGCAGCTTGAAGAATTTTACCAGAGCGAGATCTCCTTCTATAATTTTGTTGCTCCAGAAATTTCTAACTAACTCAACTCTCTCCTCCAGTTTGCTTTTCATCTTCCTCTTTTCAGTCTAGCGTGCCTCTGCAATATTTCTATAATGTCGAGCTAGTGTTAGAGCTTTATTCCTCTCCTTTCTAGTTCTTTCCTGCACCGTACCGCAGGTACTGTTGCTGACTTGCTGTTGCAGCTGCAGCCAGGTTTGTTTTCAGAGACTGAGTCACAACAGCATCAAGCAATAGTGGTGCAGTATCAGAGTCATTTTCCATATTTGGTCTTTGAGCATATAATACTGCCTTGCAATCCTGCTTGCCTCAATATTGCGACAAAGAGTTTCATTAGCTCTTGCTTCTCTAATTCTTGCATACTGTAGTTCTTGATCCTCATCTCTCTTCTTCCTTTCCTCTATTTCTTGCAGGTGAACCACACTAAATTTCACAGTACATTCATGTTCAACCTTTGCCTTGAGGGACTGATTCTCCTGTGTCAGTTGTTGATTCTCCAGGACCAGTTGTGTGTTTTCTTCTCCACTGATGCAATCTGATCATTCTTCTCCTGTTCTTTTGACTGCATTTCTCGTTGCAGTGTTCCAATCCTCATTTCTCTTCTTCCTTTCCTCTATTTCTTGCAGGTGAACCACACTAGATTTCACAGTACGTTCATGTCAGCGTTGTTTTATGCCATCCAAAGTACCAGACTGCCAACTCTCCTTTTTAGATTTGTGTTTATTTAAATGATAATGCTTTCACCTATCTTTCTTTATTTGCAATGAACGATGTCCTCTGTGTGTCTGTAGAGAAATAATTATATCTATGTTAATAGTTACTGCAGATATGAGGTTAGACATATGTAACTATACACATATATACTGCCTGCTGAATGCTGCCAAGTGGCAGGCCTCAAATCAGAAATGTGAATACACAAATATTTTGGGCTGACCCTTTTTTGTGTTGTAGTAGTACTATTAGTAGATCATAGGCTATTATTAGGTTGTGCTATTTTTGTATATTCCTATTTAGGTGTACTATATTTGTTGTAGTCTGGAAGTCTGCTGATTTAATACCAGTGTTTACAGTGTCACCTCAGAAATTGCTATCTTGTGGTTTGCATGCAGAGTACTGGTTTCCTGTTTGACTACTCAGCTGCATTTGACAGGCTACTGATAAACATTTTAAGAGTACACAGAACTATGCCGCATGCACACACACACACACACACACACACACACACACACACACACACACACACACACACACACACACACACACACACACACACACACACACACACACACACACACACACACACACACACACACACACACACATCCACACCTGCATACATACGTGTACAAACATACGCGCATCACATATCCCTGCCTGCCTGACCACACAAGAGACAGATCTCAGGTCAGAAATGTGGACACAAGTCACACACCCCTGCCTGCCTGACCACACAAGAGGCAGATCTCAGGTCAGAAAGACACACATCACACATCTCTGTCTGCCCAACTGCACAAGAGACAAGATGTCAGGTCAGAAATGCGGATATACAATACACACATGTACCCACACGAACATATACCCATGTACATATCACATATTTCTGCCTGCCTGATGCAAATAGGCAGATGTCATATCAGGGGCTTACACGTACAAACACCATACACCCTTGTGTGAGATATAGACACTCATCATGTATAATCCATTTACATGGTTGTAGAAAACAATACCTTAAAAGTGGAATGAAAATTGAGGTTTCGTTTCACTTGAGCCACACTGTTACATCTTCAAGGTGTTTCAGTATCACAAGCAGGGAAACTTGATGATGATAGGGGTGATAGGCCATGTTTTTGAATAAATATCCTGTATGAACATATACACCACCAGGATGAGAGAGAAAGATTAAGTGTGAAATGGACGGAGGCAGAGATTAGAGCAAAACAGGCTGGCATATATGTAGAAAAAGCTCACCACAAGTGCTTTTCCTCCTTTGAAAGTAATGCGACAGCTCTTGGAGAGGCATCATTCATCACAGACTAGTGCGAGTATCCCACGCTATTCAGCATGCGCATGCGTAGTTGCGTCTTTATCGTACTATTAAACAGCTCCTCGTGAGTGTTTGTGGTTGCAGTTGCTACCAAGTCCAGTTACATTGATTTTTCAGTGTGTACCATCCTTTGAAATGGCATCTGGCAACTTTTATGGGAGAGGAGCTATGTTCACTTCAGGATCCGGTTCAAATGGAGGTGACGGAAGCGATGGAGGATTTGCATGTTCTATACCTACAGTACGCCTCGTTCACATTTAGTGCAGCCACCCAGTCATGAACTAGCTAGATTGAACCAGAAGTTAGATCAAATGTTTGTGGTAATAACAGAGCAAAAGTCGGCGATAGAGAAAGGTAAGGTGTGGATGTTATTGGTAAATCAAAACTGCTATAATACAGAATTCCACTGTTTTCTAGATATACAAAAAGTGCTGATCTCAAGCAACAAGTTCAGACATTAGGGAGAACATGAGTGAAGTCAGAGCATCAATGAAATGACTTCAAGAGTCAGGAAAGTTAAAAAGAGGTCATATCCCCAAGGACTTATCTGTAAGGGCATTTTATATACAACTTGTTTTGTCCGCTGCAGTTTACAGTTTCCTTTGTTTTGCAGAAGTGTGTAAAAGACGTCCACTCTAAGTAAGGAAGAACAGTTCAAAGGTTCTGAATAGTAAGTTTACTAATTGTGATTGGTGTATGCTTTCAGCAACTATCTGCTTTCTTATAGCTATACCAGCACACACAATGCTCAAGTGAAAGAGACTATAATGAGTGATATGAAAGTGAAGTTTATGGGCGCATACTCACCTGTTAGAATCAAGAGTAAGGATCACATGAAATGTTATATGTAAAATATGTCTGTTACTAGCTTAGTTCCAAAGGTCTGTGTTTAAGTATTTCCTCATGCCACTGTTATGTGCTAATTGGCTGTACTTCAATTACTACCTAGAGAGCACATCCTGTTTGAACAATCTTGTTGATAACGCTTCCTCTTAGCTGTGTTACTACAGTAAAAGGATCTCTTGCATACAAAATTTTGGAGCTAAACAGGTCAGATGTTTATGTACATCATCAATGTATTATTCCTTGTACCTGCAGGATCCATCCATCGGACTTACCAGAAGTACAAAAACAGCAAACCAAAAAAAGGTTTTCAACAAAATTATACGTCTTAATTTCTCCCTTCTCTTTATTGAATGCACAAAAATGCATCATTCACATGCGTGTGTGTGCGGACACACACACACACACACACACAGCTGTACAGCAGACAAAAAAGTTTCCTCAAGAGGGAAGAGGAAATAAAGAAATGGTCTGAGGTAGGTCCAGCCTACATGACAGAGGAGAGTGAAGCTGAGGGAGATACCATTCAATAGCATCCTCTCAAGTGGCGGTCTGAAGGTATGTCATTTTCTTTTATCTCTCATCTCTCCTTACTTTTTCTTTTTCTGCGGAACTGAGCAAATGGTCCAAAGGATTGATCATAGAATTGAAAAAGAACCACTGCATGGAACAATACAGCTGAAGAGGAGGGAGCGTTCTGTGCGGTCCGACTCTGGCCCACCCACAACTTTTCTGAATTGGGCAGTAGATCCTGCCTATCAGAGACGATCTACAGTCCTGATTCCATGTAATGAAAGTTTGTCATCTGGCCAAATATTACAGCTCAGTGATTCAGAATCACAGACCACATCAACCCAGGACTCTGACTGTAGTAGTGATTAGACTAAGTATTGCATTGTGTTAGATTTGAATTCAAGTTTCTATTTATATTTATTTCGATAATTAAAGAGACCCCCAAGTATATAGTGTGGTTCTAGTATAAGTACTCACTAAACGGCATACTGTGTATGCCCATGAAGGTTTTGTCACGATGTGGTGGACGGCACCGTCCTGTATTGCCTGTGGACAGGAAGCAGATACCGCTTACACGTCAATGGCGGGCACCGTAAAAATCCCGTATAAATGTTCCCAATACGGACTAATACAAGGTCTGTCCAGAGCTCCGCGAACGCTGCGATTTACCCCACCTCAAGTTTTATGACAGAATTCATTTGCCATCAGTACGGTATCTGCAATCCGGTACTACACTTCCTGTGAAGAATAACATAATATTATATGCACCAACACTTCATTATGAAAAATGTGATTACAATTGCAGTATACAAAGTTTTCCACTAACCTCCTGTTACATGCTGTATACATGTAAACCAGATGCTTATAGGTGATATTTTCACAAATGTTTGGGTATAATTAACCCAACACACATAATAGCAGGTTGTATAGTGTGCGCATGCTTTCTTTACTATAGTAGTGTTAGCAAAATGTATATAATTATGTACATGTAAACCACAATGAACGTTCCACAAATTTGGGGGTGTAAGCCAACACTGCACACATAATAGCAGGTTGTAGGAGTGAAGTAACATGTATTGCATAGCAGCATACACAAATTATTAAATGTAAAATCAAATCACTAGTGGTAGTTCACATGACATTGTACAGTTGTGCATAGTGAGGTGTTATCAGAGAAACAATCAGTGTTGCTCTAATGATCCTACCCATACTTGCTGGGAATGCCCCCAAACATCCTCCCCTCCAGCCACAAGCAGTTCACCAGAGGGGAGTACTGCACAAGAGGGAGCCCACATTCCCACAGGAAGCTCTCCACACCTGCTCCATTTTTCCCCTTCTGCTTCATATCTGTAGAGCTCCTTTCTTTTCCCCCACCCTCCTACCAGTAGCAAGTGGTTCTGCAAGGCTAAGAGTGTGGGGCCACGTACTGGAGGGGATGGCAGTTCCTGCCATGTTGGGCCAGTGGTGGTATTGCGAGTTGCGTTTGATATGAGGGTGGGGAGGTGGGCAGAGAACATGTGAGGCCGACCACCACTCCAGTGATATGATGAGATGTATACGTAATCACTAATGATGACTGCTGTCATGCGGTGACCCCCCATAGACAGTGGCTGTGCACTGTACCACTGGTGAGTGGAGCAGTCCAGGACTTCTACTGTGTCCTTGTTGGGGTACCCACATGCCACAATGAGGTATTGCTGGTAGCCCACAGCAGCTGACCATGCTCTACCATTTGGCATTCTTGGGTAGTGCTGAGTATTCCAGCGGTGACCCTCACTGTCCCATGATTGGATAGCAGTGCTGCCTTCCTCACCACCAGCTAGTAATAGCTGGTCCTTGACTGATGCCATGGAAAACCAGTGCTCAGTGCTCTTTGGCAGCTGAGACCATTCACCAGTGGTAGAGTTGTATTGCACTATGACATACTCATTGCTGCCCTCCTTAGCAAACCCACCTCCAATGTGGACATGTCCCTTCAGTAATACAGTTTGGGCACACAAGACTCCAAAGGGCAAGTCCTTTCCTCTCCTCCATTTGAGTGGGAGGGGCCATCTCAGTGGCTGGACCTGGGGCTATAATGAGGTGAATGATGGCAGGGAGGGAGAGAGGGAGGGAAGGAGGGAGGAGGGAGGAGGGAGAGAGGAGGGAGAGGAGATAGGGAGAGAGGAAGAGAGAGAGGCGTAAATGAGAGGAGGGGGTATAGGGGAGGTAGAGACACCAGGGGAGGGGAGGGAAGGAGAGGGGAGGGGGAGGGGAAAGGGAGGGGGAGGGGGAGGGGAAAGGGAGGGGGAGGGGGAGGGGAAGGGGGTGGGGGAAGGGGGGGGAGAGGAAGGGGAGAGGGGGTGGGGAGGGGAGGCAGGGAGGGGGAAGGGGAGGAGGGGAGGGGGAAAGGGAGGGAGGGGGAAGGGGAGGGGAAGAGGGGGAGGAGGGAGGGATGAGAGGAGGGGTGGGAGGGATGGGTGGAGGGGAGGGTGGAATGAGGAGGAATGGAGGGTGAGAGGGGGGGAAGAGGACAGAATAACCACAGCTCACAGATTTTGGTTTGGCTGGAGATGTCTTGTATACTGCAGAATTCTTGGTTGTCTGCAAAGAAAGGAAAGAGATCGAGGTGGAGTGAGGCATGCAAGAATAGAGAATGCTAATCTGCTTTGTCCTCCTTTCCTCTCTTCCTTGCTTTGTTCTTTTTTGCTTCCCCTCGCTATCATTTGCACTTGGAGCATTACCTGCACATCAGCTTGCAGTGGTCCTTGAGGGGTCATCTGAGAGTGACCTTTTGGGCTGGGACTGAGCCTAGGGGGAGTCTGGAGGAGACAGGTTTGCTGTGTTTAGTTCATGACAAGAGATTACTAATCACTACAACAACTTTGTGATATGCACCAATCCTATCAGTTTCCTGCAAAGAATCAGTACTGAGAACTCTAATACTAGAGTCAGTAGCATGATAACCAGTACATGAATTGATCTCCTCTACTTATAAAAATCATGCATATAACAATACTCACCAACACTTGCTTGCTCAGCCGTTCAACCTCTGCCTTGAGGGACTGATTCTCCTGTGTCAGTTGTTGATTCTCCATGACCAGTTGTGTGTTTTTCTTCTCCACTGATGCAATCTGATCATTCTTCTCCTGTTCTTTTGACTCCATTTCTCGTTGCAGTGTTCCAATGTGCTGGTTCTTGTGTGACTCAATCTGCTGGGTTTGTTTCTTCACTGTCTGCACCAACACCAACCTGTCCATGTGGCATTCTGCATCATCGATCTCACCCCTGGCCCGCTCCAGTAGTTGCACCACCTGATGGATTGAGGGCCGATCCTCTGGAAAGCTTTTGAGGGATTGCTTGATCATCTGCACAAGAGGATGGTCATCACAGAACTGGCTGTAGATCTTCTGCATGTACTCCGCTCGCCGCTCCAGCTCATCTCGAAAAACATGCCTTCGGTGCTCATCTCGGTACACTTGTGCCAGAACCTTATGGGGGAAGCGTTGTGTGAGGGTGAAAATGGCCACCACACCCAGCGAGAAGATGTCGATCGTCATGTCGTATCGAGACTCGTCTTCCAGTGCCTCTGGGGGCATGTAGATAGACGCACCAGGTGCTTTGGTCATGGTGGCTACCTTCAGGCTGGGGACAATCCTAGCCATCCCAAGGTCCGCAATTTTGGCTCTCATGGCGGAGTTAAGGAGAACGTTCCTCGCTGAGAGATCCCGATGGATCAACGGCGGAGAACGGCTGTGCAGGTAGCAGAGACCTTGAGCGACGTCGTAGAGGAACGAGTGCTTGAGGCTCAGGGGAATATCAGGCCGAGTCTCCAGCAGGTCGTGGAGGCTGGTCAGCAGTCGCTCCATCACCAGCGCAGGAAGTCGCGAGTCCGGCAGCACGCAGATGCCGAGAAAGAGGACGATGTGTGGGTGGCGGAGGGTGCTCATGAGTCGGCACTCCTCAACGAACTGGCCTGCCGCCCTCTCCATCTCAGCCTGCGGTATTTCGGAGCGGTCTTGGAAGATGTCGTGGATCTTCTTGATGGCGCAGACCGCTCCAGGTATCTCCCCCTCCTCCACGCTGCCGTAGGCTCCTGAGCCGATTCTTGTGCCGGTTAGTCGCACGTTTTGGAGCTGAAACGCCCTCAGCTCGGGGTAATCGCGAAGGAGATTCGCCATAATAATTGTCGAACGCTCTCTGTGAGAAAATGAACAAACAAGGGCTAGTGATTTATTCTAGTCACGTGAGGAGGTGAATACCAATAATTATGTTATAAATACCGATATCCAGGTAACCGCGTGCATATTGTTGTATGTATCACTGTGATATTCGTGTTCGTGTCACGGCTTTACAGCGCAGCGCTAGAGCCACACGTATTTCCGTGCACGCATGCGCGTCGTCTCATGGTGGTCCACTGAGGAGGTTCGTATGTAGATGTTATGGAACTGCAGCAGTTCACTAGGGATTAGCCTGCATGAACCAAGCCCGTAGGCAGGGTGGGTGCGTAGGGTGCGTACGCACCCGCCCCGTTTGCACAAAGGTCCACCTTGAGCATTATAGTTAACCCTTTAAGGACGATAAGTGTTCCTTTTGGATACAAATTAAAACGTTTACACAGCTTGCCACAAACATCCAATTGTGGCGATCTAATAGTATTAGATAACGCAAAGGTAAAATGGCAAGTAGTTAGCGCAGTGGCGTCATAACGTATACCGCTGCGCTAATAAGTGGGCGTGAACTCGTGGTTCGAAAGTGCTGACTCAGCACTTTTTGCCGACCTACATGTGCGTTCCGAGCCTTCCTTGAGGGCATCGAGGTTGAATTTTGGCATGGAAACGTAACAACATTCGTTTTAAGCGTAGACGGAGCGAAAACTCTCCAAGTCTAAGAAATTCCGAGTTATGTCCAGGTCAAGCTGTCCCGCTTCAATGTACACGCGTGATGCGGAATGGCTCGAACGGTACTCACGTAAGGCTCTGAATCCTGTCAACCATTGAATACAACCGCTTCAAACATATGTACCATTCTTCCATATGCATATGCCATACCAGATTGCTTTGTGCCGCGGGAGCAAGAATGTAGGGTGCGCTAAAAAATAGTCACATGCGCAAAAGTTAGCTAATTGCTCTTATCGTCTATAAAGGGTTAATGTACGTTGTGTAGTTGTTGCGTAACTCAGCGTTTTGATGTGCGGAGCGAGCGTGTCACGCCTACTTCCAGTATAATGCGCATGTCTGCCCACATGCTAGTCTCGTGAACCAGATCGAATGCTCATTCGCAGCGAATCCCTTCCTCCCCTCCCCCTTTCGCTCCCTCATCACGGGACTACGTGGGTACGTGAACCAACGATGCTTGAATTGGAGTCTTTGCTCATATACGTAGCATTATATACGTCTGTGTGTACGATACTTAACAGTTTATTGTTGGTAAGTGTACACCACATTTGACAAATGTATATCATCGGCATTATAGTACTTGAACTAACACACCACTTCATGTAATTGTAACATTCTCTGAATGTGTAACTTAGCCTTATTTAATAAGGTCCACTTAATCAAAAGAAAGCACCCACCCACTCCGTTTGCTGCCTATGGGCTTGTGAACTGATGGTGAGAGAGCCTTCCTTGCACAACCGTGGCCAATAATAGCAGCTATTACTAGGCATAACAAGGACGGCACTCTTTCACCACTGCTTCAGGATATTCTGTGGAGTCTCAATGTAGGACCATCCTCCATATACCCATCACCAGACAGGACTACCATGTCATATTAGGATAATTAACCCTCCCGCGCATGCGCGGAGGGTTATTGTAGTCGGTGTGTGTAAATTGCAATTGTTCGTGAGCTTATAATTATAGGGGGACGCTGCATGCAGAAAAACACCCCACATTGTGGTCGCTACTCTTTCCACACCTGAGCTGTATGGTACAGTATGTGGTAGCAAAATGATTATGTCTGTATAATTATAGCCACTTCATCCTCTCACTAGACCAGACTGAAACAGCTCTTAGCCACGTGCAGATGCCGATCGGGGTGTGAGCCTCCAAGGCCATTCTCTATCTGCTGTGCTGCTAGTCCTTGAACATGCAATGAAAGGAGCCCCACCCACTTTCACATTCTGATGCCAGCTTGTGGCATGACGTCACTCAGAGCGGCACCTCAAGCTCCCACAGCTACGGTCAGCTAGCACTGCTTCCCGGGATCCTGCACGTCACGTTGCCCGCCCACGTGATCCACCTCATCCTTGCCCTCATTCTCCTTCTCCTCCAGTGGTACTTGGAATACTCAGCTGTGCAGAAAGAAGTTCTTGGGTTAGTATGACTAGCCTACCCCTGGCCCTTGCCCTATCAAATGACCAAGTTAATGAGCAAAAGTCCCCTCATGTATTGTTAGTGTCTCTCAGGCTCAGTGCTGCCAAGTGAGCACTGCTGTACTAGCCGAGCAATTTGAATGTCTACCATATCTGCTAGCAATAATTGTGTAACTTCCACAGATCAAGATAGCTGATGCACATGTACAGTACATGCAAATACAAATAGAGACCACTCACATGTACATGCACACACAAATTGTTCTCCAGTCCAGTGGCTACATACAGGGCAGAGGGAGAGTACAGAGAGCACCAACTAACAATGCCACACACTTTGAATGAATAACATTGCAATGATTAGCAACAGTACATACACATGTAAGTCCATCTCACAAAACAATTACTATGCAGTACATTTTGATAATGATCATTTTGAGGACTCCTCATACACACTCCTCCTGTACTGTCCTCTGTCTGGTAGTATGTAGAGGGCAAGACTGTCGATGACTGTGGTAGTGAGAGTGAGGAGACCCATCCCAGATGCCAGGTGGAGAAGGAGGGTGAGTAGGGAGAACAGGCCTGAGGGAGGGAGGGAGGGAGGGAGGGAGGGAATGAAATTAAGGGAAGGAGTTACATGTACATTACTTATTTTGGTAAAGAAACATGCAGCAATTGAGAGAATAATATTACCTTGCCATTCACCTTGCCTTCTCCCGGATTCTGCAGTCCTGAACATTCCACAAAACAGTCCCATTCCCAATCTGACAGCACCTGGAACAGAAAAAGAACATACATGTACCATATCATGTACATATATACATGGATATACCATGTGTGAATGGGTCAAGTTATAATGGAACGTTATGTTGGTACCCTAAAATTAAACATTTTTGAAGTACAATTGTTAGTATAGTTGTATGCCTTTTTCTATTACACATTTCACTCTGGTTTTAGGGAGAGAGCTACTCTTAAAGCTTGCTCCAGTAATTTGCATGAAAACTGAAGTGAAGAAGTCACAGATGTACTTCACAAAATTAATGCACTTCACATGTCAGGAGGTATGGGAGGTATACCTTTTTGACATTGCAGTAGCATGAAACCCTCCAACATTATAGCCTCACCACTTACTCTGTACAGTGCATGAACTTCAAAGTAGCTGTGGGTTACTACATGTATGAGTGCATGGACCATGGCATTCAGTCATGAATGCATGCACCCATACATGTACTTGAGTAGTCAAGTTGATGCACTGTGTGAAGGAAGTAGGTCTGAATGCTGTGGATCCATGCACTCATACAATGTCATATAGTAACCCACAGCTACTTTGAAGTTGATGCACTATGTGAAGGAAGTAGGGCCGAATACCATGGATCCATGCACCCATACATGTACTTTGAAGTTGATGCACTGTGTGAAGGAAGTAGGGCTGAATCCATGCACTCATACATGAAATCTCAGTCAACAAGACAAGGCAAATCAAAGCAACTACGCCCGAAGACAACTCCTTTTTCTCAAGAGAGAAAAAGGAGCTGCCTTAGGCGGGATTCAAACCCGCAACATCCTGCATACTAGGCAGACACTCTACCAGCTGAGCCACCAAGGCAGCCCAGCTGGGCAGGCTGAATCTTTAAAGGTTATGCAATGCAAAGGGCGTCTCTCCCCTGATAAAC
Organism: bacterium; assembly: GCA_965213685.1. Taxonomy (GTDB): domain Bacteria; phylum UBA8248; class UBA8248; order UBA8248; family UBA8248; genus Bin107. The sequence continues at coordinate 536,622 of CBDBZY010000041.1, forward strand.
AGGGTAACTCTAACTCAGTACTGTGGAGTAACCCACAGCTACTTTGAAGTTGATGCATTGTGTGAAGGAAACAGAGTACTAAGTGGTGAGGCTATAATGTTAAAGGATTTCATGCTACTGCAATGTCAAAAAGGTACACCTCCCACACCTCATGACATGTGAGGTACATTTGTGATGTACTATATTTTATGACTTGTTGTATCATTTTCATGCAAATCACTGGAGTAAAAGTAGCTCCCTAAAACTAGAGTGAGCTGCGTAACAGAAAAAGGCATACAACTTTACTAACAATCATACTTCAAGAAGGTTTAATAATAGGGTACCAACATAATGCTCCATTTTAACTGGAACTATTCACATGTGCACACTTAACAGCCCCACACATAATGATGACAGTCATGTGACCTTTGCTCCTGCAGGTTTGGGGTGCCTGGGGAGGAGGCTGGCCAGTGGCCACTGACCATGTACACATGTGCACTGCACAGTAGCTTGACCATGATGTGGCTGCCCTGCAGGAGTCTGCCAGCCTTCAGAGAGTGGTGCTGTCTACCTCACACTGTGCTCCATGCATGAGGTGAGCCTTCTGCATTGGTGGGAGAGAGAGGGAGGGAGGGAGGGAGGGAGGGAGGGAGGGAGGGAGAGGGGGAGGGAGGGAGTGAGGGAGGGGGGGGGAGGGAGGGAGGGAAGAAGAGGAAGGGAGGGATGGAGGGAAAGAGGTATGAAAGAAGGGAGGGAGGGCTAGTACAGTGTAAGTAACCTCATTTCCAGGCTCTCCCCCTAGTGCAAGCGTATGATTTTTACATTCTTGTACCCTAAAGGTCATATGTGTGTGCTAGTGGGAGAGCCTGGGAATGAGGCCGCAGTGTAAACAAGTAATACACATACACATGCACATGGGCCACAGTGGGACTGGCCTGCAAAAATGCGGGATTGTATGCACCTGTGATACCATAAACACCAGTTGTTAGGCACATGCGCCTATAGATGTAAAGAGTAAGACATTATGCACTTAATAATGAATATCGCTAAACGAGAGTTCGGTATACCACAGTTATAGTGTCCATAAATGTGCTCGGTCCTGTACAGCAAGCCAAGAGTCTATCCATTGTCAATGTTGTCTGCTTTACCGTCGTCAGTTGCTTCTGGCACCTAGCGACTACGAGCCGCGTATTTATCGCATGTGCCTAATAAAAGGGTGTGGCAGATATCTAAAAACTATGCGCTTAACAGTGAAGCTTAATAACAAGGTGCACCTAACAACCGGTATGTGCATGTACAGTACATGTACATGTAGATGTATACATGTATGGGCCTACAAGGTGGCTCTCCTGCTGGCCTAACCCTCTCTCTGAGGTCTCTGATGGCAGTGTCAGTCACTCCCTCTCTCCCTCCCACGGCAGGCCACAAGGTCAGAGGTCACCACAGAGCCTCCCTCTGCAGTCCCCAGCCATCCCTCATGAAGTGTGGGAGTGTGGGAGTGTGTGGTGGAGGAGCACAAGATGCTCTCGACTGTAGTTGTGCCCTCCACACTCCACTGGTACACACATGCTGTGTGTGTGTGTGTGTGTGTGTGTGTGTGTGTGTGTGTGTGTGTGTGTGTGTGTGTGTGTGTGTGTGTGTGTGTGTGTGTGCATACATAACATTGTACATGTACATGTACATGTATATGTATGGGGCACAGAGCAATAGGCACAAAGACAATCAGAGCAGAGGGTGACCTGCTGTAGGATGAAGAAGAACTGAACTTGCAGGTGCATGTCCTATAAACATATCTATGGGAACCAGTGCACAAGATAAAGCAACTAACTATCATGAGCCACTTTTGAACATTAACCAGCCTCAGAATGGCACATCAGCTAGCTGCGCCACTTCTTATTGGCATGTTGCGCCGAGGGTTCTGCACTTCAGTGCATTCATTTTCTAAGCCTTTGAGGCTGTTGTAAATTGTTGGTGTTCGTTCGTTTCTTTCTTCCTTCTTTTCCTTCCTCCTTTCTTGCCCATGCACACACTTTACTGCTCCACATACTGCACTGCACACACAATACCAGAATGCACACACATGCATGCACACACGTACATGTATACGTGCATGTGGTTTTGTCGCAAGCTATAGTGTGCATTGAATAGAACTAGCGACTTTCTCTCCTTCACGCAGAATGAAGCTCTCTGCAGGCTCACCTCGTCCGTGTCCCTGAGAGGAATCTCTATGGAGGACGCACCAGGTACGTAGCGCGTGGCCATCTCCACTCGCTGCCGCAGGAGAGAGGGAGCAGAGGCTGGAGCGATGGAGTGCAGTGAGCGTGAGGTGCTTCTATTTAGAGCACATGGGCGGAGTTAGTCCTGCCGCGTGGTCGGGCCAGCAAAGAGCGTGTCTCCATGCGACTGGTGGTGCGAATGGACTGCGCAGGGCAGGGCGGAGAGTCACAGCAAAGGGAGATCAGTTATGAGTATGGAGCGCAGCCATTGTGGAGAGTGGTGCGGATGAAGCTTATCGGGCACATGTCGTCCTTAGGAACTGCGAGATTAGAGACACTGGCCGGCTCGCTATCGCTCACAAATGGGGCACCAAGGCCCGGATGCCATGACCCTACAGCGCACTGCTCTCCACTATCACCTCATATCATACAACAGTGTTGTCCCTTCCTCCGCTGCGTGCCTCCCTCCTTTCCCCTCCCTGTCTTTCTTCTCCCCTCACACTCTATCTCCCCCTCCTCCTCCTCCTCCTCCTCGTTTCCTCTCTCTCTCTCACTCACTACAGTGTGTAGGACTACAATGCCCAGAGTTGGTTTGACCCGTTTATTTGGTTGAGTGACCAGGCAAGGGCTAGGAACTACTCTACTTCCATCATGCCCTCATCACACTGGTAAAAAGATTTTAACACTTGACCCCTCACTACATGTACTTCTCTTCCTCCTCTTTCTCCCTCCCTCCGCATCTCTCGTTCAAATTTCTTCTCCCTCTCTCCCTCTCTCCCTCCCTCCCTCTCTCCTGCAGAATTGGCACTGGAGGAGACAGCACAGGGCACTAAATACAGAACTGTCAGTGCCATCAAAGCCATCCTGTGAGACACGCACTGCAGTCAGAGACAATTGTCTGTAATTGCTGTGTGTCCTCACCATGTAGTCACTGTATCCCCCTCTCCTCCCCCTCCTTCTCCTCCTCTGCCTCCTCCTCCTCCTCTTCCTCCTCCAGATTTCTCTATCACTCACTCTCCCCCTCCCTCCATGCTTTCTCTCATACTATTACTGCTGTCTTCATCAGTCCAAACACGTGATGTCACAATTATTCTTATTGGGGCGAGCCTTAGCGAGCCCCTTCTAGTCCACTCAACACCTGCGCTGTCTGTATATATATATTATCATGTATCGTACGACCGTCACCTTCCGAGGGCGCATGCGTACGATTTAAATTCAAAAGCGGCACGTGGGGTTTACATCGAACGTACATCGGACGTTGAAGTTCAAAGGTCTCAAAGGTCGACTTGGCGCAGCGTCGCAACATGGACTCCGAGCAGAGAAGAGAAGCAAGGCTGAGCCGTAGAAGAGAACGCGAGAGACAGGTCGGTAAACACTCCGTGAACCGTCGCCCTTCGCTCTCTTCCATTTCTGACACGTCCCACTCGTCCAGCTTGCGCTTTCTTCCAGCCATTTCGCACAACATAAAATGTCACTTCCACTCGGCAACAAGTCAAAGTCGGAAGTAGGCTCGCCCCACAATGCTTGCATTTCGACTAGTGTTATGAACAAACTGCCTTTAAATCAAAAAGTTTAATTGAATTTTACAAAGTTCACAATGCATTAATGTAACACACGTATCAGCTAGTGTAGGGTGTTGGAGTGAATGTGTAGAAATGATAATCCAACATTTCATTATGAAGATATGATTTCAATTGTTACAGTATACAAAGTATTTCATGTTATGTGTTATATACATGTACACCAGATACTTATATGTCATACTTCACAAAGGTTGGGGTATAGTTAATCCAACACACATACACGTAATAGCAGGTTGTAATGTGCATATTATGCTTTCTTTACTATAGTAGTATTAAGCAAAATGTACAATATAACGTCTAATCTCACATAACATGATGTACACATGTTAACTCAGTTAACAAGACAAAGGCAAAGTAAATATACATGTAAACCACATATTCTACAAATTTGGTGATGTAATTAAGCCAACACACATAATAGCAGGTTGTAGGAGTGAAGTAACATGTAATACATAGCAGCATACACAAATTATTAAATGTAAAATCAAATCACTGCAATAATTAGTGGTAATTAGTTCACATGTACAGTTATGCATAGTGTGCTGTTATCAGAGAAGCAATCAGTGTTACTCTAATGATCCTACCCACACTTGCTGGGAATACCTCACAACACCCTCCACCCCTCTGGTCACAAGCAGTTCTTGCTGGGAATACCTCTCAACACCCTCCACCTCCCCTCCAGCTACAAGCAGTTCACCAGAGGGGAGTACTGCACAAGAGGGAGCATACATTCTCACAGGAAGCTCACCACACTTGCTCCATTTTTTCTCTTCTTCCTCATATCTGTAGAGCTCCTTTCTCTTCTCTGACCCTCCTACCTCCCTCCCTCCTACCAGTAGCAAGTGGTTCTGCAGGGCTAAGAGTGTGGGGCCACCTACTGGAGGGGATGGCAGTTCCTGCCATGTTGGGTCAGTGATGGTGTTGCGAGTTGCATTTGATATCAGGGCGGGGAGGTGGGCGGAGAACACGTGAGGCTGACCATCTCTCCAGACATATGATGAGATGTATACGTAATCACTAATGATGACTGCTGTCATGTGCTGACCCCTCACAGGAACTGGCTGTGCACTGTACCACTGGCGAGTGGAGCAGTCCAGGACTTCTACTGTGTCCTTGTAGGGGAACCCACATGCCACAATGAGGTATTGCTGGTAGCCCACAGCAGCTGACCATGCTCTACCAGTGGGCATTCTTGGGTAGTGCTGAGTATTCCAAGGATGACCCTCACTGTCCCATAATTGGATAACAGTGCTGCCTTCCCAACCACCAGCTAGTAATAGCTGGTCCTTGACTGATGCCATGGCAAACCAGCACACTGTGCTCTCTGGCAGCTGAGACCACTCACCAGTGGTAGAGTTGTATTGCACTACGACATACTCATTGCTGCCCCGCTCAGCATTCCCACTCCCAATGTGGACCTGTCCCTTCAGTAATGTAGTTTGGGCAAAGCGGATTCCAAAGGGTAAGTCCTTTCCTCTCCTCCATTTGAGTGGGAGGGGCCATCTCAGTGGCTGGACCTGGGGCTGTAATGAGGTGAATGATGCAGGGAGGGAGGGAGGGAGGGGGGAGGGGGAGGAAGACAGAAGGAGTGATGTAGAATAGTGGCATGGAGAGAAGATGAAAGAGAGTAGGAGTGAGGAAAGGGGGAGGAAGGAGAAAGATAATTATGATAATGATATTCCATGCACTTGTCCATTATTGTTTTGTATAATTATACACAGGTATGGTATAGCTGGCTAGTATTGCAGGAGGCAATATCTATGGTCCACGGCATTGCCATTCTTACAACACCATTCTTAACACCTCATCATTAATTAGCTATTATTAATTCCTTGGCAAGGAGGTTAACGATTAAATTTTACGAGTAACACACTATATCCCATCTTGTGTGGCTGGCTCACAGGTGGAGGATGTGCACTGTTCTGGAGAATGGCCACACCAGTCTCTCCTCTCTCACCATATGTGTGAGTGTCTTCCTCTAGCTCTTCCTCCCTCCCTCTCCCTCCCTCCCTCTCCTTCCCTCCCTCCCCCTTCCTCTCCTTCCCTCCCTCTCCTTCCCTCCCACCTTGTGCAGTTTTAGTTTAGAGGGATTTGCAGTTGATTAATTCTTAGTTCAATTACCAATGCTGGAGCAATTTTGTTTAGTTTTCCTAATTAATTTTGTTATACTTCGATCTCTTTAGAACTTCAACACAATTCTTTTGATTATAATATCCCTGATTACTTGCTAGTAAGGATGTAGTTAAAAACACAACAACAACTTACTGTAGTTTTTGTTACATGTAGATATTAACAACAATACCATTTACTAGAAGGTTGCACAGATTACTACAGAATTCAACACAATGACTGCAGTAACTGTGTACTGACTTTGCAGTACTGGTTTTAATTAACATTACTGTGGGCTGTGATAATTAGGTTAATGTACTTTTGTTGCAATTAACTACTACAGTCCCACCCTCCTTCCCTTCCTCTCACCCTTCCCTCACACACTCGCCCCCTCCCCTCCTCCTCTCCCCTCTCCTCCCCTCTCCCTCCCCTCCTCCTCTCCCCATGCCATATGATTGTGTGTGTCCACCTCTAGCTCTTCTTCCATCCCTTCCATTCTCCCCTCTCCTTACCTTCCTACCCCCTTATCCCTCTCTCCCTCCCCCCTCCTCCCCTCCCCCCTCGTCTCCTCCCTCCCCTTCCCCCATCCCCCTTCCCTGCTCTCCCTCTCCCTCTTCTACCTCCCCTCCTCCCTCCCTCCCCTCCTCCCCACCTTCTTTCACCCTCCCTCACTTCCTATCTTCCCTCCATCCTTCCTTCATCCCTCCTTCGTTAACTACATGTATAAACTACATTGTAGTGAACAGATATCCTTCTGGTGCATGAACTGAACTAAGAGAAACTGTAACTACAACTAAAACAGGTTCATTGAACTGATTGGCTGCATTCAAAACCCCCTCCCCCTCTCTCTCTCTTCCTCCTCCCCTCCCTCCTCCTCCCTCTTATAAACACAAATAGGCCTGTGTGGCTAGGTGGATCCATAACAATGCTAATACTATACTACACTAGTCAGATAACATTGATATTCAAACGTTTCGGTAGCCATACGGCCACCATCATCAGTGAAAACTGAAACACAGAACAAAACACTCACATGATATAGGCTATGAACTGGAGGCATAGGGACAAGATTGGAACGTGCCGAACAATGACCAACTATAGTCAAAGAACAATGCAGACATAGACAGACAACCCAGGTCAGCACTTGGAATCCACTAGGTCATCATACATTGGTGGTAGATTGCCTGTGTCTCTGCTCAGTGTGTGGTCGGTGAATCAAATGTGGATGGCCTCCTGGATCAATCTAGAGTGGTAATCTGGGCAGCTAGAGAGAACACAGGTGTTCTCCCAGTCAACAGGGTGGCTGGCAGTCCACGCATGCTCAGCCAGGGCAGAAGAATTAAAATCAGCTGTTCTGACGGCTCTCTTATGCTCAGACAAACGTTTGCATAGTCGACGTCCAGTCTGTCCGATGTAGACCATTGGACAGTTGCCACAGGGGCTCTTGTAGACGACACCCGATATCTGGAGCTCAGGCACCCTGTCCTTTGGTCGAGACAGTAATTGCCTGAAAGTCTGAAAGGGTTTATAACACACCCTAATCTGCAATGGAGTCAAAATGCGTTCGATGCACTCAGACACTCCACGGACATAGGGAATAACAGCACATGCCCTGTACTCTGGTGTTGATGAGGGTGGAACAGTACGAGGTGACTGAGAAGATTGAATGAACGATCGCGGGTAACCATTCAATCTCAGGGCAGATGTAACACGGCTGGTTTCCTTGATCTGGCCACGTTGTGATGACGAATGGGTTGAAGCCCTAGAAGAAAGGGTACATACTACCGCCATAGATATTAGAGACACGTAACCGGTTATGTGTCTAATATCTATGCTACCGCTCTCTTGTGAGAAAAAGGATGGTGGGAGGAGAAGTCAAGGTATCTATCTGTGTGAGTTGGTTTTCTATATACAGATGTGTTGAGAGAGCCATCAGATTCCCGGTAGACGTTAACATCAAGGAATGGTAGTCCGCCATCATTCTCAACCTCAACCATGAACTGAATGGAGCACTCGATGCTATTGAGATGTCCTAGTAGGTGATGGACCCTGTCAACACGAATCACAGTGAATACGTCATCAACGTACTGCTTCCAGAATGGGAGTTAAATGTCATATGAAGCCAAGGCATGTTCCTCCACATCTTCCATGACAAGATTGGCAATGGAGACAGACACTGGGGAACCCATGGCTGTCTCATATGTCTGTTTGAAAAACCATCCCCGAAAGCAGAGGTAGGTGGCTTTGAGACAAAACTCAAGAAGGCAGAGTAACTCCTGGACTGACAAGTTCGAACGTGATGGCAACATATCATCAGATGAAAGTCTGCGGTTGGCAGCATCAAGAGCTAGCTGTACCGGAACCTTTGTAAACAGGGAAACAACATCAAACGACACCAAACGTTCATCTGGGCGGATGGCTTTGGATGTGATGAACGACACAAACACAGATGAACTGCGTACAAATGAGTCCGAGTTACCAATCAATGGAGCCAAATCTTTGAGAGGTACTTGAAGAGTTCATACGACAGTGACGAAACAAAGGAGACAATGGGTCTCAATGGAATACCAATGTTATCTGGCTAGTGTAGTATAGTATTAGCATTGTTCCTCCCTCTTGTTCCTCTTCCCCCATTTCTCAATCCTTACATCTCTCGTATATACCTCCCTCCTCTTCATCCTTCCCTTCCTCCCACTCCCTTCCACCCTCTCTCTCCTCTCCCATTACACATGTTTCCACACTACTAGAGATAGTTACCACTACATGTAAACCACCCACTGCAGTACCTGCTCATGAGCGTTGGCCTGATTAGGAGAGCTCATCTGAGAGGAAGCTTTGGGGGCAGTCTAAAGGAAAGGAATATCACTGTGAAATATCTAATTGTAAGGAACACTGTAGCAAGGAGAGAGTGAATGGGAGAAGAGAGGAGGAGGTCTAGAGGAATGGGTCTAAATATTAATGTGGTAAGGTGGAATGAAGGGGAGAAGGAAGGAGAGAGACTAGGGAGGAGGAAGGGAGGTGGGAAGAGATGGAGGAAGGGGGAGTAGGGGAGGAAAAAGGGGAAAAGGAGGGAAGAAGGGGAGAGAGGAGGGAGGAAGGGGGGAGAGAGGAGGGAGAGAGGAGAGAAGAAGAGGGAGGGGGAGGAGAGAGAGGGGTAAGGAGGGGAGGGGAAGGGGAGGGGAAGGGGAAAGGAAGGGGGGTAAGGGAAGGGATGAAGGAAGGGGAAGGAGGGAGGGTGGAATCAGAGGAGGGGCGAGGGTCAAAAGGTTAACCTATTACAAGAGCGCATGATAAAAAAGCGCGGAGGAAACTCTCATATTCACCTGCTGGAACGGGCGGAATATGCGTAGCGTACTAAATGTAGCCACACTTCCGTTTGCAGGAATCCGTATGAAGTACACACATGACGTGTATAGCTTCAAAAAAAGTTCAAAGCCACAGAATAGGTGTGTTAATTGCGTGCGTTCTAAAAATAGTACTGGCAGGTTATTCTGCCCGTACCCGAATCCCGTGAAGTTGGATGCTCTTCCTCCGCGCTTTTTTATCATGCACTCTTGCTATTATGATCACATACGCCATATATAATACACAGGACTCTGCATATTTCACCACTGCGCCCGAACAACACATCCCTGATCTTGTTAGTATAAGGATGTAGTTGAGTACACAACAACAACTTACTGTAGTTTTAGTTACATGTAATTACAACAATATAATACTATTTAATAGAAGTCTGCACAGATTACTACAGAATTCAACACCATGACTGCAGTGACTGTGTACAGATTTTGCAGTACTGGTTTTAATTAACATTACTGTGGGCTGTACATGTGACAATTAGTATTGGTTGCACTTTTGGTGTTAGTTGCAGTTAACTACTACAGTCCCACCCTCCTCCCCCCTTCCTCCCCTTCCTCTCACCCTTTCCTCACACCCCTCCTCCCCTCTCCCTCCTCTCCTCCTCTCCCCACTCCCCATGTCATATGATTGTGTGAGTGTCTACCTTAATCTCTTCTTCCATCCCTTCCATTCTCCCCTCTCCTTCCCTTCTTCCCCCTACCTCCCTCTCCTTCCCTTCCTCCTCCTTCCTCTCTCCTCTCACCCTTCCCTTGCCTCTCCCCCTCTCCCCTCCTCCCTCCCTCTCCCTCCCCCATTTCTCCTCCCCCCTCTCCCCCTCCCTTTTTCCCCTCCCCTCCCTCCCTTCCTCCCCCTCTCCACCTCCCCCTTTCCCCTCCCCCTTTCCCCTCCCCTTCCTCCCTTCCTCCTCCCCCTCCCCCATCCCCACTCCCCTCTTCCCTCACTCCCATTCCCCTCCTTTCTTCCTTTGGGGGCAGTCTGGGGAAATGTATACAATGAGGTGACTGATGTAGGGAGGGAGGAGAGAGGGGAGAGGGAAGGGGGACGGAAGGAGGAAGAAAGGGAGAGATCATTATTGTTTTCCTCACAACTAATCTTCCCACTGGAGTAATGATTACTAGGAGGGAGGGAGAGAGGGGAGCAAAGAGTGGTGGGAGGAGGGGAGGGTGGTAGGTAGAGCACAATATGCTCCATAGCTTGCCTATTATTCTATTCAGCAATTCTAAACTTAGCCTACTATTCCTTCAGTTCCTGCCTATTATTCTCAAGTTTCTGCCCATTATGATCATAATTATTATGTAAACAAAAAAATGAAACCACGTACAGTAGTACAACAAAAAGCCATTGCACGTGTAGAAAATGAGTCATTACCAACGATTCTTCTGTGCTGGATGAACTTAGGTTGCTGGAACGTAAGTTATGAGAGCTACACTTCGCCATTCATACACGCTTATCATGTGGTTCGTGCGCCTACGCTTATATTATTCCTTCACGCCACTCTCATTATTTCGGAATTATGCCCGCTGCTTGTATATCCATATTATGCTGGAAAATATGCCAGCATATTGTGTGCAGGCCTAGGGTGTGGTCGCTGTGGTGGGAAGAGGATGGGGAGAGGGGGGAGGGGTTATAGACTGGCTGGCCATTTTGTTAAATACTTACTAAGAACGGAGTAAAGGATTGCACTGCTAGGCTGGTCCACCATTACTAATTTAAAATACCGAAGAGGCTGCCCTAGCAATCCTGCCATTGACCACGTGCCCAGATATGTAGGTAGTCCACCATTACTAATGAAAGAATGAGGGAATTCGGATGTATCAACTTAAGTATTTGACACTGCCCACCACTCTTAATGCTTATATTGAAGGGTGTGCTATAACATCATATTGGAGGAGCCAATTCCAGTGAAACATCTGAATAACAGACACATGGACTTCTGTCTGTTGTAGAGAGGTTGTCTGTATCTTGGAGGTTTCCCCTAACTTTGGGGTTATATATATGTGCCATGTCGATCAAGAATAGCGTGCAGAAGTATCTTTGATTTCATTACTTACTTAATGGCCAGTGAAGTCATTAGCAATATAGCTACTAACCTACAGGCTGATCACATTACCAGCTCCTCTTGAAACAAATGCTTTGCTGGATACTGGGAGGAGCCTGACTCAGTGAAGCACGGGAACAGTATCATGCTTGGAGATGATGATTTTATGGAGTAAGGAGTCATCAACAAGACAGCCGTGCTTCTAAGCAAAAAGAATTATGCAGGAATAACTTTTTTGATAATGTGAGCAAAATAGGTACAGGGCCTAACTGTGCAACTCTTATGTGTAGGTTAGTAACCCAACGCGAGTTTGTCGGGCATTTAGAATCCCCAGGGTGTGTTTACAGAGGGCGAAGCCCGACTATGTAAACACACGTGGGATTCTAAAGCCTGAAAAAACGAGGGTTGGGTTACTAACCAGCTTAAAAATGGCGCGAGGTTACTAACTATCTGTCAGCAGAGGAGGTTGGACACGATGTTGTTGTTACGTAATTATCACATGACCAAATGCATACCATAACCATAAGCCCGTATTAAGAGCGCATATAGCGTCTGAGAACGTAGCGAGGTCATGGCCGTGCTTAGGTGGGATTAAGAATTAAAAAGAACCTCAAAATGGCCACTAGTTACTTGATAATGCGTTAGTAGCTTCTCTCCTGTCCCAGCACTCGTAAAGAAAACGGAAGAAAGCAAACGTAGCTAAGAAATTCAACCTTGGTAGCAAAGTGGTCGGGGCGCTTAGTCTCTACGGCTACCTTGGGATATGAACGACAAATTGTTAAAGTTTAAACGAAATCCATTCGTGGCTCCCCAAGAAACTGAGGCCAGAACAAACATGGTTCTTCAAATGAAGTTTTCTATAGAACGCGCTCTGGAATGCAATTTTATTCCAATCTAAGGAGAGCTCACGTGGCCGTGTCCGACCTCCTCTGATCTGTCGGTGACCTGGGTTTACTTAGCGAAAAAAATCTCCTCATTATCATCTTAATTTATGGATGCCATTTTCTAAAGCATGTTATTTGGTGCAGCCTTCCTCAGCAGCAGCTGAGGGTGTCTTTTCGATTTTATTATATTCACCTTCTCTACTGCACAAGAATCATCATTGGAAGACTATAATACAAGTATCAATCATGTTGTAATACAAGTATAGAGCTTTGTTTAAGGCTTTGTACATTCGGAAAAGTAATATTATGGTAACTCACAAGAAAAATTGGCAACATGAAAAGAAAAATTGGCCGCTTGAAAAGAAAAATAGGTGGAATAAAGGAAATAATTATGCTAAGCGTTGAGCATAATCCACAAAGGCCTAAGCCTGGGGCTGGCTTGCTTCCTGGGCATCAGACTGTCACATCGCTCACATTTGGCTGTGTGTCAGAATGAGAGCAGATTTTTACCTCATAACTACAGCAGTCCAATTAATTCTAATCGTGTTGGTTTGCATTGTACAGGCACTACACAGCAATAAAGAGAAGGTTACTTTAACCTTGCTAACGTTATCTAAGTTGCAGCTGATTGACACCATGTCACTCCCATGTTGAGTTTCTATTTCTCCTATATCCTTGAGACTGATAGCATGTGTGCAATGTGTAGAGTGATTCCAGAGCATAACCAGAGTAATGTTTGCTATGGTAGGAACTTGACATGTGACAGGTAAACAGCCCATAGGGGCCTCACTGCTAGGCCATGCTCAATGGACCAAGTGAATGCAATTTACTCTATTCCTCAATCCTCCACATTTCTTGAGGGATATCCTACACATTTTGAACATTCTATATACTACTTCAGTGCCAGATGTTGAGAGAGCAAATGTGCAACTGAGGTAGCCATATTAAATGGTTAAAGTAACCATGAAATTTTTGCAGTGTACTAAACACTGTTTCCTACAAAATTAATAGGCTATTTTATGGAGTGCTATTAATACGTACAAAAAACATTGTAGTACGTCTTGGGTACTCAATGAACCATTTCATCATTTTTGCTGCACTCTGGAGACTCAACCTCCACACACTGTATCACTACACAGCAATAGTCTGGCGGATATGATCCATTTCATTTTAGGGCAATGAAGTGCACATTTACAAACATTAAGCATGTTAGATTGTGCATAGCACCATCAATTACATTCACAAACGTTGAGCATGTAAAATTATGCATAACAACCATCAATAGCACTCAGATAGTTATTTATATTAAACTGACACTTAAACTATGTTGTATAATTTCAACTATGATTTAGCAAATTAACAAACACAAGTTACAAGATTTCAGTTGATCGTAAGGACCTACATTTTCACCATCCTAGCTCAAAACTTGTGCTAACAACACAATAGTTCTAGAATGCTATGACATCATATTCCAATCATGCTCATCCACTCTTCATCTTTTATGTAAATAGACAATATTCATGTCAGATTACCCTCACTTGAGTACACACATAATATTACACATTTCTGCAATAACAATAATTTAAAAGCAACTTGACGGTTATGGACTTTCCAGGTGCTTGTCATCATTCTCTGGAGACATAATGAAGAGCCTCCACTTTCCGCACTATACTATTCATTAGTCTAGTAGCCATGTTTTAACACGTTATACTGGACTTTCGATTGTGAGAATTACCTTCAATTTGCTACACAGCAAAAAAGAGATGGTTGTTTCAACCTTGAGTAGGGTTATCTCAGTTGCAAGCACTCAAGTATAAAGTTATCATATGGTTCCCACACTACAATTCAACAGTTATGAGTTGCATACTGTGTCTTATGCTGTCTCTAGATTGTGTATATAGGGTGCATGTCTCCAGGGTAATGGGTGATGTGACATGTGCTTGAAACATGATGGGTAAGTAGCATACCTCTCCTACACAATCAGTGCCATAGTCGTGATCAGTCAGTGCTATGTCATGCTCAATCAACTTGTAACTCCCTTTTCCTTAACTGCTCAATGGCCTCATTACTTAGAAGATCTCCTACACATTCTGCACATTCTATAGTGCCAGGTATTGAAAGATGCAACTGAGATAACCTTACATATGGGTTAAAGTAACCATCATTCTTTTGCAGTGTATGTGTATACTCTTTTTTTATATCTGTCCTCATAGGCGTAAAAATACATACAGTTCTAAGATTGGGGGATACAGTAGCTGCTACTTGTCGCGCGTAGTTTGCGTATCGCCCTCCCTCTGTCCTAAGACTTTTGGGAGGAGGGGCTGTAGAACTGAAGAGAAACATTAGGGGAGGGCTATAGCCCCCAAAGCCCCCACGGTTCCGATGCCTATATACCTATTATACTCACGGCGGCACATATATTTAGAGCGCTGCGACTTTGACGCCTCCTTATGTTGAGAGATTGCAACTTACAAGCACGTGGCAAAAGAAAAGATCTATCTCATCCTCTCACCTGCCACAATAGGTACGATGTGAAGACACGGGAAGGTGTATGATAAGTTGCTGTCACGTTTCTCAACTGAGGTGCGATATCTGTGACTGCAATCACCCTTCTTCATGCAGGAGGCATCAGGAATCAGACTTTGCTATAGTAAGGTGCTAATGACCCCTCTTGACGTTCTTGAGGTGCTGCTAGTCTACCTTTATAGTTATTCCCCAGTTTTGACGTCACCCAGAGCGTAGATAATGGACATTATTCAGGTCATCCTCGTCACGCGTATTAGGTACCACGGGGCTCACCCACGCGTCTTCCTCTTCCCATTCTTCCCACAAAGTATCCTCAGTTTCACAGTGCAGTGTCTGTCCCACTGCAATGCAAATGTGCGCTGTGTGTGTTTCATTACATACTATCACACCTAGTACGCAGGGGCGGCGGCAGCCAACTTTAGTTGGGGGGGCGAGGCAAGATAACGTGTTTGCGGAATCTACGCGGCCAAAAATCTAATCCCGATTCGAGGACGTAAACGTGCCCGATACTGTACGGAATTACAGTATTGGTACGTTCAGTTGGGCCAGTCCCATTGTATTTTTTGTATGGGGCCCGCCTTACAGCTCGAATCGACATGAAACCCCAGTGTCGGTTCGAGGCCGTAAGGGCCTTACGTGCTCGATTCGAGCTCCTCCTTGTCCTCGATTCGATACCTTACGGCAGTCGGTATCGAATCGAGCCCAATTATTATTGGCTGTGTACGCTGTACGTACGCGCTACATATAGGTTATACAGCTAGTCCATGGGCCCTTAGTAGCGTCCTCGTTTCGCTCGGACGCTACAGCCCAGGGCCCTCGGGTTTCTAAATCACGTATTTCCATTGGACGAGCTGTATAACCGGTTTAGACTGTGCGTACACATTGCTTATTAACAAGCGTCCGTAGCAACAAGATTTCAAGTTTAGTGCAGTCGCCTGTAGAGATGAAAGCCTTCTTCTGCGACGAAACAAACGACGAAAAGCTCGACATTGATGCGCTCATGCTGGCAGCAAGCCAGCATTACGAGCGGACATTGTTGACTCCGTCGTGACCCAACGCAGGGCCTAACCTACCTGCGCCGAGCTCTACTGCCCAGCTATTAAAGTGCTGCTATGTTCCTATATGTACAAGTAATAAAAACATTTTCAAAAAATGTTGAGGGATGTAGGGATGGCAGTGCCAAAACCCGCAGAAACTAGATATGGTGGTGGCAGTGTCCAGGCAAGACAGGGTATACAAGGACTACACAAGTAACCCCATCCCTACATCTTTTTTTTCTCCATGATAGTACTGTGTATACCTAGGCTATGGTATGAGATGACTGGGAAGGGTTGCACTTGAAAAAAAGAAAAGATGTAGGGATGGGGTTACTTGTGTAGTCCTTGTATACCCTGTCTTGCCTGGACACTGCCACCACCATATCTAGTTTCTGTGGTTTTTGGCACTGCTATCCCTACATCCCTCAACATTTTTTGAAAATGTTTTTATTACTTGTTTGTACTCTTTTTCCTTGTACAATAGTACAGTAACAATGCTGGAATGGAATAGCTAGGGGTCCAGAAAGGCTTAGAACGCGAGCGTTCGCGAGTTAGGAAGGCTTTCCTATGTACGCGCACTATGGGCGTGTCGGTGCCATCCCTACATAGAGGGTCTACCGACTCTCTGATAGTGAAGTTGGACGCTACTCGAACATGCCACATTCAGCGACTACAGCGGAAATTAATAGGCGTGGCTTTTCGCGAGGCCCGCCCTCACGTGCTTACCGTTTACGCCACGTGACAATAACTATTACAAATATGATTTCCAAATATGGGAAGTTGTCCGGGCCTTCTAGTTTCTGCCCATTTGGGAAGGTACTAAGAGTTTTATTAGCGCAGATCGTACTTTGTAGTGATTACAGTGGATCCGTGAAAGAACTACGGTGATTACTTCAGCCAGTTTTGAGGAGCGTTAGTCTAAAGAAATGTCTTAAGAAGAAGAAGAAGAATAGGAAAGAAAGACAACGACCTTTGGAGAGTTTTCTGGTAGTAAGTCAAGGGGTGCGTTTTAACTACTTGGGGGGTATTGTTGGATAGAGAAACGCTGGAATAGAATAGCTAGGGGCCCAGAAAGGCTTAGAACGCGAGCGTTCGCGAGTTAAGAAGGCTTTCCTATGTACACGCACTATGGGCGTGTCGGCGCCATCCCTACATAGAGAGTCTACCGACTCTCTGATATATATATATATATATATAATCACATTATATTATTTAGGGGGGAGCATTAATTAGTGATATGCAGGTGGCATAGTTGAAATACACAGTATAGTTAATTCCTCCATAACTAATTCTGTGCGCAGAGTATTCTAACCATGCAGTCCCCCCCTCCCCCCCTCTCACTAATTCAGTGTGCCCTGGGCCCTGGCCCTTGCCCTGTCAAATATGACCAAACATCATGTAACCTCATATATCCCATCAAACGACCAAGGTTAATGAGCAAATCTGCCCTCGGGTACTGGTATTGCTAGTATCTCAGACTAGTCTTGTTTCGGTCTGGGAATGAGACTAGTCTCAGACTTAATTGGTGCAGCTACATGTAAGTGAGTACAGTACGTTGCACTATAGGCAAACAATTTGACTAATGAATGTTCACCGCATGAACATCCACTCAAAACTGTGTAACTTCCACGATTCAAGATAGATAATGGCTTAAATGTATATGTGCACCATGAAAGATCTTTGCCCCATATCTGGTTGGGCATATGGACCATTTTCATTCTGAGTTTTATTCTTATATGACATTGTGTAGGCTTGCTGCTTTGTTTTCTTTAAATAAATTTAATATTATTCTAAGCTGTTGAAGTTGTTACAGATGTATATTTTTATAAGCCGATGAGGTTGTTACATATACTTATTTTTCTAACTAAGCCATTGAGACTGTTCTCCAAATGTTAAACTCTATTTTTCTAAGCCATTGAGGTTGTTGTTAAATTTAGTTTGTTTTATAGTGTGTGATTCTTTCTTTCTTCTCTGTTCTCTTCTTTCTTTCATTGTAGCGCACTATGCATGTGATTGTTCATGTATGACATAGCTATAAAGGCGAACAATTTGAATGATCAACACATCCATCTGCAATTGCATGACTTCCACAAATCAAAATAACGTGCATGTACTAATTATACAAATTGTTCTCCAGTCCAGTGGTTAAACACAAAGCTTATCCCAGACAGAGGCAGACACCAGGTGGAGGAGCAGGGTGGGTAGGGAGAACATGCCTGAGGGAGGGAGGGAGGGAGGGAGGGAGGGAGGGGAGAGAAGTAGAAACAGGGAAAGGAGAGAGGGAGGAAGTCAATGAGGGAGGGAAGGAAGGAGGGAGAGAGGAGGGAAAGAAGGAGGGAGGGAGGAGAGAGTGGGAGGGAAGGAAGGAGGGAGAGAGGGAGGAAGGTAGGAGATGGTAGACTAGGAGGAAGGGGGGTGGTATCATACACAATGTACACGGCATGTTTGGCATGGAAACAGAGGAGGTGTTTGTATGGTATGGTGGTCATTCACCTTGCCTTCTCCAGGTTTCTAAGACTCACAAAAAACAGCCCCATCCCCAACCCGACAGCATCTGCAACAGATGAAAGCATAACGTATCATGTCAGGAGCCACATGAAGAGTGGTGAAGGAGCATACAAGTGCAGTTTATCAAAACATAGCACTACAGTCATAGTTGAACTGCTGTGGGGCCTCTGGCTGGCCTCCAACAACTTCCGTATTAGGAAGCTTTTGAATCCACACGGCGGTGTGGATATTACATAAGTTATACACTCTTTTGCCGCCCTTCGGGTGGTTCATATGTTCCTGAATGTGTAATGTGCATGTACATGTACACTGTACTTGTATATACAAACTTTGGAGTAGAGTAGAAACTGAACGGCGTATTGTATCCCCTGGTACTCCTTTGAACCATGTGGCATCAGCATATGTACAATGTACTTACATGACAATACATGTACATGTACAATGTCATGTAGAATGCTATGAACACGTTATCCCATGTATGATAATAATTATTACGACACACATGTACACTGTATGTAGGTCACCTAATGTACTTGTACTATTTTGGAAGTGTTTGAGTTTCCAGCACATGTATGGTATGGCCACAGTGTGTATATACAGCAGCACAGTGTCCAAAGCAGTCGTCTGGTCCTCCTCACTGTCTGCATACAGTAGCATGCATCTGAAATGAGGTGGAAAGAGGGGGAGGGGGAGGGGTGCAGAGGGAGCAAGTAAAGTATAGAGAAGAGGAGGGAGGGAGAAAAACAGGTGCAGAACAAGAAGTGCGCAGCCACACAAGTGTACATGTACTTTATGCTACAGCTTCATGTGCACTGCTATGAATAAATAGAAAATTTCACTCAGTGTGGCTCCTCCCCTGATGGAGAGGAGTTACCGGTCGATCCCTAGAGGGATTCTGAAGGCACATACAGAGTGATATTGAGAATTGTGAGGGCTGGCTGTCACCCGGTGGTCATAGCTCAGGTGGCACTGACAGTTAAAGACAGAGGCCCCCGGTTCAATCCCGGGTGGCTGCTGATTTTTCAGTTCTCTAAAAATATTCCCAAGCCTTTCCTCATGTACTTACGCTACATGTACATGTACTGTACAGAAATGTAACCTCATGTAGCATACAATAGCATACATACATCTGCAATGAGATGGAAAGGGGGGAGGGTAGCAGGGGAAGGAAAGAGGAGGGAGGAAGAGATCCAGGCACACAACATGTGTGCACTAGCAACTGGCCCACATGTCATGTGTATTTATGCTACCTGCACATGTACATGACATTATACATTTTATACATACACACAAATAAACATACAAAAGGTCTCGAGATCTCCCTTGCACATTCGATGACCTATGACCAAAGTGACCTGGGTCAGCACAGACGAATCCAGGTCTGTGAAGATGGCAGAGCACTGGTTGGTCTTCTCACGGTCTGGCGGCAGACAGTGCTGGGAGGTGGCAATCATGTGGCGCTCGCTGCTCGTGGGGAGAGGGAGGGAGGGAGGGAGGGAGGGAGATAGGTTGGAAGAGCATGTCCAAACATACAGTGCCATACATGGATATACATGTACATGTACATGTACTGTACATGTACACTGTCCCATGAGTACATTTACACATGTATCTGAAACAGGAGAGGCAGAGGGACAGGGAGACAAGGGAGAAGGGAAGAGGATTGAGACGTACAGTGTCGAGGGTAGAAGGGGTGGATGAATAGAGGATGGATCGAGGGAGGGAGGGGGAGGGAAGGAGAGGGAGGGAGGGGGAGGGAGGGAGGGAGGGAGGGAAGAGAGGCATGGAGCTTGAGCAGCAGCACAAGCCCCACATGGAGGTGGAGGGGGTGCACTGTACAGTAGAGGGGAATACTGTGCCAGTAGCACAATAGCACACATCACTAGACACCCACCAGCCTCACATGCACACCACACAATACACCACTGCACTGCCCCACCCTCACCACACTATACCTTGACAAGCACGCATGGGTACATGTACGTCACTGAGCCAGACAAAAGAAGGCAGGGGCGGAGCTTGTTCTGCTGTATTTGGTCGGTGGGAAGTAGCCATGACACACTATTAGCGGCTAACTGTTGGAAGTACGGAGAAGGGGTTAATGTTTTTCACAACAGTAGCAGGCCTACACCACCTGCTTTTGTGCACAATTGCCATACACAGCAGACACACGTGTGTATGTAGTAGCATGGATAGAAGGTTGCATGGTAGATGAGTTATGGAGGCTAGAGGGAATGTGCTGACATCCCCTTGCGAGTACCACTTCCGCAAGCTGTTCCAAGGCAAGAGCCTAGTACTGGCACACGCGATGAGCTAGCAATCACATGAGTAGCAAATGACGTAAGTGTTGAAAATGCCAAGGAAATTCACTACCTGTCCCAGACCACTTCACTTTTGGGTGGTCTGGGAATGAGACTAGGCACAAAATGTGAGTAAAATCAAACTAAGAGAGCTGTTCCCAACACATGTGACCTCTGACCTGTGTAAAGAGCTCTTTCTTCTCCCTCCTGGCCTGCTGGACGTGGTAGGCTGCCAGAGTGTCCAGGACAGTCATCTGGTCCTTCTCACTGTCTGCATAGCTCATGTCTGCATCTGAAACAGAGATGAGGGAGGGAGGGAGGGAGGGGAGGGAGGGAGGGAGGGAGAAAGAGGGAGAGAGGGAGGAAGATAGGGAAGAAAAGGTGACCTATACATATACATTGTACATGGCTCCTCCCCTGATGGAGTTACTGGGCGATCCCTAGCGGGATTCTGACGGCACATACAGAGTGATATTGAGAAGGCTGGCTGTTACCCAGCTAGTGGCCATAGCTCAGGTGGTAGAGCACTGACAGCTAAAGTCAGAGGCCCCCGGTTCAATCCCGGGTGGCTGCTGGTTTTTCACGGTTCTCTAAAAATATTCCCAAGCCTTTCCTCATGAGTGCATGAGTGTACATGTGCCACAGCATGTGAAACATTTTCTTTTGATCACTGACCACTTCGAGATGCCTCCAATAGTCTGACAAACTCTTCATGTTCATTCTGCTTGTAGTAGTGGAGCTGATGGCAGAAGAGAAGGAGGAGGAGAAGGAGGAGGAGGAGGATTTCCCACCTGCCATATAAGGTAGAGGGGGAGTACTCACAGCGAGGGCCACCTATGTATGCAGAGGAGCTCTCTCATCTCTGAGGATACTGATCACCTCATCTCCCTCTGGTAGCTGGTCAATGTCCAATTCAATCACCTGGACACAGGGAAAAGGCTGGCCATGTGCCCATGCACACACTTTGCTGCTCCACACACTACACTGCACACACAATACCAGAATGCACACACATGCATGCACACATGTACATGTATACGTGCATGTGGTTTTGTCGAAAGCCATAGTGCGCATTGAATAGAACTAGCGTCTTTCTCTCCCTCATGCTCACGCAGAGTGAAGCTCTCTGCAGGCTCACCTCGTCCGTGTCCCTGAGAGGAATCTCTATGGAGGACGCACCAGGTACGTAGCGCGTGGCCATCTCCACTCGCTGCCGCAGGAGAGAGGGCGCAGAGGCTGGAGCGATGGAGTGCAGTGAGCGTGAGGTGCTTCTATTTAGAGCACATGGGCGGAGTTAGTGTATACATGTAGGGACCCTACATGTACAGTATGTTATACGTGTAGGAATGTACATATAGGGCATAGGCACCTGGTGATGGAGTTCTCTGGTGACACAGGTGAGGAAGAAAGAATAAAGAGACAAACTTCTGTCCCGGGCATCGAACCTGGGCCCAGTGACTGGGAGTCCAGTGCACCAAGCGAAAAGCCATTACCCGGGACAAAAGTTTGTCTCCCCATTCTCCCTAGAGGGGTTCTGACAGCACAAGATTAGGGTGGTCTGTCAGTGGGATGTTGACTGAATAGTCAACGAACACTGCCAGCATATAAGGAAGAATGGGGAGACAAACTTTTGTCCCTGGTAGTCTTGTCGCTTGGTGCACTGGACTCCCAGTCACTGGGCCCAGGTTCGATGCCCGGGACGGAAGTTTGTCTTTTCATTCTTTCTTCTGCACCTGTGTCACCAGAGAACCTTGTGTAGGAATGTACTTGTTGCCAGGTAACTCCATCCTTCATCTTATCCTCTTCCTCATCTTCCAGATTGTTTTCCTGATCGTCCCCTTCTTCCTCTTCTTCCTAGTTAACCTTCCTCCTCTTCCTTCTCCTACTCCTCTTCCTAATAATTGTTAGTCCCTCCTCCCACTCCTCCTCCTACTCCAGATTTCTCTATCACTCACTCTCCCCCTCCCTCCTTCATGCTCTCTCTCATATCAGTGGCGGCTCCTGGGGGGTTTCTGGGGTTTCTGGAAACTGGTCAAACTTTGCCTGCCATTAATTTTCACCGCCGAGCATAGCGCTACGCGTGAGCATTGCTTATTAGCGGTGAGAATTCAAGGTTACATTTGATTTTGTTTGCACAACTGCTCAACATATGGCTCAGATTCAATCTCTGGAGGCCTGATTTTCAAAATTTTCCTGGGGGGGGCATGCCCCCCTAAGTAGTCTTGCGTGCATTGCATACGTTTGGAAAATTCGTATGGCTCGCGAGACTACCCCCCCAAGTACTGCAATGTTTTGTCTGCAGCAAATTCTTAACCCTTAGAAACTACTTGACTTTTGTTCAGGAGCCACCACTGCATATCACTATATTACTGCCGTCTTCATCAGTCCAAACATGTGATGTCACAATCATTCTGATTGTCTGAAGAAACTGCTTTTAATTAATAAAATTCTACAAAGATCACAACGCATTAATAAGACAACGCACATATCAGCTAGTGTAGGATGTTGGAGTGAATGTATAGAAATAATAATAATGAACACTTCATTATATGAACAAGGTGTTTTGTTTACTACGGTGTAATATGATTGTTGTACAGTATACATGTAAACCAATTTTAGTTAATCACAAATTAAATGTTAATTATTAAGCCAACACACAAAATAGCAAGTTATAAGAGTGAAGTAACACGTAATGCATAGCAGCATACACAAATTATCTATGATAGCACATCACTGCAATAATTAGTGGTAGTTCACATGTACAGTTGTGGTGTTATCAGAGAAGCAATCAGTGTTACTCTAATGATCCTACCCACACTTGCTGGGAATATCCCACAACACCCACCACATACCCTCCAGCCACAAGCAGTTCACCAGAGGGGAGTACTGCACAAGAGGGAGCAGCGATTTCCGCAGGAAGCTCTCCACCCTTGCTCCATTTCTTCCCTTCTGCCTCATATCTGTAGAGCTCCTTTCTCATCCCCTTCCCTCCTACCAGTAGCAAGTGGTTCTGCAGGGCTAAGAGTGTGGGGCCACATACTGGAGGGGATGGCAGTTCCTGCCATGTTGGGCCAGTGGTGGTGTTGCGAGTTGCGTTTGATATCAGGGTGGGGAGGTGGGCGGAGAACACGTGAGGCTGACCACCACTCCAGTTATATGATGAGATGTATACATAGTCATTAATGATGACTGCTGTCATGCGGTCACCCCCCACAGGCACTGGCTGTGCACTGTACCACTGGTGAGTGGAGCAGTCCAGGACTTCTACTGTGTCCTTGTAGAGGTACCCACATGACACAATGAGGTATTGCTGGTAGCCCACAGCAGCTGAGAATGGTCTACCAGTTGGCATTCTTGGGTAGTGCTGAGTATTCCAGCGATGACCCTCACTGTCCCATAATTGGATAGCAGTGCTGCCTCCCAAACCACCAGCTAGTAATAGCTGGTCCTTGGCTGATGCCATGGAAAAGCAGCGTTCAGTGCTCTTTGGCAGCTGAGACCACTCACCAGTGGTAGAGTTGTATTGCACTATGACATACTGATTGCTGCTCTCCTCAGCATACCCACCTCCAATGTGGATCTGTCCCTTCAGTAATGTAGTTTGGGCACACCGGACTCCAAAGGGCAAGTCCTTTCCTCTCCTCCATTTGAGTGGGAGGGGCCATCTCAGTGGCTGGACCTGGGGCTGTAATGAGGTGAATGATGCAGGGAGGGAGGGAGGGAGAGAGAGAGAGAGAGAGAAGGAGGGGGGAGGGGGAAGGGGGGAGGAGGGAGGGAGAGGGAGGAAGACAGAAGGAATGATGTAAGAACAGTGGCATGGAGGGAAGGTGAAAGAGAGTAGAAGTGAGGAAAGGAATAATTAATTTTGTTATACTTTGATCTCGACACAATTCTTTTGATATATCCCTTTAGCTCCAAGTGTGTGCTGCATGCTACCGCTGTGGAGGGAGCCACGCCGCCAGGGACTGCCGGTACCGTGACAGCATTTGTAACTTCTGTCACAAGAAGGGGTACATTCAACATGTGTGCAAAACTCGCCTCCGCCAACAGCGGCAGTCAGCACCCGAGCAGACTCCGCCGCTGCAGGTGGGAGGCCAACAGCAGCATCACACCCACAAAGTTGATAGCAAGGCCCCGCCTACAACCACATCTGCCTCATCAACACCTCCTGCACAGCCTTGGACAGTGGACTGCAACATGTTCTTGGTGGAGGCAGACAGAGTGGCATCTGTCAAAGCCACAGTTACTACTGATGGTGCCCAGCTGCAGATGGATGTTGACACTGGTGCTGCACTCTTCCTCATCAGCAAAGCCACATACTCCAAGCTGTGGCCAGCTGGCCGAGGCCCCCAGCTAATAAAACCTGCTATCAGACTCCAGACATACACAGGGGAGGAACTAAAGCTTGTTGGGGAGGCATCCGGTTGGGTCCAATACCAGAGCCAACAGAAGGACCTCAGCCTTGTGGTGGTGAAAGGAACGGGCCCCAGCCTCCTAGGCCGTGATTGGCTGAGCAAGGTCCGGCTAAACTAGGCCAAAATCCACTCACTGACTACACCACACACACCACCTTAGACCAGGTGCTCACCAAGCACAGTGGCCTGTTCAAGGCGGAGCTTGGCACGATCAAGGGTGTTGCCGCCAAGTTGCACATCAACCATGATGCCAACCTTGTTTTTACTGCCCCTGCTCTGTCCTGTATGCACTCCGATTAGTGTAGTTATAGTTAACTATAACTAAAACTAAAATATATTTTAGTAGCATCAAAACAACTATTGTAGCAAAACTAGAACTAGAATTTACAGTTTGCTGGAATTGGTGTAACTAAATCTAGAATCGTTATAACCTTCCGCAAGAAAACTAAAACTAAAATTATTGTACCAGTAGATACTAGTATCGTCCGCGCATTAAGCGCGCGCGCACCCGAAATCGAAGATGTCATTATAGCGCACGTGATCTGCCTCGTGCACTCAACTCATGATCATTTGTGCAGTATAGTATATCATACACGAAGTTGCAAGCCAGTGAACTGAGTTCCGAGCACGGGTATTAGGCAAGTATAGGGATCTAGCACGTGTTTGAGAATGTTGTCGTCTGACTCCGAGTCCGAAGGTGCCGGTGTGGCAGCTACCCCCGTATCCTCACGAAGCTTCAGTACATCTCCTTCTCCATCTACAAGTGGAAGAGGTTCTGTTGGGCGTCCTCGCAAAAGCTTAGTGTGGGACTATTTCACGTACGATTTCAGCAGCAACAAGAGTATATGTCAAGTTAGTTCCGAGTCTCACAGTGATGCTGAAGCCACGAGTCCCATCAGTGTTTGTGGCCATCGTATTACCGGTAAATTCACCACAAACTTAAGGAGTCATCTGAAGAAAAGCCACACAAATTGCTATAAAGAATTAGTGACAAAAGAAGAGAGTGCAAAGGAGGAGGAATTGAGAGGGAAGACTAAAGCTGACAAGGGACGTGCTGGGCCTGTGAAGCAATCGACATTGATGGAAGTCATGCAACGAAAGTATGACAAGACCAGCAGTCGGTGGCAAGACATTACACGCAAGATGGCCATGTTTATTGCCACTAGTAATGTCCCTAATGCAGTTGTGGAGAATGCTGAATTTCGGCTTTTGATGGAAACCTTGGATCCTCGCTATCAAACACCAAGTCGAGCAAGGATGGCAAAAGAAATGGATCTACTGATGGCTGATATGAAGGGTAGAATCAAGGTTTTCCTTGACTCCGCACAGAAGGTATCTGCGTGTACAGATATCTGGACAAAGCGTGGCATGACATCATCGTACCTTGGAGTGACCGCCCATTTCTTTTCCAGACATGATCATCGACGTCACTGTGTGACACTTGCAGTACGTGTCTTTCCTCATCCCCATACAGCTGACAGAATTCGAAGTTTGTTAGACGAAGTCCTCAAGGAATGGGATGTTGACCAGAAGTTCTATTTTGTCATCACAGACAGCGGAAGTAATATGGTCAAAGCTTTTCGGAGTGATGTATTGGCATCTATCACAGATTACAGTGAAGGGTCAATGGATGAAGATGTTGGTGAAGCGAACAGTGGTGATGATGCAGAAGATGAAGATGAAGATTTTGATGTGGATGAGGATAATGACTTTGACACCAAAGAAATGCAACATGACATAGTATTTTCACAGTGTGGCAAGCGACTTGCTTGTTTTGCTCATAGCCTTCAGCTAGTTGTCCAGAAGTTCAAAGATGATTCACTTAAACCTCTCATGAAGAAGGTTTACGCTCTTGTTAAGAAAGTCAACAAGTCATCAAGAGCTACAGGAATTCTGTTGTCCTTGTGTAACAAAAAGCTGGTTACCAATGTTCCAACTCGATGGAGCTCAACATTTCTGTTGTTAGATCGGCTACTTGATGTGAAGGGTCCACTAAGCACTGCTTTGGATCAGCTAGAGTGGGACAATCTGGCTCACAGTGAGTGGAAAACTATCGAGATGGTACACAAGCTATTGAAGCCCTTTGCACAGTATACTGCTCTAATATCAGGAGAAGAGTATACAACTCTGTCAAGTGTCATTCCTATCCTGATGGAGCTGCAACTGCACCTACAGGATATGGTGCAAGTCCCAGAAGTTGCTTCAGTAGCCACCACTCTACGATCAGAGTTGAATCGACGATTTCGTAAGTACACAGATCCTGGAGATGAAGATTTTGAGCCAATCTATGTTGTGTCCACCCTCCTCGATCCACGGTACAAACCACTGATCAATGCAGTACAGATGAAATCAGGAAAAGATGAACTGCTAAGAATGCTCAAAGTCAATGACTTAGACAGCCAAAGCTCAAGTCAGTCTTCTCCCATCCAGTCTTCTCCCACCCCCTTACCCGAAGAAGAAAGTCCAGTCAAGAAACGTCAACGTTTCAGCTACCTGTCGAAAGTTCTTGAGGAAAAGTTGCGACAAGGAAAAGAGAAAGCAGCTCGTGAGCCTCATGGAAAACAAGAGCTTGAACGATACTTAGACAGCGTGCCTTCCCTTGGTGATGATGATGACCCTCTGGTTTTTTGGGTGGAACAGAAGGATGCGTATCCATTACTTTCTACCCTGGCTGCAGATATCATGTGTGCCCCTGCATCATCAGCTGCTGTGGAGCGAATATTTTCAACAGCCGGGGAAGCCACAACTGGAAAACGCAATAAGTTAACTCACAAGAACCTTGAACGAGAAGTTCTGATCCGTAGAAACAAAGAATATATGTATACTTAATGTTTGTGGCTACTGTGTATTACATGCATTCATGCATTTTTTATATGAATATTTCTGTTTTTTGTTGTAATAACCGAACCTTTCCATTCAGTAATTAAATAGTTCTCATGTTTAGAAGTATCTGGGAGTAAATTGATTCATTATGAAATTACTTGAACTAAAAGTAGAACTTACCTCAGTTTTAGTAAGTAGCACCACAACTAAAATTGAATGCTCCTGATTTACTAAAGCTAAAACTAAAAATTCAAGCATTAGCTAAGAAATACCAAAACTAAAACTAAAATGACATTGAAATGCTAATGTGTTACTGCAACTAAAACCAAATAAAAGCAACTAACTAAAACAACACTAACTCCGATCAAGGGTCAATCAAGCCCTGGAGAGGCTGGAGGCAGCTGGCGTCATCGAGCTATTGCTTTTTCTGAGTGGGCAGCACCCATTGTTCTGGTTGTCAAATGTGATGGTTCCATATGAGTTTGTGGCTACTACAAACTGAATCAGGCTGCACACATTGATGCTTACCCCCTTCCCCTTGTGGATGATCTGTTTGCCTCTCTGGCTGGGGGACAAGTGTTCAGCAAGCTAGACCTTGCCCATGCGTATCAACAACTGCACGTCGACAAAGAGTCCCGCCAGTATGTCGCAATCAACACTCAAAAGGGGTTATTCCAATACATCCGTCTACCTTTTGGAGTGGCTGCTGCACCAGCCATTTTTCAGTGCACTATCGAGTTGATTCTGAGAGGACTCCCTCACGTGTGCGTGTATCTTGATGACATATTGGTGACAGGAGAGTCAAAGGCAGCACACATCCGCAACTTAAGTGCTGTACTGGAACGTCTGGAGTCTGTGGGTGTTCACCTTAAACGTGAGAAGTGCGCATTCATGCTCCTAGAGGTCAAGTACCTTGGTCATCGGATATCTGCGAAAGGACTCCAATAGGCCCTGGCACAATTTGCTCGAAAATTTGCCCAAATGTCTTTTCTTTTTTTCCCACATCTCTTCCCTAAATTTCCCACAGATCATCCTATATTTTCTGACCTAGTGGTGAACTCTCCATCACACATAAGACAAACATCATACATATATACATTGTAAAAAGTGAAAAATATGATACTTTATTCATTATTGTTGCACTGCATCATTACTGAAAGTTCTTCCATGGCAAATTCCTGGCTAGTGTAAAACCTGTTGTTTGAAAGGAAGAATTGTAAATGCACACGTGAGTAGTTGATGAGTCATCTAGTTGATACTTGGTGTGTACAGAGAAAACAGTAAGGACCAATCCTTGCTGAAAATTTCTTCAGTTTTTACTGAAACTTCCCAGCAAGGTAGCGCATATATCTTGATTGCTAGAGCCTACCCATTTTTCCAAAAAATGCCAAGCAATTTGTGCCAGGGCCTAGACTTCAACCCCTGGCAAGCAAGGTCAGGGAGGGCATCCTGGCATCTGCCAAATGAAGAGGCTGCATGGCACAAGGGTACATGTATGTCTGGTGGCCAGGGATGGACAATGGAGTTAGCCGTGAGGCATTGTGCCAAGTGCCAAGAGCACCAGAAACTCCCGCCTAAAGCCCCAATGCACCCCTGGGAGTGGCCAGACCGTCCTTGGGCCTGTGTACACATTGACTATGCTGGGCCCATCCAGGGGAAGATGATTCTGGTGATGGTGGACACTCACTCTAAGCGGCCAGAGGCACTCTTAGTATCCTCAGCCACTTCTCAGTCCACAATCGAGAAGCTAAGGATAGTCTTTGTCACACACGGTTTACCGGAGGTGTTGGTCTGACAATGGGCCAGCTTTCACAAGTATGGAGTTCCGGCTACCTTCACTGAATCCAATGGAATTAAACACCTCACGAGTCCCCCACACCATCCGGCCTCGAATGGATTAGCTGAGAGGGCAGTCTAGACAATCAAGACAGCCATCAGGAAAGGTGATAGAGGAGTCAACCTGGAAACCCAGATATCGAGGTTCCTTTTCCAATATTGCCTAACACCATATTCCACCACAGGTGCAACCCCTGCGGAGTTGTTGATGGGAAGACAGCTTCACTCGAGACTAGACCTGCTACATCCAGACGTGTCATGTCGAGTTTGTGCTAATCAAGAAAGACAGAAAACGCACCATGACCTTCACTCCTGCCAATGAACCTTCGACGTTGGTGACCCAGTTTCAGTAAAGAACCAGGGAACTGGCCCACCGTGGCTACCAGGGAAGAGCAGCGAAGTTGTCAGTCCACAGCGCTTCATTGTGCAACTGGCTGATGGTCGTTGTACTGACCGCCATGTTGACCATGTGAAACGGCGAGTTCTCCAGCCTGAGGGCTGATATGGACATTAGCCAGCCAGACCAGTACACACTGGATGATGATGATCCTCAGTCGAATGTGCCAGACAACTGTCTGCATACTGGTGTGACTCCTACCTGGCAGCCCCCAGGGAGTGAAGCCTCAACAGAGCTACGTAGATCAACTTGTGACCGTCACCCTCCCTCTCCCCAATCGTCTTATGTGAACTGGACAGTTATGTATGTTGGCTCTAAAACCATTGTATTAGCACCGTGTATGTGTCATTTAGGAGAGAGGAGACATGGTATCTTTCATATCACTATGTCATATGTAAATTGTGCATTGTGTATTGCGTGATTACTTGTGGTTGCTTAATTGTATCGTCCCTTAAGTCTATTCATTGCTCTGTACATTTTGTCAGTCCATGTATCAGTTGAGTAGCTTACACAGAGTGAGGCTCGGTCTACCCAATACAGGACTAGTAGTAGCCGTGGTGTTTAGTTCGTTTGTAGGACCAGTGTGAGGATGAACTCCCTAGGTCACTACAGGGCACTCTGCATGTTTCACCACCACACCCAAACTTAGCTAGTTGAAAACAGTCTCTACATGCTTCAGTTTAGTTTTGATGCTATTTTAGTCACCACTAGCAAGCCCCGTTGAACGTTGTGAGTATATATCCCTGTACACACATCGTGCCAAAGGAATGTTTGGAATGTCATTACTACTTGTACATACACATAGGCATAACATACACAGGCTTTTTCATGGAGGGTACAGTGGCTAAAATGCCATCGAAACTAAACAGAACCACTGTTTTCAACAGGTTACCATCGGGGCAAACTGGTGGTGAACTTGTCTGCTATACATTCTTGATGGCACACATGACCATAATAATTTGACCTTTTGACCCTGTCGAACCACCTCTGGGGTGGAATGAGGAGGAGTAGAGGGTGAGAGGGAGAGAGGGAGAACAGGAGAATAGCTACAGCTCACAGATCTTGGTGTGGCTGGAGATGTCTTGTACACTGCAGAATTCTTGCTTGCCTAATAAGGGCAATAAAGAAGTGGACAAAAGAAGAGAATGAATGCTAATCTGCTTTGTCCTCCTTTCCTCTCTTCCTTGCTTTGTTCCTCTTTGCTTTCCCTCACTATCTTTTGCACTTGGAGCATTACCTGCACATCAGCTTGCAGTGGTCCTTGAGGGGTCATCTGAGAGTCACCTTTTGGGCTGGGACTGGGCCTAGGGGGAGTCTGGAAGAGACAGGTTTGCTGCGTTTAGTTCACTTCAGTTTAGAGAATTACTAAGAATTAAGATACTGCGTAAGAGAATTAAAGATACTGTGTAAGAGAATTAAGATACTACATTTAGTTCATTTCAAGAGGACCACTAATTACTACATGAACTGAGCGATATGTGCCAATCCTGTCTGCTTCCTAAAGTTGATACTGAGGAGTCCATTACTGGAATCGATACCTCATGACTACAATAGGGAGTTGAATCTCCTATACTTAGTATTACATGTATAATCATTCATGCAGACATACACATTATTATGCCATTGCTCACCAACACTTGCTTCCTAAGCCGTTCAACCTCTGCCTTTAAAGACTGATTCTCCTGTGTCATTCGATGGTTCTCCTGTGTCAGTCGATGATTCTCCTGTGTCAGTTGACGAATCTCTTGTTTGTTTATCTTCTCCACTGATGCAATCTGATCATTCTTCTCCTGTCCTTGTGACTGCATTTGCTGTTGCAGTGCTCTGATGTGCTGGTTCTTGGAGAGAATCTGCAGCTCATGTGACTGAATCTGCTGGTTTTGCTCCTTCACTGTCTGCACCAACACCAATCTGTCCATGTGACATTCTGCATCACTGATCTCACCCCTGGCCCGCTCCAGTAGCTGCACAACCTGATGGATTGAGGGCCGATCCTCCGGAAAGCTTTTGAGGCATCGCTTGATCATCTGCACAAGAGGATGGCCATCACAGAACTGTCTGTAGATCTTTTGCATGTACTCCGCTCGCCGCTCCAGCTCATCTCGAATAACCTGCCTTCGGTGCTCATCTCGGTACACTTGTGCCAGAACCTTATGGGGGAAGCATTGTGTGAGGGTGAAAATGGCCACCACACCCAGTGAGAAGATGTCGATTGTCATGTCGTATCGAGACTCATCTTCCAGTGCCTCTGGGGGCATGTAGATGGACGCACCAGGTGCTTTGGTCATGGTGGCTACCCTCAGGCTGGGGACAATCCTAGCCACCCCAAGGTCAGCAATTTTGGCTGTCATGGCGGAGTTCAAGAGAACGTTCCTCGCGGAAAGGTCCCGATGGATCAACGGCGGAGAACGACTGTGCAGGTAGCAGAGACCTTGAGCGACGTCGTAGAGGAACGAGTGCTTGAGGCCCAGGGGGATATCGGGCCGAGTCTCCAGTAGGTCGTGGAGGCTGGTCAGCAGTCGCTCCATCACCAGCGCAGGAAGCCGCGAGCCCGGCAGCACGCAGATGCCGAGAAAGAGGACGATGTGTGGGTGGCGGAGGGTGCTCATGAGTCGGCACTCCTCAACGAACTGGCCTGCCGCCCTCTCCATCTCAGCCTGCGGTATTTCGGAGCGGTCTTGGAAGATGTCGTGGATCTTCTTGATGGTGCAAACCGCTCCAGGTATCTCCCCCTCCTCCACGCTGCCGTAGGCTCCTGAGCCGATTCTTGTGCCAGTTAGTCGCACGTTTTGAAGCTGAAACGCCCTGAGCTCGCGAAGGAGATTCGCCATATTGCTCTCTGTGAGAAAATGAACCAGCAAGGGCCAGTGGGTGGGGCTGGTTTATTCTTGTCACGTGAGGAACGCAAGTATGACGTCACCAAGTATGAATGTATGCGCATTGTGGTGTATAGGCGCGTGCGTATTGTGTTGAATCTCGTATCACTGTGATATTGGTGTTTTGTCATTTTGCATTACAATGCCTCGGCTTTCAGTTATTCACATGATTATAACTCTCACTAGTGCAGCGCCCTCGTCTCATGGTCGTCCACTGAGGAGGTTCGTATGTAGATATTATGGAACTGCAGCACTGAGTTCTCTAGGGATTCTCTAGGGAGTAGCCTGCACGAACTAATGGTGAGAGAGAGCGTACGCGTTCCTTATGCAACTGTGCCCAATAATAGCAGCTATTACTCGGCATAACAAGGACGGCACTCTCTCACCGCTGTTTCAGGATATTCTGTGGAGTCTCAATGTAGGACCAGATGTCTGTGTTGGGAATATTAATAATTATAAATTATACGTGTAAACAATCAATAATCACCTTCTGCTTGCAGCAATTCCCCCCCCCCCCCCCCCCCCCCCAAGACGTGGATGCGCCGACACATATAATGATGTCTGTGTTATATACATGTATGTACACAGCATATTTAAAAGAGGCAGTGTCCTCATGCACGTGACGCTGGTCTATACATGCAGTATGCACCTTGACCACAGAGCTTCCCTTGCTCACACCAATAGTGATGTAGGGAGATGTAATGAGAATTTGCTTTCTTAACTTTGTAAATAATCATGATGAAATGGACCAGGCATGCAACTTACCTTTAGATCTGTGTAGGCCCTGGCACAAATTGCTCTTTTCCCACATTTCTTCCCTAAATTTCCCACAGATCATCCTGACCTAGTGGTGAACTTTCCATCACACATAAGACAAATGTCATGCATATATACATAGTAAAAAGTGAAAAATACAATATTTTATGGTTAAAGTCATCTTCATTTATTGTTGCACTGCATCATTACTGAAAGTTCAATAGAGCCTTCCATGGTAGATTACTGGCTAGTGTCAAAGCTGTTATTTAAAGGAATAATAATTGTTAATGCATGCATGGCTAGTCGATGAGTAGGCTTGTCCCAATTATGCTAGCATAATTTTAGAATAATAGGGACAGTTTCAAGTTGAATTAGCATAGAGAATAATGCTGGAATAATGGGTAGGTTTTCTCAAATTTTAGAGGCGGGGCTCATAATTTGGTGGAAGAGGAATGGGGAACGCCTTCCTAGGTGGTCAAAAGCATGCAAAGACATACTCCTGTTGCAGCCTTCATCAGCTGCTGCTGAATGCCATTTTATCGAACTCTCTCAGATCGACAAGAGCTTGCATTCAAAGATTTTGTATATAGAAACCTCTGTGATATTACAATACAATTCAAATTTTGTAATGTTTTCATGAGTGTTTTGTTGCATCATGTTCTCGTCAAAAATCATTTAAACATTGGAATAATTGGCAAGTGATTAAAGAATAATCGACATGTATTATAGGAATAATAGGTAGGTTTTCAAGCATAAAAGAATAGAATAATAGGCAACTTATTGAGCATAATTGGGACAAGCCTATTGATGAGTCATCTAGTTGATACTTGGTGTGTACAGAGAGAACAGTAAGAACCAATCCTTGCTAAATATTTCTCCAGTTATTACCAAAATTTCCCAGCAAGGTAGCCCATATTTCTTGATTGCTAGAGCCTACTCATTTTCCCAAAAAATGTCGAGCAATTTGTGCCAGGGCCTAGATCTATGCAGTGAGTATTTTGTATGAATATACTTTTATACAATTTTGCAAAGGATACACCAATGTAATAGCATATAAAAATGCACCCATATAATCTAATATACATTATAAGTTGTACCCATACAAGTTTTATAAGTTGTACATTATAAGTTGTTACCCATATAATCTAATAACTATATTATTATATGCTATAAGTTGTATATATACACTAAATGAGTACAACAAAATTAGGCATTACATGTTAGTATATTTTATCATGGCGAAGTTGGGCCCATAAAAGACTTTAACCTACTGCCCCAGCTCTCAAGGCTGGGCACCCAGGATCCTGCTTTCTTGTTTTTTCGTTTTGTATGTTGTGTCTTTTGTGTTTTATGTGTACTTGAGGTTCTTTCTCTTCGTCTTTCTAACATTTCTGTAGCTAGGATGTTATATACATGTTTTTCCATGTATGGAGGAGTACGATGTAGTTCTTAAATGCCGTAAGTAAATACCACAAGAGCACAATCAACAGGTAAGTTATTCCACATAGTAACACATGTAGTTTTTGGCGTAAAAGAGCATTTTAGATGGTTGGTATGGGCTGCAGGTTACTGGTTGTTAGTAGACTTTGATGGTTTGGGAGGTGATTGAATAAATGCATTATGAGTCCATGTGCTCATTTTCATTAGCACATTCTTAGGGCAATTTTTGTACTTTTCCAAGGCAGCTGTGTCAGTAGCGATAGATGTGGGTACCTATGTGCACCATATTCTAAGTGCACTGCTTGTTCTTACATGCCTAAAGTGGCAGTACCTATTGCTACATGAAATAGGCACTGCACTCTCACTATATGTGGAGTCTGTGTAAGGTCTTGATCCGATGCCCAGGACTCAGCAACCACAATAATATTATTGGTGAGATGGTGCCTTCTTTGTACCTCTGTGCTAAGTAACAGTAGTACAGCATGTGCAGAATAATATAATTCAACCTTGGTACAGTTAACTCAGTTGCAAGCACTCAACCATAATGTACAATTGCATGAGCAGTTGTAAGTTGCATATTTTTATATATCCCATGCTCCCTATGAAATGTGTAGGGTGTCTCCAGAGTTATGTTTGATGCAACAGGTGCTTGAAACACGATGAGTAAGCAGCATACCTTTCATGCACCATCAGTGCCATAGTCATGGACAATCAGTGCTATGTCATGCTCAATCAACTGGAGGTGTTTTTCAAGCAGAGAGAAGAAAGTAATAATAGCATGCTGATTCAGATTAAGACTTTCTGAACTTGCCTCCTGTCTGCCTGAACTGCCCACCATGCATGCTGGTGGTTGAAAGATGGCGTATAGAGAAAGACTGCCAGCTGTTGTCTCATTTTCTTTGTCATTGTGGTCTGTCATGGCCACACCGTAACATTGGATGCTTGTCCTTGTCTTCTGTGGGTTCTCTAGTACTGTCATACCATAAAAATATTATAGATAATATAATTATACTGTACTTGAAGTTCATTTCATGAGCACCTGCTCACACCTGCGATTGTTTGTGAGCATATAGGGGGACGCTGGACATAATTATAGAGAAAGAATACGTATTGCAGCCACTACTAGGCCTTGATGGATTGATAATAATAGGCAGCAGAAAGAATTCCAGGATAATAGGTAGTCATTTTGATCCCAAAAATAATAATAGGTAACTTTTGCAGTCATATGAATGGTAAGTCACATCCTGTCCAGATTTTGATATCCCTGTGGTCTATTGTTACCGGCAGTTATTGTTTCTACTAGTATACCTTTGTTTTTTGCCACCTGCATCAGCAGAGTCACGTGTGCAGGCTGCAGTCCACGAATAACTATATCACTAGTGTGTATATGTACTGTTTGTGATGCTACTGGACCAGTTCTGGTTAAACTTTGTATTACGTTCTGGTACAATGAAAAGCATAATATACAATGAAAAGGATAATAGGTAAGACTTTCAAGAATAGATCTACAAGAATAGAATAATAAAGGGAAAAATCCATCAAGGCCTAGCCACTACTATGTCGACAGCTGAGCTGTATGGTACAGCTCACATAATTATGTGATAGCAAAATTAATGATTATGTCTATAGCTACTTCATCCTCTCACTAGACCAGACTGAAACAGCTCTTAGATACGTGTAGACTTTGATCGGGTTGATTGCTGTCAGGTCGTCAACTACCTCCTTGAGTACTAGCGTCATCTGGGATCATATAATACAGTACGTTGTACTGTATCAATGCTTACTAGGATGGTAAGAATGCGGGAAGCTGTTCTCTATCTGTTGTGCTGCTATATAGTCCTTGAACACGCAATGAAAGGAGCCCCACCCACTTTCACATCTGATGCCAGTTTGTGGCATGACGTCACTCAGAGCGGTACCTCCAGCTCCCACAGCACTGCACTTCCCGCACATCACATTGCCTGCTCACGTGATCCCCCACTTTCTTGCCCCTCATTCTCCTTCTCCTCCAGTGGTGCTTGGAATACTCAGCCATGTAGAAAGAAGTTAGTATAACTAGCCTACCCCTGGCCCTTGCCCCATCAAATGACCAAGTTAATGAGCCAAACTCCCCTCAGGTATTGCTCAGGCTCAGTGCTGCTAAGTGTGCACTGCTGTACTAGGCAAGCAATTTGACCAATCAATGTCTACCATATCTGCTAGCAATAATCGTGTAACTTCCACAGATCAAGATAGCTGATGTACGTGTACAGTACATGTAAATACAAATAGAGACCACTCACATGTACATGCACACACAAATTGTTCTCCAGTCCAGTGGCTACATACAGGGCAGAGGGAGAGTACAGAGAGCACCAACTAACAATGCCACACACTTTGAATGAATAACATTGTAATGATTAGCAGCAGCACACATGTAAGTCCATCTCACAAAACAATTATTATGCAGTACATTTTGATAACAATCATTTTGAGGACTCCTCATACACACTCCTCCTGTACTGTCCTCTGTCTGGTAGTATGTACAGGGCAAGACTGTCGATGACTGTGGCAGTGAGAGTGAGGAGACCCATCCCAGACACCAGGTGGAGGAGGAGGGTGGGCAGGGAGAACCGGCCTGAGGGAGGGAGGGAGGGAGGGAGGGAGAAAGAGAGGGAGGGAGGGAGGGGGGAAAGGGGAGAGAGGGGAGTGGTAGGTAATACATGACAATCACAAGGGCAAGGACTGCAAGTGTGGCCATAACAACTGATGGCACCTGTACCTGAACAACAACAACACATCCATAGTACTTAATATATTATGTACATGCATATACATGCACATATTGTATGTGTACATGTACATTGGAGTCATGTGCAAATAGTCGTACATACTGTACATGCACATGTACAAAAGGGGTTACTGGGGGAAATGGTGCTGAGCCTAAAGGAAGGAGGTAGGGAGGGAGGGAGGGAGGGGAGGTAGGGAGGAAGGTAGAGAGGAGGATGGAGGGAGGGGAGGAGTGAAACAGTGGTACTAACTGACAAGGCACAAAGCAGGAGGAGCACAAGGCAAGAGGAAATAAAGGCAGAATGGAGGGTGAGGAATAGACCTTGATATATTATGCTGGCATAATTTTGAGAATAATAGGTAGTCAAAAGAATAGGGAAATAATTGGTACGAAAGTGAGAATGATCGAAGGTTGTGTGAAAGTATAAAGTAATAAAAACACTTTGGCACCATGTTTTATTGCTCCACCCATTGCATGCCACGCACACATAATGAGGCTCACAGATTATCCAGTATTGTGGGTAGATCAATTAATTAGTGTGCATTATTAAGAGTGTGCCGTAATGGCGGACGGAGATTCAAACCAGCCAGGTTGCAGTCTTGTGGAGGTTAAAGGTAAGCTCTGACTGAAGCAGGGAAAATGATTGATAGAGAAAGGAGGAAGGAATGGGAGAAGGGAGCGAGGGAGGGAGGGAGGGAGGGAGGGAGGGAGGGTGGAGGGAGGGAGGGTGGAGGGAGTACATGTACATGTACACTACATGAGTACATATGCATGATGTATGGGTACACGTACGTACATGTACACATGTGCACTGCACAGTAGCTTGGCCATGATGTGGCTGCCCTGCAGGAGTCTGCCAGCCTTCAGAGAGTGGTGCTGTCTACCTCACACTGTGCTCCATGCATGAGGTGAGCCTTCTACATTGGTGGGAGAGAGAGGGAGGGAGGGAGGGAGGGAGGAGAGAGAGGAAGGGAGGGAGGGAGGGAAGGAGGGAGGGGGAGAGGAAGGGTGGGAGGAGGAAGGAGGGAGGAGGAAGGAAGGGAGAGACAAAGGGAAGTGGGGTAGGAGGGATTGCATGTACACATGTACATGTACATACACATTGCATGTGAATGTACACATACAGGTACATGTACGTGTGTACAGGTAAACAAATGTACACTGTTACATGTACCTGTACGTGTGGCAGTGCACTGTACCTGTACGTGTGGTAGTGCACTGTACCTGTACATGTGGCAGTGCACTGTACCTGTACGTGTGGCAGTGCACTGTACCTGTACGTGTGGCAGTGCACTGTACCTGTACGTGGAAGGCCCTGGCCAGTTGGTAGCAGCTTTCTGCCTGCATGGCCTCCACGTCAGTGCCATGGAATGAGTGGAGAGCTAAGTGCTGCACCATACCATAGTCCTGGGAGGGAGGGAGGGAGGGAGGCAGCAATGTACAGTGCACCTACACTGTATATACGTATACACTGTATATACATGTACATGTACATGTATATACATGTACACAGGTATACAGCTGTAGTATCTCTTGTAAGCAATACAAAATGATACAGAAGGAAGGGGAGGAGGTGAGTAATGTACAGTGAACCTACATCTGTACATGTACTGTACATGAAGCCTTTCCTCATGTACATGTACATGTACATGTACATGGAGGTACAGTATACATGTACATGTCATGTACACTGTAAATGTACATGCACATGTAATACAAAATGCTACAGGAGGGAGGGGAGGAGGTGGGAGACCTTCTTGAAGAAGAAGTGGTTGGCCAGGTGATTGAGGACCATGGGATTGGAGGAGTCGATTGTGTAGGCCTTTGAGAGAAGCTCAACACCTTTCTTGATGGAGTCATGCTGGGAGGGAGGGGGGGGCGGAAGGAGGTGGGGAGGGGGGGAAGGGAGGGAGGGAGAAATGGGGAGAGGGAGGAGTGGGGGGAGGGAGAGACGAGGGAGGGAGGGAGGGAGGGAGGGAGGGAGGAAGGAATGGAGGGAGGAAGGGAGGGAGAGAGGGAGGGAGGGAGGGGTGAAACGGAGTGGGGGAGAGAGAAGGAGAAAGGATGGAAGGGGGAGAGAGGGAGGTGTCCTCACAGTTCCACTTACCTGTTTGCTGTTCAGCTCCAGAATAGCCATGCCCACCAGAGCACCCACACAGTGATAGTCCAGCTCCAGACACCGGTGGAACGCCATCCTGTGGGAGAGGTACAGTACATGTACACATGTACAGTACAACTCATGTGTCCCCATAAAGATTCAGACAGTGGTCATGGGACAGTTGTGTCTGCATAATACTGTTCACCTCGCCTTCTCCAGATTTCCGAGCTTTACAAAACACAGTCCCATTCCCAATCTGACAGCACCTGGAACAGATTGACAACACATTCTTACATATACATGTACATGTATTAATCAGTTAATGAGACGAGGCAAAGCAAAGCAACTACACCCGAAGACAACTCCCTTTCTCTCTAGAGAAAAAAATTGAGCTACCTCAGGCAGGATTCGAACATGTACATGTACATGAACAATCACGTGCATAGTGCACCACAACTTGAAAGAAAGAAAGAAAAGAACAGAGAAGAAAGAAAGAAGAATCACACACTATAAAATAGACAACAACCTCAACGGCTTAGAAAAAAATATATATATATATATTTTTTTTTAAAGAACAAAGCAACAAGCCTACACATATAAAAATAAACTCAGAATGAAAGGCAGATGGTCCACATGCCCAACCTTGAGAGCTGGGAATGGGGCTTAAAGATCTTTGATGGTGCACCAACTCTCACCACCCATGTGGACCATCTACCATCCATACACAAGACGCACAAACACAGAGCACAATCCTAAAAACCAGGCACAAGCAACAGCTCACCTTCTAGCTAAAAACAATTCAAAAAATGATGTGCAGCTGTATATTCGCTTAGATATAGTACATAGTACGAGAGTAGTGATCACATGATAGTGTGGTCATGTTGACTGACCACACCCCTATCTCCAGTATCTACATGTCTACATAGGTCATGTCTTACTTCCAGTGGAATGCAAATCCCTTCTAATACTTGCCTCTTCATACTCACACCATACTTACTGAACAAATTTATATGTTTTCTAGCAAACTTCTTAAAATATGCACACAATTTGTCATACAA
The DNA here is from genome assembly GCA_965213685.1 of bacterium. GTDB lineage: Bacteria > UBA8248 > UBA8248 > UBA8248 > UBA8248 > Bin107. The sequence goes on from CBDBZY010000041.1 coordinate 577,631, forward strand.
GAAACCTTGAGCTATCAATCTTCTGGTAAGTAACTTATGGCTAGCACAAAAGGTGTCATATGTATCACATATTCTACTAATCCGTACTAACTGAGAAAATGTACACCCCACATGTAGGATTGGCAGGTATATTACTAGACATAAACGGAAAGTTAATGATTTCAAAACTAAAATTGTCCCTTTTATAATACACTTCTGTTATGTATTTATTACCACATATGCTAATCAGAATGTCCGGGTACGACACCCTATTGGCTGCTTCACTTGTTTTTTTAAGGCTCAATTCTTTAGGGTATATCTCACCAATTGCCGCATCAAACGTAGCATTATTTAGAGTAAGCAAATCATCTATGTACCTCGATCACAGTATCACTAAACATTTTGGCTGCACACATGTTGTCCTTCATCAACTTCTTCATGTATAGGTATTCATAATGAAACAGAAACAGATTGGCCAGTTGAGGTACACAATCTGTTCCCATGGGGATACCAACTGTTTGGCGATACACCTTATTACCCACTTTAATGTACATGTATGTACAGTGTACATATACATACAATGTAGTACATGTACATGTACCTGGGCAGTTTGGGTTTGTCCTGAGAGCCTTCTTGTAGAAGACCAGAGCTCCCTTGTAGTCCTTCTTGTTGTAAGCAATGCACGCCTTACCGGATGTTCTCTGGGGACTGAGGGAGGGAGGGAGGGAGGGAGGGAGGGAGGGGGGGAAGTGTACATGTACATGTACAGTATGGGAGGTGGGTTCCTCTGGTGCCCCGACCGACTCTTTACTACTGAGTTATATATGAGTACATCAGGGGAGAGACACTGTTGCCTTCCATTGAAGATTCAGCCTGTCCAGCTTTTCTAAGCTGCTGAGGTTGTTGGAGTTACCTACGTTTCTAAGCCCTTGAGGCTGTTTACTAAGCAATAAACTACATTATCTTTCTAAGCAACTGAGGATATTGTAAGATTTATGTGTGTGGTCTGGCTTTCTTTCTTCTTACGTTTCTTTTCCTGCAATTTGCAGTGCGCTATGCATATGATGTACATGTACAATATTCAGATGTACATGTACATGTACTCTTTAACACATGTACATGTACATGTATTAAAGAGTACATGTATTAGGGTGTGCACGGTTACTGTGTTTGATGGTTAGGACAATTGTGATGAAGCTGAGTTGCTGACTGGGTTTTGAACGTAAACCTTAGGATAGTACCATCAATCCTGCACTCCTCTGCCACCAGAGACCCAGTGGCTCAGTGGTAAGTGTCTGACTAGTATTCAGAAGGTCCTGGGTTCAAATCCCAGCTGGGTCCAGATTTTTTTCAGGACTCCTTCAGCAGCTCAGCGTGACGTAGAGAAACAGTTTGTGATTTGTTTGAGTTAAATCATGTATGTACATGTACATGTGGCAGCATGGAGTGACCTGCTGTAGGACAAAGGAGAACTGAGCGTCAGCCTGATCCATCTTGTCTCCCTCTAGCAGAGAGAAGTACGCGCGGCCCAGCAGATGGTTAGTGTCATACATGATGATCTTGTCAGCAGTTGTGTAGAGGAATGTCGCCTGTGAGGGAGGGAGGGAAGGAAAGAGGGAGGAAGAGAGGAAGGCAGGAGTGAAGGGAGGAAGGGAAGGAGAGAGAAAGAGGCAGAAAAAGAGGGAGTGGTGGATGGAATAGGGGAGGAAGGGAGGTGAGGAGGGAGGAAGCACAGGAGGAGGGAGAGAGAAGGTAAAACGTGAGTAAAATAAGAGCTGTTCCCAGCCCATGTGACCTCTGACCTGTGCAAAGAGCTCCTTCTTCTTCTCCCTGCTCTTCTCCCTCCTGGCCTGCTGGATCTGGTAGGCTGCCAGAGTGTCCAGGACAGTCATCTGGTCCTTCTCACTGTCTGCATAGCTCATGTCTGCATCTGAAACAGAGATGATGGAGGGAGGGAGGGAGGGAGGGAGGGAGGGAGGGGAGGGAGCAAAGAGAAGAGAGGGAGGGAGAAAGGGAGGGAGGGAGGGAGGGAAGGAAAGTAGAAAAGGTGACCTGTACATACACCTACATACGGAGTGATATTGAGAATTGTGAAGGCTGGCTGTCACCCGGTGGCCATAGCTCAGGTGGTATTAGCCTCGTACCCAGTCTCTCCCACCGCACACACACAATGATTGATGACCTTTGTACCCGGAAGGATACGCTGTGGGAGAGACCGGTACACGATGCCATTTTATTACACGAAGGGGTACAAAGGGGTAAAAAGACCTGAAATTAGCGTGGGCAGAGTCACGGAATACTGCCTACGCATTACCAATAATGCCCACGTGCGCGGAGTAAGGGCGGTGCAACTCCACTTAGCTACTGCGGCCTGGGGGAGGCTAGGTTGTAGATCCAGGAGAAGAGGTTAGACAGTAGATCAAAAGACCAGAGTCTCTAAAGCTAGACTCTAGATCCGGAGGAAGGCACGCTACATCTAGGTCTAGACCTCTACATGTACTGTAGATCCAGACTCTAGATCTAGGAGGAGACGTGCATGGCTACCGTTCCAGTAACTAACGAGTTCTTCTGATCACTGACCACTTCGAGATGCCTCCAATAGTCTGACAAACTCTTCATGTTTATTCTGCTTGTAGAAGTGGAGCTGATGGCAGAAGGGGAGGAGGAGGAGGAGGAGGAGGAGGAGGAGAAGGAGGAGGGAGAGGAGGAGGATTTCCCCACCTACCATAATTATAAGGTAGAGGGGGAGTACTCACAGCGAGGGCCACCCATGTGTGCAGAGGAGCTCTCTCATCTCTGAGGATACTGATCACCTCATCTCCCTCTGGTAGCTGGTCAATGTCCAATTCAATCACCTGGACACAGGGAAAAGGCTGGCCATGTGCCCATGCACACACTTTACTGCTCCACATACTGCACTGCACACACAATACCAGAATGCCCACACATGCATGCACACATGTACATGTATACGTGCATGTGGTTTTGTCGAAAGCTATAGTGTGCATTGAATAGAACTAGCGTCCTTCCCTCCCTCACACACGCAGAATGAAGCTCTCTGCAGGCTCACCTCGTCCGTGTCCCTGAGAGGAATCTCTATGGAGGACGCACCAGGTACGTACCGCGTGGCCATCTCCACTCGCTGCCGCAGGAGAGAGGGAGCAGAGGCTGGAGCGATGGAGTGCAGTGAGCGTGAGGTGCTTCTATTTAGAGCACATGGGCGGAGTTAGTGGTCCAGCTGTGTCTACATCATAACATGTTCGTTATGTATTATGCGTGTACGTCGGAGCAGCAAAGAACGTGTCTCAGTTGGTTTGACCTGTTTGTTGACCGGGCAAGGGCTAGGAACTACTTTACTTCCATCATGCTTGATCTTATCACGCAGGAGTGCAGGTAATTCTTAACACGTGATCCCTCACTACACGTACATGACATTGTTCACGAGACTAGACATTGTACATGTGTAGGGCTGAGAGACGTATATTTCTAAGCTGTTGTTTGTGTTCTTTCCTTTCTTAATTCTTCTTTCTTTCTATTTATAGTGCTTATACATGTACATGTACATGTATATGTGATTTTTCATGTACTTCTCTTTCTGTTTTTTTCCCTCCCTCCTCCCCTCATCTGTCCTTCAACTTCGTTATTCCTTTCCCCCTCCTCCCCCTCTCTCCCTCTCTCCCTCTCTCCCTCTCTCCCTCTCTCCCTCTCTCCCTCTCTCCCTCCCTCCCTCTCTTCTGCAGAGTTGGCACTGGAGGAGACAGCACAGGGCACTAAATACTCACAGAACTGTCAGTGCCATCAAAGCCATCCTGTGAGACATGCACTGCAGTCAGAGATAGTTGACAATTGCTGCATGTCTTCATCATGTAGTCACTCCATCCCCCTCTCCTCTTCCTCCTCCTCCTCCTCCTCCTCCTCCTCCTCCTTTTCTTCCTAATTAATCCTCTCTCCTCCTCCTCTTCCTAATAATTAACCTTCCCCTATCCTCCTCCTCTTCTTCCTCTTCTTCCTCCTCCTCCTCTTCCAGATTTCTCTATCACTCACTCTCCCCCTCCCTCCTTCATGCTCTCTCTCATATCATTATTGCTGTATTCATCAGTCCAAACACGTGATGTTGCAATCATTCTTATGTTCTGAACAAACTGCTTTTAATCAAAAAATTATTTTTACAAAGATCACAATGCATTAACACAACACACAGAATATCGGCTAGTGTTGGAATGAGTGTATAGGGATAATAATATATACACCAACACTTCATTACGAAAAATGTGATTTCAATTGTTCCACTATACAAAGTTTTCATGTTACATAACGTATGCATGTAAACCAGAATCATACTTATACAATCATGTAATTATAGCAGCTATTTTCACAAACGTTGGGTATAATTAAGCCAACACACATAATAACAGGTTGTAATGTGCTTTCTTTTCTATAGTAGTATTAACCAAAATGTACAACATAACGTCTAATCTCACATAACACAATGTATACATGTACATGTAAACCGCAAGACACATATTTGGGGATGTAATTAAGACAACACACATAATAGCAGGTTATAGGAGTGAAGTAACATGTAATGCATAGTAGCATACAGATTATTAAATGTAAAATCAAATCACTGAAGTAATTAGTGGTAGTTCACATGTACAGTTGTGCACAGTGAGGTGTTATCAGAGAAGCAATCAGTGTTACTCTAATGATCCTACCCACACTTGCTGGGAATACCTCCCAACACCCTCCACAATCCCCCCAGCCACAAGCAGTTCACCAGAGGGGAGTACTGCACAAGAGTGAGCATACATTCCCACAGGAAGCTCTCCACACTTGCTCCATTTCTTCCCTTCTGCCTCATATCTGTAGAGCTCCTTTCTCACCCCCGACCCTTTTACCTTACTCCCTCCTACCAGTAGCAAGTGGTTCTGCAGGGCTAAGAGTGTGGGGCCACCTACTGGAGGGGATGGCAGTTCCTGCCATGTTGGGCCAGTGGTGGTGTTGCGAGTTGCATTTGATATCAGGGTGGGGAGGTGGGCGGAGAACACGTGAGGCTGACCACCACTCCAGACATATGATGAAATGTATACGTAATCACTAATGATGACTGCTGTCATGGCCCTACCCCCCACAGGCACTGGCTGTGCACTGTACCACTGGTGGGTGGAGCAGTCCAGGACTTCTACTGTGTCCTTGTTGGGGTACCCACATGCCACAATGAGGTATTGCTGGTAGCGCACAGCAGCTGACCATGATCTACCAGTGGGCATTCTTGGATAGTGCTGAGTATTCCAGCAATGACTCTCACTGTCCCATAATTGGATAGCAGTGCTGCCTCCCTCACCACCAGCTAGTAATAGCTGGTCCTTGACTGATGCCATGGCAAAGAAGCACTCAGTGCTCTTTGGCAGCTGAGACCACTTCCCCCTACTGGGGTCATACCTCATAACAATGTAGTCATTGTTGTCCTTCCTAGCCTGCCCATTAATGTAGACTTCTCCCTTCAGTGCTACTGTGTGGGCACACTGGACTCCAAAGGGCAAGTCCTTTCCTCTCCTCCATTTGAGTGGGAGGGGCCATCTCAGTGGCTGGACCTGGGGCTGTAATGAGGTGAATGATGCAGGGAGGGAGGGAGGGAGGGAGAGAGAGGGAGGGAGGGAGGGAGGGAGGGAGGGAGGGAGGAAGGGAAGGAGGGAGGGAGAGGGAGGAAGACAGAAGGAGTGATGTAAGAATAGTGGCATGGAGAGAAGGTGAAAGAGAGTAGGAGTGAGGAAAGGGGGAGGAAGGAGAAAGATAATTAATGCACACATGTATATGACATTGTGCTAATGACATTCCATGTAAACAATTCTGTACACAGGTGTGGTATACATGTAGCTGGCTAGTAATGCAGGAGCTATTGATTAATTAGCTACAAATTCATTTATTATTTCCTTGGCAAGAAGGTTAACCATGTACACTAGGGTAACACACTATCTCATCTTGTGTGGCTGGCTCACAGGTGGAGGGTGTGCTCTGTTCTGGTGTCTGACTATTGAGGAATGGAATGGCCACACCAGTCTCTCCTCTCACACCATATGTGTGAGTGTCTTCCTCTAGCTCGTCCTCCCTCCCTCTCCTTCCCTCCCACCTAGTGCAGTTTTAGTTTAGAGGGATTTGCAGTTGATTAAACTTCTTAGTTCAACTACCATTGCTGGAGCAATTTTGTTAGTTGCCCTAATTAATTTTGTTATACTTCGATCTCTTAATAGAACTTCAACACAATTCTTTGATTATATATCCCTGATTGCTTGCTAGTAAGGATGTAGTTAAGTACACAACAACGTACTGTAGTTTTAGTTGCATGTAGTTATAATTAACAACAATACCATTTACTAGAAGGCTGTACAGATTACCACAGAATTCAACACAATGACTGCAGTAACTGTGTACAGACATGGCAGTACTGGTTTAAATTAACATTACTGTGGGCTGTGACAATTAGTGTTGGTTTAATGTACTTTTGTTGTGATTAACTACTACAGTGCCACCCTTCTTCCCTTCCTCCCCCCTCCCTCCCCTTCCTCTCACCCTTCCCTCACACCCTCACACCATCAACCCCTCCCCTCCTCCCTACCCTCCTCCCCTCTCCCTCCCCTCCTCCTCTCCCCGTGCCATATGATTGTGTGTATCTAACCTCTAGCTCTTCTTCCACCCCTTCCATTCCCCCCTCTCCTTCCCTTCCTACCCCCTCCCCCCTTTTCTCCTCCCTCCTCCTCCCCTCCCCTGGCAGCCCCTTCCCTCCTCCCTCCCCTTCCCCCGTCCCCCTTCCCTGCTCTCCCCCTCACCCTTCTCCCTGCCCTCCTCCCTCCCTTCCCTCCTCCCCCACCCCCATCCCCCTCCCCTTCTCCCCTCCTTCTTTCACCCTCCCTCACTCCCTATCTTCCCTCCATCCTTCCTTCATCCCTCTTTCGTTAACTACATGTATAAACTAATGGAATACATTGTAGTGAACAGATATCCTTCTGGTATTCACATGCATGAACTGAACTAAGAGAAACTGTAACTAATTCAAAGGCAATTTATGTTAGACAAAATCATAACTAAAACAGGTTTATTAAACTGATTGGCTGTGTATTGTTGTCTTTGACTTGGCCGAGAGTAAGACTCGATAACTGATTATTTACTTATGCACAGTACATTTATACAAGACTGCACAGTCTCTCTGGGGGATGTATGGCTACTCCAGATCTTGATCGAGTAACGATCCTTTCTCGAGTAGTTGTAGCTGGATCAGCTGGCTGGTTGGTGGATGTGGAGTTATCCACGGTCTGTGGAATGATTTTTAGTTGTTGCCTGTTCCTTCTGACTTCTCCGGATGGAGTGTCTACTATGTAGGATCGGGGAGCACTGGCTTGTCTCACAACTGTTCCAGAACTTGTCCGGTCATGTGTCCTGATCCACACATCTGTGTCACTGGGAATGGGAGGTAGGTCTTGGACTCTATGTCGTCTGTCATAGTCTCAGGATTCGTGGTGGGAGGCTGTCCAGGTTCTTTGACCTTAGCAGTGGCACCAATGGCTTGTGATCTGTTTCAATTTGAAACTTCCTGCCAAGGATGTATGTTGCGAATTTCTCGCATGCCCATATGGTTGCCAAGGCCTCCTTCTCGATCTGTGCGTATTGAGTTTCGGTCTCCGTCATTGATCTTGAGGCAAATGCAATGGGTTTCCATTCTGATCTCTCTTGCTGCAGGAGGACGGCACCTAGTCCGTAGGATGAGGCATCAGCACTGACTTTGATTGGTGTCTCTGGACTGTAGAGTGTCAGGACTTGTGGCTTCATGAGCTCAGCTTTGACATTTGCGAATGCCTGGTCTTGTTGTGGTCCCCACAGCCATGTTGACTTCTTGGTCAGCAGTTGTCTCAGTGGATGGGTTAACTCTGCCAGATTCTGGGAGAATTTCCCTAGCTGGTTTGTCATGCCCATAAAGCGGCGAAGTTCCGAGATGTTTGTGGGTGGTTTCATTTCCACGATCGCTGAGACCTTGTCTGGGTCTGCTCTTATTCCATCCTGATCAATCAGGTGCCCTAGGAACTTCAGCTGCTTCCTTTTGAACTCACACTTGTTTGGGTTCAAAGTGACTCCTGCTGAGTGGATTCTCTGCAGTGCTTTGGTTAGCCGCTGGTTGTGTTCTGCTTCGTCTTTCCCAAATATTAGGATGTCGTCCATCAGACATAGCACACCATCAAGGCCTGTGAGAATTGCTGTCATCCTCTTCTGGAGGTGTTCGGGAGCACTGGAGATTCCGAATGGCATCTTTGTGAAATGAAACCTTCCAAAGGGGGTGATAAATGTTGTCAGCTGTTGAGAGCTCTTGGCTAGTGGTATCTGCCAGAACCCACTGTTGGCGTCCAGCTTGCTGAAGAGCTTGGCTCCTGAGAGTTGTGCCAGTATATTGTCAACCTTTGGGAGGGGATGGATTTCACGAAGCACTGACTCATTCAGTGGCTTCAGGTCAATGCAGATCCTGATTTTCCCATCTCGTTTGGGAACAACCACCATTCCAGCACACCAGGGTGTTGGGTCACTGCTCTTTTCAATCACTCCCATGGACTCCATCTTGTCCAGCTCTTGTTTCACCTTCTCTCGGAGGGGGAGGGGGACATGTCTTGGAGTGTAGATGCAGTGGGGTACTGCTCCATCCTTGAGATGTATCTCAAATGGCTCACCTAGGTTGCCTAGGCCTTCAAAAAGGGAGGGGAACTGTTTCTGGTAGTCCTCTGTTGTCTCGGTATTGTCTAACCGAATGGCCAGTCTCAGTGCTGTGATAGCTGGAAGTCCAAGGAGGTTAGACTTTAGCCCTCTGACAACAAACACTGGTTGTGTTGCTGCTTTCCCTTTGTGGCTGAACTTCCCAGGGAACTGTCCAATGCAGTGGAGTGGCTCTCGGGATGGTCCATAGAGAACCTTGGTGGAGGGTGAGGTTTGCGGGCTCTGTAACTTGGTTCTGTAGGCATCCTCAGAGATGGCTGTGACTTCCGCACCGGTGTCCAGTTTGAACTGCAGGCTGTGTCCGTTCAGCTCTAACGTTGTTAGCCATGAAGGATTCCGCTGAGATCCTAACTCGCCTAAGAAAACAGTATCTCTCTCGCTCTCGATTGCTGCGTCTTGCGTCTGCTTTGTTAGGCAGTGTGCTGCGTAGTGCCCTTTCCTGTTGCACCGGTTGCACGTAGCGTCTTTCGCCGGGCATCTCTCGCGAGGGTGGGGCTCTTTTCCACAGTGAGTGCACGTCCTGTGCTGGAGTTTGTCTCTGGGGTTCCTGCTGCGGTCTCCTCGGTTGGGGTTGCTCTGCGGTGTCCTCTGTTGGACGGCGTCGGGCGTCGGCGAGAGTGGAGCTGCTCGAGGTCGGCGGTGTTCGAGGTGGGCGGGGCTTTCAGAGCTTTTTGCTGCTGCCCTACTGCCTCTCGCTGTCGGATCTTCGTTTGGGCTTTCTCGAGGGTTAACTCCGGATCGAGCTGAAGCTGTTGCGACAGTGCGACGTCTCGAATGCCCACGACGAGTCGATCTCGGATCATCTCGTCCCTCATTGCTCCGTAGTCACAGGTGTCTGCCAGTGCGTATAGCTCCGTGATGTATTTTTCGGCGGTTTCTCCTTCCCTTTGGTTCCGTCTGTTGAATCGTGCTCTCTCGTAGATGACGTTCCGCCGTACTTGGAAGTAGCCGTCGAACTTGCCGAGGACTGTGTTGTAGGTCTTGTGCTCTTCTTCCGTGATGCCTGTGGATGCGAGGACGTCTTCCGCTTCTTCTCCGATGCAGTAGAGGAGAGTGCTGACTTGCTGCGTGTCCTCGGAGCTACCGAGTCCGGATGCGACGCGATAGTGCTCAAAGCGGCGTCGCCATCGCGGCCAGTCGTCGGGGTTCCTGAAGTTGAAGGGCTCGGGGGCCTGGAGGTGAAGTGCTGCCATTCTCCTTTTGGGCTATAGTTGCGCACCGCTGCCACCATGTATTGTTGTCTTTGACTTGGCCGAGAGTAATACTCGATAACTGATTATTTACTTATGCACAGTACATTTATACAAGACTGCACTACCAAATAAAGTATACAGCCATATAGTAAAGGATATACGGATAGGTGACTAGAGTAACTCTAAGGAACTAACACATTAACAGTTATACAGTAACATACGGTACCAAGTATGATCTAAGTGTTAATACATAGTGTTCATTCCACAGGCTGCATTCAAATTTCTTCCTTACCCCTCCCTCCCCTCTTTCTCCTCACCCCCCTTCCTCCCCCTCTTTCCTTCCCTCCCTCTTCTCAATCCTTACATCTCCCCCACCTCCCTCCCCCTTCCCCCTTCCATCCTTCCCTTTACCTTCCCCCCTCCCTCCCCCCTCCCCTCTCCCTCAACCTCCACCTCCCTTCCTCATTCTTCCCTCATACTTCCCTTCCTCTCTCTCTTTTCTCTTGCCCACCCTCCCCCACTCCCTCACCTTCCCCCTCTCTCACTTCTCCCCTCATTTCTTCTCATACTCCCCTCACCCTCACCCTCCCTCCCCCTCCCTCCCTTCCTCCCTGCCTCCCCCTCCCTCCCCGTCCCTCCCTTCTTCCCTACCTCCCCCTCCCTCACCCTCCCTCCCTCCCCCCTCCCCTCCCCCCTCCCCTCCTCTCTCCCTTTATCCCCCCCCCCCCCCCTCCCTCCTCCCTTCTCCCCTGCCTTTTCTTCACCCCTTCCCCCCCCCCCTCCTCCTCCTTCCTCTCTCTCCTCCCTCTCCCCATCCCTCCTTCCTCTCCCTCCTCCTCTCCCTTCCTATTCTCAACCTCCACCTCCCTTCCTTATTCTTCTTTCCTCATACTTCCCTGCCTCTCTCTCTTTCTCTTGCCCCACTTCCCCCTCCTCTCTCCCCCCTACCCCCCTCCCCCTCTCCCCCCTTCCTCCTCTTCCACCTCTCCCCCCTCCCCCCTCCCCCCTCCCACTTATCCCTTTCCCCTTTACCTTCTCTCTCTCCCTTGTTCACCCTCCATCCCTCTCTCGTATATACCTCCCTCCTCTTCTTGTCCCTTCATCCTTCCTTCCTCCCACTCCCTTCCACACTCTCTCTCCTCTCCCATTACATATGTTTCCACACTACTAGAGATAGTTATCACTACATGTAAATCACCCACTGCAGTACCTGCTCATCCT
>CBDBZY010000042.1:0-63665 GCA_965213685.1 bacterium
TTGCCCGGCCGGGCAAAACGCGGAATAATCCTCCCCTGAGAAAAGAACAACTGCTGACAAGATAGCGAAAATCCAGAACCCCATGCGTCGCGGCATATTCAGAGGAGGCTGGCACAAAAAATGTGGACAGACGCCAAAAACGGAACCACCTCGGCAGCGGACTACAGGTACAGGAGCGCCTCTGTTGACCTCGGCAGCGGAAGCATCGCGATAGAGGACAAGCCCTGCGCGGATTTGGAGGATTTCCTGGGAGGAATCGGCCGAATTTTCAAAATCCTCTCTCACCATGACGTGCCCGACCCCTATGCCCCCTCCGCTCCGCTCGTTATGGAGCTCGGCTGTTTTTCCGGCACCAACCTGATGACGGGGCTGCGAACTTTCTTTGGCGGCTACAGTCCGCTCAAGAGCACGCGCGCGGGCGCCCCCTCGGCCATGTATTCGGCGGGCTCCGGCAAATTCGGCACCAAGGTGGCCTGCGCCGGCATAGACGAAATCATCTTCACGGGCAGGAGCGACGCGCCCGTCACGCTGGTGATCCGAAGCGACGCCCTCGGCGGTCCGGCGAGCCTGGAGCTGGTGGACGCCGCACCCCTTCTCGGGAAGGATTCGCACGAGAAAATCATGGCGCTCGCCGGCGAGTATGACGACGCGCATTTCGCCGTCATCGGCCCGCCGGGTGAGAACTACGAGACGAACCGGATGGCGTCCATCGTCCTGAGCACGGAAAACCAGCTCAAGACGAACGAGTGCAAGCCGCGGTTCTGCGGGCGCGGCGGATTCGGCGGCGTGATGGGCTCCAAAAACCTCATCGCCATCGTCGCGCAAGCCCCGGACGACAAATCGCCCGTCACGAACGTCGTGAAAGAGGCGAACAAGGTCATCTCCCGCGGCGCCGGCTCCAAAAATTACCGCGACGCCCACAAGGCCGACGGCGGCGGCGGCACGTGGCGAAACATCGCGGGCCTCCACCCGCTGGGCTGTCTGCCCGAGAGAAACTTCTGGGCACCGGGAAACGATGACGCCGTTCAGCTCTACAGGAGCAGCTTCGAGGAGCCCTATGTCATCAAGGACGAATCGTGCTTCAAGTGCGGCATCGCCTGCCACAAGAACATCTATGACAGGCCAGAGGGGGAGACGGCCGAAGGGAGAAAGGCGAAAAAAGGGAAATTCCGGGTCAAGTTCGACTACGAGCCCCTCGACCTCATCACGGCGAACTGCGGCGTCTATGACCCGGAAGAATCGCTCGATCTCGTCGAGCTGGGCGACCGCATGGGGTATGACGCCATCAGCCTGGGCGCCACCATCAGCTACGCCATGGAATGGAACGAAAGAAACCCGGACAAGCCCGTGCTCGACGGCATCCGCTTCGGCGACGCCCGGAAGATGGATGCGCTGATTCGCCGGGCGGCGGCGGGCGAGTGCGAAGAGCTGGCGCAAGGCACCATGCGCCTGGCCCAGCAATGCGGCGACCTCTCCTTCGCCATGCAGGGCAAGGGCCTCGAATACCCGGCCTATCTGCCCGAGACCAATCCGGGCTACCCCTGGGCGCTGGCCGGCGGCCACATGAGCATGCGCACGTTTCTGCTGCTCATCCTGGACGGCCAGAAAACGGACATCGACTATTGGGAAAACGCCATCTTGAACGGCATCTACTATACGAGGGACGACCTCATCGGCACCTGCAAATTCGCAGGCGCGCCCAACGACAACATCGTCGACAGCCTCAACGACATGTTCGGCCTCTCGTTGACGGAAGACGACGTGAACCAGGCCATCAGGCGCTCCTACCTGAGAGGACGCTTGCTGGAGAAGAAAGTGGGCTATACCGATGCGGAATACGACGTGCCCGCCCGCGTATATGAAGGGGCGAATGAAAACTTGAAAATGCCCAGCTTCATGACGCGCGAGTTCATGGATGAGCTCAAGAAGCGAACCGAGGCGAACTGGGACAGGCTCACGGAGGAGGAGGGCATCGCTCTTCCCGCCTGATCAGCCTCACGTCCGGGGCGAGAACGCCCCGCCAGGCGGTGTCTGGCGGGGCGTTGGGGACCCATCCATCAAACCTCGTCATGACGCTACTAGACCCCCCGTTCATCCCCCCACAGGATGACGTGCAGCCTGGGAACGAATCGGAAACCGCGATTCATCGAACCTTCCGCCAAAGACGACATCCCGCGCCCCATCCGCTCGCGCGTTTTGCCGCCGGGGGAGATGATGACGCGGTTTCGCGGGAAATCGCAAAGGCCATATTTTTCGAGGAGGGCTTCAACCTCCTCGAGCTCTTTCGCCTGGTGCGCCACGAACTTGAGATACGGCTCCCTGGCCTGGCGCAGCCAATCGAGGGTTCGGGGCTGTTTTTCCTCCGCGATTCGGGCCGACTTCAGCTTGGGCGACACATTCCACTGATCCACCCACTGGAGAGCGTCTCCCGGTGGCGGGACGTGACCCGCCGTCTCGACCTCCACCCGGACGCCCCGCCGGTGAAGCGACTCGACGAGCGTTGAAAACAGGGGAGATTCCAGGGGCTCTCCCCCCGTCACCACCGCCTGGGCGCCTCGGTGCTCTCCGCAAAAATCCAGGATCTCCAAAATGGTTTTCTCATCCGCCGGGGCGCCCGACCAGGAGTATTTCGTATCGCACCACGCACAACCCACCGAGCAGCCCATCAGACGGATAAAAACCGACGGGCGGCCGATGGAGGCGCCCTCTCCCTGCAAGGAGAAAAAAAGCGGATCGGCGAGGGGGACCGCCACATCCGCTTTTTCGTTTGCCGCCATCATCACCCTACGCCCGCCGCCTCGCATCCGTCCGCGCATTCTCCCTCTGGCGGGAAAAAGGACGCCCGAACTTCCGGCGCACTACCCGAGCGCCGCCGAAACGATGAGCGCCATGCCGAGGAGTATCGCCCCCACCACGATTCCGACGGCCCTGTTCTGATCTTTGGAGAGCGCGTCGTTCACCGAGAACGGCGTGATCCACTCGAAAATCTTGTACCCGATCATCAACAGGATGATGCCGACCAGGCCATACACGATGGAGAGAAAGAGACCTGTCCCGACCCCCATGCGAGGCTCCCCGTTGGCGAAGACCGCGGCAGGCGTCATCCCAAAACCCAAAGCAGCAGTGATTGCCAGTCTTTTCATGCGTGAAACTCCTTGTGAGAGATCGGAAAGGCTCAACGCCGAGACATGATTCGCAAAACAAACAGCAGGATGAGGGGGAGGAGAAGCATCTGCCCCAGTCCGGGAAGGCCCCATCCGCCGCCGAACCCCCATCCCCCGAGAAGCCCCAACCCCATCCCCAGGCCAAATCCGCGGCGGCCGGAGAACCTTCGGTCGGCGCTCCGGGCGGAGCTGCTTCGCCTCGAGAAAGATCGCCTGCCGAAAGAGCGGGAGCGCGCGAATCCGCCAAACGAGCGCCCTCCGCCGAAACGCCTGGCCTCCGCGATGGACGGGCGCAGCGCGACGACGGCGAAGGCGCCGGAAAACGCAAGGGTGCTGCGCACGACGGGCGGCAACGAGGCGGGGGCGGGCGCGATGAACCCGCCGCCCATCATCAGGATGGGAAGGCAACAAACGGAGCGAAGGAAAGGGAGCGCGGTTTTCAATGCGGCCTCTCTGCAGAGGGTCTCAACACCGTGAAAACAGCCTAGCAGGGAGCGGATGATTTCTCAATCGTCCGCTTTCAGTCCCATTTCCTGCCCGGCATGTGGTTATAGACGCTGTTCAGGATGCCGCCATCGATATCGAGGCGCGAAGCCGTAATCCAGTCGGATTCCCCGGAGAGCAGAAACAAGATGCCGTGCGCGATGTCCACCGGCTGGCCCACGCGGCCCAGCGGGGTCACGTCGCTTCTGCCTTTCTTGATTTCCGGGTCCTGCAGATAGGCGGTCAGCGGCGTTTCCGTATGGCCGGGACACACGGCGTTCACGCGAATTCCCTTGCGCGCCCATTCGATGCCCAGCTGCTTGGAGAGCATGATGATGCCCGCCTTCACCGTGCTGTATGCCCCCGACAGGCCATACGGCTGAACGCCCGCGTTCGACGAGAGGTTCACGATGGCACCCGCCCTTTCGTTCTCTATCAGCCAGCGGCCCGCCGCCTGGCACATCAAGAACATGCCCGTAAGGCCAACGTCCACCACCATCTTCCAGCTCGCCAGGGGCAGGTCGACCAGGGGGGCGGGGTCCATCCTGATGGCGCAGTTCACCAGGTGGTCCAGGCCGCCAAACTCGCCCACCGTGCGCTCCACCGCCGCCTGGCAGGATGCTTCATCCGTCACGTCGAGCCTTTGAAATGCCGCGTTCTCCCTTCCGAGCCTGTCCTCGAGCGCGACGCCCAACTCCTCGTTCACATCCCCGATGAGAACGCGGCCTCCCTGCTCCACATACATCTCGCACGTTTTGGCGCCGATTCCCCGGGCACCCCCCGCTACGATGCACACATCTCCCTCAAAGCGGCCCATGGCCAGCCTCCTCTCTCTCAAGTCGTCCGATACGCTATCCCCCTGCCGCCCCAGCGCCGCCCGGGCGTGTGAATCATCTTGCTCTCCACCTGTCCGCCGTCCACCGGCAGGTTCGCCGCCGTGATGTAGCGCGCGCGATCCGAGAGCAGAAAAACGCACCCCTCCGCGATGTCTTCCGGCCTCCCCACGCGGCCCATCGGCACCACGGCGGCGCGGCCCGCCGCGATCTCCGGATCCTGAAACATGGCCTCCGTCATCGGGGTGCGCACCTGGCCCGGGGAGACGGCGTTCGCGCGCACGCCGCGTCCGCCCCATTCCACGCCAAAGAGCCTGGCCAGCATGATGGCCCCCGCCTTGCACACGCTATAGGCCCCCGCCAGGGGATAGGTCTGCATCCCGCCGATGGAGGACACGAAAACGATCGACCCCTCTCCTTTTTCGAGCATCACCCGCCCCGCCGCCTGGGCACAGAGAAAATAGCCCTTGAGCCCGATGTCCATCACCATGTCCCAGTCGGCTTCGGGCAAGTCCTCCAGCCTCCCCGGCACGAGCTTAATCGCGCAGCACACCAGCCCGTCTATCGTCCCGAGGGCGCGCAGCGCCTCGGCCGCCATGCGCTCGGCGTCGGCCTTTTTCGAGGTGTCCATCTCTATCGCTATCGCCCGCCCCCCCTTCTGCCGGAGCAAGTCCACCGTCCCGGCGGCGGATTTCGGGTTGACGTCGGCCACGGCGACCTCGGCTCCCTCGTCCGCAGCGAGCAGGCACGTGGCCCGGCCGATGCCGCTCCCCCCTCCCGTCACGACGATCTTCTTGCCGTCGAGCATCATGGCGCAACCCTCCCTCCACCAGGGGCGATTCCTGAAAAATTAAATTGTTCTTGCGCTTTCGCTCACTCCTCGTTCTCGGTGGACGCCTGAACCCGCCACACCTGCACGATCGAGCCGACAATGCCTCTCGGAGCCAACAATATCGTGATGATGAAGAACAAGCCGATAATGAGAATCGCCCGCTCGGTATATTCGCCGAGGAAATCGTTGAGGATATGAACGAAGCTGGCGCCGACGAAGGGGCCGACGAGCGTTCCGAGCCCGCCGACGACCGACCAGATGACAATCTCTCCGGAATGAATGACGTCCATCTGTTCGGCGCCGATGATACCGTTTTTCAACAACAGCAATACCCCCGCCACCGAGGTGAAAAATCCAGAAACAGCCGTGTTGAATATCTTGTAGGCATTCACGTTGTAGCCGAGATAAGCGGCTCTGCGCTCATTTTCGCGAATGCCCAGAAACACCAGGCCAACGGGCGAGCGGAGAAAGACCCTCAAACACAGGTAGGACAAGAACACGACACCGAACGTCAAGTACCAAAAATGCGTGAATACTCCGGTGTCGACTATGAACAGGCCGAAGAAATCGAGCGTGGGCAGTTCAATCGTCATGCCGTCCTCACCGTTGGTCATGGAGACCCAGGAGTTCGCGACGATGAACGCCACGCTGCCGAAAACCAGCGTAATGATGCCGAAATATATGTCGCGCACGCGGACTGAAAACGCCCCCATGCAGGTCGTGATAGCCGTCCCCGTGACAACCGCGAGCCAGATCGCCGCCCAGGGGCTCCATCCGAACCTGGTGAGCATGATCGCGGTGGTGTAGGCTGCGACTCCCGCCAACGCGGCATGCGCGAAACTGGCGAGTCCGACGAAACCCATCATGACGTCGAGGCTCATGGCCAGCAAGCCCAGGATAAGCATCTCGCTGAAAAAACGCTGCCCGAAATCGCTGGCCCAGAGAGGGAGGCTCAGTCCGACCGCAAGGAGTGCGAAGCCGGCGTATTTGATCCTGAGGAACGGCTGTGCGGCGCGCTTCATCCGGTCGGGGAGCCTGGACAGAAGCCATACGAGGATCGGCAACAAAGCGAGCGTGCCGAGCAGTTTCACCGCCGCCGGCACCGGCAAAAGCCAGAAGGTCACCCCGATCAGGGTGATCACCGGAACTCCGATCCGAAGCGATAGAGCGATCATTCGAGACCTCTCTCGCCCATCAACCCGTTGGGTCGGAAAACCAGGAAGATCATGAGGACGGCGAGGCTGAGAATCTGCGGTTGAGAACCCGGCAGGAATATCGCGCCGATCGCCTCCAACTCCCCGATCAGGAACGCGGCGAGCATCGTCCCCGGCAAACTGCCGAGACCGCCGACGACGACGACGATGAAGGCGGCGACGATGATGTCCGACCCCATGGAGTAGGAGACGCTGAATATCGGAGCGACGAGGACGCCACTCATCGCGGCAAGCCCGCATCCGACCGAAAAGACCAACTGGTACACCCGGGGCACCGGCACCCCCATGCAAGCGGCCATCTCCCGGTTCTGGATGGTCGCCTGGATCCACACCCCCCATTTCGAGCGCGTCATGAACAGCCAGAGCAGGAGCATGAGGAGAGCGGCCACCCCCATAATGACGATCCGATACAGAGGGAACTCCAGGTCAAAAAAAGGGATGGAGGATTGGATAGGCGCGGGCATGAATTTGCCGATGGTGCCGAAAACCGTCAAAGCCGCCTGCTGGAGCACCAGCGCCAATCCGAACGACACCAAAAGGGGAATAAACGGATTTCCCCCATGCGTCGTCCTGAACAAGCTCCGTTCTATGGCGAATCCGAAGGCGGCGACGACGACTCCGGCGATCGCCACGGCGCCCCAAAAACCGACCACGCCGGAGCCGAATTCCAGCGCGAGCCAGCCGGCGAATGCGCCGGCCATATAGAATTCCCCATGGGCGAAATTGACGATGTTCATGACGCCGAGGATGAGTGTGAAACCCGCGGCGACCAGGGCCAGCACGAGCCCGTTCTGGAGTCCCATGACGGATTCGATGATCAGGCGCTCGATGAATTGCTCCATCAGGAGACGCCCAGATGCTCGCTGAGAACGTTCATATCCGCCAAGACCTTATCCGATGCACCGCTATGGACAATTTGTCCTTTGGCCATGATGTAGCACCGTGCGCTGGAGCGCAGCGCCAACCGGCAATCCTGTTCGACGAGGAGGATGGCGATTCCAGTATCTTCAGACATCCAGCGGATTATCTGCTCTATCTCGTGGACCATGGCCGGCATCAGGCCCTCGGTCGGTTCGTCGAGCAATATGAGTTTCGGCTTGGTGACAATCGCCCGCGCCAAGGCGAGCATCTGCTGTTCGCCGCCGGAAAGGGTCGATCCGACCTGACCGGCTCGCTCCTTCAGGCGGGGAAACGACTCGTATATGGAGTCCAGATTCTTCTGTTTCTCGCCTTCGCTCAATCTCAGCAGGTCGAGTCCGATGCGCAGATTTTGCATCACCGACAATCTGGGGAACACCTGCCGGTTTTCCGGGACGTAGCCGATGCCTAAGCTCGCCATCTTGTAGGGGGGAACGCCGGTGACGTCGTGCTTCTCAAAGAAGATATGGCCCTGGCGCGGGGGATTGAGGCCCATGATGGTCCGCATGGTGGTCGACTTGCCCACCCCGTTTCGACCCAGCAGCGAGACGGTCTCGCCCTTGCCGACCTCGAGGCTCACCCCCTGAAGGACGTGGCTCTTCTCGTAATAGGAGTGAACAGCCTCAAGCCGCAGCATCGGAGCTTCTCAGATATACGCGCTGCACGTCATCGTCATTTCTTATCTCGTCGGGAGAACCCTCCGCGATGATTCGCCCCTGGTGAAACACGCTGATCTCCTCGGCGATCGACATCACGACTTCCATGTCATGCTCCACAAGAACGATGCTCAGCTTCTCGGACAACCGCCTGATCAGGTCGGCCGTTCGCTTGGTTTCGACCGCACTCATTCCGGCGGTCGGCTCGTCGAGAAGCAGCAATTCCGGCGAAAGCGCCAGAGCGAGGCCGATTTCCAGATATTTCTGCTCGCCATGCGCCAGGTTGGAAGCCAGCTTCACCCTCTTGGAGGCCAACCCGATTTCTTCAAGCACTTCTTCCACTCTGCTCTCGACCTGTCGATGATCGGCGGCGTTGCGGAACGGATTAAAACTCATGGCGCGATTCTGGACGGCGAGACGCACATTGTCTTCCACGGCAAGGTTCGGAAATATATTGGTGATCTGAAAAGCAAGGCTGACGCCAAGCCGACTGATTCGATGGGGCCGCATTCGGGACGTCTCGACTCCGTTGATCCGGATTTGGCCGTCCGACGGTCGCTGCACGCCCATGAGCATGCTGAAAAACGTGCTTTTGCCGGCGCCGTTCGGACCGATGATGGCCCGCAACTGGCCTTTCGGGAGTTGGAAGTCCACATGGTCGACGGCGACCAACGCGCCGAACACTTTGGTCAGAGATTTCGTCTCCAGAATGAAACCGGACATGCGGAACCTCCGTCATGAACGCAAAAGCCCCCCCCGCTCGGAGAAACCGGGCAAGGGGGGCGGTTTTCACTTCGCGGCCAGATCAGGCGCAACCCCCGAATTTGGAGTCATAAAGCGTCGTCTTCATCGGCACCTTGTCGCCGATAATCTGGAAATGCAGGTTCTCATCCACAGTCGTCATGTAAAAATCGACGAAGCCCTGGTGATCGGTGCTGCGCAGATAGATGTCGCCCTGCGGAAAATCGCTGCCCTGCGAGAACAACCGGCCCGGCCCCATCGGCGTCTCGCCGCCTTCGAGCCATTCGATCATTCTGGGCGTATCTTCCTTCTTGTTTTGGTATTTGACGGCCTGCATCGCGGATTTCACGACGTTCATGCCGGTGAACTGCGCTTGGGCGAATCCGCTCGGCAACACGCCTTTGCTCAGTTTCATGAATTCGCCGCGGAACGCGTGGTTCGGGGCGTCATCGAATGGCGAACCCTTGAGGTCGTTGACCGGGGAATAACGATGCAGATAGAACCCGCCGACCGCGCTCTTGCCCTGTTGGGTGATGGTATTCACGTCGCACACCGACGCCGGCCCGACAATTTTTGACTTTTTGTTCAGGCCCGTATCGCCCAAAGCGAGCATCGACTTGATCGCCGCACCGCCCGACATCCCCATCACTATCGCGTCGGCATCGCGCGAGAGCCGGTTCACGTAGGCAATGTAATCCGCCGTCTTGAGGGGAACGGGAACGGGATCGATCCACTGGCCGCCCAGCCGCTTGAACTCATCGCGGAAGTCGAACGCGACGGACTGCCCCCAAGCGAAGTCCATATACAACGAGGTGGCGGTCTTGATCCCGTTTTTAATCGCCCAAGGCGCCATGGCGATCGCCTGGCTCTTCGTCGTGTTGTAAGGCCGGAACGCATATTTCGGACAAGCGGCCACCGTGCCGCCGGTCAGGTTGGTCGTTTCGCAGCCGGTGCCCAGGACGTAGAGGGTTTTATAGCGTTTCACTACCGGTGCGAGTTGAACGCAGATGCCGCTGCTGGAAGTGCCCGTCAGCGCGTCGATTTTCTCCTTCAAAATCAGCTTCTCGACCTCGCGCACGGCCTGGGCGGGCTTGAAGGCGTCGTCCCGCTCTATCACCTGAATCTTCCGGCCGTTGATTCCGCCAGCCTTGTTGATCCGGTTGACGGCGACCATCAATCCCCAGCGCCCCTGCTCCCCGAGTGCGGCGAGCGGCCCGCTGAACGTGTTGACGTGACCGATCTTGATGGGGGATGAGGCCCACGACTTGCGGAGGAAGAAAGGTCCTGCGCTGGCGCTTGCGGCACCGAGCGCCGCGAGTTTCAAGAAATCGCGTCTCGAACTTGGTCTCGTCATTCTGGCATCCCCCTCTCTCACAGAAATCTCTCCAAGTTTCTCTATTTAGCTTTCAAGATTATCCGAACCCAGCAGCCCGCTCAAACCGCAAGCGTACCCTCCGGCACCCAAGGCTCCCACGTTTAAGCCACGTTTCACTCGCACGCCCCTAAGATAAAATGAAACCTATCACGCCCGCCCTGCGCTTCGCAACCGCGAGTTTCCGGCGCCCGGGCGTTGGGCGAACGCCGCCTCCTAGCGCGCCCCTTCTCCCGCCAGGAAGCGGGACACCGCATCCTCCGGCCAGCCGAGCCATTCCCGCAGCACCTCCCCGGTGTGCTGGCCGAGCAGCGGCGGCGGCTGAACCCCGGCCTGCGCACCGCTCATGATCCACGGCGCGCCGACCACGCGGACGTTGCCCGAGACCGGATGCGCGACCTCCTCGATGAGGCCCCGGTGCGCGATTTGGGGATCGTCCAGTGCGCGCGCGTAGTCGTTCACCACGGCGAAGCCCACGCGCTCGGCCTCGAGGCGCTCCTCCCATTCGGCCATGGTGCGCGAGGCGAAAACACCGGAGACGCGCGCGTCGATCTCCTCTCGGTGGGCCACCCGCGCCCGCGCGGTCGCATAGCGCGCGTCCGCCGTCCAGTCCTCCAGCCCCAGGGCGCGGCAAAAGCCCGGCCAGAATCCGTCGTGCTGCACGATGATGGTGACGTATTCGCCATCGCTCGTGCGGTAGGTGTTCGCCGGAACCCGCATGGGATTCTCGTTTCCATACCGGCCGGGCGAGACGCCGGCCTGGAGCGTCTCCCCCATCCTGGGGCCCAGGGCCGCCACCATGGCGGCCTGCATGCTCACGTCGATGTAGCGGCCCCGCCCCTCCCGCCGGGTCGCGTGGAGGGCGCTCACCACGGCATAGGCGGAAAACATGCCCGCCAGCACGTCCGCTAAGGGCGCTCCGATCTGGGTCGGCTCCTCCCTGCCCGTGACGCTCATGACGCCCGAGACGGCCTGGAGGATCGGGTCGAGACCGACGCGATCGCGATACGGCCCCGTCTGGCCGAAGCCGGAGAGCGAGCAGTAGACGATTCCGGGGTTCAGCCTCCGCGCCTCCTCCCAGCCGAGGCCGAGTTCGGCCAGTTTGCCGGGGGCCATGTTCTCCACCAGCGCGTCCGCCCCGCGCGCCAGCCCCCGAACCGCCTCCCGGCCCGCGCGCGTCTTCATGTTGACGGCGGCGCTCTTTCTGGAGCGATTGTTCGCGTAAAAATAATCCTCATGCGCATCGCGCCCCTTGTAGCGGGTGATGCGGCGCGTGTCGTCCCCCACCCCGGGGCGCTCGATCTTCACCACCTCGGCGCCCATGTCCGCCAGCATGGTGGCGCAATAGGGACCCGCGACCACCTGGGTGAAATCCAGCACCCGAACCCCGCTCAGCGGGGGCGCCTCCGATTCCGGCATCTGCTCCCTCCCCCCGGCAAACGGGACCAGCGCGGGAGGGGACGGAAAGCCGCGCCGCCCCGTCCTTTCCCCTCCCCGAAAACATGATTTCCCGAAAACGCGAAAGCCGGGCGCCATTCATTGCGCGCCATTCACTCGAGAAGGGGCGGGCGGAGCAACCCGGCGCACATATGCGGCCGCGCCCGCGCCGCCTCCCTGCTCCCGCCCGCGGTGCCCGGGGCCGGACTCGAACCGGCACGGCCTCTCGGCCAAGGGATTTTAAGTCCCTGGTGTCTCCCGTTCCACCACCCGGGCAGGGGCGGGGCGAACGCCCCCGCGCAGCAACCGCGCTCTCGCCGGCGGGCCGCCGCTCCCTCTCTCTCCCCCCTCTCCTCCGCAGCGGAGCGCGCCCCTCCTCAAAGCGGGCGCTGCGGGGGCCGCAGTGTCTTTTTGTCCGCCGCGCGAGGCGCCCGGCAGGCTAGCCCGTGTACTCCAGGATGTGGAGACCCAGCCCCCAGCGATCCGCCATGTAGATGAGGCCGGTGTCCCTGTCCACCTGAACGTCGTTGCTCTGGGGGCAGCAGCGCTCCTTCGTGCCGGCCGGGATGTAGTAGCCCACCTCCTTGGGCCGGAACGGGTTCGACCAGTCCACCACGCGAAGCCCCGCGTTGAACCAGCAGATGTACATGAGGTCGTCGCTCGTCATGTCGAGCCAGATGTTGTGCGCGCCGTGGCGCGAGCCCGTCTCGCTCCACTTCCTGTCGAGCGGCCGCATCTCCACCGGGTCGATCTCATAGGGCATGAAGGTGCTCACGGGCAGAGGCTCGTGGATGTTCCTCAGATCGTAGAAGGTCACGAAGGCGGGCGGATGGTCGCAGTTCACCGTGGTGGTCTCCTGCGTCACGATGCCGAAATCGGACCCCTCCGGCACCAGGAAGCTGTGGTAGCAGCCCGCCCAGCCGTGCGTCTCGTGGGGATTGTGGCGCCACATGAGCTCGGGCCTCGTCGGGTCGGTCAGGTCGAACAGGGCGATGCCTGCGTCCCAGTAGCCCGCGGTGACGTAATTCCCCCAGGGGTTCCCCTCGTGAATCCAGGCGCCGTCGCCCACGATCTCCGGGTCCCAGGAGGGTTCCTCCCCCTCCTTTTGGCCGGGGATGGCGCCCATGCCGATGAACTCCGGCGCCCACGGGTCCTTCATGTCATGGACGAGGAGCACCTTGCCCGCATAGCCGTCCTTGAAGCCCGAGCTGTACATGAGCTGGCGCTTGCGGTCGTAGATCGGCCGGTGGATGCCGAAGCCGTCCACCTCCACGTAGTTCACGAATTTGGGGTGGAACGGGTCGCGGTTGTCAAAAACGCGCAAGCCCCCGACGGCGTCGGGGTATTCCGCCCGCAGGGAGGGCCGCAGCTCGGAGTTCGTGATGAGCACCTCGTCATTGATGCGAAGCACCTTGTGCGTGCGCGCGGCGGGGCTGTCAACGAGCTGGTTGACGATCCGGGGATTCGCCGGGTCCCGCACGTCGAGAATCGTCATGCCGTCATGCCCGTTCACGCCCGATGCGGCCACGTAGCAGATGCCGCCGCCCACCTGAATCTGAAACGCATCCCCCCAGCCGTTCAGGTCGGAATGGGCGACGAGGCGGACGTTGCGCGCCTCCTCCGGCCAGGGTTCCGTGAGCACGTGGTCCACTCCGGTGTAGGCGTCGTTGCCGCCGCCGCGAATGGGATTTGGGTGATACCAGGGCCTGGGCATACATCCTCCTCGGAAGAAAATGAATGAATGATCGCGCACGAGGCGAACCAGCAAGACGCTGCGCGCATTCTATGAAAGAACGCGGATGGGGGAAAGCGCCGACCGGGGACGGCGGCACGGGGGCCGCCCCCTCCCGGAATCCTCACCCTTCCCGAAAAAGGCGGACAAAATCGTCAAACGGCGCGGGCGGCCGCCTAGCGACCTCCATGTTCTCCAGAACGTGGGGCAGCCGACGCATCCCCACCAGGGCGACGTCCACGCCGGGTGCGCTGCGCGTGAACTGAATCGCCCGCTGCCCATCGGTGGAGAAGCCGGGAAACGCCTCCGCCACGGCGGCGGGGAGCCCCCGGGCCGCCCGCCCCTGGAGGATCGATCCGCTCGTCATGACGGTGAGACCGCTCCGGGCGGCGGCGGCCAGGAAGCACGTCATTTCGCCGCCCCGGGCCTGGTTCGGCAGGGAGAAAGCCTCGGTCATCCCGAGGTTCAGGGGCAGCTGCACCGCCCGAAAGTGGTGCCCTTCCCCGCCCGCCGCCCGCGCGGCGTCCAGGACCTCCTCGAGCGAGAGATACTGCCCATCGCCCGGGCGCAGACGGTACCCCTCCCAGGTAGCCGTGCCGTATGCCCTGATCTTCCCCTCCGCCACGGCGCCCTCGAGCGCTTCGAAGGCGTCGCGCAGACGCTCCAGAAACGCCGCGCGCGAAACCTCCTGGAGCTGCGTCTCCGGGTTGTGCACGTAGTAGATGTCGATGGTCTCGAGCCCCAGGTTCTCCAGGCTCGCCTCGAGCTCATGCCGCAGATACGCGGGCGCCATGCAGTGGCAGTTCGCCGCGACCTCCCCGGGAGCGCAGACGCCGGGCGCGAAATAGGTCTCCCGCATATAGTCCATGAAATCCTCCTGCCCCCGGGGAGGATGGGCGTCGAAGGGGATGAATCCCCCCTTGGAGGATATGACGAGCGCGTCGCGCCGCGCGTCGCCTGCGGAGAACAAATCGCCCAGGGCCGCGCCAACGCTCCTCTCGCTGCGCTGGAAGCGATAGTTGATCGCCGTGTCGATGACATTGCATCCGCGGCGGACGGCGGCCGCCACGGATTCCCGATAGGCGGCGTCCGTCCCCTCGTCCGCGTCTCCGAGGTAGGTGCCGATTCCGACCGAGGAGAGCCAAAGGCCGCCCGATTCCCGGAAATGCGCCGGATGGCAGGCGGAGGAGGAATGGGCACTGGCGTAGCTTCGCGTCCCTTCGGTCGTGGCGAAACCCGCGTGGGCCGCCGCCCTCATAACTCCATACTCCCTCACCCCCTTGTGGCGATGACGCTCCTCCGACTGCAACGGAGCGCGGGCGGATTTTTCCGGCTCTCTCTCGGCTCGCTCAAAATGCGACGCCGCGAAAACGGGTCGCGCGCGGGCCGCCTCTCCGGCTTGGCGGCCCCGGGGGCCGCCCGCCGGGGCGAGGAGCACCGCGCCATGACGCCATGCGCCATAAAAGAAACCCTGTGCTTGCGAACTCCCCTCCCATGCTACCGGATTTCCCCGATCCTGTCATCGGGAAACCGTCCGCCATTCCGCTACAATCAAATAAATAAAATAGGGGCTACCGGATTTTCGTCTTGACTCGTCCGCCCGCATCGCCCATAATGTGGATTATGCAACGTTTGTGATGCACCACTTTTCCCAGGCCCCGGACGTTGCGTGACGGGGGCGGGAGGCGTTTTCTCCTTTCGCCGTGCTATCCGCTTCACCCGGAGGCGAGCGACCATGGAAGTCAACCTCACCATCAACGGCGAGCACCGAAACTTCGATGTGGAGCCGAGAACGCTTCTGGTTCATCTCCTGCGCGACGAGGCGACCCTGACGGGTACGCACATCGCCTGCGAGACGTCCATCTGCGGGGCCTGCACCGTGCTGCTCGACGACCAGGCGGTGAAGAGCTGTACCGTCCTCGCCCCCCAGGCGGAAGGATGCGAGGTCACGACCATCGAGGGGCTGGCCTCGGGCGACGCGCTCCACCCCCTGCAGGAGCAGTTCTGGGAGAAGCACGGCCTGCAGTGCGGCTACTGCACGCCGGGAATGATTCTGACGGCACATCAGCTCATTGAGTCGAACCCCGAGCCGACGGATGGGGACATTCGGCACGGCATCGAGGGAAACATTTGCCGTTGCACGGGGTATCAGAACATCGTCGACGCCATTTCCGCCGCCGCGGCCCAGATGAGGAAGTAAGCGATGGCACAAGCCCCCAAGTTCATCGGCGCACCCATCAAAAGACGCGACGACCCGCGTCTCATCCAGGGTCTCGCCCACTACGTGGATGATTTCAGCCCGCCCGGCACCCTGCACATGGCGGTGGTGAGAAGCCCCTACGGCCACGCCGCCATACGCTCGGTCGACGCTTCCGGCGCCAGGGAGGCGGAGGGCGTCGTCGCGGTCTACACGGCCCAGGACACAAAGGGGATCGGCCCCGTGCCGGTGGGCGGCCTCGTGCCCGACGCCAAGGTTCCCGAGCAGCCGGTGCTGGCGGACGACAAGGCGCTGTTCGCCGGCGAGCCCGTCGCCGTGGTGATCGCGCGGACGCGCTATGGCGCGCGGGACGCGGCGGAGCTGGTGGAGGTCGACTACGAGCCGCGCGACGCCGTAGTGGACATCGAGCGCGCCCTGGATGCGGACGCGCCCCGGGTGCACGAGGCGTACGAGAGCAACGAGGCGTTCCGGTGGGGAATATCCGGCGGCGACGTGGAGGCCGGTTTCCGGGAGGCGGACGTCATCGTCAAGGAGAGAATCACGAACGCCCGCGTCGCACCCCTCGCCCTCGAGCCGCGGGGCGTCCTGGCCCACTACCTGCCGGGCGAGGACAAGATGACCATCTGGACCTCCACCCAGGTGCCGCACAAGGTGCGCACGCTGGTGGCGGGCCAGATCGGGATGCCGGAGAACCGGATGCGCGTCATCGCCCCGGAGGTGGGGGGCGGCTTCGGCAGCAAGCTCAACATCTACCGCGAGGAGGCGCTCGCCGCCTGGATCTCGCGCGAGCTCGGCGTCCCCGTCAAGTGGGTGGAGAGCCGCTCCGAGAACTTCATGACCACCATTCACGGGCGCGGCCAGGTGGGCGAGGTGGAGATGGGACTCAAGCGCGACGGCACCATCACCGCGTTCCGCTACGACGTCCTCGCCGATTGCGGCGCCTACTATCAGCTGCTCACCGTGGCCATCTTCACGCTGACGGGCCTCATGCTCCCCGGACCCTACAAAATCGGGAACATCGAGATGAACGCCACCGGCGTGTTCACCAACAAGATAGCGACGGACGCCTACCGGGGGGCGGGCCGACCCGAGGCGACCTACATCCTCGAGCGGATGATGGACCTCGCGGCGAAAGAGCTGGGGCTCGACCCCGTCGAAATCCGCCGGAGGAATTTTCCGGAGAAAACCGAGTTTCCCTTCTCCACGTCCGCCGGCCTCCTCTACGACAGCGGGGATTACCACGCCGCCCTCGACCGCGCCCTCGAAGCCGCCGACTACGCCGCCATGCGCAAGGAGCAGGCGGAGGCGCGAAAGGCGGGCAGATTCCTGGGCATCGGCCTCTCCACCTATGTCGAGATTTGCGGCATGGGGCCCTCCGCGGCCCTGGGCGGCCAGGGGTGGGAGAGTGCGCGCGTGCGCGTGGAGCCCACGGGCAAGGCCACCGTCTTCTCGGGGGCGTCGCCCCACGGCCAGGGACAACAGACGTCGTTCGCCCAAATCGTGGCCGACGGCCTCGGCATCGACGCGAACGACGTCACCGTCATCCACGGAGACACCGACGTGGTGCCCTATGGAGTGGGCACCTTCGGCAGCCGGGGCACGGTGGTGGGCGGCTCGGCGGTCGTCTACGCCCGCGACAAGGTGCGCGCGAAGATGGCGCGGTTCGCGGCCCTCGAATTCGAGGCGGACGCGGACGACATCGCCTTCGAGGACGGCAGGGTTTTCGTCAAGGGCGCACCGGAGAAATCGGCCGGCTTCGCCGACATCGCGGGGCTCGCTTACAGCGCCATCAAACTTCCGGAGGATACCGAACCGGGGCTCGAGGAGACGCACTTCTTCGAGCCCAGCAACTTCACCTTCCCCTTCGGCGCCCATGTCGTGCTGGCCGAGGTCGACCCGGAGACGGGGGACGTGGAGATTCTCCGATACGTGGCGGTGGACGACGTGGGCAACATGATCAACCCGTTGCTCGTCCACGGGCAGATTCACGGCGGCATCGCCCAAGGCGCCGGACAAGCCCTCGAGGAGGAGATGATATACGGCGAGGGCGGGCAGCCGCTCAACGCCTCGTTCATGCACTACGCCCTGCCGAAGGCGAATCGCCTGCCCCGCTTCGAGCTGCTGCACACCACCACGCCGACGGACGTGAACCCCCTGGGCGCGAAAGGCGTGGGCGAGGCCGGCACCATCGGCTCGACGCCCGCCGTGGTGAACGCCGTGCTCGACGCCCTCTCGCCATTCGGCGTCACGCACATCGACATGCCGCTGCGCCCCGAGAAGGTGTGGCGCGCCATCGCCGGGAGGGAGGCCTCCGCATGATTCCCGCCTCTTTCGACTACCTTCGCCCCCGGACGCTCGAGGAAGCCCTCGCGCATCTCCGGGAGTCCGGAGAGGACGCCAGGCTCCTCTCCGGAGGCCACAGCCTTCTGCCCGTGATGAAGGCGAGGCTCGCCCAGCCGCGCGTCCTCATCGACATCGCCCGGGTCGAGGGGCTCTCGGGCGTCTCCGAATCGGAGGGCGCCATTCGCATCGGCGCGATGACGACCCACGCGGAAATCGAGCGCTCCCCGCTGGTTCAGGAGAAATGCCAGGCCCTCGCCGAGGCGGCGGGCGCCATTGGCGACATGCAGGTCAGAAACCGGGGCACGCTGGGCGGCTCCCTCGCCCACGCCGACCCCGCCGCCGACTACCCGGCGGCCATGCTGGCGGCGGGAGCGGAAATCGTCGCGGCGGGAGAGGATGGCGAGCGCGCGATCGGCGTGGACGATTTCTTCACCGGAACCTACGAGACGGCCCTCGCACCGACCGAGATTCTCACCTCCGTCCGGATACCGCTTCCGCCCGCGCGGGGCGGCGGCGCGTATCTCAAGGCGGCCCAGCAGGCCAGCGGATTCGCCGTGTGCGGCGTGGCCGCCCAGCTCACCCTGGGGGAGGACGGCGCCGTCGCGTCGCTCCGCGTGGGCGTCACCGGCGTGGCCTCGCCCGCCTATCGCGCCAAGAGCGCGGAGGCCGCCCTCATCGGCGGCGCACCGGGTGCGGAGGAGGTCCGGGCGGCGGCGGCGGGAGCCGGCGAAGGGGTCGAGGCGATTGATGATTTTTACGCCAGGGCGGACTTCCGGCGCCACCTGGCCGGCGTCTACGCCGCGCGCGCCATCGCCAAGGCACTGGAGCGCGCCTCGGGCGTCTGAGGAAATCCGCACCCAGGGTGTCTTGGCTCCGTGCGTCTTATGCCTCTGCACATCAGAAAGAGCGCCCTGCCGCTTCTCCCACTCGCTCCCCCGCAAAGCGGCCTGAGACGTATGGCCGATATCCTGACCAGCCCCTTTTCAGGACGTCTTTGAGGCTATCCGATGCGACTCGTCATTGATGGATACAACCTCATTCCCGCCATCCCGGAGCTCCGGCGCGTCCTTCACCAGGACCTTGAAGCCGGGCGGGACGGCCTCATCGAGATGCTCCGGAGCTACCGGAGGAATGCGGGCGGAAATTCCCGAATCACCGTCGTGTTCGACGGGAAGTCTCACCACGACCACCAGCGGGGGCCGGGGGGGAGTGCGGAGGGGATCGAGGTGTTGTTCTCCAGACACGAAATCGCCGACGACCTGATTTTGCGCCTCCTGAAGGATCGGCACAGAGGCGCCATTCTGGTCACGTCGGACAGGGCGCTCGGAGAGGCGGCGGCGCCCCATGCATCGGCCGTCGTGCGGACGGGCGAGTTTCGGGAGCGCCTCTATGAGGCGTCGTTCATGGATGGGGACGCGCCGGAGTCCGAGGCGACCCGGACGCCCAGGCGCGACACCTGGAAAAAAGGAAACCCGAGGCGCGCGTCCAAGAAAGAGCGCAGGCGCAGCCGGCAGATCAGGAACCTGTAATTCTCCTGCGGACCCGGGCGCGCGTCATGCCCGCGCGCTTTCGCGATCCGCCTCCTGGTGACCAGGACGATTCTTGCGGTTTTTCCCGAAAAACTCCCGCGCCGCCAAGGCGCACGGCTCCCTCCTCCCTCCTGGCGGCCCGGCGAGAGGCGCGGCGGAGCCTACTCCGAGCGGAGTCTGGGGTCGAGGGTGTCGCGCACGGCGTCGCCGAACAGGTTGAAGGCGAAGACAGCGGCCGTGATGGCCAGACCGGGGAAAACCGGAATCCAGGGCGCGCTCTCGGCGTATTCCTCCGCACCCCCCTGGAGCATCAGGCCCCAGGCCGCCGTGGGCTCCTGCACCCCGAGCCCCAGATAGGAGAGCGAGGCCTCGAGCAGTATCGCCTGGCCCAGAAACGAGGTGAGCATGATGAGATAGGGCGCCATGACGTTGGGGATCATGTGCCGGAAGATGATGCGCACGTGCGCGAAGCCCAGCGCCCTGGCGGCGTCCACATAGGGAATCTCGCGAATGGACAGCGCGCTCGAGCGCACCACCCGGGCGCATTCGGGATGAGGGGAATCAGTGATCGCGACGATCACGTTCTCGGTGCCGGTGCCGAAGCACGGCAACCACCGCAGAGGGCCAGGATGATGCTCAGGGAAGGCGATCCAGATGTCGATGATAGCGCTGGAAGATGATATCGATCCATACCGCCGAAATAGGCGCTGGCCACGCCCAGGATGAGGCCGATGGAGGAGCCGCAGGATGCGCCGCCGTGAAACCGACCAGCATGGCGGTTCGCGCGCCGTAGATGAGCGCTGGAGAAAATATCACGGCCGAACTCGTCGGTGCCGAGCCAGTGGTCCGGCAGATTGGGCGACGTCAGCATGGCTGGCGAAATCGTTCTCTTCCGGATCGTACGGCGCGATGAAGTTCGGCGAAGACCGCCGCGAAGATCATCATCGAGAATGAGGAACGCGCTCGCCGCGCCGAGCGGCTTTCGTCTCGCGAGGTCTTTCAGCCTCCTCGCCAGGGAGGGCTCGGACGGAGAGTCGTCGAAATCCGCTCCGGAGACGGCGGCATCGGTGGGAGACGCCATCGAGAAATCTCCGCTTAGCTGTAGCGAATGCGCGGGTCGAGCCAGGCATAGAGAGCATGTCGATGACCAGGTTCGTCACGATGAAAACGTCACGGCCACGATCATGACCAGGGCCTGGGTCATGGTGTAGTCGTGGTTCGTCACCGGCTCGACGAAAAGTTTCCCGAGGCCGTTCAGGTTGAACACCTGCTCCGTCACCACCAGCCCGCCCATCAGGAAGGCGAACTCGATGCCGACCAGGGTCGCCACCGGCAGCAGCGAGTTTTTCAGGGCGTGGCGGTTGATGATGAGTTTCTCCAACAGCCCCTTGGCGCGGGCGGTGCGCACATAGTCCTCCCGCAGCACCTCCAGGAGTGCCGAGCGGGTCATGCGCGTGGCGACGGCCGAGTATCGGTAGCCGGTGGCGACGGCCGGCCAGATGAGCTGCGACAGGTTGGCCAGCGGATCCTCCCATATGGGGGTGTAGTGAATGGGCGGCATCCAGGGGGAGCCGAAGAACTTCTGGGTCATGATCAACAGGCCGAGAATGATGAGGATGCCCAGCCAGAAAGAGGGCATGGCGATGCCCGCGATGCTGAACGAGCGCACGAGGTAGTCTATCCAGGTGTCCTGCTTGATGGCGGAGATCGCCCCCAGCGGAATGGCGATG
The DNA here is from genome assembly GCA_965213685.1 of bacterium. Classification (GTDB taxonomy): domain Bacteria; phylum UBA8248; class UBA8248; order UBA8248; family UBA8248; genus Bin107. The sequence goes on from CBDBZY010000042.1 coordinate 21,203, forward strand.
ATGGTGGCGGTGAGAGTCGCCATGATCGCCACCTGCAGCGAGAGCTCGAACCGCAGGCCGATCTCATGCAGAATCGGCTTGCCCGTCCACATGGAATTGCCCAGGTCGAACGTGAAAAATCCCGTGATGAAATCCAGAAACTGCGCCGGGATGGGCGCGTCGATGCCCAGGTTCTGCTGGCACGTCCGTATCGCGTCCTGGTCCACATACATGCCCGTGCCGGCCATGCGGAGCTCGCACACGTCGCCGGGTATCAGGCGCAGCATGAAAAACACCAGCACCGCCGCCCCTAGGAGCGTCGGAAACATCAGGAGGATTCTCTTGAGCGCGTACTTGTACATCTAGTATGGCCCCTGCCCTTCACGCCGCGCGCGCGATCCCGCGCTCCTCGCCCGGAAGCGTCCCCCCTCTCCCCCTGCCGACGCGACGACCGGGCGGGCGGGGGAGGCGGGGACGCGATCCGCGCCGGCTACTGGTCGAGCCAGACGTTGTCCAGGTGCTGGTTCAGATAGTGGCTCGGCGCGATCTTCCAACCCTTCACATAGCTGCGGTGCGGGTTGATCTTGTACCACCAGAGCGTCACGAACTGATGCGCCATCTCGTCGAGTGCGCGCTTCTCGTATTTGCGCATGATCGCGCGCTGCTTCTTCAGGTCGGGCTCGCGGTTCATCTGCTCAAACCACTTGTCGAGCTGGCGATCCTGGTATTGCGCGTACTGGTTGCCCGCCTTGTCGTCGGAGATGAATTTCGACACATCCACCAGGGGGTTGATGACCGACTGGCAGTTGAAGTCGATGGACACGTCGAAGTTCTTCTTCTTCCGGAGCGTGGCGTAGAAGGGGCCGGAGGGCTGCACCCACTGCTTGGCCTTCAGGCCGACCTTCCGCCACTGGTCGATGACCCAGGTGCCCACGACCTTGTAGGGCTGATCCACGCCGCGGTTGTGCAGGGTGAACTCGAAGCCGCCCGGGAAGCCGGCCTCTTTCAGGAGCCTTTTTGCCTCGGCGCGGGATTTCTCGATGTCCGGCCAGTAGCCGGCGATCTTCGTCAGCTCCTCTTTCGTCGCCGCCAGCGGATGCTTGGGGGAAACACCACGCCGCCGACGGTCTTCACGATGGCGATGCGGGACAGGTATTTGGAGCCGCCCCAGCGGTCGATCGCCAGGGTCAGGGCCCGGCGGACGCGCGCGTCGTCGAAAGGCTTGCGCTTGTGGTTGGGCGTGATCATGAGGTTGCAGTTCCAGTCGCTCTCCTGGACCGTGAGCTTATCCCCGAGGGCGCGCTTGAGGTCATCGCGCGCCTTGGGCGGGAAGCCGCGAAATTCGATGGCCGCGCGGTCCCCTCGGATGGCCTGGAGACGAATGGCCATCTTGGGCGCGGAAATCGCCCGATAGCCGTCGATGTAGGGCTTTCCCTTGTGATGGTATTTGGCGTAGCGCTTGCCCTCGACGAACGCGCCCGGCTGGTGCTGCACGAACCGGAAGGCGCCCGTTCCGTTCACGTTCTTCTGGTGCCATTTGTGGCCGTGCTTGTCGAGGTCGGCCTTGGAGTAGATGAAGTTGTAGGGCAGTGCGAGCGCCGGAACGAAGGCGCCCGTCGGGTATTTCAGCTGGAAGACCAGCGTTTCGGGGTCCGGTGCCGTGACCGACTTCACCATGCTGAAAAACGCCTTGCGGTTGCTCTCGATGCCCTTGGGCGGGTTGATGATCTTGTCGTACGTCGCCTTGACGTCCGCAGAGGTGAGCTTCTGGCCGTCGTGGAACCAGATGTCCTTGCGAATTTTGAAGGTGTATTTCGTATGTCCTTCGGTGGGCTGGGGCACGCCGCCCGCGCACACGTCGCAGACGAAATCCGTCGGCGAGGAGGGATTGTCCGGATTCACGCGAATCAACAGGCTGTAGAAAGGACGAATCGGGTGAATCATCCCGAACGTGGATTCGATGTGGCCATCGTATGAGGGAATCTTGCTGCCGACGACGAACTTCAGGACGCCGCCCCTTTTGGGGGCCGCCTCGGCTGTGGGGGCGAGGCTCCAGAGCGTCAGGGCGAGTGCCGACGCCATGGCGCAGAAGAGCCTGAAACGGGAGTTCCGCATGTGAGTATCTCCTCTTGGGATTATTCCGGTGGAGTCCATCCACCACCAAATCACGGCGACATGGAGCGATGAAAAAAAGACAAACGCGATCCGGACATTTCAACTCTTCAAATTTAAAATTTAGAATTCAAACTTCCGTGCAGGCCACCCAATGGCCTGGCCGCAACTCCCGCAGCGCGGGCGTCTCTGTGGCGCAACCCTCCACGGCGATGGGGCAACGCGGATGAAACACGCAGCCCGGCGGCGGGTTGATCGGGCTGGGCACCTCTCCCGCCACGATGCTGATGTCCCGCTTCTGCTCCACGTCCGGGTCCGGCACGGGGACGGCGGAGAGCAACGCCTGCGTATACGGGTGCATGGGATTATCGTACAATTCATCGCAATCCGCCAGTTCCACGATCCGGCCCAGATACATGACCGCCACGCGATGGCAAAGGTGGCGCACCACGCTCAAATCGTGCGCGATGAACAGATACGTCAGATTGTATTCATCGCGCAGATCCTCGAGCAAGTTGATGATCTGCGCCTGAATCGACACGTCGAGGGCCGAGACGGGCTCGTCGCAGATGATGAACTCGGGCCGCAGGCTCAACGCCCGGGCGATGCCCACGCGCTGGCGCTGCCCGCCGCTCATCTCGTGGGGGTATCTGTCCGCCATCCCGGAGCTGAGTCCGCAGACGCTGAGCAGCTCGCCGATTCTCTCCTTCCGCTTCCGGGCGTCCGGTTCGACTCCGTGCACATACATGGGCTCGTCTATCATCTCGCCTATCTTCATGCGCGGATTCAGGGAGCTGTAGGGGTCCTGAAAGATGACCTGTATCTTCCGCCGATACGCGCGCAACGCGACATGATCGAGTTTCGTCAAGTCCACCCCCTCAAAAACGATCTCCCCCTCCGTGGGCCGCTCCAGCTGGAGGATGCACCTTCCCGTCGTCGTCTTCCCGCAGCCGCTCTCTCCCACGAGGCCGAGCGTCTCGCCCCGCCTGATGTGAAAATCCACCCCGTCCACCGCCTTCACCAGGCCGACCAGCTTGTTGAAAATCACGCCCTCGGTGATGGGGAAGTGCATCTTGAGGCCCCGGACGGCGAGCAGGACGTCGTCGGCCTCCTCGTTGCGCGAGGTTCGCGCATCCGCCTTCACGATGGCTCCTCCGCCGCCGCCCATTCGCTCATCCTCCGCCCTTTTGGAGATTCCGCTTCTCCCAGCAAGCGGAGAGGCGCCCGTTCCCTATCGTTTCGAGCGGCGGCGTCTCGCGCCCGCACCTGTCCACGGCGAACTTGCACCGGGGCAGAAAAGCGCAGCCCGCGCCCAGGTGCGTGAGGTCGGGCGGCTGGCCCTCGATGGGGTCCAGGCGCTTTTTTCTGGGCCGGTCCAGCCTCGGCACGGAGCCCAACAGCCCGAGCGTGTAGGGGTGGCTGGGGTCGCGGTAGATGTCTGCGGCGGGGCCGCGCTCGATGATCTTTCCGGCATACATGACGTTCACCCGATCCGCGTAGCGGGCCACCACGCCGAGGTTGTGCGTGATGATGATGAGCGCCACGCCCAGGTGCTTGGTGAGGTTTTTCATCAACTCGAGAATCTGGGCCTGGATGGTGACGTCGAGGGCCGTCGTCGGCTCATCCGCGATGATGAGACTGGGCTCGCAGCAAAGCGCCATCGCGATCATCACCCGCTGGCGCATCCCGCCGCTGAGGTGGTGGGGGTATTGGCGAATGCGCCGCTCCGGCTCCGAGATGCCGACGAGGTGGAGATATTCCACCGCCTTCCTCTCCGCGGCGGCCCTATCCATGCCCAGGTGATGCTCCATCGTCTCGGTGAGCTGCAGGCCGATGGTCAGGACGGGATTGAGGGACGTCATCGGCTCCTGGAAGATCATGGCGATCTGGCGTCCCCGGACGCGCCGGATTTGCAGGTCGTCCAGCTGGAGCAGATCCTCGCCGAGAAATCGTATCGCCCCGCCGACGATGCGCCCGGGAGGATTCGGAATGAGGCGGAGAATCGAGAGTGCGCTGACGGATTTTCCGCAGCCGGATTCGCCGACGATCGCCACCGTCTCCCCCTCCTCCACATCGTAGGAGACGCCGTCCACCGCCTTCACGACGCCGGCGGCGGTGAAGAAATGGGTGTGAAGACCCTCGATTTCCAAAAGCGCGCTCATCAACCCCTCACCCCTGCAAGACCAGGAGATCGAACACGTTGCGTAAAATGTAGGCGGAAGTTTGCATTGTGAACTCAGGACAAGAGGGACAACCCTACATCCTGCGGGAGGCAAAGTCAATCGCCAAAAACCAGGCACACGGCCGCATGCCCTGCCCACAGGACGAAGGGGAGGAGTGCGCGGAGCGCGCGTCAGGCGAGGTCTCCGGCGGTGAGGAAGAGCGCGTCGGCGACGAGGCACCCGCGCCCCTCCTCGCGGACGAAAACGGGGTTCAGATCCACCTCCCGAATATGTTCGCGGTGGGCGAGAGCGAGGTCTCCCAAAAGACGGATCGCCTCGGCGAAGGCCGCCCTGTCCAATGGCCCGCGTCCCCGGTGGCTGCCGAATATGGCGCTGCACCGCAGCTCGTCCATCATCTCGTAGGCGTCGTCCAGCGCCAGGGGCACCGCGCGCACGCTCACGTCGTCGAGCAGCTCCACGTTGACGCCGCCGAGCCCGATCGTCACCATCGGGCCGAATTGCGGGCTCATCTTCGCGCCCAGCAAAAACTCGACGCCGTCCCGCACCTCCTCCTGCACCAGATAGCCCGCCAGCGCCTCCCCCTCCCATCGACCCTCCATTTTCGCCAGCGCGGCTTCGAGGCCCGCCCCATCCCGTATCCCCGTTTCCACCAGCCCCCATTCCGTCTTGTGGCGAATCCGGGGGGAAACCCCCTTGAGAACGAGCGGGAAGCGCAAATCCCTCCCCGCGCGGTCGACGTCTTCCCTGGAGCGGCAGAACCGATGGGGCGCCACGGGCAAGCCAAAATCACCCGCGAGCCTCAGGCATTGCGCATCATCCAGCGGGCGCGCGCCCGACAGCGTCGGAGGGGACGGGAGCGATGCCGCCTCGCCATCGCGCCGGGAGCCGCGCCGGCCCCTCCTCTCCAGAACCCTCCCATACCGAACGAGGGCCGCAGCGGCGGCGGCGCACCCGGAGACGGAGTGAAACGAGGCCACCCCCTCCCTGGCCAGCAGCCTGTGGGCGTCCTCCGCGTGGGGGTTGAGATAGGCGAGCATGGGAACGTTCGGGGTTTTCGCCCTGGCGCGCACGATGGGTTCGACGCCCATCTCGGGCCGGAACTGGGCGCTGGAGCCCACGATGGGGATCACCATGTCGAATGCTCCGCTCTCCAGAAAAGACTCCAGAAAATCCGCATACAGATGAATGTCCGCGATGGTGGTGTCCAGCGGGTTTTCCAGCCGCAAAAACGCAAGGGGCGCCCTCTTCTCCATCCGGCGCCTGAGGGCGCCATCCACTCCGGCGACATCCAGACCGAGCGCCCCGCACCTGTCCGCCATCAAGGCGCCGGCACCGCCCGTCGTCGTCACGATGCCCACCCTGCGCCCTCGGGGAGGCGACGAGACGCAGAACATGTGGGCGACCTCGAAAAGCGCGTCGAGATCATCCACCCGCGCGACGCCCCATCCCCGAAACAGCGCCTCGTAGTCCCTCTCCTCGCCCACCAACGCGCCCGTATGGCTTCGGGCCGCTCGCCTCCCCGCCCCCGTCGCGCCCACCTTCAGGACGACCAGGGGCTTCTTCCGGCGCAGCGCCTTCTCCAGTACCTTTCGGAACTTCTCCCCGTCGCGCACCCCCTCGAGATAGACGGCGATGGCGCGGGTGCGGGAATCATCGACCAGGTAATCGAGATAATCCGACACGTCCAGGTCGGCCTCGTTGCCGCAGGAAACCAGGCAGCTGAACCCGATGCCGCGCTGCGTCGCGCGAGAGAGCAGTGCTGCGCCGACGCTCCCGCTCTGGCAGACGACGCCGACGCTCCCCGGAATCATTTTTTCCGCGTCCAGCGCAATCAGGCCCGCGAGGTGAAGATTGCGGTGAAAGTTGTGAACGCCCGCCGTGTTCGGCCCGCAAACGCGAACGCCAGCGCTTCGGGCGACCGCCAGAACCTCAGCCTCCAGGCGCGCGCCCGCCTCATCCGCCTCGGAGAAGCCGGCCGTGTAGATGATGGCCGCCCCCACCCCCGCTTGCGCGCATTCGCCGAGGACGCCGGCCACCCGCTCTCTTCCCACGGCGATGAAGACGGCGTCCGGTGCCTCGGGAAGTGCCGCGAGCCTCGGCCAGCAGCGCACGCCGGCCACTTCCTCATACTTCGGGTTGACGGGATACACCCGCCCCTCGAACCCGTGGCGCAGCAGGTTGCTCACCACGCGACCGTTGAATTGCTCCAGGTTCGCCGACGCTCCGACCACGGCTACCGACCGCGGCGAGAGGAGACGCGCGACGCCCTCAGCGGCGGTTGGTCGCATGGCGGGCGAATCTCCCGAAGTTCATGGCGTACGGAAACTACGCCCCCGGCGGGCGCTGGCGGAAGGGACGCTCATAGATCAGGGAGGCGATGCGGTTTCGCAGCATCTCGACGGAACCGCCCGCGATGGACCACCCGCGAATTTTCCGGTAGAGAAACTCCAGCGGCATCTCGGTCGAAAAACCATAGCCGCCATGCAGCTGAATGGCGTCGTCCGCCACCTGGCGCGCCATCTCGTTGCAGTAGAGCTTCGCGCTGCTCGTCTCCAGGGCCGAGGGCAGGCCCGCGCGCGCGTTGGAGAGGGCGCGATACAACAGCAGGCGCGCCGCCTCGAGCTTCACCCGCATGTCCGCCACCATCCACTGCACTCCCTGAAACTCGCAAAGCGGGCGGCCGAACTGGCGCCTCTCCCGGGTGTGCGCCACCGTCATGTCGTAGGCCGCTTGGGCCAGGGCGAGGCAGCGCGTGGCGTTTCCCAACCGCTCCACGTTGAACACGGGCATGAGAAGCCGAAAGCCCTCCGCATCCACCAGCACGTTCTCCCTCGGGACGCGCGCGCCATCGAAGCGCAACGCGCAGTGCGCCTCCCCGCTCATGTAGTGCTCCGTCCTCCCCTTTGTGAAGCCGGGCGTTCCCGTCTCCACCACCACGGCCCCGCAATCCCTCGTCTGCGGGCCGAAGCGCACGTAGACGACGAACAAGTCCGCGTGCGGTGCGTTGGAGCTGAAGCATTTCTGGCCGTTGATGAGGACGCTCTCCCCGTCATATTCCGCCGTGGTCTGCAGGTCCGTGGCGGCGGAGCCGGCGTCGGGCTCCGTCATGCTGATGGAGATCACCCTCTCGCCCCGGCATATCGCAGGCAAAAACCGCTCTTTCTGGGCGGCGGTGCCCAACTCGTCAATCACCCGGATGGGACCCATGTTCCCCATCTGCACCACGTCGCCGCTGTGGGGGCATACCTGCGAGACCGCCTCCATCACCAGGCACGCCTCGAAGATGGACCGCCCCGCCCCGTGGGGTTCCGCCACCGTCATGCCCATCATGCCGTGTGCGGCCAGCGTCCTCATGGAGCGTCTCGGGTATGCGCCCGTGCGCTCATAGGAGAAGGCGTCCCGGGCGAACTCCCGCACGGCCAGCTCCCGCGCCGTCTGCTGGAGCAGGCGGTCTGACTCTTCCATCTGGAAATCCACGAAAAACAAAACCTCGCGCATGGATACACGGGGGACGGGCTGCCCCCCGAACGGGGGCGCGCCATCGCCCCGCACACGGCGCATCCGCCCTCTCCCCCACCTTTTACAATACCTTGGGCTGCAAGGCGACGCCCCGGCGCGAGAAGCGCCGCGCCCATCCCGCACCCATTTTCCGGGCGAACGGCGAACGGGAAGCGCCCGCGAGGGGAGGAAATTCCGCCGGCGGGGCGCTTGGGATGACGCCCCGGTTGTTCTACAATTGGGGGAATCCGCCATTCGCCCGGGAGTCCGCCATGACCGCCGCCGATGACGCGTCATTTCGCGTGGGCCTGCTGGTACCCTCGTCCAACGCCACGATGGAGCGCGATTTTCACAGGAGCCTGCCGGCGGCGGTCTCCGTTTCCACCTCCCGGATGTTTCTGGACGAGACGACCAGGCGGGCCGAAATCCGCATGCTCGAAGAGTCGCTGCCCGAGGCGAGCCGGATGCTCCGGACGGTGCGCCCCCGGTTTTGCGTTTTCGGCTGCACGTCGGGCGGCGCCCTCTTCGGACGGGCCCACGACAGGAAGATACAGGCGCGAATCGAAGAGGCGACCGGCGCCGAGACGTCCACCATCCTCTCGGCGCTATCGAGAGAACTCACGGAGATGGACGCCCGAAAAATGGTGGTGCTCACCCCCTACGTCGACGAGTTGAACGCGCCCATACGCGACGCGCTCGAAGAGGACGGACGCGAGGTGCTCTCGATAGACGGCATGGGGATAACGGACAACATCGCTATCGGAAACACGGGGGCGAACGCCATTCTGCGCTTTGCGGACGAGCGGCTCTCCGGTCGGAATCTGCGGGAGGCGGATTGCCTTTTCATCTCCTGCACGAACCTGCCCGCCCTCGACGCGCTGCCCAGGATTCGCGCGCGCTATCCCGGCCTGCCGGTGATGACGAGCAATCTCGCCGCCCTCCTCGCGGTGCGGAGAAAACTCGAGATCGAGAGAGGATGATGGGGAGGGGGGGGCGTATCCCCCGCGGATGCGCGCGCGCCCTCCCCTTTTATCTCGCGGAAAAACCGGGGTAGGATGGACTCCCGCCTCATCGTAGCGCGGGGGCAGCCCGGCGGGTGGCCCGCTCCCCGGGGCGGCGGGCACCTGAACCCATGGCGACTCCCCAGGATGGAGTGAACCCCTCGTGGAAGCGCGCGTCCTTTCCCCTTGCGGCGTCATCGGCTCCGGTTTCCCCGAAACCTCCTTCGATCGCGGGTTGTCCATGGCCCCCCACATCATCGCCTGCGACGGAGGATCGACGGACAACGGGCCCGCGTTCCTCGGCGCGGGAAAGCCGAACTTCTCCCGCTCGGCGACCAAGCGCGACTTGCAGCTCATGCTCGAGGGGCGCGAACGCCTGGGAATCCCGCTGGTGGTGGGCTCGTGCGGCACGGCGGGCGGCGACGCGGGGCTCGCGTGGATGCGCGAGATTTGCCTGGAAATCGCCCGCGAGAGGGGCCTGCGCTTTCGTCTCGCGCTGATTCGGGGCGAGCAGGAGAAAGCGTATCTCCTGAAAAGATACCGGGAGGGGCGGGTGAAGGCGCTTGTGCCGGCCCCTCCGCTCGATGAGGGGGTGATCGGCAAGAGCGCGCACATCGTGGGCATGATGGGCGATGAGCCCATCGCCCGCGCACTGGATGCGGGGGCAGACGTCGTGCTGGCGGGCAGGGCTTCGGACACCTCGCTCTTCGCCTGCCACCCCGTGCGCATGGGCGCCGATCGCGGACTTGCCTGGCATGCGGCCAAGATACTCGAATGCGGCGCGGCCTGCGCGGTGCGCCGCGCGCGGCCGGACGGTTGCTTCGCCTGGATACGCGACGACCATTTCGTGGTCGAGCCGCTGAATCCCCGGATGCGCTGCACCCCGCAGAGCGTGGCCTCCCACACCCTGTATGAGAACACGGACCCTTTCTACATCACAGAGCCCGCGGGAGTGCTCGACACCAGCCGCTCCACCTACGCGGCCGAGAGCGCGCGCGCCGTGCGCGTCGAGGGCTCCGTCTTTCATCCGGCGGAAACATACTCGATCAAACTCGAGGGGGCCGAGCTCGTCGGCTACCAGTCGGTGATCATCGGCGGGGTGCGCGACCCGATGATCCTCAAGCAGCTCGACTCCTGGCTCGACGGCGTTCGGGAGGGCTTTGCGGAGCGCGCCGCGGAAATCTTCCCCGACCGGCGGAGGCCGCCCGCCTATCAGCTCCACGTCCGCGTGTTCGGGCGCGACGCCGTGATGGGGAGGTTGGAGCCCGAGGCGGGCCAGACGCCCCACGAGGTGGGCGTCCTCTTCGAGGTGACGGCCGACGACCAGGCGGCCGCCAACACGATGGCGGCCACCCTCGCCCATTTCGCGCTCCACTATCCGGTTCCGGAGTGGAGCGGCCTCATCTCGACCCTGGCGTTTCCCTTCGCCCCGGCGGAGCTCGAGAAGGGCGCCGTCTATCGCTTCAACCTGAACCACGTCGTCTATCCGGACGACCCGTGCGAGATGTTCCCCATGGAGATGATGGAGGTGGCGGATTGATGGCCACGCTCGGCGAACTCGCCAGGCTCATTCGCTCGAAAAACGCAGGGCCCTTCCATCTCACCTTCGACATCATGTTCGACGAGGAGGAGACCTACCGGCACGTGGTGGACTCCGGGGCACTCACCAGGGAGGTCTTCTGCCGGATATACAACCTGGTCGAAGAAGACGTGCTGCTCGTGTGCCACGACGCCGCGCGCGCCATCAAGATATCCATTCCCCGCCCCGTCTTCTCCTGCGACCTCGAGGATGGCGACTGCTATGGCGGTCAGCAGTTCGGCCCCCTCGTCGGCGTGGAGGTTCCCGACCGATGAACCAGACCGCGCGGAGAGAGAAACATGGCGATTCACACGAGTGCGGATGAGATTCGCGCGCTACTCCCCGAGGTGGAGCAGATCGAGGACGCCGCCTTGTGCCGGGGGGTCGTCGACATCTGGCTGGAGCTGGCGGCGGAAACCGTCTGGGAGCGCTTCGAGGACATCCCCAAGAACCTGAAAGAGGAAAAGCACATGACGCTCATCGGCCACGTTCGGGGCGTCACGCAGGTGGCCCTCGCCGCGGCCGACGTCGTCCGGAACCACCATGGCGTCGCCGTGGACCGCGACCTGCTCATCGCCGCCTGCCTCCTGCACGACATCTCCAAGCCGCTGGAGTCCGCCCCCAACCCGGGCGGCGCCCCCACGGGCAGCCGGGTGCCGCCCGCCCGGCCCACCGAATTCGGCGAGAAAATCCAGCACGGCGTCTACGGGGCGCATAAAATCTGGGCGAAAAACCTCCCCCGCGCCCAGGAGCTGGCCCACCTGGTCATCACCCACACGCGCGCGAGCAACACGCGCTCGAGAAGCTACGAGGCAGCCCTGCTCTTCTACGCCGACTGGGTGGACTCGGACGCCGGCATCGTCCTGGGCGGAGGCGCGCCCTTCGCCGCCAAATGGGTGGCGGGGTAGGCGAGGAGGCCCCGGCCGACGAGAGTGGCCGACATCCCGGATCGCCCCCCCCCCTCCCGTCAGGGTCGCGAAACCGGCAACCGGCGTCCACGCCGGCGCATCGCGCGCCGTTTTCCGGCTCCCCTTCCGCTTACTTCCCCCACGCGATGGCGAACGCGCCGACCACGGACAGGACGCCGCCCATGACGATCTGCGGCGTGATGCGCTCCTGTTTGCGCAGAAACAGCCCGGAGAAGATGATGACCCACAGGACGGAGAGGCGGTTGATCGGTATCACCTCCACCACGTCTCCCTCGCGGAACGCCGTCCAGAAGAACAGGGCAGCCAGCGTGTTCGCCACGACGCCAAGGCCCATCGCCGCGAATCCCCTGGCGCTCCAGCCCTTCCGCCCTCCCCTCTCCCCGGTGAACGGCATCGCCAGAAGGAGCAGGCACGTCGCCGTGGTGGTGGAGATCGCGATTCCCAAAGACTCTGAGGGGATGAGGGCAAGGGCGTATTTTCTGAAAACGAACGTGAAGGAAAACAGGAAAGAGGCCAGGACCGGCACCAGGAAATGGGCGGGCGAGACGCCTTTTTCGAGCGTCTCGCGCTTGTAGACCAACAGGATGGCCCCGACCATGATGGCGAAAGTGCCGACGGCCACGCCCGCCGAGAGTCGCTCGCCCAGGATGAGCACGCCCAGGAGCGCCGACCAGACGAGTATCGACTGCACCATGATCTGCGTTCGCGCCAGGCCGATGAGACGCATCGACCCGAAAATCATGTAGCGCCCGACAGAGCTGCCGAACAGGCCGATCAGCATGAACCACGCGACGCCCTCCAGGGGCCACGCCATCCCCTCGTCCAGGAGGAGGTAGAGCACTATCGCCAGCGTCGCGGTGAAGGCGTTCATCGCCACGGTCGCCACCGCCGGCCCGATGTGGACGAGCGCCTTGCGATACAACACCTGGGAGATGGCGACGAAAAACGCCGCGATGAACGACAGGAGTCTCGGGTCCAGGGATTTGAGCAAAATCACCCTACCAAATGAGGGAGCGACCGGCTGGCGACGCCTGAACATTGCTGACGATGCGCCTGTTCAGCGAAGCGGAAAGGGTTTTCGGGCGGCGACCGGCCGGCGACGCCTCATCGGGGGGATGCGCGCTCCCCGCAAGCCGTCGGCCTAGCCCGCCGGATAGCCCAGCCCCCCGAGCGCCTCTTCGATCTCGGGCAGAACGGCCGGATCTTCGATGGTGGCCGGCGTCCTGTATTCCTCGCCGTCGGCGATGTTCGCCATCGTTCCCCGCAGAATCTTCCCCCGAGCGCGTCTTGGGCAGGCGCCTCACCACCGCCGCCTGCCGAAACGCCGCCACCGCGCCGATCTGGCGGCGAACGAGCCGCACGACCTCGCCGACGACCTCCTCCTCCGGTTTCTCCACCCCCGCCTTCAGCACCAGAAAGCCGAGCGGCAGCTGGCCCTTGAGCTGATCCTTCACGCCGATGACGGCGCACTCGGCCACGTCGGGATGGGAGGTCAGCACCTCCTCCATCGCGCCCGTGGAGAGCCTGTGCCCCGCCACGTTGATGATGTCGTCCGTCCGCGACATCACATAGACGTAGCCCTCCTCGTCCATGTATCCGGCGTCGCCCGTCTTGTAGAATCCCGGATATTCGCTCAGATACGAGTCGATGAAGCGCGCGTCCGCGTTCCAGAGGGTGGGGAGGCAACCGGGCGGCAGCGGGAGCCTCACGCACAGCGCGCCCATCTCCCCCGCGCCCAGGGGGCGGCACTCGCTATCGAGAACCTCGAACGCATAGCCCGGCACCGGCTTCGTGGGGGAGCCGTGCTTGACGGGCAGATGCTCGATGCCCATGGGATTCGCCAGCATCGGCCAGCCGGTCTCCGTCTGCCAGTAATGGTCGATGACGGGAACTTTCAGGTGCTCCTCCGCCCACTGCACGGTGTCCGGGTCGGATCGCTCCCCCGCCAGAAACAGGGTGCGGAAGCCGCTGAGGTCATGCTCCCGCATGAGCGCGGCGTCCGGGTCGTCGCGCTTGATGGCGCGAAACGCCGTGGGCGCCGTGAAGAACGCCCTCACCCCATGCTCGGCGATGACGCGCCAGAAGACGCCCGCGTCGGGCGTGCCCACGGGCTTCCCCTCAAAGAGGATGGTGGTGCAGCCGTGAAGCAGCGGCGCATACACGATATAGGAGTGCCCGACCACCCAGCCGACGTCGGACGCCGCCCAGAACGCCTCGCCCGGCGCCACGCCGTATACGTTCTGCATCGACCACTTGAGCGCCACCATGTGGCCCCCGTTGTCTCGCACCACCCCCTTGGGCTCCCCCGTCGTTCCCGAGGTATAGAGGATGTAGAGGGGGTCCGTGGCGGCGAGGGGAACGCAGTCGGCGGGCGCGGCGTCCCGCAGGGAATCGCCCCACTCGACGTCGCGGCCCGCGATGAGCTCCGCCTCGACCTGGGGGCGCTGCAAGACGATGCAGGCGTCCGGCTTCGCGCTGGAAAGCGCGATCGCCTCGTCGAGCAGCGGCTTGTAGGCGATGACGCCCGAGGGCTCCACCCCGCACGATGCGGACACGATGAGCTTCGGCTTCGCGTCGTCGATCCGCGTGGCCAGCTCCCTCGGCGCGAACCCGCCGAAGACGACGGAGTGCACCGCGCCGATCCGCGCGCAGGCCAGCATGGCTATCGCGGCCTCCGGCACCATGGGCATGTAGATGATGACGCGGTCGCCCTTCTCCACCCCCAAGGACCGGAGCGCGCCCGCGAAATGCGCCACCTCGCCCAGCAACTCCCCGTAGGTGAACTTTCGGGTGGGCGCCCCCGTGATGGGGGTGTCGTATATCAGGGCGACCTGCTCCGCCCGTCCCGACTCGACGTGGCGGTCCAGGGCGTTGTAGCAGGTGTTGACCTCGCCTCCGGGGAACCAGCGGTAAAACGGCGGGTTGGAGTCATCCAGCACCCTCTCCCATCCCTTGTACCAGTGAATCTCCCGCGCCGCCTCCGCCCAGAACGCCTCCGCATCCGTCAGGGAGCGGTCGTACACCTCCGCATAGCCCATGCCCTGTCCTCCCATCCACATTTTTTGTTTTGCTCAGCCCCCAACCGGCAACCGATGGCCCACATACTACCAAACTCCGCCCCTCTTTGCGCCTCCGGCCCGAACCATTCGCCGCGAGGGGCGGGGGGAGGCGCCAAGGCCGCCGCGATTCCGCGCGCGAGGGGGGGGCATTCCGGGAATTTCTCCGGAAATTCTCTCCCGGCCAAAGCATTTTCTTGCCATCGATCCGCCCAGGATATACATTGAATAAGAGGAACTATTCGCTTTCGCCCGTGCTTTTCCTTATCAGGCGGTGGGCAGATGGCGTCATCCGAAACAAGAAGGGAGATCGAGCGGCGCGGCTTCATGGCCACGCTCTTCATGGCGGGCGGTCTGATCGTCAGCTACGGCACCGCCGCGATCTACGGGCTGCGCTACCTCTTCGGCAGGCAGCAGCCGCCCCGCATGGTACAGGTGCTCACCGGCACGATGGGCGACATCCCCGACGGGGGAAGCATCCTCGGCCGCGACCTGAGCGGCAGAAAATTCCTCCTCGTGCGCGCGGGCGGGACGGTGCGCGCCTTTTCCACCGCGTGCACGCATCTGGGATGCCAGGTCTACTGGCAGGGAGAGAAAAAGGTGTTCTTCTGCCCTTGCCACAACGGTTTTTTCGACGCCGACGGAAACCCCACGGCGGGCCCTCCCCCGACCCCGCTCGCCCAATACCCCGTCGAGGTGCGTGGGACGAGCGTTTTCGTCACCATGCCGGAGGCCTAGGCGCCATGGACAGCCGAATCCCCCGTTGGATGGGCGAGCGGATTCCCTTCGACTGGGATCACCTCCGACACATCACGAGCGAGCCGATTCCGCGCCACCTGAAAAAATGGTGGTTCTGCGTGGGCGGCACGCCCCTGTATCTGTTTTTCATTCAAATCATCACGGGCATCGCCCTCGCCTTCTACTACGTGCCAGAGCCGGGCAAGGCGTACGAGTCGGTGCGCCACATCACCGAGGCGGTGCCCTTCGGCTGGTGGATTCGCGGGATACACCGCTGGGCGGCGGAACTGATGGTGGTGACCGTCATCCTCCACATGATGCGGGTGTTCTTTACGGGGGCCTATCGCAAGCCCCGCGAGATCAACTGGCTCATCGGCATGGGCCTCCTCATCACCGTGTTCACCTTCGGGTTCACGGGCTATTCGCTGATCTACAACCAGGTCTCCTACTGGGCCGCGGTCGTGGGCACGAACATCGCGGCGGCGGTGCCCGTCGCGGGCCCCTACCTGGCCGGCTTCCTGCGCGGCGGGCCCGTCATCAGCGCGAACACGCTCACGCGCTTCTACGTGCTCCACATCGGCATCCTGCCGACCACCGCCTTCGCCCTGCTCGCCCTCCACATCTTCTTCATCCGCATTCACGGGGTGAGCGAGTTCGTCGACCCGCGGGACGAGGGCGCGAAGCGGGACAGGTTCTTCCCGTTCTTTCCGGACCACTTTCTGACGGAGGTGGCCCTGGGCGTTTTTCTCATATTTCTGGTCAGCCAGCTGGCCATCATCTTCCCCGCCCAGATGGGCGAGGCGGCGAATCCGGCCGTCACGCCCGAGCACATCAAGCCGGAGTGGTACTTCTATCCGGTGTTCCGCTGGCTGAAGCTGTTCTCCTTCGAGGCGGGCATCGTCGGCGCGATTCTCGTCGTCCTCGTCATGTTCGCCTGGCCGTGGCTGGACGCCGCTATCGAACGCCGCGCACCCGGCAGGGACATCAGCGTGTATGTGGGCATCCTCGCCGTCGTCACGATGACGATATTCCTCATCATCGAGGGCGTTTCCGGACATTAGAGAGCAGAAAGGAGGGAGCCTATGCAGCTGCAAGCCAAGCAATGGATAGTCGCCATTTTGAGCCTGTTCTTCCTGGCCTCCCTCGTCATCGTCGGCCTCATCGAGAGCGAGCGCCTCGTGCCCGAGCGCGAGAGGAAAGCCGTCGTCACCGCCAGGAACGAGGGGTGCGTGAACTGCCACACGGAGAAGTCGCCGGGCATCGTCGCCCAGTGGAAGGACAGCCGTCACTCCGAGGTCGGCGTGGGCTGCATGGACTGCCACGAGGCGCAGAAAGAGGACAAGGACGCCTGGCAGCACGAGGGCTCCCTGGTGGCCGTCATCGTATCGCCCAAGGACTGCTCGAAGTGCCACGCCCAGCAGGCGAAGGAGTTCACGGCCAGCCACCACGCCAAGGCGGCGCAGTTCATCGGCAGCCTCGACAACTTCCTGGGCGTGGTCGTCGAGGGCGTGCCCGCGGCGGTGGGCGGGTGCCAGAAATGTCACGGCTCGACGATCAAGGTGCTCGCGAACGGAAGGCTCGACCCGGCCACCTGGCCCAACACGGGGATGGGGCGAATCAACCCCGACGGCAGCAACGGCGCGTGTTCGGCCTGCCATGCGCGCCACCAGTTCTCCCCCGCGCAATCGAGACGGCCCGAGAACTGCGGGAAGTGCCACATGGGGCCGGACCATCCCCAAATCGAGATCTACGAGGAGTCCAAGCACGGCATCGTCTTCCACGCGCGCGAGGCGGAGATGAACCTCGACAGCAAAACCTGGGTGGTCGGCAAGGACTACACGGCGGCGCCCACCTGCGCGACGTGCCACATGAGCGCGGCGCCGAAGCTCGTCACCACGCATGACGTGGGCAAGCGCATCAGCTGGACGCTGCGCCCCGTCGTCTCGAAGAAGCTCCCCAACTGGGAGCAGAAGCGCGACGACATGAAAAAGGTGTGCGGGGCCTGTCACGGGCCGGCGTTCGTGAACGCCTTCTATACGCAATACGACAACGCCATCGACCTCTACAACGAGAAATTCGCGGTTCCGGCCCAAAACGTCATGAAGGCGCTCCGTAAGGAGAAGAAGATCACGCCCATGCCTTTCGACGAGAAAATCGAGTGGACCTTCTTCGAGCTGTGGCACCACGAGGGCCGCCGCGCGCGGATGGGAGCGTCCATGCAGGGGCCGGACTTCACCCAGTGGCACGGGTTCTACGAGGTCGCCAAGCACTTCTACTTCAAGTTCCTGCCGGAGGCCGAGGAGCTGTTGCCCGGCGTGAGCGAGAAGTTCGTGAAGGGCAAGCACCACACCTGGCGCAAGGGGATGAGCAAGGCGCAGATTCAGAAGATGCTCGATTTCTACCAGACCCGCTACGGGAAATAGGGGCGCGCGCTGAGGCCGAGGCGCCGGGGGGAGTTCTTTCAACCGGCGGAAGGCGCGCTTGACGGCCGATTTAATTTCTCTCGGTGCCGGAAACGAACGGGCCGTCTCCCCCCTCCCCCCCCCTACTGCCGCGCATTCGCGCGCGTCCGGCCTGTTTGTTATAGCTCGATCACGTCCATCGCGTCGGGGTTCAGAACGCGGGGGCCGCCCTCCTCGACGATCACCTGGGGGCCGAACGCGAGGGACATCCTGTCCGCATGCGCCGCCTTCACCTCGACGGCGAGCGTCATGCCCGCCTCGACCTCGAAATCCTCCAGGAAGCCATAGCGCCCGCCAGCCAGCGCGCGCCACTCCGGGTTCTCCGCCAGGCTTCCCTCCACGAAGGGCTCCCGCCACGGAGCCCCCCGGGGGATATCGCCCGCGCATATCGTCGTCATGGGCGGCTCGATGCCGTCGATTCCCACCCCGTGCACCTGGGGGATCTCGTGATAATACCCGCTCCGCACGACCGCCTCGCCGGAGACGCGGTCCACCTCCGACCAGGGCGTCCCCGGCTTGAGCGCCCCGAGCGTGGCGTGGAGGCTCTCCCGCACCGCCTCGCGCAGCGGCTTGTACTCCTCGTCCACCGGGCCAATCGACATGGCGGTGTGCGGGTGGCTCCAGTAGCCGCCGTAGCGCGCATAGTAGCCGATGCACAGCATGTCCCCCGCGCGCAGAATCCGGTCCGTGGGCCTTCTGTTCACCGGATAGCCCTTCCCGGAGGAGAGAATCAGCCAGTTGTCGCGACCCGGCTCCGCGCCCGCCCGCAGGCTGGCGTCGAAGAGCGCCGCGTATATCTCGTTCTCCCGCACGCCCGGGCGGCAGCACGCGAGCACGGCGTCTATCTCGACGTTCGCCATCTCGCCCGCCTTCTCCATCATCGCGATCTCCTC
Source organism: bacterium (assembly GCA_965213685.1). Taxonomy (GTDB): domain Bacteria; phylum UBA8248; class UBA8248; order UBA8248; family UBA8248; genus Bin107. The sequence goes on from CBDBZY010000042.1 coordinate 39,633, forward strand.
GGGACTCTTCACCACGCGAAGGCGCGCGAGGATGTCCGAGGCGTCCGAGAAGGCCGCATCCGGCAACAGGCGCAGGAGATTCCGGTAGGTCATGTAGGGAATCGCGCCCTCCGCGCCGTATCCGCCGCCGATGAGGCCGACGATTCCGATCCGCCCCCCCTCGCAGCCCAGCTCCCGGATGGCGTCGGCGGCCACGACGCTCACCTTGCCCTCGTGGCCCCGGTAGCGCACCCCCTCGAAGCAGGACTCGGTGTACCACTTTCCCCAGTTCTGCAGGAGCCAGAAGGTGACGGGCGCCCCCTCCCGGGGAAACACCATGCTGCGCTCCCCGTAATCCCCCCCGTCGAGCCAGCGGACGTTGCCGCTGCCGTTCATCCCCCGCCCCACGACTACGAGGCAGTCCAGCCCCCGCTCGTCCATGACGGCGCGAACCGCGCGCCACCTCCTGTCGCGCTCCCCGGTCGAAAACGCGGCCGCCGCGTCGCCCAGGCGTCCATCCTTGGGAAAAAACCTCGGGTCGGTTACCATTGTCGTCTCCTGAACGCCTGGGGGGAGGATGTTGTCCATGCGCACGGCTGCGGACGCCCACGCGCGGAATCGCTTCATTTCGCCCGGAGAGAATACAGGCAGCGGGCCGCATTATACAGAACGCCCCGGGAGCCCGAAAATGAATGACGGCGAATTCACCTGCCTGGACTGCGAGAGGAGATACCCCTGGAGCGTCCCGCGCTGGCGATGCGCCTGCGGCGGGCCTCTGGAGGTGGAGCCGGGCCGCATCTTCACGCGCGAATCCCTCGCGGGGCGGCCCGCCAGCCTCTGGCGCTACCGCGAGGCCATCCCGATCCTCCACGACGCGAGCGTCGTCAGCATGGGCGAGGGCATGACGCCGCTCGTCCCCGTCCCCTTCTCCGGCATGGAGGCGCTCTGCAAGCTCGATTTCCTGTTCCCCACCGGCTCGTTCAAGGATCGCGGCGCCGCCGTGCTCATCAGCAAGCTGCGGGAATGGGGAATCGCGCGGGCACTGGCCGATTCCTCCGGCAACGCGGCCGCCGCCATCGCCGCATACGCCGCCCGCGCCGGAATCGGGTGCGACATCTACGTCCCCGCCTCCACCTCCGCCGCCAAATGCGCGCAAATCGCCGCCTACGGCGCAGCGCTCCGAAAAATCGCCGGCCCCAGGGACGCCGCCACGTCCGCCGCCATGGAGGCGGCGGGGGAGCGCTTCTACGCCTCCCATTTCTGGAACCCCTGGTTCCACCACGGAACCAAGACCTGGGCGTTCGAGACGTGGGAGCAGCTCGGCTTCCGCGCCCCGGACGCCGTCGTCGTCCCCGCAGGGCAGGGGTCGATGCTCCTCGGCGCACACCGGGGCTTCGCCGAACTCCTCCGGGCGGGCTTCATCGGCGAACTTCCCCGGATATTCGCCGCGCAGGCGGCCGGCTGTGCGCCCATGGTGCGGATGTGGGAGGAGAACCTCGAAACCCTCCCCGCATTCCAGGCCTTGCCCACGATGGCGGAGGGCATCGCCACATCCCGGCCCGTCCGCTGGAAGCAGATGCGCACGGCCGTGCGCGAGAGCGGGGGACGCTTTCTCGCGGTCGAGGACGCGCGGCTGCCCCCCATCCTCCGGGCGTTCGCCCGCAAGGGAATCTTCATGGAGCCCACGAGTGCCGTCGCGTTCGCCGCCGCCACCCTGCTGCGGGAGGAGGGGGAGATTCGCCCCTCCGACGCGCTCGTCATTCCGGTGACGGGCCACGGCCTCAAGGCCGCCGACAAGATGGAGAAATGGACGGGCGGCGCATCGAACGAACCCGGCGGCGGGTGTGCCTGACGGATTTCTTTCCCCGGGCGGAGAGGAGCGCGAAGGCTCGTTTCCGGCCGGGCGTCCGGTCTCCCGGCGCATTGACTCCTGCGCCCGCGATTCCCTATCATTACCGCCCGATGGACGGAGCAGAACCGGCGCATGGAACCGCCTGGAAGGGGATGCTTTTCATGGACAACGGCACCATCGCCCCCGTTCCCGTGGACGGGGACTACATCGTCGAGCTCGCGCGCGAGCTGATTCGGATACCGGCGGAAAACCCGCCGGGCGACTGCTCCGCCATCGCGGAGCGCATTCTGGCGGAGCTCCGGTCGATCGGCGTGGACGACGTCGCCACCCACGAATACAAGGCGGGGATGCCGAACTTCATCATTCAGACGGGCGACGGAGGCGCGGGCGGCCACTTCGTCATCGGCGGCCATATGGACACCGTGCCCGTCCATCCCGACGAGGTGGACGCATGGCAAGCTCCCCCCTTCGGCGGCGAACTCCGGGGGGACGAAATATGGGGCCGCGGCGCAGCCGACATGAAGGGGGCGCTCGCCTCGACCATCGGCGCGCTCAAGGCGCTGCGGGATGAAAACGTCCGCCTGCGCGGCACCCTCACCTGGGTGTTGCTCTCCGACGGGGAGAAGGGCGACTACTACGGCGCGCAATCCCTGGCGGACAACGGCATCCTCAAAGGGCTGGGCGGCGACATGGTGCTCTACACCGAATCGACGGGCAACAACATCATCCGCTCCTTCAAGGGGCGGGTGTTCTTCGAGGTCAGGACGCGCGGGCGGTCGGTGCACGTGAGCGTGCCAGAAAAGGGGGTCAACGCCATCGAGAAAATGGCGAGAATCATCGACGCCTTCCGCGCCGAGCGCATCGCGCCCCCGCCGCACCCGTTCCTGGGGCCCGCCACCCTCGCCTTCTCCACCATCCGGGGAGGCTCGGCCGTCAACGTCGTGGGCGGGCGCTGCAGCGCCACGTTCGACGTGCGGATGCTGCCGGGCCAGACCGCAGCCGGCGTTCAGGAACAGCTCGAAGGCATTCTGGCGGAACTCGCGCGGGAGGACCCGGATTTCGACGCATCCATCGAGATCATGCCCAGCGGCGCGCGCGAGGTGACGGAAATCGCCGAGGAGGAGCCCGTCGTGCAGCTCATGCGGCGGGTCGTCCCCGCCGTCCGGGGAACGCCGAACGAGTATCTGCCCGGCATCGAATCCCCGGGCGCGCTGCGGCTGTTCATCGAAAACGGCATTCCGGGGATATTCTTCGGCCCCGGCGAGTTCATCTCCGAGGCGCACCTGCCAAACGAGCGCGTGCCGGCGCAAAACCTCATCCACGCCGCAGGCATGTTCGCCACGGCCGCCAAGGCGCACTGCGGCGCATAGACGCAGGCCGCCGCATCCGCGGGGGGGGGGGGGGGGGCTTCAATACCCCTCGTCTATCACCTCCTTGAGCTGCGTGCACCCGGCCACCAACGCCGTCATTCCGCACGGAGGCAGCATGCACTCCAGCGCCTCGGTCGCCTCCTCGACCGTCGCGCCGAGCTGGAGGGCTTTCTTCAGGTGGTTCCGGATGCCCTCCGTGTCGGACGGGTCGCGCGAGGCGCTCGCCACGGCGATAAACAGCTCCTTGTATTTTTCGGGAAACGGCCCCTGCTTCTTCATGATGTGGTTCTTCAGGTTCTCGTAATTCTCCAGAAGGTCCGGGTCCACCTCGCACAAAAGCGCATAGGCCGGATAAATGAACCCGCGGGCCGCCTTCATTTGCTCATACAGCGCCTTGCCGCGCTCGCTCATCGCCATCGTGAATCCCCCCCGGCGCGCGCGTCCTGGCACCGCGCGCCTCCGATCGGTTTATGGATACACTTCCTTCTCCAGCACGGAGGCCTCATGCCCGGGCAGGATGTACTCCTCCTTGCTCGCCCGGTTGATGCACTTCCAGATCGAATCCATCGCGTCCTTCATGCTCGACATCTGGCCGGCGGGGACGCGGCGCTCCAGACCCTCCTGGATCTGAATCACGTCGGCGGCGATCACGTATGTGCCCACGCGCGTCTCCACGGCGACGGAACAATGTCCCGGCGTGTGGCCCGGCGTGTGGAAATAGGTGACGCCCGGCACGATCTCGAAATTGTCCGTCCAGATGGGCTCGAAGATGATGCCCTGCTGCGCGACCATCGGCCAGCGGGTGTTGGGGTGAATCGGCGCGTCATAGGGCTTGGACTGCAACGCGACCGGACAGATGGAGTATTGGAGCTCATACGCCCACACGTATTTGACGGCGTTGGTGAACAGGTCGCAGTTCTGGGAATGATCCCAGTGCAGGTGGGTGAGAATCAGGATGTCCACCTCCTCGGGCCTCCAGCCCGCCCCCTCGAGCTGCTCCCGCACGCCCTGGCCGGGCTCCCTGCTCGCGGGCCAAGGGGCACCGCCGCGCTCGGGGTCCAGAAAACTGGTGTCGACCACGATTTTCACGTCCTTCCCCTCGTGATCCTTCGCCCCCTCTATCATGTAGATGAACGAGGGGATGGCGAGCTTCGTCCCGAAATTCGTCCAATACACCATGTTGGAGTAATCGGTATGAATGGTGCCGCAGTTCAGCGGACGGATGGTGAGGTCTGGCATGGATCTGTCCTTTCCGGGTTGGTTTGTCCCGCGACCGCACGAGGGCCGCAATCAAACGATGGCAACGGTTGCCTGATAATCGCCGGGCCGGGCGGGGCCGGCGACGGGGTATGCGGCTGTCAAGCCCGCGCGGTGCGGGAGAAGCGGACGACCTCCATCAGTTCATCGGGGCCTTCGGGCGCCACCGCGTCGAGGCCGAGTGCGAGATTCAGCCGATTGCTCATGTTGCGATACGCCACGGAGCCGATGATGTCCACGAGATTCTCCTCGCTGAAGCCCGCCGCGCGCAGCGCGTCCACATCCTCTGCGCTCATGGCATGGTGATCCAGCGTGAGCTTCTCGGCGAAGGCGAGCATCGCCTTGTCCGCGTCGTTCAAAACCGGGGAATTCTCCCTGTCCGTCACCACGGTGGCCACGTCGGCCAGCGTGATGTCCTCGCCGCTTTCAGCACGGAAAGCCTGGCCGTGGTTCATCGTTCAGCCATAACAGCCGCCGACCGTCGCCACGTAGTAGGAGAGGAGCTCCTCGCGCCTTCTGCCCAGGGTCGTATTCCCGCCGTGAACGGCCAGGTTCATCGTCTGGCGTCCGTTCAGCACGCCGGGGCTGCGCGCCATGGCGAGCAACAACTTGGGCACGGCGCCTCTTTTCGCCCGGATGCCCTCGAGTATCCCGCGCGCGGGTTCTTTCGCCTCGTTCAGCCTGACAGGGGATATCCACATTCTCCTCTCTCCTCACTCATTCGACGCCGCCGCGCGCTCCTCCTGGAACGCGGGCATCACCTCCCTGGAGAATCTCTCTATCGAGCGAATCGCCTCGTCCTGGGCGATGCCGCGCAGCACGAAGATCATGACGTGGTTCACCCCGAACGCCGACTGCAGACGCTTGAGGTCGGCGATCACCTTCTCGGGCGGGCCGATGACGCCGCCCCCCTCGATGACTTCGCGGATGTTGACGTCGTAGCTCCAGTTGCGCTTGAGCGCCTCTTTCTCCTCGATGGACATCTCAATGGAATTCACCGCGCTGCGATAGGAGAGATACCAGGATTCCGAGGGCTCGATCTGCCTCCAGGCGCGCTCCGGGTCGTCGCAAACGTGCACGTGATGCGCCATGAGGGCGGGATGCGCATCCGGATCGCCGCCGCGCTTCCGCACGGCCTCGCGGAACAGCGCCATTTTCTCCAGATACACCTCGGGTCCCTTGAAAGTCCCCGAGGCCATGATGTTGAAACCCCGCTCCCCGGCGAACACGTAGGTTTCCGGACTCGTGCCGGCCAGCCAGATGGGGGGGCGCGGCTTCTGGATGGGCTTGGGGAAAATCTCCGCGTCGATGCAGCTGTAGTGCTTCCCCCGGAAGGTGAGGCACTCCCCCTCGAGGAGGCGGGTCAGCACCTCGATGCCCTCCTGCATCTTCTCCCTGCTGTCCGTGGGGGAGACGTCGAAGCCCTGAAACTCCTTGGGCTGGGAGCCTCGGCCTATCCCCAACTCCAGACGCCCGCCGCTCAGCACGTCGACGAGGGCGGCCTGCTCGGCGAGACGCACCGGGTTGTGAAAGGGCATGATGCAGATGGCGGTGCCGATTCTGATTTTTCTGGTTCTTTGCGCGATGGCGAGCGCCACCATGAGGGCGTCCGGGCACATGCCCACGCGCGAGAAATGGTGCTCGGCCAGGAACACGGTGTCGTAGCCCAGCGCGTCGGCCACCTCGCATTGCTCGATCAGCTGCGCGAACTCATGCTGGTAGGTCTCCCCTTCCTGGCACGCCGGAATATAGAAAAGCGAAAATTTCATCCCCTCCCCCACCTCTCCCTGCGAAGCCGGACAGCCAGCCGGCCGACGGGCTACGCGCCCATGGTGAACACCTTGTCCGCCCGAATCCGGTAGATGACGCGCACCTGGCCCGGCTGGCGGTTCGGGTAGGTGTCCTTATCCAAATACTTTTTCGACAAGGCGTCAATGTGCTCCTCCGCCCCCTGCTCGGTGATCTCCTCCACCGCCCCCTGCATCCCCACCCAGCGGTAGGCGTTTTCCGGATCGACGATGGCCATCGAGACCCGGGGGCGGGCCCGCATGTTGATGTCCTTCAAGCGCCCCTTGGCCGAATTGACGCGGAGGAAATCGCCATCGGTGTCGAACCAGACGGGCGAGACCTGGGGGGAGCCGTCCTTGTTCTGGGTGCCCAGATACAGGAGAGCCTTGGTGTCGAGAATGCCGATGTGGGAATGCGGTATCTGTGCCATCGAAGGAAACCCTTTATGTGAAATGGCGGCGGAGAAACGGCCCCTGGCGCGAGGTCATGCGCATCGGGGCAACACTTCTTCGGTGAACATTCGGAGGGATTCGTCAAAATCCTGGACCGGCGGGTCGATCATGATGCTCCGCACCCCATAGGACTCGATCTCCTGGATGCGGTCGACGCATTCGGCGGGCGTTCCCGTGATGGTGAAGCGGTCGAGTATGTAGTCGGTGATGAGGGGGACGTGCTTCGGGTCGCGCCAGTTGCTCACGTCAAAGTTCTCGAGGAGGTTCCGTATCTCGGGCCGGAACTCCTCGGGCACGGAGTCGAGCGTCATCCGAAAATTGTGATGCGCGCGATTCGCCACCCGCGCCCGAACCTTCTCCCGGGCGCGGGCGCCGTCGCTATCGACGGAGACGACCGCGCCGAAAATGACGTCCATCTCGCCGAGGGAGGCGTCTCGGTTCGCAATCCCCTGGTTCAGATGCTTCAGAACCCATTCCACCGTCTCCCGATAGACGCCCGAACCGACGATGACGCCGTCCGCGATTTCCCCGGACATGGCCAGCGTCCTGGGGCCTTCGGCGGAGGTGTATATGGGAATCTCGCGCGCGCACCACATGTTGACGTTCACGCCCTCGGCGTATTCCACCGTCTCGCCGCGCGTGAACGCGCGGACGTTTGCGATGGACTTTCGCATCGTGGCGAGCCGGGCCATCTTCTTGCCCAGGGTATAGACGGGCGTGTCGCCCGAGCCGATGCCGAATATGACGCGGCCTCCCGAGAGTTCGTCGAGCGTGGCGATGGCACTCGCCGCAACGCTGTCGTCGTGCAGAACCGGATTCGTCACCCCCGGGCCGATTTTCACGTGGTCGGTGCGCTCGATGGCCAGGGCGAGGGCGACGTTGTGATCCCGGCAGGTGAGGTGGCTCTCCGCTATCCACACCTGCGCGAAGCCGTTGTCCTCGGCATACTTCGCGCGTTCCGCCACCAGCCGGACGTCATCCGGCACCAGATGAAGACTGAAGCTCATTCCCACGCGCAGACTCCTCCCGAATTCTCAGATGCGACGCGCCCTCAAGAGGGATTCCCCCTCGCTCCGGCGGGTTCAGCTGCGTTCACCAGCGGCATGACGTCCCTGGCGAAACTCTCGAGGGACTTCATCACCGCAGCATGGTCCGGCCCCCGCCAGGGCGCCAGTATGACATGATTGACCCCATACTCGTCGCGCAGCCTGCAGACGTCCTGCGCGACAGCCTCCGGGTCTCCGATGACGCCGCCGCCCCGGACAATTTCCGCAACGCTCAGCTCATAACTCCAGTTGCGCTTCAGGTGTTTCGCCTCCTCCTCGGGCAACTCCACCTGGTTCACGCGCGCCCGGCAGCGCAGGTATTCGCCCTCGCCCTCCTCGGTGAGCCGAACGTATTTGTCCGCCTCCCCCTTGTCGCACACGTGCAGGTGGTGAACGAGCAGCCTTTCTATCCGGGAAGCGTCGCGGCCCGAATTTCTGAGGGCGTCCTCATACAACTGGTACTTTTGTTTATAGACATCCGGCCCCGTGAACCCGGCCGAGGCCATCACCTTGTATCCGTTCTCCCCGGCGTAGGCGTATGTTTCCGGGCTCGTCCCGGCCAGCCAGACGGGAGGCCGGGGCTTCTGCAGCGGCTTCGGGAAAATCTCCACGTCCCGGCACTGGTAATACCGCCCCTGAAACGTCACCTTCTCCCCCTCCAGAAGACGCGAGAGAACGTGCAACCCCTCCTGGAGGCGCGCGCGGCTCTCCGAGGGCCTGGCGCAGAACGCCTGAAACTCCTTGGGCTGAGAGCCCCGCCCGATCCCCAGCTCGAGCCTGCCGCCGCTCAGCAGATCGACCATGGCGGCCTGTTCCGCCAGCCGGATGGGGTCATGAAACGGCATGATGGAAATGGCCGTTCCCAGATGGATGCGCCTTGTTTTTTGCGCCACCGCAGCACAAACGAGGAGCGGATCCGGCATCATCCCGACCCGGGAGAAATGATGCTCGGCGTACCAGACGCACGAGTAGCCCAGCGCATCCGCCAGAACGCTCTCCTCCATCATCTCCCCGTACGCCCGGGCTTCGCTCACCCCTTCCGGACGATACAGGATGTAGAACAAGGAAAAATCCATTCGACAACTCCTCGACTCCCGCGGGACGAAACGCTCCCGGACGGATTCTTCTCCATCGGCCGCAAGAGCGTCCCGCACCAGGGAGGAAACACTGGCCCTTCGCATTTCCCGCATCCGGGATTGGCGATTATAATGCCGACAGAACCACGATGCCGTCAAGGATGCGCGACCCTTTCGTCCATCTTCCCGGATGATGAAACATCCTTACCGCCCCGCGCGCGACGGGGTGCGCCCGGTGCGACGTTCTCCCGGAAAGGGGGCAGTTTTTGACTTCTTTGGCCTTCATCGCCGTCTTTTGCGCCGCGTTCATCGGCTCCGGCCTCAAGGCGGTGGGCGGATTCGGCTTCGCCACCCTGACGACGCCCACCGTGGCCATTTTCTGGGACGTGCCCACGGCGATTGCCGTCATCTCCGTCCCCACCCTCTGCACGAGCCTCCTGAACGCCTGGCGCACGCGCGGGGCGGTTCAAGAGGGGCTCGCGCCCTTCGTCCCCTTTTTCCTGATGAGCCTGGTGGGCCTGGCCGCGGGCCTGACGATTCTCCTCAACGCCGACCCCCGTCTGATGAAGCTCATCCTGGGCGCCTTCCTGATCTGCCAGCTCACCTGGCAATGGATGCGTCCCGAAAAATCCGCGCCCGAGGATTCCCTGAAACGCTCCCTGGGCATGGGAGCGGTCGCCGGGCTGATGCTGGGCACCATCAACATCCCCTCCCATGTCATCGCCTCCTACCTCACGGGGATGAGAATCTCGAAAGAGCGGTATCTGTTCGTGCTGAGCACCAGCCAGGTGGTGCTTCGGGTCGCGGCGATCGCCTCCATCGCGGCCGCGGGATTCATCACCCCGAAAGCCGTGTGGCTCATCCTCGTGCTGACGACGCCGGTGCTGCTCGGGTTTTTCGTGGGGACGAAGATATATGGCGTTTTCACGGACCAGCTGTTCTTCCGCATCGTCACGCTGGCTCTGTTCCTGATGGGCGTCGTGCTCGTCGCCATGAACGCGAAAGCACTCGCCATCTTTCATTGAACCCATCACAAGGCGCGAGCGGGGGTGGGGGGCTCCTCAGGCGCTCCCGGGCCCGAGGGCAGGCGGTGCGGGCGCGGGAATTGACGAGGGCGAAGCACCTGCGGTATTTTCTTCCGTACCCATTGCGGAAAATTGAAAATGCGAGGCCGCGCGCGCTTTCATCAAGGTATTTCATCAAAGTATTTCTAAAAGGACCGAACAAAATGCCAGTGAAAGTAAGCATCAAGAATCTGCACATGGAATACTATCTGAAGGACAGAAGGGTTCACGCCCTCCAGGACATCAACCTCGACATCCAGGATGGGGAATTCATATGCGTCGTGGGGCTGTCCGGATGCGGCAAGACCACCCTGCTGAACATCCTGGCCGGCTTCCTGGAGCACACGGCCGGCTCGATTCTGCTGGACGGCAAGCCCATCTCGGATGCGGGCCGCATGAACCGGGGCGTCGTGTTCCAGGAATACGCCCTCTTCCCCTGGCGCACGGCGCTGCGAAACGTCGAATTCGGCCTGGAGATGAAAGGCCTGGGCAAGGCGGAACGCATCCAGAAAGCCCAGGAATATCTGGCGCTCGTCCATCTCGAGAAGTTCACCCACCTCTATCCCCACAACCTGTCGGGCGGCATGAAACAGCGCGTCGCCGTGGCGAGGGCGTACGCCTATGAACCCCAGTTCATGCTGATGGACGAGCCCTTCGGGGCACTGGACGCGCAGACGCGGGAGAACCTCCAGTCGCTGACGGTCGAGGTGTGGGAGAAGACGAAAAAAACCATCTTCTACGTCACGCACAACCTCAGCGAGGCGGTCTATCTCGCGGACAGAATCATCGTTCTGGCGGGCCAACCGGGGCAAATTCACAAGGAGATACGAGTGGACATGCCCAGACCGAGGGACCCGTTCGACCCCAAGGTGGTGGACCTCGAGCATCAGGCGACCGAGGCGGTGCGCGGCAACTAATCGGGGGAGCGCGCTTTCGCCCGCAAGATTCGCGCGCCCCGGGAGGCGAAAGAGCCGGCCCCCCGAGCGGGAGCCGGCTCCTTTCCTGTGGCTACCGGTTCTGTTCGCTATCTATATCGCCGCCTCTTGTCGGATGCGAGAGGCGACGCCTCCCTAGCAGCTTTTTTGTGCGCCTGCTGCCGCTCTCGTTCGCGCTACCGCCGCTGGCCGCCGACCTCCTCCATCATGCCCCACTTCACGACGGTCACCTTCTCGAATTTCTCGAAGATGAACTTCTCCATCACGAAGCCGACGAAGGCGATGGCCGCGATTCCCACCAGCATGAAGGCCGTATCGAGGTCCTCGCGGCTGTCGAAGATGGCGTATCCCAGCCCCCAGTCGCTCGCCGCCACCATCTCGCCGGCGATGCCGGCGCGCCAGGCGCGCGCCAGGCCGATGCGGATGCCCGAGAGGATGAACGGCAGCGAGCCCGGGAAAATGACCTTCCAGAACAGCGTCATCCCCTCCGCGTTCATCGACCGCGCCGCCCGCACCCAGATCGGATTGATGGTTTTCACTCCCGTCCAGGTGGAGGAGATGGCGGGCAGCGCCGCGGCGAACGCCGTGATGAAAATCATGGTGGTGTTGCCGAGACCGAACCACAGGACGAGAATCGGGCTCCAGGCCAGGGCCGGTATGGGCAGAAGCATGCTCATGATGGGAATCATGAATTTCTCGAACCAGCCGACGCGGCCCATGGCGATCCCGATGGCGATGCCCACGATGCCGGCGATGATCATCCCCACCATGATCCGCCATGCGGTGTGGTAGGAGTGCACGCAAAGGACACAGGTAGTTTCGCCGGACACCAGAAAGGTGACCTCGTAGAAGCGGTGGAAAATGGGAAATACGCGCGGGAACAGGGCGGGTTCGCCCACGAACCAGGCGATGAGCTCCCAAATCACGAGCACCGCGATGAAACTGGGGATGTTGTCCCTGATCCACATCCAGACCTTCTCGCGCGCGGTGTATTCCGTAGGCAGCCTGACATCGTCCCTTCTGATTTCACTCGTTGCCGTGGCCATCAATCAGCCTCCCAAATCACGCAAATCTCCAAACTCCGGATACGTGCCCCATCCGCAACCCGGGGGATGGAGCCATCCTCTCCGCCTTCGGCTTCATCGCAAGAACGCCATTTTCACAAAAATAGCCTCTCAAGTCAAAATATCCCCGCGCTTCCGCTCCGGAAGAGCCTATCGCCCGTTTTCCGCCGACGCTTCTCCCCCCGGCTCGGGGCCCTTTTCGGCGATCTCCCGGAACCGGGCGGCCACGCTCTCGCTGGCGCCCGCGCCGATATAGGCGCCGTAGGTCGAGGCGTCCTCGGCGACTCCCTCGATCTCCCAGGCCGTATCCTTCGCCACGACAAAAATGACGTCCTCATCGTCCGCGGCCACCATGCTGTGCAGCGCATTCGCCGGTATGTGAATGATCCCCCCCGCAGGGACGGTTTTGCGCTCGCCCTCGATCATCGCCTTCAGTTGGCCCTGCTGAACGAGAATGAACTGCTCGTTCGGATGGCGATGCGGCCTGCTCCCCGTGCCGGCGGGCTTGTGGATGACGCCGAATATGATGCGCTCGCCGTCGACCCAGACGCCCTCGGAGGTGCTGTAGCTCGCCCCGGCCAGTTTTTGCTCCATCGTCTCGGGATTGTAGAAAGGCATCGTTTTCCATCTCCTCCAATCGGTGATTCCGAACGCGCGAAAAATAAACGCTCCAGCAGCCCCCCCAAGTTCGGGGGGAGACTCCACATTCTTCCCGTCGGCCGCCATTCGCCCGACCCGGGCGCCCGGGGCGCAAAGAAATCCGAGGGCTCCGGCGCGTCTCAGCGCATCTCCCGGCATTGCGTGGCGACGGCGAATCCCTTGTTTCCCGCCTCGAGCGGCCCGCTGCAGCGGCTGAAAAAAAGCACGCCGGCGGCGGGGCTGCGCAGCTCCTCCACCACTTCGAGGCGGAAAGGGTCCAGCATCTCCCCCAGCAGTTCTCCTTCGCTCACCTCCTTCCCCAGATCGGAGAAATGCGTTTTCCGGGAGAGGAGATAGCCCCCGTTCGATGGGTTCGCCTCGGCCCGATGGGCAACGTCGAAATAGATGATCTTCTCTCTTCTCTCCTCCCCGGAGACCATCCCGAGGTGGACGAGAAGGTTCCAGAAACCCCGCTCCAGGCTGTCGCGGTAGAGATTCTCCTCGCATTCGGGCAGATAGGCGCCGCCGATTTCCACGCTGATGGCCGGTATATTTCGGGCGAGCGCATAGCCGGGCGCACTCGACGCGCTCAGGGGGGCGCCGTGCACCATCCCCGCACCACCGCTCGCGAAAGCCATCGCCAGCCGACGCGCCTCCTCCCCGGCCGGGATTTCGGGGTTCGGGTCCGCATCGACGCGCCTCTGGATTCTTCCCGCCAGCCCGCCGGAGTGAAACTCCACGAGACAATCCGCACGATCGATCAGGGTTTCGCGGATCGCGGACGCGAAGCGCTGCGTCAGCGTCCCCGTCGCCGAACCGGGGAAGGCGCCCCAGAGATTCGTCTGCTCGTGCTGATCCGGTGACTGGCGCGAGAAATGGGCGAACGCGAAAGGGTTCGCCACCGGGATGAGCAGCAAGGCGCCCCGAAAGCGCCGGGGGTCGATTCGCGCCAGGAGGTTGCGAAGCGCGCGAATCGGCTGCGGCTCATCCCCGTGGACGCAAGCCAAGACGGAAAGGGTGGGCCCCGGCTCCACCCCCCTCACGCAATGGAGGGGCAAAGCCGTCTCGGAGCCGGTGAGCATCCGCGCCACGGGAAGGCGGACGTATTCATATGCTCCGGGGAGCACCTCCGCCCCGCCGATTCTCCAGGCATCCCCCTCCGTTCCGATCACGCCCGTCCTTCCCGGACTTCCGCCACGTCGACCACCCGCCCGCTCCTGGCGCTCTCGACGATCGACTCCAGAACGGCCACGACCTCCTTCGCGGCCGCCCCGTCCGTCTCGGGTGCGGCCTCCCCCCGAATGCACTTTCCGAACTCCGCTATCTCCTCGGCGAGCGCGTCCCCGCCATCCACGGACAACTCGCTCCTGCGGGTTTCCTCCTTTTTCTGCAGGAACAATCGCTCCCCCTCGTCCTCACTCCACGCGGCCGCCTCCGTGCCGTGGGCGGCCGTGGTGCACTGCTTGGGAATGACGTAGGTGGTGTTGATGTATCCGAGCGGCCCGCTCTCGTATTCGAGAATGACGCTCGTCACATCGTCGAGATTCCCCCTGCCGAGCAGCTTCTTGCTGAATGCGCTCACCCGCTTCACCGGGCCGCCGAGGTATTGGAGGTTGTCCACCATGTGCACGCCCAGCCCCGTCATCCCCCCGGCCGGGCATTCCTCCGGGTCGTTTCGCCAGCCTCCCCGAGGGTTCTGCCCGTTGGGGTTGGAGAGATTCGCCTCCAGCACATGCACCATCCCCAACTCCCCCCGGTCGATCATCTCCCGGAGCCTGCGGTTCGCCCCCTGCCGCCTGCGGTGGTGTCCGACCAGAAGCGTCACCCCGGCCCTCTCCGTGGCGTCGATGCACGCATTCGCGTCGGCCACGGTCAGGGCGAGCGGCTTTTCGACAAAAACGTGCTTCCCGGCGGAGGCGGCCGCGGCTATCAAGTCCGTATGCGTGGAATGGGGCGTGGCGAGCAAAACCCCCTCCACCTCGTCATCCTTCAGAACCTCTTCATAAGACTCCGCCGGACGGCACCCGAACTTCCCGGCGAACTCCCCGCGGGCGGCTTCCGTTCGCGCGAAGCACCGGATGATCTCCACGTTCCCCGCCCTTTGGGCGGCGTTCGCCAGCATGGTGCCCCAGTTGGCCAGGCCAACCGACGCCAACCGCGCCTTCTCATGTGTCATGACAGCCTCCGATAGGTTTAATAATGTAATATGCGATATATGCGACCTGAAAGCGGATTGTCCCCGACGGCGTCATGGGGATGGCGCCGGGTGCCCCGTCGTTTTTTCTGGAACGCAAATTGTCAGGCCCACCAAAAAAGGATACCATCTGCGCTTGGCGTTTCACAAACCGGACAGCCCCGTTTTTTCGACTTGCTACGACAACGCCCTCTCCGCGCGACTCGCGGCGGGAGGGGGAAACCTCCCGATAGGCCATTTCTTCGTGAAAGAAAAAGGAGTTTGCTGGTCGCCACCGCCGCCGATACGATGCCCATCATGGGGAGCCCGATAGACCATTTCGTGAAAAAAGGAGTTTGCTGGATGCCATTCCATCGTTTCGAGGAAATAGAGAAAAAAGCCGTCTCGCCCCACCTCTCCTCCGGACAGGGCGCCATCGTCGAGGGGGATTACATGTATTTCTGCCAGGTCAGCAAGGTGGCCGGGACGGGTTCGCAAATACATTACCACCCCAACGAACTCATGATTTTCCCGATCCGGGGGAAGATCAACGCGCTGGTGGGAAAGGACAGGAGGGTCGTCTCCCCGGGGACCTTCGTGCACGTGCCCGCGTATGCGCAGCACCAGATGATCGCCACCGAGGACGGCGACATGGATTACCTCTATGTGAAGGATCGCTCCTGGACGGTCGTGGGACTGGACAGGGATCAGGTGGTGCCGGACAAGGCCCCCACCGTGGAGGAGATCAACGAGCAATACGATACGGGCGCCACGGAAAACCTCGAGAAGGACGCGAGCAGGGCCCAAATCATCGTCGAGGGCCTCAAGAACTCCTATTATCCGATACTCCCCTCCCTGGACGCTCCCGCGTGCTCCGGACGCCACGCCGTCTGGATAGAGGGGGAGCGGCTCGCATTCGGCTACGGCGAGATACCCGCGGGGTTCGAGGACGCGACCGCCGAGAACGCCCACGAGCAGTTCGTCTATGTCCTCCAGGGCAAAATAGACGCCCAGGTGGACGATGATCGACGCGAGGCGGGACCGGGCACCATCATCCACATCCCCAAAGGGTCGAAGAGGAGCCTCTCGTCGGGGAGCGGACAACACGCGCGCTACGCATCGGTGCGGGCGATGCCGAGGCTCGAGGAGATGCTGGCCGAGAAGGCGGCGGGTTCGGGGGCGCGGCAATAGGGCGGAGCGAACCGCAGATGGCGAAGCACCTGGTGTGCAAACTATCCGAATTGCCCCCCGGCGCGCGAAAGATCGTCGAGATAGGGGGCCGCTCCATCGGCGTGTTCCACATCAAGAGCGGCCTGTATGCGGTGCGAAACGCCTGTCCGCATCAGGGCGCGCCGCTTTGCCTCGGCAAGGTCAAGGGAACGATGAAATCCTCCCGGCCGCACACCTATGATTACGTGATGGACGAGCAAGTTCTGGTATGCCCGTGGCACTGCTGGGAGTTCGACATCACGAACGGGCGCTCCGTCTTCAACCCCCCACAGGATGCGCGTGAAAACCTACGAGGTCACCCTCGAGGCGGAGGAGGACCCATCCATCGAAACCTATGAGGTCACCCTCGAGGAAGGCCTGGTGATGGTGCACGTCTGATTCCTTTTGACTGGAGGGCCTGCGCACCGATGCCCAAAATGGAAAAAATAGAGATATTCCCCGTCGCCATCCCCCTCACGCACCCCTATAAAAGCGCCACGCGCACGGCCACGCATTCGGAGGACATCGTCGTGAAAATCACCTGCGACGGCGTCTCCGGGTGGGGCGCCGCCGCGCTCCGCTCGTTTCCCACCGGCGAAACCCTGCGGAGTGCCTACCAAATCCTCCGCGAATACCTCGTTCCCGCCGTCTCCGGCCTGCGCCCATTTGACCGGGAGCGCATCGTCCGGCGGATGGACAAGGCCATCCCCTTCCACCATTCCCCCAAGGCGGCGATCGACTGCGCCGTCCACGATCTCCTCGGGCGCATGCTGGGCTGTCCGGTCCACGATCTGCTCGGCGGAAAAATTCGGGACGAGATGCCCGCTTTCGACATATTGCCCCTCGAATCGCCCGAGAGGACGGCGGAGCTTGCGGCGGAGTCCATGGCCATGGGCGTCAGGTCGTTCAAGGTGAAGATGAACCGCGATACGAAGACGAGCGTCGCGCGCGTGGCGGCGGCGCGCGAAGCGGCGGGGGAGGAGGCGCGCATCGTCGTGGACGCGAACATGAGCTGGACGCCCAAGCTCGCCGTGGGAATGTGCGCGCGCATCGAGGAGTTCGGAATCACGATGCTGGAGCAGCCGGTGCCCGGAAACGATCTGGAGGGACTCGAATTCGTCACCAAGAACTCGCGCATTCCCATCTGCGCGGATGAGTCCTTTCGGCCCGACTACCTGGCCGAAATCGCCCGCAGGCGCGCCGCCGACATCGTGAACCTGAAGGTGAACCGGGAGGGCGGTCTGCTCCACGCGAAAAAAGCCGCCGCCCTCATCGAGATTCACGGCATCGAGGGGCTTTGCGGCAGCGTGATTCACAGCGCGCTGAACGACGCCGCGTGCGCCCACCTTTTCGCCTCGACTCCCGCGATCGTCTACAACGAGTCCGGCAAGGCACCGGCCTGGCACGAGGAGGACATCGTGGCCGGCTTCGAGGCCGAAGGCGGCGTGGTCAAGGTGCCCGAGGGGCCGGGCCTGGGCGTGGAGGTGAACGAGGAGGCGGTGCGAAAATTCCGCCTCGACATTTGACATCTGACATCTAGGGAGCGCGCGGGCGGCGCCCCGGCGCGGCGCGAAGCGGCTAGAGCTTGTGGCCATACAGCTCCTCGGCGCTTTCATGATAAATGCGGCGCCTCAGCTCCTCGGATATCTCCTGAAAAACCAGCCTCGGGTTGTCGAAATCCCAGTGCGGATAATCGGACGCGAACAACAGGGTCTTCTCCGCCCTCGCCATCCGGAGAATCTGGCGGTGGTCCTCCCGCGCCGGAGGCTCCGCGATGGGCTGGGAGGTCAGCCGAATGTGGTCGACGACATATTCGCTGGGCGGACGCTCCAGCCAGGGAACCTCCGCGCGCAACGAGCGCCATTCCTGGTCGAAGCGCCACATGATGCTGGGCAGCCAGGCATAGCCCATCTCCTGGAAAACGACCTTCAGCTTCGGAAAACGCACGAACACGCCCTCGCACACCAGACTGAGGACATGGGGCCTGCGCCACGGTCACCGCACCGGTGTGCACCTCGATGTAATACGAAGGGATTCCCGTCGGGTTCATCGGCGTGTTCACGCCCGCCGACTCTCCCGCGCCGTGCATCCCGACGGGCAGGCCCATGGCCTCGGCCGCTTCGTATATGGGATAGAAATGGCGATTGCCCATCAACATGTCCATCTGCGGGAGTTGCACCTGCACCACGTCGGGATGCGCGCCGATCCTCTCGATTTCCCGGACCGCGAGCGCGGGGTCGCGCGGGCCGACGTGCATCGCCAGCTTCAGGCGGGGCTCCTCTTCGCACCATTCATGAAGCAGCCAGTCGTTGTTCGCCGCGATGAACGCGGCCGCCATGTCCGCGTCCGGCAGCCCCCCGATGCCGAACAGATCGCCGGCGATCAGAACGCCGACGTCGATCCCGTATTTGTCCAGATGATGGGAGCGCAGCATCTCGAGGCTGGAGCCCGGGCGTCCGCCATCGGGCGGCAGGGCGTCCGGGCGCTCCGCGCCGTGGGGATGGTAGTACCAGCGCTTCGGTATGGAAAACACGTTGCGCGCGGTGCTCGGGTCTTTTGCGGAACTGAGCGGCACCACGCCCATGCGCTTGCGCCACGCCTCGGACAGATAAGGGTAGAGCTGGAACATGCCGTTCATCCGCGGATGAATGTCCGCGTCGATAATTCTCAGCCCGACCGCATCCGCCGCCTCCCGCGCCGGCGCTTCCAGTCCCGTCTCGTTCATTCCCGTCCCTCCTCGCATCGCAAAGCGCGCGGGCGCCCTATAGTTCCGGAAACTCCGCGCGCCAGCCCATCTCATCCTCGAGCCAACCCGCCATCGCCAACAGCTTCTCCTCTCCGCAGCGCATGGCGCCGAGCTGGATTCCCAGGGGAAGATTCATGTCCCCCCGCCCCAGGGGCAGGGTGAGGGCGGGGTGTCCCGAGAAGGTGAGCGGCTGCAAAAACGCCGGACTGCCCGTGGACTCTTCCCAGGGCGGCGGCGCCTCGTCAAAGGCGGGCAGCACCAGCAGATCATACCGGCGCATCATGTCGTCCATCTTCCGGATGAAGTTCGACCGAACGCGCATCGCCTTCACGTAATGGACGGCGGGCGTCATGTATCCGATGGTCAGGCTCCTGCGCACGTAGGGCGGGAGGTCGTCCCTGCGCGCCGCATACAAATCCTGATGATACGACGCGGCGTCCACGCAACGGCCGATAAAATGCGCCGCGTTGATCTCCTCCATACGCAAGGGCAGCTCCGCTTCCTCTACGACGACGCTCCTCCCCCTGATTTGAGACACGGCCCGCTCCGTCCACTCGGAAACCTCCGCGCTGGCCAGGGAGAGAAGTCCCTTGAGATACGCGATCCGCGCAGGCTTTCGGGGCGCCGCGGCCGCCGGAGGGGGCGGTGCCTGCGCGGCGGCGTGATCGGCCCCGTCCGGCCCGGCCGCCACCGCCAGGATTCTGGCGATGTCCTCCACCGTGCGCGCGATGACGCCCACGTGATCGAAATTCCAGGAAACCGTGATGAGTCCCGTCCTCGGAATGCGCCCGTAGGTCGGCTTGAGGGCCGGGGACGCCGCAAAACGCGGCCGGCCGAAGGGTGGAGCCCGTCGTCTGGCTGCCGAACGCGGCGGGAACCATGCCGGCGCCCACCGCCGCCGCCGACCCGCTGCTGGAGCCGCCCGGGCTGCGCTCCAGGTTCCAGGGGTTGCGCGTGATGGACGGGTCCCCCCTGGGCGAAAGGCGTCGTCACCGTCTTGCCCAGGGCGATCGCGCCCGCATCCCTCAGGCGCGCCACGCACGCGGCGTCATCGGCGGCGGTCTCCCCCCGGAGAATCTCCGTCCCCCCCCTCGCGCATGAGACCCCGAATGTCGACGATGTCCTTGGCCGCATAGGGCGCCCCGGCCAGGGGGCCTTGCGCTTCGCCGGCGGCCCGCGCGTCGTCCGCCTTCCGCGCCGCCTCGAGTGCGCCCTCGCGATCCACCTGCACCCAGGCTTTCACCTTCTCCTCGCACGCATCGATGCGCGCCAGAAGAGAGCGCAGCCACTCCGTCGCGCCGAGGGTGCCCTCCTCCATCCTGCGCAGCCCCTCGCTCAGCGAGAGTTTCCAGTATGCGCTCATTGGACAACACCCCCGCCGGGCGCGGCTTCGGGGAGCGGCGGCAGAAACGGCTCATCGCCCGGCTCCACCGCCATTCCGGAGAGAACCTGCAGCATCCGGGCGCAATCATCCGCCGTTTTGCGGCCAAATGCATCTTGAGGAACGCCATAGATTGCCGAGGCCATCTCGCTGATTTGCGCCGCTGTTTCCGCGTGGCCTCCCTGCGGTTCGGACATGGGACTCTCTCCCCATCGCGTGGAAGTTGCTCTCACCCGCATACCGTATTAGATACATCATACTACAAGGAACACGCGGTGGCTGCACCCCCCGGCGGGAAGGGAAGGCGCATGAAAATCTGGGTGGACGCGGACGCATGCCCGCAGGAGGTCAAGGAGATTCTATACAGGACTGCTGAGCGGCTCGACATTTCCACCGTGCTGGTGGCGAACATGAAACTGCGGACGCCGGATGTTCCCTCCCTCTCCATGGTGCGGGTTCCCGGCGGTCCGGACGTGGCCGACGGATACATCATCGAGCACCTGGAGGCGGGCGATTTCGTCATCACCGCCGACATTCCCCTCGCGGCGAAGGCGGTGGAAAAAGGCGCACTGGCCATCGACCCCCGAGGGGACGTCTATACGGAGGAGAACGTGGGCGAGCGGCGCTCGCTGCGGGATTTCATGATGCAGATGCGCTCGGACGGCCTCGCACGGGGCGGCCCGCCTCCGATGGGCGGGACGGACCGCCACAAGTTCGCGGCGGCACTCGACCGGGAATTGACGAGGGCGAGGAGCCGCTAGGCGTTCACGTCAACGACCACGCGGCCTCGTATCCGCCCCTTCAATATGTCCGCGCCCAAGCCGGGCAAGTCGTCGAGCGTGGCCTCCGTGATCATGGATTCGAGCTTGTCCATGGGCATCTCGTCCGCGAGCCGCGCCCACGCCTTCTCACGGCGCGCACGGGGGCACATGACGGAATCGATGCCCAGGAGGTTCACCCCCCGGAGGAGAAACGGGAGCACCGTCGTCTGTAGCGCGCTCCCGCCGGCCAGGCCCACCGCCGCCACGGAGGCTCCATACTGCATCTGCGTCAGCAGGCGGGCGAGCGTCGTGCCGCCCACCGAGTCGACGCACCCCGCCCAGCGCTCGCTCTCGAGCGGACGCCTCGTCGCCTCGGAGAGTTCCCCGCGATGGATGATCCGCGAGGCGCCCAGCGATTCCAGGTACGCATGGGTCCCCTCGCGCCCCGTCGAGGCGGTGACGGAATACCCCCTGCCCCCGAGAAGGGCCACCGCGACGGAGCCCACCCCGCCGGCTGCGCCCGTCACCAGGACTTCCCCGTCGTCCGCGCCCAGTCCGTGCTCCTCCAGCACCTGAACGGAGAGCATGGCGGTGAACCCGGCCGTTCCGAGGGCCATCGCCTGCCGCGTCGACAGGCCATCCGGCAGGGGAACCAGCCAATCCGCACGAACGCGCGCTTTTTGGGAAAATCCCCCCCAGTGCGCCTCGCCGACCCGCCAGCCGGTGAGAATCACCTTGTCGCCGACGCGATAATCCGGGTGCCCGCTCGACTCCACGACGCCCGCGAAATCAATGCCCGCCACATGGGGATAACGGCGCACGAGGCGCCCGAGGCCGCCCAGTATCATTCCATCCTTGTAGTTGAGCGTGGAATACTCGACGGTGACCGTCACGTCGCCATCCGGCAGACTCCCCTCATCGAGCACCTGAACCGACGGGCGAACTGCGCCGTCCGCCTCCTCTAGAACCAAAGCCTGAAACATCGCCCGCTCCTCATATCCTCAGCTTTGTTTGACCGCCTCTCTCAGCAAACCGAGCACCGCCCGGGCGAACGCCCACATGTTCGCCTCCCGGTCCGCACTGCCCGTCTCCAGCGTTATCCGCCTGTTCATCGGGCCGGAGACGGCCATGCACGAATGTCCCGGCGCATCCCCATATCTGTTTCCGGAGGGACCGGCGGCCCCCGGTCTCCGACACCCCCCAGGTCGCCCCCAGCCTGTGCCGCACCGCTTCGGCCAGCCTCGCCGCATACTCCTCCGTGCAGGGCCGCATTCCCTCGAAGGCGTCTTCGGGCAGACCGAGCAAAATGCTTCTCGAATCATAGGTGTAGAGCACTCCGCCCCCCGCATAGTAGGCGGAGGCTCCCGGAACGGCGAGCAGGGCGGACGACACCAGGCCGCCGGCGGACGTTTCCGCGACGGCGACCGTCTGCTTTCTCCCTTTCAGCAACCCTCCGGCTTCGGCGGCCATTCGCGCGAGCAAATCCATATGCTCTCTCCATAATCAAGCGGACAGGAAAACCCTCATCCAGGACGTGATCCACGTGCGCATCCGCCCCGATATGCGGACTCTCCATAATGAAGCGGACGTGAAACCCTCATCCTGCGCAGAACCTTGGCACATTCCGTCCCGAAAATCACCCCGTCGCCGGCCTCTCGGCACAGCCGCATCCGGACAGGGGGGGACAACGCATCCCCTTGTCGTGCTATACTCCGGGCTTGGACCCCACGCCGCACGATAGCCTGGACGCGCATTTGCGGAGCGGAGGAAACCTTTCAGTGACGACCCCCGGGGCGGAAGACGGAGTGGAGAAACGCCACCACAGCTCCCACTGGGGGGGCCTTTCGGGCGCACGTGCGGGACGGGCGCATGGTGGGCTTCGAGCCGTTTGCCAAGGACCCGGCGCCCTCCCCCATCCTGGAGTCGATTCAATCCGCCGTATATGACGAGAGCCGCATCCGCCGGCCGATGGTGCGCGCCGGCTGGCTCGAGCACGGGCCGGGAAAGCGGACGGACGGACGCGGGGCCGATCCTTTCGTCCCCGTCTCCTGGGAGCGCGCCCTCGATCTGGTCGCCGAGGAGATCAGGCGGGTGAAGGCCCTCCACGGAAACGCCTCCATTTTCGCGGGCTCCTACGGCTGGGCGAGTGCGGGCCGCTTCCACCACGCCAACACCCTGGTGAAGAGATTTTTCAACGGCTATGGCGGCTTTACGGATCAGGTGACCACCTACAGCATCGCCGCCGGATACGTCATCCTGCCGCATATCCTGGGAAACGCGGAGGCCTGCTCGGGCCCCCATCACGACGTGGGACAGCATCGCCCGGGACACCCGGCTGTTCGTCATGTTCGGGCGGGATTCCCGTCAAGAACGCGCAAGTGTCTTCGGGGGGCGCCGGAGAGCACACCCTGGCGCTCTGGCTCGAAAAGGCGAAGTCGAGCGGCGTGGAATTCGTCAACGTCAGCCCGTTGCGCGACGACGCGCCCGATTTTCTGGACGCCCAGTGGATCGCCGTGCGCCCCAACACGGACGTGGCCCTGATGCTCGGCCTCGCCCATGCGCTCTGGGACGAGGATTTGCACGACAGGGATTTCCCTCGCGCGCTATTGCGTGGGGTTTGACAGGTTTCGGGCGTATCTGACGGGAGAGAGCGACGGGCAGCCCAAGAGCGCCGACTGGGCGGCGCGCATCACGGGAATCGAGGCGTCCGCGGTGCGGGGCCTCGCCCGGCGCATGGCGTCCACGAGAACCATGCTCAACACGAACTGGTCTCTTCAGCGCGGGGATCATGGGGAGCAGACGTTCTGGATGACGGTCGCCCTCGCCGCCATGCTCGGGCAAATCGGCCTGCCCGGCGGCGGGTTCGGCTTCGGCTACGGGAGCATGGGCGGACGCGGGACTCCGCGCGAGCACATCGCGTCGCCCAACATGAGGAGGGGGGAGAATCCGACCCGCAGCTTCATCCCCGTCGCCCGCATAGCGGACATGATGCTCCGCCCCGGGGAGGCGTATGACTTCAACGGCGAGCGGCGCGCCTACCCGGACATCCGGATGGTGTACTGGTGCGGCGGCAATCCCTTTCATCATCACCAGGATTTGAACCGCCTCGTCCGGGCATGGCAGAAACCGGAAACCATCATCGTTCACGAACCCTGGTGGACGCCCACGGCGCGCCATGCGGACATCGTGCTGCCCGCAACCACCACGCTCGAGCGCAACGACATCGGGTCGAGCTCCAGGG
>CBDBZY010000043.1:0-152738 GCA_965213685.1 bacterium
TGGTGCATCTGCACCATCTGCTGCGCGCGGGCGTGGTGTAGGCGCGCCTGCGGATATGCCGCCTCACTCCCATCCCGAAGGCCCGAAGACCAGCAGGGCGATCGCCGCGGCCATCATCAGTCCCAGGCCGCCGGCGTAGCCGAGGGCTGGCGGAAAGCGTCCGCGCAGCATCCTGCCGAGGAGAAAGCCGGCGACGGCGGGGAGGACCGATATGGCCGAGCGGGCGGATTCCGCCGGGCCGAGGGCGCCCGCTCCGCTCAGCATCGCCACCTGAACGCTCGCGAACGCCAGTGCGCAGGTGTACATCAGCCGCATCATGCGGGCGCGGCCCGCGCCCGTGCTGTCGAGGTATATGACGCTCAACGGGCCGCCGGAGAAGGAGAAGCCGCTCAGTCCGCCGGCGAAGAATCCGGCGAGATAGGTGAAAAAGGTCTCA
Organism: bacterium; assembly: GCA_965213685.1. Lineage (GTDB taxonomy): Bacteria > UBA8248 > UBA8248 > UBA8248 > UBA8248 > Bin107. Next base: position 437 of record CBDBZY010000043.1, read on the forward strand.
TCCCGCATGTCGAGCTGTATTCTTTGGCGCGAGACGCCGTAGGCCGCCAACAGCAGGACGATGGCGCCCACCGACCATTTGAGGAACGTGGGCGGGCTGGAGACGAGAACGAGCACGCCGACGGCGGCGCCCGCTGCGCCCGCGCCGAGAAAGGGCATGAGGCGTCTGAGCGACGCGGCGGGAACCCCGCTCCCGAGTGCCCGAATCGCCATCAGGATGAGGTTGGGGAGGGAGAGGACGAGCACGGAGTCCCGCACCCCGAGGAGAGAGGCCAGCGCCGGCGTCGCCACCAGGCCGAAATCGAACCCCGCGGCCCCCTCCAGGAGGGCGGCGGCGAAAACGAGGAGCGTGATTTCCCAGGATGGCCACATCGGGTTCGGCGACGCCCCGCTACAGGTTCAGAAGGGACTGAATGTTCTTGTGCGAGACGTTCGCGTATTCCTCCTGGCTCAGCCCTGATTTTTCCAGCGTCTCGACAGCCTGGCCGTCCGTCATGTCGTAGGGCAGGTCCGTGCCCAGCAAAACCCGCTCGCCGCCCATGACGTCCACCAGGAACCGGACGACGGGCGGGTGAAACACGAGCATGTCCAGGTAGAAGTTCGCGCGGAGATACTCCAGGGGGGGGGCGCGATATGTTTCGGCACTCGGGCCGCACCTTCCAGCCGTGGGCGAAACGCCCGATGAGGTAGGGTGCGGTTCCTCCGCCGTGGAGAAAGATGAACGTCAGGTCGGGCAGCCTGTCAAACAGGCCGGAGAAAATCAGGCGGCCGATGCAGTTCGCACTCTCCGTGGGGAATCCGACCAGGTTGAACAGGTGGTAGTCCTTCATCTGTTCCTTGCCCGCCGGATTGGCCGGGTGAACGATGATGGGCACCTTCATGTCCGCCGCCGCTTCATACAGCGGGTAGAAGCCCTCGTCATCGAGGTATCGCCCGTTCACGTTCGTGCCCAGAAAGCCGCCCTTGAGTCCCAGCTGGCACACCGCCCGCTCCAGCTCCCGCACCGAGAGGGGGACGTTCTGGGCGGGCAGGGCGGCGAGGGCGTGAAATTTGTCCGGATGTTTCTCGACGATCCCCGCGTATGCGTCGTTGGCCGCCTGGGAGAGGTCCTCCCCTAGCGCGTCGTCCGCCCAATAGACGCCCGGGTTCGAGGAGAATGAGAGAATGTTCATGTCCAGTCCCATCTCGTCCATGGTCCGGAGGCGCAGGTCGACGTCCGTGAACGGCGCAAGCGGCGGGTGCGTCAAGCCCCGGATGTCCACGCGGCGGCGGCCCTCTCCGTCGGTGAAGAGCCGGACGCCATGGCGCGGCCCCTCTTTCTCCAGGATTTCCAGGTACGCCTCCGGGTATATGTGGCAATGGGCGTCAATGTGCATTCTCGTCCTCTCGGTGGCTGGATGGGGTCGGGTGGGATAGTTAGCACCCGCTGGTGCGGGGTGTCAACGAGAGACGGCGCGGGCCGGTGCCTCCCCCATGACAGGAGGAGGCCGCGCGAGGAAGGGAGTTCAGGGTTTGACGGCCCGAATGGTCGCGCTCTCCAGCTCCGGGGTTACGTAGGGCCTTCTGCGGAGGATTTCCACGTCGGTAAAACCGGCCGCCCGCAGTCCGTCCCTGTACGCATCGGCCCGAATGGCGCCCGCGACGCACGCGCACCAATCCTCCAAGGAGGCTTCCTGCGCGGGTTCGGCCACCTCGATGACGTCCGACACGACAAAGCGTCCGCCCGGGCGCAGCACGCGAAAAGATTCCCGAAACACGGCGGATTTGTCCGGCGAAAGGTTGACCACGCAGTTGCTGATGATGATGTCGACCGCGTCGTCTTCCAGCGGCATGCTCTCCATCTCGCCCTTTCGGAACGCCACGTTCTCAAGCCCCAGGCGCCGCCTGTTTCTCTCCGCCTTCTCCAGCATGGCGTCCGTCATGTCCAGGCCGATGACGCGCCCCCGGCGCCCCACCTCCTTCGCGGCGAGAAAGCAGTCCAGGCCGGCGCCCGACCCGAGGTCCAGCACCGTCTCGCCCGGTTTCGGGGCTGCGTCGAGGATCGGATTTCCGCATCCCGCGTTGGAGTGCAGGACGTCGTCCGGAAGTTGCCGAACGGCTTCCTCGGCGTAGCCGATGGCCGCCACGTTCGCGGTGCCCGTGACCATCTCCTCGGTGCGCGGAGTTCCGCAGCAGGCGGTCTCCCCGGCGGCGACCTGCGCGTAGAGGTCGCGGACGGCGCTTTTTATCCGCTCCTCCGCATCGCGGCATCCGGAATCCATGGCTCTCCAAACCCTCCCGCCGGCGCGCGGGTCTTAGGACGCTTTCGATGAGGCGCGCACCTGGAGACGCCCACCTGATCGCGGCCATGGTAGCAGGTATGCGCGAGGGAAAAAAAGGGGGCGGGGGGAGGCGGGGGGCCTGTCGTCTCATACCGGACGTCCGCATGACGTGCGCCCGGGCGTCGCGCAGCGTCTCCCGTGCCGCATCTTCCCGAAATCGCGCGCGGCAAGTTGCGGGAAAACCGTTCTCGTGCAAACTTGCACCGGAAATGCCCGCCTTCCTTTGTGATATGTTGAGACATGGCTGAGCGCAAAAAACAAATCTACCTGATAGACGGCTCGGGCTACATGTTCCGGGCCTATTACGCCATGATGCGCCAGCGCCTCTCGAACTCGAGGGGAACGCCCACGGGCGCCACCCTGGCGTTCGCCCGAATGCTCCTGAAGGTGATTCGCGAGCGGGCGCCCGAATACGTCGCCGTCGCCTTCGACGTGTCGGAACCCACGTTTCGCCACGACATCTACCCCGCCTACAAGGCGAACCGCGACGCGGCGCCCGAGGATTTGGTCGAGCAAATCCCCTATATGCACCGCGTCATCGAGGTACTGCGCATTCCCCTCCTCACCCAGGCGGGTGCCGAGGCGGACGACATCGTCGGCACGCTGGCCGCGCGCGCGGAGGCGGAGGGCTACGAGGTCGTCCTGGTCACCGCCGACAAGGATTTCGCCCAGCTGGTTTCTCCCCATACGCGCATCTGGGACCCGATGAAGGACGAGGAGATGGGCCCGGAGGAGGTGGAGGCCAGGTGGGGGGTGCCGCCGGAGAAGTTCGTGGACGTCCAGGCGCTCATGGGGGACTCCACGGACAACATCCCGGGCGTGCCGGGCATCGGGGAGAAAACTGCCGTCGCCCTCGTGCGGCAGTTCGGCGGGCTCGACGCGGTGCTCGCCTCCACCGACCAGATCAAGCGGCCCAGGCAGCGGCAAAATATCGAGGAAAACGCGGAGATGGCGAGGCTCTCCCTCGCACTCTGCACCATCAGGCGCGACCTCGTGCTTGAGGGGGACCTCGAGTCGTGCCGCCTGGGCGCCGCCGACTTCGAGGCGGGCAGGAAGCTCTTCGTCGAGGAGCTGGAGTTCCGGAACATCCTTGACCAGCTTCCCGGATACGACGCATTCGCCCCGGCGGAAGACGCGCCCGGGGAGGCGGTCCCCGCATCGGGGACGGAGGGGAGCGACTACCATGTCGTCCGCACCCCGGAGGAGTTGCAGTCGATGCTCGGAGAGCTGGCGCAAGCGGGGCGTTTCGCGTTCGACCTCGAGACCACCTCGCTCAACCCCATGAGGGCGCGCATCGTGGGCCTGAGTTTCTCGGCCAGCCCGGGCCGCGCGTTCTACGTTCCCGTGGGCCATGAAGCCGTCGGTTCCGGTTCCCAGCTTCGGCTGGAAGACGTGCTCGGGGAAGTCTCAGGGCTGCTGGAATCTTCCCGAATCGAGAAGATCGGCCAGAACATCAAATATGACGTCGCGGTGCTCAAGCAGGCGGGGCACGAGGTGTGCGGCCCCCTGTTCGACACCATGCTCGCCTCCTACCTGCTGTTCTCCGGCCGCGCGAGCCACGGCATGGACCATCTGGCCGAAGAGTTTTTCGGGATCAAGACGATCAAATACGCTGACCTGTGCGGCAAGGGTGCCAAGGCGATCCCATTCTCCCGGGTGCCCATCGGCGCGGCGGCGTCCTACGCCTGCCAGGACGCCGACCTGACGTATCGCCTGGCCGAGGAGATGGCCCCCCGGCTGCGGGGCGACGGGCTGATGGACCTGTTCGAGCGGCTGGAGATTCCCCTCCTGCGCGTCCTGCTGGACATGGAGTGCGCGGGCATCCGGCTGGATCAGCAATTTTTGCACAACATGAGCAAGGAGCTCGAAACGCGCCTCGAGCAGATGCGCGGCCACATCCACGGGCTGGCGGGCGAGGAGTTCAACATCAACTCCACCAAGCAGTTGCGGGTCATCCTCTTTGAGAAGCTGAATCTCCCGATTCTCAAGAAAACGAAGACCGGCGCCTCCACCGACATCGACACGCTGGAGAGGCTCGCCCCCCGCCACCCCCTGCCCCAGGAGATTCTGAGTTTCCGGCAGCTCTCCAAGCTCAAGAGCACCTACGTCGACACCCTGCCGGAGCTGGTGAATCCGGCCACGGGCCGCATCCACGCGCACTTCAACCAGACCGTCGCCGCCACCGGCCGGCTCAGCAGCTCCGACCCCAACCTGCAGAACATCCCCATCCGCACGGAGCTGGGCCGCCAGATACGCCGCGCCTTCCTGCCCGAGGAGGGCTGGAAGCTCCTCTCGGCGGACTACAGCCAGATCGAGCTGCGGGTTCTGGCGCATTTCACGAACGATCCGGGTCTCGTCGGCGCCTTCGACAAGGGGGAGGACATTCATGCGACGACCGCCGCCGCCGTCTACGGCGTGGCGCTCGATGAGGTGGACCCCGAGATGCGCCGCGTCGCCAAGGCGGTGAATTTCGGCATCATCTACGGGCAGGGGGCCTTTGGCCTCTCCCAGGCCATCGGCATCTCCCAGGCGGAGGCGCGCTCGTTCATCGATACCTACTTCGAGCGCTTCGCCAACGTGCCCGCCTTTGTGGAGAAGACCATCGGGGAGGGGGGGAGGAGCGGCTACGTTTCCACCATCATGGGGCGGCGCAGGTATCTTCCCGACCTGAACAGCAGGAACCGCAACCTGAAAAACGCGGCCAGGCGAACGGCGGTGAATTCCGTCATCCAGGGCAGTGCCGCCGACATCATCAAGCTCGCGATGATCGCCATCGCCGATCGCCTCCAGGGGGAGGGGATGCGGGCGAGGATGCTCGTGCAGGTGCATGACGAGCTTCTGTTCGAGATACCGCCCCGTGAACTCGCGAGCGTCGCCGCCCTGGTCGAGGAGGAGATGAGGGGCGCCATGCGCCTGAACGTTCCGCTCGAGGTGGACGTGAGCGCGGGCGAGAACTGGGGCGCGCTGAAGTAGCCGGGGCGTTCGCCGCGCGCGCCATCAAATCGGGTGCGGCGCTCCCCCCTCCGCCTGGAATGCGGATGCGCGCTCGTCGAATTCTCCAGGAGGAGGCGGTTTCTTCGTGTCCAACCTCTACGCCATCGGCGACGTCCACGGCCAGCTCCGGATGCTGGAGACCCTGGTGGAGCGCGTTCCCTTCCGGGAGGAGGATGAAATCGTCTTTCTCGGGGATTTCATCGACCGGGGGGATGACTCGCGGGGCGTGGTGGAGTTTTTGATGGAGTTCAAGTGCCGATACCCCGGGACCGTGTGCTTGCGCGGCAACCACGAGGACATGTTTCTGGATCATCTCGCCGGAGGCGGAAGCTACTACCCGGGCGTCTACGTCATGAACGGCGGCATGGAGACCCTGAGGAGCTATGGGGCGGGCCCAAGAGGGGAGGTTCGGCTGCCGCCCCGCCAGAAAGAGTTTTTTGACGCACTCGCGTGGATGCATGAGGCCCGCGGGTTCATCTTCGTGCACGCGGGCCTGCGGCCGGGGGTTCCCGTCGACCGGCAGGATCCGATGGATCTGGTCTGGATACGGGAGGAGTTTCTGGGGGCGGAGCATGATTTTGGCAGGCCCGTCGTTTTTGGCCACACGCCGGCCTTCGAGGTGAGAAACAGGCTCCCCCTGTTCTTGGGCATCGACACCCGCGCGGTGACCGGCGGGTGCCTGACGTGCGTGCAGCTCGCCGACGGCGCCCTCGTGGAGTGCTACCAGGTATCCGCCCGAGAGGTGCGGTGAGTGGAATTCCTCGCGCGGCGCGACCCGGGCGCCATCCCCGACGAGGAGACGATTCTCGCCCTGCTCATGGAGGAGGGCCGGCCCATGGCCGTCCGCGAGGTGGTGCGCTTGCTTCGGGTGGCGGCCGATCAGCGTCCTGTGCTCAGAAAGCGCTTGCGCGCCATGGCCGAGGCGGGCGCCCTGACCCGGGTGCGCGGCCGCTACGCGGCCCCCGGCTCCCTCCGCGTTTGCGAGGGAGTCTTTCGCGGCCATCGGCAGGGTTATGGGTTCGTCGTCCCTGGCGCGGCGGCGGGCGAGGAGAGAGCCCCCGACATCATGATCAAGAAAAGCCGCACGCGGGGCGCCATGGATGGGGACGTGGTCTCCGCCAGGGTGGAGAGGGTCCAGCCGGACGGAAGGCGCGAGGGCAGCGTGCTCTGCGTGCTGGAGCGCGCGCACGAAACCCTGGTGGGCAGGCTCTGCGTGGAGGGGGGGAGTGCCTGGGCACAGCCCCAGGAAGACCGCATCCCCCATCTCGTGATGCTCGACGCCGGGCAAAGTCTGCGCGCGGCGAGGCGCGGCGAATGGGTGGAGGTGGAGATCAGCCGCTATCCGTCCCAAGGAGAGCCGGCCAGGGGGCGGGTGCTTCGGTCGTTCGGTTATCCCGAAGACCCGGCGGCCGAGCAGAGGATGGTGCTCGCCAAGCACGGGATGCGTGCGGATTTTCCCCGGGAAGTCCTGGACGAGGAGGCGGGGGTGAACCCGCCCGGGGAGGATGAGCCGTTTCCCGGGGGCGTGGAGGATTTTCGGGGGCTGGTCGCCTTCACCATAGACCCTTTTGACGCGCGGGACAGGGACGACGCGGTGTCGATAGAAAATCTCGGCTTTGGCGGCCGCCGCCTCGGCGTGCACATCGCCGACGTGGGCCATTACGTGCGGCCCGGCGGGGCGATGGACAAGGAGGCGCTCGCGCGCGGAACGAGCGTGTATTTCCCGGATCGGGCCATCCCGATGCTGCCGCCCCGCCTCACGGGCGAGGTGTGCTCCCTGCGCGCGGGCACCACCCGCCGCACCCTGAGCGCCCTCATCGATTTCGACCGACATGGCAGGCAGACGGCGCTGCGGCTCACCTTCGCGCGCATCCGCTCGCGCGCCTCTTTGACCTATCGGGGCGCGGCCGCCGTGCTGGAGGGCGGGGGGATTTCCCCGGCGGCCGAGGTGGAGCGCGCCCGCGCGCTCGAGGCGCCGCTCCGGGAGTTGGCCGCCCTCGCGGAGAGGCTCCGCGCGCAGCGCATGAAGGGGGGCAGCCTGGATTTCGATCTGCCGGAGGCCCGCCTCCTGCTCGATGCGGAGGGAGCCCCCGCGGGCGTCGAGCGCGCGCCGAGAACGTCGGCGCACCGCCTGATTGAGGAGTGCATGCTGGCGGCGAATCGGGCGGTGGCCGAATATCTCGCCCATGCGGGCGGCGCCTCGGTCTTCCGCGTCCACGCGCCTCCCGGCGAGGAGAGCCTGGAGGGCGTCCGCGTGCTTCTCTCGAGGCTGGGCCGCAAGGCGCCGCGCCTCTCCGCCCTGAAGCGCCCGGGAGGGCTGCAGGAGGTGCTGGACGCCGCCCGAGGCTCCGAGGCGGAGCGCTGCGTGAACCTGGCCGTTCTCCGGAGCATGCAGCTCGCGCGCTATGCGGCCGCCCCCGCCCCGCACTTCGGGTTGGGCTTTGAGCGCTACGCGCACTTCACCTCGCCCATTCGCCGCTACGCGGACCTGTGCGTTCACAGAAGGCTGCAGGCGCTCATGCGGGGCGATGGGCGAAAGCCGCCGGCCGAGCGAATCGCCGCCCTTTGCCATGAGGTTTCCGAGAAGGACAGGACGGCGGAGGACGCCTCGCGCGAGATGATGGATTTCATGAAGGCGCTTTTCATGCGGGAGAAGATTGGCGAGCGCTTCCGCGGGCACGTCTCGGGCGTCGCGAATTTCGGGATTTTCGTGGAGCTGGACGAGGTGTTCGTGGAGGGTATGGTGCCGCTCGAGTTCATGACGGATGATTACTACCGCTTCGTTCCGGAGGAGCACGCGGTTCTGGGCGGCAGGACGGGCCGGCGGTTTCGCCTGGGCGACGCCGTCTCCGTGCGGGTGGAGGGCGTCGATTTGGGAGCGCGGCGCGTCACCTTTCAGCTGCAGGCGGGCGGCACGCGGGAGCTGGCCGGCCATGCGCCCGATTTGCGCCGCGCCCTCGCGCCCGCCGGTCGCCGGCACCACGGGGGAGAGGGGCGACCGGGCCCCCGGCGCAAAAAGGAGGGGAAACCGGCGGCGAGGAGGGGACGCCGCCGCTGAGCCCGCAAGCGCGCTTCGGGCTCATGAATCCCCCCGCCCGGGGGGGATGAAATTTCCATGTAGCGAAAAATCTCGCGAAGGCCTATATTGGTTCTGGATGACGGGATGGGCGGGGGGAGCGATGCGCTCCTTTTCTTTTTCCCTGGTTTTTTGCGGAGCGGGGGGCGATGGCGGGCGGCGTGAAGATCATCGCGGAGAACAGGCGCGCCCGCGCCGATTACGCGATTGACGAAACCTACGAGGCCGGCCTTGTCCTCACGGGGACGGAGGTGAAGTCCCTCCGCGAGGGCCGCGCGAACCTGAAGGAGAGCTATGGCGACATCATCGATGGCGAGGCCTGGCTGGTCGATTGCCACATCAGCCCCTATGGGCACGGCAACGTCCACAACCACCCGCCCACGCGCCGGAGAAAGCTGCTGCTTCACAAACGCGAGATCGGGCGCCTCATCGGCCGCGTGCATGAGAAGGGGATGGCGCTCGTGCCGATGAAGATGTACTTCTCCCGCGGCCGCGCCAAGGTGGAGATCGGGGTGGGCAAGGGCAAAAAGCGCCACGATCGCCGCGAGGAGCTGAAAAAGCGCGCCGCCAATCGCGAAATCGAACGCGCACTCCGGGAGAGGAATCGGGGATGAGGCGTATTTTCAGGGAATATACGATGTCCTGGTGGCAGGTGAGCCTGCTGAAAGTCTCGATGGCGGCGTTCGGACTGGCCCTCGGCGCCACCTGGCCGGGCGCCTTTCAGGGATGGGTGTCCTGGATATGGCTGATGTTCGCGCTGCCCGCCGCCTACCTGTGCGCCGTGTTCTACCCCAGGATGTGGGGCCGGCGAAGATAGCGCGCGTCGAATCGGACCCCTGGGCACACGATCGCCGCCCCGGGGGCCGACGTTCATTTCACCATGGGGGCGATCTGGCTTCGACGGGAGGATTTGAAGTCTGAGCTGCGTGCCGGGGACGCCACTTGGCCCCGTTATCAATGTGGCAAAATCACACCAGCCGACAACGAGCTGGCTCTCGCTGCCTAGACGCTAGCGAGCGCTCCCCCTCACCCAGTCCGCGGGGGAGGTGCGGAGCGTCATGATGCGGACTAGCCGACCCAGGTTTCTGTCCGGAGCCTGAGAGGCGAATTCCAATCGGACTAGCCCGGAGGATGGCCCGCCGGTGGGCCGGAGCCCGGGCGAAACCCTCTCCACCGGCTACGCACGTAGACGCTCACGACGGAAGCCTTGCGGACGCGGGTTCGATTCCCGCCGCCTCCACCATTCTTTCGCCCGTCGCGCACGACGGGGTGGGCGCGTGCGTTGCGCCTCGGAGCCGCCGGGCCTTACAATGCGCCGATAATTTGTGCGGTGTCGCCGCCGAACGGCTTTTCCGCGCGATTCGCAGCATGGTGCCCCCGCATCAGGTCCGGCGCGTTCGGGAAGAGGGCGAAAGGCATGGCGCATCTCGCGGAGGAGGGGCAACCGGCCGCCGCCGTTGATCCGGTCGTCGAGCCTGCGCGTCGCTATCTGAATCGCGAGTTGTCCTGGCTCGCCTTCAACTGGCGGGTGCTCGCCGAGGCGAGCAACCATCGCCATCCCCTGCTCGAGCGGTTGCGCTTCCTGTCGATATCGGCGAGCAATCTCGACGAGTTTTTCATGGTGCGCCTGGCGGGCCTCAAGGGCCAGGTGGCCAATGGCGTCACCCAAAAGAGTCTGGATGGACGGGCGCCCGAGGAGCAGTTGGGCGCGGTCGCCAAGGAGAGCGCGCGGCTGATTCGCGAGCAGGAGGCGGTGTGGGCGCGCCTGCAGGGCGAGCTGGCCTGTGCCGGCATCTCGATGATGGACGCGGAGCGTCTCGGCCCCGACGAGCTGGCCTGGCTCGGCGATTGCTTCCTGGAGCAGGTCTTTCCCGTGTTGACGCCCCTGGCCATCGACCCGGCGCACCCGTTCCCGTTCATCGCCAACCGCGGCTTCTCCCTGGCACTCGAACTCGAAACCGCCGATGGTGCCCGGACGATGCGCGCCCCTGGTGCCGCTGCCCGCCCAGGTGCGCCGGTTTATCCGTCTGCCGGGGGAGAGCGTCCGGTTCGTCGCGCTGGAGAATCTGGTCCGGTCGTTCATCGACCACTTGTTTCCCGGCTACCGGATCGTCGGCAGCGGCGTGTTCCGCCTCATCCGCGACAGCGACATCGAATACGAGGAGGAGGCGGAAGACCTCGTCCTCTTGTTTGAGACCATGCTGCGCCAGCGGAGGCACGGCAGCGTGGTGCGCCTCAGCCTCAGCGCCGACATGCCGGCCTCCCTGCGCGACCTGGTGATAGACGAGTTCGACGCGCAGCCCGAGGATATCGTGGAGTTGACCGGCATGGTCGGCATGGCGCAGCTCGGCGAGCTGATCGATTGCGGGCGGCCGGATTTGATGTTTCCCGCCTACCAGCCGCGCTTTCCCGAGCGCATTCGCGAGCACGACAACGATTGCTTCGCGGCGATTCGCCACAAGGACATCATCGTCCACCACCCCTACGAGAGCTTCGACGTGGTGGTGCAGTTCCTCGAGCAGGCGGCGGCCGACCCGAACGTGCTGGCGATCAAGCAGACGCTGTATCGGACGACCGCCGAGTCGCCGATCGTCAAGGCGCTGATCGCGGCGGCGGAATCGGGCAAGTCGGTCACTGCGCTCGTGGAGCTCAAGGCGCGGTTCGACGAGGAGGCGAACCTCAAGCTCTCCCGATCGCTCGAGCGCGCCGGCGTGCACGTGGTCTATGGCTTCATGAAGCTCAAGACGCACGCCAAGGTCACCTGCGTCGTGCGGCGCGAAGGCGACGGCCTGCGCACCTACGTGCATTTCGGAACCGGCAATTACCATCCGATCACCGCGCGCATCTATACCGACCTGTCCTTTTTCACCTGCGACGCGCGCCTCGCCCGCGACGCCGCGCGGGTGTTCAACCTGACCACGGGCTACGCGCTGCCGCGAAGCTTCGAGTGCGTCGCCGTGGCCCCCTCCGGGTTGCGTCATTCGGTGCTGGCGCTGATAGACGAGGAGATCGCCAACGCCGAGGCCGGGCGGCCGGCCGCGGTCTGGGCGAAGATGAACGCGCTGGTCGATAAAGCGGTCATCGACAAGCTGTACGAGGCGAGCGCCGCCGGGGTGCAAGTCGACCTGGTGGTGCGCGGCGTGTGCTGCCTGCGTCCGGGCGTTCCGGGCATGTCCGAGAACGTTCGGGTGAAGAGCATCATCGGGCGTTTTCTCGAGCACTCGCGGGTCGTCTGCTTCGCCAACGGCCACCCGCTGCCCTCGCCCCGCGCCAAGGTGTTCATCACCTCGGCCGACTGGATGCCGCGCAATTTTGATCGCCGCTGCGAGGTGCTGGTGCCGATAGAAAACGAGACCGTGCACCAGCAAGTCCTCGAGCAGATCATGGTGGCCAATTTCAAGGACGACGCGCAAAGCTGGCTCATGGCCGGCGATGGCAGCTACGCCCGGGCGCCGCTCGGCGAGGCGGATTTCGCGGCGCACACGTATTTCATGACGAATCCGAGTCTGTCCGGCCGCGGGAGCGCGCTGCGGCGGGCCGGCGGCCCGGCGAGGTTGCGGATTGCGCAAGACGGCTGAAGGCCTCAATCCGGCGGATGGGTCGCGGGGCGCCGGAGAGCGGTATGGCGTCATCGACGTCGGCTCGAACTCGATTCGCCTGGTCGTGTTCCACGGCGTGCGGCGCGTGCCGCTGCCCCTGTTCAACGAAAAAATCATGTGCGGCCTCGGCCGCTGCCTGCATGATACCGGCAGGCTCTCCCCGGAGGGCGTCGAACTGGCGCTCGCGAACCTCGAGCGCTTCGGTATTTTGCTGCGGGCGATGGAGGTGGGGACGTTCGACGCGGTCGCCACCGCTGCGGTGCGCGACGCGGCGGACGGCGGCGCGTTCGTCGCCGAGGTCGAGCGGCGCTGCGGTTTTCGCGTGCGCGTCCTCTCCGGTGCGGAAGAAGCGGAGATGGCGGCCCTCGGCGTGCTGAGCGGCATGCCGGGGGCGGATGGCGTGGTGGGCGACCTCGGCGGCGGCAGCCTGGAGCTGGTCCGCCTGGTGGATGGAGAGATCGCCGAGCAGGCGACGCTGCCCCTGGGGCCGCTCCACCTCGCCGCGGCCGCGGGCGGCGCGCGCAGGCGCGCGCGGGGGATCGTCGATGCGGCCCTGGCCGGATTGTCCTGGCTCGGCAAAACGCGCGGGCGCGCGTTCTACGCCGTCGGCGGCAACTGGCGGGCGTTGGCGCGGGCGCACATGTCGCAGGTCGGCTATCCGCTCAGCATCATCCATCATTACCGGCTGCGCCGGGGCGCGATCGCCAGGGTGGCCGGCCTGGTCGCCCGCCAGAGCCGCGGTTCGTTGGCGGGCATTGGCGGCGTGTCGGGCCGGCGGCTGGATTTGCTGCCGCTCGCCGCGTTGGTGATGGAGCGCCTGCTGGCCGCCGCCGCGCCGCGCGAGGTCGTTTTCTCCGCACTCGGCCTGCGCGAGGGGCTGGCCTTCGCGCGTCTGGAGGAGCGCTTCCGGGGAGAGGACCCGCTCCTCGACGCGGTGCGCGGCATGGCGGCCCCGCTCCGCCCGCTTCCCCGAGCGCGGCGCCGAACTGGCCGGTTGGACGCGCGGCCTGTTTCCGAACGAGACGCCGCCCGAGCGCCGGCTGCGCCACGCCGCCTGCCTGCTCGGCGACATTGGGTGGCGGACGCACCCGGACTACCGGGCCGCCCACGCCGGCGCCGAGGTGCTGCGCGCGCACGCCCTGCACGGGAGCCACCAGGAACGGGCCTTCCTCTCCCTGGCCGTTTTTGGGCGCTATACGAGTCGGGAGACGACCGGCGAATTGCGCGCCGCCGAGAGGCTGCTGGGCGAGGAGGCCGTCAGGCGCGCGCGGGTCACCGGCCTGGCCATTCGCCTGGGGGCGACCTTGTCCGGCGGCGTGCCCGGGGTGCTGGATCGCTTCTCGCTGCGGCCCGCGCCGCGCGGCGGTGCGTTGAGGCTGGAGTGCCGGGGCAGGGACCGCAATTTGCTGGGGGAAGTCGTCCTGCGCCGCTTCGATACCCTGGCCAGACTGATGGGGCTGTCGCCAGAGTTGCGGTTGCGCGAAGGCGATGGCGCGGATTGACCCGGACGGCGGCGGGTGCGCGCGCGGGAGGGAGAGGAGCGCCTTGCGGATGAAACGGCGGCGAGAGGCGAGGAGAGAGCGGGGCCGCTTTCCGGGACTGGTCGCGGCGGCCGGGGTTTTTGGATGGTTCTGGTTCGCGGCGTCTTGCGCCCCCTCGCCGGCGTGCGGGGGGGCTTTGCCGAACCTGGAAGCCTCGGAGGAGCCCGCAGCAGCGCCGATGGTCGTGCGCGTGGACGCCTGGGCGCCCCCGCCGCCGGAGGAGGCCGCCGTTCTGGCCGACCGGATGCTGCGAAGGGAAAGCGACGACTTGCTGCTGGACGCCGGGCGACGTCGGCGCGCCATTCGCGAGGCGGAGCGCGCTCTGGCGCGGCTGCGCGGGGCGCATCCGGAGGTCGCGGACGTTCCCGCACGGGAGGATCATCGGCCCGGGGTGCTGCTCCTGGGGCTGGCGCCGGATTTGTTCGCCGCCGTCTCGGGTCTTCTGGAGGCCGGAGGCGGTCCCGTCGCGTTGCGCACCGGGGATGCGGCGTTCGACGCCCTCAACCGACATCTTGGCTTATGGGGCGTGCGGCTGTTCCCCGCCACCGGCGTCGTCGCCATGTATTTCAACGAGCACTTGAACGTGGATGCGGCGCGGCGGGCGTATGGGATGATGGGGGGAGTCCGGCACGCGGCGCCCGACGCGCGCCTGGGAGACGGCTCTGACGTCGCAGCCTCAAGGTCAGGCGGAACTTGGCGCCTCGTCGCCCGCAAGGCGCGGGGGGACTGCCCGTCCGGGTGCCTGCGAGAGGAGTTGCTCTTCTTCACCCTCCGGGGCGGCGAGGTCGAACGGGTGGAGCCCGCGCGGGCGATGGGCATGCTCGGGTTCGCCGAACTCATCGCGCGCAGGGGGTGGCGTTGACGCCGGAGGAGGGGTATGAGAACGGCTTGATTCCGCACGGCGGCTGCGCGTGCGGCATGCTGGAGGCATCACTTGTCAACCACGGGGCGGCGGGATAACCGTCCAACAATCGGGAAGCAGACGCAACGGGAGGAGTTCACAACATGAAAGTCGCATACGTTTTCGCCACTGACATGGCGGCGACCTACAAGCTCGCCACCATGATCCTGCCGCAACTCGAGGACGGCTCGCACGGGGTGAACGTCGTCGGCATGTTCTTCTTCGACGACAACATGTTTTGCCTGCGCGCGGGCGATCCCGTCGGGGAGCGCCTGGCGAAGGTCGCCGAGGAGCGGAACATGCTCCTCATGATCTGCGATCAGTGCGCCGTGCGGCGCAACCTGGCCGAGGGCACCCTGGAGCAATGCGGAAAAGGAGAGGTCCGGGCGAAGGGCACGGTCGCCGGAGTGCAGGCCGGCTGCTTCCCCCAGCTCTACGCCGCACTCGCCCCCGCCGCCCCCGACCTGGTCATTACGCTTTGAGCGCCCGGGGCAGGGCGGGCGCCCGCCGCGCGGTGCGACCGGAGCTCGTCCTGCCCCATCGCCCGCGCGAAGGCCGCCTTCTCATGAAACCCCCTATGCGTCGCCGGGCCGGCTTGAGGAGAGCACGCAGTAGGAGTAGAGCCCCATCAGATTGGAAAGCCCCGCCGCGGCTTCGGGCGCGTAGCGTTCGCCGACTTCTAGCATTCCTCCGGATTCGGCCACCCGGAGGTTGTGTTTTCTCCTCGAACACGGACAGATCGTCGAAGCCTGTCAGCCATTTCACGCCGAAGCTGTTTTCAAACAAATCCGTGGCTTCGGTGATTTCCGCATCGCCGGTCGTGCGCCGGATCACCTTGTCCGAGAAATAATCCAGGGCGATGGTCATGGAGGGGATGCGTCCGCGCAATCGATCCAGAAAATCGTGGATCAGCTCGGCCGGCAGATACATGGTGTTTCCCTCCCACACGAACAGGGTGGGACTCTCGACGTCCATGCCCATCTCGGCGAGCTTCCGGGGCAGGTCGACCTCCAGGTAATTGCACGGCACCCCGGGGCAGGGCGCGACGCCGCGCTCCTCGAGCACCCTTCGCTTGAATTGCAGCACCGCCGGCTGATCCACGTCGCAGAATGCGACGCCCTCGGTGCGAAAAATCTCCGAGCGCATGTCGAAGCCCGCACCCAGAGAGACGACCTGCCGCACGCCGGCCTCTATCCCGCGCTGGAGTATCTCGTTCATGATGCACACCCGGTAGCGCACCACCTCCTGTGCAAGCGGATGCGCCTCGATGAGGTTTCGCACCCTCTCCCTGATCCCGTCGTTGACGAACCACTCCGCATACGGGTCGTCGAACAGCTTTTGCTCCTGCTCGCTCTCCATCGCGCGAATGCAGGAGATGACGAACGCCGTCGCGCCGATTTCGTTGATTTCCACCACCGCGCCTCCTCGGAATTGTGCGTGGACGATCCATTCTCTTCGATAGCAAAGGGATGGGCCAGTCGCCGGAACTCGATGGACACCATGATAGCGGAGCGCGGCGGCGACGGGCAATCCGGCGCGGCGCGCGCGCTCCCTCGCCTGCGGAGGCGCGCGACCTGAAAGTGCGGGTTGCGCAAATTATATGGAGATGGCAAAGTGGGGGACATTACCGCCACAAACGGGTTTTGCCTGCCCTGTCATATGTACTCCCCCACCATCCCGGAAGGGAGGGAAGACCATGTCGATCCCGAAACGAATGCTCGTCCTCGCCGCCGTCGCGATTCTCTGGAGCGCTCCGGCACTCGCCCAGAAGTTTCCCTCGAAGCCGATGGAGCTGGTGTGCACGACCTCGCCGGGTTCGAGCGTTGCGGTCTGGTGCCAGCTTCTCGCCCAGGAGTTTCCCAAGGTGCTCGGCGTGCCCATGCGGGTGACGTTCAAGAGCGGCGGCTCCCAGCACGAGCCGGTTCTCTACGTCGCCGGCAAGCCCGCTGACGGGCACATCATCATGCACATCAGCGCCAGTTTCTACGGGTATTTCCATCTGCCGCACTACCGGAAGTCCTACGCGGATTTCCAGACGCTGGCCCAGGTGGAGAAGCACGTCTATGGCGTCGCGGTGAAATGCGACAACAAGTATGGCATCAAGACGCTCGAGGATCTCATCGCCTACGCCAAGAAGAACCCCGGCAAGCTGGCGATGGGCTCCAACAAGAGGGGCTCGACGCATCACCGCCATCAACTGGCCTTCCTCAAGGCCGCAGGCATCGGGCACGCCGTTCGCACCATATTCTACAGGGGCGACGGCAACGTGGTGAAGGACGTCCTCGGCGGCCATCTCCCCAGCGGGCAGGCCTCGCCGCGCACGTGGAGGCCGCATATCGAGGCGGGAACCATCTGCCCGCTCGTCTCGCAGACCGAGAAACGCCTCTCGCACGACCCGATATGGAAGAACGTCCGGAGCGCGCCGGAAGCCGGCCTCAAATACGATCTTCCGCTCCACTGGCAGGGGCTCATGGTCAAGCGGGGCACGCCGGAGCCGATCATGAAGAAACTGCGCGCCGCCGTGTACAAGGTGACCAGCTCGCCCGACTACAAGGACTATCTCGCCAAGGGAACGCACATCGTCCTGGACGTCAAGACGGACAAAGAGTGGCTCAACAAGGACATGGCGAAGAACCAGGCGATCGTGAAAAAATTCATGATCGACCACAAGATCATCAAGAAATAGACGGAACGGAGCGGACGGCGGAAGGTTTCGCCGTCGCCCCTAAGGTGCCGCGAACATGACGGAAGAAAAAGGAAAGAGCGCGTCGTCTCCCTATGAGTGGGAGGCCCCGATGAGGGCGGTGGTGTTGACCACCACCGCCCTCATCCTGGGGGGACTCGCGTTTCTCTACTATGAAACCTACAAGATGCAGCCTCCCTACGAGCCGGGGTATCCGGGCGACGCCTTTTTCCCCCGCCTGGCTCTCGGCTTCTCCATGATGTGGGCGGTCATCGTCCTGGGGCGCGGCGTTTTCCTGCCCCAGGCGGCCGCCGCCGCCGGCGGGGAGGCCGCCCACCTGTGGATGCATTGGCTGGAGTTCGCCTCCGTCGTCGCGGCGGTTCTCCTGTACGCGCTTCTGCTGGAGCGGGTGGGCTTTGAAATCATGACCGTCGCCCTCCTCATGTTTCTGCTCGTCCCGCGCATGGGGGCGGTTTCCGCCCCGCGCGAGGCGCTGCTGCTGGGGTTCGCGCTGTCGCTGGCGACGATGCTCATCCTGTATCTGGGACTGGTGCCGATGCTGAACATCCCGTTGCCGCTCAAATTCTTGCCAGTCTACATCCTCTAGGGGCCGTAATTCACGGAAGGGCCGTGATCGATGGAAGGGACTCTCGCGCACATACTTGGAGCGGTCGGCCAGCTCTCCTCGGTCGCCATCCTCCTGATCATGCTGGGGGGGGTCGCGATCGGCGTCCTCATGGGCGCCATGCCGGGGTTCGGCAGCTCCCAGGCACTGGCGCTTCTCTTCCCCCTGACCTTCACGATGCCGGTGGAGCACGCGACCATGTTCTTCCTCGCCGTGTATTCCGGGGTCGAATACGGGAGCTCCATCCCGGCCATCCTGATCCGCACGCCGGGGACGGGAGCCTCGGCGGTCACCGTCCTCGACGGCTACGCCATGACCCGCAACGGGCTGGCGCGCAAGGCGCTGCGCATCTCCCTCTACTCGGGCGTGATCGGCGGCGTCACCAGCACGCTGATCTTCATCGTCGCCGGAACCTCGCTCGGCCACGTCGCCCTGATGTTCGGCCCGGGCGAGTTGTTCGCGGTCGGCGTGTTCGGCCTGTCGATCGTGGCGAGCTTTTTCGGAAAAGACGCCGCGCGCGGCTTCCTCGCCACCGGCATCGGGCTGCTGCTGGCCACGGTCGGGAGCTCCGGCTTCGGCGGGCTGCGGTTCACCTTCGACCAGGGCTATCTGATGGACGGCATCCCGCTCGTCGTCATCATCATCGCCTTTCTCGCCGGGCCGGAGGCGTTCCACCTTCTGGTGGACCATCGCAGAACGATAGAGGCCAAGGAGGCCGCCAGCCAGCGCGCCACCCGCGATCGCAACCGGATCCGGCCGGAGGAGATACGCAAGCTCATCCCCACGTGGATTCGCGCGAGCCTCATCGGGACGGGGGTGGGCGCCATCCCGGGCGCGGGCGGTTCCATCGCCGGGATGCTGGCCTACAGCGAGGAGAAGCGGTGGTCGAGGCGCTCGGAGGAGTTCGGCACCGGCATCGCCGAGGGCGTCGCCGCCCCCGAGTGCTCGAACAACGCCCTCGTCGCCGGCACGCTCGTCCCCTCGCTCTCGCTGGGCATCCCGGGTTCGGGGGGTGCGGCGATCCTCCTGGGCGTGCTGATCAGCAAGGGGCTCGTTCCCGGCCCCCTGCTCTTTCGGGACAACGGCGTCTTCGTCATGACGGTGTTCGTCGGCCTTCTCGTGATCAACGTCTTCCTCCTGGGCACGGGCCTCATCGGCACCCGCGCCTTCAGCCTGGTCGCCAAGGTGCCCCGGCGCATCCTCGGGCCGTTTGTCCTGATCCTCATCGTCGCCGGCAGCTACGCCTACGCGAACTACACGGCACATGTCGTGATGGTGATCGTTCTGGCGGCACTCGCGTATTTCTTCGAGAAGATCAACATTCCCGTCGTGCCCATCGTGCTGGCGTTCATCATGGGGCCGATCATCGAGATCAACCTCAGTCGTGCGCTGACGATCTCGGGCGGCGACATGGCGAGCCTCCTGCTCAGTCCCATCACGGCGACGATCCTCGCCCTGTCCGTGATCACCGCGATCTACAGCATGGCCGCGATGTTTCGCGCGGCGAAGCTGGGGGTGGCCGGCGGCGGCGCTTCCGAATCGCCGTGAACCGCCGGAGGCGATGGCTGCGCTCTCCTCCCCCCGCCCGTCGTCGGGTATCGATGGAGACGCGGCGCAGCCCGCTGCCGGGCCGCGCGGCGTGGAGCGGGAGGGCGGCGGGCGGAGAAGGCGGTCCCCGCCCATGAACGTTTCCAGACGCCGCATCCTGGGGGCCGCGTCCATGGTCGCGCCCCTGGCCGTCCTCGGGACGCCCGGTGCCGCGCGCGCCTCGATGGTCGGTCGCCTGTTCGACTGGCTGAACAACCGCCCCGTCGAGACGCCCGAACCCGGGGAGGGAATCCTGGAGTTCGCCGCGCGCGTCCTGCCGGAGGTCACCGCGAACGAGAAATTCTACGTGCAGAGCATCGGCCCCGCCCCTCCCTCGCTGTCCCCGCGGCGGTGGCGGCTGAGAATCCGGGGCGAGGTGGCCGCGCCGCTCGCCCTTTCCTTGTCGGATTTGAACGCGCTGCCGGAGGAGACGGCCTGGGCGACGATCACCTGCATCGGCAATCCGGTGGGCGGCGGGCAGATAGGCAACGCCCTGTGGGGCGGGGTGCCGCTGCGGGGGCTCATCGAGCGCGCGGGCCTGGCCGGAGGCGTCCGCCGCTCGGTCTCCGCCCGCGTCGTCTTTCGCGCGGCGGACGGCTACCATGACTCCATCGACCTCGCACAGGCCCTGGACCCGAGAACCCTTCTGTGCACGCGCATGAACGGGGCGCCCCTTCCGCGGGCACATGGCGCTCCGCTCCGGCTCCTGGTGCCGGGCGTCTATGGCCTCAAGAACGTGAAGTGGATCGAATCCATCGAAATTTCCACGAAGGGGCACGGCGGCTACTGGCAAAGGCGCGGCTGGTCGGATGAGGCGGTCGTCGAGACGCTCAGCCGCTTCGAGGCGCCCAGAAGGCGCGTCCGGGTTCGCGCGCGCAGCATCTGGCTTGTCGGCTCCGCTTTCGCGGGGGAGCGGGGGATTCGCAAGGTGGAGGTGACCTACGGCCAGGGGAGGCGCTTGCGGCCCTGGGCGCCCGCCCTGCTCAAAAAACCTCTCGGGCCTCTCGCGTGGAGCGTCTGGGCGTTTCCCATGCGGTTTCGGGAAAACGGGTTCTACCCGGCGCAGGTGCGGGCGGTGGACGGCGGCGGGGCGGTGCAGGCGGAGCGGATTTCCGACCCGCAGCCGGGCGGTGCGACCGGGCGGATGGGGCTGAGCGTCTCGGTGGGCGGGCTGTAGGCGCGCGGCGAGCGGGCGCGCGACCCACGGAAAAACCCCGCCGGCGTGTGCGCGACCGGCGGGGTTTTTTGTGCTGCCGGAAAGGGGAGGGGCGTCCCCCGTATACTACCCTATACGAACGCGGCCCCTACTAGCGGCGTTTGCCGCCCACGATGTTCGTGGCGCGCTTCTGGCGTTTGATCATCCACTCCTGGGGCGCCTCGATGCCGCTGCGATCCAGGATGTCGAGGTTGTGCTTGTAGGCCATGAAGTTCTGGATGTAGCTGAGCGTGCCGCCTCGGTGGGGAGCACCGGGCGGCAGCCGGCCCTCAATCAGGTCGATCACGTTATACACGGCCTCTTTCGCCATGGCGATCTGCTCGGCCAGGACAGCGGCGTGCACCCAGCCGTCTCGGATGTCTTTTTCGATGCCGACGACGAGGTTGTGGGTCACGATCTTGATCTGTCCAGGCTTGTAGCCGGCCGCCTTGACGGCGTCCACCGTGCCGCGGGCGATGAGCGTCGCCCAGGGGTAGATGCCCTTGACGTCGGGATGTTTTTTCAGCAAATCCTCCGCCGTCTGGTAGGCGGCCTGCACGTTGGATTTCGTGAATTCCTTGGCCACAATCTTGATTTTGGGATAGTGGCTCATGTAATCCTCGAAACCCTTGGCCATGGAGGTCACCATCTCGATGCCGCTGGGCCCGGGCAGCATCATCACCTTGCCCTGGTAGTCGATGGCGTGGGCCACCGTGGAGCCGATGAGAAGACCCAGCTCGTAGCTGTTTTTCATGACGCGGTTCTTGACGCGCGGGCTGTCCAGGTCGATGTTGTCCACGACGATCTTGATGCCCTTGTCCATCGCCTTGTGTACCGCGTTCACCATCCCCTTGGTGCTGATGGGGCAGATGATCATGCCGTCGTACTTCGCGGCGATGATGTCCTCCACGTGGGCCACCTGCTTGGGCAGGAACTCATAGCCGCCCGCGTCGAACATGGTCACGGTCACGCCGGCGTCCTTGGCGGCCTGCACGCTGCCGTACCATTTCGAGAAGAAATAGGGGTCCACGCGTTCGGCACCACCACGGCGATCTTGTATTTCTTCTTCGCCTTCCGGGCCGCGTCGGCGTCCGGTGCCGCTGTCATCGACACGAACAGAAACGTGACGACAGAGGCGAGGATCAGAAAAGAGCGGAACATCTTTTTCATTTTGAATCTCCTCCTCGCAGAATGGGTTTCGCGGACGAAGGCACTCTCCGCCCTCCGCCGCGCGAAAGGAAACATGACTGCCGCATGAAGCCACTTCCCTGTTTCTACTCCCGCCGCTTGCGGGAGCTGATGACCACGGCCGTTATCAGCAAAACGCCCACCACCACCTCCCGGGCGAACGTGCCCACGCCCAGGAGGATGAGGCCGTTCAGCAAGAACGTGAGGAACAGCGTCCCGATGGCGGCCTGCGTCACGCCGCCCTCGCCGCCGTGAAACGTCGTGCCCCCCACCACGGTGGCCGCCAGGGACTGGAACTCGAGCTGGAATCCCGCCAGGCCGTTCGTGGCCGGCAGCCGCGCCAGGTAGAGGAACGAGGTGACGCCCACGCAGATGCCGCTGATCAGGTAGCAGATGAGCTTCACCCTGCCGGTGTCGATGCCCGAGAGGCGCGCGGCCTCCTCGTTTCCGCCGGTCAGGTAGATCGCCCGGCCCAGTATCGTGCGCTTGGTCAGCAGGTGGAGGATGATGAAGAAGGCGATGGCGATGAACAGCGTGCCGGGGACATGGAAGAAATCCGTGAGGCCGATGGCTTGCAGGATGTCTTTCTGCTCGCCCGTGAACTGGTGGATGGTGCGCCCGCCCGTGAAGACCAGGGCGATGCCGGCGCAGATGAAAAGCATGCTCAGGGTGACGATGAAGGGCTGTATCTTCACGCGCCCGACGAGGTAGCCGTTGATGAAGCCGAACATCGTCGCCATTCCGATGCCCATCAGAACGCCCACCGCAAGACCGAAGTCCAGGATGCCCTGCGCCATCACCACGCTCGAGAGGCTCAGCAGGGAGCCCTGGCTCAGGTCGATGCCCGAGACGAGGAGCACCATGCTTTGGCCGGCGACGATGAAGAACAGGAGGGAGGCGTTGCGGAGCTGGTTGGTCAGGTTATGGGTCTCGATGAAGTTGTTGACGTAGCCCATCAGCTGCAGGATGTAGAAGATGAGCATCATCATGATGAACACCACGAACAAGCCGTGTTTCTCGTAGTTGAACGTGGCGAGGAAGGAGGCGGAAGGTCGCGCCGGGGCCTCCGCTGCATTCGTCATGTTGGCAGAATCTCCCTTAGTTTTTTTGCTCCCGCAGGGTGCTGACCCAGATGGATGAGAGGATCACCAGGCCGACGATGATTTGCTGGCGGTAGGTGTCGATTCCCATGATGTTCAGCCCGTTCACCAGGAATATGATCAGGAAAACGCCCAGCGTCGTGCCCAGCACGCCGCCGCGCCCGCCAAAAATGTGGGTGCCGCCGATGATGGTCGCCCCGATCGATTGCAGCAGCTGATCGCCGCCGCCCAGCCTCGGCTCGCCCGCCGCGCTGACGTTCGCGGAGAGCAGAAGGCCCGCGAAGCCGCACAAGAGTCCGCCTATGCCGAAGATGGCGACCTTCATGGCGGGGAAGTGGATGCCCGCGGAAATCGCCGTCTGCTCGTTGCCGCCGAGGGCGTACACGTAGGTGCCGAAGCGGGTGTATTTGAGCAGATACCACATCGCCGTCAGCGCGATGACGATCCAGATGAACGTGAAGGGGATGGGCCCCAGGTTTCCTTTCGCCAGGAAGACATACGCCTCCTCCACGTGCTTGTGCAGGGTCGCGCCCTCGCGCGCCCCGCCCATCTGGAGGCCGCCCGTCCAGAGCTGGGCCGTGCCGCTGCCGACGAAGAGCATTCCCAATGTGGCGATGAACGGCTGCACCCGCATCACGCCGACGAAGAATCCGTTGATGACGCCGCACAGCAGGCCGATGCCGAGGCCGGCGATGAGGCCGACGAAAAACCCGAAGTGCAGCATCGCACTCCAGGCCATCACGCTCACCACGCTCATGATCGACCCCTGCGAGAGGTCAAACCCTCCCGAGATGATGACCAGCGTTTGCGCGTAGGCGAGAAAGAAGAGCCAGGCGTCGCGGCGCACGACGTTGGCGAAGTTCTCGAGGGTGAGGAAGTTCTCCGTCGCGAAGGTGTAGAAGAGCATCAGGACGGCGAACGCGAAGATGAGGAGGACGCGCTCCCAGGGGATGTCCTTGGCCGAATATCCCAGAACGAGCTTCTCATTCCCCGTAGAGACCGCGGCGCTCATGGAATTTCCTCCGGTCGGTGATGCCTGGACAAGGCGCTCATTTGAGGGGGGCGAATAATCATTCCGCCGTCATGGCGTAGCGCAGAATCTGCTCCTGCGTCGCCTCGTCCCTGTCGATATTTGCGGTGAGCCGTCCCTCGCGCATCACCAGAATGCGGTCGCTCATTCCGAGTATCTCGGGCAGTTCGCTGGATATCATCATGACGGCGACGCCTTCCTTGGCGAGTTGCAGCATCTGGGAGTGCACCTCGAATTTTGCGCCCACGTCGATCCCGCGGGTCGGCTCGTCGAAGATGAGCACGTTGGCGCGCCGGAAAAGCCATTTGGCGAGAACGACCTTTTGCTGGTTGCCGCCCGAGAGGAAGCGGATTTGCGTGTCCTGATCCGGCGTCATGATTTTCAGCTGCCGGATGTGCTCCTCCACGAAGTCCTTCTCCAGGCTCAGGTTGAGGAACCACCGCTTGATGAGGCGGATGATGTTCGCGCTCGTGGTGTTGAAGGCGACCGAGAGAATCTGGGTGAGCCCCTGGGTTTTCCTGTCCTCGGGCAACAGACCGAGCCCCCGCTGGATGGCCAGGCTGGGAGTCCACTTGCGCTCATGGGTGAGGATTTTCAGGAAGCGGAGCGCGACCATGGCGACGCCGCCCCAAATCATGACCCATTCGAGAACGAAATTCTGGGTGAACAGGCTCGTCACGACCATCGCGCATATCGCCAGGGCGTACCATTTCGCAAAATCGACGGCCATGGTGCGCCAGAGGTACTCCCGCTCCAGAAACCACATTCCCGCCTGCCGTATGACGGCCAGCCCGGTGGCGGCGATGTAGGGGACCGGGCCGTTCGGTATGTTGTACAACGGCCCGCCGAGGAGCCATTCGTAGAACCACGTGCCGCTGAGCAGAGGCGGCGGCGCGTTCATGTTGAGCGTGACGGGGTCGTAGATGCCCTGAAAGATGACGGTGAAGATGGGTAGTGCCAGCATGAAGACGAGAACGTCCACGACCGCGAGCCAAAGCGGGTAGTGGGGCAGACGCTGTAGTGCCTCTTTCTCCTTCGTCGTGCTCGTCATCTCCACGGTGCCGCCATCCACCGGGTCCGCCCCCATGACGGCGCGGGCGACCTCGGTTCGCCCCGCGCCGACGAGACCGGAGAGTCCCACGATTTCGCCGTAGTGCAGGTCGAAGTCGATGTCCTCGAATACGCCGCGCCGCGTGAGTCCGCGCACGCGCAGGGCCACCTCCCCGCGCTCGCGGGGCGTCCAGGGGAATTTCTCATCCAGTGCGCGTCCCACCATCTGCGTGATCAGGAAATCCAGCGCCACGTCTTCCACTTCCCACGTGCCCATGTATTCCCCGTCGCGCAGGACGGTGACGCGGTCCCCTATCTCATGGACTTCCTCGAGCCGGTGGGAGATGTAGATGATGCCCACCCCTTGCTCGCGCAACAGCTTGACGGCCTTGAACAGCTCCTCGATCTCATGTCCGCTCAAAGAGGAGGTGGGCTCGTCCATCACCAGAATCTTGCAGTCGAACGCGAGGGCGCGCGCGATCTCCACCATTTGCTGATCCGCCACGCTCAAGGAGCGGACCGGCGCGTTGACGTCGATCCGCACGTCGAGGCGCTCCATGATCGCCCGGGACTCCTGCTCGACCCTGGCCCAGTCCACGCGCCGCATCAGGCCCGGCAGGACCGGCTCCCGGCCCAGGAAGATGTTTTTCGCCACGCTCAAATCCGGCACCAGGTTCAGCTCCTGGTAGATGACGCTGATTCCCAAATCCCGTCCGGTTCTCGCGTCGGGGATGACGGTGGGTGCTCCGTTGATCTCGATTTCGCCGGCGTCTGCGTGGTAGATGCCCGCCAGAATCTTGATGAGCGTGGATTTTCCGGCGCCGTTCTCGCCCAGCAGAATGTGCACCTCGCCTTCGTTGACGCTGAAATCGACCTCCTTGAGCGCGTGCACGCCCGGGAAGGACTTGTCGATTCCCTTCATTTTCAGCAGGTTCGCAGGCTGACGCACGAGATGCCGTTTCCCAGATTAGAATGGTGCGGATTGCGAGTTTAAATTTGTGAACGAAACCCGGAGGAGCCTCCCGCCACGTTACCCGACAAAATCCCAACTTCACGAAATTTAGAAATTTAACTTGGGCTATCCTATAGGGATTGCGCTTCTTTTTCAACCCCGAATCAACCCCCGAAAAATCGCAAGGCGATCATCTTGGGGGGAGGATGATGGTATGATGCGGAGGTTCGATTTCGGCGGAATCTTTTTTAAGAGAGTCTTTTGAGAGAGGAAATGTCCGGATGCGCTATTTCACGCGGATGGCGTTTCTCGCCGTCTTGGTTCTCGGGGGCGCGGCGGGCGGAGCCGCAGCGGAGGTGCGCGGCCGGCCGGATGGCTGCCTGACCACCCTGTATAACTATCCCGCCGAGGCGCCCCCCGGCGGGGTTTCGGCGAGAGTGCCGTCCGAATCGCTCCTGACGCGGGGCGTCCGTCCGCCAGCGGGCCTGCCCGCCGGGAACGTCCCCTCCCGGACGCGCGTCCGCCCGCCGCGCCGGACGCCCCAATAATGCCAAACCTGCCCCCCGGGTGATGGACGCCCCGCCGTCGCCGCCCCTCTTCACCGGTCGATGACGTTTCGGTATTCGGCGGACGGCGTGTGCCGCGCCGGCCAGTCGGCGCCATCCTCGAAGCGCGCCAGAACGCTTGCGTGGCGCGCGAAGCCGCCCTCCAGCAGCGCGACCGAGACGATCTCCACAATCGCCGGCTCATCAAAGCCGTGCGCGCGCAACGCCCGGAACTCCTCATCGCTCATCTGCTCGTTGCGCGTGATCTTTCTGGCCACGCGGAAGACCGCTTTTTCGGACTCGGGCAATGCGGCGTCTTCAAAATCATGGAGTTTTTCCACTTCGCTCTCGTCGAGTCCCATGCGGTGAATGAGGTCGGTCTTGTGAAAATTCACGCAACGGGGGCAGTCAGAGGCGACCGCGCAAACCATGGCGATGCGGTTGGCCAGGTCGCGCGAAATGCGCCCCTCCAGGACTTCCAGGCGTTTTTGCAGCTCCCAGAACCCGCGCAGGAGCCCCGGCACGTGGGCGAAGAACCCGAACAAGGGCCCCAGCCAGCGCGGGTCCTTCAGCCGACATATCTCCTCGTAAATCTGCGCCACCTCCCCCTCGGCGTCGTCGGGCTTTACGAGACGAAAGGGTTCAAAGCCGGATGTCTTCATTTTTTCTCCAGGGAATGGATTTTCCGTTGCTGGATGCGATGGGAGGGACAACCAAAACAAAAACCCCCCTGCCTCGGCAGGGGGGCTTTTTTTGCGCGTTCGGTGCGATGCGGATTACATCATCCCCGCTTCTTTCCAGTAGCGGACCGCACCCGGGTGCAGCTGGAGCTTCTTCAGGCCGCGCAGGCCGGTTTTCTTGGTGATGAATTTTCCGGCCGGGTGGTATTTGATGATCTGCTTGTGGTTGTCATACATGGCTTTGACAATCGCATAGGCGTTGTCGTTGCTCATCTTGCTGTTGGTCATCAAGGCCCACATCTGCCCCCAGCTGATGACGTCCTTGTCGTAGCCGGGGATGGAGCCCGCCCGCACGACGTCGCGCACGATGCCCGCCTCGTTCTCGGCCAGTTTCTTGATGGTCGCCTCGTCCGGGCCGAAGAAGTGCAGCTTGCCGGAGAGCGTGCGCGCGAGGTCCATGTACACGGGCGCGGGAACGCCGCCGTTGAGGAAGAAGAAGCCGGCGTCCACCCTCTGG
The DNA here is from genome assembly GCA_965213685.1 of bacterium. Lineage (GTDB taxonomy): Bacteria > UBA8248 > UBA8248 > UBA8248 > UBA8248 > Bin107. Next base: position 28,020 of record CBDBZY010000043.1, read on the forward strand.
TCCTTGATGGCGGCGGAATTCTGGTTGTTGTTGAAGAATTCGCGCTTCACTTTCTTGAACATGCCGCTGTGCTTGAGCGCAATCTGCGTGACGATGTAAATCGAGCCGCCGCGCCCGCCGACGACGAATCTTTTGCCTTCGAGGTCAAACCAGTTCTTGATCCCCGTGGACTTGAAGGTGGTGTAGACGATCGTCAGCGGATAGAGCGCCCCGAGCGCCAGGACGTCCTGGGGCTTCTTGAAGGGCTTTCTTCCCGTTTGCCCCCACGCGACGGCCGGTGCCGTGGCCATGCCCATGCGGAAGGGCTGGTTCTTGTTCTTCTTCTGCAGGATGCGGACGTTGGCGGTGGAGCCGCCGGTGACGGATGCGGACACCGAAATCTTTCCGCCCGAGTTGTCCGTGATGACTTTGCCCATGGCGGTGCCAATCTCGAAGGTGGCGCCGCCGGGCTGGGACGTTCCCAGAAGGATTTTGGCGGCCTCGCCCGCCGGAGCCGTGCCGAGGGCCAGGGCCAGGCCCGCCGCCAGCGTGATCAACCGAAGCGTGAATTTCCTCATTCGCATCTCCTTTTTTTGCAGACAAAAAAATAAAGTGAACTGCACAACCCGAAGCCGGTTTCGGTTCGGGCGCGTCGAAACGCATGTAGTCAAAACGCATGAACAATCATGGCGGTGCTTGTGCGCTTGTCGATTCCAGACATACTACACCAAAATGGCGTGGTGTGGTCAAGTGCCAAGTTTGTCGGATGAAACCTCGGGAGCCGCTGGCAAAACAACGGGCGCATCCGGTAGAATGGGCGCGTTCCAGCCAAGTGCCTCGTTTCGCCAGCAGATGAATCCACCGCCGGTGGAGAGAGAGGAGACACATGAAAGCGGAATCAGACCCCACCCAGTCGGCACCCCTCGTGCGGGCTCTGGTTTTCACCACCTCCTGGCTGTGCGTGCTGTCGGGCTTGTATCACATCTCCGCCGTCTATCTGCGGCCCCTGCCGGGCGAGATGCACCCCAACATGCACATGCTACTGGCCTACGCCATCCTCTTGATTGGCGGTGCCGGGGCGATGCCCGAAATTTACGGGGACAAGATTCGCCGGCTGAAGTTTCTTCCCGTTTTGTATGTTCTTTCCCTGGTTCCCGCCGTCATCTTCTACTATTTCGTCCATGAGATGGGGGAGGAGTGGTCCGACGCGAGCGTCTGGTGGGCATACGCACTCCCGTTCGTCATCTGGATAGCGATGATGGTCGTCGAGAAGTCCTGGCTCGCTCTTCTGCTCTGGGTTCTGGGCTTTGTCCCGGTGCCGATTTTGTTCCTCTACTGGGATTCCCTGCCGGAAAGCACGCATGAGCCCACGCTCTGGTGGCTGTTGATCGCGTGCGCCGCCATCCCCACGATGTGGACCCTGTTCGCCATCTTCTTCCGGCCCGCAGCCGGCGTGAGAAAGGCGGCCGGCTTTCTCGCCGTGTTTTTCGCGGCACTCATCCTGGGGGGATGGCGGGTGGGCCTCTGGGCCGGGCAGAGCGACGAGGTGCGGAGCGTCTTCTACCTCTGGCCGGCGGCCATACTCGCTTTTCCGCTCTTCTGGGCGAAAAAACGCATCAAGGAGGTGTTCGAGGATTACCCAGCGCATCCGTTCCCGGCCGGGTTCACGATTGGCCTGAACGCGGGGATGCTCTTCTTCGTGGCGACCGCCTGTCTGTATCTCTTCTACTATCACGAGGACATGGTGGATCGCCCCGGTGCCCCGACGATCGGCGACGCGCGCGTCGGCTTCGTCATGCTCATCGTCGCCCTCGAACTGACGCGGCGCTGCTTCGGCCCCCCGCTCCCCACCCTGGCGGTCATCTCCTTCTCCTACGGGGTCTGGGGCAACCTGTTTGCGCCTCCGTTCGGACACGGCGGCCACACCTGGCTCGAGCTCCAGGCGAAGCTCTCCACCGATTTCATCGGAGGGGTGCTGGGGTTTCTGGTCGTCATCTCGGCCACGTTCATCATCATGTTCCTGATCCTGGGGGCGTTTTTGCACGAGTCGGGCGCGGGCCGCTTTTTCGTGAACTTCGCCCTGGGCCTGTTCGGCAAGATGCGCGCCGGGGCCGGCCTCGCGGCGGTGGGCTCGAGCGCGCTCATGGGCACGGTGTCGGGCAGTGCCTCCGGCAACGTCGTGACCACGGGCACGTTCACCATCCCCCTGATGAAGCGCATCGGCCTGAGTCCGCACATCGCCGGGGCGGCGGAGGCGGCGGCCAGCAGCGGCGGGCAGATCATGCCTCCCGTCATGGGGGCGGGCGCCTTCATCATGAGCGAACTCATCGAGGTGCCGTATTTCCAGATCATCGGGTACGCCACCATACCGGCCATCCTGTATTTCACCATCGTGGGGATCAACATCCACTTCGCGGCGGGTGCGCTGAACATCCAGCCGCTGCCCAGCTCCGAGATTCCGAGCTGGAAGGACGAACTGAAAAACGGATGGTTCTATCTCGTGCCCCTGGCGTTTCTGGTGTATTTCCTGTTCGAGGGCAGAACGCCCGTGTTCGCCGGCGTCATGTCGGTCTTCATCATGGTGGGCGTCTGGTTCTACCGGAATGTGACGGAGTTCCTGGGCGGCTTGCGGCGGGGCGAGAACGCCGTCGCCGACGAGATATTCGTTTTCGTGCCGGTCGCTTTCTGGGGATTCGTCTTCTTCCTGTTTGCCCTGCTCGCGATTTTTGAGTGGGCCTCCGCCCTGTCGTTGGGGATGCACGGAGCACCGACCTGGGGCGGCGCCGTCCGGGCCGCCCTGTGGCTGGGCGCCATCGGGTTTGTCCTGATTCGGGTTTTCACCCGCCTCTTCTCCTGGGTGGACCCATTCTGGAGGGAGATAGAGCGCAGCTGGCTCGCCGTCTTCCCGATCACCTTGCTGGGCCTGTGGAGTGCTTTTGGCTGGTCTTCCGGCGTGGCCGGGGCGGCCATCGTCCTGGCGCTGCTCTGCGGGTGGGCCGTCTTCAGAGGGAACGGGGCGCAGCCCGCCACGACCATACCCTGGTATTTCGCCGCGATCTGGGTGGGCGCCTATTACGCGCAGCAGGGGATCTACGCGCTTCTCCCTGCGGTCGCCGATTTCGGCGAATGGTTCATCCCTTTCGGGTTTATCTATGACGGCCTCATCTTCTTCGGGCTGGCCGTCCTCCTCCAGAGGGCGATTTTCGCGTTCATCCCCCCGGGGTCCGCGACGAGCGGCCCGACCCCGAGCCTCCCGCAGGTGCTGGCGGTGTCCTGCAACCCGTTCACCTACCTGATGCGGGCGGAGAAGACGGGCGAGACGGGCGCGGGCGTGCGGGCGGCGCAGAGCGCTTCGGGCTGGATTTTCAGCATCCGCGACGCCTTGCGGGTGGGGGGCAGGCAAGGGGCGGAGTTCGCCGTGACGCTCGCCACCATCGAGGTCGTCGTTCAGGTGCTCACGATCACGGGCGTGGGCAACAAGTTCGCCTTCATGATAGAGGCCCTCGCCAATGACATATGCCTGTTCGGCACAGCCGCCGCCGGCGGGTGCGCGTACTACATCGGCCTCGACGGCTTCTTCGTCGCCCTGCTGCTCACGGCGGTTTGCTGCGCGGTGCTGGGCATGGGGATGCCGACGACGGCGGCCTACGTGCTGCTCGCCATCCTGGGCGGGCCCGTGCTCATCAAGCTCGTCGGCCCCGAGCTCGCGCACGTCTACGGCGCGGAGTGGGCCAAGGAGTTTGTGGCCGCGAAGGGAGACCGCGTCGCCGCCCACATGTTCATCTTCTATTTCGCCATCCTCTCCGCCATCACGCCGCCCGTGGCGATAGCCTCGCTCGTGGGGGCCAAGCTGGCCGGGGCGCCCTATTTCAAGACGTCCATGATGTCCCTGCGCTTCGCCATCGTGGGCTTCATCGTGCCGTTCTTGTTCATGTTCGACCCGGCTCTGCTCACGTTCGCGCATCCGCTGCGCGTCGCCCTCTCCGCCTCCATGACGCTTTTGGGTTTTGTCGCCTTCTCCGCGGGAACGCAGGGCTGGCTTCTGGGCAGGCTCCACACATACGAGCGCATTCTCCTGTTCGTCTGCTTCATCACGCTCATTTTGTTCATCATTTTCTTCAGCTTCGCCATGCTGATAGTCGGCCTGGTTTGCGGAGGGGTCCCCCTCGTCCGGCAGGTACGGGACATCAGGCGCGCCTGAGCGCCGGCGAAAACTCTCCATTCCCATCCGAGGTGGCACATGCTCTTCCACAAAGAACGCGCGCTGGACTTCATGGAGAGGTTCGCTCTCGACGCGCTGGTCGCGACGACGCGGCACAACGTCTTATATCTCTCCGGCTTCCAGGGTTGGGCGCAATACACCTACGGCGACGCCACGACGGAGACCTTCGCGCTGTTTTTCCGGGATGCGGACTCTCCGCCGGCCCTGATACTCTCCCGGCAGGACGAGACCTACTATGCGGCGCAGGGCTCCTGGATAGAGGACGTGCGGGGCTACGGCCCCCGCTCGGCACTGGAGATGGAGCCCGGGGAGCGGGGGGTCGGCGAGGAGGAGAGGAACTACGTTTCCCTGATCGCCGAGGACGCCCCGCGCGAGGCGAACCCGGCGGATGCGCTGCTCCGGGTGTTGCGGGAGCGCGGCGTATCGGGCGGCAGGGTGGCGCTCGACCAGGAGGGAATTCGTCCGGCCACGCGCGGCGGCGTGGAGGCGGCGTTGCCGGGCGCGTCCTTTCTGGACGCCTCGCACCTGTTCCGGCTGATTCGCCTCCAGAAGACGAAAGAGGAGCGCGAACGAATGCGGGCCGCGGCGCTTCTGAACGAGCGGGCGGTCGTCGCGTTCCACAAGGAGATGGCCGTGGGGCGGACGGAGCGCGAGGTGGCGAGCCACTACTACCGCACCGTGGCCGCGGGGGAGGGGAAATGGAGCTGGTTTCATTTGGGAGGAGGGAGGCGCTCCGCCTCCATTTTCCCGCCCTCCGACAGGAGGTTTGAGCCGGGCGACGGGTTTTTCTTCGACGCGGGAATGCGGCTGAACCACTACTGCGCGGACGTGGGCTGCTGCGGTTCGTTTGGCGAGCCGGACGCCGGGCGCCGGGCGCAATGGAAAGCGATTCAGGCGGGGCTTGAGGCCGCACTCGGCGTGATCCGCGCCGGGGTGCGCCCCTCGGAGATATTTCGCGCGGCGGTCTCGGCGGCGAAAAAGGCGGGCCTGCCCCGCTACAACGGCGCCTTCTGCGGGCACACCATCGGGGTCGAGGCGCGCGAGCTACCCTATACGCTGAGCGAGCCGGTTCCGCTCGACGATCCGTTTTTGCCGGAGACGTCGGACATTCCGCTGCCCGCAGGCGCCGTCCTCTCGGTGGAGTTGCCCTCCGGCAGGTTCGGCGAGGGCGGCGTCCACGCGGAATACACCGTCGAGGTCACCGAGACGGGCATGGAGCACCTCGGAGAGCGCGTCCGCGAGCACGTGGTGGTGTAGAGAGACGTCCCATCCGCTGGAATCTCATGATGGGCGATTCTATCGCCCCGGAAGCCGGAATCCCGGCCGGCGCGGCGGGCGTTTCTCGTTTGGGTGGATGCGCGCCCGTCCCCCCGGGGCGCCCCCGCGCGCTACAGCGCGCTTTCCTCCTCGCCTACGCGCGGGTAGGCGACCTTTCCCCAGACCTCCGAGTCGGGGTGTGCCTCGATGTCCGCCCGCATGACCTCGAGAATCACCGGAACGATGGAGGCCATGATGCGGCCGCCGTCGCGCAGCTGGGTTCGGCCCCACCCCGCGGAGAACGTGACGCCGCCGTGGAAAACCTGGTTGCGCAGCTGATACAGGCGCCGGAAGACCTGCTTGAGGACGCCGTGCACGTCGTGGTTCCCCATGTGTCGCCGGATGCTGTCGTTCTCGCGCTGAAACCGCGCGCGCCAGCCCCCGCTCTCCCGTTCGTTCCGCACCCATTGCCAGAACGGCTTGAACACGTACTGGTTGTCCAGAAGAATGCGGATCGGCCCCGGAAACGTCTCCCACAGGATGGTTCTCAGCTGCTTCTGGTTTTGCTCGTCGCGGTGGATGATCTCCCGCAGAAAGCCCGTGAACCTCCCGGTTTCGGTCAGTCCCTCCTCATCCGCCCCGTTGGGTTCAGCCCCGTAGGCGGCGTTGAACGCGATCCACAGACAAATGAACCTCTCCTCGTCCGAGTCGGCGTCTTCACTGCGCCGAAGCCAGCTGTCGGCGCGCCGCATCCGGTGCTCGTTGTGCTCCCTTTGCGGTATCTGGGCGTTGGTGCGAATCATCGCCGCTCCCTGCGCGGAGGAGGGGGGAGACGCGCGGCGACCTCTGCCGCCGGGGAGAGGCCCGTCGGGCGCCTGTCATGGGGGAGGGTTTTGCGCTCCGTCATGCGAGGTAATATGCGGCATTCGGCCCGGGATTTCAAGCGGGGGGTGATGTCCGGCTGCGCGTAGCCGCCCATGTAGCCGGAACCATAGCAACGCGCGCAGGGCTTTTTCCCGCCCTCTCCCTCTTGCCGGAAGGATGCGCATGGGCGATATTTTCCTCTTGCGGTGCGAACGGGGCGGGCGCCGGCGGCCAGTTCGGGGGCGACCGCGCCTCCTGGGCCGGCGGACGTGTTCATTTCTTTGGGATGAGAGGGGACGAGGGGGATGTCGTATTTCTACAGGACGGACGAGATGGAGAAGAACCTCGCGGGGGCGGCCTACAGCTCGGCGAACGGCGCCTGGGTGCAGGGGGAGCGGCTCATCTTCGGGAAGATGCGGATGCCCGCCGGCACGCGCTCGAACGCGCACGCGCATCCCAACGAGCAGTTCGGCTACTGTCTCGCCGGCAGCGTTCGCCTGGAGGTCGAGGGCGAGACGCACGTCCTCGCACCGGGGCACATCGCCTACCGGCCCGCGAACGCCGTGCACGCCGCCGAGGTGTTGGGCGCGGCGGACTACGAGTTCATCGTGGCGAAGGATACGGCCGCCGGCATCGCGGGAACTCCCGCCGAGATGCCGGTCGATCCCGATCGGGGAGGAGGGGAGGGCGCAGGCCGCCTCCCCTATTTCTACGACACCGAGGCGATGGAAAAGGGTCTGGCGGGCGAGGATTACAGCCCGACCGAGGGTGCCTGGGTGACGGGGGAGCGGATCATTTTCGGCAAGATGCGGATTCCCGCCGGCGGGCGCGCCGAGCCGCACGCGCACCCCAACGAGCAGTTCGTCATCGTCCTCGCCGGGGCCGCGCGCATGACGATCGAGGGCGAGACCGCCACGCTCGCCCCCGGCGACATCGCCCACATTCCGGCGAATGCGGTGCACGCGGGCGAGATTCCGGGCGATGCGGACTACGTCTTCGTGACGGCGAAGGACACCTCCTGGGGCATCCAGGGCGTGAAGGTGTGAGGGGAGTATAAGAGCGAGACGACGGGATTTTCTGTTCGACCGCGGAAACGACCCCCCTCCCCTACGGGGCGAGGCGCTCCCTCCGCCAGCCGCCGTCCGCCTCCCGCGCGTAGCGTATGCGGTCGTGGAGGCGGCTCTCCCGGTGCTGCCAGAACTCCACGGAGCGGGGCTTGAGGATGTAGCCGCCCCAATGCGGCGGCCTCGGCACCGCACCGCCCGCGTATTCGGCCTCGAGGGCGCGCGCCCTGTGGTCGAGGAACGCGCGATCCGGAATCGGCCGGCTCTGCGGCGAGGCCCACGCGCCCAGCCGGCTACCGCGCGGGCGGGAGGCGAAATAGGCGTCCGAGACGCGCGCGGGCAGCCTCTCCACGCGACCCTCCGCGCGCACCTGCCGGCCCGGCTCCTTCCAGTAGAAGACGAGAGCGGCTCTCGGGTCGTTCGCCAGCTGCGCACCCTTGTCGCTCTCGTGGTTGGTGAAAAAGGGGAAGCCCGCATCCGCTATTCCCAGGATTTGCGGGTCCTTGTAGAGGACGACGCGGGCGGCGGGCGCGCCGTCGGGGCGGATGGTGGCGAGCGTCATCGCGTCTTCCCGATGGACGCCGGCGCTCCGCATCTGCGCATACCAGCGGCGAAACTGGGCGATGGGGTCGCGCGCGACGCTCCCCGCATCCAGGGCTTCTTCCGCCATCTGCCGGATCAACTCTTCATTCGTCGGGTTCACTGGCTGCAATAATTCCTCATGTCGTCGCGTTTGTTCGGCGGCGGTGGCTGCCCACCCGTCTGGCCGCGCGTCTGCGCCTGCCCACATGAACGCCCGGGCGGTCGCGCGCCCATATCAAATCATTGGCGGGCGGGCGTTGGGGGAGCGGGGTCGTTCGGGTGTGCGCTGTCCGGGGTGACGTAGGGGGCCGTCATCTCGAAAATCTCCCGGGTTCGGCAGTATTTCGGCCCGCCTAGCCTGCCCACGGGCCGGAGTCTTTCCGGGTCGATGTATTTTTTGCCGCCGGCGACCGTCAGGATGAGGTCCTCCCGCACGTGCCATCGGAGCACCTCGCCGATGATCAGGTGTGTCACCCATTCGTCGCCGAAGGGGATCATCCGCTCGAAGCGGCACTCCATCGCCAGGGGCGCGTCCTTGATGCGCGGGGCGGCCACCAGGTCGGAGGGGAGGGTCTCGAGGCCGGTCGCCTCGAACTCGCTCTCGTCCGGGCCGTAGTTCCCGGCGCTCCGGTTCATCCGCTCCTCCCAGCCGTTCGCCACCGCGTGGATGACGTAGCCCTTCGTCTCCAGGATGTTGCGCGTCGTGTCCTTGGGTTTTTTCTCGCGCTCGCCGACGGAGATGGACGCCATGGGCGGATAGTGGGAGACCATGGTGAAGAAGCTGAACGGAGCGAGGTTCGTCCCGCCCGCCGCACTCGCCGTGCTCACCCAGGCGATGGGGCGGGGGACGACGGAGCCGATGAGGAGGCGGTAGGTTTGCTGGTGGTCTATCTCGCGGGCGTCGAAGACGCGGTAGCTCATTTTTTCATCCTTTGGCGAGGGGCGCGAGCCGCGCGGGCTGCGTGTCTTCCAGGAGCGGCATGACCTCCCGGCCGAAAATCTCGGCTTCCTCGAGATGGGGCCAGCCCGAGAGGATGAAGTTCCGCGCGCCGGCCTCCACGTATTCGCGGAGTGCGGCGGCCACCATGTCGGGGGTGCCCACCAGCATGGCGGCGGCACCCGAGCGCACCTTGTTCACGCCCATCCAGAGGGTCTCCGTCAGCCAGGGGGAGCCGCTCGCGTAGAGTTCGTTCATGCGCCGCTGCCCCTCGCTCTCCGAGCGGTTGCGCTGGTCCGCCCAGACGCCGGTGTTCTCGAGGGCGCTGTTCTCCAGCAGCGCGTGGGCGGCGCGCCTCGCCTCTTTTTGGCTCTCCCGGCAGAGGACGTGGAGACGAAGGCCGAAGCGCAGGTCGTCGCGGCCCGCAACCTCCGCGCGGCGCCTCATGTCCGCGGCGTCCGCCGCGACCTGCTCGGGGCGCACCGCCCACATCATGTGGACGTCTGCGTGCTTTGCGCCCACGCGGCGTCCCGCCTCCGAGCTGCCCCCGAGGTATATCGCGGGATGCGGCTTCGATACGGCGCTGGCGTAGAGGGCGGCGTTTTCGATTTGGTAGTAGCGGCCGTCGTAGCTGACGGGCCCCTCGTTACGCCAGAGCGCCCGGATGATGTCGAGATACTCCTCCGTCCGCGCGTAGCGCTCCGCGTGCGCCAGGTGGTCGCCGTATCGCCTCTGGTCCAGAGGCGTTGATCCGGTCACGACGTTCACCGTGAGCCGTCCGCCCGTGATGGCGTCGTAGGTGTTCGCCTGCTGGGCGGTGAGCACGGGACTCATCAGCCCGGGGCGAAAGGCCACGCAGAACCTGATGCGCTCGGTTCGTCCCGCGACGGCCAGCGTGATCATCCAGGCGTCGAGGCAGTGGGAGCCGGTGGGGACGAGGAGGTTGACGAAGCCGGCGGCCTCCGCCGCGCGCGCCACCGCGCTGATGTAGTCCACGGTCGGGCGCCGCTCGGGAACCCTGGCGTTGATGGCGTGCCCGTCGCCGTATCTTCCCGTCGGCAGAAACCAGGCGTATTCCGTGGTCATCGGGCTTCCTCAGCCGCGCGAGATGCGCTCCGAAAAGGCGACCCGCAACGCACCCGCGCACCGCACCGGCCAGCCACCGCGCCCCGCCGGCTAGGCGGACGCCGCCGCCTCGGCCTCCTGCTCGGCGAGGAGGGCGTCGAGCAGCGCCTGGACGCGCTCCGCCTCCATCCAGTCCGCCTTGTAGGCGATGCGCCCCGCCTTGTCCACGATGAACGTCATGTTCGGCATCCGGCCGAAGGCGCGCACGACGCTCTCGTCGAGGTCGTCGATGAGGACGGGCACCTTCATGCCGAACTCCGCCACGAGCTCCTCCGCATACCGCTTCTTGTGGGCGTAGGAGGTGTGCTGGGCGTATTTCTTGAAGTGGCGGGTTTCCCCTGCGTGGGGTTCTTTCGAATAGACGACGAAAAACGCCACGTCCTTGTCCCGATACTTCTCCTGCAAATCCTCGACGCCGGCCACCTGCCGGCGATAGGGGGGTCAGGTGATGGCGCCGAACTCGATGACGATGTTCTTCTCGCCGATGAAGTCCGCGAGGCGGAAGGAGGCGTCGTCCGTGGATTTCAGCCGCACGTCGGGCATCGGGTCGCCCGGCTGCAGGGTGTTGCGGAACGCCTCCTTGCGCTCCTTGCGAAACCCCATGAGGTTGCGCTTCAGGAATTTCCACTTGTCGATGTAGAACGCGCTCCAGAGACCCATGAGCGGGCCTGGCGGCCTGTCGAACTCGTCGAATTGTCGCATGGTCGCTCCAAAGTGGCGGGGGATGAAAAAATATCCCCCCATTAGAGACGAACGGCGCGCGGAACGCAAGCGCGGACGCTCCGCCCGGTGCGCGGCGCCCGCCCCGTCTCTCTTCTCTCCCTCCATCAAATTCCCGTATCCCGGAGAATTTGGTATGCTCTCCGCGCGGCGTCCGGAAGCCCCTTCCGTTCCGCTGGGGGGTGCGCGCCGGGGAGAGGCGCCCGCCGCCTTCCTCCCGGAAGGAGGGGATGATGAACAAAAAAAACGCAGTTTTCCATCGGCTATTTCCTGTTCATCTTCCTCATCATGTCCGTGATTCACACGCTCTTCTTTCAGGGCGCCCGCTACCAGCGCATTCCCTACAGCGAGTTTCGCGTCCTGGTGAAGTCGGGCGACGTGGAGCGGGTGGACATTCGCGGCGACCGCCTCCAGGGGGTTTTGAAGAAGTCCGACGCGGACGGCCGGCAGAGATATTTCGAGACGGCGAAGGTGCCGGACCCTGCGCTCATCGCGTTCCTCGAGGAGGCGGGCGTCGTCTTTCAGGGCCAGTTCGAGCCTCCCTGGCTGGTGCAGGTGTTCACGAGCTGGGTGCTGCCGCTAGGCGTCCTCTTCGCCATCTACGCCCTGGTGATGCGGCGGATGGGCCCGGGCCAGGGGGTGATGGCCTTCGGCCGGAACAAGGCGAAGATATACGCGCAGCAGGAGGTGGACGTTCGATTCTCCGACGTGGCCGGCGTGGACGAGGCCAAAGAGGAGCTGGCGGAGGTGGTGGATTACCTGAGAAATCCGGATCGCTACCTGCGCCTGGGCGGCAAGATTCCGCGCGGCGTCCTGCTGGTGGGCCCGCCCGGCTGCGGAAAGACGCTGATGGCCAAGGCCGTGGCGGGAGAGGCGGAGGTCTCCTTCTTCAGCATCAGCGGCTCGGAGTTCGTCGAGATGTTCGTGGGCCTGGGCGCCGCGCGCGTGCGCGACTTGTTCGAGCAGGCGATGGAGAAGGCCCCCTGCATCGTGTTCATCGACGAGCTCGACGCGCTGGGCAAGGCGCGCGGCGTCGGGAACCTGGCGGGCGGCCACGACGAGCGGGAGCAGACGCTCAACCAGCTCCTCGTCGAGCTGGACGGCTTCGACACCCGCCGGGGGGTCATCATCATGGCGGCGACCAACCGGCCGGAGATTCTCGACCCTGCCCTCCTGCGTCCGGGGCGCTTCGACAGGCAGGTGCTGGTGGACAGGCCGGACCTCCTCGGCAGAAAGCACATCCTGCGGGTGCACACGAAGGCGCTGGTGCTCGGCGTGGACGTGGACGTCGACCGGATCGCGGAGATGACGCCCGGCCTCTCGGGGGCCGACCTCGCCAACCTGGCGAACGAGGCCGCGCTCCTCGCCGCCCGCCACGACCGGGACGCGGTGGTGATGGCCGACTTCGAGGAGGCCTTCGAGCGCGTGTCGGCGGGCCTCGAGAAGAAATCCCGCGTCATGACGGCCGAGGAGCGCCGCCGGGTGGCCTACCACGAGCTCGGCCACGCGCTGGTGGCGGAGCTGGCGGGCACGGCGGACCCGGTGCAGAAGGTCTCGATCATCCCGAGGGGGCTGGCCGCCCTGGGCTACACCCTCCAGCGCCCCACCGAGGACAGATACCTCCTCTCCCGCAAGGAGATGGAGGACAGAATCGCCGTGCTCCTCGCGGGCCGCGCGGCGGAGGAGGCGGTTTTCGGAGAGGTCTCCACGGGTGCGCAAAACGACCTCCAGCGCGCCACCGACATGGCCGACTCCATGGTGACCGAATACGGCATGAGCGCGCGCTTCGGCCCCCACGCCCTGCGGGGGGCGCCGCGTCCGCTGTTTCTGGGCGGCGGGATGAACGGCGCGGCGGCGTCCGACATCAGCGAGGCGACCCGCCGCGAGGTGGACGAGGAGGTGGAGAAAATCCTCGACGGCGCGCATGGACGCGCCCTGGGGATACTGAAGGAGCGGCGCGGCGACTTGGAGGCGCTCGCCGCGCGCCTGCTCGAGGAGGAAACCATCACGGGCGACGAGCTGCGCGCGGCCCTGGGGGTGGCCCGCAAGGCGTGAGGGGAGCGGAGGGGTTTTCGCGCGAGTGTGTCACGCCATGCCGCGCGGGAAGCCCGCGAAGCCGTTCGAGAACGACCCCGCGTTCAGGAATCGTCCCTTCCCAGTATATCCCGTGAAAAGGCGCCCCCTCGCGCCTAGAGCCGCATGAGCCGCGCCGGCGTCGCCCGCAGAATCTTCTCCTGCGCATCCTCGGCGAGCCCCGCCCCCTCCACGAAATCCACCACGCGCTCCTGCATCATGTCGTAGGGGTAGTCCGTGCCGCAGACGACGCGGTCCGCGCCCACCTCCCCGACCAGCCACCGCAGGGCGGAGGCGTTGAAGGTGATGACGTCGAAATAGAGGTTCCGGAGATAATGCCGCGGCGGGTGCGGCGTGAGGGCGCGCGTCTCGGGCCGCGCCTCCCAGCAGTGCTGGATGCGGCCCATCGCCCAGGGGAGGTTTCCGCCGGCGTGGGCGAGCAGCACCTCGAGCTTCGGGTAGCGCTCGAAATGGCCCGAGAGGATGAGCCGCGCCGCGGCGACGGTGGTGGCCAGCGGGTTGCCGACGCAGTTCGCCATGTAGAAGGGGTAGAGCGGCTTGAAGTCCGCGAAGTCGGGGTGGATGAACACCAGGGCGCCGCGCCTTTCCGCCTCCGCCCAGAACTCCTCGTACTGCGGCTCGTCGAGCGCGTGGGCGCCGATGCGGTCGGAGATGATGCAGCCGAGCAGCCCCTCCCCCATCGCGCGCGCCAGCTCGGCCGCTGCCGCCTCGCCCCCGTTCTGCATCGGGAGGTTGCACAGCCCCCGGAAGTTCCCGGCGTTTTGCTTGCAGAAATCGGCGACGCCTTCGTTCTGCGCGCGGATGATCTCCTCGCCCGCGCGTCCGCCTATCCAGTAGTAGAAGGTGGGCGGCGGCGGGGAGGCCAGCGCCATGTCGAGGCGGTCCGCCCGCATGTCGCTCAGCTTGCGGGAGACGTCGGCGAGCTGCGCCCCCCACCTCTCCCGCGTCATCCTGGCGTTGTATTCCGAGGACACCGGCGGGAAGAAACCCTCGAAGCTGTCGGCGTGGTGGGGACGGCACGCGCGATGCTCGGCTGCGAGCGCCTCCGCCTCCGGGATGTAGATGTGGTGGTGCAGGTCGATGTTGGGCAAGGGGACTTCCCTCCGTGGGGGTTTTCCTAGTCTCTCGGCTCCGCGCCGTCTGCCGGCGGTCTTCGGGCGAGAGAGTAGATTCTGAAGCCTCTGGCGTCAATCCGCATTCGTCCGCGCCGATTGACGCCTCCGTTGCGGAGTGCGAAACTCCCCCGGGTGCCGCGTCCCGCACGATCAGGGGACTGAAACGCGCGAGGAAGCCCGCGCACCTGAGAGGGAGACAAGAGGGGGGAGGCGCACCCCTCGCAATGGCGTCTCCGCCTGGCCCGCCCATGAGAGTCTCCGGCCCGGGGCGATGGCGTGGAGGATGGAACGCTGGCGAATCATGAGGACGCTCCTCCGTTGCCGCGCTCGTATGAGGGACTGCGCACGCTGCAGGCCGAGTTCGCGCGGTATCAGGCGGCGGCGTTTCCGGAGCGGGAGCCCCGGTTTTTCGCCCTGGAGCTGGCGGGCGAGACGGGCGAGCTCGCGAATCTGGAGAAGAAGGAATGGAAGGGCCGCGCCATCGAGGCGGCGGCCTATACAGACGAGGCGGCGGATGTCATGATCGCCGTGATGAACTACGCCAACGCGCGGGGGATTGACCTGGGCGCTGCCGTCTCCGAGAAGATGGCGGCCATCGAGCGCGCGAGAAGGCGGACGCCGGAGAGATAGGCCGCCGGATGCGGAATCGTCCTCCCGAGCGGAGCGGACGAAGCGGATCAGAAAGGATGAAACCCGATGTCAGGCCTCCCGACCGAGCCTGCCCGCCTCGCCGACGTGCAGGCGGGTTCCGATGAGCGCAACGTCAAGATAGACAAGGTGGGCGTCAAGAACATCCGCTATCCCATCGTGGTGAAGGACAGGGCGAAGGAGGCCCAGCACACCATCGGCACCATCAACATGTATGTGGACCTGCCGCACCACTTCAAGGGCACCCACATGAGCCGCTTCCTGGAGGTGCTGAACGAGCACACCGACGCCATCGGCGTGGACGGCGTGCCGCTGATATTGCAGACGATTCGCGAACGCCTCGACGCGCAGACGGCCCACTTCTCGGTGTCGTTCCCCTACTTCATGGAGAAGACGGCCCCGGTGACGGGCGCCGAGGGACTCATGGCGCTCGAGTGCGGCTTCGACGCCTCGGCGGGCGCGGTGGACGACTTCATCCTGAGCATCATGGTTCGCATCGCCACGCTGTGTCCCTGCTCGAAGGAGATCAGCCTGCGCGGTGCGCACAACCAGAGGGGCCATGTGCGGATTCGGGTGCGCTTCAACGGGGAGTTCTGGATAGAGGAGCTCGTGGAGATAGCCGAGAGTGCGGGCAGCTGCGCGCTGTATCCGATACTCAAGCGCGAGGACGAGAAGTTCGTCACCGAGACGGCTTTTGACAACCCCCGCTTCGTGGAGGACGTGGTGCGCGAGGCGGCCCTTCTGCTCCGGAGCGACAAGCGCATCACCTGGTTTCAGGTGGAGGTGGAGAACTTTGAATCCATCCACGACCACAACGCCTACGCCTTCATCGAGGAGACGGTGCGCGGCGCGGAATAGCCCGTTTCCCGCTTTTTCGCCATTCTCCGAGAATCCCGCCGGCTGAATACCGCGCCTTTCTCCCTGCGCGGAGATCGCATATAACCGCTTGCGCGCGGGATGGGCCTTTTCCACCATCTGATTGGGGACGATGTATCGAGATGTCATCACGCGACGACCGAACCGCTGCGCTCTCCGAACTGCTGGCCTCGCGCATCGTGATCATCGACGGGGCGATGGGGACGATGATCCAGGCCGAGAACCTGGGGGAGGAGGACTTCCGGGGGGAGCGCTTCGCCGACCACCCGTGCGACCTGAAGGGCAACAACGACCTGCTCAGCATCACCCGGCCCGAAATCATCCGGCGCATCCACCGGGACTTTCTCGAGGCGGGCGCGGACATCATCGAGACGAATTCGTTCAACTCCACGTCCGTAGCGATGGCGGATTACGGGATGGAGGGGGTGGTCCGCGAGATGAACGAGGCCTCCGCGCGCCTCGCCAGAGAGGCGGCCGATGCGTTCGAGCGCGAGAATCCGGGGCAGGTCCGCTTCGTCGCGGGCGCCCTGGGGCCCACGAACCGCACCGCCTCCATCTCGCCCCGGGTGAACGATCCGGGCTTCCGGAACATCCGCTTCGACGAGCTGGTGGCGGCCTACGCCGAGGCGGTGGGCGGGCTCATCGACGGCGGGGCCGACCTGCTCCTGGCGGAAACCATCTTCGACACGCTCAACGGCAAGGCCGCGATGTTCGCGATAGAGGAGTATTTTGAATCCCACGGGCTGCGCGTTCCCGTCATGATTTCGGGGACCATCACGGACGCGAGCGGGCGCACCCTCTCCGGCCAGACGACCGAGGCGTTCTGGAATTCCGTCGCGGGCTACCGGCCGATGAGCGTGGGGCTGAACTGCGCCCTCGGCGCCGCCGAGCTGCGCCCCTACGTGCGCGAACTCTCCCGCGTGGCGGACGTGCCGGTGAGCGTCCACCCCAACGCGGGGCTTCCCAACGCCTTTGGCGAATATGACGACACGCCGGGCCTCATGGCCGAGGTGCTCGGCGAATTCGCGCAAAGCGGTTTTCTGAACCTGGTGGGCGGCTGCTGCGGCACCACCCCTGCGCACATCCGCGCGATCCGGGAGGCGGTGGAGGGCCTCGCCCCGCGCCGGATTCCGGAAATTCCGCCCCGCTGCCGACTCAGCGGTCTGGAGCCGATGAACGTCGGCCCCGAGACGGGGTTCGTGAACGTGGGCGAGCGGACGAACGTGGCGGGCTCCGCGCGCTTCGCCCGCCTGATTCGGGAGGGGAATTACGAAAAGGCACTCGACGTGGCCCGCCAGCAGGTGGAGAACGGCGCCCAGATCATCGACGTGAACATGGATGAGGGGATGCTGGACTCCAGGGAGGCGATGTCCACCTTCCTGCATCTCATCGCCTCCGAGCCCGACATCAGCCGCGTGCCGGTGATGATAGATTCATCCAGATGGGAGGTCATCGAGGCGGGGCTTCAGTGCCTGCAGGGCAAGTCCATCGTCAACTCCATCAGCCTCAAGGAGGGGGTGGCGCCCTTCGTCGAGCAGGCGAGGCTGGCGAAGCGCTACGGCGCGGCCGTCGTGGTGATGGCCTTCGACGAGGAGGGGCAGGCCGAGAGCGCCCGGCGAAAGTTTGATATTTGCGCGCGCGCCTACGGGATTCTGACGCGCGAGGTGGGCTTTTCCCCGAACGACATCATCTTCGACCCCAACATTTTCGCCGTCGCCACAGGTCTCGAGGCGCACGACGAATACGCCGTGGCCTACTTCGACGCGACCAGGCGCATCAAGGAGGAGCTCCCGGGGGCGCTTGTGAGCGGGGGCGTGAGCAACGTGTCGTTCTCCTTCCGGGGAAACAACGGCGTGCGCGAGGCCATGCACTCCGCGTTCCTCTACCACGGCATCCGCAGCGGGATGGACATGGGCATCGTGAACGCGGGCCAGCTGGCGGTGTACCAGCAGATACCGGCGGCGCTCCTCGAGCGCGTCGAGGACGTGCTCCTCAACCGGCGGGCGGACGCCACCGAGCGCCTGCTCGAGGTGGCCGACGAGGCGAAGGGCCAGGCCGGATCCCGCGCCCGCGACCTCGCCTGGCGCGAACGGCCGGTGGGCGCGCGCCTGGCCCACGCACTGGTCAAGGGGATCACGCAGCACATCGTGGAGGACACCGAGGAGGCCCGGCGGGCGGCGGCGCGTCCCATCGAGGTGATCGAGGGTCCGCTGATGGAAGGGATGAAGGTCGTGGGCGACCTCTTCGGGACGGGCCAGATGTTTCTGCCCCAGGTGGTGAAGAGCGCGCGGGTGATGAAGACCGCCGTCGCGCATCTCGTCCCCTTCATCGAGGCGGAGAGGGTCGGGGGAGAGGGGCGCTCGAACGGCAAGGCGCTCCTGGCCACCGTGAAGGGCGACGTGCACGACATCGGCAAGAACATCGTGGGCGTCGTGCTCCAGTGCAACAACTACGAGGTCGTCGACTTGGGCGTCATGGTGCCGAGTGCGAGGATTCTGCAAGCGGCGCGCGAGGAGGGGGTGGACGTCATCGGGCTGAGCGGCCTCATCACCCCCTCGCTCGACGAGATGGCGCACGTGGCGGGCGAGATGGAGCGCCTGGGGTTCGAGGTTCCCCTCCTCATCGGCGGGGCGACGACCTCCAGGGCGCATACCGCGGTCAAGATTGCGCCGAACTACGGCGGGCCGACGGTCTATGTGGAGGACGCCTCGAGGAGCGTGGGCGTGATGGGCCATCTGTTGAGCGACGCCCTGCGGGCGGATTTCGTGGCCGCGAAGCGCGAAGAATATGCGGGCGTACGGAGGCGGCATGAGGCCAGGCGCGCGGGCGCCGCGTTTTGTGCCATCGGGGAGGCGCGCGGGAATCGCCTGCGCATCGACTGGTCGGCCGGCGTCGCCCCCCCGCCCAGGCTCGAGGGGATAGAGGTTTTCGGGGACTACCCCCTGGCGGACCTGCGGGATCGCATCGACTGGACGCCGTTTTTCCGGACCTGGGAGCTGAGAGGCGTCTATCCCCGGATACTGAAGGACCCGGTGGTGGGCGAGGCGGCCCTCGGCCTCTATCGGGACGCGCAGGATATGCTGGAGCGCATCATCGAGTTGCGCCTGCTCCGCGCCAGGGCGGTCGTGGGCCTGTTTCCGGCGAACGCCGCGGGGGATGACGTGGAAATTTACGCGGACGCCTCCCGGAGCGAGGTGCGCGCCGTGGCCCGCTTCATGCGCCAGCAGATGCGCAAGCCCCCGGGCAGTCCGAACATGTGCCTGGCGGATTTCGTCGCCCCCAGGGAGAGCGGGGCGGCGGATCACGTCGGCGCCTTCGTGGTGACGGCGGGCCTGGGCGTGGAGGAGGCGGCGGCGGCATACGAGCGATCGAACGACGATTACGGCGCCATCATGGTGAAGTCCCTGGCCGACAGGCTGGCCGAGGCGTTTGCCGAGCGCCTCCATGAGCGCGTTCGCAAGGAGTTCTGGGGGTACGCGCAAGAGGAGGGACTCGGCAACGAGGCGTTCATCAAGGAGAAGTACCAGGGCATCCGCCCGGCGCCCGGCTACCCCGCATGTCCCGATCACACGGAAAAGCAGACGCTCTTCGACCTGCTCGACGCGCCGGGGCATACCGGGGTGGGCCTCACGGAGAGCTTCGCCATGTGGCCGGCCGCCTCGGTGAGCGGGTGGTATTTCGCCCACCCGGAGGCGCGATACTTCGGCGTGGGCAAGATCGGGCGCGACCAGGTGTGCGACTACGCCGGGAGGAAGGGGATGGAGCCCGCCTTCGTGGAGCGATGGCTCGCCTCCTCCCTGGGATACGAGGTCTCCCGCGCGCGGGACGAGGAGCGGGACGCTCAGGCGGGCGAGGCGCCTCTGGAGCGCAGCTCCCCCCAGAGTCCCTGATGCGCGCGCCCGCATCGGGACAAGCGGAGGCGCTCCCTCCCTTCGCTCCGTTGACCGCCCGGTGTGGCGCGCCTAGATTGCGAGGCGCGAAATCCCGCCCGAGTGGACGTGGGTTGCGTTTCTGAGAGGGCGGGTGCTGCTCGCCCGCGGCATGCGAGGGTGGCGGAACTGGCAGACGCGCTGGATTTAGGTTCCAGTGCCTTCGGGCGTGGGGGTTCGAGTCCCCCCCTTCGCACCAGATGCGATTTCCCCCGCTTTTCGAGAGAATTGTCTATGGGGCTGGCGCGCTTCGCGCCGCCCGGTTCCTTCGCGCACCCCTGCGCCGCCATCCGGGCCCGGTTGGATATTTCCCCCGCCTCCTCCGCTTTCCCGATGCACCGCTTTCCCGAGCAACCGGTCGCCGTCATTAAATTCTTCACTGGATTATTTTCCACATATCGAATTTTATCGTGAAATACTATTGACATACAAAAAATAAGACGTATATTTGTGTATATGAAAAATCCAGAGGATAAGAGAGAACGCTTCAAACGATTGGCGTCCCAGCGAACCAACGCCGTGTTGCAGAAGCTCAAGGTGTTGGGAAACTGCGCGAACCGCAGTGCGTACGAATATACGGAGGAAGACGTTCACAAGATTTTCTCGGAGATTGAGCGGCGGATAAGGGAGACAAAATCGAAATTTCATTTTCCGCATAACAAGAGGTTCAAGTTATGACAGGCGATGATATGAGAATGAGAGATTTTGCCCTCTCCCTGGCACGGGCGGACGAGGAAAAGGAAGTCGTGCGCATCCTGAAAAAATGGGGATATTGGGATAACGGGGACGCCTGGCAAGAATACGGGGGCAATTCCATGAATTTCTCTACCATTTCAAACCAAGCGTCCGGTGCCGACCACGCTTTGGTGGAAAAACTGATCAATTCGGTTGACGCCGTATTGATGAGAGAATGTGGGAGAAGAGGCATCAAGCCGGACGGCCCGGACGCCCCGGAGAGCATCGCCGAAGCGCAAAGAGAATTCTTCCGCATTCCCAACGGCAAGCTGTCGAGAATTGACGCAAGACAAAGAAGTACGCTTGCGGAAAACATTTGCCTCGTGGCCACCGGAGCCACCGGACGCAAAAGCAGGCCTTCGTTCTCCATCATAGACAAAGGAGAGGGGCAAACGCCGGATGATGTTCCCGAGACGATATTGTCCCTGACGAAAGACAACAAGATCAGGATTCCGTTCGTCCAGGGCAAGTTCGGAATGGGCGGGAGCGGCGCATTGAGATTTTGCAGTTCCGAGCACCACCTGCAGCTTCTGATTTCCAGGTGCGATCCGAAGATCGGGAGTGGGAACCCTGCGAAAGCGCATTGGGGCGTGACAGTCATCAGGCGGGAAGACCCCGAAGAGGGCATGCGCAGTTCGCATTACACCTACTTGGCGCCAAAAGGGAGAGTATTGCGTTTTGCGGCGCCGGCATTGCCCCTTTTGCCAAAATCGTACCCGGAGGCGCTCGGCGCCCCGCTGGAATCGGGCACCTATGTCAAACTGTATGAATATGAGATAGCACAACGTACTTTGATTACTCTTGATTTGTATTATCGTCTCGCCCTTCTCATGCCTGACGTGGCTTTGCCCATCCGGATGATGGAACGACGGAAGGGCTACAAAGGCCATTCTCTCGAGAATACGCTTGCGGGTTTGAGCGTGCGTCTGGATGAGGACAGAAGCGAAAATCTCGAGCCCGAGTTCCAAACGCCCGGGACGGGAAAAATGGTCATTGAGGGGAATGAATTTGATTACGCCATTTATGTCTTCAAAAAGGGAAAGAAGGCAAATTACGCGAGGAGCGAAGGAGTTGGTTTTTCCGTGAATGGCCAGGCTCATGGATTTTTGAGAAAGGCGTTTTTCGAGCGCAAAGCCGTGGGAATGTCGTATCTATCCGATAGCATCCTGGTCCTGGTGGACTGCTCGAAAATATCCAGGAAGATGCAGGAGAAATTGTTTATGCCCAGTCGAGACAGACTGGCGCAGACCCCATTTCTCCGTAAGATCGAAGAAGAACTGGAGAGCATCCTCAAAAACCACAACGGCCTCAAGGCGTTGCGAAATAGACGCCGCCAGGAAGAAGTGGGCAACAAGTTGAAGGATTCCAAACCACTTGCTGATCTGTTGACAGAGATTATTCAAAAGTCCTCGGCGCTCTCGAACTTCCTTCAGCCCGGCAAGAGGGTGCCAAACCCTCACAAGCCGAAAGATGTGGGGATAACAGAAGAATTTTGGGGGAAGGAATTTCCAACGTTCTTTGTGCCGGCTAAGGCGGCGAGAAAATACACAGAGGAAACCCCAAAGGGTTGCCCGCGCAACCGTAGGTGCCAAGTTCAATATGAGACGGACGCGGAAAACGACTATTTCGATCGGGATGGCGACCCGGGAGAATTCAGGTTGAAATCAAACGGGTACGAAATACGGGACTACTCTTTGAACCTGTGGAATGGATTGGCCACTTTGCAAATAAATCTGCCGTCGGACGTAGAAATCGGCGATTTGCGGCGCTTTGAAACAGAAGTAGATGATATAAACCGGGTAGAGCCTTTTTCGAATGCGTTCTGGATCCGGGTAGAAAAAGAAAGTCAAACGAACGGCTCCGGCGGGGGCAGAAAAAAGCCGCCAGGCGAAGCGAAAGGCAAGGATCGGCAAAAAGAATCCGGTCTCGCGCTGCCTCGGGTTAGAGAAATCAGGCGGGATGAGTGGGCTGAACATGATTTCTATCGGGACAGCGCCCTGAAGGTCGTGGATGCCGGGGAAGAAAACGGATATGATTTTTTCATCAACATGGACAACGTATATCTACAGACGGAAATGAAAGCGGGAGGCAAGACCGAGCCGCAGATACTGGAGGAAAGGTATAAGGCCGGAATGGTTCTGCTGGGCATGTCCCTTCTTGGTGCCGATGCAAAGGATGGCGCAGGCAAGCATAACGGCTCGGACCCGAATGAAAATGGTTTGTCCGTGTATGATCGCATCTTCGAATTCACGAAAGCAGCATCTCCCGTCCTGCTCCCGATTGCGTCGCTGGGCAGCCTGGGGTCCGAGACGTAGCCGCTTCTCCCTATACAACGCACCGCGCCTGTGTTTTTATGGCGTGACGCTGTGGTTTTTCTGATCTTGGAGAGTGAGAAATGCCCGGTACCGTGAGCGACATCGACGCCTGCACGAAGCGCCTGGAGGTCGCCGTCCCGCGCGCGGAAGTCGCCCGGGAGATGGAGCGCGCCTACAGGCGCCTCTCGGGGCGCGTGCGGATGAAGGGCTTCCGGAAGGGGAAAATCCCCCGCCGCGTGCTCGAGCGATACTACGGCGAGGAGGTGCAGGCGGATGTTCTGGACCGCGTGATATCCGCCTCCTGCCGCCAGATGCTGGCGGATGGGGGAATGCGCCCGGTGGGCGAGCCCAACGTGACCGACATCGAGATGGAGGACGACTCGCCCGCGCTGACCTACAAGGCGACGGTGGAGGTCATCCCCCCCTTCGAGCTGGGCGCATACACGGGGCTTTCGGTGCGGGTCCACCGCCATCCGGTGACGGAGGAGATGGTCGACGCGCAGATCGAGGCGCTCCGGCAGCGGGCCGCCGCGTTCGAGGACGTGGACAGGCCGGCCCGCGAGGGAGACCACGTGCTTTTCGACATCGAGGGCTTCGAGGGCGGCGCGGCCGTGCCCGGCACCCGGGAGGAGAACCAGGCGCTCCTGATCGGGGGCGAGGGCGGCGAGAAGGCGCTGAGCGACGCGCTCGTCGGGATGCGGGGCGGGGAGGAGAAGGAGATCGACGTCGAGGTTCCGGCGAACGCCGCCCCCCATGTGGCGGGCAAAACCCTGACGTTCCGGCTTCATCCCAAGGTGGTGAAGGAGGCGCATCCGCCCGCACTGGACGAGGAGTTTGTCAAGTCTCTGGGACGCGGCTACGCGAGCGTGGCGGACTTGCGGGCGGACGTGGCGCGGGAGATGGAGTCCATGGAGGACGCCAACGCGCGGAACCAGGGCATATCCGAGTTGATGAGCGCGCTGGTCGAAGCGCATCCGTTCGATGTCCCGCCCACGCTGGTGCGGGCGGAGGCGGATGAGCAGATTCGCGAATACGAGCGCCGCCTGCGGCAGGAGAACCCCGACGTCCAGCTCTCTGAATCCAGAGTGGAGGAGTTGCGCGAGGAGGCGCGGCCCCCGGGCGGAGGAGCGGGTGCGGCGGCTCATCATCGTGGAGCGCATCCGCGAGGCGGAGGAGATCGAGGCGAGCGAGGAGGAGGTGCGGGCGCAAATCGGCGTCTCGGCCGCGCGCTACGGCATGACGCCCGAGAAGCTCCGCGAGCGGATGGTGACGACCGGGGCGATGGCGTCGCTCGTCTCCAACATCAACTACAACAAGACAGTGGGTTGGCTCTATGAGCGGGCCAACGTGGAGTTCGACGTTCACGACGCCGCCGACCACGAAGCCCGTTCCCGCGCCCCGAGGGGGGATGCGGGCGAGGGGCGCCCGGACGGCGGGACGAAAGGGGATGGATAGACAGTGGCTCTCGTACCCATGGTGGTGGAACAGACGAATCGAGGCGAGCGGGCGTATGACATCTACAGCCGCCTGCTCAAGGAGCGAATCATCTTTCTGGGCACGGCGATAGACGACAACATCGCGAACCTCGTGACGGCCCAGCTGCTCTTCTTGGAGGCGGAGGAGCCCGACCGGGACATCGCCATGTACGTCAACAGCCCGGGCGGGGCCGTGACGGCCGGCCTGGCCATTTACGACACGATGCAGTACATCAACCCCGACGTCTCGACCATCTGCATCGGCCAGGCGGCGAGCATGGGCGCGCGCTCCTGCTGACGGCGGGGGCCAAGGGCAAGCGCTACGCCCTGCCGAACTCGCGCATCCTGATTCACCAGCCCTTGGGCGGCGTGCAGGGCCAGGCGAGCGACATCGACATCCAGGCGCGCGAGATTCTTCGCGTGCGCGAGGAGCTCAACGAGATCCTCTCGAAACACACCGGCCAGCCCATCGAGAAGATCGAAAAGGACACGGATCGTGATAATTTCATGACGGCGGAGCAGGCGAGGGGGTACGGTCTGCTCGACGACGTCATCGTCTCGCGCTCGGATTCTTCGGGCGGCAGGCCGGGCGGCGATGACGGGAAGAACGAGGAGAACAACGGCTCCTAGCGGGGCGCCGGTCTCTCCCGGAAAGCGCCCTTCTTCGAGGGAGGATGTGGGATGACGAAGCGGGCCTCCACCAGAAAAGACGCTCTGCGCTGTTCGTTCTGCGGGAAAAGCCAGGAGGAGGTGAAGAAGCTCATCGCGGGCCCCCACGTGTATATTTGCGACGAGTGCGTGGATCTGTGCAACGAGATCATGGCGGAGGAGTGGAGCGAGGAGCGCAAGCGCGAGGCGAAATCCCTCCTGAAGCCCACCGAGATCAAGGCGATCCTCGATGAGCACATCGTCGGGCAGGAGAAGGCGAAAAAATCGCTCTCCGTCGCCGTCTACAACCACTACCGCCGCGTGGACGCGCAGGTCGACCTGCACGACGTGGAGCTGCAAAAGAGCAACATCCTGCTCATCGGCCCCACCGGTTCGGGCAAGACGCTCATGGCCCAGACCCTGGCGCGCCTGCTCGACGTGCCTTTCGCCATCGTTGACGCCACCACCCTCACGGAGGCGGGCTACGTGGGCGAGGACGTGGAGAACATCATCCTTAAGCTCCTGCAGGCGGCCGATTTCGACGTGGAGAAGGCCGAGCGGGGCATCATCTACATCGACGAGATCGACAAGATCAGCCGAAAGAGCGAGAACCCCTCCATCACCCGGGACGTCTCGGGCGAGGGCGTGCAGCAGGCCCTGCTCAAGATCATCGAGGGAACGGTGGCCAACGTGCCGCCCCAGGGCGGGCGCAAGCACCCGCACCAGGAGTTCCTGCGCGTCGACACCGCCAACATCCTGTTTATCGGCGGCGGGGCGTTCGTGGGCCTCGACGCCATCATCAAGCGGCGGGTGGGGCGGAAGGGAATCGGGTTCGAGGCGAGCCTCCACAGCGCCGAGGACGAATCGCTGAGCGAGCTGCTCGCCCAGGTGGACCCCGAGGATTTGCTGAAATACGGCCTGATCCCCGAGTTCGTGGGCCGCCTTCCCGTCGTGGCCACCCTCGACGACCTCGACGAGGAGGCGCTGGTGAGCATACTGACCAAGCCGAGGAACGCCCTCGTGAAGCAGTACCGCAAGCTGGTCGAGTTCGAGAACGTCTCCCTGACGTTCACCGAGGACGCCCTCGCCGCCATCGCCGCCAGGGCGTTCGAGCGCAACACGGGCGCGCGCGGCCTGCGCTCCATCATAGAGGATTTGATGCTGGACACGATGTATGAGCTGCCGGGCATGGTCGGCGTCCAGGAGATCATCATCAACGAAAACGTGGTCTATCAAAAGGAGCGGCCCCTGCTGGTCTATGAGAAGGCGAGCTAACGCCCCCCCCCTGCCGCCTCCTCCCGGCGGGGGCGCGTTGTTGACAACGCAAGGGGCGCTCCCTATCATTTCAGGACACAAACGAAGGCGCGTAGCTCAGGGGGAGAGCGCTTGCTTGACACGCAAGAGGTCGGCGGTTCAAAACCGCCCGCGCCTACCATGACGGAATGAACGATGGGGCGCCGCGCCGCCGCATCATGCGCACGATCATGAGGTGAATCGCCAGAGGAGCTTGCGGCACCAGCAAACGCCCGCCTATGGCTCAGCAAACTCGCCAGAAAGATGTTCCCAAGGATGCCATCGCGCTCAGGCTGGACGGCGTGCCCGTTGACTTAGGCAGCGAGCTCCCCGCCGACGCCGAGCCAGAGTTCATCTCCATCGATTCCGAGGAGGGCCTGGAGATACTGCGCCACAGCACGGCGCACCTCATGGCCCAGGCGGTGCGGGAGCTCTACCCGGGCGCGCAGCTCGCCATCGGTCCTCCCATCGAGAACGGCTTCTACTACGACATCGACCTGGACGTCACGTTCACCCCGGATGATCTGAAGAGGATCGAGGGGCGGATGAAAGAGCTCGCGAAGAGGAGATACTCCATCGAGCGCGAGGAAATATCCCGCGCCGACGCGCTGGCCCTTTTCCGGGAGAGGGGCGAGGGCTACAAGGTGGAGATGATCCGGGATTTGCCCGAGGACGAGGCGCTCTCCGTCTACCGCCAGGGGGATTTCGTGGACCTGTGCCGGGGGCCGCACGCGCCCAGCACGGGGATGCTGCGAAACTTCCGGCTCCTGAGCGTGGCCGGCGCCTACTGGCGCGGGGATGAGAACAACAGGATGCTCCAGCGCATCTACGGCACCGCCTTCGGCGCGAAGGAGGCGCTCCGCGCCCACCTCCGGAAGCTCGAGGAGGCCAGGAGCCGAGACCACCGCCTCCTTGGCAAGCAGCTCGGCATCTTCCTGGTCGACGAGAATGCGGGCGGCGGCCTGATTTACTGGCAGCCCAGGGGCGCCGTGGTGAAACGGGTGATCGAGCGCTTCTGGGAGGATGAGCACGTCCGGCGCGGCTACCAGCTCGTCTCCATCCCCCACATCGCGCGCGACGCGCTCTTCCGTACCTCGGGGCACTATGATTTTTACCGGGAGAACATGTATGTCCTGAACATCGACGAGGACGAATACGTCCTCAAGCCGATGAACTGCCCGGGCCACATCCTCCTCTACCAGCAGAAAATCCACAGCTACCGCGACCTGCCCCGCCGGCTGGCGGAGCTGGGCACGGTCTATCGCTACGAGCGCAGCGGCGCGCTCCACGGAATGCTCCGGGTGCGGGGCTTCACCCAGGACGACGCGCACATCTTCTGCACGCCGGAGCAGGCCGAGGAGGAGGTGCTGGGCGTCATCGACCTGGCCCACTTCATGCTGCGGACGTATGGCTACGAGGACTTCGAGACCGAGCTCTCGGTGCACGACTCCTCGGATTTCAGCAAATACGCGGGCGTGATCGAGGACTGGGAGGCGGCGGAGGCGGCGCTGACCCGCGCACTCGAGGGGCGCGGCATCGCCTACAAGCGCATCGAGGGCGAGGCGGCGTTCTATGGCCCCAAGATAGACATCAAGATGCGCGACGCCCTGGGCCGCGGCTGGCAGGGCCCCACCATCCAGTTTGACTTCAACCTGCCCAAGCGCTTCGACCTGAACTACGTCGGCGCGGACGGCGGACGCCACAAGGTCGTCATGATCCACAGGACCGTCATGGGGTCGATGGAGCGTTTCGTGGGCGGGCTGCTCGAGCATTACGCGGGCGCGTTTCCCGCGTGGCTCGCCCCCGAGCAGGCGCGCGTCATGACGATCACCGACGCGCACATTCCCTACGGGCGCGGGGTGGAGAAGAGGCTGCTGGCCGCCGGCTTCCGGGCGGCGGGCGATTTCCGAAACGAGAAGATAGGGTATAAGATCAGGGAAGCCCAGCGGGAGAAGATACCGTATATGCTCATCGTCGGCGCGCGCGAGGCGGAGGCGGGGGGAGTCGCCCTGAGGCTCCGCGGGCAGGGCGATGTGGGGCACATCTCATTGGAGGAGCTCATGGAGAAGATGCGAAGCGACATCGAGAAGAAATCACGCACCCCGGGAAAGGTCTGATATGGCGTCGCGCTACAGGGGACGTGACATCCACCCGACAGCCACCGGCCCCAGGGCCAACCGGGACATACGCGCCCCGATGGTGCGGGTCATCGACGAGGAGGGCCAGCAGCTCGGCGTGCTTCCCGTGGACGAGGCGGTG
Organism: bacterium; assembly: GCA_965213685.1. Classification (GTDB taxonomy): domain Bacteria; phylum UBA8248; class UBA8248; order UBA8248; family UBA8248; genus Bin107. The sequence continues at coordinate 56,157 of CBDBZY010000043.1, forward strand.
GAGGCCGCCGAGGATCGCGACCTGGACCTCGTCGAGGTATCCCCCAACGCCGACCCGCCCGTCTGCAAGATCATGGACTTGGGCCGCTACAAGTATACGCAGCAGAAAAAGGCGCAGGAGGCCAAGAAGAGGCAGCGCGTCGTGGAGGTCAAGGAGGTCAAGCTGCGGATCAAGATTGAAGAGCATGACTACGTCATCAAGCGCAGGCACGCGAAGCGGTTTTTGGACGACGGGAACAAGGCGAAGGTCACCATCATGTTTCGCGGGCGCGAGGTGACGCACCCGGAGCTGGGAAGAAAGCTCCTGGAGCGCATGGCGAACGATTTGCAGGAGCTGGGCGCGGTGGAGCAGTTTCCGAACCTCGAGGGCCGCAACATGACGATGGTGCTCGTGCCCAAATCGACAAGGCCGCCCAAAAGGGATACAACGCCGAAGAGAAGGCCGGGCAGGAGGGCGGACGCTCCCGAAGCCCCGGAAAGGCTGACGGCTCCGCTCGCGGAGGCGTTGGGGAGGGCGGAGGGTGCGCTGCGCCCGACCGGCGGGGCGGATGACGCGAAACCCGAAGGAGAAGCGAAAGACGATGCCTAAGATGAAGACGAACCGGGGAGCGGCCAAGCGCTTCAAGTTGACGGGCACCGGCAAGGTGAAGCGCTACCACTCCCACCATCGGCACATCCTGACGAAGAAGACGACCAAAAGGAAGAGGGAACTGCGCCAGGGCGTCATCGCGAATCCCACGGACGCCAGGATGATCAAGCGGCTGATACCTTATATGTAATCGATGCAGGCTGTAGGCGCGAGGTGCGGGCGCGTCCCCCCCTCCCGGCGGGGGGTGCGCAAACGGGTCGGTGCCCCGTCGTTGACCCGCCGGGCTTGCGGCCATCCGGCGGTGCGGGTATATTCCCCCCCGGTCGGTGGCCGGGAATCGCGCGGAAGGCGGCTCTGCCGGGGTCATCGCAACGTCCACCATCGCAGGAAGGAGTATCACGACCATGCCGCGTTCGACAGGAAAACCGGCTGCCAGGGAGCGGCATCGCAGGCTTCTCAAGGAGGCGAAGGGCTTTCGCGGCGCGCGCTCGAAGCGCTTTCGCTCCGCGCGGGAGTCCGTGCACCGCGCCCGCGCCTATGCCTATCGCGACCGGCGGGTGCGCAAGCGCGAGTTCCGGCGCCTCTGGAACGTTCGCATCAACGCGGCGGCCCGCCTGCATGGCCTGAATTACAGCCGCTTCATCTGGGGGCTGGGCCAGGCGGGCGTGGAGGTGAATCGCAAGATGTTGGCGGAACTGGCCGTATCCGACCCCTCGGCTTTCGGCAAACTTGTGGAAATCGCCCGGGCACAGGACTAGGAGCGCGCGGGAGGATGCGCTGCGGGCTCCGCCCTCCGGGGTGGAGCCTTTTTATGTGGCGGTCTCCGGGAAGGGGCGCGGCGTCCGGGGAGCCGGGGAATCGGGGGAGGAGCATGAGCGAAAACCTGCTGATCGACATCATCGCCGAGTCGTCGAGTGCGGTCTCTGCGGCCTGGAACGCGCGCGACGCGCAGGCGGCCGAGCGCGCGCGCATCCGCTACCTGGGCCGCAAGGGCGGCAAGCTCAACGAGGTGATGCGGGGGCTGCGGGACTTGTCCGCCGAGGAGAAGCGCGTCGTCGGCCCGCTGGCCCATTCGGTGCGCGCCTACCTCGAGGCGAGCGTCGCGGCCATCAAGGAGGGGGACAAGGAGAGGATCGTCGAGGCGCATCGCGCCCTGGGCGGGAAGCTCCGGGGGGAGGAGAGCCGCGAGGCACTCGGCGCGGCGCTGCGCCAGACGGCGGAGGCGATGCTGGCGGCGGGGGAGGCCGCCGCGACCTCGCGCCCCCGCGTGGACCTCACGATTCCCGGGCGCGCCCCGCGCATCGGCCACGTGCACCCGCTGGTGCGGACGATGGAGGACTTGATCGAGGTGCTCACGCGCCTCGGCTATTCCGTGGCGGAGGGCCCGGAGGCGGAGCTGGACTATTACAATTTCGAGGCCCTCAACATCCCCCGGGATCATCCGGCCCGCGACATGCAGGACACGTTTTATCTGACGGGCGACGCCCTGCTTCGCACGCACACCTCGCCCGTTCAGATTCGCGTGATGGAGAGCCAGCCCCCGCCCGTCAAGGTCATCGCCCCCGGCAAGGTGTTTCGTTGCGACGCCGACGTCACGCATTCGCCCATGTTCCACCAGGTCGAGGGCCTCTATGTGGACAGGGGGGTGTCTTTCGCCGACCTCAAGGGAACCCTGGAGACGTTTGTGCGGGAAATTTTCGGCCCCGAGTATCGGGTGCGGCTGCGGCCCAGCTTCTTCCCCTTCACGGAGCCGAGCGTCGAGGTGGACATCGCCAGCGATTATCTGGCGGGCGGAGAGTGGATGGAGGTGTTGGGCGCCGGCATGGTGGACCCCGCCGTATTCGAGGCCGTGGGCTATGATCCGGAGGAGTGGAGCGGGTTCGCCTGGGGGCTGGGCGTGGAGCGGGTCACCATGCTGCGCTACGGCATCAGCGACATCCGCCTGTTCTTTGAAAACGATTTGCGAATGCTGCGGCAGTTCTGAACCCGGGAGCGGACGCGCGATGAGGAACCCCCATGCGGATTAGCCTGGAGTGGCTCGCCGATTTCGTCGAACTTGATCTGGAAGACCCCGAACTGCCCGAGCGCCTCGCGAACGGGCTTCTGCTCGCGGGCCTCGAGGTGGAGGCGGTCGAGCGTCCGCAAGCGGCGTTCGACGGCCTGGTGGTGGCCGAGGTGCTGTCCGCAGCCCCCCATCCCGGCGCGGATAGGCTCCGGGTTTGCCGCCTGGCCGACGGCGCGCGGGAGCGCTCCGTGGTGTGCGGCGCGCCCAACGTCGCGGCGGGCCAGCGCGTCGTCCTCGCCAGGCCGGGGGCGTCGATGCCGGGGGGGATGGAGATACGGGTCGCCCGGATTCGCGGCGAGCCGAGCGAGGGGATGATTTGCTCGGAGCGGGAGCTGGGCCTGGGGACGGCCCACGATGGCGTCCTGGTGCTGGACGGCGCCCCCCCCGTCGGGAGCGACGCGGCGGAGCTGCTCGGACTGAGCGACGTCATTTTCGACATCTCGATCACCCCGAACCGGGCGGATTGCCTCTCCGTCCTGGGCGTGGCGCGCGAGACGGCGGCGCTTTTGGGCGCATCGGCGCGGACTCCGGGGATTTCCGCCCAAGAGGATGCGAGCGTCGCGGCGGATGCGCTGTGCGCCGTGGAGATACGGGACGCGGAAAAATGCCCGCGCTATGCCGCCCGCGTCATCCGGGGAGTCGGGATAGGCCCCGCGCCCATGTGGATGCAGCGGCGCCTGCGCGCCGCGGGGATGCGTCCGATCAACAACGTGGTCGACGTGACGAACTACGTCATGCTCTCCCTGGGGCAGCCGCTTCATGCGTTTGATCTCACGCGCCTGGCCGGGCGGAGAATCATCGTCCGGAGGTGGGCGGAGGACGACGGCCCCTTCGCCACGCTGGACGGCCAGGAGCGGCGGATGGACGATGGGGACCTCATGATCTGCGACGGGGAGAAGCCGGTCGCCATCGGCGGCGTGATGGGCGGTCTCGACTCCGAGGTGAGCCCCGAGACCCGCGACATCCTCCTCGAGAGCGCCTACTTCGCGCCCCAGACCATCCGGCGCACGCGCAGGCGTCTGGGGATGTCCACGGAAGCCTCCTACCGCTTCGAGCGCGGGGTGGACCCCTCGGGCACCGTGCGCGCGGCGGACTGGGCCGCCGAGCTCATTCGCCAGACGGCGGGCGGTGCCATCGCCCGGGGGGTGGTCGACGCCCATCCGGCGCCCGTCGTGCCGAAGAGGGTGCCGATTCGCGTGGCGCGCGCCTCGCGCCTGCTCGGCGTCTCCCTGGACGCGGCCCAGGTGCGGGAGAGCCTCGAGTCTCTGGGCATGTCCGTGAGCGGGCGGGGCGATGGCGTCTTCAGCGTCGAGGTGCCGACCTTCCGGCCCGACGTCGAACGCGAGGTCGACCTCGTCGAGGAGGTGGGCAGAAGGGTGGGCTACGAGAACGTTCCCGCCACCCTGCCGGCGTCGGGAAGCCCTGCGGCGCGGCCGACGCGCGCCCGCGCCCTGGAGTTGGAGGCGCGCCGGACGATGGTGGCCGGAGGACTCAGCGAGGCGCTGAACTACAGCTTCGTCGCCAGGGGCGGCCTCCGGACGATGGGGTGGCGCGACGAGGAGATGGTGGCGCTGCGCAACCCCCTGAGCGGCGAGATGGACGTGCTCAGAACCACGTTGCTCGCGGGCCTGCTGACGAACGCGGCGCACAACCTGAGCCGGGGGGTGGAAGGGATTCGCCTCTTCGAGCTGGGGTGCGTGTTTCATCCCGTGGAGGGTGCGGCGTTGCCGGAGCAGGTGCTGCGCATGGCGGGCCTCGTCGTGGGGGGCGCCCAGCCGGCGGACGACGCGCGGCCGCCGGAGGATTTGCTCGATCTCAAGGGGGTGCTCGAGTGCCTCTTCGATTCTCTGGGGGTTCGGGGGGTCGCCTTCACGGAGGCGGGCCGCGCCCCGGGATGGGATTCGTCCGCAGTTTCCAGGATTCTCGCGGGCGACGCGGAGCTCGGCCACATCGGGCTGGTGTCGCCCCGGGTGCTGGACGAGTGGGACGTCGAGGCGGGCGTGTCCGCTTTTGAGATCAGCCTCGCCGCTTTGAGCGAAATCGAGCCCGCCCCGCGCCGCATGGCGCCCTTGCCCAGGTACCCGGCCTCCCCGCGCGACCTGGCGGTGGTGGTGGATGCGGAGCGCACCCACGGGCAGGTGGAGGAAGCCATTCGCGAGGCGGGCGGGGATTGGCTCGAATCGGTGCGTCTGTTCGACGTGTATGAGGATTCCGCACTCAGGGCCTCGGGCGAGAAGAGCCTGGCGTATTCCCTGGTGTTTCGGCACCCGGAAGCCACGCTCACCGATGAGCAGGTTCGGGAGGCCTTCGACGGGATCGTGGCGCACCTGGCCGCGCGCCTGGGCGCGCGCCTCAGGGCCTCCTGACGGCTTCCTTGACACCGCCTTTCTGCAAATCTAGAATCATGCGCACGTATCGATAACCGTCTCGGTTTTCTTCTCGCTCTTTGAGGGGATGTTCGAATGGTCACGGAAAAGCTGGATGCGCTCGAAAGGGCGCTCTCGGGTATTTTGGAGGAACTCCATTCGCTGAGGGGCTCCCGGATGGAGCTGGAATCGCAGTTGGAGCAGGTGAAGGAGGAGGCCAAGGCCAATTCGGATGCCGCCCGCGACCGGGCCGCGGAGGTGACGAGGCTTCAGACGGAAAACGACCGTCTCCAGAAGGAGCACTCCGAGATTCGCGAGCGCGTCGAACGCATCCTGAAGCACATCGGGTAGCGTGCCAGCGGAGGACGACGGCGTAAGGAGCAGCTTATGGCCGGGGAGAACAAGCTCGTGGTGAAGATTTTTGGCCAGTCCCTGAACCTGAAGAGTTCGGTCAATCCCGAATATACGGTGCGACTCGCCGAATACGTGGATTCCCAGATTCACAAGGTCTCGCGCCAGTCGAACGATCCGATGAAAGTCGCCCTGCTCGCGCTGATGAACATCGCCAACGAATTGTTTGAGGAGAAAAAGGCGAAAGAGGAGAGAAACGAGGCCCTCGCACGACGCGCCGATTCCCTCTTGGAGATGTTAAGAAGCGCGGGTTGAGTCGAAGTTCTCGCCATGCGGTAGCTCCCCCCTGTATTCATCCCCCGGTTTTGATGGCATAATGCGTTTTTGCTTTTGGCCCTGCCGTGTTCGTGATGGGGAAAAGCCATTTTGACCCAGTGCTACTTTGACGGGAGCCCTTCCCCACGGTGGTGAGCCATTCCCCTCGGGGAGATGGGCCTAAAGCCGTGGTACTGGGCGCCCACCTGGCGAAAGCTGGGTTCGAGGCGGACTCCACACGGCACATAGGCGGGGCCATCCTAGACGGGCTTCCGGTGTTCGAGCCGCACCGGGGGTTTCCGGTGGCCGGGCGCGCGGCTTGGGGGCCGGGGCGTTGAAAGCGGACGCCTGGCCCCGGATGGAGCGAGGTGAAGCAGGACGTTCGGCGGCGGATGCGGGAGAGGAGAGCGGGGGTTTCTCCCGCCGAGGCCGCTAGATGTGGGCGGCTGGCGGGACGACGCCTGGATGCGTTTCTGCTCTTTATGGGCGCGCGCAGGGTGGGGGTGTATGCGGCGGTGCGCGGCGAGTTGGACCTCTCGTCGCTCTGGGGGGCGGGGCGTGATTCGCGGAGGGGATATTATTTCCCCAGGGTAGAGGGGGATGTCCTGCGTTTCTGCCCGGTGCGCCGGCCCGACGAGGAGCTGCGACCGGGCGCGTTTCGCATTCCCGAGCCTCTCCGCGACATTCCCGCCCTGGATGCGAGGGAGCTGGACGTGGTCGTGACCCCGGGCCTGGCGTTTGACGCGCGCGGCGGCCGGCTGGGAAGCGGCGGCGGGTTCTATGATCGCACGTTTCGACGGCCCCGCGGCGACCTGGGCGGGGCCTTTGCTGGCGGGCGCCGGCTACGCCTTTCAGCTGCTCGTCCGCGAGACCCTGCAGAGGGACGCCTGGGATGTCGGCGTGGATTGGGTGATAACCGACAGGGAGGCGCTGCGTTGTCTCCCGCGTGAATATATGCCCTAGGAGGCGCGTATGAATCATGTGGTTTTGTTGCAGTCCATCGTTGTTTCCATCGTCGTCGTCTGCGTGACGGCGCTGTTCGTCGTGCGGGCGATGAAGCGCCGCCGCGATGAGAACGGTCGCCCGCCTGGAGGCGGATTTCGCGAAGCGGATCGAAGAGGCCAACGAGAGCGCGTCGAAGGAGGCCGCGCGGAGAATTCAAGAGTTCCAGGTGGTCCATAAAGAGGAATTGCTGCGGGAGAGGGAGGACATTCGGCGGGAGAACAAATCCCGTGCGGAGGAGCTGCAAAAGCTGGAGCGACGGGTGCTCCAGCGCGAGGAGACGCTGGACAGGCGCCGCGAGAGCCTCGACGGCAAGGAGGCGGCCATGGAGCGCCGCCGCGCGGGTCTGGACCGGAAGGAGGAGTCGCTCAAACGCGAGGAGACGCGTTACAGGCAGTTGCAGGAGGAGGAAATCCGGAAGCTGGAGGAAATCTCCGGCCTGAGCGTCGAGAGCGCCAAAAAAGAGCTGACGGACCGCTTTATGGAGGAGGTGAAGCAGGACATCGCCGCGGAGGTGCGACGCCTGGAGCGGCGGGCGCGGAACGCCGTGGACTCCGAAGCGAGAAAGGCGCTCGCCCTCGCCGTCGAGCGCTTCTCCTCGGATCACGTGGCGGAGAACCTGGTGAGCGTGGTGGACTTGCCGGCCGACGAGATGAAGGGCCGCATCATCGGCCGCGAGGGCAGAAACATCCGCGCCCTCGAGATGGCGACCGGCGTGGACGTGATCATCGACGATACGCCCGAGGCCGTCGTCGTCTCGGGCTTTGACAAGGTGCGCCGAGAGACGGCGCGCCTCGCGCTCGAGGCGCTGGTGCAGGACGGGAGAATCCACCCGGGCAGAATCGAGGACATCGTCAACAAGACGAAAAAGGACATCGACGCCCAGATACGCCAGGCGGGCGAGGAGGCCGTGATGGAGCTCGGGGTCGCTGACGCGCACCCGGAACTCGTGAAGATGCTGGGGCGCCTGAAATACCGCACGAGCTACAGCCAGAACGCGCTCATGCACTCGAAGGAGGTGGCCTATCTCGCGGGAATGCTGGCGGATGAGTTGCGCATCGACCCTGCGATGGCGAGGCGCGCCGGCCTGTTCCACGACATCGGCAAGGCGGCGACGCACGAGGTCGAGGGCTCCCACGTCCAGATAGGCTACGACATCGCCAAGCGCTACAACGAGCCGCCCGAGGTGCTCAACGCCATCGTCTCGCACCATGAGGACGAGGAGGCGAACTGCATCGAATCCATCCCTGGTGAAGGCGGCGGACACCCTGTCCGCCGCGCGGCCGGGGGCGCGGCGCGAGATGGTGGAGAAGCTACATCAAGCGCCTCGAGGCGCTGGAGAAGATCGCCGAGTCCTTTCAGGGCGTGGAGAAGTGCTTCGCCATCCAGGCGGGTCGGGAGATTCGCGTGTCCGTCCTGCCCGACGAGATCACCGATTCGCAGGCCACCCTTCCTCGCGCGCGACATCGCCAAGCGGATCGAGAGCGAGCGCACCTATCCGGGCGAAATCCTCGTCACCGTCATCCGCGAAACCCGCCATACGGCCACCGCGCGCTGAGGCCGCCATGAGGCTGCTCTTCATCGGGGACATCAACGGCAGGGTGGGTCGCCGGATGGTGACCACCCACCTGCGCGCCCTCATAGAGGAGCACGGGGCGGACGTGTGCGTCATCAACGGGGAGAACGCGGCCGGCGGCTTCGGGATCAACAACGACCACGGCCGACGCGCTTCTCGACGCGGGGGGCGGACGTCATCACCTCCGGGAATCACATCTGGAACCGCAAGGAGACAGCGAGGTTCATCCTGCGCGAGCCTCGCCTGCTGCGGCCCGCGAACTATCCCCCCCAGACGCCGGGCAGGGGCGTTTTCATCCTGGAGACCGGAGAGGGGCGCGTCGGCGTCGTGAACCTCATGGGCCGCGTCTTCATGCCGCCCATCGAATGCCCCTTCCGGGAGGCGGATGAAATCCTCAGAAAAATGGGCGCGGACACGAAAATGATCATGGTGGATTTTCACGCGGAGGCCACGAGCGAGAAGGTGGCGATGGGCTGGCACCTCGATGGCCGCGTGAGCGCCGTCCTGGGCACGCACACCCACATCCAGACGGCGGATGAGCGGGTGCTGCCCAAGGGCACGGCGTTCATGACGGACGTCGGCATGACGGGGCCCCGCAATTCCGTCATCGGCATGAAGCCGGAGCTCGTCCTCGATAAGTTCCTGTCGGGGATTCCCCGCCGCCTGGAGGTGGCCGGAGGGGAGGGGCAGCTCAACGGCGCGCTCATCGAGATAGCGGCGGACACCGGAAAGGCGCTCTCCATCCAGCGCGTCCAGATTTCCGAGGAGACCGGCGGCTGAGGGGCCGCGCGTCGCCCCCGGTCCGCCCCCCGTCTCACGGCCGCCCGTTCTGTCGGGCGATCCCTTTGTGCGCGGCGACGGCGGATTCCCTCGCCTTTTCGCCTTCCGCCAACTCCAGCAGCCGCCCCAGGCGCCACCTGGGCGAGCGCGACTCCAGGAAGGCCTGCTTCTCCGGAAGCGGCAGCCTGAGCGCCTCGGCGGCGGCGAACGAGAGACGAAACGGGTCCGTTCGCATTTCCTCCGGAAGATTCGGGGGCGCGGGCGCCCGTTTCCGGAGGGCGTCCCACAGGCGCTGGCATAACTCCTGGGCCGCCTCCGCCTCGTCCTGAAACTCCTCCACCTCCCCCTCGAGGTAGGGGCGGCTGTCGTAGGTGCGAAGAAGCGCGAAGCGCCGTTCGCCCCGGGCCAGGATGTTCATCCTGCCGTCGGCGAACCTTTCGAACACCTCGACGACGCGGGCCGCGCATCCGACTTTGCGGATGCCTCCGCGCTCGGCCAGAACGACCCCGAAGGGCGCATTCCCTCCGAGGCACTCGCCGATCATGGTCTTGTAGCGCTCCTCGAAGATGTGCAGGGGGAGGTGCTGGGCGGGTAGGAGCACGACCTGAAGCGGAAAGAGGGGCAAGCGATAGGTAGCCATCCGGAAAATGTACACCGGATCACCCGGTTTTGGAACTCCGGGAGCAACGGCAAGGGGCGCAGTCGCCGGCAGTGGAGCGGGCGGGGCGCACCCCCTGCGGGCGGGACGTCCGAAACGCTCCCCCGTGCTGGTCTGATGGGGCGCGGATATGGTATTTTGAGCTGCTTGGGGGCGAAGGGCGCCGTCTGCTTTTTCTTTTCACGGAGATTTCTCGGGATGAGCGAGCCGAGCATCGGCATGGCGGAGCGGGCATGGCGCGCGGACGCGGAAGTTGGCGGCAAGGCGACGCCTTCCGGCATCCCGCTGCCTGCGTCCTTCGGCCCGGACGACGCGGCGCCCGCGAGCGCGGACGAGCGGCCGGGCGCGTATCCCTACGCGCGCGGCATCTACGAGAACATGTATCGCGACAGGCTCTGGACGATGCGCCAATACGCCGGCTTCGGCGGCGCGAAGGAGAGCAACGAGCGCTACCGCTACCTCCTCCGGCAGGGGCAGATGGGCATTTCCGTGGCGTTCGACCTGCCCACCCAGATTGGCTACGACCCGGACCATTCCCTGGCGCATGGCGAGGTGGGCCGCGTGGGGGTGTCCATCGCCTCGATAGAGGACATGGCGGATTTGCTGGAGGGAATTCCCCTCGACAGGATCTCCACGTCGATGACCATCAACGCCACCGCCCCCATCTTGCTGGCCCTGTACGTCGCGGCGGCCGAGGCGCGCGGCGTCCCGCCCGAGGCGCTCCGGGGAACCGTCCAGAACGACATCCTGAAGGAATACATCTCGCGCGGAACCTATATCTATCCGCCGGGGCCGAGCCTGCGCCTGATCACCGACACGATCTCGTTCTGCAAGGACAGGGCGCCGAAGTGGAACGCCATATCCATCAGCGGCTATCACATCCGCGAGGCGGGGGCGACGGCCGTGCAGGAGGTCGCCTTCACGCTCGCGAACGCCGTCACCTATGTGCAGGCCGCGGTGGACGCGGGCCTGGACGTGGACGCCATCGGCTCGCAAATCTCTTTTTTCTTCAACGTCCACAACCACTTCCTGGAGGAGATCGCCAAGTTCCGCGCCGCGCGAAGGCTTTGGGCGCGGATCATGCGCGAGCGGTTCGGCGCGCGCTCGGAGAAGGCGCGCATGTTGCGGTTTCACTCCCAGACCGCCGGCAGCGCGCTGACCGCCCAGCAGCCGAAGAACAACGTCGTTCGCGTCGCCCTCCAGGCGATGGCCGCCGTGCTGGGGGGCACCCAGTCGCTGCACACGAATTCCCTGGACGAGGCACTCTCCCTGCCCACGGCGGAGGCGGCGCGGCTCGCGCTCCGGACCCAGCAGATACTCGCGGAGGAGACGAACGTGGCGGCGGTGGCGGACCCGTGCGGCGGGGCGCACGCCATCGAGGCCCTCACCTCGGAGGTCGCCTCGCGGGCGGAGGAGATGATGCGGCAAATCGACGACGCCGGCGGAATGCTGCGCGCCATCGAGACGGGGTGGGTGCAGCGCCGGATTCAGGACAGCGCGTACGCCTACCAGCGCGCCGTCGAGGCGGGGGAGAGGATACTCGTCGGCGTGAACCGGTATCAGAAAGAAGAGGACGTCCGCATCTCGACGCTCCAGATTCGCCCGGAGGCCGAGGCGGAGCAGAGGCAGCGCGTCGCTTCGCTCCGGAGGCGGCGCGACGCCGCCCGCGTGAGCGGGGCGCTGGCTTCCCTGGGCCAGGCGGCCCGGGGCGCGGAGAACCTTCTGCCCTGGATTCTGGACGCGGTGCGCGCCCGGGCGACGGTCGGGGAGATCGCGGACGCCATGCGCGAGGTTTTTGGCCTGTACCAGGAGGGCGTCGCCATCTAGGGCGGGGCGGGAGGCGGCTCGCCGCCGCGCGTCCCGGGAGCGGAATGCGCCATCGGGAGAGAGCGCCAGATGAAGGGCAATGAGGTTCGACGGAAATTTCTCGATTTCTTCGCCGGCGCGGGGCACAGAATCGTTCGCAGCTCGCCGCTGGTTCCCATGAACGATCCGACCCTGCTGTTCACCAACGCCGGCATGGTCCAGTTCAAGGACGTGTTCACGGGCCTGGAGAAGCGCGACTACTCCCGGGCGGTGACCTCCCAAAAATGCCTGCGGGTGAGCGGCAAGCACAACGACCTGGAGAACGTCGGCCGGACGGCGCGCCACCACACGTTTTTCGAGATGCTGGGGAACTTCTCGTTCGGGGAATACTTCAAGGAGAAGGCGATCGAGTTCGGCTGGGATTTTCTGGTGAACCGCCTGGGCCTGGACGGGGAGCGGATGTGGATCACCGTCTTCCGGGAGGACGACGAGGCGGCGGCGCTCTGGGAGCGGCTCGTGGGGGTTCCGCCCGAGCGCATCGTCCGCATGGACGAGAAGGACAATTTCTGGGCGATGGGGGAGGCCGGCCCCTGCGGCCCCTGCTCGGAGCTCATCTATGACCAGGGAGACCACATCGTCGGCGCACCGCCCGGGAGCGGGCACGAGGATGAGGACGGGGATCGCTATCTGGAGCTCTGGAACCTGGTGTTCATGCAGTTCAACCGGGAGGCTTCGGGGAAGATGGAGCCGCTGCCCAAGCCCTCCGTCGATACGGGAATGGGCCTGGAGCGCCTCGCGGCGGTGGTGCAGGGGGAGGACAGCAATTACCATACCGACCTGCTGATGCCGCTCATCCACGCGGTCGCCGAGCGCTGCGGCGCGGAGTACGCGGGCGGCGACGCGCCTTCCGACGTTTCTTTTCGCGTCATCGCGGACCACGTTCGCGCGGTCAGCTTTCTGGTGGCCGACGGCGTTTTGCCGGGCAACGAGGGCCGGGGATACGTGCTGAGGCGGGTGGCGAGGCGGGCGCTGCGCCACGGCAGGATGCTGGGCATCGAGGGGCCGTTCCTGGCGGAAACCTCCGGTGCGGTGGGCGATATGATGGGCGAGGCCTTCCCGGAGCTCCGGGAGAGTCGCAACTACATCGCCCGCGTCACGCTGGCGGAGGAGGAGCGGTTCGCCAACACCCTGGCCCAGGGCCAGCCACGCATGGACGCGCTTTCCGAGAAGGTGAAGGCGTCGGGTGCCGCCGCCATCCCGGGCGAGGAGGTGTTCACCCTCCTGGACACCTATGGCTATCCGTGGGACTTGGCGGTGGAGACGGCCGCGTTTCACGGCCTGGAGATAGACCGGGGCGGTTTCGACCGGGCGATGGAGGGGCAGCGCACCCGCGCCCGCGCGCACTGGAAGGGATCAGGCGAGGCCGCCGTGGACGAGATATGGCACCAGGTGCGCGAGGAGGCGGGCGGCACCCGGTTCACGGGCTATGAGCGCGAGGCGGAGGATGCCCGGGCGTGCGCCCTGGTTGTGGACGGCGCGCCCTGCGAGGAAGTCGGCGCGGGCGTCGAGGCGCGCGTCGTGCTCGACAGGACGCCGTTTTACGGGGAGTCGGGCGGACAGGAGGGCGACAGGGGCGCGTTCTCCTGGCCGGAGGGGGCGGCGGTCGTCCTCGACACGCAAAAGCCGCTGCCCGACCTCCACGTCCACCGCCTGCGGGTGGAGCGGGGGACGCTCCGGCGGGGAGAGGAGCTGACGGCGCGCATCGACGCGGGGAGGCGGGCGCTCTTGCGGCGGAACCATTCGGCCACCCACCTTCTGCAACATGCGCTGCGCCAGGTTCTGGGAGATCACGTCAAGCAGGCGGGCTCTCACCTCTCGCCCGAGAGGCTCCGCTTCGACTACACCCATTTCGCGGCGACGACGGCCCGCGAGCGGGAGCGGATTGAGGATATCGTCAACGAGCGCATTCGGGAGAACCCGCGGGTGGAGACGCGCGAGATGCCGATAGACGAGGCGCTGGCCGCGGGGGCGACGGCGCTCTTCGGCGAGCGCTACGGCGAGGACGTGCGGGTCGTCTGCGTGGGCGATTTCAGCAAGGAGCTGTGCGGGGGCACGCACGCGCGCGCCGCCGGGGAAGTGGGGTGCTTCCGCATCCTGCACGAGGGCAGCGTGGCCTCGGGCGTCCGGCGCATCGAGGCGCTCACGGGAGGGGACGCGCTCCGCCAGGCGCGCAGGGAGCAGAACGCGCTCGCGGAAATCGGGGAACTCGTCCGGGCGGCGCCGCTGGAGGAAGCGGATCGGGTGAGGCACCTGCTGGATCGCGTGAAGACGCTCGAGCGCGCGCTCCAGAATTCGCGCGAGGAGAAAGCCCGCGACGAGATGGGCGATTTGGCCTCCGCCGCCCGGGAAGTCTCCGGCGTGCGGCTCATCGCCGCGAGGCGCGACGGCCTCCGGGCGGGCGAGTTGCGCGGCGTCATCGACGCGGCGAAGGGCAAGCTGCAAAGCGGCGTGGCCGTGGTGGCCGCCGTGAGCGACGGCAAGGTCGCCATCGCCGCGGGCGTCACGAAGGACCTCGCCTCCCGCATTCACGCCGGCGATCTGGTGCGGGAGGTGGCCTCTCTCGTCGGCGGAAGGGGAGGCGGCAGGCCGGACTTCGCGCAGGCGGGCGGCAAGGACGTCGGGAGGGTGGATGAGGCCATCGCCGCGGTTCCCGGACTGGTCGAAAAGATGGCGTCATCGCGCGTCCGCGCCTGATCCGCGCGGATGCACCCGCGCGCGTCGCGCATTTCGGAGAAAGCCTTGGCCTCGAGGAACGCCGCTGCGGTCGGCGCGGTTCCAGACCGCCTCAAAAAAAGAAGAATATCCCTGCTCATCGTCTCCCACGTAGCGAACGACAGCTATTTCGGCTTTCTCCCCCCGCTGCTCCCCCTCATCGTGCAGCGCATGGACCTGCCCCTGAGCCTGGCGGGACTTTTGGCCACCACCCTCTCCGTCACCGGCGCGGTGGGCCAGCCCCTGTTCGGCTACTTCGCGGACAGGATCAGAAAGGGGTGGCTTCTGGCGCTCGGCCCACTGGGCGGCGCGCTCCTCGCGTTCATGCTCTACATGCCGAATTTCTGGCTCCTCATGCTCCTCATGCTGGTTGCGGGATCGGGATCGGCCTGCTTTCATCCCGTCGCCTCGGTCATCGCCGGCCAGTCCTCGGGCGCGCGAAAAGGCTTCGGGATGTCGCTCTACGTCGCCGGCGGCCGCCTCGGCGTGGGGCTCGGCGCGGGGATGGCGACCTTCATCGTCACGCGATGGGGCGTCGACGCCATCCCGTATGCCAGCCTCGTCGGGATAGTCGTCGGCGTCCCCCTGCTTTTCGTCGCCCCGCCCATCCGGGAGACGAGGAGCGGCGCCTCCCAGAGTTTCGCCCAGACGATGCGCATGTTGCGGTTCGTGTTCCGGCCGCTCTTCCTGCTGTGGCTCGTGAATCTGTGCCGCACCACGGTGACGATGACCGTGCAGGTTTTCTTGCCCATCTACATCATCGCCAAGGGCGGTTCGCTGGGCGCGGGCGGAGCGGCGATCACCCTGTTCCTGTTCGCCGCGGCGGTGGGCGGCATCTATGGCGGACATCTCTCCGACGTCTTTGGCAGGCGGGTCGTGACCATTTTCGCCATCTGCCTGGGCACGCCGGCCCTGGGCGTGGCGTTTCTGGTGGACGATCCGCTCCGGACGGCCTTCGTCATGCTGTCGGGGGCCGCGTTCTACGCGCAGATGGGGGTTTCCGTGACGTATGCGCAGGAGATCGCCCCCGAGCACGCCGCCCTGGTGAGCAGCTTCATGCTCGGCGTGGTCTGGTTCGTGGCGAGCATCGGGATGATCGCCGTGGGCGGCCTGGCCGATTACGTCGGCGTGGAAAGGGCGCTGCCCGCCGTCTGCATGGCGTTTGGCCTCGCGGGTTCGCTCCTTTCCTTCGGGCTGCCGAAAGAGACGGGATAGGGGGGCACGTGGCGCCGAAATTCAGACCCCTGGCCGTGGAGCGCGAGATAGCCGAGGAGAAGGCCTCCGCGCTGGGCCGCATCGGGAGCGCGTTCTCCCTGCGCCATCAAAAAGCCTGGGAGGCGTGGCGCGCCTGGGAGAGGGGCCGGGAATCGGGCGAGGGGAGAGGGGAGGGGCTGGAGCGCGCCCTCGGCCGCGCGATGGATGAAGCGGAGCGCTACCGGTATTTCCTCATCGTGCAGAGAGAGGCGATGGGGCTTCGGAACCATGCGGAGGTGGGCCGGAAATATCCGCTGCCCCGGGTGCCGGGCAGACCGCCCGCCGCCGGCGACCCCTCTAGCCCTCGTCTCGCTTGGCCCGGAGGATTTTCACGAGGTTGGCGAAGGAGGTTCTCCGGATGATGGAGCGAAACTGATCCCGGTAGTTTTTCAGGAGGCTGATGCCCTCCACCGACACGTCATAGACGCGCCATGTGCCGTTCACCCTGTGCATCCGGTAGACGATGTCGACGGTTCGCTTCTCCCTGGTGATCACCTGGGTCGTGACCGTGGCGAACTCCGGGTCGCTGACTTCCTTGACGAAGAGGATTTTCTCGTCCGTATAGCTCTCGAGCTTGCTGGCGTAGTTGCGCTCCATGAGATGGCTGAACAGACGGGTGAATTCGCTCTTCTCCCCTGCGGTGCGCTTTCTCCAGCTCCGCGCGAGACTGCGCATGGACATTTCCCGGAAATCGAAATACTGATGGATGATCCTGCGAATCCGGCTTCTGCGCTCCGCTTTTTTGGGGGCGCCTTTCAGATGGGGATTCCGAAGAACCTCCAGCACCCCGTATATGCCCGCGCGCAGTTGCTCCGTCGGATCTCCGGCGTGGGCGGCGGAGGCGAGGAGGAGCGCACATGAGAGGAGCAAGGCGACGAGGAATGGACGCTTCCTTGGCTGTGGCATGGGCTCTCCTCCTGCTGTGCGGCCCGAATCCCGAAACGGCGAGGGGCGAACGCCGCCGCGCCTTGCGCCGCCCGGCCGCCTGCGCGCGTTCCCCGATTCGGGGGGCAGACCTTTATTTCAGCCTGCCGAAAACAAACTCCCCGATGAGTTTTTCCATGTCAACCGGGGGCTCCGTCTCCCGAATCCGCCCCCCTGGGGGGATGATTTTTTCCGACCCCCCGAGGCTGATGCTCACGTACCTGTCCCCCAAAATCCCTTTCGTCCGGATGGAGGCGATGGAGTCCCGCGAGAGCCGGACGCTCTCCTCGAGGCGGAGCGTGAGTTTCGCCTCCTCGCCGTCGAGGGAGATCCCGGTCACCTGCCCGACCTGCACGCCCGCCATCTCCACGGGGGCGCCTCGCCGCAGGCCCGTGGCGCTCGTGAACTTCGCCGAGACTTCGTAGGTGCCGGCGTCGAAAATGTCGAGACCGCTGAACTGGACGGCCAGATAGGCGAAGGCCAGGATGCCCGCCAGAACGAACAGGCCGACGCCGAATTCCACGTTTTTCCGGTGCAAGGCTCGAGTCGTCCCTTTTTCAGAGGAAAAGCGAGGTGAGGAAATAGTCGCTCACCAGGATCGAGACGGAGCACAAAACCACGGCCGAGGTGGTCGCTCTGCCCACCCCCTCGGCCCCGTGCCCGCAATGATACCCTTTATAACAGCAAATCCACGTGACGAGCAGGCCGAAGACGACGGATTTCCACATCCCCACGTTGAGGTCGGCCATGACGATCTTGTCCTGCATCTCGCCAAAGAAGGTGCCGGCGCTCATCCCCATCAGCTCCACGCCCACGAGGTAGGCGCCGAATATGCCGATGATGTCGCAAAGCGCGGTGAGCAGGGGAAACGCTATCACGCCCGCGAGCAGCCGGGGGGAGACGAGGCGCTGCAGGGGATTCACGGCCATGCTCTTGAGGGCGTCCACCTGCTCGGTGATCCGCATGATGCCGATTTCGGCCGTCATGGCGGAGCCCGCCCTCCCGGTGACGACGAGGGCGGTGAGCACGGGCCCGAGTTCGCGGATGAGGCTGAAGGCGACGGCGGGGCCCAGGAAGGCCTCGGAGCCGAATTTCCGGAAGGCGTACAGTCCCTGGAGTGCCAGAACCATGCCGGTGAAAAGGCCGGTCAGCAGGACGATGGAGAGCGAGCCCGCGCCGATGACGTAAATCTGGCGGATGAGGAGCGAGAGGCGCCAGGGCGGGAGGAGGAGCCACCGGATGGATTCGCCCAGGAAAATCGCGGCCCTCCCCATCCCGACGACGTTCCGGATGGCGTGGCGACCGAGCGTCCTGGTGCCCTCTTTCATGGTTGCCGCTACACTCATGGGGCTTGTGCCTTCTATTCCGCATCGCGAGCAAGTATAGTGGGCGTCACGGGTTGGATGGCGGTTTCCGGGGAGCGGCCGGGGCGATCCATCGTGCGGCTTCTCCAAGGCGGCCCCCAGTGTATCGCCCTTGGCACAGGAAAATCAACGCGCGCGCATATGGCGGCGTTCTTCCAAGGATTTCGTTGGTTATGGTGAGCAGAGCGGTCGGACCCCTGGCGAAGTACATCGAATATGGCGTGCGCGGCCACATGGCGGATTTCGCGCGAATCACCCGTTTTTTCGTCATGATTTATGTGCCGATCTCCCTGGTCGCCCTCTCGCTTCATCCCTCGATCAAATCGCTGATGGACCCGCAGGCGAACCTCGCGCTCCTCTTCCCCCTCATGATCGCCTCCCAACTGCTCCTGCGCGCGCTACAGGTGTTTCTGTTCATCCTCCTGATTTTGCGGGTTGAGTCCGAGCGCAAAGGCGACGGCGGCGTCTGGGATGTCGCGGAGGCGGTGGCGCGCCTGAAATCCGTCGTCGCGGTGGACCTCGCATATACCTTCGGCTTGCAGCTGCTGGGCGTCGTCGGCTTCGCGTCCGCGTTGTTCGTCTTCGGCTTTCTGTTCGGGGATTCGCCCGTCGCCCTCCCGTTCGCGTTCGCCGTGACGATCTTTCTCGTCCTCACGCCCGCCGTGCGGTATTATTTTTGCACCCTGACTGCGCTGTTGTATGGCGATGGCTTCGCCGAGGCTTTTCGCCGCGCCGGTGGTATCTCGAGCGGCGGGGAGAGGCTCGTCGTCGCCCTGGTGATGACCTACCTTTTGCTCTGGTTCATCCTCTGGCAGGTGATAGAGGGCGTTTTCGGCGGCGGTCTCCCGGGCCAGGTTCTGCTGCAAACGGGCGTGATGGTGACCTCGGTCTCCTACTATCTGGCGGGGTATCTTTTGTTTTCAGACCTTTGCCAGGCTGCGAGCGCGAATCGCCCGGAGGAGTCGGGCGACGCCTAGCGCGCGGAGGCCCCTCTACAGGGAAACGTCGAAGCTCAGCCCGTCATACGCGAGCTCCACGCCGCCGGGCAGGTTCCGGTTCGTCTCGTGGTATTCCAGCTCATAGTTGGTGTGGGTGAAATACGTCCGCTCGGGCCGCAGCGCGTCGACGATCTCCAGGGCCTGGGCGACCGTGAAATGCGAGGGATGCTCCCGGTGCCGCAGCGCGTCGAGGATGAGGACGCGCACCCCCTCGAGAATCTTCATGGACTTCTCCGGAATGGCGTTGCAATCCGTGGCGTAGGCGAAGTCGCCCACCCGCAGCCCCATCACCTGCGTTCCGGCGTGCTCCAGCTCGAAGGGTATGACGTCGATGCCGGCGGCCCCGAACGCGGCGCCGTCGATCTCCGCCACCGTGAGCTGCGGCTTGAAGCCGTCGTAGGCGCGGGCGTCTTTGAAGATGTAGCTGAAATTCTGGCGCAGAACCTTCACCGTCTCCGGGTAGGCGTAGCAGGGAATCGGCTTTCGCATCAGGAAGTTGAAGGCGCGCAAATCGTCGATGCCGTGGGTGTGGTCCGCGTGAAAATGGGTGTAGATCACGGCGTCCACGCGGGTGATCCGGTGCCGGAGCGCCTGCTCGCGCAAATCGGGACCCGTGTCCACCAGCAGGTTTCTTCCGGCGCGCTCGATGAGGATGCTGGGGCGCAGCCGCTTGTTTTTGGGGTCGTCCGAGAGGCAGGCGTGGCTCGTGCAGCCGATGGAGGGGACGCCCGTGGAGGTGCCACAGCCCAGGACGGTGACCCGCGCGCGCGCACTCATCGCACGGCCTCCGCCAACGCGCGGGCGGCGCCCCGCACATCCTCCGCCGAGACGTCGAGGTGGGTGACGGCGCGAAGCGTTCGCGGGTTCGGCGTGGAGAAGGCGCAGCCGCGCTCCCTCGTCATCTCGTTGATCCGGCCCGCCGTCTTTCCGGTTCCCGATACGTCCAGGAACACGATGTTGGTGGGCGTCGTGTCATAGACCGGCCGCACCCCCGGGATGCCGGCGGTGAGCTCGGAGAACAACTGGGCGTTCGCGTGATCCTCCGCGAGGCGCGCCACGTGGTGGTCGAGGGCGTAGATTCCCGCGGCGGCCAGAAGTCCCGCCTGCCGCCAGCCGCCGCCCCACATCTTCCGATACCGGCGCGCCTGCCGGATGAACGCCTTTCTCCCGAGCAGGAGGGAGCCCACGGGGCAGCCCAGACCCTTGGAGAGGCAAAAACACACCGAATCGCAGCGCCTCCCCCATTCTGCGGGGGGGACGCCCGAGGCGACGACGGCGTTGAAAATGCGGGCCCCGTCTATGTGGAGGGGGATGCCCTGCTCCTCCGAGAGCGCGCGCAGCGCATTGAGGCGCGCGACGGGAAATACGTGGCCCCCGCCCTGGTTGTGCGTGTTCTCCACCCAGAGGAGGGCGCTTCGGGGATACCCGTTGGGGGGGCGAAGCCACTCCTCGGCGTCTTCTCGGGCGTAGGCCCCGCGGCGCGCGGAGACGAGGGCGAATTGAACGCCGGCCAGAAAAGCGCCGCCGGCCAGCTCGTTCCGGAAGGGATGGCAATGGGAATCGGCGATGATTTCATCGCCCGGGTCCGTGTGCGCCTTGATGG
The DNA here is from genome assembly GCA_965213685.1 of bacterium. Classification (GTDB taxonomy): domain Bacteria; phylum UBA8248; class UBA8248; order UBA8248; family UBA8248; genus Bin107. The sequence continues at coordinate 76,579 of CBDBZY010000043.1, forward strand.
CCAGCTGGTTGGCGAGGGTGCCGGAGGATACGAAGAGGCCGTCTTCCTTGCCGAAGAGGGCCGCCGCCTTCTGGATGAGCGCCTGGACGCTCGGGTCCTCCTCGAGCGTGTCGTCCCCCACCGGGGCACGGGCGATGGCCTCGCGCATCGGGGGCGTGGGGCGCGTCGCGGTGTCGCTTCTGAGATCAATGAAATGACGGGACACGGGGGGGAGCCTCCCGAAGTTCCGGATTCCGCCTCTGGGGAGTCGGTTTCGCGCGCACGGCGGCGCATTTTCCTCGGGTAAAGTGCCTGGGGCTATATTTGCACAATCGCGGGCGATTTGCCACATTATCGCCCTGTCGTTTTCCGTTTTCGGGCTCTGGGCGCACACCGGGAGGACGGACATGCGGGACGTCGGGGGGCCGCCGGTTCTGGAGGAGGGTTTTCTGAGGCGCGCACGGTCGTATCAAATGCGGCGCCTGTATGCGGGCCTGCTATCCTCCGCCCTGGAATTCGGCGTCCTTCTCCTGTTTTTGCTCCACTATCTGGGCGCTGACTCCCCAGGCGCGTCGGGCGGCGCGTTCCTGAGCGGTTTTGCCGCCTTCTCCCTCATCGCCGTCTCCAGAACCCTGGTCTCCCTGCCCTTCGACTTCTATGCGGGCTACGCCCTCGCCCGCCGGGAAAACCTGTCGAACGAATCGGCGGCGCGCTGGCTCTGGGACAGATGCAAGGGGGCGGCGCTGCTGCTGGCGCTCGGCGGTGCGGCCAGCGGCGGCTGCCTGGCGATCATGGCCGCATGGCCGCGTCATTGGTGGTGGATAGCGGCCCTGGTCTCCGTTCTGCTCCTGCTGTTCGTCTCCCTGATCGCCCCCGTGCTGCTCGCGCCCATTTTCTTTCGCTTCAAGCCGCTGGCGGATGAAGGCCTCAGGGAGCGGCTCCTCGCCTTGCTGGAAAAAACGAGGGCGAAAGTACGTGGCGGCGTCTGGGAGATGGAGCTGAGCGCCAAGAGCAAGACGGCGAACGCCGCCCTGGTCGGCTGGGGCCCCTCCCGGCGCGTGGTTCTGTCGGACACGCTGCTCGATTTCGCGCCCGATGAGATCGAGGCCATCCTGGCCCACGAGCTCGCGCATCACGTGGGCCGCCACATCGCGATTCTCCTGGGCATGAAGAGCGTCGTGATCGCCTGTGGCCTCTATCTCTCCCGCGAGGCGTTCGAGTGGCTGGGCGGATGGGGGAGCCCCGCCCCCCTCCAGCCGGGAGAGCCTGCGGGCGTGGCGGTTCTGTGGATTGTCCTGACCCTCGTCGGCGCGGCGCTCTCCCCCTTGTTGCTGGCGGTTTCCCGCGCCCTTGAGCATCGCTGCGATCTGTATGCCGTGCGGCAGGCGCCGGGGGGCGGCCTAGCCTCCGCCCTCGTCAAGCTGTGCAGGCAAAACCTGACCGACCCCGACCCGCCCCGGTGGGTGGTCGCGCTCTTCCATTCGCACCCCCCGGTTTCCGCGCGGCTCGCCAAGATCGAATCCTGGGCGGGGGGCTGAGCGCCCTTGCCGCAGACCCGCCGGCACCCTCGGGGAATCGAAAGAGGGCGCGGCGCCCGGCGCATGTGTCCGCCGCGCGCAAGGGGGGCGGGCCGCAGGGGCGCCCGGAGGAAAGTGTCGGCGGGCCGGAAAGTATCGGGGAGAGGCGGCGTCAGCGCGTTGCGCGCACCCGCCTGATGTAGGGGATCGCCCACTTCCGTATGTTCGGGTATCGGGGGGATTCAAACCGATCCGGGTTGGCCACCTTCTGGAGGTTTGCGCTCCTCCCCCCCTTTTCGAGGATTTTTTGCCGGAAGGTCTCGGCGCCCCGGAACGGGTAGGGCGCCTTGCTGCTATGCAGGAGGAGAACCGGGACCCGTATTTTCTCCGCAGCCCGCACGGGCGAGCGCTCCGCGTAGGCTCTCATTTTTTGCGCGGGCGGGCCGCCGAGCGTCGCGCGGATCCGCACCCGCCGTTCTTCCGACAGCAGCGCATACGTTTCCTTCCATTCGTACAATCCGTTCTCCAGTATCAGGGCCGAGATGTGCGCGCTCCGCGCCGCCGCGAGGGCGGCCACCGTGGCCCCCTGTCCGATGCCATAGACGAATATGCCGTCTTTCTCGACGTTCGGCCTGCTCCGCAGATACCGGACGGCGCCGAGTGCGGCCTCCACGCTCCTGGGGCCCGCGAAATCCTCCGGCCCCGTGGATGCGCCATGGCCGGGCAGCGAGATGCTGATGAGGACGAATCCGTCTCGCACGTGGGTCAGCATGGCGCGCCGGAATCGCTGGGCGCGGGCGTCCGCTCCGTGGAGGAGGAGCATCGCCGGGTATGGTCCCCGGCCGGGGGGCCAGATGGCGTAGGCCTCCACGCGCCCCCACGAGAACTCCAGGAACCATTCCCGTATCCCCTCGCCGCGCCGGGTTCGCGTCTCATAGCCTCCTCCGCAGCCGGCGAGCAGAAGCGCGAGGGTCAGCGGAAAAATCCATCCGCGGAGGATATTTCGGGAGCCTCTCCGCAGGGTCATGGCGTATCCCTTATTAAAAGCCTCGCGCGCGTGCGCAAGGGTTTCGGGTTCGGAAGGGTTTTGGGCGAGCGGGGGCGGATGCGCAACGCCCGAAGCGGCATTTTACCATACGAATGCGGCGGCATGCGGCGTATCGGTTAAAAAAAGTTGCGCGTTCCGTTCTTTCGTATTATATTCGTGTATGTGGGAGGTTTCCAAAAAAAATGAGGATTCTGAAAATTATTGATACGGCGATCCGTTTTTGACACAAAATATAGTGCATAATGCTGAAACAGGCACTATATATGGGATCAAGGAGGCGATCTTCTCTCCTCACCTCCCGAGAGGAAGCGCAAAAGGAGGCCCGTCATGACGATGACAAGACAGGTACCTGGATGCGGGACGCACGAGACGAGCCGGAGCACAAAGGACATTCACCGAGCCTGTATGCGGAACCTCTTCCTCTTTCTGCAGGGTCATATCTCGTATGAAGACTGGCAGAGCGGACAGGAGGAGCTCGAATCGAGGCTGACGCCCGCCCCGGAACTCCCCCTCTCCACGCGGGCGCCCAGGACGCCACGGACGCCCGAGGCCGCCTGATTTCCCCTCGTTCGGGATTTCAAGGCCCCGCACCCCACGGAGAGGGGGGGATGGACAGATCGCTCAGGGAGTGCGGTTGGGCGAGCGGATCGGGTGAGAAGAATCTCTTTTGCCGCTTGCGTTTCTTGCGGCGAACCGCTATGTTGCCCCCCATCTTTTCCCGCAACGGGTGCGGGCAAAAGGTTTTAAGGTTTTTGGGTATGCAGGGCGAATGAAGGCTCCCTTCCGAGAGACGCTCCATTCATCATTTCATGCCCCCTGTTTTTTGAGGACATGTATGTCAACAGGCACGGTCAAGTGGTTCAACGATGCAAAAGGGTATGGCTTCATCACCCCGGAGGATGGGGGAGAGGATTTGTTTGTGCACCACTCCGCCATTCAGGCGGAGGGATTCAAATCCCTGAGCGAGGATGACAAGGTTTCATTCGAGGTCGCCCAAGGGCCCAAAGGGTTCCAGGCGCAGAATGTCGTCAAGCTTTAGCGCATAGCCCAGAGTTCTGGAAAAATGGTGGCCGGTCTCCGGCCACCATTTTTTTGTGCCCCGCATCTTCCCATGTCCCCGCCCCCAAGGTAGTCTTTTTCCCGAAAGGGGATTTTCCGATGAAGCGCCCAGCCCTCGGGAGGAGAAGGAACATCGGCGTCATCTCCCACATCGACGCCGGAAAGACGACCACCACGGAGCGCATGTTGTTCTATTCGGGGGCGGTGCACCGCATCGGCGAGGTGGACGACGGCTCGGCCACCATGGACTGGATGCGCCAGGAGCGCGAGCGCGGCATCACCATCACCTCCGCCGCCATCACGACCACCTGGGCGGGCCATGAGATCACCCTCATCGACACGCCCGGCCACGTGGACTTCACGATAGAGGTGGAGAGAAGTTTGCGCGTGCTCGATGGCGCCATCGCGATTTTCAGCGCCGTCGAGGGCGTCGAACCCCAGAGCGAGGCCGTCTGGCACCAGGCGGAGAGGTTCGGCGTGCCGAGGATCGTCTTCGTCAACAAGCTGGACCGCCTGGGCGCGGATTTTGAGCGCACCGTGGAGATGATGGCCGAGAAGCTGGGCGCAAGGCCCGTCCTCATGCACTGGCCCGACGGGGAGGGCGAGCGGTATGGCGGCCAGGTGGAGGTGCTGAGCGGCGATTTTCTCACCTGGGATGCGGGAGAAATCCATCGCTCCGAACCCCCGGAGGCGCTTCGGGAGAAGGCGGCGGCCTTGAAAGACGCCATGATCGAGGCGGTCGCGGACGATGACGAATCCCTGCTGGCGGCGTATCTCGAGGGAGGGGAGGTCGATGCCGGGGCGCTGAAGGCGGCGTTGCGGCGCGCCGTGCTCGCGGGCGAGGTGGCGCCGGTCTTTTGCGGGGCGTCCCTCAAAAACAAGGGGGTGCAGCCCCTGCTCGACGCCGTGGTGGACTATCTGCCTTCCCCGCTGGACGCGCCCCCCGCGCGCGGTCTCCTGCCCGGAGATGGGGAGTGCGTCGCCCGCCCGCCCGCGGAGGACGCCCCGTTCTCCGCCCTGGTCTTCAAGGTGCAGATCGACGGGGGCAGGCGCCTCACCTATCTGCGGGTGTACAGCGGGGCGGCGCAGGTGGGCGACAGCCTGTGGAATCCCGCGCGGGGGGGGCGGCGAGCGCCTGGCGCGCCTTTTCCGGATGTATTCCCACAGGCGCGCGCGCCTGGACGCCGTGGGGCCGGGCGACATCGTCGCGGCGGCCGGCTTGAAGGAGGCGGCGACGGGCGACACCCTTTGCGATGAAAAGGCGCCGATAGCGTTTGAGCCGATTCTCGCCCCCCAGCCCGTCATATCGGTCGCGGTGGAGCCCGGGGACGCGGCGGGCGCCCGGAAGCTCGAGGAGACGCTGGCCAAGCTCCAGGCGGAAGACCCTACCTTCCAGGTGCGGGTGGACGCGGAGTCGGGCCAGACCGTGATGAGCGGCATGGGCGAGCTGCACCTGGAGGTGCTCACGCGCCGGATAGGCGAGGAGTTCGGCGTCCGCGTCCGGGTCGGCGCCCCTCGCGTGGTGTACCGCGAGACGTTGCTGAGAGAAGCGTCCGGGGAGGCCGCCTTCGAGCGGGAACTCGCCGGGAAGCCCCACTTCGCGCGGGTGCGCGTGGGCGTGGCGCCGGCGGCGGGCGCTGGCGTCTCGTGCGAGAGCGGAATAGAAGACCCCGCGATTCCGGGGCGCCTGATCGCCGCCGCCCTGGAGTCCATCGGGGCGTCCGCGTCGAGCGGCGCCATGGCGGGCTACGAGATGACCGACGTGCGCGTCACCCTGCTGGAGGCGGACTATGACCCCGAGCGCGGCACGGAGGCGGCCTTCTCGGTCGCGGCGGCGGGCGCGTTCACGGAAGCCTGCCGCGCGGCGGGCGGCCAGCTCCTCGAGCCGATAATGTCAGTGGAGGTCGTCACGCCCGGGGAGTTTCTGGGCGGGGCCATCGGCGACATCCATGCGCGCGACGGGCGAATATCCGGCGTGGAGGAGCGCGGCGGCTCCGCACCGGTGAGCGTCGTCCGCGCCCTGGTGCCCCTCGCCCGGATGTTCGGCTACGCCACCGCCCTGCGCTCCGCCACCCAGGGCCGCGCCACCTACGCCATGCGGTTCTCGCATTACGCCCCCTGCGCGGCGGCGGGCGCGTGACGGGAATCATTGCGTGCGACGGAAAAGGCGGGGCCCCTCCTGCCCGCTGCGGCGGCGGGGGATTTTGACGAAGGCGGTTCTCGTTTTGGATGATCTTGCCCGGCCTGGCGCCTCCTGTACCGCTCGTTCCCTGGCGGGGAAAGCCTCTCCTGCAGATACTTTGTGCCGGAGTTCTTCATCCCAGCATAGGGTTTGAGAGACCGTCGATCATGACTCAGCCTCGTGCGCCAGCCGCTCGGGATTCCAGATATGCTCGGCGAGACGCTTGTACAGGTCTTGTCGTTCATCCAGGTCGCGCCTGCGGAAATCGGTGTGTGCTTGGAACCGCAATGCGCTGTCGCGGATAAATTGGGAGAAGCCCGGGTCTCGTTTGTATGCGTCTTCGTGGAGGCTCTGGGCCAGCAGATTGTGCTTCATGTAGTGCCTGCGCTTATCGGCAAAGGGCAGAGCGCCGTAGCTCGCATTGAAGCTCTTCGGCAACAGCAACAGCCCACCGATTTGATTGCGATACTCGGCGAAATCCGAAGGGTGCTCGAATTCGTCGGAGTGTTGCTCGGGATGGTCGGCCCATATGTGCTCGATTTCGTATCCGTCCCTGCCCTGTCGTTGCACGTATTCATGATAGCGGGATGGGCGTCCCGATTGGGTCTCCACGTAGTCGGTCATGCGGGCGAGCAATCGATGGATTTGCCGGCCGTTGGCCCCGTGAAGCCGGAAGCGATCGTTTGTGCCGAATGTTTCTTTTTCGTCCGCCAGGCGCTTTCCGAGTATATTCACCAGGGTCGGTGTATCCTGCCCTCGGATGGCGCGTATAATCTGGAACATGGCGTAGCGCGTGAACGAGTAGGTGATTGCGCGCCCGTTCCATATGCGCCGCGCGATCAGGATGTCCAGAAACGCGGAGACGACGCGCAGTTTGCGCTCAAGGGTTTTCTCATCATCGTCGCGCCGCAAGGGTGCGAGCAGAACGGGGTACTGAAGCGTGAAGTTGTTCTGGGCGCAATAGTGGATGGCCTTCAACCCGTCCGTCGGGCGATCTGCGGCATGGCGCAGGCGGGCGTACCAGCGTCCATAGAAGTTGAAATCCTTTTTGATGAAGCGCAGAAACTCATCGCTTGACGACAGACCAAGCGCCTTCTCGTGGTCGCGCACCCATCGGTGAAACTCCGTGCCAATCAAATCGAAGTCGCGTGGCGTGGCTCCTCGCTTGTTTTCCCGGATGCTTTGCGCATGCTGACTGCGAAGCCAGGCCTTGATGGCGTCGGCATCCTCCTCCTTGCCGATGTCCCGCAGACTGTCCACCCGTTCGCGCCAGAGCTGGTTGGCCGAAAGGCGACGCTCAGAATCGTCAATGTTCGCGAGGAGATAGCCCTTGAGCATGTCCGTTGACGAGAGCGAGAGGCCGCGGTCGTTCATGGTCTCAAATATGGTGTAAGCGTCAGCGTCGGAATGAGCCGTGATTTCGACCAGATGGACGTTCTCGATCAACCAGTCCGCGAAATAGGGAAGTGCGGAATTGGCAAACTCATTGGGAAACAGTTCCTCCACATCGTGAAAGCGGCGGTTAATATTAGCGACCGATTCAGGTTGTCCCTCATCTTCGAACTTAGAATCCTTGAACAATGCGTTCATGCAGGATTCGCGTTCTTCCACATCGATGTTGAACGAGCGCTTGCCAAACCGCTGCGAGAATATCAGCTCAGCGATCTGTGCCTTTTGCTCATCGTCTTCGAGGAGCCGGTAGATGTGTATGAAGAGGAGCGAAAGAGTGGTCAGCCGCTGCTGGCCGTCGATGATGAACTTTCGGCCGTCCTTGTTACTTATGATGATCGATCCCAGGAAATAATGCCCGTAGTACTCGACGGCGCTACGTTCGCCCCCCGGCTCGTAGCTGTCCCGGAACTTTTCCGCCAAGTCGTTGATCAACTCCGACACTTGCTTCTTTTCCCAGCGGTACTCGCGCTGATAGTAGTCGATGGCGAACTTGGCGCCGCCGAGCAGCGCGCGCAGGTTTTTGGCGTCGCCTCGGATTTCTTTCACGGATGGCTTCCTTCTTGCTCAACGCGCACGGGCAGGCCGTCCCTGCGCGCCGCCTCCTGTATCGCCGAGAGGCTTTCCTTGAGGTGTCGAATGACGAGGGGCGACTCGACGAGGGTGTCATTCGCCACCACGTGCATCTGGCGCCGACGCTTCTCCGGCGGAAGCGACAACATCGCCTCCCACGCCAGATGCAACAGCAGCGTCGAATCCTTCCCCCCCGAATAGGCGACGATCCACGGGTCGGAATGCCTCTTGCGGTATTCCCTTTGTATCACCTGGCGCACGGCTTCGAGGCGGGATACGACATCATCGCCGTTCACTTGTGGTAAAAAGCTCATCGCATCCTCGCATCCTCGATATGAAGGGGAAGTGCAGGGGCGGATCAAACAGGTTTCGGGCGAAAAATTTTAATAGGAATCGTAGTCCTGTGATAATACATCAATCGCAACTTGTTTGCTATCGGTCGGGAAAATCCCCTTGTCCATCCACATGACGGACGCGCGATGAGCGACGCGATGCTGGCGGCGGGGTTCGCCCTGGGCACCGCGTCGATGTCCTCGGCCTTCAGCCTCATCGCGCGGCGGGGGCAGCGGCACGGGACGGCGATGACGGGCGTCGTCATCGGCCTGATCGTCAACGTCCCCTGGCTGGTCGCGCTCACGATTCTCTCCTGGGAGCCCGCCTACTGGCGCCCGGAGGCGTGGTTCTGGTTCTTCCTGTCGGGCATCACGGGCCCCTCGCTCGGCCGCGTGTTCATGTTCCGGGCGATACACCGCCTCGGGGTGTCGCGCGCGATTCCGCTCATGGCGGCGAATCCGCTTTTCTCGGCCGCCCTCGCCTACGTCTTCCTGGGGGAGCGGCCGGGGCCGTACGTGTGGGCGGGAATCCTCCTCGTCGTGTTCGGCTGCGCGGGAATCACCTGGCAACGCAAGAGCGACGTCCCCTGGGACAGGCGCGGCGTTTGGCTGCCCCTGGTGGCGGTGCTGGGATTCTCCACGTCCAACGTTTTCCGGAAAATCGGGATTGACGTCGTCCCCTCCGCGCTGCTGGGCATCACGCTCACGAGCCTGTTCGGCCTTGCGGCACTGGGCGCGCTCGTATGGTTCCTGCCGAGCGCCCAGCGCCCCTCCCTGCGGTGGGGACGCGCCTGGCACTTCTACGGACCCTGCGGGCTCATCAACACCCTGGCGTTCCTGAGCCATTTCGCCGCCCTGAAATACGGGTCCATCTCCGTCGTGTCGCCGCTTTCGTCCACGGCGCCCTTCTTCGCCCTCCTGTTCACCTGGATATTCCTGCGTGACATGGAGCGCATCACGCTCCCCATCCTGCTGGGGACGATCTGCGTCGTGGCGGGAGGGGCGCTCATCGCCCTGCAGGCGATGTAGGCGGCCGCCTCCCCCTCCCCTCCGGCCTTTCCGCGCGTCCTGCGTCAGCCGGTCAGGAGCGCCCGGATTTCGGGAGCGACCTCGCGCGCGCGGGCGCGGAGCCCCTCATCCGTGAGGCTGCCCACCGGGTGGGGGATGTAGGCCACCGGGTAGCCCGGCATCCCGCGCACCCTGGAGACCATCTCGACCGTGGGCCGGAAGGGTTCGGTGCAAATCACGGCGGTGGGGACGCCCTTCTTCTCCAGCTCGATTCCATCGTGCACACTGCACGACGAGCAGGAGCCTCAGTCGCCCACCGCGGTGATGGCGAGGTCGCACTTCTCCGCCATTTCCGCATATACCTCCGGTTTCGCCGGCCGGGTGTCGTATTCCTTGGAGAGTGCCACGGCGAGGTCGGGGTCCGCGCCGTCCGCCCGCAACTCCTCGAGCACGTAGCGCATGAGTCTGTCCGCCCCCACCTTGGAGTTCCAGAGCAGGCCGATGCGCTTGCCCGCGAGTGCGCCGTCGCGGTGCGGGCGGTCTTCGGCCTCGACCGCAGGCTCCACGGTCGGGTCGTAAATCGGAATTGCCGTATCCGTTGCGGGATTCATCGCCCTCTCCCTCCTGTATGCCTATCCGGTCGAGATGGTTTCGGATGTTTCCGCCCGAACGACGGGCAACCGCCCGTCCCCCGCGGGAATTTCCGGCGCGCGCAGCCTGAAGTCCCCCGCGGCTGGGGCGGCCACATGGGGGAGGCGCGCATCCCGCCCGCGGCCTCCTCACATCCCCGCGCACCGCTCGGCCGCACTCCGCACCGGACGGGTGACGGCCTCGCCGTTTCGTCTCCTGCTCCAGGAGGGGACCCAGGAGGAGTGCCCGCCGGCCTCGCCGCCTGCGACGACGATGTGGATGTCGTCGGGCCGGAGTGCGTGGCGCACGTCGCCGTTCTCATCCGCCGCGACGGGCTTGTCGATCTTGCCGGTCCGCAGGAGCTGGCTCAAGGGGAGCGTCGCATTCTCGAAGAGGTATTCCTGCAGGGCTTTTCTCGTGGGGAACTCCTGGCCCAGCAGATGCGCGTGCTCGGGGGCGAAGACGAAGAAGGATTGTCCCTCGCTCATGCTGCCCAGGCCCGCCATCGTGGCGGCGGCGGTTTCCGCGATTCCCCGGCCCCGCCCGTAGTGGTTCTGGATGTTGTGCGGCCCCTCTGCGGCGAGGAGCGTCACCGCGCTCGTCTCCGCCGGATACCCCAGGGCGACGTGCAGCGGCTCCCACGGGCTGATTTCCTCCCACTCGGCGAAGGTGAAGCTGTACTTGCCCGGATTCCCCTGGGTGGAGCGATCCAGAAGCCCCGGCCTGGAGCCCAGGCAGTTGATGAGGATGAGCCGGATCGCGCGGCCTATCGTCGCGCCTGCGCGGTTGCCGGGCCCGTAGATGTTTCCCTCCATGTTGAGGCCAATCTCGTGGCGCGCCGGGCCGTTGACGACCATCAAGGGCGCCGCCCCTCCCGTGCTCGTGGCGCTCGAGTGCAGGTTGTAGGCCGGATCGGCCATGGCTTCCAGCCCCGCGATGAGCACCGGCATGTAGGAGGGCAAACACCCCGCCATGATGGCGTTGAGCGCCACCTTCTCGGCCCGGACGGTTCTTCTGCGCTCCGCCAGTTGGAAGACGACGTCGTCGGCGCCGAGCCCCGACGCCTCCAGGAAGCGCTCCACCAGCTCGGGCGTCGGGGGAATGACGGGCAGGCCGTCCGTCCAGCCTTTGGCGTGATAGACCTCTATCGCCTCGTATACGTCCATCGCTTCGCTCGCCGCGTCCATGCGCGGGCCTCCTGCGTTCGGGGAGTTCGGCCTGTCTCCGCAGGATAGCCCACGGGGATGGTTTTGAAAATGCGGATTTCCGGCCTCCCGCCGATCCTCCGCCCCGCGCGCGGGCCTCGCCCGCCGCTCCCCCCGCCATGCCCGGGACTCCGGCCTTCATCGGCGAGGAGGGGTGCGATAGCATGCGTCCTGGAAATCGCATTCGTCCGCCGCCGGTGTGCGGCGCATCCGCACGGGGAGGCTCATCCGCATGGATTTTGAGGAGGTTCGCGCCGTGAACGCCCACTTTCAGCCTTTCTACCCCTATGTGGCGGAAGAGATTCGCGCCGAATACGGAACGGACGCAGGTCAAGTCCTGGAAATGGGGCCCTACGGCCCGGGCGTGGCGCTCGCCCTGGCCGCGCGTTGCCCGGAGATGCGCTTCGTGTGCGGGGCCGAGACGGCGATTTTGAACGATTACCTGGCGGAGAGGATAGAGGCGGCCGGCATGTCCGCGCGCGTTCGCGTGCGGCCGCTGGACAAATACCGCCTGCCGTTTGACGCGGCCTCTTTCGACCTCGTCGTTTTTCGGGGCGGGCTTTTCTTCTGGGACGAACAGGAGCGGATCATCGCCGAGATGCGCCGCGTCCTGAAACCCGGCGGGCTGGGCGCCCACGGCGGCGGTTTCGGCGCGGGCGCGCCGGATGCGCTCATCGAATCGCTGCTGCCCGAGGCGCGCGACCTCAACAACCGATTGGGCAAAAGGCGCCTCTCCCGCGCCCAGGCGGAGCGGATCGTCCAGGACGCCGGCATCGCCGCCACCGCCCGCATCGCGACGAGGCACGGCCTGTGGATCTACTGGCGGGAGGGGGAATGAGAGGTGATTTCGCCCCGGGTGCGGCGCCTATCTCGCGTCGCTTGGACGCGCCTTTGCCGCTCGGGGCTATCTCCATCGTGCTCTCACATCGAATTCGATCAGTTCTTTCTTGGAGTTTCGTTTTCTAATCGGTACACACTCGATACCAGTAAATCCAAGTTGAGATAGCATTTCTGCGTACACTCGCTCGACAGGGACGAGAATATTATAAAATGTTGAATTTCCAACAATATAATGAAGCCTTGCCCCATTGCTAAGCGTACCAGTTAGAGATTGAAAGTGTTTCCACATATCGTCGAAGTATTTCAAAACATAGATTGCTAATATTGGTCCATTCTTGTTTCTATCCTCTCCGATTTGAGCCACTGCATTTTGCAAAAGTTTGGACTGAAAACTGTCTGCAGAAACTGACCATTCATTTAGTCTACTGGTAGCGATGCCCCAAGTTCCCCCGATTGCTTCCCAATCCATTTCTCCCGCGTCGCGACCGTTCGACAAGTACTGAAGCCAATACATGTATGGACGGAGTTCGCGGATGTAAGACATTCTGTTCGCATACGGTGGAGAGGTAACAACACAATCAACCAAGCCGGTGTCTTTTTTCGACAGCTGGCGTGAGTCGGCTAGAACGACTTTTGTTTCACCGGTCGGGTTCTGCTCGGCTCCGTCAAGAACGAAGTTTAAGTTTCTAAGGAATAGGTCGTGCGGGTCAGCATCAAAGTTCAAAGCCGCTTGAGAATTTGATTTGAACGACATAGACTGGTGATTGAAAGCAGCATTGGATAGATTGATTAACGTCCGACAGAACGCAACCGAAAGCAAGGAGTGATGTTTAGTTCCTTTGGGAAATCTGGTATCGATAGCTCCTTTCAAAGCGCAAAGAAAGTCAAGCACAGCAGGATGCCACCATCGTCCGATGTTGTGCATACGCGGAATTAGGGCTTTTGGCATTCTTTCGTAATAAGCATCATCCGACACCGCATGGCTAGCCTTCTTCAGATCAGCAATCAACTGTTGAGAGTAAAAATCGGTCTTGACGCGGCTGAACCAAACTAAAAAAGGATTGATCTCCATCGTTACGGCGGTTTGGCCGTGGTAAGCCGCACAAAGAGCGGTTGTTCCAGTCCCACAGAAAGGATCAAAAACATTGAGTCTGGAGACGTCGTTATAGCCAGCCAGAATCTCGCTCACAACCTTGAGTGAGTACGCAGGAGTCAAACGAAGCCAGCCGTAGCGTCCGAATTTGGTGTTATGTTTTTGCGTGTAGTCCGCTCTTTGGGTCAGTGAGCGGCGCAACGTCTTAGTCATTACGACGGCTCCAACAACTTTTCGAGTATGGTGCTCACTTCGTTCTTCAAGGTCTCTTGATTTCGATTTAAGAAACCCGCCAAGTCGTATCCGATCACCTCCTTTAGAAAGTCATAGGTCGATAGCAGCGGATCGGATATGCCAATCACACCAGTTAGTATAGACCACTTCTGTGCTCTGTATCGTAGGAGAATGTCTGAGTCGATCTGCGTCGAAAGTATTACTGCACAGGGTAAATAGGCCTTGGTGTAAGCTGTCGCAGCATTAGCGATATCGGCATTCTGCCGCTTAGAGTCTTTGCTCTTATAGCCTTGGCGTACCTCGAAAACGGTACCCTTTAAGGTTGAGAACACATCAGGATCGACATGGACGAGGTTTGCCGAGTCTTTCATCCATTTATGAAAACGGTCGCGAGCGGACGCATCTTTGATTTTGTCTAATTGCACCCTCCCGTCGAGGTGCAATCTTCTGCTCCTGCCGCCCGCTACAGGTACTTGGTATGACCACTTAGCGTCTTCCGCAGAAAGACCAAGACAATCCTGTAAGATAGTACGGAACAATTTCTCGCAACCAATCCCGATCTGCCTGTAAACGCTTGTCATGCCACCGGCTACTTTGTGAGCAGCATACATCCGCGGATTGTCAAGGCCAAACCAGCTATAAAACGAATCGTTTCGATAAATATCTTGAAATTCGCCCAATGACAAGCCACCTCTTTTATTCCCCCGTCCGAATTTGGGCTTGTATTCAGCTGATACCCGAATGGGTTCGAGTACAATCTGTAAGTATCTTTCTTCATCATCGGGCAAAGTTGGCCCCCTATCAATGTGTTCCAGTCCACGGAGTCGATAAATGGAGCGGGAACTCGAACTCACGTTGTTTTTATTAGAGAACGGCAGCGAACCGCAAACCCGGGGGGCTATACGGACAAAGGTTGTCCTCTTCGTTGACCACTTCCGCGTTGGGGTCTCACAGGCAGAGCGTCCCGAGGAGCGGTTTCCTGAGGCGCAGAATCCCGCCGCCGCCCGCCCCTCGTTTTATTCCCCGTCCCGGAGGAGGCTCGTTTTGGTGAAGATCGCGTCGAGTGCGAAGCCGCGCGCCGCGAGGTTCTCGCGTCCGCCCTCCTCGCGGTCCACGAGGCAGACGACGCGGGCGACTTCCAGCCCCGCTTGCCGGGCCGCGTCAATCGCCGTGCAGCTCGAGGAGGCGGTGGTCACCACGTCCTCGATGATGGCGACTTTCATTCCGCACCGCAGGTTTCCCGCGCCCTCGATGCGGTTTTGCATCCCGTGGCCCTTCTCTGCCTTTCGGACGATGAAGGCGGGAATGTCGAGGCCGGCGAGGGCCGCCGTCATCGAGACGGCGGTCACCATCGGGTCCGCACCCAGGGTGGGGCCGCCCACAGCCTCGACCCCGCTCTCCCGGATGCGCCCGAGGATCACCCGCCCCACCAGCCTCGCACCCTCGCCGTGCAGGGTGACCTGGCGGCAGTCCACGTAAAAATCGCTCTCCTGGCCCGAGGCGAGCGTCACCTTTTTCTTCTCGTACGCTTTTTCGAGCAACAGCCGGCGCAGGGCTTCGACGTCCGCTTCATCTTGGTTTCGGGTCATGGCACGGCCTTCGGGTGCGGGGGAGTCCGCCCGGGGGTCGCGCGCGCTCCCCTGGATGTGCCGACAGACGAGGAGCGCCGCCTCCTCGAAGGCCCCGGGCACCATGACGTGCACCGCGCCCAGGTGGGTTTGGCTGAAGCCATAGACGGCGCCCGCCGAATCGTAGCTCAGATGCGCCGGTATCCGCTCGGCCTCCAGCCTGCTCTTCAGGATGAGGGCTTCCATCTGCCCGCCCACCGTGGCGATCCGCCGCAGATCGGCCGGCCCCCGCACGCCCCCGGGCGAACTATCGCTCCACAAATCTCCGCTCCTTCGGCAGGTTCGTCGCGTGCCGCGTGGATAGAACCGCCGCCCATGTTCGGGGAAATCCGGCGCCGGCGCAAGCAGGAGGCCATCCGCTCGCCCCGGTTGGTCTCCCGCGCCGTGGAGTGGTAGTTTGGGAGGGGAGCGAAGGGGAGGAGGAGAGGGGGTTGCGGCGGCGTCTGTTCTTCATGCTGGCGGCATCGTTCGGTGCGCTCATCCATCTGTGGGGCGAGGTTGCCGCCGCGCCCGCCCGCGAGGGGATTCCGCCGTCCCGCGCGCTCCGATCGGCGCGCCCCGCCGCTTCCGCCCCCTTTATCGTGGTGCTCGACCCGGGACACGGGGGCCGGGATTCGGGCAGCCGCGGCGCCCTGCTCGCCGAGAAGGATTTCACCCTGCGCGCGAGCCGGATGCTGGCGGCGCTCCTGTCGAGACGGCCCGAGGTGAAGGTGATCCTGACGCGGGAGACTGACGCGCAGATGACCGCCGTGCAGCGCGCCGCCGTGGCGAACTATCACGGCGCCTCCCTGTTCCTCTCCCTCCATGCGGACGCCTCCTGGCGGCCCGGGGCGCGGGGGGCGGTCATCCTGGTGGCGGCGCCCCGCCGCCCGCCTCGGGTGGAGGGGGAAGCGCCGGAGGCCGTCGCGCTCCGCTGGCAGCGCAGCCAGAACGTGCATCTGGCCTCGAACCGCCGCTTCGCCCTGGGGCTGCAAAGGCGCTTCGCCGCCATCCGTCCCCGGGAGAAGCCCCCCGTCCGCATTCTGGCCGTGCGGGATCTGGAGGGTGCGCGAATGCCCGCGGCGTATGTGAGCCTGGGCGTCATCAGCACGCCGGAGGATGAGGCGAGGCTCCGCGAGATGAAAGAGGAGGACGCCTACCTCGTCGGCGTCGCCCGGGAGATACTGCGGTTCGCCAATCTCCCCGAGGAGTTGCCGGCCGCGGCCCCCGCCGCATCGGAGGCCGCACCGGACGCGGAGAATCGCGAAGCCGCCGGCGAGGGAGGCTAGCGTGCTGTGAAGAGGGTGCTGGCCGCCGTCTTTCTCGTCCTGGCGAGCGCGGGCGTCGTCTGGATGTTTCAGGACGACATTTTGGACCGAATGGGCGAGGGCCGCCGCGCCGCGTCCGTCCCCGCGCAGGGAGACCCCGCGATTGCGTCCACCGTGCGGAAGACCCTCTATTTCGCCAGCGCGGAGGAGGATTTGCTGGCGCCATACCCCGTGGAGGTGGAGGTCGGCGCGGATGACGTGGAAACCCTCCGCAACCTGCTGAAGGCGCTTCTGGCGGGACCCCGAGAGGAGGGTTACGCGCCGATTCTGCCGAAGGGCGCCACTCTGCGCGCGGCGTTTCCGGGACCCGGGGGAATCGCCTACGTCGATTTCGACAAGACCTTTCGGGACGCGCACCCCGGTGGTGCATGGGCGGAGTTGATGACCGCCTACGGCGTCGCCAGCGCCGTCATCCTGAATTTTCCGGACCTCTTTGATCGCGTCGTGCTGCTCATAGAGGGCCAGGAGGCGCAGACCGTCGCAGGCTCCCTCGCCATCGCGGGACCGTTGCGCCTGCGGGAGGAATTGTTGACGGCGAAACAGGCCCCCCGCACCGGGGGCGGCCCGCCTGAGACCGCAGGGGCTGCGGGCGGCGGGACTGCGGGCGCTCCCGCCGGCGTGCCGAGGGATGCTCCCTAGCCGGCGGCGCAGGCCTCGCGTATCGCCTCATCCAGGATGCGCACCATGCGGACGATCTCCTCGTCGGTCACGCAGTAGGGAGGCATGAGGACGACCACGTCGCCCAGGGGCCGGATGGCGAGGCCGCGCCTTCTCGCCGCGAGGATCACCCTCCGCCCCATGCGCTTCGCAGGCGGATAGGGCTCTTTCCGCTCCTTGTCCTTGACGAGCTCCACGCCCGCCATCCAGCCCAGGCCGCGGACGTCGCCCACGTGGGGCGCGCTCCTCAGCTTCTCCAGTGCGCGCCACAGATGCGCAATCCGGGGGCCGTTGCGCTCGATGGTGTTTTCTTTCTCGAAAATCTCCAGGTTGGCCAGCGCGGCGGCGCAGCCCAGGGGGTTTCCCGTATAGGAGTGGCCGTGAAAGAAGGTGCGGCCCGCCTCGGGCGGGCCGCGGAAGGCGTCGAAAATCTCCTCGGTGGCCAGCGTCGCCGCCAGCGGCAGATAGCCGCCCGTGATCCCCTTGGCGAGGCATAGAATGTCCGGCGCCACGCCCGCGTGCTCGCAGGCGAACATCGGGCCCGTGCGCCCGAACCCCGTGGCGACCTCGTCGGCTATCAGGAGCACGTCGTTTTCCCGGCAGGCGCGCCGCACTTTCTGGAGAAAGCCGGGCGGCTGGACGATCATGCCCGCCGCCCCCTGCACCATCGGCTCCATCACCACGGCGGCCAGATGCCGCGCATGCTCCTGGATGTAGCGCGTTATCTCCTCGCCCGAGCACACCGGACAGGGCGGACGCTCCGCCCCCCTCGGGCACCAGAAGCAATAGGGCGTCTCCGCCCGGAGGGTCTGGAAGAGCAGCGGCCCGAAGATGCCGTGGAACAGCTCCATGCCGCCGAGGGAGACCGCACCGACCGTGTCGCCGTGATAGGCGAGGCCCAGGGCGAGGAAGCGCTCTTTCCCGGGCCGGGGGTTCTCCCGCTGCCTCTGGTATTGAAAGGCCATCTTGAGGGCGATTTCCACCGCCGCGGCACCTGAGTCCGAATAGAAGACGCGGGTCAGTCCCGCCGGCGCGATTTCGGCGAGCTTTCGCGCGAGCTCGATGGCCGCCGGGTTCGCCATGCCCAGCTGGGTGGTATGCGCGATCCGCCCGAGCTGCGCGCGCACCGCCCGGTCGATCTCCTCTTTTCGGTGCCCGTGGACGTTCACCCACAGGGAGGAGACGCCGTCGAGATAGCGGTTGCCCTGCGTGTCGATGAGGTATGCGCCCTCGCCGCGCTCGATCACGAGCGGGGGGTCTTCGCTCTCCCATTCGTCCATGGGCGTGAAGGGGTGCCAGAGGTGCTTCCTGTCCGCGGCCGCCAGGCGGCGGAGGCGTTCGGCCGCGTCCGCCCTCATGCGGGGCGTTCGGCCAGGATGACGGCCTCCTGCTCGTCGAAGACGTATGCGCCGTCCTCCTCGCGGGGGTTGAGCCAGTATGCGATCGCGGGCGAGGCGGTTTCCAGATATTTCCGGAGCGCCGCCCTGTCCCCGTCCGTGAGGTGGGGGCGGTTCACCCACTCGGAGAGCACCATCATCTTTCTCAGGGTCTCCGAGTAGAGGACGCGAAAGCCGGCCGCCTCCAGCATCTCCACTAGGCCGGGCAGGCTGTCGCAGCGGTTGTGACTCGGGTCGCGCCGGCGCTCGAAATCGTTGTAGCTCGCCTGCTCCGCGGGTTCTTCGGGCGCGATGTTGTCGATGTAGATCAGCCTCCCCCCCGGCTTCAGCACCCGGAACATCTCGCGGATGGCCGCCTGGACGTCGGGAAAGTGGTGCGGCGCGATGCGCACCGAGACGGAGTCGAGCGCCTCCCCCCGGACGCTGAGGTGCTCGGCGTCGGTTCGGAGAAACGACACGTTCGGGACGTTTCTCTCCGCGCCAAGCCTGCGCGCGGAGTCGAGCATCCCGGCGGTCAGGTCGCTCGCGATGACGTGGCGGCACCTGTCCGCCATCCGGTAGGCCGTGTGGCCGGCGCCCGTGGCGACGTCCAGATGCAGGCCGCCATCGGGGTTCAGCACCTCGGCCGCGCGCGCGAGGGAGCTGCTGCGCGCATGGGGCGCGCTGGTGACGTAGTAGTCGGAATCCTGGTTGTATATTCTTTGTACGGCGTCTCGCTGCTCCCTAGACGTGTCCATGCGCCTCCTCGTCGGGAATGGGAAAACCGGTTTGCGGGGAGGAGTATTTCCCGAAACCCGGGCTTCAGGCAAGCGGCGGGAGCGTTCTCAAAATTGCGCGGGCGGGCGCGCCGTCGCGTCCCGGGAGAAGGGCGGGCAGGGCGATGAGTTCGTAGTCGCCCTCGGGAACGTCCTGGAGGTTCAGCCCTTCGAGCAGGGTGACGCCTGCGGGCATCAGCAGCATGTGAACGGGCACGCCGGTGTCCGGCGCGTCCACGGAGAGATAGTCCACGCCCAGGAGCGTCATGCCGCACTCGAGCAACAGCCGGGCGGCGTCCGGCGTCATGGAGCAAAAATTCGGATCGTACGGCTTTTCCCACCACCTGTTCTGGGAGTTGCGCGTCTTGATGAGGAAGCGCGAGGCGCCCTGGAGGTTTTTCGTTTCGAGCTCCTCGGAGCGCACGCATTCGGGGTTCTCTATCTCCAGAACCCGGGCGGGGCCCACCAGGGTTTCGAGGCGGAGCGTCTCGATTCCGCCCCCGTCCCGCAGGTAGTGCATGGGGGCGTCGAGGTGGGTGCCGGTGTGGACGCCGAGGAGGGCTTCCGTCAGACAGACCGCATCCCCCGCCTCGAAGGATGCGTGAAAGCGCATCTTCAGCCCCGGGTTGCCCGGCCAGATGGGCATTTTCCCCTCCTCCACGGGGACCGAGATGTCGATGATGCCCATGTGCTTCCTCCGACGACGGGGGCGGTTCCGCACATTATCCTACCAGAAAGCGGCCGCGCGCGTCCAGGCGGCGGCTTTTCGGGCGGGGAGGGGCGGGCGGAGGGAGAGCCTACCCGTGCACCACGACGCTGCGCGCCACCTCGCCGTTGATCAGGGCGTCGTAGGCCTCGTTGATCTGCTCTATCGGCCATTGTTTCGTGAGCAGATCGTCCAGGTTCAGCTTCCCCGCCATGTACAGGTCGATGAGCCTGGGCACCACGAGACGGGGGTTGCATGAGCCGTAGAGGGAGCCGATGAGGCGCTTCTCCTCCGTCACCAGGGCGGTGGGGGGTATGGACATCCTGGTCCTGACGCCCGCGATTCCCACGATGACGGCCGTCCCCCCCGTGCGCACGCTGTCGAAGGCCGTCGCCATCACCTCCGGCACGCCGATGAACTCGAAGGCGTAGTGGGCGCCTTTGCCGTTCGTGATCTCCCGGATGGTCTCGACCGCGTCCTCATCCGAGGAGTTCACGACGTGGGTGGCGCCGAACCTTTTGGCCATCTCCAGCTTGTTCTGCATCAAGTCGACCGCGATGATGGGCTCCGCCCCCACGAGCGCCGCGCCCTGCACCGCGTTCAGCCCCACGCCCCCGGCGCCGAACACCGCCACGCTCTCGCCCGGGCGCACCTGGGCGGCGTTCGTCACCGCGCCCACCCCCGTGATGACGGCGCAGCTCACCACCGCCGCCTTCTCGAGCGACATGTCCTCGCGAATCTTCAGAACCGATTTCTCCGAGACCACCGAATGGGAGCTGAAGGTGGAGACGCCGAGAAAATGATGCACCCGCTCGCCGTTGATGGAGAAGCGCGTCGTGCCGTCGGAGAGCGTGCCGTCGGCCCGCATCCGGATGCCCTCGCCGCAGATCGCGGGCCGGCCCGAGAGGCACAGCTCGCAGGCGCCGCAGCTGTAGCGCCAGACGGAGACCACGTGATCGCCCGGCTTCACGGAACCCACCCCGGGGCCCACCTCCTCCACGACGCCCGCCCCCTCATGTCCCATGACGATGGGCGTGGGCACCGGAAACACGCCCGACATGGCGTGGTGGTCGCTGTGGCAAACGCCGCCCGCGCGGTAGCGCACGAGCACCTCCCCCGCCTTGGGCGGCGCCACCTCGATGGGTTCGATGGTCATCGGCCTGCCGACTTCGTGGAAGATGGCTGCTTTCATGGATGGGCTCCCCGGTGGATGGAAATGCGCGAGGGCAGACGTCCGCTGGCGACGCGATTCTCCCATTCATACCGGAAACCCGGCCAGATTGCACCTCCCCTCCCTCCGCTCTCCCGCGCGTTGCAACGCAGGGGGCGTCCATATATGCTCCTCCCCGTGGCTTGCGGTTTCCGGCGCGGCGGAGTGCGCGGGCGAATCCTTTGGAGGAGATGGGCTCTTGCGGGTTCGCGTGAACGGGAGGGAGGAGGAGCTGGCGGAGGGCGCGACCATCGCGTCCCTTCTCGCTTCCATGGAGCTGGAGGCGCATGGCATCGCCGTGGCGTTGAACATGGAGATTGTCCGCCGGGGCGAATACGGCGATACGAATCTATCGGATGGGGATGAGGTCGAGATCGTCCGCGCCGTCGGCGGGGGCTGATCGGCGGCGGGAGGGGAGCGTGATGAGCACGTATGAAATCGGCGGCAAGAGTTTCACTTCTCGTCTGTGGGTGGGCTCCGGCAAGTATCCGAGCTTTGCCGTCATGCGCGACGCACTCGAGGCGAGCGGGACGGAGATGGTCACCGTCGCCGTGCGCCGCGTGGACCTCGCCGATGATTCGGCGGAAGGTTTCTGGGCGCATTTCGACAGGGGCAGATATACGATACTGCCCAACACCGCGGGCTGCTACGACGTGAAGAGCGCCGTGACGACGGCGCGGCTGGCGCGCGAGGCCACCGGTTCGGACTTCGTGAAGGTCGAGGTCATCGGGGATGAGCGCACGCTCTTCCCGGACAACGAGGGACTGCTCGAGGCGTGCAGGATCCTGCTGGACGACGGCTTCATCGTCCTGCCCTACTGCATCGACGACCCGGTGATTTGCCGGAAGCTCGAAGACCTCGGCTGCCAGGCCGTCATGCCCCTGGCCGCGCCGATCGGCTCCGGCATGGGGATACGAAATCCCTACAACCTGCGCATCATCCTGGAGCAAATCTCGGTTCCCGTCATCGTGGACGCCGGCGTGGGCACCGCCTCGGACGCCGCGGCCGCCATGGAGCTGGGCGCCGCCGCCGTCCTGATGCAGACCGCCATCGCGGGCGCCGACGACCCGGTGAAGATGGCGCGCGCCATGAACCTGGGCGTCGAGGCGGGCAGGCTCGCCTACGAGGCGGGACGGATTCCCATGAAGCTCTACGCCACGGCGTCTAGCCCGCTGGCGGGCGTCATCGGCTCCTGAGTCGGGTTCCGGGAAGATTTCGGGACAGCAGCTCGACCGGCTGTATCTCATCACGGACAGAAACGCGCCCCGCACCGGGGACTTTCTGGGCGCACTCGAGGCGGCCCTCGCCGGCGGCGTGCGCTTCGTCCAGTTTCGCGAGAAGGATATGAACCCGCAAGCGCGCCTGCGCTTGGGCGAGCGGGTCGTCTCCCTGGCGCGTGCGCGCGGGGCGCGCGTGCTGGTGAACGGCGACCCGGCCCTGGCCAAGGCCCTCGGCGCCTCCGGGCTGCACCTCGGCAAGGGGACGGTCTCCATTCCGCAGGTGCGCGCGGCCGGGTATGCGGGCCTCATCGGCTACTCCGCCCACAGCGGGGAGGAGGCGGCGGGCGCGCTCGCCGAAGGCGCCGATTTCGTGACGCTCAGCCCCGTTTTCCCGACTCGTAGCAAATTCTCCGCAGGCGCAACCCTCGGGCTCGACGCGCTCGAGCGCGCGGCCGGCGCGTGCGGCGGCCCCGTCTACGCGCTCGGCGGCGTGGGCGCGGAGAACGCGGCCGGATGCCTGGCGCGCGGGGCGCATGGCGTCGCGCTCATCGGGGCGATCCTGGGGGCGGAGGACCCGGCGCTTGCGGCGCGGGAGGTGCGCGCGTCCCTCGCGCGCTGAGCGGCGGCCGGCGGCTCCCCTCCCCGCTGCCCGAGACTTGAGAAATCCCCCTGAATGCCCAACAATGGGAAAAATCCCCATCCTTATCGTTTGTGCGTGACCAAACCGGGAGGTGCTCTCAATGGTGGACGCGGAGAAGTTCGATACCTTGTTGCAGGAGAAGCGGGTGTTCCGGCCGGACAGGGGGTTCTCGAGGCGGGCCCACATCCAGTCGATGGCCCAGTACCGGGAGATGTATGAGGAGTCCGTCCAAAAGCCCGCCAGGTTCTGGGGGCGGGTGGCGAATGAGTTTCACTGGTTCGCCAAATGGAAGCGGGTTCTGGAGTGGCGCGAGCCGCACGCGAAATGGTTCGTGGGCGGGCGCACCAACATCTCCTACAACTGCCTCGACCGCCACCTCTCCACCTGGCGCAAGAACAAGGCGGCCCTCATCTGGGAGGGGGAGCCGGGCGACTCGCGCATCCTGACCTATCAGGAGCTGCACCGGGAGGTGTGCAGGTTCGCCAACGCGATGAAGGGCGTCGGCATCGGGAAGGGGGACAGGGTCATCATCTATATGCCCCAGACGCCGGAGGCGGCGATCGCCATGCTCGCCTGCGCGCGCATCGGCGCGCCGCACAGCGTGGTCTTCGCCGGCTTCAGCGCGAACTCCCTGCGGGATCGCATCGAGGACTGCGGGGCCAAGGCCGTTCTCACCGCCGACGGCGGGTTCCGGCGCGGAAACGTCGTGCCCCTGAAGAAGAACGCCGACGAGGCGGTGGAGGGCTGCGCGTCCATCGAGAAGATGATCGTCCTGCGGCGCGCGGGCAACGAGGTCAGCATGCGCGCGGGGCGGGATCACTGGTATCACGACCTGATGGAGAAGGCCTCTGCCGAGTGCCCCGCCGAGGAGCTGGACTCGGAGCATCCCCTCTACATCCTCTACACCAGCGGCACGACGGGAAAGCCCAAGGGCATCCTGCACACCACCGGCGGGTATATGTGCGGCACCTACCTCACCTCGAAATACGTCTTCGACCTCAAGGACGAGGACACCTACTGGTGCACGGCCGACATCGGCTGGGTGACGGGGCACAGCTACATCGTCTATGGCCCGCTGCTGAACGGCGCCTCCTCGGTGATGTACGAGGGCGCTCCCAACCACCCGGACCCGGGGCGCTTCTGGGACATCGTGGAAAAATACCGTGTGAACATCTTCTACACCGCCCCCACCGCCATTCGCGCGTTCATGAAGTGGGGCGACCAGCATCCCGCCGGCAGGGACCTCTCCTCGCTGCGGCTGCTGGGCACCGTGGGCGAGCCCATCAACCCGGAGGCCTGGATGTGGTATCACAGCGTCATCGGGGGGGAGCGGTGCCCCATCGTGGACACCTGGTGGCAGACCGAGACGGGCGCCATCATGATCACCCCCCTGCCCGGGGCCACGCCGACCAAGCCCGGCACCGCCACGCTGCCGTTTTTCGGCGTCGTGCCGGACGTCGTCACAAAAGACGGCGCCTCCGTGGGGCCGGAGGGCGGCGGCCTGCTCGTCATCAAAAAGCCCTGGCCCTCCATGCTGCGCACCATCTGGGGGGACGACGCGCGCTACCGCAAGCAGTACTGGAGCGACGTGGCGGGCTGCTACTTCACCGGCGACGGGGCGCGGCGCGACCGCGACGGCTACGTGTGGATCATGGGCCGGGTGGACGACGTCATCAACATCTCCGGCCACCGCCTCGGCACGATGGAGGTGGAGAGTGCGCTGGTGGCCCACCCCGACGTGGCCGAGGCCGCCTGCGTGGGCATCCCGCACGAGATCAAGGGCGAGTGCATCGCCGCCTTCGTCACCATGAAGGGGGCGAACGAGGAGGATGCGGCGCTCGAGAAGACGCTGAAAGAGTGGGTGGTCAAGGAGATTGGCGCCATCGCCCGCCCCGACTACATGCGCTTCACCGACGCCCTGCCCAAAACCCGGAGCGGGAAGATCATGCGCAGGCTCCTGCGCGACATCGCCTCGGGCGCCGAGCAGGTGGGCGACACCACCACCCTCGAGGACATCTCCGTCCTCCAGAGCCTCCAGCAGTATCAGGACGAGTAGGGGGGATTCTTCAGAAATGAGTTTGGAAGGTATCTTGAAAAAGGCGGTCCAGCGCATTCGCGAAGGCCAGCTCAACAACGAGGCGCAAGTCAAGCAGTCGGTCATCGTGCCGATTCTGCGCGCCCTGGATTGGGACGACTCCGATCCGGACGAGTGCCGGACGGAATTTTCCGTTGACAACGGCCGCGTGGACTACGCCCTGCTCCGACCGGACGGCCATCCCCTGGTTTTCATCGAGGCCAAGGCGCTTGGTCGTGCGACCGCCGACGGCGAGGAGCAGGTGTTCAGATACGCCGCGAACAAAGGCGTTCCGTTTCTCATTCTGACGGACGGCGATTGTTGGGATTTCTACCTGAGCATGGCGGCAGGCCCCCCGGCCGACCGGCGATTTTACCAGGCGGAATTGACGCGCGCGGAGAGGATTCCCGAATACGTCGAATTTTTCGAGGGACATCTTCAGAAACGCCGCGTCGTCTCGGACGCTGCCCGGCGCGCGGCAGAGGAGTTGCGCGATAGAGACCGGAAGCGGCAGAGGGCGCGCGCGGTCATTCCAGGTGTCTGGCGCGCCTTGCTGGAGGAGAAGCCCGAAGAGATGCTGCTGCTCATCGATCTGCTTGAGGAAGAGGTGAAGAAGCGGTGCGGAACCAAGCCGGAGCCGGGGGATGTAGAGGCGTATATCAGGGGGATGCGCTCCGATGCCCCGCCGCCAGCCGATCTCCCGCGGAGAACGCCAGCCGCTCGCCCCCCGGCGGTGCCGCCGGCACCCGACCCGCCTGATCCCGGGCCGGAGACAAGAGACGGCAAGCGGCCCACAATTATCGGCTTTGAGCTTGATGGCAAGCCCATGAAAAAGGGGAAAAGCGCGAGGACCATGGTCGAAATCCTGAAAACGTTTTCGGATAAAGACCCCGGCTTCCCGGAGCGCTTCGCCCTCCACTCTCGAACGAAGCGTGCCTCCCCACAACCGAAGGGCAAAAACCCGAAGTTGGCACAAAACCGGGCCGGCATGAAAGAGCCTGTCGCTTTGGGGGACGAATGGTTTGTGGATGGCAATTGGCATCGTTGGGGCGTCCAGGAAGCAAGGGAGCTAATCGAGATCGCCTGCGAGGTCGCAGGCGTGAAGTTCGGCTCGGAATTGCGGCTGATCGAGCGCGAGCGCTGACGCCGGTCGCGCGCCCGGAACCCGGGCGGGCGGGAAATTCGGTCGGCTCCCAGAGCCTCCGGCAGCATCAGGACGGATAGGGGGGATTGTTCAAATTTTCGCCGAGAACCAATATCAAAACCGCCCGGCAGTATCAGGACGAGCAGGGAGGATTCTTCAGAATGGCTTTGGAAGGTATCTTGAAAAAGGCGGTCCAGCACATTCGCGGAGGCAAGCTCAACAACGAGGCGCAAGTCATACAGTCGGTCATCCTGCCGATTCTGCGCGCCATGGATTGGGACTACACCGATCCGGACGAGTGCAAAACGGAATTTCCCGTTGACAAAGGCCGCGTGGACTACGCCCTGATCCGGCCGGGCGGTGCTCCCCTGGTTTTCATCGAAGCCAAGGCGCTTGGTCGTGCGACCCCTGCCGGCGAGGATCAGGTGTTCAGATACGCCGCGAACAAAGGCGTTCCGTTTCTCATTCTGACGGACGGCGATTGTTGGGATTTCTACCTGAGCATGGCGGACGGCCCCCCGCCCGACCGGCGATTTTACCGGGCGGAATTGACGCGCGAGGAGAGGATTCCCGACTACGTCGAATTTTTCGAGGAACATCTTCGGAAACACCACGTCATCTCGGGCGATGCCCGACGCACGGCGGAGCGGCGGCTCGAGAGTGCCCGGGAGCGGCAGAAGGCGCGCGCGGCCATTCCAGGCGTATGGCGCGCCTTGCTGGAGAAACCCGAAGAGATGCTCGTCGATCTGCTCGCCGAAAAGGTGGAGAGCCAGTGCGGAACCAAGCCGGAGCCGAGTGATATAGAGGCGTTTCTCAGGGGGCTTCGCTCTGATGCCCCGCCGCCAGCCGATCTCCCGCGGAGAACGCCAGCCCCTCGCCCCCCGGCGCCGCCGGCACCCGACCCGCCTGATCCCGGACCGGAGACAAAAGGCCGCAAGAATTCCAAACTCACCGGCTTTGTCCTGCATGGCAATAGCGTGGAAACGAAGACTGCCAGGAATACCTTGGTCGAAGTCTTGAAAGCGTTTCAGCACACGGACCCCGGCTTCCTGGAGCGCCTCGCCCTCGACCCTCGAACGAAGAGTAAATCCCGACGGCTGGTAGCGCGAAAGCGCGAGGAGCTCTATGCCAATGATCACGAACGTTGCTTTACAGATTCTGTGCCCCTGGAGAATGGCTGGTGGGTGGGAACCCATGCGAGTAAGGCTTTTATCCGGGGACGCATCGAAATCGCCTGCGAGGTCGCAGGCGTGAAGTTCGGCTCGGAATTGAGGCTGATCGAGCGCTGACGCCGGGCGCGCGCCCGGAACCCGGGCGGGCGGGAAATGCGGTCGGCTCCCAGAGCCTCCGGCAGTATCAGGACGAGCAGGGAGGATTCTTCAGAAATGAGTTTGGAAGGTATCTTGAAAAAGGCGGTCCAGGACATTCGCGCAGGCAAGCTCAAAAAAGAGGCGCAAGTCAGGCAGGTGGCCATCGTGCCGATTCTGCGCGCCATGGATTGGGACGACACCAATCTGGACGAGTGCGAATCGGAATTTTCCGTTGGCAAGGGCTGCGTGGACTACGCCCTGCTCCGACCGGAGGGCGGCGACCCCCTGGTTTTTGTCGAAGCCAAGGCGCCTGGTCGTGCGACCGCTGCCGGCGAGGAGCAGGTTTTCGGATACGCCGAGAACAAAGGCGTTCCGTTTCTCATTCTGACGGACGGCGATTGTTGGGATTTCTACCTGAGCATGGCGGAAGGCCCTCCGGCCGACCGGCGATTTTACCGGGCGGAATTGACGCGCGAGGAGAGGATTCCCGAATACGTCGAATTTTTCGAGGAACATCTTCGGAAGCACCGCGTCGTCTCAGGCGATGCCCAGCAGGCGGCAAAGCAACGGCTCAAGAGCGACCGGGAGCGGCAGAGGGCGCGCGCGGCCATTCCAGGCGCTTGGCTTACCTTGTTGGAGAAGCCCGAAAAGCCGCTCGTCGAGCTGCTCGTCGAGCAGCTCGAGGATGAGGTGAAGAAGCGGTGCGGAACCAAGCCGGAGTCGGGTGATGTAGAGGCGTTTGTCATGAGGCTTCGCTCCGATCCCCCGCCGCAATCCGGTTCGCCTGATCCCGGGCCGGAGACAAAAGGCGGCAAGAATTCCAAACCCATGAAACTCACCGGCTTTGTCCTGCATGGCAATAGCGTGGAAACGAGGACTGTCAGGAATACCCTGGTCGAAATCTTGAAAGCGTTTCAGCGCGCGGACCCGGGATTCCTGGAGCGCCTCGCCCCTCTAACGGAGGGTCGAGCCCGACGGCTGGTGGCGCGAAAGCGCGAGGACCTCTATGCCAATGATCGCGAACGTTGTTTTAAAGAGTCTGCGTCCCTGGGGGATGGCTGGTGGGTGATGACCAGTGTGGGCACGGACTTCGTCCGGCGACGCATCCGAATCGCCTGCGAGGTCGCAGGCGTGAAGTTCGGCTCGGAATTGCGGCTGATCGAGCGCTGACGCCGGTCGCGCGCCCGGAACCCGGGTGCGCGGGAAATGCGGTCGGCTCCGGCTTCCGGGTTCCCTCTTTCACCCCGCCTTGCCCAGCATCTCGCGCGCGTGTGCGCGCGCCGCGTCCGTGACCTCCAGCCCCGCGCCCATGCGGGCGATCTCCTCCACCCGCTCCTCGCCGTCGAGAATTTTCACGCGCGCGGCGGTGCGGCCCCCGGAGACGCGCTTCTCGACCCGAAAATGGCGGTCGCCCAAGCTGGCGACCTGCGGCAGGTGGGTGACCACGATCACCTGATGGCTGCGGGAGACCTCCTTAAGCTTGCGCCCCACGACCTCCGCCACCGCTCCGCCGACGCCGGCGTCCACCTCGTCGAAGATCAGGGTGGGGACCCGCCCGGCGCGCCTCAGAACGGACTCGAGCGCGAGCATCAGCCGGGAGAGCTCGCCGCCCGAGGCTGCGCGCGCCAGGGGACGCGGCGGCTCGCCCGGGTTGGGGGAGAAGTGGAATTCGGCGCGGTCGACGCCGTCGGCGCGCACCGCAAGCGTTTTTTCGCCGAGGCGGACGAAGCCCGCCGGGTCCTCCCGGTGGGTGATGCGCGTTTGAAACCCGGCGTCCGCCAGACCCAGTTCGCCGAGCGCTTTTTCCACCTTCTCATCGAGTGTTCGGGAGGCGCGCGCCCTTTGCTCCGACAGCCCCCGCGCGGCCTCGGCGACCTCGGCCCGCAGCGCGTCGCGCGCCTCGGCCAGGCGTGCCTCGGCGCCCTCCTCGTCCGAGATCGCGGCGAGCCCGTTGCGGCATTCCTCCAGAAACGCGAGGCATTCCGCCTCGTCGCTCCCGTATTTGCGGAGCATCTCCCGAACGAGCGCGCGGCGCGCCTCCAGGGTCTCCAGGCGCCCGGGGTCGTGCGCTATCCCCTCCGCGTAGTCGCGCAGCGCGTCCGCCACGTTTGCGAGCTGCGCCTGTGCGGATGCGGCCTCCTCCAGCAGCGGGCGCAGGGATTCGTCCAGGGCGGCCATCCCCTCGAGTTCCCGGTGGACTTCGCCCATCTTCTCCACGATGGCCCCCTCCGCCTCGTGGAGCCGCTCGTAGAGAGAGGCCGCCCCGAGGCCCAGGCGGCCCGCGTTGCGAAGCCGGGGCAGTTCCCCCTCGATCTCCGCCAGCTCGTCCGGGCGCAGGCCGGCGCCCTCCAGCTCCTCGACCTGGAAGCGCAGGAGGTCCGCCCGCTGGGCGCGCTCCCGGACGCCCGCCCGATGCGCCTGGAGCTTCTCCTCTGCGGCGGCGAGCCTCCGCACCAGTTCGGCCAGGGAGGTTTTTTGCGCGTTCGCTCCGGCGAAGTCGTCCAGCAGCCCCAGATGGGCGGCGGGACGAAGGAGCCTCTGTTGCGCGCCCTGGCCGTGGATGTTCACCAGACGCTCGCCCACCGAGGCGAGCAGGGAGGCCGTCCCCAGCGCGCCGTTCAGGTAGATGCGGCTTCCGCCCGCCGCCGGGAGCCTGCGCCGCACGATGAGTTCGCCCTCCTCCAGCCCCACGCCCGCCTCCTTGAGGAGGGAGCGGGCCTCGAGGCCGCCGGCGGCGTCGGATACCTCGAAAGCGGATTCGACCACGGCCTCCCTGGCCTGCGCGCGAACGACCTCCCCCCGCGCCCGCGCGCCCAGGGTGAGGTTCAGGGCGTCGAAGACGATGGATTTTCCCGCCCCCGTCTCCCCAGTCAGGACGTTGAGGCCTGCGCCGAAGGCGATTTCCAGGTCGTCGATGATGGCGAAATTCGTGATCCGCAGCAGGCGGAGCATGGCGGTCTCAGGCCTTCCGCCCGCCGCGCGGATGGGTTTCCCACAGGAGCTTCTCCCGCAGGGTCTGGAAGAAGTCCGCCCCCCGGGGGCGTATGATGCGGACAGGGGAGGGGCTTTTGCGGACTTTCACGGAGTCTCCCGCCTCGAGTTCGCATCCGGGGAAGCCGTCGAGCGTGAGGAGAACCTCCCGCCCCTGCGCCTCGGTGTCCGGGAAGATGGTGATCTCCAGCGCCGCCTCGGCGGGCGCGACGATGGGCCGGTTGCTGAGCGTGTGCGGGCATATCGGATTGATGAGCATCGCGTTGGAGTTCGGCAGGACGAGCGGCCCGCCGGCGGACAGGGAATAGGCCGTGGAGCCGGTGGGCGTGGCGATGATGAGGCCGTCCGCGCGGAAATAGCCGAGGTGGCGGCCCTCCATCTCAATCCGGTATTCGACCATGCGCGCCAGCGGTCCGGTGGTGAGCACGACGTCGTTCAGCGAATCGGAGAGCGCAGGCGTCGCGCCGTTCTTGCGCACCGAGGCGCTTAGCCGCATCCGCGATTCGATGGAGA
This sequence comes from bacterium, assembly GCA_965213685.1. Taxonomy (GTDB): domain Bacteria; phylum UBA8248; class UBA8248; order UBA8248; family UBA8248; genus Bin107. The sequence goes on from CBDBZY010000043.1 coordinate 107,280, forward strand.
ATTCCCCCCGGATCAGTATTCCCTTCAGCGCGGGGTAGAGGTCGGCCTGGGGGACGTCGGCCAGAAACCCCAGATGCCCGGTGTTGATGCCCAGCAGGAGGGGCGACTCCCCGGTGACGTTGTGGGCGGTGCGCAGCATGGAGCCGTCGCCGCCGAATACGATGACGAGGTCGGCCCCCTCGAGGACGTCCTCGCGCGCCAGCCCCCCCTGCTCTCCCGCCATCCTGGCCGTGTCCGCGTCCAGCCCGACCTCGAAGCCCTCCCCCCGCAGCCAGGCGGCGAGCGCCGCGAAATCGAGCGGGGCTCTCTGTGCCTGCGGCCACGCCGTCAATGCGATGCGTCGAATGTTTGCCGACAAAGGAGCGTCTCCCGGAGCCTCGTGGGTGGGGAAGTATCCCAGGGCGAACGCCTCCGCCGCAACCGCCGGGAGGCGGTCACGGACCGGTGCGCGCGGCGTCTTTTTTTCGTCTCGGCAGGCGGCGCCAGTAGCGGCAGGCGTCCTGGAGCGGGCAGCCCGCGCAGAGGTGGACGTCTCTTTTGCTCGGGCAACGCTTGAGGATGCCCATGCGCGAGATGGCGAAATCGTAGCGCACCGGGTCCTCGGGGTCGATGCGCCGGAGGTTTCGGGTGATCTCCAGAGCCATCCGGAGGTTCGGCGTCTTCCGGTCGGTGAGCCCCAGCAGACGCCCGATGCGCGCGACGTGGGTGTCGAGGGGGATGATGAGCTGCCGCGTTTCGGGCGTTTTCCACAGGCCGAGGTCCAGGCCGTCGGCGGGTCGTATCATCCAGCGGAGGAACAGGTGGAGCCGCTTGCACGCGCCGCCGGCGGCCGGGTCGGGCAGCAGATAGCGCACCTCGCGCCTGATGTTCGGGTTCCCGGGCGTTGGCACCGCCTCCAGCAGGCGGCCGCGAAACTCCCCCAGCGCCCCGTGCAGCGTCTCCTCCTCCGGTCGGTAGCCGCGCAGGAAGAGGGCCTCGAGCGAGCCCTCCTCTCGCAAGGCTGCGCCGATCCCATGGGCGAGAAGCCCGAGCGCCTCGGGCCCCACCCATCGGTGGTAGAGTCCCTGAAAAAGGCGGGCGTCCCGCGAGGCGCGATAGCGGCGGAGGGCGTCGGCCGGCTGCGGGCCCAGGGGCGCCAGGACGCGCCGGACGCTCTCGCGTATGGCCGCGGCGTTCCCGAAGGCCAGCGACGCGCTGAAAAAGGCCGCGACCTCGCGGTTCGCCGCCCCCTCGTAGCCATGCGCGATCCCGAGCGGGTCGGTGGCCAAGTAGGATTTCACGTGGTACGTCCGGGCGAGCGCGTCGAGCTTCTCTTTGAGGAGCGGCGCCCCTTTCGCGGGCGGCATCAAAACGCTCCATGCGTGTCGAGCAGCAGGGTGACGGGGCCGTCGTTCACGATTTCCACCTCCATCATGGCGCCGAAGCGGCCCGTGGCGACCGGAACGCCCGTTTTCTCGACCCGCGCGATGAAGCGCTCGTAAAGAAACTCCGCCCGCCCGGGCGGGGCCGCTGCGGAGAAGCTGGGGCGCCTGCCCTTTCGGCAATCGCCCTGCAGGGTGAACTGGCTGACGATGAGCATCTCCCCGCCCGTGTCGAGGAGGGAGAGGTTCATTTTTTGGGCCGCGTCCTGGAATATCCGCAGGCGGGGAATCTTCCCGGCCAGGAGGTCGGCGTCCCTCTCGCCGTCCTCGCGCCCGACGCCCAGAAAGACGAGAAGCCCCCCGCCAATCTCTCCGACCACCTCCGCGTTCACCCGGACGCAGGCGCGGCGGGCGCGCTGGAGAACGGCTCTCACGTTCGTCCGCCCGGCGGAAGCATCGCCTTCTCCCCTGTGGCCGGTTCCCTCTTCTTTCTTTGCGCCGGCATGCGGAGCAAGAGTATATGGCGGGGGCGGTGAAATTCAACGTCCGCCCGCCCCGCCGCGCGACGGCTGCGGGTCGGGCGCGTCATGTGCTTTGGTTGAAATGCGGAGGGGGATATGCGACATATCCCGTGTGAAATTTCGGGAGTATTCCCGTTCCTGAAGGGGAACGCGGCGTCTTGACCACGATGGGGGCGGGCATTGTCCAGTGCGGAGAAGTTATACGGCAAGAAGGTGTTCACCACGTTCGAGGTGGCGCGGATTTGCGACGTCACGCCGGTGACGATTCAAAACTGGGTAGACAAGGGCTGGCTGGGTGCGTACCGAACGCCCGGAGGCCACAGAAGGGTGTGCAGGGAGGATCTCCTCTCCTTTCTGGAGTCCCGCAGCATCCCCCACGCTTTCGCGGAAAAAGCGGCGCCCGCCAGGGTGCTCATCGTGGACGGCGCGTCGGGCCTCGCCGATTCTCTCCGGGAGGCGTTGCTGCGAGACGGGCCGGGGTATGACGTGCAGGTGGCGCGCGACGGGTTTTGCGCAGGCTATCTGTACGCCAGGCTGAACCCGGACGTGGTGATACTCGACTGGAACCCCCCGGGGGTGGACGGCTACGAGGCGTGCCGCCGGATGAGGGAGAACGGCGCGGACACGCCCGTCCTGCTGGTCGGCGGCCATTCGGATCGGGATGGGCGGGAGCGCGTCCTGGGTCTGGGCGCGGTGCACTTTCTTCCGAAGCCGGTGGATGCGGCGGGACTCCGGAATCTGGTGCGGGCGTCCATATCGAATCGCCTCGGCTCCGCCTAGCGCCTGCGGGGGCATCCCGAAAAAACCGCGCGCGCGGCGGAGGCCGCCGGCCGCCTCGCTTCTTGGGGCGCGCCCCTTCCCCCCGGTGCGGATGGGGGCGGGCTTGCGCTAGCTCCCCTGGGGCGGGTCGCCTTCGCCGCGATTTCTCAGGAAGCGCTCCAGCTCCTTGGCGAGGTCATCGCCCGAGGGAAGCTCGTCCGGCCCGGCGTCCTCCTCGAGGCCGTCGTCCCTGCGCTTGAGCTGCTCCACGTAGTCGCGCACCGACTTGTTTTTCTGGAGCGCCTCGTCCACCTTGTCCTCGAATTCATGGGCGCCCGCCTCGAGGTCCGCGAGGTTGAGGGGGTAGGCGAGGAAATCGCTCAGCCGCTCGACGAGGGCGAGTGCCGCCTTGGGGTTGGGCGATACGTTCACGTAATGGGGCACGTTCGCCCAGACGCTGACGGCGGGCAGGCTCTCGTCGCGGAAAAGGTTGTTCAGCACGCCGACGATTCCGGTCGGCCCCTCGTAGCGGGAGGGTTTGAGGCCCAGCTGGGAGGCCAGGTCCGGGTTCGTGGAGGTGCCGGTAATCCGCACCCGGCTCCTGTGGTAGACGTCGGCGAGCAGGGCACCCACCGTCACGACCATCCGCACCCGGCATTCGCGGACCATGGACAGGATGATTTTGGAAAAACGCTCCCACTGCAAATGCGGCTCCACTCCCAGGAATATCAGCACGTCATGCTCGAGGCCCGGCGTCTCGCAGGCGTAGAAGGCGTTCGAGGGCCAGGTGATTTTTCTGCGGCTGTCCGCGTCGAGGTGCACCTGGGGACGCATATCCTGAAAATTGTAGAACGGGTCGGAGTCGATGCGGGCGAACTCCAGCCCCCCCATGTTCTCGGTCAGAAAGCTCGCGGCGGTCGTGGCGGCGTTGCTGGCGTCGTTCCAGCCCGCGAAGGCCATGAGGAGCGTGGGCTCCCGGAGGTTCGGCGTTTCTTTTATGTCCACATATTCCATATGATCGCTCCCCTGGGCCGCGTCGTGCCCCGCAATCGGGAAAAGAAGCGCACGCCCATTGTAGGAGGTCTTGGGCGCGGATTCAAACCTCTCTTATTATCGGGTGCCGGGAGATTCTTCGCGCGCCGTTTGATGATGCGGGGCCGCTGGGATATACATTTTTTCTCTGAGCGGCTGCGGCCTCCCGCCTTCTGCGGCGCGGGGTGCGGCGGAGGGTGAGGGGCGAATGACGGGCGCGCCGGAGATGAAGGACAAGGTGGTTTTGATAACGGGCGGCGCGCGCGGCATCGGCGCGGCCATTGCGCGGCGCTTCGCCCGCGCCGGCGCGCGGCTGGTGCTGAATCATCGGACGGAAGGGGGCCGATCGGCGCAGACGGCGGACGCGCTTTGCCGGGAGGTCGAGGCCGCCGGCGCGCGGGCCGTGGCCATCCCCGCGGACATCTCCCGAAAAGATTCCGTCCGGGCCATGTTCGCGCGGGTGGCGGACGAGCTGGGGCGGCTCGACGTCCTGGTGCTGAACGCGGCGCGCGCGCCCTTCAAGCCGTGGGACAGGCTCCTCGAGCGCGACCTGAAGCTCCTGGTGGAGACGAATTTTCTGGGCAACGTGTTCTGCCTGCAGGCGGCCCTCCCGCTCCTGGCGCGCCAGGGGGGGGCGGTCGTGTTCATCTCCAGCCTGGGGAGCCGGTTCTACCATCCGGAGTATTCCCTGGGTCCGATGAAGGCGGCGATGGAGGCGGCGGTCAGGCACTGGGCGGAGAGTTTCGATGGGCGGGGAATATCGGTCAACGCCGTTTGCGCGGGCCTCGTGAGGACCGATTCGTTCCGGACGTTGCGGATGGTTCAGCCGGAGCTGGAGAAGCTGCCCGAGCGGTATTTCGTCGCGCCCGAGGAGGTGGCCGAGTCCGTCTATTTTCTCGCCGGGGCGGGCGCGGGCGCCATACGCGGACAAACGATCGTGGTCGACAGGGGGCTCAGCAACCAGTTGAACCGGCTGCCCTGACGATGGAATCGGCGATGATTTCCCTGCGGCGGTTGATTTTCACGCTTCCTCTTGATTGTATATGCCCTCATGCAGGAGGGTTTTCGCGCGCTTATCGGAGCAGGGGAGAACCATGTCGCAAAACCTGATCTCGGACGATACGATTTTGGAAGAGGTGAAAAAGGCGATTGCCCATACCACGGGAATCGAGAAGGAGTCCATCGAGGCGGACAGCTCCCTGGTGGATGACCTGGGGGTGCTGTCGCTGGATTTTCTGGACATCAACTTTCGCCTGGAGCAGGTGTTCGGCGTCCGTATGGCGCGCAACTTCGTTCTGGAGCACGTGGAGGAGATGTTTGGCGAGGGCGTGGCCATCAACGAGGAGAGCGAGGTGACGGAAAAGGGGGTCGAAGTGTTGCGGCTGCGCCTGAACGAGGCGGCCGAGGGGCTGGAGCCGGGAACTCCGGTGGATGAGCTGCCCGCCCTCGTGACGCCGAACACGCTGGCCGGCGCGGTGCGCGACGTGCTGAATCGCCTGCCCGAGAGGAGCCCGGCGGCGGCGGACTGGAAAGTCGAGGGTGGAACGCGCATCGTGTGCGCCCGGACGAACGAGCCCGCCTCCTTGCCCAGCGGGGATGAAGTGATTGAGGACTGGCTGAACAGGTTGCAGGAGGAAAGACGACTCTTTGCCTCCTGACGCCCTCCTCCCTCGTCCATCTTCTCTGGAGGACGCGCGAATGGCCGTTTCCGGCAGGCGAGTCGCGATCACCGGATACGGGGCGATGACGCCCCTGGGCGGGGACGTCGCCTCCACGTTCGAGGCCGCTCGCGAGGGGTGCTCCGGCATCGACGTGGTTCGGCGCTTCGACCCGGCGAGCCTGCCCTGCCAGATCGCAGGCGAGATAGAGGACGGGTGGCTCGAGGCCCGGGAGAACGGCGGCGGGCGCAGGCTCGACAAGTTCTGCACCCGCGGGGTGCGGATGATGCGCGTGGCCGTTTCGGAGGCGTCGCGCACGGCGGGCATTGACGCCATTTCGGACAGAAAGCGCATCGGCGTCGCGCTCGGCTCTCACGGCGAACATCCCCAGATCGAGGAATTGCTCCGCACCTTCCCCTGCTGGGAGCCCGGCCGCGACGACCCCCTGCGGGGCCGCTGGAACATGAAGGAGCTCCGGCGGCGCGGTGCCTACGACCTGATGACGTTTTTCCGAAGAAAATCGGACGTGGCCACCTCCGTCGTCGCACTGGATTTTGACTGCCGGGGGCCCACGGCCTCCATCTGCTCGGCCTGTGCGGCGGGGGCGCAGGCGATAGGCGAGTCCGTGCGCCTCATCCGCGACGGGCGGGCCGACGTCATGGTGGCGGGCGGCTGCGAGGCGACCATCACCTACGTGGGGTTTATCGGCTTCGTGCTCCTCACCGCGCTGGTCGAGAGATACGAAACCCCGCAGGCGGCGTCCCGCCCTTTCGACAGGAAGCGAAACGGCTTCGTGATGTCGGAGGGCGCCGGCGCGATGATCCTCGAGGGATATGACCACGCGCGCGCCCGCGGCGCCCCGATTCTCGGCGAGGTGCTCGGCTATGGCGACTCCTCGGACGCGTTTCGCATCACCGACATGCACCCGAGGGGGCTGGGCGCGGTCTTCGCCATGAAGAGGGCACTCGACGACGCCGGCCTCCCGCCCGAGAGCGTCGAATACATCAACGCGCACGGCACCTCGACGCCCAAGAACGACGTGACGGAGACCAGGGCCATCAAGGAGGTGTTCGGCGCCCATGCGGAGAGGTTGCCGATCAGCTCCAACAAGTCCATGATCGGCCACACCATCGGCGCGGCCGGGGCCATCGAGGCGATTCTGACCCTGGAGGGAATGCGCCGCTCGGAAATCCTGCCCACCATCAACTATCAGAACCGCGACCCGAAGTGCGACCTGGATTACGTGCCCAACGAGACGAGGGCGCAATCCCATCGCGTCGCCCTCTCCAACAGTTTTGGCTTCGGCGGGCAAAACGCCTGTCTGTGCCTGGGCGGTCCCGAGGTCGCGTGAAGCCGCCGCTTCCCATCATCGGGGTGGGGCTGGTGACGGCGGCGGGACGGGGCGTCGAACCCGCCTGGGAGGCGCTTTGCGCGGCCCGCTCTTCGCTCGCCGTTGACGCGGCGCCCGAACTCGCCGGCTTTCCTCCCGTCAAGACGGCGCGGTGCGCGCGGATAGACCCCGGGGCCATCGGCGCGGACCGCCGGGCGGCCAGGCTCATGCGCCACCACGTCCACATGCTCCTGGCGGCGGTTCATGACGCGATCGTCGCGGTCCCGGCGATTCTGGAGACGGCGGCGGAGGAAGTCGCCTTCTTCGCCGGCATGGATTCCGTCGATCCGGCCGGCGATGATTTGCTTGGCGCGATTCGCGGATCGGGCGACGGCGTGTGCCTCGAGCGTTTTTTTCGCGAGGGGATGGACAGCATTCCCCCGCTCTGGCCGCTGGGGCTGCTGAATGCGATAGGCTTCTGCCAGGTGGCGATTCAGTATCGGCTGCGGGGGGAGAACGCCGTTTTCAGCGCGGGGGCGGAGGCGACGGCGCGCGCCATCTGCGAGGCGGCGGCCTCGGTTCGCCTGGGAAAGGCGAGGTTGGCCCTGGCCGCCGGCGCGAGCGGGGCGATCTCCGCCCGGATGCTGGCCCGCGCTGCGCTGCGCGGCGCGTGGCCCGCCGCGTGGGGGCTGGGCGAGGGCGCGGGGGTGGTGTGCCTCGGGCGCGCGGAGGATGCCGATGCGGGCGGGATATGCGGCTGGCTCAAGGGCCATGCCCTGACGCGCGCGCTGGAGCGGGGCTGCGGCCTCGCCCGCGCGCTGGAGGGAGCGGCGCGCGCAGCACTCGCGATGGCGGGCCTGGCGCCCGGGGAGGTCGACCTCGTCGTGCTGCACGGGGAGGGGCGAGACCGGCCGGACGAGGCGGAGGCCGCGGCCGTCTCCGCCATTTTCCCGGACGACAGACCCTGCCGCCTTGCTACGAAGGGCGTATTCGGCCACCTTTGGGGGGGGAGCCCGGCACTCGACGTCATCCTCGCGCTGCGGGCGTTGGCGGAGGGGGTGGCGCCTCCCTCTCCCGGCGTGGCCGATGCGCGCTTTCGGCGCGCGGGCCAGACGCCCGGACGGGACGGCCTGCGAAACGCGCTTGTTCTCGTCCAGGGGTTCGACGGCGTGTGCGCCGCCCTCGTGGTGGGGAAAGACGCCTGATGGGAGGAGGGGGGGCGGATTGCGGTTTCTCTTTTTTGACCGGATCACGGAGGTGGTGCGCGGAGAGCGCATCGTGGGGCTGAAGACGTTCCCCCTGTCGGAGGCCTATCTGAACGCGCACTTCCGGCGCGCTCCCCGGGTGCCCGGCTCCATCCTGATAGAGGCGATGGCGCAGATTACGGGGTGGCTCGTGGCCTACACCTATGATTTCGAGACCTCGTGCGTCATCTCGCTCATTGACGACGCGGAGGTGGCGAGCGACCTGCGCCCCGGCGCGGTCCTGGAGATTCACGGCGAGATGATCGACACGAACAGGCAGGCGAGCCTGTGCCGCGCCCGCGTGGAGAGCGACGGCGTCCCGGTCGCGCGGGCGGATCGGTTCGTGTATCCCCACTTTCCCAGCGAGGACCCCGAGGGGCTGCGAAGGCGGTTCCGCAGCTATGGGTGGCTGGCGTCGGAGGCGGCCCCGTGAGTTCCCGCGCGCTCGTCACCGGCCTCGGCATGGTGACCTCCCTCGGCGCCGACGTGGAAACCTCCTGGCACAGGGCGCTGGCCGGCGAGTCGGGTCTGGCGCCGATCGCCTCCTTCGACGCGAGGGCGCTGCCCGTCGCCGGTGCGGGCGAGGTCTCCGCAGGGGCGTTGTCCGCCATTCGGGAGAGGCTGCCCGACCGGTATGCCGGCGAGGGGGAGCGCAGGGTGCTGTTCGCGCTCGACGCGGCGCGCGGGGCGATGGCGGACGCCGGGATGCGCCCCGGCGATTATGCGCCCGAGCGCGCGGGCGTGGTGATGGGCACCGGGCTGAGCAGCTACCGTCTGGAGGATTTTTCCGCCTGGGCGGACCCGGAAAACGGCTTTGACGCCGTCCGCTTCGCGGGAGAACTCGAGAGGACGCAGGCCTCGGGCTATTTCCGGAACCCGCCCGAGCGGGCGACTTCGCGGATTGCGGAGTGGTTCGGGCTGGGCGGCCCCAGCGCCACCCTCACGTCCGCCTGCGCGGCGGCCGGCCAGGCGATAGGCCTCGGGATGCGCATGATTCGCGGGGGCGAGGCGGACGTGGTTCTCTGCGGCGGGGCCGATTCGATGATCCATCCCGTCGGGATGGCCATATTCCTCCTGCTGGGCGCCGCCTCGAAATCGAAGCCCCCCGTTTGCCGGCCGTTCGACAGGAAGCGCTCCGGCCTCGCCGTGGGCGAGGGGGCGGGCGTCGTCGTCCTGGAGTCCGAGGAGCACGCCCGAAAGAGGGGAGCGGCGCCCCATGCCGTCCTCTCCGGCTATGGTGCGAGCATGGACGCCCACCAGGTGACGGCTCCGCACCCGGAGGGGCGGGGCGCCGTTCGCGCGATGCGCGCAGCCCTCCTCGACGCGGGCGTCGCGCCTTGCGAGGTCGCCTATGTCAACGCGCACGGCACGGGCACGAAGCTCAACGATCCGGCCGAGACCCGGGCGATTCGCGAGGTTTTCGGCGCGCGGGCGGACTCCCCGGCGGTGAGCTCCTCCAAGTCGATGACAGGACACTTGATCGCCGCGTGCGGCGCGCCCGAGTTCATCTTCACGGTCCTGAGCGTCGCGCGCGACGTCGTGCATCCCACGGCGCATCTGGAGAATCCCGACCCGAAGTGCGCTCTCGCTCATGTGGCTGGCGGGGCGCGAGAGGCGCCCGTGCCCGCCGCCATCACGAATTCCTTTGGCTTTGGCGGACAAAACGCCACCCTCCTCGTCAGAAAGGCGGCCTAGATGAAAATCGATTTGACCGGAAAAGTGGCGCTGGTCACCGGCGGCGGCCGGGGGATTGGCCGCGCCTGCTGCGCGTCCCTGGCCGAGGCGGGCGCTTCGGTGGCGATCAACTACAGCCGCTCGGCCGACGCCGCCGAGGAAGTCCGGGAGCGGATCGAGGCGGCCGGCGGCAGGGCGATCACCTGCCGGGCCGACGTCTCCTCCCTCGAGGATGCGACGGCGATGTTCGAGAAGGTGAAGGCGGCCTTCGGCACGCTCGACATTCTGGTCAACAACGCGGGCGTGATCCACGACGCCCTGCTGCTCACCATGAAGCCCGCCGGCTGGCGGAAGGTCATCGGCGTGAGCCTCGACGGCGCCTACCACTGCACGAAGCTGGCCTGCGAGGTGATGCTCCGCAAACGCTCCGGCAAGGTGATCAGCATCTCCTCGGTCGCGGGCGTCTCGGGCGGGGGCGGCCAGACGAACTACGCCTCCGCCAAGGCGGGCCTCATCGCCTTCATGCGCGCCTGCGCCGCCGAGATGGGGAAGCGCGGCATACAGTTCAACGCCGTTTTGCCGGGCCTCATCGTCACCGACATGAGCGAGCGGGTGCGCAATCGGGCGGCGGAGGCGATTCTGGGGCGCATCCCGGCGGGCCGCTTCGGCGAGCCGGAGGACGTGGCCAGGCTCGTGGTGTTCCTGGCCTCGCCGGAGTCCGATTACATCAATGGCCAGGCGATAGCCGTGGACGGCGGCCTGCTCACCGGCTGAGGCCGGGGGCTTGTTGTCGGGGGATGGGAGAATGCGGCTGTATCAGGGGGTGGACCTGGTGGAGGTGGAGCGTTTGCGGGAAAGCCTATGAGCGCCACGATGCGTTTCGGCTGGACGTCCTTCACGGAGGCCGAGTGCGCGTACTGCCTCGGGCACCGGAATCCGTATCCGCATTTTCGCCGCCCGCTTCGCGGCGAAAGAGGCGTGCCTCAAGGCCTTCGGCCTCGGCCTCTCGGGTCCCGGCGGGCTGGGCGGACGGGGCCGCCTCCGCGAGATCGAGGTGGCGTCGGCGCCATCGGGCAAGCCCACCCTGCAGCTGAGCGGATCGATGAAGCGCATGAGCGCGCGAAGGGGGATCGTCCAATCCACCATCTCCCTCAGCCACACCCTGGAGCTGGCGGTGGCCCAGGTGATCCTGATGGGAGAGGGCGCGCCGGGGGAGTCGCGCGGCTAGGATTGCGCGCGGCCGCAGACGGGAGGCGTCCGGTGCGGGCCGGGCGTCCTGGGGGGGGAGTCGTTCGTTTGCGATATATGCTGGTGGACAGGGTGATGGAGTGGGAGGCGGGAGAATCCATCCAGGGGCTGAAGAACATCACCATGAGCGAGGATTTTCTGGCGTTTCACTTTCCGCGCTTTCCCGTCATGCCGGGGGCGCTGATATTCGAGGGCCTCGTCCAGCTCGCCGGCTGGCTCGAGGCGGCCGGCTCGGATTTCACGAGATGGATTCTCCTGGAAAAGGTGCGCGGCATCAAATACTATGGGTTTGCCTTTCCGGGCGATCAGGTTGTCCTGCGGGTAGAGGCGCGGGGGACGGAAGGCGGATGGAAGAACTTCCGGGGGCTGGCCACCGTGGAGGGGGAGCGCCGGGTGGTCGTCGATTTTGGCGGAAAGGTGGTGGCACTCGCGGATTATGAGGACCCCGAGGAGCAGCGTCACCATTTTCGGATCCTCAGCCGTGAGATTCGGCTGAACTAGGCGGAATCCTCGATGAAGGGCAGAGAGGTCTGGATCACGGGGGTGGGGCTGCTCACCTCGCTGGGCGGAAGCGCCGCGGAGAACTGGAGCGCGCTTCGCGCCGGCAGAAGCGGCGTCGCAACTCATCGAGACGAGGCGAGCGAATCCCTGCCGGAGAATTTCCTCTGCCACGCCCGCGTCGCCGGACATGAGGACCCGCCCGAGACGCCGCCGAGGCTCGCGAGCCAGAGAAAATTCCTGAACAGGAGCTCCATCCTGGGGCTTCACGCGGCCCGGGAGGCGGGTGACGGGCGCCGGCCTCGACATGGCGTCGGTGGCACCAGAGAGAAAAGCCCTCTACGTGGGCTCCGGCGATTTCACGCGCGTGGGCCATGTGGATTTCTACGACGCCGTGGAGCGGACGGCCGGCAAGTCCTGGGGCTTCCCGGAGGCCGCCGCCCTCAATGAGGCGGCCCTCCACAGGGGTGAACCCCTTTTTCCTGCTCGAGGGCCTCCCCAACAATCTTTTCAGCTATCTCGCGGCCATGTATGAACTGATGGGGCCGAACGGCAGCTTCTCCAGCCTCTCCCCTTGCGGTGCGCAGGCACTGGAGAGCTGCGAGCGCGTCCTCCGCCTCGGGGAGGCCGACGTCGGCCTGGTCGTGGGCTGCGCGAGCTGGGCGCATCCCCTGGTGCTTCTGGAGCTCGACGGCCTGGGGATTCTCTCCCGGGCGAAGGATGGGGCGGCCTCGTTCCGGCCTTTTGACAGGAGGCGCGACGGGTTCTTCACCGGCGAGGGGGGAGCCGCTCTGCTCCTGGAGGCCGCGGAATGCGCCATGGAGCGGGGCGCGCAGCCCTTGGGCCGCGTCCTCGGGGTGGCGAATTGCCAGGAGTCCGCACCGGGTCGCTACATCCCGGTTCCCGCCGCCGCGGTCGGCTTCTCAGCGGAATCGGCCCTGGCCGAGGCGGGTCTCGCACCCGATGATCTCGCCTTCGTCCTCCCCCACGGAAGCGGGACGCCGAGGGGGGACGCGGGCGAGTTGTCCGCCCTGCTGGTGCTGCAGGAGAAGGCCGAGGACGCGATCCCGATCGCCGGCTGGAAGCCCTATACGGGCCATATGGGCTCCGCGAGCGACCTGGGGGAGATCGTGCTGGGGCTCTCCGCCCTGAAAGATGGGCGTCTTCCGCCCACGCCGGGCCTCGACGGGAAAGACGACGCTTTCGGCCCCTTGCACATCCCTGTGGAGGAATGCGCCGTCGCGGGGGGGGCGTTCCTCTCCCTGAGCCACGGCATCGGCGGCCAATCCTCCGCAATCGTCGTCGCCGCGCAGTGAACGAACCCGCAAGGCGGAAAAAGAGGAAGCGCAGCAAGGACAAGGGCGCGTTGCGCCAGTGGGCGGAGTATGCGCTGCTCGTTTCGCTGCTGTCGGCGATTCGCCTGATGCCCTACGGGGTTTGCCGGGCGGTTTCCGCCATGGCGGGCGATGCGGTTTTTCGCCTCGTTCCGAGGAGGAGGCGCGTCGCGTGCGCCAACCTCCGCATCGCGTTCCCCGAGCTGGACGAGGCGGAGCGCCTGGTTCTGGCGAGGCGCAGCTGCCGCTCGTTCATCCTGACGTGTCTGGAGGGGGCGAAATTTCTCGCCCGCTTCGAGCCCCGGCGGGCCAGGGAGTTGATGCGGGAGACCGTGGACGGGGCGGAGGAGATGCTGAAACGCGCGCGCGCGGCGCATGAGGACGCGCGCGGGTGCGTGTTTGTCGTGCCGCATCTGGGAAACTGGGAGTGCCTCGCCCACGCCGGTGCGTTGGCGGGGATTCCGCTGACCATTCCGGTGCGGCCCCTGGACAACCGAAAGCTCGAGGACGCACTCTACGGGATGCGCGCATCCTCCGGACAGAGGATCATCTCCAAGAAAAACGCTTTCTTCCACCTGCGCGAAGCCCTGCACAAGGGGCGTTCGGTGGCGATTCTGGCGGATCAGAACGCGGGTGCGGAGGGCATAGACGCGCCGTTTTTCGGCCGGGTGGCCAGCACGACGCCCGCACCCGCCGCCCTGGCGATTCTCTACAACCGGCCCATCGTCCTGATCGCGTGCCTCAGGAAGGGGGAGGGCCGGCGCTACGAGGCCTTCCTCGGCGGGCCGATAGCCCCCGACGTGGACGCGCGAAGCGCGAAAGAGGAGATCAGGCGGCTCACGAGGCTGGTGAACGAGGAGACGGAAAACCTGATTCGCAAGGCGCCGGAGCAGTACCTATGGATTCATGATCGCTGGAAACTCACCAAGGGCGGAGGCGGGAGGCGCCCCGGATGGGCGGACGATGGCGCCTGAGGCGGGCGTCCGTCAAGGGCCGCGGAGAGGGCGGCTAGGGGGGCGGCGATGCCGATTGTTGCTTCAGGCACTCGAGGAAGGGCGCGCCCAGCTTCTCCAGCTTCGCCTCGAGCTTCTCCGTGCAGTCGCAATCGCCGCAAACGGGATACCCCTCGCAGGCTTCCGGATTTCGGGCGAAGCGCACGTCGATCCGCTCGAAATACGCCTCCCAGTAGGGCAGCTCCTCGCACAGCTCATAGCCCGGCCCGAACGCCTCTCGGCAGTAGCAGACCTCGAGCCAGCGCACCTCGCCCCCCTCCGTGAGCCTGGCCTCTTTCATGCACTTCAGAAAACTCTCGTGCGCGATGGAGCCGCGCCCGAGCGCACCAGTTTCGATGGCCTCGAGCAGGGCGGCGCTTTTGCCCGGGATCACTTTTCCGCGCACCAGGTATCGCATCGATCCTCCCTCCGCATCATTTTCACCCGCAAGCCGCTTCATTGTAACATGGTTGGCACCGTTCCTGTATAGATGGGGCGGGCGTCCGCGCCAGGGCGTGGGGCCAGGGATGAACCCGGGAGCCGGTATGGAGAAGCCAATCCGCGTCGCCATGGCGGCGAGCGAGATGTTCCCCTTCGCCAAGACGGGCGGACTCGGGGACGTCATCGGCGCGCTTCCGCTCGCTCTGGGGCGCATGGGCCACGAGGTTTCCGTGTATCTGCCCGCGTATCGCTCCATCCTCCGGGAATATGCGCCGCCGCTGTCCGCCCAGGTTCCGGACCTGTTCGCCGATGCGCGCTACGAGATATTCTCGCTCGGGCATCAGGGGGTCGTCGTCCACCTCGTCGCCGCCGACGCGCTGTTCGATAGAGACGGATTCTACGGGGATGCGGGCGGGGCGTTCGCCGACAACGCCGAGCGCTTCGCCCGCTTCGCGCGCGGTGCGCTCTCTCACATGGCGGGGGAGGAGGCGCGCCCCTCCCTCATCCATTGCCACGACTGGCAGACCGCCCTGGTGCCGCCCCTGTTGCGGCTCTCGGGCGATGGGGGCTGGCGGGAGGTGGCCACCGTGTTCACCATCCACAATCTGGCGTATCAGGGAAGGTTTCAAAAGGCGGATTTCGCATACGCCTGCCTGCCCGACGGGGCGATGGACATCGAGGGCCTGGAGTTTCATGGCGACGTGAACTTCATGAAGGGCGGCATTTTGTTCAGCGACGCGCTCTCCACTGTGAGCCCGCGATATGCGCGGGAGATGCGGACGAAAGAGCAGGGCGAGGGGTTGGAGGGCGTGGTCGCCCGAAGGCTGCCCGCGCTGTTCGGGATCATGAACGGGATTGACGACGCGGTCTGGAACCCGGAGAGCGACCCCCATATCCCCGCCGCGTTCTCGCGTGCGCTTCCAGAGGGAAAAGCGCGGTGCCGCTCGGCGTTGCGGGCGGAGTTGGGGCTGGGCGCGGGCGTCGGCGGACCGCTGTGCGTCCTGATCTCGCGGCTGGCGTTTCAGAAGGGCGTCGACCTCCTGCTCGAAACCCTGGATGGGCTGATGGGCCTGGGGGCGGACCTGGCCGTTCTGGGTACCGGCGAGCGGGAGTGGGAGGCGGCCCTGGGCGCGGCCGCCGCCAGGCACCGGGGCCGGATGGCGTTCGTATCCGCTTATGACGAGGGGCTCGCGCACCGGATGTACGCGGGCGGCGACGTCTTGCTCATGCCCTCGCGCTACGAGCCTTCGGGACTGAACCAGCTCTACGCCATGCGCTACGGCACCCTGCCCTACGTGCGGCGGGTGGGGGGCCTCGCGGATTCGGTGCGCTCCTCCGTCCCGCCCGACCCGGACGCGGACACCGGCTTTCATTTCGATGCGTTCGCCGCCCCGGATTTCCTCGCCGGCATGGAGAGGGTTTGCCGCGCGTTTTGGGATCAGGGGGCATGGCGTATGATGGTCCGCAACGCCATGCGGCAGAGATTCGGCTGGGACGAGGTGGCGCCTCGCTACGTTGATTTGTACGAGAGGGCGATGCGCTTGCGGGCGGGTGGAGGCGAGCCGGCCGGAAAGGGGGCGAGTTGAATCCACGTGAGCCTCGAAGCCTGGCCTTCGTCATGGCGGGCGGCGCCGGAAGCAGGCTGCGCCCCCTGACGGTCGCCCGCGGCAAGCCCGCCGTGCCTTTCGGGTCAAAATACCGCATCATCGATTTCGTGCTCAGCAATCTGGTGAACTCGGACTATCAGTCCATCTACGTGCTGGTGCAGTATCTGGCGCAATCCCTGATCGATCATCTGCGGATATCCTGGAACATCAGCGGGCCGCTGGCGAGGAGTTTCGTGACGGCCGTTCCGCCGCAGCAGCGCTCCGGGGAGTTCTGGTTCAAGGGGACGGCGGATTCCATCCATCAGAACAGAAACCTGGTGACCGACCACGCGCCCGACATCGTTCTGGTGTTCGGGGCGGACCACATCTACCGCATGGACGTGCGGCAGATGGTCCGGTTTCATCTCGAACGCGGGGCGGACGCGACGATATCGGCTCTGCCGGCGCCCCTCGAGGAGGCCCGCGAGTTCGGCGTGCTGGCCGTGGACCGGGAGGGGCGGGTGGAGCGCTTCGACGAGAAGCCCGCGAACCCTCGGCCCACGCCGGACGACTCCTCGCGCGCGCTTTGCTCCATGGGGAATTACGTGTTCTCCGCCAACGTGCTGATGGACGCGCTCATCAGCGACGCGGCGCGGGAGGGGGAGCACGACTTCGGGCGCACCATCATCCCCGCCCTGCTGGGCGAGCGCAAGAAGATGTACGCCTATGATTTTCTGACCAACGAGGTTCCCGGATTGAAGGCGACCGAGGAGAGGGGCTACTGGCGCGACGTGGGAACCATCCGCACCTATTGGGAAACGCAGATGGACCTGCTGGGCGAGGCCCCGCGCCTGGATTTGAGCAATCCGGAGTGGCCGATACGCACCGGCGCCTATCCGGGGCCCGGCAGCCGCATCATATCCACGCGGGTGGAGAACGCCCTCGTTGGGGAGGGGTGCCAGATTGTGGGCGCGCGGATTGAGCGTTCCGTCATCGGCCGCGGCGTGGTGATCGCCCGGGGGGCGGAGATCGCGGACTCCGTCGTCATGGATCACTCCTATATCGGGCCCGGCGCCAGGCTGCGGAAGGCGATTGTCGACCGGTTCAACCGGATCGAGGCGGGAGCCTGCGTGACGGAGGGGCGCGCGGGGGACTTTCCCGGCTCGGTGTCCGACCCCTCGGGCATCATCGTGCTGCCTCGCGGGTTCACCCGGCCCGTCATATAGCCCGATGCGACTGGCGGACATCAGGGCGCGGGCGGAGGCCTTTCTCGTCGAGTCGCGCAGGGAGTGGTATGAGGTCGGAGCGGGCCTGAAAAAAGAGGCGCGCCTGCGCGAGATTTTCGCCAGGTACGCCGACCTTTTTTCGCACGAGAACGTCGAAACCCTCCGGAAGCTAGCCGGCTCCGCCGACGATGGAGCGGAACGCGCGAGGCTGTCCGAGTTGCGCGGTTTTCTGACGTTCGGCGCGATACGCGACGCGCTCAAGGACTGGAGCGAGCAAGCGCTTCGCTTCGAGACCCGCGCCGTGGTGAAGACGGCGACGGGCGAATCGGTTCCTTACCGCCAGAGCGCCGTCGTCCTGCTGAACGAGGCGAGCCGGCAGAGGCGCGTGTTTCTCGAAAACGCGCGTTCGGACGCCCTGGCGGAGAAGAACGTTTTTTTGGAGAACATGCACCGCATCACCCACCAGATGGCGGAGAGGCTGGGCTTCGATGGCTATCTGGGGATGATGGCGGTGCTGAAGCGCTATCCGCTGGACCCCGTTCGGGAGGAGATGCGCCGCTTCCTCGGGCGCACGGAGGCTCTTTACGCTGATGCGATGGAGGGGACGCTGCGGCGGGCGGGCATCCCCGTCGCATCCGCGCAGCGCCACGACGCCCTCCATTGTTTTCGGGGCGCGGCGTTCGACCGCCTCTTCCCGGCGGATGCAATCGTGGCGTCGGCCCGGCGGATTTGCGGGGCGATGGGCCTCGACCTGCTGGCGGGGGGCAAGGTGCGCCTCGACATCGACGAGCGCCCGCTGAAGAGTCCCCGCGCGTTTTGCGCCTCCGTGCGCGTCCCGGAGGAGGTGTACCTCGTCGTCCGGCCCCGCGGCGGGCATGACGATTACCGCGCGTTCTGGCACGAGCTGGGCCACGCCCTGCATTTCGCCCACGCCTCGGCGGACGCGGACTTTGAATCCAGGCGCCTCGGCGACAACTCCGTGACCGAGGGATTCGCCATGCTCTTCGACCACCTGCTGCTCGACCCGCTCTGGCTCGCGGACGCCCTCGGCGGGGAGGCGTCCGACTACGCGGCGTTCCTGCGCCACCACGCGCTGTCCGAGTTGTATATGCTGCGGCGCTACGCCGCGAAGGTGGACTATGAACTCAAGCTCCATCAGGGCGCGGAACTCGCTGGCAAGGGCGAGGCGTATCAGGAGAAGCTGGGCGCGGCGACGATGGTGGAGTTTCCCAGCGCCTCCTATCTCGACGACGTGGACCCGTTTTTCTACTGCGCGAACTACCTGCGGGCGTGGATGCTGCAAGCCCAGACGGCGGAAGTTCTGCGAACGAGGTTTGGCGGGAGATGGTGGGCCAGCGAAGGAAGCGGCGGGTTCCTGAGAGACCTGTGGCGGGACGGACAGCGCCACGACGGGGACTCCCTCTCCCGCCATCTCGGCTATCGGCGGCTGACCACAGAGCCGCTCGAGGCGCAAATCAGAAGTTTGATGGCGCATCCGAACGGGAGGGGATGACGGCGCGGCCCCTCTCCGGAGGCCGCCTCCCGGCGCGCGCCGCATGACGGCGGAGGGGAGGGGGCTCCGTCCGCGCGATACAGGGCGCCGACGGCCCGCGCTCTCCCCCGTCGCGCGCTACAGCGCGACCGGCTTGCGCTCCCGGCAGGAGCGATCCGCCGCCATGGTCAGTGCCAGCACCTGCCGGGCGTGCGCGCCCGTGGCGAGTCCCACGCCGCCCATGCCCAGGATGTGGCGCACGAAGGCGTCGGTCTCCTCCTTCATGGGGCCAAAGAACTCGCCCATCACGAAGTCTCCCGGCATGGCGGAGCCCAGGAAGGCGACGTTCACCTGGTGCTCGGGCGTGTAGGGGCAGGGGATGGCCTCCTCGGGCGCCAGAATGACGTCGCGGTGCGCGTCGTCGACGTTCAGGGATCCTTTTGTGCCCTGCAGGTCAATCTCCATCGTCGCCGTATAGGCGGGCCAGTGGTGGGGCGGAAGCCAGCTCGTGCCCAGCGTGGCCACGCTCCCGTCGTCGAAGGTGACGATCATCCACTGAAAATCGTCGCGCCCGTATTTTCGGAAGACGAAGCTCGCCGAGCGGGCGTAGACCTCGACGGGCTTTTTCCCCTCCATATACCAGAGGATGAGGTCGACCATGTAGGTGAGCGTGTTGATGGAGGGCGTGGTGTTGGGCGAGCGCCTCGCCACCGCCTCGCCCACGGCGCGCGTCACGTAAATCTTTCCGAGCGCCATCACGATGTCGCCGAGCTGCCCGGCGAACGCCGCCTGCTTCGCGAGGAGAAAGCGCCTTCGGTAGCGCTGGGTGTAGCCCACGAAAATCTCGGCGCCGGACCTCTCGGCTTTCGTCAGAATGTCGTCCGCCTCGTCCAGATCGAGGACGAAGGGCTTCTCGATGAGCGCGGGCTTGCCGAGATCGGCCGCCAGCGCCGCCGGCCCGTGGTGGAACTCCTCGTCCGAGGAGACGATGACGGCGCCCACCCGCTCGTCGCGTATCGCCTCCTCGTATTTTTCCGTCGCCACGTCGGCGCGGACGGATTCCGCTAGGCGGTCGAGCTTCTCGGGCACGATGTCGCACACCGCCAGATAGTCCACCTGGGGAATTTGCGCGCACGAATGCGCCCGGAGCGTTCCGATGCCACCGGCGCCGATGACGGCGACTCCTGTCGTTTTCACTGTCGTCTCCTCATAGAATGTATCTAATGTATCGGTTGCGTCCGCCCCGCGCGGGCGGAATAATCCCCGTATCTCCAGTCCCCATCGCATACCGGGAGTAGCCCATGCGCATCGACGTGCAAACCCATCATGTGCCGCGAGCCTACCTCCGGGCGCTCGCCGCCCGCCCGGATTTCCCCCGCTACGAGAGAGCGCGGGATTTCTGGTGGGCGTGGGCCAGCCCGGACGAGAGGCTCCCCATGCGGCCTCCCGCCCTGGACATCTCCATGAAGCTGGCCGAAATGGACGAGCAGGAAATCGATATTGCCCTAATCAGCATCAACATTCCAGGCCCGGACCTCGCCAGGGACCCGAATGATGCGGATGCGCTCGCGAGAATCGGCAACGACGCCCTCGCCGAGGCCGCGGCGCTTCACCCGGGGCGATTCCGCGGCGTGGCCTCGCTCGGCTTCGGGGAGATCGACGCGACGTGCCGGGAGCTCGCGCGCTGCGTGGACGACCTGCGTTTCGTGGCCCTGCAGGTTTTCGCCTACGTGGGCGGGAGGCGCTATATCGACGACCCCGCCCACGAGCCCCTGTGGAGCCTCCTGGCGGAGCGCGGGGTTCCCCTCGTGCTGCACCCGGGGCCCTCTCCGTCCGGGCCGCACTACAGGGATCACTGGCTGGGGCCGATGATCGGCTTCATGTTCGACGAGTGCCTGGCGGCGCTTCGGCTCATTCTGGGCGGCGTGCTGGAGCGGCACCCCGGCCTCAAGGTGCTCTTGCCGCACGGGGGCGCCTCGCTCCCGCTGTTCATCGGGCGGGTGGACAGCCTGAGCGCCCGCTACCGCGACGAGCAGGAGCACATCACCCGGCCGCCGGGGGAATACTTCGAGCGCTTTTGCACGGACACGGTGGTGCATTCGCAGACGGCGCTGGAATTCGCCCTGCAGGAGATGGGGCCGTCGCGCATGATGTTCGCCAGCGACGCCCCCTGGGTGCCCGTGAAGCGGCACGTGGACATGGTGGAGTCCCTCGCGCTTTCCCCCGAGGATGCGGAGCGGATATGGAGCGGCACGGCCCGGGCGTTTTTCGGGCTGTAGGGGGGCCTCTAGGCGTCGCTTCTGAGCAGCATCCGCTT
Organism: bacterium; assembly: GCA_965213685.1. GTDB lineage: Bacteria > UBA8248 > UBA8248 > UBA8248 > UBA8248 > Bin107. The sequence continues at coordinate 127,993 of CBDBZY010000043.1, forward strand.
CACGTCGTATTCGAGCACCACCTCGTTTTTCTGGTTCCGCACCCTTTGGTGCGTGGAGACGACGCCTCGGTCGGGACGGCTCCTGGACGGGCGGGTCGCCGTCGTCTTCACCTCCACCCGCAGCGTGTCCCCCACATACACCGGCGCGCGCGCGATGAGGCCGTCCACCCCGAGGAGCGCGACCGCGTAATCGCCCAAGACGCCCGTCTGGACGATGAGCGCATCCGCGACGGCGCAGGTGAAAAGGGCGGGCGCCATGCGCCTGTCGTGCCCCTTCTCCCGCAGAAACTCCATGTCGAGGAACAGGCTTTCCGTGTAGCCCGCCAGGTGGACGTAGTGCACCACGTCGGTCTCGGTGATGGTTCTGCCCCGGGTGGTGAACTCGCGCCCGACCTCCCATCTTTCAAACGCGACGCCCTGGTTCATGTGGACCCTCCGGAATGGTTGCGCCTCGCAGCGAGAGAAGAAATTCTACACGCATGCGCCGGCATGTTCCAGATTCGCGCGCCTCCTCTCGCCGGAGAACCCGCCGCGGGAATGACGAACCGCCCTCCCCCTCCCCCCCCCCCCCCCCCGGGGAGCGAAAAAACGGGTGGAACCTCGCCTCGTCTCATGGTATGATGGCCTTGTTACGCTTGGATACGGGGCCGCCGCAGGGGGGATGGGCGAATGAGGCGCTGGGGAATCATAGCGAGTCTGGGCGTTGTGGCGATCATTTTGGTGGTCAACGACGCGGTTGCGGACAGCCGGCGCCACCGGCGCGGCGGATGGCATCGGCACGACGGGTCGCACCGGCACCGCAGAGCGCATCGGCGCCGCCTTCGCTCCCGGCTCTTCCTGCATCATGCGTTTTGGTATGGCCCGCGCTGGTACGGCCCGCGCTTCGCGTATCCGGTCTGGTACGGCCCGCGCTTCATCCCCCGCGGCTATCACAAACACCATCACCACCACTACGCGCATCGTGGCCATCACCACGTGGACGAATGCGGGTTCGTCAGCTCGGAGAACGAGGCGCTCGGAGGTGTGCTGGGCGCGATTGGCGGCGCGGTGGTCGGCCATCAAATAGGAGACGGAAGCGGGCGCGTGCTGGCGACGTTCGCCGGGACGATCATCGGCGGCATGCTGGGGGCGGGCGTTGGCCGGGACCTCGATGACGCGCAACGGCTCAAGCTCGAGGTCGCCACGCAGTATGCGCTCGAGAACCAGCGCTCCGGCACGCGCACCACCTGGCGCGGCCCGGGGAGGCGGGCGTGCGGCGTCATCGTCCCCCGGCCGGCGTTCCGGAACGAGGTCCGCCAGTATTGCCGGGAGTTCCAGCAGACCATCGTCATCGACGGCAAGCGGGAAAGCGCCTACGGCACCGCCTGCCGGCAACCCGACGGGCAGTGGAAAATCGCCAACTAGCTCCCTGGTCGCTCAAGCCTGGTCCATCAGGATGACCGCCCGGCCGACCACGGCCGCCCGCTCCAGCCGCTCGTGGGCTTTTTCCACCTCCTCGACGCGGAACGGATAGGTCTCCGTCACCACGGGCCAGGCGTCGCCCCGCGCCACGAGTTCGAGCGATTCCTGCACCTCCTGTTTCGTCGCGTATCGGCTGCCCAGAAGCTCCAGCTCCTTTTGCACCATGTCGCGCGAGGCGGAGCGGAACGTCTGGCCCGTGCCGCCCAGGGTCACCAGGCGCCCGCCGCGGCCCAGTGCCTGAACGCCGGCCTCCAGCGTGGCGGCGGAGGAGACGAAATCGATCGCCACGTCCACGCCCTTGCCGCCCGTGAGGTCGAGAAGCGCGCCGGCGACGTTCTCCTGCGATGCGTCCACCACTTCATCCGCGCCCACGTCGCGGCATTTGCCCAGCTTGTTCGCCGCGACGTCCACGGCGATGACGCGGGCGTGTGCCCACTTCGCCATCATGACCATGTGGATGCCCACGCCGCCGCCGGCGCCGATGACGGCCACGGTCTCCGTCGGCGCGACGCGCGCGCGCCTCGTCACCTTGTAGGGGGTGGCGATGGCGTCGCAGATGACGGACACCTCGGCGGCGTTGTTCACATGGTCGAGCCCGGCGGGGAGTTTCAGGAAGTTTCTCGCGGGCAGCCGGATGTATTCCGCATAGGCACCCTGCACCTGGCGGCCGATGTAGCCCGCAAAATTCTCGCACAGCGTCTCCCGGTTGACGCGGCACCACTTGCACCGCCCGCAGGTGACGTAGAAATAGGCGGTCACCGCGTCGCCCTCCCGCAGCTCCTCCACCCCCGCGCCCACGGCGGTGATCAGCGCGGTAATCTCGTGGCCGATGACGAGGGGGTAGTTCACCCCCGGCACCCGCCCCATGCGCGCGTGGTGGATGGTCAGCCCGGCGCCGCAGGCGAGAATCCTCGCAACGGCCTCCCCCGGCCCGGGCGTGGGGTCCGGATATTCTTCCTCGACAAAGGGTTTTCCCGGCTCTCTCAGCACCATCGCCTTCAATGCGCGCCCTCCTTCCAGCAAGGATGAAATGGGATTCTCGCCGCCTGATTACATCACACGGACGCGGGGCTGGGCAACGGGGGGCGGATGGCGTACCCTCTGCTGCGTCGGGCGGCGTGCGCCCGGCCTCGGGCGAGGGCGCCATGGCCGAATCCGGTTCGGGCGAGGAAAGAGGGTTTCATGCGGGGCGCGCGGCCAGGCTCGCGCTGCTGGTCGCCGCGCTGCTGATCGCGTTCACCGCATTCTCCTTCCATACCCCGCACGCGGGCAGGGTGGGCTACGGCTGGGCCACGCTGGCGGGAGGGGTCGCCCTGGGCCTGTTCGGGCTGGGAATCCGCCAGGGGTTCACGTGGTGCGCCTACCCGGCGGCCCTCGTTCTGGGCGCGTTCGACTTTGTGTGGATGGTGCGGATACTCGAGGGCTTCGACGTGGGCCTCGCCATCTGGATAGGGATATGCTTCTTCTCCATCCGGGAGATATGGCCGGGGGTCGACAGGAAGTTCCCGTGGATCAAGCGCAACCCCTGAGGCGCCTCTCTATCCAAACCTGTCAATCACCGCGTCTTCCAGCTCTGCGCGCCAGGGATTCTCAAAGAAATCTACGACCGCGTCCGGGTTGTATTTCTTGTTCTGGTCAAACGCCCGGCGGATATAGACGCTGAAACCATAGGCTTGTTCTTTCATCTCGTCTGAATTGAAACGCTGTTGATATTCCGACAATCCCTTGTCAAAGAAATCTCTCAGTTTTCTCACGTCTTCTTTCGGCACGACATCCGCCCCGCGAAAAAAGGTGATGTCCTTTCGCCCATAAGAGCCGAATACATATATCCCGTTCGGGCGCGGAAGGCCGCTATTCCACATCGGCTTCCCTTGTTTGTTCTTGCTGTATTTGGTCTCGATGCTCACGACGCCATCGCCGTCGAGAATGAGAAAGTCCGGATATTCCTGCGGACCGTAAGGCTGATGAAAGAAATGCCGGTGAAACTTCACCGAGAAAGGGTTTTGGGGAACGTGATTCGTTTCCTTATCGAGCACAAGCTTTTTGAGGAGCGCGAAACCTTTCTCCGTAATGTCCGTGCGTATCAGCCTTGAATAGCCGAGCGTATGAAGTTTTGCATTGATCCTGTCCTCGAACTCGCTACCTTCCCGGCTGCCAAGATAATTCGTCTTGTTGTTCTTCAAGTCCCGGAACAACTCTGCCAGCCTACTCATAGCGTGCCATGTATTCCTGCACGAGGTCTCCCTTCCGGAAACCGGGCGTGCTGGTGATGTTCTTGAGAGCCAATGCTTCGTAGTCGATCTCCTCATATAAACGAACGTAGACGATCTCGTTGGCCGGCTTGAAAAGCATCCATTGCTTGTGCTTCTCGCACCTGTCCGGATCGGTTTCGCGGCGGGTGTAGTCCTGCCACCCTTGACATGGAACGGCGAAGTCAAAGTCGTTCCTGAATACCTTGAGGGCTTGCTCGGTGTTGTTGTATTGCCAGAAGTCAAAGTCTACATGGCACAGGGGGGGGGACTGTAAGTCTAAAGTCTTTGTGTGTGCTGGGCAAGCACGTCCAAACCTGAAATTCCGTATTCACCTCGTAATCGCCTTTGCTGTCCGTATAAAAAGAATTCCTCGGCAAATTCGTCGAATACACGAGCCGCCATTTTTCCGGTGACTGTTTGTGAATGAAGTATTTACGGAATATAACCGGCACGATGAAGGCGATGGTGGCGGCGATGGAGGCCGCCTTGACGAAAAACGGCACCGCGAGGCTGCCGCGTTTGCCAAACGGAGGATTGCCGACAATGACCACGTCTTTTTTCCCATAAAAAAACGGCTTATATTTCCACTCGAGAAAATCCTTGCCTATGAAGATATTCCGTCTCGGCGCGATATCCACGCCCACCTTGTTCTCGGGAAAAAGATCATAGAACGATCCGTCGCCCGCAGACGGTTCAATGAACAAAAGTTCGTCCTTCATCTTGCCCGTGAGTTTGCAGAGCAGGGGAAGCAGGCTCATCCAGCAGAGTCTGGCAATATGCGGCTTCGTGAAAAACTGGTCTAGATCGCGCATGGCATCCGCTTGGTGAAATCCAACGCCCGAAAACTCTGGATGGTGTTGGTGCAAATATATGATTTTGTATGGTTGATGACAAGGTGCGGGAGCAGGCGGTGCCTTTTCCCGTAAGCCGGGTATTCATCCCTTTAAGAAAGGCGTGCCTATACCGTATTTGCCCCGACAGTTCCGAATTCTTTTTTTTTAGAGCCCGGAGAGCGCGGGGCTGGCGACAGCGCAGAGCGGAATCAGCCCATGCGCCGGATCGCCTTGGCGCCGATGTCTTTTCGCAGATAGGCGTCTTCCCAGCAAATGAGGTCGCTCGCCTGGTATGCGCGGCGGGTCGCCGTGCGGATGTCCGCCCCGCGCGCGGCGACGCCCAGCACGCGGCCGCCTGCGGTGACGACGTTTCCCGAGTCGTCGAGGGCCGTTCCTGCGTGAAAGACCTGCACGCCGGGCAGGGCGCAGGCCTCGTCGAGTCCCTCAATGACGTCTCCCTTGCGGTAGGCGTCCGGGTAGCCGCCGGCGGCCATGACGACGCACACCGAGGCCTCCTCCGAATAGCGGACGTTCGCCTCATGCAGCCTGCCCTCCGCGCAGGCGATGAGGACGGGCAGCAAATCCCCCTCCATGCGCATGAGGATGGGCTGGCATTCGGGGTCGCCGAACCGGCAGTTGAACTCCAGCACCCTCAGCTCGTCCCCCCGCACCATGAGGCCGGCGTAGAGAACCCCCCGGTAGGGGGCGCCCCTCCGGGCCATGGCCTCGATGGCGGGCCGCACCACGGTTCGCATCGCCTTTCGCTCCAGTGCGCCCGAGAGCACCGGGGCGGGGGAGTATGCGCCCATCCCGCCCGTGTTGGGGCCGGTGTCGCCCTCGCCGATGGCCTTGTGATCCTGGGCGGAGGGCATGGGGAGTGCGTCTTCCCCGTCCACGAACGCGAGAAGGCTCGCCTCTTCGCCCTCCAGGAACTCCTCCACCACGCATCGCGCGCCCGCCTCGCCAAAGGCCCGCTTCTCCATGATCTCCGATATGGCGTCCTGCGCACCGGCGACGTCGGCGCACAGCAGCACGCCCTTGCCGGCGGCCAGGCCGTCCGCCTTCACCGCCCAGGCGCCCCCGCGCTCCGCCACGAAATCCTTGGCCGCGCGCGCCTCCCCGAAGACGCCGTAGGCGGCGGTGGGGATTCCGGCTTCGTCCATGAGGGTTTTGGAGAACGCCTTGCTCGCCTCTATCCGGGCGGCCGCGGCCGAGGGGCCGAACGCCCGAATCCCGATCGCCTCGAGCCTGTCCACCAGCCCGAGGGCGAGGGGGGCTTCGGGGCCGACGACGACGAGGCCCGGCTTTTCCTCCCGCGCCAGTGCGAGGAGGCCCTCGATGTCCTCCGCGCCCACCGGCGCGTTTCGCCCGACGCGGACGGTGCCCGCGTTTCCGGGTGCGCAGACCACCTCGTCCACGTCCGGGCTCTGGCTCAGCTTCCAGGCCAGGGCGTGCTCGCGCCCGCCCCCGCCCACGACGATGATCTTCATCGGGAATTCTCGCCGGAAAATGAGAAAATCCACAACCTAAGGGGCTGGGGAGGGGGTGTCAAACGGCGGGGAGGCCGCCTCAGCCCACGTCTCCGAGCACGTGCTGTGCGATGGCGATGAGCGAGACGGGGGCCGTGTCCGCGCGCAATACCCTCGGGCCGAGGGATACCGGGAGGAAGCCCGCATCCATCGCCTGCCGGGATTCCGCCTCCGCGAGGTCCCCCTCGGGGCCGGTGAGGATGGCGACGCGAAGCGGGGCGTAGCCTCCGCGCCCGGTCGCCTCTGCCAGGACTTCCCGGAGGGGGAGCGCGCCCTCTCCGAGATGCCCCATCAGTTTCAGGTCGAAATCCCGCGTCGCCGCCAGGTAGTCGTCCAGCCCGCCCGGCGGATGCGCGGCGGGCGGAGGCACGCGGTCGCATTGCTTGGCGGCCTCGAGGAGGATGCGGCGCCAGCGACCGTGGCGTTCGGCGCCCTTTTTCTCGCGCACCCTGGCCTCGCACCGCTCCAGCAGGAGGGGGTGGAACGCGCCGACGCCCAGTTCGCAACCCTTCTGGAGCACCCACTCGAACCGCTCCCCCTTGAGCAGGGGAATCCCCAGGGAGAGGAGCAGGGGGCCGGGCGGGCGTTCGGGCAGGCGCTCGACGATCGCCCCCGCGCTCTGCCGGGAGGATATGTTCGTCAGCTCCACCAGGTATTCCCGGCCGTCCTCGGTCGCCACGCGGCAGCGCGCACCCGCCCGCATCTTGAGGACGCGGCGGATGTGCGCGGACTCCGCAGCCCCCAGCGCGACGCGCCCCTCCCGTATCGCGTCCGCCGCGACGTAGAAGAGCCGCAATCCGTCCCGGGTCATGGCCTCGCGATCTCGACGCTGGCCCACTCCTCGAGCCTGCGCGTCCTGCGGATGGCGAGGCCGGCTTCCCGGCAGGCGCGGGCGAGCGCTTCGGTCTGCTCGTAGCCGACCCCCGCGAGGACGCCCCGGCCGGCGGGGGCGAGGGCTTCTCGGAGGAGCGGTGCGAGTGGAACGAGGGCGTCCAGAAAGATGTTCGCCGCGATGAAGTCGACCCGCCCCCACCAGTCGGCGAGGGGACGCGGCCCCAGCGTCGCGTTGCGCGCGGCGATTCGCTCCGCCACGCCGTTTTTTTTCCGCCAGGGCGATGGTGTCCTCCACGGCCCTCGGGTCGAGGTCGAGTGCGCATGCACGCTTTGCGCCGCACAGCAGGGCGGCGACGCCCAGGATGCCCGAGCCGCAGCCGACGTCCACCATGCGCCGGGGCGGGTTGGGGGGTGCGCACGCCTCCTCGATGGCGCGCAAGGCCAGGCGGGTGGAGGGGTGCCTGCCCGTCCCGAAGGAGAGGCCCGGCTCGAGGAGGAGCGCTATCCGCCCCTCCGGCGTCTCCCTCTCATCCCACGGCGGCCTGACCCAGAGCCTCCTCCCGTGGGCTTCGCCCCGAAAGTGTCCGCGCGCGTGGGCGACCCAGTCCCGACCCTCGACGATCCGCAGCGTGCGCTCGCCTTCTCCGATGCCGAGGGCGCCCAGCAGCCCCTCCATCGCGCGCAGCCGCGCCGTCGCTCCGCTTTCCAGCGGGATGTGGGTGATGAGCACCGAGGCGTCCCCCGCGCGGTCGCGCTGCTCGACGGCGGAGGCTCCCGCCTCCAGCATCCGGGCGCCGGCGTCCTCTGCCAGGCACAAGGGGACCTGGACGATAAGTTCCATCCATTTTTCGCCGCCCATCCGTTCGGTCTCAGGCGGGCAGCCGAACCACGGCGCTCCCCGCCGTCGCCAGCTCGCCCTCCTGGTTCTTGCCCGTGATCTCGACCTTCACGGTGCGCTCGGCGTCGTTCTTCTCCACCACCTTGCCCGCGTGCCAGATGGTGTCGCCATAGATCATGGGACGGCGCACCTGGACGTAGAGACTCCGGAGAAACGCATCGTCCCCCATCCAGTTGGTGATGAAGGGACTCACCCAGGCGAAGCGCATGACGCCGTTGTCGAAGGGGCCCGGCATCCCGCGCCCCGAGGCGAGGTGGAAGTCCTCGTGCTGCTGGGAGTTTTTGACCCGCATCCCGATCTGGGGGATGAGCACGGCGTTGTGCGGGGCCTTCTGCAGGTCCAGGTATCCGCGCCTTCCCGCCTTGTAGGAGGGGCCGTTGCCCGCGTTCCAGGCCACCATGTCGCCGATGGTGAGGGGGCCGCGCACCATGGGCGGGAGCGCATCCCCGACCGACACCTCCTGAAAGCGGCGCATGACCCCGCCCCTCCTCTCCTCTGCGCGGTAGGCGCTTTCGATCTCCTGGATTTCCGCGGCGTCGTATCGCTTGATCGGCCGATCGTAGAGCAGGGCGCTTCCCTCCTGCAGCGTCCGGATCATCGTGCCGGTGGCCCGGGCCAGGACTTCTTCCCTCTCGTTCCAGTAGGTGCATTCGGAGATGATGAAGATGAGCCGCCGGCCCGCCTTGTTCGTTTTGACGTAGGAGTCTTTCTGGACGGACGTGGCGCGGATCCTGCTGCCGGCCGGAATCGGCTTTTCCCACGCAAACGCGACGCCCCCGATGAGGGAGGAGAGGGGAGCCGACATGGGCGCTCCGTGAAGAATCGGGTAGAGGACCGAGGCGAGGAACGCCGGCGGCGCCAGGAGGCTGCCGTGGCGCGTGCGCGCGGCGTATGCCGGGTCCAGCCAGAGGGGGTTGTCGTCGTCGATGCCGTATGCGAAATGGCGGATGGCGTCGGGGCTCGCCTCGTTGTTCCAGGGTTCGCGCTCGCGCACCGGCTGGCCGTTGAGTCTTTCCGTCTTCTCTATGAATTCGTCGATGCATGCCTGGCTGGACAATGTGGGACGCTCCTGTTCCTGGGGTCGCGGGGGGCTAGGTGATGTTGAGGCCGTTCGGGTGGTTTTCGTTTCCCGGGGAGGATATGTAGCAAGAATTTCCGGACGCAACAAGGCCGCGAAGGGGGGGCAATCCCCCGGTGCGGAGTGGGGGCTTTCGCTTACGGATTTCCCGAGGAGAGGAATTTCGAGACCGAGTCCGCCGTCCATTCCACGAGGGAGACGGCCCGGTCGTAGCGCATGCGCTTGGGGCCGATGATGCCGATGCTGCCCAGCGGCCGGTCGTCCATGTAGTAGCGCTGGGCGACGACGCTGCAGTCCTTCATCTCCTCGAAGTCGTTCTCCGAGCCGATGAGGATGGTGATTTCCGTGGACTCCAGGCACCTGTCCAGCAGGCGGACGAGCTTCTCCCGCTCCTCGAACGTGCGGTAGAGCGTGCGGAGCTTCTCCGCGTTGGTGGCGAAATCCGGCTGGGAGAACACGCGGGAGGCCCCCTCCACGAAGACGGACTCCTGCGCGCCCTGCGCTTCGGAGAGCGCCTCCTTGCTGAGCTGCAGCGCCTGCTGGTAGAGGGCGTCGAGGTTGTCGCGCGCGCTGGCCATCTTCTGGACGATCTTCTCCCGCACCTCGCGGAGCGCGAGTCCGCTGAACTCCTCGTTCAGGAGGTTGGATATCCGGTTCAGATCGTCCTGCGTGATTTGGGTTTCCATCGGGATGACGCGGTTCTGGACGACCCCGCTCATGGAGACGATGACGCCCAGGATTTTCCCCTCCGACATCTTCACGAAGTTGATGTGCTTGAAGCGGAGCTGCTCTCCCGCCGGGAGGAGCACGAATCCCGCCGTGTTCGTCAGCTCGGAGAGGGCGCGGGTGGCTTTCGCCAGCACGTGCTCTATCCGGGCGGCCTGCTCGGAGTAGTCGAGGCGCATGGATTCCTCCTCCGCCGTCGTCAGCGTGTGGGAATCCATCAGATCATCGACGAAGACGCGGTAGCCCAGGTCGGTGGGGAGCCTGCCGGAGGAGACGTGCGGCTTCGTCAGGAAGCCCGCGTCGGCCAGATCGCTCATGATGTTTCTGATGGTGGCCGGGCTGAAGGGGATGTCCGAATGCTTGGAGAGCGTGCGGCTCCCCACGGGTTCGCCCGTGTCCACGAACATGTTGACGATGGCGCGCAGGATTTCCCTGTTTCTGCTGCCAAGTTCCGGGCCGGCCATCCTGAACCCCTCGCCGCTGGGCGTCTGTCTCCCGTGATCCGCGCTGTGGTCTGGCGCCCGCCGCGGGCGCATGGGGCGCTGGTTCGCTCCAGATTATGGAGGACGGGCCGCGCCTGTCAAGCCCGCGCAGGGACGTGTGGGGGGGGAGGCGTGGCTCCCATGCCCGCGCCGCCAAAGGCGCTACATCTGTTCCGGGCCGATGAAATTATCTTCGAAATTTCTAACGGGGCGTGGATCAATGTCACGGATTCCTGCCGGTAGTCTATAGCCCCCGATATTGACGATCTCGTGACTCAATCCCCAGGCAACGGCGAGTCGATGGAACGATTCCTCATCGACTCCTTCCGCTTCGAGAGATTCCGGCATCGGGAGGGGGAGTTTTTGAACTCCACGTGAGCCTTTTATGTATTCTTCTGACAGCCATTTCCCTGTGTCAGATACGACTTCTTGATAGGTTCGCATGGCGCTTCCGCCGCCACAGACAAATATCGGAAGAAAACTGGACCAAGCAGGGGAACCAGGATACCTCCACCTCCGCAAGTCCCCGATTGTATTGCGGAGGCACTTTTCACATTTGTCCTTGAATTCCCTCTCCTCCTCGGCGCCTTTTCCCGTCGCCCGACGCAGTCCATTGGCTCCGAGCCATTTTACGTCGGCGGTGAGTATGGAGAACTGATCGCCTTCTTTGTTTTTATGTAGATTGAATGAACAGACGTCCAGCGTACTCGCTCCGATGTCCACCAGCAGGTGCAGATCTTCTGCGCGGGATGGGGATTTGGCGTACCACAATACTTCCGCGATGACTTCCGGTATCAGCGCAAATTCCGGGATGTCCCTCCCATCTTCAAACCGCGGGTTTTTTACGTCGTCAACCGCTTCTCGCACAGCCCGGAGCGTTATCGGCCCCGGCTTGCCGGAAGCGAGCCGGGCGGCCTTGCCGGTTGTCCGGAAATGTTTGCGAAGCGTCAGGTCGTCATCAACCGCTGCGGGTAAGCCCAGATTCCAGGCCCATCTCAGGTCGTATTCCCCGAAAGCGTCCTTTTTGGTTTTGACAAACCAGTCGCGGACATATCTCAGCACCAGGGCAAGGTAGGCCGTCGCGACCGTGGTCGCGGGAGCGTCGCAAGGGGGACCGGATGCAGACTCCATGCGGGATAGCGGATTTTGCATGAGGGCGACTTTGATTTCCGTGAGCCGGGACGCTGCCCGTATGGGGGCGAGCGAACACTCCCCGTCCTTGCCGACGAACAACCTCGTGGGGAGCAAATACGGGTACGGGAGGTTCTCGTTGTTCTTCTCGTCGGCGAGACGGCCGAAAGGAACGGCGTATGCGGGACTGCCAGAGTAGTGTGGAGCCTGGACGATGACTTTGGTCCATGACGTCCCGAGATCAACTCCCACTACAACGTCAAGGATTTTCTTGGTTGGGGCCGGAGGTGTTGGGTGCTCGGTCGGCGCCTGATCCTTCGATCTCATCAGCCATCTCCTGAGTTGGTGTCGGAGGGATTGGGCGATCCCCGGTTGGCGCCGGATCGCGCCACTTGCGGTTGTCTCCCGGGCCGTCTTTGTTCGTTTCCTTCTCCTTGCCATACCGCCGCCTCCCCGTCATTTGATAAGCACTACGGCTACGCAAATATCTTCGTACCCATGCTTTATTTTCCGGCGCGAAGTGATGTCGTACATCTGGCGCTCGTACCTTTTTTCAAGAGCCCTCAACCTCCCCTCATTAGCCGGTATCATGTTGTGGTGATTTTTCTGACGAAGATTTTCGATGACGCGAAGAATGCTTTCCCGCCGTTTCTTATAATGGGAGGACAGGTTTCTTTCCTGAATATCCGCGCGGTCTTCATTTTGGGCTTCCTCCTCCTCGACATAACGACGGAAGCGTGCGTCAAGATTTCCGAAGAGGCGGCTGTTGGCGATTTCAGCCGCACGCCTTAAATCGCACCTCCCTTTCGCTTCTGGCCAGGGCGCGCCCTTCGAGGCACAGGCGTTCGCGAGACGTTCCGCATCGTCTGCGTCGAGGAGCGTTTCCGGCCGGGCCAGGGGAAGGGCTGCGTAAGCGAGTTTCTCCACATCCCGAAGTCCCCGAACGGACCAGAGCGAAACCGCCAAGAGATACGTTCCCGGGGCGAGGGGCGGCTCGATGTCTCGCGCGGATATCTTTCCGGACACGGCAGGACGAACCTGGGTGGCTGTTTCCGGAATTCGTTTGCTGACAAAGCGAACCAGCGGATGAAACTGGGAGATGATCTCCTTCCTGGCCGGGGTTGTGGCGATGACGCGGTTGTCGAACCGGCAGGGGACTGGCTTGATCGCGTCGTCCATGCGCGTTTGGCCAGTGAGGTGCTCCTTGCGGATGAAAGCCGAGAGGTCGTGCTGTGCTTTGACGGCAAGCGCAAGGTCGTATTCGTGTTTTTTGTCGTCGGTTTGCTTCCAGGTGCAGCCAGGGTAGTGCGTTTCCAGAAAGTCGCGCACGTAGGTGAACAGGTCGTTTCCGTCTATCCAGCGGTTCATCTCGCGAGCGGCGTGCACTTGCCGGAGTATGTAGTCTCCATACGCCACCAGATGCGCCGCCTGGGATTCGAGACGTTCCTCATCCTGTTTCTTTGTCGCTAGGGCCTGGGCGGTTTGGTCGATGCGCTCCTTTTCCTGTTCGGACGACAGACGCTTGGTAAGCAGATCGTCGGTGAGCTTCTTGATCTCCTCGCCCAGAATGGCTTCGAAATCGCCCAGTGCGTTTCGGCATAGGTCCAGCTTCTCGTAGAGGCGCTCATAGATGCGGGCGTCCACCGTATCCTCGTAGAAAAGGTTCCAGATGGACACTTTGCCGGCTTTTTGACCGAGGCGATCTACGCGGCCGATTCTCTGCTCAACGCGCATGGGGTTCCATGGAAGATCGTAATTGATCACCACCCATGAAAACTGAAGATCGACGCCTTCACCCCCGACTTCAGAGGACAGCAGGACGTTCGGCCCTTGAGGGGAGCGAAACTCCCGGATGATGTCGTCTTTGGACCGGGAGCCTCCTCCCCGGAGAATAATGCTCGGAACGTCGTCCCTGGCCAAACGGTCCGCCAGGTACGCGAGCGTTCCCAGGAATGTGGAGAAAACGATGACCTTGTCCTTTGGATGCTCCTCGAAGAATTTCTTGAGTTCTTTGTGTAGCCGGGCGTATTTGCTGTCGCCGGATGCGAGGGTTTCGAAGTCGACGGCGAGTTTATGGGCGCGGTCCGCCAGCTTCGCTGTCAGCGGTCCCAGTTGCTGCCGCGAGACGTTCCCGTCGTCTTGATCCTCGGGAATATCAAGGCGGCGCTCCTTCCAGGATTTCAGTGCAGCCGGCATGCAACTGGCCATTTGGCGCTGGGGCATCACGAGCAGGAAGCCCTTGCTGATGTCGCGCTCCCGACAGTAGTCGCTGACGATGTCCGTCACGGCATCGTAGAACTGGCGCTCCATCTCCGTCATCTCAATGAACTCGCGACGCGGCTCGCGAACGACGCGCCCCGCTTCCACGTCCCGCTTCCGGGTCCGGGTGAAGGTGTGCCCCAACAGGTTGATGGTTTCGAGTCGATGGGCGATGCGGCTTCGTTCCGCCCTCGAGTCGAGAGTCGCATCCGTCATCCTGTCCAGAAGGGTTTTGATTTGTCGGTTTCCTCTCAGCAGCGGATTCCTTTCGGCTTGCGACAGCGTTTCGCGCAATTCGTCCGTTTTGCCCGCCAACGCCAGCTCCCGGGCGCGCACCAACGGTTCGTTGGCCCTGAGGATTCTCTCGAAATCTCCTTCTCGCTCGAAAGTGTCGGGATCGAGAAGGTGAAGGAGCGACAAAAGATCGCGGTTGCGGTTGTGGACGGGCGTTGCGGTCAGGAGGACGCGGTATTCGGAAACGCCGCGCATCAACTCCCCCCAGCTTGTTGCGTTGGGTCTGCGGGTTGCGCATATGGTGCGCCTCGTCAACCACGAGCAGATCGATGAGGGGCTCCTCGTTCGCCATTTTCATGAAGAAACTCCGCCAGGCGGGCGGAGGTGGCGTTGTTCCCGTTTTCTTCCCAGCCCCTCGGCGGACGCAAGCCGTCCATGCTCGCGATGATGGCGAATCCCCGCGCGCGGGCCTGGTCGTCTTTCAAGATTCTCAGGGTCTCCTTCGCGTCGCAGATGCTCGGGGATAGCCCCCATCTTGCTGGTGAGCTCGTCCCGCCATTTCTCCCTGAGTGCGGCAGGGCACAGGACGACCAGTTTTCTCAGGTTGAAGCGGCTCCTCAATTCTGTCCAAATCAACCCTGCCTCGATGGTTTTACCGAGCCCCACCTCATCCGCGATTAAAAGGCCTTTCGTCGCCGCCTGAAGGAGTTTGAGGACAGGTTTGAACTGATACGCATAGAAATCCGTGTTGGTGGCTTCCATGCTGTAGATGATGTCCGCCAAGCGCCCGGTGAGACGGACGTGGAGCAGCGTTCTCCGCATATCCCGGGGGCTGATGAGCCTGCCGCTCCCAAGGAGGGTGAGCGGGTCCATCCGACCCTCAGGAAGCGGTTCGAGTTGATCCTCGGGAATGAACTCCCTCCTGTCGGAGAATTGAACGGGAATGAGCCACCGACCATTTCTGCCTCGGGGGTTCCCGCTCGCCACCGTGCCCATCCGTCCCACATCGTGGACCAGTCGCACCTGCGTCGCAGGCGGCCATCTCTCCTTGATTTCCTGCATCCCCTGCATCCGGAGCGTCTCCTCCTCGCCTCTTCCTTAGTCTCTCATCCGCGCGGAAACCGGCCGGTTGTCCAGCGCGCCCGTTGTTGCGAAGCGTTGTTGCAGAAGTATTTATTATTATACCACACCACCCGAAGCGTCATTTCTGGAACCGGCGGGTTGTCCTGTGCGCAGGTATGGCGCGGCGGATGAAGGCGTTTCCTCTGTCCATGTTGCAGGCTATCATTATCCACCGGCGCGTCTTATGATGCATCCGGTCGGAAACGGCGGATTTTCCGATTCCGGGAGATGTCGGCGTGCGCACATGGACGAGGGGGCGGGCTGTCGGGCGATGGGCCAGGCGGAAGGCGGACGCCCAGGCTCCGCCGCCGGACCGGAGGGGAGGGGAATCGACCCGCTCGCGCATCGTGGAGTCGCGGCGGGCGAACCGCAAGTTCCAGTATTGCACGATAGGCTGCACGGTCGTCCTGATAGGCGTATTGGGGTTCCTCTGCTACCGGATCTACATCGACGCCAGGGCCGACATCGAGCAGAGCTTCAACCGCCAGCAGCTGCGCCTCGTGCGGCAGGCCGGCGACCGCATCGCTTCGTTCCTGAATGACCTTACCGCCTCCCTGCGCTACAGCGCGCGCTTTTTGAACACCATCCAGGCGGATCACCCGGGCAGGGTGGCGGCGATGTCGGCCTTGTACGACAGGCTGGGAGGCCGCGTTCGCGTGAGCGAGGTGGGCTATCTGCAGGAGAAGAGCGCGTCGAACGCCGCCTTTTTCAAGGAATACGCCCCGAGGCTGGCGCGGTGCGTCAGGCCGGAGGACGCCTGCTTTTACGTCTTGCGCCACGAGGGGCGGAGGGTGGACCACCTCCTCGCGGTGGCCCCGGTGTCGAAGGGCGACTGGCTCTACGCGAAAGTCTCCACGGCCGCCCTCGCCCATGCGTTTGTCCTGCCCGTGCAGTCGGGAAGCCGGGGGCGGGCGTGGCTCGCCGACGGTGCGGGCAGGGTCGTCGTCTTTCCGGATTTCCCCGATTTGCGGGGGATGGGGTTGTCCGCCATCGCGGATGAGCTGGGCGATGCGCGGCTCGGGAGAATCGCCCGCCGGATGCGGGAGGAGGAGCGCGGGTTCGATTGGCACCTGGCGCTCGGGCGCGGGGAGAAGAGGACGGAAGGCCGGCGATACCTGACGGCCTTCAGCAACTTCCCGGTGGGCGAGGAGAGATGGATTTTCGCCGTCACGGCGCCATCGTCGGAGTTCGTCGGCCTGATCCGGCGCGGGTTCCGCAAGGGGCTGCTTTTGGCGGGCTTCGGGTTTGTCTCCCTGATTCTGGCGGTGCTGCTGATACTGGACAGGGAGCGCAGGCGCATCCGGGCCGAAGACAAGATCCATTGGTCCGAGCAGGTGTTGGAAAGCGGCAGGCGGCTCCAGGCGCTGTTCGACGGCATCACGGACGCCATCGGCATTCTGGACGGGGATTTCCGCATCCAGACCCTCAACTGCTCGATGGCCAGGCTGTTCGGCCGCGAGATTTCCGAACTCCTGAACCAGAGGTGGGAGGCGTCGCCGCGCACCGCCGTGCCCGCCCCTTTCGTGGAGCGGGCCCCCGTCGTCGACACGTTCAAGACCGGCGCGCCCCGCTTTTTTGAAAAATCCATCGTCCGCGCCGATGGGGGGCGAATGGATCTGGAGTATTATACCTATCCGATTCTCGACGCTTCTGGCTCGACGCGGCAGGTGATTTTATATTTGAAGGACGTCAGCGAACGGAAGGTGCTCGAGAAGGAGGTGCGGCAGCGCGACAGGCTCTCCATCGTCGGGAAGATGAGCGCCCAGGTGGCGCACGAAATACGCAATCCGCTTTCGGCCATCAACCTGAACGCGGAGTTGCTCGGAGACGAGTTGTCGCAATTTCACGGGGGCGGACACCTCGGAGGCGTGGTCGTTGCTCGAATCCGTCAAGGCGGAAGTCGACATCCTGAGCCAGGTGACGAACGATTACCTGAAATTCGTGCGGATGCCGAGTGCGGAGAGAGTCCCGGTCAACTGCAACGAGATGCTCGAGGATTTGCTGAACTTCCACGCCGAGGTCGCCGCCAGCAGAAAGATTCGGATTGAGAGGGCACTGGCCGGGGACGTCCCGGAGGTTCCGCTGGACGAGACGCAGATGCGCGTCGCCATCCAGAACCTGATCCTCAACGGTTTTGACGCGATGCCCGACGGGGGGCGCCTCCTGATACGGACCGAGTCGGAGAACGGGCGCGTCGTCATCCGGATATCGGACACCGGCGTGGGGATCAGCCGCGAGGATCAGGCCTCCCTGTTCACGCCGTTTTTCACGACGAAGGCGAACGGAACCGGCCTCGGCCTGGCCCTGACCCAGCAGATCGTCGCCGAGCACGAGGGGAGCATCCGCTTTGAAAGCGAGGAGGGGGCGGGCGCCACGTTCGTCGTCGAGCTGCCTCTCGCTGCGCTTCGGGAGGCGGGCGCATGAGCGGCGGCGGGGCGCGCGTGCTGGTGGTGGACGATAAGCGCGGCAGCCGGGAGGCGCTCCGGAAGATGCTCGCCAAGGAGGGGTTCGACGTCGCCATGGCCCACGATGCGGAAACCGCCGCCGGGATGTTCGACGCGAATCCCGCGAGCCTGGTGATCACCGACCTCAGAATGCCCGGAATGGACGGCATCGGCCTGCTCCGGGACATCAAGCGCATCAGCCCGGAGACGGAGGTGATCCTGATTTCCGGGGCCGGGAGCATCGAATCGGCCGTCGAGGCGATGCGCGAGGGGGCGTACGACTTTCTGACCAAGCCCCTGGAGCGCGTGGTGCTTCTCAAGGCGATAGGCAAGGCGCGCGAAAAGCAGGCGCTCATGCGCGAAAACGCGGATTTGAGGGCGCAGCTGCAAAGCTTTCGGGATGATTCGGGGATGATAGGGAACCACCCCTCGATTCGCCGGGTGAAGGAGATGGTGCGCCAGGTGGCGCCCACGTCCGCCACGGCGCTGATCCTCGGCGAGAGCGGAACGGGCAAGGAGCTGGTGGCGAGCGCCCTGCACGAGGCGAGCGAGAGGGCGGACAAGCCCATGGTGAAGCTGAACTGCGCCGCGCTGCCGGAGAGCCTCCTGGAGAGCGAGCTGTTCGGCTATGAGCGCGGGGCGTTCACCGGCGCGGTGGGCCGAAAGGCGGGCCACTTCGAGCGCGCGCACGGGGGCACGCTGTTTCTCGACGAGATCGGGGATATGCCCCTCGTCCTGCAGCCGAAAATTCTTCGCGTCCTCCAGGAGGGCGAGTTCGAGCGCGTCGGCGGGAGCGAGACGCTGCGGGTCGACGTGCGCATCGTGGCCTCCACCAACGTGGATTTGGAGGCCGCCGTGGCCGAGAGGACGTTTCGCGAAGACCTCTACTATCGCCTGAACGTGATCAGCATCCACCTGCCCGCCCTGCGGGATCGACGAAGCGACATCCCCCTGCTCGCCGAGCATTTCGTCCAGCGCTACGCCGCGAAGAACCATCGCCCGCCGCTCGCCTTCTCGCGCGAGGCGCTCGACGCGATGTCGAACTACCATTGGCCGGGAAACGTGCGGGAGCTCGAGAACACGGTGGAGCGCGCCGTGGTGCTGGGCGCGGGGGAAATCCTCTCGGTGGATGACCTGCCGGCGCAGATCGCCCGGGGCGAACCCCCGGGGGAGGAGCACCGGATGGCGTCGGACGCGCCGGTCATCAGCGTGGGGGTCGGCACCCCGCTCGCCGACGTCGAACGCCAGGTCATCCTGGAGACCCTCCGGCATACCGGCGGCGACAAGAGCGCGGCCGCCCGCCTCCTGAAAATCGCCACGCGCACCATCTACCGAAAGCTGGCCCAAGGCTGAACGCCGGCCCCTTCGCCCGCGCCTCGCCCGCCGCGTGGGCGATTGTGGGCGGTTGTGGCACACTGCGGGGGACTTGTGGAGGGGGAGGCTTGCGGGGAGTGGCGCCGATACGGGGTCGTTTCATCACGTTCGAGGGGGTGGAGGGTTCCGGCAAATCCACCCAGGTGGCGCTTCTGCGGGAGTGGATGGAGGAGGCGGGCGTCGCCGTGCGCGCCACGCGGGAGCCCGGCGGGACGAGGATCGGGGAGGAGATACGGGAGTTGCTCCTCGCCCCGCGCGAAGAAGCCCTGGACCCGGCGGCGGAGCTCCTCCTCTATGAAGCGGCCAGGGCACAGCACGTGCGGGAGGTGATTCGGCCCGCCCTCGAGGCGGGGTGCCACGTTCTGTGCGATCGCTTTTTCGACTCCACGACGGCCTACCAGGCGTTCGGGCGGGGGCTGGACGAGCGGGTGGTGCTGGAGCTGAACCGGATGGCGAGCGGGGGGATTGTCCCTGACCTCACCTTCCTGCTCTCCGTCCCGATCGAGGTGGGCATCGCCCGCGTGCGCGGCGCAAACGCGAAGGCGCAGTTGCCCCTGTCGTTTTTGCTGACCCAGCCTCCGGATCCGATGGAGCGCGAGAGCCTGGCGTTTCACCGGAGGGTGGAGGCGGGCTTTCGGACGCTGGCGGCGCGGGAGCCGGAGCGTTTTCGCGTGCTGGGCGCGGGAACGGCGCGGCAGGTGCACGAGAGAGTGGTGGCCATTTTGGGGGAGGAGTTCGCATGGGCTGGGAGTCCATCCGCGGCCAGGACGCCGCACTCCGTCTCCTGAGCAGGGACGTCGCGTCGGGGCAGGTGGCGAGCGCCTATCTGTTTCATGGCCCCGACGGGGTCGGCAAGGCGAGCGCGGCGCGCCTTTTCGCCCAGGCGTTGCAGTGCTTGGGGGACTCCCCGCCGTGCGGGGGTTGCCGCGCGTGCGAGAAGGCGCGCGCGGGGACGCATCCGGACGTCATCGGCGTTCGGCCGGAATCGGGGGCGCGCTCCATCGGCGTGGGGTTGATTCGCGAGGAGGTCATCTGGCGCTCCCACCAGCGTCCCAACGAGGGGATGCGGCAGGTCTTCATCATCGAAGACGCGCACATGCTGACGCCCCAGAGCCAGAACGTCCTGCTCAAGACGCTGGAGGAGCCGGGCGCCGACACGATTCTGATCCTGGTGACCCCCAGCCTCTATACGCTGCTGCCCACCGTCGTCTCGCGCTGCAGGAGGCTCCGGTTCCAGGCGCTCTCTCTCGCGGATTTGGTCGCCATCCTCCGGGCGCGGCGCGGGGGCGACGACGCGGAGGTGGAGGCGCTCGTCTCCCTGAGCATGGGGAGGTTGGGCGTCGCCCTCTCCTCCGAGCCGGAGGCGCTGGCCGAGCGGCGCGATGAGGCGGTGGCGTTTCTCGAGGGGTTGAGCGCGCCGGCGGGCGATGAGGTGGCGCTCATCACGCTGGCGACGAAGAGGGCGGGGAGCGGGACTTCGGGGAGAAACGAGGCGATTCTCTTTTTGGAAATGCTTCGCGGGCTGCTTCGCGATATACTCATCCTCCGGGAGGCGCCCGGGACGCTCGGGTTGTGGCATGCGGACATTCGCGCCGCCCTGGCCGAGATGGGAGATCGTTGGGGAAGCGCGGGCTTGACCGGAGCCCTTGAAAGGGTGGGGCGGGCCATGCAGGATGTCGGAGTGGGCAACACGAACGCATCCCTGACGCTGGAGGCTTTGATATATTCCCTGCGGAGGACGGTCTCCGCAGGGCCTAGCGTAGAGGTGAGGAAATGAGAGAGGAATCCGGTGGCGGCACGGCAGCGGAGGCGCCGCCCGAGAGCAGGAAAGTTCGCGTGGTCGGCGTCAAGACCCGCTTTGGCGCGCGGCCCGTCTATCATGCGTATGGGGATTTGCGCCTCCGGGTCGGCGCGCGGGTCATGCGCAGGACGGCGGATGGGGACACGGAGTTTGGCGAAGTGTCCGAGAATCCCCGCATCATGGACGCGCGCTATTACCCGACCCCCCTCCCCGAGGTGATTCGGCTGGCGACCGAGGAGGACGAGAAGAGGGTGGTGCGCACCGAGGCGAACGAGAGGGTGGCGTATGATTTTTGCCGAAGGAAAATCTCGGAGCTGAAGCTGCCCATGCGCCTCATCGAGGTGCGCTACCTGCACTCGAACAAGAAGGCGACGTTCTACTTCTCCGCCGACGGCCGCGTGGATTTCCGGAAGCTGGTGCGGACGCTCTCCGAGCGATTCTCCGTTCGCGTGGAGATGCGCCAGATCGGCGTTCGCGACGAGGCGGGGATGAAGGGCGGCTGCGGGGATTGCGGGCGCACCTATTGCTGCAGCTCCTTTCTCAAGTCGTTCGACCCGATTTCCGTTCGCATGGCGAAGGATCAGAACCTGAGCCTGAACCCCGCCAAGCTCTCCGGCGGGTGCGGGCGGCTGAAGTGCTGCCTTCGCTTCGAGCACTCCCACTACGTGTCGGTGAAGAAGAGGCTTCCCGCGTGCAAGAAGAAAGTCGGCGGCTGCGACTGCGGCGCCGTCGTCGTCCGACAGGACCTGCTGAAGGAGGAGGTGACCATCGCCCTGGAAACCGGAGATTTCATGACGGTGGGCGCAAACGACCTGATGCGCCTGCCCACCGGCCAGTATTCTCTCAAAGAGGGAAAGGGCGCGGCGGTCGATGCGGCCGGCGAGGCGGCGCGAAAGGAAACCGGCCCGAGAGAATGAGAAAAAAACCGTTTTACGTCTCCACCCCGATCTATTACGTGAACGACAAGCCGCATCTGGGCCACGCCTACACGACGGTGGCGTGCGACGCCAAGGCGCGCTTTCACAGGCTGCTGGGCGAGCCGACCCGGTTTCTGACCGGCACGGACGAACACGGCCAGAAGCTCGAGCGCGCCGCCCGCGAGGCGGGCATGGCACCCCAGGCGTTCTGCGACATGAACAGCGCGAAATTCCGCGCGCTCTGGGAGAAACTCGACATCTCCTATGACGATTACATCCGCACGACCGAGGAGCGGCACGTCCGGGGCGTGCAGGAGCTCTGGCGGCGCGTGGAGGCGGCGGGCGACATCTACCTCGGCTCCTACGCCGGATGGTACGCCGTTCGGGACGAGGCCTTCTACACCGAGAGCGAGCTCGCCGACGGGCCGGAGGGGGCGAAGCTGGCCCCCACCGGGGCCGAGGTCGAGTGGGTGGAGGAGCCGAGCTACTTCTTTCGCCTCAGCAAGTTCCAAGAGCCGCTCCTCGAGCACTACGAGAAAAACCCGCTCTTCATCCGGCCCGGGAGCCGCAGGAACGAGGTGATGCGCTTTGTGCGGGGGGGCCTCAAGGACCTCTCCCTCTCGCGCACGAGCTTTCGGTGGGGCATCCCCGTCCCGGGGGATGAGAAGCACGTGATCTACGTGTGGTTCGACGCCCTGAGCAACTACCTGACGGCGCCCGGCTTCGATGAGAACGGCATCCGCGAGGGGAGCCCCTGGCCGACGGACCAGCATTTTATCGGAAAGGACATCCTGCGGTTTCACGCCGTCTACTGGCCCGCGTTCCTGCTCTCCGCGGGCGTGCCCCTGCCCAGGCAGGTCTACAGCCACGGGTGGTGGACCGTCGAGGGACAGAAGATGTCCAAGAGCCTGGGCAACGCGGTGGACCCGCACTGGCTGATCGAGGAATACGGCGTGGACGCCATTCGTTATTTTCTGCTCCGGGAGATCCCCTTCGGGCTGGACGGCGACTTCTCCCACGCCGCGCTCATCGACCGCATCAACAGCGACCTCGCGAACGATCTCGGCAACCTCCTGCACCGGACGCTGAACATGGTGAAGCGCTACCGGAGCGGCCGTCTCAGGCGCTCGGAGGCAGGGGAGGGGGACGCCGAGCGCGCGTTTTGCGCGTTCGTCGCCGAGGCGGCCCGCAAATACGAGCGCGGCATGTCGGCCGCGCACTTCCAAAACGGCCTGCGCGCCGCCTGGGGGGTGATATCGTTCGCCAACAAGTATATCGACGCGAGCGCTCCCTGGAAGCTGGCGAAGGAGGGGAGAGACGAGGCCCGGCTGGACGCGGTGCTCTGGCATACCGTGGCCGCGATTCGCGTCGTCGCGGCCATGATATCCCCCGTCATGCCCGGCTCCGCGCGCAGGATGGCGGCCCAACTGGGCCTGCCCGCCGACTGGGCGCGGGCACCCTGCGCCGAGTTGCTGGACATGCGCCGGCTGCCGGACGCGCTGCTCACCAGGCTGGGCGACCCGCTGTTCCCCCGCATCGAGGACGACGCCAGGGTGTCCATCCGGGAGAAGGTGGCCAGGCGCATCGCCGGCGGGGCGGAAGCCGCCTCCGCGGAGGAGTCCGCGCCTGTGGAGGAGGCCGCGCCCGGCGGAGGAGAGGACGCCGCCGGGGAGCAAATATCCTTCGAGGAATTCCAGAAGATGGACTTGCGGGCGGCCCAGGTCGTGGAGGCCGCGCGGATTCCCAGGTCGAAAAACCTGCTCCGGCTCACCGTCTCCCTGGGCGGAGAAACCCGGACCGTGGTGGCCGGCCTCGCGCGGCATTACGCGCCCGAGGAGCTGCCGGGCCGCAAGGTGATACTGGTGGCCAACCTCCAGCCCGCCCGGCTGATGGGGGTGGAGTCGCGCGGCATGGTGCTCGCGGCCGTGGACGGCGAGAGCCTCCTCCTCGCGGGCGTCGATGAGCGGACGCCGCCGGGTGCGCCGATTCGATAGGCGAAACAGCCCCCCTCTGCGGGGGGACAGGAGGTTGTCGCGTGAATGAATCCACCGAATCCGGGCCGGACGCATCCGGCTCCCGGAATTCCCGCCCTTCGCATCCCGACGGGGCGGGCCGCCCCCCGCGTCGCAGGAGGAGGCGGGGGCGAAGGGGGGGGAGCCTCCCCGAATCCGCGGCACAGCCCGCCGCGGCCGCCCGCCCCGGGCCGGACGAGCACACGCGGCCCGCCCGTGAACCGGCCGGGAGCCGGAAGGCCCCGGGCGCGGAGGGGGGGCGTCGCCGCCCCGGCCGCAGGGGCAGGGGCCGCGGACGCCCGGACCGCAGGCAAAGGCCGAAGCCGCAGGTCATCATCGCCGATCTGCCCGGGACGAACGGGCTGCCCGTCATGGTGGACACCCACGCCCATCTCGTCGACAAGGTTTTCGACTCCGACCGCCGGGAGGTGGTGGAGCGCGCTATCGGGGAGGGGGTGCACTACGTCATCTCGATGGGCACTTGCCTGGAGTCGAGCCGCAGGACGGTCGACCTCGCCGCCTCCTACGCGGGCGTCCACGCGGCCGTCGGCGTTCACCCGAGCGACGTCAGGGGGGTGGACGAGAGAACCATCCGGGACGTCGCCAGGCTCTCGGAGAATCCCAAGGTGGTGGCCATCGGCGAGATTGGCCTGGACTACTATCGGGACAACGCCCCGCAGAAGGCCCAGCGCAGGTGGTTTCGGGAGCAAATCCGGCTCGCGGTCGAGGCGGGCAAGCCCATCGTCGTCCACTGCCGGGACGCGGCGGACGACGTCCACCGGATTCTCGAGGAGGAGAGGGCGTGGCGCGCGGGCGGCGTCATCCACTGCTTCACGGGAGATGCGGAGCAGGCCCGGAAGTTTCTGGACATCGATTTTCACCTGGGCGCGGGCGGCGCCGTCGCGTTCGCGCGCTCGGAGGCCCTCCGCGAAGTGTTCGAGCGCGTCCCGCCGGAGCGCGTTCTCCTGGAGACCGACAGCCCCTACCTCGCGCCCCCGCCCCATCGCGGCAAGCGCAACGAACCTGCGTATGTGGTGCGCGTGGCGGAAGCCCTCGCGGAGGTCCACGGAACCTCGGTCGAGGAGGTTACGCGCATCACCACGGAGAACGTGCGCCGCCTGTTCGGGATGGGGCCGCAGCGGGGGGAGGGGAGCGTCGCCTACCCGCTGGGGGGCGCGCTCTACCTGAACATCACGAACGACTGCCAGAACGCCTGCTTCTTCTGCGGCCTTCTGAGCGACCGCGTCTACAAGGGCCGCAACCTGGCGCTGGCGGCGGAGCCCGACGCGGCGGAGGTGCTCGCCGCCGCCGGCGACCCCTCGCGCTTCGAGGAGGTTGTCTTCAGCGGATTCGGCGAGC
>CBDBZY010000044.1:0-236345 GCA_965213685.1 bacterium
GCCGATGGCCGCTCGCACAGCCTCCCGCACCCGCGCGGGCCAGGCGTCGAAGCTCTCCCGGTGGGCGAGGAGGGCGCGCGCGCCATAAAAATGGCCGCTCATCGTGATGTGCTTCTGGTATTTCGCGACGCCATAGGTCGCGGTGTTGGCGAGCGGGTTTTCCTGCGCGTTCACCTCGCCAGACTCGATCATGGCGATTCCCTCCCGCAACTCCACGGGGACGGGTTCGGCCCCCAGGAGCGCGAACGTCCGGACGTGCGTCTCGTTGGGCTGCAGGCGTACCCGCAGCCCCCGGCAGTCCCCGGGGGTTCTCACGTCGCGGACGCTGTTCGAGAGGTGGCGAAATCCGTTGTCCCAGAATCCCAGGTTCCTGTAGCCTGTCCGGGCTTCGATCCGCTCGGTCAGGTGCGCGCCGAGTGCCCCGTCAAGCGCACCGCTCGCGTGGGCGGAATCCTCGAAGAGGAATGGCAGGTCGACGATCCCGAGCTCGGGCACCCTGTCGGCGAGGTAGCTCGTGGAGAAATAGCACATGCTGAGCAGCCCGCACTCCACGAGGGCGAGCAGGTCCGGGGCGGCGTAGCCGAAATCCATCACATTCCAGAAGATGTCTATCCGCGCGTCCTCGCCCAGCCGCTCGGCCATCTTCTCCCGAAAGAGAACCATCGCGCGGCTGTGGGAGGTATCGGGCGGGGAATAGCCCCCGATGCGGATGTGAACCGGTCCCGGACATACGGGTTCGCTCCATCCTGGACGATGAGAGGGAACGGGCGCACTTGAAAAGCGCGACCATATCACATATATCCTTCTGCGCCGAGGTCGGCCCGGGGGGTGCATCGTTTCTGGACGGGCGGCGGGGCGCGCTCCGCCTTCTGACGGGCCATTTGATTCGAGGAGATACCGAAATGTCTTCACTTCAGGCGCAGCTTTTCGAGCGGACCGCTTCCGTTTCGCTGAAACGCCTCACAAAGGACATGCAAAAGAGATACGAACCCAAAAAAGGGGATCGGTTCAACGTCAAGGGCATCACCTACGAGATCGGCCCGCCGAAGTTCGTGGACGCCGACAGGGCGATTCGCTTCGAGATCAGCTCGAAGATACCGGGGGAGGAGTTGCCCGAATCCTGCGATCACGCCAACTATTTCGAGCAGATCGAGCAGCGCAACGAATCGTCGAAAAAACCCGTCTCCGCCGACATGGAGAACATCGTCCGCGAGACGCGCGATCAGGAGAGAAAAGAGAGGGACTACGTCAAGCTCACCTACCAGTACGCCGACAGGGAGCTCTACGAAGAGGAGGACATCCTTCGGGACGTTGGAGAGATCGCCCGGGGGGAGGGCGAGCGGCGGATGCCGCCCCCGGTTCCGGGCGTCCCCACCCTGGCGGGCCGGCTCATACTCGAGCGGGTGGAGGCCTCCCTGTATGACGCGGCGCGCGAGAACGTCGAGTCGCTCATCGACGCGAACCAGAAGGTGCGCTCGGAACTCCAGAAGAGCGAAGAGAAGTAGGCGCGCGCGCGCATGGCGCTTTGCCTCGTGGGTGTGACGGCGCACACGCCGCTGGAGAGAATCGCGGACGCCCTCCTCGTCGTCGAGGGGGGCGTTTTCGCGTACGTGGGGCCGCGCGGGGCGCGCCCCCTGCCGCCGCACGCCCGGGTGCTCGACCTCCAGGGCGCGCTGGCGTGCCCCGGTTTCGTGGACCTGCAAGTGAACGGACTCGGCCCGGACGCGGTGCTCTCCTCGGATGCCGCCGGCGTCCGTCGCATCGCCCGGAGGCTGGCCGCGCGCGGGACGACCGCTTTTTTGCCCACCATCGCCACGGCCCCCCGGGAGGAGCTGATTCGCGCGGCCCATGCGGTGCGGGAGGCGTGGGAGCGGCAAGGGGAAGAGGGAGAGGCCCGCATCCTGGGCGCGCACCTCGAGGGGCCCTATCTGGAGCCCCGCATGCGGGGTGCGCATCCGCCGGAGCACATCCGCGCGCCGTCTCGGGAGGAGGTCGAGGAGGTCGCGGACGCCGCCGGGGGCTGGGGGGCGACCGGCGCCCCCGGCCTCGCGCTGGTGACGCTCTCCCCCGGGGTGGCGGGCGCCGCGGCGCTCGCCCGGTGGCTCGCCGGCAAGGGCGTCGTCCCCGCCATGGGGCATACGGCGGCCGGGGCGGCCTGCGTGGAGGCGTTTCTGGAGGCGGGCGGCGCGTTCGCGGTCCATGCGTTCAACCGGTATGGCAGCCCGGGCGCGCCCGCGCACAGGAGCGCCGCGCCCATGGACTTCGTGCGGACCGACCCCAGGCTCTCCGCCGGCCTGATCGCGGACGGCGTCCACGTGGCTCCGCTGGCGATCGCCTCGTTCGTGCGCGCCAGGGGCTGGGAGCGGACGGTCCTCACCTCGGATCTGGCGGCCGACGGGGGCTTGCGGCCCGCAGCCGAGCATGCGGAGGAGGGGGCCGGGAGCGCGCCGGAAGACGTTCAAGACGTTGTGGTGCGCGCGGGCGTGCTGAGCGGAAGTCGCGCGACGCTCTCGGAGGCGCTTCCCCGTTTCTGGAAGTGGAGCGGGCTCGACCCCGCCCGTGCGCTGGCGACGGCCACGCGAAACCCGGCGCGCGTCCTTCGGGCGGAGGGTCGGCGGGGACGTCTCGCCCAGGGCCGCCG
Source organism: bacterium (assembly GCA_965213685.1). GTDB lineage: Bacteria > UBA8248 > UBA8248 > UBA8248 > UBA8248 > Bin107. Next base: position 2,642 of record CBDBZY010000044.1, read on the forward strand.
CGCGGATTTTTGCGTTCTGGCGCCGGATTCCCTGCAGCTTCTGGGCGTGATGGCGGGCGGGGTCTGGAGCGGCGGCGCGCCGCCGATTGCGGAGGGGTGAGGATTCGCGCATAATTCCCTCGCCGGTGGCCCGCAAGCAGAATCCGCCCAGGGCAGTCCGCCATGCATGACGTCGTCTTTCGCCACGCCCTGATATTCGATGGTCTGGGCACAGCGCCCTATGAGGGCGGACTCGCCGTTCGCGGCGACCGCATCGCGGAGGTCGGCCCCGACGCGGGCGGCCCCGCCCGCCGCGCCATCGACGCGCGCGGTCTGGCGCTGAGTCCCGGCTTCGTCGACATTCACGGCCATTCCGATTACTACCTCCTCATCAATCCCGAAGCGCACGCCAAGGTCCGCCAGGGGGTGACGACCGACGTGGGCGGCAACTGCGGCTACGCCGCCTCGCCGATTGGCGGCGCTGAGCTGCAGGAGCGAAAAAAATCGTATCGTGCGCAGTATGGTCTGGACCTCCCGTTTCAGAGCGTGGCGGAGCATCTGCGCCACGTGGATGAGGTGGGCGTCTCGGTCAACTACGCCCATCTGGTGGGACACAACACGATTCGGGCCAGCGTGATGGGGGGCGCGGCGCGCCCGGCGCGCCCGGGGGAGCTGGCCGCGATGGGGGAGATGCTCTCCCTGGGAATGGCCCAGGGCGCTTTCGGCTTGTCCACCGGGCTGGTGTATGCGCCCGCATGTTTCGCGGAGAAGGAGGAGCTCACGGCGCTTTGCCGTATATCGGGGCGTCACGGCGGGCTGCTGGCCACCCACATGCGCAGCGAGGGAGACGCGCTGCTCGAGGCGATGGACGAGGTGATCGAGGCGGCCGCGACGGCGGGGCTGCCCCTTCAGATCAGCCACCTGAAGACGGCGGGCGAGCGGAACTGGAACAAGCTCGACGAGGCGTTCGGGCGCATCGAGCGCGCGCGGGCGGGAGGACAGGACGTGAGCTGCGACCGCTACCCCTACACGGCCTCGAACACCCATTTGAGCGCGCTGCTGCCGGACTGGGCGCACGAGGGCGACCTGGAGGATAGGGTGCGGCGTCTGGAGGAGGCGGACGCGAGAGCGCGGATGAGGGGCGACATCCTGCGGGCGCGCCCCGAGGCGTCCTGCTGGGAGAACATCCGGATCAGCCGGACGGTCACGGAGGCGAATCGCGCCTGCGAGGGTCTCACCCTCGCGCAGCTGGGCGAGGCCCGGGGGGTGTGTCCCGTGGACGCGATGCTCGATCTGCTGGCGCAGGAGAGGATGAACGTCGAGATTCTCATCTTCATGATGAGTCCGGAGAACATGCGCCGCATACTCCGGAAGCCCTACGTCATGGTGGGCTCGGACGCGGGAGCGCTCACGCACGAGCCGCCCCTGGGCGCCGGCCGCCCGCACCCGAGAAACTTCGGAACCTTCCCCTTCGTCCTGGGCACCCTGGCGAGAGACGAGGGCTTGTTCTCGCTGGCCGAGGGCGTCCGCAAGATGACCTCCGCCCCCTGCCTGCGGCTGGGCATACCGGATCGGGGACGCCTGGCGGCCGGAATGAAGGCAGACCTCGTCCTGTTCGATCCGGACGGGATACGGGACGAGTGCACCTATGATCGTCCCGTCGCGTATCCCTCGGGAGTCGAGATGGTGCTCGTCAACGGCGAGGTGGTCGTGGAGGCGGGAAGCCATACCGGAGCGCGCCCTGGCCGCGCGCTGCGCAAACCATCGGGATAGGAAATGGCGACGATGCTCGACGCCGGAATCATCCAGACGACGCTCGCCCTGCTGGGCGCGCTCGCCCTGCTGGGCGTCCTCCTCGTCTGGCGGGCGTCGCGCCGCCGCTCCGGGAGGCGCCGCGCGTTTCCGAAGGGCGAATGGGGCGACTATCTGGAGAAGATGACGGAGGAGGCTCCCGGCCCGCCGGCGCCGATTCTCCCGCCTCCCGCCGGCGACGGGGGGGATGAGGAGAAAGACGCTCCACCGCCCGGGGAGGAGTCGGAATTTCAGCAGGACGCAGCGCCCGCCGGGGAGACGACGTCCTGGCGGGAGGGTTTGCCCGCACCCGCCGGCGCGCGTCCCGGGGCGGATGCAGAGCCTCCGCCCGCCCGGACGCCGGAGCGGGAGTCCGCGCCCGGGGTCTCCCGCGAGGAGGAGCTCTTCTCCCTCGTGCAGCGCGAGGGCGGCGGCGAGGATGCGCCTTCGGGGGGCGCCGTTCTTCAGGAGGAGACGGGGGCGGAGCGCGCCGCGAATTTCGCCGGGGCCGTGAACTCTCCCCCGGGCGATGACGCGGGCGGCCGCGCGGTGCCCGCCGATCCGGGAGCCGCTCCGCCGTCGGTGGCCGGTTCCGGTTCGCGGGCGGCGTCGGACGAAACGTCTTCGGGACGGGTGCGCGAGCTCGTGGCGGAGCTTTGTCCGGGGGATCTGCTCCTGATGGAAAGCCTGGAGCGGGAGCTGCCCGGCTGGGCGGCGGACGCCGCGGACGCCGCGCGCGCCGACCTGGAGGAGCGCCAGCGCGGCCGGCGGCCGCCCGCGCCCGAGGAATACCTGCGCCTGGGCATCCTGGAGGTGATCCTGGGGCGCGGGGATCGGGCGACGCGCCACCTCAAGGAATCCCTGCGGCGGACGAGCGCGTTCGGGCCTGTTCTCAATGCGCTGGCCGTCACGTCCTGCCTGCGCGAAAAGATGGAGCCAGCGATATCCTACTGCCGGGAGGCCGCCCGCGAAGCGGGTCGGGACGCCTCGGTGCAGGCGGCGGTCGCCCAGAACCTGGGAAGTTTCTACGAGAGGAAGGGGGAAGGCTCCCGCGCGGCCGAATCCTACGAGGCGGCACTCCGCTACATCGGACCGCAGGGAGAGGCCGGGCGGGTGTCGAGGCTGCGGATGCGGGTCGGCCAGCTGTTCCTGCGCCAGGGGGCTTACGAGAAGGCGGGGGAGAACCTCTCCGAGGCGGCGCATGCGTTCCACGTCCTCGGAGAGGCCGGCAACGAGGCGCGGGCGCACGTCGCGCTGGCCTCCGCCCGGACGAGGGCGGGCAAATGCGAATCCGCCCAGGACAGCCTGGAGGTCGCCCTGGGTCTTTGCCGGAAAAACGCGGACAAGACGGGCGAAGCCCTGGTGTACGGCCAGATGGGCGTGACCTTCGCGGCCCAGCAGCAGCTCACGCGCGCGCTGTGCTACTACGAAAACGCCCTGGGACTGAACCGCGAGATCGGAAACAAACGGGGCGAGGCGGCGAGCCTTGACGGCATCGGGGGGATTCACTGCGCCCGGGGCGATTTCCCCGAAGCGCGGGAGGCGTATGAGGCGGCCCTGGAGATCAGCCGCGAGGGGGGACGCGCCCGGGCCACGGCCAAACTGTTGCGCAACCTGGGGCGGATACACCTGGAGCAGGGGGAGCGGGAGGCCGCGCGCGCGCGCCTCCTCGAGGCGCTTGGCGTCTTTCGGCGCATCGGCGCGGCGGATGCGGCCCATCAGGTCGCGGAGACGCTCGAAGGGCTGGATGGGCGCCCCTGAGGGAGCCTCCCGCGCCTGGTGCGGCGATGCGGAGGCCGGCGCCGCGCGCGGAAATCGCGGAAATCCCTACGGTCCTGCGCCCAGCGCGAATTTCTCCAGCAGCCTGCCATAGACCCGCGCGGCTTTTCGCAGGGAGTCGATTTCGATGAACTCGTCCGGCCCGTGGGCCTGCTCGATGTTTCCCGGTCCGAGGAGAAAGCAGTTCCGGCTTCCGGTTTGGGCCGCGGCCATGCCGGCGTCCGAGTAATAGCTCACGCCCGCGGGGGCGGGCTCCGCGCCCAGGGTTTCGCCCAAGGTCTCGAGGATGAGCCTCGCGCCCGCACCCGCGAGATCGGCCTTGACGGGGGGGCGCTCCGCGATCGTGGGGCGCAGCGAGAACCCGACGCCGCCCACCCGGGCGCACGCACCGGCCGCTCTCTCGCGAATGATCTCCTCGATGTCGGACGTCCGGAGGGGCGGCACGAAGCGGGCGTCGATCTGCACCGCGCACCTCTCGGCCACCACGTTGGCCTTGTGTCCGCCCTCGACGATGCTGGCGACCATGGTGCACCGGCCCAGCAGGGGGTCTTCGTGGGGGAGCTCCTCCACCGCCTCGTGAAGCGCCACCACCGCGCGGGCGGCGGCGTGGATCGCGTCCGCGCCCATGTAGGGTGCCGCGGCGTGGGCGCTCTTTCCGCGAAAGACGAGCTCGAACCACATGGCGCCCTTCTGTGCCGTCCACGAGGGCGAGTTCGGTCGGCTCGCACGAGATCACGACGTCCTCCGCGCGAATGTGTCCGCACTCTATGGCCGCCGCCGTCCCCGTCATCGCTCCGCTCTCCTCGTCCACCACCATGCAGCAGCGCACCGTTCGCCGCGCCCGCGCGCCGCGCTCGATTCGCCTCCGCAGAGCCGCCACGGCCGCGAGGCTGGCGGCGATGCCGCCCTTCATGTCGCAACTTCCCCGCCCCCAGATTTTTCCGTCCGCCTCGACCGCGCGAAACGGGTCGCGCGACCAGCCGGCACCCGCCGGCACGGTGTCCATGTGATTCAGAAAGACGAGGGCGGGGCCGCCTTCGCTCCCCGCGATCTCCGCGGTCACGTTCTCGCGCCCCGCATCCACGCGCTCGCGCGTCGCCTCCAGGCCGATGTCCCGAAAAAACGCCTCCAGCCGCGCCGCCATGGCGGATTCGTCGCCCGCGGGATTCTCGCTGGGAATCCCGATCAACTCCTTGGCGAGTGAAACGGCCTGGGTCTCGATGGTCGCGTCCAAGTGCGGGCTCCCGGGAGCGGGGGGGGGGGGCGAGGGGCGCATGATGGCGCATTTCGGGTCGTTTGGGTAGAGGCACCCCCGCGTCATCCGGCGGCGTGGAGCCGCCGCATCAGGGAGGAGAAGTTCCTCCCCGGCGTGACGTTCCCGAGGCATGCCGCCTCTTTCGCGCCGGTGACGCCCGGCAGGCTGTTCGTCCGCCCGGCGAGGGTTCCCCACGCGAGGAGGGCGAAGCAGACGGCCTCCACGGCGTCGGGCGAGACGCCCCGCGCGTCGCTCGTCGTGACGGGCAGGCCGCCGAGGGCCTCGCGCAGGCGGCGCATCAGGGTTTTGTTGTAGACGCCGCCGCCCCCGACGATCACCTCGGCGGGCGGTGCCTCTTTCGGGAGGAAACGGCGAATCGCGTCCCCCACGCAGGCGGCGGAGAGGGCGGTGAGCGTGGCGAGGGCGTCCTCGGCACCGCGCCCGCGAGCCGCCATGCGCTCGATGGTCGCCTCGACGAACGCCGCGCCGAACCGCTCCCTGCCGGTGCTTTTGGGCGGCTTCCGCCGGAGGTAGGCGTCTTCGCGCAGCTCGGCCAGGGTTTCGGGGCACACGCGGCCCGCCGCCGCCATGGCACCCCCCGGATCATGGGTTTTCTCCCCGCCCGTGAGCCTGCGGGCGAGGGCGTCGAGCGTCATGTTCGCCGGTCCGCAGTCGAAGCCGAGGACGCCCGCCTCGCCCAGCGGGGGGAGGTAGGTGACGTTCGAGATGCCGCCCAGGTTCAGGAAGGCGGTCGGTGCGCCCTCCCGGCTGAAGAGCGCCCGGTGTGCCCAGGGGGTCAGGGGCGCGCCCGCCCCGCCGGCGGCCACGTCGCGCGAGCGAAAGTCGCAGACGCCCGTCCTCCCCGTGCGCGCGGCGATGAAGGCGGGGTCGCCAATCTGGAGCGTGGAGGGGAGCAGCCGGCCGCGCGCGCCCCTGCCGCCCTCCGGAAGGTGGCGCACCGTCTGGCCGTGGCTGCCCCAGAAATCGATGGCCTCCAGCGGCGTCTCGGTTTTGAACGCCACCGCCAGCGCAGCCGCGGCGAAGGCCTCGCCCACCTCCCGATGCAGCGAGCAGAGCTCCTCCGCCTCCGCGCCTTCTTCTCCGGCGGCCAGGAGAATCCGCTCTCTCAGGCGCTTCGGGTAGGGGGAGGCGTGAAAGCCCACTGTCTCGACGCCCGCCCGCGCGCCCGGGAGAATCCGGACGAGGGCGGCGTCCACGCCGTCGGCGGAGGTTCCCGACATCAGGCCGATGGCCAGATGCGGGCGCGCACCGCTCATGAGGGAGGCGACCGCCGCTGTTCCGGGCGTCTCCCCGCGCCGTAGATTCGCCGGTATTCGCGGTAGTAGCCCAGCACCCTTTTGACGTAGTTTCTGGTTTCCCTATAGGGAATCTCCTCGATGAAAATTTCCGTCGGCTTGCGGCGCCCGGCCTTCCACCATCTTTTGACGGCGCCTCTGCCCGCGTTGTAGCTCGCTATCGCGGGGACGAGCGCGCCGCCGAACTCGCGAATGAGCGCGCCCAGGTGCCGCGCGCCCAGACGGGCGTTGATGCCGGGGTGGAACAGGTCGTTGGCGGACGCGAGCGGTATGTTGTGCTTTCGGGCGAGCCTGCGGCCGGTCGCGGGCATGATCTGCATCAGCCCCCGGGCGCCAGCCGGAGAGATCGCGCGCGGGTCAAAGGCGCTCTCCGCCCGGATGAGGGCGTTCACCAGGTAGATGTTCGCCCCCCCCGGCTCCCTGCGCCGGACGGCGAGGGGATAGACCATCTTCCAGAACGCCCGGGGCAGGTCGCTCCCGCCCGAGCGCACCGCGTCCCAGAAGTGGTTGCTGAGCAGGACGATGGCGCGCTGGTTTTCCCCGGCCTTGGAGAGGACGCGCGCCGCCCGGTAGCGAAAATACGGCGAGGGGCCGAGGCGCCCGTACTCGCGGGCGGCGTATTTGTGAAACCCCATGGAGGAGAGCAGGTCGGCGGCGCGCAGCCTCGCGTCGCTTCGGGGGGGCGGGCGCGTCCATTCCCGATAGCCCGCCCTTCCCGGCGGAAGCGGTTTCCGCGCGTCTCGATGACCCGCGCGCGCCAGGCGGCGGAGGGCGCGCAGGGCCTGCTGCCCGTAGTAGCGGTGGCGATACTGCCGGACGCAGGCGCGGTAGCCGGCGATGGCGCGCTTGCGCCTCCCCGCTTTTTCCGCCGCCGCCGCCGCCCAGTAGGTGGCGGAGGACGCCAGCCAGTGCTCGGGGTGGGCCGCGCTCACCTTCGAGAACCCCCGGTGGCCCCGCGCGTAGTCCTTTGTGCGAAAGCGGAGCCAGGCGAGATGGAACTGCGCCAGGGGCGCCTGCCGGGCTTGCGGGCTGTGGGAGACGACCTTTTGATAGAGGCGCGCCGCCCGGGGGAAATCGCCGTCGTCCTCATGCACGCGGGCGAGGAGGTAGCGCGCGCGCGCCGCCCACTTTCCTTTCGGGGTCTCCCTCAGCAGGCGCCGCGCCTCGGATTCAAAGGCGGGCTGGTCTTTCTCGCGCAGGTGGTTTCTCGCCAGATAATATCGCGCCTTGGCGCGGCGGACGCCGCCGGGGGGGGAGTGGCGGATGGCGTGCCGGAGAGCGGGGCCCGCCTGTTTCGTCTGGCGCAGGGAGAACAGCGTCAACGCTTCGTGGAAGACGATGCTCTCGTGGCGCGGGGATTTGCGAAACCGGCGCTTCAAATCCTGAAAGGCGCGCAACGCCTTCTGGAAACGATAGCGTTTTTGCAGGCGCCGCGCGCGCGCGAAGAGGGCTTTGTAGCCCAGCTTCGGAAGCGACGGCGAGAGGGCGGCCGCGCGCTTTTGCGTGGGATGCTCCGGATGGCGCAGCCACAGCTCCCGCCAGACTCGCGCGGCTTTGCGGCGTTGGCGGGCGGCGCGAAGCGCCCGGGCCTCCCGCACCAGAAAATACGGCGCGTCCCTGCTCTTGGGGAACGAGAGGACGTAGCGCCTCGCCAGCTGCGCCGCGCGCAGGTGTCGCCCTTCCTCCCGGTGGATGCGGATCAGCGACCTGTAGACGAGCGGAGGCGCCGGGTGTCCCCCCCCTTTTTGGAGCAGCTCCCCGAGCGCGCGGCGGGCGGCGGCGTATTCCTTCGCCCCCAGAGCGGCTTGTCCCAGGAACAGCAGGGTGTATCTGCGGAGCGCGGGAATCTCCTGAAGCGCCTTGCGGAGCGACTTCACCGCCGGGAGAAACCGCTTGCGCCGCAGCTGGGCGTGTCCCAGCAGCAGGGAGCGCCTGCCGCCCAGGCTCGTTTTCTCGCCGCGCAGCGCCTCGATGAGCTTTTCGTATTGCGCACTCGCCACGAGTTGCCGGATGCGGGGGGGCAGCTCCGGCGGCCCGGCGGGCGGGCGCCCCGCCCCGGGGGCGGGCCAGGCGAGCGGCGGTAGCGCGAGGACGCCGAGGATGGCGACGGCGAACAGGCGCGGCTTCACGCCCGGCGTCCGTTTGTCATGTCCGCCTCCCGCCGGGCGAACTCCGCCCGAATCTCCCGGCGCGCCCGCGCGTCGAGGAGAAAGTCCACGCCCGTCATCGCCAGCGCTTTGGCGCCGGTGAGGAGGGTTCGCCTGCCCTCGGCGCCCGCCGACGCCCTGGCGAACTCCGGGGTGTGCGCGGAGACCCCCGGGGGAACCATCTGAATCTGGGGGTGGATGGTGGGCGTGTGCTGGCTCACGTTCCCGACGTCGGAGGAGCCCATCCGCAGGGGCGGCGGCGACTCCGGCTCGTGAACGCCGAGGCTGCCCAGGTTGTTTCGGAACAACGCCTCCAGAGGGCGGTTGGGCCGCATGGGGGCGTAGGTGAGGGGGTTTTTCTCCGTCTCGAGCGCAGCGCCCGTGGATTCGGCCGCCCCCTGCGCGCAGGCGATGACCCGCGCGAGCAGCTGCGCGAGTCCCTCCTGCGTGCCGCTTCGCACGAAAAACCATGCGGCGGCTCTCTCGGGGATGATGTTGGGCGCCTCCCCGCCCTCGGTGATGACGCCGTGCACCCGGTCTCCCTGAGGGAGTTGCTGGCGAAGCAGGGAGACGGCGTTGAACGTGGCGATGACGGCGTCGAGCGCGTTGACGCCCCGCTCCGGTGCGGCGGCCGCGTGCGCGGCGCGGCCCCCGGAAGCGGAAGCGCACCTCCGAGAGCGCGAGGAAAACGCACCTCGGCCCGCGTCTCGTCTGCGGGGTGCACCATCATGGCGGCGCCCACCTCCCCGAACGCGCCGGCCTGCGCCATCAGCACCTTGCCGCCTCCGCCCTCCTCCCCGGGAGTGCCGAAGACGGTGACGCCCCCGCGTTCGGGTCCGAGTGCCTCTTTGAGCGCGACGCCCGCCGCCGCGCTGGCGACCCCGATGATGTTGTGGCCGCAGGCGTGCCCGAGGCCGGGCAGGGCGTCATACTCCGAGAGGAACGAGACGGAGGGCGCCTCCGGGTTCAGTGCCGGCCTGTCCGCGCGAAAGGCGGTGGGCAGGTTCGCCACCCCGCGGGTGAGCGCGAAGCCGCTCTTCTCCAGGTAGGCGCACAGGCGGCCGGCCGCGCGGTGCTCCGCGAGGCTGGGTTCCGGGTCGGCGTGAATCGCGAGGGAGAGTGCCCACAGCGCGTCCGCCTCATCGTCGATCCATCGCGCGACGGCGGCCTTGGCGTCTGGAATGTCCACTCCGGTTGGGGTCTCCGGCAACGGGCGAAGCACGATTATGCGCAGGCTTGAAGAGGCGTGTCAACGATTCGCGCCCGGCGGTTCGCGTTGACCGCGCCGGGGAAAAGGGCGATACTGCCCTCCCCGCCTGCAAGGAGGATGGCTTTGCTCCCGTTTTTGGCCGCGGCCGCGTTGCCCGCGGGCGATTCCGCCCCGCTCGCGCCCGTTCCCGAGGAGATGCACATCATCGCCCTCGCCACCCAGTCGGGGGGCATGGTGTTGTTCGTCCTGGTGTTGCTCACGTTTTTCTCCCTCTCCTCGTGGGCCGCCATCATCTGGAAATTCTGGGAGCTGCGGGGCGCCAAGCGACGCTCGGCGGCGTTCGTGGAGGCGTTCTGGCGCTCCAAGCGCCTCGATCTGCTCTACGCGGAGCTCGGCGAGCATGAGCCCAGCCCGGTGGGGGAGGTGTTCGCCGCGGGCTACCAGGAGGCCGAACAGGTGCTGCGGACGCGCTCCCGGGAGCGGGACGAGGAATCGGGCGTCCTCACCTCGGAGATGACGGGGGTGGAGAGCGTCGAGCGCGCGCTCAGGCGCGCCGCGAACGAGCAGGTGGGCAAGCTCGAACGCCTGCTGACCTTTCTGGCCACCACGGCGAGCGCCACGCCGTTCATCGGACTCTTCGGCACCGTGTGGGGCATCATGAACTCGTTTCGCGAGATTGGGGCGAGAGGCTCCGCCGGGCTCGCCGTCGTCGCGCCGGGCATCAGCGAGGCGCTCATCGCCACGGCACTCGGGCTGCTCGCGGCCATCCCCGCCGTGATAGCCTATAACCACTATCAGAGCCGCGTGAAGGCCATCGCGGATGAGATCGAAAACTTTACGGCGGATTTTCTCAACCTCGTTGGCCGCCATTTCATGCGCTTGTGATGCGTGGAGCCTCTCTTTGGCCGTTAAGCTGAACCGCGGGTCGAACATCTCGGACATCAACGTCACGCCCCTGGTGGACGTGATGTTGGTGCTGCTGGTGATTTTCATGGTCACGGCGCCACTGCTCGAGACGCAGAATCAGGCCGTGAACGTGGATTTGCCCCAGGTGCGCGCCGCGAAGTCGAACGTGGCCGAGGATGCTGTCGTCATCACGTTGGACAAAAATCGCGCCATGTATATAAATGACAATCGCCTGACGCTCTCCGAGTTGGGAGAGAAGCTTCCGGCGCTGTTCCGGGGGAGGAAGCGCAAGGAAATTTTCCTGCGGGCGGACCGCGCGGTTCCGTATGGGGAGGTGGTGAAGGCCATGGCGGTCATTCGCGCGGCGGGCATCAGCCGCCTGAACATGGTGACCGACCCGCTGGAATCCTCCCGGGAAAGGCGGCGCAGGCGCTGAGAAGCCGGTGGCCCCATGAGCGGAAAACCGACATTCTCCGAAAACTCCGGTGACGAGGGGGCGCCCGCGCCCCGCCCGGGCCTCCCGGCGGCGGGGGAGGAGAGAGGCGGGCTGCTCCGGGATCGCCGGTTTCGCACGGCGTGGGCGATTTCCGTTTTTCTGCACGCCCTGCTCCTCGTCTGGGTGAGCCTCGCGCCCTCGCAGCCGAAATACCGGTTCTTTGGGAGCGGGACGGCCGTCAGCCTCGTGGGGGCGGATGAGATTCCGGGCGGCTCGGCCCAGGGAAAATCGGGGGATCGGCCGGAAGACGTCGCCTCCTCCGACCGGCGGCGGGCACCGGCCGAGGGCCCCAGAAAGGTAGTGGCGCCCCGGGGGAGGCCCGCGACCGGGAAAAACGCGGACAAGAAAAAGAGGGTCGCCCCAAAGAAACAACGGCCCTCCCAGGAGGTTCGCCGCATCCCGGCCGGAAAGGACGCGAAGAAAAAGGTCGTCCGGCGGAAGAAAAAGCGCGCCCGCGAGGCGCGCCTGAGGCGGATCCGCGAACGCCGCGAGCGAGCGCGACGCTGGCGCGCGCGCTTCGAGAAGCGGAAAAAGAGCAAGCCCCGCCGTGCCGGGGCGCGCGATAAGCGCCTGGCGAAGGCGGCCGCCGCGGGCGGAGCGCCCCTGAAGGGCTATCTGGGCGAGGGGGGCGGCGATGGCCAGGGCGGCGGCAGCCGGGGAGGCGGGAGCGGCGGCGTCGCGCAAACGGACATGGATCGATACTACGGCGTTCTCTCGGAGCGGGTCCGGAATCACTGGACGCTTCCGCTCCGCCTCGCGGACGTGGGGAGGCTGAAGGCCGAGGTCACGGTGGACGTGGGCCGCGCGGGGGGATACCGCAGATTGCGAGTCGCGCGCGCGAGCGGAAACCGCGTTTACGACGAGGCGTCGCTGCGCGCCGTGGAGCGGGCGTTTCAGTCCGCCATGCCCACGCCGCCTGATGCGATAAAGGGAAACTGGATTCCGATCGGTTTTCGATTCTGCGGAAGGGAGCTTGGCTGTCCATGACCAGGAGAACCCGAATCGGCCCGAAGGGGCGCGCGCGCCGGGCACTTCCGGGGGCGATTCTGCTCGCCGCGATGATTCTCTGCGGGACTCAGGCCGCCGCCGCCCCGCGCGTGTTCATCGACATCCACTCGCCCAGGGTCAAAAAGGTGCGCTTGGCGGTACCGGAGTTTCGCCCGCTCGACGGCCGGCGCGACGCCCTGGGCCTCGAGGTGGCGAAGGTGATCGCGTCCGACCTCGAGCGCACCGGCCTGTTTGTCATCCCCGACCGGAAGGGGTATCTGGAGAATCCCCTGCGCGCGGGCGTTCGGAGGGAGGAGCAGCGCTTCTCCGACTGGAGCAAGGTGGTCAAGGTCGAGGCGCTCATCAAGGGCGGCTACTCCATTTCGGGAAAGACCATCGCCGCGGAAGTGTATCTCTACGACACCATTCGCTCCGCGCAGGAGTTGGGCAAGCGGTATCGGTATCCGAGGAGCAGCTGGCGCCTGCTGTCCCACAGGTTCGCCAACGCTGTGCTCGAGCGCTTCACGGGCGAGCGGGGGATATTCGACACCCAGATCGCGTTCGTGTCGAGGCGTTCGCTCAGAGAGCGCGGAGAGATATACATCATGGATTGGGACGGGGCCGAACTCCGGCGGGTGACGCGCAACGGCATGGGCAACAACGCGCCCGCGTGGTCCGCGGACGGGAGGTGGATGTCGTATTCCTCGTTCAAGTCCAGGCCGCCCGGCGTATTTCTGCTGCCCACGAACGGGGCGCGCGAGTTCCTGGTGAGCTCCCGGCGCGCGCAGGCGGTCGGCGGCGCCTTTTCTCCGGATTCGCGCTACTTCGCGTTCGCCGAGCTCGTGGGGCGAAACTATGAGCTGTTCCGCTACGACCTGCGCACCCGCGTGAAAAGGAGGCTGACGCGGAGCTTCGGCATCGACGTGTCCCCCACGTTCTCGCCGGACGGCAAGAAAATCGCCTTCACGTCGAGCCGCCTGGGAAATCCCCACATCTACGTCATGAACCTCGACGGCGGCGGCCCGCGCCGCATCACGTATCAGGGGACATACAACACCGAGCCCGAATGGAGCCCGCGCGGGGACAGGATAGCGATGACGAGCCGCGTGAAGCAGGGCAAGGAGATCGACATCGTCACCATGAACGCCGACGGCTCCGACTGGCGCCGCCTGACGGGCAGCCAGGGGCGCAACGAATCCCCCTCCTGGTCTCCCGACGGCCGCCACATCGCGTTCTCCTCGGACAGGAGCGGCAGAAAATACGTCTACGTCATGACCTCCGCCGGCACGCAGCTCAGGCGGCTCCAGCCCGGCCAGGAGCCCGCGTGGTCGCCGACGCCGAAATAACGCCTCGGAGGAGGGGGGCGGCGCCGGAAAAAATCGAGAAACGGGCTTGCCCATCCTGCGTGAGCCCCCTATAATTTGCCTGCTTCTAATCCGCCTTGATGGAGATGTGGACGCCAGGACCTGAAACGCTGCATTTTTCATCTGAAGGCGCGTTGTGGGCTTCTCGCTCTGCTTCTTGCTCCGAATGTTGTACGTACCGGAGGACTTCTGGGAGGATGTCTGAATGGTTCTATTAGGTCACAGAAAGTCGTATCAAGCCGTTTTGATGGTTGCGGCGACTGCGCTTGTCGTGGGATGCACGAAGCAGACGGTAGAAACCGAGGCACTCCCCCCACCGCCTCCTCCGCCCGCCCCCGTAGTCAAGAAGCCGCCACCGCCCGACCTCGGCATGATGGAGGAGGAGCGCCGCCGCCGGCGCGCCGCCTTCCGGAACAGCGCGTCGCAGTTCGAGAACGACCTGGTGTACTTCGATTTTGACAAATCGGACATCCGCCCCGACATGCGCCCCACCCTGGACGCCAAGGCCCGGTTCCTGCAGGAGTTCCAGACCATTCGGTTGCAGATTGAAGGGCATTGCGACGAGCGCGGCACGGTGGAGTACAACATCGCGCTCGGCCACAGGCGGTCGCAGAGCGCGAAGGATTATCTGGTGTCGCTCGGCGTGGACCCCTCCCGGGTCGATACGGTGAGTTACGGCGAGGAGCGGCCGGATGACGCCCGATCCAACGAAGCGGCTTGGGCCAGGAATCGGCGGGCGAAGTTTAACATCATCGGCGGCGTTCCGGCGGAAATGAACTAGCCGCCCGGCTGTCCTTCGGCAACCTGAAAAGGACTCCCCGTCGGCAAGCGCCGCCGGGGAGTTTTTTCTTACATGGAAACGTTCATGGCATCCAGACTTCGGGCGTTCCTGCTGGCTCCGCTGGCCCTCCTCTTGCTGGGTTGTCCCGAGGCGGACGGCCCGGGCGGGGGGATCGTCCCCGGAACGGCCGCCCCGCCCCGCCCCGCCCCGCCGGCCCGGGTCGCCGCGCCGAAGGCCGCCGCCGACGTTTCCGAGATCAGGAAGAACCTCGAGGCACTCGGGCGCAGGCTCTCGGACCAGGAGCGGCGCGTCGAGGAGGCGCGCCAGTCGATTCGGCGGCTCACGGATGCGCTCGAGCGGGCGCGGGAGGATTCCGCCGCGTCGCTTGCCGAGGCGACGTCTGACGCCTCGAACCTCCAGGGGCGCGTCGAGGCGCTGGAGAATCAAATGTCCCTGCTGCGCGCGCGGCTTCGTCCGCCGGCGCCGGCGGACCCGGGGGAGGGGGAGAAGGAGACAGCCGCTCCCGTCGGCGAGCCTTCCCCGGCACCGCCCGTGGGCGCTCCTTCCGCCGACGCGCAAATTCCGGCCGCGGGCCAGCCGCAGGAGCGCGACGCCCGGGAGGCGGGCCTGCCGTCGGGGGATGCCGCGCAACTCGCCGTTGTTCCCAAGGCGCCGCCCCTGCCGCGGAAGCCTCCGCCCGCGGCGGTGCCCGGCAGCCCCCCCGACCCGGAAGAAGACTATGCCCGGGCGGTTCGCGTCTTGCGCGACGAGAGGAGCCTTGCGCGGGCGCGCGGCCTGTTGCAGGCGTTTATCGCCAAATATCCCACGCACGAGCTGGCGGACGACGCGCAGTACTGGATAGGGCAGTCCTTCTTTCAGGAGAGGAATTTTGAGCGCGCCATCCTGGCGTTCAACCAGGTGCAGGTCGATTACGCGAACGGGGACAAGGCGCCGCAGGCCCTCCTTTTGGAGGCACTCTCGTTTCTGAACTTAGGCGATCGCGCGAGCGCCCGCGAGCTGCTTGGCCGCGTGATAAGCAAATACCCGGACTCGAGCGCGGCGAGGGACGCCCGGGGGCGCCTCGAATCGTTCTAGGCCGCGCCGCCGCCTCCCGCACTTTTCGTGTGCGCATGCGATGAAGACGCCGAGAATTCCTTCTGAAGACCGAAAGCGCGCGGAGCGGCTGGCGCGGGCGCTGCACGAGCACAACATGCGCTACTACGCCCAGGATGCGCCGACGATCTCCGATGCGGAATATGACCGCATGATGCGCGCGTTGCGGGCACTGGAGGAGAAATACCCCGGCCTCGCCTCGCCGGACTCCCCCACGGCGCGCGTCGGCGCCCCGCCGCTCGATTCGTTTGACGTCTTTCATCACGACCCGCCGATGCGGAGCCTGGAGAACGCCGCCGGAGAGGGGGAGGTTTTCGCCTTCGAGGAGCGGGTCAGGCGCTTTCTCCTGCAAGCCCGCCGCAGGGAGGTCGAAGCGTTCGAGGTGACCTGCGAGCCGAAGCTGGACGGCCTGGCGGTGGAGGTGATTTACCGAAACGGGTCGTTCGACTCGGGCGGGACGCGGGGGAATGGCGCGAGCGGGGAGGACATCACCCAGAACCTCAAGACGGTGCGCGGCATCCCGCTGCGCCTCCGCACTCCCGAGGAGGGGCCCGACCCCCCGTCGCATCTGGCGGTGCGCGGAGAGGTGTTCATGAACCTGAAGGGGTTCGATGCGCTGAACCGGGCGCGCCTCGGCAACGATGAGCCTCCCTTCGCCAACCCGCGCAACGCGGCGGCGGGCGCGCTGCGCCAGCTCGACTCGAGAATCACCGCGTCGCGCCCCCTGGACGTGGCGTTCTATGGCGTCGGGCGCGTGGAGGGGCATGCGTTTCGCAGCCAGTCGCACCTGCTGGAGACCCTGCCGAAATGGGGGCTGCCGGTGAGCCCGGTATGGCGAGCGTACGAAAGCCTGCGCGAGGCGCTGGGGTTTTACGAGGAGCTGTTGCGGGGGCGCGCGGACGCGCCCTATGAGCAGGACGGCGTGGTGCTGAAGGTGAATTCGATGGAGCTGCAAGACGAGCTGGGCGCCACCTCGCGCGCGCCGCGCTGGGCGATCGCCTACAAATTCCCGCCGAGGCAGGAGACCACGCAGGTGGAGGACATCATCTTCCAGGTGGGGCGCACGGGCGCCGTCACGCCCGTGGCGCTGATGCGGCCGGTGCGCGTGGGCGGCGTCGAGGTCACGCGCGCCACGCTGCACAACGAGGATGAGATGCGGCGAAAGGACGTGCGAAAAGGGGATCACGTGCTCATCCAGCGGGCGGGCGACGTCATCCCCGAGGTGGTGTCGGTCATCCGGGAGAGGCGCCCCCCCGACGCCGAGGCCGTCGCCATGCCGGGGAAATGTCCGATGTGCGAGACGCCCCTGGAGCGTCCGGAGGGGGAGGCGGTGAGCCGCTGCCCCAATCCGGCGTGTCCCGCCGTGGTGCGCGAGGGACTCCGGCATTTCGCCTCCCGGCGCGCGATGGACATCGACGGGCTGGGCGAGAAGCTGGTGAACCAGCTGGTCGACGCGGGCCTGGTGCGGGAGCCGGCGGATTTTTTCGCCCTCTCGAAAGAGCGGCTCGCGTCGCTCGAGCGCATGGGGGAGAAGTCGGCGGAGAACGTCATCGAGGCGATCGGGAACGCGAAGCGGCCGCCGCTGGCGCGGTTCATTCATGCGCTGGGCATCCGGCATGTGGGAGAGCACCTCGCGGAGGTGTTGGCCGGGGAGTTCGGCGGTGTGGAGGCGCTGGCGCGCGCGGACGCCGAGGCGCTCGTCTCGGTGCATGAGGTGGGCCCCCAGGTGGCGGATCGCATCGTGCGGTTTTTCTCCGACGAGCGGTCCAAGAAGATGGTGGACGACCTCATCTCGGCGGGCGTGGAGCCGGTGGCGCCCGCGCCCCTTGCGGAGGCCGACCCGGGGGAGGCTGCGTTCTCGGGCCTCTCGTTCGTGCTCACCGGGACGCTCTCGGGAAAATCGAGGAGCGGGGCGAAGGCGGCCATCGAAGCCCTCGGCGGGCGGGTGAGCGCCTCGGTGCGCAGGAACACGAGCTATCTCGTCGCGGGCGAGAACCCGGGCGCCAAGGCGCGGAACGCGGAATCGCTTGGCGTCCCCATTCTCGACGAGGCCGGGTTCGAGGAGATGCTCGCCCGGAAAAAGCGCCCTTGACCGCGGGACGCTCCTTTTTTTATGATCGGCGGCAAATGGCACGAATCCGCGCACGTCGACATATTCTCTCCTCCTTGGACGCCTCCCCGTGAACCGGGTCCGCAAGGCCGTTTTCCCCGTGGCGGGCCTGGGCACGCGCTTTTTGCCCGCCACCAAGGTCATCCCGAAGGAAATGCTGCCCATCGTCGACGTTCCGCAAATCCAGATCGCCGTCCAGGAGGCACTCGACGCCGGCATCGAGGAGATCATATTCATCACCGGCCGCGGGAAGGTCTCCATGGTGGACTACTTCGACGTCGCGTTCGAGGTGGAGTCCCATTTGCGCGCCAGGGGGCAGGAGAGGCTGCTGGCGGTGGTGGAGGAAATCTCCCGCAAGGTGCGCATCATCTCCATCCGCCAGAAGCATCCCCTCGGGCTGGGGCACGCGGTTTTGTGCGCGCGGCCGGCGGTGGGGGAGGAGCCTTTCGCCGTCATGTTGTGCGATGACATCATCCGGAGCGAGACGCCCGCCATCGGCCAGCTGGTGCGCGCGTTCGAGGCGCACGGCGGCGGCGTGGTCGCAGGGCTTCGGGTCGAGAGGCGGGACCTCTGGAAATACGGCGTCATCGACCCTGCGGACGCTCCCCCGCCCGCCCCGCGCGTCACGCCGATCCGGGGGATGGTGGAAAAACCGCGTCCCGAGGACGCGCCCTCGAACCTCGCCATCATCGGCCGCTATGTTTTGCCGCCGGAGGTATTCGCGGCCCTGGAGCGCGTGCCACCGGATGCGGGAGGAGAGATTCAGCTCACCGATGGCCTGCGGTGCCTGCTCGAGGAGACCCGCCTCTACGCCTGCGAGTATGAGGGAAGGCGCTACGACGCGGGCGACAAGCTGGGCTTCCTGGAGGCGACGGTCGAGTTCGCGCTGGCACGCGCGGACATCGGCCCTGCGTTTCGGGATTATCTGAGGAGACTGATGGCCTCATGCTAGCCGATGGACCCGCACCGGAGCCCGAACCTCCTGGGCGGGCGCGTCTGATTCCCGAGCAGCCGGGAGGGGGTGGGTGATGGACGCCGACCTCATGTTCCGACTCGCCGCCTTCGTCTTTCTCATGCTTTGCTCGGCTGGATTCTCGGCGAGCGAGACGGCGCTTTTCTCCCTGCCGCGCCCCCGGGTGCGCGCCATGCGCCGCGAGGGCGGGACGGGCGCGCGGATATCCGCCCTCCTGGACATGCCCCGGCGGCTGATCACCTCCATATTGATGGGCAACGAAATCGTGAACATCGCCGCATCGGCGCTTTTCACGGGGGCTGTGGTGGCCTATCTGGAGCCGGGGAAGAGATGGCTCGCGCCCGTCTTCATGACGCCGCTGCTCATGATATTCGGCGAGGTTACGCCCAAATCCCTGGCCGCCCGGTATCCCGAGCGCTTCTCGCGGCTCCTGGCCCATCCCATATCCCTCTTCGCGCGCGCGATCTCCCCGCTTCGGTGGGTTTTCCTCCAGGTGGCGAACGGCGTGCTCTCCTGCATGGGCGCCCCCCCGCGCGACCCCCAGAGCATCCTGATGGAAGACGAGTTCTTGTCCCTCGTGGACGTGGGCCACGCCGAGGGCGAGGTGGAAGAGGGCGAGCGCGAGCTCATCCACAACGTGTTCGGTTTTCACGACACGACGGCGTCCGACGTGGCGGTGCCCCGCACGGATCTGGAGTGCTGGGAGGCGAACCTGCCCATCGCGGAGGTGATCGAGCGCGTGCGCGCGGTGCCGTATTCGCGCATCCCGATTTTCGAGGGCGACCGGGATCAGATAGTGGGCATCCTGTATGTCAAGGATTTCCTGCGCCAGGCGGGGCGAAGGAGCTTTGGACCCGAGGAGCGCCTGACGAAGAAGATGCTGCGCGCCCCGCTCGTCGTTCCGGGCGGCATGAAGCTGGACCGCCTCTTCCGGCGCTTTCGCCATGAGCGGACCCACATCGCCATCGTGCGGGATGAGTTCGGCGGCACCCTGGGCCTGGTGACGATGAAGGACTTGCTCGAGGAGATATTCGGCAAGATCACCGATGAGCATGAGGAGACCGAGGAGGCCTGGATCACCCAGCAGGAAGATGGCTCCTACCTGTGTCAGGGCCGCGTTCCCCTGGCGGAGTTCTCGGAGGTGAGCGGCTGGGAGCTTCCCGCCTACGAGGAGGCGAACACGCTGGGCGGGGCGGTCTTCACCATGCTGGGCCACGTGCCCTCGCTGAACGAGCGGGTTCGCCTGGGGGACGTGGAGTTCATGGTGGCCGAGGCGCGCGGCTCCCGCGTCGTGCAGGTGCGGGCGCGCAGGAGGGAGGACTCCTAGGGTGGACGTCTTGTCGGTCATCGTCATCGGCCTGCTCCTGCTCATGGCGGAGGCGCTTTTCTCGGGCGCGGAGATCGCCATCGTCTCCGCCGACCGCGCCCGCCTCCGCATCAAGGCGGAGGAGGGAGACAGGGGAGCGTCGCTCGCGCTGGCGCTGCTGGAGAAGCCGGAATGGCTCATGGGCACGATTCTCATCTGCCACAACACCAGTTTCGTGACGAACGTCTCCCTCGCCACCATCGCGGCCATCGGCTTCGTCGGCCCCAGATATGGGGAGGCGGTCTCGGTCGCCCTGGTGATTCCGCTGCTCGTGGTGTTCGGCGAGGTGGTTCCCAAGGGATATTGCCAGGATCGCGCCGACGACCTCGCCCCCCATCTGGCGCGCGTCGTCTGGCGCGCCCGGCAGCTGGTGTATCCGCTCGTCTGGCTGATGAGCGCGCTCATCGGCGCCGTGGTGGGCTTGCGGAAGAGGGACGGGGAAAACAATCCCTTCGTCACCAGACGGGAGCTGGAGTCCCTGGTGGAGGAGCCCAGCGATGGCGACGTGCAGGTTCTCGAGCGCAAGATGATCGGGCGCATCTTCACGTTTGGCGATCTGGACATGGAGAACGTGCTGGTGCCCATCGTGGACCTCTCGGCGGTGGACGAGGAGAGCACGGTGGAGGAGGTGATCGAAAAAATCGAGGCCGACGGCCATTCCCGGATACTGATCTACAGGGAGAACATGCACCACATCGTCGGCGTCGTTCACGCCCGGGACATTCTGGGGCTGGGCGCCGACGCCGCGGGGCGCCTCCGGGAGAAGGGGGGCCTCATCCGGAGCGCGTATTTCGTGCCGGAGACCAAGCCCGCCGACCGCCTCCTCGACGAGTTGATGAGCCGGAAGGATAAGATGGCCGTGGTGGTGGACGAATACGGGGCCTGCACCGGCATCGTCACCATGGAGGACCTGGTGGAGGAGATCGTCGGAGACATCGCCGACGAATACGACGTCGATGAGGTCCGCATGTTCCACAAGCTGGGGGAGAGCCAATACCTCGTCGACGCTCGCATGGAGGTCAAGGACGTGCGGGAGGCGCTTTCGCTGCCCATACCCGACGGGGACTACGAGACCCTGGCGGGCTATCTTCTGGAGCGGTTCGAGCGCATTCCCAAGGAGGGGGAGCGCGTATCCCTGGAGGGCTGGACGCTCACCGTGCAGGGGGTGAACGAGCGGCGGATAGAAAGCGTGCAGCTGGCGCGAAACGCCTGAACCGCCGGCGCCGGCGGGCGCCCCGCACCGGGCCCTCCCTCCCCCCTTGCGCCTCCGGGGCGATGGGGCGGGTGCTCTATCTATATGGGGTCGGGGACCTCCACGTTCACCCGGTCGCCTATCAGCCGCAGCGCGTCCCACTGGGCCGCCTCGTAGGGGATGCCGTTTTTCTCCGCTTCCGCTTTCTTGCGCGCCTCGCGCTCTCCGGGGAGCAGCATCCCCGGCCCGCCGCAGCCCCGGATGTCCCGCACCGCCTCGGCCAACCGCTCCCTCGCCTCCTCCTCGGGGTAGAGCGCGTCCAGTCTCCACGCCTCTATCGTCTGGGTGATGCGGGCGTCGGGCCGGACGCGAAGGGTCGGGACGCGCTCCGTCGCGCCGCCGCCGATGACGCCGTCCAGGTCCACCAGCATGGCGAGGCCGGAGCCCTTGTAGCCGAACTGTCTTCCTCCCAGGGGCAGGACGGAGCCTTTGAGCAGCGCGTCATACGCCACGTGGCCGGACAGGGTCTCTCCGTTCTCATCCAGAAAATAATCGGGCGGAATCGCCTCTCCCGCGCGGCTGGCGCGAATGGCGGGGCTCACCGCGCGCTGGGTGGTGGCCGCGTCGATGACGATGGCCCGCCCCCCGGCGGGCACCCCCCAGGCGATGGGGTTGGTGCCCAGGCGAATCCTGTCTCCCCCATGGGGCACCATCCAGGCACCCGAGGTGCACGTGGCGCGGCCGGCGAGGCCGCGCTCGATCAGCGCCTCCACATACACGCAGGCCGCCCCGAAGTGGTTCGCGTTGCGCACATAGACTTTTCCGACCCCGTATCGATCCGCCAGGTCGCCCGCGAGGCGGGTCGCGTCCATCGCCGCCGCCGGGCCGATGCCGCCGCCCGCATCCATGGTGGCGACCGCCCAGCCCTCCTTTTGCCTGACGCTCGGCAGCGCCCTGGGGTCGATGGCGTCCTGCTGGATGCGCTCCACGAGTTCGCGCAGCCCCGTCCCGCCCGCCACGCCGTGGCTGGATATGCCGCGCAGGTCGGCGGCCGCGAGAATTTCCGCCGTCGTCCGCGCCTGCTCCCCCCGCGCCCCGAGGGACTGGAGGACGCTTGTGGCGAAGCGCGCGAGCGCCTCGGCGGATATGCGCTTCACGTCGTTCATGGGGAGGGGGAATCCTGTGTCGTCGGGGGCCGCCGCGGCGCGTCGATCGGAAACCGGACGGTGAACGAGGCGCCGCCCTCGGGCGGGGCCGCTATCTCCAGCCCCCCGCCCAGCATTCGGGCGGTGTGGTAGCTGCGGTAGAGGTGGATGCCGATCCCCTGGAGGGCGCCCGGATTCTCGACGTCCTCCGCCATCCATTCGATGAACGACGCGAAGCGCGCGTGCGGAAGCGCGGCCCCGCGATTGCGGGTGGAGAGGACGACCTCTTCGCCTTGCCTCGCGAGGAGCGCGTGGATGATGCCGCCGCCCGGGGCGATGTGGATGGCCGCGTCGAGCAAATCGTCCACCAGGAAGGCGAGCCTCGGCCTGTCGCCCCGTATCGCCAGTCGAGAGGGCATCTCGGGCAGGAACCGGAAGGCCGGGAAGCGCCACAGCCGCTTGCCGATGCGCTCGTTGAACAGGAGCGCGAGATTGACCTCGGTCATCTCGAGGCGCACGCGCCGCGCCTCGATGTCGGCGGTGTCGGAGAGCGTCTCGATGAGGCGGCACAGGCGGTCGACGCTCTCGGATACCTCCTGCATCTCCTCGCGCGCCTTCCAGGGGTCTGATTCCTGGGCGAGGGCGCGGAACGTTTTCTGGAGGCCCGAGGCGGGCCCCTGGAGTTCGCGCGTGGCGAGGCGCAGGAACAGGGAGGAGAGGCACGCGCCGGAGGGGCGCTTGTCGTCGCGCGCGCTCATGGAGCCTCTTCCCGGCGTCCCGAACCGGCGGATGGGCGGAGCGCGGCGACCGACTCCCGTATGAATTCCGCCGTCCCGCTCGTCATCGGGCACAGGGCGGATATCTCTCCCAGCGGATGCCACCGGGCCTCCGAGACGTCGCTCGCCGCCTCCAGCGTCCCCCCCCTGGGCCGGCACACGTAGTCGATGAGCACGTAGTGGAACCGCACGCGCCCCCATTTGTCGCGGGTGACGCGGTTCAGGACGCGGCCCTCCGAGACGATCTCCACCTCCAGTCCCGTCTCCTCCCGCACCTCCCGAACGCAGGCGCCCTCCAGGTCCTCTCCCAGGCGGACGCCGCCGCCCGGAATGCTCCACGCGCCCATTCTGGGGGGCTGCCCCCGGCGGACGACGAGGACGTTGTCGTTTTCCACAACGACGGCCCCCACGCCGACGATGGGGCGAAGCGGATATTCTCGGCCCAACCTCCCGGCTCCTTCGTGGCGGGTGATGGAAAAACGCGCGGTTTTTTTTGGTTTGCGGCAACGCCGTTCG
Source organism: bacterium (assembly GCA_965213685.1). Lineage (GTDB taxonomy): Bacteria > UBA8248 > UBA8248 > UBA8248 > UBA8248 > Bin107. The sequence goes on from CBDBZY010000044.1 coordinate 25,844, forward strand.
GGTTCGCGCGCTCAGGATAGCACGTTTTGCGCGCAGCGGGTTGTATGCCGGAGGGGAATATAGTATCTCTGGCGAGGCAACGCCGCCGTTGCTGCGCGCGGCATATCCCAGGCCAGCACATGGCGTCCGCGCCTCCGGCGCATGAACGGCAAGCCCGTGCGGGCGCCGCGCCCGGCGGTTCGCCTTCCGGCGAAATCCGCTCCGAATCCCCCCGGTCGGCGAGGCGCGCGGCGGCTGGCCGCCTCATGGGGTTTCTCCGGGTCGCGGGCGTTTTTCTCCGCCCCCCCTCGGCCGGGGCGTGCGTGGCGAGCGGGGATGTCCGCGCCGAGGAGTCGCGTATGCCGCCGGAAGTCTTCTTCGCGCTCATGTCGCTGTGCTTTCTCGGCGTCAACGATTTTCTCTACAAATGGGGCCAGCGCTGGGAGTTGCGCGCAGGCCCTTTCATGCTCCTGCAAAACATGGCGTATCTGCCAAACGCGTTCGGCCTGGCCTGGTATCGCGGGGAGTTGCTCTGGAGCCCGGGCCTCGCCTTCGGGTTCGTCAACGGCATTTTGGCGTTCACCGCGTTCCTGTTCGTCCTGCTCGCCCTGCGGCGCGGCGAGGCGGTGGTGCTCGTGCCGATCGTCCGCCTGAACTTCGCGGTGACGGCCGCGCTCACGATTCTCCTCCTGGGCGAGAGCGTCAACCTTGCCAAGGGTCTTGCCCTGGTTCTGGCCGCCCTCGCCGTGATGGCGGGCGGAGGCGGCGTGATGGCGTCCGTGGGGGACAAGCGCTCCGCCGCCCTGGCGGTTGCCGCCATGTGCATGTTCGGCGTCATCGGACTCTTCTACAAGCTGGGACTCGGGGCGGGCGCCAGGCCCGCCATGCTGACGGCGGTGCAGAGCGTGGGCGTCACCTGCATGGCCGTGCCCTTCGCGATCGCGCAGAAAGATCCGCTGCCCAGGCGCGGCGTGCCGCTCTGGCTGCCGTTCGTGTGCGGCGTGCTCACCTCTTCGAGCTATGTGGCCATCGCCGTGGGGTTCACCTATGGCGAGGCGGTCGTCGTGGCGCCCATCGCCCAGCTGAGTTTCGTGCTGACCGGAATGCTCGCCATCATATTCCTGAAGGAGAGATTGACGGCGAGAAAGGGGGTGGGGGTCGCGTTCGCGGCCTGCTCCGTCATTCTCTTCTCCATCGGGTGAGAGGGGCGGCTAGAGCGCGCCCTCCTCGCGGAGGCGCTCGACCTCAGCGGTCGTCATGCGCGCCCACTCGGCGAGCACCTCCTCGGTGTGCGCCCCCAGGGGCGGGCCCGTCCACAGGATGTCGAGCGGCGTTTCCGACATCCTCGGAAAGGCGCCCTGCATGGGCACGGCGCCGAAGTCCGCGTCCGGCACGTGGCGCACCAGGTTTCTCGCCTGAAAGTGGGGGTCCGCCAGGATGTCCTCGATGTCATAGACGGGGCTGGCGGTGACGCCGCCCGCGCCGAACCGCTCCATGTTCTCCTCGCAGGAGCGCCCCCCTATCGCGTTCGCCACTATCCCGTCGAGGGCGTCCTGGTTCGCGACGCGAAGCCCGTTGTTCAGGAATCGCGCGTCGGCGATGAGGTCCTCCCGCCCCAGGGCGCGGACGAGGCGCTCATACATGGGCTGGGTGGACGCGGAGATCGCCACCCACTTCCCGTCGCTGGTGGGATATATGTTTCGGGGCGCGGCGTTCTCGGAGCGGTTGCCGAGGCGCGGGCGCTTCTCTCCGTCGATGAGGTAGCGGGCCGCCTGGGGGCCCAGAATCGTGAAGAGCGGCTCGTAAAGTGCCAGGTCGATGACCTGCCCCTCCCCGCCTCCCAGGGCGTCGCGGTGGTAGAGTGCGAACATGGTGGAGGCGACGCCGTGGAGGGCCGCCGTCATGTCGGCCAGGGGCTGGGGCGCGGCCAGGGGCGGGGAGCCGGGAAATCCGTTCATCGCGGCGAAGCCCGACATCGCCTCCACCAGGGTGCCGAAGCCCGGCCTGTCCCGATAGGGGCCGTCCTGCCCCCAGCCGGATATCCGCACGACGATGAGCTGCGGGTTCGCCTCCCACAAATCTTTCGGTCCCAGTCCCCAGCTCTCGAGCTTGCCGGCAAAAAAATTCTCGGCGAGCACATCCGCCCGCGCCGCCAGGCTGCGGACGAGCTCCCGCCCCCGCCGCTTGCCGAGGTTCACCGTGATGGAGCGCTTGCCGCGTCCATACACCTTCCACCAGAACGGGCTCCACGCGCGCAGCGTGTCGCCGCTGCCCGGCGCCTCGACCTTGACGACGTCGGCGCCGGCGTCGGCGAGGAGCATTCCGTACAGCCCGCCCGAGACGAGGCGGGTCAGGTCCAGCACCTTGACGCCTTCGAGAGGTCGAACCATGCGCTTCTCCTCGGGCTGCGCGCGCGAGTCCGCTCGTTTCCGCCGCTTTCCGAATCAGTCTCTCAACGTGATCCACAAGGCGGCGTGGTCGCTCGGCGGCCTCGCCGCGCCCCTCGTCCAGCGGATGCGCGCGTCGATGAGCCTCCCTCGCGCGCGGGGGTTGAGGTGCGCGTGATCGAGCCGGAAGCGTCCGCCCCCGCCGGGTGCCCGCCAGGTGTAGGCGCGCCTCTCTCCGTGCGCCGTCCGGTACGCGTCCGCCCAGCCCGCCTTCGCCATGGCGGCCATGAAATCATCCTCGCGCCGGGTGAAGCACCGCACGGTTTCGTCCTCGCCGATGCGGCCGGTGTTGTAATCCCCGGCCAGCATGGCGCCGCCCCCGCGCCAGCGGCGCGCCAGGTCGCAAAGCGCGTCCAGGAAGGGATACTTTCTTCCGCTCGCGCGGTTGGGGGCGTGAATGGCGGCGACGGTGATGGGCGTGGGGGCGCGAACGCGGGCGAGCAGGCGGCGCTCCGGGGGTTCGGGGGGTCTGCGCCAGTGGATGCGCCGCACCGGCCAGCGGGAGGCGAGGAGCAGGGCGTTTCTGGCCGGATGGCTGTCGGACGCCGTCGTGATTTGCGCGCGCAGCCCCATCCGCGCGATTCGGGCGGCGAGCGCCCGGCTCGGCGGAGTGCCGCGGAACTCCGTCAGTATGACGAGGTCGGGCCTCCCCCGGCCGATGCGCTCCGCGATGGCGGGCGTCCGGCCCCCGCCGCCGTGCATGATGTTCCAGACGAGAATTCTCATGGCGAGGGGGAGTCTATCGGTAGTAATATGGCGGACGCCAGCGGTCGCGGGGGATGAACAGGGGCGAGGGGGCCAAGCCAGAGAGCGTCGGCCCGCCGCCGTGGCGGCGGCTCCGGGAGGAGGGATTCGGATTGAAGCGGGTGTGCGTGTTTGCGGGTTCGTCGGCGGGGGCGCGGCCCGAGTATCGCGAGGCGGCGCGGGCGCTGGGCCAGGCTCTGGGCGCGAGCGGAATCGGCGTGGTGTATGGCGCGGGCGGCATCGGACTCATGGGCGCTCTGGCCGACGCCGTGCTCGAGAGCGGAGGCGAGATCACCGGCGTGATCCCCGATGGGCTGATGGAGATGGAAATGCCCCATCGGGGCATCACCCACCTGCGCGTCGTCCGCACGATGCACGAGCGCAAGGCGCTGATGGCGGAATCGGCCGATGGATTCATCACCCTGCCGGGGGGACTCGGCACCCTCGAGGAGACTTTCGAGATGCTCGCCTGGCTTCATCTCGGCCACCACGACAAGCCCATCGGCCTGCTGAACATCCGCGGCTATTACGACCCCTTGCTGGGCTTTTTGCGCCACACGCAGCGGGAGGGCTTCGTGCCGGAGAGGAGCCTGCGCCTGTTCTCGGTCGATGATGCGCCCGAGGGGCTGCTGCGGCAGATGCTCACTCCCAGGTGAGTGCGGCGAGATAGCCCGCGCGGTCGTCCAGCGGCACCCTCGCCGCGAGTCCCTGCGCCCGCTTGTGGGCCTGGATGGTCCGGAGATGGGCGAGCCCCTCCCAGAGCACGTGGCGGAAAGTCCACTCCAGGTTGTAGTGAAACACGTTTTCCCGGCGCGCGTCCCGCCAGAAGCCGTCGGGGTGGGCCGGGAGCACGGCGTTTTGAATCCAGTCGATTTGCCGATCCCCCGAGGGCCATGCGCGGTCGGCGGGCACCTCCCTGGTCTTTGTCTTCTCCCGCAGCGACTCCAGTGTCTCGCACCGGAGAACGTCCAGGGCGAGGCGGCAGCCGTCCGCATAGGCCGCGAGCAGGGTGCCCATCTCATGGAACCGCCCGGGGTCGAGGAGGCGATCCGCACCGCCCGTATCGTAGAGGGATGCGGGCCTCGGCAAATCCTCTCCGAACAGGGTCTCCCCCCAAGCCTGCAAAAACCAGCGGTAGTTCACGTAGCCCACGTGGCTGACCTGCGCGCGTATCGACCACAGGCCCCAGCCCTTGCCGGGCTGTCGCGCGTCGAGCTGCTCCTCGGTCAGTCCCGCGACCTCGCGGGCGTACATGTCGGGCAGGGAGGCGTATTCCGGAAAGAGTTCCGGGGCGGGCGTCGAGGCGTCTCGCGGCATTTCTCCTCCTCTCCCGTGGCGTCGGGCTCTCTCATGGCGTCGGGAAGGGGAATGATACCATCCGGCGTCCGGCTTGGCGCGCGCGCCGCCGATTCCAGGCGGGGGGCTTCTCATGCCATAATGCGCCATTGTCCGTTCGCTGGATATTCCCCGGTCCCCTGGATGTCCCTTGATAGAATCGCTCCCCCCGCTGCTGCTGTCCTTTTTGTCCGGCGTCTTTTTGGCCGCCGCGCAGACGGTCTATCGCGGCGCCCTGCAGTGGATGGGCCCCAAGGCGCTCACCTTCGCGAGCAACCTGACGCTGGTGTCATACGCCTCGGCCATCTACCTCGCGGGGGCGGGTCTCGAAACGTGGCCCCTGGCGGGGGTCTGCTGGTTCGTGCTGGCGGGGCTTTGCTCCCACTTCCTGGCGCGGAACCTGAACTTCATATCGGCCACGCTCATCGGGATGGCGCGCTCCCAGATTCTGGCGCAATTCCACCCCATATGGGGCGCCCTTCTCGCCGTGGTCCTGCTCGGCGAGACGCTCACCTCCCCCGTCGCCCTGGGCACCTCCTCCATCGTCCTCGGCGCGATACTGCTGGTCCAGGAGAGAGGCGCGAGGGGCAGGCGCGCCCCGCTCCGGCATTACGCCCTGCCGATTCTGGCGGCGTTTTTCTTCTCCTTCGCCCCGCCCCTGCGCAAGCTCGCGTTTCAGACGATTCCCTCGCCCGCCTTCGGCATCGCCGCCACCGCGCTCACGGGCGCGCTCCTCCAGCTCGGCTCCGTCCCGCTGGTCAAGAACCATGAGCTCCACCCCGGGACCTGGAGCGCGAAGGGCGTGTGGGCGACTCTCATCGGCGGGGTTTTCAACATCGTGTCGGCGTACAGCTTCTGGCTCGCCATACAGAAGGGCCAGCTCGTGGAGGTGATTCCGATGAACAGGCTCTCCATTTTGTTCCTGATCCTCTTCTCCTGGGTCTTTTATCAAAAGATCGAGCGCGTCAACCTGCGCGTGCTCAGCGGGGGACTGCTCGCCGTGGCGGGCGCCGCGACGATCGTGTGGAGCGGATGAGCGCTCCCCTGTCCCCCGCGCGCGCGGGGGGCGGCGCTTTACGTTTCTCGAGGAGGAGATGGACGCCGTTGCTGGAATCAGCCAACCCGTTTGTCCTGACGATGATATCCGCGGCCCTCCTCGCGGCCTCCCACGTCTTCTACCGCGACGCGCTCATCCGCCTCTCCCCCGAGACGACGACGATCCTCGCCAACGCCTCGGTCGGCGTCTTTGCGCTCGTCTTCTACGCCCTGGCGGGAGCCTCCGGTCCCGTCCGGCCGCAGGGTGCCCTCTACTACGCGCTCGCGGGCGTGTGCGCGAATTTCCTCACCCGCTACATCAGCTACAACGCGGTCGTCCACATCGGCATGTCGCGCACGCAGGTGATGGGCCAGGTCCGCCCGATATTCTCCACGTTCATCGCCGTCATCGTCCTCGGGGAGCGGCCCACGGCGTTCGTCGTCATCGGCACGTGCGCCATCATCCATGGCGGCGTTCTGCTGGTGCGGGAGCGCGATTCGGAGGGCGGGCGCATCGCGCTGGCGTACTATCTCCTTCCCGTCCTGGGCGGCTTCACGTTCGCCCTGGCACCCACGCTCCGCAAACTCGCCTTCGCGCACCTGCCCGCCGTCTCCCTGGGCCTGGTCATCTCCTCCGTCGCGGGCGTCGCGGTGCAGCTGGCGGCTTCTCCTTTCCTGAGGCGAAAGAGCGTGGCGCCCTCCCAGTGGGACAGACGCTCGCTGATCGCCATCGCTTCGGGCGGTTTGGTGAACATGCTCGCCGCCGTCTGCTTCTGGGTCGCCCTCAAGCAGGATCAGGTGGCCCACGTGGTCCCGCTGCGGAGAACGTCCGTTTTGTTCGTGCTGCTGTTCTCCTGGATGTTTTACCGAAACCTCGAGCGCGTCACGCCCCGCGTCGTCGCGGGGGGCGTCCTCTCCGTCGCGGGCGCTTTTCTGATCGTCCTGGGCCATTGAGGTGGGGAACTTCGTCGCCATCGCCGACGCGCCGCCGGAATTCCGGGCGCTGCTGGGCGCGTTCCTGTTCGCGTACAACCAAATCCTCATCCGCAGACTGCTCGAGCGCGCCTCGGCGCTGACGATCACCTTCTGGGTCAACGGGTGGATGGCGGTTGTGGCCGCCGTCTTCTCGCCGTTGTCGGACGCCTACGAGGGTGATTTGGCGTCCGCTCTCGTGCTGTACGCGCTCATCGGCGTGGTGGGCAATCTCGTGGCGCGCTACAGCGCCCTGCGCTCCAGCGGGGACATCGGGGTGAGCAGGACGAACGCCATCGCGGCGGCGTCTCCCATCGGGGCGGCGGCGATGGGCGTGGCGCTTCTGGGCGAACGCCCGGGCGCGGGCGTCTGGGCGGGAATCGCGCTCATCGTCGCCGGTCTGGCGGGACTCACTGGCGAGCGGGGAGCCGGCGGACGCTCCCCCGGACGCTACACGTTCGCCTTCATCGGGCTGGCGGCGTTTTGCTTCACGCCGTATCTCCGCAAGGCCGGGCTGGCCGCCATGAACGCGCCCTGGCTGGGCATTCTGGTGGCCGCGGCCATCGCCAACGTGGGCTTGCTGGCCTCCTCGCGCCTCGCCTCGGCGGCCCAGAAATTTCGATGGGACCCGCAACTGGCGCTCGCCTGCGCGCCGGCGGGCCTGCTGGCACTCTCGGCCGCCGCGCTGTTTTGGACCGCGCTGCGCGACGGGCAGCTCGCGGTGATCGCCCCGCTCGTCCGCATGACCCCGATCTTCGTCATGCTGCTCTCGGCGGTGCTGCTGCGCGATCTGGAAGTGGTGACGAAGCGCCTGGCGGCGGCCACGCTCATCGTCGTGGCGGGGGCCGTCCTGGTGACCTCGGGCGGGTGACGCTTCGGTTTGACCCGCCCCGCCCATTTCTGAGAGAATGGGCGCGTTTTCCTATCTTCCAACGATGCGCCTTCCGCGCCCGGGGCCCCGTGAGGGGGCGATGCGGGAGGCTCTTCACGGAGCATCATGGGGGTGCGATGAAAATACTCCGGATCATTCCCGAGAAGTGCACTGGCTGCATGCGATGCGAACTCGCGTGCTCCTACGAGCAAACGGGGACGTTTCAGCCCTCGAAAGCGGTGATTCGCGTCTCCGCGTTCGAGGGCCACACGAGCTACGCACCCTACACCTGCCCGCAGTGCGACGAGGCCTGGTGCCTGACGGCGTGTCCGGTCGAGGCCATCGGCATCTCGCCGGCCGGGGCGAAGGAGGTGGCGGACGACATTTGCGTGGGCTGCAAGCTCTGCGCCATCGCGTGTCCCTACGGGACGATGTTCTATGACATCGACACCCACAAGGCGTTCAAGTGCGACCTGTGCGGGGGGAATCCCGCGTGCGCGGCGGTGTGCCCCACCGGCGCCATCCTCTACGAGGCGGCCGAGAAGACCGACTGGGTCGGTCCCTTTGCCGCGGAGCGGGCGAAATCGCCCGCCGGGCCGCTCGCGGAGGTGATCTAGCCATGGCCAGACACGTCATCGTGGGCGGCGGAACCGCCGGCTGGAACGCCATCGCCACCCTCCGGGAGCTGGACGGGGGCGACTCCGAGATCGTCCTCGTCGCCGATGAAACGCCGTATTCGCGGATGGTGCTGCCCTACTATCTGGCGCGGGATATCGCGGAGTCCCACGTCTACATCGCGACGCCGCGCAAGCTCGCCGCACTGAACGTGGAGGCCCGCCTCGGTGCGCGCGCCGTGGGCATCGACGCGGCCGCCAACAGGCTCATCCTGGAGGGCGGCGCGGAGGTGGAATACGACAACCTGCTGCTCGCCACGGGCTCCTCTCCGGTGAAGGCGCCCGTGCCGGGGGCGGACGGAGAGGGGGTGCACAGCTTCTGGACGCTGCCCCAGGCGCGCGCCGTGGCGGCCGGTGCGGGTGCGGGTGCCCGCGTGGCGATGATCGGGGCGGGATTCATCGCGTTCACGATACTCAACGCCCTGGTGAGTCGGGGGGTGCGGCTCACCGTGGTGGAGCTCGAATCGCGCATCCTGCCCCGCATGATAGACGATGCGGGCGCGGCGATCGTTCAGGACTGGCTCGTCCGGCGCGGCGTGGAGGTGCGGACCTCGGCCGAGGTGGCCTCCATCGAGGACAGGGAGGGGGCCAAGCTGCTCCGCTTCCGGGACGGCCCGGACCTGGAGGCGGACATGGTCATCATGGCCACCGGCATCCGGCCCAACGTCGACTGGGCGGCGGGCGCGGGCCTTGCAACCAACCAGGGCATCCTGGTGGACGCGCACTGCCGCACGAGCGTGGAGAACATCTACGCGGCGGGGGACATCGCGGAGGGCCCCGACGCGGTGACGGGGGAGCGGGCCGTTCACGCCATCGAGCCCACCGCCATGCAGCATGGCCGGGTGGCGGCGGCCAACATGGCGGGCCGGCAGACCGCATACAAGGGCAGCCTGCTCATGAACATCGTGGACGTCCTCGACCTGGAGGTCGCCAGCTTCGGCCACTGGGACGACGCGGAGGCGGAGGTCTTCGAGGCTTCCCTGCCCGGGCGTCCCGCCTACCGGAAACTGCTGTTTCGCGGCGGGAGGATGACCGGTGCCATCATCCTGGGAAAAACCCGGGAGATATGGACGACGAACGACGTCGGGATGCTCAAGGGACTCGTCTATACGGGGGCGGACCTCTCCGCCTGGAAGGAGCGTTTGCGGAAAAACCCCTTCGACGTCAAGCCCGCGTTCCTGGCCTCCGGCGCCGCGGGGAGCTTGCTGCCCGAAACCGTTTTGGGGCGTCCGTCGGCACAGGCGGGTGAAATCGCCATCTCTTCATGAACAAGGGGGCCGATGCCTTGACCGATTATGCGTATGCGGGAGAAATCCTCCGGGTCGATCTCTCGAACGGAAAGACCTGGAGCCAGAGGTTCGAGGCGGCCGACCGCAGAAAGTGGGTGGGCGGCGCGGGCTTGGGCGCCAAGATTTTGTGGGATGAGGTGCCGCCCGAGGCGGGCTGGGATCATCCCGAGAATCGCCTCGTTCTGGCCACGGGCCCCCTGGCGGGCCTGCCGGTGTGGGGGACGGGCGGGCTGACCGTGGTGACGCGGGGCGCGCTCACGGGCGGTGCCACCAACACCCAGGCGAACGGCTTTTTTGGAGCGAACCTCAAGTATTGCGGCTATGACGCCATCGTGTTTCAGGGGCAATCGCCCGACTGGGTCTATCTCCACATTCACGATGGCGGGGCGGAGCTGCGCCCGGCCGGCGGGCTGCTGGGCAAGGACACCTGGGAGACGCAGCAGGCACTCGAGGAGACCTTGCGCCTGAGCGGCCACAACCTGAGCGTCTACAGCATCGGGCGCGCAGGGGAGAGCCTCGTGCGCTTCGCCGCCATACAGGGCGACTACGGCCACGTGGCGAGCAAGAACGGCTGCGGGGCCGTGATGGGGAAGAAGAGGGTGAAGGCGGTGGCGATCGAGCGCGGCCAGAAGGGGGTCTCGGCGGCGCACCCCCGGGCGCTTTTCGACGCGGCGGACGACATCGCCCACAGCCTCCGCAACGATCCCTCCACCAGGGGGCTCTACCTGTACGGCACCCTGGGCGGCGTCAGAAACCTCCAGGGCATGGGCGCGCTCCCGATTCGCAACTACACGACGAACCTGTGGCCCGAGGGAGTCGAAACGAAGCAATGGGAGGCGAACGGCCTGCGCGAGGGCTTCGATCACCGCGGCCATCAGTGCAGCGCGTGCGGGATGCACCATTGCCACATGCAGGTCATCTCCTCCGGCCCCTACAAGGGACAGGTGGTGGATGAGCCGGAGTATGAGGGCTGGTCGGGTGCGGGCTGGACGATTGGCGCCACGGACCCCCAGCAGGTGAGCTGGATGAACACCCGGCTCGACCGCGCCTGCGTGGACGTGAACGAGTTCGGATGGCTTTGCGGCTGGGTGATGGAGTGCCAGCAAAAGGGCTACATCACGGAGGAGGACCTGGGCTTCCGCCTGGAGTGGGGCGACATCGACGGCGCCAACAGGCTGCTCGACATGATCAGCCGGCGCGAGGGGGTGGGCGATCTGCTGGCCGAGGGGGTCAAGCGCGCGGCGGAGAAGCTCGGCGGGGACGCGCAGGATTGCGCCATCTATACGGAGATCGGCAACTCCCCCAGGGGGCACGACCACCGCTCCCGCTGGGAGGAGCTGATCGACACCTGCACGGGTTCGGGCGGCACGCTCGATACTGCCCCGCCGGTGTTCCCGACGGACTATGGCCTGCCGGCGCGGGTGGAGCCGCAGGACCCGGTGGCGGTGCCGAAGCACGTGGGCGGCCTCCGGGGGCGCCGCGCGTTCGAGGATTCCCTGGGGGCGTGCGTGTTCACCACGCGCGCGCCGATGGACGTCTTGTGCCGCTCGGTGCAGGCGGCCACCGGATGGGACCTGGACAAGGACGAGGCGATACAAACGGGCCGCCGCATCAACGCCCTGATGCGCGCGTTCAACCTGCGCTGCGGCATCGGCCCCGAACGCGAGAAGCCCTCGAAGCGCTACGCCTCCACGCCGGTGGACGGGCCAATCGCGGGCGTCTCGATCATGGACCACTGGGAGGGGATGCTCGCCCTTTGGTATGAGACGGTGGGCTACGACAGGGAGACGGGTCGCCCCACGCCCGCGCTGCTGCGCGAACTCGGCCTCGAGGACGTCGCCGAGACCCTCTGGGGTGCGGAGAGGTAGCGCGCCTTCGACCAGGGGGAGAGGGGGCGCCCATGAGCGGGCCGGCAAAAGGCGGCGAGGGCATTCGCGTCCGGCTGGAGTTCGTCTCTTGGGCGTCAACGTTCGTGGGCGGCGACGGGAACGAGCGGAAGGTGTTTCACGAGGAGGCTCCCCGGGGCGCCACTCTCCGCGACGTGCTCAAGCAGATGAGCCGGCGCCACCGGCCGCTAGACGAGGCGCTTTGGCACAAAGGCTCCGGCGAGCTGGCCGAGCACCTGGAGATCGCCGTGAACGACGCGCTCCTGGGCATCCGCCACACGCTGGATTCGGAGATGAAAGAAGGCGACCTCATCCTCCTGATGGGGCAATACATGGGCGGATGAAGGGGGGAGGGAGAGGCGCTGCTGTTCGGGTTCCTTATCGAGTCCGCAACCCTTTCATGAGGTCTTCCAGGCCGTCTATCGGGCAGGCGAACACCGCATCGCCTGAGGCCAACCTCCTCAGCCCCTCCATGCGCGATACCCCGGTCTGCCCATCCCGACCGCTATAACGCATTGAGGAATCTCCTAGCCAGACCGAAGCTCATTCTTCTTCTGTACAAACCGTCGTCGCGCCTGCCCTTGAACGGGGTCAGGAAAACGTCGGCGGTGTGGCGGCGAAATGTTTTGATGCGCCGATTCAGTTTTTCCGCCAGCCGGGGCACGTTCCGGAAGTCGCCGCTGATGCGCGTGATGAACCTCGAGGACACCTTGATGGGATAATCCGCGATTTCCTTCGCACTGCAAAACCGGATGGAAGGCTCTTTCGTATTGTCGAACGAGATGAATCCCAACTCGCCCTCGGGGTCGTTGAACCTCAGGGCGTTGTCGCTTCTCGCGACGGGCAGACGTTTCTGCATGTCGTCCAGGGAACCCTTGTACTCGTTGTCATACCAGATGCCCACATCCTGGGTCTCTTGATCGTCGAACAGCGCCAGGCAGACGGGATTTTCCGTATCGCGGAACATTCCGTCGTGCAGCAGCACGTAACTCCGCAGCCGGGAGCGGAACAGCCTGGCGTGCAGAAAACTCGCCGGAATCAGGATGGCGACGTGCGCGCAATGCTTCAGGCATAACCCCAGGCAGTGCTTGTAGAGGTCGTCGTATTCCGAATCCGGGAATTCCAGTCCCCTGCGCGTGGCGGAATTGCGCGCGAGCCAGGGCGGATTCGTGACGCATACGTCGTATCCTTCCGGGAAGTCCGCGATGGTGTCTCGTCTTTGGACGGCACGGCCCGCCGGTGCCAGATCATACGATGCGAACGCGCCGCACGCGCCCGCCTCCCGCAGCACCCGGATGATGTGGTTCGCTCCGGCGAACGGCTCCAGTATGCGGGCGCGGGGCAGACCGGCCTTTTGCGCCCACCACCGGAACGGCTCCAGATGGAAGGGGTTGCCCCTGGTGTAGAATTGCCCTTGCGCGCGCTTGCTGCTCATGGGCGATTCCAGTGTGGCGGAGAGATGAGGGCGTTTTCGTTGATGAGGTTATCACATCGTCCCGCAACCTCTCCACGAAAAATCAGCGCATCTGGCGGATTCCCGCCCCTCCTCCTCCCCCTGATGCGGAGGCGTTGCGCTCAGAGGGGATGGTTCGGGTCGAGGACGCCCAGAAACTCGACGCAGCGCGCAGCCTCGGCGGATTCCCCGATGGCGTCGGCACACTGCGCCAGGCCTCGGATCGCGCGCAGGAACGGGCGGTTGGCGGGCGTTTCCCAAAGGATGCGCCCATCGCCGCGCCAGCCCGAGGCGCGTGCCTTGTCCAGCCCCCGGTGGTAGGCGACCCGGAAAAAGGCGTATGCGCTGAGGGCCTCTCCGCCCGCCCGCGCGATTCGGCCCATCGCCACCCAGCCGGAGAGGGCGTCGGGATGTCGGGCCACCAGGCACCGCAGCTCCCGCATGGCCGCTCCGCCATCCTCCTCCTCCGCCGACAGGATTTTCTCGCAGAGCGGCTCCACAGCTTCGAGTTCTTCCGGCTCGGGCGGAAGCGACGCACCGGGAATCCCCCCGGAGGCGATCTCGAACAAATCGTCCGCTTCGTTTGGCATGGCGAATCCCTTTTTGAAGGAGGCTTCCGCATGTCATTATACGCCGGGCCATGCTACACTGCCCGCGGTTTTGGGTGAACGGCGCGCCTGCGCATAATCTGCTGGAGGTCCGGCCCCCATGTCATCCGCACTCGCGATGCGCGACCCGGAAGTTTTCGCCGCCATGGAGGAGGAGAGAAAACGCCAGGCGGACGAGCTGGAGCTCATCGCTTCGGAGAACTACGTGAGCGAGGCGGTGATGGAGGCGACGGGCGGCGTGATGACGAACAAATACGCCGAAGGATTCCCGGGCAGGAGGTATTACGGCGGCTGTCAGTTCGTGGACGTGGCCGAATCCCTCGCCATCGAGCGGGCGAAGTCCCTTTTCGGCGTGGATCACGCCTCCGTGCAGCCGCACAGCGGCGCCCAGGCGAACGCGGCGGTGTATTACGGCTTGCTGGAGCCGGGCGACACGCTTCTGGGCATGAACCTCTCGCACGGGGGCCACCTCACCCACGGGCATCCCGTCACCTTCTCGGGCCGCTGGTTCGAGGTGGTGGCCTACGGCGTGGACGCCGAGAACCACGTCATCGACTTCGACGAGGTGGAGAGCCAGGCCCGGGCGCATCGGCCCAAGGTCATCGTCGTGGGGGCGAGCGCGTATCCGCGCCGGATCGATTACGCGCGCTTCCGGGAGATCGCCGACGAGGTGGGCGCCGTGGTGATGGCGGACATCGCCCACGTCGCGGGACTCATCGCGGGCGGGGCGCACCCCAGCCCGGCGGGCCACGCGCAGATCATCACCACCACGACGCACAAGACGCTCCGGGGCCCGCGCGGCGGCATGATCCTTTGCGACGCGGACTACGCGGCGGCGATGGACAAGGCGGTTTTCCCGGGCCTCCAGGGCGGCCCCCTGATGCACGTCGTCGCGGCCAAGGCGGTGGCGCTCCGGGAGGCGGCCAGCCCGGAGTTCCGGAGCTACGCGGAGCAGATCGTGAAAAACGCCAAGGCACTCGCCGGCGCGCTCCGGCGGCGCGGAATTCATCTTGTATCCGGCGGGACGGACAACCATTTGATTCTGCTCGACCTGCGCGAGGCCGGCTTCAGCGGCAAGAAGGCGGAGGCCGCCCTGGGCCGGGCGGGAATCACGGTGAACAAAAACGCCATCCCCTTCGACACCAGGAAACCGGCGTTCACGAGCGGGATTCGCATCGGAACGCCCGCGCTGACGTCGCGCCACATGAAAGAAGCCGAGATGGAGGCGGTGGGCGGCTGGATGGCCGACGTGCTGGCCGACATCACGGATGAGGGGCGCATCGCCTCGGTGCGAGAGGACGTCCGCGCGCTGTGCGCGAAATTCCCGTTGGGAGCGGACGGGGCGCGGCCGGAATAGCGGGCCTCCGCGCGCTACAGGGGCGGCTTCTCCACTTTCACGATTCCCGCTTTTTCCAGCCGATGCACGAACGCCAGCGTGTGGTGATCCGCAAAGGGCGCGCCCATGATTTGCGCACCCAGGGGGAGTCCCTCCGCGCTCATCCCCGCGGGAAACGCCGTGGACGGTCCGCCAAAGAAGTTCCAGAGTCTCGTCAGGGAGATCAGCAGCGTTCGGATTTCAACCTCTTTTCCCCGCACTGTCCCGACCGACGCGGAGTGCGGAGCGGCGGGAATGGGCGTGGCGGCGGAGAGCACGAGATCCACCCGGCCATAGATTTCCCTCCGGACGCGCCGCGCCCATTGTTCCCGGAAGCGGAGCGCCTGAATGTATGAGGTCGCGGAAGTGAAGAAACCGGGCCGGATCCTCTCCAGGACTCCCGGGTCGAAATCCCGCGCCCTTTCGCGTATGTTCCGCTCATGGGCAGCCGCCGCCTCGGACACCATGATCACCGAGGCCGCCTGAAACGCATGGTCGACGTCCGGTATCCGGACGTCCACGATTTCGGCGCCCGCCTCCCGCATGTCCGCCGCCAGCCTGTCCACCGCTTCGGCCACCGGAGGCTCCGAGCGCCGTTCGTCGTATGCGCGCGCGCGGCCGACGCGCACCCCTTCGATGGGCCTGTCCAGCGCGCCCATGAAATCGGGCGGGGCGCAGGCAACCGAGGAAGCGTCGGCCGGGTCGTGTCCCGAGATGGCGGACATCATCAGCGCGCAGTCCTCGGCGGACCTCGCCAGCGGCCCGAAAGAATCCAGCGACCATGACAGCGGGACGCAGCGCGATTTCGGGACGAGGCCGTGGGTGGGCTTGTGCCCGATGACGCCGCACAGGGACGCGGGAATCCGGATGGAGCCGCCCGTGTCGGAGCCGATGGCGATGGAGACCTGGCCCGTGGCCGCGCTGTTGCCCGAACCGCCGCTCGAGCCGCCGGTGATCCGCCCGGTGCCCCACGGGTTTTTCTGATCCCCGTAATGGGGGTTGTGTCCGGTGGGTCCAAAGGCGTATTCGTGGAGGTTCAGCTTGCCGAGTATCACGCCGCCCGCCTGGCGAATCCTGCGGGTCAGCGGAGCGTCCGAGTCCGCGACGCGCCCCTTGTCGATGACGCTGCCCGCCGTGGTGGGGAGGCCTTCCGCGTCGATCAAGTCCTTCAGGCCTATCGGCGCGCCGGCCATCGGCCCCGGGTCGTCGCCTCGGGCGATGGCGGCGTCCACCTCCCGCGCCGCCCGCATGGCGCCCTCCGGGTCGAGCGTGATCCAGGAGTTCAGCGCTGCTCCGATTTCCTCCGAACGACGGAGGTGCGCGGAGGCGACCTGCGCGGCGCTGACGCTTCTCCCCCGGACGCGCGCCGCGATTTGCGCGGCGGTGAGATTCGTGAGCTCCTGTGCCAACGTCATTTCTTCTCCGCCGCGAGGGAGCGCAGGAAGCCCGCGTGGCCGGCGGGCTCCGCCCCGGGCGAGAGGCGCTGAAGCAGCGCGCCGTGCCCGTTCTCGAGGGTTTCCAGGGTGGCGCTGATGGCAGCGCGCCTCTCGGGGTCGAGCGCATCCCCGAATGCGTCGCCGCACCGGTTTTTCCACTCCGCATCCGAGGTCGCCATGTTCCTTCTCCTGTGCCCATGCGCTCGCGCGCAAATGGGACGCCGCCGCGGTTCATCGACCGATGCGGGACATGATGCTTGCCCCCGGAGGATATTGCAATCGCAAAAGCGCAAGTCTCGGCGCGTCACGGCGCCACGTCGCGGCGCGCGCGGGAGGCGGGGGTCTTCCTTTTCTTGGGTGCGCCTTGCCTCCGCGCAAGCGTGGGGGCAGAATGGGGGGCGTGCTTTCTCCTCCGCGCATCAAGGGGTCGGGGATATGAACGGGTTCGCCAGGATGTCCATCCTCTCCGCCGCGCTCCTCGCTCTCTGGACGGGCGGATGCGTGCCCGGGGCGTTTGTGGTGGGCCAAAACACCCTGGGCGTGCTGGTGGAGGATCGTCCCCTGCTCCGGAAGATCGAGGATGCGAAGATCCATGCAAATCTGCTGAAAGAGTATTTTCGCGTCGACAGCGGCCTGCCGGTGGACGTGAATACGAACGTGTGGGAGGGGCGGGTGCTGCTCACCGGCGTGGTGGATGCGGAGAGGAAGCGGGAGGCCGTTTTGCGCATCGCGGGGAGCGACCCGAGAATCCGCGCCGTGTATAACCATATCGTCATCGGCTCCCCGGACGAGGTGGAGCGCAGCCGCGCGGCGAATACGAGGCCGGCCGTGGAGCGCGACATCGTCAAAATCAGCCGAATCGCCAGCGACGCCTGGATAGAGGCCAAGCTCAACACCCAGTTCCTGGCGACGGATGGCGTGCATGCCGCGAATTACCGGTGGCAGTCCGTGCGAAACAAGGTCTACATCATCGGGCGGGCGAGAACGGAGATGGAAAAAAAGCTGATCGTTCAGATCATTCGCAGCACGAAGGGCGTGATTCACGTCCAGGAGCACATCCAGGTAAAGCCGGCTGCGGCGTCCGGCGTCTGAGAACTCTCCCCGGCCTGCGCTCCCCCATTCCATGATTCGCTTGAGCGTCCTGGATCAATCCCCCATCCGCTCGGGAGGAACCGCGGCGGACGCCATCGGCGAGACCGTGCGGCTGGCCCAGGCCGCCGAACGCCTGGGCTATCACCGCTACTGGCTGGCGGAGCACCACAGCCACGGGGCTTTCGCGGGCGCGTCGCCCGAGGTGTTGATCGGCCAGATCGCCGCGACGACGCGCGCGATTCGCGTGGGCTCGGGCGGGGTGATGCTCAGCCACTACAGCCCGCTCAAGGTGGCCGAATCGTTCCGGGTGCTGGAGACGCTCCACCCGGGCCGCATCGATCTGGGGCTGGGCCGCGCCCCGGGGGCCGACCGGCTCACGTCCGCCGCCCTGGCGCCCGGCTCGGGCGGGTTTCGATATGACGATTTCCCGCAAAAGGTCTCCGACCTTCGCGGCTGGCTCGAGCAGTCGTTGCCGGAGGCGCATCCCTTCGCCCGCATACGCGCCATGCCCGCCGGGGAGACCGCGCCCGAGATGTGGCTCCTGGGCACCTCGGATCAAAGCGCGATCCTGGCCGCGCATTTTGGCTGCGCGTTTTCTTTCGCGCATTTCATCAACGCCCACGGCAGCGTCGAGGTGATGGACATGTACCGCAGGGATTTTCGGCCGTCCGCCCAACGGAAAGAGCCCGTGGGGAGCCTCGGCGTTTTCGTGATTTGCGCGCCAACCGAGGAGGAGGCGCTCTACCATGCGGCCAGCAGGCCTCTGGTGATGCTCAGGAGCCGCCGCGGCGAGGGGGGCGGCGTGCCCACGCCCGAGGAGGCGCTCGCCTATCCGTGGACGGAGGCGGAGCGCGCCTTCGCCCGGGAGATCAACAGCAGAACCATCGCGGGGGCACCGGAGCAGGTCGAGAAAACGCTGCGGGCGCTGGCGTCCGAGCACCGGGTCGAGGAGTTGGTCGTCGTGAACGTGATGCACAGCTTCGAGGCCAGGGTGAAATCCTACGCGCTTTTGGCGGAGGCGTTCGGGTTGCGGGGAAATCCGTAGCGCCTTCGACCCGAGGGGCGGATTCCGCTACCCTTGCGCTCTTTGTGCCTCCGGCGTCTGTTTTCCGCGTGCGCGCGCAGGGTTGTGCGCACTCTCACTTGTGAAAGGAGCAAACCGTGGCGCTTTCCGTGGTAATGACGACGAGCCGGGGCGAGATACGGCTCGACTTGCATGAGGACAAGGCGCCGGTGACGGTGGCGAGTTTCGTGAACCTCGCCCGGCGCGGCTTCTACGACGGTCTCGTTTTTCACCGCGTGATACCGGACTTCATGATTCAGGGAGGGTGTCCCCTGGGCGCGGGGACGGGCGGGCCCGGCTATCAGTTCGAGGATGAGTGCTCCCCCGATCTCCTCCATGACGGCCCGGGCGTCCTCTCGATGGCGAACGCGGGGCCGGGCACGAACGGCTCCCAGTTTTTCATCACCCACCTGCCCACCGCCTGGCTGGACGGCAAGCATACGGTGTTCGGGCGCGTCACCTCCGGCCAGGACGTGGTGGATGCGGTGGAGCAGGGCGACGGGATCGAGAAGATCGAGATTGCGGGGGATGCGTCCGCGCTGTTCGAGGCCCAGGAGGAGCGGATCGCCGCCTGGAACAGGGTGCTGGACGGCTAGGCGCTCAGGCGCGCTTTCTGGCCTTCAGCTTCGTTTTGCGCAGCCGGAAGACAGCGGGGGTGACCTCGAGGCACTCGCCCTCGCGCAGGAACTCGAGGGCCTGCTCGAGGCTGAGCCGCCTGGGCGGGACGAGCGGGGCGGAGACGTCGGCGCCGGCGGCCCGGATGTTGGTGAGCTTCTTCTCCTTGGCGATGTTCACGAACATGTCCCCCTCCCGGCTGTTCTCGCCGATGATCATTCCCTCGTACACCTCCTCGGCGGGCGCGACGAAGAGGGTTCCGCGCTCCTGGATGTTCTCCGCCGCGTAGGAGGTGGTCCTGCCCGCGCGGTCTGACACGAGGGCGCCGGTCGGCCTGCCCGGCAGGTCGCCCGCCCATTCCCCCCATCCGGCGAAGACGTGGGTGAGGATGCCCGTGCCCCGGGTGTCGGTGAGGAACGCGCCGCGGTAGCCGATGAGGCCCCGGCTGGGAACCGAGAAATCGAGCCGCGCGCGCCCCTTGCCGTGGTTGATCATCCGGGTCATTCTGCCTTTGCGCACCCCCAGACTCTGGGTGACGGGCCCGATGAACTCCTCCGGCACGTCCGCCACCACGTCTTCGATAGGCTCCAGGGTCCTGCCGTTCTCCCTGCGCGTGATGACCTCGGGGCGGCCGACGGTGATCTCGTATTTCTCGCGCCGGAGTTGCTCGATCAGCACGGCGAGCTGCAACGCGCCGCGGCCGGACACGCGCAGGGTATCCGCCGCGCCGGTCTCCTCGACCCGAATGGCGACGTTGTCCCGCGCCTCGCGCAGGAGCCGTTCCCGGATCTGGCGGGAGGTGAGGTATTTTCCGCTGCGCCCCGCCAGGGGGGAGTCGTTGATCCGGAAACTCATGGCGATGGTGGGCGCATCCACCGAGATGGCCGGAAGCGGAACCGGGTTGTCCGCATCCGCGATGGTGTCCCCGATCTCCACGCCTCCGAGGCCGGCTACGGCCACGATGTCCCCTCCGCGCGCCTCGCGCATGGGGTGCCGCTCCAGCCCCCGATAGCCGAATACGGAGGCGACCTCCCCTCTCGTCTCGCGGCCCTCCCGGCCCAGGACGAGCGCGCGGCTCTTCGGGCGGAGCGCGCCGTTCCAGATGCGGCCGATGGCGAGGCGGCCCAGGTAGTTGTCGTATTCCAGGCGGGAGACGAGCATCTGAAGCGGCTTGCCCGCCTCGTGCGCGGGTGGGGGAATCGCGCCCCGGAGCGTCTGGAACAAGGGTGCGAGCGTGGAGGCGAGCGCATCCGGCCCGTGTCCGGCCCTGCCCTCCCGGGCGATGGCGTAGAGGACGGGGAAATCCAGCTGGGCGTCCGTGGCCTCCAGGTCGATGAAGAGGTCATACACTTCGTCGAGAACCTGCGCCGGCCGCGCGTCCGCGCGGTCGATCTTGTTGATGACCACGACGAAGGGAAGCGCCCGCGCGAGTGCCTTGCTGACGACGAACCGCGTTTGCGGCAGAGGGCCTTCCGAGGCGTCGACCAGCAGCATGACCCCGTCCACCATGGAGAGGACGCGCTCCACCTCGCCGCCGAAATCCGCATGCCCCGGCGTGTCCACGATGTTGTAGCGGACGCCCTGAAAGTCGATGGCGCAGTTTTTCGCCATGATGGTGATTCCCTTCTCGCGCTCCAGGTCCATGGAGTCGAGCACGCGCTCCGCCACGTCCTGCCCTTCGCGGAAGATGCCGCTTTGCCAGAGCATGGAGTCCACGAGGGTGGTTTTTCCGTGGTCGACGTGGGCGATGATGGCGAGATTTCTGAGGTCGGGTCGTTCCGTGGCGGCCATGTCGTCCTCGCGTCGGGTTTCGCGCCGCGCCCGGGGCCGCGCCCCGAAGCGCGGGGATGATGGCGGAATCGGGCGGCGATGGCAAGAGGAGGGGGGCGTTTCGCATGGCGCGCGCGGGGTGTCGGGAAGCCGCAAATGGGGTACCATGACGGTGCGCGTTCCCCCCCTTCTTCCTCGATGACGCAGCCGGGAGGCCCAACGTGAAAATTTCCTTTTTCATGATGCCGATTCATCACCCCTCCGAGAATCCCTCGCTTGCCTATGAGCGCGATATCGCCCTCATCGAATACGCCGACTCCCTGGATTTCGACGAGTTTTATATCGGGGAGCACCACTCCGGAGGCTGGGAGACGATTCCCGCACCGGAGATGGCCCTCGCCATGGCCGCCGCCCGGGCGAAGCGCATTCGTCTGGGCACTTCGGTGATCAGCGTTCCGTATCATCACCCGTTTCATCTGGCGGAGCGGATGGCGTTCCTGGACCAGCTCACGCGGGGGCGCGTGATCTTCGGGGTGGGGCCGAGCAACCTGGTGAGCGACATCAAGCTGTTCGACATCCCGCCGGGCGACCTGCGCCCGATGATGCGCGAGTCGGTGGACATCATCGTCCGGCTGCTGGAATCGCCCGAGCCGTTTGATTATGAGGGGCGGTTCTGGAAATTGCGGAACGTGTGCCTCCAGGTGCGCTCCTACCAAAATCCGAGGATGCCGCTTGCCATCGCGTCGGCGGGAAGCCGGGGGGCCATCGACCTGGCCGCTCGATACGGGATGATCCTGCTTTCCTTCGGCGGCGAGAAAATCGGGGAGAACCTCGCCCTCTCCGAGCAGTGGCCCTACATGGAGGAGTGCGCGCGGAGACACGGCACGCGGGTGTCCCGCGAGAACTGGCGAATCACCACGCACCTCCATCTTGCCGAAAGCCGCGAGAAAGCCTGGGCCGACATCGAGGAGTGCGCCTTGCGGGACATCAACTACTTCATGGAGATCGGCCTGAAGGCGGCCTACGAGGCGTATCCGGGTCAGCCGCGCTCGGAGATTACGCTGCGCTCGGCCGCGGCGCAGAGACACTGGATAGTGGGCACCCCGGACGACGCCATCGAGATAATCGGGAAAATGCAGGAGGAGACGGGCGGGTTCGGCGGCCTCATGCTCACGACGCATGAATGGGTGGGCGATCAGAAAATTCGCGCCTCGCTGGAGTTGTTCGCGCGATACGTCATGCCGCACTTCCGGGGACATGCGCGGGACTTGCAGAATGCGTGGAGCCGAATGCAGGGGGAGGTGGCGCGGGGAGAGATGCCCCCGCAAGGAGGGACGCCCTCCTGGGAAACGCCCGGTTGGGAGGGGCACCGGAGCAATCTGTTCACCCATCCGCCGGAGGATGGGGGTTTTCCCGGGTAGGGAGCGGGCGGACGCGCGGAAGCCGGCCCCCGGCTTGCGAGGAAGGCGGTGACGCCCGGGCTTCCGGACTTGTGGTATGGTGAGAGATTGCGGGAGGACTGGATGCGAACGCATGGATGGATGTTGCGCGAACGCGAGGCTTGGGGAGAATGAGCGTTACCTTTTTCCGTGAGGTGCCGGACGCCAGGGATCCGCTGCTCGTGATGGCGTTCTCCGGTTGGAACGACGCGGCGGAATCCGCGACGGCGGCGGCCCGCTACCTGGTCCAGCGCTTTCAGGGGGAGCGGGTGGCGCGGATTGCGTCGGGTGATTTTTTCCAGTTCTCCGACGAGAGGCCGACCGTGCAGCTCGACGAATCGGGCGAGCGGCGCATGACGTGGCCGTCGAACGAGTTTTTCTATTGCCGCGCGCCGGGCCTCGCGCGCGACCTGATCGTCGGGGTCGGGGCCGAGCCGCATTTGCGATGGAAGCGGTTCAGCCGCGACGTCCTGGACATAGGGGAGCGTTACGGCGCGCGAATGGGCGTGACGATGGGGGCGTTGCTCGCGGGCGACCTGCATACCCAGCCCAGCCATTTGATGGCCATCGCCACCGACCCGGCGCTGATAGAGCCCGCCGGCGTGGAGACGACGCGCTATGAGGGGCCTACGGGAATCGTGGGCGTCATCCACACGCTCATGCAGGACGAGGGGCTCCCGGCGGTGAGCTTGTGGGCGAACGTGCCGCACTACATCGCGTCGCTGTTCAATCCGAAGGCCACGCGCACCCTCTTGGAGAGCCTGGGCGTCGTGGGGCGCTTCGAAATCTCCCTGGAGGATTTTGACGCCGCCATCCAGACGTTTCACGAGCGCGCGGAGCAGGTCATCGCCAGCGACCCGCGCATCGCCAAGTATGTGCGGGATATGCAAAGGGGCCGGATTCCCGACGATGGCTCCGGGCGGGAGCTGGAGGACGCGCTTCTGGACCCCGAACCAGAAGAGACGGAAGAGAGGCTGCCCCCGGGCGCCGAGGTGGCTGACGAGATAGAGCGCCTGTTGCGGAGAAGACGCGGCGGGCCGGAGTCCGGCTGAGCCGGCGGCTGCCGTTGCAGGGCGCCCCAGCAATCGCACACCCCGCATGTTCATACGCCATGCGCACGGATTTCCCATGAGCGGAGGTCAGGAATGTCAGAACGCTTCTATCAGCAGATGTTTGGCGGGCCGGATGATGACGGGGACCTCATCGGCGCGGACGTCCCCCGGGTGGACGGCCCGCCCAAGGCGGACGGCTCGCCGGTGTTCGCCGCGGACCACAAGCTGGTCAACCCGCTGTATGTCGTTCCCGTCACGGCGCCCATCGCGTGCGGAACGCTGGAGCGAATCGACACGGCGGCGGCGGAGCGCGCGCCGGGCGTCGCCTGCGTCCTGACCGCAAAGGACATTCCGGGAGAGAAACTCTACGGGATGCTGGTCGCCGATCAGCCCGCCCTGGTGGAGGAGCGCATTTATTCCCTCCAGGACGTGGTGGCCGTCGTCGCGGCGGACACCCTGGAGCAGGCGGAGTTCGCCGCCGGGCTGGTCGGGATGAGGACGAAGGAGCTCCCCGCCGTTTTTGACGCGCAAGACGCCCTGCAGGAGGGCGCCCCCATCGTCCGGGAGGAGCACCCCATGGCGAAGGGTAACGTGCTCACCCACCTGAAGATACGAAAAGGCGACGTGGAGCAAGGCTTCGCCGAGGCGGACGTGATACTCGAGAACACCTATGAGACCCAGTTCATCGATCACGCCTACCTCGAACCCGACGCGGGCTACGTGGTTCCCCATCCCGATGGCTCCATCTCCTGTACGGGGCCTACCCAGTGCCCGCACATGGTGCGGCGCGTCATCGCTCCGGTGCTGGGGCTGGGACAAAACGAGATTCAGTTCGTCTCCACGCCGCCGGGCGGCGGCTTCGGCGGAAAGGAGGAGACCTCCATAGAAATCGCCATGCGGGCGGGCCTGGTCGCACTCAAGACGGGTCGCCCCGCCATCTACAATTACACGAGGGAGGAATCCCTCGGCGGGAAGGCGAAGCGGATTCCCGCGGTGATCCGCCATAAAATCGGCGCCCGGAAAAACGGCGAGATCACCGCCATGCGCATCCACATTTACCTCAACAAGGGCCCCTACGCCGCGGTGGGCCCCGGCATCATCAAGAAGCTCATCATCCACTCCTCCGGGGCGTATGAATGCGAAAACGTCTGGGCCGACGGCTACCTCGTGCTCACGAACAACATCAACACGTGCGCCATGCGAGGCCTGGGGGTTCCGCAGGTGCACTTCGCGGTAGAGAGCCAGATGGACGAGCTGTCCCTCGCCCTGGGGATGGACCCCTTCGCGCTGCGGCGGTTGAACGGCTACAAGGTCGGCTCCTCCACCGCGACCCGCCAGGTGCTGGACCAGAGCGTGGGCTACATGGATTGTCTCGATGAGGCGGAGAAGGCGCTTGGGCCGCATCCGCGGGAGGGGGCGAACGGCGACGGCCTGCTGCATGGCCGCGGGATGGCGGGATTCTGGTATTCCACCGGCGCGGCGGCACCCTCGGATTCGTGCGGCGCGCAGGTGCACGTCACCGATGACGGAAAAGTGCAGGTCGGGGTCGGCATCATCGAACTCGGGCAGGGCGCCCACACGGTGCTCGCCCAGATAGCGGCCGAGGCCATGGGCGTGCGGATGGAGGATGTGCGCATCATGCAGGTGGATACCGACGCCGTTCCGGAGAGCGGCTTCACGGCGGGGTCGCGCTCCACCACGATTCCCGGCAACGCGATATGCGAGGCCATCGCGGAGGTGCGGGGCGTCCTCTCCCCCGTGGCGGCGGAGATGCTCGAGGGCCCGGCGGAGGACGTGGCTTTCCGGAATGGCAGGGTGTTCATCCGGAGCGCGCCCGAGCGTTCGCTCCCCTTCGGCGCGGTGGTCTCCCAGGCGCTTTTGGTGGGCAAGCAGATCACCGGCCAGGGATGGTTCACCACGGGGCCCTTGACCTTCAACCCCGAGACCGGCGAGGGAGAGCCGTTCATTGTCTACAGCTATGGCGTGCAGGTGGCGGACGTGGCGGTTGACCCGAGCACGGGCGAGGTTTGGGTGAGGCGGGTGGTCGCCGCCCATGACGTGGGGCGGGCCATCAACCCCCAGGGGGTGGCCGGACAGATAGAGGGCGGCATCGAAATGGGGATCGGCCAGGCGCTCATCGAGGAGGTCGACGTGCATGAGGGCCGCGTGCTCACGCCCGACCTGGCGCGCTATGAGATTCCCGTTTCGATGGACACGCCGGAGATAGCGACCATCATCGTGGAGCAGGCCAACGCGACGGGCCCCTACGGCGCCAAAGGGGTGGGGGAGAGCGCGCTGGTCCCCACCCTGGCCGCGATTTCCAACGCCGTGCGGGACGCCGTCGGCCACCGCTTCACCAGGCTTCCCATCACGCCGGAGAGCGTCGCCATGGCCATGCACAAGGCGGGCGTCGAAGTCGCCTAGCCGTCGGGAAAACCGGACGCGCCGGGGGGGGGGGGGGGGGGG
The DNA here is from genome assembly GCA_965213685.1 of bacterium. Classification (GTDB taxonomy): domain Bacteria; phylum UBA8248; class UBA8248; order UBA8248; family UBA8248; genus Bin107. The sequence continues at coordinate 51,445 of CBDBZY010000044.1, forward strand.
GGGCGGCTCTGTTTCGCTCGTAGCAGGGGCGTCGGGCCTGGCTTTCGGCGGCGCGGGAGGGGCGCGCGATGCGGGCGTTTGTGATGGCGGCCGGCTACGGCAAAAGGCTCCGGGGCCTGGGGGAGGAGATTCCCAAGCCGCTCTTGCCCCTGGGCGGCGTGCCGCTCATCGGCTTTGCGCTGGAGAAGCTGGCGGGGGCCGGCGTGCGGGAGGCGGCGGTCAACCTGCATCATGGCGCGGAGAGGATTCGCTCCGCCCTGGGCGATGAGGCGCACGGCGTCCGGATTCGCTATTTCCATGAGCCTGAGATTCTGGGCACCGCCGGCGGGCTCAAGAACGCCGAGGCGTTTTTGCGCGTCGGGGGCGCGCCTTTTCTCGTCATCAACGCGGACGCTCCCTCCGGAGCGGATTTTCAGGCGGCGCTGGCGCATCATCGGGCGGGCGATTTTCTCGCCACCCTCATTCTCCGGGACTCCCCCGAGGTCGAAAAATACGGCCCGCTCGAGTTGGATGAAGCCGGACGCCTGCGAACGTTCCTGGGCGCGCGCGCGCCGGGGGCGCCGCAGGGCGCGCTGCGCCGGGCGATGTTCACCGGGTTGAGCGTCATGTCTCCCGAGTTGTTGCGGCATATCCCCCGGGGGGTCGCTTCGGGCATTTCGAAGGAGGTGTATCCCCGGCTGATGAGGGACGGCGCGCGGATCGGCGCGGTCCTCAGCGATTCCTACTGGATGGACGCCGGCACCCCGTCGCGGTATTTGCAGGCGAACCTGGATGTCGCCTCGGGCGCGTTCGTGCCGGATTTTCTCTGGCCGCCGCAAGGGTTTTTGGCGCTGGAGGGCCCCCCCATGGAGTGGGGGGAGGGGAGCGTCGAGCCCCCCCTGCTCATCGGCGCCGACGTGGACATACGGAAAAACGCCAAGGCGGGGCCCTTCACTGTGCTCATGGGGGGTGCTACCCTGGAGGGCGGCGCCGCCGCGCGCGAATCCCTCGTCTTTCCGGGCGGGACCGTCGCGCAGAACGTCGCCTTGCGAAGATGTATCGTCGGGCCGGGCGCCGTGGCGTCCGCGCGCGGCGGGCAAGTCCGCGCGACGGTTTTTCTCCGCCGGCGCGGGCGGTACGAAATGGGTTGCGCCTGAACCGGGGGGAAGCCCCGCGTCCGAAGAAATCCGAAGAAGGAGCGCGCGTTGAAAGAGCCGACCGCGAGAACCTCCCTGGCCGCCGGCCGCTCCCCCGTGTTCGCCGCCGGCGGCATGGTGGCCACCAGCCAGCCCCTGGCCGCCGAGGCGGGTCTCCACATCCTGAGAGAGGGCGGAAACGCCGTGGACGCTGCCATCGCGGCGGCCGCTGCGCTGAACGTGGTCGAGCCGCAGTCCACGGGGGTCGGCGGGGATATGTTCATGCTGTATTGGGATGCGGGCGGGCGCGCGCTCCTGGGTCTGAACGGCAGCGGAAGGAGTCCGGCGCGGGCCACGCTGTCGCGCTACCGGGAGTTCTCCTCCATGCCGGAGACGGGCGTTTATTCCTGCACCCTTCCGGGCGCCGTGGATGGCTGGTGCGCCGCCCACGAGCGGTGCGGCGGCGGCAAGATGCGCATGTCTGATCTGCTCCGGCCGGCGATCCGGTATGCGGAAGAGGGGTTTCCGCTCTCCCCCATCATTGGGCGGGCGTGGGGGAGGCAGACGGAGAAGCTGAAAAGGTGCGCCTACTCGCGCCAAACCTACCTGCCCGCCGGCCGTCCCCCCAGAATCGGGGAGAGGTTCCGCAACCCGAGGCTGGCGGAATCGCTGCGGAAGATAGCCGACGGCGGCCGCGAGGCTTTCTATGAGGGCCCGATAGCGGAGGAGATCGTGCGCTACACCAGCGAGATCGGGGGGCTGTTCGCCCTGGAGGATTTCGCCGCCGTGAAATGCGCGTGGGTCGAGCCGATTCGCGTGAACTACCGCGGCCATGCGCTTTGCGAGATGCCGCCCCCGGGGCAGGGCCTCACGGCGTTGCTGTGCCTGAATCTCCTCGCCCCGTATCCTCTCTCGGAGATGCGCTACGGCTCGGCCGATCATCTCCACCTGCTGATCGAGGCGATGAAGCTCGCCTTCTCGGACAGGGATCGCCATGTGGGGGATATGGAGAAGGCGGACGTCCCCCTGCGCGGGCTTCTCTCATCCGCATACGCCGATGCGCGGCGAGAACGCATTGACGAAAAAAGGGCGGGCATCCCCGCACCCGGAACCCCGCAAGCCTGGAGCGATACGATATATCTCGCGACCGCCGATTCCCAGGGCAACATGTGCTCGTTCATCAACAGCCTGTTCCATCATTTCGGCTCGGGCGTCACCGGCGGCGAGACGGGCGTCATGCTTCAGAACAGGGGCCACGGATTCGTGCTGGAGGAGGGGCACCCGAATTGCCTCGCGCCGAACAAGCGGCCCCTGCACACCATCATTCCCGGTTTCGTCATGAAAGCGGGGGAACCCTGGATGAGCTTCGGCGTCATGGGGGGCGACATGCAGCCGCAAGGCCACGTTCAGGTGCTCTCGAACATGGTGGATTTCGGGATGAACGTCCAGGAGGCGATAGACGCCCCCCGCTTCCGCGTGCTGGGCGGCCGCGAGGTGGCGATAGAGGGCGGCGTGCCGGAGGCGGTGCTCCGGGAGCTGGAATCGCGGGGACATCATGTCCGCCGCGCCGGCGGGTATGAGGGTTTCGGCGGAGGCCAGGGAATCGTGCGGCTGGACGATGGCGTGTTCATGGGCGGGTCGGATCATCGGAGGGATGGCTGCGCCGTCGGTTTCTAGTCCCTCCGGACGCGCGCCCCGAAGCGGTTTGGATGGCGATGTGAGACTTGTGGCCAAGAATCATTTGCTGGCGGGGCTCCTGTGCCTGGGATTTTTTGGGGCGGGCGTCCAGCCGGCGGCGGGCGCGTCCGATTGTCCTCTCAGGGGGCGTCCGGTGGACGATGGCCGCTGGTTGCGGCGCGATTCCCCGCCATTGGAGATTCGCCGGATTCGCCTTCGGTTCGACGATGGCGCGACCTCGAGAATGACGGCGGTGCGGCTACAGCCCCGGCGGTTTGACGTCCGTCTGCACTGGCGAAAAAAATCGGCGTGGTTCGCCCCCCTCGACCTGGAGGGCCTGGGCAGGGAGCTGGGCGCAGCCGTCATCCTCAACGCCGGCTATTACGACGCCGCCGGCCGCCCCCTCGGGTATTTTCGCTCCAACGGAAAAGTGTTCAACAGCCGCGTGTTGTATCGAGGACGCGGAATCGCCCTGCATTTCGGGGCGCTTTTCACCGTCGGGCAGAAGGAGGGGGAGGTCAGGATCGTTCCCCGCCAGAAGTTCCGGGACGCGCGCGTCCGGGAGGCGTTTCAGGCGGGGCCCCTCCTCGTGCGGGACGGCGAGCCCGTCCCGGGGCTGGGTCGATACCGCGAATATCGGCGGGCGGTGAGAAGAACGGTGATCGGGCTCGACGCGCGGGGCAGACTCCTCGTTCTGGTGAGCGAGGGCGAGACGCGCGGCATCTCCTGGTGCGAGCTGCAGGAATTCCTGGTGCGGCCCGAACGAAGGGGGGGGCTCGGGGTCGTGGACGCCATGAACCTCGACGGAGGTGCCAGTTCGCAGCTTTGGGTGCGCACCGGGGGTTCCGGGGTGCATATCCCGGGCCGGACGGTGCCGGCGTTCCTCACCATCGCTCCCGGAAAATAAACGGAGCCTCTCGTCCGGGGCGAGAGAGGGGGGGGGGGACGCGCGGGTTCGCGGGATGCGAGAAGGGCGGAGGGGATGCCGGATGCGGGACATGGAAGGAAAAATCGCCCTGGTGGCGGCCGGGAGCAAGGGCCTGGGGCGCGCCTCGGCTCTCAAGATGGCGATGCGGGGAGCGCGCGTCGCCATCTGCTCGAGAGATGCGGCTTCCTGCGCGGAAGCCGCCCGGGACATCGCCGGGCGCGCCGGCGTGGAAACGTGGCACTGCGCGGCGGACGTGGGCACGCCGGAGGGCGTGCGGAAATTTGTCCGTGGCGCCGCATCCCATTTCGGCGGCGTGGACGTTCTGGTCTCCAATGCGGGAGGGCCTCCCCATGGGACGTTTGCGGATTTCGGGGACGACGCATGGCAAGGCGCGTTTGACCTGAACGTCATGAGCGCCGTGCGGCTCGTCCGGGAGGCCCTGCCCCACATGCGGGAGCGCGGCGGCGGAAGAATCCTGTTCATCCTCTCCACCTCCGTCCGAGAGCCCATAGACGATCTGCTGCTCTCCAACGTCATGCGCCCCGCCGTGGCCGGCCTGGCGAAGTCGCTGTCCCGCGCACTGGGTGCGGAGAACATTCTGGTCAACGTGGTGATGCCCGGCGTGATCGATACGGAGCGCTCCCGAAGGGGCAGGGAGGCCGCCGCGCGGCGGATGGGGATTTCCCTGGAGGAGTCCTTGGCGATCGCGGAAAGCGGCGTGCCGCTGGGACGGATCGGGGAGCCGGAGGAGTTCGGCGCGATGGTGGCGTTTCTGGCGTCGCCCGAGGCCAGCTATGTCTCCGGCGGGGTGTTCGCCGTTGACGGCGGCCGCCTGCGGGGGATATGACGAGCCGAACGCGCGGCCGGGCGCGGATTGGAAGAAGAAATCATGCGGCCGACGGCGGAAAAGAGCGTTTCGTGTGCCGCACCGGTTGTGCGGAGAGAGATGAAAAAAGAAAGAGACCGTTCCGGGGATGATCTTGCATGAGGGATGGGCAGAACAAATTGCGGGCTGAGGACCGCTCCGTTCACGAATGGTATCGGTTCGTTCTGTCGTTTCCGCCGCACCTCGTCCGCGATTATGCGGTCCGGTTCGGCGTCGGTTCGTCCGATACGGTGCTCGATCCTTTTTGCGGAACGGGGACGACTCTGGTGGAATGCAAGAAACTCGGGATCCGCAGCGTCGGAATTGAATCGAACCCGATGGCGCATTTCGCGAGCGCGGTGAAGACGGACTGGTCTGCGGCGCCCGCAGCACTCTTGCGTTATGCCGATGAAGTGGCGTCGGCGGCGAGAAAAAAGCTCCAGCGCGCAGGTTGCGACGATGCGGGGGATGCGCGTCTCCCCTCGGCTCCGGCGCAGGTTTCCTGCTCCTCGCTGCGCTCGCTTCCGCCCGAGCGGTCGGGACTGTTGCTGAAAAATTCGATTAGCCCGCTTCCGCTCCACAAGACGCTGACGTTGCTGGACGCCATCGACCGGTGCGGAAAGGATCGGGAGCGGCGATATGGTCGCATTGCGCTTGCGAACGCCCTCGTCCGCCGTTTCAGCAATTTGAAATTTGGCCCCGAAGTGGGAGTCGGCAAAATGAAACGGGACGTTCCGGCTGTAGACGGTTGGCTCGAAGGCATGCGCGCGATCGCGCGGGACCTGGATGCGCACAAGGGACGAGCCGAGGTTCCGGCCCGTGTTTTGGGAGCTGACTCCAGGGATGCCGGTCAGCTGCTTGCGCCGGAATCGGTCAATGCCGTGATCACCTCCCCGCCATACCCGAACGAAAAGGATTATACGCGAGCCACGAGGCTGGAGTCCGTCCTCCTCGGATTCATACGCGACAAGAAGGAATTGCGGGAAGTGAAGCGGAATCTCGTCCGGTCGAATACGCGGGGGGTGTACAAATCCGATACGGACGATCATGAGGTCATGGGCCATGCTGAAATCCGGCGGATTGCCGAGGCCATCGAGAAGCGCCGGATGGAGTTGGGGAAAACTTCCGGCTTCGAACGCCTGTATCCGCGCGTCGCGCAACTGTATTTCGGCGGAATGTTCCGGCATCTCGCATCTTTGCGTTCCGTGCTCAAACCGGGCGCAAAACTCGCTTATGTGGTCGGGGACCAGGCGTCTTACCTGAGAGTTATGATTCGGACGGGAGAACTTCTCGCTGATCTCGCCACATCGTTAGACTACAGGGTTTTGGGTATGGATCTGTTTCGGACGCGACCGTCAACCGTCTCGGGAGCGGAACTACGGGAAGAAGTCGTCTTGCTGGAATGGCCCGGCAGCTGAATCAGTCGGAGGGATGGCGCATTTCCTCGTTGCGGCTGCTTCCGAACGGAACGTCCCGGTTCCAAAGAACATCACTACGTTATTCCCGTTCAGGCGAAGGGAGGGAATGACCGCCTGAGCAGAATACAGATCGAACAGGACATGGCGTTTTGTATGGACAAATTGCCATTTCTGATATGTCGGCCAATCGGAGCGCAACTCATGCAAGACGACTTGATCGCGCTTTTCGAGTTTGAGCAGGACGGCGAGGACGTCAAGATAGCGTCGGAAAGACATTATCGCCTCGTCCCTCCGGACGGGGTAAGCGCGGCGGACCTTTTGAGGTATCGGCGGCGATCCTCCGCGGACTCTTGATGGAAGACATCCGGATCGAAGGCGCCAGGGAGCATAACCTGAAGGACATCTCGCTACGTCTCCCGCGCGAGCGGTTCATCGTCGTCACGGGCCCGAGCGGTTCGGGGAAATCCTCCCTGGCGTTCGACACCATATACGCCGAAGGCCACCGCCGATACGTGGAGAGCTTGTCCACCTATGCGCGGCAGTTTCTGGAGCGTGTGGACAAGCCCGACGTGGACTACATTGAGGGCATCAGTCCCGCCATCGCCATCGAGCAGTACAACCCGGTGAATCATTCCCGCTCCACGGTGGCCACCGCCTCGGAGATTTATGATTATCTGCGCCTCCTCTTTGCGAAGGCGGGAAAGATTCATTGCCCGGATTGCGGCGGGGAGGTCTCTCCCGCCACGGTCGACGGTGCGGTCGCGCGGTTGCTGAACGACCATCCGGACGCGCGGGGTTTTCTGCTTTTCCCCGTGGAGCTAGGTGAAGCCGGCGAACGGGAGGATGCGCTGGCGTCCCTGCTGGCACAGGGATACGTCCGCGTCATGGTGGATGATGAAATTATCGACATCGGCCCCGCCCTTCTGGAGAGGCTGAAAGAAGAGGAGGCCGCACCCGCGCGGCCCGACGCCCGGAAGCGGGGTCGCCCGCCCCGGAGAAAGCCCGGGGAGGAAGTCTCCGCACCGCAAAGGAGTCGCGCGGTTCGGGTCGTGGTGGACCGCCTGCGGTTCTCCCCGAAAATCCGCGCGCGCCTGGGCGAGTCCCTGGAGACGGCGTTTCGGGAGGGCGGCGGCGTGGCCGAGGTGCAGCTGGTGGACGGGCCGAGGCTCCGCTTCAGCCAGAAGCTGGAATGCTGCGGCCGCGCCTTTGAGCCGCCCGTTCCCCACACGTTCAGCTTCAACAACCCGAACGGGGCGTGCCCGGAGTGCGGGGGGTTCGGGAACACGCTGCGCTTTGATGAATCGCTGATCGTTCCGGACGCGCGGAAAACGCTCGCCCAGGGGGCGGTGGAGCCCTGGACGAGGCCCCGCTACCGCCGGTATTTCGGCCAGCAGCTGCAGGACGCCGCAGCGGAAGAGGGCCTGGACATACACGTTCCCTGGGAGCGGATGTCCAGGCGCCAAAAGAAAATGGTGCTGGAGGGATCAGACAAGCTCCTGGGGTTGTATCCGTTTTTCGAGAGGCTGAAGAGAAGAAAATACAAGGTTTGGGTGCGCGTCATGATCCGGCGCTACCAGAGCCTGCAGGAATGCGCTTCGTGCAGGCGCGCGCGCCTGCGCCCCGAGGCGTTGTGGATACGATGGGGCGCGCACACCATCGCCGATGTTTGCGCCATGTCGGTCAGCGCGTTGCGAGCGTATTTTCAGGCCCCGCCGCCCACGCCGGAGCAGGACGCGCGCGCCGGGGAAATTCTCCAGCAGGTGCGGGATCGTCTCGATTTTTTGTACAAGGTGGGCCTGGAGTATCTGACCCTGGACAGGGAGACCCGAACCCTGAGCGGCGGGGAGCATCAGAGGATCAACCTGGCGAACCAGCTGGGCGCCCATCTCACGGGCACGCTCTACGTTCTGGATGAGCCGACCATCGGCTTGCACCCGAGGGACAACGCGCGTCTGGTGGGAATTCTCAAGGATTTGGTGGACAGGGGGAACACCCTGCTCGTGGTGGAGCATGACCGCGACGTCATCCACGCGGCGGACCATGTGGTGGACCTGGGCCCTGGGGCGGGCGAGCGCGGCGGCGAGGTCGTTTTTTCCGGCCCCCGAAAGGAGTTGACCGAGTGCGAAAAATCGGTGACGGCGAAATTCCTGAACGGCGAGCGGGAAGTCCGCCCCAGAAGAATCAAGCGGGGGGCGGATGAGAACGGCTCCCGTCTCTCCTTGTGGGGAGCGGAGGAAAACAACCTCAAGAAGGTGAACCTCCACGTTCCCCTGGGGCGTTTGGTGGCGATCACGGGCGTGTCCGGCTCCGGCAAGAGCACGCTGATACACGACACGCTCTACCCGGCGCTGGCGCGGATTCTCCATGAAGCGAAAGGCCCCATCGGCCGTTTTCAGCGGATACAGGGGTTTGAGGCCCTCGATTCCGTCGTGCTGCTCGACCAGAGCCCCATCGGGAAGAGCCCGAGGAGCAACCCCATCACGTATCTGAAGGCGTACGACGCCATTCGCCGGCTGTTCGCCGAATCGCCCCGCGCCAGGCATATGGGCTACGGCCCCGGCCACTTTTCGTTCAACGCCGTCGGGGGAAGGTGCGAGTCCTGCGCGGGAAGCGGGATACGGAAGGTAGAGATGCACTTCATGGCCGACCTGTTCATCCGCTGTCCGGACTGCGAGGGCAGGCGCTTCAAGCCCCAGACCCTGGAGGTCGAATACAAGGGAAAAAACATTCACGACGTCTTGAGCCTCACCGTGGACGAGGCCATGCTGTTCTTCGATCACGTGCCGTCGGTGCTGAACAAGTTGCTGATTCTCCGGGATGTGGGATTGAACTATCTGCGGATCGGACAACCGGTGAATACGTTGTCCGGAGGCGAGGCCCAGCGCCTGAAAATTGCGAGCCAGCTCGCCGCCCGCCCGCCTCGGGACGTGATGTATCTCATGGACGAGCCGACGACGGGGCTGCATTTTCAGGACGTGGAGCGACTGCTGAACGTCCTCACGCGCCTGGTGGGGCTCGGGAACACCGTCGTCGTCATCGAACACAATCTGGACGTGATCCGCTCCGCCGAATGGGTGATCGACCTCGGCCCCGAGGGGGGGGACGCGGGCGGCCGCATCGTCGCCGAGGGGCCGCCCGACGCGATCGCCCGAACTGCCGGGTCCCACACCGGCCGGTTCCTGAGGGATTATTTCGAGAAGGCGAAGGCGGGCTGATCATTCTCGAACGGCTCCCGACGTCCCGGAGGGTTCTGCTCCTCGCCGCGCTTTGCGCGCTCTCGCTGTTCGTCTCGTCGCGATTCGCGCCGCACCTCCGGCACCCCGTGGATTCCCTCCTGCTCGCGCAGGGCATGGTCGACGGCGCGCGCGGCGGCTGGCTCTCCGCCCTGACGCGCAAGCCGGGGAGAACGGAAATCGCGCTGACCGGGGTCGCGGCGGATTTGTATTCTCCGGGAGATTCGCCGCACTGGGGCACCGCCCCTTCACGGGGGTGCGTCGTCCTCGTCCACGGAATGAGCGCGGCGGGAAGGCGGGATCATCGGCTGGTGGCGTTCGCCGAGGCTCTGGCGCGGCTCGGATTCTCCGCCGTCGTCCCCGATCTGCCTGGCATGAAAAGGTTCCGGCCCGCAGAGGCGGACGTCGCCCGCATCGAGGAGACGTTCCGGTGGATGGCGGGCGGCGGCCAGGCCTCTTTCGTCAGGTGCGGCCTTCTGGCGTTTTCCTTTGGGGCGGGGCCGGCCCTGCGCGCGGCGGCCAGGCCGGGCGTCCGGGACAGGATGGCCGCTTTTGTCGGCGTGGGGGCGTTTTACGACCTGAAAAACGTGCTGAAGCACCTCACCACGAGCGGCGGGGAGGACAAGCCCGCCTTCCCGGGAGCACCACCGATCCGGCACGGAAAATGGCTTTTTCTTCTCTCCAACGCCAGGCTCCTGGGGCTGGAGGCTTTCCAGGACGAGATAGGCCGGATCGTCGCGAGGAAGCGAAAAGAGGAGGAGGCGGACACGACGGATTTGCAGGAGCGTTTGCCGGAGGGTGCGCGCGCGCTCATCGCCTTGCTGGAGAACAAGGACCCCCGGCGCTTCGAGGCGCTCTACGCGCGGCAGGGCGCCGGGCGGCGGAAGCGTCTGCGAGGGTGGAGCATGCGCGACGTCCTCCCGAAGGTGGGGGGGCGGAAGTTTTTTCTGCACGGGCGGGACGACCCGTTTGTTCCGGCGTCCGAGAGCCTCCTGTTGGCGAATCGCGCCAGAGAGACGTCGGAGGATGCGGTTTTCTCGCTCATCCTGGAGGGGTTTCGGCACGTGGGGATGGCCAGGGGGGGCGCCCTCTCCCCCCGGAAAATGTGGGAAGGCGCGCGATTCCTGGGGTTCGTCTCCGCCGTGCTGAGCGCGCTGGAGAGATGATGGCCGCGGCGTCTTTTCCCGGATCCGCATGGCGGGACGGGGAGGTGATGTAGTACGCTGCGCGACGATTCCGCCTGCCCGAGGAGAGCGTCGCCATGTCTGGGGAAACTGCTTCGGAGCCCGTCGTCCGGGTGGTGCGGGCGCGGTGGAGAGGGGATTTGCGGGCGGAGATGCGGGCGCGCGATTGTCCGCCGTTTTCGAGTGATGAGCCCAAGGAGCGGGGCGGCCTGTTCGAGCATCCCACCCCCGCCGAGTATGCGGTGGGCGCCTTGACGGGCTGCGGCGCGGCGCATGTGGAGATGTTCGCCAAGGAGGTGGGGATGCCGCTCGAGGATTGCCGGGTGGAGGGGAGGCTCGCGATGGGCCGCTTTGCGCCCGATGATCCGCGCGCCCGAAACGGAGGCGTCACCGGCGTGGTGCTGGACATTTTCGTGACCTCCACGGGCTCCGCAGCGCAGCTCGAGGAGGTGAAGAAGAAGTTTCGGGCGGGATGTATCCTGTATTTGTTCATGAGCGCGGCGACGCAGGTGGAGGATGAATGGATTCTGAGCCGGCCGGCATAGCGTCTTTCGGCCATTTCACGAACACCGGAAAGCGTTGATGGATGCCTCCACACATGCCCTGGGCCTGCTGTTCGCCGTCTCGGCGCTCCTGAGCTGGGGGAGCCTGTCCTTTTTCATTCGCCTGGCGATGAAAAACGCGCCGCTTCTCAAAACGACCGCGGCCACCTCCACCCTCAACGGCGCGTTCGTCGCCATCCTGGTTTTCTGTACGCTGCCGATGTCCGCTTTTCGGCCGCAGCTGGCCAAGACCTGGGTGCTCATCCCCGTCACCGGCTTTTTCATGATCACCATCTCCCGGCTTACCTACTATTACGCCATCAGGCGCATCGGGCCCAGCCGCACGATTCCCATCGCCGCGAGCACGCCGGAGGTCACCGCGCTGCTGGCCGCCGTGTTTTTGGACGAGCCCTTTACGGTGCCCATCATCCTGGGCCTCTTGTGCCTGATGGCGGGCCTCACCGTGGTGGTGCGCTCCGCTCCGGCCCAGGCGAATCCCGCGGCGGGCCTCGCCCGGGGGAGCGTCGTCGCGGGCTACGTCTCGGCCGGCTTGACCACGCTGAACTGGAGCGCTTCGGGCGTCATGCTGAAGACGATAGCCCTGGACGTGGACGCGCTCGCCGCTTCCGCCTGGGTGATCTGGGTAGGGCTCGCCTTCGCCTGGGTTCTGGCGTTCGCCTTTGGTCCCAAAGGAGAGGGGGGGAGGATACCCCGGGCGAGCTGGAAGTGGATGCTCGTGGCCGCCCTTTGCCAGACGATAGCCATCCCGTCGTACAGCAACGCCCTGGCCCGCACCTACGCGGTGAACGTCTCCTCCGTCACGTCGATTCAGCCGCTTCTGGTGATTCTGGGCTCTCACCTGTTTTTGCGGGAGACGGAGAACGTCACGCCGAGGCTCGTCCTCGGCGCCGTGATGACGGTCTTCGGAACCATTTTGATTCTGAGCGGACTCTAATCGTCGCCGATGCGCTCCACGCCCTTCCGCACGAAGACGGCCCCGTGGCCGAAGCGCTCCCTGATCTGGTCCAGGCTGCGCACGAGGCGCTCCTCCTTCTCCCGGTCTTGATCGTCGATGAGGAGGGGTTGCGCCCGGGGCGTATCCAGGCCGGACAGGTAGATGCCCAACAGGCGAACCTTTCGGTTTTTCGCCTCGTTCGCGCAGGTGTGCCGCAGCAGGCCAAGGGCGGGTTCGATGATCTCCTTGTCGAGGCGCGTCGGCTTCTCCAGCGTGCGGGAGCGCGTCAGGGTCGTAAAATCCGGGAAGCGGATTTTGAGGGTGATCTGCCTCGCGCACAGCCCGCGGCCCCGCACCCGCGCGCTTGCCTGCTCGGCCAGCTCGGCGAGCGCGGCCTCCAGCCTGGAGCGCTTCGAGACGTCCTCGGGAAAGGTGGTTTCCTTGCCAATGCTCTTGGGCCGGCTTTCGAGCACGAGTTCGGAATCGTCTTGTCCCCTCGCCTTCCGGTAGAGGTCGGGCCCGAGGTTCTGGAATTGCGCCTCCAGGAAAGAGGGCGACTGCCTCGCGAGGTCGCCGATGGTGCGAATCCCCAGACGCTTCAGCTTCGCGGCCATCACCTTCCCCACGCCGGGGACGCTGCTCACGGCCAGGGGACGCAAAAAGGCTTCCTCGCCGCCCGGGTACACGTGCAGGATGCCGGCGGGCTTCGAGAGTGCGGACGCGATTTTGGACACCAGGCGGCTGGACGCCATGCCGATGGACGCCGAGCATCTGGTCTCCCGCCGCACCCTTTCCCGGATTCGCGCCGCCGTCTCCAGCGGGGGGCCGTGGAGGCGCTCGGTTCCGCTCAGGTCCAGGTAGGCCTCATCCACGGAGACGGCCTGGAGCGCGGGCGTGAAATCCTTCAGTATCCCCATCACCCGCTTCGAGGCGTCGCGATACTTAGAATGATTCGCCTGTATGTAGACGGCGTGGGGGCATAGCGACCTCGCCCGGGCCATGGGCATGGCCGAGTGCACGCCGAACGCTCTCGCCTCGTAGGAGGCCGCGGACACCACGCCGCGCGCACCCACGCTGCCGCCCACGATCACCGGCTGATTCTCCAGCGAAGGGTCTCCCATGCGTTCCACGGACACAAAAAAGGCGTCCATGTCCACATGGGCGATGAGGCGGTTGTCCGCGCGCGCCTCGCGCGTCTCCTCACCCGGTCGCCCCTGCATCTGTCCATCCCTCTTGTGTTCCGGCGGGCGACGGCGTCAATACTTTCTGAGCACGCCGAGGACGACGCCCTGTATCCGTAGATCCTCCTCCCGCACCATGATGGGCGCCATCGCCGCGTTGGCGGGCTGCAGCCGGATTTGCGCGCCCTCGCGATAGAACCGCTTCAGGGTGGCGGATTCTCCCTCTATGAGCGCCACCACGGTCTCGCCGTTGAGGGCGCTCTGCCGGCTCTCCACGATGACGTAGTCTCCGTCCTGGATGTGATCCTCGATCATCGAGTCGCCCCTCACCTGCAAGACGTAGAGGTTGCTGTCTCCGGAGGCCCAGGGAAGCGGTATGGTCTCCGTGTCCTCTATCGCCTCGAGCGGCAGGCCCGCCGCAATCACGCCGCGCAGGGGAAGTTCCGCTGTCGCTTGCCCGGCGGCCGGGCCGATGGTATCCGATCCGGGAACGATCTCTATGGCCCGGCTCCTGTTCCAACTCCTTTTGATGAGGCCTTTTTGCGCGATGTTTTGCAGGTGCTTGTGCACGGTGGCGGGTGAGGTGAGGCGAAAATGTTTTCCGATCTCCGTGATCGACGGCGCGTAGCCGTTCGCGTCGATGAACTTCTTGATGTATTCATAGATTTCTCGCTGCCTGCGCGTCAGGAACATGAAAGACCTCCTTTTCCCGAATCGTTGGGCGGAGCCGGGAGAGCGTGTCGAACCTGCGGGCGGAGCCGGACGACGCCTCCGGTGGCCGTTCCGGGAGCGAAGACCGGGCGGCCGGCGAGAGGGACGCCCTCGGTACTCCCTGCGGCGACGCTTTCCGCCCGGGACTGGCGAACTTCCCCGTTTTGGTGCAGGATGCGGGCAGTCACGGCGAATGGCCTCCACAAGCATATGTTTTGCGAACATAGTACGTTATTAATACAAACAAATTACAAACAGATTTGCAAGCCCCTCGTTTGCGTTTTTGCTTCTTCCGGGGTTTCCGAAGGGGCCATTCGGAGGAACTCTTGGGCGGGGGAGAGGGATAAGTCCATCGATTCTGTGGCGGGCGGCCTGTCCGGAAGAACGGGGGGCCCGCTTCCATTTGCGGGAGGCGTGAGGATGGCGTGCGTCCGGTATGAAAAACGAAACGCCCTTGGCCGCGTCACGCTGGCGCGCGCACCACAGGCGAATCGCCTGACGTTCGGGATGATGGGAGAACTCACCGAGGCGCTCCTCCGGGCGGGCGAGGAGTGCGACGTCATCCTGCTCGACGGCGAGGGGGAGGATTTTTGCGCCGGAAGGGAGAGCGTTCGCGGCGGTGCCCAGCTGCCGCCGGTGAGCCGGATACGGGAGCGCTTCCGGGAGATCGTCCGGATGAACGACGCCCTGGAGTTTTCTCCCGCCGTGACGGTGGCGGCCCTCCGGGGCCGCGCCCATGGCCCGGGAGCCGGCCTGATCAGCCGCGCGGACATCGTGCTGGCTTCAGACACCGCGCGCATCGCCTTTCCCGAGATACGGGAGGGCTTTCCGCCCACGGTGGTCATCAGCCATCTGGCGAGAAAGCTGCATCGGCGTCACGGCTTCGAGATGGTCATCACCGGTCGGGAGGTCGACGCGGAGGAGGGCAGGCGCATCGGCATGGTGAATCGCGTGGTTTCCGACGCCGCGCTGGATTCCGAGGCGCAGCGCCTGTGCGCGGACCTGGCGGGGCTGGGCGGCGATTGTCTCAGACCGACCAAGGCGTTTTATCGCTTCGCGGAAACCGCCCGCCCGGAGGCGAACGCGGACCACGCGGTGAACCTGATAGCCAACGCCATCCACTCGAAGGGAGACGTGGGCTAGCGCGGAGGTCTTTGACGAACCATCCGGGGGAAGCCTGATCTGCGTCGTCGGGAATCGTCGAGCGGGACGCGAGACGCGAGAGGACGCGCCCGCCCTGTTGTGCAAGGAGAAGAACGGATGCCAACCATGACGGCTGGACACGCGGTGGCGGATGCGCTGGCGAAACTGGGGGTGCGGCACGTTATCGGCATGGCGGGCTCATGCATGATCGAGATACTCGACGGCATGTATGGCCGCGATGATATCTCTTTCCTGACGGTGCGTCACGAGCAGAGCGCCGCCCTGATGGCGGACGCCTTCGCGCGCCTCACGGGGGAGGTGGGCGTGTGCATGGCCACGAACGGGCCTGGCGCCACGAACCTCGTCACCGGCGTGGCGCACGCCATGATGGCGCAAAGCCCGGTGCTGGTCATCACCGGCGCCCCCATGATGAAGGACACGTTTCGGGACTCCACCCAGGAGCTCGACCAGATCGCCATGTTCCGCCCGATGGTGAAATGGTCGGTCCAGCTGAGAACGCCCGCGCGCGCGGCCGACGTGATTCGGGAAGCCTGCCACGCCGCCACCTCGGGGGTGCCGGGCCCCGTCCATGTCGACTTGCCGCGCGACGTGATGAACGAGAGCGCGGATTATCCGGAGGGGAACGGCTTGGCTCCCGTGAGCCGGGCGCGGCTCGCTCCGGATTCCGGGGCGGTCGCACAGGCGGCGGCGCTCCTGCGGTCCGCCGAGCGGCCCTTGCTCCTGGGCGGCGGAGGCGTTCTCTGGGACGGGGCGAGCGATGACTTGGTCGCGCTGGCCGAGGCGCTGGACGCCCCCATCATGGCGTCCACCGGAAGGGACGACCTCGCGCCGAACCAGCACCCCCTGTTTCTGGGTTCGGTTGGCCGCGGAACGCTGCCCGAGGCGAGAGACCTCTTTGAGAGGGCGGACGTCGTCTTCGCCGTCGGCACGAGGCTGGCGCATTCCACCACGTTTTTGCGGCCGGATTTTTTCCGGGAGGCGAAGCTCGTCCACGCGGCCGTGGACCCCAGAAACATCGGCAGAAATTTCCCGGTCGAGGTGGGGATGAACGCGGAGGCGGGACTCGCCATCCGGGCGGTGCTCGCGGGGCTGGGCGAGAAGGCGGCGCGCCCCGCGTGGCGCCGGGAGGCCGAGGCGGTTCGCGCCGCCCAGAGAAGGCATCGGGAACGGGCGCTGGAGTATGGCGGAAAGCCGATTGACCCCAGGCGCGCGCAGATGGCGCTCGCCAGGGTCTTGCCCAGGAACACCATCATCACGAACGACGCGGGTAGTGCTGCGGGCTACGTGTATGAGTATCAAAGATTCGATCAGGCCCGGAGCCTCCTGGCCCCGCAGGACCTGGCGGCCATCGGGATCGGCTACCCCCTGGGGCTTGGGGCCAAGCTCGCGCGCCCGAAGCAAAAGGTCGTCACCATCAGCGGCGATGGCGCGTTTTTGTGCAACGGGGCCGAGCTGGAGACCGCGATGCGGGAGAACCTGCCCACGGTCTGCGTGATTCTGAACAACTTCAACCTGGGGTCGGAGCGCGCCTACCAGAAACATTTCTATGATGGCCGCTACATCGCGGACGCCATCGGCAATCCGCGGTTCGACGAATACGCCCGCGTCTTCGGCGCCGCGGGCTATCGGGTGGAGGACCCCGAAGACCTGGAGGACGTCTACGCGCAGGCGCTTCGGGAGGAGCGCCCCGCCGTCGTCGACGTTCTGATCGATCAGGACGTCTTCCCGGAGCCGCGGCGCAAGGACGCGGTGAAAACGTGAACCGGCGAAACGGGGGCTAGCGGTCCTCCCCGGGCAGCCGCGCCACGGAGCCGTAGCATGCGCAGCCCAGCACCGCCGCCGCGAGGGCGAGCCAGCCGAGTGCGTCGAAATCGCCCCAGCGTATGGCGAAACCGCCCAGGGCGGCCCCCAGGAACAGGCCGACCTGGTTGCTCGTCGCATAGGCGCCGATGATGGCGCCGCGCGCCTGCGGTGCGAGCGATATGAGATCGTCCATGACGGCCACGCGGCTGAGCTGGCTCAAGAGCGAGAACGCGAAGCCCGCCGCGATGGCGACGGGAAGCCAGGCCGCCCAGGAGAAGTGCGCCGCCAGAAGCCCCGCCTGTAGTAGCGCCAACCCGGCGATGACGAGGAAGCGCGGCCCGACGCCCGCGAGCGCGCCCCCGAGAAGACCGCCGATGAGGGCGCCCACCGACATGGTCGTGAGCAGGCTGCCCGCCGAGGAGAGGGAGACGCCGAAGCGGCGCAGCAGGAAGACGGATACATACGTGAGAAAGGCGGAGGTCATGAGCCGCTCGATGACGTTGCCGCTCATCAAGAGCCACGCGACGCGCTGGCGCATCCATGCGAAGCTGGCGAGATAGGAGACCGGCGGCCCGGCGCGCCTTCGCGAGGGCAACGCCCGCATCGTGTAGAGGCAGAGCAGCAGGCCGAACGCGCCCGCTATGCGCAGTCCGCTGCGCCATCCCCAAAGGTCTGTCAGGAAAGCCACGCCCGGGATTCCGATGAGCAGGCTCGCCGCCACGCCGGAGGTCGCGAGCCCCAGCGCGAGCCCCCGGCGTCGGCCCGTGAAATGATCTCCGATGGCGGCCACCGCCGAGGGCGGCACCAGGGCGCCGCTGCAGCCTGTGGCGAAGCGGCAGACGGCCACCGTGAGGTAGTCGTCCGCGAACGACGTGGCGATGTTGGACAGGGAGAGGCCCAGCACCCCGATGAGGATGATCGCCTTGCGGCCGTAGCGATCCGACACAGGCCCCAGCAGGGGCGCGCCCAGGCCCCAGGGAATGAAGGCGACGGCCGCCAGCTGCCCCATGGAGGTGATGGAGAGGTTCATCTCCCGTCCCATGACGTCCAGCATGGGGCCCAGGATGAAAGCGGTGCCGTAGGCGGTGAATATGGTGAAAAAACACGCGAGGATGATCTGCCGCCCTCCCCGGAGGCCGGCGTCCTCCTTGCGGGGGGCGGAACGCATGCGCACCCCCCGGGAGGGGGACGCCCCGGATGGCTCACCCTGCATGCCAAGCCATCCCGCCGCTCCGGAAAGTGGGGCGCGCCGCTCCTGTGTCTGTCCGTTGAGGGGGGCGGCCTGGCGGTTTTTCCATGAACGCGGTTTTCCCTTCCCGTCTGGCGGAAGCGGTTCCCGATGGGCCGGGGGTGCCGATGGCGCGCATGGGTCGAGGCGTTGGCGGCGGCGGATTCGTCAGTTCACCCTGCGCGCCCTTCCCGCCCAGTGCTTTTCCCGAATCTCGCGCCGGAGGATTTTCCCCTGCGCATTTTTGGGAATTTCTCGGAGGAATTCAATGTGCCTGGGCTTCTTGAAGCCGGCGATATGTTTTTGCGTGAAGTCGATGATCTCCGAAGGGGCGGGGGACTCCCCGGGGTGGAGGACGACCATGGCCTTGACGGCCTCGCCCCATCTGTCATCGGGCGTGCCTATCACGAGTGCCTCCGCGATGGCGGGATGCCGGCACAGCGCGCGCTCCACCTCTGAGGGATATACGTTGAATCCGCCCGTGATGATCATCTCGCTTTTGCGATCCAGGATGTAGAGATACCCCTCTTCATCCGCGCGGGCGAGGTCTCCGGTGTGCACCCAGCCGCCTCGCATGGTCTGGGCCGTCGCTTCGGGGTTCTTCCAGTATCCGGCCATGGCGTAGTCTCCCCGGACGCAGATCTCTCCCGTCTCGCCTGCGGCGACGGGCCGATCCTCCTCGTCGAGGAGTTCGAGTTCGACGCCCGCGGCGGCCCGTCCGCACGATGCGAGGCGCCTGCGCTCCCGGGGCGTTCCGTCCACGACGTGATCCCACGGGTCGAGGATCGCGATGGGCTGGCGCGCCTCCGTCAGCCCGTAGGTTTGCCGGAAGACGGGGCCGATTCTCTCGATGGCGCGCCGCAGGTTGTCCTCCGAGATGGGGGCGGCGCCGTAGGTGATCGTGTGCAGGCGCGAGGCGTCCGCACGTTCGATCCCCTCCCATTCGATGAGCCGCTGCACCATGGTGGAAACGAGATAGGTGGTCGTCGCCCCCTCCTGTTGTACCATCCCGAAGAACAGCCCCGGCTCGAACCTGGGCATGATGATGTTTCGCGCCCCCCGGAGGAAGGTGGTCTCGATGAAGTTGAAAGACGCATGGGTCATGGGGCCCGCGTGGAGCATGGAGTCGCGCGGGTTGAGCCGATAGTCGAGGTTTCGGAAGAATTTCGACAGCCATGCGCGGTGCGTCCGGTGCGTGTTGACGACCCCCTTGGGCTGGCCCGTCGTGCCGGACGTGTAGTGGAGGTGGAACAGGGAGTCCGGCGCGAGAATCACCTCGGGGGATGCGGCGGCGCTTCTCCGGAGCCAGTCCTCATGGGCGGCGGCGCCCTCCTCCTCGCCCTCCCATCCGACGGCAACGATGTGGCGCAGATGCGGACATTCCTTCCGGAGCTCCGCCGCGTATTCCCTGTGGCGCTCGTCCAGGAACAGGAACGCGGCCTCCGAGTGGTTCAGTATGTGGACGTGTTCCTCGAGAACGTTGCGTCCGTGCAGATTCAGGGAGGCGCCGCCGGCCATCGCGACGCCGAAGTTGATCTCGATGATCTCGGCGCGGTTTCCCATCAGCTTGGCGACGCGGTCGCCAGGTGCCAGGCGATGCGCGAGGAGCGCGTTCGCCACCCGCTTGCTTCTGTCGTAGACGTCGCGAAAACGCAGACGGCGCGCGCCATCCACCACCGCCTCGCGCGGGCCGTATCTGGCGGCCGCCCAGGCGAGATTCGCCCCTGGATGGATGCTGGGTGTGTTCTCTGCCTTCATGGAAAGGGGATGATACAGGTATCGCGGGACAAGTTCTATACGGGGGCCGGGTCCCTTGCGGCGGCGAGGGCGGCGAGAATCGGCCGGACGTCCGCGCAATCCTCCAGTGCGGACAAATCCCCGAAGGCGCGTTCGACGCACCCGGGCGCCAATCTCACGGCGGCTTCCTCGGCGCAGGAGAAGAATTTCTCCCTTCTCTCGGCTTCGCTCATGGGCCATTCGGGGGCGCCCTTGATGGCGTCGTGCGTGACGTCGGCTGCGCGCCCGTCCCTGAGGCGGACGGAAACGCGCACGGGCACGAGCAGCAGGCTGCCCCTCTCCCAGACGCGCACTTTCGTCTTGCGGGCGAGTGCTTGCGCCGCCACGTCCGAGACGATGGCGTCCGGCGCGAAATGCGCGATGCGCGGCGCGCCCCGCAGGAGGGAAAACGCCGTCGTCCATTGCGCGCTGAATTGCGCGTCCACTTGCGGATTTTCCCTGAGCCGGAAGGGCTGCCCGATCATCGAATGGCCGATGGGCGTGGTCCACACCTCCACGCACCGATGGTGCCCGCCAATGCTCAGACTCAATCTACCGATAGGCATAGACAACTCGTTTATTTTCAGTGCCTTATCAGTTTTCGTCTTCCTATCCCGACTCCTTCTCGCCACAAACCGGCTTAGCTTTCAGGACACGATATTGCCACGGCGGATCAAGTCGCGGCCCATCAGATGCCCAATGTTTCGCGCAACACGCCGGGCAACCCTTCGATGTCTTCCATATCGGCCAACTTCTTCGTGATCTTGTAGGTGACGGCCTGACCTTCCGCCATCCTGACGAGCCTTCCGGCACGTTCCTCCGCAACGTCGCCCTTGCGCCACATGTTGAATACGATTCTCTGCGGACATATGCCGAGGCAAAGCAGGTAATCGTAACGGCGATCTAAGCGTACGTGATTGAACTGGAAAGTTCCATTTGAACCTAAAGACGCAGTTTTCACCTCGAAGCTACGCTTGGCGATTGTCATGTCTGTTGCAGATGTTCGCCCGCCGTTGGCAACTTCTATCCCGGCAGCACGTAGGTACCGGCGGATGAACTCCTCTCCGATCTCGCCCCTGTTTGTGTTGCCAAGCAAGCGGTAGCCCATGAGCGGCGAGTCTTGCCAGATGTCTTCGGGCGCGTGTTCCCTGATGACCTCCACCAGAAGTTCAACGGGATTCATTTCGGGGGTTCCCAACGCCGTTTCGTTCCATCCTGTTTCCAGAACACCAAAAAGTAGGAATGGTTCTTGCGCGCATGTACCTGCCGAACGGCGCGGCTCACACCTGGTCGATTGTTGCGCATCACGACAAATAGGTCTTCAGAGACAAAGCCGATCTTCTCGTATATCTGCATTATCTCTACGTGGGTAAACCGCTGACGGTTAGAGCATACTTCGTCTTGACACTTGACGATCAACACACCACGTTCCTTGAGAACCCGGTGCGCCTCGCGTCCACCGTCTCGGTACAAGTCCAAGACTGCCTCGTGATACTTGCTACTTGTTCGATTGCCAGTGCGGTTGTTCCGGTAGTGGTCTTCAAATGGAGTATGTACCTCATGGGCGGTTCCGCCCGGCGAATGCATGTAGGGTGGATCGAAGACGACGCAGTCGATCTCTCCGTCGTCGTATGGAAGTTTGCGACAGTCGATACCGTTTTGAATGTCGGTAGCCAATAGCTTGTACTTGTCGCAAGGCACGCGCCGCCAAAAGACGCCTCTACCGAACGTTACGTCGGCGACCACACTTCCCGGCCCTATGTAAAGATCGAGGATGCGCGGAAACACGCGGTCGTTGCCATCCGTGCTTGCACTGAACACAAGATCGTTGGTGGCTTCGCCGTTTTGCACCCGACGTTTTTCCGAGTCCGTAAGGTCGGGATAGAGTGCCGTGGTCCCTTCCTGCATCACTTCGGAGTTTTCCGATGGCGCTTGGGTATCATCACTTGACACTATCATAGCTGTTCCAACCCATGCAGCTTTTGGTCCACCTCCACGCTTTCGACCTCCTCCGCTCCGAACGCGCCGAGCCGCTCGCGCGCCTCCAGGGCGGCGAACCGCCCGGCCTCTATTCGCTATTCGCGCCCCGGCTGGAAGATGGCCACGAGCATCACGTCTTCCGTGCCCACGCAGTTGTTGCAATGACGCGTGCCCCTGGGCATGAAGATGAACTGCCCGGGGCCGTAGTGAATCTCGCCGTCGTCGAGGTCGTACCTTCCCGTCCCGCTCACGCAGAATATGACCTCATCCTCCTCGTGGTGATGCCAGTCATGGGTTTGTCCAGGCTGTATCCGCGAGTAATAGACGGTAAGGTCCACCGCGTCTTGTGCCTTGGATACGATGGCCCTGTGGCTCGCGCCGCCGGCCATCCCCTCGGACGCGCGCTCCTCGGGCCGGATGAGCCGCGCCTTTCTTGCTGTGGTCGTCATGAAAGCGTCTCCTCGGGGGGTGCCGCAACGCCCGTTTCCCGGCGGTGCGCCTGGTGCGCCCGCCTCAGGATGAAGGTTTCCGTATCGGCCCCCAAGGATAGTCCGGCTCTCCGAAATGTCAAACGCCTGGCGGGCGCGCCTGCCCGCCGCGCTTTCCGCGTGGATGGAAGCGGGAGGGTTGCGTCTTTCGCAGGATGTGCGATGAATGCTATCCTCCGGTGGACGGAAGATGGCGCGAGCGCGATTCTCCGTCGACTCACGGGCGGATGTGGGAGGTGGCGTGATGGTGCGCATGGCGTGTGGGCGAATCTGCGTTTTTGTCCTGTTTCTGGCGATGGCGCTCCCCGGTTCGGGAGGGGCGGGTGCTGCGCCCGCGAATCCGCAGGGCGGCCCCATCGAGAAAAGACCCGAGGGCTTCGACACGCCGGAGCTCGGCCGCGCCCGCTTCCTGGGATGGGTGCGGCGGGATATCACCAGGCGCATTCCCGGGGAGGAGACCCTGATCAAGCAATACCTGGACGAGTGGAAATTGCGGTTCGAGACGCTCTCCATCAACAACCGGATTTTCGCCATCAACATTGACGTGGACGACAGGTATCCATACGACATCACGCTTCTTGACACGAACTGCGACGGAATCTACGAGACCAAGGTGGAGGACAGGCCGGGGAAGCGGGTGGACATGTCGATCCCCGAATGCGTGTTTCGCCTCCCGACGGAATCCGGTCGCTGAGGCGCGGGCCCGTTGCCGTCAAGGGCGAAGGCGAGAGGTGGTGGCGCCGGCGGCGTGCGGCGGAAAAATCCATATTCCTGTTTGCTCGTTCTGCTCGTTCTCAGCGTTTTCGCACCCCTCGCCGACGCCCGTTCGGCATCCTCCGGGCTTCGTCTGGTGCAGGTGATGGACGTCATGGCCGATCGGCGCAACGGCCAGCCCGTCGTCTTGCTGGAGGAGAAAAAAGGGGGCGTCCTGCTGCCCATATGGATCGGGCCGACGGAGGCGCAGGCGATTCTGATGGCACTGCACGGCGTCGCGCCGCCCCGGCCCATGACGCACGATTTGATGCGCAACCTCATCCGCATCCTCCGGGCGCGGATTCTCCGGGTGGTCATCACCGAACTCAGGGAGGGCACGTATTTCGCCTTCATCGACATCGAGGCGCGTGGGAAGCGCTTCTCCGTGGACAGCCGGCCATCGGACGCCATCGCGCTGGCCTTGCGGGTGAAATCCCCGATATACGTGAAGTCGAGCGTGATGGAGTCCGGCTTTCGGGTGGGGCGGAAATACACCCACCCCAAAAAACTGGGCGTCATCCTTCAGAAACTCACCCCCTCCCTGGCGCGCTTTTTCGGGGACGGAGAAGCGGACGGGCTCCTGGTGGCCCAGGTTCGGGAGGGCGCGCCGGCGGCGCGTGCGGGGCTCCGCCGGGGAGACGTGATATTCGAGGCCGAAGGCGAGAAGGTCGGAACGGTAGATTTTTTTGAGGATGTTTTCCTGGCGCATCCGCTGGGCATGCGCGTTTCCATCCGCAGGGGACTGGGCGGCGAAATACGCCGCTTGACGCTCAAGGCGGGATCGTGAAGGTTGCGTTCCAGGCGGTCCGTCCCGGGGCGGGACAAACCGCCCGCGCCGTCATCTCCCCCCGGCCCGCAACGCGGCGGCTGGTCTGAGAGGGCTCCTGGCGATGCCGAGATACGCACCGAACGCAAAAGACGGCCTCATCGTCGTCGACCTGCAGGTGGATTTTTGCCCGGGCGGGGCACTCGCCGTCGCCGACGGGGAGGAGGTCGTCTCGCCGGTGAACGGGCTTCTGGAGATTTCCGCCTGGTGGAGGGTGGCGACGCGGGACTGGCATCCTGCGGATCACGTATCGTTTCAGGGGCGGGGAGGCGTCTGGCCGCCTCATTGCGTAGCGGAAACGCCGGGTGCTGCGTTTCATCCGCGAATGCGCACCGAGAGGGTGGATGCGGTCGTCTCCAAGGCCGCCGCCCGGGACGCCGAGGCGTATTCGGGGTTTGACGGCACGGGGCTTGCGGATGATTTGCGGGCGCGGGGAATCGCGCGTCTTTTCGTGTGCGGGCTGGCGACGGATTATTGCGTCAAGGCCACGGCACTCGACGCGAGGCGGGAGGGGTTTGACGTCGTCTTGGTGGAAGACGCCGTCCGGGCGGTGAACCTCGACCCGGGGGACGGGGAGCGCGCCATCGCCGCAATGAGAGAAGCCGGCTGCGCCCTCGCCCTCTCGGAAGATATTCGCCCGGATTAGCCCCGTCCGGTTTGGAGGAGGCAGCGGTGGCTCTGGTGCGCGTGCAGGTTCCGGCGAGCACGACGAATCTGGGCCCGGGGTTTGACGCCCTGGGCGTCGCGCTGCGGATTTACAATCGCGTGGAGCTGGACAGCCTCCCCTGGGGCGTGACGGTCCAGGTGGAGGGAGAGGGCCGGGACATCATCCCCAGGGACGAGTCGAACGTCTGCGTGCAGGCCGTGAAGCGGGTGCATGAGCGGGCAGGGCGGCCTTTCACCGGCTTGTGGATGAAGCAACGCAACCACATCCCCCTCGCCCGGGGGCTGGGCAGCAGTTCCGCCGCCATCGTGGGCGGCATCGTCGGGGCGAATATCCTGCTCGGCGGGCCATTGCGCATGGACGAACTCGTCCAAATCGCCGTGGAGATGGAGGGGCATCCCGACAACGTGGTGCCCGCGCTGATAGGGGGGTTCTGCGTTTCGGCGACCACCCCCGATGGAAAGACCATCTACACGAGAATGCCCGTGGTGTCGCATTACCGGTGGGTGATCGTGGTGCCGGCGTTCGAGGTCAGCACCCGCGCGGCCAGGCGAAAGCTGCCGGAGCGCGTCTCGCTGGGCGATGCGATTTTCAACGTTCAGCGGGTGGGCGCGCTGATGGCGGCGTTCGCCACCGGACGGGACGAGTTGTTTCGGGACGCCATGCAGGACAGGTTGCACCAGCCCTACAGGGCGGAGTTGATGGGCCCTTTGGAGGAGGCGTTCGAGGCGGCCTACGAGGCCGGCGCACTCGGGGCGTGCATCAGCGGTGCGGGCCCCTGCGTTCTGGCGATTTGCCGGAACAATCCCGGAAAGGTGGGCAATGCGATGCGCGAGGCGTATCAGGCGCGCGGCATCGGATGCCGGATGCACGTCCTGAGAATCGACACGCGCGGGGCCCGTGCGATGGAGTCGGAGCCCATGCCGGGGCAAGGTGTCTATCCGGTCGCCCGAGTAGCCCCGTAAAGCGCGGCGGGCGTCTTCGGGCTTTCAGTCCGGGGGGACAGACGCGCGCGGAACGAAAAAACCTACCGGGGGCCGACGCATTCCAGCATGTTTCCGTCAGGGTCCTGGAAAAAGATGATGAACCGGCCCGGCACGACCTCGGTGACCTCGCCCATCAGCCGGACGCCCGCCGCCGCCAGGGCGTCATGGGCCTCCTGGACGCTCTCCACCGTGAAGGTCAGGTAGCGGTATCCGGTGGCCTCGTCCACGATGCCGCCGCCCGCGGGCGGATCGGAGTCCGCCTGAACGACCTTGAGCTGCACCTCGCCCGCCTGAAACGCCTTGAACTCGAACCTCCCCGAGGCACAGCCGGCCTGCTTCGCCTTCTCCTCTTTGATCTCGACCTCGCGCACGATCGGGAGGCCGAGGACGCCGCCGTAGAATTTCTCGGCCACCTCCAGGTCCTTGACCACGATGCCGACGTCGATGAACTCCTTGGTCATTTTCAGCAAAGACATTGTGTGCTCCTGTTGGTTTCCGGGACACCCTCCCGCGATGTCCGGGATGGTTCGCCCATGTGCTCGAGAGAAGAGCAGAATATCATTCTCCCCATGCGGGGGAAACTCCCCGGACGGGGGTTTCTCGGATACTCCCCTCCCCGCATTCTTTGCTAGAATCGCGAAAGACCGTGTTCCGGCGGCGGCGTTGGAGGTTGCCGGAGGACGGGGGGGAGATTTTTTCGTCCGGATAGGCGATGCGGAAGTTTTATCACGGAGGGGGTGCGGATGCGTTTGGAAGGGAAAAAGGCGGTTGTCACGGGTGGAGGCGGCGGAATCGGCCGAGGCATCATTCGCGCGTTCTCCCGCGAGGGGGCGCAGATTTGCGTGGTCGACGTCCACGAGGAGGTGGCGCAAAAAGGGCTCAAGGACGCCGGTGCGGGGGCGCATTTCGCTCTGCCGGCGGACGTGACGAGCGAGGCGCAAGCGGAGGACGTCATCCGGACGGCGGCGGAGCGGATGGGGCATATCGACATTCTGGTGAACTGCCATGGCAGGGCGTCGGCGCTGATGGGAAACCCGATCGAGAGAATCACGCTGGAGGAGTGGAACGCCGTTTTCGCGGTGAACGCGACGGGCGTGTTTTTGATGTGCCGGGCCGTCGCACCCCACATGCGCGCGCGCAAATACGGCAAAATCATCAATCTGGCGTCGCTTGCCGCGCGGCGCGCGAACGAGAACGTTCCGCATTATTGCGCGTCCAAGGCGGCGTGCATGAACCTCACGATGAGCCTTGCCAAGGAGATGGCCCCGCACAACGTGAACGTCAACGCGATCAACCCGGGCCTGTTGTGGACAAACCTCTGGGAGAAGGGCCACGGCGTGATCATCGGTGCGGAGACGGATCGCCCCGCCCGGCGGGTGTTCGACGAATTCGTCGAGGCGGCGGTTCCGCTGGGCCGCGAGCAAACGCCCGACGACGTGGGCCACATGGCGGTCTATCTCGCGAGCGACGAGAGCAGAAACGTCACCGGACAGGGCCTGCTCCTGGCGGGCGGGGCCTGGATGGTCTAGCGGGGAGGCGAAAAAATGCGGGCGGTCGTGTTGCGGAAGTTTGGCGGGGTGGAGAATTTCGAGGACGCCGATTGGCCCGAGAGGGCGCCCCGCTCCGGGGAGGTGAAAATCCGTGCGCGGGCGATCTCCGTGAACCCCACCGATTTCAAGGCCAGAAGAGGCGGCAACCAGGGGGCGGTCCCCATCGTCCTGGGCAGGGACACCGCAGGCGTGGTCGAATCGGTGGGCGAGGACGTCACGGAATTCTCCCCGGGCGATGAGGTCATGGCGTATCTGCCGAGGTTTGGCGACAGCGGCGGGGACGGGTATGCGGAATTCGTGTGCGTCCACGCCGCTTTTGTCGTGAAAAAGCCGCGCAACGCCACCTTTGCCGAAGCGGCCGCCTTGCCGCTCGTCTCATTGACCGCGCATGAGGCGGTGGTGATGAAGGCCGGGGTGCGGCCGGGCGAGGCGGCGTTCGTGGCGGGCGGCTCGGGAGGGGTGGGCAGCATGGCGCTCCAGATGCTCCGGCACATCGGCGCGTCTCCCATCGTCGCCACGGCGGGAAGCGAGGAGAGCGCGGAATACATAGAGGGGTGGATAGGCGCCTCCCCCAACCGGACGTTGCAATACTCCGGGCTGTCTGTCGGCGAGTTGTCCCGGCGGGCCGTGGAGATGAACGGCGGCCGCCTCTTTCCGGCCACGTTTGATTTCGTGGGCCGCGAGATGAAAAAACTCTGCTGCGAGGTGGTGGACTACTGGGGGAGAATCTCTTCCATCGCACCGGAGCCGGGAGCCCCGATAGCGGAGTTCTTCTCCTCCCAGGAGGGCCCCCTGTTCACCAAGTCCGCTTCGTTTCACAGCGTGTTCTTGCGCGCCCCCGCGGGCGGGGGCGGCCCCGGCTATTACGGGGTCTACAAAAAAGCGCTCGAGGAGGTGCGGGGCTGGGCGGAGGCGGGGAAAATACAACCGCCGCGGATCGCCGAGATGGGGGACCTGCGCGCGGAGAACATCGCGGGGGCGCACTCCCTTCTGGAGGGGGGCCACGTCTGCGGGAAGCTGGTGTTGCGGGTGGGCGAATGAAGCCGAAGATCGGCAGGCGAAAATTTCTCATGGCCGCCGGCCTGGCGAGCCTGGGCACCTTGGGACTTGCGGGAGGGTGCGCGCGCCCGGGGCTTGGCTTCAAGGCGCCCGCACCGCTCCCTCCCGAGAGGCAGGGCCTCCTCTCCCGGGAGGCGGAATCTCTCTATTGGCCGCCTGGCGAGCCGGGAGCGTGGCGGAATCCCTGGTGGCCGCATCCGCGCTCGAGGGCCAACCTGCTGAAATGGAAATTCTTGTACCGCAATGAATTCGCGGGGGTCAAGGCGAGCAAGGCGCCCGAGGTTCCCGTCGTTCCGAACGATGGCGCGTATCTGTCGAGGCCGCAAAAAGCGCCTTCCATCACCTGGGTCGGCCATTGCAGCTTCATCATCCAGGACGGCGCGAACGTCGTTTTGACGGACCCGCACTTCGGCGCGCGGGCCTTCTGGCATGGACGCCACCAGCCGCCGGGCGTTCCGGCGGCCTCCGTGCCTGGAGGTGCGGTCGCCACGATTTCCCACAACCATTACGATCATCTCGATTCATGGACGATCGAGAGCCTGCCCGGGGACGTCGCGTGGTTCGTTCCGGCGGGGCTGGGCGCTTTCGTGGAATCGCGCGGCCGCCGCGCCGTGGAGCTCAAATGGTGGGAGAGTGCGCGGCATCAGGGGGTGCGCGTCACCTGCCTGCCGGCACAGCACTGGTCGAACCGCTTCGGGGTGGGCGTGAACTCGACGCTCTGGTGCTCCTGGCTCATCGAAGCCGGCGGGCGCCGGTATTTCCACGGCGGCGACAGCGGCTACTTTCACGGGTTCCGGGAGTATGGCCGCAAATTCGGGCCCATCGACGTGGCGATGCTGCCGGTCGGCGCCTACGCGCCCCGGTGGATGATGCGCTACGCCCACATGAACCCCGCCGAGGGGCTTGTGGCGTTTGCGGATCTGGGCGCGCGCTGGATGATCCCCATGCACTGGGGGACGTTCGACTTGACGGACGAGCCCATCGACGATCCGCCCCGTGTCCTCAGGGCGCGCATCGAGGAGACGGGCGCCGACGCCAGCCGGGTCAGGACGATGGCGATAGGCGAGCGGTGGGAGGTGGACGCCTGATCGCCCCCGCCGGCGGATGCGGCGCGGGGCGGGTTTTCCTGAGGAAGGGGGAGGGGGTGGATAGTGAACGATGCATACCGCAAGAAAAACGCCGACGACGAACAGGCGGCGCGGAGCAACCTGAACCGCCTGTTCGGCCGGCTCGCCTTCGAGAAGGGCAACGCCTACGGGCGCGGGGATGAGGAGGGGGAGGACCCGATAGCGCGGCTCCAGGATGATTCCATCGTCGCCCGAAGGCGCGTCAGAAGGAGAAAAACCGCCGATGACCGGAAGCCGCCGGAGGCGTATCCCGGGCCTTGAGGCTCTGCCCGCGCGGCGGCTCGACGCGCGCGAACTTGAACCGAAGCCCGAAGGGGGCTAGTCTGCTTCCGATTCCGGCATCCGCAGGTGCCTGACTTCGGGCGGGAGGCGAACGTGGAGAAGAGCGCATACGAGCTGGGCGCGGGGCGATCCCCCGGCGGAGCGGGGGAGGAGGACCCCTTCGCGGGATATGACCGGGACGCCCGCTTCTACGACGAGATGTTCGGGCCGGAGGGGAGGCCGCGCGATGCGTCCCGTCGGCTCGACGCCGCGTTGCGGGCGCTGGCGCGCGAGGACCTCGAAAAGCTACAGGAGGGCGTCTACCGGCGCTTTCTGCACGAGGGGATCACCTTCACGGTCCTCGACGCGGAGGAGGCCACCGAGCGGATCATCCCGATCGACTGCGTGCCCAGGCTTCTGACCGCGGCCGAGTGGGACCACGTCGAACGCGGCCTCAAGCAGCGCCTCGCCGCGCTCAACCTCTTCCTGAAGGACGTCTACCACGCGGGCCGCTCCCTGCGGGACGGGGTGGTGCCCCTCGACCTCGTCCTCGGCTGCCCGCAGTACCGCGCCGAGATGCGCGGGGTGCAGGTTCCGCACGACGTCTACGTCGCCGTGTGCGGGACGGACATCGTCCGCACCCACGAGGGGTTCGCCGTCCTCGAGGACAACCTGCGCGTTCCCTCCGGGGTGTCCTACATGCTCGCCTGCCGCAATGCGATGAAGGACGTGCTGCCGAAGCTCTACCGCGCGCACCGCGTGCGCGAGGTGGCGGATTACGCTGCGCGCCTCTATTCCACCCTCGCCTCTCTGGGCCGCGCCTCGCAGGAGCCGAACCTCGCGATACTGACCCCCGGCATGTACAACTCCGCATACTACGAACACGCCTTTCTCGCCGGCGAGATGGGCGTCGACCTCGTGGAGGGGGGGGATTTGGTCATGCGCGACGCCAGGCTCTACGCGCGCACGACGGGGGGCCTGCGCCGGGTGGACGTGCTCTACCGGCGCATCGACGACGATTTTCTCGACCCGGTGACCTTTCGGAGCGATTCGCTCCTGGGAACAGCGGGGATTTTTCACGCATACCGGGCGGGCAACCTGGCGCTCGCCAACGCGCCGGGCACGGGCGTGGCGGACGACAAGGCGCTGTATGCCTACGTTCCGGAAATCATCCGCTATTTTCTCGGCGAGGAGCCGATACTGGCGAACGTGGAAACGCACCTTTGCCGAGAACCCGGGGGGCTGGCCTACACGCTCGCGCACTTGGACGAGCTGGTGGTGAAGGAGGTGGGCGGATCGGGCGGCTACGGGATGCTGGTCGGGCCCCACGCCTCGGCCGCCGAGCGCGCGGAGTTCGCCGAGCAGGTGCGCGCGAACCCGGAGAATTTCATCTCCCAGCCCGCCCTCGCCCTCTCCCGCGCGCCGTGCTTCGTGGATGGGCGCATCGAGCCGCGCCATGTGGACCTCCGCCCCTTCGTGCTGCAGGGGCGCGATGCGCAGCACGTGGTTCCGGGCGGGCTGTGCCGGGTGGCGCTCCGGCGCGGAAGCCTCGTGGTGAACTCCAGCCAGGGCGGCGGCTGCAAGGACCTCTGGGTACTGGACGCCCAGGAGAGGAGGGAAGGCCGTGCTGGCCCGGGTGGCTGCTGATTTTTACTGGCTGGGCCGCTACGCGGAGCGCGTCGAGCAGACGGCGCGGATTCTCGAGCATCAGCTGACCCGGCTCGTGGATCGCCCGGCCGATGAGCTGGCGCTCGGCTGGCGGACGATATACCGGGTGCTCGGGCAACCGCCGCCCGGCGTGTCGGCGGAGGTGGACGAGGCTGAAGCCTTTCTCATTCCCGACGCCTACACGCTCGCCGGCATCCTCATCGAGGAGCGCTCGAACCCCGATTCCATCCTCTCGTGCTGGCATTGGGCGCGGGAGAACGCCCGGCGCATACGGCCGCAGCTCCCCTTGTCGGTGTGGACGTGCCTGAACCAGGGCTACCTCTGGATGCGGAACAGCGATTTCGCCAGAGCGTGGGCCGAGGCGCCGGTGGCGCTGGCGCGCGAGGTCATCGACCGGATGCGGCTGTTCGCGGGCGTGGTGGAGGCGATGATGTCCCGCGACGACGCGTGGCGCTTTCTGGAGCTCGGGCGGTTCATCGAGCGGGCGCAGCATCAGGCGGCGCTCCTGGGTGCGTGGACCGAATTCGCTCGCGAGGAGCAGGGCGCCACCGCCCTTTCCTGGGCCAGCCTCCTGCGCGTGTGCGGGGCGTACGAGATTTACTGCCGCCGCCGCTCGATGCGGGTGTCCCGGGAGGAAGCGCTCGTCTTCCTCGCCCGCGACCCCGAGCTTCCCCGCTCGCTTCGCTTCTCGTCGCGGCGGATCGAGGAGATGCTCGCCGGCATCGACCCGGTGGGCGCCCGGTATCCCCTCGCCCCGCTCCACGCGATGGCGCTTCACCTCGCGGCGACCATCGAAATCGAGGCGGCGCGGATTTCCGCCGAGGCGGACCCGGCCGGCTTCTTTCGCGCAGTGGCGAGGGACGTCCGGGCACTCCACGACCTGGTGATGGCCTCCTACGTGCATCGCTCCCTGGCGGAGGACCTTCCGGCATGAGCGCGCGCTATGAAATCGAGCACATCGTCCGGTTCGACTACGCCGCCCCGGTGCGCGCCTCGGTGATGACGCTCTACCTGTGTCCGGTTCGCGACCGCGCCCAGCTCGTCCGCGCGTTCTCGATTCACACCGATCCGGATGGGCCGCTGTTCGATTTCACCGATTCGTTCGGCAACACCGGCCATTTTCTGGATCGTCCCCGCCCGCACGAGCGGTTCCGCATCGCGGCCCGCTCGACGGTGGAGGTGGGGCCGCCGGCCCAGGCTCCGGATCGGCTCGATCCCGCAGACTCCCGGGAGCTGCGCCGCGCCGCGCAGTCCCCGGAGCTGTGGCCGATGTTGCACCCGAGCCGCTTCGTCCGTTCGACCCCGGCGCTGCGGAAGTTCATGGAGGCGCGCGGCATCGGGCTGGGGGAGGACCCTCTCGTGAGCACGCGGGAGCTTTGCGCTAGGCTGCACGAGGCGTTCGAGTACATTCCGGGCCACACCCGCGTCGATTCCCCCATCGACCACATCCTCGAGACCGGTCGGGGAGTTTGCCAGGACTACGCGCACGTCATGGCCTCCATCCTGCGCGGCTGGGGGGTTCCGTGCCGCTATGTGTCGGGCTATCTGGGGCCTCCCGCCGGCGGGGCGGCGAAAGGCGAGAGCCACGCCTGGGTGGAATGCTGGTTCCCCGGAGTCGGGTGGACCGGGTTCGACCCGACGAACGACACCGGGGGAGACGACCGCCACGTCCGGGTGGCGGTGGGGCGGGACTACGCCGACGTCCCGCCGACCCGGGGCGTGTTTCAAGGAGCCGCCGATTCGACCCTCGACGCCTGCGTGACCATCGAGCGGCATCCCGATCATACAGCCTGACGCCCCTCGACCGGCCGCCGGGAGGGAGCGGGAGGAGAGCCTGGGCGCGTCCGGCGGATGGGCGGGCGGAGAAAGACGCGCGAACGCCGCAAGGCCCGGGGAGGGCGACCTGTCCCGCCGATTGTTCCGCCCTCCGCGCCCGTAGTAAAATGCGTTCCATGCGTTCGGGGCCGCATCGAGCGGTCGAATCGGGAGTAGGGAGAGGAGGCCGAAATGCGATTCTTGCTCGGGAGATGCCGCACCGCCTGCGCCGCTCTGGGATTCTGCGTCGTGCTGGGCGTTGCGGGCGGGAGTGCGGCCGAGGAGACGGCGGCGCCGCGCGGGTGGTACGTGGGCGCGGGCGCCGGGATGAGCTGGGAATTCGGGATGGAGCAGGCGGGCCGGAACCGCGACAACATCTGTTATCCGAACAACGATTGCTCCGGAGGCGCCCCCGAAGGCTATCGGTGGTTCTACGACCTCGAGGCGGATCGCGGTGTCGCGCTCGAAATTTCCGTCGGCCACGCCTGGGAGAAGATGCGCCTGGAATTGTCGCTGACCGAGCACAAGCAGGATGTGGAGCAGGAGTTCACCGGCATCACCTACCTCGACGGCTCCGCCATCGTCCCCGCCCGGGAAGCGAACTATACCGAGTCCGTCGTTGCCTCGGTCGACAAGCTGACGACGCGCACGCTCGCGCTCAACGTCTACCGCGATTTTCCGATTTCCGGGAGCCGGTTCACCCCCTACCTGGGCGTCGGGCTGGGTCTTTCTTTCGTCGAATTGTCCGGGTTGTATTACCAAAGCAGATACTCGTGCGTCCGGTCTTGCGACGCAGGCCCCGCAGAGAACTTCAACAGCGAACAGGAGGTCGACCTCTCCGACACCGTCCTCTCCAAGCACCTCCACGCGGGCGCCGACTACCGCCTGAGCGACAGGCTCCTGCTGGGGCTGAAGCTCTCCTACAGCATGGTGGACGACATGGAGGACAGAAGCAGCTACTCCAGGCATCCGATTCCCGACGGGACGAGTCGCACCCGGATCAGCGGGATGGATCACTGGTCGCTGACGCTCGGCCTGAAGTACTTCTTCAGCGACTGACGCCGCGACTCTTTCGCGGCTACGCGACGCGCCCGGACCGCTTGCGCCATACGATGATGAAAGGAGCGGCGGCGATGAGGTTACCGACCGAAACGTCCGAGCGGGCGGTGCCCGTCCCGTCCGCAGCGATTGCGCTTTCGCCGATTCCGGCGGCGAACGTCGCCTCGGTGCCCCAGCGCAGTCCCCTCCGGTATCCTGGCGGAAAGACTTGGCTCGTTCCCCACATCCGGGTTTGGCTCCAGAGGGTCAATCCGACATCCCAAAGAACCCTCATCGAGCCGTTTGCCGGCGGCGGAATCGTTTCGTTGACCGCCGTGATGGAGGGGCTGGCGGATCGTTGCCTCATGGCGGAACGGGACGGCGACGTGGCGGCCTTCTGGCGCGCGGCGCTGCGACATGGGCCCGCGCTTCGCGAGAGGATCGCGCGTTTCGAGCCGACGCGGGAAGCCGTGGAGGCGGTGTCGCGTCAGCCCCATCGGGATGTGCTCGGCCGCGGCTTCCGCACGCTCGTGCTGAACCGGACGCGCAGAGGAGGCATCCTCGCGCATGGCGCATCGTTGAGCCGCGCGGGAGAAAACGGAAAGGGCGTCGCCTCTCGCTGGTATCCGGGGACGATCATCCAGCGTCTTCGGGAGATTGCGGCGCATGCGGACCGCATCGAGTTTCACGAGACGGACGGCATGAAATGGATGGCCGCCCTGTTGGCGGGCGGTGGCGCTGAATTCGTCGTTTTCGTCGATCCGCCCTACACCGCTGGCGGCAAGCGGGCGGGCAAACGGCTCTATGCCCACAACGAGGTCGACCATCCGCGCCTGTTTGAGATGCTCGCCGACAGCGGTGCGGATTTTTTGATGACCTACGATCGGGCACCCGAGATTGAACGCTTGATACGGAGGCACCGCTTCTGCGCCGTCGAGGTGCTCATGAAGAACACCCACCACGCCCGGGTGCCGGAACTCGTCATCACGCCGCGTCCGGTGTTCGTCGGTTGACCGTGCGCTACGGCATCGCGGAATGGTATGGGCAGGCGTTTCTGGGACTTTCTCCCGCGGAGCGTCGCCGACTGGCGAAGATAGCGTTGCAGGACGGCGCCGAGGCGCCGCCATGTCCGTTTCAGAGGGGCCGGCCGCCTTGCCGGAAACGGGGCGGCGTGTGTTCTCTTCAGCGTTATGAAAAGGGCGAGGGCGGACGGATCGGCTTGCCCGATGGCGATCCGGTCATCGTTTGTCCGGTCAGGTTCGAAGAAGAATTGCTGGTGAACTGGCTGGCGGAGATTGTCGGCTTTGTGCCGGGGCGGGCGATGTTGGCCCGCGAGGTGCCTTTCATGCGCGGAACGGGCACGGACAAGCCGGCGGGAAAGATCGACCTTGTTGTCGCCGAAACGTCCGGGGGCGTTCTCAAGTGGTATGGGCTGGAAGTTCAGGCGGTGTATTTCTCCGGCAAAGGTATGCAATCTGAATTCGCCAACTTGCGAGAGGACGATCATCCGAAACCGCCGTTTCCGGACGCGGTTCGCCGACCGGACTGGCGCTCTTCGAGCGCGAAACGCCTCATGCCGCAGTTGCAAATCAAGGTTCCGACCCTCCGCCGCTGGGGATCGAGAATAGCCGTCGCAGTGGATCGGCCATTCTTCGAATCCATAGGAGGCGACGGGCTCAATCCCGGACGGGACCTGAATGATGGTGACGTCGTATGGCTGGTCCCGGAACTCGTTCGGAACATGGAGGGGTGCTACCGACTCTCGCGCGGGCATTGGGAAGTCCTGACCCTGGAGGATTCCACCGGAAAGCTCCTCGCCGCCGAGACGATTCAACGCGACAGGTTTGAACGCGACTTGAAAAGCAGACTCGAACCTCTCGGCTAGCACCGGAGCCGTTTGCCGAAAGCGCCGGATAGGCACCGCTCCTTTTCTGTCGACGGCGGCCGGCAACGCCTCGTTCCCGCGATTATCCGTTATCGGGGGGCCGGCTGGTGCGGCGAGGGACTCCTGCGTGATATGGGGGTCGGAAAACGGCTCCCGCCCGTTGACACGCCCCCCGCGAGCATCCAGAATGCCCCCTCTGTCATGGGCACCCCCGCGGGTCCCCGAGGGAGATGCGCAAGCGCGAGGTGGGAGATGAGCGGCGATTTCATGCGGTCCCGCGTTCTGGGAAGTCCTCTGGGCGACATCCTGGAGAAGGTGGAGGAGGGGCGGCGCCTCTCCTTCGAGGAGGGCGTGCGCCTCTATGAGTCCCGCGACATCAACGCCGTCGGCTACCTGGCGAACATCGCGCGCGAGCGGCTGCACGGCGACCGCACCTACTACAACGTGAATAGCCACATCAACTACTCGAACGTCTGCGTGCTGTGGAAGGCGTGCAAATTCT
The DNA here is from genome assembly GCA_965213685.1 of bacterium. Taxonomy (GTDB): domain Bacteria; phylum UBA8248; class UBA8248; order UBA8248; family UBA8248; genus Bin107. The sequence continues at coordinate 87,827 of CBDBZY010000044.1, forward strand.
GCGCGTTCGGCAAGAAGGAAGGCCAGCAGGGCGCCTATGAATACTCCCTGGAGGAGATCTTCCGGATGGCGGAAACCCTGGGCCGCGGCCGCACCGAATTCCACATGGTGGGCGGCCTGCATCCGGACCTGCCCTTTGACTACTATCTGGAAATGATCCAGGGCATCAAGGAGATGCACCCCCGGCTGCACCTCAAGGTGTTCACGGCGACGGAAATTCGCTGGCTGGCCGACCGTGTCGCCAGAATGAGCGTGGAGGAGACGCTCGACCATCTCGTGCGCTCGGGCCTCGGCTCGCTGACGGGGGGCGGGGCGGAGATTTTCGCCGAGCCGACGCGCTCGAAAATCTGCAAGGGCAAGCAATCCGCCGAGGACTGGCTGGAGGTGCACCGCATCGCCCACCGCAAGGGCATCCGAAGCACGTGCACCATGCTCTACGGACACGTGGAGTCGAACGAGGATCGGGTGGATCACATGCTCAGGCTCCGGGCGCTGCAGGACGAGACGGGCGGGTTCACCACCTTCATCCCCCTGGCGTTCCATCCCGAGAATACCCAGCTCGACGAGATTCCCCCGGCGGGCGGGATGCTCGACCTCGGAAACTACGCCGTGGGTCGCCTTCTGCTCGACAACATCCCCCACATCAAGGCCTACTGGATCATGGTGGGCCAGCCGATCGCGCAAATCTCCCAGCGCTTTGGCGTGGATGATCTGGACGGCACCGTCGTGCAGGAGAAGATCTACCACATGGCGGGCGCGCGGACGCCGCATGAGCTCACGGTGAACGACATTCGCCGGCTCATCCGCGAGGCGGGGCGCGAGCCCATCGAACGCGACACGCTCTACCGAGAGGTCGTCCGCGAGGGGGAGCAGTGGGCGACGCACGCATAGAATCGTCATGAAACTTGGCACGGTTCCCTTCCTGAACGCGAGGCCGCTCACCATCGCGCTCGAGGAGAACCCCGAAGTCGAGCTCATCGTCGCCCCCCCCTCGGAGCTGGCGCGGGCGCTCTCGCGCGGCGAGGTGGATGGCGCCCTCGTCTCCTCGTTCGCCCTGTTCCAGATGCGCGGGGCGCGCTTCGCGCCCGGCGTGGGCATCGCGAGCAGGGGGCCCGTGGAGAGCATCCGCCTCTATTGCCGGCGGCCGGCGGATTCCCTGCGCCGCGTGGGGCTGGACAGCTGGTCGCTCTCCGCTGCGCACATGGCGCGCGTCTACCTCAAGCGGCGGTGGGGCGCGACGCCCGAGTTCGTGCCCGTCGATCCGCTCCGGCCGCCCCGAGAGGACGAGACGCTCGACGCCTTTTTGCTCATCGGGGACAACGCGCTCCGGGAGGGGCCCGGGGAGCACTATGTTCTCGACCTGGGCGAGGAGTGGCATAACTTCACCGGGCTGCCCTTCGTCTATGCGCTCTGGGTGTTCCGGCCCGGGGCGGGAGACGCGGCGGACGCGGCCCTCCTGCAGAGGGCGAAAAAAGAGGGCGTGGGACGCATCGGGGAGATCATTGGCGGAGCGCTTCCGCCCGGCGTCGACGCGAACACGGCGTGGTGTTATCTCACCGAGTGCGTGCGCTACGACGTGGGGGAGGAGGAGCTGGAGGGGCTGAAGCGATATTACGGGTTTCTGGTCGAGGACGGCCTGGCACCGGCCGGGTGGGAGCCTGCGCGCGTTGGCGAGGCGGCCCCCCGCGTGGAAATCGGGGAGCGGGAGGCGCCGGGGGAGGACGACATGGACGCGGACATCTGCTTCTCTAGCGTGTATGACCTTTCTGAATCCATCCGCCGGAAGCGGATATCGCCGGTCGAGGTGGCGGAGGCGCACCTGCGCCGCATCGAATCGCTGAACCCCGGGATATTCGCCTACCAGACGGTGACGGCGGAGGAGGCCCTGGCCCAGGCGCGGGCGGCAGAGGAGGAGATCGTCCGGGGCCGGTGGCGGGGCCCGATGCACGGCGTGCCCTATGGCGTCAAGGACATCGTCGATACGGCGGGGGTTCTCACCACCCACGGCTCCTCGTTTCATCGGGACAACGTCCCGCGCGCGGACGCGGAGGTCGTCAGGCGCCTGAAGCGGGCGGGCGCCGTCATGCTGGGCAAGACGAACACCCATGAATTCGCGGCGGCGTCGACGACGATCAACCCCCATTACGGGACGACGCGCAACCCGTGGAACCCCGATCGGATCGTCGGCGGCTCGAGCGGCGGCTCCGCCGCCGCCTGCGCGGCGGGCCTGGCCCCCGCCGCCATCGGCACGGACACGGGCGGCTCCATCCGCACGCCCTCCGTCCTGTGCGGGAGCGTGGGCCTCAAGCCGACCCATGGCCGGGTGAGCCTCGCGGGGATATGTCCGAACGTGCCGAGCTTCGACCACCCGGGCCCGATGACGCGCACCGCCCGCGACGCGGGGCTCATGCTGCAGGCGATGGCGGGGTACGACCCCCGGGACTCCCAGTCCAGAGACGCGCCCGTGCCCGACTTTACCGCGGGAATCGCGGACGGGGTGCGCGGCAGCCGCATTCTCGTATGTCCGGATTATCATGGGCGGCAGGAGGTGGACTCCGAGATCATGGCGGCGTTTGCGCGCGCGGCGGACGTGTTCCGCACCCTGGGCGCGGAGGTGGAGGAGGTCTCCTTCTCCCACCACCAGAGGCTTCTGGATCTGTTTCCGCCCATCGCGGGGCCTGAGTTCAGTGAATTCCACAGGCCGTTTTTCGAGCAAAACCCCGAAGGATACGGCGAGGACGTGCGCGAGCGCCTGGAGTGGTCGTTCCGCATACCCCTGGACGATTACGTGCGGGCGATGCGCGAGCGCGCCCTCGCCCGGCGCGAGGCGGCCAGGTTCTTCGAGGGGGCGGACGCCCTCATCCAGCCCGCCATGCCCTGCGTCGCCCCGCCGATAGAGACGCTCCTCGTCCGGATCAACGGGAGGGAGGTTCCCTATCCGCACATCCATCGTCCGTTTCTCTCCCCGCACAACGCCACCGGCTTTCCCGCGCTCGTCACCCCGATGGGGAAAAGCGCCGGGGGACTTCCGATGGGGCTGCAGATCGTGGGCGGGCACTGGCGCGAGGCGGACGTGCTGCGCGTCGCCCATGCGTATGAGGAGGCGACGGAGGAGCTGAGAGCCGGGAGGCCCGCCTTGTGATCGGGATGCGGTGCGGCGGGGCGGAGAGGGCGTTTCGGGTGCGGCCTGGCCGACGGACGGGTGCGGGCCGCCGGAGGCTGCGCGTCCCGAGACGCCTGGCGGAGGATGGGAGGCGGTTTTGCCGAAAGTGCGGGTAGGCGACATCGACATCCACTATGCGGAGAGCGGGGAGGGCCCCCCGCTTCTTCTGGTGCACGGGTTCCAGAACTCGCACTTCACCTTCCGGCCGATAGCCGGCTGGCTGGCGGAGCGCTTCCGGGTTCTGGCGCTCGACCTGCGCGGCCACGGCGATTCGGACAAGCCGAGGGGCCCCTACGCCATCCGGACGTTCGCCGACGATGTGCTCGGCTTCCTGGACGCGCTCGAAATCGACCGCGTCGACTATCTCGGACAAAGCATGGGCGGGCGCACGGGCACGATGTTCGCGGTTCGGCACGCGGACCGGCTGCGGCGCCTGATGCTCTCCGCCTCCTCCGCCGGCCCGCCCTCGGGCGCCTACCGAACGATGTTCGAGGAGCAGCTGCGGGTTGTCGAATCCGGGGGGATGGAGGGGCTGCTGGAATTCAAGCGGCGGCGCGGCGACATTCCGCAGGGTTTGCGGGAGGGTGCCCTGGCGCGGGAGTATGCGGAGAGGTTTTTGAAGAATACGCCGCAAACGTTCGCTGATACCGCACACGCGCTGTTCCACATGCCCGACCTGCGGAGGGTGCTGCACAGAATCTCCGTCCCCACCTGGGTGTGCTACGGGGAGAACGACGCGGGCCCCCTTGATTTCAGCGACGCCTATTTCAGCCGCATACCGAATTGCGCGCGCTCGATCATTCCCGATGCGGGCCACAGCGTTTTCTGGGATCAGCCAGGCGCCTTCATCGCGCAGATGGAGGCGTTCCTGGAGGAGAACCCCGCCTGAGATTTTCGGGGGGAGGCGCGCGGAGGCCACAAAGCCCGCCGCCCGGCTTCTCCCGGTTGACCTCCCCGTTTTTCTTGCGCATGATCCTCCGGGCGTTCCGGCGAGGCGGGGGAGGAGGAATTCATGACGACGGCCACGACGGCTTTCTACGAGGCCATCGAAAAGGCGGCGGCGGGGGTGCGCCTCTCGTATGACGAGGGGCTGGCGCTGCTCGAGGGCGACGACCTCGTGGCTCTGGGGGCCGCTGCGGACGACGCGCGCGCGCGTCTGCATCCGGAGGGGTACGCCACCTACTGCGTCGACAGGAACATCAACTACACGAACGTGTGCGACGTGTACTGCACGTTTTGCGCGTTCTATCGGCCGCCGGGGGAGCATCCGGAGGCTTACGTCCGCACCAGAGAGGAGATCGGGCGAAAAATCGAGGAGCTCTACGAGGTCGGCGGCAGGCAGGTGCTACTCCAGGGGGGGCACCACCCGGATTTGCGGATCGAGTGGTATGAGGGGCTCTTCTCCTGGATGAAGGGCGCGTTTCCCGACCTCCACCTCCATGCCCTGAGTCCGCCCGAGATTCACCACATCGCCAGGCTCGAGGACATGCCCTACGAGGTGGTGCTCGCCCGCCTGCGGGAGGCGGGCCTCGACTCCCTGCCCGGCGGCGGCGGCGAGATTCTCGTGGACCGCGTGCGCGAGAAAATATCGCGGCTGAAGGTGAACGCCCAGGGCTGGCTCGACGTCATGCGCGCGGCCCACAGGCTGGGGATTCGCTCCACCGCCACGATGATGTTCGGCCACGCGGAGACCGAGGCCGAGCGGATGGAGCACCTCCACCGTCTGCGCGCGCTGCAGGATGAGACGGGCGGGTTCACGGCCTACATCTGCTGGACGTTCCAGAACGACGGCGCGGCGACGCTCAAGGCGCAGACGGTGGGCAGCGGCGAGTATCTGCGGATGCTGGCGATCAGCCGGCTGTATCTCGACAACATCGTGAACTTTCAATCCTCCTGGGTGACGCAGGGGATGAAGATCGGCGAGATTTCCCTGCACTACGGGTGCAACGACATGGGTTCCACCATGCTGGAGGAGAACGTCGTCAGCGCCGCCGGCACGACATACGCCCTGAACGAGGCCGACCTGCGCCGCATGGCGCGCAACGCCGGCCTCACTCCCAGGCGCCGCAATTTTTTCTACGAGTTGATCGACTAGCACCCCCCAGTGGAACCGGAAGCCGCCCGCATGCCTCCTGCGCAGAACGCGGAGCTTTGGCTGGCGGACCTCCTCTGCCCGGTGGAGGGTCCGCCCATCCGGCGCGGCGCGCTCCTCACGGCGGCGGGCCGGGTGCTGGCGGTGGGCGCGGAGGCTTTCGTGCGCCCCGCCGCACCAGTGGCCCGCGAGCGGGATTTCGGGCGGGCGGTTCTGATTCCGGGCCTGGTCAACGCGCATACGCACCTCGAGCTCTCCGGCCTCGCGGGGGAGGCGAAGCCGATGGCGGAGTGGATAGTGGCGCTCGTGCGGGAGACGAGAAGCTGGCCCGCGCACCTGTTTCTGGCCTCCGCCCGCATCGGCGTCGCCGCGAGCCTGGCCGCGGGCGTCACCTGCGTGGGCGACGTCTCGCGGTCCGGAGAAAGCGCTACGGCCATGGCGGACGCCGGAATGCGCGGAGTGGTGTTCCATGAGGCACTCGGGCTGGACCCCGCGCGCGCCGACGCGATTCTGGCGGAAAAACTCGAGGCGCGGGACGCTTTTCCGGAGTACCGGGGGCCCGTCCCCGGCGCCGTCCGGCACGGCCTCAGCCCCCATGCGCCCTATACGGCGTCGCCCGCGCTCTACCGGGCGGTGCGGGATGCGGCGAAGGCGAGGGGCTGGCCCGTGGCGACGCACCTGGCGGAGAGTCCGCACGAGGTCGAATTCTTGCAGGACGGCGGCGGCGCGTTCGCCCGGGTGCATCACGAACTCGGCGGCTCCCTGGATGGCTTTGCGCCCTCGGGCCTGCGGCCCGTCCCCCATCTGGAGTGTGCCGGCGCACTCGACGGCCTCCGCCTGGCGGTGCACGGGAACCAGACGAACGCGGAAGACTGGAGAACCCTCATCCGAAACGGGGTGCGCCTTTGTCTTTGCCCGCGCTCCGCGCGTTTTTTCTCGCATCCTTTCGCCGACGCGCGGGGGATGCGCGAGGCGGGCCTGGCTCTGTGCCTGGGGACGGACAGCCGGGCGAGCAGCCCGACCCTGTCGATTCTGGAGGAGGCCCGCGCGCTTCGCGAGGCCGACCCGGAGGTCACGGACACAGAACTCCTCGCAATGTGCACCCGGGCGGGCGCCGAGGCACTCGGCTTCGGGGAGGCGGGCGCGCTCCGGGCGGGAGGCGCTGCGGATTTTTGCGTGGTGCATCCGCCGCCGGGCGCCGGCGACCCGCACCTAGGCGACGTGTTCGACCGGGGCGCGTTCGTCGTCTGCACCGTCACGAACGGGGAGGTTCGCTACGAGGCGCCGAGTGGCTGAGGCGGTTTTCAATTCGCCCGATTCGGATTTAGAATGCCCTCAGGCATCAGGAACGCCAACCGGAATCGAACGTCGCGTCCGGCGCGCTTTTCACACGGGAGGCGGGAAGCCTCCAGGGGGGAGAACGAAAATTCATGGCGAGAAAATTGACGAACTTCGACAATTCCGACTGGAAAACCCGCGAGCCGCGCTATGACGTGGCCGAGGCCGGCGTCGGCCGCATCCTCGCCATCCGCATGGCACCGGGAGACGACCTGTTCGGCACGACGCTCAAAATCTGCCAGGAGAAGGGCGTGCGGGCCGGCGTCATCCTGAGCGTGGCGGCGAGTCTGCAAAAGGCGGTGCTCCGAAACGTCTGGCAGTTTCCCGATCCGTTTCCCATCAACGACGACTGCCGCATCTTCACGCCGATCAACGGCCCGCTCGAGCTGCTGCAGATGAGCGGCAACATCACCCAGACCGAGGCGGGAGAGCCGTACCTCCACGCGCACGTCACCATCTCCATGGGCCGGCCCGAGGCGACCTGCTTCGGCGGACACCTCGTGGAGGGATGCACCATCTTCAGCACGTGCGAGATGGTGCTGGCCGAGCTGTCGGACATCTCCTTCATGCGCGTGATGGACAAGCACACCCGCGTGGGCGAGGTGTACGGCATCGAGACGGACGGAAAATCGAGCGCGGAAGTGCAGGGGGAGATTGCGCGGCGCAAGGCGCGTCCCAAGCCCGAGGGAGTGCGCTAGAGCCAGCGGCGCACGCCCTCGCGATAGGCGCGGTAGTCCGCGCCGAATTTCCCCTCCAGGTACTCCTCCTCGCGCGTGATGATCGCGACCTGGAGCGTGGCGAACAGCGGTGCGCCCAGAAATACTATCCAGAGGTTGTTGAAGAAAATCCCCAGCCCCAGATACAGGGACATCCATCCCAGATAGATGGGGTTGCGGGAGAGGCGGTAGGGGCCGTCCGCGATGAGGGCGCGCGCCGGCTTGTCCGTCTCGTGCCGCGTCCCGGCCTTTCGGAAGCGCCCGATGGCGGATGCGTGGAGGATCGCCCCGGCGAGCACCAGCCCCGCCCCGAGGGTGAAGCGGACGCTCTCCGAGAAGGCGTCGGTGGGAAACAGGGTGTCGAACCCCACGCCCATGAGGAAATACATCGTGAAATGCCAGCCCGGCTTGATGGGGATGTCGGGACGATCCTCCGGCGTCTCCCCCTGCGGCTCCGGGCGTCCCCTCCGCCAGGGCATGAGCCGGTTCGGGTCGTCGAAATCCAGGAATTTCCGGAACCGGCCCGTCATGCGGTCACCCCCCGGAGGCGTCGTCTTTTCGGGACGCCTTGTAACGCTGGTTCATGCTCTGGGCGATTCCGGCCATGACGGCCGACGTGAGGTCGAAAGCGGCGTCCAGCACATCCTCCGGGATGCCCGCTCGCCCGGCGTCCGCCAGGCGGCGGTCCACTCACGGCTGGCAGTTGCGCACGATGGCGACGGCCAGGCCCATGAGCTTTTTCTCGCGGTCGGTGAGCAGGTCCGCGCGATGCGCGTCCCGGTAGAACCGGCGAAAATCGGCGCGCTCCGTCATTTTTTCTCCCCTGGAGGTGGCGGGCGGCGGAATCGGTGGATTATAAGGGCAGAGGCGCGCGTTTCTCAATCGCCGTTTGCGTCAGCGGCCGCGCCGCTCCGATCATCGCGATAGCAGGGAGGAGCCATGGATTTGGGATTGAGGGGGAAGGCCGCCATCGTCACCGGCGGGAGTGCGGGCCTGGGGCTGGCGGTTGCCCGGGAACTCGCGCGCGAGGGCTGCGACGTCTGCATCTGCGCGCGGAACGCGGAGCGGCTGGCGGTCGCCAAGCGCGAGATTCAGGCGGCCTCCGAGGGCGTGGTGCTCGCCGTGTGCTGCGACGTGGGCGTCCCCGGGGACGTCGCCCGCGTCGTGGAGGAGACGCTCGCCCTTTTCGGCACCGTGCACGTCCTGGTGAGCAACGCCGGCGTGAGCACGACCAGGGATTTCCTGGACGTCGAGCGCGCCGACTGGGAACGCTCCATGGCCAGCATCCTGTACGCCGCCTCGGAGTTCAGCCGCCTGGTCATTCCCCACATGCGCAGACAGGGGTGGGGCCGCATCATCATGACGGGCTCCACGAGCAGCCGCCAGCCCCGGCGCCGCCGCGCGGTGTCGAACGCCTCGAAGGCGGCGCTGCTGAACTTTGCGAAATCCCTGGCGGGCGAGTTCGTGCGGGACGGCATTCTGGTCAACGTCGTGAACCCGGGGCGCTTCGCCACCCACTGGCCCGAGCGCATCGCCGCGATGGCGAGGCGGAGCGGCCGCTCCGAGGAGGAGGTGCACGCGGAGGTTGTGAAGGACATCGCCATGGGTCGCCTAGGCGAGGCGGAGGAGTTCGCGGCGGCGGTGGCGTTTCTCGCCAGTGCGCGCGCGAGCTACATCACCGGCGCGGCACTGCAGGTGGACGGGGGGGAGTGGGGTTCGATTTGAGTATCCGCCAGCGGGTTTGGGCCGCCGCCCCGCGCTTCATGCGGCGAGATGAAAGCCCGCCCAGACGGCGAGCAGACACCCCGCGACAGAGAGGGCGACGTAGAGTGCGGCCAGACGCCAGGAACCCTCCTGGAGCAGCTGGAGGGTTTCGAGGCTGAATGCGGAGAAGGTGGTGAACCCGCCCAAGAGGCCGACGATGAGGAACAGGCGGCCCCCCGCGCCGAGGAATTCTCCGGAGAGAAACAGGCGGGAGGCCCACCCGATGGCGAAAGAGCCTATCAGGTTGACGGCCAGCGTGCCGAAAAACCAGCCCCCGCCCAGCCACCGGTGAACGCCGAGCACGAGTCCGTAGCGCAGCGCGCTGCCGATGGCACCGCCGCCCGCCACCCAGAGCCAGTTCAAGGTCGCCCTCCCCCCTCCGTGCGGGATGACCGCGCGCCCGCGCGCGACTTGTGGGGAAAATGACACCGTTCCCGCCTCCGCGCAAGAGTTTTAAACCCCCTCCGCTTTTGCGGACCTTCCTCCTTTTGCCCTAACCCGGGGCCCCGCGCGCGCCGCGCAAGGGTTTTGCGCCGCCTCCGCTTTTGCGGGGCGCCGTTGTCTCCTACAATGGACGGATGGACGAAACGATGGAAAACGGCGCCGTGGAAGACTGGAAAGCGCAGCTGGGCGACGCGCTGCGCGGACTCATGGACGCGAGCCTGCACCGGAGCTTGCGCACGGTCGAGGGGACGCAGGGCCCCACCGTGCGCTGTGGCGGCAGGACGCTCGTCAACCTGTCGAGCAACAACTATCTGGGGTTGGCGGATCATCCCGCGATCATAGAAGCGTCCGTGGAGGCGCTCAGGGCCTCGGGCGCGAGTGCCGCCGCCTCTCCCCTCATCTCCGGCCACATGGCACCGCACGAGAACCTGGCGCGGGAGTTGGCGAGGTTCAAGGAGAAGGCCGCCGCGATCTTGTTCGGCTCGGGGTTTCTGGCGAACCTGGGGCTGCTCGCGTCCCTGGCGGGGGAGGGGGACGCCATTTTCAGCGACGCCCTCAACCACGCCAGCATCGTGGACGGGTGCCGCCTCTCGCGGGCGGAGGTCCGCGTCTATCCGCACAAGGACATGAACCGCCTGGAGGACGCCCTGCGGGGAGCGTCCGCCGCGCGCCGGAAGATCATCGTGACGGATGGCGTTTTCAGCATGGACGGCGACCTCGCCCCCCTGCCCGACATGTGCGTCCTCGCGCGAAGGTACGGCGCGGCGCTGCTGGTGGACGACGCCCACGGCACGGGGGTTCTCGGCGAGGGCGGAAGGGGGAGCGGCGCGTATTTCGGGGTGCGGGAGGGCGTCTCCGTGTCCATGGGCACGCTGGGAAAGGCGCTGGCCTCCCATGGCGCGTTCGCGTGCGCGGATGCGGAGGTGGTGGATTATCTCGTCAACAGCGCCCGCTCCTACATCTATTCCACGAGCCTGCCGCCCGCCGTCGCCGCCGCCTCTTCCGCCGCCCTTCGCCTCGCCTGCGGGCCGGAGGGGGAGCGGCGCCGGCGGAGTCTGGCGAACCTGTGCGCGCGCTTTCGCGCCGGGCTGCGCCACATCGGGATTCCGGTGGACGATCCGCCCCCCGGTGCGGAGATACCGATTTTTCCGATACGCATCCGGGACGCGAAAAAAACGCTGGCGCTGGCGGAGCGCCTGAGGGCGGCGGGCGTGTATCTGGTGGCCATCCGCCCGCCCACGGTGCCCCCGGGCACGAGCAGGCTCCGGGCCACCCTGATGGCGACGCACACCGAAGCGCAAATTGACAGGACGCTCGACGCCCTCGAGGCGGGGCTCCGGAGGCTGGACGCGGCCCCCGGCGGGGACTAGGCGGTCGGCCTAGTCGATTTCCACCACCACGCCGCCCACCAGGTTGCCTCGCTCCACGGCCTCGTGCGCACGCGCGAGCGCGTCGAGCGGAAAAACCCCGGCGACGCGGTGGGAGAGTGCCCCCTCCTCCATGGCGCAGGTGATGTCCCGCGCCGCCTGCCGCAGCGCGTCCGGCGGGCAGCAATGAATCATCACCAGGCGGATGGTGACGTTGTTGAGCATGAGCTCATAGTGGGGAAAGCGGGGCGTCCTGTCTCCCATGGATGAATACGAGGCGATCCCGCCGTTGGTTTTCAGGATTTTGTAGTGCATCCCCCAGTTCACGCCCAGGTTCACGTCGACGACGCGGTCCACGCCCTCCCCGCCGGTGATCTCCCGTATCCTTTTCACGGGGTCCTCCGCGCGGTAGTTGATGATGTGGTCGGCCGCCCCCGCCCGCTCCGCCTTGCTGTCGGAGCTCACCGTGGCGATGACGCGGGCACCCCCCCATTTGGCCAGCTGCACCGCATAGCTGCCCACGCGGCCGGCCCCCGCCCGTCACCAGAACCGTCTTGCCCGCGATGGGGCCGTCCGCGTGGAGGCAGCGGTGCGCCGTCATGGCGGGAATTCCGAGGCAGGCGCCCTCGGCGAACGTGGCGCTCTCGGGCAGGCGAACCAGGAGTCGGGCGGGCAGGCATACGTATTGCGCCGCGGTGCCGAACGCCCGCCTGTAGCGCGCGTTGTAGACCCATACCCTCTCGCCGACCGCGCAGCCGGCCGCCCCCGCCCCGAGCCTGTCCACGACCCCCGCGCCGTCGTTGTGGGGAATGATTCTCGGATAATCCGGAAAATGCCGAAAATAGCCCCAATCCTCCGCCCCCTGGCCGGCGCGGCGCTTGCAGTCCGTCGGGTTGACGCCCGACGCGCGAAGCCTCACGCGGGCCTCCCCCGGGGCGGGCTCGGGCGCATCCATCTCCCCGATTGCGATCACCTCGCGCGCGCTGCCCTTGTGCTCATACCATCCCGCCCGCATGGCCTGCGCCCTCCCTCCTGGAAAACGCTATCCGTGGGTGAACGCGATGCCCAGATAGACGACGATGGCGGCGAGGATCAGGTTGAGCAGGAGCCACTCCTTGCGCTTCGCCTTCATCCCTTCAAAGCCTTTCGGCAGGGTGAGCGCCACGCCCACGAAAACGATGACGAGCGCCAGGATGATCTTGGCGACCAGCGATCCCGGAACCGCGAGGCCGCTCCGGACGAGGCGGGTGACGTGGTGAAGCCCCGTCAGTATCAGCACGAGGAAGGAGCCGTGGAGGATCGGCACGAATTTTTTTTGAACGCTCCCCAGAAACGACCGCCGCTCGGACTCGGGCAACCCCTCCGCCGCCGGCATGACCACGAAGCGAAGGAAGGCCACGCCGCCGACCGCCAGAATCGCGCTCAGGACGTGAAGGGTGGTGATGATGAGGTTTCCCGTGCTGTATCCCATAAAGCGGTCTCCCATGAATGGCCCATGAATGGCGAGGAATGTCCCCAGTCCGCGTTCTCCGCCGCGCCGGCGCAATGGAAATGCGGGTCGCGCGCGCGCGTCCGCGCGTCATGGCGCCTCCCCGCGGCGCATCACGCCGAGCGGTTCAGCGATGAGGAGCTCGGGCTCGCTCACCCGCTGCACGTCGTCTCTCGTCAGGCCGTCGGCCACCTCCCGCAGGCGCGGGCCCTCGGGGGTGAACTCGATGAACGCGACGTCGGTGAAGAGCTTGGTGACCACCCCGCGCGCGGTGAGGGGATAGGTGCACGCATCCAGGAGTTTCCGCTCCCCGCCCTTCGTGGTGTGGGTCATGATGGCGTAGACCTCGCGGGCGCACGCTGCGAGGTCCATCGCCCCGCCGATGCCGCCTTTGCCCAGCCCCGGCACCGTCCAGTTCGCCAGGTCGCCGCGCGCGGAAACCTGGAGGGCGCCCATGACGGCGATGTCAATGTGGCCGCCGCGTATCATGGCGAAGGCGTCGGCGTGCCCGAACACGGAGGCGCCCGGAAGCGCGGTGATGGGCTCCCTCGAGGCGTTGATGTAGTCCTTGTCCTCCTGGCCGGCCGCGGGCCTCGGCCCCGCTCCGATGATCCCGTTTTCGGCCATGAACATCACGCCGCGCTCCGCGCCCACGTAATTCGCCACCAGCGTGGGGACGCCGATGCCCAGGTTCACCACGGCCCCCCCGGGCAGCTCGGCGGCCACGCGCCGCGCCATGTCGGCCGGCTGGAGGGCGCGGTTCCTATGTTTCGGATCGGAGGCCAAGGTCCTCTCCCCGCACGACGCGCTGCACGTAGATGGAGGGCGTGTGCACATGCTCGGGGGCGATGGCGCCGGGCGGCGCGATTTCCTCCACCTCGGCGATGGTGAGCGGAGCGGCCGTCGCCATGACGGGGTTGAAGTTTCCGGCAGTCCCCCGGTAGGTGAGGTTCCCCGCCGCGTCGGCCCGGTGGGCCTTGATGATGGCGAAGTCGCCGGGCAGCGGATATTCGAGCAGCGCCTCGCGGCCGCCTATCGTGCGGCTCTCCTTGCCCTCCGCCGCCTGGGTGCCGACGCCGGTGGGCGTGTAGAAGGCGGGAATCCCGGCGCCCGCCGCCCGGATTCTCTCGGCCATGGTCCCCTGCGGAATCTGTTCGAGTTCGATCTTTCCCTCCAGGAACAGCTCCCGGAACACGAACGCGCTCTTGTGGAAGGCGTAGCTGCAAATGACCTTCCGCACCTTTCCCTGCCGGAGGAGGACGGCCAGGCCGCGCTCCCCGAATCCCGCGTGGTTGGTGACGACGGTGAGGCCGCGGGCGGGGTGCTCCGCCATCGCGACCAGGAGGTTTTCCGGAATCCCCGCGCCGCCGAACCCGCCCAGCAGGATGGTGGCGCCGTCGGGAATGTCGGCGATGGCGGCTTTCGACGATGGGTACACCTTCTCGGAAGCCAAGGGCCGCTCTCTTTTTTCTGGAGAAAATCCACGATTGCGCCCATCCGCGCGAACCTCAGCTCCATTTATGCGTCATTGCCCGGGAAAAATCCAGGTCGGCCGGGGGCTTGCCTCCAGGTGCCGGGTGGCCTAGAGTGCGGGTTTTATTTTCCGAAGGAGCGAGAGGTGGCGAAACAACCCGGACGCACCCCGCAGCCCCGGCCAGGAGGGGTCGCAGGCTGGTATCTGTATGTCGCGGTTTTTCTCTCCGGCGGCTCCATCCTCGTGCTGGAAATCGCGGCGGGGCGCGTGCTCGCTCCCCATTTCGGCAACACGCTCTACACGTGGACCTCGATGATCGGCATCATCCTGGCCGCGTTGAGCGTGGGCTATTCCATCGGGGGGAGGCTGGCGGACCGAAGGCCGTCGGCCAGGCTGTTTTTCCTGCTCATGCTGGGCGGGGCGGGCCTGGTGGCGCTGGTGCCGGCCCTTAGGGGCCTCCTGCTGCCGTCGATGGAGCGGGGCTTCAGCCTGCGGTCCGGCCCCGTGTTCGCCGGTCTGCTGCTTTTCGCCGCGCCGAGCTGCGTGCTCGCCACGCTGACGCCCTTCGCGGTGAAGCTCGCCGCGCGGGGCGAGGAGCGGCTGGGGGCGGTGACCGGCAACCTGTTCACCTGGTCGACTGTCGGGAGCATCGCCGGTACGTTCGCGACCGGCTTTTTCTTCATCCCCTGGTTCGGGCTGAACGCCATTTTCCTGGCGACGGCGGGCGCGCTGGCGCTCACGGCGCTCCTGGGGCTTTTCCTCTCCGGCGAGTTGTCGGCGCTCTTCTCGAAGCGAAACGCCCGGGCGCACCTGCCGCTCGTTGCGTTCGTCGCGCTCTCGGGGCTGACGGGCGCCGCCTGGCTGGGCGTCATCCCCGGGGCCGGGGGGGAGAGGACGATCTGGGTGCAGGAGAACATGTACCACATGATTCGCGTGTTCGAGAGCGCGGAGGCGGACGGCGTGCGGGTGCGCGAGATGTATCTGGACCATCAGCCCGAGGGGGCGATGGTCGTGGGCGACGACAGGAGGTTCTTTTATGAGTACACCCGCTTTCTCGAGCTGGGCCCGCTGTTCGCGCCCCACATGAAGAGCGCGCTGTTCATCGGCGGCGGCGCTTTTACGATGCCCAAGGCCTTGCGCCTCATCAGGCCGGATGCGGAGGTCGTCGTGGCCGAGCTGGATGCGGACGTCGTCCGCGCGGGACGCCGCTTCTTCCGGCTCGGGGAGTTCCCGAAGGTGCGGACGATGGTGGGCGACGGCAGGCGCATTCTGCGGCAATCGGGACGGACGTATGACTTCATCGTGGGCGACGCCTACCGCGGGTTGCGGAACATACCGCCCCATCTCATCACCCGGGAGTTTTTCCGGGAAGCGCGCGCGCGTCTCGCCCCCGGCGGGGTGTTCATGCTGAACCTGATCGGCTACCGCTCGGGCCCCGGAAGCGCGATATACGCATCCGTCCACCGGACCATGGAGGGGGTGTTTCCCGAGGTGTTCGCGTATAGCACGGATCCCTCCGCCCCCGCCCGCGCGCAGAACATCCTGATTTTCGGGTTCCGCGACGAGGACGCGGGCCGGTTCCGCCGCGCGGGGGAGCGGATGCGCCGCGACCCGAAGTTCCGCTTCGCCGCGCGCGCGCGCGTGGCGCCCCCGGACGCGCGCGTGTATGGACCGGTGCTGACGGACGATTACAATCCGGTGGAATACCTGATCGAACGGGGACTCTAAGCCCCTCCGTCCGGACGGAGGCCGGGGCCGCCGGGGCGCGAAGGAGGAGCGATGGGCAAGCACAGCATCGGGCTGATCCCCGCGGATGGAATCGGCCCCGAGGTCACCGGCGAGGCGGTGCGCGTTTTGCGGGCGTTGGCGAAAGCGCAGGACGGTCTGGAGTTTTCTTTCACGAGATACCCCTGGGGGAGCGATTTCTATCACAAAACGGGCAGGATGTGCCCGGAGGATTTCCTGAAGCGGGTCCGACGCCACGACGCGATTCTGCTCGGCGCGGTGGGCAGGCCCGACATCCCCGACCACATCACGCTCAACCAGCTGCTGCTCCCGCTTCGCAGGGGGTTTGACCTCTACGTCAACATGCGCCCCATCGTTCTCTACGAGGGGCTGGAATCGCCCCTTCGCGGCTATGCGGCGGGAGACATCGACATGCTCTTCTTCCGCGAGAACACGGAGGGAGAATACAGCCCCATCGGCGGCAGGCACTACGAGGGGTACCCATCGGAGCTGGCCGCCCAGATCACGCTTTTCACGCGCACCGGCTGTGCGCGAATCATCGAGGCGGCGTTCGAGGCGGCGCTGAAGCGAAAAAAGCACGTGACCAACGTCACGAAATCGAACGCGCAGGGCCATACCCTGGTCATGTGGGACGAGATTTTCGAGGAGGTGGCCTCCAGGAAGCACTACAGGGGGGTCAGGACGGCGAAATATCTCGTCGACGCCGCCGCCCTGGAGTTCGTGCGGCGTCCGGAGCGCTTTGACGTCGTGGTCTCCACGAACCTGTTTGGCGACATCCTCACGGACCTGGGCGCCGCCATCGTCGGAGGACTGGGGGTCGCCGCGAGCGCGAACACGAACCCCGGAGGCGGCGTGCCCGGCCTGTTCGAGCCCGTGCACGGCTCCGCGCCGGACATCATGGGCAAGGGAATCGCCAACCCGGCCGCCGCGCTGTTCTCCGCCGCCATGATGCTGGATTATCTGGGCGAGGAGGCGGCGGCCGCCCGGCTCGACGGCGCTGTTCGCGCGCATCTGGCCGAGGGGAACCGGACGGCGGATTTGGGCGGCAGCGGGACGACGAAGTCCGTGGCCTCCGACGTGATCCGCAGACTCTAGGCGCAAGGAGCGGCTCCATGTCCATCGTCACGCGGCGGGGAGACGACGGGAACACCGACTTGTGGTTCGCGGACAGGGTGCCCAAGCACCACCCCCAGGTGCAGGCCTATGGCGCGCTCGACGAGGCGAAGGCGGCCCTCGGCCTCGCCCGCTCGATGGCGCCCGCGTGGATGCGGCCCGAGATTCTGAAAATCCAGAAAGACCTCTATCTCGTGAGCAGCGACCTGGCGACGCTGCGGGGGAAGACCGGCAGGCTTCGGGAGCGCGCCGGCGCGCGCGAGGTCGCGTGGGCCGACCGCCAGGTGGCGCGCTATGAGCGGGAGATTCGGATAACCGACTGGGTGATCTCCGGAGACTCGCCCTGTGGTGCCGCCCTGGACATGGCGCTCACCATCATCCGCCGCGGCGAAAGGTGGGCGGTGTGGCTGCGCGACGAGGGCTACATCGACAACCCGGAACTGCTGGTCTACCTCAACCGCGTCTCCGACCTCCTCTTTTTGATGGCGCGCGCGGCGGACAGGGAGCTGGAGATACCGCCCGCCTGAGCGGCCGCGCGCGCGGCGAGCGGATGCTCCGGACGCCCCCGCAGCACCGGCGCGCTTGTGCCCCCCGAGAGTCCCGCGGATCTTCCCCGCAGGGCCGCGTTATGCCAGATAGTAGTCGTACATGGCCTCCATCCCCACCTTGATGGCCGCCGCGAGCGGCACGGCCAGCAGGATGCCGCCGAATCCCATGAGTTCGCCCCCTATCATGATGGACGCGAGCACCACCACGGGGTGGAGCCCCACGCGGTTTCCCAGTATGCGGGGCACGAGGAACACGCCCGCCAGCGGCGAGAGGGTGGCGAACACGGCCAGCGTCGCCAGCGGGTGGAGCCAGTCCTGGTGGGCGATTCCGGAGAGCAGCAGGGCGACCGGCAGCGCCACTATCCATTCCACGTAGGGGAACATGCAGGATATGCCGGTGAGAATGCCCAGCACCAGCCACAGCGGCATGTCCACGAGGAAGAAGCCCAGAACGTAGAGGGTGGAGAGGATGAGGGCGATCAGCAACTGGCCCTTGATGAAGGAGCCGAGGAGCTCGTCGAGCCGGGAGACCCTTTTTAGCACCTCCGCCCGGTAGTCGCGGTGCACGTAGGAGAGGAACGTTTCCGATATGTGGTCCCGATCCCGGAGGATGTAGAAGGTCATGACGGGGATGAGGATGAAATAGGCCACGCCGATGGCGATGGAGAAGAGGCCGCTCGTGGTCCGGAGCAGAAACGAGCCCCCCGTCTTGAGGGCGGACACGGGTATTTGCGCCAGCACGGCGAGGTTTTCGGCGAGGTATTCTTTCAGTTCGGCGGTCTGGGAGAGGCGCAGCCGATCCAGCGTGGCGATGAGCCATGACTCGACGACGCGGATGTAGCCGGGGAGTTTCTGGACGAACGCCGATGTCTGCTTCTGCACCACGGGGGCGATGCTCGCCCACAGGAAGAAGAGGAGCAGGCCCAGCCCCAGCAGGAGGAGGAGGATGGCGAGGGTGCGCGGTATTTTCCGGCTCTCCAGAAAATTGACCAGAGGCTGCAGCACGTAGGCGAGAATGAAGGAGATCGCCAAGGGGATCAGCGCCGCCCGCGCGCTCACCAGAAGCCAGACGCAGCCGACGAGGATGAGGATGAGCCAGATTCTCTTCCAGGTGAGCATTTGGGGCGAGGAGGGCGGGGCGTTCATGGGTTTGTTGACCGTCATCAGGTGCGGGCCGTGGGGGTCGGCTTCCCCGTTTGGCCGCCCCCCGGTTTCGGGTGCGTCATCCGGGCGCCCACGAAAAAAATATAGTGGGCACCCGAGGCGACCGTGAGGATGGAGGTGATCAGGAACAGGGAGAGCATCACCGCGTTCGGGCCCGCCTCCAGCGCCGCCGCCAGGAGGGCTGCGCCCGCGGTGATCATCTGGACGGTGGCGGTGGCTTTCCCCAGCAGGGTGGGCGATGGCGTCTGAAAGCCCGCCGTCAGGAACAGCGCCGCGCAGCCGACGCCGAGCAGCGCGTCCCGCCCCACCACGATGGCGGCCGCCCAAGGCGGCATGTGTCCGGAAAGCCCCAGCATCACGTAGGCGATGAACATGAGGAGCTTGTCCGCGACGGGGTCGAGCATCGCGCCCAGCGGGGTCATCTCGCCGCGCGACCGCGCGATGTGGCCGTCCACCCCGTCCGCCACGCACGCGACGATGAACACGGCCAGGGCGATCCCCTCCCTGCCGTAGGCGAGGCACGCTGCGAAAACGGGGATCAGGAACGCCCGTCCGAGCGTGACCTTGGTGGCCAGCGTCAGCCTGTTTGAACCGGATGCGCCCATCGTGGAGCCGGCCCCTATGTTTTTCCCCGTCCGCGTTTCCGCATCATAGCACAGGAAGCCTCACGGTTTCTCCCGTCCCGCCCTCCTCGCCCATCAAGCGGGCGTTTCCCGGGTGAGGGGGTTTGTATAATTTCTACCGGCGCGTCCGCGCAATCCCCGGGGCGGCGGCCCCCGCCCGCCGGGCGTCTTCTCCCCGCTCTCCCGGGGCGCGCGCGCAAGGGAGGCGCCGGGCAAAAGGGCGGAGAGGGCTTGGAGGGTTTGCTTGGGGGAGTCTCCGGCTTCCCGCCTCCTTTCGGCTTGTGATGCGCGGCGCGCTCCCGCCCCGCCCGCCTGGGGTTCGGCCTGGCCTTGGCCCAGCCCGCCCTGGAGGGTGCGCGCACAGCCGCCTCCGGGCGGATTTTCGTTATCTGCCGGAGTTTGTCGACCTCATCCTGGGTGAGCGTTCGGACGCGGCCCGCACCGAGGCCCCTGGACGTAACGCCCCCGTACGCGCACCGGACCAGCTTGATGACGGGATGTCCCACGGCCTCGCACATTTTCTTGACCTGGTGCCGCCTCCCCTCCCGGAGCTCTATCCGAAGCCATGCGTTCTTCTCCGTTCTGCCGCGGAGGATGCGCACCTGCGCCGCCTGCGGCTTTCTGCCCCTCCCGCGCGTCCAGGAGCCGTCGGCCATCCGGGCGAGCGCGTCCTCGGATGGCGCGCCCTTCACCTTCGCCTCGTAGACGCGGGCTATCGCGTACCTCGGATGGGCGAGGCGGTGCGCCATCTCCCCGTCGTTGGTGAGCAGCAGCACCCCCTCGACGTCGAAGTCGAGCCTGCCGACGGGGAACACGCGCCTGAGTCCCCGGGGCAGCAAATCCGCCACCGTGGGCCTGTCCTTGCCCTCTTCGTCGCGCATCGTGGTGAGGACGCACCTGGGCTTGTGGAGCACCAGATAGACGGGAGGCTCCTTTTGCGCGAGGAGTTTTCCGTTCACCTTGATGGCGTCGGCGGAGGGGTCCGCCCTGACGCCCGGCGTGCGGACGCACTCCCCGTTCACCCGGACGCGGCCCTCGCGGATCATGCGCTCCGCCTCCCGGCGCGAGGCGAGACCCGCCTGGGCGATGATCTTTTGCAGCCTGATGGCGGCCATCCCTTCCGTTTCTCCCCGTCTTCTCCCTGGGCGCGCGCCCCGAAAAATGGTATGCATAAACACAAAATTATAGCCATTTGGCGCCAAACGGGGTAGCCTCACCTGTCCCGCGTGCGCCGGACGGAAGGCGCGCGCTGCGTCTTCGCGCCCGTCCCGTAAGCCCGTAAGGAGGTTCGCCTTGCCGTCTTCCCGGGCGATCGTCAGCATGACGCCCGTCCACTTGTGCGTGCCGCTGCCCCGGCCGCTTCGGGTGGCCACGTTCGAGATGCGCGCCGTCGATACCTGCTGCGTGACCCTCCGCACGAAAGAGGGACGCAAGGGCCACGGCTGGTGCTTCGCCTTCGGCCCCGAGCGCGCGCGCTCGATGGTGGCGATGGCGCGCGATTTGTTCGCCACCCTGCTGGGCAGGGACCCGGCCGACGCCGCCGCGAACTGGGAGGGGATGCGCAAGGCGGCGAGCTTCGTCGGTCGCGACGGCGTCAGCGCCATGGCGATGTCCGCGCTGGACACCGCGTGCTGGGACCTGGCCGCCCAGGCGGCGGGCCAGCCGCTCTGGAGGTTCATCGGCGGGCGGCGGCGGGAGATTCCCTGCTACGCGAGCGAGGGCCTCTGGCTCAACATGACGATCCCCGAACTCGAGGAGGAGGCCTCCGCCCTGAAGGCGCGCGGCTTCCGGGGCATGAAGCTGCGGGTGGGCGGGAGCAGCCTCGATGCGGACGTCGAGCGGATTCGGGCGGTGCGCGGGGCGATAGGCGACGGGGTCGCGCTCATGGTCGACGCCAACCAGGCCTGGGACGTGGAGACCGCCAAGCGGGCGTGCCGGGCGTTCGAGCCCTTCGACCTCTGCTGGGTGGAGGAGCCGGTCGATCATGAGGACGTCCGGGGATGCGCCGAGGTCGCCGGCGCCAGCAAGGTTCCGATCTGCACCGGGGAGACGAACTACAACCCCCGGGGGATGCGCCACCTGCTCGTGGCGGGCGCGGCGGATATCCTGATGCCGGACCTCGCGCGCTGCTCCGGCGTTACCGGCTGGCGGCGCGCGGCGGCGATCGCCCAAGAGTTCGGGAAGCCGGTGACCCCGCACCTGTTTCACGAGGTGTCGGCCCATCTTCTGAGTGCTGAGCCGCATGGCGTCTGGTGCGAGCATATGCCCTGGTGGGAGCGCATCCTCCGGGAGCCGATGGAGCTGCGGGACGGAAACCTGATTCTCTCCGACAGGCCCGGACTCGGGATAGAGTGGGACGAGGCGGCGTTCCGGGAATTCGCACCGCCGGCGGGGGGTTCCTTCTAGTGGGGCGGATACTCCTGAGAGGAGGCGATCTCCTCACCATGGACCCCCGCCTCGGGGATGTCGAGAACGCGGACGTGCTCATCCGGGACGACGCCATCGAGCAGGTCGGCGAAGGCATCCGCGCACCCGACGCCGAAGTCGTGGACGCGGGGGATTGCGTCGTCCTGCCGGGGCTGGTGAACGCCCACCAGCATACCTGGCAGACGGGGATACGCGGGATAGCGGGCGATTGGTCCCTGGCGGAGTATCTGCGGAACGTCCACCAGGGGGTCGCCCCCCGGTTCCGGCCGGAGGACGTCTATCTGGCGAACCTCGTGGGCGCGCTGAACCAGCTCAACGGCGGCGTCACGACGATGTTCGACTGGTGCCACAACAACCCCACGCCCGCGCATACCGACGCGGGCCTCGACGGCCTGGAGGAGGCCGGCATCCGCGCGGTTTTTGGCCACGGAACGCCCAAGCCCAGGACGCGGGAGGGCGAGTTGCCGCTCAGCCACAGGCCCCATCCCCCGGGGGAGATCCGGCGCCTGCGGGCGGGGCGCCTGGCCTCGGACGACGGCCTCATCACGCTCGCCATGGCCACGAGAGGGCCCGACCTGTCCACGTTCGAGATGTGCGTGCACGACATTCGCCTGGCCCGGGAATATGATTTGCTGTGGAGTGCCCACATCGGGGGCGGTTTTCACCGGGAGGCACCCGACGGGATCGGGAGGCTGGCGCGCGCGGGCCTGCTGGGGCCGGATTTCAACGCCGTGCACGCAAACCAGCTGCGCGAGGAGGAGTTGAAAATCCTCGTCGACTCGGGTTGTTCGGTGACCTCTTGTCCCGAGGTGGAGATGCAGATGGGACACGGCGCGCCCGTCATCGCGCGCGTCCTGGCCCTGGGCGGCCGGCCGACGCTGGGGATTGACGTGGAGTCGAACATCAGCGGCGACATGTTCACCATGATGCGCGTGGGGCTTCAGTTCGCGCGCGCGCAAGAGAACCGGAAGGCGCTCGAGGGCGGGGCGTCGCCGACGCGCATCGCCATTCCCGCGCGCCGCGCGCTGGAGTGGGCGACGACAGACGGGGCCAACGCCTTGGGGCTTGGGGCGAGGACGGGTGCGCTGAAGCCGGGCAAGCAGGCGGACGTCATCCTGATCCGGAAGGGCGACCTGAACCTCTTCCCCGTGAACGACGCGCTGGGGGCGGTCGTTTTTCAGGCGTCTTTCGCCAATGTGGACACGGTGCTGGTGGCGGGGAGGATCGTCAAAAGGGACGGGCGGCTCCGCTACCCCCGCCTGCGGGAAAAAATGGAGGCGTTGGCGGAGTCCGGGCGAAGGTTGTTGCGCTAGTGCGGTCGTCGCCGGATGATGAGCCTGCGAACGCCGCCGTCATCATCCATCATGGAGGCTGAAGATGAAACTCGCATTCTATTCCGACATTCACGCCCAGCTCGCACCGCTCGACGTTGTCCTGGCGGAGATCGACAAGCACGACGCGGACTGGGAGATCGTCCCCGGCGACCACGTCATGGGCGGGCCGGAGCCGGGGGAGGTGGTCGATCGCCTCAGGTCCCGAAAGAACTGCCTGCCGATATTGGGGAATTTCGACCGCTGGGTCATCGACCGCGTCGATGCGGGGGAGAACCCCTTTCCCGGGAGAAACGAGAGCTCCCGCCTGACGCGCGAGCACCTGACGGAGGCGCAGCTTGGCTGGCTCCGGGGCCTGCCCCGCGAGCTGACGATCACGCCGGAGCCCGGGCACGACCTCCGCGTCTTTCATGGCGCGCCGGGCGATGATGAGGGCGCACTCCCGCTCCGTCTGGACGACGATGAAATCATCGAGCGCCTCGCGGGGGAGAAGTCCGAGGTCGTGGCCTTCGGGCAGGTGCACGGCCCGTATATCCGGCAGGTGGGGCACCAGACCCTCGTGTGCGTCGCCTCCGCCGCGGTGAACTGGGACGGGGACAACCGCCCCGCCTATGTCATGCTCGAATATCAGGGAGACGGGAAATGGGAGGGGGAGATTCACCGCGTCGGGTATGACTTCGAGGAGCAGGCGCGCAAAAACGAGGACAGCTGGCATCCGCATGGGGATCGGCAGGCGCACACGATTCGCACCGGCGAGTTCTGGAACCCCGCCCACATGCCCCACTAGGCGCGCGGCGGCCTCCGCACTCCCCGCCTCCCCCCACGCGGGGCTCCGCCTGGATGGGGAGGGGGCGGGAGACGCCACGTCCGGCGAGCGGGATTTCGAATGCGGCGCTATATTGTGATATGATGAGCTAGACGCTGTTCACGGCAGGGTGGCGTCGTTCACGGGAGGGTATGGATAGATGATGCGGATGGGCGCATCGTGAGGAGAAAACGACGGATTGCGGTGAGTAGGAACGGAAAAATTCAACCTTCGCCCCAGGTTGCAGGGGGCATCGACCGGAGGGAACGGCCATGAACGCATCTCTTTATCCAGAAAACCCCGCAGAGGAGAAGACGGAGGCATCCGGTCCCCGCAACGGGACCGCCGGCGGCAACGGGCATCCCCAGGATCATGGCCTGATTCCACTGGAGGCGCCCCGCTATCGACCGATTCTGGTGCAGCATATCGACAATGTTCCCGAGCTGAGGAGCCTCCCCGAGGAGATACGCTTTTCCATGAAGGTGGTGGGGCACGTGCTGCCCTTCCGCACGAATCGCTACGTGCTGGAGAACCTCATCGACTGGAGCCGGATACCCGAGGACCCGATATTCCAGCTCTCCTTTCCCCAGAAGGGGATGTTGGCGGAGGAGGACTTCGACCACGTGGCGGATCTCCTGCGGCGGGATGCGCCCAGAGACGAGCTGCACGCCGCCATCCACGACATCCGGGCGAATCTGAATCCGCACCCCGGCGGGCAGCAGGCGCTGAACGTCCCCACCCTCGACGGGAAGCACCTCGAGGGGATGCAGCACAAATACCATGAGACGGTGCTTTTCTTTCCCGGACAGGGGCAGACGTGCCACGCCTATTGCACGTTCTGCTTCCGCTGGGCGCAGTTCGTGGGCGACAAGGAGCTGCGCTTCATCTCCACGGAAGAGGGTATTCTGCGCGAGTATCTCGCCAGGCATAAGGAGGCGACGGACGTCCTCTTCACCGGCGGCGACCCCATGATCATGAAGACGAAGGCACTCGAGGGCTATCTGCTGCCCCTGGCGGAGGATCCGCGCCTCGACCACATCCGCGACATCCGCATCGGCACGAAGGCGCTGACTTTCTGGCCGTATCGCTTCACCTCGGACCCCGACGCCGACGATGCGCTTCGTCTTTTCGAGAGGGTCGTGGAGGCGGGCAAGCACGTCGCCATCATGTCGCATTTCAACCATGGGCACGAGCTCGACACCCCGATCGTGCGCGAGGCCATCCGAAGAATACGGGATACCGGCGCCGTCATCCGGACGCAGGCGCCCCTTCTGCGGCATATCAACGACGATCCGGACGTGTGGGCGCGCATGTGGAAGGAGCAGGTGCGCCTGGGCCTCGTGCCGTATTACATGTTCGTGGAAAGGGACACGGGCGCGAAGCGCTATTTCGAACTGCCCCTGGCGGAGGCGCACGAGATTTATCGAAAGGCCATCCTCCAGGTGTCGGGCCTGGGGCGGACCGCGCGGGGGCCTGTGATGAGCGCGGCGCCCGGCAAGGTGGAAGTCCTGGGTGTGGAGGAGGTCGGCGGCGAGCGCGTGTTCGTCCTGCACTTCCTGCAGGCGAGAAACCCAGAATGGATGGGCCGCCTGTTCTTTGCCGCGTATGATGAGGGCGCCACCTGGCTCGACAAGCTCACGCCTGCGTTCGGCGCGGATTCGTTCTTCTTCGAGGAGGACTTCGAGAGGATGAAGCAGCGCCTCGTGGCGGGGTAGGCGGCCGGCGGATGGTCCGGCCCGCGCTGGATCACCCCCGCGCCATGCGCAGAACCTCGTCGTATTCTTCCCGGCTGACGGGCTGCACGCTCAGGCGCTGCCCCTTCTGGGTGGTGCGCATCCCCTCGAGTGCGGGGTTTCCCTTGAGCTCTGCCAGGGAAACGGCGCGGGGGAGCTTCTCCATCGCCTGCAAGTCCACCATGTGCCAGCGGGGGGCGTCGGCGCGGGCCTTGGGGTCGTAGTATTTCGATTTCTCGTCGTACTGCGTGTGATCGGGATACGATTCCCGCACCACCCGCGCCGTGCCCGCCACGTGGGGCGGCTTCGCGTTCGAGTGGTAGAAGAGAACGAAATCCCCGACCTTCATCTCCATCATGAAGTTTCGGGCCTGGTAGTTTCGGATGCCGTCCCAGCAGGCGGTCTGTCCGGGCTCCGCCATGAGGTCGTCGAACGAATAGGCGTCCTGCTCGCTCTTCATGAGCCAGTATCTTCGCGCCATCGAAATCTCTTCTCCACAGATGGGCAGGGAATGCGGGATGCGGGCGAGACTACCACGCTGCGCGCGGCGGGGGGAACGCTTCGAGCGGATGGCGTCCGGCGTCGTCCCGAGCCATTCGCTCCCGGCGGTCTCATCGGGCGGGTTTCACCGCCCCCGCCGTTTGCAGGTCGGCGAGCTTCAGCGTGTGGAAGAGGAAGTCGTTGCATGGCGTCTTCACGCCCACCTCCGCCCCGATGCGGGAGACTGCGCCGCACAGCGCGTCGATTTCGAGGCGCCTGCCCGCCTCCAGGTCATGGCACAGGCTCCCCTTGCTGGCCGGGTTTTGCGCGTCCAGGAACCGGTAGCGATCCTCGTCCGCCCCCTCGGGCAGGTTCACGCCGCTCGCCCGGCCCACCAGATAGACCTCGCGCATCGTCTCGCGCATCATGTTTCTCGTGCCCTCGTAGGCCATGACCTCGCCGATGGAGGAGCGCGCGAGTGCCGTCACGCCGCCCACCGCGCAGATGAAGATGAACTTCGTCCAGAGCTCCGCCCGGATGTCCCCGGAGTGTTCCGCGCGAATCCCCGCGTCCCGGAGCTCGGCCAGGATTCTCTCGCCGCGCGCACTCGCACCGCCCGCCATCTCGCCGAAGACCAGGCGCCTCGGCCCGCCGATTTGCCGGATCAGCCCCGGTGCCGCGACCGAGGTGAATATGTAGGCGGCGGCGCCCATCACGCGCTCCGCGCCGTAGACGGCGGCCAGCCTCTCCTCGTTGTCCACGCCGTTTTGCAGGTTGAGGATCGCCGTCCCGGGGCCGACCATGGGCGCGATGGCGGGGATGGCGGCGGGGTTGGCCGTCGTTTTCACGCAGTAGAGGATGACGTCGCACGCGCCCGCCTCCGCAGGGGAGTCCGTGAACATGCCTTCGCGCCAGACGAAGTCTCCGGGCGCCGCGCTTTCCACGCGGAGCCCCCCTTTCCGCATGGCCTCGAGGTGCGGCCCCCGCGCGATGAAGACGACCTCCTTGCCGCTCCGCGCCAGCAGGGCGCCGAAGTAGCCGCCCACGCCTCCTGCCGCCATGACGCCGAAACGCATGTTCGCTCCTTCTCGGAAGGGAGGGCGACCTACACGTCCCGCTCCCCGTCTCCGGGAGGGGGGGCCGCCTTCGCGAGTGCGTCGCCCGGCCGCGCGCGGTTGTCCGCCCCGCCGTTTTGCGGCGGCGCCTCGTCCGCCGGGATGATCGCACCCGCACTCCCCAACGCGCCCCAATCCAGGCTGTCGGCGGCTTCGAACTCCTCGGGCCTCGGCATATCCGAGAGGCTCTTGAAGCCGAAGTGCTCGAGGAACAGGGGCGTGGTGCCATAGACGATGGGCCGGCCCACGACGTCGCGGCGCCCGAGAACGCGGATGAGGCCGCGCTCGAGCAGGGTGTGCAGCACCCCGCCGCAATCCACCCGCCGGACTTCCTCGACCTCCGCTTTGGCGATGGGCTGCTTGTAGGCCAGGATGGCCAGGGTTTCGAGGGCCGCCTGGGATAGCCTGGCCTTTTTCTCGGCCTTCAGGAATCGCTTGATCCAGGGGGAGAACTCCGCCCGCGTGCACAGGCGGAAGCCCTCGGCCACCTCGACGATCTGGAGTGCCCTGTCCCGGTATTCCTCCACCAGCTCGCCCAGGAGTTTTCGGACGACCCGGACGTTGACGTTGGACACGCCCCGGAACAGGGCGGAGACGTCCCTCGGCCGGAGCGGGTCGCGCGCGACGAGGAGGATGGACTCGATGACGCGCCTGGCTTCGCCCAAATCCATGAGGAGCGGCGCGTCCCCGTCGGCGGCCATCTCCGGCGGCGCCTCGGCGTATTCTTTCTGCTCATCTATCTCGAAGGCCGTCTCCTCCCGCATCTCCTCCATGGCCTTCATCTGGTGCTCCGCCAACGCCCTGGCCGCCGCGTCCGGAACGGACGCCTCGTCTCCCGCCAGTTCGAAGGGCGTCTCGGGTTCCGTCCGCGCCGCCGCTCGCTTTGGGTCATTCATCGCGCACCGCCTTCATGATATGGATTTCACCGAAATTCGACGCCTGCCGCGCCACGACAAGGTTTCCCTTGACGAGTTCGAGGAGCGCCAGGAATACGACCACCACTTCGAGCACGCGCCTCGTCTCGAACAACTTGTGGAAGAGGACGCCGCGCGCGCCCGCTTCTTCCAGGGCGCCCAGCAGCCTGGCCCGCATGTCGGCGACCTCGAGCGCGTCGACCTCCACGAGGTGCGCGCCCTCCTCCCCGACGGATTCGACCAGGCGCCGCATGGCGCTGAGCAGGTCGAAAACGCTCGCTTGCAGCCCGGGCGCCTCTTCCGCCCCCTCCCCGGGGAGGGACGCCTCGCCGCCGTCCCGCCCGTATATCCAGGATTGCGCTTCCTCGGCGTGGCGAAACGCCTGGCTGATTTTTTTGAATTTCTGGTATTCGATGAGCTGGTGCTGCAGCTCCCGCCTCAGCGCCTCGGGGTCCTCCTCCCCTTCCGCCTCCTCCGCCGTCTGGGGCAGCAAGATTCTGCTCTTGACGTAGACCAGATGCGCGGCCATGACGAGGTATTCGGACGCCAGGTTGATGTTCAGCTGCCGGAGCAGCTCCACATATTCGAGATATTGCTCGGTGATGAACGCGATCGGGATGTCGTGAATGTCCAGCCGGTGCTCGCGCACCAAGTGAACCAGCAGCTCGAGCGGCCCTTCAAAAGCGTCGATTTTGACGTGAAACCGCTCCGAATCGCCGCCGCTGCGCGGGGGTGCGCCGTCGTCTGCGGGGGCGTCTTCCGCCGGTGCGGGCCCGGTTTCCAGGATTTCCCGGCCCGCCGCCGGGTCGCCGGCCAGCTCCAGCGTCCCGGAAGCCGCGGGCCGCCCCCCGGCTCCAGGCGCGTTCTCCTGGGGGTCCATGCGCATCCCAGACGGGCGAAGTGTGGGGCGTCTCCTGTGGGGCAATTTCTGAAAACCGCGGGCGGGGAGGCTCGCGGTCGCCCTCGAACCGTCCCCACCCTAGGAGATGCCCGCGTCCTTGTCAAATGGACGAAATCCGCCCCTCCGGAGGGTTCCGGCTCCCGTGCGCGCAAACTTCCGGATGTGCGGGTCTTGAGGAGCGCGCGTCCGTGGGGGATAATCAGGGCGTCGAATCATCGGACGGGGAGAGGTCGATGGCGGACAAAATCATGTCTCTCGCGGAAGCGGCTGCCCTGGTGCGCGACGGGGATCTGCTCGCTCTGGGCGGAAACGCGCTCACGCGGATTCCCGCCGCCTTCGTCCGGCAGCTCGCCCGCCAGGGACGCGAGGACTTGCGTCTCGTGAAGACGGCGGGGGCCTATGACGTTGATTTGCTCTGCGCGGCGGGCGCCGTCGCCCAAACGCAGACGGGCTACGTGGGCTTCGAGAACCTCTTCGGCCTCGCGCCCTCCTATCGCCGCGGCGTGGAGGAGGGCCGCGTGCGCGCACTCGAGCACGCCTGCTCCACGATCATCGCGGGCCTCCGGGCCGCCGCCTATGGCCTGCCGAGCCAGCCCGTGGCGGGCCTGGACGGGAGCGACGTGGCGGGGCATACGGGTTTTCGCCGGGTGAAGGACCCCTACACGGGCGCCCCCGTCTACATGATTCCCCGAATCAGGCCGAGGTTTGCCGTGCTCCACGTGCCGCATGCCGACGCGCTGGGAAACGCGCGGATAGCGGGCGGCGCGTTCGAGGACGTCCTGATGTCCCGCGCCGCCGATGCTGTGATCCTGACCGCCGAGCGCATCGAGGAGACCGCGTTTTTCGTCGAGAAGCCGGACAGGACGGCGGTTCCCGCCTTCATGGTGGAAGCGGTCGTCCACGCCCCGGGGGGTGCGCGCCCCGGGGGGTGCCACCCCTTTTACGACATCGATGAGGATGCGGTGGGCGCCTACCTCGACTCGGCCTCCCGCGCGGAATCCCTCCAGGCCCATCTGGAGTCGTGGGAGGCGCGCGACCATGCGGAAAGCGCGGCGGCCCCCGGGGACGCCGCGTGAGTGTGGCCTCGCGGACGCGCGCGCCGGAGGAGGCGCGCGCCCTCGCCGACAGGATGGCGATTTTTTTGTCCAGGTTCATTCGGGACGGGGAAATCGTGTTTCACGGCGTGGCCTCGCCGCTGCCGATGGCGGCGATTGCGATGGCCAGAGAATCCCATGCGCCGAACCTGACCTACCTCAACATACCGGGTGGCGTGAACCCCCGCCCCTCTTATCTGCCGGGCTCCACGGTGGCGCGGCAGCTCATGGAGGGGGCGCTCTCCTATTTTCCCCTCATGGAAATTTTCGACCTCTCGGCCCGCGGCGGGCTTGACCTGGCGTTTCTGGGCGGTGCGCAAATCGACGCGCGCGGCGACGTGAACCTCTCTTTTATCGGGGAGCCGGCGGCGCCGAGGGTGCGGCTTCCGGGCGGGGCGGGCAGTGCGCACATTCTGCCCACCGCCAGGCGGACCGTGCTCTGGCGCACGGCGCATGACGCGAGGACGTTTCCCGCTCGCTGCGACTACGTGACCGCCTCCGGCAACGTGGCGGGGGTGGTGACCCCCCTGTGCATTTTTCAGAAGACGGACGGCCGCCTGCGGGTGGAGTCGATGCATGCCGGGGTGACGCCAGACGCCCTGCGCGCCGCCACGGGGTTCGACCCGGGGGATTTGGAGCGCGTCCCCGCGACGCCGGAGCCAACGGCCGCCGAGCGCGCGGCACTCGACGCCGCAGACCCGGAGGGCGTCCGCCTGCGCGAGTTCATCTGATCGGGAACTTCCTTTCATGCCGCAGAAAAAGTTCGACGCCGTGGGAGTCGGCCTCAATTCCGTGGACCAGCTTTGCCTGGTGAGCGCGTATCCGCCGCCCGATACCAAAAACGGGATTCTGGAGATGGCGCGCGCGGGGGGCGGCCAGGCGGCGACGACCATGGCGGGACTGGCGCGCCTGGGCCTTCGGGCGGCCTACATCGGCGCGGTGGGCGATGATGAGGCGGGCGCCTTCTCCCTGGAGAGCCTGCGGGCGGAGGGCGTGAACGTGGACGGGGTTGTCACCCAGAAGGGGCGGGCGAGCCAGTTCGCCGTCATCATCGTGCAGCGCGAGGGAGCCCGGCAGGAGCGGGGGACGCGAACGATTCTCTGGCGGCGCGAGGTCTCCCTGTCCCCCGGCGACGTTCGGGAGGAGGTCGTGAGAGCCGGCCGCTCCCTGCATCTGGACGGCCACAACGTTGAGGCGGAAATCCTGGCGGCGCGGTGGGCGCGCGAGGAGGGCGCTCCCGTATTCCTGGACGCGGAGCGGGCGCCCGAGGGGATGGACGCGCTCATCGGCCTCACGGATTATCTGGTGGCGGCGGAGGGATTTCCCGCCCTGCTCACCGGAGCCTCCGACCACCGCGAGGGGCTGCGCCTGCTGCACGCGATGGGCCCCGGGGTGGTGGGCGTCACCCTGGGCGCGCGCGGTGCGCTCGCGTATGACGGGAGGCGCTTTTACGAGGCGCCGGGCTTCCGCGTGGACGCCCGCGACACCACGGGGGCGGGCGATGCGTTTCGCGCCGGGTTCTTGTATGGCGCGTTGCGCGGGATGGGGCTTGCGGATACGTTGCGCTTCGCCAACGCGGTCGCCGCGATGAGTTGCGCCGCCCTGGGGGGAAGGGCCGCGCTTCCTCGCCTGGACGAGGCGCGCGCCTTTCTGCGGGATCACGCACGACGGGAGGGCGCATGAGGAGCGCATCCGGAGATTCGGGCGCCGCCCTCGCGGTGCTTTTCTTCTCGGCGATTCTGGGCGGCTGCGACCTCCTGCCCGAGTTCGGCCCGCCGAAGGAGTCCGTCTCGGGCGTCATTCGGATGGGGAAGAACCTGCCGGTCCAGGCGTGGCGCACGCGCGCGCTCTTCATCATCCTGGATCGGGAGGGAGGCGGGCCGCCGCTGGCCGTCCAGCGCCTGGTGGAGACGCGGTTTCCCTACCGATACGTCGTCACGAAAGACGACATGATGATTCGCGGCGGGAAGTTTTCCGGCCGCGTCCGCGTCCGCGCCCGCCTGGATGCGGACGGCGTTCCGGGCCCGCTGGTCCGGGGCGATTTCGAGGGGCGGGCCCCCCGCCCGGTCTCCGTGGGCGCGCGTAACGTGGACGTGCTGATCGACGAGGTCGGCACGGCACCCCCGCCGCTGGCCGCGAAAAAGCCCTCCCCCGGCGTCGCCCCCTCCCCGAAGCCCCCCGCCCCGCCGGCCGGGGCCGGCCGGACGATTCGGGGCGTGGTTCGCCTCGCCCCCGCCCTGGCGGAAAAGGCGGCGGGCAAGGCGGCCCTGTTCCTCATCGCGCGAACGAAGGGTGCTGGCGGCCCCCCGCTGGCGGTCATGCGGATTGCGAACCCCCGGTTTCCCCTGCGGTTCACGATGAGTGCGCAGGACGTGATGCTACGCGGGGCGGCGTTCTCCGGCGAGGTCGTCCTCACGGCGCAGCTCGATGGCGACGGAAAGGTCGGGACGCAGGCGGGCGACGTCCTGGGGGGCGCGCGCGGGCCGGTCCGGGTGGGCGCGGTGGGCGTGGAGGTCCTTCTGTCCCGGCAGGTGGGAGGAGCGCCCCCCCGAGGCTCCGCCGCACCGCCCGGGGCGGCCGGAGTCATTTCGGGGACGATCGAGGTCGCCCCCGCCTTGCGGGCGGGAGCGGCGGATAAGCCCGTCCTGTTTCTGGTGGCGCGCAAGGCCGGCCAGGGCCCCCCGCTGGCGGTCGTGCGCGTGGTGCGGCCCCGCTTTCCCCTGGCGTTCGAGATTTCGCGGCGAGACGTCATGATTCCGGGCGCGGCGTTTCAGGGGATGGTCTCGCTCACCGCGCGCCTGGACGCGGATGGCGCGGCGGGCCCGGCGAGCGCAGGCGACCTCGAGGGCCGCTCGGCACGCCCCGTGCGCGTGGGGACGCGGGGCGTCCGCATCGTCATCGACAGGGCGTTCTGACGGCGGCGCGGGGCGAACGCGCTTTTGGACGCGGGCGCGCACCGCCCGCCCTTCCGCGGATCCATGGCCCCGCGCTCTGGCGCGGCGGCGGCAAAGGGTGCATAATCGTCCCCAAGAATTCGCTTCAAGACAGAGTGTTTCGTCATTCACGCGCTGGATAAGGAGAAGTCCTGGTGATCATCGACCCCCATGCCCACATCGCTCCGGAGAGCTTCATCGAAGACGTGCGCCAGGGCCGCTTTGGCGACGCCGTGACCATCGAGGCGGGCGATCCGTGGGAGCAGCTCGTCACGAAGACCACCGTCCTGGGAGAGGAGCGCGTTCACAAGAATCCGTTGCCGAAAGAGACCTATGACGTCGAGATGCGCCTGAGCGACATGGCGAACAACCAGAACGTGGACATGCAGATACTCTCCGTCGTTCCGCCGATGACGCACTATGCGCTGGACGCGGGGCTGAACAGGGAGCTGTCCGCCTCGTTGAACGACGCGCTCACGGCGCTCACGAAAGCGCACCCCGAGCGGTTTCTCTGCATGGCGCAGATTCCGCTCCAGGCGCCGGAGGCGGCGGCGGCGGAGCTCGACCGCGCGGTGAAAAACGGCCACCTCGGCTGCCAGATTGGATCGAACGTGGCCGGGAAGAACCTGGACGATCCGGCGCTCGACGTCGTGTGGGCGAAAGCGTGCGAACATGACGTGCCGATCTTCATCCACCCGGTGGACGTGATGGGCGTCAACGACAGGCTCCGGGACTATTACTTGCGAAATTTCATCGGGAATCCGCTCGACACGACGATATCCATCGCCTGCCTGATCTTCGGCGGCGTGTTCGACCGCTTCCCGAACATCAAGTTTCTGGTGTCCCACGTGGGCGGCTTCACGCCCTGGATTCGGGGCCGCTGGCAGCACGGCTACGGCGAGCGCAGGGAGCCCAAGGTTCATGGTGCCAAGGACCCCGAGCAGTATTTCGGCAAGATTTACTACGACACGATCATCCACAACGCGGATTCGTTCGAGTTCGCCGTGAACACGCTGGGGGTGGACAGGATTCTCTATGGCACGGACTATCCCTTCGACATGGGCTACCTCGGCGCGGCGCGGGAGATTCCGGGGCTTTCGCGCTTCCCGGAGGCGGACCAGGAAAAAATGCTTTACGGGAACGTGAAGAAACTCTACGGGCTGGAGGTGTGAGGTGTGAAGAGACGGGGCGGCGCGGACGTTCGCGGGGAGAACGCGGCCGCGCGGCCCGCGAGGACGCTCCCGTCACGAGGGTGAGCACATGGCGATCGACCCCCATACCCACATCTACCCCGAGGGCTTCATCGCCGACGTGCGCGCGGGCCGCTTTGGCCGGTGGGCGTCGATAGAGGCCGACCGCCAGGGCGAGTGGATCGTCACCCGCGGGAAGGTGCTGGGGCGCGAGACGGAGCTCCGCAACAAGCTGACGCCCCTGTATTACGAGCTGGCGCCCCGCTTCGCCGACATGGAGCGCATGGGCGTCTCGCATCAGGTGCTCTCGGTCGGCCCCGCGATGACGCTCTACACGCTGGAGGCGGAGGCGAACCGGGAGCTGGCCGCCTCGCTGAACGACGGCTTGGCGGCGTTGGCCCGGGCGCATCCTGACAAATTCTCCTGCATGGCCACGGTGCCCCTGCAGGCGCCCGACGCCTCGGCGGCCGAGCTGGCGCGCGCGAAGGCGAACGGCCACGTCGGCGTGATGATCGCCTCGAACGTCGCGGGGAAGAACCTGGACGACGCGGGGCTGGACGTCTTCTGGGCGCGGGCGGAGGAGCTGGACGCGCCCGTGTTCGTGCATCCCACGAGCGTGCTGGGCGCCGGGGATCGCCTCAAGGATTTCTACTTGCGGAATTTTATCGGAAACCCCCTGGACACCACCATCGCGGCGGCGTGCCTGATGTTTGGCGGCGTGATGGACAGGTTCCCGCGCCTCCGGTTCTATCTCTCCCACTTGGGTGGGTTCGTCCCCTGGATACGGGGCCGCTGGCGGCACGGCTACGACGCGCGGGCGGAGCCCCGGGCGCGCGGGGCCGGAGCACCGGAGCAGTATGTGGGGCGCTTCTACTACGACACCATCATCCACAACGCGGACGCCTTCGAGTTCGCGGCGAAGACGCTGGGGGCGGAGCGGATCTTATACGGCACGGATTATCCGGCGGACATGGGCTACCACCAGCCCGCGCGGGAGATTCCGGGCCTGAACCGCCTTCCCGAGGCGGACCAGGAGATGATCCTCTCGGGCAACGCCCGGCGCGTGTATCGGCTTGCGGCGTAGGAGTTGGACGAGGGGCGTCGGGGGTGTAGAATTCCGGCGAACCCTGGACGGAGAGTCGTCTTCTGGTCGCTGGATCGTTCCAACTGAAGAGAGGGGATGCCGTGATGGAGGAAACCCGGTTTCGCGTGGGCGACAGGGTGCGGATCAAGGAGATGTACCCCGACGGCCACCACCGAACGCTATATTACGTGAAAGGAAAGACCGGGGTCATCCGCCGCTATTTCGGCAGATACAAGAACCCGGAGAACCTGGCGTATGGCGGCGACGGGCTGCCGCTTCGGGAACTCTACTGGGTGGGGTTCGACGTCAACGACCTCTGGGATCACGAGGCGGGAAAGAAGCAGGACAAACTCTACATCGAGATTTACGAGCATTGGCTGGAGCCGGCCTGAGCCGAGCGTGTCGGCATCACCCGCGAATGAGGAGTAGGCCATGGCGCACTCTCACGATCACCACAACGGCGGACACACCCATCACCACCACGGCGCGCACGAGCATACCTACAGCCGGGACCCTGCGGCCCACAACGCGCGCATGCAGTCGGACGACGCCTACCGCGAGGGGGCCGTCACCCAGGTCGAGCACGACCTGGACTACTACCAGGTGCGCGTGACCGCCTTGCTCAACGTCCTGCGGGAGAAGGGCATCCTCACGACCGACGAGATGAGGCGCTCGGTGGAGGAAATCTACGGCCAGAGCCCGGCCATCGGCTCGCGCATCGTCGCGCGCGCCTGGGTGGACGAGGGCTTCAAGGAGAGGCTCTTAGCGGACGCGGACGCCGCCTGTTCCGAGATGGGCATCGACACCTCGGGCATCAACCGCGTGGTGGCTCTGGAGAATACCGACTCGACCCGCTACATGGTGGTGTGCACGCTGTGCTCGTGCTACCCGAGACAGCTGCTCGGGCAACCCCCCACCTGGTACAAGAGCTTCCCCTATCGCTCGAAGGCGGTGACGGACCCGAGGGGCACCCTCCAGGACATGGGCCTCGAGCCGCCCGAGGACGTGGAGCTCGTCGTCATCGACTCGAACGCGGATTGCCGCTATCTCATCATCCCCCAGCGTCCGAAGGGAACCGAGGGCTGGAGCGAGGCGCAGCTCTTCCAGCTCGTGACGCGCGACTCGATGATCGGCGTGGGCGACCCCCTCACGCCGGAAGGGCTTGAGGAGGCGGTGCGGGCGGCGGAGGGGACGACCTGATTCGGAGGCGCGCCGGCTTTTTCCATGCGGCGGAGGTGGAACGCCCCCGCCACTTCTCCCTTTCCCTTTGTCGCGGCGGAGGTCGAACGCCGTCGCCCCGGCTCGCCGCGGTTCGGTTTGACGGCCGCTTGGATCGGTTGACAAAATCGGCAATACGCACCATATTGGCAATGCGGTCGGGAGGGCTGTGGCATTCACGGTCCGTTGTGGACACAGGTTCCACACCCGGCTGCTTTTTTTGTCAAAGCTTATGATGCCCGCACGCCAGAGAAGAAATGTAGGTCGGGCCTCGGCACTCCCGAAGAAGATATAGAACTTCATGCCAGTGCCCCCCCAACGACCCGGTTGAATACGCTTTCGAAGAGATATGCAACCGCTTTGACCTTCAGCTGAAGCGCATCTATCACCGATCGGGAAAAGAGGAAAAGCACCGTGGGCTTGTCGTCATGGACAAGTCGAGCTCAGAGGGCGAACTTCAACGCTTGGCCCGCACGTTCCGCGTCCGGGGGACGCGGTGGGGAAAACTTCACAGCCTGGTGGAAGTGCCGCTGTTCGTTGACTCGCAGGCATCTCGGATCATCCAGATCGCCGACCTCGTCGCCTGGGCCGTATGGCGTAGATACGAGTATCGGGATACCAGGTACCTTGACAAAATCGTGTCTCGATTCGACTCTGAAGGCGGCGTTTTGCACGGGCTCGTTCACTTCGCTCCCAAGGATGGAGATTGCCATTGCCCGGCTTGTTTTTCGCGCGTTGGGAAGCGCGGCGCTTCCAGCGCGTGACGCGCGACTCGATGATCGGCGTGGGCGACCCCCTCACGCCGGAAGGACTCGAGGAGGCGGTGCGGGCGGCGGAGGGGGCGCGTGGTTTCGGTTCCGTCTAAGCCGAGACGCACGAGGGAGGGCGCGCCAGTGTTGCGCGTTGCCCGCAGCTTCGCCGCCCTTTTGCCGAAGTCCATCTCCGGTGCGGGTGGGGAGGCTATAGAATGGATGCCCGAGGCGCTTTCCGATGCTCACCAAACTAACCATTCGCAACTTCAAGCGATTTGACGAGGTCGAGATTGAGCTCGGGAATCCCGTGGTGTTCATTGGTCCAAACAACTCTGGCAAGACATCCGCCATGCAGGCGCTGGCTCTTTGGGACGTCGGCCTGAAACGCTGGAACGAGAAACGCTCTGGCAAGCCTGCGCCGAAGAAGCGCTCGGGCGTCACCATCAATCGCAGGGATATCCTCGCCGTTCCCGTTCCGAGCGCCGCCCTTCTGTGGCGCTCGCTTCATATGCGGAATGTGCGAAAAGTGGAGGGCCGGCAACGGACGGATAACGTTCGCATCGACGTGATTGTCGAGGGAATTGTCGCGGGGGCCGAGTGGACCTGCGGACTGGAGTTCGACTATGCAAACGAGGAGTCGTTCTATTGCCGGCCCCTGGGAATCAGCGAGGCGAAGCAGCCGGCCCGGATGCCGGTTCCAGCGGAGGCCGGATCGGTGCGAACCGCCTTTCTGCCTCCGATGTCCGGCCTCGCGGCCACTGAAACTCGGCTGGACCATGGCGCTGTAAACGTCCGGGTCGGCGAGGGGCGGACGGCCGAAGTGTTGCGCAACCTTTGCTTCCGTGTTCTGGAAAAGGACCGCAATCAATGGAAGGTGCTAGTGGGTCAGATCAAGTCCCTGTTCGGTGCCGCACTCGATGCGCCCCGTTACGTGCAGGAGCGGGGAGAAATCACGATGTGTTATCAGGAAGGCGGAGTCACGCTCGATATTTCCTCCAGCGGACGAGGATTGCAACAAACCCTTTTGCTCTTGGCCTATATGTATGCCAACCCCGGAGCGGTCGTCCTGCTGGACGAACCTGATGCGCATCTCGAGATGCTTCGCCAGCGTCAAATTTACAAGCTGCTGACCGACACGGCTTCGGAGAGCGGCAGCCAGGTCATCGCAGCCAGCCATTCGGAAGTGCTTCTGAACGAAGCCGCCGAAAGAGATATGGTTATTGCGTTCGTCGGTCAGCCGCATCGGCTCGAGGGCAGCACGAGCCAGGTGCGCAAGGCACTTTCCAGCATCGGTTTCGACCAATATTCCCAGGGCAAGCAAACCGGGTGGGTTCTTTATCTCGAAGGTCCGACGGATTTGGCGATATTGCAGGCTTTCGCCAAGCGTCTTGGGCACGATAAGGCTGTGCGGGCACTTGAGCGGCCCTTCGTACATTACGTCGGCAACCAGCCAAACAAGGCGCAAGAACATTACTTTGGGCTTAGGGAAACACTCCCAAAAGTTTTGGGTGTGGTCCTGTTTGACCGTCTCGACGGCGAGGTGCTGGAACATCCCCCGCTTCGACTCTTGTTCTGGAGGAGACGGGAGATCGAAAACTACTTTTGCACTCAGGCGACACTGGAAGCCTATGCGCGCGCATCCGCACCCGAAGACCAGCCCATGCCGCTGTTTACGCATGTGGAGATCAAGAAGCGGTTAGGTGCTATGCGCGAGGCCATGACCGAGGTGGAGAAGGCCATGGAAACGCTGGGCAAGGGATCGCCCTGGGATACCAGCGCGAAGGTGAGCGACGAGTTCCTGACTCCGCTCTTCCATGCGTATTTTCAAAAACTCAATCTAGAAAATCTTATGAGCAAGAGAAGTTTTTACGCGCTTGCCGATTATGTCCCC
This sequence comes from bacterium, assembly GCA_965213685.1. Classification (GTDB taxonomy): domain Bacteria; phylum UBA8248; class UBA8248; order UBA8248; family UBA8248; genus Bin107. Next base: position 126,735 of record CBDBZY010000044.1, read on the forward strand.
GAAGAGGAAATCGACCCCGAAATTCGTGAAAAGCTCGACAAGATAGTAGCCGTGGCGGAAAGGGCGACGCGAGGGATTGAATATTCTTCCTGAGATGCGCCGTTGCCCCGGGTCTGGCCATGGGTCGCGTGGCGGAATCCGCCGTCGGTGGGTGGCGTTTTCGCATCAAGGGGTGCCCCCTTACGGCGCCTGGGCGTCCGAGTAGTCGGCCCGCTCCTTGTCCCGATAGTCTTCCATGAGGTTCTGGCCGCCTTCCCTGGCGAGTCGTATCGCCAGGATGGGCGCGGGGACGTCCGGGCGCCATTTCGTGGCTTCCGGCGGCTCGGGCCACGCATAGGGCAGATGCCGGTAGGCGTTGGGCGCCCGCGCCTCCTCGAGGAGCGCCGCCATGTCCTCGCAAATCCTGCGCTGGCCGTCGTAATCGCCCACGAGGCCGAGTTGCCGCCCGAAGGGATATTGCACGAAGACGGCCCTGGGAACGCAGACGCGCTCGGTGGTCTCGGGCACGTTGGAGATGATGACGGTGGGAATGCCCGCCTTTTCGATCTCACGCTGGAGCAGTCCGCCGGACCGGTTGCACAGGGGTCAGACCGGATACAGAAAAGCCGCGTCCACGCCCTCGTCTTTCATCTTCCCGATCATCCGGGGCGCCGTCCGCTTCACGAGCGGGTGGAAGTTCGGGATGTAGCCCATGATGGAATACAGCGTGTCGGCAAGGGCGCCGATTCTCCCCTCCCGCTCGAAGTCCAGAAAAATGTCCACCGGCCAGGCCACGTTTCTGTCTTCCGCCATGAACGAGGTGTCGACGTGCAGATGGGAATACGCGACGTCGTCCTGGCCCGCCGTCCTGGGAATCTCCCGATGGGTGGGGTCTCCCCACGTGCCCTCGCGCCGCTCTCTTTCGTAGTCGAAGGAGAGGTCGTTTTTCATGAAGATGCCGGCGGTGGAAACCAGGGTGACCCTGCATTCGGCGAGAGGTTTTCGCATCGGCGTCCAGGGCGTCTTGGCCGGGTCCGACTGGCGCTGGGCGAGGACGCGCTCGCGCGAGTCCGGGTGAAAATAGAATCCGTCGACCTTTTCGATCTGCATGGTCATCCTCGAGGCGGGAGTGGGGAGGCGAGAGCGGGCGCCGCTCAGGCGGCGGTCTCCCCCCTCTTATCTTTTTTCAGCCGCCCGAGCAACAGCGCGAAGACGCCGCAGAGAAAGAACATGAGGGCGAAGACCGACAGGCCCGGCAGATAGGAGCCTTGCCAGTCGAACAGGGCGCCCGTCGCCCACGGGCCCGCTGAGCCCAGGAGGGCGAACGCCATCATCGCCACCCCGTTCACGCGCCCGAAGCCGGGGCCTTCGAAATAGTCCGCGAGAATGGCCGAGCCGGTGGGCCGCATGAGACCGAGGGCGGCGCCGTTGGCTATCGTTCCGAGGTAGAAGCGGATTTCGGGGTCGCCCCGCTCGTAGACGCCCAGGGAGAGGGCGGAGAGCGCGCCCAGGGCCGCGCCGATGAGGAACGTCGGCACCCGCCCCAGCCTGTCGGAAACCGGGCTGACGAGGTTGGCCCCCACCTGGCAGAGCCCCCATATGGCGAACAGGACGCTCGCGGCCTCGAGGGAGAAGCCCTGGTCGGTGGCGTGGGGCACCAGATGAACGAGCATCCCCGCGAAGGCGTAGGCCATGGGCAAGAACGAGCCCAGAAAGAGGAAGAAGGGCAGGCTGCGCAAGGAGACGCGGGCGTCGCCGGATGGTGGGGACGCCCGCGTCGCCTCTTGCGCGTCCGGTGCGTCCTGCGCGAAGGCGGCGTCGGCGACGGTGCCTTTGTCCGCGGGATGGTCCCTGTGAAAAACGGCGCAGACCGGGAGCACGAGGAGCAGAACCACGCCCGCGAGTGCCAGGTAGCTCATCCGCCAGCCCAGGGCCGCGATGAGGTAGGGGGTTGCGATGTTCAGGGCGAAGGCTCCGCCCTGGGCGGTGTTGACGACGCCGAGTGCCAGCCCCCTTTTCTTCACGAACCAGTTGGAGAGCGTGGGCACCTGGGCGACCCACGTGCCCGCGGCGAAGCCCGCGCACAGGCCTGCGTACATCAGGTAAAACTGCCAGAGCGAGGCGATCCGGCTTCCGAGCAGCAGGGAGAGGCCGAACACCAGAACGCCCGCCGACATCGAACCCCGGATGCTCCAGCGGTCGGAGAGAATCCCCGCCAGCGGCGAGACGACCGCCTGGGCCAGCATCCCGATCGAGAAGGCCGCCGCCGTCGCCCCGCGGCTCCAGCCCAGCTCGCCCGAGATCTCCTTGAAGAAGGGGCCGATGGTGGCGCGAAAGGCGATGAGCGCGATCATGGCGAGATAGACCACGCCCAGGACCACCCAGCCGTACCAGAGGCGCGCCTCCTCTCGCGTCGGAGGAGAGTTCAAGGCCCTAGCCGCACTCTGCGCGCGGCGTCCGGGAGAGGGCCGCGACGAATATCAGCCCCCCGATGAACGTGGCGCCCGCGAGCAGGAAGCCCGCGTAGTAGCTTCCGCTCGCGTCGAAGAGCATCCCCGTCGCCACCGGCCCGAGGGCGCCCACGAGCGAGAAGACCATCATCGCGCATCCGTTCACCAGGCCGAAGCCCGGCCCCGCGAAATGATCGGCCAGGAGCGAGGAGGCCGTGGGCCGGACGAAGCCGAGGGCGAAGCCCACCCCCATCGCGCCCGCGTAGATTCGCCATTCGGGCGATGCGCGCGTGAAGGCGGCGAGCAGAAAACAAGCCGCCACCCCGCATACCGCCCCGATCGCGTAGGTGGGGAGTCTCCCTATCCTGTCGGATATCGCGCTCAGGCCGTTTCCGGCGGCGAGGGCCGCCCCATACAGGGCGAAAAGCGCGGCGCCTCCCGCCGGGGAGAATCCCTGGTCCGTCGCGTGGGGGACGAGGTGCACCAGAACGGTGGTGAACACGTAGGCGATGCTACCGTATGTCCCTCCGATGAGCGCGAACCGGCGGGTGCGGAAAAAGGCGAGGGAGGCGGATTCCCGCTCCTGCGCGCGGGGGAGGATGACGGCGGCCTTGGCGCGTGCGCGGGAGAATTCCTCGGACGTCAGGAAGGGCGCGTCGGGTGCCGTGCGCTTCTCCCGGGGGTGGTCGCGCAGCAGCGCGGCGGCGAACGGCAGGAGGAGGAGGAGCACGACGCCCGCGAGGGCTAAGTAGCTCCCCCGCCAGCCGAGGCCGGCGATGAGCAGGGGGGTGAGGATGTTTAGGACGGGGGCGAAGCCCTGGGCCGCGTGCGAGAAGCCCATGGCCAGCCCGCGCTTGAGGATGAACCAGTTGGCGAGCATCTGCACTTGCGGCAGGTTGGCCGTGAAGGCGAAGCCCACGGAGAGGAAAAAATACATGGCGTAAAAATGCCAGAGCGCGCCGATGTAGGCCCCGATGATGAGGGAAGTCCCGTTCACGAAGATGCCCGCCGCGATCACCCAGCGCATGTTGAAGCGCTCGAGCACCCAGCCCGCCAGGGGCGCCACCACCGCCTGGCCCAGCATCCCGACCGTGAAGGCGGCGGCCGTCTGCGCGCGGTTCCAGCCGAACTCGCCGGAGATTTCCTTGAAGAAAATCCCCAGGGAGTTCCGTATCCCGATGGTCACCGCCAGGATGATGAAAATGGCGAACAGGATGACCCATCCGTACCAGAGGCGGAGGTCTTTTCTGCTCTCGTGGCGCGAGGGGGTCAAGGCGAGGGGTTGTCGTTGAGCGGCTGCCCCACCCAGAAGGAATAGCCGGAGTAGAACTTCTCCACCCGCCGGATGGCGTGCGCGGAGATGCGGACGCCCTCGACCGCCACGTCCGAGACCCCCGGGTGCTGCATGAGTTTTTGCCGGACGCCCAGGGCGTAGGTGACGCTCTTGAGGGGGCAGCCGCGGCACGCGCCCTCGAAGCGGAGCGAGACCTCCCCGGCTTCGCTCACCTCCTCGAGCGCGATTCCGCCGCCGTGAATCTTGAGAAGCGGGCGAATCTGCGTCTCGATGATGCCCTCCACCTCGGCGACGAGGGCGTCGCGGCGGCGGCTCATGACTCCCCTCCGCTCCACAGCTCCCGCTTTTTGGCCGCGACGTCCACCCCGAATATGCGCGCCTGGTTCAGTCCCAGTATCTGGTGCTTGTCCGCCTCGGTGATGGGGGGATACCCGTAGTCCTCCTGCATGGATTCGGGGATTTCCATCTCCCATATCCACTCGAGGACGGGCCGCGCGTTTCCCAGAAGCGCCATCTCGGAGCCCCAGAGGATTCTGTCCGACCCCACGTCGCGCAGGAGCCTGCCCATCCACTCGGTGAAGGTTCTGGGGGCGATCATGGGGGTGTGGCCGACGCCCGAGAGCACGAGGAACACGTTTTCGTAGCGGTTCGCCATCCAGACGGTCTCCTCGAAGTAGGGCACCGCCAGATGGTGGACGCCAAAGAGGAGGTCGGGGAAATCCAGGGCGGCGCCCTCGATGTCGAGGGGCGAGAGGTCGCGCAGACGCGCCCGGGTGATGGGGTTTCCCTTGTGGAACTGAAAGACCCGCACGCCGAGCGCGCGCCCTTTTTCGTAGAGGGGATAGGCGATTTCGGGGTCGTCGCACGCCCAGGATTTCCCGTCCACGTGGGCGTTGTAGATTTTGAAGGAGCGGGCGCCCCACTCCCGCACCTGGCGCTCCATCTCCTCGCAGGCGGCGGCCACGCTCGGGTACATCGGGTCCACGGCGCCGCAAAACAGGCAGCGCTCCGGATACGCCTGCGCGAACGCATACTGCGCCCTCACGGGCGCGAAGCCGTCCTTGTAGAGGTCGAACAGGGGCACCGCCTGGGCCATCGCCATGTCGGTTCCCGAATCCTCGAAGACGAGGCGCCCCATCTCCTCCACGCTCCAGCGGCGCTTGAATCCCTCCACCGGGTCCCACCCCGCGTAGACGTCCGAGGGCGCCGTGCGCCTTCTGCCCAGCGCCTTGCTCACGTGGTAGTGGCGGTCGTATGCGCTCTTCGGCGAGAGGAGGTTTTCGTCCGAGTAGTCATACATGTGCACCACGTTGTCAAAAACGAAGACGTCATCGCGTATCATTGAGACGGGTCTCCTCCCTCCCCTCCGGGCTACGCCTCCCGGTCGCCAGACTAGCACAGGCCGCCCCCTCGTGTCAGATGCGGGAGAGGGGGGGGGGGGAGACGGGGCGACGGTTTTACACGAGCGGAGGTTTTCGCGAGCGGGAAAAGGGGCGGCGCCCGTTTCGGTTGGACTTCGCCTCCCGGCCGGCGTAGAAAACCCCCTGGTTCTTTTGTTCCGCAGGGAGGAGGGTTCCGTGGACTGGGTGACGCTCTCCGTCATCGCGGCGGTCGGGCAGGTGTGCCGGAACGCGGCGATGAAATCCATCGGCCACCAGCTGGATGAGTACATCAACGTGCTGGGGCGGTTTTCGCTCCTGCTCCCCTTCGCCGGGCTGGCGGTATGGATGAAGGGCGTCCCCGAGATACAGCCCGGCTTCTGGTGGATATGTCTTTTGTTCGGCTTCTCCCAGACCCTGGCCACCCTCCTGCTCTCCAAGGCGCTCCTGTATGGCTCGATGGGCGTGGTGACCTCGCTGTGGAAGCTCTCGCTCATCTGGCTGGTGGCGCTCTCCTTCCTCACGCTGGACGAGACGCCCTCGGCCTGGGGCCTCGCGGGGATCGTCCTCACCCTGGCGGGCGTCTACGGCCTGAACGTCTCGCGCGCCAAAATCGGCTGGTTCGAGCCGGTGCGCGCCCTGTTCACCGACAAGGGGATGCGCTACACTCTGCTCTCCTCCCTGATGTACGCCCCCTCGGTCATCACCTTCAAGCAGGCGGCCGTGCTCTCCGACGGCCCCTTCGGCACGCTCGCGGCGTATGCGGCGGCGGCACTCGTGGTGTTGCCGGTCACGCTGTGGAAGTCCGCCGCGCGCTTCCGCGGCGTCCCCAGGCTCTGGAAGGGCTTCCTCTCCCTGGGACTGTTCGCCTTCATCACGAGCCTGGCCCAGGCGGAGGCCTATCGGGTCACGCTGACCTCCTATGTGGAGTCGGTGAAGCAGGTCGAGATTCTTCTCGCCATCGCCATCGGCTATCTCTTCTTCATGGAGCGCGACCGCGTCCGCGAGACCCTCCTGGGCGGCGCGGTGATTCTGGCGGGCATCGTTTTGCTGATTCTGGCGGGGTGAGCGCACAGCCGCCCCCGTCGCCCCTATCCGAACTACACGATGGACTCCTCGTCCACCAGCGTTTTCGCCTTGGCATGGTCGTCCGCCGTCAGCGCGACCGTCGCGTGGCCGGCGTGGCGATCCAGGATGTGCATGCTGCGGATGTTCACGCCCGCCTGCTTGAACCTCTCCGCCACCCTCGCGAGGGCGCCCGGCTCGTCGCGCAGCCGGATGACCATCGCCTCGTCGGTGACCGCCCGGAAGCCCGCGTTCTTCAGAACGTGCAGGGCGCGGTCCGACTCGCTGGTGGTGAGAATGACGACGCCCTGGTCGCGGGCGTTCTCGGTGTTGAGCGCCTCGATGTTGATGCCCGCGTCGGCCAGCGCCTTGCTGATGTCCGCGATGACTCCGACCTCGTTTTTCGCCGTGATGATGATTCGGTGCATCAGGAATCCTCCCTGCTGGGTTCAGGCGTGCTCCGCCTCCGTGTAGTCGTCGATGAACGCATCCACCGTCGCCCGCGTGACGTGCGGCATGGTGATGATGTGGGCGATGTCTCCCAGCGGGGCGATTTGCCACTTGCGCAGGATGTCCTCGGCCGGTCTCGGGAAGACGACCGTGACCGAGTTGCTGTGGCGCCACGCGGGAGTCCCCCGGCTGCGAAATCGCTCGACCGCATACTCCGCGACGCCCAGCATCTCCGCCACGATCTTCCGGAAGCCCTCCATGCCGAGGCACTCGAAGGCGTACCAGAGGATGAGCGGCGTCAGCCCGTTGCGCGACCCGGAGAGCGTGGTGTCCAGCACGCCCACGTATTCGACCGCCCGCGCGATGCGCGCCGCGTAGTCGCGCCTCGTCAGCGCGACGCCGCAGGGCAGCGGGGAGCCGATGAGCTTGTGGCCGCTGACGGCCACGCTGTCGAAGCCGGCGTCGAACCCGTAGGGTTGCGGTGCCTCCACGAAGGGGAGGATCATGCCGCTCAGGGCGGCGTCCGCATGAATGTAGGCGTGCGTTACCGCCAGGTCGTCCAGGATGTCGCGCACCTTGCGCACGTCATCCACGGCTCCCTTCATCGTGCTGCCGACGTTCGCGATGAAAATCACCGGCGCGTCGCGGTGGATGCGTATCGTCTCGTAGAGGTCGCCGTAGTCTATTTCCCCGTCATCCTGGCTCTTGATCATGATGTTGCGCATGTTCAGGACGCTCAGAATCTTCAGGACGCTGTAGTGCGTGTCCTGCGAGAAATACACCATGCCGTTCGGGAACAGCTCGCGCCCGAGGTAAAGGCCGTACATGTTGCCCTCGGTGCCGCCGGAGGTCACATAGCCCCACGCCTGCTCTTGGGGGAGGCGCATCAGACGGGCGAAATGGGCGATCACCTCGCGCTCCGCCTCGTGGGTGTTGCTTTGGAAATTGCTGTCGTGAAAGGGGTCGCCCACGTTGTTGAGGGAATAGCGGAAGAAGGGCAGCAGCGCCGAGAAGTCGGGCGCCTGGTTGCACGGGTAGCCTATCTGCCGCCGCGCGAAGCCGTCGAAATCCCGCAGCATGGCGTCGAGGCGCGCTTTGGTCTCCGGAGACGGCTCGCTCATGGGGTGGAATCCTCATGCTTGCAGGGTGGAGAGGCCCCCCCGGGCTCCCGGCCCGTCCAGGGTGCGCCACGCTCCCCCGGCAGGAGATAAGAGAGAACGCCCAAAAATTGTATCCCCGCCCAACGGGCGCGCGCAACCGGGGAGCGGGGGGCGCGCAGGCGGCGGGGCAGGCGGTGAATCGGCGCGGGTTTCGGCGTATCTCCCGTCGCCCTCCCCGAATTGTTGACACCGCCCGACGCCAGCCGTAAGATGCGCCTGGTTGCTTGGTGCGGAGTTCTAGACGAGGCGGCAAACGCGGGCGCCGGACGCCCGGGCGTTGCGGAGGCGAGGGATGCCGGAAGAGTATTTGCCCATATTGATTCTGCTTGCCCTGGCGGTCGGGTTCGCGATCATGAACCTGGGCGTGACGTTTCTGATGGGAAAGCGCAAGCCCACGGCGGAGAAGGATTTCGCCTATGAGTGCGGCATCGTCCCCGAATCGAACGCGCGCGGGCGCTTCAGCGTCAAATTCTTTCTGGTGGCGATCTTGTTCATCGTCTTCGACGTGGAGACCATCTTCCTGTATCCGTGGGCGGTGAACCTCCGGAGCCTGGGCGTATACGGGTTCGTCGCGGTTCTGCCCTTCATGGGCCTGCTGGTGGCCAGCCTGATATACGAATGGCGGCGGGGAGCGCTGGAATGGGACTAGAAGAACAGCTGGAGGGACAGCTGGTGCTGGGCCGCGCGACCGAGGTGATCAAGTGGGCGCGGCGGAACAGCCTGTGGCCGGCGCTTTTCGGCCTGGCCTGCTGCGCCATCGAGATGATGTCGACCTCGGCGGCGAAATACGACATCTCGCGCTTCGGCGCCGAGGTGTTCCGCGCCTCGCCCCGCCAGGCGGATTTGATGATCGTGGCGGGCAGGGTCTCGCGCAAGATGGCGCCCGTGCTCCGGCAAATTTACGATCAGATGCCCGAGCCGAAGTGGGTGATCTCCATGGGCGCGTGCGCGTCCACGGGCGGGATATTCAACAACTACGCGCTCGTGCAGGGCGTGGACGAGGTCGTGCCGGTCGACATTTACGTGCCGGGCTGTCCGCCTCGCCCCGAAACCCTCATAGACGGCGTCATGAAGCTCCAGGCGAAGATTGCGGAGGAGCGGCTCTACCGGGAAGATTCCAGGACCACCTCGCTTTAGCACGATGCCTACGATGCGCGAACGCTCCCCGCGCCGCGCGAGCGGGAAATCGACGCGAGGACGGGGGGACGCTCTCTGCGCGCGATGCGGGAGTCCACGCGGGAAGGATGAGGAGTGAGGCCGTTGGCGGAAGAGCGGCGAGAGGGCGCCGGGGCGCGGGAGCCCGTCGAGAAAAAAGACCCCGACCTCGTTTTGTTGCGAGCGAAAATCGGCCGGGGCTTTCTGGGTGCCCGGGCGCATCGCGGCCAGATGTCCGCGCAGGTCGCGCCGGACGCCCTGCCGGAGGCGGCGCGCTTCCTGCGCGATGAGCGGGGGTTTCGGCTCTTGAGCTTCGTTTGCGGGGTGGATTGCCTGGAGTTGCCGGTTCCCTATCGCTTCAAGGTGACGTATGCGCTCCTGAACCCGGAGAGGGCGCGCCGCCTGCGCGTCGAGGTGCCCTGCGCGGACGATCTCGAACCGGCGGTACCCAGCGTCTGCGGGATATGGCCGGGCGCCAGGCTTCACGAGAGCGAGGCGTACGACCTGTTGGGGATCGCCTTCGAGGGACACCCCGGGCTGGAGCGCATCCTCACCCCCGAGGGGTTCGAGGGACATCCCCACCGCAAGGACTTCGACATCGCCGCCGAGCCGGTGGCGTTCACGTTCCGGGACACGCCCGCGGGCAAGCCTAGAGCGGTGGAGTGATTATCGGGAGGCCCTGATGGCCACGGAAGCGCAGCAGAGGAGCCCCCTCGACAGCGACATGCTCGGCCCGATACAGACCGAGACGATGACGCTCAACATGGGGCCGCAGCACCCGAGCACGCACGGGGTCCTGCGCGTGGTGCTCGAACTCGACGGCGAGACGGTGCTCTCCTGCAAGCCGGTCATCGGCTACCTGCACACCGGCATCGAGAAGAACATGGAGGAGAAAACCTACAACAAGGCCCTCCCCATGACGGACCGCATGGACTACCTGGCGCCGATGTCGAACAACCTGGGCTTCGTGCTGGCTGTGGAGAAGCTCCTCGCACTGGAGGTGCCCCGCCGCTGTCGCTACCTGCGCGTGCTGCTCGCGGAGATGACGCGCCTGAACAGCCACCTCGTCTGGCTGGGCACCCACGCCCTCGACCTGGGGGCGATGACGGTCTTTTTGTATTGCTTCCGCGAGCGCGAGCAGCTTCTCAGGATTTTCGAGAAGGTCGCCGGCGTGCGCATGATGACGAGCTATTTTCGGGTGGGCGGCGTCGCCCGGGAGCCGTATGCGGCGTTCTATGGGGATTGCCGGAGTTTTCTGGACCCCTTCCCCGATCGCGTGGACGAATATGAGGAGCTGCTCACGAACAACCCCATCTACAGGAGGCGCGCGGAGGGCGTCTGCGCCATGACGGCCGAGGAGGCCTGCGCACTCGGCGTCACGGGGCCGCTGCTCCGGGCCTGCGGCGTTTCCTACGACATCCGCAAGAACGAGCCCTATTCGGGCTATGAGGAGTTCGACTTCGAGGTTCCCGTGGGCGAGCGGGGCGATATTCTGGACAGGTATCTGGTGCGGATCGCCGAGATGCGCCAGTCCAGGCGCATCGCCGTGCAGGCACTCGAGGGAATGCCCGAGGGACCCCTCATGGCGGACAACCCCAAGGTGGTGCCGCCGCCCAAGGAGCAGCTCGCCCATGACATGGAGGCGCTGATTCACCACTTCAAGATATTCACCGAGGGCTACAGCGTGCCCGAGGGCGAGGTCTATCACGCCATCGAGTCCCCCCGGGGCGAGCTGGGCTATTACATCATCAGCGACGGGAGCCCGAGCCCCTACAAGGTAAAGGTGCGCGCGCCGAGTTTTGCGAATCTTCACGCCCTCTCCGAGATCACCCGGGGAGGACTCATGGGCGACGTCGTGGCCGCCATCGGCAGCATCGACATCGTGCTGGGCGAGATAGATCGATAAGCAGAGGAAGAGTGTTTTTGTGGCGTTGATACGGTTTCCCCATTCCGAGGAGGACGAGCGTTTCGAGTTCTCGCCGGAGAATCGCGCGGAGCTGGACCGCGTGATCGCCAAATATCCGGTCAAGCGCTCCGCCCTCATCCCCGCGCTGCAGCTGGCCCAGAAGCAGGCGGGCTTCATCACCAGCGCGGCCATGCGGCACGTGGCCGGCATTTTCGACGTCTCCCCCATGGAGGTGTGGGGGGTGGTGAGCTTCTACACCATGCTCAAGACCCGGCCCGTCGGGGAGTTCCACGTGCAGGTGTGCAACAACCTCTCCTGCGCGCTGATGGGGGCGGGCAGGCTGCTGCGGTGGATTGAAAAACGCCTGGATTGCGAGGCCGGCCAGACGCGCGCGGACGGGAGGTTCTCGGTCGAGGCGGTCGAATGCCTGGGCGCCTGCGGCGGCGCGCCCTGCGTGCAAATCAACGAGGATTATTTTGAGGGCGCAACGCCCGAGCTCATGGAGGAGATTCTGGGCGCGCTGGAAAGGGGCGAGGCCGTCTCGCCGGTCGGGGCGGATGCGGTGGTCTCGCCCGCCGTCGCTGGGGCTGAGGAGCCGGCCGGCGGCGCGGAAGGCTAAGGGGAGCGAAGGATGGCGCTGGTTTTGGAGAAAATCGTGACGGGCCGCTTCGACAATTCCGCCGCCCCCCATATCGCGGGCTACGAGGCCTCGAGTGGGTATGAGGCGATTCGGCGGCTCCTCGGTGGGGTCGCGCCCGCCGACGTCGTCGAACTCGTCAAGGCGTCGGGCCTGCGCGGACGCGGCGGGGCGGGCTTTCCCTGCGGCCTGAAGTGGAGTTTCGTGCCCCAGGTGGAGGGGCCGAAATACCTGGCCGTCAACGCGGACGAGGGGGAGCCCGGCACGTTCAAGGATCGGGAGTTGATGCTGCGCGACCCGCACCAGCTCATCGAGGGCATCCTCATCGCCTGCTACGCCGTGGGGATTGAGAAGGCCTACGTCTACATCCGGGGCGAGTTCGTCGCCCCCTGGCGCGCGGTGGAAAGAGCCCTGGCCGAAGCCTACGAGAGGGGATACGTCGGCCAGAACATTCTGGGCAGCGGCTTTTCGTGCGACATTTACACCCACCGGGGGGCCGGCGCCTACATTTGCGGCGAAGAGACGGGGCTGCTGGAATCGCTCGAGGGCAAGCGCGGACACCCGCGCCTCAAGCCGCCGTTTCCGGCGGTCGTCGGCCTCTATGCGCGGCCCACGGTCATCAACAACGTGGAGACCCTCTCGAACCTCCCCCACATCGTGAACAGGGGGGCGGAATGGTTCTCGGGCATCGGGATCGACGAGAAGAACGCGGGCACCCGCATGTATTGCGTCTCGGGACATGTGGCGAAGCCGGGCCTGTATGAGCTGCCGCTCGGCCTGACGTGCGAGGAGATGATTCACGAGCACTGCGGCGGGATGCGCGACGACGCCGCGCTCAAGGCGGTGATTCCCGGCGGTGCGAGCGCGCCCGTGCTCACCGCGCAGGAGGTGTATGAGGACAAGGTGACGATGGATTTCGACTCCCTCGCGCGGGCGGGCAGCATGGGCGGCAGCGGCGGCGTCATCGTCATGGACGAGACCACGTGCATGGTGCAGGCCGCGGGCCGGCTCGCCGCTTTTTTCGAGCACGAATCCTGCGGGCAGTGCTCCGTGTGCCGGGAGGGAACCGGCTGGGTTTCGGAGATACTCGGCCGCCTGGAGAGGGGCGCGGGAAGGGACGATGACCTGGAGACGCTCGCGTCGATCGACCCCAACATGCGGGGCAACACCATCTGCGTCCTCTCGGATGCGTGCGCCATGATGTTCGGCGCGTTCCTGGGGAAGTTTCGCGACGAGTTTGAAGCGCACATCTCTCTGGGCCGCTGTCCGCTGGGCAGCCCGTATCCCGCCGCGCTGTAGATGGGGAGAGGCGATTCGATGCCGAATGCGCAGGTAACGTTCGTGTTCAACGACCAGAGCGTCACCGTGGAGAGGGGCCTGCCCGTCCTGGAGGCGGCCCTCCGGACGGGCGCGCACATTCCGCATTTTTGCTATCACAAGAACCTCTCCATCGTGGGGCAGTGCCGCGCCTGTCTCGTGGAGGTGCTGGACGCCGGCAACGGCCGGCCGATACCGAAACTCCAGCCCTCCTGCGCCACGCCGGCGGCCGAGGGGATGGTGGTCAGCTCGCAGACCCCGCGCGTCATCGAGGCGCAGGAGGGGGTGTTCGAGTTCCTGCTGAAAAACCACCCCCTCGATTGTCCGGTCTGCGATCAGGGCGGGGAATGCCCCCTCCAGGATCAGACCATGGCCTACGGCAAGGCGGTGAGCAGGACGCACGAGTTTCGCCGCGTGTATCCGCACAAGGAGATCAGCCCCTTCATCAAGCCGGAGATGAACCGCTGCGTGCACTGCACCCGCTGCGTCCGCTTCGCCGAGGAGATCGACGGGGGCGCGGAGTTCGGCTGGGCACAGCGGGGCGACCGCACGGAGATCGGCATCTTCGAGGACTTGCCGCTGACGAGCGTCGTATCCGGCAACGTCATCGACATTTGCCCCGTCGGCGCGCTGACGGACAACAAGTATCGCTTCACCGCGCGCGTCTGGGAGATGCGCGAGACCGAGGGGCCCTGCGCGTTGTGCAGCGTGGGCTGCCGCCAGAGCGTCTGGACGAAGGATGGCGAGATCAAGCGCGTGACGGCGGCGGAAAACCCCCGGGTCAACGACACGTGGATTTGCGACGTCGCGCGCTACGGCTGGAGCGGGGCGCATGGCGGGGGGCGCGTCACCCGGCCGATGATTCGCAGGGACGGGCACCTGGTGCCGGTCGGCTGGGCGGAGGCGATCGGCGAGGTGGCCGCGCGCCTCGGCGCCATCCTGGCGAAGGAGGGCGGCCGTGCGATCGCCGGTTTGGGCGGCGCTTCCTCCACGAACGAGACCGCGTATCAGTTCGGCGCGTTCATGCGCTCGGTTCTGGGAACCAACCACCTCGACAGCCGGCTTCATCCGCGCGACATCGCGCAGACGGACGTCCAGCGCGCGGCCTTCGGCGGCGTCGGCGGCGTCGGCACCATAGAGCGTCTGGGCCGCTCGAAGGCCATTCTCATCGTGGGGAGCGACCCGTTCGCCCAGCATCCGATACTCGCGCTCCAGATCAGGAAGGCGCACAGGGCGGGCGCCGTCATCGTCAACGTGAACCAGAGGCGCATCGACCTGCGCGTCTCGGGACGGACCCATCATCTGGTGCCCCTGCCGGGGGGCGTCTCGCGCACGCTGCGGGCGCTGGCGAAATGCCTTCTGGACGGCGGCGCGAAGCCGGAGGGGGCGAACGCGGATGCGTACGCAGGCCTCCTCGCCGATGCGGACGCGCACCGCCTCTGCGAGGAGGCAGACGTGGCGAGCGGCGACGTCATGGCCGCGGCCGCGGCGATTCTCGAGGCGGGCGGCGAGGCGAGCGTGCTCTCCGGCCCGGGGGAGACGGGGCGGGTCGCCGTCTCGGAGGCGGTGAACCTGGGGCTGCTGCTTCGCGCCAACGCGCTTTTCGCGGCTGGCTCCCCGAACCTCCAGGGAGCGATGGACATGGGGCTGCACCCCGAGGCATTGCCCGGGGGCCGCTTCTCGGACGAGGGCGCGCGCGCCGCCTGCGAGGCGGCCTGGGGCAGGCCGCTGAACCCGGAGGCCGGGAAGGACGCGAACGGCATCCTCGAGGGACTCCGGCGCGGGGATTTGAAAGGGCTGTATCTTCTGGGGTGCGACCCGGTGGCGGAGCGTCCGGACGGCGCGCGCGCGCGCGAGGCGCTGGCCGCGGCCGGTTTCGTCGCGCTGCAGACCTCCCACCTCAACGCGAGCGCCGAGTTCGCCGACGTTGTCATTCCCGCGCCGACGCTGTATGAGGAGGCGGGAAGCCTCACGAACCTGGAGCGCAGGGCGCAGCGCCTGGACCGCACCCTCAGACCGACGCTCGACAAGATGACGCCCGAGGCGTGGCGGGCGTTGGCCGATATCGCCAAGGCGATGGAGCGGCCCCTGCGGGCGGCCTCCCTGGAGCGGATTCAGTCCCAGGCGCGGGTGCTGCTCCCCGATTACGCGAACGCCTTTGGCCGCATCCCCGAGGAGGGGCTGCACCTGGGCAGGCCGGGGAGGGGGACCTATCAGTTGACGCGGATTCCGGAGAAAGAGGCGCCCGCCCCGGGCTTGCGCATGCTTCTGACGCCCGTCTTGTGGCTCTCGGGGGCGTATGCGGCGTCGGCGCATCACCTGGCCGACATGCCCGGGGCCGCCCTCGCCCTCTCGCCGACCGACGCGGAGAGCCTGGGCCTGGCGGATGGGGACGTCGTGGAATTCGAGGCGGGCGGCGAGGCCGTCACCCTCCCCATACGGACCGACGGGAACGCGCCCGTGGGCGTCGCCTTCGCCCCGGAGGGGTATTTGCGCGCGCACGGGGGTTCTGTCCTCAACGCGGGCGACGCGCCGGGCCGCCAGGGGGTGCGGATTCGGGTGCGAAAAGCGGCGGGTGCGCAGGAGGCGGGGGCGTAGGGATGGTTTCGCTGGTCATCGTCATCGGGAAGGTGCTCGTGGGCTTTGGCGGGCTTTTGCTGCTCGCCGCCTACATGACCTGGATGGAGCGCCGCGTGTTCGCGCTCGTGCAGGTGCG
Organism: bacterium; assembly: GCA_965213685.1. GTDB lineage: Bacteria > UBA8248 > UBA8248 > UBA8248 > UBA8248 > Bin107. Next base: position 142,243 of record CBDBZY010000044.1, read on the forward strand.
CGTGGGGCCCAACCGGGTGGGTCCGGCGGGGCTGCTTCAGCCCATCGCCGACGGCATCAAGCTCATGTTCAAGGAGAGCATCATTCCCGATCAGGCCGACAAGGCGATTTACGTTCTGGCGCCGGCCATCACGCTCATCCCGGCGCTGGCCGCCTTCGCCGTGGTGCCCTTCGGGGATTCCGTGACGGTGCTCGGCCAGAAGGTGGATCTGGTGCTGGCCGACGTCAACGTCGGCATCCTCTACGTCTTCGCCCTGGCGGGCATCGGCGTGTATGGCATCGTGCTCGGCTCCTGGGCGTCGAACAGCAAGTATCCGCTCTTGGGCGGGTTGCGCTCGGCGGCGCAGCTGATCAGCTACGAGCTGTCGCTCGGCATGTCGCTTCTGGGCGTCGTCATGCTCTCGGGCACCCTGAGCCTCAAGGGAATCGTGGACGCCCAGGCCTCCATGCCCTACGTCGTCTTGCAGCCCCTGGGCTTCTTGCTCTTCATCATCTGCATGCTGGCGGAGACGAACCGCGCGCCCTTCGATTTGCCCGAGGCCGAAAGCGAACTCACCGGCGGCTTTCACACCGAATACAGCAGCATGCACTTCGCGATTTATTTCCTCGCCGAGTATTGCAGCATGATCACGCTCTCGGCCGTGGGCGCGACCTTTTTCCTGGGCGGATGGCGCGGGCCGCTGCTGCCGCCCGTCGCGTGGTTCCTGATCAAGGTGCTGGCGTTCATGTTCTTCTTCATGTGGCTACGCGCCTCCACGCCGCGCCTGCGCTATGACCAGCTGATGGGCTTCGGGTGGAAGGTGCTCCTGCCGCTGGCCATCCTGAACGTGGTGCTCACGGCCGGCGCAATCGTTTTCATAGGCTAGCGGGCCGCTCGCATGGGAGGGGTGTCATGTTAGGCGAGATTTTCAGGGGATTGTGGCTGACGCTGCGGCACTCCTTCAAGAGCCGGGAGACGGTGCAGTACCCCGACGCGAGGGAGGAGATGCCCGTGGGCTACCGCGGCCTGCACAAGCTGCTGCGGTGGGAGGACGGCCTGGAGCGTTGCGTGGGCTGCAAGCTCTGCTCGGCGGCGTGTCCGGTGGACTGCATCTACGTGGAGTCGGAGGAGAACGACCCCTCGGCGCCCACCTCGAAGGGCGAGCGCTACGCCAGCGTGTACGAGATCAACGAACTGCGCTGCATCTTTTGCGGATACTGCGAGGAGGCCTGCCCGGTCGGCGCGGTCGTTCTGGGCAACGAATACGAATTTTGCCAGGACGACCGAGGCAAGTTCCTCTACGCCAAGGACGACTTGCTGGTGGGGCGGACGGCGGACTATCCGGAGCTGCACGCCCGCTATGACGAGAAAAACCTGCTCACGTATGTCTAGGGTTCGATTGCAAGCGGGCGCCCGCCCGCTGGAGGATGGGCGGTAGTGGCCGGTTCCCTGTTCTTTTATTTCCTGGCGGCGGTGACGACGGCGGGCGCGGTGGCCGTCGTCGCGTTCCCGAACCCGCTGTACAGCGTGCTCGCGCTGGTTCTGACCTTCCTGGGACTCGCCGGCCTGTATCTTTCGCTCCACGCGCAGTTCGTCGCCATCGTTCAGGTGATCATCTACGCCAGCGCGATCATGATGCTCTTCCTGTTCGTGGTGATGCTGATTCAGCTGGGCCGCGAGCAGAGGCGGGAGTTGCGGCTGCCCGCCCAGAAGCTGCTGGGCGTCGTGGCGGGGGTCGCCATCTTCAGCGTGCTGCTGAAAATCTTTTTGTCCGCCCCCGTCCTGACCGGCAAGAAGGGGCGCTTCTCCCCCGAGCGCGTGGACGAGCTCGGCAACACGCAGGTCATCGGGAATCTTCTGTTGACGGATTACGTCCTGCCCTTCCAGGCCATGGGCGTGCTGCTGTTCGTGGGGGTCGTGGGCGCCGTGGTGCTGGCGCGGCGGCGCAGCCGCTAGGGGGAGCGTGTGGGCATGGCGCCACTGGAGCATTATCTGGTTCTCAGCGCGGTGCTGTTCTGCCTCGGCGTCGTCGGCGTCGTGGTGCGCAGAAACGCCCTCGTCGTCATCCTGTGCATCGAGCTGATGATGAACGGGGCGAACCTGGCGTTCGTGGCCTACGGCCGTTTCCTGGATTCGATGGCGGGCCAGATGGTCGTGTTCTTCGTGATGGCGGTGGCCGCGGCGGAGGCCGCCATCGGCCTGGCCATCGTGGTGCTGATATACAGGAACCGCGAGTCCACCGACCTCGACGAGATCAACCTGCTGAAGCTATAGAAGCGAAGGGATCATGGATAGCCTGACGCTCATATTGCTGTTTCCGCTCATCGGCCTTCTGGCGAACCTCCTCTTCGGCTGGAGGCGCGGGGAGAGGTTCGCCGGCGGGGTGGCGACGCTCGCGATGGCGCTTTCGTTCGTCGCCTCCGCCGTGAGTTTTCTCCGCCTGCTGGAGATGCCCGCGCGGGGCCGCCTCATCCGCGTCGCCTGGTTCGACTGGATCACCGTCGGCGGCTTCGAGATCAAGGCGGGCTTCGCGCTCGACCCCCTCTCCTCGGTGATGGCGCTCGTCGTCACCGGGGTCGGGGCGCTGATCCACCTCTACTCGATGGGCTACATGCACGGCGACCGCGGGGCGGTTCGCTATTTCATCTACCTGAATCTCTTCTCTCTCTCCATGCTCACCCTGGTGCTGGCCGATAATTTTCTGGTGATGTTCGTGGGCTGGGAGGCGGTGGGCCTTTGCAGCTATCTGCTGATAGGCTTCTGGTATGAGCGTAGCGCGGCGGCCGAGGCCGGCAAGAAGGCCTTCGTCGTGAACCGGGTGGGTGATTTCTGCTTTTTGATCGCGCTTTTTTACATCTACAGCGTATTCGGCTCGCTGGATTTTTCGGCGGTGTTCTCCAAGGCGCCCCTGCTGCTGGCCCCGGAGAGCGCGGCGGCGACCGTCATCTGCCTGCTGCTGTTCGCTGGTGCCACCGGCAAGAGCGCGCAGATCCCCCTCTACGTGTGGCTGCCCGACGCGATGGAGGGCCCCACTCCGGTCAGTGCACTCATACACGCGGCCACCATGGTGACGGCGGGCGTGTATATGGTGGCGAGAGCGCACGCGCTGTTCGAGCTGTCCGCGACGGCGATGCTGGTGGTGGCCGCCGTGGGGGCGCTCACCCTCCTGATGGCGGCGTCGGTCGCCCTGGTGCAGAACGACATCAAGAAGGTGCTCGCCTACAGCACGGTGAGCCAGCTGGGCTACATGTTCCTCGCCTGCGGGGTCGGCGCGTTCTCCGCTGGGGTCTTTCATCTGATGACCCATGCGTTTTTCAAGGCGCTTCTCTTCCTGGGGGCGGGGAGCGTGATTCACGCCCTCGGCGGCGAGCAGGACATTCGCAGGATGGGCGGGCTGCTGGCGGCGCTCCCGAAGACGAGCCTGACCTTCCTCATTGGCGCGCTCGCCATTGCGGGGGTCTTCCCCTTTGCCGGCTTTTTCAGCAAGGACGCGATCCTCTACGCCGCCATGACCTCCGAGCGCGGCGGCATCCTCCTGTGGCTGGCGGGCGCGGCGGGCGCGTTGATGACCGCGTTTTACATGTTCCGGCTCTTGTTCCGGGTGTTCTTTGGCCGCTGCATGTTGAGTCTGGAGGAACAGGAGCGGGTTCACGAATCTCCGCGAAACATGACGGTTCCGCTCCAGGCGCTGGCGGCGCTCTCCATCGTCGGCGGCTGGGTGGGGATTCCCCTCATCGCGGGGGCGAACGTGTTTGGCGATTTCCTCGCCCCCGTCTTCGGCGGCTCCGGGGAGGCGCATCATGAGGCGGTCTTCGAGATTCTGATGATGGCGGTATCGCTGGTCATCGCGGGCATCGGCATCTACGCGGCCTACAATTTTTACATTCTGGGCAGCGGCGGCGGCGCCTGCGTCCAGCTCTGGCCGCGCCTCTTCAGGCTTCTGCAGAACAAGTATTACGTGGACGAGATATACGACGCCCGCATCGTGCAGCCGGTGAAGCGGGCGTCGATTTGGTGCTGGAGGGCCTTTGAGGACGGCCTGGTGGACGCGGCCGTGAACGGCGCGGGCGTATTCGTGCGCTCCCTGGGCGGCGTCCTGCGGCGCCTGCAGACGGGCTACGTGAAAAGCTACGCCGTTTCGATGCTGGTTGGCGCGTTGGCGATGTTGCTGTATCTGACGGCGCGCTGATGGTTCTTTGACCTGCCGGGGGAGCGTGAGAGGCCAGTGCCTGGAATGATCACCGCGATATTGTTTTTGCCCCTGGCGGGGGGGCTGCTCCTCGGGTTCGCGCGCGAGGGAGGCCCAAGGGGGGGGGCGCGCGCGTTCGCCCTGGCGGTCTCGCTGGCCGCGTTTGTCCTCTCCGTGCTGATGTATGCCGCGTTCCGGCCCGAAGCCTCGGGGATGCAGTTCGTGGAACAGGCCGAATGGATTCCCATGTTCGGCATTTCCTACAAGGTGGGCGTGGACGGCATCAGCCTGCCGCTCGTCATGCTGACCACCTTTCTGATGCCCATCGCGATTCTCTTCTCCTTTGACGACGTGCGGCACAAGACGCGGCTCTACTACATGTCCCTGCTGTTTCTGGAAACGGGGATGCTCGGCGTGTTCTTCGCCCTCGACTTCTTCTTGTTCTACGTCTTCTGGGAAGGGATGCTGATTCCGATGTATCTCGTCATCGGGGTCTGGGGCGGGGGCCGCCGGATTTACGCGGCCGTGAAGTTCTTCCTGTACACCATGGCGGGAAGCGTGCTGATGCTGGTGGCGATCATCTGGCTGTATTTCGTGAACGACATCGGCACGTTCGACATACTGGCGCATTTCCGGGAGCCGGTGGACGCCGCCCTGCAGCCGTGGCTGTTCGCCGCCTTCGCGATATCTTTCGCCATCAAGGTGCCGGTTTTCCCGTTTCACACCTGGCTGCCCGACGCCCACGTGGAGGCGCCCACGGCGGGAAGCGTCATCCTCGCCGGCGTCCTCCTCAAGATGGGCACCTACGGCTTCATGCGGCTGGCGATGCCGCTGTTCCCGACGGCGGCGCACGAGTTCGCGGCCTTCATGATGTTCCTGGCGGTGGTGGGGATTATCTATGGCGCGCTCATGGCCATGGTGCAGACCGACGTGAAGAAGCTCGTGGCCTACTCCTCGGTGAGTCATCTGGGCTTCGTGATCCTGGGCCTTTTCTCCTTCAACCTCCTGGGCGCGTCCGGCAGCGTGCTGCAGATGGTGAACCACGGCATCAGCAGCGGGGCGCTCTTCCTGCTCGTGGGCTTCATCTACATGCGGCGGCATACGAGGCGGATCGAGGATTTCGGCGGCCTCATCCGGGTGATGCCCGTCTTCTCGGCGTTTTTCATCATCACGGCGCTGAGCAGCATCGGCCTTCCCGGGCTGAACGGGTTCGTGGGCGAGTTCACGATTCTGCTGGGCGCGTTCGAGCGCAGCGTCTGGTTCGCCGTCTTCGCGGCGTCCGGCGTCGTCCTGTCGTCCGTCTATATGTTGTGGATGCTGCAGCGCGTCCTGTTCGGCGAGGTGCGGGTGCGCGCGAACCTGGGGCTTTCCGACATGAGCCGGCGCGAGTGGATCATCATGCTGCCCCTGGTCGCGCTCATGTTCTGGATAGGCCTCTACCCCAAGCCCCTGCTCGGCCGCATCGAGCCGTCGGCCCAGGCGTGGCTCTCGCAGGTGAACCGGCGGGTGCTGCGCGTGGAGGGCGCGCCCGGGCTCGACGCGGGGAGAAGCAAAATGGCGCACGTTCGGAAAATCGAGGTGAAATAGCTTTGGATATCGTTCATCCCACCATCCATTGGGGATATTTGTTGCCGGTGATTCTGGTGGTGGCCGGGGCGGTGCTCGTGCTGATGTGGGACGCGTTTTTCGCCCGCGGCGAACGCTCCGCCATCATCGCCATCACGCTGGCGACGCTGGCCGCCGCCCTCGGCGTGACGCTCGGTGCGCGCGCCGTCCGGGGGGCGGGCGCCTCGTTCGGCGGCATGTATCTGTTCGACGGGTTCACGCAGTTCGTCTTCATCGTCATCCTGTTCGCGGGCATTCTCGCGGCGCTCATCTCCGCCGCCCAGAGGGAGCTCGACAACACGCCGGCGGGCGAATACTACGGCCTCATCCTCTTCGCCGCCTCCGGCATGATGCTGATGGCGGCGACGCGGAACCTGCTGATGGTCTTCGTGGGCCTCGAGGTCTTCTCCCTGTCGCTCTACGTCCTGGCGGGCTATCTGCGCGCCCGCCCGGAGGGCAACGAGGCGTCGCTGAAATACTTTCTGCTCGGCTCGTTCGCCTCCGGCTTTCTGCTCTACGGCATGGCGCTGGTCTATGGCGCCACCGGCTCCATCGATTTGGTCGGAATCGCCGAGAGGCTCCATGAGAGTCCCGCCTCGCAGGGGCCCGCCTTCCTGGTGGGCCTGTGTTTCCTGGTGGTGGGCCTGGGCTTCAAGGTGGCCGCCGTTCCGTTTTACATGTGGACGCCCGACGTGTACGAGGGCGCGCCCACGGCGGTTACGGCGTTCATGTCCGTGGGTCCCAAGGCGGCGGCCTTCGCCGCGTTTTTCCGGATTTTTCTCTCGGCGGGCGCGGCCGGCGAGAATCTCGACGCGGTCTTGTGGATCATGGCCGTCCTCACGATGAGCCTGGCGAACCTCGTCGCCATCTGGCAGTCGTGCGTGAAGCGGATGCTGGCCTACTCCAGCATCGCCCACGCCGGGTATCTCATGGTGGCGCTCACGGTCTCGCGCGCCAACCCGGAGCTGGCCACGGGCGGGTTTCTCTACTACATGCTCGTCTACGCCTTCATGAACATGGGCGCTTTCTGCGTTCTGGTGCTCGCCTCGAACATGAGGCGGGGCGGCGGGACGCGGCTGGACGACCTGGCGGGGCTGGCGTCGTTCCATCCGGGGCTGGCGGCGGCGATGGCCGTGTTCATGGCGTCGCTCTCGGGCCTGCCGCCCACGGGGGGGTTCGTGGCGAAATTCTACGTGTTCAGCGCGGCGCTGAAGGGCGGATACCTCTGGCTGGCCCTGATAGCGGTGCTCAACAGCGTGGTGGCCGTGTATTATTATCTGCGGATAGTCGTGGTGATGTATATGCGCGAGCCTGCCGAGGCGTCGGCGGGGCGCGGCCTCGGCCGTGGCTGGTCCTATGCGCTGGCGGCGCTGGTGCTGGCCGTCGCGAGCACCCTGCAGCTGGGGATTTTCCCCTCCTTCACACTGGATTTCGCGCATCGCGCCACCGTCTTTTTGAATTGACCCCCAGGGGTTGGTTTTTGGGTCGGGGCCGTGATATAAGGCTTGGCGATTCATCCGGCCGCAGGCTTTTCGGATTCCGGATTTTGGAGGGAAGGGAGCCGTCTCCGTGCGCCATGGGGGCCCGGGGCGGTTTCGTGACGATTGCGCAACGGCGGTTCTGCGGGGGGCCCAAATGGATATGCTGGGTGCTTTTTTCAGGGATTACGAACTCATCAATCCCTATGTTCCGATATTCATATTTACCCTCATGGCGTTCGCGTTCGCCGCGAGCGTCCTCATCGTGGCGCTCCTCGTCCGTCCGCATATGCCGGACCCGGAGAAGAACTCCCCCTACGAGTGCGGGATGCCTCCCCTGATGGAGGCGCACGAGCGCTTTTCCATACGCTTCTACCTGCTGGGCATATTGTTCCTGCTTTTTGACGTCGAGGCGTTGTTCCTGTTTCCCTGGGCGGTACAATACGACGCGCTCGGGCTGTTCGGGTTCATCGAGATGATGCTGTTCATCGCCATTCTGCTGGTCGGCTATTTCTACGCCTGGAGAAAAGGAGCGCTGGAATGGGCCTAGTCGAGGGCAGGTTCAGCGACAATTTCATCACGTCGAAGGTGGACAGCCTGGTCGCCTGGGCGAGAAAGAGCGCGCTTTGGCCGATGACCTTCGGCCTCGCCTGCTGCGCCATTGAAATGATGGCGTCCGGTGCCGCGCGCTACGACTTCGACCGCTTCGGCGTGATCTTCCGCGCCACGCCGCGCCAGTCCGACGTGATCATCGTGGCGGGCACGGTCACCCACAAGATGGGGGACGCCATCCGCAAGGTGTACGATCAGATGCCCGAGCCGCGCTGGGTGATAGCGATGGGCAACTGCGCCACCTGCGGCGGCCCCTACGCGAACTATGCGGTGATGCAGGGAGTGGATGAAATCATCCCGGTGGACGTCTACGTTCCGGGTTGCCCGCCCAGGCCCGAGTCTTTGATGTGGGGCGTCATGCAGCTCCAGAAAAAGATTGAGCAGGAAAAATACATCCGCAGATAAAACCCATGCAGTGCGCAAGGAAAGAAGATGCCGGACGACGTGGTGGAAAATAGCGAAGGGACGAACGGCGCGCCTGGCGAGGGTCTGCGGGAGCTGATCGAATCGGAGTTTCCGGGCGCCGTCCTCGAGCGAAGTGCCTATCGGGACGAGGAGGACGAGGCGACCTTCGTGATAGGGGTCGGTTTGCTGACCCGCGTGGCCGCCCATCTGCGCGACCACCCCGATGCGCGTTTTGCGCTGCTCACGGATTTGACGGCGGCACACTACCCGGAGGCCGAGTATCCCCTGGAGATGCTCTACCACCTCTACACCTTCGAGCATAACCGCAGGCTTCGCCTGAAGGTGCGGATCAAGGAGGGCCAGGCGGTGCCCACGGTTTCCGGGATATGGAAGAGCGCGGACTGGATGGAGCGCGAGGTCTATGATTTGTTCGGCATCGCGTTTCAGGGCCATCCGGACCTGAGGCGCATACTCCTGCCCGACGACTGGGGAAGTCACCCGATGCGCAAGGACTACCCGCTGGAGGGCCGGGGCGAGCGGATTTACACCAAGCCGACGCGCAAGGAAATCGGCGACTAGCGCAGAGCGTCTTTTCTTGAGGGAATGAGGGCATGGTTGGCGTAGCGAATATGTCTCGCATCGAGCAGCAAAGCACCGTGCGCGGCACCGAGGAGCTGGTGGTCAACATGGGCCCCCAGCACCCCAGCACGCACGGCGTGCTTCGGGTCATCCTGAAGCTCGACGGCGAGACGGTGAACGATCTGGATTGCGACATCGGCTACCTGCACCGCGGCACCGAGAAGATGGGCGAGAACATCACCTACACCATGTTCATCCCCTATACGGACCGCCTCGACTACATCGCCGCCCCGTCCAACAACCTGGCGTGGGTCACCGCCGTCGAGAAGTTCTTCGACTGGGAAATACCCATGCGGGCGCAGTATATCCGCTCGATGGTGGGCGAGCTCTCCCGCATCGCCAGCCATCTGCTCTGGCTCGCCACGCACGCCCTGGACATCGGGGCGATGACGGTGTTCCTGTGGTGCTTCCGGGAGCGCGAGATGGTGCTGGACCTCTTCGAGACCGCCTTCGGCGGCCGTCTGACGGTCAACGCCTTTCGCCTGGGGGGGCTGCACGAGGACGTGCCGGAGAAGTTTTTGCGGCTCACCCAGGAGTTCATCGACATTTTCCCGAGCCGGGTCGACGACTACGAGACGCTCCTCACCAACAACCGAATCTGGCTGCAGCGCACGCGCGACGTGGGCGTCATCTCGGCGGAGGACGCGAAGGACCTGGCGCTGACCGGCCCCATCATCCGGGGCAGCGGCGTGCGCTGGGACTTGCGGCGCGCCAAGCCGTACGCCGCGTATCCGTATCTCGATTTTGTCGTGCCCGTCGGGGAGAACGGCGACATCTACGACCGGTACCTGGTGCGCGTCGAGGAGTTGCGCCAGAGCACCCGCATCATCCAGCAGTGCCTGGATCAGCTCCCGGGCGGGCCGGTGAGCTGCAAGACGCCGCGCACGATCAGGCCGCCCGAGGGCGAGATATACCACAGCATCGAAAACCCCAAGGGCGAGTTTGGCTTTTATATCGTGAGCGACGGGACGGAGACGCCCTATCGCGTCCGCATCCGGCCGCCGTCGTTCATCAACCTGGCCGGGCTCAAGAAGCTGTGCGTCGGGCAGTTGGTGGCGGACGTGGTGGCCATCATCGGAAGCATCGACATCGTGCTGGGCGAGTGTGATCGGTAAGGAGTAGCGTCGTTGGACATGGCCCTGGAAGTCGCGGTCGCCGCGATAAAGATATTCATCGTGCTGAACGTGGTGCAGCTCGTGGTGGCGTATCTGACGTATGTGGAGAGAAAGGTGATCGCGCACGTCCAGCTGCGGCTCGGGCCGATGCGCGTGGGCTGGCACGGCCTCCTGCAGCCGATTGCGGACGGGCTGAAGCTGTTCCTCAAGGAGGACATCATCCCCGACAAGGCGGACCGGGTGGTGTTCGTTCTCGCGCCGGTGATGGTGCTGGTGCCGGCCTTCGTCGTCTATTCGGTGTTGCCCTTCAGCGCGACGTTCTACATCACGCAGGTGAACATCGGGCTGTTCTTCATCCTGGCGATCAGCTCGCTCGGCGTGTTCGGCATCGTGATGGCGGGCTGGGCCTCGAACAGCAAATACTCGCTTCTGGGCGCCCTGCGGAGCGCGGCGCAGATGCTGAGCTACGAGATTTTCCTGGGCTTCGCCGTCATCGGGCCCCTGATGCTCGCAGGCTCGCTGAACATGCAGGAGATCGTGCGGGCGCAGTCCGACGTATGGTTCGTGTTCTATCAGCCGATCGCATTCGTCGTTTTTTTCATCGCCGCACTCGCCGAGACGAACCGCGTGCCCTTCGACCTGCCCGAGGCGGAGACCGAACTCGTGGCGGGTTTTCACACCGAGTATAGCGGGATGAAGTTCGCGTTTTTCTTCCTGGCGGAATACGCCAACATCATGGTCGTGGCCACGGTGGGCGTCACGCTGTTCTTCGGCGGATGGGACGGGCCGGATTTCATTCCGCTTCCCGGCTTCGTCTGGTATGTCATCAAACTGGCGGCGATGATCTTCGTGTTCATATGGCTGCGGGCGACGCTGCCGCGCTACCGCTACGATCAGCTGATGCGGGTGGGCTGGAAGTTCATGTTCCCGCTCGTGATGGCCAACATCTTCTTGACGGGATTCCTGAAGTACCTGTTCTTGTAATTCGCGGGAGAGGCACGAGGTGGAACAGCTTTTCTTCTATTTGTTCTCTGTCGGGATGGTCATCACCTCCCTGCTGATGATCACGCGCGCGAACGTGATTCACGCCGCCCTGCTGCTGGTGCTGACGTTTTTCTTCCTCGCCGGCGTGTTCGTGCTGGCGGGGGCGGAGTTCCTGGCGGCGGTGCAGATACTGATCTACGCGGGTGGCATCATGGTGTTGTATCTGTTCTCCATCATGCTGATGAACGTGGAGGTGGCCGTGCGGATGCGGCAATGGCACCGCCAGCGTCTGCTGGCGCTTGCGGCGGCCGTTCTGCTGGGACTCGAGATCTGGGCCGTGCTGGGGGAGGCGGAGTTCCCGGCCCCCAGGGAGTGGGCCTGGTCGGTGGGCGCCACGCCCGGCAACGTCGAGGCGATCGGCGCGGTCCTCTACACGAAATTCCTGTTTCCCTTCGAGGTGGCCTCCGTTCTTCTGCTGGCCGCGATGATAGGCGCCATCGTCCTGGCCAAGCGCAGGATAGAGCGATAGCGCGGAGAGAGAAGCGATGATACCGATGACCCATTTTCTTCTCCTGGGCGCCGTCCTGTTCCTGATCGGCGCGGCGGGCGTGCTGATGCGCCGCAACGCCATCATCATATTGTTGTCCATCGAGCTGATGCTCAACGCCGTGAACGTGACCTTCGTGGGCTTCTCGCGCCACTGGGCGGACATGACGGGCCAGGTGTTCGCCATCTTCGTCATCACGGTGGCGGCCTGCGAGGCGGCCGTGGGGCTGGCGATTCTCATCGCCCTGAACCGCGACCGCACGATGGTCAACGTGGACGAAGTCAACCTTTTGAAGTGGTAGGGAAATCATGATCGAATTGGCGTGGCTCATTCCGGTTTTCCCTGTGATCGGGGTGCTGGTCAACGGATTGTTCGGAAAACACGTGGGCGAGCGGGCGGGCCCCATCGCGTCCCTCATGGCGGGCCTCTCGCTTCTGATCGTGGCGGGGATCGCCTTCGAGATGATTTTCGGCGCGGGCGGCAAGCACACCGTGCCGCTGTGGACGTGGGTGGAGGCCGGCGACCTCCGCGTGTCGATGAGTTTCCTGATCGACCCGCTGAGCACCATCATGCTCCTGGTCGTGGCGGGCGTGGGCTTTCTGGTGCACGTCTATTCCGTGGGCTACATGCACGGGGACCCGGGCTATCCGCGCTTTTTTACCTATCTCAACCTGTTCATGCTCTCGATGTTCCTCCTGGTGCTGGGGGACAACTACCTCGTCATGTTCGTCGGCTGGGAGGGCGTCGGCCTTTGCAGCTATCTGCTCATCGGCTTCTGGTTCGACAAGCAATCCGCCTCCGACGCGGGCAAAAAGGCGTTCATCGTCAACCGAATCGGCGACGCCGGCTTCCTCCTGGGGATGTTCCTGATCTGGACGCTGACGGGCAGCCTCAACTACGCGGAGGTCTTCGAGGCGGCGCCCGGCCTGAGCGCGGGGGCGGCCACGATCATCGGCCTTCTCCTGTTCGTCGGCGCCACCGGCAAGAGCGCGCAGATTCCGCTGTATGTCTGGCTGCCGGACGCGATGGAGGGCCCCACCCCCGTGAGCGCGCTCATCCACGCCGCCACCATGGTCACGGCGGGCGTCTACATGATCGCGCGCACGAGCCCCATCTACGTCATGGGGCCGGAGGCGCTGGAGATCGTCGCGATCGTCGGCGCGATCACCGGTCTTTTCGCCGCGACCATCGGCCTGGTGCAGAACGACATCAAGCGCGTGCTCGCCTACAGCACGGTGAGCCAGCTCGGCTTCATGTTCATGGCCCTGGGCGTGGGCGCTTTCACCGCCGCCATCTTCCACCTGATGACCCACGCGTTCTTCAAGGGGTTGCTCTTTTTGGGGAGCGGCAGCGTCATCCATGCCCTGCACCACGCACCGGAGGAGCAGCAGCAGGACATGCGCTACATGGGCGGGCTCAAGGAGAAGATGCCCGTGACGTACTGGACGTTTCTCCTCGGGGCGATCGCCATCGCGGGCGTGCCGCCGCTCGCGGGCTTCTGGAGCAAGGACGAGATTCTGGCGAACGCCTTTTTCACGGGGCACTACAAGGTCTGGGTCATGGGGAGCGTGGCGGCGTTCATGACGGCTTTCTACATGTTCCGCCTCGTATTCATGACGTTTCACGGCGAGATGCGGGTCGACCCCCGCGCGCGCCCCCACATTCACGAATCACCCGCCACGATGACGGTTCCGCTGGTTATTCTGGCCGTCCTGAGCGTGGTGGGCGGGGCGATTCCCGGCTTTCCGCCCGAGGGCGGCTGGATACACGGCTTCCTCGCCCCCTCGCTGGCGAAGATGCCGGCCGGCGGCGGCCACGCCATGCAGGAGGGGGTGCGCCTGATGAACGCCGCGGTGGAGGGCGGCGGGCACGGCGGGCCGGCGGCCACCGTGCTGATCGTCCTGGCCATCGCCCTCGCCCTCGGCGGCATCGCCCTGGCGTGGAGGATGTATGTGCAGGACACCGAGGCGCCGAATCGCCTCTACGAGTCCCTGCCGGGCCTCTATCGTTTGCTCCTCGACAAATACTATGTGGACGAGCTCTACCAGAAGGGCGTCGTCGAGCCGGTCTACCGCCTCATGCGCGCCTTGTGGTCGTTCGACGCGAACGTGGTGGATGGCGCGGTGAACGGCAGTTCGGTCATGACGGTAGTGACGAGCCGCATCTCCGGAATGTTCGACCTCCGCACGGTGGATGGCGCGGTGAACGGAACGGCGAGCTTCATCCGGTTTTTCTCCCAGGTGTTCAAATACCTGCAGTCCGGAATGGTCCAAAATTATCTGTTTGTGATGCTGTTGGGCATCTTCGTGATGCTGAGCGCATACCTTTTCCGCTAATGCCTAATGCGATGAGGTTGTGGAGGAATTATGAGTAACGTGCCGCTTCTTACGTTGATCACCTTCCTGCCCGCGGCGGGTGCGCTGATCATCATGTTCTTCATGAAAAAGGAGCAGACGAAAGCCATCAAGGGTTTCGCCACGGCGGTGGTGGTCTTGGATTTCCTGATCTCGCTTCCTCTCTGGACGCGCTTCAATTCCGCCGAGGCCGGCTTTCAATTCGTGGAGAAGGTGAGCTGGATACCCACCATCGGCGTGAGCTATTTCGTCGGGATAGACGGCATCAGCGTGCTGCTCGTCCTGCTCACGACGCTGACCATGATCGTGGGGGTCGTGTGCTCGTTCACCGCCATCGAGGAGCGCGAGAAGGAGTATTACGTCTGCCTGCTGTTGCTGGCGACCGGCATGTTGGGCACGTTCGTCGCCCTCGATATTTTTCTCTTCTACGTGTTCTTCGAGATCACCCTGGTGCCGATGTATTTCCTGATCGGCGTATGGGGCGGGCCGAGGAAGCTCTACGCGGCGATCAAGTTCTTTCTCTACACGCTGTTCGGCAGCGTGCTGATGCTGCTGGGAATTCTGGCGCTCTACTTCGCCAACTTCAAGATGGGCACCGGCGGCCTCACGTTCGACCTGGTCGAGTTGTACGCCGTGGGGCCGAAGATACCCGTTTCGCTCCAGGTCTGGATATTCCTGGCGTTCTTCATCGGGTTCGCCATCAAGGTTCCCATGTTCCCCTTCCACACCTGGCTGCCGGACGCGCACGTGGAGGCGCCGACGGCGGGCAGCGTGATTCTGGCGGGCATCCTGCTGAAGATGGGAACCTACGGCTTCGTGCGCTTCGCGCTGCCGCTTCTGCCCCAGGCCAGCCAGATTTTCGTGCCCTTCATGATGCTCCTCTCCATCATCGGCATCATCTACGGCGCGTTGGTGGCCATGGCGCAAACGGACATCAAGAAGCTGGTGGCCTACTCTTCCGTAAGCCACCTCGGTTTCGTCATGCTCGGGGTGTTCGCGCTGAACGAGCAGGGGATCCTGGGCGGGCAGCTGCAGATGATCAACCACGGAATCAGCACGGGGGCGTTGTTCCTTCTGGTGGGCGTCGTCTACGAGAGGCGCCATACGCGCCTGATCTCCGAGTACGGCGGGCTCTCGAAGGTCGTCCCGGTGTATACGGTGCTGTTCGCCATCACGATGCTGAGCAGCATCGGGCTTCCGGGGCTGAACGGGTTCGTGGGGGAGTTTCTCATCCTCATCGGCGCGTTCAAGAAAAGCTACGTCTACGCCGCGTTCGCGGTGGTCGGCATCGTCCTGGGGGCGGCGTATATGCTCTGGCTCTTCCAGCGGGTCTTCTTCGGGAATCTGAGCAATCCCAAGAACGAGACGCTCACCGACTGCAACGCGCGGGAAGTGTTCTATCTCCTGCCGCTGGTCATCCTGATGTTCTGGATCGGCCTGTATCCCAAGCCGTTTCTCGGGCGCATGGAGGCGAGCGTGAAGAAGGTGGTCCGGATGGTGAATGTGGCCGAGGCGCCGCCCGCGCGCGCGGCCGGCAAAGTGACGATGCTGGAGAGAAGATAAACGCGAAGTCTCTGCCTGGCTGATTTGATGGAGCCTTTCTCATGGAAGTGGTGATTCCCGATATCGCCCTGTCTCTGGCGGCCCCCGAGATAGGACTCGCCGTCCTCATCTGCCTGGTGCTGATCGTCGACCTGTTCGTGGCGGTCGAGAACAAGGCGCGCGTGGGCGTTCTGGCGTTCGTGGGAGTGACGGCGCTGGCGCTGGTCGCCCTTTGGCAATGGGGCGAGGGCGCCAGGACGACGTTCAACGGCCTGTACGTGGCGGACAACTTCAGCGTGTTCGTCAAGGTGGGCGTGCTGACCTGCACGGCCATCTCCATTCTGCTGATGCTTCAATACGCCAAGACAGAGAAAATCAACCACGGCGAATTGTACGCGATGCTGCTCTTCTCGGTGTTCGGCATGCTCGTCATGGCGTCCGGCAACGATTTGCTCACGATCTACCTGGGCGTGGAGACGATGAGCATCAGCATCTACGTGCTCGTGGCGTTCATGCGGCACGACCCCCTGAGCCGAGAGGCGGGGCTCAAGTATTTTCTGATGGGGGCTTTCGCCTCGGGCGTTCTTCTGTACGGCGTCGCCCTGACATACGGGTTCGCCGGCACGACGTCGATTCGCGGAATTGCGGCGGCCCTCTCCGGTGCGGAGGGAGCGGCGATAGCCTCGAACCCGGTGATGATTTTCGGCCTGATTCTCCTGGTGGCGGGCTTCGGATTCAAGATGGCGCTGGCGCCGTTCCACATGTGGCTGCCGGACGCCTACACCGGCGCCCCGACGCCGATCACGGGCTTCATGTCCGTGGCCGTGAAGTTCGCGACCGTGGCCGCGCTGATGCGGATATTCTTTCTGGCGCTCCCGGCCATGGCCGAGAAGTGGAACGCCTTGCTGTGGGCGCTGACGGCGTTCACGATGGTCTGGGGGAACGTGGCGGCCATCGCCCAGACGAGCCTCAAGAGGATGCTGGCGTATTCGAGCATCGGCCACGCCGGCTACCTGCTGATGGGCGTGGTGGTCTCCATGCGCGTCGTGGACGGTGGGGCGACGTTCAGCCCGATGGGGATAAGCGCGGTGGCGTTCTATCTGCTCGCCTACCTGTTCACGAACCTGGGCGCCTTCGGCATGCTGATTCTGGTGTGCCGGGAGGGCTACCGGGGAGACAACATCGAGGACTGGAAGGGAATCGGGCAGGCCCACCCCTGGGCGGGAATGGCGTTTGTGATCTTCCTGCTCTCGCTCGGCGGAATTCCGCCGACGGCCGGCTTCGTCGGCAAGCTGTATCTGTTCGCCGCCGCCGTGCAGAACGAATACTACTGGCTGGCCGTGATCGGGCTTCTGATGAGCGCGGTGTCGATGTACTACTACGGCCGCATCATCATGGTGATGTTCATGGAGAGCCGGGGAGAGGGACAAGCGGTCGCACAACTCTCCAAAGCCCCCTCGCTGTTCTTCGCCCTCGTGCTTCTGGTGGCGGCGACGCTCCTTCTCGGCCTGTTCCCGGGCAGCTTTCTGGACGCAGCACAAGGGACGGTGGCCGGCTTCCTATAGAAACGGCGCGAAACTCCCTGAGCGGCTGGCCTCTCCTTGAACGGGCGATGGCCCGCGCGCCTGGAGATCGCCACGATAACCTCGCGCCCCTCCCGCCTGTGAGGGCACCCCGTAGCCGTCCCGGCTTGTGCATGGACCGCCCCGGGGTTTTTGTCCTCCTCTTTTTCTCTCTCCATCGTGCGGCGATGCGGCTGCCCCGCCGGGAGTGCGCCTCCGCCAGGCCGGGATGGAGGAGATTGACATTTTGGCAGGATCGCGCGCCTTTTTTTCTGAAAAATCGTAAAAGTCCCCCGCCGCACTTCATCATTCGGCGGCGCCGCATCTGGAACGTCCACCCTGCGCCATCATATCCTTTTGATATGTATACGGTTATGAAATTTGTCGATTTCGGGGGGCCGGCAAGTCCTCGCTTGGCACGCTTCGTGCAATATATAAGGGCGGGAAGGGAAATCGGATGCCCTCAGCGGGCCCCTTGCGAGAGGAGCCCTTATCTCTCCGGTGAGCAGCGAAAGGATTCCCGGACGCTGATTCACTGCTATCTCACCCCCAAATTTGCCCTGCACGGGCAGATTCCTTCCAACTGGGGCATGTCTCTTGCGAGATGTGCCCCAAGTCTTTATCTGTCAACCAGTTGCTCGACCAGCCCGATGGCCTCGCCCATAGGTGCGGAAGGGTGAAATGGCTGGGCGTCGAGGCGGATGCCGCCGCCAGGTGGACGGCCAGCATTCCAGCCGCCCGGGCGGCCATCATGTCGTATTTGCCGTCTCCGATGACGATACACTTCCCGGACGCGACGCCGATGGCTTCCGCTCCCGCCCACAGGGGTCTCGGGTCCGGCTTCCAGTAGCCCATGTCCCGGGTGATCAAGACGTCGAATGACAGGTTTATTTTTTTCGCCATCCTCGCAACATGCCGCTCCGCGTTGTTCGTCACGACGCCGAAGGGGATTTTCTGGCTTCGCAGATGGGCGATCAGCGCATGCGCGCCATCGTTCGCTTCCGCGCGCCGGGCGGCCTTTCGCTCGTGTTTTTCCAGTATGTCCGCTATCGCACCGGCGCGTTCCGGAGGGAGCGTGGCGAGATGATCCAGAATCGATATGTCCGCATCCGGCAGCCCCATCTCCTCTTTCATCGCGGGCCAGTCAAAGGCGGGTTTCGTGAGCGTCCCGTCAAAATCCAGCAAAACGCCCTGCATCGCGCGCTTCATGGGTTCTTTTCCTCACATTACCCTGGAAATTTCATCGGCGTGAAAGCGCTTCAGCGGAAAGGATTTCCCCCCGCGCTCCATCCTCACTCCCCGTTCCGGCGGGCATAGCCTGCCGATGCGAACGGCCATGGCGCCCGTCTCGATGAGCGCCTCCCGAAGATGTTTCTCCCCCTCGGCCCGGGCCGCCACCAGAAGCGCCCCCGACGTGATGACCCCCAAAGGGTCGAGTCCCAACGCCTCGCAAATCTTTCCGCCCTCCGGAGAGATGGGAATCTTTTCCCCCTCTACGGCCGCTCCCAGGCCAGAGGCCTCCGCCAACTCATGGATGCCTGTGGCGAGTCCCCCCTCCGTCGGGTCGTGCATGGCGCGCGCCTGGCCGGTTTCGGCCGCCGCGAGGGCCTGGGCAACTACGCTGACGCCCGGAGAATCAATGTATCCTTTCGCCTTTTCCAGCATCCCGGGGTCCACGGTTTTGCTCAGTTCCTGGTATTTCGCCTGCGCCAGGATCGCCGTCCCCTCGACGGGTACGGCGCGGGTCAGCAAGATGACGTCGTCCGCGCGGGCGCCGTCGCCCCGTATCAGCCTCCCTTTGGGAACCTCCCCGAGCATGTGGCCGGAAAGGATCGGAAATTCCAGTCCCGCCGTAATCTCCGTGTGGCCGCCGCAGAGGGTGACTCCCAGGTCGGCGCAGGCCCCCTCCACGTCGCGCCAGATGCGGCGCACCATCGTCTCGTCGGTGCGCCCCTCCGGCAGGAGCAGCGTCATCAGGAACCATAGGGGGACGGCTCCCATGCAGGCGACGTCGTTCGCGTTCACATGAACGGCGTAACGCCCGATATGTTTTTCCACGAACGTGACGGGGTCTGACTTGACGACGAGATAGCGGTCTCCCATGTCGATGACGGCGGCGTCTTCTCCCACCCTTGGCCCCACGATGAGGCGCGGGTGATCGCCCGCACCCCGGCACAACGCTCCCAGGAGGCCGGGGGGAAGTTTGCCCACGGGGAGGAATGAAGACCGATTCGCCATCCGTTCACAATAGGGGCGAGATTCCGGAACATCAAGCGGGGGACGGGAAGCCGAAGGCTTTTTCGTGTTGACGGCGGGGATGGAGCGTTTTAGAATTCGTTCTTTCCCCTCGGGGCGTTGGCACGCTTGCGCTTTCAGGGAAATTGACGGATAAGGAACGCGCCTTGGTTGTCCGGCGATCGCTCCGCATATTGCCACGGTAGCTCAGTCGGTAGAGCAGAGGACTGAAAATCCTCGTGTCGGCGGTTCAATTCCGTCCCGTGGCACCAGAAAAATGCCGGACGTCAGGCGATGGGCGGGATATGTGGCACCGGCACCCCACCTCCCGGCCGGCACTCCGCTGAATCATTCGCGTCCATCGCATCCGGTTCTGGTCGGCGGGGCTCCCCGCGCGCACCCGTTCAGTCCGTATGGGCGGTTCCTTCCCATCCTCCGATGCGTTTTCCGTTCAACTCCACGGTGCTTGTGAGCGGAACCGCCGTCTGAACCATTTGCTCGGCGTAGCAGCCCTGTTTCGCCAACCGGATGATGCGGAGGATTTTCTCCTCCGCCTCGCTCGATTCCACCCGAAAATGCGTGCGCACCCTGCGGCACCCCGAGTGGACGTCGCCTTTCAGTACCGACCCTTTCAGAAAGTAGTCGAACTCGACGCGGCACGCGGCTTTCTCGAAGGTGGTTTTTGTCATGTGGGCGTACCGCCCCAGCTGGGTCAACAGTCAGAAGCCGACGCCCATGGCGATGTATGTGAGGGGCTGCGGATGCCGATCCTCCCCGCCGATGCGGGGCGGTTCATCGCTGAAAACCTCGAAATGGCGGAATCGCCCGATTTTCCGCTGCCCGTCATTCATCGTCTCCGTTTCCGCCAGCATGGTGAGCTCGTAGCCCTCCCTGGGAAGTTCGGGCTTGTCAATCGGCCTCTCGCCGGGCACGGTGCTCTCGTGCCAGGGATAATTGGGACTTTCCACCATGTTTGCTTGCCTCCCTGGGTGGGGGTTGGAAGATGCTGGTCAGACGCCGCGTTGGCCCTTCGTTGATCTCTCCGGCTCATTCCCACGACAGCACGGCCAGGTATCCATCCTGCGGAATCTGGACGACCGGCCGCATGTTTTCCGCCTTTTTGTGCATCTGGATGGTGTGGAGATGCGCGTACGCCTCCCAGAGCAGGTGGCGAAACGTGTATTCCAGGTTGTAGTGAAAGAGGTCCGCGTCATTCGGGTCGATCCACACTCCGGTGCGATGCG
The DNA here is from genome assembly GCA_965213685.1 of bacterium. GTDB lineage: Bacteria > UBA8248 > UBA8248 > UBA8248 > UBA8248 > Bin107. The sequence continues at coordinate 162,733 of CBDBZY010000044.1, forward strand.
CCCTGAGGCTGACGCCCTCGCGCCACTTGCGGACGTCTTCGCCGGTGCCCGGGCGCCGGATGCCCGGCGGCACGCGCTCGGAGATATTTCGCTCGTCCCGAATCGATTCAGGCGATTCCGCGCCCAGCACCTCCCAGGCGAGGGCGAACGAATCGCGCATCGCGCCGATGAGGTGTGCGATGTGCGGGTAGAATTCGTCTTTCATCATCCGGCTGTCGAACCGCTCGAGCAGCGCCTTCCCGCGCGGCAAGCCGTCGCCAAACAGAATGTCCCCCCAGCGCACCAGCAGCCAGCGGTAGGGCAAAGACGCCACATGGCTCACCTGATCGCGGATGGACCATACCCCCCAGCTCTTCTCCTCTCTCGTTCTGCGCAGCGCCTCCTCGGGGACGCCGCGGATCTCCCGGGCGAACAGTGCCGGCACCCGCGGGTATTCGGGGAAAAGCGACCGCGCCGAATTCTCTCGCTCTTCCGTCATTCCGCTCCCCCCTCCCATTTTTCGGAGATTATAGGGGATCGCATGCGGAGGATACATCGCGGGGCGCATTTTTTGCTTTTTTGGATAGGGCGGGGGGCATTCCGCCCCGGCCGTCGCCTCCCTCCCCATGATACCCTCTCCGTGCATGCAGGCCGTCGCCCCGGTTTCGTGGACAAGCGGGCGTCGGGCGTGTAGATTGCCGGTTCATTCATTGGCCGGAGTTTTTGTTGCGATCAACCCCTTCATCCAGGAGCAGGCCATGGCGGAAGCCAAAGACATGCGCGGCGCCGTAGTCGGTGCGTCCCTTCCTTTTCTGGATGATCCCGAAAAGGCGACTGGCGCGGCGGACTATCTCGACGATCTCCACCTTCCCGGCATGTTGACGGGCAAGGCGCTGCGCAGCCGGCACGCCCACGCCGAGATACTCTCGGTCGACGTCCGGGAGGCCGCCCGCGTCCCCGGCGTCGTCGCGATTCTCACCGGCGGCGATCTGCCCGACCGCCCCCGCATCATTCCCCACGAGCGGGCCATGCCCGTCATCGCCCACGACAGGGTGCGCTACATGGGCGAGGCGGTCGCCCTCATCGCGGCGGAGACGGCCGAGGCGGCCGAGGAGGCGATGCGGCGGATAGAGGTCGAATACCGGCCGCTGCCCGTCGTCTCCGACCCGCGCGAGGCGATGCGGCACGAGGCGGCGAAGCTCTTCCCGGAGGGCAACGTCCTCAACCAGGCCAAAATACGAAAAGGGGACGTCCAGGACGGCTTTGCGAAGGCGGACGTGATCGTGGAGAACGCATACTCGACGCCCCCCGTCGACCATCTCTATCTGGAGGTGGAGGCCGCCTGCGCGAGTCCGCAGCCCGACGGAGGGATGCAAATCTGGGGTTCGACCCAGCAGCCCTTCTTGGTGCGGCAGAACGTCGCCCGGATGCTGGGGCTGCAGGGGGAAGCCTCGGTGCGCTTCGTCCAGACGATCACCGGCGGTGCCTTCGGCGGGAAGAGCGAGGCGAGCCTCGACGTGTGCCTGCGCACCGCCGCACTCGCCCACGCCGCCGGCCGGCCCGTGAAGCTCGCCTACTCCCGCGAGGAGAGCATGATAGCCTCCTCGAAGCGCCACGCCGCGTTCATCCGCTCGAAAACGGGCGCGACGCGGGACGGACGTCTGGTGGCGATGGAGGTGGAAGTCTGGCTGGACAAGGGGGCGTATGCGGCGAACGGGGGAGACAATCCGCCCGCCTTCAAGCGCGCGACCTACCATGCGGCGGGCCCCTACCAGGTGCCGAACGCGAAGGTGGACGTCCACTGCGTGCACACGAATCACCCCTACGGGGGGCAGATGCGCGGCCCCGGGTGTCCCCAGGTGCATTTTGCGGGAGAGCAGCAGATAGACGAAATCGCCCGCGCACTGGACATCGACCCCATCGAAATCCGGCGCATCAACGGGCTGCGGGTCGGCTCCCGAACGGCCTGGAACCAGCATCTGCCCGAGAGCGTCGGCTTGCTGGACACGCTGCGCGAGGTGGAGGAAGCCTCCTCCTGGGGGAGGGGAGCCGGCGGAGGCGGAAGGCGGGAGAACGGCCGCCTGCGCGGGCGCGGCGTGGCGAGCTGCCTGTATGGGACGGGCAACGCCTACTCGCCCGCGGAGGCGCACCTCTTCCTCAGGGCGGACGGAAAGGTGCAGGTGGCCGCCGGCGTCGTGGATTTCGGCCAGGGGAGCAAGACGGTGTTGTGCCAGATTGCCTCCGAGGCACTGGACGTCCCCTATTCGGGGTTCTGGATGGACAGCGTGGACACCGCCATCGATCCGTTTGGCGGCACCAGCTCCAGCTCCCGAATCACGATGCAGGGCGGCAAGGCGGTCTACAACGCCGCGCTGAAGGCCCGGGTCGAGCTGCTGCGCCTGGGGGGAATCCTGATGGAGGCGGACCCGGAGGATCTGGAGCTGCGCGGCGGCGTCGTCCGCTCGCGCGCCCACCCGGAAACCCGCGTCACCCTCCCGGAGATTGCGAAGGCGTTCGTCTCCGACGAGCTCAAGCAACTGGCTGCGGCGGACAGCATTCCCCCGCCCGCGAAAACCGACAAGGAAACGGGGCTGGGCGAGCCGTATGAAATCTACGGATTCGGCAGCCAGGTGGCCGAGGTGCTCGTGGACGAGGAGACGGGAGAGGTGGAGGTCACCGGCGTGTGGGCGGCCCATGACGTGGGCCGGGCGATAAGTCCCATGGGCGTGGAGCAGCAAATCGAGGGCGGCGTGTATATGGGGGTGGGCTTCTGCATGATGGAGGAGGTGGTGCAGCGGGAGGGCCGGATGCAGAACCCCGACATGCACGGCTACCTTGTCCCGACGGTGGAGGACATGCCGGATCAGGTGGCGTCCATCATCGTGGAGGCGCCCTACTCCAACGGCCCCTATGGCGCGAAGGGGGCGGGCGAGCAGGTGAACGTGCCCACGGCGGCGGCCATCGCCAACGCGGTTTACGACGCCACCGGAGTCCGCTTCCACGACTTGCCCCTGACGCCGGACAGGGTCGCGCTGGCGCTCGCGAAATCGAGGGGGTGATGTGGGGGATCAGCGCGTAGTTCCATAGGCGTGGTGATTCGGGCAAACCGAAAGGTGGTGCTCCTCGTTCTGCTCAGGAGCCGAGGAGACGCCACCCGAAAGCCGAAGGAAGCAATCTGATGCCAAATAAATCGAACAAAATCAATCATTTACATCCCCCCCCCCCCCCCCCCCCCCCCCGAAAGAACACCCTCTATTTCGGCGATTGCCTGGAGGTGATGCGGAAGGAAGTTCCCGCAACCTCGGTTGACCTCATCTATCTCGACCCGCCGTTTAACTCCAAGCGCATCTACAACGCCTTCATGGGCCAGGCGCAATGGGTGGCGTTTGAAGATACTTGGTCGTGGCACGAGGCCGTCGACGACTTCCATGAAGTGGCGGAGGCGGTGGAGCTGGCCGGCGTGATGGAGGGGTTGCGGCGCATCTTCGGGGAGGGCGGGAACCTCGCCTATCTCTCCTACATGGCGAACCGCTTGCGCGAATGCCGCCACGTCCTCAAACCCACCGGGTCGATCTACCTCCACTGCGACCCCACCATGAGTCACCCCCTCAAGATCGTGATGGACGGGATTTTCGGGCGCCAGAATTTCAGGAATGAGATTGTGTGGGGATACGAAAAACCGCGGAGCGCAAAGAAAATATGGCGACGAAATCACGATGTGATTTTGTTCTATACAAAAACGGGCAAATACATATTTTACCCTCAAAGAGTCCCGACACTCGACGGGAAGTTCGAGATGCGCAAGCCGTTCAAGCGCCCTGACGGAACCATTTGGAAACCAAAGGAACCTGGAAAACAAGCTGGGTCATGGTGGTATGATATTCCATCGTTCGCAACGCGAATGTCTGCCAAAGAACGCCTCGGCTACCCCACCCAGAAGCCGCTGGCTCTCCTGGAACGCATCATCCGCGCGTCATCCAATCCGGGCGATGTGGTGCTGGACCCGTTCTGCGGGTGCGGGACGACGATCCACGCGGCACAGAACTTGGGCAGGCGGTGGATGGGGATCGACATCTGTGTGAACGCCTGCAAGGTCATCGAGAAGCGCTTTCGCGGACATTTCGACAGCCGCTGGTCGGACGTGGAGTTCATCGGGTTTCCCAAGACCTTCGATGACGCGAGAACGCTGGCGCGCCTCGACAGCTTTCGGTTCGAGCGATGGGCCGCCTCCCTGGTGGACGGCATGGAACCCAACAGGAAGCAGCGCGGAGACCGGGGCATCGACGGCAGAGGCCGCCTCGCCATCGCGAAGGGCAAATTCATCGACCTCGTCTCGCAGGTGAAGGGGGGCAGGACCAACCCCGGAGACGTGCAGGCGTTCAACGGCGCGCGCCAGCAGGAGGGAGCGCACCTGGGAATTTTCACGTGCTTCGGGGACAGGGTGACATCCCGGATGCGGGACGCCGCCGCCAGCACGGGTTCGTTCATGGGCGTCCCCGCGGTGCAGATTTATACGGTCGATGACTACTTCGAGGGCCGGAGGCCCCGGATGCCGCGCGTGGCCTAGGGAAGGTCGCGCGGGACGCGCAGAGGCGGCGCGTTTCCACCTCTCCGGCATGGCGGCGTCTGTTCGGATGGGAGGGGAGAGAGGGAACGAGCGACGGATGCGGAGGTAGCCTGCGCCCCCCCTCCTCAGCCGATTCCCAGGTGGGTTCTCCGGACTTCCTCGTTTTGCCAGAGCGCCTGCGGTGCCGATTCGTGGACGACCCGCCCGTTGGCGACCACGCACACCCTGTCCACCGTCTGGACGGCGAAGGCGGCGTTCTGCTCCACGAGCACGACGGAGAGTCCCTCCGATTTGAGGGAGCGGATGGCGTTCCCGATGTCCTGGATGATCATCGGCGCGAGTCCCTCGGACGGTTCATCCAGAATGAGGCAGCTCGGGTTGGTCATCAGGGCGCGGCCCACGGCCAGCATCTGCTGTTCGCCGCCGGAGAGCGAACCCGCCCGCTGGCCGGCGCGCTCGCCCAAGCGGGGGAAGAGATCGTACACCTCCCGGAAGCCCCAGTGCGGGCCCGCCTCGTGCTCCTGCTGGGCGACGAGGAGGTTCTCGCGAACCGAGAGGGTCGGGAACACGCGCCGGCCCTGCGGACACAGACCGATTCCCATTCTCGAGATGTCGTAGCTGCTCGAGGCGGTGATGTCCTCTCCCCGGAAGAGGATGGCGCCGCGCCTCGGCGGAACGAAGCCCATGATCGAGTTGATCAGCGTCGTTTTCCCCATGCCGTTTCTGCCCAGAATGCCCAGCGTCTCCCCCTCGCCGACCTGGATGCTCAGCCCCTGCAGGACGTAGGAGTCGCCATAGTAGGTGTGAATGTCGCGCACGCGCAGGAGGGCTGATGACACGCTACTCCGCCTTTCCGAGGTAGATTTCCTGCACCTGCGGGTTGTTGCGGATGTCCGCGCTGGCACCTTCCGCGAGAATCTCGCCGTAGTGCAGGACGCTGATATGGGAGACGACCTCGAATATGACGTCCAGGTCGTGCTCGATGATGAGAATGGCGATTCGGGGGTCGAGCGATTTCAGGAAGTTGGCCATCTCGCGGGATTCGCCCGTGGCCAGACCGGCGGAGGGCTCGTCGAGAAGGAGGACTTTCGGGTCGCTCGCCAGGGCGAGGACGATCTCGAGTTGCCGCTGCTCCCCGTGGGAGAGGTTGCGGACCTCCTGATTCCGCAAGTGCCAGAAATGAACGTCGGTGAGCAGTTTTTCCGCTTTTTCATACACCTCTTTGTAACGGAACAGGGGCTTGAGCATCACCATTTTCATTTTCCGCAAGCCCTGCGCGGCGAGCAGGACGTTATCGAGAACCGTGAGCCTCGGAAACAGGCTGGTGATCTGAAAGGTGCGCGCCATGCCGAGCGCCACGCGCCTGTGCGTGGGCCAAGCGGAAACATCCTGCCCGAAAAGACGGATGTGGCCCGACGTGAGCGGGAGCACGCCCGTTATCAGGTGGAACAGGGTCGTCTTCCCCGCGCCGTTCGGCCCCAGGATTCCTCGCCGCTCACCGGTGCCCAGGCGCAAGTTCACGTCCTGGACGGCGCGCAGGCCGCCGAAATGCTTGGAGACGCTCTCCAGCTCCAGCCCTGGTGGCGCGTTCGTCAAAACGATTAACCCCTGTTGGGAGGGTCCGGCGCGAATCCGCCGCCCGGACCGGGAGAGGCCCGGACGGCCGGATTCGCCCGACGCTATTTACAATGCGGGCACGGCGGGTACTTCTTGCTGTACACGGGGTGCTTCAGGAAATCCTCCGCCTTCCACTTCCAGAACTGCCCCACGGCGGGATAGGTTTTGATCACCATGTTCCAGAGCGAGTTCGGCTTGACGCCCAGGCCCAGGCGGTCGCCCTTCACGCGGGTCACCCGGCGGATGTAGCTGTTCTGCACCGGATTGCCGTATGTGTCCAGATAGACCGGCCCCCGGATGGCGTTGATGCGAATGGTCTTGAACGCCTTGAGGAAGGCCTCCGTGTCGCCCGGCTTGTAGCCGATCTTCTTGAGCGTGAGGTCCACCCACTGGCCTGTGGTGTAGGTGGTCTCGGAGTAATAGGAGGCCATTTTTCCGTAACGCTGCTGATACTCCTTGACGAACGCCTTGTTCTTCTCCGTCTCCAGGGCGGCGCTGTACTGCGCGGCCGTCACATAGCCGAGCGTCTCGTCGCCCATGCTGGGGAGGATGAACTCATCCGCGCTCGTCACGCCGCCGAGCATCGGCATCTTGAAGCCTGCGGCGCGGAACTGCTTGGGGAAGGCCAGGGACATGGGGCCGACCATCAGGGTGAAAATCGCGTCGGCGTCCTTGGGCACCTGCGGCAGGTACGGGCCGAAGTCCTTGGTGCCGAGCTTCGCCCAAATCCTCTTGATGATCTTGCCGCCGCGCGCCTCGAAGGCCTTGTGGAAGCCGCCCACGGTCTCGTAGCCGAAGGCGTAGTCCGCGCCGATGGTGACCACGCGGCGGTAGCCCTGGTCGTACGCCCATTCGGCGAGGGGGTGGCTGTTCTGGCTACTCGTGAAGCCGCTGCGCAGGAAATACTTGAAGAGCTTGCGCTGGGTGAGGTCGTCCGCCGCCGGCACGGGCGAGATGTAGGGCACCTTGAAGCGGTTGGCGACCGGTGCGAGAGCGTATCCGGTGCTGGCGAGCAGGCCGCCCATGAACATGTGCACCTTGTCGCGCTTGATGAGCTTGAGTGCCTTGCGCACGTTCACGGCCGGCTTTCCGGTGGAGTCCTCGAGGATGAACTTGACGTCGAGCGGTCCCATCTTGTTCTTGACGTGCGCCAGATACATCTTGAAGCCGTTGCTCATGTCCTTGCCGATCTGGGCGAAGATGCCCGTCATCGGCGCGATGAACCCGATGCGCACCTCGGCGGCCCGTGCGCTGCCGAATCCGGCGCAGAACGCGACGCCGAACGCCAGCATGATGGTGATGAGCTTGCGTTTCATTCTTCTTCCTCCCTCGGTTTGTCAGGAGATGCGGGGCCGCGCCGTCCTCATCCCTCCGGGGTTTCCGACGGTGCGGCGGGTTTGCGAAACTTGCTGAACAATCCCAGAATTCCCTCGACGCCATACAGGCGTCCCAGCATGATGGTGACGATGTAGATGGCGCCGAGAATCAACGGCCAGCGCTCCACGTAGATGCTGATGAACTGCTGCAGCGAGCGGATGATGGCCGAGCCGATCACGGGGCCGACCAGCGTGGCGGGACCGCCGAGAGCCACCATGAAAAGGGCCTCCGCCGAGGTGATGAGCTCGATGTCCGGCGGACTCACGAACAGGTTGAACAGCGTCCACATCACGCCCGAGACGCCGCTGAACATTCCGGCGATGATGAACGCGAGGTATTTGTGGAGCCAGATGTTGTAGCCGAGCATCTCCATGCGCTCCTCGCGCTCCCGGATGCCGACCAGCGTCTTCCCGAAGGGGCTGCGCACGAGTCGGTACATCAGGCCGAGGCAGATGAGAAACACCGCGAGCGTGAAGTAGAAAAACGGGATTTCCGATTCGAGGGAGACGCCGAGCAGCGAGGGTCTCCCCAGGACGTTGATGCCGTTGTCCCCCTCCGTCACGGCACTCCAGCGGTAGGCCAGCCCCCAGACGACCATGGCGAGGGACAGCGTGATCATCAAAAAGTACACGCCCACGGCGCGGATGGCCAGAAAACCGAAGAACGCCGCGAAGGCCAAGGCCACGAGGATGCCGAACAGGAAGATGTAGGGGAGGCCCAGCCCCAGGGCGTTCGACCACTCGAAGAGGGCGTACGTCCACGTCCAGTCCTCTTTCGTCATGATGATGGCCGTGGCGTATGAGGCGACGCCGAAATAGGCGGCGTGCCCCAGGGAGGCCAGCCCGGTGAACCCCAGGAGAAGGTCCAGGCTCATGGCGAGGATGCCGAAGACGAGAATCTCCGTCATCAGGCTTTGCAGGAAAAGGTCCAGAAACGGGGGTGACGCCGCCCAGGGCGAGGAACGCGCCCAGGACGAGGAGCACCCTCCTTTTCTCTGCGGAGTTCTCCATCGGGGATCAACCCTTTCCGAAAAGGCCGGTCGGCTTGATCGCCAGAATGATGGCCATGGGCGCGAAGAGCGCGAAGTAGGAAAGCTCGGGAAACAGCGCGGTGCCGAAGTTCTCGATGAAGCCGACCACGATGCTGCCGAGGACGGCGCCCCCCAGGCTGCCCAGCCCCCCGATGATCACCACGGCGAAGGCGTATGGCAGTATCTCGAAATCCAGGCCCGGATAGACGCCGAAAAACGCGCCGCCCACCACGCCGCCCGTGGCCGCCAGCAGCGCGCCGAGAGCGAATATGGCCATTTGCACGACGTTGGTGTTGATGCCGATCCCGCGCGCCATCTCGGGGTCGTCCACCGCCGCGCGCATGATGGCGCCCAGGCGGGTGCGCTCGATTCCCAGGAACAGGACGACGGCGACCAGGGCGGCGGTGGCGATCATGAAGGCGCGGTATTGGGGCAGCGACAGCCCCCCGATCACGGCGCTGTGGTTGAGGGGCCAGGGTTGTTTCAGCATGAAGTTGTCCCCGCCCCAGGTGTAGAGGGAGCCGTCCTGGAGGATGAACGCGAAGCCGATGGTCACCAGAACCTGCGCCAGCGTGTCTTGCCCGAGGCGGCGCAGGAAGAAGCGCTCGATGAACATTCCGCACAGGGCGGCGACGGAGACGGCGAAAACCACGGCGGCGAGCATGCCCGCGAAGTTGATCTCGTCCACCGGCTTCACGGGCACGTGGGGAAAGAAGAGCGCGAAGAGTTGGAATCCCCACATCAGGCTGCTCAGCGCCTCCACGGCGACGTAGGCGATGAGCAGCCCCAGTGCGGCGTGCCTGGGAGCGACGCGACTTGCGAGCGCCCGCCAGGCGAGATACAGCAGCGCCCAGGAGGCGATTTGGACGATGCGCGGCAACAGGCTCAGGGAGCCGAAAACGACGTTGTAGAATTCGAGGGCCAGGTATCCGGCGAACAGGAAAAAGGCGGCGTGTGCGAGGTTGACGATGCGCATGACGCCGAAGATGAGCGAGAGCCCGCTGGCGAGGAGAAACAGGATGGCGGCGTAGGAGAGCGAATTATAGCTGAGAACGAGGACGTTGGAGAAGCTGAGCGTGGTCATTCATGTCTCGCTTGCTCTGGACGCGCGACACGCTGCGGAAGCAAACGCCCACGCGCGCGCGTCGCCGGCTCGCCCAAGTCGCATGAGCACTGGGGTGAAGTATCATCCCGGACGTTCATTATGTCCACGGTTCGGCGGATCCGTCAAGTTGACGGGGAAAGGGCGCTTCTCCCCTCTCTACCTTTTGGGGGACTGGCGAAAACCGGCGCGGAAAGATAAGGTTTGACGGACTTTCGGGCGCTGGGTTTTTTGTGCGCTCGCCCGTCCATGACGTCGTCATGGCGGGGCGATGCGCGTTTCGCCCGTTTGGAAGGCCGGACTCCCCTTTCGTTGGGACGATCATGGGCGCGGATATGCCGGACGAGAGAATTTTCCGGAACGCCAGAATCGACGCGGACGGGCCGCTGGTGGATTTGCGCGTCGCGCGGGGGCGATTCTCGAGCATCTCGGCGGGCGTCGGAAACGAGGCCGGCTCCGAGGAAATCGACCTGGCTGGTCGCGTCGTGCTGCCCGCCTTTGTGGAGAGCCACATCCATCTGGACAAGGCGTTTCTGGAGGAGCGCGCGCCCAACCGATCCGGCACGCTGGAGGACGCCATATCCATCACGCTTGCGCTGAAGCGGAGCGTGACGAAACCGGACATGATGGCGCGCGCCGAGCGGGCGCTGCGCATGGCGCTGCGGCATGGCGCCACGTGGTTTCGCGCGCAGGTGGAGGTGGACCCCATCGTGGGGCTCCGGGGGATGGAGGTCGCCCTGGAGCTGAAGGAGAAATACGCGGCCTGTGCAGATTTGCAGCTCGTCGTTTTTCCGCAGGAGGGAATCGAGCGGCAGCCGGGCACGGAGGAGCTGATGCGCGAGGCGATGCGGATGGGGGGAGACCTCCTGGGCGGCATCCCCTATAACGACCTCGACCCCGAGCGGCACCTGGACATCGTCTTCCGCATGGCAGAGGCGTGTGGCTGCGGCCTGGATTTTCATCTGGATTTCTCGGACAGCCCGGACGATAGAAGAATCGAATCCGTGGCCGCGCGCACCGTGGCAGAGGGCCTGCAGGGCAGGGTGGCCGTCGGCCACCTCACTTCGCTGGGGAGTATGGAGCGGGACGTCGCCGCGCCGATCATCGAGAAAATTCTCGAGGCGGGCATATCCGTCCTCCCCTTGCCGGCGACCGACCTGTTCCTGGGCGGCAGGGGGGATGCGCCGCCTCGCTTCCGAGGCCTCGCCCCCGTCAAGTGCCTCCTGGACGCGGGCGTCAACGTCGCCATCGCGTCGAACAACATCCGCAACGCCTTTACGCCATCGGGACGGGGAGATTTGCTCGAAATCGGCCTCCTGCTCGCGCACGCCCTCCACATGAGCGGTGCGTCGGAGAGGGGCGCGATCCCCGATTTGTTCACGACCAACGGCGCGCGTGCGCTGGGCGTGGAGGATGGCTACGGTCTGCGGCCCGGGTGCGCGGCGGATTTCGTGGTGCTGGATTCCGTGAATTTCGAGGACGTCCTCATCGACCAGCCCGAGAAGCGATTCGTGGTGAAGCGCGGGCGTCCCATCGTGGAGAACGTCGCGCGGACGACCTGGCGGGAGATGGGCTAGATGGGCGTCATCGCCGAGGCCAACGCGGAGGCGCTCTCGCGCATCGTCGGCGCGGACCCCGTTCTGGTGGACGTGCGGCCGGCGGGCGAGGTGATTCGGGGGCTGGGCGAAGGCGTTCTCCTCCATGCCGGCCCGCCGATCGGGTGGGAGCGGATGTGCGGCCCCCTGCGCGGGGCTGTCGCGGGGGCGCTCGTTCTGGAGGGGTGGGCGGGGGATTTGGCTTCCGCGGAGAAACTTGCCGCATCGGGCGACGTGGCGTTTCACCCGAACCATCACTTTGGCGCCGTCGGTCCCATGACGGGGGTCACCACGCGCTCGATGCCGGTCATGATCGTCGAGAACAGGGCGTTCGGCAATCGGGCGTATTGCGCCCTGAACGAGGGGTTGGGGAAGGTGATGCGCTTCGGCGGAAACGATGCGGAGGTGCTGGGGCGGCTGCGCTGGCTCGCGGATACCCTGGCCCCGGCCCTGTCCGCTGCCCTCCGGCGCATGGGAGGCTTGCCGCTCCGGCGCATCATCGCGCGGGGGCTTGCGATGGGAGACGAGATGCACCAGCGCAACGTGGCCTGCACGAGTCTCCTCGCCCGCGAGGTGGCCCCGGCACTCGCGCGCTCGGTGCAGGAGAGCGGGACGCTGGAGAGGGTGTTGTCCTTCATCGGCGGGAACGACCAGTTTTTCCTGAACGTCGCGATGGCCGTCGGAAAGGCGGTGATGGACCCGGTTCGCGGCATCGAGGGGGCGAGCATCGTCACGGCGATGTGCCGGAACGGAACGGACTTCGGGATTCGGGTGAGCGCAACGGGGGATGCGTGGTTCACCGCGCCCGTCGAGATGCCGGAGGGCTTGTATTTCCCGGGCTTCAGCGCGAACGACGCGAACCCGGACATGGGCGATTCCACGATCGTCGAGACGATGGGACTCGGAGGGTTCGCCATGGCGGCGGCCCCCGCCGTCGTCGGCTTCGTGGGGGCGGGGCGCGCGGCGGACGCGCTGCACCACTCGCGCGCCATGTATGAGATCACCCAGGGCGAAAACCCGGAGTGGGCGATTCCGGCGCTCGACTTTCGGGGAGTCCCCACGGGCGTCGACATCATGAAGGTGGTGCGGCTGGGCGTCACGCCCGTCATCAACACGGGCATCGCCCACCGCGAGCCCGGCGTCGGCCAGGTGGGCGCGGGCGTGGTTCGGGCGCCGCTCGCCTGCTTCGAGCGGGCACTCGAGGCCTACGGCGCGCGGATGGGCGCCGCCTGAGCGATCTTGGTTGGCGTGGATTGGCGGACTATGCGGGATGGGGTGGGCAGGTGCGAGTTTCTTTGCATCGTGGATTCTCTCGTTTTATCCATACAGATATGGAAGTTGCGGGCGTTTGCCGGACAGCATGTCATCGAGCGTCAGGATTTGTATTCTTGGAAAAGGTTGAATGCCGAATATCTCCGCTTTTCGTATTTTGGGAGAGTAAATCCCCGATGTGTTGGCGAATTCCATCATAGGCTTCGTTGGTGGTTGTCGCGTGATGAAAACTCCCGCGACCCGCTTCTCATTCAATAATGCTTTCAGTTCTCTGACCTGCTTCACGTCGACTTTTCCGCTTTTCACCGACAGGATAGCCTGTTTTCTTTCATTGCCGTCTCCGGTGCGCAGGGGAATGCGCCCGTCAATCCCGCCATCCGCCCCCAGCACGTTGTTCGGAAGCCCGCCGACAATGGCGACGCAGAACTTCTCAAACTCCTTTCGGGCATAAAACGGAGAGGCCTTGTTCAGCATGGTCTCCTCTACAGCCTCTTTTGTTTTCGGAACCCCTCTGATGTCGATTTGATTCCGGATATCAACCCGATTTCGCCGGAATCGTTCTTGAATGGCCCCGATGGAGGCGTATGTAATGTCGATACCGATCCATTGCCGCCCCGCGTTCTCCGCCGCCTCAACGGTGGTTCCACATCCGCAGAACGGATCGAGGACGATATCGCCAGGATTGGAGGATGCCTTGATGATGCGGTTCAGGAGCGCCAAAGGCTTTTGGGTGGGATAACCTAGCCGTTCTTTGGAGATTGGGGCGAGGATCTTTTATATCCCATACATCACGCATGGGCGCTCCAGGAGATTCCTTGTTCGTTTGACTTGGTTTCCTCCGGCCAGAGGAAAAGTCCGCGACTTGTTGCTTTGTCCCCCATGTTTCCTGCGTTGATTTTGCTAGTGGTTCATATAGTTGATTCCAAGTTACGTGATCACTTTTTGTATAGCGTAAAATCACATCGTGCATTCTCTGAAAATTTTTTTGTTTTGCGGGCCAACGCCGATAGGCCCACACAATCTCGTTCCTGAAATTCTCGCGTCCAAAAATCCCGTCCAGTAGAATTTTGAGATAGTGAGAAGCAGTTGGGTCGCAATGGAGATAAAGGCTGCCGGTTGGTTTTAGTATGCGATGCAGTTCGAGGAGCCTCGCCGCCATGTTGACGAGATAGGCCGACATCTGCACCTTGCCCAGCCCGTCCACGAGCGCGCGCAGGATTTGGCCCGCTTGCCCGCTTGCCCGCTTGCCCGCTTGCCCGCTTGCCGATCAACTTGCTCTAGCAGTGTATCACAATTCGGGGTCCAGGCCCATGTATCCTCGAACGCCGTTACTTGGCCCAAGTCGTCCTTGTAAATAATGTTGTATGCCCGATTTGAATTGAAGGGCGGGTCCAGATAAATTAAATCCACCCACTCATCCGCCATGTCTCGTAAAATTGGCAGGTTATCTCCATAATACAGTCGGCGAATGCGTTGGACCATTTTTACTATATCCTTTCAGGGCCTCAATTCTCCAAGCGCTCATACTCGACGTGGGCGTCGATCAGAAACGGCTTGCCGGAGGCGAGCGCGTCGCGCACCGCGGCTTTCAGCTCCCCCGGCGTTTTCGCCCGCGCGGCGTCCACGCCCATGGAGTGCGCCATCTGGAGGAAGTCGAGTTCCGGCGCCCGGAAATCCATGGCGACGAATTTTCTGTGCTCCTGCGTCTTGCCGTCGAGCCGGAGAATTCTCTCCTTGAGAATCCGGTAGCTTTTGTTGTTGAGAATGACGAACAGGGCGCCCAAGCCGTATTTCGCGGCGCTCCAGAGCGCCTGCACCGCGTACATGGCGGAGCCGTCTCCTGACAGGCAGACCACGGGCGTCTCCGGCAGCGCCTTCTTCACCCCCAGGGCGCTGGGAAGGCCCAGGCCGATGCCGCCTCCCTTCATGCCGTAGATGGCGCTCACCTTGCCGGCGATGGCGCGCTTGAGGCCTCCCCCGTGCCCCATGGTGAGGGATTCGTCCACGAGCGCCGCCCCTTCGGGCAGGGCGTCTCCGAATGCGGCCTGGAAGGTCTCTTTCGTCAAGGCGCCCGCGTCATCGCCGGCTCGGGGGGCGGCCGCCTCCCGCGCGGCGACGATTTCCCTCTCCAGCCGCGCCCGCCGCTCCTGTGCGCCGCGCCTCCCCGATTCGCCCTGTTTCTCCTCCACCGCCGCGATGAGCGCCGCGAGCGTGGTCCCGGGGTCTCCCAGCATGGCGACGTCGACGGGGAAGTTTTTGCCGATCTCCCAGGGGTCGAGGTCCAGGTGAATCGTTCGGGCGCCTCTGGGGGCCAGCGGAATTTCCGGGGGGAAGGAGAAGGTGTAGGTTTCCGTGCCGATGAAGAAGACGACGTCCGCCTCTTCGAGCTGATCCAGGAGCGGTTCGACCGTGTTGGGGAGTTCTCCCGCATACAGGGGATGGGTGAGGGAGACCGAGAGGGAGTTCGGGCGGTTGTCCGAAAATGTCTTGGCGCCGATGCGCTCCGCCAGCCGCGCGACTTCGGCCACGGCGCCCGAGCGGGTGACGCGCGAGCCGGTGACGATGTGCGGTTTCCTGGCGCAGGCGAGCAGGTCCGCCGCGCGCCGGATGGATTCCGCAGGCGCGGGGAAGGCGCTGGAGAGGCGCGTGGGGCGGCCCGTGGGCGCCGGGGCGTCGGCGAGCATGACGTCGCCGGGCAGCGAGAGGAACACCGGGCCGGTGGGCGGGGAGAGCGCGTACTTGATGGCGCGGCGGACGCTTTGCTCCAGATCCTCCACCCGCCGCACCTCGTAGGACCACTTGGTGAGGGGCTCCGCCATCCGGGGCAAATCGTCCCAGAGCACGGGTTCGGAGAGTTGTCCGCGCTGCCCCTGGTTGCCCGCCGTGACGAGGAGGGGGGTGCCGGCGCGCTTGATGTTGTAGAGCATCCCCATGGCGTTGCCGAGGCCCGGCGCGACGTGCAGGTTCACGGCCCCCACGCCGCCCGTGGCGTAGGCGTAGCCCTCGGCCGCCCCGATGGTGACGGACTCCTGGAGGCAGAGGACGTAGTCGAGTCTGCTCTCGTTCACCAGAGCGTCCATCAGGGGCAGCTCGGTGGTGCCCGGGTTGCCGAACATGCAGCCGACGCCCTCGTCCACGAGCGTTTCCAGAAACAGGTCCGAGCCGTTGCCGCTGCCGCTGTTCATGCGCTCTCCTTCCCGACAAATCTCAAGCCTGGGGGTTCCCAAGCCTAGAATATGGATGTTTTTTCATTTTGACTCAAAACGGCGTTGGACGCCATTTGCAGGCACTTCTCCGCCCCGGGCGGCATCACCAGCGCGGCGCGCGCGTCGCGGTGGAAGCGCTGCAGCGGCTTGTCGTGGAGCAGGCCAGGGCCGCCCGCGATTTTGAGGGCCTTCTCCGTCATGGCCGCCGCCGCTTCCGAGGCGGTGTATTTCGCCTCGTTGATGAAGGGGACGGCCGCCTCCGCCCCCTGGTCCTCCAGTATCCAGGCGGCTTTCTGGATCGTGATGCGCGCGGTTTCGAGGGCGATTTTCATCTCTCCTATCTGGCGCTGTATGGCGGGATAGCGCGCGATGGGCGCGCCGTCGGGCTGCAGGACGCGCGTCCGCGCGTAGTCCACGACCCAGTCCATCGCGGCGGCGCCCGTGCCCAGATACACCGCGGCGTATCCGAGGCCGAACCTCGGCACGAAATCGGGCTGCAGGATGTCCTCGCCCCGGCCCACGATGTTGCGCGCCGGAACCCGCACGTCCTCGTACGCCATCGCGTGGCTGGCCGTGCCGCGCATGGCGAAGGCGTTCCACCGGCTCGGGATGGTGATGCCCTCGAGGTTTTTGTCCACCACCGCCCAGCGCAGGCCGGACTTCAGATCCTCCGTCCCCTCGAGCAGGCACCAGACGACGTAATGGTCCGCCTCTCCGGCCATGGAGCAGAAATACTTTTGGCCGCGGAGGACGTATGCGTCCGCCTCCTTGCGGGCGCGCGTGGTGATGGTGCGGTTCCATTGGGGGCTGGAGCTCGCCTCGCCCGCGTGGCTGCCGAATATGGCGCCGCCTTGGGCCGCGCCGGCGAAGCGCTTTTTTTGCTCTTCATCCGAGAGGGCGAGGAGAAAGTACAGAATCGTGCTGTGCATGTGCAGCGTCATGGCGGTGTTCGCGCACCCCTTGCCCAGCTCGTGAAACACCATGGCGTAGCAGACGGGGTCGCTCCAGAGCGCCCGCCCGCCGTGGGATTCGGGCAGCGTGAGGCGCGTGAAGCCCTCCCCCGTGAGTGCGTCGAAACTCTCGCGCGGGAAGCGCTCCTCCCGGTCGTATTGATCCGCGCGCGGTGCCAGCACCTCCCGGGCGAGTTTTCGGGCGCGCGCGATCAGCGCCTCGTTTTTCGGAGGAATGCGAAGGTCCATGAATTCCCGTTCAGGCTCCTGAAACCGGAGGGACGCCGCCCTACGCTTTTTCGCTCAGCAGGCGGCGCAGGATTTTTCCGCTGCCTGATTTTGGAATGGAGTCGATGAGAGCCACCGCGCGGATATGCTTGTAGCCCGCGACCTTGTCGTTCACGAAACCCATCAGCGCCCTCTCGTCAATCCGGGCGCCCTCTCTGGGAACCACGAAGGCCAGGGGTATCTCGCCGGCCTCGGCGTCCGCCCGGGGGACGACGGCGGCGTCGGCGACGTCCGGGTGCTGGTGCAGGTGCGCCTCCAGCTCGGCGGGCGCCACGGCGAAACCCTTGTATTTGATCATCTCCTTTTTCCTGTCCATCAGATAGAGGTAGCCCTGCTCGTCCACCCGCCCGATGTCGCCCGTATGGAGCCAGCCGTCGCGGAGGGCCTCCGCCGTGGCCTCGGGCGCGTTCCAGTAGCCTTTCATGATGTGGGGGCCTCTCAGGATGAGCTCGCCCGCCTCGCCCACGGGCATCTCCCTCTCCCCCGTTTCCACGTCGACGATCCGTTGCGCCTCATCGGAGACGGGAGGGCCCACGGATTCCTCCCGGATGAGCGCCTCGGCGGGGGGATTCATGTGCGTGAGCGGCGAGGCCTCGGTGAGGCCGTAGCCCATGAAGGTGAGCACGCCCGTTCTCTGCTGAACGACGCGCCGCACCTCGGACGGAAGGGGCGCCGCCCCGCTCATGATGTATCGCAGGGAGGATAGGTCGTATGCGCTGGCGCTCTCATGGTGCGCGATGGCGAGAAGCGCGGGCGGCACGGCATAGAACAGGGTGAGCCTGTGCTCCTGCACGAGGCGCAAGGCGTCATCCACCGCGAATCGCCTCATCAGCACCTGGGTCGCGCCGGCCAGAACCAGCCCCCCCATGATCATGGTCCCGTAGATGTGATACAGCGGCAGAAACAGGAGGCCCGAATCCCTGTCCGTGATGTGATGATTCGCCACGAACTGGTGGTAGTTCGCCACCAGGTTTCTGTGGGTGAGCATCACGCCCTTGGGCATGCCCGTGGTGCCGCTGGAATAGGGCAGGGCGATGACCTCGCGGGCGAAGTCCATTTGCGGCTCCGGGACGCCCTCCGGCGGATGCGCGCCGAGCCACCTCGGGAAATATGGGTGCTCTCCCGCCCCGTCATCGGTCACGACGATGGTCTGGAGTGCGGGGAGGTCCCCCCGCACCCTCTCCGCGAGGGCGGCGCCCTCCGCCGTGGTTATCAGCATCCGCGCGCCGGAGTCGCCGAGCTGGTGGCGGACCTCGGCTTCCTTGTGCGAGGGGTTCATCGGCGTGAAGACGACGCCCGCCTTCGATGCGCCAAAGGCTGCGATTTCGAATGCGGCCGAGTTGGGGAGGTACATGCCGACCCGATCCCCCCTCCGCAGCCCCTCCGCCAGGATGGCGCGGGCGCAGGCGTTCGAGAGCGCGTCGAGTTCCCGGAAACTCATGCGGACGTCGCCGTCCACCAGGGCGATGGCGTCCGGGCGGCGCGCGCACGCGATTTTCAGCAGCCCGTGAAACGCGCAGTCGGGATACTCCAGCGGGGGCCGAAAATAAGGGGGGAGATGGACGCTTTGGCGCATCGGCTATGACCCCAGGACGTTGGCGCTGCCCTCCAGAACCGCCTTGGCGGTGAGCTCCAGGCATTTTTCCGTGTTGGGCGGCATGACGAGGCCCGCTCTCGCCTCGCGGTGGAAGCGCTGGAGGGGATTGTGCCGGAACAGCCCCGGTCCGCCGGCCACCTTGAGGGCCTTCTCCGTGATGAAGGCGGAGGCTTCCGCGCAAACGTATTTCGCCTCGTTGATGGCGCCGTAGGCCTTCTCCGCGCCGTGGGCGTTGATCATCCAGCCCGCCCTCTGGAGCATGAGGAGCGCCCCTTCGAGCGCGATTTTCATCTCCCCTATCTGGCGCTGTATGGCGGGGTAGGAGGCGATGGGCACGTTGTCGGGCATGAGCTTTCTGGTCTGCGCGTAGCGCACCGCCCAGTCGAAGGCGCCGCCGCCCGCGCCCAGGTAGACGGCGGAGTAGCCATAGCCGAATTTGGGCAGCACGTCCGGGCGTATCGGGTCTCCGCCCTGGCCCACCAAATCCCGCGCCGGTATTTTCACGTCCTCGTATATCATGGAGTGGCTCATCGTTCCGCGCATGGCGAAGGCGTTCCACTCCTGATCGATCCGGAAGCCGGGCGCGCTCGAGGGCGCGATGAGCAGGCCCAGGCTTTTCGTCAGGTCCTCCTCCTCCTCCAGCTGCACCCAAAGCACGTAATAGTCCGCCTCGCCGGCCATGGAGCAAAAGTATTTCCTGCCGTTGACCCTGTAGACGTCGCCCTCGCGCCGGGCCTTCGTCTCCATGCGCCATACCCCGTGAAGGCTCGAGGTGTTCTCGCTCGCGTAGCTGGCGATGATTTTCCCGCTGCGGATGATTTCGGCGTACCTGCGCGTCTGCTCGTCCGTCCCCAGATAGGTGATGACGTGCGCGATGGAGCTGTGCATGTGAAAGAGCATGGCCGTGTTCGTGCAGCCCTTCGAGAGTTCGTAGAGCACCATCGAATAGGTGGCGGCGTCCTCATACAGGGAGCGGCCGCCCAGCTCCCTGGGGAGCGTCAGGGAGGTGAAGCCCTCCCGGGCGAGGTCGTTGAAATTTTCGCGGGGAAAGATTCCCTCCTGGTCGATTTTCTCGGCTCTCGGGGCCAGGATTTCCCTTGCGTAGGTTTTCGCGCGTTCGAGCAAATCCTCGTTTTCAGGGTTGATCCGAAAATCCACCAGCCAGTTCCCTCATGTTCATCCAGCGGAAATCTACGCGCCCCCGATAGTCCAGTCCCGCCCGTCGTCGCCGTAGCCCTCCGAGCCGTCTTCGGTGACGACCACGGTGTCCTCGAGTTTCACGAAGCCCACCTCGGGGTTCTTCAGGTCGGTCTCGATGGACAGCACCATTCCGGTTTCGAGCCCCCTGCTCTCGTAGGTGGCGGGGTAGGGCACGACGCCGGAGGACGTGAGATGCGGCGCTTCGTGCTGGATGATGCCCATGCCGTGGGCGAGGAAGACCATCGCCTCGCCGTGGTCGCACCTGGCCTGCTCGGCGAGGGCGGCTTCATAGATTTCGCGTCCGGTGACCCCCGGGCGCACGACCGCGCGGGCGGCCGCCTGCACCGCCTGGATTTCGCCGAGCAAATCCTCCATGAGCGGCGTGGGCTCGCCCATGACGGCCATGCGACAAAGGTCGCCTAGGTATCCTTGCTTGTTGCCGCCGGAATCGAGCGAGAGGATGTTCCCCTCGTCCCATGTGGCGTTCGAGGGCGCGCGGTTGTAGCTGGGGCCCGTGCAGGTGAGGCAGTACTCGAAATCGAGCCCTTTCCGGGTTTCGATTCTTCGCATCTCCTCGGCGATTTCGTATGTGGTGGCACCGGGAGGGGTGCTCTGCATGACGCTGAGCATACATTCGACGATCGCCTCGGAGGCTTCCCGCAACAGGGTGAGTTCATTCTCCCGCTTCACCGCCCGCAACTCTTCGAGCATATGCACGGCGTCGACGAACCTGGCGTCCGGCAACTCTTCCTGAAGCGCCTCGTAGGTGTCCGCCGGAAGGAAGCATTTCTCCACGGCGACCGTCCCCTTCTCGTGGCCGAGCCTGCGGATGAGGTCGGCTGCGTCCTTCCCCGCCTGGTCGCTGTGCCACTGGTTGTTCCGCTTCTCTGGCACCCATACAGGTTCGACCTCCTGCTGCCAGCCCTCCATGACGTTGCCGATGTAGAACGCCTTGTCGGACGCGCCCCTCGGCAGGCCCACCATCGGCAGATAGCGGCTGACGCCGATGGCGTCCTTGTGGGCGAAGAAGAAGAATTTATAGCCGCCGAGCAGGTACTGGACGTTTTCTTTCGAGGAGGCAAGCACGACGTCCGCACCCTCGTCCTCCATCAGGGCGTTGAGCTTCTCTTCATCAAAGGGCAAGGTCATGGCCGGTTCCTCTCCAATGTGGGATGCGCAAGGTGCTTTTCCGGATCGCATGTCAAGGTATCAACAAATGCCCGTCTCCCGGAGGTGGAGGAAGTATCGGAGGATGCGCTGTCCTGACGGGTGGTCGGGCAACGCTTCGTAAATGAGAAAGCGTGTCATGCGGGTCTGAAAAAAGCAAGCGCACCAGCCGCCCATGACGCCGCCGCCGTTCGCGTCCGGGCGCATGCCGCTTTCCCCCCAAGGTATCAGAACTGGACGAAGCCGCCGTCCACGTTAATGGCCTGCCCGGTGATGCCGCCGGAGTCGTCGCACGCCAGGAGAAGCGCCAGCGGGGCGCATTCTTCCGCGTCGATGAAACGCTTCATCGGCACCCTGTTTCTCAGCGCCTCCGCCTGCTCTTCAAAAGTCCTGCCCGTCTCGTCGGCCCATCTCTGGATGCTCTCCTCGAACATGGGGGTGGAGACGAAGGTGGGACAGATGCAGTTCGCCGTGATGCCGAACGGGGCGACTTCGGCGGAGAGTGCCTTGGTGAGGCCCAGGACGGCGTGTTTCGACGCCGCGTAGGCGCTCCTGTAGGCCAGTCCGATTTTGCCCGAGACGGACGCCACGTTGATGATCTTGCCGGATTTGCGCGCGAGCATGGAGGGCAGAACCTCCCGAATCGCCGTGAACGGGGCTTTCGCGTTGATCTGCATGGTGCGCTCCCACACCTCGTCGGGAAGCGCGTGCACCGCCTCGAAGCTCACGACGCCGGCGTTGTTCACCAGGATGTCTATCGGGCCGAGGGTGCGCGCCGTTTCGCGCAGCGCATCGAGGATGTCCTGATCCCGCATGACGTCGCACCGGCAGACGAGCGCCTCCCGCCCCATCGCCCCTATCTCCCTGGCGAGCGCCTCGAGTTTGCCCGTGGAGCGGGCGGCGAGGGCGAGGTTCGCCCCCTCTGCGGCGAAGGCGCGCGCGATGGCACCACCGATGCCGCCGGATGCGCCCGTGATGAATGCGACCTTGTCTTTGAGTTTCATGCGTTCTCCCTGGTGGATGAGATGAATGGTCGATAGCCCCCTCCCATGCGCCGCCTCTTCCGGGAGCTTGCCGGGGAGGACGCGCCCCCCGGCTTTCGGGAGCGCCTCCTCAGCGGCAGACCTCCCGGACGATGGCCTCGAATTCCGCATCCTCCAGCTGCCGCTTGCGCCAGCGGATTTCCCCCCGGACCCGCTCGACCACGTCTTTTTCCTTCTCCTGCGGGAGGTCGAGGCCCAGCTCCCGCGCCTTGGCGCGTATCGCCCAGTTTCCCGAATAGTGCCCCAAAAGATTGTGCATCCGGTTTCCGAACATCTCCGGCTTCATGCACGAATACGCCCAGAAGCCCTCCTCGGTGTCGGGCACGCAATAGTGGACCTCGACCAGGTGCGAGAACGCCGTCTTGCCGACGAAGGGCATGGTGTTCGTCATGGGCCACTTCATGATGTCGGAGACGAGCCTGGAGAGTTCAGACATTTTCTCGAGCCGGATGCCGCAGTCGATCCCGTAATAAATCTGGATCACGGCGGCGACCTCGGCCAGGGGCGCGATGTGGGCGCGCTCGCCCAGGCCGTTCACGCAGGCGTCGAGCAGGTCGGCGCCGCCCTCCAGCCCCGCATACAGCGCGGCGCACGCCAGGCCGATGTCGTTGTGGGTGTGCAGGCCGATTTGCGTGCCGGGCAGCAGGCGCTTCATCTCGCGGACGACGTAGGTGTATACCGGCGCGATGGCCATGCCGTTGATGTCGTCGAGCTTGATCATGTCGGCGCCCGCGTCCACGAGTCCGCCGCATACCTCGGCCAGCCGCTCGATGGGAATGCGCGTGCAGTCCTGGATCAGGCAGCCCACCTTCTTGTCGGCGCCGGACTTCTCCCGGGCGTAGGCCACGGAGCCGCAGGCGCGCTCTATGGCCTGCTCGATGGTGATGTCCCGGTCTCCGGCCATCGATTCAAAAAGGCACATCTGGTTCGGCGAGAAGGAAAAGCAAAGGGTCGTGTAATCCGCCCCGTGCTCCACGTTCAGGTCGACTTCCACCTTGGCGAGTTCGGGGTTCAGGACGGCGGTGGGATGGACGAGGGCCTCCACGATGAGGTGCGGATGCCGCTTTTTCACCTCCTCCATCTCCTTGGGGTCGTCGTGGTGCATCTGCACCATGCGCACGCCGGCGTCGACGAGCGCATCGGCGATGCGGATGACCTCATCGCGCCGCAAGGACACGCCGGGGAGCTGCCGCCCCTCCCGCAAGGTGATGTCGCAGAGCTGGAATTTCTCGGGAAGCGTCATCCGCGAGCGGATCTCCTCCGAGAAGCAGTGCTGCGATATCCTCCACTGCTCGGTGACGGGTCGCAAGTCGCTGTTGACCGGATAGCCTGGCATTCCAGCCTCCTTTTCTCTGATGGGATGACGCCGCCGCCGCGCGGCGATGCGGGAAAACGGACGATCCGTGACGCATGGGCATATCAGCACCCGCTTTTTCTGTCGGGGGCGATTTGGAGAATCTCCGCTGATTGCAGGACTTCGCTCTCGGACGCGCCCCCCGCCACGAGAATCCGCCGCCTCCCGATCCGGGTGGCGGTGTGCAGGCGCCTGGGACGTTTCATCTCGCCGCCCACCAGCCGGAAGCAGCCCCCCTCGGGTTCAAACACCTCCGCGCTGGCCAGGGTCCGGCCCCCGCCGCCCCAGCCCCCGATGAGAACGACCCTGCCGTCTGCGAGCAATGTGGCGGTGTGCTGCTGCCGCCGCACCCGCAGTTTGTTTTTCAGGGAGACGAAAGTTTCCGTTTCGGGGTCGAACACCTCCGCGCTGTCCAGCGTTTTCTCCCTCCCGAGGCCGCCCGTGATGAGGACGCGCCCGTCTCGCAGCCGGGTGGCGGTATGTCGGCTCCTTTGTGTCGTGAGGCTTCTCACCAGGCGCGTTCTCCCCTGGGAGGGGATATAGCGCTCCGCGTATCGCGCCGCCCGTCCCTGTGCGCCGCCGACGAGGAGGATGGCGCCTCCCTCCAGCATGGTGGCGCTGTGCTGCTGGCGCGCGACGAGCATGGGCCTTCGCGCGGGGGTGAAACGCCCCTCGTCGGCCGCGTAGATTTCCAGGTGGCGAACCGCGCGCTTCCCGTCGTTGCCGCCGGCGATGAGGAGGTCTCCGCCGGGCAGTCTCGTCGCCGTGTGATCATAGCGGCCATGCTTCATCAGGACGCGCGAGACGGGGCCTCCGCCGGGTTGTATGAGGAGGGAATCCCGGAGCGCCTCGCCCCCTTGCGTCCAGCCGCCGGAGATGAGGACGCCGCCCTTCAGGAGGGTGGCCTTGTGCCAGCCGCGCGCCCGCAGGCCTGCAGCCTGGCGGGAGCGAAAAACTCCCTGGAGCGGGTGGTATGTTTCCAGGCTGGCGAGCGGGGAGGTTTTTGTGAGTCCCGCGATGAGCAGGATTTCCCCGGATGCGAGCCTCGTGGCGGTATGCCCGTGCCGGGGGGTGCCCATGCTTCCCGCCGGGGAGAAATCCCCCTCGCCGCCGCAGGCGGCCAGGGCGACGCCGAGCAGAAAGCATGCGGCCGTTCGCGTTCCCATCTCGCCCGCCCTTTCGTTTGGCCCGCCCGGGAGGGGGAGGCTTCTTCCCGAAAGCCCCCCGGAGTCATGTATGGTATAATAGTTTCTCATGTTCAAAATCCATTCCGTGCGTGGAGCCGTTATGCGCGAGGCGGAGGAGGTGCGAAACGTCGCGGTCGTCGGCGGCGGATATGTGGGCCGGGGCGTGGCGCAGCAGTTCGCGGGGGCGAACTTTCGCGTCCTGGTGTACAACCGAAGCGCGGAGAGCGCCGCCCGTGCGCGCGCGGAAGTCGAAAAAAGCCTGGACATCCTCGTCGAGGCCGGCGTGAAGAGCAGGGGGGACGCGCGCGATATTCTGGAGCGCATCGCCTGGACCCGAAACTTCCGGGAGGCCGTCTCGGGCGGCGATTTCGTCGTGGAGGCGGTCAGCGAAGACTTGGCGCTCAAGCGGGATGTCTTCGAGCGGATGGATGCGATAGCTCCTCCGGACGTGATACTGGCGAGCGAAACCTCCGGCCTGGGGATGACGGAAATCTCGGCGCGGACGAGGCGCCCCGAGCGCTGCATCGTTACGCACAATTATACGCCGCCTCACCTGATCCCCGTCGTGGAGGTGGCGGCCGGCCGCCGGACGAGCCCGGAGACGACGCGCATCACGTGCGCGCTGCTGGAAAAATCGGGCAAGCGGCCCGTCCTGTGCCGGGAGGTGCCGGGGCACATCGGGGTGCGGCTCACGACGGCGCTCCGGCGCGAGGCGTTTCACATCGTCGAAAAAGGGCATGCGAGCCCCGAGGCCGTCGACGCCGTGTGGCGCGCCCTCGCCCCCCTTTTCCCGGTGTTGGGGGTGTGCATGCTCAGCGATTTCTCCGGCCTCGACGTGCTGCGCGACGTGCATCGGCATATCCAGCCCTCTCTGGATCACCGGGGGGAAGCCTCCGCCCTCATGGAGCGGATGGTGGAGAACAACCGGCTCGGCGTGAAGAGCGGCGAGGGGTTCTATCGCTGGTCGGCGGAGTCCGCCCGCGAGGCGGCACAGCGGCGGGATGCGGAGCTGATTCGCTGGCTCGGGAAAGGCGACGCTTCGGAATAGGGGCGGGTTCAAAACGCATGGATGCACTTTCATTCGTCATTCGGGAGGGACGCGCATGGTGGATTACGTTCTGGACGATGATCTGAAAGCCTGGCGGGAGAGAATCGCCGCATTCTCGCGGGATGAGTTGCGGCCCCACGCCGCGGAATGGGATCGCCGAAACGGCGTGGAGCCTGCGCATCCCTTCCCCATGGAGGCCTTGAGAAAAGCCTCGAGGGCGGGCATCAGAACCCTGACGGTGCCGAAGGAGATGGGCGGTGCGGGCCTGGGCATATTCGCGCACGTGGTGCTGCTCGAGGAGCTTTTTCAGGGGGAGGCGGGCTTCGCCTCGGTCATCCACCAGGGCTGGAAGCTGGCCAAGATGCTCTGCCATTTTACGACCGACGCGCAGCGGGCGGAGTTCCTCCCCCGCTTCATGGACGTGGACACCTCCACCATGGCCATCGGCATGACGGAGCCGGGAGCGGGGACGGACAACATCATGCCCGCCACGAACGTCGACGGCGGAGCGCGGCTGTCCGCCGTGAAGCGGGGGGATCGCTGGATACTGAACGGGACGAAGCACTTCATCGCCTGCGCGGCGATGAGCAACGTCAACTTCGTGCTCGGCAGGACGAACCCGAACGTTCCCGTCAACGAGGGAACCACCATGTTCATCACCACCGACGAGATGCCCGGCTTCCGGCGCGGGACCATCCACGGGAAGCTGGGCGCGCGCCTGCTCATGAACGGCGAGCTCATCTACGAGAACGCCGAGGTGCCCGACGCCTGGCGCCTGAGCGCGGTGGATGAGGGGCTGCCCTACATGGCCCGCGTCTTCGCCCGGCACTCGCCCACCACCGCCACCTTCGGCATAGGCATCGCGCGGGCCGCCTTCGAGGACGCCATGGCCTACGCGAAGGAGCGCGTCCAGGGAGGAAAACCCATCATCGAGCACGCCCGGATTCGCGAGCTGCTGGCCGACATGTATGTGGGCATCACCGTCGCGCGCGACGCCGTCTGGCGCGCCGCCTGGCACGCGGACACGGCCTCCGAGGGTGCCTACGATCACAAGGAGGGGATGCGCGCCGCCCTGTTCGCCTCCGAGATGGCCCCCCAGGTGTGCATCAAGGCGATGAACGTCTTCGGCGGCAACGGCTACATGGACACCCATCCGGCCGAGCGCCACCTGCGCGACGCGATGATGTGCTACCACATCGATGGCCTGAACGACACCACGCGCCTGAAGCTGGGCCGCCTCCTGGCGGGAGAGGCGTTCGCCGGCGCGCTGTAGGGCGAGCGCCTCGGTTCGTCGATTCGGGATGGCGGAGGGGTTTCCTCATGGCCTCATCGGGGTGCCCGCCGATAGGGGCCTGTGGCGGCGGCGCGCTCCCCCGGGGCTAGGCGACGCCGCGTTTCCTCTTCCATTTCCGGAAATCTCTCCGGGCCTCTTCCGGCAACGCATGCCCGGGCTGCTTGTGATGGCACTCCACGCACAGGGCGCAGAGGTTTGCCAAACGATTGTCGGATTTGTCCCCGTTCATGTGATGGGCGTGAAGAAATTTTCTCGCTCTTTCCTCTTCGAGCAGGATGTCGCACTCCTCGCATCGCCACTGCGCTCTCTCCCGGCATATGCGTGAAAATGTTCCTTTATGGGAGGAATACGTGTTCGGGGGGACGGTGAGGAAATCCGGGTTTTTGGGGCGGGAGACTTTCGTCTCTCCATATTTTTCAAAGAATTCCTGCAGGGAAAATTTGGCATATATTTGGTTTCTTTTAGTTTGTCCTCTTTTAGACCATCCACCTATGTTGTAACCCTTGTAGTTCAAACACCCTAAGCAATTTCTACATACGCGCATCTTTTTGAGTTTTTCTTTCGACGCGTTCTCGCGAACCCAAAAATTCCCGTCCGTCCGGGTCGATGCAACATATCTGTTGTTAAATCGGTCGGTCCTTTGGAACTCTTGTATGGTGTTGCAATTCGCCACATGGAATTTGTATGTATCATAATGAGCGTGTTGGTCCCGAATATAGACGAGAACCTTGCGCCCCTTGAAGGTTATTGGGTCGTGGGGGCCGGTCACCCCTATCTCATCCGGGGTAACAGATACCCCTTCCCCACCCAGGATAATGTCTATTTTTGTGGGCCCTTGCGGGTCAGGAACCAGTTTTTCGATGCCCATTTTCCAGAGAACCGCATCCAATTCGTCAAATCCGACATCAATTTTCATGGCTTCCCCTTCTCGTTGATGATCTGCACGATTCTTTTCTCCGCGTTCGTCCGCACGCGAAACTCCACCCTCCTGGATCGCTCCCGGTTCTCGCGGCCATTCTCCAGCACCGGCTTGCTCGAGGAGAGGCCGTTCGCGGTGAGCCTCCGCTTGAGCCACCCGAAATCCCGGGATACCGCCGCCAGATTCAATACGTATTCCAGAACCGCCCGCGTCCTTTGCTGGGAGAGTTCCATGTTCTTGAAATAGGCGGTTTTCGCGTCGGGCGATATCCCCCACTCGCTGGAGGTGTGGCCTTCGATGCGCACCTCCTCGATGTCGGCCTTGTATTTCGGGCCGGTGAGAATCTTCACGTATCGGGGGAAGAAGTCGACGAGGATGTTCTGAAACTTCTCTTTCAGTGCGGCTTCCGCCTGCCCGAAAAGCACCTCGGGCTCCTGGAAGGTGATGGACAACGTGGCGCGATCTATCTGCGCGGACCATCTCGGCAGGTCATCCGCAAACTCGCGCTTCAGGTCGTCATACAGGCTGTCCTGGAGGCGGTTGTAGGTGACGGCGATTTCCTCGATGCGCTGCTTGTCCGCCTGTACCGTGACCATGAATATGACGGTCAGGAACATGAAGATCATCATGGTCACGGCCATGACGTCCGCGATGGATATCCACGGCCCTTCATTTTCTTCTTCCTGGAGTGCATCAACGTCATGCATCGCCATTCGCCTTTCTTAGTATATC
This sequence comes from bacterium, assembly GCA_965213685.1. Classification (GTDB taxonomy): domain Bacteria; phylum UBA8248; class UBA8248; order UBA8248; family UBA8248; genus Bin107. The sequence continues at coordinate 191,257 of CBDBZY010000044.1, forward strand.
CATGACGCGCTTCAGCGCTGCTGCCAATGGCGTATAATCACTGGCGAATTGTTCCGATATGCTCGCCATTCTGCGCCCCAACTGGCTCAGCGTTTCTTTGAGTGCGTCTTCGAGTCCCTTGTTTATCGCATTCATCCTCGCATCGGTGCTCTCCTTGGCGCTGGTGAAGGCTTCCTCTACGTGAGTATTTAGTCGTGCGGCTACATCGGAGACGATCGTTTTCTGTTGCTCTTCGGCGTCCTCCATGTATGCGCGCATGTGCTCGATGCTTTGCTTGGACGATTTGCTTACTTGCTCCATGGCGGCGGTGGCTGTTTCGTCCAGTTTGGAGAATCCGGCGATCACCTTTTCGATGAATGCCCGTTGTTCGTCCAGCGTTTTCTGGTTTTCTTCCATGGACCGCCGCACGGCGCTGGCGAAACCCTCCGTGAGTTCGCCTACCTTGGCCCGTTGTTCGTCCAGGTTTTTCTGATTTGCCTCCATGGACCGCTGCACGGCCTCGGAAAGATTTTCTGACATTTGGAGGATCGCCTGCTCCGCGCTGGTGAAGGCTTCCTCTATGTGAGTTCTCAGTCGTGCGGCTACATCGGAGAAGATCTTTTTCTGTTGCTCTTCGGCGTCCTCCATGTATTTGCGCATGCGCTCGATGTTTTGCTCGGACGATTTGCTTACTTGCTGAATGGCGGCGGTGGCTGTTTCGTCCAGTTTGGAAAATCCGGCGATCACCGTCTCGATGAATTTCCGTTGTTCGTCCAGCGTTTTCTGGTTTTCTTCCATGGACCGCCGCACGGCGCTGGCGAAACCCTCCGTGAGTTCGCCTACCTTGGCCTCCAGGGTGGGCAGAAGCTCCTTGGCTTTCTCCGACACGTCGGCGAACTGCTTCATGTAATCCGCCAGGGATTTCCTTTGCTCCTCAATGGCGCTAAGAACGGGAGCGAGCTTCTCCGCCGACTCGGTGATGGCCCAGCTGTGCTGTGCTATCTCGGCGATGGCGTCCCGCGTCTGCTCGGTGGCGGAGACCGTCCTCTCAAACTGCGCGATCATCGCTTGCGTTTGCTCCGCGTATTTGTCCTGCCAGACGACGAGCTTCTCGACCGCCTGGTTGAGCTGCCGGAAGTTGTCCCCGAACTGCTCGTTTATCTTCGCGTTGAAATCCCGAATCACCTCCTCCAGGGCTTTGATGAGCGCCTGGCTGTTCGCCTCCGCCATTTTTTCCGCGAAAGCCCGGAACTCCCCGATGAGTTCGTCCTGCTTGTCGGCGAAGGCGGTGCGGAATTTCTGTACCTGGGTGAGCATGGAGGCCTCCCCCTCGCCCGAGACCGAGGCGCGGATGCTCTCCAGGCTTTCGAGCGTCTGCCCGTGGTTCGTCTTGTCGGCTTCCGCCTGCGCTCTCAGAAGGCTCTCAAGGGCTTGAACGGCGGCCAGCGCCTCCTTGTGGCTCTCCTTTCCCGCTTCCGTCTGCGCGTGCAGCGCCTCCGTTTGTCTTCGGAGAAGTTCTGAAACGGTGGCGCCCTCCTCCACCGCTCTGCGCCGGAGGAAGATTCTGCGCCAGAGTGGGATGGCCGCGCGATCGATGATTCTCGTAAAAAGAGTCGCTACGATGCCGAATATGGAGGTGAGGAACGCTGTTTTCAGGCCGGCGAGAAGGGGCGGGACGCTTTTTTCTATGTCGTTGGAATCAAAATCGAAGAGGCCGATATAGATGCCGACGAATGTTCCCAGAATGCCGACGACGGTGGTGATGGACTGCGAGAATTTTCGGCAGTTCCGCGTCCATAGAAGAGCGAGGCAACAAGCTACAATCCCCAGGCAAAACCATTGCGTGATTTGATCCGGGGTGATTTGATCCGGGGAGGTTTCGGGGTTCAGGACAGGCTGCAAATACCGATAGAGAGACGGATGCAGAGCGTGCAGGGGCGAAACAAGAGTGCGCAGGGAATCCACAGGCGGCGGACCTTTTCCGGCTCAGCAAGTTTCAAAAGAAAATGTAATAAGAATGCGTTTCAATAACCCTCCAATATAGGACGCGAGAGGCGCCCTGTCAATTTTATCCGGCGCGCGCCCTTGTTCTCGGGCCTCCCCCCCCTACCTCCTCGGGTGGTGGTCGATGCCCCGGAAGGCGTTGATGAAGCCCGTGATGCGCGCCTCGTCAAAGGCGTCGAGCGTGTCGATCTTGCCCCAGGCGGTGAGGGCGATTCTGTGCTTCATGGCGGGATAGGGGGCGAGGATGACGAACTTCGGGTAGCCGCGCACGATGTTTTCCAGCTTCCGGACGAGTTCGGGGCAGTCGGAGCAGTTGTACTGGACGAGCACTCCGCCGTCCTCGAGGTTGTGCACCTGGAATCCGCGGTCGATGGGCCGCCGGTGCACGCCCCAGCGGACGATGGTCGGGTAGTGCGGCCCCGAGGTGGGCGGGTCCGTGTTGTAGGTGATGGCCTCGCTCGTGCCGACCCGGATGTGGCGGTTGCCGAGGGAGGGAACGGAGCGGGCCTGGTTCTCTGTGGAGCCTGCGAAATAGAAATAATAGACGCCGGAGACGATGGCGACGATGACGCCCGCCCACACGAGCGAGGCTGCGCGCCTGTTCTTCGAGCCGACGGCCGCACGTGCGCGGCTGCGCCTGGTGCTGGTGCCCTTCGTTTTTTTCCTCTTTCCGGGTTTGCGGGACAAGACGGGAATCCTCCGGGTTTTGCGTATGGCGGCGCGCCCCCAAAATACGCAAACGGGAGGGCGGGAACAACCGAGCGGGGCTGGGCCTAGAGACGAAATCGGACGGGGATGATGAGTTGCGCGTCATGGCGGTTTTCCTATACATTGATGGCGAACAAGGGGTCGTTCGATTGACGCATCCCGGGAGCGTGCGCCGGCGCTCTCATGGTTCCGGGGCCACCTGTCGGGGAAAATACAAGGCTATGGGGAGGCCAGGCCGAGAATGAAAATCAAGATGGAGCGAGCAGACACAACGCTGGTTGTCGAGGTGGACGGCCGCATCGACGGCGTCACTGCCCCAGAGTTCGAGGACACCATCAAGACCGCCACCAGCGAGGGCGACCGCGCCGTGATCGTGGGTTTCGAGGGCGTCTCGTATATCAGCAGCGCAGGCCTTCGCGCCGTCCTGCTGATCGCCAAGGACCTTTCGAGGCGGGACGCGAAGTTCGCGCTCTACTCGCTCGAGAGCCTGGTTCGCGAGGTTTTCGAGATATCGGGATTCGACCACATCATCCAGATACATTCCTCGAAGGCGGAGGCCATCGCCGCGACCGGCGATTGACCGGCGCCCGGCAAAGGGGCACTCCCCCCGCCCGGCGCCCTCTGCCCTCTCGGGTGAAGGCGGCCGCTGTGCGCGCCATCCTCCCCCTCCTCCGGAGTTCTTTCCGGAAATTGACGGCGCGCTCTTCAGGGTTGGCTGGGAATTTCCACGATCATTTCGGTGAATGCGTCCGCCTCGGATTCGACGCGGATCCTCCCGCCGTGCTGGCGGACGATGTCATTCGAGAGGGCGAGGCCGAGGCCGGTGCCCTGGTCGGTAGGCTTCGTCGTGAAGAACGGGTTGAATATCTTGTCGACGACGTCGGGCGGTATCCCGTGCCCGTTGTCCCGGATGCGGATTTCGACGTGCTCCGGCGTGCGCCGGGTGACGAGGCGCAAGGTCGGTTCGTACCGCGTCGCTTCCTCTCCCGCACCGGGTGCCTCGCCCGTCTCGACGTCGCGCCGCTTCGCGGCGGTGGCGTGGCAGGCGTTGCTCACCATGTTCAGGAAGACGCGCCCCAAATCCTGCGGAACGGCTTCGTATTCCCCCATGTCGGGGTCAAACTCCTCCTGTATCGAGAGGCGGAAGTCCGGGTCGCTCGCCCGCGCGCTGTGGTAGGCGAGCCGCGCGTGCTGGCTGAGCAGGGCGTTGATGTCGGTCGGTTGCCGCTCTCCCGTTCCCCTGCCCATCATGAGCATGCTCTGGACGATGTTGTTGGCCCGCTCGCCGTGTTCGCGGATCCGTTGGAGGTTGTCGGTGAGGTCGCCGCCGATTTCGCGGATCAGCTCGCCCGGGTCGCCTTCCTGCCCGTTGCCGCTCTCGGGGAGAATTTTCTGGACCTCCTCCCGGAGCTCTTCCATCAACTCCTCGGAGACTTCCGAGAAGTTCTTGATGAAGTTCAGCGGGTTGCGTATCTCGTGGGCGACGCCCGCCGTCAGCTCGCCGAGTGCCGCCAGCTTCTCGCTCATGACGATCTGATCCTGCGCCTTCTGGAGGTCGGCCAGCGCGCTCTCGAGCTGGTCGTTCTTGCCGCTGAGCTCCTCGGCCAGCTTTTCCACCAGGTTCAGGCGTTGCACCTCCAGAGCGTGGCGGCGGAAGATTTCCAGGGCCGTGGCCATCTCCGCCACCTCGCCGCGTCCGATGATATCGACCTTCGCCTCGAGGTCGCCGTCGGCCATGCGGCGCATCCGGTCCGAGAGCCGCCCGAGCCGGCGCGAGAGCATCCGGCCGACGAACAGCCAGGCGATCAGCACCGCCCCGACGAAGCTGATGACGCTGAGGGCGAGCAGGAGGTTGCGCCCGGTGTGAATCGCCTCGCCCGAGGCGCGGGTGGCTTCCCGCGCACTCTCCCGTGCCGCGCTCACGAGGCCCTCGGTCTGGGCCAGGAGCTTCGCGGCGAGGTCGCGATTGTGCGCGAGCAGCGCCCGCTGCTGCTGGTCGATCTCCAGCTCCCGCTTGCGGAGGTTGAAGCCCCCGTCCCGCCCGATGCTCAGCTGAATCATCCGGGTGAAGTGGGGCGCGAGCTTCGCGCGGATCGGGGAGGCGCCCAAGGCGGCCAGGCGCCGCTCTATGCCGCGGACCGTGGCCTCAAAGCGCTCCCGCAGGGGTTCGAGCAGGGCGGCGTCCGAGACGTTGAAGGCGGTCGCCAGAAGCTGCGTTCCGATGGCGGCGTCCGACTGCAGCTCGGCCAGGTAGCGATAGAGGTTGAATTCCTCTTCCGAGAAGTGCCGCGCCCTGGGCGCGGGCGCCTCGCCGAGGTTGCGATAGCCCGTCATCGCGAAAAACAGCTGGTCGTCGATTGCGGGCACCAGGATGTTGGCCAGCTCGCTGCGCACCCAGGAGAGTTCGAGGTGGAGCGTATCCCGCAGGTCGATGAGCTCAAAGCGATGCAGCACGGAGGCCTTGATGGCCTCGATGTTGGCGATCAGCGCGTCGCCGCGCGCCCGGATGCGCTGGAAACGCCCCTCTTTCCCGCCTTGCCGCGTCAGCGTTGCCAGCTCCGTCTCGAACGCCGTGCGATCCTTGGCGACCTCGTCGGCTATCCGGGCGAGGTCCTCCGGCTCCTCGACCGTCGTCAGGCGGGGGGCGGCGGTCACGAGGGCGCCGCTTTTTTGGGCGACCCCGAAGGCGGCCACCAGCGCCGGGACGCTGGCCTCGTTCACGCGGCTCTGGGCGTCGCCCACCCGGTCGAACGATACCCAGCCCACCAGGCTCGCGACGATGGTGAGAATGACGGCGCCGAAGATGCCCAGGTAGAGCTGCGTCGATATTTTGAAGCGGCTGTCGAGAACTTTCTGCAGCAGCGGGGTCATGGTTGCGTCTGATGCTGCAGCGCCTGGACGGGATGGTAGCCGCCATCCTTGCCGATGACGGTGAGAAACACGGCGTCCGAACCCTGGTTGTCGTTCTTCCCGTAGCGGAGCCGGAACCCGTCGAGGTCGACGACGGCGGCGCGGCGCAGGCCACCGAGAAAACAGGCGCGGTCGGGTTTCGGGCCGCAGAGTTCGAGGGCGAAGATGGCCAGGCGGCCCGCCAGATAGCCCTCGAAGGAGACGAAGCCGGGCGCCGCGTCGGGCGCATGGGCCTTCAGCGCCTGGCGGTAGGCCGCCGCGACGGGGAGGTCGTTCGTCGCCGGGAAGGGAACCACCTGCGTGACGAAGACCCCGTGGCCCGCCAGGCCGAGCTCGCGCACCAACGCGTTGCCGCCCACGAAGGAGATCGTCATGAAGATCGGCTTGAAGTTCGTGTGCCGCGCCCAGGCGATCAGGGCCGCGACCGGTTTGTAGGCGCCGATGAGTATCACCGCTCCGGGGTTCGCGCGGCGCAAGTCGAGCAGGGCCGTCTTGACCGCCGTCGTGTTTCGCGGATAGACCCCGATGGCCGCCATCTCCAGGTCGCGCCGCTTGAGGGCGCGGCGAACGCCGCGGTAACCCGCCCGCCCGAAGGAATCGTCCTGGTACAGCACGGCGATGCGGTAGATGCCCAGGTCCTGGATCAGGTGCTCGACCATCTCCTCGGTCTCCTGAAAGTAGGAGGCGCGCAGGTTGATGACGTTTTTCCACTTCGGGTCGCGCAGGAAGGCGGCGCCGGTGAAGGGGGCGATATAGGGAACGCCCGCCGCCGCCGCGACCGGGGTGGCGGAGCGCGAGGTGGGCGTGCCGACCGCGCCGATGAGCGCGAAGACCTTCTCCTCCTCGATCAGCCTGCGGGTGTTGGCGATGGCGGCTTCCGGCTCGTAGGCGTCATCGAGGACGGAAAGCGCGAGCCGGCGTCCGTGAACGCCGCCGCGCTCGTTCACCGCGCGAAAGGCGGCCTCGATGCCGACCCGCATGCTCTCGCCCAGCTCCCGGGCGGGGCCGCTCAGGGCGGCGGACTGGCCGAACAGGATGCGCTGGGGAGAAACGCCGGGCGCGGCCGCCGCCGGGGACGCGGGAAGCGCCGCGCCCGCGCCGAGCAGAAGCGCCCAGAGGGTGCGGCGGAGCCGACGCCTCATCCATTTCTCCGCTTGATGAGCGTCAGGTGGTTCCTGTCCGCCTCCCGCCGATAGCGCACCTCGTCCATCATCGTCCGCACCAGGTGGAGGCCGAGCCCGCCCACGGGGCGCTCCTCGACGCTGGAGTGCAGATCCGGCGGGGGCGCTTCGGTCAGCGGGTCGAACGGACGGCCGTCGTCTATTATCTCGATGGTCACCGACTCCACGTCCGAGGTGAGCTCGATTTCCACCTCGTGGCCCTCGCCGTTGTTGTATCCGTGGTTCACGATGTTGAGCCCCAACTCCTCCAGCACGATCTTGAGGCGGAATTCCAGGTCGGACGGCCAGTTTTCCGCCTGGGCGAATTCCGTGACGGCGACGTTCACCCGCTCCAGCTCGCCCGCGTCCGCGCCCATGCGCAAGGAGAGTTTCGCGCTCACCCGTTCGCTCCCGTGCGGAAAAGGGTCAGGCAGGTGATGTCGTCGAACTGGGGGGCGTCGCCCGAGAAGGCCCGCACCGCCCGAAAGACCGCCGTGTTGGCCTCGCGCGCGTCGGTCGGCGGCGAATCGGCGAACACCTGGCGCAGGCGGTCGAGCCCGAACTGCTCCTGCCGGTTGTTCTCGGCTTCCGTCACGCCGTCGGTATAGAGGATGATGGCGTCGCCGGGGGCGAGGGTGACGGCGTTCCTCTTGAACGTGAAATCGGGCGCCACTCCGAGTGCCACCCCGGGCGTCCGGGGAAGGAGGGTCGAGGTGCCGTCGGCGTGGACGATGAGCGGGGTGTTGTGCCCGCCGTTGGAGTAGACGAGCTCTCCGCTCGCCGGGTCGTAGACCGCGAAAAAGATGGTGACGAACATGGCGGCCTCGTTGTTCTCCTGCAGGAGGCGGTTGACCTCGCGCAGCACCTCGCCGGGCTGGAGGAGGCGGTTGATCTCGCTCAGCACCTCGCCGGGACTGGAGCGGGCGATGGCCACGCTGTTGAGAAGCGTGCGGCTGGACATCATGAACAGGGCGGCGGGCACCCCCTTGCCGGATACGTCGGCGACGGTGATGCCGATGCGGCCGCCGGAGAGGTGCATCACGTCGAAGAAGTCGCCGCCCACGTCGCGGGCGGGCTCCATGCTCGCGAACACCTGGTATTCGGGGCTTTCGGGGAATTTTTTCGGCAGAATCGACTGCTGCATCCTGCTGGCGAGGGCGAGGTCGCTTCTCAGGGCGACGAGCTTGTCGCGCGCCGACAGTGCGTCGCGCAGCATGGCGAGGTGGCTCAGGGTCCGTTCTATGGTGATTCGCAGATCCTCGAAGTCGATCGGCTTGGTGACGAAGTCGAAGGCGCCTCTGTTCATCGCCGTGCGGATGTTCTTCATGTCGCCATACGCCGAGACGATGACGCAGCGGACGTTCGGGTCGACCGAGGGGATTTGCTTGAGCAGCGTGAGGCCGTCCATCACCGGCATGTTGATGTCCGTGAGGACCATGTCGATCGCCTCTTCCTGGCTCAGGCGCTCCAGCGCCTCGATCCCGTTGCGGGCGAAGACGAACGCGTAGCGGCCTTTGCGAATCTCGCGGCGCATGCGCTGCAGCACGAGGTGTTCAAGGTCGGGTTCGTCATCCACCACGAGAATCTTGCACGGATCCTGCATCCTCGCCTCCCCGCTTCCTGGTTTTCCCCCGGCAGATGCGCGCCCGTTTCCAGGTGATTTCCCATTAAATGTACAGAAAAATTTCAGGTCTCACAACTCATTGGTTTGCTCCTGGCTCCTCCCGCCTCCCGCGCCGTTGGCGCCGGTTTCCGCAAGCCCTACCCGGGGGGCATCACCAGGGCGGCGCGTCCCGTGATGCGCCCCTCCCGCAGGCGTTCATGCGCGCGGTTCGCCTCTTCGAGAGCGTAGGTTTGGCTCACCAGGGGCCAGATGTCGCCCCGCGCCACGAGCCGCAGGGCGTCTATCACCTCCTGCCTGGTGGCGTAGCGGCTGCCCATGATCTGCTGCTCCTCGCGGAGCAGCTCCCGGGGGGGCGAAGGGAAACGGCTCTATCCGGCTCGCGCCCATGGCGAGGAAGCGCCCCCCCTTGCCCAGGCCGCGCAGGCCGCCCTCCACCCCCTCGGCGGTGCAGACGAAGTCAACCACGACGTCCACGCCCGCTCCACCGGTCAGGCCCCGGAGCGCCTCGGCCAGGTTCTCCCGGGAGGCGTCCACCGTCTCGTGGGCGCCCATGTCGCGGCACCTGCCCAGCTTCTCGGGCGCGACGTCGACGGCGATGACGCGCGCCCCCGCCCAGCGCGCCATCATCACCATGTGGATGCCCACCCCGCCGCCGGCGCCCACCACGGCCACGTTCTCCATCGGCTGGATTTGCGCGCGCCGGACCGCCTTGTAGGGCGTGGCCACGGCGTCGCAGACGACGGCCGCCTCGGCGGGGTGCGCCCTGTAGTCCAGCCCCTCCGGCAGGCGGATGAAATTCCGCGCGGGCAGCCTGACGTACTCGGCATAGCCGCCGTCCATCTGGCGGCCGACCTGGCCCGCCAGATTCTCGCACAGGGTCTCGCGGTTGACGCGGCACCACCGGCAGTGCCCGCAAGTGAAATAGTAATACGCCGTCACGGGGTCGCCCTCCCGCAGCCCGTCCACGCCCGCGCCGACCTGTGCGATTTCCCCGGCGATTTCGTGTCCGATCACGAGCGGAAAGTTCCCGCCCATCCGCCCTGCGCGCGTGTGCTCCACCGTCAGGCCCGCACCGCAGGCCAGCACCCGCGCCACCGCCTCGCCCGGCCCCGCGACGGGAAGGGGCCTCTCCTCCAGGATGAACGGCGCGCCTGGTGCCGGCAATACCATCGCTTTCATCATCGGCTCCAAGGTCGGAATGGATTTGATTTTGATGAGGGTTTCCCCTGTTTCATGGGGCCCTCCCCGCTGGTGGGAGGGTAGCCCGGGGAGGCGAAAACGGGGGAGTAGCGGGGGAGGGTGCGCCCCGTTCCCGCATCAGCGCGCCGGCGTGCGGGACGGGGAGGCTTTCTTCTCGCCCGCCGCGCACCAGTAGGGGGCGGAATCCGACACGCGGACGTTCTCCAGCCCGCTTTCCTCGAGCATCTCGAGGAGCCGCTTTTTGGTGAACCTCTTCTCCAGTCTGGTGGAAAACCTGTCGAGTGCGTCGGTTCGCATCGTGTAGAAGCCCGTGTTTCTGTAATAGCTCAATGGAACGTGCTCGACGCTGAAGCCCCGGCGGCTCAGGATTCCCGAGAACCGGGCCAGCGGCAGGTAGACGAATGCCGCGATGAGGTCGCAGATGAATTTTTTCCAGCCGAAGGGAAGGCGCGAGATGATGTTTCTGAGGAGGTCGGAACACCGCCAGATCGCGCGAAACCAGAGGGGCCGATTGTCGAAAGCGTAATACAGGTACACGAGAAACGGGGCGCCGGGCTTGAGCAGCTCGACGCATTTTTTCAGGCCCTGGATCGGGCTGGGAACGTGGTGCAGCACGCCGATCGAATACCCGAAATCCATGGAGCCCCTCTCCAGCGGAACCGAATCGACGCTGGCGTGTATGTAGGCGATGTTCGCACAGGCGGCGCAGTGTTTTCGGGCCACCGCCAGTGCCTTTTCGCTGGCGTCGATGCAATACAGCCTGCCCACGCGCGGGGAGACCCATTTGGCCCACCTGCCGCTGCCGCATCCCAGATCAAAGCCGACCGAGCGAGCGTCCGTCCTGTGCCACGGAAAGACCGAAAAATAATTCTCAAAGCGTTGTCGGGCTTCTTGCGGGGACAGGGCGGACTGGTCGAAGCGCGTCCATTCCTCCCCGAAATCCGCCACCGTGGCGTCGTCCTGGTTTTTCATCCGAACCCCCCGGAGCGGAGGTTTCCCGCACGCACCCCGCAGCTGCGCCTAGGCAGAGGCGGCCGAGCGGGGTCGGTTAGCCCCCCCCCCCCCCCCCCCCCCCCGCGCGTCGCGCCGGTGTGGACGTGTCGTGCCCATTCGCGGTTGGCCATATACCATTCCACCAGACGCGCGAGGCCGTCGGCGAGCCGCACCTGAGGCTCCCAGTCCAGGAGCCTCTTCGCCTTGTCGATGTTCGCCCAGCTGGCCTTCGCGTCGGCGGGGTTCATCTCCTCATGGCGCACATCGGCCCTCTTCTCTGTCAGGGCCTCGATGTGCCGGAGGGCGTCGTTCAGGGCGACGGACCTGTCCGATCCCAGATTGATGATTTCGTATGACAACGGCCTGAGCGCCGCGACGGTGCCCCGGGCGACGTCGTCCACATAGGTGAAGTCGCGCTGCTGGGAATCCGTCTCCATAGACGAGAACGGGTTTCCCCTCGTGTATCCACTGCGTGAAGCGGAACAGGCTCATGTCGGGCCGGCCGGCCGGGCCGTAGACGGTGAAATAGCGCAACACCGTCGCGTCGATTCCATACAGATGGTGATAGGTGTAGCAGAGTCCCTCGGCCGCCTTTTTCGAGGCCGCATAGGGCGATAGCGGCCTGTCGGTCGGGGCGTCCTCGCGAAACGGCATGAGCCCCCTCCGCCCCGTAGGCACTCGAGGTGGAGGAGAACACGAATTTCATGACGCCAAAATCCTTGCAGAGTTCCAGCAGGTGAAGCGTGCCGGTGGTGTTGGCGTCGAAATACGCCCAGGGGTCCGCGATAGACTCCCGGATGCCCGCGCGGGCGGCCAGGTGCAGCACGGCGGCGAAGGGCGGTGCGTCGCCCGATGCGTTTTCCGCGAACAGCCGCCGCAAGGCGTCGAGCCGGGTGACGTCCGCCTTGTGAAAAACGAAGCCCGGCCGTGTTTTCAGGCGGGCGAGCCGGTAGTCCTTGAGCCGGACGTCATAGGCGTCGTTCATGTTGTCTAGGCCGACGACGGCGTGGCCCTCATCGAGCAGAAGCGCGCATACCCTGGACGCGATGAAGCCCGCCGCGCCGGTGACGAGATACTTGGCCACTCCTGGTTCCTCCTCCCCCGCGCCATGTCGCGTTTGTGTGAAAGTCGGCGGGATGCTATCAGCAATGGACGGGTTCGCAAAGCGTCCGAAGGGGCGATGAGCCGTCCGCCTTCGGATGAGAAGGCGACCCCATGCGGCGGCGGCTTGCATGTGGTTAAAATCTGTTCCATTATCTATATAGTAATATAACGAGTTTGTTGTTGCAATCGACGTTTCGCTCTCAGAGTGCGCATGTTCGCCAGGCGGGTGGGGGATGCGGGGGGGGGGGGGGCGTTCTTTTTTCTTTTCGTCCGGGTTGGGAATCTTCCATGGCGAATGTGTTGGTGACGGGAGGGGCCGGGTTCATCGGCGGCCACTTGGTCGAGGCCTGCCTCGAGGCGGGCGATTGCGTGACGGTGGTGGATAACATGGCGTCCGGCACAACGGAAAACCTCATCGAAGGCGCTGTTTTCCACGAGGGAGACGTTGCGGATTCGGGGTTCATGAGCCGCCTGGTGCGAAAGGTGCGCCCGGAGGTCATCTACCATCTGGCTGCCCAGGTGGGCGTGACGCGCAGCACAGCGAAACCCCTCGAGGACGCGCGCGTCAACCTCATGGGCACGCTCAGCGTCCTGGAGGCGGCCAGGAGTCTCGAGGCACCGCCGAGGGTCGTCTATGCCGCCACGGGGGGAGCTTGCTACGGGAACCCCGGGGAGGCGAATCGTGGATGAGGGTTGCCCGCTCGCCCCCGCCTCCCATTACGGCATGAGCAAGGTGCTGGGCGAGCAGTCTCTCTTGTTCTATGGCGGACTTTTCGGGTTGCCCGTCGTCTCCCTGCGTCTCGCCAACGTCTACGGGCCGCGGCAGCACCCCCGACCTCGAGGCGGGCGTCGTCACGATTTTCGCGAGAAACCTGATGGGGGGCGAGGCGGTCACCCTCTATGGGCACGGGCGCGCGCGTTTCAGGAGAAAACCGGCTGGCGGCCCAAGTATGGGCTGGAGGAGGGAATCGCCGCTTTCGTGAAGTCCCTGCAGGCCTATCCGGGCAGGCGCCCATAGACGCGCCGGGGGTCGACCAGCACGGCGACGCCCCCTTGCGCCGCCATCGCCTGGTCGTATTCGGCCCAGTCCGGATGCTCCGAATCCCCGCACGCGCGATATACCTCGCGGAACATCCGCCGCATCCGCTCCTTCTCGGTGTTCTCGTAGTCGAACAGCCTCGCCGCGCCCTCCACGCTCACCCAGGTGCGCCAGTCGGGGGTGACGCACAGCACCGTGCACCGCGGGTTCGCCCTGAGATTCCGGAGCTTCACCGACCAGCCGCGCACGATGACGAACGCGGCACAACCCGCATGCGCTCCGCATACGATGACGCTCGAATGCGCCGAGCCGTCCGCCCGGAGCGTCGTGACGATTCCCTTGTGGTTTTTTTTCCATGAACGGCCTTGCGTCTTCAAAGCGCATTGGGGAGGCACCTCGCTATGGATGAGAAAATAAAACCTTTCATGCTTCCGGGCATTGTAGCAGAATTTCCGGGGGGAACGCGCTTGAGGGAGGGTCGCGTATGAGCCGTCTCGCGCCGCTTGTGCCGGAAGCCATGCCGCGGGAGCAAAGGGATGCGTATGAGGAACTCCTCGCCCACCAGCGCGGCGGCGTGCGCGGGCCGTTTGGCGTCTGGGTGCGGAGCCCGGGTCTCGTCACGGCGCTTCGCGGCCTGATGCGGTTTTATCTCGAGCGGAGCGTGCTCACCGAGGATGTCCGCGAACTCGTCATCCTCATCACCACGCGCCACTGGGGGGCGCGATACGCCTACGCCGCGCACGAGGCCCAGGCTCTGGCCAGCGGACTGACGCCCGCGCTCGTGGCCGCCGTGATGGCGCAGGAGGCGCCCGCCTCCGGCACCGCACTCGAGCTTTGCGTTCACGCCTATTGCGCGGAGCTGCTCCGCACCAAGGGGGTGTCGGACGCCACCTACCGGCAGGCGTTCGCCCTGCTCGGGGAGAAGGGCGTGGTGGACCTCACCGCCCTCGTCGGCTTTTACTCGACCGTCTCCGTGACGCTCAACGCCTTCGAGATACCCCCCGTGACGTAGAGGGGGAGCAGCGTATTTGCCGGATACCTACTTGGCTATTCCGCCATTGTGCGCATCTTTGTTCTTTTCTTGCGGGCGTGGCTTATGGAAAATTTGACCACTACCGACTGATTGACACCATGAGGATATTGCCAAAGGAAGAAAAAGGTTCCCGGGAGCCGGTTTTGGGTGTGGAGGAAGGCGGGTTGGAATCCGCGGAGGCGCTGTTGCTCGCGCGATATTTTATGTTTTCACAAGTCTATTATCATCCCGTCCGCCTGATGTATGATCGGCACTTGTACGATTTTTTAACATCCTGGCTGAAAAAGGAACGGAAAGAGGAAGTATTCCCGACGACCTATGAAGGGCATTTGAAGTATACGGACAATGAAGTCATGTCCTCCATATTATCTGTCGCCAAAGACGAATCCCATCCTGCCCATGCGCACGCCGCCCGCATCGTTCATAGACGCCATTTCAAAAACATTTATCGGCCCACTGCCGGGGACAAAAAACTTTCTTTGGAATCAGGTAAATCTTTGAAGCCAGGCAAAAAAATGTATGAAGCGGCATCCAAGGAATTCGGCAAGGAAAAAGTGAAACATGTTCAGATACCGCAAAAGCGCGGCAAAAATAATTTTCCGGTTCTTGTACAAGGGAATTTTCCGGTTCTCATACAAGGGAAGAGGATCGCGCAGGCGGTGAATGAGAAAGAAACATTCTCCAACATTCCGTCAGCGTCTTGTGATCATGTGTTTGCTGCACCCGAAATCAGGGACAAAGCCGGTGATTGGCTGGAGGCAAACAGAGAGAGAATCCTTTCATCTGCCGGGGAGAACTAGGCGCATGGAGCGATTGGAGAGGGCCGCTGTTATCGTGTCTTTGGCCGCCAAACTTAGAGATGGCGGTAGCTGGTGTGGGGAAACGCATCTTCAGAAGGGGACGTATTTTTTGCAGCATTGGCTGGAAGTGCCATTGGGGTTTGATTTTATCCTTTACAAGCACGGTCCTTTCTCCTTTGATTTGGGCGATGAGCTATCCTGGATGCGGGCGAACGACCTCTTGAAACTGGCACCGCAACGGCCGCCGTACGGACCGAAGCTGATACCCGGTGAAAATGCGCAGCTTTTGAAGAGAGCATGCCCGAAACCGATCGGGGAACACGCGGCCAAAGTTCAAGAGATCGCGGAGAAATTCGCTCCGATGGACGTGAGAAAATTGGAGAGATACGCTACGGCATACTATGTTTCTCGGGAGCATGGAGAAGAGGATGACATCGCGATCGCATCTAAAATTGTTGCGCTCAAACCGCATATCAGCCAGGGCGAGGCACAGGAGGCTGTGGAGTTTGTCGGTCGGTTAAGAAGCGACTTGCCGAATGGGTGAATCATGTTCGCCCATGTTTTTGGGCGACGTTCTCACCCGGGGCATCTGCCGGCGTCCCGCGTCATGCTCAGGAGCCTCTCCTGGACGCTCTCGCTCCATGCGCCCTCCTGCATCCGCCAGAGCCAGTTGCCCCCCGTGACGCCGGGGCGGTTCATGCGCGCCCCGGTGCCCAGGCCGAGCACGTCCTGTGCGGAGATGATGGCGAGTGCGGCCCGGGATTTCAGCGCGGTCCAGATCATCGACCAGTGAATGTCCTCGGGCTCTCCCCCGAAGGTTCGCAGCGCCATGGCGCGCGAGGTGGCGAAATCCGCGGGCGATTCGGTGTGGAGAACCGGGTCCGTGCCGTGAAACCAGCCCTGGGCGGTGTCGTTGTCATGCGTGCCGGTGTAGACCGCCGCGCGCTCGGGAATGTTGCGGGGAAGATGGGGGTTGTCCGGGCTGCCGTCGAAGGCGAACTGCAGGACGCGCATGCCGGGCAGGCCGAACCGATCCCGCAGGGCGTGGACGTCCTCGCCCACGGCGCCCAAATCCTCGGCGATGAGGGGGAGGGTGCCCAGCTCCGCCTCGAGGGCGCGGAAAAAGGCGTCTCCCGGCCCCGCGCGCCACGCGCCGTCCGCCGCCGATTCGGCATCCGCCGGAATCGCCCAGAAGCGCGCGAAGCCGATGAAGTGGTCGAGGCGCAGGGCGTCGAATCGCGAGACGTGCGCGCGGAGGCGCATCTTCCACCAGGCGAAATCCTCCGCGCGGTGCGCCGCCCAGTCGTACAGGGGATTTCCCCAGCGCTGTCCCTCCCGGTTGAAGTAGTCCGGCGGCACGCCGGCGAAGGCGCTCGGCCGGCCGGATGCGTCGAGTTCAAACAGGCTCCTCCTCGCCCATACGTCCGCAGAATCGTGGGCGACGTAGATGGGGAGGTCCCCGATGAGGCCGACCCCGTTTTGCGCGGCGTAATCCCGGAGGGCGGCCCAGTGCTGGTGAAAGAGGAATTGCTCGAAGCGCGCGTAGCGGACGTTCTCCTGAAACGCCGGCGCATCGAGGTCCCCGCATCTCGCCTCCTCCGGCCACGCCCACCAGGGGGAGTCGCCAAACGCGCGCTTGAGCGCCTGGAACCTCGCATAGTCGGCCACCCAGTGCGCATTCGCCTCACAGAAGCGCTCGCACGCGGCGGCGGCCTCCGCCCCGCCCTCGTTCGAGAATCTCTCGAACGCCCGCCGGAGCAGGGATTCGTGCGCCTGTGCCGCCTGGGCGTGGTCGATTCCTCCGCCGGGCGGGGGTTGGGCGCCTCTGCGCTCCTTTTCGGAGAGGAGCCCCTCCTCGGCCAGCCGGTCGAGCGATATCAGCAGCGGGTTTCCCGCGAAGGTGGAGGAGGACACGTAGGGGGAACCCGTCTGGTCCGTGGGGCATACGGGCAACATCTGCCACCAGGTCTGACCGGACGCCCGGAGGTGGTCGATGAACTCGAACGCGGCGGGGCCCAAATCGCCGAAAACCGCTCTCGCCCGGCAGCGAGGTGGGGTGAAGCAGGATGCCGCTGCTTCTGGTATCAAGCGGATTCGCCTGGCGCATTCCTGGGGGGATCACTCATCGTAGGGGTTGTGTGGGCGCCTGCGCTTCTTCTCGCATCGGCTGGGCCTCGCGTGCGCCGCCGACGGGTTCGGGGAACTATATGACACGGGGCGCGCCGTTTGTTCAAGCCCGGCGTCCCGACGGGTTCGGCATGGGCGCCGCGGGCGCGTCAGAGGAGCAGGCGGTCGTCCATGCGGGAGCGCGTCAGAACCTCATGGCCGTCCTCGGTGATGAGCACGGTCTCCTCGATCCGCACGCCGCCCCCGCCCGGAACGTCCGGCACCCAGATGAGCGGCTCTATGGCGAACACCATGCCCGGCTCCAGGTCCACCTCTTCGGAATCCGGGTCGGGCTCCCCGATGTAGGGGGGCTCGTTGGGCGACGTGCCCACCGCGTGGCCGATGCTCAGCGCGAACCAGTTTTTTCGCAGCCCGTATTTCTCTCCCGTCTCCCAGATGCGCTCCGCCACCTGCTTGTTCGTGAAGCCGGGCCGCGCGCGCTCCAGCCCCAGCTGCAGGGACTCGTGGACGGCCGTGTAGATTTCCTTTTGCCGCCTCGAGGGTTTTCCGCAGATCATGGTGCGGGCCACGTCGCCGAAATATCCGTTCCACTGCGCGCCGATGTCGATGAACACCAGGTCGCCGCTGCGGATGATCTTGTCGCTCGCGAAGCGGTAGGGCGGCGACATGTGCTCGCCGGAGGCCACGAACGGGGATACCAGATGCGCCATCTCGCCCCCGTAGCGGTGAAGCACCTTCATCGCGTCTGCGGCCACGTCGCACTCCCGCTTCCCCGCCTGCACGCTGTCCATGGCCTCCTCGTTCACCGCGTCGGCGATCGCGCAGGCCTCGCGGATCATGTAGACCTCCTCGGGCATCTTGTGCCGCCGCACCCGGTGCA
The DNA here is from genome assembly GCA_965213685.1 of bacterium. Lineage (GTDB taxonomy): Bacteria > UBA8248 > UBA8248 > UBA8248 > UBA8248 > Bin107. The sequence goes on from CBDBZY010000044.1 coordinate 208,818, forward strand.
TGAACGAATCGCCGTTGATGAACTCCACGTCCTCCAGATATTTCCGGTAGGCGCTGAACTGGATGAACGTCATCAGGTCAAGCCCCACCTTCTTGCCGATGAGGCCCAGCTCCTCGAAGAGGGGCCGCAGCGTCTCGCGCGTCATCTTGTCCACGAGCGGCTGCTCCTCCATCTTCGCCAGGTGATGGAATTTCTCTATCCACGGCATGTCGCGCGACGCGCGGGGTATCTCCCCGCCGTTCGTCATGACGTGCGCCCCGCCCCTTTGCGGGAGGATGACGGCGTTTCGCGTTCCCTCGCGGTGTGCCAGAAAGGAGGAGCGCATGCTCGCGAGGTAGCGCACGTTCTCCACCTTCCAGAGAAAGAGGGCGTCGATGCCCGCATCGGCCATCGCGCGCTGCGCTTTCTCCACGCGCTTTTGACGCAGCGCGCCCACGTCCACCCGATCCTCGTAATCGACGATAAACTGACCGCGCGCGAATCCTGGCATAAGGCTGGTTTCCTCCATTCAGGGGGCGGACGGCCGATGGGGACGCCCCCCGTCGGGACGGAGAGAGAAGGGGGGAGGACGGTCGCTTCAGGCCTCCTCCACCAGTTCGATCAGGACGTCGTCGGGCGCCTTGATGAAGGCGGTCCGGGAGCCCAGAACGCCCTCTCCCGGCTTTTTCGTGAAGACGACGCCCGCTTCCTCGAGCCGCTGGGCGAATTCGTCGAGCCGCTCCACCTGAATCCCGAAATGGTGAAGCCCGCGCCCCACCTTGGCGAGCGCATCGTCCTCGTCGGCCCTGAGACCGCGAATGCGAATCTCTATCTCCCCGAGCATCACGCTGATGTAGGGCGCGCCCCGGTATGCGATCTCGGGCGTGAACAACTCCCCGCCGAAGTGGGTGACGTAGAATTCCGCCGCCGCCTGCGGGTCTTTCGCTACGTGGTGGACGTGATGCGTCCGGGCAGCCATGGTTTCTCCTCCCTGTTGATTCCTTGCGAGACCTAGAGACCGTCCCCGACGGCGACGTAGGCACCGCCGGGCACCGGATTCTCCTCCGGCCTCCGCGCCCCCCACTGGCCGGTGATGGCGTACATCGCCCGCACCTTCTTCATGTTGTTGCCGCCGTCGCTGGAGAAGAGCATGTTGTGCGTGTCCCGAAACCATTTCTCCAGGAAGTTCTCGCGCTGGACGCCCACGCCCGCGTGTATCTCCATCGCCATCTTCGTGACGTCGCAGGACATCTCGTGCGCGAACGCGCTCGCCGAGAGCGTCATGGGCGGGTCAATCGGAATTTCGTGGCGCATGTCCTGGCGCCACGCCGCGTGGTGCACGTAGGCCCGCGCCGCCTGAATCTTGGTGTACATGTCGACGAGCTTGAGCCCGACGGATTGATGCTCCGAGATGGGGCGCCCGCTCTGCACCCGGTTCTGCGCGAATTCGAGCGACTTCTCATACGCGGCGCGCGCCACGCCGACCTGGCCCGCCGCGTTGATGAGGGCGTCGCCGCGCAGGTGGCGCCGGATGTAGGAGACGCCGCAGTTCTCCGGTCCGAGGCGGTATTTCGCGGGAACCACCGCGTTCTCGAAAATGATCTCCGCGTTCTGGTTCAGGCGGTAGCCCATCTTGTTGTGCACCTTGCCCATCCGGATTCCGGGCGCGTCCATGGGGATCATGAGGAGGGAGGCGCCCTGCTCGACGCCCACGTCGGGGTTCGTGCGAACGAACGTGAACATCAGCCGCGCCCAGCCCACGTTGGAGATGAAATGCTTCTTCCCGTTGACGATGTAGTTCTCGCCGTCGAGGACGGCGGTGGTCTGGTATCCGCCGTCCGCCCCGTTGTAGGGCAGCTGGTTCTCCGAACCCGAGGCGGGCTCCGTCGTCGCCGTGCCGATGAGGAAGGTGGGGTCCTTCACGTACTCGCGCATCCAGTAGTCCGCCAGCGCCGGATCCCCCAGCAGCTCGCTCGTGAGGATGTGGGATATCTTCGTGGAGGAAAGCATGAACCCCGTGGCGCCCCTGTCCCCCCAGGATATCTCCTCGCCGACGATGCAGTGCGTCAGCAGGTCGTTGACGCCGCCCCCGCCGTATTCCTTGGGGATGCTCATCGTCCGCAGGCCGCACCTGTCGAGCTTCTCGAGAAGGTGGGGCATGTAGGCGCACTGGAGCGGGTCTTCCTGGTGGTCGAGCTCCAGGCTGATGGGGCGAATCTCGTCGCGCGCGAATTCATGCGCGATCCTCTGGTATTCTTTCTGCTCATCCGTCATCCGATAGTCGTACATGAGGCTCCTTCCTCCAAGTGATGGGGCGGGCCCGGCCCGCCCTGACGCGGCGCGCGTCTAGTCGTCTTCTGCCAGCGCTTCGGCCACTTCCACGGGTTCGCCCCGCTCCGAGGAGCGCATGGCCGCCCACACGGCGCCCAGCACGTGCAGCCCTTCGGGGCCGCCGACCTCGGGCGGGCGCCGCTCCCGAACGGCTGCGGCGAAATCCTCGAACTCCTCCACGAGATAGTCCTGTCCCGGGTATTCCTCGTAGGGAATCTCCTCGCGCTCCGTTCCGTCTTTTCGCAGGATTTTGATTCCCTCCCACCTGTCGTGGTAGAGGTTCGCCTCGTCTCCGTATGCGTTCATGAAATAGGTGTATCGTCCGTTCGGCGTGCGCGGGCTGATGAAGCTCGTCCCCAGGGTGGCGAGCAGACCGGACTCGAACTCGAACCAGACGACGCTCACGTCGGGAATCTCCGATTTCGTCTTCACCTTGCGGAACGCCGCCGACGCGCGCTTGATGGGTCCGTGCAGATACAGCAGGTTGTCCACCTGGTGAATGGCCACCTGGAGCAGCGGCCCGCCGGGGGAGCCTTCCGCATACCATTGCCAGTTCTCCGGCGTGTAGTGCAGGCCCCGGTCGTTCGAGTAGTTCGTCTCGGCCATCGCCAGGGTTCCGACGACTCCCTCGTCGAGCAGTTTCTTGAAGAGGCGGTGGCCCCGGAGCCTCCTCGAGCTCGCGCCCACCGCCAGGGTGACGCCGGCGTCCTCGCAGGCGCGAATCATTTTTTTTCGCATCCGGTATGGAGGCGGCGATCGGCTTGTCGACGAACACGTGCTTTCCCCGCTCGGCGGCGGCGACCGCGAGTTCCGCGTGGCGGTTGTTGGGGGCGGCGATGACCACGGCGTCCACGTCCGCGTGCCGGACGACCGCCTCGTAGCTCTCCTCCTGGCCGCAGGAGAACCTTTCGCTGAACGCCTGGCGCTTCCCGGGCGTTCTCGTGAAGCACGTGGCGATTCGCATCCCGGGCGTCTTGACGATGTGGGACGCCAGGGTGTTGCCCCAGCGTCCCAGCCCGACCACGGCCACTCTCAGTGGATCGCTCATCTGGTTTTTCTCCTCCTCTCTAAGAGAAGCTCATAACGATTTCAGGCGCGGGTCCAGCACGTTTCGCAGCCAGTCGCCCACCAGGTTCGCCCCGAGGACGGTCACCGTAATCGCCACGCCGGGCAGGGTGACGACCCACCAGGAGGTGTAGAGGTACACCTTGCCGTCGCTGAGCAGGCCGCCCCAGGTGGGGGTGGGCGGCGGCACGCCCAGCCCCAGGAAGCTCAGACCCGCCTCGATGATGATCATCCGGCCCAGGTACAGGGAGGCGATGATGATGACGGGCGCCAGCACGTTGGGAAGGATATGGCGGACGATGATGCGCAGGTGGCTACCGCCGATGCTCCGCGCCGCCTGGACGAACTCCTGCTCGCGCAGGGTGAGCACCCTCGCCGCGCACGACGCGGGCGTAGATGACCCAGATGCGCATCGACATCACCAGTATCAGCACGACCAGGGCTCGGTCCCACGATGGGCGATGGTCGCCAGCGCGAGCAGTATGAACGGGAAGGAGAGCACCAGGTCCACGAACCGCATGAGGAGAAAATTCCACCTTCCCGCCGAAGTAGCCCGACACGAGGCCGACGAGGAGCCCGAAGCCTCCCGTGAGCAGCACGGCGAAGAAGCCGACCATGAGCGAGATGCGCGCGCCGTAGATGAGCCGGCTCAGGAAATCCCGCCCGAGGTGGTCCGTGCCGAGGAGGAAGATTCTCTCCCCGTCCGACCACAGGGGCGGCTTGAGGTTCCGGCTCAGGAGCTGCGCATGCGGGTCCATCGGCGAAATCAGGGGAGCGAGGAGGGCCGTCGCCACCACGACGGCCAGGATCGCGCAGCCGAGGAGGGCGGATTTGTCCTTCCACAGGGATTCCCATACCCGCGGGCGCGCGGGGAGCTCCTCCTCCCCCATCGGTTCCCGGGCCGCCGGTGCTTGTCGCGTCATTCGTATGAAATCCGCGGGTCGAGATAGGCATAGACGAGGTCCACCGTCAGGTTGATGAGCACGAACCCCGACGCCAGGAGGAACACGGCGGACCTGGACGATGGGGGAAATCGCGGTTCGCTATCGCCTCCACCACCAGGCGCCCGACTCCCGGCCAGGCGAACACGACCTCGATGATCACGGTTCCGCCCAGCAGGATGCCCAGGTCCAGCCCCATGACGGTGACGATGGGGATGGAGGAGTTCTTGAGGGCGTGCACCATGAGCACGACCCTCTCGTTCAGCCCCCTTCGCCCGCGCCGTCATGATGTAGTCCTGGCGCATCACCTCGAGCATCTGGGGAGCGCATCAGCCGCGCGAGCCGGGCGAGGGTGATACGTGGAGGCGGCGAAGGCCGGCATGATGAAGTGCTCCCACCCCCCGCGCCCGAAGGAGGGCAACACCCCCAGCGTCACGGAGAAGAACATGATGAACATGATCGCCAGCCAGAAGTCGGGAATCGCCTGAATCAGCACCCGTGACGCCGACGCAGCCCTTGTCATACGCGGAGCCTTCCCGGAAGGCGGCGAGGCAGCCGAAGGGAATCCCGACGAGGACGGCGAAGGCGAAGGCGCCGACGGCCATCTCTATCGTCGCGGGGAAATGCTCCAGAACGAGGCCCATGGCCGACTCGCCGTGTTCGGTGGACTCCCCGAAATCCCCCCGCAGGGCGTTGGAAAAAAACCGGGCGTATTGGACGTGCAGCGGCTGGTCGAACCCCATGAGTTTTCTCAGATGCTCGATGTCTTCCTGGGTCGCGTCCGTGTCGAGCATCACCAGGACGGGGTCGCCCGTCATGTGCAGCAGGAGAAACACGATGACCATGACGCACTTGAGGAGGACTATCGCCTGCATCAGGCGCTTGAAAACGTACGTAGGCCATATACGCTCACCCCAGCGGTGGGGATGTCCCTCGTCGCGTTCCGGCGCCGCCGCCGGCCAGGGCGCGCGGTCTGTTCGTTGCGATTGCGCGCGCCTCTGGCCGGGGCTTCGGGGGGGCCTCTGCCTCTTCACCTCTTCCGCGCCGGGTCCCGGAATCCTATTTCGTGCCGACTTCGGCGGCTATCAGCTTGCCGTCGGCGCGCGGTCGCCAGTCGATTTTCTTGTTCGCGCCGAAGATGCGAAAAGTCTGATACAGCGGAACGATCGGCACCTTCTCATGGCGCAGGGACGCGGGCGATATCCTGGTATTTCTTCTCCCGCGCCTTGTTGTCCATGGTGGAGCGCGCGTCGTTGATCCATCGCGTCCACGGCCTTGTCGCGGAATCCGCCATAGGCCGACCGGCTGCTGATCGCGCCGGCGAACATGTGCTCGGCGCTGAAGGCGGTGTTCATCCGCGCCAGATAGTAGAGGAACGGCTTTACGTTTTTCTTGTACTTGCTGAAGATGATCTTCTTCATCGCCCCCCATTCCATCACGCGGACGTTCGCCTGGAGGGCCCACTTGCGCCCACTGGCCGGCGATGCCCTCGAGCGCCTCCTTGCCCATCATGAAGCGCCCGCGGGGGATGTACACGTCGAACGAAAATCCTTTCGGGTGGCCGGCCTCGGCGAGCAGCTTCTTCGCCTGGGCGGGGTCATGCGGGTAGGGCTTGAGCTCCGGGTTGTAGCCGAAGCTGGCGGGCCCCTGGATGATCGCCACCGGCTTGGCGAATCCCATCATCACGTTCTTGGTGATGGCGTTGCGGTTGATCGCCAGGTTCATCGCCCGGCGAACCCGGACGTCCATCCAGGGCGCGCCTTCTTTGATGACCATCAGAATGTAGTTGGTGCGCGGCGACTGCTTGGCGATGACGCGCGTTTTGGCACTCGCCCGGACGCGCCCCGCTCAGCCCGGGGGGCAGGTTGTCGATGATGTCCACGTCGCCCGATATGAGCGCGGAGACGCGCGTGGTGGACTCGGGGATGAACTTCACTACCGCCGTTTTTTACCTTGGGCTTCCTCCAGGCGTTGGGGTTGGCCTCGTAGACGACCTCCTGCCCCTTGCGCCATCTCTTCATCACGAACGGGCCGCTGCCGACGGGATTGCGCGAGAGGTGCTTCTTGTCGTGCTCCTTGTAGTGTTTCGGCGGCACGATGAAGCCGTAGATCGCCAGAAAACGGCGGGAGCATCGGGTCGGGTTTTTTCGTGTGAATCCGCACCGTGTGCGCGTCCACCGCCTCCACGCGCGCGATGCTCTTGAAGTAGCGGTATTGCCTCGACTTCATCTTGGGGTCGAGAATCCGCTCGAAGCTGAATTTCACGGCCTCGGCGTCGAGTGCGTCGCCGTTGCTGAATTTCACCCCCTTGCGGAGTCGGAACTCCCACACCCGGGGACTCACCATCTTGTAGTTCTCGGCGAGCTGGTGGGTCAGGCTCCCGTCCGGGGCGCGAGCGAGCAGCGTTTCAAAGACGTTCGGGTGGTGCATCGATATCGGCAAGGAAGAGAAGGTGTGCGGGTCGAACGTGGTCAAAGAGCCGGCCATGCCCAACACCACCTTTCCCTTCGGCGCCGCCTGCGCTCCCGGCGGGAGCAACATCAGCGCCAGCGCGACCATCCACAGCCAAGGCCTCCTCATCTCGAATCCCTCCTTTGGGTAAGAGTCCACCAGTTCTCAGAGACAAGCCAACTCGTCCGTACTCCTGTTCAGCGGTTCGTGGCCATCGTCGGTGACCAGATAGGTTTCCCCCCAGAAAATCTGGCGGTCGGCGCCCAGGTTGAACATGGGGTGGGTCGTCACCACCATGCCGGGCGCCAGCACGCCCTCGGAGACCGGCGTGATCATGTAGTCCGTGAGGTCCAGGCCGGTGAGGTGAACGAGTCCATAGGGCCAGACCTCATACCCGTTTTTCTCGAACGTCTCGTTCATCGCCCGCACCATGGCGACCATCGGCTCCCCCGGCTTGAGATGCGCCAGCGAGGCGTCGCGCGCCTCCCGCACCACCTGGTGGGCGTCGACGAGCCATCGCTCCGCCTCGCCCAGCGTCAGAACCCGCACGATCTGGTTCCAGTATCCCCGGACGCGCGGGGAAATCTCCAGCAGGAGGGCGTCGCCCCGCCGGACGGGACGGTCCGTCTGGGGGATGACGTAGCCCCAGGGCGCCTCGCCGCCGTCGGCCATGCCGCCCAGGCCCATCATGTTGAAGTTCTCCGTCCCGCCCCCGGGTATGATGACCCGGTCCATCTCCGCGCGTATCTCCAGTTCCGTCACGCCTTCGCGAATGAAATCGCGGAGGTGATCCCACACCCGGTCGCCGAGCTCGGCCGCGCGGCGCGACATGGCGACCTCCTCTTCGCTTTGCACCAGGCGCAGCTTCCAGATCAGATCGCCGGCCTCCACCCATTGTTTCGCCCGCACCTGCTCCTGCAGCTGCTGGTGCCAGGCGGCGGGCATGATGGCGAGAGAGGAGACGCCGATTCTGGCGTCTGCGCCGGCGGTCTCGTTCAGATGGCGGCACGCCTGCAGCGGAACGGGGGGCCATGGCCTCGCAGCGGGTGTCGGATATCCAGCCGTTTCGCAGGGATTCGATGCGCTGGTTCTCCACGCCCACGAACAGGACGGGCTCTCCCTCGCGGGGGAAAACCAGAATTTGCTGGCCGGAGAAGGAGATGAAATTGCTGACGTAGGCCAGATTCCCCGAGCGCGGCCCCTGGCGGCCGCTGTTGCCGTAGACGAGGAGGACGTCCAGCCCCTCGCGCTCCATCTGCGCTCTGATATTCGCGTGGCGACGATCGCGTTCTGTGGTGGATAGCCCCAACTGTCCTGTCCTCCGGGTTGTCCGTCGTTGCGCTAAAAAATCACCTTGCCGCCCGAGACGGCCATGTTGACGCCCGTCACGTAGGCGGCGGCGTCGCTGCAAAAAAACGCCACGGCCCCGCTCACGTCCTCGGGGTGGGCCAGGCGCCTCATCGGAATGGTGTCGAGGTATCGTCTCTGGTAATCCTCCGCATGGAGGATGGGCCGCTCCGTTCGGGTGAGGCCCGGGGAGACCATGTTGACCGTGATCCCGCAGGGGGCCATCTCGACGGCCAGGTTTTGCGAGAAATACAAAAGGGCCGACTTCACCGACCCGTAGGAGTTCGTGCGCTCCCGCCTCTCGCCCAGGACGGTGGAGAGGACGTTGACGACGCGGCCCCAGCCCCTGTCCCGCATGCCCGGCAGCGCGGCTTGGCAACAATGAAAGGCGCCCTGGAGCATCACCTGAATCTGGGGCGCGTAGTCCTCCTCCCAGCACATCTCCAGAAACGCCCTGCCCCGCACGAGTCGCCGCGCGTTGTTGACGAGAATGTCGACGCCGCCCATCCGCTTCTCGCATTCGCCGAACATGCGCTCCACGTCCTCGCGCCGGCTCACGTCGGCCTGGATGCTGAAGGCCTCGCCGCCTTCCCCCCGGATGTCCTCCGCCACCTCCCGGGCCGCCTCCTCGTCCGCGTGGTAGTGCACGCCGACCGCAGCGCCTGTGCGCGCCAGCCCGCAGGCGATGGCCTTGCCGATGCCGCGCGTAGCACCAGTGACGAGAGCGGTGCGTCGTTTCGGCTTCATGCGGAACCCACGTAGAGGTGAACGAAAAGGCATCCGTCGTCAGGGTCAATGAAAGCGATTCCCGCGCCTCTGATTCCGGATGCGGAACAGCAAATGCACCGTTGATTAAATGGTATTATATGTAATACCATTCGGAATTGCAAGTTGAATTTTTGCCAAAGCCCCCCATCGCGCGAAGGCCCGCGTCCCGGTGCGGGACGGGTCGGCCCACGCGGGTCGCGAAGGCGGGAGGGAGAGGAGGCGCATGCGGGAGCTGGTGGCGGAGCAGCCGTTTTCCAACGAATTCATCCCCTACTATTACCAGATCGCCAGTTTCTTGCGCTCGAAGATTGAACGCGGGGAGTTGATTTCGGGGATGAAGCTTCCCAGGGAGATGGAACTTTCCCGGCATTTCGGCGTCAGCCGGGTCACCCTCCGGCAGGCGCTTTCCATACTGGAGAAAGAGGGGCTCGTGACGCGCAAGCGCCGGAGGGGCACGTTCGTCAACGGCTGCGGCGTGAAGCCGAAAACGATTCAGCTCACCGGGGTCATCTGGGAGGAGAACGCCAACAGCCAGGACATGCGCATCATATCGCTCAAGGACGTGGCCGCCTCGCCCCCCCTGGAGAAGTTCTTCGGCCTGCGCGGCGGAGAGATGCTGACCAGGGTCCGGCGCCTGCGGATGGCGGAGGAGACGCCCTTTTGCCATGTGACGAATTACTTGCCCCAAAGGCTCGCCCGGGACATCACGCGCGAGGACATTCGCACCCGCAGCATGCTGCACATCATCCAGAACCGGCTGCGCATCCCGCTGGGCAACATTCACCAGACGTTTGAGGCCCGCCTCGCCGAGAACGACGTCGCGGGCCATCTTTCCATCGGCGCCCTCGCACCGGTCCTGTATGTGGAAACCTTCGTCCACGGCAAAGACGGCGCGCCCGTAGAATTCTCTGAAATCTATTATCGCGGAGATCAACACCGATACAGGGTGGAGCTCGTCAGCGAGTAGGCGCCTGCCCCCCTGTGCGCGCTCCTCGTTCTCCGTTGACCGGAGGTGAGACATGTCCCGTGAGAAGCGCAACCGGAAAACCATCGGCTTCATTGGCCTGGGACTCATGGGGCAGGCGTTTTCCAAAAACCTCCTCGCCGACGGCCACCGCCTCGTGGGAACCGACCCGCAGGCCAGGGCGATGCGAAAATTCAGGCGCCTGGGAGGAGAACCCCTCGAAACGCCCCGGGCGGTTGCGGAAGCCGCCGACGTCGTTTTCATCTCCGTTCCCGACTCCCGAACGTCCCTGCGGACGGCGCGCGGGGAGAGCGGGTATCTCGCCTGCTCCCCGGAGCGGGCGCCCGAGGTGGTGCTCGACACGACGACGTCCGACCCCGAGGACTCCAAGAAGCACGCGGCGCTGTGCCGGAGAAAGGGGATTCCCTATCTGGATGCGTGCGTGAGCGGCAACAGCGGCTACGTGGCGGATCGGGAGGGGCTGTTCCTCGTCGGGGGAGACAAGAAGGCGTATGAGAAGGCGGCGCCGCTTTTGGAGACGATGCTCTCCGATCAGATATACTGCGGCCCGCCAGGCTCCGGGGCCGCCATGAAGGTGGTCGTGAACTACCTGACCTCCATGGGGCGCTGCGTCATCGCCGAAACCCTCCGGCTCGGGATACGCAGCGGATTCGGCAAGGATTTCTTGTTCGACGCGCTGAAGAGAAGCCGCGCGGGCGGGTGGCGCATGCTGCATACCCACGGCGGAAACATGCTCAAGGGCCGGTATCGCCGTCCCCTGAGCACCCTGAACGTCATGGTGAAGGACATCGGCCTCGGTCTCGCGCAAGCGCGCAGGCACGGCGCCGCAACGCCTGTGGGGAGCGCGTGCGCGCCGATGTTCGAGGAGGGAGCGCGTGCGGGGCACGGGGATTTGGACAGCGCCGCGGTGTATCTGTCATACCTGGATCGGGAGAAGGGGAGAGCCGGGGGATAACATGCGGAAACGAAGCGGCGTCGCGCCTTTCGCCCTGCGCGCTTCATGCCGCGCCCCTTCGTGCGGGCGCCGTCGGCTCGCTCCGGGCGTTCGCGGGCGCCGTCGGGGAGCCGGGGTTGCGAGGCGAGGCGCGCGATATGGCTGATTGCACCCTCCTTGCCGTGGGGGACATGGAAATTGATCGTCCCGATCCGGCGCGCGCCTTCTCGAAGGTCGCCTCGTTTCTGGAGGCAGCCGACCTGCGCTTCGGCGGGCTGGAGGCGTCCATGTCCCGTCTGGGGGAGCCCGCGAGCGGGAAGATCGTGATGCGTCATCCGCCGGAGATGATACGGGGGTATCTCGCGGGGGGCTTCGACGTGCTGGCGTTCGCCAGCAACCATTGCATGGACTACGGGGTCGAGCCGTTCGTCGAGACGATGGCGCTGCTCGAGCGAAACGGCATCGCGTACGCGGGTGCGGGCCGGAATATCGAGGAGGCGCGCAGGCCCGCCGTCGTCGAGTGCCGCGGCGTGCGATGCGGGTTTTTGTCCTATGTGCTGGAACTGCCGCTGGGCTGGGGCGCAGGCCCCGCCAGGCCGGGCGTCGCACCCGTCCGGCAGGACGCACTCTACGGCCCCCCCTACCTCAACGAAGAGGACGTGGAGGCGATGGCCGCCGACGTCCGGCGGGCGCGCGCGGGGGTCGATTTTCTCCTGGCGTCGTTCCACTGGGGGGCGAGCCAGAGCCGCACGCTCACCCTCTCGCAGCGGGCCGTCGCGCACAGGGCCGTCGAATCGGGGGCGGACGTCGTCGTCGGGCACCATCCCCACATTCTGCAGGGCGTCGAGGTGTATCGCGGCCGGCCCGTTTTTTACGCGCTGGGCAATTTTGTTCTCGACCACGATCATCCGATGTTCCTGCCCACCGCGCGCGAGTCGATCGTCGTGAGAATCGCCCTCCGGGACGGGAGACTTCGCCGGGCCTCGTTCTCCCCCGTGCGGATCGGGGAGGACGGCGATCCCCGGATTCTCGCCGGGGAGGAGCCCGAAGCGGATGAAATCCTGACCACCCTCGCATCGCTCTCCGCGAAACTGGGGACGCGGCTGCAAATCTCCCGCGGCGAGGGGGCGGTGCCGCTGTGAGGGGGAGTCCGGCGCCTCGCGCCGGGCGCTGAACGGAGAGGTCGTCATGGAGTTGCAAGGGAAAGTTCTCGTGATCACGGGCGCCGCGCGGGGAATCGGGGCGGAGGCCGCCCTCCGCTTCGCGGGCATGGGCGCGCGCGTGGCGGCGGTGGACGTGCGGGAGGATGCGCTGCGGCGGCTGGAGCGGAAATCCCCGGGCGCCATCCTCGGCGTGGCGGGGGATATTTCCAGCGAGCGGGGCGTGGAAGACGCCTTTGACGCGGCGGCGGGCGAATTTGGCGGCGTGGACATCCTGATCCACTGCGCCGTGATTCGCGGCAACGGCCCTCTGGCGGAAGTGGAGGAGGCCGTGATCGATCTGGCGCTGGCCGTGGGGCTGAAGGGCAACATCCTGTGCGCGCGGCGCGCGGCGCGGGAGATGGAGAAGCGGGGCGGCGGCGCCATCGTCAACATGTCGAGCTTCTACGCCCGCACGCCGGCCAAGGGGCGCGTCGTGTATGTGGCCGTAAAGGGGGGCGTCGAGGGTCTCACCCGCGCACTGGCCGTCGAGCTGGCGGACTCCGGCGTGCGCGTCAACGCCATAGCGGCGGGCCCGGTTCTGACGAAGCTCCGCCGGGAGCAGGGAGAGGGCGAACCCGGCGCCCTGGCGGAGCGCTACCGGAAATCCCCGATGGGGAGGTTCGGCCGGGTGGAGGAGGTGCTGGACGCCATGCTGTATTTGATGACGCCCCGCTCCTCCTACATGACGGGCCAGGTTCTGGTGCTCGATGGAGGTTTGACCATCGTGTGACTTGCCGGCGCGCCCGCCGCACCGGGGAGCGGGCGGGTCAGCACCACTTCCTGCGGCGTCCGCGCGTGTAGGGCCGGCCGTGGCCGGTGCTGATCAGCAGGCGGGTGAGGTCGCGCCCGTCGGGCAGTTGCACCGTCGCCAGGACGCGGCCGCCGTATTTGTCGTCCTTCACCTGGAGGAGGCAGACCCTCCTGCCTCTGCCGATGATCAGGCGGACGTAATCGCGCGCCGCCTTGCCCCGCTTGCGCTCCTGTGCGCATTTCGCTCTGCGGATTTCGGGCGTGTCCACCCCCCGTATCCGGGCGTTGGTGGTTACCTCGATGCGCACCCATATTCTGGCCCGCACCTTGATCGTGTCGCCGTCGATCACTTTCAGCACCCGCGCCGGAATGCCCCGCTCACAAGTCGCCGCCGGCGGCGGAGCGCACGCCAGCCCGAAGATGAGAATAATGAGAATGCGATGCAATGCCGAATCCCCGCCGAGTCAAGTAACCTGGGAGAGGGTTTTTTCCCCGTGTTTTATGTTTCCCGGGATGGCGTGGCAACGAAGGGGGGAGGCCGCCTTGGCGCGCGCGACGGTTCGCGCTCCCGATGCGGGAGCAAACGGGAATCCGCCGGTTGGCGCGTCGGGGGGAAGGATTCCTGCGTGGATGGATGGCGGCGGGCTGGTTTCATCTCTGTCTCTCCTTTTCGGCGTAGGGATAGCTGGCGGGAGCGCGTGGGAGTCGAACCCACCGACGAAGTGGTTAGCCCCGTCCACTGGATTTGAAGTCCAGGCGGCACACCAGCACCGATGCGCTCCCGGAGGCATCATACAACGGCGCGGGCTGGTTCCGAAAGCTGCGGCTCACAGGTTTCGGCCCCCTTTTGCGAGGCACCCGAGGGGATCGGGGCGGCTTGTCCCGGGGGGCGGGGGCGTTCTACAAGGGAGCGAGACAAGGGGGCGAGGCGCATCGCGATCAAGAGGAGAAAAGGGATGTCCCGACGTGTGGGTATCGTGGGCATGGGACTGATGGGCCAGGCGTTCATCCGGAACATGCGCGAGACGGGTTTTGAGGTGCAGGGCTTTGATGTGGACGCCGCGCGCATGGATGATTTGCGCGAGAAGGGCGGCGAGCCGGTGGAAACGCCCGCCGCCGCGGCCAGCGGGGTGAACTTCTTGGTGACCTCCCTTCCCGACAGCGGGGTGGTGCGCGAGGCGGTCTTCGGGGCGGGCGGCATCGCCGAGGGGGCGAAGGAGGGGCTGTACCACCTCGACACCACGACCGCGCGCCCGGAGGATTCGGTTCGTCTCTCGGAGGAGTTGGCGGAGAGGGGAATCCGCTTTCTCGACGCCGCCGTGAGCGGGACGAGCGCGATGGCGGTCGAGAAGGACTTGGTCGTCGTCGCGGGCGGCGGAGCGGAGGATTTCGACGCCTGCCGCGCCGTTTTCTCGGGCTTCAGCCGCGCCGCCTACTACATGGGCCCCGTGGGTTCGGGTGCGCGGACGAAGCTGGTCATCAACATGATTCTGGCGGGCAACCGCCTCGCCCTGGCGGAGGGGCTGCTGCTCGGCTCGAAGGTGGGCCTCGAGATGGACACCCTCCTGGAGGTGCTGCAGGACGGGGCGTGCTATTCCAAGACGATGGTCGACAAGGGGCCCAAGATGGTGCACGCGGACTACGCGAAGCAGGGGCAGGTGAAGACGTCCCTCAAGGACTCGCGCCTGATGATAGAGCAGGGCCGGCGCCACGGCTCTCCCATGCTGCTGACGAATCTCTGGTCGCAGGTCGCGCAGATGGCGTACGAGAGGGGCTACGGGGAGGAGGACACAGTCGCCTTCTACGAGGTTCTGCGCGAGATGGCCGGCCTGCCCTCGAGAATAGATGCGCGGCCGTGAGAGGGGCGGTCGCGACGGGGAGGAGATTCATCTCGTTGGGCGGAGAATAAATGATGATATAAATTAGAATACAAAGAGAATGACCATCTTCCGCCTATCCCGAAGCGCGTGAAACGGAGAAATTCTCGGGGCGAGCCATGCGCCGTTTTCGCACGCGAGCGAAGATAGATTTCCGTTGAAGCCCAATGCAAAAGATGCGCATTACGGGCACGAAGATTACTCGGCGGAAATCGTGCGCCACGTCCTCAAAGACGTGATCGAAGGCCATCCCGCCAACGGAAATTACGGATTTACCGCCGATGACGTAGTTGCGCTTATAGAGGGTAGCGAAAACCCCCGAGGTGCGTTGTTCTGGCGCGAGCTCATACAAGGCCCGATAGATGCGGATCGGATGGATTATCTCCTGCGGGATTCTCACCACGCGGGGGTCGATTATGGCCGTTTCGATTGGCACCGTCTCGCGCAGACGGTTCAGGCCGTTCCGGGCGTGAACGGCGGGAGCCCGACTCTCGGGGTTTCCGAAGGCGGATTTCACGCGGCCGAAAGCTTGATTCTGGCGCGCTATTTCATGTTCACTCAAGTGTATTTCCACAAAACCCGCCTTGCCTACGACCACCATCTTAAAGAGGCGCTCCAGGAAATTCTGCCCGGCGGGCGCTGGGCGCTCCCGACTCCCGAGAAGCTCGATGAATATCTTGCCTGGGACGATTGGCGGGTGCTGGGCGCTCTGAAAGGGGGCGCGGGCGGTGCGCATGGGCGACGAATTCTCGCCCGGGATCACTACCGGGAGATATGGCATA
Organism: bacterium; assembly: GCA_965213685.1. Taxonomy (GTDB): domain Bacteria; phylum UBA8248; class UBA8248; order UBA8248; family UBA8248; genus Bin107. Next base: position 224,230 of record CBDBZY010000044.1, read on the forward strand.
CGCCCGAGGTGCCGGGCGACGATGGGATGAAGCAGTTGGAAGAGCGGAGAAAAGAATTGAACGGGCTGGACTTTGTGGAAATTCCGGCGAAAAAATCCTGGTACAACCCCGGAGCTGCCGACATTCCCGTTCTGATGGAAACTCTCGCTCGTGAAAGAAAGCCGCTTTCTGATTTGTCCTCGGTCGTGCGTGGCATTCAACCGATTCGCCAGTTTCGACTATATGTTTGCCCCCAGGATCGGGCGAAAGCCGAACGTCTATTGAATCGAAACGGAGGAGAAAATGGATGATTCCGGGTGGAACAAACTGGGGCTGATTTGCGCCTTGGTGGAAAAGAGCGATCGCGCCGGCCGAACCGCGCTCATGAAATTCGCCTATCTTCTGAAAGAGATAAAAGGCGTTCCGCTCGGCTATCGGTTCAGGCTGCATATTTACGGCCCCTTCGATTCCCGCTTGCTGGGCGACCTGGGCTACGCCGAGGCGCTTCATGCGGTGAAAAGCTCCCTGGAGCCTTTTCCGGGAGGATATTCCTATCGATATGCGCCTGGCGACAAAATCGGGGAATTGAAAGAGCGCGCCCGGGATTTTCTGGAGAAATACAATAAAGAGATCGACTGGGTGGTCGGGGAGTTTGGCTCCAAAGATGCGGGCGCCCTGGAGATGATCAGCACAATCGTCTTTGTCGACCGGAGTGCCGAAGAGCGCAAGTCTAAAAATTCCGTGGACGCGCTTTCCGAAAAAGTCTTCAAGATCAAGCCTCATCTCAATCTAGGCGTGATCCGCAAAGAAGTTGAGCGACTCAATGAACGGGGCTATCTCAAGGCTGTTGCCGCCGGGTAGATGCGCTGCCTTCCGCCGAATCGCTCAGGTCGGGCGGGTAGGGCGCGAAATAGGTTTGCGCCTCCAGGTAGGCGGTGCCGAAGCGCGCCGTCCACCCTTGGAGGGTTCCGAGCGGGGAGGCCAGCGGGACGTCTCCCGCCCGGTATTGTTCCAGTGCCTCCAGGAAGCGCGCCTTCTCCCGGCGGCTGATTTTTTTCGAAAAATATCCGAGGGCGTGGGTCAGGGCGTTGACGTGCGCGGCGTGCCCCGGCACGCGCGCCAGGAGCCCCAGGAGCGCGCTTTCGTATGACGCGATGACGTCCCCGAACGCGCGCTTCTCCTGGTTCGCGAGCAACCTCCCCATGGCGCGCATCGTCGCCTGGTGGTGGGCCATGAACAGGAGCTTGTTCTCCGCGTGGTAGCGAACGAGGCGGGCGGGCCGTCCCGTTTTCCTGACCTCGCGGAAGCTGGCGAGTGCGAAGATTTGCGTGAGGAAGTGCGCGCGAACGGCCGGGTTGCGCAACCGTTCCTCATCCGTCACGGCCAGTGCGCCGAATTTCTCCAGCACCTTGTCCGCGAACAGGCCCGTCCCCCTGGCGCGGTGGCGGGTGGATTCGGGAGCGGGGAATATCTTCGCGCCAGCGATTCCGCACGACGGGGATTTTTCCTTCAGAATAAAACCGTCGACTTCTTCCAGGCCTGCCAGAAATCGTTCGGAAAAGGCGTTCATCTCGCGCGTGAGACGCTTTTGCGTGCGGGGCTGGTAGAGTGCCTTCCTCCCCCCGTCCAGATATATCCGGACGGGGTCCCGCGGGATGCCCAGGCCAATCTCCACCTCGGGACAGACCGCTTGGAGCCGCACAAAGGGTTTCAGCCGCTCCAGAAAGCGGAACGGGACGCTCCCGCCGTCGTAGCGGCATGCGTCGAACTCCAGGCATCGGCTCGCCACGACGACGGGCGTCGGGAACTCCCGGCTCAAGGCCCGCCGCCCCCCGCAAGCCGCGCTTCCGGGATGCCGGATGGGGCGCCGGCGGTGCGCACCGGGGATGCGGTCATCGACGCCTACGCATACTCGTAGAAGCCCCTGCCCGTCTTTCTTCCCAGCCATCCGGCCGAGGTCATCCGGCGCAGGATGGGCGGTGCGTAGAACCTGGCCTCGCCCAGCTCCTCGGCCATCGAATTCGCGACAAACGTTTGCACGTCCACGCCCACGAGGTCGATGAGCGTCAGCGGGCCCATCGGGTGTCCGAGCCCCATGCTGATGGCCTTGTCCATGCTCTCCCTGTCCGCAAGGCCATCGTCGAACGCCTGGGCGGCGTGGTTCAGATACGGCACGACGAGGCGGTTCACCAGAAAACCGGGACGATCCTTGACCGGAATGGGGGTTTTCCCAATTCGCCGGCAAAACGCGATTCCGAACTGCGTGATGTCCGGTGCCGTCTGCACGGCCTCGACCACCTCCACGAGCCGCATGGCGTAGGGGGGATTGAAGAAATGCAGGCCGAGCACCCGCTCCGGATTCTTCGTTTGCGCGGCCATGGCGGTCACCGACAGACAGGAGGTGTTCGACGCGATGATGGCGCCGGTTTTCGCGATCTCCCCGAGTCTCCCGAACAGTGCGCGCTTGGCCTCCAGATTCTCGACGATCGCCTCGACGATGAGGTCGCAGTCCGCGAGGTCGGCGAGGGCGGTCGAGCCGCTCAGGCGGTCGAGCGTCTCCTGTTTTTGGCTTTCATCCATCTTGCCGCGCTTCACCGCGCCGTCGAGGTTGCGGCGGATGCGGCCCAGGCCGGACTCCAGGACGTCCGGGTTCAGCTCGACGGCGACGACCTCCAGCCCGGAGGAGATGCAAACCTGCGCGATGCCGGAGCCCATGGTGCCGATGCCGACCACGCCGACTTTTCTCACCGCGTCGGCGATGGCCGCACCGGCGGCGCCCTCTCGCCCCTGCGCCGCGTCCTCTGCGGGCTCGGCGACGCCAAACACGCCCGCCGATTTGTAGGCGTAAAACCCCCTTCCGGCTTTTGCGCCCAGATGGCCCGCGTCAATCATGCGATCCACCAGGGGCGGGGGGATGTGCCTCGGATCCTTGAGCTGCTTATACATCGAGAGCGAGACGGTTCTGTGTATGTCGAGTCCCTCGATGTCGAGCAGGCGCATGGGGCCCATCCTGTAGCCCAGGCCGAGCCGAACGCCCGCGTCCAGGTCCGCCGGGGTGGTGTAGCCCGATTCGACGAGGCGGATGCAGTCGTTTTGAAACGCCGCCAGAAAGTAGTTGAGCACGAAGCCGGGCGAGTCCTTCACCTCGACGGGCGTCTGGCCGATTTCCTCCAGAAAGGCCACCGTCGCGCTCCGGGTGTCCGCGCTCGTGAGAAGGCCGGGCGCGACTTCCACCAGCCTGTTCAGCGCCGCCGGCAGACAAAAGTGGGTGCCGATGGTCTTGGCCGGCCTGCCGGATGCGGCGCCCATGTTCGAGATGGAGAGCGTGCTCGTGTTCGACGCGATGATGGCGTCGTCGTCCAGGATGGCGTCCAGGCTCCGGAGCAGCCCGTTCTTCTCCGCCTGGCTTTCCGTGATGGCTTCGATCACGAGGTCGCAGCCGGCCATGTCGGGGAGCGCATGCGCCTCCTGAATCCGGCCGACGATCGCGTCCCTTTCCGCCTCGGAGGTTTTTCCCTTCTGCACGCCCGCATCCAGAAACTCCCGAATGCGGCCCATGCCGGACTCCAGGGCCGCCGCGTTCGCCTCGAGCACGAGCGTCTCCTTGCCGCCGCGGGCGCACACGATGGCGATGTTCGACCCCATCGTTCCCAGACCCACAACGCCCACCTTTTGGGGCTTCATGCAATTCTCCTGTCGGTTTTCATCGGCGAGATATGTTTGCGCTATCGGATTTCCGCACAGGCGATCGTCTGCTTCCCGCGCGCCGTTTTAAGTCTTTTCGTTTCGCCTCGTTTCGCAGGCGCGCCCCCATTTGTAGGCTTGCCGCCCGATTTTTGTCAACGTGATGCGCCGCGCTTTCCGCACGGGCTGCCTGTCTTCCTCGCATGATGGGGATGCGGCGGGAGAAGCTGGACAGCATCCTACTTAAAGGACGCGCGCGCGCGGGCCTCCTCGGGAGATATGACCGGCCGGGGGGCGCAGGGGGAGCGCCCGCGAACGGAGCATATCTCCGGCACCTGCGCTTCCTCAGTCGAACACCGTCTCGTCGTAGTGGGCGGAATCCACCACCGCCTCGATGACCGTGGGCCCCTCGGAGGCGAAGGCTTCCCGGAGCGCTCCCCGCAGCGCCTCGGGGGTTCGGGCGCCTACCGCCGGAACGCCGAAATAATGGGAGGGCGGGTCGCGGTATTCCTCCGCCTGGAGTTCGGTTCCATAGCGGCCGTACGTCCGCCTGTCCTGCTTGACCTGGATGAGCGAGAGCCAGCGGTCGTCCAGGACGACGATGGGGATGGCGAGCCCCATTCTCTTCGCCACGGCCACCTCGCCGCACGTCATCTGAAAGCAGCCGTCGCCGATGAGCGCGACGACGGGTTTTTCGGGAAACGCGAGCTTCGCGGCGATGGCTCCCGGAAGGCCGAAGCCCATCGAGGACCACCCGTTCGTGATCAGGAAGGTGCGCGGCTCATGGACGGTCCACTGGCTGGCTATCTGGTGCGTGTGCGCGCCGACGTCGAAGGAGAGGACGCCCTCTCTCGGGGTCCCCTCGCGCACCACGTCAATCGCCTGGTGGGCCGCGAAATGCGGGGCTTCGGGACGCAGCGCCCTCTGGAACGCTTCCTTGTGCCGCAAGGCGGCGTCCGAGGGCCATTCGTAGCCGCCCGGGACGAAATCGTTCATGCGCCTGAGGGATGCGTCCAGGTCGCCGACCACCTCGTGCGCGATGCGGACGGAGGAATCCGCGTCCACCGGGTCGACGTCGACGCTGACGAGGGGCACGTCCCCTATCCACTGCTCGTATTCCACCTCGACCACGTCGTAGCCGAGTCCGACAATCAGGTCGGCGCTCCTCAAGAACGCCCGTTGCACCTGGCGCTTTCCGCGCTCGACGCAACCGATGGAGAGCGGATGATCCTCGTCTATCATCCCCTTGGCCATCGTGGTCGTGGCGAAGGGAAGCTGGTGCTTGTCGATGAACGCGCGCAGGAGGGCCGGGTTCGCCATGCGCATGGTGCTCGCGCCCAAAACGACGACGGGCCGCCTGGCGTCGCGCAGGAGGCCTTCGAGTTTCGGAAACGCGCTATCAGGCGCGGGGCGGGGGCGCCTTCCGGCGGGAGGCGGGGGCGCCTCCTCCGTGGCGGGTGCCAGGGATACGTCCTCCGGCAGGTCGAGGTGAACGGGGCCGTGCGGTTCGCCCGAGGCGATGCGCAGCGCCTCCTCGAGGGTCGAGGCGACGCGGCCCTTGCGCAGCGGAAGGCTCGCCTTGCTGATGGGGCGGTACAGGGTGTGGTGGTCGATATACATCTGGATGCGCCGCCCGAGCTGGTGGGTGTGCAGGTTGCAGGTGAGGGCGATGAGCGGAGAGCGGTCTAGGTAGGCGTTGCCCACGCCGGTCGAGAGGTTGGTGGCCCCGGGGCCGAGGGTGGCGATGCAGAAGCCAGGCGCGCCGGTGAGGCGGCCCATCACGTCGGCGGCGAAGCTCGCGGAGCCTTCGTGCGCGGTGAGGACGAACTCGACCCCCCCCTTCCGCATCGCTTCGAGCATGGGCAGGACGTTTCCGCTCGGGATGCCGAAGCAGTGGGTGACGCCCGCCTCTTTCATGGTTTTGACGATCAGGTCCGCGTTGTTCATGGAAAATCTCCGGCTTCAAGGTGAGGAATGGCGATGAACGTTGATGAGGTCCTTGAGGAGAGCGGCGGCTGCACCGCGCGGGTCGCTCTTGCCGCCCGCCACGGTGATGCGATCCATCGTGTCCGTCGTGTACGTGATCCCCTTCTCCGCCCCCTCTACGCCCGCAAGGGGATGCGCGCGCGCGAGCGGCTCGGGAGCGACGCGGGACCAGACGCGCCCGTTTTCGTCCCGCCTCGAGGCGCCCACGAGGCGCAGGATGTTCCCCTCCGCGGCCGCGGCCCGCACTTCGGCCAGCGATATGCCGGAAATTCCCGCCCGCGGGATGTCCTCCGGCCTCAAATCGGCGTCCATGCAGACGTTGGTGATGAGCGCGAGCTTGTTCGCCGTGTCGAAGCCCTCCACGTCCAGCGTGGGGTCGGTCTCCGCGATGCCGAGCGCCTGCGCGCGCGCGAGCGCCTCCTCGTAGCTGTGGCCGTCTGTCCGCATCCGGGAGAGGATGAAGTTCGTCGTTCCGTTCAGCACGCCCTCGACCGCGAGAATCCTCGCGCCCGCGAGGCATGTCTGGGCGACGTCTATGGTGGGGAGGGCGGCGGCCGCCGCCGCCGAGATCTTCAGGGCGACGTTTTTCTCCCGGGCGAGGCGGGTCAGCTCCCGGTAGGCGCGTATGAAGGGCCCCTTGTTGGCGCTCACGACGTGCATTCCTCTGGCGAGTGCCTCGCGGACGTGGCCCAGGGCGGGTTCGCCCGTTTGAACGTCCGTTGGCGTCGTTTCCACGATGACGTCGGCGGGTGCGCGGCGAATCAGGTCGATCCCCCGCCAGGCGGCCTGCGCGTGCGGATGGCCCGCGAAGCCGCCCCCGCTCTCGAACTCGTCCGCTGTCCCGGCTCCCTCGAGTCCGTCGGGACGGTGCAGGCTCCCCGCCAGCTCGCCCACGCCGACGATGGACAAGGCGAGGCCATAGCCGGAGCGGATGGCGTCCGATTTCTCCGAGACGAGCCTGGCGAATGCGCGCCCCACGCGCCCGAAGCCGCATATGATCACTCTCGTCTCTTTCGGCAAGCGTCATCCTTCTGGCGGTTGGCGTGGAGTCAGCGATTTGCTCGCATCTTCATGCCACGCCGGTGGGGAGTGGTCAACTTGGGCGCCTTCCCGCGCTTTCCGCGCGAAGGCGGCGATCTCGTTGCCGAACGGGGAAAACTATGAGAAATCTGTTGTTCGCTCCATGGCAGGCGCGCGTTTTCACGGCTGGCGATGCGGGAAAGGAGAGGGGATGCCGGATCTGGACTTGACGGCGGCGTTTGGAAATTACGATCGAACCAACATTCTCAAGATGGGGGACGTGCGCCCCCGGGGAGTGAATCTGCGGGTCATCTCCCTGCCGCCCTCGGAGATATTCTTCCGCATGTGCAGGTACCGGGAGTTCGACCTCTCGGAGATGTCGATGGGGGCGCACCTGTTCCTGCTGGGAGCGGGGGACAGCCCTTTCGTGGGGATGCCCGCCTTTCCCAGTCGGGTTTTCCGGCACTCCATGGCGTACGCCAACGTGGATTCCGGCGTGGATGCGGCGGCGGACTTCAACGGCAAGCGCGTCGCCATCCGCGAATGGGGGATGACGGCGGTCGTCTGGATCGTGGGCATTCTCGCCGAGGAATACGGGCTGGACGTGAGCGCGGTGGATTGGGTGGCGGCGACCGAGCCGCGCGTGCCGATACGGATGCCCCCGGGTGCGCGCATACGATACATGCGGCCCGGACAAACGATTTCCGGCATGCTGGAATCAGGCGAGGTGGACGGAGCCTTGATACATCAGGTGCCCGCGTGCTTTTCGGGCGGCTCGCCGCGCGTCAAGCGGCTGTTCCCCGACTACAAGGCGGCCGAGACGGCGTATTACAAGAGGACGGGGATTCATCCCATGATGCACTGCGTCGTGCTGCGCAGGGAGATATACAGGCGAAACCCCTGGGTGCTGCAGTCCGTGTACCAGGCCATGTGCGACGCGAGGGAGAGGACGCTGGAGTCGCTCCGCGACAATGGCGCGCTGTCCGCCATGATCCCGTTTTTGCCGGCGGTCATGGACGAGACGCGGGAAATTTTCGGCGAGAACTTTTGGCCGTATGGCGTGGAGGCGAACCGCAAGTCGCTGGAGAAGCTCCTCCTCTACGCCCGCCAGCAGGGCCTTACGCCGGGCTTGCTCGGAGTGGAGGAAGTGTTCGGCGAAAGCGTGCTGGGGACGTAATCGGCAGTCCGGAAGAACTGCCCCCCATCATCCATGAGGGGAGGCGGGCCCCATGGCGTCCGTCCCGAAAACCCTGGTTGCCGCTCCGTTTTATCACCTCGAGGCGTCCCTCGCCTCGCGGATCCGCCGGCTCGGCGGGGGAGAAGACCCCCTGCGGGAGCGGCGGGTCATCGTCATCTCGCGTCGGCTGCGGGATCGCGTCCAGAACGTGCTGGCGCGCGCGGGCGCCTTCGCCGGCGTGTCCGTGCAGAGCATCGGGGGGCTGGCGCTGGAGATAACGGCGGCGGAGCGCGCCTCGGGCGGGCTCCGGCACATGCCCCCGGTGGTCGCCGAGGTTTTGGCGGAAAAGGCGTTTGAGCGCGCGAAGCCCGAGCTCGCGCATTTTCGCCCCGCCCCCCGGGGATACGGGCAGAGCCTCTACGCCACGCTGACGGACCTTGCGGAGGCGAACATCCCGCCCGCCTCCCTTCGGGAGTGCAGCGCGGCCCTCTCGGGTGCCGATGCGGCCCAGTGCGCGGACCTGGCGCGCCTGGCCGAGGATTTTGGGCGCGAAGTGCGGGCGTGGAGGGGGTATGACGGCTCCTCGCTCCTCCGGATGGCGTGCGAGACAACCGAGGCGGCCCCGCCCGCCATCCCCACCATCCTGTATGGCTTCGCAGACATGAACGCGCTCCAGCGCAGGCTGGTCGCGGCCCTGTGCCGCGACGCGGAATCCCAGGCCCTCGTCCCCGCGCAAAGGGGCGCGCCCGCATGCGCCCACGCCGAGCCGTTCATGGAGTGGCTGGAGGGGATGGGCTTTCAGAACGAGGATGCGGGCCCGCCCGAACCCAGGCCACTGTCGGGCGTCGCGGGCGCGTTGTTCTCCGGTGCGGGGGCGGGCCGCGCGCCCGCGGGTGCACTGCGAATCGTGGCGGCGCGCACCCGGGGCCGCGAGGTGCTGGAAGCGTGCAGGGAGATGCTGAAGGCCAGGGCGGAGGAGCGGAGCGACGACGAAATATGCGTCCTGATGACGGAGCGGGCCGACTACCAGAACCTGTTCCAGGAGACATGCCAGAGCCTCGACATGTCCTGCCGGACGGAGGAGAGAATCCCCCTGTCCGCCACGCCCGCGGGCCGCCTGTTTCTCCTGATGTTGCAAATGCGCGCGAGCGGCTACCCGCGCGCCGAGGTGATGCGCTTTCTGGACGAGGGGGATTTTGTTCATTCGAAGAAGTTTCGGGAGCTGTCCCGAAGGCGTGGATGGGGAGCGCCTGCCGACGACCTCCCCCTCGCGTCGCGGTGGGAGTATCTCTCCAGGGGGCTGCCGTATCTCCAGGGCCGCGACTCCTGGACGTCGGCGCTGGGCGCCGCCCTGGCGGATGGGCGCGAAGATGACGACGAGCGTCCGGTCGTCCGCTCCCTCGCCGCCGCGACCTCCGTTTTTTTCGACCTTCTGGAAACGATTCCGGACAGGGCGCCGCCCTCCGCCTTCGCCAAATCCGCCGTGGCGGTCTTCGCCGAGACGACGAACGGCCTGGAGGGGGGAGACGAGGTGGCGGAGCGGATCTCCGCCCTGGCGGATTTGGATGCGGCCCTCGAGGCGGTGACGCGGGATGCGTTCCACGAGCTGTGCAAGCGGTTCCTGGAGAAAAACGCCTGGAGAGGAGGGGGAGGCGGGGCCGGCGGGGGATGCCTGGTGCGCCTGTCCTCCATCCAGAGCGCGCGGGGGCTGTCCTTCGATACGGTCGTGCTGTCCGGCATGGCGGAGGGGTTGTTCCCCTCCCGGGGAGCCGAGGACCCGCTTTTGCCGGACGCCCTGCGCGAGGAGGTGAATCGCGCATACGGGCGGCTGTTCCAGGAGGGAGGCGCAAGGCTTCCCCTCAAGAAATTTCGGGAGGGCGAGGCGCGCTTTCAATTCTGGACGGTTCTGCAGTCTGTCCGGAATCGCCTGATCCTCTCTGCCCCGAGCGTGGGGGATGACAGGGGGGATGATTCCGCCTCCCTCCCGGGCCGGGGGGATGAGGCCGCGTCTTTTCCCAGCATGTTTTTCCATTATCTGTCGGAAGTGTTGGAGGAGGAGGGGGGGGAGCATCGCGGCGCCGGCGTTCTCGCGCGGTTGCCGGGCCGCCGCCTCGCCACCGCGACGCTCGAGGGCGCGGATATGTCGGAGGCACCCGTCCATCTGCTCGAATATGACCTCACGGGCATCCTGGCGCAGATTCACGGGCGGGCGCCCGGGGCGGGCGCCCTCTCCTATATGGATCGCTTCCCCGGATTTGCCCGCAGGACGCGCGGGCCCTGGCCAGACGATGGCAGCCGGACGTCATGACGGAGCATGACGGGGTGTTCTCCGCCCCCGACCTGCGGGCGATGATTCGCGAGAGAATCCATGCGCCCGACCGGCCGATAGGGGTCACCTCGGTGGAGAGGTTCTTCGGCTGTCCGTATCGCTTCCTCCACGATCGGCTGTATCGCCGCATGGAAAAGCGCGGGGAGCCGGAGCCGCCCTTTGCCGCCGACGGCAGGCTCCGGGGGGGACATGGAGCACCGGATTCTCGAGCGGTTCCATGCGTGGCTTCAGCAGACGGGCCAGCCGCTGAAGAAGCAAGACGACGAATCCGGATGCCGCGAAGCGCTCCTGGAGGCGGTTCGGGCGGTGATGCGCGAGGAGGAGGAGCGGTCGAGGGCCCCGTTGCTGCTCGCGCTGCCCTGGAGCGTGCTGGAGGAGGCCATCGACCGGCGCCTGTGGTGGTATGTCTGGGGAGACCGCGCGCCCTGGGGGGGGGCTGTCCAGAGCCGGGTCCGGGGAGAGCGCAGGGACTGGCGTCCGGTGGAGGTGGAGAGGCGGTTCGGAGGCGGCGGTTCGGAGCCCATCCGCATCTCCCTGGAGGAGGGGGACATCTGCCTGAGCGGGCGCATAGATTTGCTGGCGCGCAACGAGGAGGGAGGATATTGCGTCGTCGATTTCAAGACGAAAAAAGGGAAAAATTCCGTTCCGTCCGCGAAAAAAGTTCTGGGCGGCGGCACGATCCTTCAGGTGCATCTCTACGCGAGGCGCGCGGCCGGCGTTTTGCCGGAGGACGCCGAAGTGGACGGTGCCTACGCCTATATCACGGATGAGGGCGTGGTGGAGCGCGCGCGCTCCCACCCGGAAATTCAGGCGCGGAGGGAGGACGTGGACGCGCTGCTGAATCATTTTCTCCTCTCCGTCAAGGGGGGGGAGTTTTTCCCGACGCCCTCCTCGTCCGAATGCCGCCATTGCGACTACAAGGCCCTTTGCGGTCCCGACAGGAACGAGCGCGCGGGATGCAAGAAGGGCGCCCCGGAAAGAAGCCGGCTTCAGAAGTTACAAGAGAGAACCGCATGAGCGTCCGGCCCGGCGATCAAGAAGAGAGGGATCTGGCCAGGACGTGGGTGGGCGGGCCCGTTTTGGTCGAGGCGGGCGCCGGCACGGGCAAAACCACCCTGCTCGTGGACAGGGTGCTGCACTTGATACGGGGCGAAGGGGTCCCCATCACCGAGATGGCGGTCATCACCTTCACGAAAAAGGCGACCGTGGAGCTGCGGGACAGGATTCGCCGCGCGCTTCTCTCGGCGGTTGCGGAGGAGACGGAAGGCGCCGCGCGGGAGCGCCTGCAAGGCGCGCTGGGAGAGCTCGAATCCGCGCGGATCTCCACCATCCACAGCTTCGCCCTGGGCATCCTGCGCGAGTTTTCCATGGACGCGGGCCTTCGCCCGGACATCATGGACGTGGATGAGGTGGAGTATCAGGCGCGGCGGGACGCGGCGTGGCGCCGCTGGCTGATTCAGGCGTTGGGCGGGGAGGATCGGCGATTGCGGGATTTCCTGGAACTCGGCTTCTCGGCGGCCGACCTGGAGAAAATCCGCGACGCCATGCTCGCGCTGCCCGAATTCAGGGAGGCGTTCCCCCGTTCCGGGGAAGTCTCCCCCGATTACCTCTCGGTGAAGGAGGCGTTCCACGAGTGGGAGAACTTCGGGGAGGAGCATTGCCTGGATGCGATGGACAACGCGTTAGGCGAGATATCGGAGGTCGAGAGGTGGCTGCGGGGTCTTGCCGGGTTGTCGGCGACGGATATGCTGCGGGAATTCTGGGACCCGAGCGTCAAGATGAACAAGCGGGTGGGCTCCCGGAAAAATTGGTTCGACCTCCCGGGTGCGGCGAAACCCTCCCTCGCTTCGTTTCGCGATGGATATGAGCGATTTTTGGAGAAAGGCGCCGCGATCATCGGCGGCGAGGTGCTCGCGGGAGTCGTCTCCCTCGTCCGTGGCT
>CBDBZY010000045.1:0-88683 GCA_965213685.1 bacterium
GTGGTCCAGTAATTTTCAGGTGGGTGGAGTGGAGCCGCCTGTCCGAAGGAGAGCTTCATGAGGGGTGCGGGTTGGCGGGCGGGTTTGATAGGGATCGTCATAGCCGCCTCCGCGTTTTATTTGACGCCCCCGGGTGAGCGCATTAACCTCGGCCTCGACTTGCAGGGCGGGATTCACCTGGTTCTCGAGGTGCAGTCGGAAAAAGCGGTGGACGCGAAGATGGGCCGCTATTTCACGGAGTTGAGAAACCGCCTTTCCACAGACGACATACGCACCCGGGACCTCAAGCGCGACGGGCTGCGAATCACCGTGGCGCTTCATCGCGCGTCCGACAGGGTGCGCCTGCTCCGGATGATGCAGAATTATCCGGACCTCGTCCTCGAGAGGGAGGAGGGCGCCCCCCCGAGGTTTGCGTATTTCCTCCCGCAACAACAGGTGGATCAGACGAAGGAGCAGGCCGTCGCGCAGGCACTCGAGACGATCCGCAATCGCATCGATCAGTTTGGCGTGCGCGAACCCACCCTCCAGCGTCAGGGAGAGAGGCGCATCATCATTCAGCTTCCCGGCGTGGAGGACCCTGCGCGGGCGAAGTCCCTGATAGGGAAGACGGCGCTTCTGGAGTTCAAGATGGTGGACAGCGAGGCCAACGCCGCGAGGGCGCAGGAAAGCGGCCGCGCCCCCGAGGGGCTGGAGCTTTTGTATGAGACGCCCAGGGACAGTCGGACCGGCGAGGTGAACGAGCGGGTTCCCCTGCTGGTGAAAGAAGAGGCCGCCTTGACCGGGGACAACCTCACCGACGCGCGCGTGGAAATCGGGGATCGCTTCAACGAGCCCTACGTGTCCATCGCGTTTGATTCCGTAGGGGCGGATTCGTTTGATCGCCTGACGGCGGCGAACGTGGGCAGGCGCCTCGCCATCGTGCTGGATGGCGTCGTGTACAGCGCGCCCGTCATTCAGGAGCGCATCAGCCAGGGCAGGGCGCAGATAACGGGGAGCTTCACGCTGGAGGAGGCGAGGGATTTGGCGATAGCCCTGCGGGCGGGGGCGCTCCCCGCTCCGGTGGAGGTCCTGGAGGAGAGGAACGTCGGGCCGTCGCTGGGCGCGGACTCCGTGCGCCAGGGTCTGGTGAGCATCATCGTCGGGTTCCTCCTCGTTTTGATATTCATGGCCATCTACTACAAACTGAGCGGCGCCGTGGCCGTCATGGCGCTCCTGTTGAACCTGCTGATACTCATGGGAGCGCTCGGCTTCTTCGGCGCCACGCTCACCCTGCCGGGAATCGCCGGCATCGTCCTGACGGTGGGCATGGCGGTGGACGCCAACGTTCTCGTTTTCGAGCGCATCCGCGAGGAGTTGCGCCTGGGGAAAACCATTCGCTCCGCGATTGATTCGGGATACGGGAAGGCCTTCCTCACGATTCTGGACGCGAACGTGACCACGCTCATCGCCGCGCTGGTGCTCCTGCAATTCGGGACGGGGCCGATCAAGGGATTTGCCGTCACCCTCAGCATCGGCATCGTGGCGAGCATGTTCACCGCCATTTTCGTCACCCGATTCGTGTATGATTTCTTCCTGTCCCGAACTGACGCGAGGAGTTTGAGCATATAATGGAGATCATCCGGCCCGGCGCGTCATTCGACATCATTGGCAAGATCAGGATATTCGTCGGCGTCTCGAGTGCGGTTGTCGCCATATCCCTCCTCCTTCTTCTCTTCAAAGGGATCAACTACGGCATCGATTTCACCGGAGGCACCCTGGTGCAGGCGCAGTTCAAGACGGCCAGGCCGATTGGAGAGATACGCAAGGCCGTCTCCGCACTCTCCCTGGGCGATACCGTCATTCAGAATTTTGGCTCGGACAGGGAATTCCTGATTCGCGTGGAGAGGAGTTCGGGCGACATCAAGGGCGTTGAATCCGTGGTAAAAGACGCGCTCGTGAAGCAGTTCGGCAAAGGGGCGTTTCTGATGCGGCGCACCGAGATGGTGGGGCCGAAAGTCGGTGCGGACTTGCGCCAGAAGGCGCTCAGCAGCATGGTGTTCGCCCTCATCGGCATCTTGGCGTACGTCAGTTTTCGCTTCCAGTTTCGCCAGGCGGTCGCGTCCGTCGTGGCCCTGCTGCACGACGTCGTCATCACCCTTGGCGTTTTTTCCTTATCCGGCAAGGAGTTCTCCCTCCCGATAGTCGCGGCACTTCTCACGATCGTCGGCTATTCGCTGAATGACACCATCGTCGTGTTCGACCGCATTCGGGAGAATACGCGCGCCTCGAGGCGCACCGAGCTTCCCGCGCTCGTCAATCGCTCCATCAATCAGACCCTCTCTCGCACGCTGCTCACCTCCGGGACGACCTTCGTCGCTGTCATGGCGTTCCTGTTTCTGGGGGGCGACGTGATTTCCGACGTGGCGTTCGCTCTGGCGGTCGGCATCGTGGCGGGCACGTACTCCTCCATATACGTGGCCAGCCCGATTCTTCTGGCGTGGCCGGAAGCGGCGCGCGGAGGCTCCAGAAGACGGAAGAAAGGCTCCGCAGCCAAGGCCTGAAGCCTCGCCCGGGCGGGCGCGTTCGGCTCCGTGGACGGAAAAAAGGCCCCCGCCCCCCGGTGAGAGGCGGGTGCGCGGTGCTCCGGCGGGGTCATGTCACCCCCGCGCGGGAATCCCGCCCGCTTCCGAGAAGAAAATTCTCCATCGTTTCAGGGGCGGCGGCGGACAGTCCTCACCGAGAGGTTTTTGGGGTGGGCCTCTGGTGGAGGGAGCGGAAGCCCTCCGTGGCGACCACGCCTCGGACAGTCCTCATCGAGAAGTTGTTGGGGTGGGCCGGGCTTCCTTTCGTTGCGCGCGTATCCGCAGCCGCAGAGCGTTCAGGCGAATGAACCCTTCCGCGTCCTTTTGGGAATACACCGCATCCTCTTCAAAAGTGGCGAGCTCCGGACGATACAGCGTCCTGCTCTCCGGCGCTTTTCTCCCCACGACGCAGCAAGCCCCTTTGTAGAGCTTCACCCTGGCGACGCCGCAGACCGATTGCGACGCCAGGTCTATGGCGGATTGCAGGAATTCGCGCTCCGGCGCAAACCAGAAGCCGTTGTAGACGAGCTGCGCGTATTTGGGGATGAGGGAGTCGCGCAATTGCATGACCTCCCGATCCATCGTGAGGGATTCCACGGCGCGCCGCGCCGCGTGCAGAACCGTGCCCGCTGGCGTTTCATACACCCCTCTGCTCTTCATGCCCACAAAGCGGTTTTCCACCAAATCCACCCGGCCCACGCCGTGGGCGCCCGCCAGGGCGTTGAGTCGCTCCATCAAGGCGACCGGCGGGAGGCTCGCCCCGTTCAGCGCCACGGGGTCTCCCCCGTCGAATTCGACCTCCACGTATTCGGGCGCCTCGGGCGCTTTCTCTGGCGATGCGCTGAGGACATACATATCCTCCGGCGGCTCCGCCCACGGGTCCTCCAGGATTCCCCCCTCGAAGCTGATGTGGAGAAGGTTTCTGTCCATGGAGTATGGCTTTTCCGCCGTGACGGGTATCGGGATGCCGTGCCGTTCGGCGTAGGCGATGAGCTGGGAGCGCCCCCCGAAGTCCCAGTCGCGCCAGGGCGCGATGATGGCGACCTCCGGGTCGATGGAGGCATACGCCAACTCAAAGCGGACCTGGTCGTTTCCCTTGCCCGTCGCGCCGTGGGCGACGGCGTCGGCTCCCGTCTTGTGGAGAACGTCCATATGGCCTTTGGCGATGAGGGGCCTGGCGATGGACGTCCCCAGCAAATACGCACCCTCATACACGGCACCAGCGCGGAGCATGGGGAAGATGTAATCGCGCGCGAACTCCTCGCGCAGATCCAGAATATGGCAAGACTCGGCGCCCGTGGCCAACGCCTTCTCCTCCAGACCATCGAGCTCGCCGGCGCCCTGCCCGACATCCGCCGCGTAGGCCACGACAGGGCAATCATACCTCTCTTGAATCCACTGGAGCATGACGGAGGTGTCCAGCCCGCCGGAGTAGGCGAGGACCACCTTATTTGGCCTGGGCGTCATCTCTTCCTCCCGCGAGGACTTGAAGGAGAACCTTCTGGGCGTGGAGCCGATTCCCGGCTTGCGTGAAAACGACGCTCCGGGGGCCGTCGATAACGTCTTTCGTCACCTCTTCTCCCCTGTGAGCGGGCAGGCAGTGCATGAAGATGGCCTCTTTGCGCGTATAGCGAAACAATTTTTCATTCACCTGATAGGGTGCCAGTATTCTCTGGCGGCGTTCGTTCTCGTCTTCCTGTCCCATCGAAGTCCATACGTCCGCATAAACGGCGTCGGCCCCCGCGCACGCTTCTTCCACGCTCTCCGTGATCTCGATTTTTGCGTTGGATTTTTGCGCGAGCCTCCGGGCGCGCTCCAGGATGCGGGAATCCGGCCAATAGTCTTCGGGACACGCTGCGCTGATGCGGGCTCCGATGAGCGCGCCCAGGATCAGCAGGGAGTGCAGCACGTTGTTGCCGTCGCCCAGGTAGGTGAGTTTCAGGTTCTCCAGCGTGCCGTAGTGCTCCCGCAGCGTGAGGAAATCGGCAAGCGCCTGGCATGGGTGGTGCATGTCCGTCAGGCCGTTGATGACGGGGACGCTGGCGTTGGAGGCGATTTCCTCCACGCGCGCGTGTTCGTATGTTCTGACGATGATGCCATCCACATACTCGCTCAGCACCCGGGCGCTGTCCGCCGGCGATTCTCCCCGGGCGATTTGCGTGTCCCCCGTCGACAGGAAAATCGCGTTGGCGCCCAGTTGAGAGAGGCCCGCCTCGAAGGAAACCCTCGTCCTGGTGGAGTGCTTCTCGAAAATGAGCGCGAAATTCTTTCCCGCCAGGGCGGGGCGAAGTTTCCCCCGGGCCGCTTCCTTTTTCCCGACGAGGGCTTCTTCGATGAGATGGCGCGTCTCGTCCGCCGTCAGTTCATCGCCGATGAGATAGTCAATCTTGTTCACTTGGCCAAATCCGCGAGGGCTTCATCCAGAAAACCCATCAACTTGTCGATCATCTCTTTTTCCACGATCAGGGGCGGGATGAGGCGAATGACCTTCTGGACGGCCACGTTGAGCAAAAAAACCGGCTTCCAGCCCCTTGGCGACGATGGGCGTGGCGTCCGCGTCCACCTCGCAGCCGAGGATCAGGCCTTTGCCCCGGATATCCCGGATGATGGCGTGGCGCGCGGCCAAATCCTCGAGGGCGGCGGTGGCGTATGCGCCCATCTGTTCTACGTGCTCGAGGAACCCGGGCGCCGTGATGGCGTCCACCGCTGCGCATCCCGCTGCGGTGGCCAGGGGGTTGCCCCCGAACGTCGCCGCGTGGTCTCCGGGCTCGAACGCCATGGCCTTGTCCGAGGCGACCAGCGCGCCGATGGCGGCCCCTCCCGCCAGTGCCTTGGCCAGACTCATGGCGTCCGGCTCCACGCCCTCGTGTTCGTGTGCCCAGAGCCTTCCCGTCCTCCCCAGCCCGACCTGCACTTCGTCAAAGAGCAGGAGCAGGTCGTTCGCGTCGCATATCTCGCGCAGCCCCCGCAGATAGCCCTCGGGCGGCACGTTGACCCCCCCCTCGCCCTGTATGGGCTCGACCAGGATGGCGCAGGTCTTCTCCGTGACCGCACCGGCCGCGGACTCCAGGTCGCCAAAGGGCAAATACCGGAAGCCGGGTAGCAGCGGCTTGAACGCCCCGTGAAATTTCGTTTGGCCCGTCGCGGTGAGGGAAGCCATGGTGCGGCCGTGAAAACTCATGTCGAAACTGAGTATTTCATGACGGCCGTCCCCGTATTTTTGGTGGGAGTATTTCCTGGCGAGTTTCAGGGCCGCTTCGACGGCCTCCGTTCCGCTGTTGCAGAAAAACGCCTTCTCGCCGAAAGAGAGCCGGTTGAGTCTTTTCGCCAACTCGATTTGGGGCGCGATGTGGTAAAGGTTCGAGACGTGCATCAGTTTTCCGGCCTGCTCCCGTATGGCGGCCACGACGTCCGGGTGGCAGTGTCCGAGGTTGCATACCGCGAGGCCGGACACGAAATCCAGATACTCCTTCCCGTCCGCATCCCAGACGCGGCAGCCCTCGCCGCGGGTCAGAGCGATGGGATAGCGCCCGTATGTGGGGGCCACGTGTCGTTCGGCATCCGCGATCAGTGTGGAGTTGTCCATGTTTTTCCTCTGGAGTCGGAGGACTAGGTGAGGAGTTGCGTGCCCACGCCCTCTTTCGTGAATATCTCCAGCAAAACGGCATGGGGAACCCTGCCGTCCACGATGTGGGTTTTCGTGACGCCGGATGAGAGCGCAGCCAGGCAGGCGTCCACCTTGGGAATCATTCCGCCGCTGAGCACGCCGGCGTCTCTCAGCTTTTGGGCCTCCCCGCGCTGAAGGGTGCTGATGAGTTTCCGATCTGCTCCCAGAACGCCGGGCACGTCCGTGAGGAGGATGAATTTTTCCGCGCGAAGCGCCCCTGCGATGGCACCCGCCGCCGAGTCGGCGTTGATGTTGTAGACGTTGCCGTCTTCTCCCACGCCCAGGGGAGCGATGACGGGGATGAACCCGCCCGCGGTGAGGTGATGGATGATCGCGGGCTGTATGGCCAGGACTTCGCCGACGCGCCCCAGGTCATATTCCGTATCCCGTCCGTCTGCGCTTTTTCTGCTCATCGTCAGCTTGCGCGCCCTGGTGAGGCCGGCGTCCGAGCCGGAAAGACCCACGGCGTTTCCCCCGTGCTGGTTGATGAGCCGGACGATGCCCTTGTTCGTGGAGCCGGAGAGCACCATCTCCACGATGCCGACGGTCTCCTCGTCCGTTACCCGGAGGCCTTCGATGAACTCGCTGGTTTTGCCGATTTTCTGGAGGGTCTCCCCAATCTGCGGGCCTCCCCCGTGGACGACGACCACGTTGATCCCCACGTACTTGAGGAGCACGATATCCTGGGCGAACGGGGCGTGGAGCTCCGGTTGCACCTGGGCGGCGCCGCCGTATTTGATGACAATAGTCTTTCCCGCGAACTCCTGGATGTAGGGCAGCGCCTCTACCAGCGTCGCCGCCCTGTCTTTCGCTTCCATCTGTGCGCCTTCCGAAACAGTGGGCATCATCCGGGTTTTTCGTCATAAGGCGAGAAATATACACCCCCCGGCGGAGCGAGGCCAACGGGGGAGGGGCAGGATTTACAGAATGTAGCGGCTGAGGTCGAGGTCTGCGGCGATGTCGGCGAGGCGGTCGCGCACATAGGCCGCGTTGATGTCCATGCTGTGGCCCGACAGCTCCGGTGCATCGAAAGAGATGTCCTCCAGCAGCCGCTCCATGATGGTGTGGAGCCTTCTGGCGCCGATGTTCTCGGTCTGCTCGTTTATCCGGCAGGCGAAGTCCGCCACCGCTTCCACGGCGTCCTTCTCGAAGCGGATGGTGACCCCCTCCGTCGCGAGAAGTGCCGGGTATTGCCGCACCAGCGCGTTTTCCGGCTCCTGCAGTATGCGGATGAAATCATCGCGGTCCAGAGGGTTCAGCTCCACGCGAATGGGAAATCGTCCCTGCAGCTCGGGCAGAAGGTCGGACGGCTTGGCGATGTGGAACGCTCCGGCCGCGATGAACAGGATGTGGTCCGTTTTTACGGGGCCATGCTTGGTTTGAACGGTGGAGCCCTCCACGATCGGAAGAAGGTCGCGCTGGACGCCCTCGCGCGAGACGTCGGGGCCGCTTCCCCCGTTGCTTTGAGAGGCGACCTTGTCGATCTCATCGAGAAAGACGATGCCGGATTGTTCCGTCCGCTCGATGGCCTCGGCGTTGAGGCTGTCCGCGTCGATGAGCTTGTCCGCCTCCTCCTCGGCCAGAAACGCGAAGGCCTCCGGCACTTTCATTCGCCTGGTCCTGGAGCCCTGGGGCATGAAATTTCCCATGATTTCCTTCATGTTGAGGCCGATTTGCTCCAGGTCGCTCCCGCCCATGAAGTGAATCTCGGGCCCCTTGTCCGCCACTTCTATTTCCACTTCCCTCTCGTCGAGCTTTCCCTCGATCAGCAGGGCGCGAAACTTCTCCCGCGTCCGGTGGTAGCTTTCCTCGCCGAGCGGGTCCTTCGACTGTCCCCGGTCGTCCATGGCGCCGAACCCCGGGGGCTGCGGCAAAAGCAGGTCCAGAAGGCGCTCCTCGGCCAACTCCTGTCCCTTGCTCCTGTTGACGCCGCGCTGTTCTTCCTGAACCATGTTGCGGGCCAGTTCGACGAGGTCCCGAATCATGCTCTCCACATCCCGCCCGACATAGCCCACCTCGGTGAATTTGCTGGCTTCGACCTTGATGAACGGGCTTTTCGCGAGCTTGGCGAGGCGCCTGGCGATCTCGGTTTTCCCCACGCCGGTGGGGCCTATCATGATGATGTTCTTGGGCGCGACGTCCTCCGCCATCTCCGGGGGCAGTTGCTGTCTGCGCCAGCGGTTTCTCAGCGCGATAGCCACCGCTCTTTTGGCGTCTTGCTGGCCGATGACGTAGCGGTCGAGTTCCTCGACGATTCGCGCGGGCGTCAGGTTTTCCATCACGAAAGCGTTTCCACGGAAATGTTCTTGTTGGTGTAGACGCAGATGTCCGCCGCGATTTCGAGGGATTGCCGGACGATTGTCGCGGCGCTCAGCTCGGGCTTCAAGCGCAGCGCGGCGCGGGCCGCGGCGATGGCCATCGGCCCGCCGCTGCCGATTCCGACCACTCCGTCGTCGGGCTCGATGATGTCGCCCGTCCCCGAGAGGATGAGAGAGGTTTGTGCGTCCGCCACCGCCAGAAGCGCCTCCAGACGGCGCAACACCCTGTCCGTTCTCCAGTCCTTGCCCATCTCCACGGCGGCGCGCGACAGATTTCCCCGGTATTCCTCGAGCTTCCCCTCGAACCGCTCGAACAGGGAGATGGCGTCCGAGGCGGAACCGGCGAAGCCTGCGAGCACCTTTCCGTCGCCGAGCCTGCGAACCTTCACGGCCCCGTGCTTGACCGCCGCCTCCCCCATGGTGACCTGGCCGTCCCCGCCCAGGGCCGTCTGTCCCCTGTAGCGCAGCCCCAGGATGGTGGTGGAGCGAATCATCTCACCTGGCGTCGTCATCGCTCATCCTTGTTCTCGTCCCCGTCTTCGCCCTGGGGTGCGCGTCGTCGTATACGGCGCGCAGATGGGAGAAATCCACCTGCGTATATCTTTGCGTCGTGGATAGGCTCGCATGCCCCAGCAGCTCCTGAATGGAGCGCAGGTCGGCCTCCTTGCTCTCCAGCAGATGCGTGGCCGCCGTGTGGCGCAGGGAATGCGGGGTGAAATGATAGCCGAACCCCCCCGTTTTTTCATACTTGCGGAAGATGGAGCGCACGAAGGCCGGGGAGATTCTGCTGCCTTGCGCGTTGGCGAAAAGGGGAGTGCTCTCGTCCGGGTCCCGTTCCGTTTGCGCCTGATGGCCCAGGACGGCCTTGGCTGCCTCTTTCGTGATGGGAACGATTCGCTCCTTTCTCCCCTTTCCGCGAACGCGGATGAGCCGCTCCCGCACGTTCAAATCCCCATGGTTCAGCCCCGTCAATTCGCTGACCCGCAGGCCCGATCCGTACAGTATCTCGAAAATCGCCTTGTCCCGGACGCCTTCGGGGGTCGTCGTGTCCGGCATTTCCATGAGGCGAACGGCGTCGTCCACGGGCAGAAATGTCGGCAAGGGCCGTTTTTCCTTGGGAGAGGGCACCTCCCCCGCCGGGTCGGCGAGGGGGCATCCCTCCAGTCGCAGGAAGCGAAACAGGCTTCGAATGCTCGAGAGGTGCCGGTTCACGGTCGTTGGGGAGGCGCCTCTGCGGTAGAGAAATCCGAGATAGCCGCGAACGGCCAGGGAGTCGATTTGATCCGGCCGAACCGGCCCCTGTGCCCAGTCGGCGAGAAACGCGTCGAAACTGCGCAGGTCCGCCGCGTACGCGCGAATCGTGTGCTCTGAGCTGTCGCGCTCGTCGCGCAGATGCGCCGCAAACCATTCCCGAGCCTCGCTCAGGCTGTGGGGGAGGCGAGTTTGTTTCGCCATTGCTCCATATCCCTGACGGCGCGGTGGATGACGTGTTTTTTCCGGTATTTTTTGGGGAGGCGCTTCTCCAGGGGCGGGAAGAGGCCGAAGTTGATGTTCATGGGCTGGAAGTTTTTCGGGTTGGCTTCGACGACGTATCGGTTCAGCGCGCCGAGGGCCGTCGTCGGGGGAGGGGGAAGGGGGGATTCCCCCTCGATGATGGCGGCCGCGTGGATTCCCGCGAGAAGGCCGATGGCGGCCGACTCGAGGTAGCCCTCGACGCCGGTGAGCTGGCCCGCCACGAAAATGTTCGGGTGCCGCTTGAGCTGCAAGGTGATCCGCAGCAGGCGCGGCGCGTTGATGTAGGTGTTGCGGTGCAGGCTTCCGTAGCGCAGGAAGCGCGCGTCTTGCAACGCCGGGAGGGTGGAGAATACGCGCTTTTGCTCCGGGTAGCGCAGCCGTGTCTGAAAGCCCACCATGGAGAAGTAATCTCCCGTCAAATCCTCGCGCCTCAGCTGCGCGACCGCAGCATATGTTTCTCCCGTCTCCGGATGCTCCAGCCCCACCGGCTTCATGGGACCAAAGGCCAGCGTGTCCTTTCCGCGCGCTGCCATCTCCTCGAGAGGGAGACATCCCTCGAAATAGATCGCGCGTTCGAATTCACGAAGGGGGATTTTCTCGGCGGCGAGGAGGTCCTGGACGAATTGATAGTACTGCGACTCGTTCAGTCCCAGGTTGAGATAGTCTCCCTCGCCGCCCTCTTCGATGCCCTTTCCGTAGCGCGATCCCATGAACGCCACCGACATGTCGACGCTGTCCGCGTGAAGAATGGGGGAGATGGCGTCGTAGAAATACAGATATTTCCCCTGCGTCAGGCGGGCGATTTCGGCGGAGAGCGCGTCGCTCGTCAATGGGCCGGTGGCGACGATGGTGGGAGCGCCGTCATCCAAATCCCTGACTTCCTCCCGATGCACGGTGATTCGCGCGTCGTTCTCCAGCGTCTGCGTGATCGATTTGCTGAACGATGCGCGATCCACGGCCAGTGCCATGCCGGCGGGAACCCGGCAGGAGTCGGCGCTTCGCAGGATGAGGGAATCGAGGTTTCGCATTTCCTCCTTCAGCAGTCCCGATGCGTTTTCCGGAGAGTTGGAGCGCAGGGAGTTCGAGCAGACGAGTTCCGCCAGGTCGCTGGTTTCATGGGCGGGCGTTTTGACGCGGGGACGCATTTCGTAGAGGTCGACCGCAACGCCTCGCCGCGCCGCCTGCCAGGCGGCTTCACAGCCGGCGAGGCCGCCGCCGATTATCCGCAGCTTCTGGCTCAAGCGGAGTTCTCCTGGTCTGCAGAGGATTCTGACGCTTTCGCCTGATCGGCGAGATCGGGGGGACATGCCGCCGCGTGGCCGCAATCTTTCCGGGGGCAAACGAGTTGGCGGCCATGCTTTTTGGTTGTCTTGATGGTGAGGACGGGATGCCCGCAGGAAGGGCATGGCCGGGCAACGGGCCAATCCCACAGCCGCGTCTCGCAATTCAGGTCCCGGAAACGGCTGCACCCGTAAAACGGCTTTCCGGTCCGGCGAGAGCGCAGCTCCATCAATTCCCCGTCGCAGCCATCTCGGGGACAGCCCACGCCGGTTGGTTTCGGGGGCGGGGCCAGTTGTCCGTTGTCGAGCACTTTTATTGTTGGATGCTCCTTCGGGAAGGCGGTACAGGACAGATACTTTCCATACCGCCCGCTCTGCGCGCGCATGGGCGCGCCGCATTCGCCACAGGGCGGGGCTATCTCCTCGATGCGGGCCATTTCCTCATCAGGCTCAGGCTCGCCCTCCTCGGGAACGCTCTCCGAATGCTTGCAGTCCGGGTATCCCGGACAGGCGATGAACCAGCCGTTTTTGCTGAACTTCTTCACCAGCCCGCGCCCGCATTCCGGGCAGTCTCTGCCGATGGGTAGTGTCTTCCTCTTCAAATCGGGCAGCGCTGTTATCGCCTTCTGCATTTTCTGGTCGAAATCCGCATAAAAATCCCGGAGGACGGGGAGCCACGGCTTCGTCCCGTTTTCTACGTTGTCCAGGAATTCTTCCATTCTCGCGGTAAAGCCCACGTCAATGTGATCGGGAAATCCCTGGATGAGGAGGCGATGCACCTCCCGACCGAGCGAGGAGGGCGTGAACTGTCTCCCCTTTTTTTCTACGGCGACATATTTGTGCTTCTCCTCCAGCGTGCTCAGGATGCTCGCGTAGGTGCTCGGCCGGCCAACGCCGTTTTCTTCCAGCTCCTTCACCAGGGAGGCTTCCGTGTAGCGCGGCGGGGGCTTTGTGAAATGCTGCTCCGCCGCAACGCCCGAAGGAGCGGACTCCGAGCGCACGAGCGAGAGGAGGTCGCCATCCTCCAGCGGAGGGAGGAGCCTGTCCCGCTCGGAATGCGGCGGCCTGGATTCCCCGGCGCTCCCATCGCTTCGGGACGCGGCGTTGTCTTGATAGACCTGGAGAAATCCCGCGAATCTGAGGACGGAGCCGCTCGCCCGCAAGAGGAGTTTCTCCTCCTCTTCTTTCGCGCCGCCCTCCTTTGCCTGATCGAGGGAAATGTCCACGCTGGTCTGGTCGTAGATGGCCGACTTCATCTGGCTGGCGAGGAAGCGTTGCCAGATGAGGGTATAGACGGATAGCTGGTCGGGTTTCAGAACGTCTCTCAGACGCTCGGGCGTGCGGCGAACGTCGGTGGGACGGATGGCCTCGTGTGCGTCCTGCGCCATTTTTCCCGTCCGGAAGACGTTGGGTTTTTCGGGGACGTAGCCCTTCCCGTATTTTGTCCCGATATACGCGCGGGCGGCGGCGACCGCCTCGGGCGCCAGCCGCGTGGAGTCCGTCCGCATGTAGGTGATGAGGCCGACGTTCCCCTCCCCCCGGCCCAGGTTCACCCCCTCGTACAATGACTGCGCGATGTCCATGGTCCTCTTGGCACCATAACGCAATTTGCCCGAACTCTCCTGCTGCAGGGTGCTGGTGATGAAGGGGGCGGGCGGTTTGCGCCGGCGCTCTTTTCGCTCCACCCTGGAGACTCTCAAGACGCCAGCCGCTATTTTTTCCGCCAGCGCCGTCGCCCTCGCTTCGTCGGCGATCGCCGCTTTTCCTCCGACTTCCGTTTTTTCTCCGTTGATTCGGTGCAGTTTGGCTTCAAACCCGGGCGTTGCGCCGGCCTTCTCCAGATGCGCCGTGACGCTCCAGTATTCTTTTGGTTCAAAGGCCTCTATCGCGTCTTCGCGCTCGCATATCAGCCGCAGGGCGACGGACTGCACCCGGCCCGCACCGAGACGAGGCGCGACTTTGCGCCAAAGAATTTCGCCCGAAAGCTTGAATCCCACGATTCGGTCCAGCTTTCTGCGGGTTTCCTGGGCGTCCACCTTCCGCTGATCGATCCGTCCGGGGCTGGCGAGTGCCTCCTGAACCGCCCTGTGCGTAATTTCGTTGAAGCTCACCCGGTAGAATTTGTTGTCGGCCCTGGAGTTTCTCAGAATCTCCTGGATGTGCCAGGCGATGGCCTCCCCCTCGCGGTCCGGGTCCGGGGCCAGGTAAATCTCATTCGCATTCGTGGCGGCTTTGCGCAGCTGGGCTATCGCTTTCGCTTTTTTGGGGATGACGCCGTAATCGGCTTTAAAGTCGTTATGCACGTCTATTCCCATCTTGCGCTCGCCCGTTTTTTTCAAATCCCGCACGTGCCCCATCGATGCGAGAACGTCGAACTCCGGGCCCAGAAACTTCCGGATGGTGCGCACCTTCGTCGGCGATTCCACGATGAGGATCTTGGATGCGGGTTTTCCGCCCTGCACGCGGCGAGGGGCGCGTTTCGTTCCTTTTCTTTCAGCCATTTATGCACTCACGCTCACGAGTTGAGCGGCGGCTCCCCGGGCCGAACTCCAGCCGGAAGCCCGCTACTCTTGCAATAACAATGTCGAATGTCGGGTTCGTCCCCCCATCATCCGGCGCGCCCGGGCGGATGCGTCTGGCGCACAAAAACGATGGGCGGGAAGAGGGGGAGGTGCGGCCGCCGGCCTCCGCGACGACGCTTCCGCCTTCCGATGGGGACGACGCACGAGGTTTCGTCGTCGAATGCCTTGTATCGCGCAAATCGCACTTCCCTTATCCGCAGGCGCGTCCCCTCCCGCTAGGAGGAAACCCGTTCGTACATGCCCGCGTTTGTTTGCCGGACGAGGCCTTCCAGCTCCAGGCGTAGCAAAGTGGACGAAACTTCCTGGGCTGGCAAGCCCCGCGCCTGGGTAAGTCCCTCTATGGTCTTGTCCCCGTTTTCCAGCAGGCGCAAGAGCGCGCTTTCATCATCCGTGAGGCTCGGCGTCGTGGCTTCAGGGACATCTTCATCTTCATCCGCCGGATTCGGCCCGGGCGTCCCGGCTTCGGGAACGCTTTCGGGAGGGCGGAACCCTCCGACCCGAATCTGCTCCGGATAGTATAGCATATTTCGGGCGTATTCTGGCAGGGCGTCGATGATGTCATCGACATTTTCCACCAGGTGCGCCCCTTGTTTCAGTAGATGATGACAGCCGGCGCTTCTCTGGGTGTGAACGGGCCCCGGGACGGCCATCACCTCGCGTCCTTGCTCCATCGCCAGGCGGGCGGTCAGCAGCGCGCCGCTGCGCTGGGCCGCCTCGACGACGAGCGTCGCCAGGGACAGGCCGCTGATGATGCGATTTCTTCTGGGAAAATTCTCTTTCCGGGGATGGGCGCCAAAATGGAATTCGGAGAGCACGGCGCCGTTCTCGGCGATTTGTCTCCGGAGCGCCGCGTGTTCGGCGGGATAGTTCCGGGACAGGCCGCACCCGAGGATCGCTATGGTTCTGCCGCCCGAGTCGAGCGCGGCCTGATGGGCTTCCGCGTCGATGCCGTACGCCATGCCGCTGATGATGGTGACGCCCCTTCTGGAGAGCCCGGCGGCGAACTCCCTCGCCATGCGCCGTCCGTAGTCTGTGGGGCGCCGCATGCCGACGATGGCGACGGCGAGGCGGTCGGCGGCCCGCATCTCCCCCTCGACGAACAATGCGCCCGGCGGAGCGTAAATCTCGCGGAGTGCCTCGGGGTACGCATCGGAATCGCGCGTGAGCACCGCAGCCCCCGCTTTCGCCGCCTCCTGGCGGACTCGACCGGCCAGGTCGTATGGAGAATCCTTTTCGAGCGCCCCACGCGCCCGGCGGCCGCAAAGACGGGCGAATACGTCGGGCGGTGCGCCGAGGGCTTCCGTCGGGTGCGGAAACGCCTCCGCCAACCGATGTAGCCGCTCGGGGGTCATGCCGGGCAGCGTCTGCAGGACGAGCCAGGCGTCGGATGCGTTGAGATGGCCCGGACCCTGAGCGCGCATGGCGGGGCTCCAAAGGTGTGTCGGTATCCGTATCGGCGGCCTCCGGCTTCGATCACCCCTGAATCCATAACATGGAGTCCGCATCTCATGTCAAGACAGGAAAAAGTTTTCCGGAGGGCGGAGGCTCGGGGCGCGTGCGGATGAAGGGCTTCCGGAAGGCGTGTCAAGACAGGAAGAAAATTTTCGGCGAGGAGCGAAGGGGAGGGCGGTTTCACGGATTTCCGGCGGGGCCCGGGCCCGCCGGGCTGGCGTGGCGGATGTTTTGCAGCTGCATCCTCGCTTTTCGGGATGCGGGATGGCGGGGGAATGACTTTATCAGTTTTTCAAACTCCAGGGCCGCGTTGAGGGTATGTTTCTGGCGAACGTAGGCGACTCCGCGCTTGTAATGGGCGTCCGGGACTTTCCGGCTTTTGGGATATCTTTGGATGACGCGATGGAACGCAGCCAGCGCCGCCGGAAATTGCCGGAGGGCGTAGTGGGCCTCCCCGAGCCAATACTGGGCGCTGGGCGCCAGCCGACTGGCGGGGAAAAGGCGCAGGAAACGGCGAAATCCGCGAATGGCCTCCTCGTTCCTTCCGTCGCGGACGGCGCGATACGCCTCGTTGTAGAGTTTGCGCGGGGTCGTCGTCCGCACCTCCCGCCTTCGTTTTGGGGGCGGCGTCCTTCTCCTCGCCCGGGGCCTGGCCCTGGACGCGGGTTCTCGTGCCTCCCTCCTCCTCGGGGGCGCCGGCGAGAAACTCTTTCGCATGAACCCCTCCCGCTCGAGCCGCTCGACGGTGGCTTCCAACTCCTTGTTCTTCTTTTGCAAATCACGAATGGCGGAGAGGAGCGTCCCGGTTTTTCGGGCGAATGCGGAAGCCTGGGCCTCCAGGTGCGCGTTTCGCTTTTTGAGGGATGACAACTCTTGTCGGAGTGATTCGACGGGGGGAGTGGCCTGTGAGCCGGGCGGGGACAAGTGGGCACACCCCATCGCCAGGGCCGCAAGCGCCAAGGCGCATGGACCACGCCACATATCGGCTATCCCCGACGGCGGCAGGAGCGCGGACGAGGGAGATTCCTCACGGAAGACGAACGACCTCGAACCTTTCTCGATGGAGTTCGCTGTCGTCTTTGATGACGAGCTGAACCTTGAGCCGGCTCTCCAGGTCTTCCACATGCTTTCGTTCCTCGTCGAGGAGGATGTCGACGACCTCGGGGTGGGCGTTGATGAGGAGTTTCGTCGCATCCTTGTGCGCTCTTCTCATCCGACGCACTTCCCGCATGGCTTCATAGCTCACCGAGATGGCGGATTTTACCTGGCCGCGTCCCTCGCAGTAGGGACACGTGGTGCAAAGCGTCCTCTGGATGCTGTCCCGGACCCGTTTGCGGGTCATCTCGACGAGCCCCAGTTCGCTGATCTTCAGGATGTTGGTGCGCGAGCGATCCTTTCGGAGCTCCTCCTTGAAAGAGTTGAACACCTTCTCCTTGTTGTTCTCTCTCTCCATGTCGATGAAGTCGACGATGATGATTCCGCCGAGGTTGCGAAGGCGCAGCTGGGACACGATTTCGCGCACTGCCTCCAGGTTGGTCTGGAGGATGGTTTCCTCCGGGTTTCTCTTGCCGACGAAGCGCCCGGTGTTGACGTCGATGGTGGTGAGCGCCTCCGTCTGATCGATCACGATATAGCCGCCGTTGCGGAGCCACACGCGCTGCCCGAGTGCGCGCTCGAGTTCGAGTTCGACGCCGAAATGGTCGAATATCGGCTCATCGCCGTCATAGTGCTGGAGTTTGGGAACCAGGTGCGGGTAGTAGTTTTGCAGGAAATCCCTGGTCTTGGCGTATTGCTCCGCGTCGTCGATGATCATTCTGTCCACGCTGGAATTGAACAAATCCCGCACGGTGCGCTGTATGATGTTCAGGTTCAAATGAATCCGGGAGGGCGCGGAGGCCGACTCGTTCCGGACCAGGATGTCTTCCCACAGGGCGTGCAGGAAGTTCACGTTCGCCTCGATGTCCTGGGCGGGCATCGCTTCGCTCGCCGTGCGCACGATGTATCCGGCTCCTGGCTGACGATTCTTGCGCACCAGTTTTTTGAGTCTTTTTCTTTCCCCTTCGTTTTCGATGCGCCGGCTGATGCCAATCTGCTTGATCGTGGGCATGTAGACGACATACCGGCCGGGCAGGGTGATGTAGCTCGTCAGCCTGGAGCCCTTGGTGCCCAGAGGCTCCTTGCTGACCTGGACGATGACGCTCTGGCCGTCTTTCAGCAGGTCCTGGATGTGCCGCTTCTTCTCGCCTCGGCGCGAACGCCTTCCGACGACGTTCTTGTGCGATCCGTTCGTGGGCTCCTCCTCGCCATTGTCCGCGTCGTCTCCGTTACCGTCGAAGTCGAGAGCATCGTCGTCTTCCCCGTCCGCCTGCTCTGCCGCGAGTTTTCCGTAGTTCTCGATGGACTCGATGGTGTCCACATCGCTCACGTAGAGAAATCCCGCCTTCTCCAGCCCGATGTCCACGAACGCCGCCTGCATCCCCGGCAGGACTTTTGTCACTTTTCCCTTGTATACGTTGCCGACGATGCTTTTTCCGCTCTCGCGCTCGATGTACAACTCGGCCGCCACGCCGTTTTCGAGCAAGGCGACGCGCGTTTCAAACGTTTCGGCGTTGACGACGATCTCAGATGACATTTTCTGTGGCCCGGGAAGCAGCCCGCGGCTTCCATTGAACGGCGATCTTTCGAATCCGCGCCCTGAGGCATCCCTCGGGAGACAGCCCGAGGCACCGGGCGAGTATTTCCGCGACCCTCGGTTTCGTGCCCTCGCCATAGCCCAGGGTGATGTGCAGGCGAATCATGGCCTCCGTGGACGAGCGGAGCGAAAAGCGGAGGATGGCTGGCCGCCCGTCGAAACGCTTTGTTCTCCCTTTGTGCTCGCGGGATATTTCGACTCTCTCCTCGCCCATCAAACGCTCGATGGCGGTGCGCACCCGGGAGTCGGGCGCGCCCGGCGGGTTCAAGTCCTCTCGGAGCAGGGAGACCTCATACGTCGCGGCGCGCAGCGCGTTGGCCGACGAGGGCGCCTTTCCCTCTATGCGCCACCCCGCGCGGGGCTTGAGGCCCCCGGGCAGTGCCTGCTTGAGGTTTCGGAACACCTCGCCCACCCGGATGGGCCCGTCGCTCTCCAAAAGGGAGAAATCGACTACCTCCGCCCGGCTTTCCACGCCGACGGGAAGGGCCTGGGAGAAAACGATTTTCGGGTGCGGGTTGAACCCCCTGGAGTGTTCGAGGCGGTAGCCCGCGCGCTGAATCGCGCGGATGAAGGTTCTCAAAATCTCCAGATGACTCAAAAAGCGCAAGTCTCCGGATTTCTCGTAGAGAAACCGGAATTTGCGGACGGGCGCTTCCGGCTGCGCCTCGGCGAGGCCAGGGTTGTCATCGTGGGAATCCTGGAAGCCCACCGGCACGGGGCCGGATTCGCGGACGGCGTTTTTGCGGCGTTTTGAGCCGGGGCGCCTGAGGCGTCCCTGCGCTTTGGCGATGGCGAGTTCTGCGGGCTCTGTGGGAGCGACGTCCTGGCCGGGAGCGAGGTCCGCCGCCCGGGGCGCATCGCCACTCCGCGCCGGCCCGTTGACGAGGGGGAGGGCGGCGGCCGGCGGCGGCATGGCTTTCTCGTAATGGTATTTGATGCCCTTGTACTTGTCCAGAATGCCGCATTGGCCGCAGGATTCGTAGCGGCAATCGCCGATGGTGACCTCGCGCAGCGCCCGCTTCCAGTCTGCGAGCTGGTATTCCTTGGTCACCCCGCAGTCGAGGTGGTCCCAGGGCAGCGGCGCATCCTCGGGTATTTCGCGGTAGGCGTACCATTCCGGGTCGAGTCCGTGGGTCCGGAAGGCGGACATCCATTTTTCGTAATCGAAAAACTCCATCCAGCCGTCGAATTTGCATCCCATGTCAACCGCCGTCTCGATGACGTCCGCCTGGCGTCGGTCGCCTTTCGAGATGACCGCCTCGAGGAAGCTGTGTCGGGGGTTGGACCAATGCAGCTTGATGCGCCGGTCGGGCACCGCCCGCTTGATATAATCGAGCTTCTCGCCGATCTCCTCCTGGCTGTTCTGGGGAAACCACTGGAACGGCGTGTGCGGCTTTGGCACGAAGGTGGAGAGGCTGACGTTCACGAATCGGAACGGCTCGCCCGTCTCGCGCGAGCGCATCCTCATGCAGGCCATGAGCATGTCCGCCATCTCTTGCAGATCTGCGAAAGTCTCGGTGGGGAGCCCGAGCATGAAGTAGAATTTGACGCCGGGCCAGCCCGTATCGAGGATATCCTGCAGGTTTCGCTTCAGGTCGGCTTCCGTCAACACCTTGTTGATGACGTTGCGCAGGCGCTCGCTGCCCGCCTCCGGCACCAGGGTGAAGCCGGTGCGGCGCACGCGCGCGATTTGTGCCAGCAAGTCCGGGCTCATCGCCCCCACCCGCAAGGAGGGCAGGGAAATGGACGTCTGCATGGGAGCGAGGCGCTCCATCATGCGGGGGACGAGCCCCTTCAGGGGCTGATAGTCGGCGATGCAGAGCGATGAGAGGCTGATTTCCTCATAGCCCGTTTTGCGGAGCGATTCCTCCGCGAGCTCCAGCACCCGATGCGGATCCCGATCCCGGACGGGCCGATAGACCATGCCCGCGTGACAGAAGCGGCACCCCCGCGTGCACCCGCGCTGCACCTCGAGCGTCACGCGATCATGCACCACCTGGGTGTAGGGGATGATGGGCTGCGTGGGGTGCGGCGAATCGTTCAAATCCTCCAGGACGCGCGCCAGCACAGGCTCCCGGTGTCCGGTGACGTGGCGAAACTCCTTCACCTCGCCGTCCGGCGCGTGCTCGACGGCGTAGCGGCTCGGAACGTAGATGCCGCGAATCCTCTCGAGCCTATCGAGCAGCGCCTCTCTCGGCTCGCTGGTTTTTCGCCATCTCTCGTGTGCCCGGATAACCTCGGGAAAAACCTCCTCCCCATCGCCCAGGGCGACGGCGTCAAAAAAAGGCGCCATCGGCTCGACGTTGAACGTAACGGGACCGCCCGCGATGACGAGCGGGTCTTCCCTTCGCCTCTGCGCGGCGCGGCGGGGGATGCGCGCCAAATCGAGCAGCAGGACGACGTTGCTGGCGGCGAGCTCATATAGAAGGGATATGCCGAGAATGTGGAACTCCCGGACGGGCGTTCGGCTCTCCAGCGTGGTCAGCAGCGCATTTCTGCTTTTGAGGATGGCCTCGAAATCGCTCCACGGGAGAAAGACGCGCTCCGCCGCGACGCCCGCGTCCTCGTTCAGGAGGTGATACAGCAGGCGGATGCCATTGTGCGACATGCCGACCTCATAGGCGTCCGGGAAGGCGAGCACCACCCGGGTCCTGACTCCGGCGAGGTCTTTATGGATCGCGTTGACTTCGTTTCCCAGATAACGCGAAGGTTTTTGGACGAAGGGGAAAACGTCCCGTGCGTAGTCTAGATTCATCGCGGGGAACCTGTGCAAGCCTCTCGCCACATGCGGGGGCTGTATCCGTTCTGCTCTGCGCTTCCCGGCCTGCGCCTCTGCGGGGCCCGGGCGAACTCCTTTTCGTATAGTGGAGCATACGGGCGGAATTGGCAAGCGCGTGGCGCATGGGGGGAGGAGCGGTTCATCTCCCTCCATATCTCGTTGTATGGTCGTTCTTGAAAGCGCAGGGGGTTTTTGACCGTGATGCGCGATATGAAAGAAAGCGTCTTCGAACGGACTTGGAGGAGGCGTCCTTGCGCTATCTCGGTTTTCGCCGCGATGCGCGAGACGAGAAAAGCGTCCCCGGATTTTTGGCATGTTTCCCCACGTGTGAGGAGTTTTGCGGATGAAGCCGATGAATTTTTTGCTCTTGATGGACGATGAGCATACCCAGAAAATGCTGGGCTGCTACGGCCACCCCCTCGTCCAGACGCCCCATCTCGACGCGCTCGCGGCATCGGGCACCCGGTTCGAGAGCGCCTATACGAACTGCCCCATCTGCGCGCCGGCCCGCGCCAGCTTCGCCACGGGCAAATATGTGCACGAGATCGGCGCCTGGGACAACGCGCATCCCTATGAGGGGGAGCCGCCGGGCTGGGGCCACCGCCTCCAGGAGAACGGCGTGAGAACCACTTCGGTCGGCAAGCTCCATTATCGAAACGTCGATCTGCCCACCGGCTTTGACGAGCAGCTCATTCCGATGCACGTGCCCAAGGGGGGGCGGGGCGACGTGTTCAGCGCCATCCGTGATGAAAGGGGTTTGCCGCCCAGAGACCATCCGGAGTGGATGGCCGAGCGCATCGGGCCGGGAGATTCGCAATACATCGCGTATGACGGGCAGGTGACGGATTTGGCGTGCGAGTGGCTGGCGCGGGAGGCGCCCAAGCGCGGCGAACGCCCCTGGGCGTTGTTCGTCTCCCTCACGTGCCCGCATTTTCCCTTCATCGCCCCGCCCGGGTTTTATGACCTCTACCCGTTGGAGGACATCCCGCTTCCGAGGCCGCATCCCTCGGGCGGGTATGACTGGCACCCCTGGATCGCGGCGCTTCACGAATGCGCGCCCTATGACGCCTACTTTGACGAGCGCAAGCGCCGCGTCGCCCTGGCGTCGTATTTCGCCATGGTCAGCTACGTGGATGCGAACGTCGGCAAGATTCTGCGCGTCCTGGAGGAGTCCGGCTTGCGGGAGAACACGCGCGTGGTCTTCGCCAGCGACCACGGAGACAACCTCGGGGAGCGCGGCCTTTGGGGGAAATCCACCATGTATGAGGAATCGGTCGCCGTGCCGCTCATCGTTTCCGGCCCCGACGTCCCCAGCGGGAAGACGTCGAAAACGCCGGTCTCGCTCATTGATTTGTATCCGACCGCACTCGATGGCGCAGGCCTTCTGGAGAGCGGGGAGGAGGAGCGGCTGCATGGCGCCTCGCTGTTTCGCACCGCGAACGAGCCGGATGCGCCCGAGCGTGAAATTTTCAGCGAATTCCACGCGCTTGGCGCCAAGACGGGCTTGTTCATGATTCGCCGCGGGCGCTACAAGTACATCCATTACGTGGGACACGCGCCCGAGTTGTTCGACCTGGAGGACGACCCGGACGAGCGCCGCGACATCTCCCGGAATCCCGCCCATCAATCCGTTCTCGCCGAACTCAGGGCGCGCCTCTTGCGCGTTGTGGACCCGGATGCCGTGGATCGGAGGGCGAAGGCGGACCAGGCGGCGCTGATCGAGCGGCACGGAGGGCGCGACGCCGTCATCAGGGTCGGCATCAGTTTCGCCTCCCCGCCTCCGGGGGATAGGGGATAGGGAGCTCGGGGAGCGGGGGAGAGGCTAGCCGAATGGCGAAACGAGACTCTTTCTTCTCATATAGACGTTCAATACCAGGGCGATGGCGATGAAAGACGAGATGGCGGCGCTCCCCCCGTAGCTGAGCATGGGGAGCGGGATTCCGACGATGGGGAGCAGGCCGAGCGTCATGCCGATGTTGAAGACGGTGTAGAAGAAAAACGCCGTGGCGATTCCTGCGGCAAGCAGCGCGCCCTCCTTGTCGGCGGCCGCGCGCGCCGCGTTGAGGCAGCGCTGAATGAAAGTGAAAAACAGGACCAGCACGACGGTGCTGCCGAGAAATCCGAATTCCTCGCTCAGGACGGAGAAAATGAAATCGGTATGTTTCTCCGGCAGGAAATGCAGCCTGCTCTGGGTTCCCTGGAGAAGCCCCTTGCCCCAAATCTCCCCGCTGCCCACGGCGATGATGCTTTGTATGCTCTGGTATCCTGCGCCGAGTGGGTCGTTCTCGGGATAGAAAAGTGTCAGGATGCGGCGGCGCTGATAGTCCTTGAGGAGAAACCAGCCGAGGGGGGCGCACGCCACGCCCACGCCTCCCAGGACGATGATGACCCTTCTCTTGACGCCGGCGACCAGAAGCATGACGACCGATATGAGGAGAACCGTAAGTCCGGTGCCCAAATCGGGCTGCTGGATGATCAGCAGGCCGGGGGCGATCGCCAGGAGCCCCGGGAGGAGGAGCTCCCGGAAGCCCATGGGATTTTCCTGATTCCGGGAGCCGAGATATTTCGCCAGCACGAGGATGACCGCCAGGCGCGCGAACTCGGAGGGCTGCAGGCGTATGGGGCCAAGGGCGAGCCAGCGTTGCGCGCCGTAGGACTCCTGGCCCCAAAACTGGACGGCGACGAGCAGAACGGCCACGAGGGCGTAAAACAGATAGGCCCATTGCGTGAAGGTGTGGTAGTCGCAAAAAAGAATGCAGAGTAGCACGCCCAGGCCGAGGCATGCCCACACCACCTGTTTGAGGTGCAAGGAATTTTGCGACAAGCCGGGGTTGGAGTGCGTCGCGCTGTAAATCATGAAAACGCCCGTCAGGCAAAGCGCGATGGTCGCGAAAACGAGTAGCCAGTCCATCTGCGCGACGGCGTTGCGGAGAGGGGATGAGGAGGAGGCCGTCAGGGTTTTCATCTCCGCTCCCCCGGTGCCCGCGCGGCTGTGCGATTCGCTTCTTTTCGCTTCTGCGGGTTCGTCGCCAGAATCTTTTTCTCCCCCTCCCAGTTTCCCTGGAGGTAAAAGGAAATCAGCTTCCGGGCGTAGGGTGCGAAAAAAGACCCTGGCCGACCGGCGTGTTCTCCCAGGATGGCGAGTGCGATGGCGGGCTTCTCGTAGGGGGCGAAGGCGACGAACCAGCTGTGGTCCCGATACTTTCGCGGCAGCTTTTCTGGGGCTGTCTTGCGGCCCGTATGCCGCAGGTGAACCGCCTGGGCGGTGCCCGTCTTGCCTGCCACGATGAGGCCGGGCACCTGCGCTTTCTTCGCCGTGCCCTTTTTGCCGTGGACAGCCTCTTTGAGGCCCTCCCGGACTTTGCGGAAAATTCCTTGTCGTATCGGAATCTTGCGAATGCGTCGGGGCTTGGCCCGGAAGAGCACCGCGCCGGCGGGACTCACCACCTTTCTGACGACATAGGGTTTCCAGAGGTGGCCGCCGTTCGCCACGGCGGCGGTCATGTTGGCCGCCTGCATGGGCGTCATGAGGTTAAAGCCCTGGCCGATGGATACGCTGATCGTCTCGCCAGCATACCATTTCTCGTCGAAGCGGCGGCGCTTCCACGCATCCGATGGCACCAGCCCCCCCTTCTCGTCCGTGGCGAAGCCGGTGGGCGCGCCCAGCCCGAACAGGCGCGAATAGTGCGCAATGTTCTTGATGCCCAGCTTGTGGCCGACGGTGTAGTAGTAGACGTCGCAGCTTTGGGCGAGAGACTGGATGAGGTCCATATGGCCGTGCCCCCCCCGCTTCCAGTCCCGGAAGACTCCTCTTCCCAGCCGGAAGGACCCGGTGCAGTGTATGGTTTCATGGGAGCGGAGAATCTTTCTGTCCAGCGTGGCGAAGGCCATCACGATTTTGAAGATCGAGCCGGGCGGATATTGGCCCCGCGTCGCCCGGTTCTCCAGCGGCCTGAGCGGGTCCCGCGTGAGGTTTTTCCAGGTTTTGGCGTTGATGCCGGCGGCGAACAGGTTCGGGTTGAAGGACGGATTGCTGACCATCGCCAGGATGGCCCCGTCCGCCGGGTCGAGGATGACGATGCTTCCCTCGTGTTCGGCGAACAACTCCTCCGCTTTTCTCTGGAGCTCCATGTCGATCGTCAGGTGGACGTCGTTTCCCGGTTTTTCCCGAAACGGACGGACGACGCGCAACTCTCTTCCGTAGGCGTCTATCTCCACTTGCCGGAAGCCGCTCGCACCGCGCAGGAATTTTTCCTGGGCCCGCTCGATTCCGTATTTGCCGAGCAAATCCCCCCGGCGGTAGTTCTGCTTTTTCAAGCGGTTCAGCTGATGGCCGTTGACCTCGCCGAGATAGCCGAGGAGGTGCCCCGTCCGATCCAGCGCCGGGTATTTCCTGAGCGGCGTCACCTGGATGAATACGCCGGGGAAGTCGGGCTTGTTCTCCTCCAGGAAGGCCATCGTTTTCCGGCTGATGTCCGCTTTGATGAGAAACGGCCGGAAGGGGTTCGCGCGCTGGACTTTCTCGTAGAGCTCCTGATAGGGCTGTTCCGTGAGTTGCGCCAGCGTCTGAATGGTCGGCCGCAGCTTCTTCGCGTTCTCCTTGGTCATGTAGATGTTGAACGACGCGCGATTGTCCGCCAGGATCTCGCCCCGGGAGTCAAATACCAGTCCCCTGGGGCTTTTCACGAGGCGGTAGGCGATTCGGTTCTCCTCCGAGAGTTTTCGGAATTTTGGGCCTTGCAGCACCTGCAGGCCCCAGAGCCTGGCGAACAGGCCAAGCAGAACGACCCCGAAGCAAACGCCCAGTATGTAAATGTTGCGCTGGAGCGCGTCGTTCGTCTCGGGTTTTCGGTTGGCTTGCCACTCTTTCATCTTACGCCCGCTCCGTATAGGGAGCGCCCGTGGAGGACGGCAGGATTTTTCTTTCTATCATGGAGAGGAGTCCGATGAACACCGGCGCCAGGAGGACGTTCAGCCCCACGGTCCGGATTCCCTCCGTCCAGTATCCCGCCGGCAGGGTTTGGTCGGGCAGAAATATTTTCACGAGCGCGGCGGAAAACAATATGTGGATGATCGATGCCAGGAGCGCCAGCGTGCATTGAAACAGGGTGGCGTGCGCCGAGGCGTTGCGTTGGCCTCCCGCGTAATGGCCGATCAGCCCTTTCAGCAGGGCGTTGAGGCCCAGCAGCCCCCCCGAGAGCACATCCTGAAAAAGCCCCAGGACGAATCCGCCGATGAGGCCCGTCGCCCGGTCCCGACGCAGTCCCAGGAAGACCGCGGCGAGGAGTATGGCGTCCGGCTTGGCGCCAACCCAGTCCAAGGCGTACATGCCCACTTGCGTATCAAAGGCGATCGCGGTGATGGCGAGTATGCAGTAGAACAGAACAATCATTCTCAGGGGTTTTCCTTTGGTTTGGTCATCAGGATCATGACTTCCTCCAGGCTGGAGAAGTTCACGACCGGCTTCGCCTTGATTTTCGGGAACAGCCCCCTCCTGTCGGAGATGTCGGTGATATGGGCCACGGGAAACCCTTTGGGGAAAATTCCGCCCAGGCCGGAGGAGACGAGCATGTCCCCCACCTTGATGTCGATTTCTCCGTCCGTCTCCATATAGCGCACCTCGCGCTCTCCCGTGGAGGAGATGGCGAAGACCCCCTGCGCGCGCGAGGGCTGCGCGATGACGTTGACCGCGCTTCTCGAATCAAGCAGGAGCAACACCTGGCTCACGCTGGACCCCACGCGGAAAATTCTTCCCACCAGTCCCGCATGGTGAACGACCGGCATATTCTTGCGCACGCCATCTGCGGCGCCCAGGTCCACTATCAGCGATTTTCCATAAATGTTTCTGTCGTGCGCCAGGATGCGGGCGAGGCGAACGGGCGCCGGCATGTTCCTGGAGGCTTGGAGCAATTTCTCCAGGCGCGCGATTTTCGATTTCATCTCCTGTATCTGCGCGTGGTGCACGCTGAGCGATTGCATCTTCTTCCTCAGTGCGGCGTTTTCTTCCCGGGCGTCCCGGAGTTCCCGGTATTCTCGCCAGGCGTCGCTCGACCATTTTCCGGGGACGGCGGCGATCCGGACGACCTGCCCCGTAAGGGAGAAAAGAATTCTGTCTATCAAGGTGGAGCGCCCCCGGAGGCGCACGCTGGACGTCATGAGCGCGAAACAGACGACAAACAGGGCGATGAGAAGGGTGGCGTTGCGGCGTTGGAGCAGGAACTGAACCATCGTATTCGGGATTCGCTTTCAGCGCGAGCGGAAAATGTCATGCCGGAATTGCCGAAGCGCATGAAGAAGAGTGTTTCGGCTATACGGCCAGCCTTCCGAGCAAGTCGAGTTCATCCAGCACCTTGCCGGTCCCCATAACGACAGCGGAGAGCGGGTCTTGCGCCACGGTGACCGGAAGGCCGGTCTCTTTCCGCAGCAACACGTCGAGCCCCCGCAGGAGACTCCCGCCGCCGGCCAGGATGATTCCCCTGTCCACGATGTCGGAGGCCAGCTCCGGGGGCGTTTTCTCGAGCGCCCCCCGAACGGTCTCGACGATGGTGTTGACGGGTTCGGCGAGCGACTTGCGAATCTCATCGTCCGTGACGCTGATGGTCTTGGGAATCGTGGCGACCAGGTCGTAGCCCTTGATCTCGTATGATTTCTTGTCTTGCACCTTATAGGCGGAGCCCATCTCTATCTTGACGGACTCCGCCGTTCGCTCCCCGATCAGGACGTTGTAGTTGCGCTTGATGTAGCTGATGATGGCCTCGTCCATCTCGTCTCCGCCGACGCGCACCGATTGGGAATACACGATGCCCGCCAGCGAGATCACGCCGACCTCCGTCGTGCCGCCGCCGATGTCCACCACCATGTTGCCGCCCGGCTCCACGACGGGCAGCCCCACGCCGATGGCGGCGGCCATCGGCTCCTCGATGAGGTGCACCTCGCGGGCGCCTGCGATCTCGGCGCTGTCGCGGACCGCGCGCTTCTCCACCTGGGTGATCCCGTGGGGAACGCAGATCACCACGCGGGGACGGACGAACATCCTCCGGTTGTGCACTTTCTGAATGAAATAGCGGAGCATGGCCTCCGTGACCTCGAAATTCGCGATCACGCCATCTCGCA
This sequence comes from bacterium, assembly GCA_965213685.1. GTDB lineage: Bacteria > UBA8248 > UBA8248 > UBA8248 > UBA8248 > Bin107. Next base: position 27,960 of record CBDBZY010000045.1, read on the forward strand.
TGGGGCGAATGGCCGTAATGTTCTCGGGCGTCTTGCCCACCATCGCCTTGGCGTCGGACCCCACGGCGAGCACCTGCTTGGAGTCTTGTTGCATCGCCACCACGGATGGTTCGCGCAGGGCGATTCCCTTGCCTTTCACGTAGACGAGCGTATTCGCAGTTCCCAGGTCGATGGCCAGATCGTTGGAGAACAGACCCGAAAGTGAGCTCAGTACCATGTTAAGGGGCATTCCTTTCGGCGGAGGAGGTCGAGTTCGCCCACGACATATGCCCGCAACATATATGCCAACAGGGCTATGCTTAGCACTCTGGGTAACATAAAGCAAGGTAGAACCCGGTTGGACTGCCGGGGAAAAGACGAAGGACGGAGGTCGGCGGCGAGTGCGCGGATGCGGGAGAATTCAGCCGTCTCCGTTTGCGATGCGGGGAGAGGTGGGCTATTTTCTGTTGCGTGGTCCGCCGCCATCGCGTTTGCGCGCGATGGGCCATCCATTTGGAAGGAGCCAGGATACGCATGCTTCGCTTTTTGCGCAACAAGGGAAAGAGCTGGGTTCTGAAGGCGTTGCTGGGGTTTGTCGCGCTCACATTCGTCTCCTTCGGGGGGTTTGCCCTCACGGATGGGCCCAGTCATTCCGGAGGCGCGCGGGTGGCGGCATGGGTCGATGAGGCTCCCATATCGGTGCGCGAATTCGAGCAGCGCTATTATCAGCAGGCCGAGGCGATCAGGCGGCAGGTGGGCGACGCCTATAACGAGGAGCTGGCGCGCCGCCTGCGCCTGCGGCCCCGGGTGCTGGACGCCCTCGTTCTGGAGAAGCTGCAGCTGCGCGAGGCGCGGCGCCTCGGCGTTCAGGTCACCGATGCGGAGGTCGCGCTTCAGATACAGTCGGTTTCCGCCTTCCAGGAAGAGGGAAAATTCAGCCCCGAGCGCTACCGCGCCGTCCTGGAGTCGAACGGCCTTACCCCCCGCCAGTTCGAGGAGGAACAGAGGCGCGCCGTCTTGCTCGCGCAGCTTCGCGATTACGTGGGCATGGGGGTGTCGCTCGGCGAGCAGGAGGCACGCGACGCCTATGCGTGGAGAAACGCGGAGGTGAGGTTGGCCGCGATCCGGCTGCGCCCGGAGACGTTCGCCGGGGAAGTGCCGATCCTCGAAGATGACCTGAAGTCCCATTATGAAAAAAACAAGGAAACCTTCCGGACCGCTCCGCAAAGGAAGGTGTCCTGGTGGTATCTCCCGGTTTCCTCGGTTGCGCAAGGAATCGAGCTGGGCGATGCGGACTTGCGGGCACACTATGGCCGAACGCGCGCCAGGTATGCGAGAGAGGAGAGCGTCTCGATCAACCAGATCTTGCTGAAACTTCCTCCCGACGCGAAAAAAGAGGAGGTGGAGGCCAAAAGGAAAAAACTCGAAGCCCTGCGCGAGCGCGTCGTCAAGGGGGAGAAGTTCACCGAGTTGGCCCAGGCCCACTCCGAGGGTCCGGGGGCGAAGCGGGGGGGCGACCTCGGCACCTTCGGCAGAGGCCAGATGCTGCCCGAGTTGGAGAGTGCGGCGTATGCCCTCCGAAAGGGAGAGGTGAGCAAACCGGTGAAGACTTCTTTCGGGATGCACCTGTTGTGGGCGAGGGACAGGGTGCCGCCGGGCCACAAGCCGTTCGACGAGGCGCGGGAAGACGTGGAAAAAGACTTGCGGGGCTTACGGGCCAGGCAGCGGGCCAAGAGCGCGTTGCGGAAAATCCGCTACGCTGTGGAGGACAACAAGGCGGAGCCCCGCGTCGCCGGCCTGGAGAAGGGGGAAACGGATTTCTTTGAGGAAGGGCGCCTTTCCGCGCCGCATGTGCGCGCACCCGACCTGGTGAACGCGCTCGCCTTCGGTCTGAGCGGGGAGGAAAAAATCTCCAGGGAGGAGGAGGATGCGAACGGCGTCGCCTTCGTGCGGCTCGAGGCGAAAAGAGCGCCCTTTGTCCCCGAGTTCCCGGACGTGCGGAAGCGGGTGGAGACCGCGTTTCTGCATGCCAGGGGCGGTGAGATCGCCAAGCGAAAGGCTGCGCTCTGGCTTCAGGAGTTGCGGGACAAAAAACGCACCCTCCGGGCCATCGCCGGGGCGCTCAAGTTGCAGGTGCTTGCGCCGGAGGCGTTCAGGCGCGGGGACGTTCCCGTCGCGCTGGGGTCGTCACGGGACGTCTCCGAGGCGGCATTCGCCCGGAGGAGCGGAGAATTCGGGATGGCCGAATCCGCCGGCGGGGTGATTCTGTTCGAAGTGCTGGAGGGGCCCGTGGCGGACATGAAACCGTTCGACTCCGAGAAGGAGAACTTCCGGCGAGAGGCGTTGCGCGTGAAGAGGGCGATGGCCTTCGGCCGGTATTTGGAAAAACTCCGGGAGACGGCCAACGTGCGCTTTGCGGAGGGATTCAGCATGTAGGGGGATTTTCGGGACTTTCTTCGCCGTTTTTCGCTGCGCGCAGACGCGCGCCTGTTTCGCCGTTATCGCCAGAAATCCTCCCGGTCCTCGGGCCTGATCACGTGTTTCTCCTGCATCCCTTTCTCGAAGAGATCGGCCGCCTCTTTTTTCCTGGCCGCTTGCTGATGCATCAACTCCCGGATGTCGGGAGTCTTCTTCCTGGCCGCCTCGGCAAACGGGTCCTTGACCTGGTGGCGCAGAATCCGAACCGAATCCCCCTCCACCTCGAACCGGAGCTGGTTGCCGGGCACGGCGCCGATGGATTTCATGATCTCCTTCGGGAGGTGGATTCTCCCCCCGTGTCCGATTTCGACGATGTGCGGTTTCTTGCTGTTCATGCGACGCCCCCTCCTTCGCGCGCGGCGCCCTCGGCGCCTTCGGGGGGCAGACTACCAGCAGACGGGGAAAACAGGAAGCGCCCCTCCTCCGCGCGCGCCAGCGCTAGTCCCAGGAGCATAGGTGCGGGCTGAAGGGGTGGATGAGGTATGGGTGATGCGGCACCGCGCGAACCGACAGGCCATGCGCGCCTGTTTTGCGGCACTCGACCTCGCCATGAAAGCGGTAGGCGCCGTTCCCCAGATTCTCCGCGAGCCTCATGGGGGAGGCGACTCCGTTGGTCAACTGCTTCTCCTCCTTCATGGCACTCTCGTATATCTCGAGACGCACCTCCTCGGGCGAGAGCCTCCCGAGAGAGACCTCTGCCTCGACCCGTATTTTGGAGCCCAGCGGAACGACGCTGTTTTGCGGGGTCGAGATGTGGGTGATCTGTATCCGGATGCCGGTCCACGCGCCGCGCGTCCGCTCCTTCCATTCGGAGAGGGCCTTCGCGGGCGTTCTCTCGTCCGCCATGAGGCGCGCGTGATGCGCTCCCAGGGGCATATAAAATTTTTCGGCGTATTCGCGCACCATGCGGGTCGTGTTGAAGTATGGGCAGAGCGATTCCAAGGAACGCTTGACCATCTCCATCCAGCGGCGGGGAACGCCCGCCTCGTCGCGCTCATAGAAGAGGGGAACCACGGTCTGCTCGAGAATGTTGAACAGGCTCTCGCACTCTATCTCGTCCTGGTAGTCGAGGTCGCCCTCCGCCTCCACGCTGCCGATGGCCCACCCGAGATGGTCGGCGTACCCCTCCGCCCACCAGCCGTCCAGTATGCTGAGGTTCAGGGCGCCGTTGGCGGCGGCCTTCATGCCGCTGGTTCCGCTCGCCTCCTGCGGGCGGCGGGGGTTGTTGAGCCATAAATCCACTCCTTGCACGAGTTGCCGCGCAACGTGGATGTCGTAGTCCTCTATGAATACGAGCTTGTCCCGCACGTTTTCCCTTCGGGCGAAATGGATGATCTCGCGGATAAAATTCTTGCCCTCCATGTCCCGGGGATGCGCCTTGCCGGCGAATATGATTTGGACGGGTTTTTCCTTGTTCGTGAGGAGCGCAACGAGTCGTTCGGGTTTTTTGAGCAAGAGGATGGCGCGCTTGTAGGTGGCGAAGCGCCGCGCGAATCCGATCGTCAGCGCCTGGGGGTTGGGGAGCATGGTCGCGTTGGAGCGGCTGACGCTCCCCGGTGGGCGCCTGGAGGCGTGCTTGCGGCAAAATTCGATGAGGCGCTCGCGGTTTTTCTCCTTCACCCTCCAGATATCCTCCGCCGGGATGGAGGCGGCCCCCTCCCATATCTCGGGATTGTCCGTCTCGTCCATCCAGCCGCCCCCCAGGTGGCGGGCGAACACTCCCTTCATCTCCGTGGACACCCATGTGGGGAAATGCACCCCGTTCGTGATGGAGTCGATGGGAATATCCCAGCTGGGGACTTCCGGCCACATGGATTGCCACATCTTCCGAGAGACCTCCCCATGCAGCTTGCTGACGCCGTTTGCCGCCGAGGAGAGGCGAAGCGCGAGGATGGCCATGTTGAAGGGCTCGCTCTCCTGCTTCGGGTGTACCCGGCCCAGGCCCATGAACTCGTCCCAGCCCATCGAGAGGGATTCCGCGTAGGAGCGAAAATATTTTTCCATCATGGCGGGCGGGAAGATGTCGATGCCCGCCGGAACGGGCGTGTGCGTCGTGAAGATGTTGCCGGCGGAGGTCAGCTCCCGGGCGGTGCCGGCGTCGATGCCGAATTTCCGCATCGAGAACCGGATTCTCTCGATCGCCAGGAAGGCGGAGTGCCCCTCGTTCATGTGGCACACGACGGGCGGGAGATTCAGCTTGTGGAGGAGCCGGACGCCGCCGATGCCGAGCAATATCTCCTGGCGAATCCGCGTCTCCATGTCCCCGCCGTAAAGTGCCAGGGTAATTTCGCGCAGCGAGGGCGCGTTTTCCGGAATGTTGGCGTCCAGGAGGTAGATGGAGTTCCGCCCCACCTGGACGCGCCATATTTGCGCGGTGAGGAGGCCGTCGGGGTAGTCGATTTCCACCGTGGTGGGCGCGCCGCTCTCGTCGCACTCCAGGTGGATGGGCATGTGGTGAAACTCGTTGTCCGGGTAATGCTCTTGCTGCCAGCCGTCGGGGCCGATGTGCTGTCGAAAATATCCCTGGCTGTACAAGAGGCCGACGCCGATGAGGGGAAGCCCCAGGTCGCTTGCGGACTTCATGTGGTCGCCGGCGAGAATGCCCAAGCCGCCCGAGTAGTTGGGGAGGGATTCCGTCAGCCCGAACTCCATGCTGAAATACGCGATGCGGAGAGCGGCGTCTTTCTCGCCCTCGGGCAGGTTCTGGTACCAGGTGGGTTTTTCGCAATACGCGCGCAGCTCCTGCCGGACGCCCTTCATCTCGCTGAGGAAGCGCGGGTCGCCCGCCGCCTCGTTCAGCCGCTCCTGGGAGACGGAGCGCAGCATCTTCACGGGATTTTGATGGCACTCCTCCCATTCCGTTTTGTCGAGCCGACGGAACAGCGCGCGCGCCCGATGGTTCCAGTCGAAGGCGACGTTGTGGGCGATTTCTTCGATCTCCCCCAGCGCGGGGGGAATGCTGGGCACTACCTGAAACGAGAGCACATGGGTCATGTCGTATTTCCGATAAGGGTTCGGGTTTTGCGCATGGGGCGGAGGCGCGCGCAGAATCATTCCGCGAGTCCGTAGGCGCCCTTGTTCCGGAGCGCCACGTTGGGCCCTGGCGGAGCGTATAAAACCATATACTTGAACAGCGCGTCCCCCGTACTGGAGATTTGGTGCGTCTTGCCCGGAGGCACAAAAACCGCGTCTCCCGGCGCCACGGATATTTTCTCCCCCTCGATGTCCACGATTCCCGTCCCGCTGATGATGTAGAAAGCGTGCTCCTCGGCGTCGTGCTTGTGGGGGGTGGAGGTGAGTCCCGGGTCGAATTCGTTGATGAGCAGGGCGAACCGCCTGGCGCCCACGCTTTCCTCGTCCAGCAGAATCCGGAACATGCTCCTGCCTCCGGGGACGGGCAGCTCCCCGCTCGCAGCTTCGCTCTCCCGCACGCGCAAGGGCTTGCTGGGCGTATCGCTCATGGACGACTCCTTCTGGCAGCGGAGCCCCGGCCGGCCATGGAAAAGCCCCGGGGCCCGCGTGGGCGGGCGTGGGTCATGATCGCTCCTCTTCGCGCTGGCGGTACATGTGGTGGAGGGGGCCCCGGCCGTTTCCGATGGCCAGGGAGTTCTCGATGGCGCCCTGGATGAAGCGTTTCGCGCGCCTTGCCGCCTCGATGGCCGTCTCTCCGAGGGCGAGCCCCGCCGCGATGGCCGAGGACAGCGTGCATCCCGTGCCGTGGGTGTGCGGCGTGTCGATGCGTCTGCCCTCCAGGATATACTCGTTCTTGCCGTCAAAAAAAACGTCCGCCGCCCCCTCGGTGATGTGTCCGCCTTTCAGCAAAACGCATCGCCCCCCCAGCGCGTGGAGGGCCCGGGCGGCGCCTTTCATGCCCGCAAGGTCCTGTATCTCCGCGCCCCCCAGAATATCCCGCGCCTCCTCCGTGTTCGGGGTGATGACTTCGGCCAGCGGGAAAAGCCTTTCGACGAGCGCGTCTCTGGCGTCGGGCACCAGAAGGCGGTCTCCGCTTTTGGCGACCATCACCGGATCCAGCACGACGCGCGCGATGGCGTGCGCCTTCACCCGCTCGGCGACGACCTCGATGATGTCGGCCGTGGCCAGCATGCCGATTTTGGCGCTTGCGACCTCCAGGTCGGAACACACCGAGTCGAACTGCGCCCCCACGAAATCAGGCGGCACGCCGTGCACTCCTTGCACGCCCACGGTGTTTTGCGCCGTCAGCGCGGTGACGACCGAGGCGCCGTATACGCCAAGGGCGCCGAAAGTCTTGAGGTCGGCCTGGATTCCCGCGCCCCCGCCGGAGTCCGACCCCGCGATTGTCAGGGCGATGGGGGGGATCGCCCGAGGCTCTCTCATGTCCAGCCCTCATATCCTCGCCGCATTATAGTAAAATGACGCCGCATGAGAATGTAGCACACGGAGGGTATATCGGGAGTGCGCCAGAAGCGCATCGAGAAGCGGGGAGATGGCGAACCCCGTCATGCGGGAATTCTTGACAATTTTATTTGGGAATTATAGTCTCCCGTTGGCCGGGTGGGAGCGAGGAAGAAGGGATTCGGAGGAACGGGAAGGGTATTCTCATGGCATTGGGCGCCCGAGGCCGTCCGCCCCAGATTTTGAGGGCGCTGCCCTCGCTGATTGATCGCATCGGGGGGACGAGCCTGGTTCAGCTGCAGCGCCTGCCCCGCTCCTCCGGCGCGCGCGTGTTCGCCAAGCTGGAGCAATACAACCCCGGCGGAAGCGTCAAGGATCGCATCGCGCTCAGCATGGTGCTGGACGCCGAGCGGCGTGGACTCCTCCAGCCCGGGGGCACTATCGTCGAGCCTACGAGCGGCAACACGGGCATCGGCTTGGCGCTCATCGGCGCCATTCGCGGCTATCGAACGATCATCGTGCTGAGCAGGAGCATGAGCCACGAGCGGCACTCCCTGCTCAAGGGCTACGGGGCGGAGGTGGTCTTCAGCTCCTGCGAGGGCGGCATGTACGGCTCGGTGCTGAAGGCGGAGTCCCTTCTGGCGGACAATCCGGATTACTTCATGCCCCAGCAGTTCAACAACCCGGCCAATCCGGAGATTCACCGCAGGACGACGGCGCGGGAGATTTTGCGGGACATGGGGGCGGAATCGATAGACGCCTTCGTGGCGGGCGTGGGGACGGGAGGCACCATCACCGGCGTGGGGGAGGTTTTGAAGCAAAGAAGGCCCGAAACCCGCATCGTCGGGGTGGAGCCGGCGGCTTCTCCCGTCCTCTCCGGCGGGGAGCCGGGCCCGCACCAGATACAGGGGATCGGCGCCGGCTTCATCCCCGAGGTTTTGAACCGCTCGATCATGGACGAGGTGGTCCAGGTAACCGATGCGGACGCCTACGACATGAGCAAGGCACTGAGCCGGGAGGAGGGCATGGCCGCGGGCATTTCGGCCGGCGCGGCCGTTTGCGCGGCCCTGCGCGTGGCCGGGCGGATGGGTCCGCAGGAGAACGTGGTGGTCGTCATCCCCGATGGATGGGAGAGGTATTATAGTCTGGAGCGGCAGTTTCATTAGAATGAGAGACGCGAAATCGCATTTCGCCACCCCCCGAAGAGGGATTTTCAAGATCAGGAGGCAGAGATGGCGGTAACGGTTCATATCCCGACACCCTTGCAGGAGTTCACCCAGCAGCAGGACGCCGTGGAGGTCGAGGGCGAAAACGTCCGGGAAGTGCTCGCAACCCTCGACGAGCGGTTCACGGGCATTCGCCAGCGCCTCTATGACGAGGAGGGCAGGCTGCGCCGCTTTGTGAACATCTATGTGAACCAGGAGGATATTCGCTTCCTGCAAGGCGAGGGGACGGAGTTGAGCGATGGCGACGAGCTCTCCATCGTGCCGGCCATCGCGGGGGGTGCGCATCGCTCGCGTCCGGAATCCGCATCCCTTTGATGATGAGAGGAGCGCCTCTCCATGAGTCTGGGGGAGGAGCAGATACAGCGCTACAGTCGGCACATCCTTCTGCCCGGAGTGGGAGGGATCGGGCAGGAGCGTCTGCTGGCGTCGTCCGCCCTCATCGCGTTTTCGGCGAGGGAGGAGGGCGCCGCCGTCGTGGCCCTGACGTATCTGGCCGCGGCGGGCTTGGGCCGCATCGGGTGGTGTCCGCTGGAAGGCGCCCGCGGGGGAGGCGGACTTCGGGACGAATCGCCGTTTCTCTCGTTTCTGGGCGCCTGTGCGGAAGATGGCGTCCGAAGCCTCAATCCGGATGCGGAGCTGATTCCCTGTCGCCCGGACGAGGCGGCGGCGGAGGTTTTTGACGCCCTCGTCTGGCTGGGCGACGCATCGGGTTTCGCGGGGCGCAAGCCTGCGGCCAGGATCACCCTGCGGGGCGCCGCCGGCGATGAGGCGGGCGAGATTCTCGAGGGGAGCGGCGGCCCCTTCGGGGATTTGGCCTCCCGGAGCCGGGGCGAAGGCGCGCCGATGGCGGCGACCCAGGGCGTCCTCGGTGCGTGGCTGGCGGCCAGGTGCTTGCGGCGTCTGTTGGATGGGGAGGATACGGTGGGGTCGACTGCGCAGGCCCGTTTTGATCTTTCGCGTGGCTTCCTGGAAGCGAATGCGAATGTTTCCTGAAAATGTTTCTGCGTCACAGAACGAGGGCCGGACCGATGGTCGAACCAGCGGTGGAGAACCCGAGGAGCGCGTTTAGGGCCATAGAGGATTCCGCAATCATCCGGTGCATCGGCAAGACCCCCCTGTTGCGGATCCGTGCGTTCGAGAGCGAATTTCCAGAAGTGGAGGTCTATGCCAAGGCGGAGTGGTTCAATCCGGGCGGATCGGTGAAGGACAGGCCCGCACTCTATATGATGAAGGAGGGGCTGGAATCGGGAGCGTTGCGGCCGGGCAAGATTCTTCTCGATTCCACCAGCGGGAATACGGGCATCGCCTACGCCATGATCGGAGCGGCGCTGGGGATTCCCGTCCGCCTAGTTCTTCCGGCGAACGCGAGTGAGGAGCGCAAGGCGACGTTGCGGGCCTATGGCGCCGACGTCGTGTATTCGGACCCGATGGAGGGCTCCGACGGCGCGCAGCGGCTCGCGGCGGCTATGTTCCGGGAGGAGCCGGAGAAGTATTTCCTGCCGTGCCAGTATGATAACCCGGCCAACCCGCTCGCCCATGTGGAAACCACGGCGGTGGAGATTCTGGAGCAAACCGACGGGCGCGTGGCGCATTTCGTCGCCGGCCTGGGCACGACGGGCACCCTGGTGGGCACGGGGCGCGGCTTGAAGATGCGAAAGGCGGATGTCGCGGTGCATGCGGTCATGCCGTCCGACTCCTTTCACGGCCTCGAGGGGATGAAGCACATTCCCACGGCCATTCGCCCGGGGATTTACGACGAGGGCGTGCACGACCGGCTGATTCTGGCGGGCACCGAGGAGAGCTATCACCTCGCCGAGAGGGTCGCGCGGGAGGAGGGCGTCTTTATCGGCCACTCCGCCGGCGCCGCGCTCGTGGGCGTCCGCGAGGTGGCGAAGCGGGTAGGGGAGGGCGTCGTCGTCACCGTGTTTCCCGACGGCGGAGACCGGTATTTGAGCGAGGCGCGCCAGGGAGGCTGAATGATTTGCGATTGAACCGCGAACAGGTGGAGGCGATGTACCGGCACGCGCGCGCGGCCTATCCCGATGAGTGTTGCGGCCTCATCACCGGCCCGCCGCCTGCGGAGGATGGGGGGCCGGACGCGCCCCTGCGCCTTTTCCCCTGCAGGAACGTCCAGGACGAGATGCGCGCGAAAGACCCGCAGGCCTATCCCCGAACGGGGCGGCGCGCCTTTTTGATCGATCCGTTCGAATTCGAGCGCATCCTCCGGGAGGCGGAGGAGGCGGGCGAGGTGATTCGCGGGATATTCCACAGCCACCCGGATGAGGACGCCTATTTCTCCCGGGAGGACAAGGATGCGGCGCTTCCCTTCGGGGACATCCCCTCGTTTCCGCATGCCGGACACATCGTCATGAGCGTGCGCGGAGGGGTGGTTTGCGGCGAGAAGGTGTTTTTTTGGGACGCGGGGCAGAAAGATTTCGTCCCGGGCGACCTGGAGGTGACGGAGGAAGCGGGCGGGTGAGCCGCGAGAGCGACCTCGCGCGTTCGCCGGATGAGGAGCAGGCCGCGCCCGCGGGCCCGTCCGGGGGCCGCGTGTCCGATGCGCAGTCTCTCGCGCGTTCATCGGCCCTTGTCCTGGGAGTCGGCGGCATCGGCTCGCCCGCGGCGCTGGCGCTCGCGGCATCCGGCGTGGGGCGGATCGGCGTGGTCGATCATGACAGGGTGGACCTCGGCAACCTGGCGCGTCAGATTCTCCACCGGACGGAGGACTTGGGCCGCGAGAAGGTGGATTCGGGCGCGGATTCCATCCGCAGGCTCTCCGCCCGGACGGCGGTGGACGCCATTCCCCGCAGGCTCACGCCCGCGAACGCCGCCGAAATCATCGCCCCCTACGATGTCGTCGTGGACGGCAGCGACAACCTGCTCTCGAAGCTCGCCCTCAACGACGCCTGCGCCGCATCCGGCAAGCCCTGGGTGATGGGGGGCGTGCTGCGGTTTTTCGGGCAGGCGATGACCATTCTGCCGGGCAGGAGCGCATGTCTGCGGTGCCTGGTGGGCGAGGAGGGCGCGGGGGCGCGGGGGCTGGACTGCGGGGATGCGGGCGTCTTCGGCGCCGTGGCCGGTTTTGTGGGCATGGCGCAGGCGGCCGATGCGATCCGGGTTCTTCTGGGGCTGGAGCCGGCCTGGTCGAACAGGTTGATGACGGCTGATTTTTGGAAAAATGCCTTCGGCGGCCTGCGGGTGGCGCGGAATGCGGATTGTCCCGCCTGCGCGCTTGCGAGGCGCCGGAGCGTGGAGGCCCCGATGGTCCGGGAAGCGTCCGGGGAAGGGATGCTGCAGGGACGCCTCATGGGAGGATGCCGCCGATGAAGATATCGACCAAGGGACGATACGCCGTGCTCGCCATGATAGAGCTGGCGCGGCACTCGCAAACGCACCCGGTTCCCTTGCCCCAGATAGCCGGCAAGCTGGAAATCAGCCAGCACTACCTGGAGCAGCTGTTCGTGAAGATGCGCCGGGCCTCGCTGGTGCGCAGCACGAGGGGGCCGGGAGGCGGCTACATCCTGGCGCGGCCCCCCTCCCGAATCAACATGCGCGACGTTCTGTTCGCGGTGGAGGAAACCGTCCAGCCGGTGGATTGCGGAGAGGCGCCGCCTTCCGTTCCGTGCCCGAACATCCGGGCGTGCGGAAGCCGCATTCTGTGGAAGAGGCTCGAGGATGCGATAGACAAGACGTTGCGGGAGACCACGCTGGAGGAGTTGAGCGCGCGCCCGGCCGGGGAGGGAGAGGGCGTCCGCCTGCCGAGTTTCCAGGTGAGCATCTAGCGAACGGATCGTCGTCGGGGAGGAAGGACATGTCGTTTGAACCTGTGCGCGTCGCCTCGATGGGCCTGGGGCGATGGGCCAACGTGCTCGCCGACGCCGCGTTGCGCGGAGGAAAGATTCGGATCGTCTCCTGCTTCAGCCGAACGGCCGGGAAGCGGCGCGACTTCACGGAGCGCTACGGGACGCGGGAGGCGGAGAGTTTCGATGCGCTGTTGCGAGACGAGGAAATCGAGGCCGTCATCCTCACGACGCCGAACCACGCCCACAAAGAGCACATCGAGGCGCTGGCCGCCGCCGGCAAGCATGTCTATTGCGAAAAGCCCATCGCCCACTCCATGGAGCATGCGCGCGCCATCGTCCATGCGGTCGAGGCCGCCGGCGTCAGGCTCGCGGTAGGCCATAGCGCGCGCCGCCTCGCCGTCTCGAGGCGCATGAAGGCGCTGATCGACGAGGGGGCGATCGGGCGCGTCTCGATGAGCGAGAGCAATTTCTGCACCGAGCGCGGCCTGGAGCTGACGCCCGAGAAATGGCGTTCGAGCCGCGCGCTGAACCCCACGGGCGTGGTCATTCAGCTGTCCATCCACCACGTCGACACGTTTCGCTACCTGCATGGCCCGGTGAAGACCGTCACCGCCAGGCTCAAGCGCATGTATGCGACCGAGGACGTGGAGGACGCCTCGATGATGATTCTCGAGCATGAAAGCGGGGCACTCTCCTATGTGGGCGGCGGCTGGGCGTGTCCCTGGGCGTTTCACATGAACGTTCATGGCACGAAGGGAATCGCGCATTTTCGCATTACCGGCCAGCAGTGGCGGGACCCCTCGAAGGCACCCGATCCGATTCGCCTCCGGCTGGACAGGGAGCCGCTGGGCGCGGACGCCGTCTACGACATGCCGGAGGGCGATATGTTCCGGGACGCACTCGATGATTTTGCCGACAGCGTCCGCACGGGCCGCACCCCCGAGGTGGACGGCAGGGTGGCCGAGGAGAACCTGGCCATCGTCTATGCGGCTGCTGAGAGCTCGCGCCTAGGCAGGACGGTGGAGTTGCGGGATCATCTCCAGGAAACGCTGAGATTGACCCCCGGGGGGAGGCGCGTCCGCTAGTCGTCCGGGTTGGGCTCCGGGAAATCATCCGGCCAGTTCTCGAGCAGCGATTGCAGGTACGCCTTCATCTTGTCGGGGTTTCCCCGCACCGATTTTTTGATCTTCTCCACCTCGCCCTCGTTTTCAATGGGTATCCGGAACGAGTCCATGAACCGGTTCATCATCCCCTGCTTGCCGCTCATCAGGGACATCTCGACAATCTCGCCGTCGGTGAAATGCTCTTTCACCGCATCGAGCACGTCGGGATTCTCGCGCGCGGTGTTTTTCGTGAAATGCTCCGCCCAAAGGCAGGCGGCGCGCTCCCGGGGGTTCAGGAGGGGGGACGTCATGTATGCGTCAGAGGCGATCGCCTCGATTTGCGCATCGGTGATTCCCGTCGCTTGACCAAGCGCCGTGTTGTGCGCGATTCAGTAGGCGCAGGCGTTCACGAAGCTCGTCTTGAGGACGACGATCTCCTTGATCCTGCAGGTCAGAAGCCCGCCCATGCCCTCGCGCTGGAGCGTGGCGTTGAAGGGCAGGTAGAACCTGGCGACGTAGGGCGTGTTCGCCATCGCGCGCGCCGAGTTGGGAATGCGGCCCAGAAACTCGCGCGTCGCCTCGAAGAACAGGGCCGTGTCGCCCGCCGCCTCCTGCGGGTCGAGCAGCCGGATTCCGCTTGTCTGGCTCGTCTGGTCTGGCATGAATGTCCTCATTCTGGGGGGTAGGGGATTTTTTATGGTCCATGATGATAGGGGATTATAGGGCAACCTCGCCTCTGCGGGGAGTGCGTTCCGGGGAGTGGGGGACGCGCCGCTCGCCGTCCGCACCCCCGCCCGCCGTTTTTGATACAATGCCCTCCCTTTTGCAGGAAAACAGGCGAAACAGGCACCCGTAAGGAGCGCGCGGCATGGCGGATTTTCCCCTCGAGATAACCGACAAGCTTTTGTCCACGACCCGCTCGGTGCGGAGGCGCCTGGATTTTCAACGCGCGGTGTCGCCCGAAGTCGTGATGGATTGCCTCCGGCTCGCCATTCAGGCGCCCACGGGCTCCAACCGGCAGGGTTGGCGCTGGCTGGTGGTGACGGATGAGGAGCTCCGCCGAGAACTCGGGCGATTGTATCGCAAGGGGGCCGGAGACTACCTGGAGCAGGGGCTGGCGCAGGCGCGAAAAGACGGCGCCGCCCAAAACGAGCGGGTCTTCGATTCCGCCGTGTATCTGGCGGAGAACCTCGAGCGCGCTCCCGTTCACGTGATTCCCTGCATCGAGGCCAACCTGCCCGATGATCCGCCCAGGTTCATGTGGGCCGGCCTCCTCGGCTCCATCCTCCCGGCGGTGTGGAGCTTTCAGCTGGCGCTCAGGTCGCGCGGCCTCGGTTCCGTCTTCACCACCCTGCACCTGCGCTGCGAATCCGAGGCGGCGGCCCTCTTGGGCGTGCCGGACGGGTTTATGCAGGCGGCGCTCATTCCGGTGGCCCATACGCTGGGAAGCAGATTCCGGCCCGCCGAGCGTCGCCCGCTCGAGGAGGTTGTGCACACCAACACCTGGGGGTGATTTTCCGGGCGCCCATTCGGAGCGCGCCCCTGCGTGCGCAAGACGCCGACGCCGTTCGCCGAACCTCCCGGCCCGCCGCGCCCGGGAGCGTCCAGCCCCCCGCTGTTTCCCGCGCCCCGCGCCCCGGGCCTCCCTCCGTCGCGCATCCGCCTCGTCCGGTCGCGCAGACTCCTCCCTCCGCCAGTCGCCAAGCGGCATGACGGGCCTCCCCCACTTGTCCGCACCGCTCGGCCGCGCGAGCTATGCACGAGAGGCGGACCTCGTGAAACAGCTCCGGCCGGGCGGGGGCAGGGGCTGCCCGACCGGGGGTGCGGCTACGGGCGGATGTCCCGTTTGCCGGAGCACCGGGGGTTCGAGGGCGTCCCCTGCAGCGTCGAGGCGGAGGCGCCCTCTCTCCGGAACCTCTTCCTCCGCCGGGCAAAAAAAGCATGGACGTCGTCTATTATGGCGAAGACCCCGTCGCCCTCCCGTTCGGGGAGGAGTCGTCGCATGCGAGGCGCTATCGCGCGCGGGGGGAATGTCCGTTTGCTTTCGCGAAGGGCACGCGGGAAAGCGCGAGAAACCGGAGGCGTCCCGCGCGCGCGTCTTGGTGACCCCTAGGGGACTCGAACCCCTGTTCCCGGCGTGAGAGGCCGGTGTCCTGACCGCTAGACGAAGGGGCCATGAAGCGGCGCTGCCCCCCATATCGCGCACGTGCGGCGCGCATACGGGACGCAATGGCGAAAGGGTAGCCCCTATCGGGGTTTCCCGTCAAGCGGGCGGGCGCGCCTCCTCCGCGCATGGCGGTTTCCGCCTCAGCGAAACGAGCAGGGGGGCAGCGTGCGCTTCGAGGCTGCGGCGCGCCGTTTTCGCCTGGCTTGCAGGCCGAGCGTCAGCTGCGTGGCGAGAGTCGGTTTTGGCCCCAGGCGCTTGCCGCGCAGCGCGAGCCAGCCCGCCGCCGACTTGCGGATGCGGCCCAGGCGCGTCAGGTCCCGAAAATCGCGGATGTGCGCCCTTCTCCTGAGGTGGACGAGGCGCCTCGCCCACACAGGGCCGACCCCCGGCACGCGCATCAGGGTCTGCAGGTCGGCGTCCATGATTTCCACCGGAAACGTCGAGGGGTTTCGCTTGGCCCACGCCATTTTGGGGTCCTCGTCGAGGGGCAGATTTCCTTGGGATGCGGGAATCTCCTCGAGTGCGAACGCATATTCGCGCAGCAGGCGCTCCGCCTGGTAGAGGCGGTGCTCGCGCCTTTTGGAGACCGGAGGGAGGCCGTCCATCGGCGTGTCTTCCACCGGCCGGAAGGCGCTGAAGTGCGTGTGGTGGAGGAGTCCCTCCCTCTGGAGTGCGTGGGACGCCGAGAGGACGTCCATGTCGCTCTCCCCGCTGGCGCCCACGATGAACTGCGTCGTCACGCCGGCGGGGATGAGTCCGGTTTTCTCCCGAGACGATTCGCGCGCCGTTTCTCCCAGGTACGCGAGGGCGGGCCTGAGGTCTGCCTCCAGGTTCTTCTCGGGCGCCATGACGCGAAGTCCCTCCTCGGTGGCGGCCTCGAGGTTCACCGAAAGCCTCGTGGCCACTTGGGCGGCGCGGCGGAGCTGGGCGTCCTCCACCCCGGGAAGCATCTTGAGGTGAATGTAGCCGCCAAAGCGATGCCGGAAGCGCAGGAGCTCGGCCACCGCTATCATCCTGTCCACGCCGGTGACGCCGCTGCCCGGAATCCCGCTGGTGAGAAAAAGACCCTGGGCGCGGTTTCTTCTCCGGAGCGCCATGAAGACGTCGGCCAGCTCCTCCGGGCCGAAGGCGAAGCGCGGCATGTCGCGCGAGGCGCGCATCGGGCAGTAGCGGCAATCGTAGCTGCAGGCGTTGGTCATCATGGTGGAGAGAAGCGGCATGACGCGCCCGCCGGAGAAGGGGACGGGGAAAACCCCCGGCGTGTCCGAGCCCGGAAATTTTCGCCGGGCGCGGGGCGGGCCCTCCCTGTCGTCGAAGGATTGGCCGCCGAGGATGGTGAGTTTCTGGAGGGTTTTTTCTGTCGCCATCGCCATTCTCCCTGTAGTTGTGGAGGCAATGAGGAGAATGGTAAGCGAAAATAAAACGAAAATCAATGCGTTTTTGTAAAACGCCCGCACGTGGTGATGCGGATGATCGCATCCACATATGAAAGCGATGTATCGACATGTGGGGTGGATTCTCTGGGAACGGGCACCGGAGAAGGGCGCGTCCGCCGGATGTTGCCGAGGCGCGCGCCAGCGCGCCTCCGCTAGGGCGTTTCCGGCGTGGCCGAGGTTTCCGGATCCGGAGCCGGCACCGGCGAATGGTTCTCTCGCCAGGATGCGAGCGCGCTCCGGAAGGCGTCCATGTCTGGCGGAATCCGCCCCGGCCTCCCCAGGGCCGCACCCGCCACTTCCGCCGCGTTTTTGCCCGTGCCCGTGCCGATGCAGACGATGGTCTCATCCGCCCCGGGCCTCTCCGGTCGCTCGGCACCCTCCATCAGGCTGGCCACGGAGGCCGCCGAGGCGGGCTGTAAAAACAGCCCCTCGCTCCTGGCGATCAGGAATTCCGCCGCCAGGTTGAGCGCATCGCTCACCAGCGCGCCTTGTCCCTCCGAAGCGCGCACGACATCGGCCACGCGGTCGCCCGCACCCGGGGACGGACTCGTGAGACCGGCCGACTTCGTCCGCACCGCACCCCAGGGCGCCACCTTTCCGCCGGAGCGCAGGGCGCGGACGATGGGCGCGCAGCCATCGGGCTGGACGACGTCTATCGCCGGCATCCTGTCTATCCATCCCAGAGCCAGCAGCTCCCGGAAGCCCTGGTCCATCGCGAGTGCCATGGTGCCGCCGGCGGTGGGGCAGATGGCGCGGTCGGGCGCGCGCCAGCCGAGCTTCTCCGCCACCTCGTAGGCCGCCGTCTTCTTCCCCTCGATTCTGTATAAGTTTCGGGGCAGGGCGGCGTGCAGACAGCCCAACTCTCGGGACGCCTCCTCGGCGAAGCGCGCCCCCACGCCCTGGTCGCCCTCGACGATGAGCGTGAACGCCCCGTAGGCGCCCACCTGGAGGCAGTGAACGGACGAGCTGTCCTCGCGCACGAAGCCGATGAACTCCACCCCGCCCCGCGCGCAGTAGGCGCTGAAGGAGGCGGCCGCGTTGCCGGAGGAGGGCAGCACGATGCGCCGGACGCCCACCTCCCGGCATTTGCTGACGGTGACCGAGCCGCCGCGGTCCTTGAACGAGCCGGTGGGGTTGCGCGACTCGTCCAGAATGTAGAGGTTCCTGAACCCGAGCGCCTTGCCCAGCCTCTCCGCGCGGATGAGGGGGGTGTCCCCCTCGACGAGCGAGACCACGTTTTTCGCATCCCGCACGGGCAGCAGTTCGTGCCAGCGCCAGATGCCCCGGGGCCGACGAGCCACCTCGTCCCTGTCGAGATTGCTCCGGAGCCATTCGACGTCGTAGCTGCCCCGCAGGTTCCCGCCGGTATCGGGGCAGGTGAAGGGGTGCTGGAGGTCGTCCACGATTTTTCCGGAGTCCAGGCTCAAAAGGCCTTTCAGCGCGCTATACAAGTGCGGTTCTCCTCGGTTGGCGGCGTTATTTGGCGGCAGGGGGGGAGCGGCCCCCGCGTTTCGGACCTCCGCCCGGATTCCCCCGGCTGGCCTAGGCGACGCCCTCTTCCTTCATGGCCCGCACCCCCGCGCGGAAGGCGGCGAGCGTCTCCTCGATCACGTCGTCCGTGTGGCAGGTGCCCACGAGGGCGCGCGCGCCGTTGAAGTCCACCCCGTGGAGGATCAGCGCCTGCCGCAGGGCGCGGCTCCTCCGGGCGTCCTTGGAATCCAGGCGCCTCCATTCCACGCCGTCCACCTTCTGGTCCGCCCCGTCGCGCGGCGGGGCGTCGGCGCCGAAGAAGATTTTCCAGTCGCTGTAGGCGCCATACGCCCTCCACGCCACCGCCTCCTGCGCCAGAATCTCGTTCATCCCGTATCGCAGCTTCTCCGCCTGCGCGTTCGCCAGTCTCGTGGCCTCCCCGTCGGCCAGCGAGGAGAGCATGGCGACGCCTGCTGCCGCCGAGACGGGGTTGGCGTTGAAGGTGCCGTGGTGGGCGATTTTCGCGTGGCGCACAGCCTTCGGATCCGCCGGGGTGGCGAGATGCTCCAGGATGTCCGCCCGCCCGGCGACGGCGCCGCCCGGCAAGCCCCCCGCGAGTATCTTGGCCAGGCTGGTGAGGTCCGGCGTCACGCCGAAGTGCGCCTGCGCACCGCCCGGGGAGACGCGGAAGCCGCTCACCACCTCGTCGAAGACGAGCAGGGAGCCCGTCTCCAGGGCGGCTTCTCGGAGCCGGGCCACGAAGTCCCGTCCCATGGGGACGGTGCCGAAATGCCCGCCGGTCGGCTCGAGGATGACCGCGGCGACCTGCCTCGGCGCCAACGCTGCGCGGACGGCGTCGATGTCGTTGGGCGGGCATACGGTGACGAGGCTGGCCGCCTCCTCGAGCTGCCCAGCCTCCGGCGCGTTCGTGTAGGGGGGGCGAACGCCGACCTCCAGCCCCTCGTGCCAGCCGTGGAAGTGGCCCGCGAACTTCACCACGCGCTTTCTGCCCGTGGCGGCGCGCGCGAGCCTGAGCGCCATGTGCGTGGCCTCGGTGCCCGAGGCGGTGAAGCGCACGCGCTCGGCGCTCGGCACCAGGCGGCGCACCCATTCCCCCCACTCCACCTCTCGCCTGTGGCCGGCGCCGTGGTGGGAGCCCTGGCGCACGGCCTCGAGGGCGGCGGCCTCGACGTGGGGCGGGTTGTGCCCGAACAAGAGGGCGCCGTGGCCCATCCAGTAGTCCACATAGCGGTTGCCGTCCACGTCCCACTTGTAGGCGCCGCGGGCGCGCTCGACGTAGATGGGAAACGGGCGCATCCTGCGATTGTCGTGCGTCACCCCGTCGGGAAAAATTTCCTTCGCCCGCTCGAACAGGGCGCGCGAGGCGGGCAGCGATTCGGCGTAGGCGTCGGCGAGTCTGGGCGTGTCCGTTGGCTGCTGCATGGAGAAATCTCCCGTGGGAGCGGGTCTCGAAGCCTGAAGTCTCATATGGCGGCACCACGCTACGCCCAACCCGCGGCCGGCGTCAAGGGAAGCGCCCCTCCTCGAGGCAGGGGAGGGAAAAGCCTTGCGACGCTTCTCCTCCTCCCTCGTCAGCCTCGAAGCGTGCGAGGACCGCACTGCGCGCGTCCGGGAGAAAAGCCTCGTGGCGCCGCCTCTCCTCCCTTGTCAACCTGCCCCCGAATGTTCATGATCCCGTGTGTCTGCTGGATGCATTACTCTTCCGCTCGTCCTGGAGGTTTCCATGCCCGGCTACGATCACGCGAAAGTATGGCTCAACGGCAAGGTGGTGCCGCCCGAGGAGGCGAAGATCAGCGTTTTCAGCCAGGCCGTTCTCAGGGGTTCGAGCGTGTATGAGGGGATTCGCGCCTATTGGAGCGCGGAGCGCGAGAACCTGTTTCTCTGGAAGATGGCCCCCCACATCCGGCGGCTTTTCGATTCGATGAAGGTGATGCGGATGACCCCGCCCTATACGGCGGAGGAGTTTCAGGAGGCCGTCATCGAATGGATACGGGCGAATGGCTTCCGCGAGGACATCCACTTTCGGCTCAACGTGTATTTTGACGATGCGGGGCCTCTGGACATGAAGGGCTATGCGGCCGAGGAGGTGGACACCTGCGTCTTCATCAGCGGGGGGCCGAACAGCAATCGCAGGCGCCAGGAGCGCGGCGTGAACCTGTGCGTGAGCAGCTGGCGCCGGATTTCGGACGATTCCGTGCCCCCGCGCGTCAAGGCGTCGGCCAACTATCAGAACAGCCGGCTCGCGGGGGTCGAGGCCCGGGTGAACGGATATGACGACGCCATCCTGCTGAACCACAACGGCAAGGTGGCCGAGGGCACGGGCACGTGCGTGATGATCGTCCGCGAGGGGAAGCTCATCACGCCGCCGGTGACCGACTCCATCCTGGAGAGCATCACGCGCGACAGCGCACTCGAGATGTTTGCCCGGCACCTGGGCCCGGCGCCGGTGGAGCGCTCTGTGGATCGCACGGAAATCTACGTGGCCGATGAGGCGATGGTATGCGGATCGGCAGCCGAGGTGGCGCCGGTTCTCTCGCTCGACCGCATCCCGATCGGAGACGGAAAACCCGGAAAAATCACGCGCCGGCTGCAGGAGATTTTCTACGCCGCCGCCCGGGGCGCGGATGAAGCCTACGAAAAGGACATTTCGCCCGTCTATTGATGATGGGGAGAGGGCCGCTCCCCCGCAGGCGCGGGCGACCCTCTTTTCGCTGTCGCCCAGCGCACGCCTTCCTTCCCGTGAAAAGGTGCCGGCGCGTCAACCTAGGTGGCGGAATACCTCGCCCACAATCCGCATCCCCTTCTCGATCGCCTCCTCCTCCACCGAATAGGTGAAGCGCAGGTGGCCCTCTCCCGCGTCGCCGAACTCCGAGCCGCTGCGGATCGCGGCCCCGGCCTCCCAGATGCGCTTTCGCACCTCGACGGAGGGAATCGGGTATTCATACCGGCAGTATTGATAGAAGCCGCCCTGGGGCTGGATGGGAATCAGTCCGGGGATGGCCTGCGTCATCTCATGGATGAGGCGGCCCCGCCTGTGGTATTCGCGTCCCATTTGCGCCACGCATTCCTGGGAGCCTCTCAGGGCGGCGGCGCCCGCGCGCTGGACGAAGGTGTTGATCGGCCCGTTGATCGCGCGGTGAACGCCGAACATCGTCCGGGCCAAATCCTCCGGAACGGCCATGTAGCCCAGACGCCAGCCGGTCATCGAATAGGTCTTGGAAAAGGTGTCGAGGAGGACGAGGCGCGCCCTGTGTCCGGTGAACGAGAGGAGGGGGACGTGCTGGAAGCCGGGCTGGAGGATTTTCGCGTACGCCTCATCCGATACGACCATGAGGTCGCGCTCCGCCGCGAGTTCGACCAGCCCCTCCAGCTCCTCGCGCCGATAGACCACGCCCGTGGGGTTGTTCGGGTTGTTCATGAAAATCAGGCGCGTCCTCGGGGTGATGGCGCGGCGAACGGCCTCGACGTCGATATGATAGTCCGCGTCGTGCGGCACCTCCACCGGGACGGCGCCTATCTGCCGCGCGACGTGGGAGTAGAGGGAAAAGGTGGGGTCCATCAGTATCGCCTCATCCCCCGGGTCGAGGAACGTCGTCATGACGGCGTATATGCCGGAGCTCGCCCCGTTCGTGGCGATGATGGACGCGGGCGCATACTCCGCCCCCGCCTCGCGCGCGATGTGCTCGCACACGGCCTCGAGGAACTGCGGATCCCCCTGGCCCGGGGCATAGCCCGTCAGTCCCTGGTCGAGCGCCTCCTTGGCGGCGGAGCGGATGTGCTCGGGCGTGGGGAAGTCGGGCGTTCCCGAATCCAGACGCACCATGCCCGGCGGCCTTCGGGCCGTCATGTGGGCGGCGCGCTCCCCGCCCGAGGTTTCGGCGACGTTTCTGGCGATGCGTCTTTTCATGTTCTCTCCTGGAGTGAGCGGGTCATGCGGCTGTGAGCGGCGCGCGGGCCCGCCCCTGGTTCGTGATGCGCGCCATTTCGCCGGTTTGCCTCCGGGAATATCCCCGGAACCCGCGGTGCGCGGGAAAATTTCACCCCTCCCCGGGCGCCCAGGCGGGCGGGCGCCCCTCGCGCGCCGCAGCCATGCCCTCCTGCGGCTCGCCGGTTCGGTAGGAAGCCTCGAAGGCGTCGATGGAGGGCGGAACGGCCGCCTCCAGATAGCCTTGCGTCCACCGCCACAGCAGCTTCTTCTGGGCGCGCAGCGCCTCCGGGGCAGCCCGGAGAAGCTGCGCGGCGACTTGCTCCGTCGTCTCCTGCAGAGCCTCGGACGGACATATCCGCTGGACGAGTCCTGCGCGATGCGCCTCCGGTGCGCCGAACGTCCTGCCGGTGAGCAGCAAGTCCTGCGCTGTGCCGAGACCGCAAAAAGGCAGAAACAGCGCCGCCTCGATGACGGAGGGCACGCCCACCCGCACCTCAGGCATCCCGAAGCGCGCGTCGTTCGCCGCGATGCGCAAATCGCTCCCCAGCGCCAGCTCCAGCGCACCGCCGAGGACGTGGCCGTGGCATTTGCAGACCACGGGGAACGGAAATTCGCGGAGGCGGCGGATGAGGCCATGGACGTTCGAGATGAAGCCCCGCGCGGTTTTCTGCGTGAGCGCGCCCATTTCGGCCACGTCGGCCCCGGCGGAGAAGGCGGTCCCCGCCCCCTCGAGGATCAGGACGCGCAGGGAGTCCTCTCCCTCCATCGCCGCCATCGCCGCCATCGCCTGACGGATCATCGCCGCGTTGATGGCGTTTCTCTTCTCGGGACGGTTCAGCGTGAGGGTGGCGATCGGACCCTCCCGCTTCAAGAGAACCAGGGGGTTTGTGGCTGTTGTCGTTGGCGGCATTTTTTTGCGACATCCTCCCCGAAAGCCGGTCCGACGCGCGATGCGGGCCTGGAGGGAACGATAAGGGTAAGGGGGGCATGACCCCGCGCGCCCGCATGATGGATATGATACGTTTTTGCGTCCGGAAAAACGAGGCGGACGCCGCTTCAGGGAAGGGGAGGCGTCCATCCGCAGAGAGGGCGCGCGCGCGCCCATCGCCCGAAGTCCGGGGGGTTCGCCGCCGTCTTTTCGCGGGAATCTTGACGCTCCGGGTCCGAAGTGCTAGCAATTTTCCACCGTCCGCCTCGCCGCTTCCCGCGCGAAAACGAACGGAACGAATCTCTCCTGGACCGGAGGTGGCGCTTGGCCCGCCTGCTCGAAAACGATTCCCTGACGCTACTGAAACAAGGCGGCGTTCCCGTGCCGGACTTCGAGGTTTGCGCCAGTGCGGACGAGGCGGCCCGCGCCCTCGCGCGCCTGGGCGGGCGCGTCGTCATCAAGGCGCTCGTGCCGGTCGGGAAGCGGGGCAGGGCGGGCGCGGTGAAGTTCGCCGCCTCGGCGGATGCGGCCCGCGCGCGCGCCGGCGCCATTCTGGGGATGGAGGTGCGGCGCTTCCCCGTGCGCCGTCTCATCGTGATGGAGGCGCTCGACATCCGGCGCGAGATATTCTGCTCCATCTCCTTCGACGCGGGGAGGAAATGCCCGCTCATCCTCTTCAGCGCCGAGGGGGGCGTGGACGTCGAGGAGCTGGCCGAGAAGCAGCCTGACAAGCTTCTGGAATGGCCCGTGAACATCATGGAGGGGCTGGACGCCGGGGACGCCGTCCGTCTGGCGCAGAGCGCAGGACTCCCGGACGACCTCGCCGAACGGGTCGGGCGCGCCGTTCTGGCGATGTATCAGGTGTTCTGCGCCCGCGACTGCGAGATGGTGGAGGTGAACCCGCTGGCGGAGCTGGCCGATGGCCGCGTGGTGGCGGCGGCGGGCGTGGCGCAGATTGACGAGCAGGCGCTTTTTCGTCATCCGGACCTGGCGGCCATGCTGGGTGAGGAGGGGGGAAACGGCTGGCGACCGCTGACCCCGCTCGAGCGGCGGATGCGCGCCATCGACGCCATCGACCCCCACGTGGGCGCCATTCGCTTCAGCGAGCTCGACGGCGACATCGGCTTCATGGTCACCGGCGGCGGCTATGGCCTCTCCAGCCTGGAGGCTCTCCTGGACCTCGGAGGAAGACCGGCCACCACGTTCGACATCACGCCCGGCCGCTATGAGGAGAAGATGTGCGAGGCGGTCAAGGCGGTGCTCTCCAAGCCCGGCATCCGGGGGCTCGTGCTGGCGGGGAACGTGAGCAACTTCACGCGGGTGGACGTCAAGGTGGCGGGAGTGGTTCGCGCCCTCCGGGAGGCGGGGCTGGATTACAACAAGTTTCCCGTCGTCGTCCGCTACGCCGGCCCGGGGGCCGAGGAGGCGCGGCGGCTCATCGCCCAGGTTCCGGGCGTGGAATGGCACGAGGAGGAGGCGTCGATAGAGGACGTCGCCTGTCGCATCGTGGCGCGCGCGTACGGGAGGAGGGGGGCCGCGAATTGAGCATTTTGCTGGACTCGGCGACGCGGGTGCTCGTGCAGGGGGTGACGGGGGCGGAAGCGCGGAGGCTACTGCCCACCATGACCTCCTATGGCACCCGCGTGGTGGCGGGCGTGTCTCCCGGCAAGGGGGGAGAGGCGGTGGACGGCGTGCCGGTGTATGACGCGGTGGAGGACGCGGTGCGCGCCCACGAGGCGGACCTCTCCGTGCTGTTCGTGCCGGCGCGCTTCGTGCGCGACGCCGCCCTGGAGGCGATAGAGGCGGGCGTGCCCACCATCCACATTCTGGCGGAGGGCGTGCCCCACCATGACGCTTGCGCACTGCTGGCGCGCGCGGCGGAGAGGGGCACCTTCGTCATCGGCCCCAACAGCCAGGGCATGGTGAGTCCGGGGAAGGCGAAGGTCGGCGGCACGGGGGGCGAGGTGCCGGACCTCATGTTCCGCCCGGGACCTGTGGGCGTGGTGAGCAGAAGCGGGGGGATGGGCGCCGAGATTTGCCTGTTTCTGACGCGCGCGGGCATCGGCCAGAGCACCTATGTGGCCCTGGGCGGCGACCTGCTCATCGGCGCCTCTTTTGTCGAAATGCTCGCCTTGTTCGAGAACGACCCCGAGACCCGGGCCGTTGTCCTGTTCGGAGAACCCGGCACGGACAGGGAGGAGGCGGCGGCCCGCTTCATCGCCTCGGGCGGGTTCACCAAGCCTGCCGTGGCCATGATACCCGGCGAGTTTTGGGAGACGTCCCCCACGCCGGCGAGCGTGAGCCATACCGGCGCGCTCATCGAGCGGGGCCGGGGCGCGCCCTCCCGGAAGAAGAAGATGCTGCGGGAGGCCGGCGTCTCGGTGGCCGAGAAATTCTCCGACATCGTGCCCCTGGTCGAACGGGCGCTGCGGGAAGCGCCGGGCAAAGCGGCCGAACCGGACCCTGCGCCGATTTGACCCCTTGTCGGACGCAAGCGCCGCCGCCGGAAGGGAGGGGATTTATTTGCGCGCGCGCTCCCGCCGACCTCGCCGGCCCTCCCCGGGCGCGCCTCCCCACGCCGTTTCCGCCTCCCTTGGGGGGATGGCGCGCGGGGCGCATCGCCCGCCCTGCAGGGCCAGTCCCCGGAATTTTTGGGATTGCCCCGGATATCCCGAAACGATATAATCGGGTTGGTTGCGGGGACGTTGCGTCCGGTTCTTGGCGCGCCGCACAACGAGGGAATTCACATCTCGTCGTAGCAAACCGGAGGGTGCGAGAATGAATGAATCGGCTGAGAAAGACAAAGTGGTTGCGAAGGAGACCGAAGAGAAGGATCGGGAGTTGAGCGACAAGGAGGTGGATGAGGCCAAGGTGTCGGGAGGAACGGACAGCTCGATAGCGGATACGGGAAGAGCCCAGGGCCAGAGGTGGGGTCACAGGATATAGCCCGGGGGGAGTGCATCGCCCCGGGAGGGCAGGGCGGACGTTGGACGCACGGGTCGGCGTCTTCATATCATGGTGCCCCCTCCGTTCGCGTCCAGATGATCGGGCTGGTTGTCGCGGTGATGTGTGCCTGGTTCGTAGGCGCACCGCACACAGGCGGGGAAATGTGAATCCACAGTCGTTGCAATAAACCGGAGGATGCGAGGATGAATGAATCGGCTGCGAAGGAGACCGAAGGGAAGGATCGGGAGTTGAGCGACGAGGAGATGGAGGAGGCCCAGGTGTCGGGAGGAACGGGCGACTCGGCGTCGGAGGGAAAACTCCCGGATGAGGATGCGAACAAATTCAATCAGCAGCACTACCTCAACAGGGTCCCTCGGCCGTAGCCCTGGGGGGGGGGGGAGCACCGCTCCTCGGGACGGGCCCTGGCGGGTATTGTGAGGGATCGCCCTGTAGCCCTCCCGAAACGCGCGATATAGCGATACGGAGAGGCTGGTTGCGGGGACGCGCGGAGTCCGCTTCGTGTTGTGCCGCGCACAGCACGGGGAAATGAATCCGGAGTCGTCGCGGCAAACCGGAGGATGCGGGAATGAATGAATCGGCTACGAAGGAGACCGGGGGGAAGGATCGGGAGTTGAGCGACGAGGAGATGGATGAGGCCCAGGTGTCGGGAGGAACGGGCAACTCGGCGTCGGAGGGAAAACTCTCGGCGGAGGAGGCGGAAAGACTCCGGAACCATGGCTGGCGCAACGAGGTTTGGGGGACGGAATGACGTTGCGGTAAAATTCGCCCCGCGTATCTTCTATCTATCTCCGCGCGTCAAGTTTCGCTCGCATCCGGTGTCCCTCCCGCGCGACCCGGTTTCCCCTTCTTTCTCCTCTCCGGCCATCGCGCCCGCGTGGGTTTGTTTCACAATCGCCCCGGCGGGGATGCCGCTCCTCAGTTCAGCATCTTCATCAGATCATCGTCGCCCCGCCGTTCACGTCGAGGGTGACGCCGTTGATGTAGGCCGCTTCCTTCGAGCAAAGAAAGACGACCGCCTCGGCAATCTCCCGGGGTTCCGAAAGCCTGCCCGCCGGAGTGGATTGTTGGATGTAGGCGATGCGCTCGGGCGTTCGGATGCCAATCGTTCTCGGCGTTCGCACGTTGGCCGGCGCCACAGCGTTGACGGTGATCCCGTGCGGCCCCAGTTCGCGCGCCGCCTGGCGGGTGAGGCCCAGCACCCCTGCCTTGGCGGCCGTGTAGTGCGGCGGGTTCGGGTTCACGCCGCTGCGCGCGGCCATGCTCGAGAGGGTGACGACGCGCCCGTACCGCGCCGCCACCATCAGGGGAGCGACGGCCTTGAGGAGGTAGAACATCGACTTCAGGTTCGAGTCCACCACGCCGTCCCAGGCTTCGACCGGGCAGTCGAGAAGGCTCACGTAGCGGGGGAATCCGCCCGCGCTGTGCACGAGGGCGTCCACCCGCCCCGCCTGCGCATGCGCTTCCCGCACGGCGGCGCTGGTCGCCTCCCAGTCGGTGAGGTCGACGACGGCGCAGCGGGCGCGGCTGCCGCTCTCGTTGATGGATTGCGCGACCGCCGCCGCACCCTCCCCGTTCACGTCCATCACGGTGACCGCCGCTCCCTCCCGCGCGAGAATTCTGGCGGTGGCCTCCCCGATGCCCGTCGCAGCGCCCGTGACGATGGCGCTTTGCCCCTCAAAGCCGCTCATGCGCGCCTCCTATTGCGGAAAGGCTGCGCGCGCGCGCGACGACCCCGGCAGGGGACCGCCGCCGCGCCCGCGCGCGTCGGATTCTATCCCTCCTGCATCTTCAGGATGCGGTTGATGAGGTCGATGCCGCCCACCTGGTCGGCGAATTTCCGGTGAACGGGCTTCACCGCCGCGCGGAAGGGCTTGAGGTCGGGCGTCGCGATTTTGAGGCCTTTTTCGGCGAACCCCTTCATGATGTCCTTCTCGTTCTCCTCCGCATAGGCGTTCGCCCAGGCTATCGTGTCCCGGGCGGCGGAGAGGACTGCCTTTTGCATGCCCTTGGGCAGCTTGGCGTAGTATTTGTCGTTGATGATGAGCGCACCCGCCACGAGCTGGTGCCGCGTGATGGAGAGGTATTTCTGCACTTCGTAGAGTTTCATCGCCCACGCCCAGCTCGAGCCGCCGTCGTGGCCGTCCACCGTCCTGGTGCTCAGCGCGCTGAACAGCTCGGTCGGCGCCATGCCGATGGTGCTGCCGCCCAGGGACTTGTATGTCTGGACCATGATGGGGTTTTTGGCGATCCGCATCCGCAGGTCCCCCAGGTCGGCGGGCTTCGTGATGGGGTGCTTGCTGTTCATCATGTTGCGGAAGCCCGTGGCGACGAAGCCGAGGATGCGGATGCCCGATTTCTTGCGAAAGTTCTCGGCGATGCTCCGGCCGATGTCGCTGTCGAACACCTTGACGGCGCCTTTGAAGCTGCCGAACATGAAGGGCAGGGTGAAGATGTCCAGCCGTCTGTCGAAGGCCGTGATGTTGTTCGAGGCCACCAGCTGCATCTGCACCGATCCGAGCTGCACCTTCTTCGCGGCGACGCGGTCCTTGCCGAGCTGGGAGGAGGGGAATATCTGGATGTCGATCTCCCCCTTGGAGTAGACCTGCAGGTTCTTGCGCATGGTCAGGGCCGAGGCCTGGTAGAGGAGCTCCGGCTTGGGCGGGTTGTTGTGGGCGAACTTCATGACGTATTTGGCGGCCTCGGCCCGGGGAGCCGCGAGGCTGATCAGACCGGCGGCGAGGATGATGCCCGCCAGTGCCCGGAAACGCCTTTTCCAGTGTCGCATGGGTTGCCTCCTTCTCCGTATAGAGGGTTTTTTGTCCCTCACCTGCCGAGTATCAGGTTCGGCAGCACGAGGGAGATGCTGGGGAAATACGCCAGAATGAGAATGCACAGGAACATCGTCAGGATGAAGGGCAGGACGGCCTTCGCGATGGCCCCGAGCGTGGTGTCCGCGATGCCCATCGCCACGAACAGGCTGGTGCCCAGGGGCGGCGTCAGGTATCCGATCTCGCAGTTCACCACGAACACGATCCCGAAGTGGATGGGGTCGATGCCCACCGCCTTGATGACGGGCAGGAACATCGGCGTGAGGATGATCACCTGCGCCATGGTGTTGAGCCACATGCCCACGAAGGTGAGGAAGAGGCTGATGAGGATGAGAATGAGGAAGGGGGAGGTCGTAACCCCCTGGATGAACGCGGTCACCAGCTGGGGAATCTGGTGAATGGTGATGAGCTCGCCAAAGGCGAGCGAGGCGCCCCAGATGATGGCGATGGTCCCGGTGACGAGGGCTGCGATTTCCAGGCATTCGCGCGTCTTGCGCCACGTGAGCTCCCGATAGACGAACATGCCCACCGCCCAGCCGTATAAGACGGCGATGACGGCGCTCTCCGTCGGCGTGACGAAGCCGCCGTAGATGCCGCCGATGATGACGCCGGGGGCCAGGAGCGCCCAGCGCGCCGCCCAGATGGTGCGCAGCGTCCGGGAGACGGAGAAGGGCTCCGCGTCGGACTCCACGGTCATGAAGCGCGCCATGATGGAGGCGCAGCCCATCAGCATGAGCCCGAGCATGACGCCGGGCAGAAAGCCCGCGATGAACAGGCGGGTGACCGACTGATCGGCGCTGACGCCATAGACGATGAGGGTGATGCTCGGGGGGATGAGGATGCCGAGCGTCCCGCCGCAGGCGGAGACGGCGCCCGAGTAGTTCTTGTCGTATTGGCGGCGGAGCATGGTGGGGATCATGAGTCCGCCGACGGCGGCCGTCGTGGCGGGGCCCGAACCCGAAATCGCCGAGAAGAGCATGCACGCCAGGATGGTGACGTGGGCGAGGCCGCCCTGGACGTTGCCCACGAAGCAGTCGGCCACCGAGATCAGCCTTTTGCTGATGCCCCCCTTCTCCATCAGCGCGCCGGCGAGCAGGAACATGGGCACGGCGATGAAGGGGAACTTGTCCAGCCCGTCGTAATAGGAGAGCGCCAGGCTCTCGAAGCGCTCCCCGGTCGCGAAATACACGAGGATGGAGGAGACCCCCAGGGCGACGCCCACGGGCACGCGGATGAAGAGGAACAGCGCCAGGGAGCCGAGCAGCAGCAGGGGCATGTTCATCGTTCTTCTTCCTGTTTTTGCACTTCGTAGAGCACCTCGGGCTCGCCCCGGACGTAGACGCGATACATGTATTGGGCGAGACGCAGGCTCATCAGCCCGAAGCCGATGGGGATGATCGAGTGAACGGCGGCTTCGGGTATTTGCAGGATGTCCGTCTCCGACCAGACTTCAATCTCGCTACGCACGAAAAGATAGCCGAAATACGTCATCAGGATGTTGAAGGCCATCCACAGGGAGTCCGCCAGCAGGGCGATCGGGCGCGCCCAGGAGGCGGGGGCGACCATCTCGATGGCGTTGACGCGGATGTGCCTCCCCTGGAGGATGATCCAGCTGATGGTCAGGTAGATGAACCAGATGAAGACGATGCGGGAGAACTCCTCGATCCAGCCGATAGAGGTGAAGAATATGTAGCGCGCGATGACCTGGGTCGTGAGCATCAGGGTGAGCGCAAGAAGAAGTATCCAGGAGAGGTTTCTTTCGATATTTCGCACGATGGGCTTTTCCATTCTGTCCGTGGAGCGAAGCCGATCTCTTCTTGTCGTCGTCTGGCGGATAGGGAGCAGTCTAGCTTGCCTCGCGCGGATCGTCAAACGCAAAGCGCACCCGGATGCTACAAGTCCCCGGTTTCGCGGGAAATCCCCCTGTGGGCGAGTTCGGCGTAGAAGCGGGCGACGACCTTCAGCAGGCGCGCGTCGAGGTATTCGAGTGTTCTCGCGCGGATGCTCTCCGGGATGCCGAAACGGGCCTCGGCGATGCTCCCGGCAATCGCCCCGAGGGTGTCCGCATCCCCGCCGAGAGAGACGGCGAGGCGGATCGCATCCTCGAAATCCTCGGCTTCCAGTGCCGCCGTGAACGCCTGGGGGCAGGTTCCCTGGCAGGATTCATCGAAGGCGTAGTCCGGACGGATTTCGTCGCAGGTGCGGGAGAGGTCATACCCGTATCGGCGGGCGATTCCCTCCCGCAGAACCTTTGCGGACGCACCCGTGCGCGCACCCCAGATCGCCCATGCGGTCGCCTCCGCGCCCCGGATTCCCTCGGGGTGATCGTGGGTCGGCGCGGCGCTCGCCCTGGCGAACGCCACGCACTGCGCCTCGCTTTCCGCCAGCCATCCGGCGGGTGAGGCACGCATGGCGGAGCCGTTCCCGTAGCTGCCGTAGGGCTGGGGGTCCTCGCTGTGCAGCCACCGCAGGAAGAAGCCCCCGTATCCCTTGCCGGGGTATGCGCGTCCCCATTCCTGCATCTTGCACTCGATGTCCCCGCCGTCCAGCATGGCGTCGGCGACGGCCACGGTCATCACCGTGTCGTCGGTGAAGAAGTTGTCCGGCCCGAACAGCTCGAAGTCCTTCGTCTTGATGCCTTCGAACTCATGGATGCTGCCGGCAACGTCGCCTGCTATCGCTCCCATCATCCCCGGAGTCTCCTCTCTTTTTTGTCGTCTTTGGTCGTCGTCTGGCGGATCGAGGCAGTCTGGTTTGCCTCGCGCGGATCGTCAAACGCAAAGCGCGCTCGAGGCTCGTCACAAGTCCCGGGTTTCGCGGGAAATCCCCCTGTGGGCGAGTTCGGCGTAGAAGCGGGCGATGACCTTCAGCAGGCGCGTGTCGAGGTATCCGAGGGTTGTCGCGCGGATGCTCTCCGGGATGCCGAAGCGGGCCTCGGCGATGCTCCCGGCAATCGCCGCGAGGGTGTCCGCATCCCCGCCGAGAGAGATGGCCAGGCGGAGCGCATCCTCGAAATCCTCGGCTTCCAGTGCCGCCGTGAACGCCTGGGGGCAGGTTCCCTGGCAGGTTACGTCGAAGGCGTAGTCCGGGCGGATTTCGTCGCAGGTGCGGGAGAGGTCATACCCGTATCGGCGGGTGATTCCCTCCCGGAGCGCCTTTGCGGACGCACCCGCGCGCGCACCCCAGATGGCCCATGCGGTCGCCTCCGCGCCCTTGATCCCCTCGGGGTGGCCGTGGGTCGGCGCGGCGCTCGCCCTGGCGAACGCCACGCACTGCGCCTCGCTTTGCGCCAGCCATCCGGCGGCTGAGACCCGCATGGCGGAGCCGTTCCCGTAGCTGTTGTAGGGCTGGGGGTCCTCGCTGCGCATCCACCGCCGGAAGTAGCCTCCGTATCCTCTGCGGGGGTATGCGCGCGCCCATTTCCGAATCTTTCGCCCGATGTCCGCGCCGTCGAGCAGGGCGTCGGCGACGGCCACGGTCATCACCGTGTCGTCGGTGAAGAATTTGGTCGGCTCGAACAGCGCGAAGTCCTTCGTCTTGATGTTGCGGGACTTCGACTCATAGATGCTGCCGACAACGTCGCCTGCTATCGCTCCCATCATCCCCGGAGTCTCCTCTCTTGTTGTCGCGGCATGCGGGCGATCAAGCGGCAGGGAGTATACCACATTTGATTTGCCGGATTCGCCGCCAAAAAGCAGGGTCGGAGGGCACCTTTCCCGCCCCGAGGCCGTTGCCGTCCGCGCCTCGCCTAGGGGTGGGGAATCGCCCTCGGGCGCGGGCCGCCGAGGCTCGCGAGGGCGAAGGGCAGGGTGATCAGCGTGGCGGCGGCGCCCACTCCGACGAGCCCCGCCACGTCCACGCAAAAGCCGACGAGGGGGGCGAGACCCATGGCGAGGAGCGATTTGCTTTGCGTCTCGACCGAGAGGATCGTGGCGCCCGCCCCGGGCGCGCTGTGGGCGTCGATGCGGCTCATCAGCACCGGGCGCCAGATGTTCTGCAGCACGGCCAGGGCGACGAAGCCGGCGATGACGATGGATTCCCAGCCCGCCCACAGCCCCCACGCGAGGGCGGCGTAGATGAGGGAGGTCGCCCCCCAGAGGGATTTTGCGGCCCCCTCCTCCGAACCCGCCGCGCGGACGAGGCGGTGGCCTCCGCGCGAGGCGAAGCTCGACAGCAGGTGCAGGACGAAATAGACGGCGCCGATCAGAATGGCCACGCGCTGCTGCTGCTCCCACGCGGCGAGGAGCGCGAGGCCGAGGGCCGCCTGCTGGATCACGGGCTGGATGTAGTCCTTGGCCACCTTGTAGGTGCCCTCGTAGCCCATCGACTCGGCGAGGATGCCGCGCAGCGGCCTGTCCGTGAACGCCGTGCGCATGGATTCCTTCAAATGTCCCCAGACGCCGGGGATTTTCGCGTCCGCCGCGCGCGCGCCGTCGAGTGCGCTCGGGTAGCCCATGAAGTTCACGATGTTCATCGCGTAGGGGATGATGGCGAGGAGGAATATGTCGCTGTAGCGCGCCCCGGTGAAGATGAACCCGCTGGCGATCACGACCGAGACGGCCGAGCCCATCTTCGACCACGAGCGCGTGAACCCGTAGACGCGGGTGCGCTCGTCCTCTCGTCCCTGGATGCGCAGCCACTCGAAGATCATCGCCTTGTGGGTTCCGGTGCGGAACGAATCGCCGAGGGCGAAGGCGAACATGGCGAGAAGCAGGGCGGCGAAGGAGGTCGAGTGGGCGAAGACGAGGAACGAGGCGATGTAGGCGAGGAACGAGAATATCATCGAGCGTCTTCTGCCGTAGAGGTCGGCCACCGCCCCGCTGGGAATTTCAAAGATGTTGATGCATACCTCGCGGAAGCCGACCAGAAGGCCAATCTGGAAAAAGGAGAGGTCTTTTTCCAAGAAGGCGAGGATGAGGAAAGGCTCGAAGTAGGTCTGGTTTTTGAGAAAGCCGTACAAGGAGAATCGAAACAGCATCGAACGCCTCCTTTCGCCGGACTTGGGGCTTCGCCCACCCCTTCCTCCGCCGCCGCGATGCCGGGACGGACGCGGAGGCGGCGCGCGCACGGCGTTTATTATTGTAGCGGAAATCCGGCCGCTTGCCACGGTGCTTGTTCCGCAGGGAGGCGCGCCCTAGCGAATCCGCCAGCCGATGAGGGCGGCGCCGACCACCATGCAGATTGTGCCGGCGATGATGGGGGGCGTGATGCGCTCCACGCGCCGGAGCATGAAGAAACTCATGACGAGGCTGAAGATGGGGGCCGTCGACGTGAGCGGGGCCACTATCGAGAGGTCGCCGATGCTGATGGCGGTGAAGTGCAGGAAAAAGCCCAGCGCGTTGAGCAGCCCGCAGAAGCCGAAGATGAGCCAGGCCCTCGGGCGGCCAAACTGGTTGGGTTTCTGCGCCTCCGGAAAGAGCGGGACGAAGGCGAGGAGAAAGACGAACCCCGCCAGCGTGGAGAGGGTGGCTCCCATGAGCGGGGCCGAAACGTGGGCGAAGGCGAGCTTCCGGAAGAGGAACGACAGGGCGGCGGTGATGCTGCTCGCGAACGCGAGCCAGAGGTGCTTGCGCTGCCAGGAGGTGTCCTCCGGCTTCTTGTAGGTGAGGGTGACGCCGCCGCAGATGATGAAGAGCGTGCCCGCGAGGATGAGTGCTCCCGGCCTCTCGCCCAGGAAGGCGATGGCGAGCGAGGTGGCGAAAAAGGGGGTCAGCGAATTGAAGGGCATGGCGCGCGCGACGCCGAGATAGGAGATGCTCAGATACAAGAAGACGCGCGACATCGCCGGCCCGACCAGGCCCGCCAGTGCGAAGAAGAAAAATGCGGCCGGGCTCCACCATTCCGGCTCCCAGTAATACCAGGTGACCCCCAGCATGACCGGCAGGGAGGTGAGCATGCCGATGAAGACGCCCGTCAGCGCGTTGGCGTGCTCGCTACCCTTGCGGATGAACACGCTGAACGTGGCGAACACCACGGCGGTGGACATGGCGTAGGATGCGGCGATGAGCTGGGGGTTCATCTGGCTCTCATGGCGGGAAGGGAGCGTTCTCCGCGCGGGGCGGGCACGGCGCGCGCGCGACCCGCCTGCCGGGTTCGCACCGGGTGCGCGTCGCTCGGAGGTGGACGGAAGCCCGCTGCTCCCCCCAATCTACAGGCTGCGCGCGTCCCTGGGAAGGGCGGTCCCGAAAAACGCCCCCCGGACCTTGGAGGCGAAGCGGGATTCCCTGCGCGCCGCCCGCCTCTCGCGCGAAGCCATGCGGCTAGCCGCCGGATGCGTTTCACGGAAGTTTCACCTTTTTGTCATACAAATGCGACGACTCCTCCCTACAATCGGCAATCGGCGTTGCGCGGGGCCATCTCGCGCGTCGATGTTCTGAACTGAACCGCCCAAAAAAGAGGGGAGGAGCGCAAAATGTCGGAGGTGCCCATCGTCAAGGAGTGCGGGATGGAAGCGGACGAGTTCGACGACCTCGAGGAGGCCGACCATCCGGAGTTGCCGGAAACCGATTTCGGCAGGTTGGCCGAGAATGTTCTCTCCCGGCGCGGATTTCTGAATGACACCGCCGCGTTCGCCGCGAGTGCGTTCGTCATGAGCGCAGGCGGAATCTCGCCCCTGGCGGCTTTCGCCGCCCCCAACCGGTTCGGGTTCGACCCCGTCCCCGCCAACGACCTCGACACGATCACCGTCCCCAAGGGGTATCGTTGGCACGTGGTCGCCAAATGGGGAGAGCCGATGTGGAAGCACTCGGTCGCGTTCGACCACGCGACGCGCGGCACGGGCGCGAGCCAGGAGTTCGCCTTCGGCGACAACAACGATGGAATGGCGCTGTTCCTCCACGGAGACCGGAACATCCTCGCTGTCAACAACGAATACGTGAACCTTGACGTCATCTACGGCGGCAAGGGCAGGGGCAGGCCCGAGAACGCCGACGACGTGCGCAAGGGCAAGGCCGCGCACGGGGTGTCCATCGTGGAGATCGAGCAGAACAACGGCACCTGGTCCATCGTCAAGGATTCCCCCTACAACCGGAAGATCACGCCCGACACCCCGATGGAGATCACCGGGCCCGCCCGCGGGCACGACCTTCTCCGCACGGCCGCCGACCCCGCCGGCGTCAGGAGCCTGGGGACCTGGAACAACTGCGGCAACGGCGTCACCCCGTGGGGCACCTTCCTCACCTGCGAGGAGAACTTCCACGGCTACTTCTCCTCGAGCGACCCCGATATCGAGGTCGGCCCCGCGTTCAAGCGATACAGCGTAGGCACCCGGGATCGGGGGTATGCGTGGGTGATGGTGGATGAGCGGTTCGACATCGCCAAGCACCCCAACGAGCCGAACCGCGTCGGCTACATCGTCGAGATCGACCCCCTCGACCCCGCTTCCACGCCCAAGAAGCGCACCGCCCTGGGACGCTGCAAGCATGAGAACGCGGAGGTTGTCCTCGCGGCGAACGGACAGGTGGTCGTCTACATGGGCGACGACGAGCGGGGCGAGTTCATCTACAAGTTCGTGAGCGCGGGGCGCTATGTCGAGGGTGGCGACAACGCCGACCTCCTGGAGGCGGGCAAGCTGTTCGCCGCGAAGTTCGCCGACGGCGGCCGGGGCGAGTGGGTAGAGCTGACCTCGGAATCCACGGGCATGGCCTCCCTGGCGGAAATCTGCGTCCACACCCGCATGGCGGCCTCGGCGGTGAAGGCGACCACCATGGACCGCGCGGAATGGGTGGCGGCGAACCCCAGGAAGGCTGAGGTCTACTGCTGCCTCACCAACAACAAGAACCGCGGCAAGAAGCCCAACAAGGGCGGCGACCCGACGCCCGTCGGCGGGCCGAACCCCCGCAAGGGCAACATCTATGGCCAGATCGTGCGGTGGACGCCGGACGGGGGCGATCACCTCGCGACCGCCTTCTCCTGGGACTTGTTCGTGGTTGCGGGCAACCCCGTTGTGCACACCGGCCCCAACGCGGGTTCGAAGAACATCGCGCGGGACAACATGTTCAACTCGCCTGACGGTCTCGCGTTCGACCGCAACGGCATGTTGTGGATACAGACCGACGGCAACTACTCCAACGCCAAGGGGTTCGCGGGACAGGGGAACAACCAGATGCTGGTGGGCGACCCCGTAACGGGCGAGATTCGCCGCTTTCTCGTCGGCCCCAGACAGTGCGAGGTCACCGGCATGGCCTGGAGCCCGGATGGCAAAACCCTGTTCGTCGGCATCCAGCATCCGGGCGAGAAGGGCGGCGACAGCCACTTCCCCCGACGGCGGGGACACGACCCCCCGCTCGTCCGTCATCGCCGTGACGCGCGAAGACGGGGGGCGCATCGGCTAGCACGACAATCCCTCGCTGTGGCTTCCCGCACGTCACGGGGAGGGCGACGCCGCGCCTTCTCCGGGACGTGCGGGTGCGGTGTGCGCGGGGGCGTTCCGGGAAAAGCCCCCGCCGCCCTTGCGGAGGATGCGCCTTTTTTCGCAAACTGGCGTCCGCGCGGAGGAGGGAAGCGCCGAACTGCAGAACACGCCCCCACGGGACGCACTCCCCATGAGCACGAAGCGGAAGGCCATCGAATACGCCTGGTATCTGCCCTCGAACCAAAGGGGCGACGCCACGCGGCTCGGCACGGGCGAGGTGGAGATTCCTCCGGAAATCGACTACCTCGTCCACGTGACGCGGACGGCAGAGGCGAGCGGTCTCACGAACATGCTCATTCCCTGCAACACTTCCTGCTCGGACGGCTGGCTACTCGCCGCCGCCATCGCCCGAGAGACGGAGCGCATCCGGTTTTGCGTCGCCATCCGCCCCGGCCTCACCACGCCGACCTTCGCCGTCCAGCAGGCGAACACGCTCGACTTCATCTCCGGCGGCAGGCTCACGGTCAACGTCGTGCCGGGCGGCTCCTCCACGGACGCGCGGCGCTACGGCGACTGGGCGGACCACGACGCGCGCTATGCCCGGGCCGACGAGTTTCTGGAGGTCGTGCGCGCCTTCTGGGCGGAGGAGGGAAGGGTGAACCATGAGGGCGCGCACTACCGGGTGGAGGATGGCTTCGTCTTTCCCGGCCCCGCGCGCAAGGGCGGCCCGCCGCTTTATTTCGGCGGCAGCTCGCCCGCTGCCAAAAGAGTCATCGCCAGGCACGCCGACGTCTTCCTGAAGTGGGGCGAGCCCCCCTGGCAGATAGCGGAAGAGTATCGGGAGGTGCGGAAGATGGCGCGCGAGGAACACGGGCGCGACCTCGGGCTGGGCGTGCGGTTTCACATCCTGGTGCGCGAGGACGACGCGCAGGCCAAGCGCGAGGCCGAGTCCATCATCGCGGGCAGGGTCTCCTACGGCGAGAGCTCCTCCGTCACCGGCTCCGTCGGCGGCGAGGTGGAATCCGTCTCCCAGCAGCGCATGAACGCCATGACGGCGGAGGGGAGGCTCTGGCACGGCCCGGCGCTGTTCTCCGGCGTCAACCTCGTGCGCCAGGGGGCGGGCACCATGCTCGTGGGCAGCCCGCAGGTCGTGGCCGACGCCATGCGCGAATACGTCGCCGTCGGCGCCACCACCTTCATCCTCTCCGGCTGGCCGCACGATGCGGAGGCCCGGAACTTCGGCGAATACCTCCTGCCCCTGCTCCCGAGGACGGCGCCGCCCCAGCCCTGAGCCGTTTCATATGGGTGAGGCATTCGCCCCCATCGTGGAGAGGGAGCCCCTCCCTACCTGGGAATCAGTATCTCCCCGGAGATCGACGCCAGATCCTTGCAGCCCGCCATGATCATGGCCCGCTCCAGCTCCTCGTTCAGCAGCTCCAGCATCTGCGCCACGCCCTCCGCTCCGCCCGCGAACAGGCCGAGCACCAGGCCCCGGCCCGTCAGCACCCCCCGGGCGCCCCGGGCGAGCAGCTTCAGCGCGTCCTCCCCGCGGCGGACGCCGCTCTCCGCGAGCACGAGGAGGTCGTCGCCCACCTCGCGGCACACCTCGGGCAGGATTTCCATGGGATGCCCCCAGGAGGGGCCGTGCGCCCCTCCGTGGGTGGTGACGATGATGGCCGAGGCACCGGCGTCGCGCGCGACTCGCGCGGTCTCGGCCGATCCCACCGCCTTGAGGATGAACGGCAGCCCCGTGGCCTCCACGTAGCGGGCGAGCGCCTCCGCCGTCTGCGGGCTGCACTCGGGGTTGTAGAAGCCGGATTCAAAATCCATCCCCACGGCGAACGCACCCGTATCCTCGGCGAGCTGCAGGGACGCCACGACGCGCCCGGAATCCCGCCAGGGCTTCACGATCCGCACCGCCGAGGGCGCGGCGGCGGCCACCTCCTTCCAGGTCGCGTCGTCGCAGTCGCCGATCCAGTACTGGGTTCCGAAGCGGGCCGCCCCCTCGGCGACCGCGCGAAAGGCGTCCCGCCGGTGGACGCGCAGGGTGTTCTCGCTCATCGAGGCGGTCATGAGGGGGCTGCGCAGCCTCTTGCCCAGGAAATCGAAGCCCGTGTCCGCACCGCTGGCGAGCAGCAGGCGCATCTTCAGGCCGAATCGCGCGTATCCCTCGCGGGCCACGATCATCCCCGGCTGGACGGGACGGAGGATGTCGAAGGGATTCTCCGCCCCCGCCCGCGCAACGTTCTTCCGCGCCCGCTCATACAGCGCCCGGTAGGCCTCCTCGCTCATCTCTCCCTCTCCTCCTTCGCGCAATCAGCGGCGGCGTCCGCCCGGCTCCGCGCGGGGCGGCCCGCCCGCCCCTCTCTCTCCCGCCCGCTGGCGGATTCGCCTCCCCTGGGGTAGGATGCGGAGCAGACAAGCGAGAAGAAGCGCCGCCGCCGCCCAGGGAGGAGTCGCCATGATCATGGTCATTCTACACTATCCGGCCGTCGCGCCCACGCTCGGCGAGGTCCGCGCGGACAAGGAGAAATCCGTCCCCTTCTTTGAGAACGAGATACCGGGCCTCATCGACAAGACGTGGGGCATGAACGAGGAGACCGGCCGCATGGCCTCCGTCTATCATTTCGAGGACCGGCCCACCGCCGACGCCTGGTTCGACTCCGAGAAGCAGCGCAGCTTCCGCAGGCAGAACAAACGCCACCATCGAGTTTTTCGACGTGGCGGCCCTGGCGTTTCCGAAAGCCGCTGCGCGAGGCGGCGACCGCATGACCTGACGCGGCCCCCCGGCTCCCGACGATTTGGGTGCCGATCCCGTGAGAATAGGCACAGCAGAAGGGCATGCGATGAAGAAGTCCGTCAATGGCAGGCGAATAGTGAAAAACGCTAATCAAAGACGAAAGAAAATGATCGCCTTTGGCTGGTATGGGGGGAAATTCTCGCACCTGGACTTCATATTGCCGCATTTGCCGGAAGACGCCGTGCATTTTTGTGATGTGTTCGGCGGAATCGGGGGCGATTTTGATCAACCGAAAGCCCACCCTGGTAGAAACATACAACGATCTGGACTCGGAGCTGGTTAATTTTTTTCGAGACACTGAGGAACCAGGGGACGAAACTGATCAAGGCGATTAGTCTGACGCCGTTTTCACGGGAAGAATTGATGCGGGCGTGTCGCCCGGAGCCCGAATTGACCAGGCTGGAAAGAGCGAGAAGGTTTTATGTAAGAGCCAGGCAAACGCGCACCGGCCTCGCCCAGACAAGCAGCGAAGGCAGATGGGCCCATTGCGTCCTCACCTCCCGTGCGGGGATGGCCGGGGCGGTTTCGCGCTGGCTCGGAGCCATTGACGGACTCCCGGAAATCGTCCAGAGACTGCAGCGGGTGCAGATTGAGAATGTCCCCCGCCCTGGAGCTCATCGAACGCTATGACACGGAAGACACGCTCTTTTATTTGGACCCTCCCTATGTTCATGAAAGCCGGAATGACCCGCATGCGTATGGGCATGAGATGACCAACGATGAACACGTCGAGCTCGCTCGTTCGCTTCATTCCATTCGCGGCAGGGCCGTCGTGTCCGGGTACAAGACAAAGCTGTACGACAAGTTGTTTGCTGACTGGACGAGGGTCGATGCGCCGGCCAAAACCTGCAGTTCTTCGAAGGGAAAACGACAGGAATCGCTATGGCTGAACTTTCATCCGAGGAAAAGAGGCGATGCGGAAAGGGATTTCTCCGGATGCGGAACGGGCGCGCGCATCACTGAATGAACTCTGGCAAATCGTAACTCAGGAAAAAGATGGAACGATAGACCAAGATATTGACAGGCTCATCAACAGCCGTTTTGTCTCGATACGATTCTGTCTGCCGACACAGCTGCTCGGAAAACTCACGGATCCCGATCTGGATTGTCTTTGTTTGCAAAAAGGCGGTGGCGGATCTGATTCGGGTTCTCAATGAGACCCCAGAAGTTTCTCGAACAAAGTCGTCGTTCCCTGGGCTTCCGAGAACCAGTCCGTCCTGGGCACAAGCCCTGATCCATATGTCAGCAAGCCCCTCCGGAAACCCCGGCTCGAGGAAACCCCGGAAAATGTCAAGGGAAAGGAAGAGTGGGTTTTGCTGCATCGAGTTTTGAGTGAGGTGGAACGACGAAATTCGGCAGAATACACACGCCTTCGCATGCTTCAGGCGTTGCGGAGCATTCACAGGCAATTCACTGCGCTCGCTTTTGAATATCTTGTGCCGGAGAGAATCAGCATCGAGCAAACCGAACGCCTCATCCGCGCCTTTTTGTCCGAGGCAAGCGGAGGAGATAGGGGGACTTTCCGTTGCGGCGGCCTTGTTTCAGACGTTTGGGAAGTACTTTGGAATCTACAAAGAGGTGAAGCGCTATGCGATAAACGCTTCGGATCGATCGACGGGCCTGGTCGCAGATATCGAGTGCATTGGTGAGGACGGAGAAAGAAAGCTGGCAATCGAGGTAAAAGAAAGAAATCTTGTCCTCGCGGATGTGAGGAGTGCTGTGGGGAAGGCGCGAAGGGCTGCCTTGCGGGAGCTGTTGTTTCATGCGCCCGGTGCGAATCCGGCGGAAGAGGAGGCCATCGCCGATCTGTTCGCCCGGACGTGGGCACAGGGGGCGAACCTGTATCGCCTTTCCAGCTTCGAGCTGATTCGGGTTGGTCTCGCCCTGACCGGCGAGCCTGGCAGGAAAGATTTTTTGGAAAACGTCGGGAGGCAGCTGGATGCGTACAACACGCAGCCGATGAACAGAAAACGCTGGAAGGAATTGCTGGAGGAAACATAAGGATGGAGAGAGGCGCCCCTCCCGCGTTCTCCTGAACCCCGCGTTCGCTAGGCGAAGCGCATCGGGTCGTATGGCGCCGGGTCGAGCGGGGGGGGAGTCGCCGAGGTAGAGGGCGGCGGCGAGGCGCGCGCTCGCAGGCGCCGGCCCGATGCCCGACGGCCCGTGGCCGGCGCAGAAATACAGACCCTCCAGCCCGCCCTGGCCGATGAGGGGCAGGTAATCCGACGAGGTGGGCCGGAAGCCGCTCCAGGTCTCCTGAATGGCGCAGGAGGCGATGGAGGGGGCGATGCGGGCGCCCTCTCGCAGCAGCCAGGCGAGACCTCCCACGGTGAGCCTCGGGTCCTCGCCCGCGAACTCGCGCGTGGCGCCCAGGATGACGCGGCCGTCGGCCCTGGGAACGAGATAGGGGTCGTTGACGGTGAGCACCACGCGCCGGAGCCCGATGGCGCGGGCGTCGAGGGCGACCATCTGCCCGCGCTGGGGGGTGATGGGCGCCCGGGGGGATGGCGCCCCGGCAGGCTGCGGCTGCCGATGCCCGCGCAGATGAAAACGGCGGACGCCTCGTGAACGCCTGCGTCCGTGCGAAACGCCGGTGACCCTGGCGCCATCGTTCATGATTTCCTCCACCACCTGGCCCGTGATGATCTCCACGCCCAGGTGCCGGCAGGCCAGCTCCAGGCCGGGCCCCAGCTTTCTGACCTCGACGTTTCCGCCCCGCGACGAGCAACGCTCCCGCAAGCGCATCCGACAGGCAGGGCTCCTCGCCCCGCAGGACGTCCGGCGGCATCCATTCGGCGTCGCCCCACTCGCGCGCGCGGGCTTTCTCCTGGATGGCCTGCGCCTCCTCCGCATGGAGGGCGACCAGGAGAACGCCGGTGAGGCGGTATTCGACGTCCGTACCGCTTTCCTCCAGAATGGCCTCCGCCAGCAGGGGCCATTCCGCAAACGAGGCGGTGCGGAGCCTGAGGCCGGGGACGCCCGCGATGTCGGCGGAGCCGCTCGTGCCGTGGGTGGAGACGATGCCCGCAGAGGCCCAGGTGGTGCCCGCACCGGGCCGGCTTTTCTCGATGAGGGCGACGCTCCTGCCCGCCTTGCGGAGCTCCCGGGCTGTCAGGAGTCCCATGATGCCGCCACCGATGACAAGGACGTCGCGCATGGTGTGCCTTTCTTTTTATCGGTCGGTTCCGGTCCAGCCACAGGCCGGGTTATACCACGGAGGCTTCGCCCGCTCGCAAGCGCGTATATCGGCAGGCAAAAAAAACGACGGCTCGGGTGAGCCGTCGTTGTCGATTTTTTACACCATGAAGGGTTTGTTGTTCCTTAGGAAGCACCCCCTTTTGTGACGTTGGCTGCCTGAAGCCCTTTCGGGCCCTGGACAATTTCGAAGTTGACGTTTTGTCCTTCCTCCAGGGTTTTGAATCCGTCTCCCTGGATGGCGGAGAAGTGAACGAAAACATCGTCACCGTCCGTCTGCGAAATAAACCCATAGCCCTTTGCGTCGTTGAACCACTTGACTGTTCCCTCTGGCACTTGTGCATCTCCTGCATATTTTGGAAACGGGCGGAGACGAATGTGACGAAACCTCTCGCCTCCGCGACATTTCCAGAAACTCGGGTTGGCCGCGCCGGCCGCGGCCTCACCAAATGATTACCAAACTCCGGGCCGCCTTGCAACCTCCGAAATTCTTATGTAGCAGTTGAATGTCTGGCACCCGCATACATTTTCCATCGCCGGGAGAGCGAAAAACGGGGGAGCGAAAATCGATGGCCCGCTTACGGGAAACGCCCATAGAAGAGATGACGGATGCGCAAAAGAGACTGCATGAGAAGATCGCCTCCGGCCCCAGGGGAGGCGTGAGGGGCCCGTTTCTGGCGTGGCTCAAAAGCCCGGCGTATCTCGAAAAGCTTGAAGAAACAGGGCGTTACTTGCGCTACGACTCTGTGCTTGAGCCGCGGCTGAGCGAGTTCGCGATTCTGATCACCGCCCGGTTCTGGGGCTCGCAATACGAATGGTACGCCCACGAACCCCTGGCCCGGAAGGGGGGGTTGTCGCCCCGGATCATCGAGGCTGTTCGGGAAAATGTCCGGCCTGCGGAGATGGCCCCGGATGAGAAGGCGCTCTATGACTTTTGCGCAGCGTTGCACGAAAATCACTTTGTGGATGCGGAAACCTACCAGAATGCGTTGGCGCATTTCGGGGAGCGCGGGCTGGTGGAGCTCATCGGCCTCATGGGGCACTACACGACGGTTTCCATGACGCTCAACGCATTCGAACTCCAGGTGCCCGAGGGAGCAGAGCGCCCGTTCAGGCAGTGAGGGGGACAATTTTTTGCCATGCGACTAGAGGGGAAGAGGGCGTTTCTCACCGGAGCCTCCGTGGGAATCGGGGCCGCCATCGCGAGGCGTTTCGCCGAGGAGGGTTGCGCGCTGTATCTGGCGGGGGGCAGGAACGCGGACGCTTTGAAGTCCACGATCGCGTATTGCAGGTCCCGGGGTGCGGCGGCGGCCGGCGAGGGAGTCGACCTGGCGAACCTGGCGAATGCGCCCTCTTTGATGGGGCGTGCCCTGGCATACCTCGGCCATCTCGACATTTTGGTGAACTGCGCCGGAATCCGCTGCAACAAGCCGGTGGAGGAGGTGACGCATGACGAGGTGGTCGCCCTGTTTCAGGTCAACGCGATGGCTTCGTTCATGCTGAGCGGATTGGCGGCCGGGCATATGATCCCCAGGGGCCAGGGCCAGATCATCAACATCGGCTCCACGTCCGGCGAGGCGGGAGTGCCTCGCAATTCCTTGTATTGCGCGACGAAAGGGGCGATGCACCTGATGACGAAGGCGCACGCGGCCGAACTCGGCCCCCCAAGGGATCCGGGTGAACGCCCATAGCGCCGGGGACGACGTT
This sequence comes from bacterium, assembly GCA_965213685.1. Lineage (GTDB taxonomy): Bacteria > UBA8248 > UBA8248 > UBA8248 > UBA8248 > Bin107. The sequence continues at coordinate 72,723 of CBDBZY010000045.1, forward strand.
GAGCGAGGGGACGAAACGCCGCGTGGAGACGCAGGCGGGCAGAGGGGAGATGCTGATGCGCAATATACCGCTGGGGCGCTTCGCAACTCCGGAGGAAATCGCTGATTGCGCTGTTTTCGTGGCCTCGGATGCGGCCGCATACATGAACGGGGCCGTCATTCCGATGGACGGGGGACGCTTGTGCCAATGAGCGTCGTCGTCATGGAGAGCGCGGTTTTCGGGAAGGGATTCGCATGAGGGACCGTCTCGGCTTCTGGCTTCTCACGTTCGCGGACATTTCGTTCCAGGGCATGGGAGAGGTCTCCAGGCTTGGCGAGGAATTGGGGTATCATCGCGTCTACACCACCGAATCCCTCACGGACACCCTGGCCATCAATCAGCTGATGGCGACCTATACGTCCCGGATGGAGATCGGCAGTTCGGTCGCCATCATTTATTTGCGCCACGCCTCCCTCGCCGCCCAGGGCGCCGTGGCGATCAGCGAAATCTCCGGCGGCCGCTATATCCTGGGTCTCGGTCTGGGGCATCCCCCCCGGATTCGGGCGATGGGGATAGAGCCGGGAAGTCCCCTCGAGGACATGCGCCAATATGTCCGGGAGGTGAGAGGGGTATGGAGGGGGGAGTCCGTGTATCCCCTGCCCGTCCAGACTTATCAGGGGAAAGCGCTGGCGTTCAGGCGCTCGAAGCACCCGATTCGGATATATATGGCTGCCGTCGGCCCGAAGATGACGGCGCTTGGCGGGGAAATCGCCGACGGGCTGTTGCCTTACATGGTCCCGCTCTCGAGGATGGGCGCCTACGTGGAGGCGAGGGACATCGGAGCGAAGCGCGCCGGCAGAAATCCCCGGGACATACAGATCGACCTGGGAATCCATACGTTTTTGTGCGATGATCTCGCTTTGGCCAGAGAGACCGCCCGTCAAACCCTCACGTATTGGCTGGGGCTTCCCGCATACAATCGCTCGATTCGCGAAAGCGGCTATGAGGAGGAGGCGGAGCGCATGCGAGCGGCCTTTGAGCGCGGCGATCAGAAGGCTCTGCGGGAAGGGATCACCGACGCCATCATCGACGAGTTTTGCCTCGTTGGCCCGCCAGAGAGGTGCCGGGAGCGCCTGGCCGCCTTTGTCTCCGCCGGGGTGGACATGCCGGTTTTGATGACGGACCCGGTGCCGGCGGGCGAAAGCTATCAAGAGGCGGTGGAGCGCACGCTAACAGGGCTGGCCCCGAGGTAGGCATGAACACAACCCCCGCGAATACGGGAAAGCCGTCCATGCGCACCTTGCCCTGGACGGGAACGGGCCTCATATTTTTCGCGCATTTTGTGGTGGATAGCCAGGCGAATTTCTTTGCGCCCCTCGTTCCCCTGCTCCAGGAAAAACTGGGCATGGGCATTACGACGGTCGGATTCCTGATTTCCCTCCAGGCCGTGAGCGGCTCCATCTCGCAACCCGTCACCGCCCTCGTCGTCGACAGGTGGCCCTGGCTGCCGTGGCTCGCCGTGGGCCTGCTCGGGAGTTCCATCGCCTTTACGGCGATCGGATGGGTGACGAGCGTATACGGCCTGGCCGTCGCACTCACCACGGGAGGAATTCTTTTCGGGCTCTGTCATCCGGACATGGCCGCGCGCGCGGGCCGACTGAGCTCCGAGCACGCCGGCTTCATCGTCAGCCTGTTCGTGACGGGGGGGAGGCTGGGTTTCGCGATTGGTCCGCTGATTGCCATCTTTCTGGCGGAAACGCTGGGCATGGAGCATTTGTGGGTGTTTGTCTTCGTGGCCCTGCTCGCCATGTCGGGCGTGAAATGGGGAATGCCCGCTCCTCCCCGGAGAGGGAGAAAAGACGGGAAACGAGGGGATCGGGAAGGGTTGGCGGCGGCGCTGAAATCCGTTCGCGCTCCGATGATGCTCCTGTTCGGCATCGCCATCGTCCGGGGGACGACCCTGGCGAATTTGGGGGGATTTTTGCCCGCGGTGTTTTTTGACAAGGGTCTGGGGCTTTGGCGAGGCGGCATGGCCAACGCGGTCATTTTTTTCTCGGGCGCCATCGGCGTGATGCTCGGGGGCATCATGGGCGACAGATACGGCAAGCCCAAGGTCATCGCCATCGGCGTCGGATGCGCCCTGGTCGGGATGCTGGCGTTTCTGCTCTCGCCCCTGGAGTGGGCGTATGCCTCTCTCGCCATCATCGGCGCGGGGGTTTTCGTGCCCATGGGGGTCTCCGTCGCGTTGGCGCAGGAATACCTGCCCGAACACAGGGGATTCGCAAGTTCCCTGATGCTGGGCGGCGGCTGGATATTGGCCGGCTTGACGGCGATTCCCGTTTCCTTGCTCGGAGAGAAAATCGGGATGCTGAACGCTTTCTGGGTGATTCCGTGCGTCCTGCTTGTGGGCCTCGTTCTGGCTTTGGTGCTGGAAAGGCAACAAAGCCCCAGGCCCGAGCCGGCGGTTTGAGAGAGGGGGGGGATCCTGTTCGCGTCGCCTGGAATGCGCACGGCGTCTGAAGCGGTTTGCCGGTATCCGGGAAACGGTGGGGGCGGGGATGGGGAGTGGGCGCAGGGTGTAAAGACGCATGCAAGTATGATAATGTGTTGCCCCTCCAAGGGAAAAATGGCCGGAGAAACCATGACCGGAACGGTGGCTTTCCCCTGAAGTCTGCTTGCGCGCGGCGGGTTTCCCGCCGGGTTTTTCAGGTGGGCCTTCGGGCCCATGAACCCCGAGAAGGAGGATTTTGGAATGAAGAGCAGAAGTGTGTGTCTTGTTGTTGGCATGGCCGTCGCGGGAGTGTTGCTGGCTGCTTTTTCCGCGAGCGCGGCCACGTTTCGCATCGGCCATCATCGCGCCGTCATGGGGTCTGTTACCGTAGTCGCCTACAAGATGGGCTACTTTGATCAGACCATCGGCAAAGGAAAGTATACGGTCAAGCAGTTCCCCCAGGGCAAGTTGATGCGGCAGGCGATTCTGGCGAACTCCCTGGACGTGGGCGGGGCGGCCGACCGCGCCTTCCTCTCCGCCATCGCGAAGGGCGCGAACGCGCCCGGCATTGCGAACGCCAACTACTGGTGCAGGTCGAACAAGATTCTCACGGACCCGAAGTCTCCCATCAAGACCCTGGCCGATTTGAAGGGCAAAAGGCTGGGCATCGGAAAGGCCACGGGCTCCTATTTCACGCTGACCACCTTCATCCTGCCCAAATACGGCCTGAGCGAGAAAGACTTCACCACCGTGAACATGAACACCGACACCCGCATGGCGGCGCTCAAGTCCCGGACGGTGGACGTGATAGGCCTGAATAACCCGCAGGCCGCCATCGCCATCGACAGGGGCTGGGCGCGCACGGTGGAGACGTATTGCAAATACGCCAACAACCTGTGGATTTTGATGGCCAACGGAAAAACCCTCAAAAAAGACAAGGACGTGTATACGAAATTTTTGAGAGGCTATATTCGCGGCATGAAGCTGCACAAGGAGAATCGGGACAAATTCGCGCAGGTCTACCTCAGGCACCTGCAATCGAAGGGCTCGAAAGTCAAGCTCAAGATCGTGAAGGCGTCGGTGAACGACCTGGATTTCGGCCTTCTCCCGAACGAGACGGATTACAAGTGGTTTGACTTCATGGGCGAGGTGCTGGTGAAAAAGCGCAAGGCGAAGCGCGTGGTGAACCTGCGCAAGGAGGGCATGCATCTCAGCATGGTGAAAAAGGCCATGGCGGCCGAGGGGTGGAAGAACTAGAACTTGATCGAAGCGCGTCACCAAGGGCCGCGGCCGGCGGATACGGGCCGCGGCCCTTTTTTTGTCTGCCTGGGGTTTCCCCCGTGAAGCGTTTTGTTTTGCGCCCCGCCTTCCATGACGGATGACGGAAAACGCCGCCTCCTCATGGGGGTGGGAGCGGCGCGCCCGCCCTCACGGCTGCTTGACGATCCGGATGTAGGGGAGGGGCGTCTCCCAGCCATCGGGATATTTCTTCTTCGCGTCCTCATCCGAAACGGCTGGCAGGATGATCACGTCTTCGCCCTGCTCCCAGTTCGCCGGAGTCGCCACCTGCTCATCCGCCGTCAGCTGGCAGGAGTCCAGCAGCCGCAGGATTTCGCTGAAGTTCCGTCCCGTGCTCATCGGATAGGTCAGCGTCGCCTTGATCTTCTTGTCCGGCCCGATGACGAACACCGAACGAGCCGTCGCGTTGTGCATCGCCGTCCTACCCTCCGACGTGTCGCCCGCATCGGCCGGCAGCATGTCGTATGCCTTGACCACCTTCAGCTCGGGATCGCCGATCAACGGATAGTTCACGGCATGGCCCTGGGAGTTCTCGATGTCCTTGGACCATCGTTCATGATCGGAGACGCCGTCGACGCTGATGCCGAGCACCTTGCAGTTGCGCTTCTCGAACTCCGGCTGGAGCCCGGCCATGGTTCCCAGCTCCGTGGTGCAGACCGGCGTGAAATCTTTCGGATGCGAAAACAGGATGGCCCAACCATCGCCGATCCACTCATGCAGCCGGATGGGGCCTTGCGTCGTGTCGGCGGAAAAATCTGGCGCTTCATCGTTGATTCGTAGCGTCATTCTCTCGCTTCCTCGGTTAGTAAAGGGGGTATTAAAGTGTTCCTCTCTCATTTTCCTGTGCATGCGCCAGCTGGGTGCGCGCGGCACACAAGGCGGAGAATAGCCCATCGCACCGGCCGGCGCAATTTCTTCCGGACGCTGCGCAAAGAGCGGAAAAATGGCGTCGTGGCGGGAGTCCCCCGAGGGGTGTGCGGAGCGGAAGGGAACCCGGGAGCGGAGTGGCTGGGGGAGGAGGATTCGAACCTCCGTACCCAGATCCAGAGTCTGGTGTCCTGCCGCTAGACGATCCCCCAGAACGGCCTACGGGATGTTTATATGTATGCGTCCCCCGTTCGTCAAGGAGGATGAGAAAATCATTTTCATGGATGGATTCTCGCCAGTGCGGCGTCGAGGCGATGGATGGTTCTGTCCCTGCCGAGAAGATGGATCGTCTCAAAAATGCCGGGGCTGACGGTTCCGCCCGTAATCGCCACGCGCACGGGTTGGGCCAGCTTGCCGAGTTTGAGATTCTCCTCCTCGAGGACGTCGTGAAAGGCGGACTGGACATTTTCGGCGGAAAACGTATCGATCCTGGCCAATGCGTCCCGCAGTTTCGTGATGGGCACCAGCATTTCCGGCTTCAGGAATTTCGACGCGGCCCCCTCGTCCGGCGCCGTTTCCTCATCAAAGAAAAAACGGGCGCCCTCCACCATGTCTGTCAAGGTTTCCGAGCGTGTCCTGAGTTCGTCGACGACGCCCCTGCGCGCCTCGGGTGCGAGCGCGTCCGGGGACAAGCCCCTCTCCCGCAGTCCCGCGTCCAGGTATTCCACGAGCCGATCTCCGTCGGCTGATTTGATATATTCCTGGTTCACCCACAACAATTTCTCCGGGTTGAAGATCGCAGCCGACCTGTTCAGGTTCTCCAAGGCGAAATGCGCGATGATCTCCTCTCGGGAGAATATCTCCTGATCCCCGTGGCTCCATCCGAGCCGGACGAGATAGTTGATCAGCGCTTCGGGCAGAAACCCTTGTTTTTTGTATTCCAACACCGAATCTGCGCCGTGGCGTTTGGAGAGTCTTTTCTTGTCGGGGCCCAGGATCATCGATATGTGGGCGAATTTTGGCGTTGGCGCGCCGAGTGCCCGATAGACGAGAACTTGCTTGGGCGTGTTGGACAGGTGGTCGTTTCCGCGTATCACATGGGTGATGCGCATGTCGATGTCGTCGACGGCGACGCAGAAGTTGTAGGTGGGCGTGCCGTCGGTGCGAACGATGACCATGTCATCGAGCTGCGCGTTCTCGAACGCGACGTCGCCGGCGAGGACGTCCGCGACAGTCGTCTCTCCCGCATCCGGGACCCGGAGGCGGAGACAAAACGGGGCGGTCGGCTCCTCCTCGTAGCGGTCCCTGCAGGTGCCGTCGTATTTCGGGGTTCTCCCCTCGGCGCGGGCGCGGGCGCGCATGGCGTTCACTTCCTCCGGCGTGCACGTGCACCGATAGGCGGCGCCGGAGGCCAGGAGCCTGCCAGCCGCCTCCCGGTAAATATCCATGCGCGCGGATTGCCGATGCGGCCCCTCGTCCCATTCCAGCCCCAGCCAGTCGAACGCCTCGAGGATGGCGTCGTAGTATTCTTCCGTGGAGCGCCGCCGGTCGGTGTCCTCGATTCTCAGGATGGCCGCGCCTGCGTGACGCCTCGCGAAAAACCAGTTGAACAGCGCGGTTCGCGCGCCGCCGATGTGGAGGTGGCCCGTGTTCGATGGCGCGAAACGGACTCGAATGGCGTCGCTCATGAAAAGAGTGTCCTGTATGGCCATACGCCGGGTTCGACGAGACAGGAGGGGATTCTAGGGATGGTTGGCGCCGGATTGCAAGGCGGATATGGTGCGGCTCTTGCCGCCGACGCCCGGAGAAGTCCACAATCGGAAAATCCATCCCATCCATCCCCAACGAGGAGGAGCGCGCGGATGCGGTATTTTTACGATCTCGCGGAGGTGGCGCCGCAAAGGATGCCGGGCAGGGAGCGCAGACTCGTCGTCGGCGAGAACGTCATGATGTTGTATGTCGAGAGGGAGGGAGGCACGGAGCAGGAGCATAGCCACGACGTGGAGCAACTCGTGTATCTCCTGAAGGGGGAGGCGACGTTTACCGTCGCCGGCGACGAAACCCGCAAGGTCGAGGCGGGTCAGGTGGTGCACATCCCCAGGGGGGTGCCGCATCGGCTCGACGCGCCGACGCCCATCACATACATCGGAATTTATTCTCCTTTGCGCGAGGAGGCGATTCGCGCGGAGGCGTGAGGGTCGGGGTGCTACGGCGAAGCGTCGCGCGGGGTCTTCTAGCCGGGGGGCGTCCACCCCTCGTCCCGGAGCTCATCCATGGCTTCCAGCATACAGGTGACCCCGTAGGTCAGCACCTTGGAGCCTGCCGGGTTCACGCAGACCATGAGCGCCTCCGCGATTTCCTCGGGGTGCAGGCCCAGTTGCAGGCCTTTTTTCAGGTGTTGTTTCAGATGGGGCTGGTTGTGGGGGTTGGAGCCCTCCACGGCGAGGGCCAGAATATGAAACAACTCGTGCATCCGCTCATCGAATCTTCTCTGTTTCGCGCGAATGATTTCATCGAGACGCAGCAGCGCCTCCATGTAGTCGGGAAATTTTTCGGCGATAAACTCGTGCGCCGGATATCGGCGGCCCCTGCGCTCTGCAATTTCATCGGCGAGTTTTTTTCCTGACATGGCGAACCCCTATGGTCGGAATCATTCGATCTCGTCAAAGAAATCCAGATCGTCCAACGGCTTCTTCCGCCCTTGCAGCGTGTCCAGCAAAACTTGCCGGAGGGCGCGTATGGCGCGGTTTCTCGCCTGGCGGTCGATCATCTCATAGACTATTTCCGTGGCTCCGTCGCCCTGGGCGTCCAGAACCCTGCGGGAGGATTGCTCCGCCCATGCGTTGGCGTAGCGCTGCAGAATCTGGCGCAGGCTCGCCTCGTAGACCCTCTCCTGCGTGACGCGATCCAGGATGTGAACGATGTCGGAGGCGAAAGCGTCCACCCTCTCCCGGGGAATTTCCGCTTCTCCGAGATGCAACATGAGCCTTTGGTAAATCTGCTCGCGAAAATCCAAGTCCACTCCGCAAGAGGGCCGCCCCGGGCGGCATGCTCAACTCAAAATGTCGCGCCTTCGTCCAAAAAAGGCAAACGCATGGCGGCCGCTGGCTTCATGCGTTCCGTCCTCTCGCCTCCGGCGTCAGCCAAAGCAGGGCGCCTCCCAGAAGAAAAAAGACGAGGACGGACAGTATCGCCAGCCTCTGGTTTCCCGTGAGCGCGGAAACGCCCCCGAAAACGATTGGCCCCAGAACCGAACTCATCTTGCCGCAAACCCCGTAAAACGAAAACGATTGCGCAGATCGGTTTCCGGGAATATAGCTGGCCATCAGCGCCCTGCTTGCCGATTGGCTGGAGCCAAGGGAAAGCCCCGCCAGCAGGGAGACGCTCAGGAAAACGGATTTCGTGCTCGTGAAATAGGCGGCGATGACGACCACGCACCAGTTGGCCAGCGTCAGCAAGATCGTTTTTCGGGGACCCCAGCTGTCCACGAGGTATCCCAACGTGAAGGCGCCGATGCCGGCCGACACCTGAACCGCGATGAACAGGCCCAGCACCTCGTTCATGGTGAATTTCAGCGTCGAGACGGCGTAGATGGAGCTGAAGGATATGACGGTGACAATTCCGTCGTTATAGAGAAAAAAGGCGAGGAGGAACCTGAGTGCGCCCGGAGTTTTTCTGATCTCCCCCAGCGTTCGCCACAATTCGGCGAAAGCCCCCTTGGGGTTCTGTTGTTCCGCGGGCCTTGCCGGTGCCTCGCGCAGCCAGAATATGAGTGGAAGCGAGAAGAGGCCATAAAACCCGGCGACCGCGACGAAGCTCAGCCGAAACAACGGAAGATTCTCCGGCGAGAATCCTCCGGCCAAAAAAGGTTTGACCAGAAAGAGGCAGAGCAGTCCGCCGAGGTAGCCGAGCCCCCAGCCCCAGCCGCTGATCTTCCCGATGGTCTTTCGGGTGGATACGTCGGGCAGAAAAGAGTTGTAAAAGATGAGGGAGCTTTCAAACGCGGCCGTGGCGATGATGAAAAGGAGCATTCCGGCCAGGATCATGCCGGTCGTCACGCTCGCCAGAAGGGCGGTGGCCAACACGCAGACATAGGTGTAAAGGAGCAAAAAGCGTTTGCGGTGACTCCTGCTGTCCGCGATGGTGCTGAGAGGCGGGGTGATCGTCACGCTGATGATCATGGCCAGGGAGAGGGACAATCCCCACAGGAAGTCCGCGTTTCCGCCGCCGCCGGCTACGATTTCCTTGAAATAGACGCTATACGCGACCGTGATGATGAGCGTGGGAAAGGCGGAGTTCGCAAAGTCATACATGCACCAGGCGAAGATTTCCCTGCGTCGATTCGGCTGCCGGTGGCTGGAGCTGGTGGCGGGCATGGGGTCATGGTCTTTCATATGGACTCATGTGGAGGTCGCGCTGGCTGTATGCGGATCGAAATGGTTTCCCCGGAAACGGGAGCGGGAATAAAAAACCTTGTATTTTGATGATAATATACCCCATGAAGGGGGCGTGGGGTATCGGGATACGTTCCTCATAGCCCATCGCCGCTGACCGCCTTTCCCGCGTGAGTCGCACATGCGTCGATTGCTGAGATGGGCAATCTGGAGTGCCGCCGCATTCCTCGTTGTCGTCCTTGTCGGGGTCGTTGCCGCGCGAATTTTCCTCTCCCCGGATGAGGTTATCAAAATCGCGGAGGCGGAGGGGCGCAGGCTCCTGGGGAGAGAGGTCTCGATCGGGCGCCTGCGTCTGGGCTTGTTCCGGGTTCAGGCCAGCGGAATCGTCATCGGCGGGGAGGGGGAGCAGGGCGAGGAGGGCGAGGCGAAGAACGGCAAGCCCTTCGTCCGCATCCGGGACGTGGATGTATTCCTGAACCCCTCGACCTTGATGTATCGGCGCATCAGCATCATGCAGCTCACCGTGCGGGGCGTCTCCGCCCGGGTGAGGGGGCATGCGGATGGCGGGTTCAACTTCCAGGACATCATCGAGCATTGGAGTCGACAGAAAAAAAAGGCGATCCTGGCGCGAGCAGCGAAACATCTCCCGCCGCTCCCCGCATCCGCCGAAGCGGCGCAGGCCGACGCGCAAGGCGTTGCGCCGTGGTTCGATTGGACGATTCACGAACTCGACTTGTACGACGTGAGAGGCGAATTCCGCTCTGACGCCGGCGGCGCCTCCTGTTCTTTTTCCCACATAGAAGTCGACAAAATCAGGCCGGGCGAGCCATGGGACGTTTTTTTCGACGGGGCATGCCAGAAACCGGGCGCGCGGCAGCAAATGCAGCTCCGGGGCGATTTACACATCGACACGGAGAAGCGGAATTATCGCGCGTCGCTCGAAATACCCCTGCTGGACTTCTCCCTCATCGAATCGCTAGCGCCGCAAGCGGAAGGCTATCGTTTGCGGGAGGGAATTTTCGCGGGGAGCCTGAGGGTCGCCCACGCCGCCGGCGGCCCGACCTTCTGGGATGTCGACTGGAAGGGGAAATCCATCCAGGCGGATTTTCGGGCGGACCCGCGGGGCGAATGGCGAAGATGGGCCTTGCCCGAGTTCGGGCTGAAGACAAAAGGCCGATACGATTCGTCCGGAAGTTCCGCCCGCATAGAATCTTTCCTCTTGGAAACGCCTTTTGCGGCCGCGAAATTGACGAAGCCCGCTCGGTGGAACGTCTCGGCGAAGGATGAGGTGCATGCCGAAGTGCGCGTGGACGACGCGGGCGAGGCGGGCCGCTGGCTCTCCCGAATCGCGGGCGTGCCGCCGCCCGAATTCGGGAAGAAGACGATGGCGAGGATGGCGCTGTCGATGAAGCGGGACCGCCGGAGAACGCCGGACGATGTCAGGATCGAGGTGACGTCCCATCTTGATCCGGCAGATCTGGTGCTGCCGGGCGGGTTTCTCCCCCTTGCGGACAACGTCTCGCGGGTGCGGGGAAACATCGGCGGAAAGGCGCGCGCCGTTTTCGTTTCCGGCAAGCGGGTGTGGTGGGACGTGGACCTGAAGGCGCGGGAGGTGGGCGCCAGCGTGCGGCTCGAGGAGGATGGGCGGTGGGAAGTCGTGCGGTTCGGGGAATCCGCTTTCCGATCGCGCGGAACGTTCGACCTGCAGAGTGGATCCGCGCGAATCAACACCCTGGAAATCGCGTTGCCATTTGCGAGGGCGGGGCTGAAAAAGCCCGCCAGCTGGAATGTGTCCGGTGCGGATGAAGCCGCTTTGTCCGTGGAGGTGAATGACCTCCCGTTCGTGGCGGATTTCCTGGAACGGCTGGGGGTGGCCTCGCTCGGGGACGTTTCCGGGGATGCGAAAATACGCCTGGACGCCGCCGTGTCGCGGAATCGAAAAACTCCCCTGGCGTTCCACGTGGATGCGCGCGCGCGTTTTGACTCCCTGCCCGTTGCGCCACTCGTCGGTTTGGCGCTCCTGCCCGACCGCATCCGAAAGCCGGAAGGGCGGCTTGGCGGGGAGTTGCAAGTCTCTCTCCGCGCGGATGGCGTCGTGCGCTGGCGCGCGAATCTCGCCACAGGAAGAATCGGCGCGCAGGCCCGGACGGACCCCGGGGAGGAATGGAGGGACGTCCACCTGGACTCCTTCGGCCTGCAGGCGCATGGCGCCTACCTTCTCCCGGATGGCTCCTGGGAGATAGAGGCGTTCGATTTGCGTCTTCCCTTTGCGCGGGCATACCTGCATCGCCCGGCTTTCTGGAACAAAGGGGGCAGGGATGCGTTTCGGGGGACGCTTGCGGTCACGGATTTGGGCGCCGCCGAGGCCTGGTTGGGGAGCCTGATGGCGCATTCTGCCGGATGGGGGAGCAAGGGGGGGAAACTGACCGTCTTGGTGTCCGCGGAGCGAGACAGGAGGGATGGGGCTGGTTTTTCCTGGGAGGCGTCCGCCTTGTTTGATCCCCTCCATCTTGCCCCTTTGTCGAAATTCACGGGGCTTCCTCCCGTTCTCCGCACCCTGCGTGGAGAGGTCACCGGCAAAGCGGAATTCGCGTATCTTCCGGAGAAGAAGATGCGCTGGCACCTGGACCTTGCGAGCCATAACTTGGACGCGCAATTCCTCGCGCTGATAACCGGGAGGTGGAGGCCGCTGCGCACGGGGAACGTCCGCGTTCAGGCCGCCGGTGCGTATGACTACGAGAATGAATCCGCCAGATTGCGGCGCTTCGCGGTTTCCCTGCCATTCGGCCGCATCGAAATGCCAAGGCCCGCGCACTGGAACAAGAGCGGGATGGGCGCAGGCCGATTCCGGTGGGACATATCGAATCTGGAGGCTGCGGCGCCATTTCTCGGAGGCGTTTTGGGAGAACCGGTGTCGGAGTTGTCGTTGGCGGGGAGGGCCAGTGGCCGGGTCGCCGTTTCGGGAAGCGGAGGAAAGACGCCGGGCGTTTCGACCAGATGGTCCGTCGCGGCGCACCTGGAGTCGGTCGGCCATGCCCGCTACCCCAACTGGAACATGGCGGGTAGCGTTTCTGCGCAGGTGGGCGATGGCGTCCTGAAGTTGCGTGCACCGGAGTGGAGGGTGAATGATTCGAGCAGGCCAGGCGCGAAGCCCGACGTGATTCTGCAGGGCTTGCGCGCGTCTTTGGATTGGGCGTCTCTCCTGCAGGGGGAGATACGCTCCCCTTCCATACGCATGAAAACCCTCAAAATTCGCTATCTGCGCGGTGCGGAAAGAAAAAGCAATTTCGCTTCTTTGTTCTGGAGGGGGGAGGAGCGAAAACGAGGTTCTCCGCAGGCGGTCGGAAGAAAGCCGGAAAAAGAGGGGCCGCGCGAGGCGCTTCCCGCTCCTCCGCTGTATGTCGCACCCAAACCGGGACCCGGGGCGCCTCCGGGGAGCGGGGGAGAGGCGAACGGGCCGCTGCCGGCCATCAGAATCGCGGAATTGGAAATTGAAAGGATGGGATTTCATTTTGAAGATGTGATAGCGCAGGATGCGCCCCCGGTTGTCTTGCGGGTGTCGGACGCCCGGTTGCTGGTGATGGATTTTGATACCCGGATGGCGCCCAACCTGCGAAAAACCCGCCTGACGCTGAGGACGCCCGGAGAGGTACCCGACATTTTCGCGAAAGCGACCCTGAATCCTGGACGGTTGCCGCCGGATGCGGAGGGATTTTTCCATCTTTCTCGGTTCGACTTGCGCAAGATATCCCCCTACGCCCGCGATATTCAGGGGAATGACGTGAGTGCCTTGCTGATTCGGGGGACCCGCATCACGAGGGGAAATCTGAATTTTCGGTCCACGTATTCATTGAGGGACAAGCATTTGACGTGGAAGGGGCGCGCGCAAATCGTGGGCCTGCGTTTGAAGCCGGACGAGAAAGCGCCCCTGGCCGGTTTGGCGGTGGAGTTGCTGCGGACCTCGGTGTTGCGCCTGCTGAAGAGGCGGAACGACACGATCGCGCTGGACGTCCGGGTGTCGGGCCGGGTGGATGACCCCCGGTTTCATTTTCTGGATGCCCTCGTGGAACCCATGTTTGCGGGTTTGTTTGAGCGGTTGGGGAAGTTGGGAGGCGACGTCCAGAATGTTGTAAAAGAGGTTCTGGGAAGGGTTGTGGAGGGGGCGCAAAAAGTAGTGCCGGGCACCGGGAGTGGCGGCGCCCCGCCCCGGGAAGGCGCCCGGGAGCCGCCGGGGTCCGGGAAAAAACAAATCGAGAAATTGGGCAAGGAGCTCGAGGATATCCTGAAAAAAGGGTTCGGCGTCCTGTTTGGCGGGAGGGGCTCCAAATGAGGCGCGGCCCCCTTTTGTCCGATGCTCCCCGGCGGTGAGCCCCACCCTCCGCCACGCTTGCGCGACGCAACCGGCAAACGCCGGATGTCCCCCGCTTCCCCGGGGAATGTGACGAGATGCGACCCCCGGCCGCTCATTTGTGCGTCTGATTCCATTAACATCAAACTTTTCTTGCGTTTCCCTGCTGCATTTGATAACGTTTCGAGGTTTTCCTCTGCCCGAGGACCTGCATCCCGTTCGATCCTCTCGACGGGATAGATGAGGTGAAACGTATGCCTGCTCGCCGCTCGGGCGCCCGCTCCGGACCATGCGCGTTTTCTGAAAGAACCAACGAGATCATCGGTTTGTCCCTAATCGGTTTCGCTGTTTTTTTGACGATGGCGCTGTGGACTTTTGATGCGGGCGACCCTTCCTGGGGTTCGCACGTCCACGAAGAATGGCCGATCCGGAATTATGGAGGCGCCGTGGGGGCATATGTCGCCGGCGTCCTGGTCCAGGTTCTGGGGTCCTTCTCCATCCTGATGCCCGCCGGCTTGATCGTCTGGGGCGTGGCGGCGTTCGCCGGTTTGCGGTCATGGCGGCCGGGCTGGCGCGAGCTCGTTGGCGCGTTCTTGCTCGTCAGCGCATCCGGCCTGTTTTTCAAGACGTTTGCGGCGGATCCCCTCTTTGGCGTGACGACGCTCGCTGGCGGGATCGTGGGCTATAGCGTCGCGATATTGCTGGACGCCTATTTGGGCGACGCGGGAAGTTGGGTGTTGCTCACCTCCGTTTTTCTGGCCGCCTTCGTCGCTACGACCGGTTTGTCTGTCCGCAGAATGATTTCCGGATCCGCCAACGCGGGCCTGTGGTTTTTCTCGCGCGCTTTTATGGGCCTCCGAAAATCCGCGCGCGCGACGGCGGCGGGAGCCGCATATGTCGCCGGCAAACGGGTTTCCACGGCCTTCGGGAGTTTCTCCTTGCGCCGGCGGCGGGAGGAGGAATCGCGCACAGCGTTCGTGGGCGGCGGCGAGGCCGAAGAAGAGGGGACGATGCAGGACGGGAAGGGCGATGGGGGTGGCAAAAAGAAAAAGCCGGCGCGAGGCGAAAGTCCCGCGAAAAACCCCGCGAGAGAGGGCGCGGGCCGGTGGCTTGCGAAGCAGATCGTCAACCATTCCGCTCCGGCAAGTCCCTCCGATGCCCGCAGAAACGGCGGGCGCAGCTCTCGGGGCGCGTCCCCGAACGCGCCCTCCCTGTTCGGGGAGGAGGAGTTCCCGGAGCCCGGGTTGCCCGTGTTGTCCGGGCCAGCGGCGGCGGAGTTCATCCGCCCCGAAGAGAATCCCCGAAAAAATGCTTTTCACGCACCTGCAGAGGATTCTGGCCGTGCGGCGCGCGTTCGGGAAGATGACGCCCCGCCGCGGCCTTCCGACCCTCCGGAGAATGGCGATTTGTCCCCCGGCACAGCGGCCGGGAATGCGCCAAACGGAAGCGCGAGCATGGAGGATGCGGACTGCGCTCCAGGGCCGCCGGCAAGCCCGCCCGTCGGAGGTCTGCGGAGCCGGCGGAATGAAATCCGGAGCGATTCTGGCGATTCTTTGCCCCGAGAACGGGAGTTGCCCGAAGAACGGGAAGCCGCGTTTTCGGGGCGTGCGAAACCGGTCGGGAAGTCCGGCGTCGCCCCCGCAGCGAACGGCGCGCGCTCGGGAGAGAACGAGGCGTCGGCTTCCGGGGAGGCGGGAGGTTTCGCAGGGGGCGGGAGTGCCGCTGCGGACATGAAGGTGCGCCACGCGGGAGCGAACGGGGAGGCGGAAGTCGTCCGTATTGAGGATGATGCCCTCGTCCGCGCCGACGAGGGGGCACCTCCCCCGGGGGAGGAGGGGCGGGCGCATCGATCCAGGAAGGAATATGCCCTCCCCTCGCTGGAGATATTCAAGGACCCGGCACCGGGCGGGACGCTCGTTGACGAGGAGGCGGTGCGGGAAAAATCGTCGCTCCTCGAGCGGACGCTCCAGGAGTTCGGCGTCGTCGGAAAGGTCAAGGAGGTGAAAACGGGGCCCGTCATCACCGTCTTCGAGTATGATCCGGCCCCGGGTATCAAGGTCGCGAAAATCACCGGCCTCGCCGACGATCTCGCCCGCGCCTTGTCCGCCCTCAGCGTCCGCATCGTCGCCCCGATACCGGGAAAATCCGTTGTGGGCATCGAGGTCCCCAACCTCAGGCGCGACGCCGTATTCGCGAAAGAGGTGTTTTCATCGCGGGAGTTCCTGCAGGCGGAAAACAAGCTGACCCTGGGGCTGGGCAAGGATATTCTCGGGAGAACGGCGTTCACCGACCTCGCCAAAATTCCCCATCTCTTGATTGCGGGCACAACCGGCTCCGGTAAGAGCGTTGCCCTGAACATGATGATTTGCAGCCTGTTGTCGCGGTGCACGCCCAGAGAGGTGCGCTTTTTGATGGTCGACCCCAAGATGCTGGAGCTGTCGATATATGAGGGCATTCCCCATCAGCTCGTGCCTGTCGTGACCGACCCCAAGAAGGCCGCGGCGGGGCTGCGGGGCGTCCTGGCGGAGATGGAGCGGCGCTATCAGATCATGAGTGCGGCGGGGGTCAGGAACATTCAGGGCT
>CBDBZY010000046.1:0-28089 GCA_965213685.1 bacterium
TTCGCCGGCGGCGGCGGTGTCCCCGGTGGCGAGCCAAAGCATCCCCCAAGTCCCTGCGGGTCACGGCGACGTGGGGGTGCTCGTCTCCCAGGAGGCTCCGACGCACCGCCAGCGCCTGCTCGAAACAGGCCGCTCGCGCCCCGCGAGATCGCCGCGCTCGAAGAGCAACCCGGCCGAGGGGTGTTGACGACCGTCGCGACCCGGATGTCGTGGTCACCGTAGGCCTGGCGGCGAATCGCCAGGGCGCGGCGCAACAGCGGCTCCGCCGCCTCCGGGTCGCCGCGCCGGTAGTCGAGAGATCCCAGGCTGTAGAGGGTCGTACCGACGCTGGGATCCTCGGAGCCGTGCGCCTGCTCGCGGATCGCCAACAACTGTCGATAGAGGGTCCCCGCCTCCTCGTACGCGCCGCGATGGCTCAGGATCGACGCCAGGTTGGCCAGCACCACGGCGAGTTCGACGTCGTCTTGACCGAGCCGGCGTCGAATCGTCAGCGCCTCACGGAACGAGCGTTCCGCACCTTCGGTGTCGCCGACGCGGTACAGCAGCTTGCCCAGGGTTGTTGAATGTCGACGGCGAGCTCGGTGTGATCGTCCCCGCGATGCGATGGGCCCCGGCGCGAATCTCGTCGCGAGCGAGACGAGCGCGTATTCGGAGTTGCGGGCCTTCAGCGAGGTCTTGAGCCTGGTGGAGGAGAATTACGTCAACGAGATAGACGCCAAGAAACTGATTCGCGGCGCCATACGGGGAATGCTGCGCACGCTGGACCCCCATACGAGCTATCTGAATCCCGAGTATTTCAAGGAGATGGAGCTGGAGACGTCCGGCCGCTTTGGCGGACTGGGCGTGGAGATTTCGATTCGCGACGGCGTGCTGACCGTGGTGACGCCCATTGAGGACACCCCTGCCTACAAGGTGGGCGTGCAGGCGGGCGACCAGATCATCCGCATCGAGAAAGAACCGACAAAAGACATGACGATCCAGGAGGTCGTCAAGCGGCTCCGGGGACAGCCCGGCACGAAGGTGAAAATTACGGTGATGCGAAAGGGGGAGACCAAGCCGCGCGATTTCACCATTACCCGCCAGATCATTCGCATCAAGAGCGTGAGAAGCCATATGTTGCCGGATGAGATCGCGTATATCCGGATCCGGAGTTTCCAGAGCTCCACGGGCAAGGAGGTGGAGGCGGCTTTGTCGTCGCTTCAGGAGGGGGGCGCGAAAGCCCTTGTGCTGGACTTGCGGAACAACCCCGGCGGGCTTCTTTCACAGGCGGTTTCGGTATCGGACCTGTTTCTGAAGGCGGGCAGCCTCATCGTCTACACCAAGGGCCGCATGGCGAACCAGGCGCATCGCTATATTTCCACGACCCCGGCACAAGGCGGAAAAATTCCGATGGCGGTTCTCGTGAACGCGGGGAGTGCCAGTGCGTCGGAGATTGTGGCGGGCGCCCTCCAGGATTTGAAAAGAGCGAAAGTCATCGGGGTCAAGACATTTGGAAAGGGCTCGGTGCAAACCATCGTTCCCCTGTCGGATGGCTCCGGGCTGCGATTGACCACCGCCTTGTATTTCACGCCGAAAGGAAGGCTCATCCAGGGGGAGGGAATCGCGCCCGACCTCATCAGCGAAATGCGCAGAGACTCCGCCGGCGGGGGGCGCGCTCTGCGCGAGAGGGATATTCCCGGCCATTTGCCCGGGGCTTCCGGCAAGAAGGGGAAGGAAGAACAAGAAGACGATGCTCCGGGCGTTCGCGCCCATGCGCCGCGGACTTCCGCGGAGGAGCGGAGCGACCCCCAGCTGGAACGCGCCGTGAAATACCTGAAAAATTCGTTTCTCAAAAAAGGGGCGGGCGCCTGACCCTGCGGGGAGTCATCCCGGCCGGATGCGAGGCTCCATCTCCCCGTCCGGAGGGTTTTCTACCCGGCGAAAGAGGAGACCCGCCCGCAGCAGCCCGTTCGCAGCCCGCAGCGCACGGCGAAAGAGGGTTTTCTGCCCGGCGAAAGAGGGGAAGAGGGGGGGAGGTGTATATTCTAGGCGTTGAGACGAGTTGCGATGAGACGGCGGCGTCCGTTCTGGATTTTCCGGAGGGTTCCCCCGCTCCCCGGGTTTTGTCCAACGTCGTGGCCTCGCAGCACGACATCCACGCGCGATTCGGCGGCGTGGTCCCCGAGCTGGCGGCGCGCCGCCACGTGGAGATGATCACCCCCGTGCTGGAGGCGGCTCTGGCGGAAGCGTCCGTCTCCAGGGAGGACGTCGAGGCCGTGGCGGTGACGCGCGGGCCCGGCCTGGTGGTGGCGCTACTCGTCGGTTTGTCCGCCGCCAAGGGGCTGGCGTGGAGCCTGGGGGTTCCGCTCATCGGCGTTCACCATCTCGACGGGCACGTCCACTCCCTTTTTCTGCCCACCGAAGGTGCGGCCGCTGCGCCGCCCCCGTTTCCGCACTTGGGCTTCGTGGTCTCCGGCGGGCACACGGATTTCTACCGCGTGGACGGACACGACGAGGTGACGCATCTCGGAGGCACGTTGGACGACGCTTTGGGAGAGGCGTATGACAAGGTGGCGGCCATCATGGGGCTGGGCTATCCGGGCGGACCCGTCATCGATGCGCTCCATGCGCGTTTTTTGAGGGAGAGCGAAAGCGGCGGGGCGCCTGTCGAGTTCCCCAGGCCATTTCTCAAGGACAGACCGTACGCCATGAGTTTCAGCGGGTTGAAGACGGCCGTGCTCAATTACCAGAAGGAGAGGGGCCTGTATGTGAGCGACAGGAACCTCCCTCCCTGGGCCCGTCCCCGCAAAGTGCCCGCAGAGGTGGCGTGCGCGGTGGCCGCGGGGTTTCAGGAGGCGGCGGTGGCGGTTCTGGTGGAGAAGGTGAGCGTCGTGGCCCGGAAGGAAAAATTGTCCGCCGTCTCCCTGAGCGGGGGCGTGGCGGCGAACTCGTATTTGCGCGCGCAGTTGGGCGCAAGGGCGAAAAAAGAGGGGTGGTCGCTCCATTTTCCGGCGCGCGAATTTTGCACGGACAACGCCGCGATGATCGCCTGTGCCGGCGGTTTTCAGTTGCGCGCGCGCGGGGGCGATCATTTTCTGCGTTTTCAGGACATGGATGCGGACCCATCCTGGGAGCTGGAAGAGGCGTCGAGTGCGCGGCGCCCTTGAGGGGGAGTGTGGATGCGCCCGGAAGAGGCGGGCCCGAGCATATACGAGGCGCCCTCGCATGGGGTGCCGGCTCCGCCCGGGGATTTTGATCGACCGCTCCGGATAGGCGGAATCACCCTCGGGAGCCGGCTCTTGATGGCGCCCATGGCGGGTTATACGAATTTGCCCTTCCGCTCGTTGGTGAAGGCGCATGGCGCGGGGATGGTGGCCACCGAGATGGTGAGCAGCCAGGCCTTGGTCCGGCGTCACGGAAAAACCTGCGATTTGATGCGAAACGAGGCGGGAGAAAAACCGGTTTCCATCCAGCTGTTCGGCTCGGATCCCTCCCAGATGGGGGAGGCGGCCGCCATCGTGGAGGAGGCGGGCGCCGACGTTGTGGACCTCAACTGCGGTTGTCCCGTCAAGAAAATCACCAGGAACCGGGCGGGCTCCTCTCTTCTCAGATACCCGGATCAGGCCCATCGGATCGTCTCGGCCATGGTGCGCGCGGTGCGCATACCCGTCACGGTGAAGATGCGCACCGGCTGGGACACCATCCAGAAAGATCAGGCGGAGGTTTTCGCCAAAACGGTGGAGGAGGCGGGCGCCCAGGCCATCACCGTGCACGGCAGAACCCGGCAAGCCATGTTCAGCGGCGCGGTGGACCTGGAAGCCATCGCGCGGGTGAAGCGCGCGGTGCGGATTCCCGTGGTCGGGAACGGCAGCATTCTGGGTCCTTGGGACGCCATCTCGATGATTCGGCATACGGGCGTGGACGCCTTGATGATTGGGCGGGGCGCCATCGGGAACCCGTGGATTTTCTCGCGCCTCCTAGGCTGGATCAAAACGGGGGAGTTGCCCGCCCCCCCGGGCCTGGCGGAGAAGAAGATGATGGCGCTGCGCCACTTCCAGTGCCTGCGGAGCGTGCTGGGCGAGCGGCTCGCCGTGCTGCATTGCAGAAAACATCTGCCGGCCTACACGAAGGGGCTTCGCGGAGGTGCCCTGATGCGGGAGAAAGTGAACCGGATGGACAGCATGGACGCCGTCCTCGAGCGAGTGGAGGCGTTCTTTGACGACCTCGCCTCGCACCCCCGGGCGATGCGGGATGGGGGAAACGTCCATGCGGCTTGACGGCAAAAGCGCCCTCGTCACGGGAGGCGGGCGGGGTATCGGCCGCGCCATCGCCCTGAGGTTCGCCGATGAGGGCGCGGACGTGGCCGTTGCGGCGCGAACCCGTCCCGAAATCGAGTCCGTGGCCCGGGAGGTGGAGCGCAAGCACCGGCGCTCCCTGGCGATCTCCTGCGATGTGGGAAACCCGCAAGAGGTGGAGGACGCGGCCCGCCGCGCGGCCCGGAGCCTCGGGGGGCTCGACATTCTGGTCGCCAACGCGGGCCTCCTCCTCCACGCGCCGCTGCAGGAGACCACGAACGCCGTTTGGGAGGAAATCATGCGGGTGAACCTGAATGGCGTCTTTTATGCTTTTCGCTCGGCGGTTCCGCACATGATCGAGCAGGGCTGGGGCCGCCTCATCGCCATCAGCTCGGTGTCGGGCAAGATTGGGGGGGCGAATCGAAGCGCCTACCACGCGGCGAAGCACGGCGTGCTGGGTCTGGTGCGCTCCGTCGCCCTCGAGGTGGCGGACAGGGGCGTGACGGCGAACGCGATTTGCCCCGGCTTCGTGGACACGGGGATGCTCGCCGCCAGCCAGGGGGATTTCGCACGCTACGCGGGGGACGGCGGGAGCGGGGAGGCGACGATGCGTCGCTTCCGCGACGAGATTCCGATGGGCCGCTTTTTGGCGCCCGAGGAGATCGCGTCGATGGCCGCTTATCTCGCGAGCGAGGAGGCGAGAGGAGTCACCGGCCAGGCGTATACCATCTCCTGCGGCGCCATACAGGCGTAGGGGCGGCAACCTGTTCCATTTGTTCACGGGCCAGGGGAGAGGCGAATCAAGTGGCGAACATACAAAATTTCACGGCAAAACTGAAGGAATTCGATGCGCTGCGCGAAGACGACGCCATTCAAACCGATACGGTGGACCGCATCCAGCCAAAATACGCGGTCGAGTGGCCCCGCAGCCTGGATCCGTCAGTCCGCAAGGCGGCGCAGAAAGCCGGGATACATGCGCTGTATCGGCACCAGGCCGAGGCTATCCGCAAGTCGCTGGACGGCGCCGACATAGTCATGGAATCGCCCACCGCTAGCGGCAAGACGCTGGCGTTCACGCTTCCGATGCTCGATTCCCTGAGGCGCAACCCCGGCTCCCATGCGATGATGATCTACCCGATGAAGGCGCTGGCGTTCGACCAGCGGGAGCAGATACGCACACTCTGCGAGCCGCTGAAAGTGGAATCCTGGCCTTATGACGGCGACACGGACAAGGAGATTAAAAGCCTGTTGCGAAAGAACCCGCCGCAGGTGCTGTTGACCAATCCGGAATACCTGAACATGTCGTTTCTGGGATGGCGGGAGAAGTGGAAAACGTTTTTGCGCAAACTGCGGTATGTGGTCATCGACGAAATCCACGAATACCACGGCTTTTTCGGGGGCAACATGGCGCTTCTGTTGCGGCGATTCTTTTCTCACCTGAATCGCATCGGCGCGTCGCCCCGCGTGTTCCTCTCCACGGCGACTTGCGCGAACCCCGAGGAGCACGCCCGGAATCTCACGGGCCGCGATGTCGAGCTGGTTTCCGCCAGGGGCACATTTCGTCCAAAACGGCATTTCTTCTTCGTCAAACCGAACATTCCGGATTTCAAATATCGGGATATCCTTCAACTGCGCGTGGAGAAGGCCGCACTCGCCGCTCTCTCCGAAGGGCTCCAGACGCTGGTGTTCTGTCCCACGAAGCGATTTCTGGAGGATGCGTTCACCAAGTGCAGGCGTGCGGCGGAAGAGCGTGGTTTGGATCCGCAACGGGTATCCGCCTTCCACGCTGACCTGAAGCCCGAGAGGCGTCAGGAGATACAGCAGAAAATCAAGTCGGGTGACATGGGCGTGGTGTTCACCACGAACGCTCTGGAGCTGGGGCTGGACATCGGCGGCCTCGACGGAATCATACTGGCTGGTTTTCCGCCCAGGCTCTCGTCCGCCTGGCAGCAAATCGGACGCGCCGGACGCAGCTGGGACAAAGACGCCTTCGTGTTGTTCTACGCCATGAACGATCCGATGGACCGCTTTTTCGTTGGCAATCTGGCCGCCTTCCTCCACAAGCCGCTGGATGAGCTGGTGGTTGATCCGGGCAACGAAAAATTGATGGATAATCACTTGCCTTCGCTTGTGAATGAAACGAACGGAAGCTTGCGGCCATCCGATGCGGGGATACTCGGCACCGCATTTTACAACAAGGCTGTGAAAAGTGGCGGAAAACCAATCAAGGGATTCAATCCACAGATGAAACTGAAAATACGCGGCGGCATCGGGCCATCCTTTGATTTGAAGCGCGGCGGCAATGAGAAGGAGATAGGACAAATCTCGGCAACGCGGCGCTTTCGGGAAGCCTACATCGGCGCCATTTTCACTTTCTTCGGCCAGAAATACCGCGTCCACTCCCATGAGGAGAAGGCGGTTGTGCTGGTTGACGTCGCTCCCCACCTCAGGACCGAGGCCAGTTTCTATTTCGTCCAGCACATCCAGGACACTTTCGACGGTCGTCTCTACGGGGACGTCGGAGTGTATTACGGCTCCCTGAACACGATAACGAACTTCACCGGCTACAAGGAAGTGGACGAGCGCAGCGGGCAGGAGGTGAGGACGGGCGGAACCCACGAGGCACACTATGAAAACAACCTGCACGCCTTCTGGCTCGAAGTTCCGCCGGATGCGCGCGCCGCCGGAATCGGCGCACTTGAGCACATGCTTCGCGTGGGGGCGATGTTCGTCATACCGGCGGACCGTTTCGACGCCAGCACCTCCTCCAGGACCGGCGAGGAGCCGAGAGTTTTCTATTACGAAAACTACGCCGGCGGCATCGGCGTCGCCAAAAAGCTGTTCGATGTGTGGGGAACCGCCCTGCGGAAAGGGATGGAAATTGCCGAGAACTGCGCATGCCGATCGGGATGCCAGAACTGCATTGAGCCGGCAAAGTCCTACAACGCAAGCAACGCGGACATCGACAAGGTGCGTGGCATAAAACTGGCGAAGAGCCTTCTGAAAGCGACAGAAAATGGTCCTGACTACACATTTCGTAATGGGCGGATGATTCCGGTGTGAACGGGATAATTTTGTATTGTTGCGCGGTGCGGGCGGAGCGCCCCCGGATGTGGCGGGCGCAGCGATCATACCGGAGCAGGCAGGAGAGGAGATAGCCGTGAACGATTTGGGAATCTGGGACGTGGACGAGGCCACGAAAGCAGCGCAGCGGCTGGAGACGACCGACCGCGCGGATGCGGAGGCCCTGCTTGAGGAAGTATTCGTCAACAATCCATCGATGCTGATGCCGGGCCTTCAGCTGGTTGGGCGGCAATTGGCGACTGCCACCGGATGGCTGGATCTGCTGGGTATCGATTCCGAAGGTCGGTTGGTGGTGTTCGAATTGAAGCGGGGGACTCTGACGCGGGACGCCGTGGCACAGGCGGTTGATTACGCCTCTTGGCTAGACTCCTTGGATGACGAGGATCTTGGGACTCGTATCGCCGAGAATTCTCGACTGGATGGAAATGGAATCGACCACATCGAGAATTTCGAGGCTTGGTACGATGACCACGACAATTGGGACTCACTGGAATCGCTGAGACCCATCAGGATCGTTCTGGTCGGATTGGGAGCTGACGAATCGGCCCGGCGCATGGCCGACTGGCTCGCCGCCAAGGGCGCCGAGATAGACCTGCTGACATTTTTCGGATTTCGTTGTGGGGGTCGGACGCTTTTCGCAAGGCAGCTCGACAGCGGCGATGAGGTACGGAAGCAGGAACGGCCTGACCAGACTGCGAATCGGCGCGCAAAAACCCAGGCGTCTAACCGCGACGCTATCGATAACAAGCTTGATGAATATGGAATGCGGGACTGGTGGCGGGACGCCGTCGCCATGCTCGAACGTGGCTGCCGGTTCTCCTATAAGGCAAAATTGGGGATTACCTTCGAAAAGCATCCGTGGCGTATGTTCTCGGGTGTCAAGGCGCGCGTATCTCACAAAATAGAAATTAGCGAACCGGGCGTCGCCCGCATCATCTTTTTTCCGGCTGCGGTGGATTTGTGCGTGGACGAGTTTGAAGAGCTGAGGCAGGTAATTCCCTTCGAGCTCGAAACGCCGCCCAATGCGCCGTCTACGGAACGGGTGCCCGAGCAATGGTCTTGTCGTTTGGATGAGGGTGGATGGCGAGAGTACCAAAGCAGAATCGAAGAGATCGTCCGCATGGTGGATGATCGATGGCGAGAGGCTGTGAACTAGCCGCGCGACGAGCTGTATCGTGGAGCGGCTGGTCGCCGAGGTTCCGGTCCAGCGCCTATCGTACCTTCAGTTCAGACGAGCAGGCGGACGCTTTCAGTGGGCGACGTTGGCGCCCGACACGTCATGGGGCGTCAGGAACCCGCCGATGTCGGGGAGGCTGATCGGCGCCCGGGTTCGGCGGTGCCGGAGGGGGCGATCCGCTCGCGCGCGGGGTCGGTTCGGCTTCCTCGGGAGGGGGAGTTCTGTGCGGTGCGACCATCTGGAGGTGTCGGATT
The DNA here is from genome assembly GCA_965213685.1 of bacterium. GTDB lineage: Bacteria > UBA8248 > UBA8248 > UBA8248 > UBA8248 > Bin107. Next base: position 8,790 of record CBDBZY010000046.1, read on the forward strand.
CTGTTGTCGCGAACCGAGAGCACGAACAACTGGCGCCGCGCGTCGTTGTCCGCGCCCATGTCCGTTCGCCCCATCACCCCGTCGAAGCCCTCGAGAGAGGCGAGGCGTTGCCGGACCTCCGCCCTTGTCCTCGCACCCTGGGCGAGTGCCGAGAAGATGATTTGCGCCGCGTCATAGCCGAGGGCGGAGAGAATGTCGGGCTTTCTGCCAAAAATGGCCTGGAATTCATGGACGAAACGGGCGACCTTCGGCTCCTCCGAATCCGGGAAAAACCCGTCGACGAAGACGGTCCCCTCCACATAGCGTTCCCCGTGCGCGATCAACCGGCGGTGGTTCCACCCGCCCGCGCCCAGAAGCCGGATTTCGCGCATGTTGTAGAAGAGCGCCTGCGGGGCGATGAGAACCGCCTTGTCATGATGGGCCGGAACGAAGAGGGCGTCAAAATGCAGCCGCAGCGGAAGCGGGTCTGATTTCTTCAGCCCCAGCGAGAGTTTTCTCCTGGCCAGTTGTCTGTCGTCCAGGCCGCCCAAGGCGCGCATCTGCGCTCCGAAGTCGTTGGCGTTTTCCGGGAACGCGACGATTTGGACGACCCGGCCGCCCAGGCTCTCCACCGCTCGCGCGAAGGCGTCGGCGAGTTCTTTTCCGTCCCGGTTGTCCGGGTGCAGGACGGCGAAGCGCTCGATGCCGAGGCGCCGGACGGCATACGCGGCGACGCCTTGCCCCTGCAGGCGGTTCGTGAGCGAGTTTCGGAAAATCCAGGGGGAATCCCGGTCCATCTTCATGCGAATCGCGAACGGCGTGAGCATGGGCGCCCGGAGCCGATTCGCGACTTCGGCGGCGGCTTCCGTCGCCTGGGTGAGAAACGGCCCGATGAGGGCGATGACATTTTCTTTCCCGATTAACTCGGCCGCGACCTCCGCCGCCTCGCCCGGCGATTGCGCCGCGCTTCTCGTGTCCCGGATCGCGAGCTGAACCCGCAGGTCGGGGTATTTTACCAGACTGTGCCGAAGCGCCAGCTGGACGCCTTGATGGACGCGCTCGCCCGCCGAGGCGGCGGGGCCGGAGAGCGGGAGCATGATGCCGACGCGCCCGGGATGCGCGGCCGGTCGCGCGTTCGGCGCATCCGCTGTGCCGCCGCCAGGCGCATCCGCTTGCCCGGTCCGACGCGCCGGCGCCGACCACCTCTCCTCCCGCCCTGCGGCAGGGGCCGCTTGAGGAGGCTTTGCTGCCTTCGCTTTCGGGGCGGCCTCCACCTTCTGGGCGGGAGGGCGCGTGGTTACCCGGGGGGGGAAGGAGGGGGACGGGCCGGGGTCGAGGCCGCATCCGGCGATGAGCCACGCGGCGAGAGAGGCACCCGATGTGAACCGCATGATGGGGCTTGGCATTGTCCCTTTCTGTCCTCTCTGTTCTGTCCTCGCGCGGGCGGGGCGATACGCCATGCGGGAGGGTAGAAATTGGGTGGTGAGGTGTCAAGGGTGCGTGCACCTGGCGGATTTGGCTAGAATCTCCGGGGATGCGCGACGCATGATTCCGCGGTTCTCCTTATCTACCGGAGGCGGCAAGGTTGAATGAAGGATCGGGGGAGTTGCGGCCCGGGGCGGAATCATTTTCACCGCCGGCACACGAGGCCGGACGCACCGGCCGCGGTCGTTTCGAGGGTTCGGGCCTCGAGGTGGAGGGCGGGGCGGGGGTGCGCGATGCGCCCTGGAGAACCGTGGGCGTTCCCGCCGCCCTGTTTGCGCTGACTGTCCTTTCCACCTTGCTTGCGGGCACCCTCCAGCGCGGCTTCGCACCGGACGTCATTTTGGCGCGGCCGTCTGCTCTGGCGGCCGGGCTTCCGTATTCGTTGACGCTGCTGCTGATTCTCGGGGCGCACGAGATGGGACATTATGTCGCGGTCCGCAGGTGGGGGATGGCCGCGTCCTTGCCCTATTTTCTGCCGGCGCCCTCTTTTCTGGGAACATTCGGTGCGATCATCCGGATGCGCGGAAGAATCCGGAACCGAAACGCGCTGATGGACGTGGCCGTCTCGGGGCCGCTGGCTGGCATGGCCGTGGCGGTGCCCGCCGTATGCGTCGGATTGGCACTCTCCATGCGGGTTCCCGGGGGAGGCTCGGGCGGCATCCGACTCGGCTCCCCCCTCCTGTTCGACGGCGTCGCATGGCTCGTCCATGGCCCGATTCCCCAGGGCCAGGACATCCTCCTCCATCCGGTGGCCTTCGCGGGCTGGTGCGGGCTGCTGGTCACCTCCCTGAACCTGATACCCGCCGGACAACTCGACGGCGGACACATCGCATACGCACTCCTCGGCAGGCGGCACGCCAGGGCGTCGCTCCTGGTTGGCCTGGTCTTGCTGGCGATGGGATACTGGTGGCCGGGCTGGATATTCTGGGCCGCACTGACGCTTCTGTGGGGGAGACGCCACCCGCCCCTGATGGAGGAGTGGACGCCTTTGGCGCGCGCGAGGCGATTTTGGGGATATGGATGTATGATGCTCCTCGTTCTTACATTCACCTTGGTGCCGATTCGGTTGTTCTGATATTTTTGGGGGACGGGGGAGAGAGCCATCGTGCGCGGCGACTCGACATATCCTCCCGCCATTGACGTCGGGAGCTCCTGCGTCAAGTTGGTCCAGCTCGGGCGGGGGCGCGCGGGATTTTTTCTCTCCCGTCTGGGAATGTCCCCCGTCGCCCCGGGCGCCGTACAGGGCGGTTGTGTGCGCGACGGGGAGGAGGTCGCGCGGGCGGTGCTCCGGGTGCTCTCCAACGGGGAGGGAAAAGAAAAAAAGGTGGTCGTGGCGCTCCCGGGCAGGGCGGCGATGCTGAAGACGGTGCTGCTGCCCCAGGAGGAGGGTTTTCCCGTGCGGGACGCCATGGAGGCCGAGGCCCTGCAGGTGTTGCCCGTCCCCCTGGATGAGGTGCGCCTCTCCCATCTGCGAATCGGCCCCCTGCAGGAAAATGGCAAGACGATGGATGAGTATCTGATGATCGCCGTGAGGCGGAAGCCTTTCAGGAAATTGCTCGACGTGTTCCGGTCCATGGACTGGAAACCCGTGGTGGTGGACGTGAACCTTCTGGCGTTGGAGGGCGCTTTTTTTCTTTCGGAAATGAATCAAAAGGGGGAGACGGTCGCCTTGGTGGACGTTGGAGCGTCCGAGACCCTGGTGAACGTGGTGCGCGATGCGCACACCTTGATCGCGCGGGCCATCCCGTTCGGCGGGATGGGGGTGACGGAAGCGATAGCGCGCCGCCTGGAGGTTTCCCGGGAGGAGGCGGAGGCCATCAAACTGGGGAGGGCGTCTCCCCCGAATCCGCGCGCCGTGGCCGACGCCATCCGGGAGGAGGCGGAAAATCTGGCGCGCGAGCTCAGGCAAACGTTTCGCCTGATTTGGGGGATGCCTCCCTGGCGGCACATCGGCCGGGTGATCCTGTCCGGGGGCGGCGCCTCTCTGGAGGATCTCCCGTCCCATCTGGACACCATGCTGGACTTGCCGGTGGACATCCTCGATCCGTTTCGGCGTGTCGAGGTGCCCGAGGGCCGGTTCGAGCCGCATTTTGTGGCCTCCCTGTCGCCCGTTGCCGCCATCGGCGCGGGACTGGCGTATCGCGCGGCGGAATCCGGATGAGGAGCGTCCGGGTTCAGTTGGGAGATCGCTCCTACGCGATCCGGATCGGGGCGAACGCACTGGAGGAGATCGGCAAGGTTTCCCTCCAGCATTTCGCTGGGGGGAGGGCGCTCGTGGTCACGGACAACAACGTCGCGGCGCTGTATGCCGAGAAAACGCTGGAGCTGCTCGGACGCGCGGGCGTTGTTGCGTCCTGGATGCGGATTCCGGCGGGCGAGGCGAGCAAATCGCTCCGCCAGCTGTCGAGAATACTGGACAAGATGGCGTCCCTCAGACTGGACAGAGGCTGCGGCGTCGTCGCCCTGGGCGGCGGCGTGGTGGGCGATGTCGCCGGATTCGCGGCGGCCATCTTTCTGCGGGGGATTCCCTACATACAGGTTCCGACAACGCTTCTGGCCCAGGTGGACAGCGCGGTGGGAGGCAAGACGGCGATTGATCACAAGCGCGGGAAGAACCTTGTCGGGGCGTTTCATCAGCCGGCGGCCGTGGTGAGCGACACCTCCGCCCTGAAAACGTTGCCGGAGCGGGAATTCCTGGCGGGGCTGGCCGAAGTGGTGAAACACGCGGCCATCGCCGACAGACGCTTGTTCTCTTTTCTGGAGAAAAACGGGAGGCGGATTCTGGAGCGAAGCGGGAGCGTGATGGAGCCCGTCGTCGCGTCGAATTGCCGCATCAAGGCGAAAGTCGTCGAGCGCGATGAGCGCGAGGCGGGGTTGCGGGAGATACTGAACTACGGGCATACGCTCGGACACGCGGTGGAGGCGTTGGCGGGCTATTCCTCCAGGCTGCTCCACGGAGAGGCGGTCGCCATCGGCATGGCGGCGGCGAGCAGGATATCTTGCGAGATGGGATGCTGCGCGCCCGGGGACGCGGAGAGGCTGATCGCCTTGCTGGATCGGTTCGGGCTGCCCACGAAGATGGAGGAGCCGCCCAAACTCCCGGTCTTGAAGCGGCAGGTCGCCAGCGACAAAAAAAACGCGCCAGGGAAATCCGCGCTTCGTCTTGATGCGCAAGATCGGCGAGGTGGAATCGGGCGTGGAGGTCCCGCCTCGGCTGTGGCGGGGCGCCCTCGCCGGTTCGTGATGCGCCGGCGGCTCCTGTTTGTTGACGCCCCCGGCCGTGTTTTCTACGATTCCCCCTCGGCGTTCGCGCGGGCATGACGCGCGCCCTCCCCTTTGGGCGAACCTATGAGAATGCTTCTTCTGAATGGCCCGAATCTCAATTTGCTCGGAAAGCGCGAGCCCGAAGTGTATGGCGAGACCACGCTGGCGCAGCTGGAGGCGGCTCTCGTGCGGATGGCCGCGGATGAGGGGGTGACCCTGGAGTGCCGTCAGTCCAACGTGGAGGGCGAACTCATCGACGCGCTCCAGTGCGCGGGGGGCGCCAGGCCGCCGCAAGCGGGCGCGGCACCATCCGGGGAATGCGCCGCCTGCATCTTCAATCCGGGAGGATATACCCATACCAGCGTCGCTCTCCGGGACGCGGTGGGCGGGCTGGAAGTGCCGGTCTATGAAGTGCATATCTCCAACGTCTTGAAGCGCGAGGATTTCCGGCATCGTTCGATGATCGGGCCGGTGGCGGCGGGAACCATCATCGGGTATGGCCTGGAGGGCTACGCCCTGGCCTTGCGGGCGGCGGTGGATCGCCATGTCAAGGCGCTGCGATTCCCCCCGGAGGCGTGATGCGGGAGCGCCTGAGCGCACTGAGAGGGGCGATGCAGCGTGACGGCCTGTCCGCCCTTGCCGTGACGGACATGCGGAACGTCCATTACCTGACCGGATTCACCGGCTCGACCGGCGCCTGCCTCGTCTCCATGGGAAGCGCCGCGTTCATCACGGATTTCCGGTATCGCTCCCAGGCGGCGAAAGAGGTGGCGCCTGACTATCGCCGCGTCGAGTATCCCTCCCCCATCAAGGGAATCGCCCGGGAGGTGCCGAGAACCCAGGCGGATGTGCTCGCCTTCGAGGAGGAGCACCTCACCCACGGCGCTTTCCGGCGATTGCGAAAACTCGTCCGGGGGGTGCGCCTGAAACCCGTCTCGGGGCTCGTGGAGGGGTTGAGGCGTTGCAAGGATTCCGGTGAAATTAGAAAGTTGAGGCGAGGCGCGCGGGTGAACGCCGAGGCGTTGCGCGAGACGCTGCCCCTGATTCAGCCGGGACGCACCGAATCGGATGTCGCCCTGGACCTCGAAGTCGCGATGAGAAGGCGGGGAGCCTCCGGGCCCGCTTTCGAGACCATCGTCGCCTCCGGCCCGCGCTCGGCGCTTCCGCACGGGGTCGCCACGTCGAGGAAGCTCAGAACGGGGGACCTCATCACCATCGATTTCGGCGCCGTCGTGTCGGGCTACCATGCGGATACGACGCGCGTGTTCTCCCTGGGGCAGCCGTCGCCCAAGGGCGAGAGAATCTATCACATCGTCCTAGAGGCGCAGATGGCGGCGGTGGAGGCCGTGAAGCCGGGCGCGATTTGCGGGGAGGTGGACAAGGCCGCGCGCGACATCATCGCAGGGCATGGCCATGGCGACGCCTTCGGGCATGGGACGGGCCACGGCCTCGGACTCCGCATCCACGAGGCGCCCAGACTCGCCCCGGACGAAAAAGGAGAGTTGAAGCCGGGGATGCTGGTGACGGTGGAGCCCGGCATATATCTTCCCCGCTGGGGCGGCGTCAGAATCGAGGACATGGTTCTCGTCACCGAGCGGGGAAAACAGGTGCTCACCCGTTCGATAACAAAGGAACTCGTTGTTTTGTGAACGTTTATTTGCTACCAGGAGGTTTCTCGATTCCATGCCCTCGACAAGCGATTTTCGCAATGGACTGAAGATTGAGCTGGCCAACGAACCCTTCGCGATAGTGGAGTTCCAGCATGTGAAGCCCGGCAAGGGTGGTGCCTTCGTGCGCACGAAGCTGAAAAACCTGAGGACGGGCCGCGTTCTGGAGAAAACGTTCCGCTCGGGCGAATCCGTCGGAGACCCCCGGATCGAGCAGAAGCAGATGCAGTATCTCTATCGGGACGGCGACATTCTGTATTTCATGGACACCGCAACGTATGATCAGACCGGGCTGGGGGTGGAGAATCTGGGCGACAGCGTCCGGCTTCTGAGCGAGGAGACGATAGTCGACATCCTCTTCTACAAAGGCGCCGCGATCTCCATCGAAATGCCCACGTTCGTGGAGTTGGCGATCAAAAAAACGGAGCCGGGCCTGCGCGGCGATACGGCAACGGGCGCAACCAAGCAGGCGGAGCTGGAGACGGGCGCGACAGTCGCCGTGCCCCTGTTCCTGAACGAGGGCGACGTGCTGAAAATCGACACGCGCACGGGGGAGTACATCGAGCGGGTGAAGACGGCGTAGGGGGCCTCCTCCTCCAGCAGAAAAGTCTTGACAAACGCGGCGGGGTGTCGCATATGTTGTGCGTCCAAATCACATACGTTCGGCGCGCGGGAGATGCGGGGTCGTCGCAGAAATCATGGCTGTTGCCAATGTTGAATTAGGGTGGTCGGAATGACGCTTGTGTCACTATAAAGAGTTATCGGAAAGGAGATTCCACATGTACAGAAGACTGCAGCAGCTTGGAGCCGTTCTCTTCGTAACGGCGTTTCTGGGTTCCGCTGCGCAGGCCGCCTCGACCGTCAAACTTGGAGTGGCCGGCCCGCTCACCGGAGATCAGGCAGCGTTTGGCGAGATGCTGAGAAACGGCGCGACGCTCGCCGTGGAGGAGTGGAACGGCAAGGGCGGCGTGAGCGTCGGCGGCAAGAAGATGAAGGTGGACATCCTGTGGGGCGACGACCGCCACGATCCCAGAGAGGGCGTGTCGATCGCGCATAAGTTCGTGAACTCGGGCGCCGCCGGCATCGTCGGTCATTTCAACAGCTCGGTCTCGATTCCGGCGTCCACCGTGTATGCGGAGGCGGGCATCGTCCAGATCACGCCGGCGTCCACCAACCCGCAACTCACGGAGCAGGGCTTCAAGACGGTGTTCCGCGTCTGCGGGCGCGACGATCAGCAGGGACAGGTGGCGGCGAATTATATCGTGGACGCGCTGAAGGCCAAGCGGGTGGCCGTTCTTCACGACAAGACGACCTACGGCCAGGGCCTGGCGGATGAAACGAAGCGCTTTTTGGAGAAAAGGGGCGTCAAGCCGGTCTTCTACAGCGGGGTCGTGCAAGGGGACAAGGACTACACGCCCGTCCTGACGGCCGCGAAACAGAAAAACCCCCAGGTGGTCTACTTTGGCGGCATCCACCCGGAGGCCATCCTCCTGGTGAAGCAGATGCGCGAGCGCCTCGGCATGAAGGCGATTTTCATGAGCGGCGACGGCATCTTCGTGGATGAATTCTACAAGATCGCCGGCAAGTCCGCCGAGGGCACCTACGTCACGTTTACGCCGGATCAGAAAAAAATCCCCGCAGCCCAGAGCATGATCAAGAGACATCGCAAACGCTTTGGCAAGGACGTGGGCGCATACACCATTTACAGCTACGTGGCCACGAACCTCATCCTGAATTCGATTCAATCCACGGGCACCACCCAGGGGGCCAAGCTGGCGGCCCACCTGCGGAGCAAGGCCTGGCAAACCTCTCTGGGGAAAATCCAGTTCAACCCCAAAGGAGACGTTCTGGAGAGTCCCTATGTGTTCTGGCAGGTGAAGGGGGCGAAATTCGTGCCGCTGAACTAGAGAGGAACGTTGTTATCGTGATGAATCACGGGGAGGGGAGGCGAAAGCCTCCCTTTTCTTTTTTGTTTCCTGATCATTTGAAGATTCTCCCATGTTTGCGCAACAGCTGGTGAATGGCCTCGTCGTGGGCGCCGTGTATGCGCTGATCGCCCTGGGCTACACGCTCGTCTACGGAATCTTGCAGTTGATCAATTTCGCCCACGGCGAAATCTATATGATAGGCGCCTACGTGGGCATCGCCGTCTTGGCCGTCCTGGGAAGCATGGGCCTCACGCAGGGCAGCCTGGCGCTGAGCATCCTTCTCGTTTTCCTCATCCCGATGATCTATTGCGCCGCATACGGAGTGACGCTCGAGCGCGTGGCCTATCGCCCCCTTCGCAACGCGCCGAGGCTCTCCCCGCTCATCAGCGCGATCGGCATGAGCATCTTTTTGCAGAACTACGTGCAGGTCGTCCAGGGAGCGCGCGACAAGGCGTTTCCCAATTTATTGGAATTGGGGAGTTTCCAGCTCTTCGGCGCCTACGTGAACGGCCTCCAGGTTTTCATTCTGCTCCTCGCCCTGGGGCTGATGGTGGCCCTCCAGCTGTTCATCAAGAAGACGAGGCTGGGCAAGGCCATGCGCGCCACGGCCCAGGACAGGACGATGGCCTCCCTCGTCGGGGTGAACGTGAACCGGGTGATCGCGGCGACGTTCGCCATCGGCTCCGTTCTGGCCGCCGTCGCCGGCGTGATGGTGGGGATGTACTACGGGCTGGTGAACCACCACATCGGCTTCTTGGCGGGGATCAAGGCGTTCACCGCCGCCGTCCTGGGGGGCATCGGCAACGTGACGGGAGCGCTGCTGGGCGGTTTTCTGCTGGCGCTGCTGGAGAGTTTCTGGGCGGGATACGTGTCCGCCGTGTACAAGGATGTCTTCGCGTTCATGGTCCTGGTCGTCGTTCTCGTCTTTCGGCCCGAAGGCATTTTGGGCGGCTCCGGCCAGGCGGATCGAGCGTGAGCGCATACGCCAGAATCCCCCTCCTCGGCCTGTGGTTCGCTTTTCTGGCGCTGCCCCTCGCGGGCTGGAAAAAACAGCCTCTGGATAGGCGCAGGCTGCGCCGCCGCCGTCCTGCTGGCGCGACTGGCGCGGGCCGGCGTGGAATCCGGCCCGCTGGCGGCTCCCGCCCGCCGCGTCCGGGCGGCGCTCTCCTCCGCCTGGGGTTTCATGGAGGAGAGATCCGCCGACAGGCGATACTGGTGCCTCTTCCTGTGCTGCCTGATCGCGCTGCCCTGGACGCTCGATCGCTACTCCACGGACGTGCTCGTCATCACCGGCATCTACATCATGCTTGCCCTAGGGCTCAACGTGGTGGTCGGCTTCGCCGGCCTCCTGGATTTGGGCTACGTGGCCTTTTACGCCGTGGGAGCGTATTGCTACGCGCTGCTGAACACATGGGCCGGACTTTCCTTCTGGCCCGCCCTGGGGCTGGGGGCCGCTTTCTCCGCGCTGTTCGGCATTCTGCTGGGAATTCCCGTGCTGCGGTTGCGGGGGGATTATCTCGCGATAGTCACGCTCGGCTTCGGCGAGATCATCCGCCTCGTTTTGAACAACTGGGACAGCGTGACGAGGGGCCCGAATGGCATCTTGGGCATCGGACGCCCCTATCTGGGCGAGATGCGCCTGTATCAGCCCATGCACTTTTACTACCTCGTTCTCGGCTTGTGCGTTTTCACCATCTTCATCGTGAACCGGCTCGACAAGAGCCGCCTGGGCCGCGCCTGGGCGGCCATGCGCGAGGACGAGACGGTAGCCGAGTGCATGGGCATCAACATCGTCTACACGAAGCTGTCCGCCTTCGCCTTCGGGGCTGCCTGGGCCGGATTCGGCGGCGTCGTTTTCGCCTCCAAGCAAACCTTCATCTCGCCGGAGAGTTTTACGTTTTTTGAGTCGGTGATCATCTTGTGCATGGTGGTGCTGGGCGGCATGGGGAGCCTGCCGGGCGTCATGCTCGGCGCGCTGATTCTCACTGTGCTGCCGGAGGCGCTGCGGGAGTTGACGCTTTTCCGCCCCATGCTCCTGGGCGCGGCCATGGTGCTCATGATGGCGCTCAAGCCCCAGGGGATCCTGCAGGCGAAGGCGCATCGCCATCACCCGGACGTCGCCGACCTCCTGAATCAGGCGGACCAGGGAAAATGACGGAGGCGCGCGCAAGGAGGGGGGGCGCTTTTGGAGTGCCGGGGGCTGACGCGGCGCTTCGGCGGCGTGGTGGCGCTGGACTCTTTCGACCTGCAGGTCCGGAGGGGCGAGGTGCTGGGCCTCATCGGCCCGAACGGCGCCGGCAAGACGACGGCGTTCAACGTGGTGACGGGTCTGCTCTCGCCGACGGCGGGCGACGTCGTGTTCGACGGCCAGAGCATCGTCGGTCTCAAGCCGAGCGCCGTCGCGAGCCGAGGCGTTGCGCGCACCTTTCAGAACATTCGCATATTTCGCGGGATGACGGTGCTGGAAAACGTCCTGGTCGGGCGGCACTCGAAGCTGCGCGCAGGCCCCGTAGGCGCGATGCTTCGCCTGCCCGGGATGGTGGAGGAGGAGCGTCAGGCGGTGCGGGACGCTCTGGCGTTGTTGCGGTTCACGGGCATCGAGGCCTACGCCTCGGCTATGGCGGAGACGCTTTCCTATGGGGATCAGAGGCGCCTGGAGATTGCGCGCGCCCTGGCGAGCGAGCCCGGCCTCCTGCTGCTCGATGAGCCGGCCGCCGGCATGAATCCGCGAGAGAAGGGCGTCTTGAATGAGTTGATACTGGCGATTCGCGGGCGCGGCGTCACCATCTTGCTGATTGAGCACGACATGAAGGTGGTGATGGGCATCTCCGACCGCGTGGTGGTTCTGGATCACGGCGAGAAGATCGCGGATGGCTCCCCCGCCGAGGTGCGGCGGGACCCCAAGGTGCTGGAGGCGTATCTGGGGGCTTCTCATGCTTGAATTGCGGGGCGTTCATTTCTACTACGGGCACATTCACGCGCTCCAGGGCGTGTCCCTCGAGGTGGGCGCCGGACAGGTTGTTTGCCTCATCGGCAGCAACGGGGCGGGGAAATCCTCCACGCTGATGGCGATCTGCGGCGTCAACGCCATATCCGAGGGCGAGATATTGCTCGAGGGCGAGGCCATCCACGCCCGGGAGACGGATGAAATCGTGAGGCGCGGCATCTGCCAGGTGCCCGAGGGCAGGCGCATCTTCCCGCTTCTCAGCGTGCTGGAGAATCTGGAGATGGGCGCTTTTTTGCGCAATGACGCCGCTGGCGTAAAGAACGACCTCGACAATGTCTATTCCCTGTTTCCCGTTCTGTATGAGCGGCGCGCGCAAAGGGGCGGCACGCTCTCCGGAGGGGAGCAGCAGATGCTGGCCATCGCCCGGGCGCTGATGGCGAAGCCCAGGCTTCTCCTGCTCGATGAGCCCTCGCTCGGGCTCGCGCCCCGGATTGTCGAGACCATCTTCGAGGTTCTGGCGCGGATTCGCGACGAGGGAACGGGCATTTTTCTCGTGGAGCAAAACGCGCACCCTGGCGCTCGCCTTCTCGGATTGGGCGTATGTCATGGAGACCGGGCGCATCGTCATGGGCGACAGGCCGGAGATATTGCGGAACTCCCAGGCGGTTCGGGAGGCCTACCTGGGAGAGTGAGGTGCCTTGCCCGCCGGGGCGCCAGCGACTACACTGCCGGGCGTCCTCGCGTTTTTACTCCCTTGGAGAGGAGACTTCCGATGTTATACGAAATGCGCATCTATACGCTGACGCCGGGCGGAGTGGCCGAGTTCGAGGAGAATTTCGCCCAGGTCATCGAGAAGAGAAACGAGCTATCCCCGATTGTGGGATTTTTTCATTCCGAGGTTGGGGACCTGAACCGCGTCATGCACATCTGGAGATACGAGAATTCGGACCACCGCGCGGAGGTGCGCGCGAAGACGGTGTCCCTGGACTGGTGGCCGCCTCCCAGCGGGCATCTGATTCTCGATCAGGAGAGCAAAATCTTGTTGACCCCCTCGTTTCGGGAGGAGCCGCGCCAGGGAGCGCTGGGCAACGTGTATGAGTTCCGAACCTATACCGTCAAGCCCGGGAAGATGAACGAGGTGCTGAGCCGATGGACCGAACACATCGCGGCCAGGGAGGAGCTGTCCCCGCTGGCGGCGTGTTTTATGACCGAGATGGGCCCTTTGAACCAATGGATTCACGTCTGGGCGTATGACGACATGAACCATCGCGCCGAGATTCGCAAGAAAGCCCATGCGCTGCCGAACTGGCCGCCGGGCTCTCGTCCGTTCCTGGACAGGCAGAACGCGGAGATTTGGGTGCCCGCCTCCTTCTCGCCCATGCACTAGGGGAATCGCTCCCCCTATCCCCTGGTGAACAGATGGATGAGGGCGAGGGCGCCCGCCCCCCAGCAGTAGAAGCTGAAGCGGGAGAGGTTGCCGCTCCGCACGACTCGGATGAGCCAGCCCAGGGCGATGGCCCCCACGACGGCCGAGGCGACGGCGCCGACCGCATAGGGGAGGAGGCTGGCGTCCAGGGCGCCCTCCCAATCCTTCGCCTTGAGCAGAAATGCGCCCGAAATGGCGGGGACGGAGAGCAGGAAGCTGAAGCGCGCGGCCTGTTCGCGCGTCACGCCCCGCGCGAGGGCGGCGGCGATGGTCGCCCCGGAGCGGGAGATGCCCGGAATGATGGCGAGCGCCTGAAACGCGCCGATGAACAGCGCGTCCTTCGCCGTCATCTCGCACGCGCCCCCGGCTCGCGCCCTGTTTGGCGGGGCGGATGAAGAACAGGATGGCGCCGGTGACGAGCAGCGCGCAGGCGGCGAGCTTTGGCGAGGCGAACATCTCCTCGATGAGCGCATCCCCCAAAACGCCCGCGATTCCCGCGGGCACCGAGCCGAGCATCAAAAGCCAGCCGGTTCTCGATGCGCCGTCGCCCGCCTCCTTGCCCACCAGGGAGGAGCACCAGGCGCGCGCGATGCGCCACAGGTCCGCGCCGTAGAATATCAGGACGGCGGCCAGCGTGCCGACGTGCAGCAGAATGTCGAAGAGCAGCTCCGGCTCCCGGAGTCCGAGGATGCTCTGTCCGAGAACGAGGTGGCCCGAACTGCTGACCGGCAGGAATTCGGTGAGGCCTTGAATGATGCCCAGAATCAGGGCGTGTTCCCAAAGCATGTGGACGTTTCCGGGGCGCGGTTCACAGAAATTGGGGGTTCTCCCGCCGCAGGCTTTTGACCATCTCGCCGATTTGGTGCGCGCACTCGGCCGAGCAGATGAGCATGGCGTCTTCCGTCTCGACGACGATGAGGTTCTGAACGCCGATGGCGGCGACGAACGGCTTGCCGGAGCGGACGATGAGGTTTCGGGAGTCCACGGATTTGGTCTCGCTCCCCCCGGGCAGCATCCAGAGGCTGCCGGCCGCGTCGCGCGGCAGCGCGTCACGCAGGGCGGGCCAGGTGCCCAGGTCGCTCCAGCCGACCTCGGCCGGCAAGACGAGGAGGCCGCGCGCCTTCTCCATCACCGCGCAATCGATGCTGATGGACTCGCACTGCCCGAAGAATTTGGCGAAAGAGGCGGCGTCCCCTTTCTGGTATGCGGACGACGCCTCGCGCAGCGCAGCGCCCAGCCGGGGCCGATGCGCGTTGAGCTCATCGAGAACGCGGGTCGCCTTCAGGATGAAAATGCCGCTGTTCCAGAGGTATCTTCCCGAAATCCACATACTTCCGGGCCTGGGGGAGGGTCGGCTTCTCCCGAAACCCCTTGACGCGAAACGCCTCCGTCTCTCCCGGGAGGGCGAGGCGCCGGCCGCGTTCGATATAGCCGAATCCGGTCTCTGCGGAGCGGGGCGTCACCCCCAGGGTGACGATGGATTCCCGCTCGTCCGCCAGCCGCACCCCCGCTTTGATGAGCCGCTGAAACGTTTTTGTCTCTGTCTCCCCGATGAAATGGTCGGCGGGCAGGGCGCACAGCAGCCCGCCCGGTGCCCGCGCTTCGATGAGGTGGGCCGCCAGGCCGAGGCATGGCGCCGTGTTCCTTCCCCACCGGCTCATAGACGACGTTGTCCCCGGGCACCCGGATGTTTTCGGAATAATTTCCTTGTGCGCCTCCGACGCCAGTATGAGCGTGCGCTCGGGGGGGACGACCCCCCTGATGCGCCTCAGCGTGAGTTCCAGCAGCGACGGCCCCGGGCTTTTTGCGGGATAGCCTCCGCCCGGGGGCAGAAATTGCTTGGGTCTCGATTTTCTGCTCACGGGCCAAAAGCGGGTTCCCGAGCCTCCGGCCATGATGACCGCCCACAGGGGGGGCGCGTTCCGTCTGGCCACTAGATGATTCCCTTCAGGAGTAAAAATCCGCCCAGCAGGAGTACGATAAACGCAATGGTCAATACGTTAAAGTAGCGATCGATAAAACCCCGGATGGGCGGGCCGAAGCGGTGGATGAGCGCGGCTTCGATGAAAAAGCGCGCCGAGCGGCTCAGGACGGATGCGAGGAGGAAAACGAGGAAGTTGATGTGGAACGCTCCCGCCGAGATGGTGAACACCTTGTAGGGAATGGGCGTGAATCCGGCGATGCCGACCGCCCAGGCGTCATAGGCCCGGTAGTATTCCTGGACGATGTGGTATTTCTCCTTGACGCCGTAGAACGTGATGATGGGTTCGCCGATGCTCTGGAACAGATAGAGGCCGATGACATAGCCCAGCGCGCCTCCCAGGACGGAGGAGGCGGAGCACACGGCGGCATAGAGAAACGCCTTGTGCGGCCTGGAGAGGGACAGCGCCATGAGAAGCGGGTCGGGCGGTATGGGGAAGAATATGGATTCCGTGGCCGCCAGAACGGCGAGTGCCGGGACGCCGTAGCGGGAGTCCGCCCAGCTCAGCACCCAGTCGTAGAGTGCGCGGAGCCTACGCATCTGGGAGGGAGGCGGAGGGGTATTTTCGGAGCTCCTCGTAGACTTCACGCTGATACGCTTTCAGGGAGGGTTCGTCGAGCGCCTCGAAGCGCATGACGAGAACAGGCTGCGTGTTCGAGGCGCGGATCAGTCCCCAGCCCCTCTCGAAGTTGATGCGCGCGCCGTCGACCTCGATGGTTTCGTATCGACTGCGGAAATGGGCCTTGAGTTTTTCGACGATTTCGAATTTCTCCTCGTCCGGACAATCGGTTCGTATCTCGGGCGTGGAGACCGAAGCGGGTATGCGGGAGACGCGCTCGGCGAGCGTCCGCCGGGACGCGCAGAGCAGGTGCAACAGCCTGGCCGAGGTGTAGATGGCGTCGTCATAGCCGAGGTAGCCGTCCGCGAAAAAGATGTGGCCGGAGAGTTCGCCGCCCAAGGGAGCCCGCTCCTCCGCAATCTTGGCGCGCAGAAGCGAGTGGCCCGTGGCACTCATCACGGGACGCCCGCCCATCTGTTTCACGGCGTCGGCAAGGCGTGAGGAGCACTTCACGTCGAACACGATGGCCTCCCCCGGCCTTTGCGCCAGGATGGGCGCTGCGAGCAGGATGAGGAGCTCGTCTCCCCAGATGATTCTGCCTGTGGCGTCCACCGCGCCGATGCGGTCGCCGTCGCCGTCCAGGCCGATTCCCGCCTCGGCGCCCGTTTCCCGGACTTTCGCTATCAGGGGTTCGAGGTTTTCGGGGACCGTGGGGTCGGGGTGGTGATTCGGATAGGTGCCGTCGGGATCGGTGAACAGCTCCACCACCTCGGCGCCGATTTTTCTCAGCACCTGGAGCGCCACCGTGCCGCCGACGCCGTTGCCCGCATCCAGCACCACCTTGATGGGCCTGGCGAGCGTCAAACCCTCCGAGGCGCGCTCGACGTATTGCGGGCCGAATGTCGATTTCCTCGAATTCTCCCCGCGTCGCCGCCCGGTGAATCCGGCCCTCCCCGATGATTTTTCTGACCTCCTGAATTTCCTCCCCGTGAATCGCCTCGTGTCCCCGGGTGATCTTGAAGCCGTTGAATTCCGGCGGATTATGAGAGCCTGTGATTTGCACCGCCCCGGCCACGTCGAGGTGATGCGTCGCGAAGGAAACCACCGGCGTGGGCACCATGCCGACCCCGATGACGCGACACCCCGAGGCGGTGAGCCCTCTCTGGAGAGCGTCATAGAAAGCGGGGGAGGAGAGGCGGTTGTCCCGCCCGATGGCGACGGCGACCCCCTGCGCACCGCCGAGGTGCGTGCCGAGGGCACCTCCGATGGTTTCGACGATCTCGGCGGTGAGGTCGCTCCCCACCACGCCCCGAACGTCATACTCCCGGAAGATGAGGGGGTTGATGGTGATGCTCGGCACGCAAGGCTCCTGTCTCGGGTGGTCGTCCCCTTTTTCGCGAGGCGGGCGAATTATTACACCCCCACCTCCGCCGGGCAACCGCAGTTTTCCGCCCCCCGCCTGGTGTTTTCCTTCGCCATGAACGGGTATACTGACATTCCGTTCGTCTCCGCGCGCGCCATGCGCGCCTTCTGGGTGGTTCTTCTGTTAGGAAATGATGGAATTCGGCATCGGTTCTTCATCCATGCGGGACAGGAGGGTTTCGGGTTGTCCGGGTTGATCACGGGGACGGGGCCATTGGTCGAGCGCGTGATGATACGGGCCGGACTCCTGTTCGTGAGTCTGTTGGTGCGCGTATTCACAAGCCACAGGATCATCGGAATGGAGAACATCCCCCCGGGGGGGAACATCCTTTTCCTGAGCAATCACATCTCCTCCCTCGACGTCCTGGTGATACCCTGGGCCATCTACGCGAAATACCCCCGGGAGCTGATTCGCCAGGCGGGGAAAGAAGAGCTTTTTGAAATTCCCGTCGTGGGATGGATATTGCGGAAATGGCGGGGCTTTCCCGTCAAGCGCGGCGGGGCGGACAGAAAGTCCATCCGCATGATCGAGGAATATATCCGGGACGCAAAGGTGATATTGTATCCGGAGGGCACGAGGAGCCGGGACGGGGGTCTCGGCCCGGGGAATCGGATGGTGGGCCGCATCGTGAGAAACACCACCCCCATCGTCATCCCCGTCGCCTTGAAGGGGACGGACAGGATCATTCCGGTGGGGAAAACCATGCCGCGCCGGGGCGCGAAAATTGAAATCCGCTTTGGCGCGCCGATAGATTTCAGGGACGAGTATTCCATCGACAACGCGAAAGAGGCGAGCCAGAGGATCATTGACCGCGCGATGCGGGCAATCCTGGAGCTTCGGGATGCGGAAATCGCCGCGCACCCTGGCCAGAAGGCCGTCCCGAGTGGATAGGCGCCGCTTCTCGGGGCCGAGGGCGTTTTCGGCTATCCTGCGAGAGATGCGCGGAAAGGAGCCGTGGGGCGGGCGGCTGGCGAGGAATTTTGCGTTTCGGGCGTGGCCGAAGGCCGTGGGCGGGGGCGTCTCCCGGGTGGCGCGGCCGGTTTTTCTGAAGAACGATTGTTTGCACGTGGAGGTCGGAGACTCCATCTGGCTGTACGAACTCGAGCTGCGGAAGCAGGATCTGATAGCGAGAGTCAATGAGCATCTGGAGGATTCCCGCATACGGGAGATTCGCTTCCGGTTGTCGAACGGAGGTCTCGGGTTTGACGAGGATGACGAGAAGGACGAATCGGCGGGGCTTCTCAGAAAAGCGACGCCCATCTCTTCTGGGGATGACGCGGCGATTGCGGGCGCCATCGCCGGGATGGAGGATGCGCAACTGAGGCGGGCGGCGGAAAAACTCATTCGCCATGTTCGCGCACAGGAGCGTTCCGGGGAATAGGCATGCGGGATTTGCGAGAGGGTCGCGTCTCATGGTGAGATTTTGTGGTCGGATCATGCTGCCCGTCGCCTTGCTCCTCTCGGCGGGATGCGCCCCCCTCCCGGCACCGGAGGTGAAGCGCACGCCCGCAAGCCGGTCGCAGCCGTTTCCGGAGAAGGTCAAGGGCGCGGCGAAATCCTATTTTCATTTCATCACCGGATATCGGGAAGAACTGGTGGGCAACCTCAAGGAGGCCGGCTCCTCTTATCTGGAGGCGGTGAAGGGCAATCCCGACTCCTCCTTCCTGCTGACCCGCCTGGCGTCGGTTCTCGTCCGGCAGGGGAAGTTGGCCGAGGCCGAGAAATATGCGCACAGGGCCACGCTACGGAACGCCCGCGACCTGGAGGCCCACTTCGTGCTGGGCGGCATATACGCCTCCCGCATGAAGCTGGACAAAGCCGTCCGCACGTATCGGAAGTTGCTGGAGATAAGTCCCCGGCATGAGGAGACGCGCCTGCTTCTGGGCACCGCCTATCTGGAGCTGGGGAAATATCCCGAAGCTGTCGAGACGCTCCGGGTGCTCGCGGAATCGGGAAGAGGGGGCGTGCTCGGCAGGTATTATCTCGCGCAGGCCTATCTGAGCATGAAAAGGTATGGAGAGGCCGAGAAGGAAATTTCCGGACTCCTGGAGCGCCGGCCGAAATTTCTGCGCGGAATGCTGCTGCTCGCCAGAATCCGCGAGGGGCAGGAAAAATTTGACGAAGCCGAAGCCGTCTACAAAAAAGCGCAAAAGCTCGAACCCGACAACCGAACCATTCGCGCGCGCCTGGGGCAGCTGTATATCCGCAAGAAGAAATTGAAGCGGGCGCTGCGGGAGTTTCGGGAACTCAGCGCGGAGGAGCCCGACAATCTGGGCGTGCACCGAACCCTCGGGTTCTTGAACTTTGAGCAAAGGGAGTATCAGGACGCGCTCCGGGAATTTCGATTCGTCCTGGAGAGAAACCCGAAAGACGAGATGGTTCGCCGGTATGTCGCGGCGATTTATGAGGAGTTGGAGCAGTATGCGCGCGCGGAGGAGGAGCTTCTCAAACTCCTGGAGTTGGCGCCCCAGTCCCTGGACGGGCATATCCAGCTCACCCGACTGTATGCCGATCAGGAAAAATGGAAGAGGGCGGCCGGCGTTCTGGAGAAAGCCGAGAAGCGCCATCCCGAAGCGGCGCGGGTGCCTTACGCCCGCGGCTTGACCCTGGCGCGACAGCGGAGGTTCGCCGAGGCTCTCCC
>CBDBZY010000047.1:0-8971 GCA_965213685.1 bacterium
CGCACGAGGGCATAGGCGGCGTGGTCAAGCGCGAGGGACCTCACGGCCGCGTTCGGTGGATCGCGGTGAGTTTCTGCGGTGGAGACGGGCTTGGCGAGCATCCCATGAGCCCACTTGCAGAATTCCGCCGTTGAGCGGGATTTTGCCGCCATGTGATGCAGATTGTTCTGGGAATCGGGACCGCTCTCTGTTCCTGTCGGGCTTCCGAAGACATCGACAGGGAGAGCGGTCCCATGTCGCTGGGGACAGACACTAACCAGATTCTTGAACTCCCTTCAAGGCGATCTCTTCCCGTGGCTTGAGGGGGAGCTCGGGCCACTCGGCGAGAGGTATCGGCGCTTCGTCACTGTGCTTGAGTTTGCGCGGGGTCGAGAGCTTCCTTCCCCATTTTCATGGCCTGCCCGGTCGGCCGGTCGAGGACCGTGCGGCGCTGGCGCGCGCCTTCATCGCCAAGGCGGTGTTCGACGTACCCACGACACGCGCGCTGATCGAGCGCCTTGAGGTCGACAAGACGTTGCGCCGATTGTGCGGCTGGAACTATGCCGGAGAAGTGCCGAGCGAGGCGACCTTTTCACGGGCCTTCGCCGAGTTCTCCGAGAGTGCCCTGCCCGCACGCCTGCACGAGGCGCTGATCAAGCAGACCCTCGGCGACCACTTGGTGGGGCATGTCTCGCGCGATTCGACGGCGGTCGAGGCGCGCGAGAAGCCTCAGCGCAAACGCAAGAAGGAGAAGCCGAAGCGCAAGCGCGGTCGCCCGCGCAAGGGTGAGGAGCGGCCCAAGGAGCAGCGCCGCGTGGAGCGCCAGCTCGACATGACCCTGCCGCAGATGCTCGACGATCTGCCCAGAGCCTGCGATGTCGGCACCAAGCGAAACGCCAAGGGCCACACCACGTCGTGGATCGGCTACAAGCTGCACATCGATGCCGCCGATGGCGGCATCCCGGTCAGTTGCATCCTGACGTCTGCCTCGCTGCACGACAGTCAGGTCGCGATCCCGCTGGCGACCATGAGCGCCGAACGCGTGACCAATCTGTACGATCTCATGGACTCAGCCTACGACGCGCCTGAGATCGGCTGGCACAGCTATCTGTTGGGCCACGTTCCAATCATCGACATCAATCCCCGGGACAGGGGCTTCAAAGAGGACTTGGCGCGGGAGGCCAAGGCGCGGCGCCGTATCGGCCACAGCCACCCGGCGGACGACCGTTACAGCGAACGCTCGAACGTCGAGCGCATCAATGGCGGGCTGAAGGACAACTGCGGTGGACGCCATGTCCGCGTGCGCGGCCATGCCAAAGTCTACTGCCACGCGATGTTCGGCATCCTGGCGCTGACGGTAGGCCAATTGGTGCGCCTTCTGACTTGAACCTCACTTTCGGTTCTGTCCCTGTCATGCCGGAATACGCCTCCCTCGATGGGGGCACGGTGAGCCGCGCCCGCACCGCGGCGCCGGGCCACGAATGTGACCGCAACGGCCCTCGCTCGCGACAAATCGGCTCCCCGACGGTGGGCCATGCGGCATGTCGAACCGTCGATTCGACCGATCGTTCGCGTTACGTTCGACCAACCGCT
This sequence comes from bacterium, assembly GCA_965213685.1. Taxonomy (GTDB): domain Bacteria; phylum UBA8248; class UBA8248; order UBA8248; family UBA8248; genus Bin107. Next base: position 1,573 of record CBDBZY010000047.1, read on the forward strand.
GCCCTCATATCGAACTCCCGGGATGAACGCACCGTGCCCGAGAGTTTTGCAAGTGGCTCCCATGCGTGGCTTCCTCGCAGCCTCGATCTTCATATTCGCGCTTCCCGTCTCCGCGCCGGCGGCCACGCACGACCGGGCGCAGGAAGGGCGCCACCCTCTCTTTCCTTCCAATCCTTAGGGTTGGGCAGGTTCGCCAGAGCCTGCTCAACCGGGTTCCAACCGGGGATGTACCGTCATGCACTACCGCTCACTCTGCCGTGTTTTCGCCATTGCCGCCTGCGCTCTGATTGCCGTCCCGGCCTGGGGTGACGACAACGCGGCGGATGCCCCGCCGCCGTCGGCGCCGGTGGAAGACGTCGCCGGCATCGGCGACGCCCAGGCGCTGATCGATGCCGGCCGCTTCGAGGAGGCGATCGTCGCACTGCGGCCGCTGCTCGAAGAGAGGCCGGTCGCGCCGAACGTGCTGTTCCTCTACGGCCTGGCATCGCTTGAGGCATCCCAGCGGCCCAGCCGTACGGACGAGGAGCAGGAGATCCTGCTGAACGAGGCCATTGCCGCCTTCCACGCCATGCTGGTCGAGGCGCCGGGGCTGGTGCGGGTGCGTCTGGAGCTGGCGCGCGCCTTCTTCCTCAAGGGCGAGGACGACCTTGCCCGGCGCCATTTCGAGGCCGTCCTTGCCGGCGGCGTGCCCGACGAAGTGGCCGCCAACGTCAACCTCTTCCTCAACGAGATCAGGTCGCGCGGACGCTGGAGCTTCAACGTGGGCGTGGCGCTGGCGCCGGACAGCAACATCGGCGCGGGCTCGGAGGAGCGGACCATCCACATCCCTGTCTTCGGTCAGCTCCTGCCGTTCGAGCGGAACGCGGAGGAGCTGACCTCCTCGGGTATCGGGGTCGCGGTGTGGGGCGGAGCGGAGTACCAGGTGCCGCTGGCGGAGCGCTGGCGTCTGCGCGCGGGCGGGCAGGCGTCGCGGCGGGAGTACGAGGGCTCGGAGTTCGACCAGCTCTACCTCGGCACTCATCTCGGGCCGCGCTGGCTGGTGGACGGGAACACGGACGGAAGTCTGCTGGCGAGCGCGCGGCAACGCTGGGTTGGCACCACGCCGGACAATCGGGAGCTGGGTGCGCGCCTGGAGGTGGGGCGCCGGCTGACCCCGCGGGTGACGGTGTTTGCGAGCACCTCCTGGCACGAGCGCCGCTACCGAACGGAGAGGGACCGGGACGGGCCCGTGATGGACGCGTCGCTCACAGGCTCGTGGGTGGTGACACCGACGGTGCGGGCGGACCTCTCGGCCGGCTACGCGCGTGAGCGGCCGGAGCGCGAGCGGGAGCGCAACAGCAGCCGGTGGGTGGGGGCGGATGTTTCGGTAATCCTGCCGTTCGGCTTCACGGTGGGCGGCGGCGGCGAGGTGCGCTGGACGGACTTCGAGGACGAGTGGTTCCCGCACACGCCGACGGGCGAGGACCGGTCGGACCGCACGCGGAGCCTTCGGCTCTCCGTCCACAACCGGGCGTTGACGCTGATGGGTTTCAGCCCTGAGATCGTGGTGGTGAACGAGGAGCGGGAGACCAACGCGCAGCTCTACGACTACAAGCGCACGCGGGGGGAGCTGAGGTTCGTAAGGCAGTTCTGACGGGGCGGAAGAGCGAGGGAGCGGCGTTCCCGGCGTGACCATGCGCTGTGCCGGCGGGCGCCCGCGCGTGCCGGGGATCTGCAAACGCCGGCGCAGGTGCCGCCGGCCGGCGGGTTCGACGCGCAGGCCCGCGGAGACCATGGACGGCGACTGTCCTTGCCGAAGGAGGACCGGTCATGAAACGCCTGCTCGCAATGGGCGCCGCCGTGTGCGCTCCGGGCCCCGTCGACGGCGCGAGCCTGGGCACCGATGAGGTCGGCCTTCGCGTGCCGGATCACTCCTATGGTGTCCTGATGGCGCCCTGATGGCGCGCGGGGGACACGATCTGCTGCCGTTCGTCACGCTGGAGGCCGAAGTGATGGCCGGCGTCGTCGACGGCGATCCCATGATCGAACCGCCTCTCGGCGACATCCCGGTCGAGACCCGGATCGAGTACGGCCTGGCCGCGTTCGCCGTGTCCTGCTTTTCCTACCTGGGACGGCGCTCCCGTGAACGGCAGGCAGGCAGGCGGGCGCCCGGTTGCGCGGGCGCGCCTCGGTGAGGTTCGCGGGCGGCCGGTCCGGGGCCGGGGCGGGTTTCGCACTCGCATGCGCGCTGGCCGTTTCCGTCCTGCTGCCGGGCGCGGCCGCCACCGATGAGACGGGCCGGCAGGATATCGCGGCACCCCTGCGGCTGGTGAACCTGAACCCGTTTCACCTGCTGTACGGCGTGCCGGCTTCGGCCGGGGCGCGCGTGATGCCGGCAGGCTCGTGGGAAGCGATCGCATCGCTGGACATGGCGTCGCACCTGCGCGCGGGCGGCTCCGGCGCGGAGCGCGTGCTGATTGACGGGGAGACGTGGCGGCAGGCGCTGGCGCTGCGTCACGGACTTGGCGGCGGCTGGGAGCTTCTGGCGGATCTGCCGGCGGTGTCGCACACCGGCGGCGTCTTCGACGGGTTCATCGAGGACTGGCACGACGCCTTCGGCCTGCCGCAAGGGGATCGGGACCGCGCGCCGAGGGACCGGCTTGCGCTGTTCTACGCCGACGGCGGCGGCACCCGTCTCGATATCGACAGCGACGTCCACGCCCTCGGGGACGTGAGCCTCGGAGTGGGCTACGCCCTGCCGTCGCCGCCGTTCTCGAACGACGGCGTGGTGGTGCGCGCCATGGTCAAGCTGCCGAGCGGCGACGAAGATGCGCTTGCGGGCTCGGGGGGTTATTCGGCATCGGCCTGGGCGGAAACCTCGGGCGCATTTGCGGACTCTGCCGGCTCGCGGCGGTGGTGCTATGCCGCGACGCTGGGCGTGCTCGCGGGCGAGGCGCCGGAGAGCCTCTCGGCGATCGGCGGCCGGTTCATCGCCTTCGGTCGCTTCGGTGTGACCTGGCGGGCGCTTGAGGATGTTCACCTCAAGGCGCAGATCGACGTTCACTCCTCGCCCTACGGCGCCTCTGCTCTGGCGCCGCTCTCGGACGCGGCGGTCATGCTGGGGCTGGGCGGAACGTTGAGGGTCACGGACCACATGGCGCTCGACGTCGCGATCACCGAAGACGACGGCACCTGGCACGCCGCGCCCGATATCGGCCTGCACGCCGCCATGCGATGGAGATTGTAGATGATCGCGAGCGTTGTTATCGCCGGGACCGCCCGTGGTGCTCGCCAGGATTCCGCCGGCCGCGGACTTCGCAGGCCGGCATCGGCTTGGCCCGGCAGCCTGCGGCGGCGATGATTGGCCCGGCACAGGCGAAGCTGCGACCCGCGGCGTCCGGAGGCACTGTGGCCACGCCTCGCCCTGTGGCGCATTCGACCGTGATCGGGGAGTAACTCGATGCTTCGCAGCCTTCGCATTGTCTGCATCGCCGCCGCCGCGCTGTGTCTCACAGCCGCGCTGTGTTTCACGGCCGCGCTGTGTTTAGCAGCCGGCGCGCGTGCGCAGGAATACACCTCCCTCGTCGTCTTCGGCGACAGCCTGAGCGATTCCGGCAACGTGGCACAGACGCTGGGCCTACCTGCGGGAAGCAGCTACACCACCAACCCGGATCCGGTCTGGCCCGAAGTCCTGGCGCAGGCCTTCGGCGTGCCGGGAACCAACTCCCTCGCCGGCGGCTCCAACTACGCCTTCGGCGGCGCCTGCGCGGACCCGGACGCATCGTGCAACTACCCCACGCCCGGGATCGGCCAACAGATCGACCTCTACCTGTCGGGACGGCCCTCGGGCGGGGCCGACCCGGCTGCCCTCTACGCCGTCTGGGGCGGGGGCAACGATCTCGGGACCATCCTGCAGCCCAACCCCGGCATTGCGCGGGTCGACCCGCAGGCCGCAGTACCGGCTGCGGCGCAGTCGCTGGTCGATCACGTCATGCGTCTTCGGGCGACCGGCGCACGGCAATGTGGTGGTGTTGAACCTGCCCCGATCTGGGCGCCACCTCCGCTGGCCCGTCTGACTGCCCTGGCCGACCCCTGGCGCGCCGGGGGCGTTCACCGCCGTCACGAACCTCTACAACGGAGCGTTGGACGCTGCGCTTGACCCGCTCGGTGACGGCGTGGTCCCGATAAACGTCTTCGCGCTGGCCGGCGAAGCGATACGGAACCCGGCGGCCTTCGGGTTGACAGACGTGCAGGCTCCGGCGTGTTCGCCGGTGGGGGCCGAACGCGAACTCGCTGATTTGCGGCCCGGCGGGCTCCGGCTCTGCGCTGACGCACGATCCGGAGACGAACCGGAGCCACCTGTTTGCCGACCTCCAGCACCCGACCGGCGCGGTTCACGCCGCGATCGGGAACGTGGTGGCCTCCACGCTGCCGCCGCGCCGGTCCAGGTATCGCTGGCCGGCGAGGCTGGTGTGGAGACGGCGTCCGCGCACTGGCGCGCGGTGTCGGTGGAGCACTTGGCGGACCTCCGGCGCGAGCGCCCGGCGGGGAGCTGGCACGGCTACGCGTCGGCGCTCTTCGGGAGGCGGCAGGTCGATGCGCTGCCGCGTCTCGGCGAGGCCCGGGCCGACGTTCGAATGGCCACGGTCGGGGCGGCCCAACGCGCGGCCAGGAACCTCTGGTGGGGCGCCGCGGTCAGCGTCGCCGGCCACGACAACGACGTCTCCGGTGCCGCCCTCGACAGCGAGACGCTGATCGGCTCGGTCCAGGGAACCTGGCGCCGGGGCGGCCTTTACCTGAGCGGTGCGGCGCAGCTTGGGCGGAGGCGCCATCGATATCGCGCGCGCGCTCCGTCTGGGACCCTCGGTGCGGTACGAAGAGGGCAGGACGGCGGCGGGTCAGCATGGGTTTCGACCTCGATCTCGGATGGACCTTTCATGAGGCCGACGGGCTGAGCCAGGGGCTGGCGGCGGGGGTTTCCTGGCTGGTTCAGGAGGTGGACGGCTACCGCGAGAGCGGGAACTCATCGACGGCGATGAACTTCTCGGAGTTCCGCCGGCGCTCTCTGGTGCTGCGCGCCGGATACCGGATCTCGGAAGTCACCGAGCTTGCGGGCCTGGCGGTGCGGCCCTACGCGGGTCTGGCCTACGAAGCTGGAGCTGAACGACGATCCGGTCTCGGTGACGGCCGGTTCGAATACCATGGCGGGGCGTTTCGCCGCGCCGGGCTTTGCGCCTCCCGGCGATTGGCTGAATGTCGATATCGGTATCGCGGCGAGTCTTGGCGGTGGAACCCACGCCGTCGTGGGCTATTCCGGGCGCACCGGAAGCGGAGACCGCAGCGACCACCTGCTGAAGCTCGGCCTGCGCGCCGTGTTTTGACCGGAGCTGTTGCGGGGAGGCAATGCCGGAAGATCGATCGGTACGGAACGGAGCGTGAATGGAGTGGGCAATTTCGTGCGCAATGGGCGGCGACTGGGACAACTGGAACGATATGCTCATGCGAGGCCGCAGCGGCGAGCCACTGGAGACCGATGACGGGCGGATACGCCGTTTGGCCACCGACCCGATCGCGCCCGAAACCGACCATAAAACCCTGCCCCCATCACCGTCCTTACAGCGGCGGCGCCCAACCGTCAGCCGAGCACAGCGCCCCGCGCCGGAACATGAGCGCATAGGCGCGCTTCTGCACCGGGCGTCAACAGCTCTCCGATGATCGTCACGATGACGGCCGCGAGCACGAAGGCGATGACAGCCATGCCGAAGACCTGGACGACGAAGACGCGCTCCTGGTTCATCGCTTGGCGCCGTATGCGCCGACGTAGGCGCCGGTGTCGAAGACGCCATAGGTCTCCTGGTGCGCAGGGCCGTGGAAAACTCCAACGAGGCGGTCGCGACCGCTCACGCCGGTCTCGTAGCGCCCCGCCCTTAGCGGAATGCCGCTCCACGCCGCTGAGCCGATCCGGCCGGCCGGCGAGCGTGATATCGACATCGACGGTCGGCCGCGAGAGTTCCGGGATCGTGACGGTGGCGGTGCCGAATCGGCTCCGGTAGGTGCTCGTCTCGACGGCCTCGGCGATGCCCGCGCCAGGTCGCGCTGCCCATGCCGGCCGGGTTCGAGCCCGTGGCGTCGCCGGCGACGTAGGCCAGAGCGGCGGTGAAGTCGGCCTGCACCTCCTCCCCATCCTCCGCGGTTGCGGAGATCGAGGCGCTGGCGATGATGACCGAGGCGAAGCCGTGCTCGGCCCAGAAGCCATAGTTCACCGCGGCCCCTCCCGCAGCGAATTCGTCGCCGCTGATGTCTTCGGATAGCTGAGACGCTCCTTCGACCAGGACGGTGTCGAAGCCGCCGCGCTCGCCCGAGCTGGAACCTGACGATCTGCGCATCGGGGGTCGGGGTCCATGAAGCCGAGCTCGTCGAGGCTGAGCATCATCGTATCGTCCGGGTCCGGCCCGGTCAGATAGCACTGCGTGCCCGAGCACGAGCCCCGCAGGGGCCACCGACGTATCTCCGCTCTGGCCGTCGGCCGAGACGGTGACGTCGGCATGGAGCGCCGGCACCAGCAACGTATCGGCGTGATCGAGGACTCGTTCTGCCCTGACGATGCGTGGATCGGCGCGCACCTGCGCGAGCTCTTCCTGGGTGAGAGGCAGAGGTCCATCGCCGTCGGTCGTGCAGGCGGCGAGGGCGACGACGGTCGCGATCGAGGCTGCGATTGCCGGAAGCCACTTCATGGGAGGTTCCCTTCCGCGTCTTGAATGGAGGCGCCCCGGCCACAGCAGAGGCGTCGAGGATAGAAGGCCGGGGCGCGCAGTCTCGCAGGCAACGCTCTGCGAGGAGTGAGGGCCGGCCGCCGGCTCACGAGGACCTACTGTGCGACGGCCGGCCAGGTTGCGGGAGTGAGATCGAAGACAGGGACTATGCTTCCTCCCTCTCCCCGCCTCGCGGCACCGCCGACCAGGACGGCATCCGCAAGTCGATCGGGTGTGGCGTCGTCGATCTTGATGAACTCTTCGAGCTCCGTCTCGGCGTGCAGGGTATTCTGTCTTTCGGGCGATGTCCGTGAAGTGCGTGTTCTCCTCACTCGATCAGGCTGTAGAGCCCAGCCTCGTGGCGCCTGAAATATTGCCTGTTCCCCTCCAGGTCATCGACGGCGTGTCTGGCGAGGAACGCCTTGCGGGTGCCCTCGGAACGGCCAGGGCATGCCGTCTTCTCGTCGGTCACCCGGAACCGCGGCGCGAGCTTCCCCTCGCTGACGGCGCGGCAAATGTCGAGGCAGAAGCGGTTCGGCCGGTCCGCGGGACTCCAGCGACGGCGGCGGAGATCGCTGCCACGGCGACTGGCGTGCCGATCGGCCTCCAGTCGGGTGTGTTGATTTCACACACGAGACGAGGCTCAAGTGCTGCCAAGTCCTGCTTCA
>CBDBZY010000048.1:0-37983 GCA_965213685.1 bacterium
ACAAGGCGGCGAACAACATCGTTCCGCAGAGCGGGGGGCTTCGAGCCGGAGGAGATTTTTCGGCTCATCGAGGCCTACCCGAGCGTCAGCATGTTCGCGGCGCCCACCATGGTGACGCGCCTGATGCGCAGCGAGGCGATGCGGGACGCCGACCTCGGGCATCTGAAGACCATCGCCTACGGCGGCGGCCCGATGTACGTGGAGGACCTCAAGGACGCCATGGCGCGTCTGGGAGGGCAGGCTGGTGCAGGTATACGGCCAGGGGGAGAGCCCCATGACGATCACTGTGCTCTCGCGGGAGCGGCACGCCGACGCCGGCCACCCGCGCCATGAGGAGCGGCTCGCCTCCGTCGGCGTCGCCCACTCCGTGGTGGAGGTGCGGGTGGCGGACGCCGAGGACAATCCCCTGCCGCCGGGCGAGGCGGGCGAGGTGCTGGTGCGCGGCGACGTCGTCATGAAAGGCTACTGGAACAACCCGGAGGCCACCGCGGCCGCCCTGCGGGGAGGCTGGCTCCACACGGGCGACGTGGGGGTGCTGGATGCGGACGGTTTCCTCACCCTCAAGGATCGCTCGAAGGACCTCATCATCAGCGGCGGGAGCAACGTCTACCCCCGCGAGGTGGAGGAGGTGCTTCTGCGCCACGAGGGCGTGCTGGAGGTCTCCGTCATCGGGCGGCCGCACCCCGATTGGGGGGAGGAGGTTGTGGCGTTCGTGGCGCCCAGGGCCGGCCAAAGCGTGCGCGAGGAAGAACTCGACGGGTTGTGCCTGCGGCACATGGCGCGCTTCAAGCGCCCCCGGGCGTACCGCTTCATCGAGCGCCTGCCCAAGAACCATTACGGCAAGGTGCTGAAGACGGCGCTCCGCCGGATGCTGGAGCGCGGGCCGTGAAGCGGGCGCGGCGGCGCGAGTGCGCGTTCGGTTTTTCTTGCCGCTCTGGACGATGAAAGGCTTTGCGCATGGATGATCTACGGAAAAAAGTCGAACACCTGAAGCTGGCACAAGGCGTCGTTACCCGCATGGCGGGCAACAGCCTGCAGATGAAGACGTGGTCCGTCTCGCTCGTTACCGCAGCGTTCGCCTTCTCTGGGCTATCGGACGATCCGCACTGGCTGGTTGCGGTGGGCGGCTGCATCCCGATCGCCGCCTTCTGGACGATGGACGCCAGGTATCTCCATCTCGAGAGGTGCTACATCAGGCTGTACGATGAAATCGTGGCCGGCGCGCCGGTTGCCCCCTTCGCTCTCAACTACCGCGCTTATGTGGGAGAAGTCGATTCCGTCTGGAGGATTGCGCTGTCCTGGTCTGTCTGCCTGTATTATGGCGCTCTCCTCGCGCTCATGCTCTTCCTGTTCATCATCCTCCGAACGACAGGAACCTGACCATCCGTTTAAATCCAGCGGCTTGTGTGGACCGTCCCTCTCCCCATGCCGCCAAGAAGCCCCGCCCCCGAACGGCGTCATGCCCCGTCGGCCCGCTGCCGGTGCTTCTGCGTCAGATAAGCTGCGAAGGACGCACAGGCCCCCGAACATGAACACGGCCTCGTCCAAACTGACAGGGGCGGCGTCCTTGTCGAGCAGGGCATGGCGGATGCCCTCTTCGTCGTTGGTGTAGCCGTAGAGCTTTTCGAACGCCTGCCTGAGCGCCGGATGCTTCAGCAAACCAGCCTTTTCAAGGGAACGGAGCGCCGGGCCCAAGGTAGCGCTGGACCTGGGATCGATTGTTCGCGCCACGGATTCGACCGCAAGAATGCTGTCGACGATCGCATCGGGATACTGGCCCGCTTTGATATGCTCTGCCGCCTGACGTAAATGTCCTGCCGCTCCGTCCATGTCGCCTTCACGGATTGTTTCGATAGCCTTTTGGGTCGCCGCACCCTGTTCTTTGCTTGCGAATAGAATGAATTGGTAGGGCCTGCCCGAAGTGTCCAGCCGATAAGCTGCTCCATGCCCTTCAAACAACTTTCCAATTTCCAATGCAGCGTGGTCAATAATAACCTCTTCTGCAATGATAATTTCGACGAAATCTATAACCTTGTTAAAGTCTGCATTCATAACGAGATATTCTATATCGCGTATAGCCGCACGGTAGGAAGCGTCAACTTGGCTTTTGGGCTTCTCGTAGTAGTTCCCCCATGCGGATTGGATTTTTTCTGTTATTGGATAATCTTGCCTAATCAACCTTTGCATAGCATCATAAATGCTATCGCAAATGGCGCGTCTCAAATCATGCGAAATTTCTCCAGGCCGCATCGGCTCCGGTAGCGGTTCGTACCCGTAGCGTTGCGAGAACGTGCGGCGAGGAGAGTCCTGGTAATCCGGCATCGCTGTCTCACTGCCTCCCTATGTTGAGTATACCCCCGATCCGTCGCGCGGCGTCGGCGAAGCGCTGGACTTCCTCGGGGCGAAAGCGCGCGTCCGAGGACGCTGCGCTCGCGGTAGGAGAGCCACTTCTTGAGCACCTGGTAGCCGCCGAGCCGGTAGCCCCAGACGGCGGCGGGGAACGTTCCGCCAGAAGGCGCGGGCGTTCAGGTGGACGTCGAAGGTCGTTGCGCCGAGGGCGGGGAGGGCGTCGCCGAGGGCGGCGCGCTCGCAGGCTGTGAAGGGGCGCTCGACGGCGCGGCCCCGGCCCGGCATCACGGCGCCGCCCGCGCCATAATGCCCCCAGCCGGCGGCGACCGCGAAATCCTCCCCCGCCATGTTGCGGCCCCCCGCCGTGGCGGGAACGGCGACCGCTGCCATCTCCCGACGCAAGGGCGCCTGCGTGACGCCCGGGACGGGCGCTTCCGGGTCGAGCAGCCGGGCGAGTGTGCGGCCTCGCGCCGCCGATTCCGCGAGCGCATCCGCCGCCCCTTCCGCCGCCCCGTCCGGCCAGCCGGGGAGCGGTATGCGCGGCCACTCCATCCTGAGGGCGCCGGCGTTGTCCCGGCGGTAGGCGGGGTCGTGGAGGACGGCGAGGACGTGGTGGAACAGGTCTTCCACGCCGAGGCCTAGCCGTTCGAGATAGCGTTGTGCTGCCCCCGAAAGATTGGCGCGGCGCGCGCCGTTCTCCATACTTCCGATGCCGCCGTCGCGGAGCCATGCGGGGAACCAGTTCGCCCCCCGCTCAATCAGATGCCGCGCACCCACGCGCTTTGTGAAGTATGCCTGCGGTTCGGCCGCGCCTTTGCGCACATGTTGCGCGTTGCACAACCACAAGTTCCCCTCGAACACGTGCGGCCTGTAGTCGCCAACTGGTCGCCTGAGCAAGCCGCCATCTGCCTCCCAGTAGAGCCAGCGGTTGTCAAACGGTCGGTAGGCATGGAGAACAAAGCCGGTCTTGTTCGGCCCGCCGCGCTCGAGCCTCGCATCACGGACAGAACGGGCGTCGAACCCTGACGTGTTCTTCATGGCTGCCGGATAGCGGCGGGCGATCTCCTCATGGCTCAGCGCCGGATCGAAGTAGTCGCCGATGCGCTTCTCAATCCGGTCGAGGTCGACGTCGACGAGAAACGAATCGCGGGCGGTTTCGACCCCCGGAAACGAGACCGGGAACAGCTCGGGGAGCGCCGGCCAGTCGAACCAGCCCTTGCTGACCGCCGTTCGCACGAAGGGCAAGCCGAGCGGCAGAGTCGGCTCCACCGAGTCATACAACGCGCCCGGTGCCGCCTCCGCCGTCGCCAGCAATTCCGCCCGCTTCGCCTGTCCCCACAGATGCCGGAGGGGCGACCCGCTCCGCCGGCGCATGCTCGGCCTTGCGCACCAGCGTCGCGATAGCCGTGCCGACCTGGATGCCCACGGACTGCTCCGTGGTGAAGGACGCTGGCGTCCGGTGCGCCCTCCGGCGTCTTGCCTCCCCTGCGTACGTCCCCGTTCAGGCAGTCGATGCGGACTGCGTCAAACGCCTCCAGATAGCGCTCCCGCATCCCGGTGAAGGACAGCCCGTCGAGCCACGAGTAGTTGGAGATGAAGCACACCACCCCCCGTCCCGTCTTCTCGGCGATGCGCCGCTCCGCCATGCGGAAGAAGCGCACGTAGAGGTCGTTCAGCCCCTGTCCCTCCGGACGCCGCACCCGCCTCGGTCGCGCGATTACGCCCTCCGAAAGCCCGCGCTCCTCGTCCACCGCCACGCCGGCGAAGCCGTTGTAGGGGCGGATTGCCGAGGATGACGAGGACGGGCGCCTCCCGCTTCACCCGCTCCGCGCGGTCGCGCTCCTCTTCCAGCTCGGGGAAGGGCAGGGGCTTGGTCGTGCGCGGCTCCCAGCCGGTTGAGTGCGTTGGTGAGGAAGACTTGCGCCCGCTCGCCCCCCCCCCCCCCGCCCCCCCCCCCCCCCCCCCCCCCCCCCCCCGCGTCCGCCAGCTGCGCGTCGAGCTCCTGCATGGCGAGCCCGACCTGCAGATGGGCGACCACGAAGGGCGCCGGCATGATCTCGAAGCCGAACACCCGCTCCGTCGCCGCCCTCTTCACCGCGCCCCGGCGAGTGCGCCCATGCCCCGGCCTTTGCAAGTTGGCGGCGATGCGGCGCAGGACTTCCGCCAGATAGGCCCCGGTGCCGCAGCACGGGTCCAGCACATAGACGTTGTCCGCCGCGAGACCGCAGGGGATGCCGAGGTCGTCCTGGAGTGCCCGGGTCCACGCGGGCGACCATGTAGCGCACCACTTCCGCCGGCGTGTACCAGACGCCGAGCTGCGTGCGCAGGTCGGGGTCGAAGGCCTCGAGGAACGGCTCGTAGAAATAGGGCACCCGCCGCCCCTCCAGGAAAGCGGGCGAAGAAGGGCTGGGCGGTCCACGCGGGTCGAGTGCGGCCGCCGTCCAGTCCAGCGTCTCCACCAGCCCGAGCGGCTGCAGGCGGCCGGGGTCGGAGAGCTGCTGGAAGAGCGCCCGCAGCACCGGCGCGCGCAGGTGCCAGACCGCCGTGCGCCATGTCGAACGCGCCCGTCGCCGGCGTCTGCCGCGCCCACAGCACCCAGGCGGAGAAGACGCCGTAGAACAGCGTCTGCACCAGCCGTCGAGCGGAAAAACCGCGCGCCCTTCTCACCCTTGAAGCGCACCCCGAGCGCCTCTTCGAGCGCACCCCGCACCGCCGCCAGCCAGGGCGCGTCGCCCGCCGCCTCGACGCGCGCGAGGCCGTCGCGTGCGTAGGAGGCGAGCAGCCAGGCGAGGTCCTTGGGCTCGGCGAGCGCCGCGCGATGCGACAGGGCGCGGGCGAGATACTCGCCCAACCCCGCTCCCGCCTCGCCGGCGAAGGCGCGCGGCTTCTCCAGCCGACGCGCAAAGTCCTCCGCGTCAGCGGCCAGCCCGGAGCGTCTCCATCTTCGCCGGTCGGCCCGCCGCGTCCGCGCCCAGGAGCACGAAGTCGCGCGCGTTCGTCACCAGCACCAGGCGATAGCGGCCCCAGTAGCGGCTCACCTGGTCGCTCGCCGCCGTGAGCCAGGCCGTCGTCGTCGGCGGATTTCACCTCCACCACGCCGCGTTCGGGCGTCATGCCCCTCGCGCGGACGGACCCTGCTGCACCTGCTGCCCGGCGTAGAGGCCGAAGTCCGGGATGGCCCGCCCCCTGGTCGGCCAGCCTCGCCGACGCAGAACGTCTTAGGCCGGAGCGTGGCGCCCACGGCGTTCAGCAGGTTGGCGAGCGGGCCGTAGATCGACCGCTCCCCGGTGGCGCCACCCGAGGCGCGCACCCGCCGCAGGTCGGCGAAATACGCCTCGACCGCCGCCATCACCGTCTTGTTCGTCACCGCCATCGCACCCGTTTCCCCGCGCGCCTCCGCGATTGCGCGGGCGTCCGCGCCGCCGTCATGGACGCCATCCCGCACCACAAGCCCCGATTGCCCGTTCTTGTTTTCAGGGCTACGCCCAAGGCCGGGCACCATCCAGCCTCATCGCGTCCCGGCGCACGGTTTGGGCGAAGGTTCGACGTCGCTCATTCCGCCGGGGCCGAGAATCATCTTGTTCCAATCCGGTTTTTTCCGTTTCATCCAACCGCTTCAATATACCCTCGCGGCAGATGTTCTGTGCCGGAGGCGATCAGAGCCGGGTCCTTCTCCGCAGGTTCGAGCTTATCGGCGTGCACGGCGCTCGAGGCGGCGCTGTAGGCCTTGCGCAGCGTTTCTTGAATTTCACGCCGCCGCTCGGAATCTTCCCCCAGATGCCCCGCCCCGTAGGTCGCGATGCGAAACCCTTTCTTGTTTTTGTTGCCGATTTCGTTAGAGCGCCTCCAGTGCGATCCGGATGTCGATGAGCTGGTCCTCGGCCATCCCCTCCCGCTTCGACTTGGACCCAACGGCTTATCGCCAGTTCCATGTTCTCCCTGGGCTTCCCGCCCCCATATCGCGCGCGATGGATATTCAGCGCCTCCTCCAGAGCCGCCTGCGAAACCTTACGGTCTTCGTTCTGCGGCGTCCGGACCGAACATTGTAGCGTCCACCCGATAGCGTGTCGCTGAACGCCTCCAGCGCCCCGAAGTCCCTCCACTCCAGGAACCAGTCGACACAGCCGTTGGAGGCCAGCGAAACCGACTCGCAAAAGTTGCCTAGCGACAGGTTCGGGCCCAGCCCCGGTGCCGGTTTGTACTCCCCTGCGCACAAACCAGGGATCGTGGGCTTTGTCCTCGTCGGGATGGTACAGCGCCGGAGACATTTCGCAGTCGATGGACATGACAACACCGCCCAGGAGGTCGTCCTCCGTTACCATACCCACAGAAGGGCAGGGACGCCGGGAGATCCGCCGATGATTTCGGCAGCCTGTAGACCCGAATCCCTTCCGGCAGCCGCAACTCTTCGTCGACGTCCGCCCCCTCGAGCAAGGCGCCAGAACTGGAGGCGGAACGGCTCTCCGCTCGCCCATCCGAGTAGCATTTCGACCACTTGCGGCGCACTGGACCTGACGGCAGCCGCAATCAACGTCCTGGCGAACTCGGCAACCGTCGGGTACGCCCAGCTTCCCGAACCACCGAGCAACAGAGGACCAATCCGTTGCCGATGCGACCCGTTCCTGCGTCCATGAACTCGGCGAGAGCCGGCCGCAAGCCTCGCGGCGAGATCCGCAACCGGAGCTTCGTCGATTTCCAGCTTCGAGGCGGGCCAAAACATCCAACTGTAATCGTTCCATCTCCTCTGCTGTGCGAGGCGCCTGTAGTCCTCCCATCCGATTCTTTCCGCTCGGTAAGAAACGAACGCGGAGTGCCTGACGCATCTCTCCAGGCAGTCGATCAGTTCCTGTTCATGCATTTTATTGTTTCTCCTTGGTCGTTCTGCGTCATGCGGGGAATGCGCGAGAGTACATGACATCATACGCTGACTTGTTCCGGGCGTTCATCCGTTGCGTTGCCGGAAAAGGCGTTGACATGACGGCGCATTCCCGTATCATTTCACGCGAGTTCCCACCCCGGAGGCAAGTTCTGTGATTCGTGTCCCAGCACAGCAGGTGTTCGGCCGTGCGCGGCCCCGGAGTCCACAGACCCGACGACAATCACATGGAACAGGGCGAACCGACGATCAAGCCGAGGAGCGAGACGTGACGATTGACTTTCAAGACCTGAGCGACGCCATCAGCAAGGGCGCCGCGTTCCGCCCGCATCTCCCGCCTTCAGCCGATCGGGGGCAAGGGCGACAAGCTTTTTCCGCCGACCTATCCGCGTGCGCCTGGGCGCCCCAACACCGATCCCCCGCGCCATGTGTTCGAGCGCCGGCGCATCGACGGTGCGGAAGTCTGGTGCGTCCTCATCGACAGCGTCCAGAGCCAGGCCAACCGGCTGGAGGAGGCGCTCCTAGCGGCGGCCGATGGAGACGGCGGCGGCGAGAAGATGCCGATTCCCTGCGTCACGGTGGATTTCCGGGGCGCGGGACTGGAGCCGGTGGAGCGCATCACCTCGCTCGATGCGCCCCACCGGGTCTACGACGCCATCCTGCGGGATAGCCTGCTGAAGGGGCGTTCCGTTCATGAAGAGCGACGAAGGCAGGCGACTGGCGGCCGCGAAGCCGGCCGACGCGACCGCGCTGCTGGAGATATCGCCCACGGCGCTGGTTTTCGGCGCCTGGCACAGCCAGGGAGAGGGCGGCGGCCTCGGGGCGAAATTTCCGCGGACGATCGTGTCCGAAATCGTGGCCGTTGACACGCCGGTCGAGGAGCTCGTCGTCGATCAGCGAACCGGCGAAGTGGGCGCTCGAACCGCTGGCCGGCGCACCGGAAGCCGGATCGATCCGCTCGGCATTCTCCGAAAGGTAGAGGTGTTCGAGGGTGCCTCCGGCTGGAGCACCGACAAGCAGTCCGCGGGCAAGGGAGCGAAGAAGGTCCGCCCCTCGGAGATCAATCACAGCAACATCAAGCCCTCTGTCGATCCGCTCGGCGTGACCTGCGACCATGCGGAGCACAGAGCCACGATTACGCTGGCGGGGATCAGGCGCCTGCGATTCGGCGGCGGGGCGCGCGATGTGGCGGGGCGCGCGCTTGTCGCGTCGCTCGGCCTCTTGGCGATCGCCGAGCAGGACGTGCGCGGATACGCGTTGCGGTCGCGCTGCGATCTCGTTTGCGAGGATGGCGCCGCGCCCCTCGAGCTCGTGCATTGGGACGGCTCGTCAACCGCTGTGGCGTTCGATCGCGCCTCGGCGCAGGCCCTCTATCGGGAAGCCTATCGGCAGGCCGAAGACGCAGGCTTCGCCTTTCGCTCCCTCACGCTCACGCCGCAGGAGAAACTGGTCGAGATCGTGCGCAAAAGCCGCGAGCTCGCCTTGGAGGGAGAAGGCGGAGACGACGAGAGCGGCCGATGAGCCTCGTGCTCGAGATCGAGTTTCTGACCGGCGTGTGCCGCGCCGCGCGCGGCCCGGGCGAGGATTTGCCCGACTGGCCGCCCCAACCCGACCGCGTGTTCTCCGCGCTGGCGTCGGCCTGGGGAGTTCGGGGGCGAGACCCTTGTTGAGCGCGCGGCGCTGGAATGGCTCGAAGGACAACCGCCTCCCGTCATCCGGGCCAGCGCATACAGCGCCAGAACCGCACCCGACGTGTTCGTCCCGCCGAATGACCTGAAGTCGTCAACGGCGAGGGAAAACCTATCTCAAGGTGCTGCCGGAACACCGCCCGCGCCAGCCGCGCCGCTTTCCGGTAGCCAGGCCCGACGATCCCCAGGTGGAGCTGGCCTGGTCGGAAGCGCCGGACGCCGCGACCGTCGACGCCTTGAATGCGCTCGCCAGTTGCGTCGGATATGTCGGTCATTCCGCCAGCCTGACGCGGTGCCGGTTCCTCGCTGGCGACGCTGGGAACTCGCAACGGAAACCGATGCCGGCGCGCCGCCGGGTCTATCCCGGACGGCTGCGTGAACTGGAGGAAGCGCACCGCGCCAAACCCGACCGCCCCGTGATCCGGCCGGGCGATCCCGTTTTCCCGGAACCTGCGCAGTCCCCCGAGATTTCGGTCGAATGGCTGATCCTGGAGGCTGTGGGCGGCGAGGTGCCGGATACTCGCGCCTCGGCCCTCGTCGGCCGCCTCTTGCGGCAGGCGTTGATGGCCGGGTACCGGAGGGCGGGCCTGGGTGCCGAAATCCCCGAGATCGTGTCGGGACATGCGCTCGGCGGAACGCCCACGCGGTATCCGCACCTGTCCATAGTGCCCATGACTTTCGTGGGATCCCCGCATGCCGACGGCCGCGTCTTCGGCTTCGCCCTGATTCCCCCGCCTGGCGAGACCCTGCTTGGAATCGACGGGTTTCGCGACGCATTCGAAGCGGTGGCGCCCTATCGCGCGGATGCGCAACGGCGCGTGATGACCTTGCAGGGACCGCCCCTTCGCACGCCGTTGCATCTCGCGCCCGCACCGGACGATGGAGATATGAAACGGTCGCTCCGCAGCGGGCCTTACCTCGGGGAATCGGCGCGGTGGGCCAGCGTCACGCCCATTGTGCTGGACCGGCACCTGAAGCGGAATGACGACGCCGAAGTGCGGGGGCTTGTCGCGCGCGCCTGCGCGCATGCGGGACTGCCTCGTCCCGACCCCGCTCGGATTCGGGTCGGCAAGCACGCAGCCGTCCAGGGTGCGGTCCCCGCTCGGCCGTTGGCGGGCGAGCCGCCCTGGACCCGCTGGAAACTTCCCCAATCGCTGGAAAGCCGGCAGCTGGTCCACGCCGTCATCGACTTCGACCGCAGCGTGAGCGGCCCCGTCATTCTCGGTGCGGGCAGGTTCACGGGCCTCGGCCTTTGCCGCCGCGTGGGATATTGAGCGTGGAGCTTCGCCCCGCCGACTTCGCCGCGTTCTTCCGAACCGTCCACGATTGCGACCCTTTCCCCTGGCAGCAGGCCTTGGTCGATCAACTCGCGGACGCCGACGCATGGCCGGACGTGTTGGATCTGCCGACCGGTTCGGGGAAGACAGCGGCCCTGGACGCAGCGGTGTTCCATCTGGCGTTGCGCGCGGACGCGCCCGCCAAGGCGGCGTTGCGGATCGCTCTCGTCGTGGACCGGCGGCTTGTCGTGGACGATGCGTTTGCGCGTGCGCAGAAGATTGCTGACGCGCTTCTCCACGGATTGGACGGAACAACCGGGGGATGCGCGGTCGTCGCGGAAGTGGCCCCGACGCCTGCGGTGCTTGGCGGGCGAGGACGGCCCGCCCCTGGTCGCCCGACGGCTTCGGGGCGGTGCGCCGTTGGAGCACGATTGGGCGCGCACGCCAACGCAGCCGACCGTTCTGTGCTCCACCGTCGACCAGGTGGGTTCGCGGCTGTTGTTCCGGGGATACGGCGTGTCCGACCGCATGAAGCCCGTCCACGCGGGGCTGCTCGGCACCGGCAGCCTGATCCTGCTGGACGAGGCGCATCTCGCCGAGCCGTTTCGGCAAACGCTCGCCGCCGTGTGCGCACTCGGCCGGGCCAACGTCAAAGTGGCGCTCTTGTCCGCCACGCCAGGGAAGACCGCCGGCGTTCCCTTTGCGCTTTCCCCTGAAGACCGAACCCACCCCGAACTGAGAAAGCGGATCGAGGCGCGCAAGCCTGTTGTGCTCAAGAAACCGCCCGTTCGCGGCGGCGCGAAGTCCACTGCCGAAGCGTTTGCGAAAGAGGCTCGCGCCATGGCCGACCGGTTGCGAGAGCGCGGGATTTCACCCGCCGCCGTGGGCGTCGTCGTCAACCGCGTGGCGCTGGCGCGGGACATATTCCATGCCCTGGACGGCGATGACGCGACCGACGCGGTGCTGGTGATCGGACGGTCGCGCGGCGTCGACCGGGATGCCATCGTCAAATCACTACTCGCTCCGTTCCGGACCGGAGAACGCAATCGCGCAGACGCCCGGCCGCTATTCGTCGTCGCCACCCAGTGCTTGGAAGTCGGCGTCGACCTGGATATCGACGGCCTCGTGGCCCAGGCCGCCTCCCTCGACGCCCTCCGCCAGCGGTTTGGGCGACTGAACCGCGCCGGAAGGCCTATCGATGCGGAAGGCGCCGTCATCACCCTCGCCGAGGACGTCGCCAAGAAGGCCGACGATCCTGTCTATGGCGACCGCATCCGCCGCACCTGGGACGCTCTCAACGAGATCGCGGAAGACGGCGCAGTGGATTTCGGGGTGGAGGCCTTGCCCCAACTGTTGAAACAGGCCGACATCGCTCCGGACGACCTTTCATCGGAGCGCCCGGACGCGCCGGTTCTCATGCCCGCCTATCTTGACCTGTGGTCGCAGACGTCGCCGCGGCCTGCCGCCGACCCGGAAGTGAGCCTGTTTCTTCATGGCCCGGAGCGCACGACGTCCGGCGTATCCGTCGTCTGGCGCGGCGACATCTCCGAAGCGGATATTAATGACAAGGCCCGGGTCGATGGCGTCAAGGAGGCGATTCGGCTGGTTCCCCCGCGCCCCGCCGAGACCGTCGAGCTCCCGCTTTGGGCCGCGCGCGCGTGGCTGCGCCGCCCGGACGGCACAGCCGCCGACGTATCGGATGCGCCCGAACGCGAAACGGAAACGGATGCGGGGCGAAGTCCAGAGAGAGCCGGCTCAAGGCCAGCCCTCAGATGGGCGGGCCACGACGATCCCGACACGGGCATCGTGAGCGCAAACGATTTGCGGACCGGCGATCTGCTGGTCGTCCCGGCTGACTACGGCGGTTGCGACGGTTTCGGCTGGGCGCCGGATTCCGGCTCCCGCGTTGTCGACGTCGCCGACGAGGCGGCGCAGCCGTATTGGGGACGGTGGTGCGCCGTCCGCATCGCCGGGGATATCGTGCGCCCGCAGGAATGGTCCCGGATAGCGGACGCGCTCGCCTCCGAGGATGTCGGGAGTGCCGATCTGGTGGACCGCCTGCTCGAGGCGTTGCCGGCCGAGGGGGCGGAAGACGACGCGCAAGCCGATCCCCTGCTCCGCGATGTACGGAACCCGTTGGGTGCGCTTCGCCATGCCAGGGGGCGCATCGATGTGCACCTTCCCTATGCCGGCGGGGCAGGCGGAGGCGCCATCCTCGTCGCCGAATGCGGGGTATCTGAGCGGCCCGACCCGTCCGCGGCCGTCGCCGCGACAGAGGACGACGCGGCATCGCACACCTCCAGCCGGCCCGTGCGTCTCGACGACCATGTGCGCCGCGTCGCCCGGTTCGCGTCGGGGTTCGCCGAAACCCTCGGTCTCGACGACGTCGCGGATGACCTTCGCCTGGCCGCCGGCCTGCACGACGCCGGCAAAGCCGACCGGCGGTTCCAGACCATGCTTGCGGGCGGCGATCCCTGGAACCGGCCCGACGGCCCGACGCTGGCCAAGAGCGGCCGCTCATGGTCGGGCAACGCCTGGACGCGCGCCGGACTGCCCAGAGGATGGCGGCATGAGGCGTTGTCGGTGCGAATGGCGCGGACGCATCCCGATCTGGCCGCAGCGCGCGACCCCGCCCTCGTCCTCTGGCTCATCGGGAGCCACCACGGTCGGGGCCGGCCTTTCTTCGGTTTCCTCGACCCCGCTCCCGAACGGCCGCTGCCGTGCCTGGATGTCCCTGACTGGCGATTGCCGGAGGACGAATCGGGGCCGCAATCGCTCGCGTTCGACTTTGGCGGAGCCGACTGGCCCTCCCTGTTCGCGGACCTGAAGCGGCGCTACGGCATCTGGGGCCTGGCCCACCTGGAAGCGATTCTGCGCCTCGCCGACCATCGTGCCTCGGAGGAGGAGCGAACTTCATGACCGCCTTCGCGACCCACCGTCTCGACGGGTTGGAGCCAGACAACCTACTCGCCTTCATGGCGTTTGCTCGGACTGCTGCGCACCCTTGAGGAGGCGCGACCCGATTGGCGTGCCCGCGTCTTTTGGACCGTCGGCGACCCTCCCCTGCGCCCGGCCTTGCGGACCCCGGAAGGCGTGAACGAGGACGCTTTGACAGAAGCAGCCGCCGAGGGGCTCAACGTCTTGACCCAACGCCACAAGTTCGACGGCCGCAGGAACCTGCAGCTCTCTCCAGAGGACGCGGCCGGAAGCCTGCGACGAGCCGCCTCGGGCGGGGACCGATACGCCGCCGACCTGTGGGCGGCCCTCGTCAGCGATGCGGCGGTGGCACGCGACGGCAAGAAGGCGGAGCCGACGCCCCTTTGCCTCATATTCGGCCAGGGGCACCAGCATTTTCTGGGACGCCTCGTTTCGGTTCCGCAAAAGAAAACTCCTCCGGACCGCGGCAAAGGACGAAGCAAGAAGATCACGGTCTCCGAGACGGATTGCCTGGGCGAGGCCCTGTTCGCGCCCTGGAGGCGTCCCGATGCGACGGAGTCGTTTCGCTGGGACCCCAACGAAGACGTCCGCTACGCGTTGCGCGCCTGGAATCCGACCGACGTCAAGACAAAGGAAACAACGCAACATGGCGCCAACAGGCTGGCCGCGGTCGGTCTTTCGGTTCTGACCGTTGTGCCAACAGAGCCGCGCGATGGTCAGGTGAGATTGGCCATGCTTGGCGGCCTTCGAGAGAGCGACGGGGGCTTCGTCTTTCGATGGCCCATCTGGCGGGAGCCGATCAGCCTCGCCTGCATTCGAGCGCTCATGGGGCATCCGGGTCTTGGAAACCGCGAGACGCTCGCCGCCCTCGGCATCGTCGAGGTTCGCCAGGCCCGGCGAATTTCGTTCGGCAAATTCATGAACGTCACGAGGGCGGGCGCGGAAACCGCTCCGTGACCTCCCGGCAACTCGAGCTTCACCTTTCCGCATCACCCGCAACCGGCGACGCTCCGCTCGTCCCGGCGCGGATGGTGAACGAGTTCGTGTACTGTCCCCGTCTCGCCTATCTCATGTGGAGTCATGCCGAGTGGGCGGAGACCGGCGACACCGTGGAGGGCCGGCGGGTTCACACGCGGGCCGACCGCCCGAACAAGCCGCTCCCCGCCCCCGAAGCGCTCGAAGGCGACGATACCAAGATCGTCAGCCGCTCTCTGACTCTCTCGTCGGAGAAACTCGGCGTTATCGCCAAGATCGACATCGCCGAGGCTGAGGACGGGGTGGTCACGCCCGTCGACTACAAGCGCGGCAAGCGCCCCCACGTGGCGCGAGGCGCCTACGAGCCGGAGCGAGTCCAGGTCTGTCTGCAGGTGCTGTTGCTGGAGGAGCATGGCTACCGGGTCGAGGAGGGCGCCATCTGGTACGCACAGAGCCGAGAGCGCGTTCGGATCGTGCCGGACGACGCGCTCCGGACCGCAGCGCGGGAGGCGGTTAGCGGCCTGCGGTTGACGGTCGTCCGCGGCCGCATCCCGCCGCCGTTGCGGGACAGCCCGAAGTGCCCGCGCTGTGCCCTCGTGTCCATCTGCCTGCCGGACGAGGTGCGGGCACTCGGCGGATCCAACCTTGCGCCCCGTCCCATCGCGGTCGGGGCGGACAAGGCCCTGCCGTTGATTGTCCAGTCGCAGCGGGCGCGCATCACCAAGGAGGGCGAGACGCTCAAGATTGCCGACGAGAAACAGGGCGACACCAAGGTGCGGTTGAACGATGTCTCCGATGTCGCGCTGTTCGGCAACGTCTCGATCACCACGCCCGCGCTCACGACGCTGATGGAACGGGAGATACCGGTGGCCTTCCACAGCCACGGCGGGTGGTTCCGCGGCGTCGCCCACGGGGTCGGCCATCGCAATGTCGAGGTTCGCACGGCGCAGTACCGGCGCAGTTTCGACGCGCGCTACTGCCTGGGATTCGCGCGCGACCTCGTGGCTGCCAAGATACTCAACCAACGGACCATCGTCCGCCGCAACTGGCGCACCGACCGCGAGAGTCGCAAAACCGTGCTGGATCGGCTCAACGCGACCCGGCGGTCAACGGCGTACGCAGCCTCAACAAGCGCGCTGCTGGGCCTGGAGGGGGATTCGGCTGGGACGTATTTCCGGGCGTTCGCCGATCTGCTGGCACCGCCCGGTGCCGAGAATTCCGCGGACGAAACAGAAGACCTGGCGCCGTTCCGCTTCGACGCGCGCAACCGCCGTCCTCCGACCGACCCTGTGAACGCCATGCTGTCCCTCGCCTACGCCATGCTGACGCGCCACCTCACGGTAGCGCTCGCTACCGTCGGGCTCGACCCCTACCGCGGCTTTTTTCATGCGCCGCGCTACGGCAAGCCCGCCCTGTCCCTCGACATCATGGAGCCGTTCCGCCCGATCATCGCCGACTCGGTGGTGCTGTTGGTGGTGAACACCGGCGAAATCTCTGCGGGCGACTTCGTGAGCGCTCCTACGGGAACCTCGCTGACCAGCACCGGACGACGGCGCTTCGTTGGCGCGTTCGAGCGGCGGCTCTCGCAGGAGACCACGCACCCGCTCTTCGGCTACCGGCTCAGCATGCGTCGGCTTTTGCTACTACAAGCGCGGCTGTTGTGCCGCCATTTGCTGGGCGAGTTGCCCAACTATCCGCATTATCTTCCGAGATAGGAGATGGGCATGCACGACGAACGCACTTACATCGTCACCTACGACATTTCCGACAGCAAACGCTGGCGGCGAGTTTTCAAGACCATGCACGGCTTCGGGGAATGGCTCCAACTGTCGGTGTTCCAGTGCCGCCTGTCGCGCCGCCGCCGCGCCGAACTGGAAACGAAGCTGCGCGAACTCATCAAGTCTGGGGAGGACCACGTGCTGGTGATCGACATCGGCCCGGCGGACAAGACCGATGTCGCCGTCATGAGCATCGGCAAGACGTTTTCGGCGATCGAACGCGAGGCTGTCGTCATATGATTGCGCAAGCGAGTCCGGGGGCGGAGAGTCGTATGTCAGGCTTCGAAATCCAGTGCTGTCGGTCTCGCCGACCCGGTTCGAGCGGTGAGGGAGCGCAGGAGCGTCGGGGGCTGCTCGAAATATCGCAACCAGCAGATTTTCAAGAGTTTCTGAGCGTTGTCCAGACCATGAGAGGAGCCAGATAGGTGTCGACAGGCAGGGAATTTCCTGATCGCTCGAAATCGACCGGATTTGTCTTGACCGTCAAAGGGTTGTATGATGACTGCATCCGGGGCATATACGCCCCGGCCTCATTGAAGGACGAGGTCGCTTGATCTCGCTCGCAGCCTTCACGAGCATCCGGGGCATATACGCCCCGGCCTCATTGAAGGTTAGGAACGGGCTCATAATACATCTGGAACTGATTGGGCATCCGGGGCATATACGCCCCGGCCTCATTGAAGGACCGACCCGTTCCAGCCATTCCCGCGCCTCTTGGATCGCATCCGGGGCATATACGCCCCGGCCTCATTGAAGGCCGCGCCGCCGCCGCCGCGTCCAGGGCGGCGCCCATCCCGGGGCATCCGGGGCATATACGCCCCGGCCTCATTGAAGGAGTTTCCGCTCACTCGCATCCCAGTGCAAGATCATGGGCATCCGGGGCATATACGCCCCGGCCTCATTGAAGGGCCGTCGGCGCCATCAAAAATTTCATCACACAGGCAGGGCATCCGGGGCATATACGCCCCGGCCTCATTGAAGGGAACGCTATTGCGAAGTGGAGGATCTGGACGAAGCGGCATCCGGGGCATATACGCCCCGGCCTCATTGAAGGGCCCCCGGAGGTGGATACATCCCCTAAAGAAGAAGCAGTGGCATCCGGGGCATATACGCCCCGGCCTCATTGAAGGTCGTGGGCGCCGCCGAACTCCCGGATGCTCGCGTGCATCGCATCCGGGGCATATACGCCCCGGCCTCATTGAAGGATGAACAATCTGGCGAAGTGGTCCAGAGAGGGAGTAGCATCCGGGGCATATACGCCCCGGCCTCATTGAAGGCCGAGGCCGGGAGTGCGTATCGAGAATCTCAGTACGGGGCATCCGGGGCATATACGCCCCGGCCTCATTGAAGGGCGTTCGAGGGTCGCCATCGCCTCAATATCGCTGGGGTGCATCCGGGGCATATACGCCCCGGCCTCATTGAAGGAGTGGTGCGCTATTCAGTGGACGCCTGGTTGCCGCCGCGCATCCGGGGCATATACGCCCCGGCCTCATTGAAGGTCGACCTCGCTGGGTGTATCCGGGAACTGGGAATGCGCATCCGGGGCATATACGCCCCGGCCTCATTGAAGGGTTTCCCCGCGACCTGTCATCGTTGCTGCGTCGGACGCATCCGGGGCATATACGCCCCGGCCTCATTGAAGGATATGTTCTCGCGCAGGTATCCGCGATACACGTACCCCGCATCCGGGGCATATACGCCCCGGCCTCATTGAAGGGTCTCTCGGCAAGGCTGTCCTCGGTCAGGTTAATCAGTGCATCCGGGGCATATACGCCCCGGCCTCATTGAAGGGAGCGGGAAGCGGACGAAGCGTACTATCGTATGATCGGCGCATCCGGGGCATATACGCCCCGGCCTCATTGAAGGATGGATGCTTAGGAAAGATCCCAAGCCGTCTCAAGCGCGGCATCCGGGGCATATACGCCCCGGCCTCATTGAAGGTGCTATCCGCCTTGCTTGCCGTTTGCTGATAGGCATTGCATCCGGGGCATATACGCCCCGGCCTCATTGAAGGTGCGATCAGTATGGCCGGCAAGTGGCGCGGATCGGAAACGCATCCGGGGCATATACGCCCCGGCCTCATTGAAGGGGACGAGCCGGGGGAGATACACCTATGGAGGCTCCGTGCATCCGGGGCATATACGCCCCGGCCTCATTGAAGCGAACGCGCTCGTCCGGAATCCGAAACTCTGTAATTGGCATCCGGGGCATATACGCCCCGGCCTCATTGAAGCGATTTCATGACGGCGTCCAGCATCCGCGAGAGGCCTGGCATCCGGGGCATATACGCCCCGGCCTCATTGAAGCTCCCCGTTGCGGGAGAAGCGGATGACGCCCTGGTCCTCGTAGGCATCCGGGGCATATACGCCCCGGCCTCATTGAAGCCCCCACGGCGACCCCTCCGTCTTCCTTGACTTCCACGCATCCGGGGCATATACGCCCCGGCCTCATTGAAGCCAAATCCAACACCACGCAATCAAAACGCGCGGCGGAGCATCCGGGGCATATACGCCCCGGCCTCATTGAAGCATAGGCTCGGGTTCCTCGGGTGGGGAATCACTCCCTGGCATCCGGGGCATATACGCCCCGGCCTCATTGAAGCACGTCCACCGTGGAGGGTTCTGGCGTCGCCTCGCGCGTGCATCCGGGGCATATACGCCCCGGCCTCATTGAAGCGACGAGTTCGGAGACGCCCCAGTCGCGGAAGTAGTGCATCCGGGGCATATACGCCCCGGCCTCATTGAAGCATCCGCTGGCGCGAGTGGAAGGACGCCGAGGAAATCGGCATCCGGGGCATATACGCCCCGGCCTCATTGAAGCCGAATCGTTTCGGTCAGTGGACACTCGACGGCGGAGAGCATCCGGGGCATATACGCCCCGGCCTCATTGAAGCCGTCGAGACCTCGCTGCGAGCGTCCGTTCAAAGATGAGCATCCGGGGCATATACGCCCCGGCCTCATTGAAGCCCGCTGTCGAGTTTTACCGCTGCGTTTCGGTCGACGGCATCCGGGGCATATACGCCCCGGCCTCATTGAAGCGTGACCAGTACGTCCATCTGCCATGGAGGCGACTCGCGCATCCGGGGCATATACGCCCCGGCCTCATTGAAGCGTCTACGACCTGCACGTCACCTGTGATCAACACGAGGCATCCGGGGCATATACGCCCCGGCCTCATTGAAGCGCGTCAGCACGGCGTCCATGATCCTCCACTGGGATGGCATCCGGGGCATATACGCCCCGGCCTCATTGAAGCGGGAGGCGGCGGGCGTTCCCGAACGACCGCTGCCACAGCATCCGGGGCATATACGCCCCGGCCTCATTGAAGCGTGATGTCGATATACCCACTCGGGCGAGATGAAACGGGGCATCCGGGGCATATACGCCCCGGCCTCATTGAAGCAGTTGCATCATCCATTCCGGGTTGCAGGGTTTGCCGGCGCATCCGGGGCATATACGCCCCGGCCTCATTGAAGCCCTCCAGTTTCGTTTCGATCCTCGCCAGTCTCTGCGCATCCGGGGCATATACGCCCCGGCCTCATTGAAGCGGCGTGGTCCAGCACCGGCAGCAACAAGGACGCGAGGCATCCGGGGCATATACGCCCCGGCCTCATTGAAGCCGTGGAGATCGGCCCCATTCACGCCCCCGCCGGGGACCATCCGGGGCATATACGCCCCGGCCTCATTGAAGCCGTTTGAGGTTGTCCAACGAGGCAAACAGCGCTCCAAAGCATCCGGGGCATATACGCCCCGGCCTCATTGAAGCGAGAAAAGGTTCGGGCGTCCGGAGATCGTGCGCGAGGGCATCCGGGGCATATACGCCCCGGCCTCATTGAAGGTCGGTGTCGGTCTCGTTCGTAAGCCCGCGTACCCCCAGCATCCGGGGCATATACGCCCCGGCCTCATTGAAGCCGTTTGAGGTTGTCCAACGAGGCAAACAGCGCTCCAAAGCATCCGGGGCATATACGCCCCGGCCTCATTGAAGCGTGCCCGAAGTTGACGGGGTCAGCGGAGTAGTTTCGGCGGGCATCCGGGGCATATACGCCCCGGCCTCATTGAAGCTCGCGATCTGGGGGCGTTCCTGGCTGGTCTCTCGGGGCATCCGGGGCATATACGCCCCGGCCTCATTGAAGCCTGTGTGGCGAATTTGGCCTGGACTGCCTCACCGTCGCATCCGGGGCATATACGCCCCGGCCTCATTGAAGCCGGCGGCCGGCCTGGGACATCATCCGGGAGGGGCCTCGCGGCATCCGGGGCATATACGCCCCGGCCTCATTGAAGCCGTCGGGCCGGCATCGTGGTCGGTTGGACATCCTGAGCATCCGGGGCATATACGCCCCGGCCTCATTGAAGCTTCTGTCGGCGCCACGATTTCCAGGCGCCGTCGGGGGTGCATCCGGGGCATATACGCCCCGGCCTCATTGAAGCATTCCTTACTAGCCCATTCACGCCGGGGCCTTCGGGCGCATCCGGGGCATATACGCCCCGGCCTCATTGAAGCTTTTGAAAAAAAAGTGTTGTTTCACTGATTTTTTTCTCGCATCCGGGGCATATACGCCCCGGCCTCATTGAAGCGAGACGGCGCTGGCCGGCATCTGGCCGGGCGCCGTAGGCATCCGGGGCATATACGCCCCGGCCTCATTGAAGCTTCATCCGCTCGGACAAGCTCGACCTCTTCCTCGACCGGGCATCCGGGGCATATACGCCCCGGCCTCATTGAAGCATGACCATTCCGGCGGCGTCCGAAGCAAGGACGCGGAGCATCCGGGGCATATACGCCCCGGCCTCATTGAAGCTATCTCTCAGCATTGATTTTCCTCCCAGACGGGGCGGGGCATCCGGGGCATATACGCCCCGGCCTCATTGAAGCGGGATCAAGGGAGACTGGATCAATGAGTAAGCTGAAGCATCCGGGGCATATACGCCCCGGCCTCATTGAAGCTTTCGGATGGTCGACGCGAGATCGCGCCGGAGCGCCTCGCATCCGGGGCATATACGCCCCGGCCTCATTGAAGCCCCGGGCAGGCCCAGGAAGGCACAGCCCGAGAAGCGGGCGGCATCCGGGGCATATACGCCCCGGCCTCATTGAAGCATCCTGCCCGAGCCCACCGTCATCAATTATGAGAGCTGCATCCGGGGCATATACGCCCCGGCCTCATTGAAGCTTTCGGATGGTCGACGCGAGATCGCGCCGGAGCGCCTCGCATCCGGGGCATATACGCCCCGGCCTCATTGAAGCATCCTGCCTTGTCGGGGCAGGACGCCTCAATGCTCGTGGGCATCCGGGGCATATACGCCCCGGCCTCATTGAAGCGTGCAGTACCGCTGCATGAATTCGACCATCTCGTCAGGCATCCGGGGCATATACGCCCCGGCCTCATTGAAGCATGTCGCGTCCCCCTTTCGGTTTCCGGGGCGGGTCATGCATCCGGGGCATATACGCCCCGGCCTCATTGAAGCCAGCGGTGGAGCCGCTCGCAATCGCAGTGGGTGCGCGGCATCCGGGGCATATACGCCCCGGCCTCATTGAAGCGGTTTTCTTTTCCTGCCTTGCTTTCCCTGCTGATCTGGCATCCGGGGCATATACGCCCCGGCCTCATTGAAGCCCCGACGGACTTCATCCCGTTTCGCTCGATCTCCCCGAGAGCATCCGGGGCATATACGCCCCGGCCTCATTGAAGCTGCCATTCTGGATGCGATATTTTCAGCTTTATCGAGAGGCATCCGGGGCATATACGCCCCGGCCTCATTGAAGCGTCCGTCGCAAGGAAAGGAGAACTAGGAAAAGGGGGCTGCATCCGGGGCATATACGCCCCGGCCTCATTGAAGCGCGTCGAAAAATGGGCGCCCGATTGATGGCACCAGGAGCATCCGGGGCATATACGCCCCGGCCTCATTGAAGCGCCTCGGCTGCTGACACTCATCGAGTCTCTTCTCGAAATGCATCCGGGGCATATACGCCCCGGCCTCATTGAAGCATCTCCCGATTTCCCAAGCTGCGAAACTGACCCAGACGCATCCGGGGCATATACGCCCCGGCCTCATTGAAGCGGGATTTTGGGGTCGGGTCATCCAACCCCTATAATTTGCATCCGGGGCATATACGCCCCGGCCTCATTGAAGCCGAGTATGGACGCGTTCCCCACTCGGACTTCTCGAGGCGCATCCGGGGCATATACGCCCCGGCCTCATTGAAGCGTGGACTTTATTACCTTCTCATCCTCTTCGTGAGACCGCATCCGGGGCATATACGCCCCGGCCTCATTGAAGGCCGCATCCGATCAGTCTCCGAGTTTGGGCGGCCAGTGTATCCGGGGCATATACGCCCCGGCCTCATTGAAGGTCACCTCATATGAGATGATGGGCGGACCGGCGCGGTGGGTATCCGGGGCATATACGCCCCGGCCTCATTGAAGGCCACCGATCACCTCATAGTGGATGGAGGCAGGGATGTATCCGGGGCATATACGCCCCGGCCTCATTGAAGGTGAGACGGCATCCATGATCTCCTCAGGAGATTTGAAGTATCCGGGGCATATACGCCCCGGCCTCATTGAAGGTGAGACGGCATCCATGATCTCCTCAGGAGATTTGAAGTATCCGGGGCATATACGCCCCGGCCTCATTGAAGGTGAGACGGCATCCATGATCTCCTCAGGAGATTTGAAGTATCCGGGGCATATACGCCCCGGCCTCATTGAAGGCGCTCGCAAAAGAGTCCGATAGTAGTCATCACCCACCCGTATCCGGGGCATATACGCCCCGGCCTCATTGAAGGGGCCTGAAAAGGGAGAACGATGGGATCGGATGCTCACGTATCCGGGGCATATACGCCCCGGCCTCATTGAAGGGGCGGCCTCTTCGATCGACTGCTCGGGGGCGCCGGCGGTGTATCCGGGGCATATACGCCCCGGCCTCATTGAAGGTTTTTAGGCTTTTTGGGGATGGGGTGGATGTGGTATGTATCCGGGGCATATACGCCCCGGCCTCATTGAAGGAGTTTGTCTTTCGCTCTGTAGTATCCCGTCGAGCGCGGTATCCGGGGCATATACGCCCCGGCCTCATTGAAGGGACCTCCGCGACGCATCCGGTGCCTCCTACATCCCAGTATCCGGGGCATATACGCCCCGGCCTCATTGAAGGCAATTCCAATTTTCGGGGCGATCGACTGCCTCTTCTGCGTATCCGGGGCATATACGCCCCGGCCTCATTGAAGGGTCACGGACTTTGTTTTCACGCCGATGGCCACACAATCGGTATCCGGGGCATATACGCCCCGGCCTCATTGAAGGGTGGACAGCCGCCCGCTCCAGCCCCTGGACGCCGCCGTATCCGGGGCATATACGCCCCGGCCTCATTGAAGGTGGCGGGCGATGCCAGAGGAAGTCGATGGCATCGTCGTATCCGGGGCATATACGCCCCGGCCTCATTGAAGGACGAGTGGAGACGCCAGCAGCAGCGCCGAAACGGACGGTATCCGGGGCATATACGCCCCGGCCTCATTGAAGGATCCCCACGAGCGCATCCACGTCCACGATGATGCGACGTATCCGGGGCATATACGCCCCGGCCTCATTGAAGGGCGAGCCAGTCGGATGCGTCATTGAGCTCTTTGCTGTGTATCCGGGGCATATACGCCCCGGCCTCATTGAAGGATCCCCACGAGCGCATCCACGTCCACGATGATGCGACGTATCCGGGGCATATACGCCCCGGCCTCATTGAAGATCTTCTTTCTTGGTATAAACGAACGGGCCTACCCCACGGGTATCCGGGGCATATACGCCCCGGCCTCATTGAAGAGACTCCGATGAGACCCGCACGGCGCTCCGTGCGGGCGGGTATCCGGGGCATATACGCCCCGGCCTCATTGAAGGAGGTGAGCGATCGCGTCGAAACGGACGGCAAGACCTAGTATCCGGGGCATATACGCCCCGGCCTCATTGAAGATCCGAGACTCGGGAAATTTCGCCATCAATGGGTTGGCGGTATCCGGGGCATATACGCCCCGGCCTCATTGAAGATCGTTGCTGATCGTAGTATGCGACGGGGGTGTTGCGACGGGTATCCGGGGCATATACGCCCCGGCCTCATTGAAGAGATGGAGACGGCCAAGGGGATGGTGGTGACCGGATGGGGTATCCGGGGCATATACGCCCCGGCCTCATTGAAGAGCGCGCGTAGCCTCCCTCCCTCCGCCCATAGCTGTAGGGTATCCGGGGCATATACGCCCCGGCCTCATTGAAGATTTCCCGGTCGGCGAAACCTGTCCACGACCACCAACTGGGTATCCGGGGCATATACGCCCCGGCCTCATTGAAGAGTTCCGGAGGATGAGACGGAGGTCGTGGATGAGAGGAGGGTATCCGGGGCATATACGCCCCGGCCTCATTGAAGCCGGACGATTCTCGGTGGCCAGTCCGTCCATATCAGCGTCGGGTATCCGGGGCATATACGCCCCGGCCTCATTGAAGGGCGATCAATTTACTGCTCGGAGAATCGATCGACAAGCAGTATCCGGGGCATATACGCCCCGGCCTCATTGAAGGTCGTATGATAAACGCGTCCTCAGCGAAGGTGGAATCGGTATCCGGGGCATATACGCCCCGGCCTCATTGAAGGGGGTCGTCTTGCCCGACGATGGAGTTGTGCGCGAGTTGTATCCGGGGCATATACGCCCCGGCCTCATTGAAGGACGGAGGCGACAAGCAATCGCCTGAGGTATCAGGATGGTATCCGGGGCATATACGCCCCGGCCTCATTGAAGGCCCGGAGAGTGTCTCACTCCCTTTCTTTTGAGTTTCTCGTATCCGGGGCATATACGCCCCGGCCTCATTGAAGGGGTCAAGTCGCCCCCACGAGCCGTTCCGAAGGAGCGGGTATCCGGGGCATATACGCCCCGGCCTCATTGAAGGATCCCGGCCGGCTCCCGAGCGTCGACCGATACCGAGGCGGTATCCGGGGCATATACGCCCCGGCCTCATTGAAGGAGGCATTACGGCAAAGTGAAAAAGATTCTTATTTCTTTCGTATCCGGGGCATATACGCCCCGGCCTCATTGAAGGAGGCATTACGGCAAAGTGAAAAAGATTCTTATTTCTTTCGTATCCGGGGCATATACGCCCCGGCCTCATTGAAGGGGTGCGAGATCGGATCGAACGCGCCATCGTGAATGGGATGTATCCGGGGCATATACGCCCCGGCCTCATTGAAGGCGGTGGATGGGTCGACACGGACGAGCTCCGTGTCGGAAGTATCCGGGGCATATACGCCCCGGCCTCATTGAAGGAGGAAGTCTGCGATCTGGGCAAACAGCCCAGTCGTGGGTATCCGGGGCATATACGCCCCGGCCTCATTGAAGGCTATTGCCCTGAACAGACGCGCTGTGTGGCGCGTGTGGGGTATCCGGGGCATATACGCCCCGGCCTCATTGAAGGAGTCGCGGCAGCGCCGGCGCCTGCAGCACCAGCAGCCGTATCCGGGGCATATACGCCCCGGCCTCATTGAAGGTGTATTGTTGGATGTCGGCTTCCATCACGGGAGGGAGAGGTATCCGGGGCATATACGCCCCGGCCTCATTGAAGGCTTGCTGACCTTCCGAAATCCCCCATATATTCGCGAAGTATCCGGGGCATATACGCCCCGGCCTCATTGAAGGATGGGGGAGCCCGCCTAACGTCCTGAAAGACGGACTGTATCCGGGGCATATACGCCCCGGCCTCATTGAAGGTGATCGCTTTCCGGCTGAAAGTGACACACAACGCGGTTGTATCCGGGGCATATACGCCCCGGCCTCATTGAAGGGGATAGCCCGTCTCCAGGAAATCCTGATCCGATTCGGAGTATCCGGGGCATATACGCCCCGGCCTCATTGAAGGACCTCCGACCAAGGAATTGCCCACGCCCAGAGCCGACGTATCCGGGGCATATACGCCCCGGCCTCATTGAAGGCCTGACGCAGCGGGTCCATTCATCATCAGGTGGGGGCGTATCCGGGGCATATACGCCCCGGCCTCATTGAAGGGTATCGGGGTCCGAAAGGAGAACCCCCTGAAAGTCCCAGTATCCGGGGCATATACGCCCCGGCCTCATTGAAGGCTAGGCGCATGCACAACCACCAAACCCACAACCTCACGGTATCCGGGGCATATACGCCCCGGCCTCATTGAAGGCCGTGTCAAGATGCCACGAACGTCCGTCAGGTATTCGTATCCGGGGCATATACGCCCCGGCCTCATTGAAGGCCGTCCGCCTCCGCGCGCACGGCCGCGTACATAGTATGTATCCGGGGCATATACGCCCCGGCCTCATTGAAGGACGGGGACCCGGGTTGCGCGCCTAGGAAAAGTCCGGGTATCCGGGGCATATACGCCCCGGCCTCATTGAAGGAGTTTTAGGGGTGGAGGACAGGCCGCCACCAAAAGAAGTATCCGGGGCATATACGCCCCGGCCTCATTGAAGGTAGAGGAAGGGCGTCTTGCTGCTACTAATCTCCGACCTGTATCCGGGGCATATACGCCCCGGCCTCATTGAAGGAATGGTCGACGTCTCACCACCACTCCCGAGCCGACAGCCGTATCCGGGGCATATACGCCCCGGCCTCATTGAAGGACGGGCTGCTGACGCAACAAACCGATCCGGCCGATCCGGTATCCGGGGCATATACGCCCCGGCCTCATTGAAGGGCAGCATCGGATTCCGAAACTGACCCGACCGACCCGAGTATCCGGGGCATATACGCCCCGGCCTCATTGAAGGTGAGGGGATTCGAAAAGAAGCGGTCAATGAACATCCCGGTATCCGGGGCATATACGCCCCGGCCTCATTGAAGGGCATCCCATTTCCCTAAGTCTTTCAGCTAGGTGCCTCGTATCCGGGGCATATACGCCCCGGCCTCATTGAAGGGCATCCCATTTCCCTAAGTCTTTCAGCTAGGTGCCTCGTATCCGGGGCATATACGCCCCGGCCTCATTGAAGGGCACCGCAGTAGCTGGTGTTCTCGACAAGGTGACGAAGTATCCGGGGCATATACGCCCCGGCCTCATTGAAGGGCGTCTCATCTGCGACTGGGTGGGTCTGGGGAGGCCCGTATCCGGGGCATATACGCCCCGGCCTCATTGAAGGATCAGCGATCGGAAAAACCAAAATTCGGGCGTCCGCCGTATCCGGGGCATATACGCCCCGGCCTCATTGAAGGATCAGCGATCGGAAAAACCAAAATTCGGGCGTCCGCCGTATCCGGGGCATATACGCCCCGGCCTCATTGAAGGTAGAGGAAGGGCGTCTTGCTGCTACTAATCTCCGACCTGTATCCGGGGCATATACGCCCCGGCCTCATTGAAGGAGTTCCGGAGCAGGAACGTGAAAAGATACCAACGGAGTATCCGGGGCATATACGCCCCGGCCTCATTGAAGGCTCGATCTTGGCTCCTTGAAGGCGCCCGCTTGATGGTATCCGGGGCATATACGCCCCGGCCTCATTGAAGCCTGTCGAGGGGTCAATCCTGACCAGCTCGGTATCCGAAGCATCCGGGGCATAAACGCCCCGGCCTCATTGAAGCCGAGCCGTAGACACTCCGAATATCCCCTCCGCAATCGGCATCCGGGGCATAAACGCCCCGGCCTCATTGAAGCCTCGAGGGAGAAGGGGAGTGGAAACCGCTCGAGGAGCATCCGGGGCATAAACGCCCCGGCCTCATTGAAGCTTCTATGCGGATGCTGACCAGTCCGGCGTCTCCGCCGCAATCCGGGGCATATACGCCCCGGCCTCATTGAAGCGCAGCACCTCACTCAGCTCGACTATCACGCTATCTAGCAATCCGGGGCATATACGCCCCGGCCTCATTGAAGCGTCGTGTTGCCCCCACTCCCCCCGCACTTTGTGGAGCGGCAATCCGGGGCATATACGCCCCGGCCTCATTGAAGCGTCGTGTTGCCCCCACTCCCCCCGCACTTTGTGGAGCGGCAATCCGGGGCATATACGCCCCGGCCTCATTGAAGCGCGCGGGGTGCGGTCTCTCACCATTCCGGCGGGAGAGGGGCAATCCGGGGCATATACGCCCCGGCCTCATTGAAGGCAGGTATCGCATCGTGTCGCGATGGGGCGGGTCCTCGGCACAGCATCCGGGGCATATACGCCCCGGCCTCATTGAAGGGTCATTTATGATCCGGTGCCATTCCCACTCCTTGGGGGCATCCGGGGCATATACGCCCCGGCCTCATTGAAGGTCGAGCGATATGCGCGTCAATTCGCGATACTTGCGGCATCCGGGGCATATACGCCCCGGCCTCATTGAAGCGGCGCGGTCTCGGAGACGTTCATGGTCGCGCGCCGGGCATCCGGGGCATATACGCCCCGGCCTTATTGAAGCCTCCGCCTGGTACCTGTAGAGTTTGCGGCGGCCGTACAGCATCCGGGGACAGACATGCCCCGGCCTCATTGAAGGTTATATCATAGCCCGCCGGCGCGTTCGGAGAACGGGAATGCATCCGGGGCAGACACGCCCCGGCCTCATTGAAGCGGGCAGGAGCATGGTCGTGAAGACGTGCGCTCTCCACGATCCCGGCCGGATGGCGCGGCTCAAGAAACAGCGGAGGTCGTTCTTGCGCAACGGTCCATCTCGCCTACTTGCCGGAAACACCCGCGTGCCGGATGCCTTCCTCGCGGCGGCAGCGGCATGAGCGGCACGACCGAAGCCTTCGCGCGCGTCCAGATCAACGCCCTGCTCCAGGACGCCGGCTGGAACCTGACCGACGGCGTGAGCGTCCTGTACGAGCATGCGCTGCCGGACGGCACGTTGGCCGACTATGTGCTCTGCGACCGGCAGGGCCGGCCGATGGCGGTACTGGAGGCCAAGCGCGAAAGCACCGATCCGATCGCGGCACAAGAGCAGGGACGGCACTACGCCGAACAGCTCGGCGTGCCGTTCGTCTTCTTATCGAACGGCGAGGAAGTGCGGTTCCTCGACCGCGAGACGGACGCCCACTCCCGCGAGATCGCGGGCTTCTATGCCCAGGACGACCTGGAGCGGCGGATCGCCGCGCGGCGGATTCGCCGCGACCTCGCCGACCTCGCCATCGACCGCAGGATCGTCGACCGCGGCTATCAGATCGAGTGCATCGAGGCGCTGTCCGCCGAAGTCTCGCGCGGTCGGCGCAAACTGCTGGTCGAGATGGCGACGGGGACCGGCAAGACGCGCACGGCGGCGGCCTTCGTCAAGCGGCTGTTCGAGGCGGGGGTCGTCACCCGCATCCTGTTCCTGGTTGACCGCATAGCGCTGGCGCGCCAGGCCGAGGACGCGTTCACCGACCATCTGCGGGACTATCCCTGCCACGTGTTGCGGCCCGGCCGCGTCTTCGACCGCGCGAAACGCATCACGATAGCGACCCTGCAGACCATGATCGCGGAATACCGCGCACTCTCGCCAGGATACTTCGACCTCGTCATCACCGACGAATGCCACCGCTCGATCTACGGGGAGTGGAGCGGCGTGCTGCGGCGCTTCGACGGCATCCAGCTCGGCCTGACGGCCACTCCGTGCGCGGCGGACGCCGACGCGCTCCCCGATCCCGAGGACGGGCGGTTCGTTCGGGACACGCTGCGTTTCTTCGAGCTTGCCGAACCCACCTATCGCTACACGCTCCGCCAGGCCATCGGGGAGGGCCATCTCGTGCCCTACCGCATCTACCGGGCGATGACGGTGAAGACCGCCGCCGGGGACGGGTTCGAGGTGCGGCGGGAGGAGCTCGACTGGACGGCGATGGACGCGGCCACCCGGGAGGAGTTCGAGGCGCTGTTCGCAACCTCGGATACGATCAAGGTGGACCCCCGGGCGCTGGAACGAAAATTCACCATCCCCGAGCGCAACCGCGCCCTGGTGCGGGAGTTCCGCGACGCGCAGGAGAAGGGTTTCACGGGCAGGGACGGGGTTCGGCGCCGGCCCGCCCGGGGCAAGACCATCGTGTTCGCGGTGACCCGGCGCCACGCCGAGACGCTGGCGGAGATGTTCGACCTGCATTTCGCGGACATGAAGCCACGCCCCGCCGTGCGCTACGCCGATTTCGTGGTGAGCGATGCGGGCGGCGGCCCCGCACCTGATGCGAGCGCCATCATCCAGCGTTTCAAGGATGAGGAATATCCGCAGATACTCGTCAGCGTGAACATGCTCGACACCGGCTTCGATTGCCCGGAGGTGGTCAACCTCGTCATGGCGCGGTTCACGCGCAGCGCCATCCTCTACCGGCAGATGCGCGGGCGGGGCACGCGCAAGGCGCCGCACATCGGCAAGACCGGGTTCACGATATTCGATTTCGTGGGAGTGACGGACTTCCACGGCGACGACGACGCGGAGGGCGAGGGCGGCCCGATCCGCGAGGGGGGCCGCCCGCCCGGCCCCGGCGATCCCCGCATGCTGCTGACCCTCGACGTGGACGACCACATCGACCCGGCGAGCCGCGACTGGCTGACGCTCGACGAGACGGGCCGCATCGTGCGCACGCCGGAGCACGAAGCGCGCGCCGCCGAGGTCGGCCTGCGCGTCGAGGCGTGGCGCGGGGAGCACGAAGAGTTCGGCGCGGAGCAGGCAAGATGGGCGGGCCTGATCGGCAGTCGGGTGAGGGCTGACGCGATGAATCTGGAGGCGTTCGGCAGATGGGATTTTGACGAACATCCCTTCGATGCGCTCGGCGGCTACGACCAGGCGCGGCGCGTGTTCGGCGGGGAGGAGTCGCTCGGCCGGCTGATTGCCGGGTTCAATGCGGCGGTGTTCGGGGGGAGGCCGGCGGCAGGCGGCCGCGCGGGGGAGCGGTGACGGCATGCCCATGACGCCCGAGCTGCGGGGCGGCGTCGACCGGGTGCGCGACTACCTGTTCGGCGGCGGCTATCCGAACCCGGTCCAGAACGCCGAACAGCTCAGCTTCCTGATCTACTTCTACATGTATGAGGCGGCGGACGCGGCGCGGGTGCGCGCGGCGCAGCGGCCGGGCGCCGCACCGTACGTCAGCGCGTTCGATGGCGAATGGCTCTTGCGCGACCCGCGAAACGCCCGCGAGCCCGGCGCGGCGACGGCACGGCGCGAACGCCTGCGCTGGTCCTCCTGGGCGCATGCGCTCAACGGCGAGCGGCTGGTCAACTGGGTGCGCGAGGAAGTGTTTCCGTTCCACGCAGAGCTTGCGGCGAGGGGCGCCACCGACTTCATGGACGGCGCCCGGCTGGTCATCGACGAGCCGACCGTGCTCACCCAGGTCGTCAGCCAGTTGAACGACCTGCGTCTCGACCGGGTGGACGCCGACACCAAGGGCGACCTGTTCGAGCACGTGCTGCGCCAGATCCGGCAGTCGGGCGAGCTCGGCCAGTTCCGCACGCCCCGCCACGTCATCCGCGCGCTTGTCCGGCTCGTCGACCCCCGCCTGGGCGAGACCGTCTGCGACCCGGCGGCGGGGACGGGCGGCTTCCTGGTCGGGGCGTGGGACCACGTCCGGCTCGCCAACTCCTCGCCCGACGGGATCGAGGAGGTCGAAGCGGAGGGCAAGACAGTCCGGCGCGGCCTCGCCGACAAGTTGAAGCCCGACGAGATGAAGCGGTTGCGGGAGGAGACGTTCTACGGCGCCGACGTGGACCCGCAGATGGTCCGGCTCGCCACCATGAACTTGACCCTGCGCGGCCTCGACCGGGTGCGCATCCTGCGCCGAGACGCGCTCACCCGTCCTCTCGACCGGGCGGCGAAGGAGGAACTCGGCCTGCCGGCGCGCGGCTTCGACGTCATCCTCGCCAATCCCCCCTTCTCCGGCCGGCTGGACAGGGACCGCATCGTCGAGGAGGTGAGGGTCGGGCGGACGGCACAGACCGAGCTCCTGTTCCTGCAATACATGCTCAACCACCTGAAAGACGGCGGACGCTGCGGCGTCGTGGTGCCCGAGGGCGTGCTGTTCGGCTCCACCGGCGCGCACCGGGAGTTGCGCCGCCGGCTGGTCGAGAACAACACCGTCGAGGCGGTGCTGTCGCTGCCCGCCGGCGTCTTCAACCCCTATTCCGGCGTCAAGACCTCGGCGCTCGTTTTTCGCAAGGGTGGCGCGACGGAGCGCGTCATGTTCCTCCACGCCGAGAACGACGGCTTCAAACTCGACGCCAACCACGACCAGCCGATCCAGGAAGACGACCTGCCCGGGCTGATCGCGGCGTTCCGCGATCGGGGGGGGGGGGGCGATGGGCCGCATGGCGGGACCGGGACACGGACGCCGAGTGGACCGAAAACTGGTGGTTCGCCTGCGCCGACGCCATCCGCGCCGCCGATTTCAACCTGAGCGCAGGACGCCATCGCCCGCAGAACCGGGCGAAGGTGGAGCACCGCGACCCTCTCGAAATCCTCGGCGAGCTGCGAGCGATTGAGACGGAAATCCTGGGCGAGATCGACAAACTGGCCGAGGCGGTGCGGGAGGCGGGGGAATGAGCAGGCATTTTTTGTTCCGATTTGGCTGGTCGATGATCGACTGTCCACAGCCCAATCGTCTCTGGTGCGCGTGATGGCGGCGGGCAATGATCAAACGCAACGCATCCGCGACCCGGTCCACGGGCTCATCGTATTTGGCAGAAGTGGCGACAAGCACCGAGACGAGACGGACCGGATCGCATGGCGTTTGCTCAACACGCCCGAGTTCCAGCGGTTGCGTCGCATTCGCCAGTTGGGCTTCTCCGATCTGGTCTTTCCGGGTGCGACGCACAGCCGTTTCGCCCACAGCATCGGCGTCTACCACACCGCGCGCCGGCTCGCCGAAGTGATCGCGCGCCAGCAGGGGGAGAGGCACTCCGATCGCGAACGCGTTGCGCTTCTCGCCGCCCTCTTGCACGATGTCGGACACGGGCCGTTCAGCCATGCATTTGAGGTTGCGGCCCAAGCGGCGGGTTCGCCTAAAAAACGTCACGAGGGCTGGGGTGCCGAGATTATCCGAGGCGACACAGGGGTCAACCGCGTCTTACGGGAAGTGGACGATACGTTGCCGGAGGTGATCTGCGGGTTGCTGAAGGAGGAGGAACCCAAGGACATCTACGCCACTATCGTCTCAAGCCAGTTCGACGCTGACCGGCTCGACTACATCCAGCGGGACAGGATGGCGACCGGCGTCGAGTTTGGGCACGTCGATCAGGATTGGCTGTTCGATTGCATGGAAGTTGGAAAGGTCACCATTGGCAGAGAAGATCCGCACGAGGCGCCGTGCCTCTATCTTGGTTGGAAGGGCTTGTCCGTGGCCGAGGAATATCTGGAAGCGCGGTTCCGGCTTTACCAGATGGTTTATATGCACAAGACGACCCGGTCTGCCGAGAAGATGCTGGAGGCGTTGCTGGAGGATGTTGCGGAAGAAGCGAAGACCGAAGATTTGCATCCTGAGCAAAAGGAACCGGTATCGCGCTATCTAGCGTTGAAAACCCCATCTCTTGGCGCCTATATCGATCTTGACGACGCGGTCGCTTGGGCCGCTATATTGGAATTTGCCAAACGACCGAATCAGCGGACAAAGACATTGGCGCGGCGCCTGCGGGACCGTGAACTCTATAAGTGCGTCGACATCGGCGTCCTCGATGACCCCGGCGGCAACCTGTATCGCCGTGTCCGACGCGAACTAAATGAGCGCCCGATTGAGGAGCAAGGTTGCCTTTTGTTCGATGACGCAACGGTTGTTAAAGCTTACGAGTGGTACGATTTTGACGATGCTTCGGCGCTCAACAAGGTTCTCTTGAAGACGCCATCGGACTCGGACGGACATGAGCCGAAGGACATTGCCACCATATCGCCTATCGTCAAAACTCTTCAGGAAAAGCGTATCCAGCGCGTTTATGCGCCTGATTCGGGTATAGCTCAGAGACTTCGAGAAATCATCGAGGAGGTCAGAAGATGAACTCCGCGGATATTGTTGTTAATCTGATCAAACTGAATGGCGGAGA
This sequence comes from bacterium, assembly GCA_965213685.1. Lineage (GTDB taxonomy): Bacteria > UBA8248 > UBA8248 > UBA8248 > UBA8248 > Bin107. The sequence continues at coordinate 33,818 of CBDBZY010000048.1, forward strand.
ACTAGTTGGGCGTACCAGGCTGCAAAAATGCGCCTACCTTCTGCATCGCTGCGGGGCGAATTTCGATCTGGCCTTTGTCTATCATCACTATGGCCCGTATTCCTTTGATCTCGCCGCCGGATGCACCGATGCCCTATCGGAAGATTATATCAAGAGCGAAGAAAAAGTCGGCCGGCACGGCGTGCCCTATGCGATCTTCATATCCAAGGAAGAAAGATCCAAGGAAGATGCCGATCCACCGCAGCCTCTCGGTGCGTTGTCCGCGGCAAAGGCTGACTCCCTGATCCAGAAGATGCAAAAAGTCACGGACATCGTGCTCGAACTCGCCGCGACCATCGTTTTTCTGCGCGACGAATGGGACTACTACGGGAAAGGCAAGGTCGACCCGGTCGAGGAGACGAAGGCCCGCAAGCCGCTGAAAGCGACGCCCGAACGCATCGAGAAGGCGCGTGCTCTGATCCGCGCTCTCGGTCTGGAAGGTGAGGTAGCGTCGGCGAGATGAACACACATGCCCGAGTTCCTCTCGGGGAAGTCTGTACCATCGTCGGCGGCGGTACTCCTCGGCGTAGCAACCCGACCTACTTTGGGGGCGCTATCCCTTGGGCGACGCCGACCGATGTGACGGCACTCGATTCCCTCTTTATCGAGCGAACAAAGGAAACGATCACAGAGCTTGGTTTGGGTGAAAGCAGCGCACGGTTGCTACCTGCTGGAACTGTCTTGATGACGAGCAGAGCCACTATTGGCTACACGGCGATCACAACTCGGCCTATGGCGACTAACCAAGGCTTTGCCAACCTGATCTGTAGCGAACATGTCATGCCGGAGTATCTCGCATATTGGCTTCGCCACCAGCGTGAGCGCCTGATCCAGCTCGCCGGGGGAACTACCTTTAGGGAACTTCCGAAATCTACCCTCAAGAATGTCCTCATCCCCCTCCCGCCACTCGACGAGCAGCGGCGGATCGTCGGCGTCCTGAACCGGGCGGCGCAGATCGAGCGGTTGCGGGTGGGGGCGCAGGAGCGGTTGCGGGAATTCATCCCCGCGCTGTTCGCCAAGATGTTCGGCGATCCGGTGGAGAACCCGATGGGGTGGGAGGTCGCGGCCCTTGGTGATTTGTGCGACGTAAATATTGGAAGAACCCCGCCTCGCAAAGAGTCACGGTATTGGGGAGGAACGCATCCGTGGGCCACCATCCGTGATCTTGACGGAAGCACTCTGATGTCTACGGCACAGGGCATAACAGATGATGCAGTAAACGAAGTAATGCCAATTCCAGTTGAACCGGACACACTGTTGTTCAGTTTCAAGTTAAGTATCGGAAAAATGGCATTCGCAGGTCGAAGTATGTACCACAACGAGGCCATCGCTGCCCTTCCGATTCGTAATTGCAAGGCACTTGACCGAGAGTTTCTGTTCTACGCACTCAAGGCAAAAACCCACGAGGAAGGGGCGAATGACGCAGTTCTCGGAAAAGTGCTGAACAAACGCAAAGTAGAAGAAATCCAAATCCCCCTCCCGCCGCTTGACAGGCAGCGACGATTTGCGGAGGTCGCGGGGAAGGCGCAGGCCGCCGTCGCGCGCGCGGACGCCGGAACGCGAACCGCCTCGAGTCTCACCGCCTCCCTCCTGTCCCGCCTGTTGGAAGACGGCGCATGACCGACATTGTGGACAGGGAGAGAGGAAGCGGGCTGGTGGCGAGGATTCGCGGACGCAGAACTGCGCCCGAACTCAGCCGTCCGCCGCATCGCCCGCCGGCACGCTAGGAGGGAGCGATGGGTTCGGCGGAGGGGTTTGGACTTCGCAGCCGCGCCTGCCCGCGCAATCACGCCGCTCCCCTCCCTAGCGCCGCGTCAGGAGACGATCTCGGGCGCGCCCTCGCCCGTCCACGCGATGGCCGTCATCGAGACTTCCGCCCCGCCGACGGGCGAGGGTTCGGGCACCTCGATGGCGGTGAACGCGGGCCTGCGCCTCGGGAAGTATTGTCGGAACAAGGGCTCGAGCGTCGACAGATGGGAGATGTTCCTGAGAAACAGCGTGAGGTGCGCCACCCCGTCCATCCCGGCGCCCGGGATTTTCATGGCGCTTTCCATCCGCTCCAGAATCCGCAACCCCTGGAGGAGCGCGCGTTTCGCCGAGGCGGCGGATCCTTTCGGGAGTTTTTTCCGGAGCGGCCCGCCCAGTTCGCTTTTTTTCCGAATCGGCTCCCCGTCCTCGTTCAGTCCGACGAGGTTCGAGAGAAACAACAGGCCGCCGGCCCCGACACCGAGGCTCATCTGGGCACCCGGAGCGTCCTCCCCGCGAATCACCTCGCGCGTTATCCCCCCTCCCGCCATCAATGCGGTGGGTTCTATCTCGATTTTTTCTCCCTTGTGGCCGACTTCCGCCACCTGCATCACCGTGAGTGCCGGCGGATCCTCCGGGAAAAACCGCTCGTGGACGCGGTGGAACGTAGGGAAGTCGCGCATGTCCTGCAGGTAGACGGTGATGTTCAATATGTTTTCGAGAGAGGAGCCCGACCCCTCCAGATGCTTTCGGATCAGGTCGTACACGAACCAGGATTGGGCGGCGATGGGGCCGTTTCTGCTGTCCTCATGACTTTGTCCGACGGACAGGAACCTCCCTTCCTCGGGAATGTCGGGGTAGTTGCGGATGAGGGGGGCGCCCGGCTTCGAGGTGTCTGTCGGAATCTGGCCGGCGACGAAAAGATAGGGCCCCGCGCCCACGACGTGCGAGAAATGCGCGGCGGCGGAGTGCGCTTTCGAGCCTTCGTGAACGGTTCGCCTCCCCAGCGTTTCCGCCGCCCCCGGGTGCAGGGCGATGCCGTCGATGTTGAAGCGGACGCTCCTCTCCGGGTCGAACGCGCCCATGCCTACGGCGGTGCTCGGCGCGGGGTCTTGCGGCTCGTAGTGGCGCCGGATGCTGTCGAAAACCGGGAAGAAGCGCTTGTCGAGCTGATACAGGTGGAAGCGGAGCAAATGCTCCAGCCCCCCGCCGTTTTCCCGCAGCGCGTTCCGCACGCCCTCATAGGTGGCGATGGCCTGCGCCCCGATGGGCGCCTCGATCCTGTCGACCCAGGGGTAGTTTCTGGTTCGTTTCGGTCCCCAGTCGCCGATTTCGGGGTAGGCGGCGCAAACGCTCCTCCTCTCCGGGTGAAGCCCCATCTGCCCGCTGAAGAACAGGAAAGGCCCCGCCGAAACGCACCGGGGCCACCTTCGGTGGTCTGCAAAGAATTTTCCGGACAATGTCTTATGCCTCGATGAGGGAGGGGGGGCGGAATGCCGTAATCTCCGGCGGCTCTTCCTCGTAGCGTTCCATCTCCACCAGCGCGCTGTGGGCGCTCGGCCCCTGTCCCAGCCGCGACGTTCCCCTGTCGGGCGTGAGGACGTTGGGGTTTCCGTGTTTGTCGAGCGCCCCGATGCGCCCGGGCTCCCTCGGGTCGTACCAGGCGCCCGTCGAGAGTTGAATCACCCCGGGGAGCAGGCGGTCGGAAATCACGGCGCCCGCGAGCACCGCGCCGCGGTCGTTGAAAATCCGGATGACGTCCCCCTCGCGGATTCCGCGCGCGGCGGCGTCGGCGGGGTGCATCCACGCCGGCTCCCTGCCGCGAATCTTGCTTCTCCGGCTGACGGTCCCGTTGTCCATCTGGCCGTGCAGTCTCGCGCGGGGCTGATTCGAGATCATGTGCAGGGGGAATCGCTTCGCCAGCGCCCCCCCGAGCCATTCCGCGGGCTCCAGCCAGGCGGGGTGGGGGGGGCAATCCGGATACCGGAAGCCCTCGATGCGCTCGGAATATATCTCTATTTTTCCCGAAGGCGTTTGCAGGGGGTGTCGTTCCGGGTCCTCCCGGAAGTCGGCCAGATAGACGTGCGGCGTCTCCGGCGGGGCGACCTCGGTATGCCCGCTCTCCCAAAAATGCGCGAACGTGTCGAGCACCACGCCCCGGGAGGCGGCTTTGCGGCGCGCCTCCTCATACAGGTGCCGGAGCCACGCCATCTCGCCCCGGCCTTCCGTGAACGCCTCCCGGAACCCCAGACGCCCGGCGAGGTCCGAGAAGATGTCGAAGTCGTGCCGGGCTTCTCCCACCGGCTCGATCACCTGGTGCATGGCCATGATGAAACGATCCCTGGAGCTCGACCCGATGTCGTTGCGCTCGAGCGTGGTGG
>CBDBZY010000049.1:0-5254 GCA_965213685.1 bacterium
GTCCGAGCACCTTGACATTCCCGACAGACCTCTCAATAAGGTGGCCTTCCATTTGGCTGCTGAAGGTGGGTGTGGCCAGTAACTATGGCAACTGTGCATAAGATAGCTAATGACTGGAAGCATACATATAGCACTTATCACATGGCCCGAAACCATGGTGACTGCATTAGTCCTATTAGGAGAGCTAATGGCTTAGGGTGTGAGGGAGGGAGGAGGAGGGGAGGGGAGGGGAGGGGAGGGGAGGGAAGAGGGGAGGGAGGAGGGAGGAAGGAAGGAAAGGGGAGGGTGGGAGGGATTGAGGGAAGATTTTGCAGTTCACCTTGTCCCTACACATCCCACAATACATGTAATTCTTGGGCATTCCTCCCAGCTCATTCCTGTATTGTGGAGGGACAGGAGGAGAGGAGGGAGGGAAGGAGGGGCAGAGTACCTTGTAAGGGAGCCTCCCCTGCATAGCTTCTCTGTACACAACTGCAAACCATCTCTTCCCCTCTGCCTGTGTGTGTGTGTGGGGGGGGGGGGGGGGGGGGAGAGGTACAGTGTATTGTGGAATGTCTGTTTCTCGGTTTCACTTTCTCTTTTCTTGTTTCAGAACTGGCTAAACTTGATTCAAACCAGTACACGTCGCCATGGGAGAAGCTAGTGTGTATTCTCAACTGTACATCAATACTGTCGAGTATCCTGGAGTGGTGGGGAGGGAGGGAGGGAGGGAAGGAGGGAGGGAGGGAGGGAGCATTGTATTACAATATTATGTTATATATGCTTCAGATATTCAGTGAAATCTCGTTAAAAAGGACACCCCGAATTAAGAACACCTCTCTAAACAGGACACATTTTCCCTCCCCAAGTTCAGTGCTTGTGTACATTTCAACCTCTGAAATAGGGACACCTCTTTAATCAGGACACTTTCTTCTGGCCCAATGGTGTCCAGATTAGAGAGTTTCCACTGTGCATGTATGTATGTAGGGACCTCCCTATCAATCACCAAACTTTAACCGTGTGTCTCTGTGCAATATGGAGGTGGTGAGGGTTGTTTTGGAGTAGGCATGTGCCCAATCTGCCGGCAGAAAAAAAGGGAAAAATAGGTCCGCATAAGCAGGCAGCTTTACGCTGGCAAAATAGGGGCGTGGAACGGAAAATTACATTAGTCGGTGACCTTGAGTGCGTGTATTAGAGACCACGTGGCACGAGTATGCTAAGGCGAGTGAGGAATCGAGGTGGACATGTCTTCCAGTTTGAGTACAGCTGGTCCCAGCGACAGTGATGCTGCCAGCAGTAGCACTAGCAGTTTGCTTTATGTGTAAACTCTATTCTGGATCGACTAAAATACCCCAAAGCACTCAGAACTCGCTGGGAAACGAAATATTTGAGCCAATCTGCCGCCAGTGGGCAAGCACATGTGTCACATAAAACGAGAAAAATTGGTAACGTAAGGAAGAAAAATAGGCAATCAATTTCAGAATTGCTAGAAAGAAAAATAGGAGCAGATTGGGCTCATGTCTATTTTGGAGGTGTAAAATGGGTGTACAAGCTGCTTCAAAGGAAGCAGGTGCAACTATCATCTGATATATCTATGGAGGGAGGGGAGGGGAGGGTGTGATTTGTGGAAAGAGGTAATCATAGTTTGGATGGTGATACTGAACCATCTTGCTGTAGTGTTAATTGGTATGCTTGTGTTGTCACTGGAACCAGTGTTGGGGGTATTGAGGTATTGCAGTGGGTGCATGTCAGGTGATTGTTAAAACCTGTTACTGGCTCACATGACTGTTCCACATGTGTTTAAGTACCAGTCACCATGACTGCAATTACTTGTTAAAACCTGTTAGCTTGTTTTCGCACACTGGTCCCTCCTGTTGACCCTGTCGACCCCTGGTTGACTTGTTCTATGTACGCTTAGAAGGAACTGTGGAGGTGGGGGAGGGAGGGAGGGAGGGAGGGAGGGAGGGAGGGAATGGGGCATAGGAGGAGGTAGTGTTGAGAGGGAGGAATTAGTGACGAGGGAGAAGGAATACCAGTCTTTCCTTAATTGTTGTTCAGACCTTCTAAAACACTATGGAACAGAAGAGGGAACAGGTAACCATGGTAACCATAGAAACATACTGTAATATTGCTGCACATAGTACAGTATACATACACAACCATTCTGTGAGGGAGGGAGGGGGGGGAGGGAGGGAGGGAGGGGGGGAGGGAGGAAGGGAAGGGAGGGAGGGAGGGAGGGAGGAAGGAAGGAAGGAAGGAAGAAGAGAGGGAGGGAGGGAGGGGAGGGAGGGAGGGAGGAAGGAAGGAAGGAAGAAGAGAGGGAGGGAGGGAGGGAGGGAGGGAGGAAGGAAGGAAGGAAGGAAGGAAGGAAGAAAGAAAGGAAGGAAGGAGAGGAGGGAGGAAGGGAGGGAGATCTAGCAATCCAGGCTCCTCCCCTCACACAAAAGGACTGCAAGACACACATTTCTGTCAAGGGCAGTCAAAGGTTGTGCCATGAAGGGAGGGGGAGGGGCTTATTTCAAAGTTACCCTAACAACGTACCAATCACTGGTTGATGTGGAGCAGTTGCCATAGAAACAACTTGAAAAAAGTGCTGATAGGAGAATCAGAGAATGCAAAATTTTTGTCCCTGAATGTCCTGAATGGAGTACTACAGTATGACTGTATGGAGTACCACAGTATGACTGTATGGAGTACCCATGTACGTACTTCTGATTGTTGTGCTTTCTCGGAATGACCTGTCCTCATGTAACCTGCTACCATTGCCATGGCAGTCTGCATGTTTCTTGCACTTAAATCATTAAAATCCTATGTTGCCATCTTTGTGTGTTTGCCATGGTAACACGTTACCTTAGAATTTAATGTAATATTACCGACCTCTTGCTTCAGGAGCTGACGAAATTCTACCATACATCATCTACACTCTCTTGCTGTTATCACCCAAGCACATGCACTCCAACCTCAGGTGACCAATCGGGACACTTAATGATGATGTAATGGTTTTTGTGTACATAATAACAGTTTGAACATTGCTATTTTTAGCTTACTATTTTTAAGGAATACGTGTGTATGATGTCATCCAGGGAGAGGAAGAGTTGTATACATGTAGCACAATAGCAATTTGTACCCTGCTATTTTTAGCTTGCTATTTTAGGTGTTTGTGTGTATGACATCATAGAGGGAGGGGAAGGGAAGTGGAGGGGAAGGGAAAGAGGGGGGAGGGGAGGGGAGGGGAGGGGAAGGAGGGAGGGAGGGGGGAGGGGAGTGGGTAGGAAAGGGATTATTAACCTGCTGCCATTTCGTTTCAGGTTTATTCAGAGGTTTAGAAGAGAGTCCAAACTGAGGAGTGAGGCAGCCTACTACCTCACCCAGATGGTGTGTGTGTGTGTGTGTGTGTGTGTGTGTGTTGTGTGTGTGTGTGTGTGTGTGTGTGTGTGTGTGTGTGTGTGTGTGTGTGTGTGTGTGTGTGTGTGTGTGTGTGTGTGTGTGTGTGTGTGTGTGTGTGTGTGTGTGTGTGTGTGTGTGTGTGCATGTGTGTGTGTGTGTGTGTGCACGTGTGCATGTGCGTGTGTGTGTGTGTTTGTGTGTGTGTGTGTGTGTGTGTGTGTGTGTGTGTGTGTGTGTGTGTGTGTGTGTGTGTGTGTGTGTGTGTGTGTGTGTGTGTGTGCACGTGTGCATGTGCGTGTGTGTGTGTGTTTGTGTGTGTGTGTGTGTGTGTGTGTGTGTGTGTGTGTGTGTGTGTGCTTGTACAGGTATATGGTGCCATTTGGCTTCTCCACAATCTGACCACATCTTCCTTACCTCTGACCCTGTGAAAAGGAGTGGGTGGTGAGGTTATCACCACAGCCACAAATGACAAGGAAGCCTTCCACCTACCAGCAAGGCAGAGAGAGAGAGAGAGGGAGAGAGAGAGAGACAGGCAGACAGACAGACAGACAAACACATAGACAGACAGACAGACAAACAGACGGACAGACAGACAAACAGACGGACAGACAGACAGACAGAGACAGGCCAATGGACAGACAGACACATTCTTAGGTGACACCCCACCCCCCTCCCTCCTATCTCACCATCAGGGCTGGCTCTGCATGATAATTAAAAACCCTGTTCCCACTATCAGGCCACTCCTAACTAGCCAATCAGATTCCCCCACCTTGGGATTATCAGTTTGAGGGCTAGTCAGCAGTCTTAGCAGCCATGCCCCCCCCCCCCCCCCCCCAGGGCTGTCACCTTCATTTAAAATTTGAAGCCTTGTAGGTGCACTCAGTCTGTACTACTCACTCAACACATTGTTTTTCTTGGTACTGTGTTGACCTTTCAGATAGTTACTATGGCTACAAATTAGCATAATTTTCTTCCCTGATCCCCATGGAGACTGAGGAGTAAAGGGTCACCTTCAGAACTTTACTTTTTTCTCTCCTCTCCCTTCCCTCCCCCCCCCTCCCTCTCTCCCCCTCTCTCTATCTCCATATATCCTTCCCTGCCTCCCCCCCCTCTTGCCCTCCTTCCCTCCCTCCCTAACTCTCTCTTTCCAAGCTCCCTCTCTCTCTTTGCCCCTCCCTCTCTCCCCCTTCCTGTTGCTATTGTCCTCCCCCCTGTTGCGTTAATTCCCAAAGGGAAGGAGGAGGGAACATTGGAACTGGAACAGCCCCTCCCTCTCTCCTTCTCCCTCCCTCTCCCTATTCCCTCCCTCTCCTTCTCCCTCCCTGTACATAACTGGGACACTATTACAACATCTTTCTTCCCTGCACTAACTGCTGTTAGGCCACCACCTGTTGCTATGACATCGTCAAGTAGGCCATCAGTTGTTGCTATGGCATTGTCAAGAAGGCGAGGTTGGGAGGGAGGAGGGGAGGAGAGAGGAGGTCCTGTTATTAGTTCCTCAGACGGTTGGGAGCGACTTGTGAAGTGTTGCGACCAATTAGGTTTGTGAAAAAAATAACTGAAGTCTTTAGGGGGCCCGACATGTTTTGTAAATGAACTGTCGCCTCTCCTCCTCCTCATGCGCCTCCCTCCCTCCCATTCTGCTCTATCCTCCTTGTCCCTCCCTCCCTCCCTCCCTCCCTCCCTCCCTCCCTCACTTCCTCTCTACCTCTTAACTCTTCCCTCATGACAACATCTGGTATTACATTGCAACTTTAATGACCTAGCATGTACCTAAAAATAGTAACAAATGTTCTCCCTCCCTCCCCCTCCCTCACTCCTTCCCTCCCCCTCCCTCACTCCTCCTCCTCCCCTTCCTTCCTCCCTTCCTCCCTTCTCCTTCTTCATA
>CBDBZY010000050.1:0-55377 GCA_965213685.1 bacterium
GTCGCCGACTCGCAGCATGCCGACCTTGTTGCGCAGATCGGCGGAGCCCGTGACTGGCTCGCCGTTCATCTCGACGACCACGTCACCACGCTGAATTCCAGCCGCCTCCGCCGGCGTGCCGGGTAACACCTGAGCGACCAGCGCGCCTCTCTGATAGGTGGTCCCGAGCGCCTCGGCGAATTCGGGAGTCATGTCCTGAATCTGCACGCCGATGCGACCACGCTGGATCTCGCCGTGTGTGACCAGCTGTTCCATCACCCGACGCGCCATGTTGATCGGGATCGCGAAGCCGATGCCGATATTGCCGCCCCGACCGGTGAAGATTGCGGTGTTGATGCCGACGAGCTCGCCCTCGAGGTTGATGAGCGCGCCGCCGGAGTTGCCGACATTGATGGCGGCGTCGGTCTGGATGAAGTCCTGGTAGGAATCGGGACCGAGGGGGAGGATGCCGGAGCGCCCGACGGCACTCACGATTCCGGCGGTGACGGTCTGGCCGAGCCCGAAGGGGTTGCCGATGGCGACGACATAGTCGCCGACCTCCAGGTCGTCCGAATCTGCGAGCGGGAGCGCCGTCAGCGAATCGGCATCGATCTTGAGCAACGCGACATCCGTCTCGGGGTCGGCGCCCACCAGCTCGGCCTTGAACTCACGGCGATCGGTCAGTGTGACGGTAATCTCTTCCCCCACTTCGATGACATGATGGTTGGTGAGCAAGTAGCCGTTCGCCGCGTCGACGATGACGCCGGAGCCCAGTGCACTGGGCCGCCGCATCTGCGGGCGACGGCGCTCACGCTCGAACTCGCGATCTCCGAAGAATTCCTTGAAGAACGGGTGGTCGAAGAAGGGATGCGGCTGCTGAGGCTGACTCTGCTCCAGGCTGCCCGTTACCTGGATGTTCACCACCGCCGGCCCGATCGCCTTCACCAGCGGTGCCAACGAGTGCTGCTCGTCCGCTGCCACGTGCGCGTGTGCTGTCGGGGCCGCGACGACGAAGGTCAGCGCGAGCAGGAGGGGCGTAAGCAGCGGCAGCAGGAAGCGCATCGAATCCTCCCTTGAATCGTTAGTCACCAATGTGGCGATTATCTGGCGCAGGTCCAGTCCCAATGAGCCATTGATGTGCATGGGAGGGAAATCGTCGATGAGGCCGTGCTAGGCTCTGGGCAAAGGAGGGCCGGCCGTGGCAAAGACGATCTATTTCAGCCATCCCGTATGCGCGGACCACGACCCCGGTGCGCGGCACCCGGAATCGGGCGCGCGCCTCGGAGCGATCGACGATGCGCTCGCCGCCGACGCGTATGCGGCGCTCGATCGCCGCGAGGCACCGGTGGCCGAGCCCGAGAGCCTCGCCTGGGCGCACGACCGGCAGCTGGTGGACGCCATCCTCGCCAACGTGCCCGATGAGGGACGCGTCGCCATCGACGCCGACACGGTGGTCTCGCCGGCCTCGGGCGAAGCGGCGCGGCGCGCGGCAGGCGCGGTAGCGGCCGCGGTGGACGCGGTGTTCGCCGGCGAGGCGAACAACGCCTTCTGCGCGGTACGCCCGCCCGGCCACCACGCCGAGCCGCGCCGGCCCATGGGGTTCTGCCTCTTCAACAACGTCGTGATCGGCGCAGAGCGGGCGCGGCGCGCCCACGGCATCACCCGCGTCGCGGTGGTCGACTTCGACGTCCACCACGGCAACGGCACGCAGGCCGCATTCGAGCAGGACGGCGACCTCTTCTTCGGCTCGACCCACCAGTGGCCGCTCTATCCGGGCACGGGCGCCGCGAGCGAGACCGGCGTCGGCAACATCGTAAACGCGCCGCTCTCGCCGGGCACCGCCTCCGCCGGCTTCCGCGACGCGATGGAGAGCCGCATGCTGCCCGCGCTCCGCGCCCACCGGCCTGAGCTGATCCTGATCTCCGCCGGGTTCGATGCGCACCGCGACGATCCGCTGGCGAACCTCGAGCTGGTCGAGGACGACTACCGCTGGATCACCACGGAGCTGACCCGGCTCGCGGGCGAGCTTTGCGACGGCCGCGTCGTCTCGACCCTCGAAGGCGGCTACAACCTGCGCGCCCTCGGCGCCAGCGCTGCCGCGCATGTCGAGGCGCTGATGGCGGCGGACTGAGCCGGCCTCAGCCCGCCGCGTCCTCCTCGGGCGTCACGGTCTTGAGCGCCAGCGCGTGCACATCGGTCCGCAGCTCGTCTTCGAGCACGCTGTAGACCAGGCGCTGGCGGGCGACGCGGGAAAGACCTGCGAAGCGTGCCGAGGCGATCTCGACGATGAAGTGGCTCTCGCCCTCGGGCCGCGCGCCGACATGGCCGGCGTGACGCGCCGAATCGTCCACGATATCGAGGCGGCTGGGCGCGAGCGCCTCGCTCAGCTTGCGCCGGATCGGCGGCCTGGACCCGGCCGCTTTCGCCCTCAACCGCCATGCCTCGGCCTGCCACTGCCGCCAGAACCCGTGACAGGCCTACAGCCGCTTCTCGAAGTAGAAGCGCATGGTGTCGTCGGTGGTCTCGATCCGGCCCGAGAACGAGCTGAGATTGACCTCCAGCTCCGCAATCCGGAACGGCCGGCCGAGCACCTTCGCCACGGTCTCGGCCCGCACCACGCACTCGCCGTCGGTCTCGGCCCGGACGTAGGCGACGCGATCCTCGACCGTGAACTCCTTGCCTGGATTGTCCTCCTCCAGGGCCTCGACCACGGCATCGGCGACCTCGCCGGCACGCAGCACCGGGCCGACCATGTTGTTGCGGGCCACGCCGTCACCGCTCATCGCCGTCTCCTCCGCTCCACCTGCCGCCCGCCGTCACGGCTTGGCATGCTTGGGCTCGATGCCCTCGACGTCCACCAGAACGTCCTCGCCCTCGATCTTGACCGGATACTGGGCGATCTCTGCGTGACCGGGGTTCACCCCCTTGCCCGCCACCACGTCGAACTCCCAGAGATGCATCATGCAGGTCAGCACCCGGCCCTCCAGGTCGCCGTCCACCAGGTCGACCTCCTGATGCGGGCACTGCGCCTGGACCGCGTGAATGCCCTCGCCTTCGACATGGACCAGCAGCACCTCGGTGCCGTCCACGTCGAAGGTCTCCATGTCGCCTTCCCAGATCTCGTCCAGCGTGCAGGCCTTCTTGAACGCCATGCGTCGGTCACTCCATCCCGTGTGCGCGCGGGCTACCGGGGCTCTTCGAAATAGATGTCGATGCAGTCGTAGTAGCGGATGCCCGCCTTCTCGACCGTGAGATCGCGCGGCCAGGGCGGCGCGGAGTCGTCCTCGGTGGTGGGCCGCACGCGCAGCGTCCGGCCGGGCTTGTCGGCCACGTGAAGGCCGATGGAGTGGAAGGCGCAGGTCGCCGCCACCTCGTCCATGGTCTGCGACGAATCGATCTCGACCGTCTTGATGTGCGCATCCTGCTGGAAGCGCGAGAGGATGGGGAACGCGCTCATGCCGCTCTCGACAACGCGATAGATGCCGCTGGGCTATTCCGCCGCCTGGGCCCGAAAGCCCTCGACCCAGCCGTAATCGTGGCCGTCGCGGCCGCCCTCGCTGATGACGCCGATGCCCATGTAGGTGAGCACGTTCTCCAGCGTCGGCGGGTCGATCTCGCCCGAGTACATGCGGTCCACGATGGTCTCGTGGTCCTTGTAGCGCTCCGGGTCGGTATCGAAGATCCAGCGGCAGACCTCGGTGCAGAAGTTGTAGCGCCGCTCGCCGTACTCCCGCTGGTAGGCGCGCGCGCCCCATTCGGGGCCCGGCCGGTGCGAGATCGGGATCTGGCACATGTTGCAGATGATCGGGATGCACTGCGGGTGCGTCTTCTCCTCGTGCCCCTGCAGCAGATTGTTGGTGATCACGTCCCAGTAGCTGCCGTAGCTCTCGTTCCAGCCCGGATACTTCTCTTCCAGCCAGTCGCGCTCCGCAGGCCCCACCGCGCCCGGCGGGTTCCACCAGACCGTCGGCCGCCACGACCAGATGCCGCCCTGCTGGCAGTGGTGGTGGTTGTCGATATCCAGGAGGAAGATGTCCCAGTACCACGGCCGTTCCAGGCCGAGGTCCTGCACCTGCCGCTCCCACTGGTTGATCACCCACTCGTGCATGAACTCCTTGAACGACATGTGCCGCTGCTCGAGCGGAATGTAGTAGTCCATCGGGATGCCGACGGTGATCGAGAACAGCCGCCAGACGCGCCAGAGCGCGATGTCCATCGCCTGCTGCGCTTCCTTCTTGCGGCCGTTGCGGATCATGATCTCGATGGTGGGCGTGCCGAGCTGGGCGTGACGCGCCTCGTCCGACTGGATGCTCGTGATCAGGTTCGCGAAGGTGTGATCGCCCATGTTCGCGGCGTCGGTGGAGAGCCCGATCATCTGCAGGTTGGTAAGCGCGGTCTCGAAGGCGAAGGAGACCATCACCGAGGACGTGATGGCGTCCCGCGTCATCATGATGTCGTCCATGGCGTGACGGCCGCCGAGCACCGCCCAGTTCTTGGAATGCTGCGCCTGATGGGCCCAGTCGTACTGGCGGTCGAGGTGAACCAGCTCGTGCGGGAAGAAGAGCTGCAGCTGGGTGTGCCGCAGCTCGTCGAGCATGCCGTAGACCGACATGTTGCGCATCGCGGGCGACGGGCCGAAGCGCGACATCCGCGCCTGGAACTGGCAGGCCTGATACTCGGTCAGCGCGACCGCGCCATAGTGCAGCTTGAGCACGCTGGCCCAGCCCTCGTCGGCCTGGTCGTAGAACTTGGAGCGCGCCAGCGCCGCCTTCACCGAGTAGGCGGCCGAATCCTTCTCGCGCTGGATGTTCACGTACTCGCGGTACGCGACCTTGTACGGCTCGTCGAAGGTCTCCCACTCCTCGGTGGGAATGCCGTAAGGATCGCCCATCTGGGGCGGAAACAGCTCCTCCTGCGAGACGTAGGAGGGCGTCCAATTTGTATCCCGCGCGATATCGTACCACTCGGAGCGCTCGAGCATCGCCGACCTCCCGCACACTGACAATTCCGGGGCGCCGCGGCCTGCCGCCGCTGCCGCCGCAACGCCCGTCATTCTCTTGTCAAAGCAGGGCGGACGCAAGCAGGGACCCCGGAGCGCTTCACGGCCTGTCGTCAACCGATCTGCGGCGCTTCGCGGCGCCAGGGCGCCAGCGCCTCCAGGGCGCGGTCCGGATAATCCGTCACGATGCCATCGACGCCGAGCCGGGCGAGCGCCTCCATGTCGGGCATCTCGTTCACCGTCCAGACGATGACCTTGAGGCCGAGCGTCCGGGCTTCGGCGAGCGATTCCGCCGTCAGGTCGGCATGAAAGGGCATCCATACCGGGGCCCCGAAGCGATGGACCAGCCTCGGTACCGAGCCGCCTTCTGCGTCGACGCTCAGGCCCGCGGCCCACGGCGAGGGCTCGGCCCGGCCGCGCAGCACGGTGTCGCGCCAGCCTCGTTCGGAGGTCAGGCAGGCGATGGCGACTTCCGGCGCAATCGTGCGCAACGCCAGAAGCACGCGCCAATCGAAGGACTGGACGGTCGCCCGGCCGATCGTGCCCTCCGCCCGCAGCACCGCCGCAACCGCCGATGCGAGCGCCTCCGGCCCCGCCGATTCGTGCGGCTCGAGCGGAGACGACTTGATTTCGATATTGAAGCGGACCGTGCCGGCTGCCGGCCGCCGCCCCAGCGCCAAAACCTCCGCCAGAGTGGGAATGCGCGCGCCATCGCGCGGCTTCTGATGCGGGAACCGCAAGGCTGTCCGGCTGCCCGGCCTGGCTCTGCCGACATCGAGACCGGGCAGTTCCGCCGTATCCAGGTCCTTGAGCAACCGCCCCGACGGTTCGAGCCACGCCCAACTGGCGTCGCGCGTATGGTCCGGGTTGAGCGCCGGGTCGTGATGGACGACGGGAACCCCGTCCCGGGTCATGCAGACGTCCAGCTCCAGCGCATCGACGCCAAGGACGATCGCGCGCTCGAACCCGCACAACGTGTTTTCCGGCAGCAATCCGCGCGCGCCGCGATGGCCGTGTATCTCCAACATTCGCGCGCTTCCCGCGGCGGCGCCTATCTGTGCCTCCCGGTCATGGGCTCCTCCTTCTGCTCGTCATGCGCGTCAGCCCGCGCGGCATCGTAGCGGAACGGCACGAGCGCCGAGGCAGCCCCCGCCAACTGGGACGCGCAACAAATTTTTATCCGGGATTGGCCGGGACTGGGCGAGACCACCGGGACAAGTGGGACGGATGGGACAAGTGGGATATCGCGCACGCGCGCAGCGTCGTGCAAGAGAAATGAAGAGTCCCGCCTCCGGCACGCGCGCAGCGTCGTACGCGCGAAATGAAAAGTCCTGTCCCCGACACGAAGGCTCGCGGGCCCGCGCCACGCCCCGCTCTCCCCAAACGTCGACCCGACCCCGTTCCACATGGCGCGACCATGACGCGGACGCCGCGCACCGTGCACCGCACCATGGTCCGGGGCACGGGGAGGACGCAGGTGGCGATGGCAGAATCGCCTCCGCCGGCTGGCTAATCCGAGGAGCGAAGGGCGCCGAACACTCCCTTGAGGCCGTCGCGGGCGAAGGTGCCGGCGGCGCCTTCATGGTCCGCGCCGTAGAAGCATCCGTCTATGCCCGCGGTTCCGCTCCCGAATCCGCCATTGGTAATGGCGAGCCCGTTCCAGGACATGTCTGCCCGGTTGTTGTCGAAGTTCGTGAAATCGACATCGACGGTCACGGCTGCGAAATCGACCTCCAGCCGCGCGTCGCCTTCCACCGGCACGTAGGTCGTGACGGAGGTCCCGTCGGAGGTCATGACATCTTCCGTTCCATAGGCGTGGACATCGCCGCTCCAGACGGCGCTCCCGCTGACTGGCGCGGTTCCGGTCCGCGTGCCGTCCACCGTCGGAGTGACAGTCCCGTCGGTCTCGCTCGTCAGGTGCGCCCAGAAGATTGTTTCGCCCGCGGGCGGACAACCGATGGCCTGACACGTGACATAGTCATCTCTGAGGACTCCTCCCCATACCCCCCCATCGAAAAAACTCGGCGGTGAGGGCATCTCCAGCGCTATCGATCGGGACATCTCGAAACTCGCCCGTGGTGCTCAGCGTGGTTTCGCTGGCGGGCTCAGTCGGCTCCGTGGTCATCGTCTCCTTGACGCCACTGCCGCCCCCGCCGCCGCAACCGGCAACGAGCAACAACGCGCATCCCAGAACTGCCGTGCGTCTCATTTCCACTCTCTCCGCAAGTGAAAGCGGTTGTGGCGCAGCAGCTTTAGGGAAAGTCTGAACAACGCCATCTTCGCGGTTACGAGGGGGAGAGGGAGCTTGGATTTGAAGCGCGACGATATTCCGGGCAGGCCGAGGGCTGCTGTCGTCGCAGGATACGGAGCGAAGGGGCGATATCCGCGTCGATCCGCCGCATTCCCCGCCGCCCCGCCAGCGGCGGCGGACAGACCGCTCCCCTGTCACCCCGTCGCGTAGCGGCCGGCGATCAGCAGGTTCGAGAACCCCAGCAGCAAGGCGATGCGCTGCCTGTTCTTCGCCACGCCCCGGTAGCGCACCTTGGCGTAGCCGAATTGCCGCTTCACGTACAGGAACGGATGCTCCACCTTCGCCCGCACCGACGCCTTGCGCCTCTCGGCCGCCGCTTCGGCGCCACCCTCGGCCAGAAGCCGCCGCCGCCCCGGCTTCATCGCCACATGCCACTCCACACCGCCATCCCGGTGCTCAGGCCGCTTCTCCACCCCCTGGTAGCCCGCGTCGCCCCACGCCGTCGTCTCGGCACCATGCAGCAGCGCTCCCGCCTGCGTCACGTCGCTCGCATTGGCCGCCGTCGTCACCACGCTGTGCGCCAGACCCGACCCGGCGTCCACCCCGATGTGCGCCTTCATCCCGAAATACCACTGCTTGCCCTTCTTCGTCTGATGCATCTCAGGGTCGCGGGCGCGGCGACGGTTCTTCGTCGACGACGGCGCCTCGATGATGCTCGCGTCGACGATCGTCCCCGTGCGCAGCCGATGCCCGCGCGAGGCCAGGTGCGCATTGATCTCCTCGAACAAACCCGCGCCCAGATCGTGCCTCTCCAGAAGATGCCGGAAGTTCAGGATGGTGGTCTCGTCGGGCAGTGCCTCCGTCAGGCGCAATCCTACGAAACGCCGCACCGACTCCACCTCGTAGAGCAGGTCCTCCATCCCCGGATCGCTCAGGTTGTAGAACAGCTGCACGCAGTGAACGCGCAACATCACCTCAAGCGGGTACGGGCGCCGGCCGCGCCCCGGCTTCGGATAGAACGGCTCGATCCGTCGCTCCAACCGCTCCCAGGGAACCAGCTTGTCCATCTTCTCAAGGAACAACTCGCGCCGCGTCCGGCGCTTCTTCAAGTCGTGCTCCAGTTCCGAAAAGCTTGCCTGTGCCATGGCCCCATCATCCAGTCCGCGACTCCTGCCGCAAATCATCGCACACGAGACTTGATCAGAGGTTCCTTAGCTCAACAGTTCGAGGCAAGCGTCCACGATGTGCTGCGCGCTCATGCCGTAGCGCGCGCGGATGCGATCGGTGGGGCCGACGACCGCGAACTCGTCGGGCATGCCGACCATGCGCATGGGCGTCGGCCGCCTGACCGCCAGCAGCTCCGCCACCGCGCCGCCGAGACCGCCGGTCAGATGATGCTCCTCGGCAGTCACGATGCCGCGCGTCTCCTCGGCGGCGGCGAGGATCGCATCCTCGTCGAGCGGCTTGATGGTGGACATGTTGAGGACGCGCGCGCCCACGCCCTGCCGGGCCAGCGCCGCAGCCGCCTCCACGGCCGGCGCCACCAGGGCGCCGCAGGCGATCACGGCGACATCCGAGCCATCGGCAAGACACGCGGCCCTGCCCAGGCCGAACGGCGTATCGACACGCGTCACCGGAGGCTCGGGCACGCGCCCGCCGAGGCGAATGTAGGCAGGGCCGTCGATGTCGTCGGTCGCCAGCGTCGCGTGCCACGCCTCGTGGGCGTCCGCCGGCACCAGCACCGTCATGTTCGGGAAGCTCCGCATCAGCGCGAGGTCCTCCAGCGCATGATGCGTGCCGCCGGAGACGGCAAGGGAAACCCCGCTCGCCGCCGCGCCGATCACCACGCGCTGGTCGGCGTAGGCAACCTCGTTCCGTACCTGCTCCATGGAGCGCGCGGTGATGAAGGGCGCGTAGCCGCAGACGAACGGGCGCAGCCCCGTGGTGGCGAGGCCCGCAGCCACCCCCATGGCGTTCTGCTCGGCGATGCCCACGTCGATGACCCGCGCAGGCGCGTGCTCGACGAAGCCGCGAAGCCCGATCAGGTCGAGCGTATCGGCGGAGACCGCGACCACCCGCTCGTCGCGCCGGCCGAGCTCGGTCACCGCAAGCCCGAAGGCGAGCCGCGACTGATTGGCCGCCGCCTTGACCCAGGCGGGCTCGGCCCCGTTGCCCTGCTGCGGCGCGTTCATGCGGGCTCTCCCAGCTCGGCCATCGCTTTCTCGTAGACCTCGTCGCTCACCGCGTTGTTGTGCCAGAGGTAGGTATCCTCGGCGAAGCTCGCGCCCTTGCCCTTCACCGTGTGGGCGATGAGCAGCGAGGGCTTGTCGGGCGCGGCGGGCAGCGCGTCGAGGGCGTCGACGATCTCAGCCATGTCGTGCCCGTCGCACTCGCGAACGAACCAGCCGAAGGTGCGCCACTTGTCGGCGAGCGGCTCCAGCCCCAGCATCTCGGCGACGTGGCCGCTCTGCTGCACCTTGTTGTAGTCGAGGATGGCGGTGAGCCGGAGCGGCGCGAGGTGGGCTGCGGCCATCGCCGCCTCCCAGTTGGAGCCTTCCTGCAGCTCGCCGTCGCCCAGCATCACCACGGTGCGCCAGTCCTTGCCCTGCACTTTGGACCCGAGCGCCATGCCGAGCCCCACCGACAGGCCGTGGCCGAGGGCGCCGGTGCACATCTCGATGCCCGGCACCTTGATGTCCGGGTGCATGCCGAACAGCGATTCGAAGCCGTAGAAGGTGTCGATGAAGCCGTCCTCGACAAAGCCGGCCTGCGCCAGCACCGCGCCGAGCGCCGTGTTGGCGTGCCCCTTGGAGAGCACGAAGCGGTCGCGCTCGGGCCATTCGGGCTCGTCGGGTCTCAGCCTGAGGTAGTGGAAGTAGAGCGCGGCGAGCAGGTCGGCCGCGGAGAGCGAGCCCCCCATGTGGCCGGAGCCCGCCGCTCGCAGCGCCCGCCAGGTGTTGCGCCGGATTTGCAGCGCCTGCTCGCGCAGTTCGCGCAGCAGCGCCTCTCTGTTGCTCACCGTCCCGGCCTCCCGCCTGAATTCCAACGCAGTGTGACGTGGCGCGCTCACGCTCGGGCGAGGCGCCACGCGCTCTCTTTAGCATGGCGAACGGACGCAACCACCCCCACCAGCGCCCCGCCAGGTCGCCGCAGAGCGTCTCAGCCGGAGGCGAGCCACCGCAGCACGTTCTCCGTGATGCGCGAGACGTTGTTGTCGTAGTCGTTGTGCGGCAGCGGCGGGGCACCAGCACATCGAGCCTGCCGAGAACACGCCGCCGCCGGCAGTCGTTTCGTAGTAGCTGACGTCCGACCTGATCCTCGCCGCCTGCCTCTCGACCGGCTCGTAGGGCATGGAGAAGTTGAGGCACAGCGGCGAGTGATCGGAGGAGGAGGCGAGCTTCAGCGTGGTTGGGCGGCGAGTTGACGTGGAGGCAATCGAACTCGTCGCCGGCCGCACCGCCCATGGCGAGGGCCGAAATCGCCGATCGGCTCGTCCTCTGCGACACCTTCGAAGATGAAGGCCGCCCGTTCGTCGAAGCTGTCGTCCATGCGGGAGTAAGGCTCCGCCTTGCAGAATCCCTGCGAGGTGTAGCCGGAGCCGAACAGGCGCTCCGGGCCCTTGCCGGCACCGCGCCAGCCGCCGCCCAAAATGCCGGTCGTCGCGTTGGTGGCGTTCGCCCGGGGGCGGCACCCATGGCGCCGAGGCCCCAGGGGTCCTCCTTCCTGACCTCGATGACATGGGGCCGCACGGGATCGCGGCTCGTCACCCACCAGGCGCCGTTGCCGCCCAGGTTCATCAGGCTGCCGCCGCCGGACAGATAGGCTTCGAACGCCTTGTGCATGGCGTGGGAGAAGTATTCGGGATGCGAGCCGAGCAGCACGACCCGGTAGGGCGCGAGCAGCGCGGCTCCCTCGGCGTCGAGGTCCTCGTCGGTCGCGACATCGAAGGAGAAGCCCTTCCGGTCGAGCCAGTCGACGAGGTACATCTCGGCGCCGAAATGCCTGCCCGCGCCGCTCCAGTAGGCGGTGAGCTTGGGGCGCAGGTTGAGCACCGGCTTCAGGCGGGAGACCGTGCAGCAATAGCTGCCGTCGGTGTGCGCATCGTAGGTCGAGGGGCCGAGCTGCGCACCGAGGCGGGCCGCGAAGGCATCCTGGCGCGAGAGCACCACCGGATGGTCGCTCGCCAGATCCCACTGGACGAAGTCCTGCACATGAAAGCGCTCGTTGGCGTAGGCCATGTAGGTGAAGGTGGGGAGCAGGAAGAGGATATCCGCGCGCGGTGCGCCGGGCCCCGGCCGCACGAAGAACGGGACGTAGTCCTCTTCGTCCTCCGCGCCCCTGAGCCGCGCAGCGTAGACGCCGCTCGGCAGGTCGCCGGGCACCTCGTACACGAAGTCTGTCTCCCAGCCCGCATCGTCGACATCGTCGTCATGGAAGTAGATCGCCGCGTAATGCTCGGGATTCGCCGCGAAGCTTGACGAGGAGGCGTCCCAGGCGTGGTCGGTGACCCCGCGGGCCGGATTGTTGACGACCTCTGCGTCGAGCCCGTGAGGCCCGGCATCGGGCACCGAGAGGCCGAACGGTGTGGTCGCGAAGTCCCACGCCGCCGCGACGTCGCCGGGCGGCTCGTCGCCGCGCTCGATGGCGTCGATCTCCTCTTCCGAGAGGGCACGCGCGTAGACCCGCGGGCGGTCGATCTTGCCGTTGAAGCACGCCCGGAACGGTGTCTCGTCTCCGGGGGCGGCACCCAGCGCCGCGATCAGCAGATCGGCCTCCGTCTCCGGCGCCGCGACATCGCTCACGGCATGCCGGCGCGCCGCGTGCTGCACCCAATGCGGCGAAAGCGCGTCCGATGTCGTCTGGACGAGCCGAACGGCGCCGCTTGCCGCATCCCAGCTCGCGGCGACGAAGGTCCAGCGGCGCGGCGCGACCGCGAGGTCGGACTGCAGCAGGAACGTGCTCTTCCCGTCGCTCAGCCGGAACGCGGTCATGCCGGCCTCGTCGACGACGAGGCTGTAGCCCGGACCGTCCGGGCCCTCGGCCTGGCCGACGATCCCTTGCTCCGCACCCCCCGGCATGGTGGCGTAGATCCAGGCCGTGACGGCAAGGCCCCGGCCCGCCGCCAGCGCCGGCGCATGGGCGACGCGCAGATGGGAGCCGGGCTTCATGGTCTGGACACGGCCCGGATATGTCCCGTTGCAGGCGGCGACGATCTCGTCTTCTCGGTAGCCGGGCCCTTCCGGGCGGTCATCGGCCTGCAGAAGGCGCACGATGTCGGCTCGATAGGCGCCGACCTCGCTGTTGATCTTGAAGGCGATCGGCGCGCCCTGGCGCACGCTCCAGCAGTCGGCATAGCCATAGAGTTTCATCGCTGGTCCCCTTCTTCCGTCCAGCCCCCGCGACAAGCTCAGGAGAAAGGACGCGCCTGGAGGGCCGCCGGGGCGCGGCGCGGGATCCGGGCCGCCACCGACTTCCAAATATGGTGAGCGAGACCCGGCGCACACTCACGACCGCCGCCGGCAGGCCGGGCCTCGCGGGTGTCTCCCCGCGCGCCTCCCGCCGCCCCCTTCAAGAACGCCCGCGAAACCGGGGCCCCGAGACACATCCACGTAATGTCACGGGGCCCGCACGTTCGTGTGCTCAGTTCAGGAGGACGTACTCCTCGATGTACTTGAAGTGGTTGACGTAGCCCTCGGCCTCGTGGATGCGGGGCCTCAGCCGGTCCTCGCGGTAGGCGATGATCGCGGGCTTGCCGACCAGGGCGACCATGTTGGCCTGCGCATCGATGATGCTGCAGATCTCGCCGAAGAGCGCGTCTCGCTCGGCCCCCGGCGCGGTCTCCTTCGCCTGGTCGAGGAGGGCCGTGAGCTCTTCGTCCTTGAGCATGAACTTGCCGTTCCACTTCGCAAAGTCGGGGTCCCACCACGCCGGCACCATGACCGGATCGGTGTAGCCGGCGAACCAGGACATCGACATGTCGAACTCCCCTGTCTGGAGAAACCGTTCCAGCCATTCGCCGCGCGGCACCGCCTCGACGCTGACCGCCATGCCGATGTCCTTGAGGCTCTCGGCGATCACCTGGGCGATGAGCGGGAACACCGGGACGGTGGGCGAAGCCAGAAAGCCCACCTCGACCCCTTCGGCGCCGGCCTCGGCGAGCAGCATCCTGGCCTTCTCCACGCGCGCAGAGCGCGGCTCCTGGTAGGACGGCATGTCGCGGCAAACCGCCGAGGAGGGGAAGGCTGCGGGCACCGGATAGTCGACGCCGGCGGTGCCGGCGAGCGCGATGTCCGAAATCTTCTGACGGTCGAGCCCCAGCACCATGGCCTGGCGAACCCGCTCGTCGGCGAAGGGCGAGCCCATGTCAGGCAGGGCCTGGACGTCGATGCGGTAGTAGTCGGTGGTCTGCTGCACCTCCGTCCTCACGTTGGGCGTGTCGGCCAGCAGGATCGGCGTGTCCGGATTGTCGAAATTGGCGATATGCACGCGTCCGTCGCGCAGCGCCCCGATTCGGGCCGCGTCGTCCGGGATGAGGAGAATCTTGACCTCGTCCACGACGGGATGCCCCTCGCGCCAGTAGTGCGGATTGCGCTGAAGCGTCCAGGACTCGTTCTGCAGGTGCTCGGTCACCATGAACGGTCCCGATCCCAGCATCTCTTTCGTGATGTCGAAGGTCCCGGCTTCCAGCTCTTCGAACGGGACGATCGAAGCGTTGACCGACGAGAGCGCCGCGAGCAGCGGCGTATAGGGCCGCTCCAGCTCGATGCGCACGGTGTGCGCGTCGTCCGCGGCGATTTCGGTAATGGGTCCGGTCTGCTGCGCCCAGAACGAGCCAGTCTCGGGGTTCCTCAGCCGGTTCAGGCTCTTCACCACGTCATCGGCGGTGACGGAACGTCCGTTCGAGAACTTGGCGTTCTGCCGCAGGTGAAAGACGTAGGTGGTGGGCGAGGGCTGCTCCCACGATTCGGCGAGCAGCGGCTCGAAGGTGAAATCCCCCGTGGGTTCGATCAGCGTCTCGTACACGAGGAACAGCACCTGCCACGTCACGCCGTTGGTCGCCACGTGCACGTCGAACGAATCGATATCGTTGGGCTTGCCCCATACGAGCGTGCCGCCCTTCATGTCCTCGGCCGACGCAGAGGCCGCAAACGCAAGCGCGAGACCGGCGGCAAGCGCCGCGCGCCGAACGCTCCTGCTCCAAGCTTTCATGGCGTCATCCTCCGCAGAATTTCAGGGGACAAGTCTAGCCCGCATGTCTTGCCAAGGTCACGGGCTGCGGGGCATGCGCGGTTGCGCGCGCCGCGAGGCGTTCGTTAACCTTCCCACGCGGCAGCGCGAGGGAGGCAGCCGAAGAGCGTGGATACGGCAAAGCGAATCTGGATCGCGGGCGCGGGCGGCATAGGCTCGGTGGTGGGTTATCGCCTGGCGCGCGCCGGCCTCGACCCGTTGCTCATCGACGGGTGGGACGACAACGTGCGTGCCATCGACGACGCCGGCCTGCGCCTCGCCGGGCAGTTCGGGGACGTCCCGGTGCCGGCGCGGGCCATCGCGTTCGGCGATGCCGGCCGGGAGCCGGAACCGCCCGCCATCGTCCTGCTGTGCGGGAAGTCCTTCCAGACCGAACCCGTGCTTGACGCGCTCGCAGCAAAGCTCGCGCCGCCCGCCATCGTCGTGTCGCTCCAGAACGGCATGAACGAGGAGGCGATCGCTGCCCGCGTCGGCGCCGAACGGACCGTCGGCGCGGTCGTGGTCATGGACGCCGCGCTCACCGGGCCGGGTGTCGCGGCACAGGAGAACCCGGACGAGCGATCCTTCACGCTCGGCAGCCTCGACGGGGGGCCGAGCGCGGCCGTCGAGGCCGCCGCCGCCGTGCTGCGGGTCGTGGGCGACGTGCGTATCTCCGACGACATCGTCGGCGAGCTGTGGTCGAAGCTCGTGCACAACTGCATGATCAACGCGGTGTGCGCGCTCACCGGTCTCACCGGAGCCCGCGCGCTGCGGCATCCGCAGGCATGGCCCTTCATTCGGATGCTGGGCCGCGAGGCCGTGGCGGTCTCCCGTGCCGAGGGTGTGACGCTCGGCGCGGCCGGCCTGTTCGGCTGCACGGCCCCGGACTTCCTGGAGGACGGCCGGGCCGCCCTTCTCGAGGAAGCCATCCTCGCCGCCTATCCGGAGACCGAGGAGCTCTATCCCTCCATGGCGCAGGACGTGGCGAAGGGGCGGCCAACCGAAATTGGATGGCTCAACGGGTGGATCGAGGACGTGGGGCGCAAGGCCGGTGTCGCGACGCCCGCGAACAGCCGCATCGCCGCGTTGATCGGGGAGGTCGAGCGGGGCGCGCTCAAGGCCGGCGAACAGAACGTCGGATTGCTGGACGAAGCGCCCGCGGCCGCGACCCCGGCGGAAGGAGGATGAGATGTCGGAGCCGACCGGCCTGACCGAGGCGGAGATCGAAGCGCTGCGCGCCATCGATTCCGGCACCGTGGCCAACGCCGTCGACAGCTTCGGCGTGCGTGAGCGGATTGCTGGCTTCGCGTCCCTGGAGCTGCGCTGCCTCAACCCGGACCTGCCGCCGGTCGTGGGCTACGCCGTGACCTGCACCGAGGACGTCACGACCGCGCTCAGGCGACCGCGCGAGAGCTACGAGGCGCTGCTGCGCGCGATCGAGGAGACGCCCAAGCCGGCAATCGTCGTCTTCAAGGCCCTGGGCCAGGACCGGCTGCGCTCGTGCCATGTCGGCGACATGATGTGCACGCTGCTCCAGCGCATGGGCGTCGTCGCGGTGGTGACCGACGGCGCGGCGCGCGACCTCAAGGCGGTGCGCGAACGCGCGCCGGACTTTCAACTCTTCGCCGCGGGCATGGTGCCGGCGGGCGGCGACTACACCATGTTCGACGTGGGCGGACAGGTCTCGATCTGCGGCCTCAGGATCGCCCCCGGAGACCTGCTGCACGGCGACGTCAACGGCCTGCTCTCGATCCCCGCCCAGGTCGCCCGACGCGTGCCCGAGAAGGCGCGGCAAATCCGCGAATTCGAGAGCGACTTCGTCGAGTTCGTCAACGGACCGGACTTCTCGGTCGCCGAGCTCGGCCGCAGGTTCGGGCCGCCGTGGGGATAAGAGGGGAACGCACGATGACACCGCCGCCGCCACACCTCACCGCGCAGCAGATCGAGGCGCTCCGGAAGATCGACTCGGCGACGCTGTGCAACGCGATCGAGACCTTCGACGTGCGCGATGCGACCACCGGCTTCGCGTCGCTGGAGTTGCGCTGCATGTTTCCGGAACTGCCTCCGGTGGCCGGCTACGCGGTCACCTGCACGGTGGATTCGACCACCCCGCGTCCCGGCGGGCCGAGCGGACTCGATGGGCTCGTCCGGGCGCTCGCCGCGGCGCCCAAGCCGGCCATCGTGGTTATGAAGGCCGAGGGACAGGAGCACCTGCGCAACTGCCATCTGGGCGATGTCGTGTGCACGATCCTCAGCAGAATGGGTGCCGTCGCAGCAGTGTCCGATGCAGGCGTGCGCGACCTCGCCGGAATAGCCGAGCGCGCGCCGGGCTTCCAGGTGTTTGGCGCGGGCTGCGTGGTATCGCACGGCTCCTACGCGATCGTGGATGTCGGCACCACCGTCTCGGTCTGCGGCCTCACGGTCTCGCCGGGCGACCTGCTGCATGGCGATGCGAACGGTCTCGCCTCGATTCCCCACGCCATCGCCGACCGCCTGCCGGAGGCAGCCCGCGACGTCCTGGCGGCCGAGCAGCGCATCGTCGATTACGTCCAGGGTCCGGATTTCGATCCGGAAACTCTCGCCGAGCGGCTGGCCGGCAGGGGCGGTGAGCACAAGTGACTACTGCGCGTCCTCCAAGTTGATCTACTCGTGATCCATGTCGCCGCCGTGGTCCTTCATCTCCCCGTGCGTGTGATCCATGTCGCCGGAGCCGGCACCGAAATCCAGCTTCTTGACGACACGGTCGCGGGTCGGGCCGCTGACGTCCAGAGTCAACGCCCACTCGCCCAGCATTTCGAGCTCCAGCGTGGCGGTGTAGTGGCCGGGCAGTGAGGCCGGCGCCGCCTTCACGGGTCGCACACTGTGCGCCAGCGGCATGGACGGCATGTCGGCCTTGATAATGACCTCGGCGCCCTCCACGGGGTCGCCGCTCTTCTTGCCCTTGAGCATGATCGTGCAGTCGTAGGTCAGCCTTTCTGCTGCTGGCGTGCAGCTCACGTCCGCCGCCACCCGCTCGCCCGCCCAGGCCGAAAGGCTCGCCGCCAACATCGCCGAGAGCGCCAACAATCCGATCGGAATACGCATCGTTCACCCTCCCCGTTGCAGACCCAGATAAGCACTGACCAACAGCTCGTGCTCGGCGAGCGCCGCAGCCTCGCCGTCCAGTATGATCCGCCCGCTTTCCAGCACGTAGCCCCGATCCGCGATCGCCAGTGCCTGGCGGACGTTCTGCTCCACCAGCAGGATCGTCACGCCCGTATCCCGCAGCCGCGCGATCAGGGCGAAGACCTCCTGGGCGGCGATGGGGGCAAGGCCGAGGGAAGGCTCGTCCAGCAGCAGCAGCTTCGGCCGGGCCATCAGCCCGCGCGCCAGCGCCAGCATCTGGGCCTGACCGCCGCTCAGCGCCGAGCCGCGCTCGTCGAGCCTGTCGCGCAGCATCGGGAAGAATTCGAGCACGCGGTCGAAGTCCGCTTCCGCCCTAGCGCGGCCGGGCACGTTGTAGGCGCCGAGCCGCAGGTTCTGCGCGATGGTGAGCCCGCCGAAGATCAGCCGTCCCTCCGGCACCTGCACGATTCCGTGCCGCATGATCCGATGCGGCGGTAAGCGCGCGATGCGCTGCCCGAGGAAGCGAATCTCCCCGGCGGCGGGCCGCTCGATGCCGCACACCGCATGCATGGTCGAGCTCTTGCCGGCGCCGTTGGCCCCGATCAGCGCGACGATCTCGCCCTCCTCCACTTCCAACGACAAGCCCTGAACAGCGCGCACCTTGCCGTAGCTGACGTGCAGGTCGCTCACTTCAAGCATGGACCGCATCCCGGCCGAGATAGGCCTCCAGCACCTCGGCCTGCTGCAGGACCGCATCCGGCGCGCCGTCCGCGATCTTGCGGCCGAAATTGAGCACGCAGAGGCGCTGGCACAGCGCCGAGATCAGGTCGAGCTTGTGCTCGATGACGATGCAGGTCCGCCCCGCCAGCGCGAAGTCGCGTATGAGAGCGGCTATCTCCGCCGTCTCGGCCGGGGTCATGCCGCCGGCCGGCTCATCCAGGAGCAGCAACGCCGGGGAGCGCACCAGCGCTCGCGCCAGTTCGAGGCGCCGCTGATCGGGCAGCGGCAGGCTGCCCGCGAGCACGTCCCGCCGGTCCGCGAGGCCGACCGCGTCGAGCAGCCGGTCCACCTCCTCCCTCCGCGTCCGTTCGCTCGCGGATCGGTTCGACAGCAGCTCCAGTGGCCCGACGCCGGGTAGGCTGTGTTGCGCCGCCCAGACGTTCTCGCGCACGCTCATGCGCTTGTAGATGCGGAGGTTCTGGAAGGTCCGCGCGATGCCGTGGCGGACGATCCGGGCCGGCGTGCTCTTGGTAATGTCCTCGTCGCGCAGGAGCACGCGGCCGGCATCCGGCGGATGGACTCCGGTGATCACGTTGAACAGCGTCGTCTTGCCGGAGCCGTTGGGCCCGATGAGGCCCACCACCTCGCCGTCGGCGACCGCGAGATCGAGCGCCTCCAGGGCCGCGACGCCCCCGAAGGACCGGCTCAGGCTTTCAATTCGCAGCACGCCGAAGACCTCGCCACTGCCCGCGCAGCCAATGGACGGCGGCCTCGTCCAGCAGCCCGCGCGGGCGCACGATGAGCAGCACGGCGACCAGGCCGCCGAAGACGATCATCCGATAGCCGGAGATCGCGCGGATCGATTCCAGCAGGCCGATATCGATGGCGACGCCGATCAAGGGTCCGAAGGCCGTGCCGAGGCCGCCGATCAGGCCGTAGGCCAAGCCGTGCACGCCCAGCATGACGTTGAAGATCTTGGGCTCGACGTAGGTCGTCAGGTGGGCGTAGAGGGCGCCCCCGATGCCGGCGACGACACCGGCCATGACGACGGCCAAGATCTTGTAGAGGTTGACGTTGAGCCCCTGCATCTCCGTCAGCATCGGGTCCTCGCCGATCATCCGGAAGATGGCGCCGAGGCGGGAGCGTTCGAGGATCAGGAAGCCGATCAGGACCACCGCCAGCAGCCCGTAAATGATCAGCAGGTACTCGAAATCCGAGACGTTGCTGTCGTAGATGGCGCGAATGTCGCGGAAGCCGTCGGAGCCGTCGGGTCCCACCAGCTCACCGTCGATCTCGACCCGGTAGGTGAAGATCTCGAGGATCAGCCGCACCATCTCGGCGAACGCGAGCGTCGCCACGGAGAAGTAGAGCCCGCGCAGCCGCACCGTGGGGATCGCCACCACCAATCCCGCGGCTCCGGCGAGCAGCGCGCCCCACAGCAGGCCGAGCCAGATCGGCCAGCCCCACATCGCGGTCGCGATGCCCGAGCCGTAGGCGCTGACGGCAAAGAACGCCTGCTGGCCGAACGAAATCTCGCCGACCACGAGCAGGAGATAGGCCGAGAGCGCGATGAACGAGATCATCCCGATGTTGGAGAGCACCGCGATGAGATAGATGCTGTCCATCGCTCACACCCGCCGCGTCGCCGCCTGCTCGCGCTCGATGGCGAGCTGACCCATGAGGCCGCCGGGCCGGAAGACCAGGAACAGGAACAGCAGGAAGTAGGCTGAGAGATCGCGATACTCGGTGCCCAGGTACCAGAGGCTCTGGGCCTCGACGATGCCGAGCAGCAGCCCGCCCAGGATGGCACCGGGGATCGACCCCATGCCGCCCAGCATCATGGCGATCAGCCCCTTGAACGTGGCCCAGAGGCCGAAGAGCGGCGTGATCTGACCGTCCGCGCTCACGATCAGATAGGCGGCAACGCCGCCGAAGGCGGACGCGATGACGAAGGCCAGAGACATGACCGCGCCGACGTCGATGCCCATGAAGCGCGCCGCGCGCGGGTCCTCGGAGACGGCGCGGAGCGCGAGGCCGAAGCGGGTGTACTGCAGCAGCCAGTGGAGCAGCAGGGTCATCACTGCCGCGCACGCGAACATCACGACGTGCTCCAGCCTGAAGAAGAACGGGCCCAGCTCCACCGGATCGGCCGTTATCATGGGCGGGAAAAAATAGGTCCGGTCGGGGAACACCACGGTCACGATCTCTTCGAGCTGCATCCAGATGACGAAGCTCGAGACCATCGACGCCACCGCCGCGCCCCTGCGAATGGCCCGGAAGCACAGGCGCTCGACATAGATTCCGACAATCACCGCGCCCACCACTGTGGCGGCGGCAATGGCCACGGCGTTGGCCTTGAACTCGAGATAGACCAGCGTGCCGACGAACGCGCCGACCATGATCGACGGCCCATAGGAGAGATTGAGCCGGCGCATGACGCCGAAGATCAGGGTGAATCCTATGGCGAGCAGCGCATAGGACGAGCCCAGCATGACGCCGTCGAGGCAGTTCTGGATGAAATCAACCACCGACCTCTTCCCGCGTCGCTGTCGGAGGTCCGGCCACCGGCCTCAACCGCTCTGGAGCGTCGTCCCGTCGGGCCGGTCCTGGTCCGGCGCAGGTCGATTGCGAGCCTGACCCTTCCCCAGATAAGCGCGCTGGATCACCTCGTGCTCGGAGAGCTGGCCCGGCTTGCCGCTGAACGACACCTGCCCCTGCTCCAGAAGGTAGAAGTGATCTGCCACCTGCAGCGCCATGTGGGCGTTCTGCTCGACCAGGAAGATCGTGGTGCCGTCCGCGTTCAGATCGCCGATGATCCGGAATATCTCCTCGACCACCAGGGGCGCCAGTCCGAGGGACGGCTCGTCCATCATCAGGAGCTTCGGCCGCGCCATCAGGGCACGGGCGACGGCCAGCATCTGCTGCTCGCCGCCGGAGAGCGTGCCCGCCATCTGCTTCGAGCGCTCCTGCAACCTGGGAAAGCGCTCGAACACGTGGTCGATGTCCTGCTGCACCTGCGACTTGCGCTTGCCGAGCCGCAGATAGGCGCCGGCGACGAGGTTCTCGTGCACGTTCATGTCGGGGAAGACGAGCCGGTTCTCAGGTACCAGCGCGATCCCCCGACGCACGATTCCGCTCGGCCTCATGCCCGTGATGTCGCGGTCGAGGAAGCCGATGCTGCCGCGTCTCGGCTTCAGGAGGCCGGCGATGGTCATCATCAGCGTCGTCTTGCCGGCACCGTTCGGGCCCAGCAGGCAGGTGATGCCGCCTTCTTCGACCGAGAGATCGACGCCGCGCAGGGCCTCGATGTTACCGTAGGCAGCGGCGATGCCGTCGATCTCAAGCATGCGCCGCCTCCACGCTGCCGCCGAGATAGGCCTGCTGAACCGCCTGGTCCTCCTGAATCTCGGACGGCAGGCCTTCGGCGATCTTGCGCCCGAAGTTGAGCACGGCGATGCGGTCGGTCACGCCCATGACGAGCTCCATGACGTGCTCGACCAGGACGATGGTCATGCCCGCCTCCTGAAGCGTGCGCAAGCGGCCGTCGAGCGCGTGCACCTCCTCAAGGTTCATGCCGGCGGCCGGCTCGTCGAGCAGCAGGAGCCGGGGCTTGGTGGCGAGCGCCCGGGCCAGCTCGAGGCGGCGCTGCTCGCCGAACGCCAGGTTGGCGGCGAGCTCGTTCCGCTTGTCGATCAGGCCGGCGAAGGCGAGCTGCTCGTCCACCGCATCGCGTGCGGCGCCGGAGCCGAAGAACCACCGCTTCGCAAAGTTCTCGCTGCGGCGGTCCTCCGCGGAGTTCTGCGCCACCCAGAGGTTCTGCCAGACCGTGAGGTGGCCGAAGAGGCGGATGTTCTGAAACGTGCGCGCCACGCCTGCCGCCAGCACCCGGTGCGGCGCGGCGCCGGTAATGTCGCGGCCCTCGAACGCGACCTTCCCGCCGGTGACCGAGACGACACCGCAGATCAGGTTGACGGTGGTGCTCTTGCCCGAGCCGTTGGGGCCGATCAGGCCGAAGATCTCGCCCTCTTCGACCGCGAGGTCGAGCTCGTCCACGGCATGGACGCCGCCGAAATGCTTGGTGAGGGTTGTGAGCTCCAGTATCGGCATCGCTTTAGTTGCGGGTGAACAGCCCGCGGACGAGCTTCACGGAGCGCTCGTCGATCAGCCCGCGCGGCTGGATGTTCATGGCGAGCACGATCAGCGCCCCGAACAGCAGATTCCGCCAATCGCCCATGAAGCGCAGGCCCTCGACGAGAATTCCCTGAATGAAGATCACCGCCACGAGGGTGCCGAAGACATTGCGGAGCCCCCCCAGGATCGGATAGGCGATGGCGAAGGTCGCCAGCATGACGCCGAAGTTCAGGTGCTCGATGTGGGTCGTGTAGTGGGCGTAGATCGCGCCGCCGATGCCGGCGATGAAACCGCCTGCGGCAAAGGCGCCGACCTTCACCGCCGTCAGATTGATGCCGACGCTCTGCGCCGCCAGCTCGTCCTCGCCCACCGCCCTGAGCACGGTGCCGGCGCGTGAGCGGTCGGTCCACCACAACGCCAGCATGACGAGGGCGACGATCACCCAGATGAAGATCGCGACATCCAGGGTGCTCCAGCCGTTCTCGGGGAAGAAGCGAATCTGCTTGAAGCCTTCGCCGCCTTGCGGCCCCACGACGATGCCCTTCTTCTCGATCTGGTAGTCGAAGTTGAACCAGAACAGCCGGATGAACTCGCCGAAGGCGATGGTCGCGACCACCAGCATCAGGCCCTTAATCCTGAGCGCAGGGAACCCGACGATGCCGGCCACGATGCCGGCGAGTGTGGCTGAGACCAGAAGCGCCGGAATGATGTGCCAGCCCGCCAGTACCGTGAGCATCGCCGAGACATAGGCGCCGATGGAGAAGAACCCCGCCTGTGCCAACGTGACCTGGCCGGTCTGCAGCACGACGTAGGCCGACAGCCCGAGAAGCGTGTGGACGCCGATGATCTGAAGGAGCCCGAAGAAGAAGTCCATCGCCTTCTCCCCCGCTCAGTCGCGCGCCACCGAGCGCGAGAAGATGCCGCCCGGCCGGAACACCAGGAACACGAACAGCAGCAGCATCACGTACATGTCCCGTTCGGTGACTCCTCTGAACGCCAGGAAGAAGTTCTCGAAGGCGCCGACCGCGAGGCCGGCGACGATCGCCCCCGGGATACTGCCGAGGCCGCCGATGACGCAGACGATGAGTCCCTTGACCGTGATCGGGACGACCAGCAATGGCGACAGCACGCCGACCGAGGCGCCGATCATGGCACCGGCGAGCCCGCCCAGCAGGCCGGTGATGACGAAGGTGAGCGCGTTCGTGCGGTCAAGGCTGATGCCGGCGAGCTGCGCCGCGACCGGCTGTTGCGCCACCGCGCGTGTGGCGATGCCGAGCCGCGTCCGATAGAGCATGTACATCAGCACGACCATGGCGATCAGCGAGAGCACGAAGATGAAGACCAGGTCGCCTCGCAGGCCGAAATCGCCCCACTCGATATAGATGTCCGCGAAGAGCGCCGGGTAGGGCTGGGGCATGCCGTCGGTCGCATGGACCACGATCTCGTCGATCAGGATCAGCATGCCGACGGTCGCCATCAGCGTCGCCAGGGGGCTCGCCAGCGGAATGAAGCGGAAGTTGGCGAGGTAGATCAGGAACGCGATCCCGCCCGAGCCGATGGCGGCGATGAGGAAGGTAACCAGGGCCGGCAACGGCACATAGGCGGCCACGGCGATGCTGACGTAGGCACCGGCGATGGACGCCGCGCCATAGGCCAGGTTGATCTTGTGCATCACCCCGAAAATGAGGGTGAAACCGATACCGATGAGCGCGTAGATGGAACCGAACAGCAGGCCGTCGGTTATCGACTGAAAGAAGTCGAGCCAGTCCACCCGATCATCCCCCGCCAAAGAGGCGTCGGC
Organism: bacterium; assembly: GCA_965213685.1. GTDB lineage: Bacteria > UBA8248 > UBA8248 > UBA8248 > UBA8248 > Bin107. The sequence continues at coordinate 24,214 of CBDBZY010000050.1, forward strand.
GAAATGCGAGCGGGCGTGCGCCGGTGCCTGCGGCGCACACCTGCCCGATAACGATTACTGCGACGGGTCGTGGAGGATGGCCCACTCGCCGGCTTGAGCGTGCACGTAGAGGTAAGGCTTGACCGCCTCGCCCTCGTCCGTGCGCTGGATCTTGCCGAGGAGCCCGTCGGTCTCCTTCAGGTTCGCCAGCCCGTCGCGGATCTTGCGGCGGTCGGCATCCACCGAATCGCCGTCCGCCGCGATGCCCTGGGCTTCCATGACCTCCTTGAGGATCATCACGATCTCCCAGGCGGCGGCGCTGTGCAGATCGGCGCTCCCTTCGTGCTTCGCCGCTGCGTCGGCCGCAGCCTTGGCGGCCTCGGTGACCGGCGCGAAGCTGGTCGGGATGATGATGCCCTCGGCCTGATCGGCGCAGCCCTGGAGCGTCTCCATGCTCGACGAGCTGGTGAGACCGACCAGCAGGCTCGGCTTGACGCGCTGGCGCTTCATCTCCTTCAGCACGCCGCAGGTGGTGAAGGGATGTGCCGAGATGGCGACGATGTCGGCCTTCGCCTTCTTCATCTGGCGCACCTGCGTGGTGAAGTTGGTGTCGTTCAGGAGCCACTTGGACTCGCCGAGCACCTCATAGCCGGCCTCGGGCGAGCGCTCCTTCATCACCTTGTGCCAGGTGAAGCGGGAATGGGCGAAGTCCTCCTCCACACCGCCATAGACGGTCTTGAGGTCCGGGTGCTCCGTGGCGATCCACTGGAACAGCGCCCTGTACATCTCGTTCTCGTTGGGAACGTTGCGGAACGCCCACTGGGAAATCTTCGCCAGTCCGCCCTTGATGGCGGTATCGGTGAAGACCGGGAGTTGCAGCCCCGAATCGCCCTCGTCGCCGACCGTCTTCTGCAGGATGCCGAAGAGCGGCTCGGCAACGTTCGAGCAGGTCGGGCCGATAGCAACGACCGCATCGCTGCCGGCGATGCGGCGCAGCACTGAAATTCCCTCTTCCGCGTTGCAGCGGTCGTCGTAGAACGAAAGCTCGAGCATTGCCATGGAGCCGTCGCCGAGCTTGACGCCGCCGCCGGCATTGATCGCTTCGATCGCGCCGTTCAACACCGCTTCCGTATTGATGCCGAACGAGCGAACGACGCCGGACTTGGCGCCGAAGCCTGCGATCTGCACCGTCTTCTCCGCGGAGAACGCCACGCTCTGCACACCGAAGCTCGCAGCCACGGCAAGCGTGGCCACGGCCCCAAGCCTGACTAGCTTGCTATCCAACATCTGCCTCTCCCTCTCTCGATGACAATGGAAATGGTTTCGACCGGCCCCGTGCGGTTCGGGCTTCCGCCATCCAATGCGGCGAATGGCCGATCCGCCCCGGCCGATATATCGTTGACTCGATCTTATACCCGCCGCGCGGTGGGAGTCAGGGGATACTTGCCGGCGGCAGCGAGCCTGACCATCCGAGACTGCCCCTTCCCTCCTGTCGCTCGCGGCAAAGTGGTATGGAAACGGCTGAACGCCACCGCTCGAACCGGGAGCCACCATGAGCAACAAAGCCGCCGTCATCCACGAGAAAGGCACACCCGACGTCTTCCGCTGGGAGGACTGGCCGGTCGGCGAGCCGGGGCCGGGCGAAGCCCTGATCCGTCACGGCGCCATCGGGGTGAACTATATCGACACCTACAACCGGCGCGGCATGCCGCATCCATGGCCGGTGCCGCCGCTGCCCTTCGTCGTGGGGATCGAGGGCGCGGGCACGGTGGAAGCGGTCGGCGACGGCGTGACGGAGTGCACGGTCGGCGACCGGGTCACCTATGCCAGCCCGCCGCACGGCGCCTACGCGCAGCGCCGGGTGATGCCGGCCAAGCGGCTGGTCAAGCTGCCCGACGGCATCTCCGACGAGGACGCGGCCGGCATCACGCTCAAGGGCCTCACCGCCCAGTATCTGCTGCGCCGGACCTACCGGGTGCAGCCGGGCGACCCGGTGCTGGTCCACGCGGCGGCAGGCGGCATGGGGCTGATCCTGTGCCAGTGGGCCAAGCACCTGGGTGCGACCGTGATCGGCACGGTGTCTACCGACGAGAAGGCGGAGCTCGCCAAGGCCCACGGTGCGGACCACGTCGCCGTCTATTCGCGCGAGGATTTCGTGCCGCTGGTCAAGGAGGTCACCGAAGGCAAGGGCTGCCCGGTGGTCTACGAGAGCATCGGCAAGGACACGTTCACCCGCTCGCTGGACTGCTTGCGCCCCCCTCGGCATCCTGGCGTGCTACGGCCATGCCTCGGGCGCGCCGGACCCGGTCGATGTCGTGGAGCTGGGCGCACGCGGCTCGCTGTTCGTCACCCGTCCGGCGCTCATGCACTACATGGAAGAGCGCGAGGATCTGGTCGCTGCGGCGCAGGAACTGTTCGATGTCGTTTCCTCGGGGGCGGTGGCGATCACTGTCCGCAACCGCTATCCGCTGCGCGAGGCTGCCGAGGTGCACCGCGCCATCGAGGAGCGACGCACCACCGGCTCGACCGTGCTTCTGCCGTTCGCGTAACGCAATTTCTCCCAGGCCCCATAGGCTTTAGGCTTGCCGCCATGAGCGGGGCGAAGACCCAGCCGCCGAGCGCGGCGGACATCGAGCTGATCGCGGACCAGGAGTACCGTCGCATCCCGGCCTTCCTGCGCGAGAACGTCGACTCGGTCATCATCCGCGTCGTGGACTTTCCCAGCGACGAGGTGCGGGAGGAGATGGAGCTTGAGAGCCCCTTCGACCTGCTCGGCCTCTATCAGGGCGTCTCCCTCGACCAGAGCGGGGTCCATGACATTCGCGAGGACGTCGATATGATCTTCCTCTACCGCCGCCCGCTCCTCGACTACTGGGTCGAGACAGGCAACAGCCTGGAGGACGTGATCCGCCACGTGCTGATCCACGAGATCGGCCACCACTTCGGCCTCTCGGACGAGGACATGGAACGGATCGAGGAAGCCGGATGACGCAGGGCGTGCCGATCCCTACCCGGGATCCGCTTCCGCCAGCGGTGCCGGCGCCAGCGGGTAGCTCGCCTCCACCGCATAGTGCGCGCCGCCCGCGCCGAGCTGGCTCGAGAAAAGCTCGAACGAGCGCACCGCAAACGGCCCGCTGCTGAACAGCCCGTGGTAGGACACGAACTCCTGAAGCCGGTGCGCCGGCACCCGCGAAGCGAACCGCGCGAGAGTGACGTGGGGAGCATAGTTGCGGCCGTCGGGCTCGAAGCCGAGGCCGGTGATGGCGGCCTCGGTGCGCTCGCGCAGGCGCATGAGCGCGAGGTTGGGAGCGACTCCGGCCCACAGGATTCGCGCCTTCCCGTGCTGTGGGAAGTGGCCGACGCCTTCGAGTGTGAGCGAGAACGCGTCCGCCTCGATGTGCGCGAGCGCGTCCCCGATCTCGCGGAACGCACCGCCGTCGACCTCGCCGATGAAGCGGAGCGTCAGGTGCATCTGCTCCGCCGTCTGCCAGCGCGCGCCGGGCAGGCCGCCCCGCAGCATTTCGAGCCGGCCGAGCACATCCTCCGGCAGCGAAAGCGCGACAAAGAGGCGAATCATCGGTCGTGCCCCCTCCCCCGCCCCTCAACCGCCCTTGCGCCCGGCGATGACGGCCACCACATGCGGCACGATGCGCCGCACGATCTCGGCCACGCCCGCCGCATTGGGGTGGATGCCGTCCCCCTGGTTGAGCGCGGGCTCCATCGCCACGCCTTCGAGGAAGAACGGATAGAACGCCACCCCATGCTTGCCGGCGAGGCGCTCATAGACCGCGTGGAACGCAGCTTCGTATTCGGCCCCGAAGTTGGCCGGCGCGCGCATGCCGGCGAGCAGCGTCGCCGCGCCCGCTTCGCCAATCTGAGTGAGGATCGCGTCGAGGTTGGACTCCATCCGGTCGGTCGGCAGGCCGCGCAGGCCGTCATTGGCGCCGAGCTCGACGATCACGACCTCCGGAGCGTCAGCAAGCACCCAGTCGAGGCGCGCGAGCCCGCCGGCGCTGGTGTCGCCCGAGACCCCGGCGTCGATCACACGCCAGGCGTGGCCCTCCGCCCTGAGCGCGGCTTCCAGACGTGCCGGGAAGGCATCCTCGCGCGGCAAGCCGTAGCCGGCTGTCAGGCTGTCCCCCAGCACGACGATTCGGAGCTCCTCGGTGGCACCGGGGGGTGCCGAGAAGCAGGAGCCACGCACACAAGGCGGCTCCGATCCACGATGCGGCGCGGCCGAGGGAGCGGCGGGATGACATGAGCGAACCGGCGGTGGTGCTGGATAACGTGCACCTCACCCTGACCAGCAAGGCCGGGCCCGTCAACATCCTGCGGGGCGTTTCGCTCACCGCCGAGCGAGGCGAGAGCATCGCCGTGCTCGGGCCGTCTGGCGCCGGCAAGTCGACCCTGCTCGCCATCGTCGCGGGACTGGAACGGGCGGATCAGGGCCGCGTCGTCGTGAGCGGCACCGATATCGGCGGGCTCGGGGAAAGCGACCTCGCCGCCTTCCGGCGCAGCGCCGTCGGCATCGTGTTCCAGGCCTTCCACCTGATCCCGACCATGACGGCGCTGGAGAATGTCGCGCTCCCCCTGGAGCTCGGCACCCACGGCAACCCCTTCGGCGCGGCGCGGGAGGCGCTGGAGAGCGTCGGTCTCGGCGAGCGCGTGCAGCACTATCCGAGCCAGCTTTCGGGCGGCGAGCAGCAGCGAGTCGCCCTCGCCAGGGCCTTCGTGCCGCAACCGCACGTGCTTCTCGCTGACGAGCCGACCGGCAATCTCGACGGCGAGACCGGCGGCGCGGTGATGGGCGAGCTCTTCCGCATGCGCGCCGTGGGGGGCTCGACGTTGATCCTGGTCACCCACGATCACGAACTCGCCGCGCGGGTGCGATCGCATGGTCCATATCGCGGACGGGCGGATCGTGGCGCCCGCCGAGGGCTGAGTCCCGGTGACGCTACTCCATCGAGCGCCGCCTGCGTGGCGCATCGCCCGGCGCGAGCTCCGGGGGGGTGTGCGGGGCTTCCGTGTCTTCCTCGCCTGCCTGATCCTGGGGCGTCGCCACCACCGCCGCCGTCGGCTCGCTGGGCGAGGCGCTGAAGGCCGGCCTCGCCCGGGACGCGAAGATGATCCTGGGCGGCGACGTCGAGCTGGTGCAGTTCTCCCTGCCTCTCGCGGACGAGGCGATGGCCTGGCTCGACGCCAACACCACCGCCATCTCCCACGTCGTCACCATGCGCGGGATGGCCCACCTGGAGGACGGGTCGAGCCGCTCGCTGGTGGAGCTCAAGGCGGTGGACGGCGCCTATCCACTGGTGGACCGCGCGCGTCTGGAAGGCGGCACGGCGCTCGCGGACGCGCTGGCCGATGGCGGCGCCGCGGTCGAGAAGAGCCTGCTCGACCGCCTCGGGATCGGGATCGGCGACAGGCTCCGGGTGGGCTCGGCGCTGCTCACCGTGCGCGCCGTGCTCGAACGCGAACCCGACAAGCTCACCTCGGGATTCGCGCTCGGCCCCCGGCTGATGATGGATCAGGCGTCGCTGGAGGCGACCGACCTGATCCATCCCGGCACCCTGGTGCGGCACCGCTACCGCGTGCTGGTGCCCGACGGCACCGACATGGCGGGATGGGTGGCCGGGTTGGAGGCGGCGTTCCCCGACGCCAACTGGCGGCTGCGCGACACCCGCGACGCCAACCCATCCCTCCGGCGCCAGCTCGACCGCGTCGGTCTGTTCCTCACCCTCGCCGGCCTCGCCGCCCTCCTGGTCGGCGGCATCGGCGTCGCCAGCGCCGTCTCCAGCCATCTGCACGGCAAGCTGCACACCGTCGCGACCCTCAAGTGCGTGGGCGCCACGCGCGCGACGGTGCAGCGCGCCTTCCTGCTTCAGATCGGCGCGCTCGGGCTCGGAGCCATCGCGGCAGGGCTCGTCATCGGCGCGGCGGCGCCACGCGTCCTCGCCGCGCTCATGGGCGACTCCCTGCCGGTGCCGCTGGCGGGCGTGATCCACGGCGCACCGCTCGCCCTGGCGGCAGCCTACGGCGCGCTCACGATGCTCGCCTTCTCGCTCTGGCCCCTGGGCCGCGCCGCGCGCACCCGGCCCGGCGTGCTCTTTCGAGGCGCCGCTGCGCCTGCGTCGGGCTGGCCGCCCTTGGCGGCGATCGCAGGCACGGTGCTCGCGGCAGGCGCACTTGCCGGCATCGCCGTCGCCACCGCGCCGCGACCGAGTATCGCATTGGGGTTCGTCCTGGGCGCGCCTGCCGCGCTCGCGATCTTCAGGGCCGCCGCCGCCCTCGTGGTGATCCTGGCGCGTCGCACGCGCCCGCGCCGTCTGCCCGCGCTCAGGCTGGGCCTCGCCAATCTGGGCAGGCCGGGGGCGCCCACGGTCCCGGTCGCGATGTCGCTCGGCACCGGGCTTGCGGTGCTGGTGGCGATCGCGCTGGTCGAAGGCAATCTCGGCGCCCAGATCGGCCAGCATCGCGCCGAGGAGCGTCCCGAGTTCTTCTTCCTCGATATCCAGAAGCATCAGATCGCGCCGTTCGAGCGGCTGGTGGAAAAGACCGACGGCGCGGAAAACGGCCGCCGGGTGCCGATGCTGCGCGGCCGCGTCGTGCGTATCGCGGGCGTCCCGGTGCGCGAGGCCAAGGTCGCCCCCGGCTCGGAATGGGTGGTGCAGAGCGATATCGGCCTCAGCTACGCCGCCGAGCAGCCGCCCAATGCGGAGATCGTTGCGGGAAAATGGTGGCCCGCCGACTACGACGGACCGCCGCTGGTCTCGCTCGCCGAAGAGGAGGCAGTCGATTTCGGACTGGAGATCGGGGACACCTTTTCGGTCAACGTGCTCGGACGCGAGTTCACGGCCGAGCTCGCGAGCCTGCGCAGGGTCGACTGGTCGGCGTTCGATATCAACTTCGTCGTGATATTCTCACCCGGAGTCCTGGAGGGAGCGCCGCAGACACAGCTCGCCACCGCGCACGCGACGCCGGAGGCGGAACCCGTGCTCGAGCGCGCGGTGACGGAGCACTTCGCCAACATCACGGCGATCCCCATACGCGCGATCATCGAGGCACTGGACGAGCTCATGGGGCGTATCGGCGTGGCGATTCAGGCAGTAGCCGGGCTCACGGTGGCCGCGGGCCTGCTGGTGCTGGCGGGCGCGACCGCCGCCGGTCACGAGCGCCGGGTTCACGACGCCGTCGTCTTCAAGGTGCTCGGCGCCCGGCGGGGCGACCTGCTACGCGCCTTCCTCGCCGAGCACATCCTGCTCGGCTGCGCCATCGCCGGGCTCGCCATCGGCATCGGCACGCTCGCCGCCTGGGCCTTCGTCACGCAGGTGCTCGACCTGCAATGGCGCTTCCTGCCCGAATACGTGGCCGTGACCGCCGCAGCCTGTATAACCATGACGCTCGTTCTCGGATTCGCGAGCACATGGCGCGCGCTCGGCCGCAAGGCCGCGCCCCTCTTGCGAGTGGAATAGATGTACGGCCACGGAGCCCCCTCGCCCCCGAGGCTCAGGGTGTACGAAACGGTGGGTGAGGCCTTCCGGCTCACCTTCCGCAACTTCCGCACCATGCTCGGGTTCGCACTGGCGCCGATGGTGCTCGCGGTGCTGTTGCCGGCGGTCATGCGGCTCGACCTCGAGAGCATGGCCTCCGAAGAGCTGCTCGTCATTCACGCGCTCGCCCGGCTCTTCCTGCTCTCGGTGTTCGCGGTGGCCTGGCACCGCTACCTGCTGCTGGGGACGCGCGATACGGCCGTGCCGATACAATTCTGGCCCGGCATTCGGGACGTAAAGTACTTCGGCCGGCTGATCCTCTTCTTGCTGCCGCAGGAGATCATCCTGGTCGCGATGCAGGCGCAGGACCTGGTGCTGGTCCTGGTGCTGCTGCTGATTACGCTCTTCGTCGCCGCGCCGTTCGCGCTGGCCTTCCCGGCGACGGCGGTCGACAACTACCAGGGGCTCCTCGCCTCCCGGCGCATGCTGCGCGGCGCCACGCTTCAGCTCGTCGGCGCGATCCTGCTCTCCTTCGTGGCGATCACCGCCATCCTGTTTCTGCTCGGCGGCGTGCTGGGCTCGTTGATCCTCGCGACGTTTGGCCCCGGCGCGATGGTGTCGTTCTTCAACGCGCTCACCTTTCTCACCGTCAGCATCCCGGTGGCGGTGGTCTCGGTCGCCTACCGCAAGCTCAATACGCCGGGATCCCCGCTGGGAGCGGCAGGCAGCCCCCCGCCCACATCCGAATAGCCGCTTGCAGGCCCGTCGTTGAAGAAATGGTGATGCGCCCAGGCGTTGAAAGTCGGCCGCGGGCTTCCTAATATGAGTCTTCGAATCCGACACTTTGCCGCACTAGGGGACGCTTCGATGGCACTCGGAACGCAAGGCCAGCCGTTCGCTGGCACGACTCTGACCCAGGCGCAGATCGACCAGGGTCTCCGGAGCTACATGCTCCGGGTCTACAACTACATGGCCTCGGGCCTAGCCCTTACGGGCGTCACCGCCTACGTGATCGCCAATACCGGGCTCTTCAACGTGCTCTACGGCTCGGGCCTCGGCTTCGTGGTGATGCTGGCCCCGCTCGGCATCGTGTTCTTCCTGGGGATCAAGATCCAGACCATGAAGCACACCACGGCGCAGTGGTTGTTCTGGGTCTTCTCGATCCTCATGGGGGCCTCGCTCTCCTACATCTTCATGGCCTACACGGCGACCAGCATCGTCCGGGTGTTCTTCATCACCATGGGCATGTTCGGGGCCATGAGCCTTTACGGCTACACCACCAAGCGCTCGCTGGTCTCGTGGGGCTCGTTCCTGTTCATGGGCCTGATCGGCGTCATCATCGCGATGGTGGTGAACATCTTTCTGCAGTCGGAATTGATGTACTTCGTGATCTCGGTGGTCGGCGTGCTGGTCTTCCTCGGCCTCACCGCCTACGACACCCAGCGGATCAAGGATGTCTATCGCGAGACCGACGGTCAGGCGGTCATGGTGAAGAAGTCGGTGATGGGCGCGCTCTCGCTCTACCTCAACTTCATCAACATCTTCATCCTGCTGCTGCATCTCTTCGGCGCCGCACGAGAATAGCGGCTCTGCTGTACTAGGACGGAGGGCACCGGGCAGCCAACGCCCGGTGCCCTTTTCGTTGAACGATGCTCGCGGCATTTCAGCGCTCGCTCACCTACTATCCCGACCGGACCCGACCGACTCCAGCCGAGTCGGACGTTCCCGAGCTTGAGCCGGTCACGCTCGAGACCGAGGACGGGCTCTCCCTGCTCGCCTGGTACGCGCCGCCCCGCGCCGAGGGCGCCCCGAGCCTGATCTACTTCCACGGCAACGCCGGCCACATCGGCATGCGGGGCTTCAAAGTACGTGCCTATCTCAATGCCGGGCTCGGCGTCCTGCTCACCACCTGGCGCGGCTACAGCGGCAATCCGGGCACGCCGACCGAGGACGGTCTCTACGCGGACGGCCGCGCGGCCCGCGCCTTTCTCCGGGCGCGTGGCTGCGGCGACGCTCAGCAAGTCCTCTACGGGGAATCCCTGGGCACCGGCGTCGCGGTCCACCTTGCGCGGGAAGCCTCACCCGCGGCCCTGGTGCTCGAAGCACCCTTCAGCTCGGTCGTGGATATCGCCTCTGGCCGCTTTCCGCTGCTCCCCGTCAGGCCCTTGATCGTGGACCGCTTCGATTCGGCGGCCAAGATCGGCAAGGTCGCGGCCCCTGTCCTGATCGTGCACGGTGAGCGCGACCGAACCATCCCCGTGCGCCTCGCGCGCAAGCTGTTCAAGCGGGCGCGCGAGCCCAAGGAGGGGGTGTTCATCCCCAAGGCCGACCACGCCGACCTCGTAGACTTCGGCCTGCCCACCTACGTACTAGAATTCCTGTCCCGCCACGGTCTTGTGCCGGCCGCCGCGACAGAAAATCCGGATTGATCCCAATTTGGGATCACAATATTATTCGTGCAGTGAGAGTTATCGCGCTTTCAACCTTGAGGCGGTTTATCGAGACGGAGGATATTCGCGCCGAGGCTCGCGAGCCGGTAATGGCATGGTACCGCCAGGTCAAGGCGGCGGACTGGGCCAATCCCGCCGAGGTCAAGCGGGAAATCAGAAGCGCGAGCATTCTCAAGGACGGCAGGGCGGTGTTCAACATCGCCGGCAACAAGTACCGCGTCGTGGTGTGGATCAACTATCCGTACCGTGTCGTTTACATACGGTTCATCGGCAGCCATCGGGCCTATGACACCATCGATGCCCAGACAATTTGAGGGGCAACCCATGGATATCGCACCGATCAAGACCAAACGTGACCACCGACGTGCGCTGAAGGAAATCGAGGGCCTGATGACGGCGAAACGGAATACGCCAGAAGGCGACCGTCTCGACGTCCTCGTGACCCTCGTCGAGGCCTGGGAGGCCAAGCATTATCCCCTCGACCTGCCCGACCCGGTCGCCGCGATTCGCTATCACATGGAGCAAAACGGGCTGACACCGAAGGATCTCGTTCCCTACATCGGCAGCCGAAGCCGGGTTTACGAGGTCCTCAACCGCAAGCGTCCGCTGAGCCTGCGAATGATCTGGCGGCTACACCGAGGATTGGGCATTCCGGCGGAATCCCTGATTAAGCTTGATTCAACCGTGGCCGCCGGTTGAACGAGAAGACCGGGCTCACTCCTGAGAGTTACTCTGCCGCCCCCATCTGCCGGGCGAGGGCCACGAAGTCCGGCACCACGGCCTCCCAGTCGTCGCTGGGGGCGAGATCGGGTTTGCCGACCGGACCATCGCCGTACTCTTCGGGGCGCGACACGAAGGCCGTCTTGAGCCCCGCTTCGCGCGCCGCCGCGAGGTCGAAGTTGTGCGCGGCGACCATCATCACCGCCTCCGGCGCGAGGCCGAGAGCGGCGGCAGAGGCGCGGTAGACCGCCGCCTGCGGCTTGTAGTCGAGCGCGATATCGGCGCCGACGATGGCGTCCCAGGGCAGCCCGGCGGAGCGCGCGAGCCGCGCCATCATCGCGATCGAGCCGTTGGAACAAGGCGCGAGGAGATAGCGGCCGTGCAGGGCCTCCAGGCCAGGCGCGACATCCGGCCACGGCGGTAGCTTCTCCCAAGCCCGGTTGAGGCGCGCGCGGCCCTCGTCGTCCACAGCGTCGTCGAGCCCGAACTCCGCGAGCGTCGCGTCCAGATTCTCGCGATGGAGCACGTCGAGCACCGTGTAGCCGCGCCGCCCGGACCGAATCTCCTCCATCGAGGGCTGGTACTTGGCCCGCCACGAGTCCGCGAAAGCGATGGAATCGACCTGATGCTCCGAATCCGCGAAGAACGCCTCGACCTCGCGGGCGACTCCGGTGCGCCAGTCGACCACCGTGCCGAACACGTCGAAGATCAGGGCCTCGATCATCGCGGCCTCATGCGCCAAAAGTTATGGGACCGAAGATGGTCGGCGCTCAGCGCGCCTCCACGGACCAGGTGTGGCCCGTCCGCAGCAGGGCGTCGATGCCGGCGGCCTTCGATGTCGCCTTGGCGTCCTCGATCTGCGCGTAGACCGCAGCCTCGTAGCTCTCTTCCGGGCTGCAGAAGAGCACGCCGAGCGCCACGGGGAAGTCCGGCGGCTCCATCTCCGCCAGGATGCCGGCGAGCGGCCGGTTGGTCTGGTCGTGAACCAGGAGCTCGGACTCGTCCACGCCGCCCTCGCCGAGCGGCACCACCTCCAGCGAGAACGTGCCGGGCGCGAGCCGGAGCCCGCGGTCCCGTTCCCTGCCGAAGATCAGCGGCTTGCCGTGCTCCAGGAAGATTTGCGTCTCCGGTGCGTTCTTGCGCTCGGCAAACGCATCGAACGCGCCGTCGTTGTAGACGATGCAGTTCTGGAAGATTTCCAGGAACGAGGTTCCTTTGTGCGCGTGCGCCGCCTTGAGGATGTCGGGAAGCCGCTTCTGGTCGGTGTCGATCGCGCGGGCGACGAAGCGGTGAGCTCAGGCAGGGCCGGGTCGATTCCGCCTGGAGTGCCGCAACTCGCTCCCGGCACCGAGATGAGGGGCTGGGGCGTCTCGGCATCGACGGACCAGCGCAGGTGGGCGGTCAGCGTGGTGAGGAGGTTTCCGGCCGCTGCCTCCGCGATGAGCTCGGAGCGCGAGAGCGTCGCATTCCCCACGCGGTAGGTACCGGTCCCCTCACGGAACGAGACGGTCACCGGAGAGCCGTTGCGCAGGCCCGCTCCGCGGAGATTGACCAGGCCGCGGATATCGCTCGTCTCGAGGTCGGCGAGGATCGTCTCCGCCTCGCAAGCCGGGCACCCGCTCGCCGTGGCTACGTCGAGGGTCACCTGCCGGGCGAAGGCGCCGGACACGCCGGTACCCGCCTCCTCGAGCATCTGGAAGATCGCGTTCGCGCCCACGCCGTACACGGGAACGAAGAGCGTCGAGAACGCGGCGAAGAAGGTGGTCCGTTCGTCGAGGGGCTGAAAGGTCGGGCTCCAGGATACCGTGGCCTGGAGGAACTCTTCCGCCGCGGTGATCCCCAGGGAGAACTGAACGAAGCGGTCACCGAGACCCCGGAGGCTCGGTACGTCGAAGCCCTCGAGCTCCGCCGAGTTCGTGCCGGCCATGAGGGGCGGTGCGTGACACCCGAGATCGGCACAGGTGGCCCGCTCGTCTCCGCCGAATCCGCCCCGGTCCGTGAAGAAGTCCCGGAATCCGTCTGCCGCGGTGGCGGAGATCTGGTCGTTCCCTGGGCGGGAGCGCGCCGGGGCGTGGGCAATGGACTGGAGGAAGGACGCGAGATGGTCGCGAGTCGCCGGATCGAACGCCCCTCCACCTGCGCATCCGTCACCCTGGTCGCACATGACCCGGGACAGGCTGGCATCGACGAGCTGGCGGACGCAGGCGTCCGGGTCGGCTGGCGTGCAGCTCGCCGCCACCACGCCTCCTGCGCCCACCACTCCGTTGCTTCCACCGAAGGGGTCGCCGAGGCTTCCGTCCCAGTGCAGCGGAAGGGTGTCCCGAAGTCCCCGAAGTGAGAGTGCCAGGCGAGGCTCGTCCTGCCCCGCGACACAGCCCGGAAGCATGCATTCCCCACCGATCCGCCACAGGAGGTGGTCGGTATGGCCGTCCGGATGGCAGCTGGCACACGCGAAGCTTCCGGAGCTGGAGGCAGCGGCGCTGTTGAACGCGATCCTGCCCAGGCGCAAGGGTTCCGGTGTGGGATCTTCTCCCACGGAACCGTGGCGACGAGAGCCGGGCTGGACGGCGCCGAGACGTCTAGGACGCTCACCGAGTTCCCCAGGGAGTTCAGCACGTAGGCCGTCTGGGGAGCACCCGACGGCGCCGAGCGGAGGGCGATGCCCCGGGGATTGGCTCCAACCGCGAGGTGGGCGATGGATTGCGTCCCGACGTCGAACGTGAACAGACGATCGGAACCCGCGGCCGTTCCCACCAGCGTCGAAGCGTCGTCGCTGATCGAGACGCCGTAGGGCGTAGCGAGGGGGACACTGTGGGAGTCGAGGGAGATCCGGTCGGAGGCGGGGTCGAACGAGCAGGAGCCACCTCCACAATCGATGGTTGATAGTTGGTTGAGGAAGGGCCCGGTTCTCCAGGTCCTCCAGATCGGTGAACCCGTCGCCATTGACATCGTCGCTCTCCCGGCCATTCACGTGATTGCGGGCATCCGTCTGGGTGACATACGCGCGGCCGGCGCCGTCGCTCGTCACGCCATAGAGGAGCGTTCCCACCGATGCGACCGGACTGCCGGCTACCGGAGCATTCGTTGCGGTGTCAAAGACGAAGAGGTCGCGATCCGGAAGGTCCGGATCGACCACGATGTTCAGCACCCGATCCGGGAGCGTCCGGGCTGAAGTTGAACGAGATGAAGTCGAAGAGGTCGAGGGTGCACTGGTCCGATCCGTCGATCGTGGCGCAGGCGGAGATCTCGGTCTGATTGCCGGACTCGAAGGCGGCGACGAAGAGGAGCTCCGGAGCGGAAGGGCCTGGCCCTGCCGGCCCGACGGCCAGGGCGCGAGGGTCCTGGGCGGAGATGGCGAGGTGGCCGGATATCGCGTAGGAGGCCGTGTCGATCACCGCGATCCGGTTGCTCGACGACAGCGCCACGTACGCCTTCGCGCCTCCTTGGGCGAACACGATGCCCACCGGTTCGTCGAAGTCCGACACCCCCGCCGGATCGATCGCTTGAATCGTTCGGATCACCTGGCCCCGTGTAGGACTCTCCGGATCGACGTCCACGACGCTGACGGAATCGGAGACGTGATTCGACACCCAGAGCTCGTCACCACTGGGGTGTGCCGCCAGGCCCACCGGTTCCACACCGACGGCCACGCGATCCGTGAGCGTCAGGCTCTCCGTGTCGAGGATGTCCACCTGATTGCTGGTGGTCGAGGCCACGAACAGCTGGGATCCGTCGGGTGAGAGCGCGACGGGGTTGGATTGAGGCCCCTCGAAGAGCCGATGGCCCGGAGATTCGTGGCCGGAGCCGCCGCAAGTGGGAGCCGACAAGGCGATCGCGGCGGCAGCGAGGGCGCCCGAGAGGATGAGCCGGCCGGGCTGCACGGGGGGTCAGCTCCGGTCGGGAAGAGGCATGCCCGCGTCGTGTCGCCGTCTCAGCACGGCACCGAGGGCGACGAGCGCAGGCACCGCCAGGCCCGACCCTGTGCCCCCGGATCCGCAGCCCCGGGCGGTCTCACGAGAATCGTACTGGCTGGAGCATCCCGAGTCGTTCGGATAGTCGGCGAAACCGTCGCCATCGTTGTCGAGGCCATCGGAGCACGCAGGAGGGAGATGCAAGACCCAGGTGTCGTAGTAGTACTCGCTGTCGAAGCGATGGCCGTAGCCCACGATGGTCCGGTCCGTCCTCGCTGATGCCGCGGGCCTTGCCGAGCCACTGCCATTCCGAAAGATCGATTCCGTAGGATTCGATGACGTCGCGCAAACCGCGCATTCCGTGGGCGTGGTCCCATACGAAGGGCTCGAAGCCGTAGAAGGTCTGATCGCCACCGATCGCAATCTTCCCGTTCGCCGATATGTCGTAGACCACGCTGTAGTCCGAGGTCGAGCCGGCCAGATGGCCGAGTCCGACCATCCCGGTCTCTTCCGTCCAGAGATAGGCTTCGTGCCCGGCTGGCGTCGAGCCCCAGCCGCCGATCGCCGTTCCGTCGTCCGACATCGCAGAACTGACGCTCGTGTGGACTCCGCCAGGCAGGTCTCCGAGAAAGGTTGCGCCATCGGCATCGGTGTAACGGAAGGCTTCGATCCCACCGCCCCCGATCGCCGTGCCAGCAATCACTTCGCCGTCCGCCGATACGGAGAATGCCGCGGAGAACAGGCTCGGCGCGTTGATGGGAAGTTCTTCGATCCCCGCCGAGGTCCAGCGGACTGCCCGGCGGGTTCCATAGACCGTGTTGGGTCCAATGGTTCCGGAGCCCACGATGACGGACCCGTCGGCCGAGATCCCGCTCACATAGCTGATGTAGGGCCCGCCCGGCAGGTCGCCGAGTGAGACGAGGCCATTCACGGCGTCCCATCGGAAGACTTCGCTCCGATTGCCGGCGACCTGGCCGAGTGCCTCGTGGAACGCGACCGCAACGACGGATCCATCCGCCGAGACGGCACGAGATTCTCCGTCGTGTGCCCACGCTGGGGGCGGGCCGATGCTGAAGGACTCTTCCTCGGTCCAGTAGAGGGGCATCTGGTTCAGCTGAGGGTGTGCGGGATCGATGGTCCTGCCGATCAGCGTCGATCCGTCGGCGGAGATGCCGTAGGGGCCGTTGATGTGGGCACCCGTGCTGGTGTCCGTCAGGATCTCGAGCGAGGCCTGGGCGTTCGCGTTCCCGCCGTACACGGCAGTGGCGAGGAGGACCGCGCCGACCAGCTTTCGCGAGACGCGCAGCGGCGACGGTATGCTGTCCATGGGGTCGGCCTCGGTCGAGGAACGGGGATCAGTGTACAATGAATCCGCGCTGCAGTGGGTCCTCCAAATGGTCCGAAGGATGCTCGAGATGCGAAAGGAGTGGCGATTCACCGGGCTCCGAGCCGCTCTCCGTGGTTCGGTTCTCGCGCTGATCCTCGTATCTGTAGGGATACTGGGCAACAACTGCAGGCGGCCGCCGTGGCGCCATGGTCTCTATCTGGATCGGACGGTGATCGAGGCCGGTGAGGTCACGAGCCTTCGCGTGTCCACGGCGCTGCCCTGGGGGAGTACTACATCAAGGACCTGGTGAACGACACGGAGGTTCACCGGCAGAACATCCAGACGGCGGCACAGGCCACGGGCGCGGCGCCACACCTGGACGCGGGGTGGCCGCGCTCTCATACGCTCCCAGTCCTCGCACCTGGGCTCTATCGAGTCGGAGTGGCGCCCGAGCTCCTCCACGCCGAGGAGAGGATCGTCGAGTTCAACGACCAGCGGACCTACGAAGCCGGACTGATCGTGAGACCCCAGTCACCGGAAGGGGCCGTGCTCCTCGTCTACTCGCGGGACACCCAGAATGCGTACAACCGATGGGGAGGGCGCAGCTACTACACGGATCCCCCGACCTTCACGATCGGGGAGAAGCGGCCCGGTTACTGGCCCGTGTTCCTGGAGAGCGTCGTAGACCTGGCTCGAATCCTCGAATCGCTGGGTGTGGGCTGGGATGCAGCGGACCCCCGGTGGATCGAGGAGCATCCCGGGGCTCTCGCCGCCTACCGGGCTGTCGTCCTCGTGTCGCAGAGCGAGTACGTGACGCGCGACTTCCGCGACGCGATCGAAGGCTTCGTCGACCAGGGAGGCCGACTCCTGGCCCTGGGCCCCGAGCTCATGCTGTACCAGACCCGCCGCGTCGGCGACCGCTTGACTTGCTACAAGAACCCCTTCCGAGGCGTGGATCCGATTCTGAGCGATGGCGATCCCGACAACGATCATCTCGTTTCGTATCAGTGGGCCTATGCCGGGCCGCCGGAGACCACGCTCTCCGGGACTTCGACGTGGCTCGGGCACCAGCTGGGCCAGCCGGGAGCTTGGCGAGTGGCTCGGTCGCTCCACTGGGTCTTCGCTGGGACGGGACTGGCCGATGGGTCGACGTTTCGGGAGCATCCCGCGACAGGCATCGTCGATGGCACGGATATCGCCTGGGAGGATGGATTTCCGTACGTCACCAACCTTCAGGCCACCCAGACGCCCGCCGACACGCTCGTTCTCGCAACCGTTCCGACCCAGACCGCCGCTTCCTTCGACTGCATCCTTCCTCCACCCCTCGGGATCGCGGGAGGGGTTTCGTGCTACCGGGATGGACACGGAACGATCGCGATCCGGCAGACGCCCGAAGGGGGAGTGGTGGCGACGGTTCCCGACCTGGGCTGGTTGGAGCTCATGGCCAGCGATCCGCTGGTCCAGACGATCACGACGAACCTGCTCGCGGCGTTTGCTTCGCCAGCGCCCATGGATGTCTACGCGGGCTACTCGCCAGCGCCGTAGGGGCGTGGGTGGCCCCGACCGCTAGCGCGGGAAGGTCACGTAGAGCTGGGTGTAGTAGAGGCTGCCGTCCGCGGCGCGAGCGACGCCAATCCCGGATGCGTTGTACGGGCGCGCCATCAGGTTGTCCCGGTGGACCTTGGAGGCGATCCAGCCCGACAGGATCTCGCGGTTCGGGTCCTGGCGGCTGGTCAGGCCCACGTTCTCCCCGGCCATGGCGAAGCCCTGGACGCCGGCCAGCCCGAGCCGGTCCACCCAGTTCCGGCCTTCCGGCGACTCGTGGGCCAGGTAGCCGCGTGACGCCATGTCACGGCTGTGGGCGCGGGCCACCGCGTCCAGGTCGGGGCGGCGGGCCAGCGGAATCAGGTTGTGCTCCGAGCGGAACCGGTTCACCGCGTCGGAGAGGGCGGCTTCGAGCCGGGCGATCTCCGGATGCGAGGCTCCGTCGGCGAGCAGGGGCTCGGGATGGGCGGGCGGCGTCAGCGCCGTCAGCATGAATCCGAAGCCCAGCAGGAAGAAGATCGCCTTGGGGATCGTGTCCGGCACCGTCAGTTTTCCGGGCCGTCGTCCCAGGTGGCCGAGAGCTGCGGGCGCCTCTCGATGGTGGCGGCTGCGCTCTCGGGGACGATCTCGCGGCGCGTGAGCTTGCCTGCCTCGTAGAAGGAGCGCACGTCCACGAGACCGTCCCCGTTGGTGTCCTCGTCCAGCTGGTGGACCCGCTCGTCGGCATCGTAGAGGGTCACCCGATCCGGACGGCCGTCGCCGCTGCGGTCCTCTTCTTCCCGGGCCAGGCGGCCTCGGTCGTAGTAGGCCACGCGATCGCGGAAGCCGTCGCCGTCACGGTCCTCTTCCTGGCGCGCGAGCTCGCCGGCGGCGTAGAAGGTCCAGGTGTCCAGGGCACCGTCCCGGTCGGAATCGCTGCGGCGCCGCACGATCGTGCCGTTCCGGTACTCGACGAAGGAATCGACCCGGCCGTCGAAGTCCGCGTCCTCCTCCACCCGAAGCTGCTCGCCGGTGGCGGGATCGAAGTGGACGGTGCGGTCGGGGCGCCGTCGGCGTTCTCGTCGAAGAGCTCCCGCACCAGGCGGCCGCCTTCGCTGTACTGCCAGTGGTCGGGACGGCCATCCCGGTCCCGGTCGCCCACGCGGTCCGCCAGACCCTGGGGCGTCGCGCTCGCCCGGGGCGCCGGGCCGCGGGGCGCGGCGCCGGGGGTGCTTCCGCTGCGCAGGGCCGCGAGCTCCTCGGCGATGGAGAGCGGCGCCTGGGAGGCCCGTGCGCCGTAGGGATTGGGGGCTGTCGCCTGGTAGGGCGTGGCCTGCGGCGCTGCCCGGTGCGGCGGCGCGGCACCCTGCGTCGGCTCGCCGCCGCGGGAGGCGAGCTCGCGTTCCATCGCTTCGAGCTGCGCTTCCTCGTGGGCTGCCTGCATGTTCCCGCGCTCGGCGGGAGACGGCGGCGCGGTCGAAGGCGGCGGACCGTCGTCGCCGGCGATGGCCTCGTAGGCCTTCACGAAGGGCAGGGCCAGCAGTGCGAAGGGCGCCTTGGCCCAACGCACGGGAAGCGGCTCGATGGTGAGCTCGTCGTGCGCCGTGATGTCCTGCTGGGTGCCTCCGATCAGGGTGACGCCACCCTGGGAACGCCCGGAGGTCGGCTGGGACGGCGGCGTGCCCTGGGGCGGCGGCGCCTGACTGGGGTACTGGGGCTGGCCGGGCTGCTGGACCGGCGGTGCCTGGCCCGGCACCGGGTACCCCGGATAGCCTTGTAGGTCTGGGGGAAGGCCGGGCCCCCCTGGCCCGGATAGAGAATGGTGGCGCCGACCCCGGTGTTGACCACGGGTTGTTCGTCGTGGACTTCTTCACGTTGCCGAAGGGCGCAGCCCAGGGGCAGGGCCAGGCCAGCGACGGCGACAACGACAGAGCAGCGGCGGAGCAGGAACCTCGACATGAGAAGCCTCCCGGCACACAGGTCCGGGAAGAGTCATTGCAAGAAGCGTGCTTTCCGGACTCCTGGTGGGACGCAGGAGGCCGGGACTTTGTTCGAACGAGGGTCTGCAGGGGAAGCTGCGCGCGGCCTGCCTGCGGAGCCCGGCGCGCTTCGAGGGAAACCGGCTTCCGTTGCTGGGAAGGCCGGGGGGCCGGCCGGCTCAGGCCCGGGAGGCCTCTCCGCCGCCGTTGCCGCCCCGCCGGCCCACCCGGTCGATGGCGGTGGTGGCGCCGAAGCCGGCGAGGGCGAGGGCAACGGCGCCCAGGGCCTGCCCCGCCGAGGGGGCGAAGCGGCGCACGGGCCAGTCCTCGGGCTCGATCTCCGCCAGGCGTTCGGCGGTGAGGGGGGTACCGTCGAACGGGTCGCCCACCTGCGGCTCGACTCCCTCCTGGAAGGGCCAGAGCCCGAAGAGAGCTCCCACCAGGAGCCCCAGGAGGAAGCCCAGGGTCGGCTTGGGGAACCGGTTCAGTGCGAAGCGCAGCAGATTGCTGATGCCCACCACCCCGACCACCACGCCGACGCCCACGGGAATCACCACGTGGAGCGCTTTCCAGGAGGAGCGCCGGGTCCCGCGCCACGAGGCCCTGCTTCAGCGTATCCACGCCCGAAAGGATGGGGACGTACTGGCCCAGCAGGAGCAGCAGGTAGCCGCCGCTCACGCCCGGCAGGATCATCGCCGCTGCGCCGGCGGTGCCCGCCAGCCCGAGGAGCAGGTAGTCGGGGCCGCTGGTCCCGGCCTTCGCCGCCAGGCGCGAGGGCCATCACCGCCATGAGGCCGACGCCCACCACCGCTCCTGCCCAGAGTGCCGGCGTGGCCGGCCGGCCCAGCCGCCAGACCAGGGGCACACCGCCCAGGGTGAGCCCGATGAAGAGGCTGTACATCACCCAGCGCTGCTCGACGACGAGGGTCTTGGTCGGGCCCGCCAGGAGCAGGACCGCCATGGCCGCCGCTGCCACCACCGTTCCCAGCAGGACGAGAGAGCGGGGCCGGAAGCGGAGCGTGGTGACCTCGGCGATGGCGGCGATGAAGCCGGGTAGACGCCGGTGGCCAGGAGCATGGTGCCACCGGAGATTGCCGGGGACCAGGTTGGCCAGGCCCATGAGGACGCCCCCAGGCCCCCGCGCGTGGCGACGCTCGCGAGGGGCAAGGGAGGTCCGCGCCGAGCCGAAGGCGGAGGCGGTCTCGCTCGGCTCTGCGGGTGCGGACTCGTCCTGCATGTCGGGCTGGCTGCGCCTCCGGTCCAGCGGGGCGGCTACTGTAGCAGTCCGTGAGCATCCGACCGGTGACTCCGTAGATGTGCGGCCGCTACACCCTCAGCCACTCGGCCCGGGAGCTGGCCGAGCACTTCGACGTGGACGCGCCGGATGGGATGGAGGCGCGCTACAACATCGCGCCCACCCAGTCCGTGCCCGTCGTGCGCTTCGATCCCGAGGCCGGGGGGCGGGTGCTGGAAGCGCGGCGCTGGGGGCTCGTTCCCCACTGGGCGAAGGATCCAGGCGTCGGGGCCCGGCTCATCAACGCCCGCTCCGAGACCGCCGCCAGCAAGCCCGCCTTCCGGGTCGCGTTCCGCAAGCGGCGCTGCCTCCCTCCCGGCCGACGGATTCTACGAGTGGAAGGCCCATCCGCGCCGTCGCCGGCCCCACTTCGTCCATCGCCCCGGCGGCGCGCTCTTCGGCTTTGCGGGCCTCTACGAGCACTGGAGCGGGCCCCTGGGTGAGGTGATCGATTCCTGCGCCCTGCTCACGACCGGAGCGGGGTCGCGCATCGCCGCACTCCACCACCGCATGCCCGTGGTCCTGCCGCCCGAGCGCTACGCGGCCTGGCTGGATCCGGACACGGCAGATCCGCTGGCGCTCCTGGAGGCCCCGCTCGAGGACTGGAGCTACCACCGGGTCGGCTTCGAGGTGAACGACCCTCGCAAGGAGAGTCCGGACCTGGTTCGTGAAGACGTTCCCCTCCCTGCGGACGCCGAGTTCTAGGGATGCGCAGCTACTCTCCCGTCCCATGAGGGTCACGCTGCGCCGGATCCTTCTCACCAGCGTGGTCGGGCTCCACGCGCTCGCGATCCCGTGGTACCGGGACGCGGCGGCGGAGCCCCGCTTCTGGCTCGGCCTGCCCGACTGGGTGGCCGTGGCCGTGGGCTGCTACGCGGCAGCCGCCACGCTGAACGCCGTGGCCTGGCTGCTCACCGACCTGGAAGATCCGGGCGCCGACGAGGAGAGCGGCACTTGAGCTTCCCGGTTCTGGGCGTTCTCGGCCTCGTCGGCTACCTGGCGGCGCTGATCGTGGTGGCGGGGGTTGCCCGGCGTGCGCGGCGGGACGCGAGTCCGGCGGACCACTTCCTGGCGGCGCGGCACCTGGGCACCTTCGTCCTGCTGCTCACGCTCTACGCCACGGCCTACAGCGGGAACTCCCTCCTGGGCTACCCGGGCGAGGCCTACCGCCGTGGCTTCTCGTGGATCATGGCCACCGGCTTCATGATGGCCATCATCGTCGCCTTCCACGCGCTGGTTCCCCCGGCTCCGGCCCATCGCGGTGCGCGAAGGCTTCGTCACGCCCGGCGACTGGGTGCGTTGGCGCTTCGGCGGTGATCCCTGGGGACGCGCCCTGGGCATCGCCGTCGGCGTGCTCATGGCGATCGCGCTGGGGAACTTCCTGGTGGCCCAGCTCGTGGCCATGGGGCACGTCACCCGGGAGGTCACCGGGGGCATCGTTCCGTACGAGGTCGGAGTGATCGTCCTGGCGGGCATGATCCTCTTCTACGAGACCCTGGGCGGGATGCGCGCCGTGGCCTGGACCGACGCAGCCCAGGGGGTGCTGATGCTGGCCGGGTTGACGACCCTCCTGCTCTGGCTGCTGGGAGAGGCCGGCGGGCTGGCCGAGACCACCCGGGAGATCGCCGCGCTGCGCCCGGAGATCGTCCGCGTACCGGACTCCGCGGAACGCGCCAACTGGTTCAGCTCGGTCGTTCTCCTGGGCCTGGCCAGCGTGGTCTACCCCCAGGCGATCCAGCGCATCTACGCCGCGAAGAGCGGGGGCAGCCTGAAGCGGGCCCTGGCGCTCATGAGCTTCATGCCGCTCACCACGACCCTGGTGGTGACGATGATCGGCTGGGCGGCGATTCCTCGGCTCCAGGGGCTCGGGGGAGTGGAGGCGGACGCGGTGATGCCGCGGCTGCTGGGCGAGTGGGCCGCCGCCGGACCGGGGGCGGCGGCGCTGGCGATCCTGGTTTTCCTGGGTGCCCTGGCGGCGATCATGTCCACGGCGGACTCGGTCCTGCTCTCCCTGGGCTCGGTGGTGGCGGGAGATCTCATGGAACGCCCCAGCCAGGACGAGGCCACCACCGGCACGGGCAAGCGCGCCGCTGCGATCCTCCCTGGTGGTCGCGGTGGGAATCGCCCTGGTTCCGTGGGTCACCCTGTGGCGGCTCATCGAGCTGAAGATGGAGCTGCTGATCCAGTGCGTGCCTGCCTTCCTGCTGGCCATCCGCTGGCGGCGGCTGGATGCCCGGGCATGTCTCACCGGGCTGCTGGTGGGCACGGTGATCGCCGTAGGGGTCGGGCTGGCCGGGCACAAGCGGATCCACGGCCTCCACGTGGGCGTGATCGGCCTGGGCGTCAACCTGCTCGTGACGGTGGGGCTCGGCCTCTTCGCTGCGGCCCGGAAGAGCCGATGAGCGTGCGCCGCGCGCTGGTCCTCTCGGGAGGCGGTGCCCGCGGTGCCTACGAGGCCGGCGTGCTGCGCTTCGTGCTGGGCGAGCTGCCCGCACGGCTGACGAAGCCGCCGGTATTCGACCTGGTCTGCGGCACGTCGGTGGGCGCGATCCACGCCTGCTACCTGGGGGCCACCGCGACCCAGGGTCCGGAGCGGGTGGACCGCCTGGCGGACATCTGGCAGCGGATGCACCTCCACGAGATCTTCCACCTGACCTCCCGCGAGGCCTTGCGCATCCCGCGCCGGCTGTTCGGCCTGATCCGCAAGTCCGGCGAGCTCCCGCCGGGTCGGCTCCCGCCAAGGCTCTACGGTCTCCTGGACACGGGTCCCCTGGAGCGCATCGTGCTGGACTCGATTCCGTGGCGATCGATCCGCCGCAACGTGCGCTCGGGTGCGCTCGAGGGGCTGTGCGTCACGGCCACCCAGATCGCCACGGGGCGGGCCATCGTCTTCACCGAGCACCGGGACGCGAACCGCATCCCCTGGACCGTGGATCCCAGCGTGGTGCTGCGCCCGACGCGTCTGGGGCCCCACCACGCCCTGGCATCGGCGGCGATCCCGTTGCTCTTCCCGGCGGTGCGCGTGGACGGTACCTACTACGCCGACGGCGGCCTGCGCCTGAACACGCCCCTGGCGCCGGCCCTTCGCCTGGGCGCGGACCGGGTGCTGGTGATCGGACTGCGCCACGGCCACGCGAGCCCGGAGGAGGCGGACCTGGCCGAGCGGCGGGTCTCGGCCTACGGGAATCCCATCTATCTCTTCGGCAAGGTGCTGAACGCGCTCCTCCTGGACCACGTGCAGACCGACCTGGCCCAGATGCGCATCGTGAACGACATGCTCGAGGCCGGGACCGACGCCTACGGGCCGGACTTCGTGGAGCGGCTGAACGAGAGCATGGCGAAGCGGTCTGCCGGTCCGCTGCGCGTGGTGGACGAGCTGTTGATCCAGCCGTCGTCGGACATCGGCCGGATCGCCGCCCAGATCCTGGACCGCCAGCGGGAGCAGGGGCGGCTCTCCACCGTGCTGCGGGTCCTCCTCGGAACGCTCGGGGTGGGCGAGCAGCCGCTCGAGGCGGACCTGCTCTCCTACCTGCTGTTCGAGGAGGAGTACACCGCCGCGCTCCTCACCCTGGGCTACGCCGACGCCCGCGCCCAGGAGGCGGCCCTGGTGGAATTCTTCGAGGACGAGGCCGGCTGACGACTTCGCGTCTGCGGTCAGCTCTTCCCGTACAAGCTCTCGAAAAGCCGGCGCATGCCCTGGAGCCACCGGTCCCGGTCGGCGGTCCGGCGCTGCTCGTATCCGGCGACCTCGGGGTGGCGGGAGGATCAGGAACCGCTCTTCCTCGAGCCCGGCCACCACGGCGTCCGCCACCGCCTGGGGCTCGATGGCGTCCGGCACCAGGTGGGCGCCGCCACCGGCCTGGGCCGCGCCCTCGAGCATGGGCGTGCGCACGCCCATGGGGCAGAGGCACGAGACCCGGATGCCGCGGCCGCCGTAGCGAATGGCCAGCCACTCGGCGAAGGCGACCGCCGCGTGTTTGGTGACGGAATAGGCCTGCGTCCCCAGATCGGTGAGCAGGCCTGCCGCAGAGGCGGTGGAGAGGATCGTTCCCTCGCCGCGCTCCAGCATGGCCGGCAATACGGCGCGAGCCGCATAGACGTGTGCCATGACGTTCACGTCCCAGCTTCTCTGCCACTCGGCGTCCGGGGCGAAGGGGCCGCCGGCATCGCCGGCCCCGCCTCCCAGTGCGACGCCGGCGTTGGAGCAGAAGAGGTCGATGGGGCCGAACGCCTCGCCGGCTCGCTCGACGAGGCGGGCTACCTGGGTCTCCACCGCCACGTCCGTCGCCACGGCGATCCCACCGCAGGCATCGGCGACCCGCCGTGCGCCTTCGGCGTCGCGGTCTGCCACCACCACACCCCGGGCGCCCTCGGCGGCGAAGCGCAAACACAGGGCTTCGCCGATCCCGCTGGCGCCGCCGGTCACCACCACCACCCGATCGCGCAGCTTCACCCGGCCAGGGTAGCCCGCTTCGCCTATTCTTGGACCCGATGCCGCTCGGTGCTCGGTCGCGATGACGGTGGGAGTCGGAGCGCCGGAGGGGAGCGATCTCCGCCGCCGTCTCTACGTGGTGATCTTCGAGGCGGATACGCGCGCGGGCAAGGCGTTCGATGTGGCCTTGCTGGTCCTCATCCTGGCCAGCGTGCTGGTGGTGATGCTGGACAGCGTGGGCCGGGTGGAGACGCGTTTCGGCGCCGAGCTTCGGCTCGCCGAGTGGGTGGTTACGGCGCTCTTCACCGTGGAGTACGTCCTGCGGCTCTACTGTACGCCCGCGCCGCTGCGCTACGCCCGCAGCTTCTTCGGCCTGGTGGACCTGATGGCGATCCTTCCCACGTACCTGGGTCTGCTCTTCCCCGGCGCGGAGTCGCTTCTGGTGATCCGGGCCCTGCGCCTGCTGCGGGCCTTCCGCGTGCTGAAGATGGCGCGCTACCTGGGCGAGGCCAACGTGCTGCTCACGGCCCTGCGCTCGAGTGTGCCCAAGGTGGCCGTCTTCCTGGGCACGGTGCTGGTGCTGACGCTCATCATGGGCTCGGCCATGTACCTGATCGAGGGCGCCGAGCGCGGCTTCACGAGCATTCCGCGCTCGGTCTACTGGGCGATCGTGACCATGACCACCGTGGGCTACGGCGACCTGGCGCCCCAGACCGTCCCGGGGCAGGTCCTCGCGGCGATCGCCATGATCATGGGCTACGCGATCATCGCCGTACCCACCGGGATCGTCTCGGCGGAGATGGTGCACTCCGGCAGGCCGGTCACCACCCGGAGCTGTACCGAGTGTCTCTCCCAGGGCCACGAGCTGCGCGCGCGCCACTGCATGGACTGTGGCGCGGAGCTGCCGGCGTCCGCCTCCGGATGAGCGACGACCTGGACGAGCTGCTTCAAGCCCTGGGCGGCGGCGAGGGCGCCCGCGTCCTGGACGAGGCGCTCCGCGCGGCGCCCGAGCCCGACGCCGCGCGGCCGCGGGCGGTGCGCCTGCTGGGTGCGGCGCTGGAACACGACGAGGCTCGCGTGCGCGGGGTCTGGAGCGGCACGCCCGCTCGGCTCGGGCCGGTGGTGGCCGGGCTCTGCGGTGTCGCGCCGTTCCTGACGGCGGTCTTCGCGCGCCGGCCCGAGGATCTCCTGTGGCTGCTGGAGGAAGACCTGTCGCGTCCGCGCGATCTGGAGGATCTCCAGACCGCCGCCGATGCCGTACTCGGGGACGCCGGCGACGCGGCCGCCCTGCGCCGCTTCAAGTACCGGGAGCTGGGGCGCCTCACGGTGCGGGATGCCGCGGCTGTGCCGGTCTCCGAGACCCTGGCCGAGATCTCTGCCCTGGCGGACGTGCTCCTGTCCCGTGCGCTCGGCTGCGCCGAGGCGCGGCTCGAGGCCCGCCACGGCCCGGCGGTCTGGACCGGCGCGGACGGAAGCCCGGTGCGCCTGGGCTTCTGTGTCCTCGGCCTCGGCAAGCTCGGATCCCGGGAGCTCAACTACTCGTCGGACGTGGACCTGGTCCATGTCTTCGAGAGCCCGCCGCCGGATGTCAGCGGGGGGACCGGGGGAGCGGGCGCCGGCAGAGCACTTCACGCGTCTGGCTCGGGAGTTCGCTGCGCTGGTGGGCGACCTCACCGATGATGGCTTTCTCTACCGCATCGACCTGGACCTGCGGCCCGAGGGGACCCAGGGCCCATGGTGAGCTCCAGCGAGTCGCTGGTCGAGTATTTCGATTCCCGCGCCGCCACCTGGGAGATGGCGGCCTACATGAAGGCTCGGCCGGTCGCCGGGGACGAGGCCTTCGGTTGGCGGGCGATCCGCTCCCTCGACCCGATCATCTACCGCTCGGCCATGGACTTCGCCGGCGTGGCCTCGATTCGGGAGATGAAGGCCCGCATCGAGGCGGAGAAGGCCCGCGCCGGCGCGCGCTTCGACGTGAAGCTGGGGCCCGGCGGCATCCGCGACCTGGAGTTCGTGGTCCAGGCGCTCCAGCTCCTGCACGGCGGGCGCATCCCCCAGGTCCGGCATCCCTCCACCCAGGGCGGGCTCGCCGCCCTGGCCGGCGCAGGCGTCATGCCCGCCGATGAGGCCGAGGGGCTGCTCGAGTCGTACCGCTTCCTGCGCCGTACGGAGAATCACCTCCAGATGGTGGACGAGCGCCAGGTGCACCAGCTGCCTCCGGCCGGTCCCGCACTCGTTGCCCTGGCCCGCTCCCTCGGAAACGGCGGAGACACGCCGGTTGCGGACTTCGAGGGGGACCTCGAGCGCCACCGCTCGCGGGTGCGCGTGGCATTCGAGTCGCTCCTCCATCGGGGCGGGGGTGAGGGCATTCTCGATCTCTTCGCGCGCCACGTGCCGCGGCTCCTGAACGGTCCGGCAACCCGCGGCCTCATCGAGAACCTGGCCCGGCGCCTGGCACGGGAGGTCGAGGCTTCCGCGAGCCCGGAGCGGGCGCTGAACAACCTGGACCGCTTCATCGCCGGCGTGGGTGGCCAGACGTTCTACTACGGTCTGCTCATCGACCGCCCCGAGCTGGTGCCGCGCCTGGCGGCGCTCTTCGGCGCTTCCAACTACCTCTCGTCCATCCTCGCGACGCGCCCCCACCTGATCGAGCCGGTCTTCGAGGACCCGAACCTCCTGCTTCCGTCGGAGGCCCAGCTCCGGAAGCACTTCGCGGGAATCCGTCAGGAGCTGGGAGAGGGCGACGACATCGAGGCCGATCTCTCGGCCCTGCGCCGCTTCGTCCACCGGGAGACCGTGAACGTCGGGCTGCTCGACCTGGGCGGGAAGGTGGATCTGCGCCGAGGCGGAGGCGGCGCTCACGCGAGATCGCGGAGGTGTGCGTCGAGGAAGGGCCTCGCGCATCGCCCGGGAGCAGCTCAGCTGCCCGGCCGAATCGCCCCGGGCGATCCGAGGCCGAGCTTCCTGGTGGTGGGAATGGGGAAGCTCGAGCAGCGCGGGAGCTCTCCTACGGCAGCGACCTGGACGTGATCTTCCTCTACGACCTGGAGAGCGGTGGGGACGTGACGTCTACACCCTCCAGGAGCACTTCGCGCGTCTGGCCCAGAAGCTCATCTCCACCCTCCAGACTCCCGACCGCCGAGGGCGTCTGCTACCCGGTGGACTCGCGCCTGCGTCCCTCTGGCCGCCAGGGAACGCTGGTCACCTCCCTCGTCGTCCTTCCGCGACTACCACGCAAAGCAGCGCGCAGGTGTGGGAGCGCCAGGCCCTGCTGCGTGCTCGACCCGGTGGCCGGGTAGCACCGTCCCTCGGCAGAGCGCTTCGAGCTGGCTGCGCCGCGAGATCCTCGGGCACCCGCTTCCCGAGGATGTGGGCGAGCCCGGTCTGGCCCGACGAGATCCATCGCATCCGGCGTCGGGTGGAAGAGGAGCTGGCGCGGGAGGAGGGCGGGACGTCGGGACGCCAAGCTGGGGCAGCGGCGGACAGATCGAGGTCGAGACCGTCGTGCAGTTCCTCCAGCTCCGGCACGGCTGCGGACGCATCCCGGAGCTGCTCCGACCCGGAGCCCGGTGGCCGGGGAGACCCTGGACCGCCTCGAGTCAGGCCGGGCTGCTGGCGGCCGGAGCTGGCCGGCTGCCCTGCGCGAGGGCTGGGCCTTCCTGAAGCAGCTCACCAGCCGGCTGCGCATCGTCGAGAATCGCTCCATCTCCCAGCTCGACGAGGAGCGCGGTGAGCTCGACGCCATCGCCCGGGTGCATGGGCTACCCGACTCCCCGGCGGCAGTCGGGTGGAGCGCGGGGTCGCCTGCTGGCGGACTACCGGCGCCATACCGAGGCGATCCGCGGAGGTCTATGACCGGGTGCTCGGTGCCGAGGCCGAAGCTGGGCTACAGGACTGGACGACGATGGATGAGCGAGACGCGGAAGGCTCACCTGGAGCCGGATCGAGCGCGACGGCTACACCGTGCTGGACCGCGTCATCGAGCCGGAGCTCCTGGACGGACTCACCGAGGACCTGCTGCGCCGGATCGAGCGCGAGCTCGAAGCATCCGAGCCCGCCGAGCAACGACTTCGAGGGCTCACCGGACACGGTGCGGATCTACAACCTGCTCCGCCACGGGCCGCGCTTCGCATGCGGGTCCCGATCCATCCCGGAGATCCTTCCCGGTCGTCGAGGGGGTGTCTGGATTCCTGGGCTGCCTGGTTTCCTCCCTGTCCTCCATCGGGATCGATCCGGGCGAGACGCCCTCAGCCGATCCACGCCGACGACCAGCTGATCCCCCTGGAGAAGCCTCACCGGCCGCATGGTCTGCAACACGATGTGGGCGCTCACGGACTTCACGGAGGCGAACGGGGCCACGCGGATCGTTCCGGGCAGTCACCGGGCCGACCACTCGCCCGAGCCTACGGCAAGCCCCAGGAGAGCATCGCCTGCGGAGATGCCCCGCGGCAGCGTCCTCGTCTGGCACGGCAGCCTGTGGCACGGAGGCGGTGCCAACCGTGCCACCACACGCCCGGCGCGTCGGGATCGCGATGAACTACTGCGCCGGCTTCATCCGGCAGCAGGAGAACCAGCAGCTCGGCCTGCCCCGGGAGCTGGTGGCGGGCTTTCCGCGGCGGCTCCAGCGGCTCGTCGGTTACGGCGTCTACAACCAGCTGATCGGGCACATCGAGAAGCATGACCCGGTGGATCTGCTGGGCGAAGGCGAGGCGCACCGCATGGTGTGGGACCTGTGAGCGAGCCCGGCGCGGCGGTGGTGGTCGGAGTCGGGGCCCGGGCCGGGCTCGGCGGAGCGCTCTGCCGCCGCTTCGCCCGGGAGGGGCTCCATGTCTTCGTGTCCGGCCGCACGCCGGAGAAGCTCCAAGCGGTGGTGGACGAGATCACGGCGACGGGTGGACGGGCCAGCGCCGTGGCGGGTGACGCGACCCGGGAGTCGGACGTGGTCCGCCTGTTCGACGCGGTGGAGGCCGAGGCCGGCGCGCCGCGGCTGGTCGTCTACAACGCGGGGAACAACCGCTTCCGTCCGCTGCTCGAGATGGACGGCGCCTTCTTCGAGGACGTCTGGCGCCTGTGCGCGTTCGGCGGCTTCCTGGTGGGGCGCGAATCTGCGCGGCGCATGCTGCCCGCCGGCGGCGGCACCCTGATCTTCACCGGTGCCACGGCGTCGCTTCGCGCCCGGCCCCCGTTCACGGCGTTCGCGGCGGCCAAGGCGGCCGAGCGCTCCCTGGCACACGGCATGGCGCGGGAGTTCGGGCCCCAGGGGCTCCACGTGGGACACGTGGTGATCGACGGCGTGATCGATGGCGACCAGGTGAACCAGCGCTTCCCCCAGCTGAAGGAGCAGCGCGGCGCCGACGGCATGCTCGAGATCGACGCGATCGCCGACGCCTACTGGACGCTCCACACCCAGAAGCCCAGCGCGTGGACCCTGGAGCTCGATCTGCGGCCCGCGGCGGAGACGTTCTAGGCCGGGGCCGGTGCCAGGAGGAGCAGGGCCAGGAGCGCCGCGCGCTCGGCGAGCTTCTCCTCGAAGAGGAACTCGTGGGGAGCGTGGGCACCGTCTCCGACCGCACCGAGTCCGTCCAGGGTCGGCGCGAAGGCGCTCGTGGTGTTGCCGTCCGAGGCCCCGCCGGCCGCGCCCTCCGCCAGCTCCAGCCCCAGCTTCCTCCCCGCCTCCCGGGCCAGCTGCCAGAGCGCCCGGTTCCCCGGTGTCGCCTCCATCGGCATGCGCCGGAAGCGGCCGGCCACGTGGAGGCTCGCGCCCTCCGTGGCCGGGGCGAGTGCGCGAATCGCGGCCTCCACACGCTCCGCTTCCGCGCGGGACGGCACCCGTGCCTCGACCTCGGCCCGGGCTTCCGGCGCGATGACGTTGGGATTGATCCCGCCCTCCACGAGTCCCACGTTCACCGTGACGCCCTGCTCCGGGGCGTTCAACGCGAAGAGCTCCTGGATCACGTGGGAGAGCTCCCGGATCGCGCTCACGCCCCGCTCGGGATCCAGTCCCGCGTGGGCCGCGCGTCCGTGGGCCGTGACGGTGAACCGGCCGACGCCCTTGCGG
>CBDBZY010000051.1:0-292500 GCA_965213685.1 bacterium
CCTCTGCTCTTGCTTTTTAACTTCTTTTTTCCTTGTTTACATTTTGATGTTGCAGTTGGACAGATGCTGTGGTTGACAAAATTAACAGGGGTAAAGTTAGTGCTAGGGCAAGTGTTGACAGGGTTGAGAGATTTCACAAGGTTGACAGGATTGACTGTTAGAGTTTACGCAGTTGACACTTCACAATGTTGATAAAGTTCACAGATTACATGATTGGCAGAGTTGACAATGTTAACAAGGTTGACGGAGTTGACGTTTTACAGAGTTGACAATGTTAACTATCTCTACATATGTAAACTTTTCCTGGCAAAGCCAGGGGAAGGTGCAGCCTCCTTGAGTGGCGAGATCTCCCAGGAATCAGCGCTCCCAGCCTCTCTTTTTGCCTGCCGCTCAGGAGGTTGGCTAGGGCTCCTCGAGGTTCACATTGTAGGTAGCGTGCAGTATATGAGGTTGGCAGTATACAGTAGTCAAAAAACTCATCTCCTCTAGCTTTCGGATGATGGTGATCCTTCTTCGGGAGGTGATAAAGTCCCATAGGAGGAGTAACTTATATATACTGCCGGTGCCATGGTGATGGTTTTGCTCTGCCTGGAATGTCCATTCCTGAGGTCGCAGCATGGTGCTGCGGTCAGGGGTACGTATCCAGGCAGAGCGATGAGAATAATTAAAATTGAAATGTGAATAACGCTGATATAGAATGAAACATTGGATGCTAGGATAGTGGTTGTCCGAGGTAGGGGCCATTGAGTGATGTGATATTTAGCAGGCAAGGTTGACAGAGTTGACAAGGTTGAAAAGGCAGTTGACAAGGTTGACAGAGTTGACAAGGTTGACAAAGTTGACTGAGTTGACAGGGTTGACAGTTGACAAGGTTGAACTTTCCCTGGCGAAGCCAGGGGGAGGCGAAGTCTCCCCGAGAGGCAAAGCCTCCCGGGAGTCAGCACTCCCAACCTCTCTCCTCGCCTGTCCCTCGGGAGGTTGGCCTCTCAATCTCCTCGAGGTCCGCATTGTAGGTACTAAGGTAGCGTGCAATATAAGAGGTTGGGCTAGGTTGACAGGGTTGACAGGGTTGGCAGAGTTGACAGATTTGGCACGGTTGTCACATTTGACTGTTTACATAGTTGATAGGGTAGACATGTTTGGCAGGTTTGACAGAGTTGACAGTGTTGGCATGGTTGACACAGTTGACACTTCACAAGGTTGAGAGTGGATGTGGTTGAGTGTTGATAAAGTTAATTAACAAGATTGACAGTGACACAGTTGACAAGGTTGACAAAATTGAGAGTTCATAGGGTTGACATTGTTGACAAGGTTGACCGTTTACAGAATTGACAAGGTTGACATGGTGACAGAGTTGACAGGGTTGGCATGGTTGACACAGTTGACCTAGTTGACAAGGTTGACAGGGTTGACAATGAGGGTCGACAGAGTGGACAGAGTTGACAGGGTTAACAGAGTCGACAAGGTTGACAGAGTTGACAAGTTTGATAAAGTTGACAGGGTTTACAGGGTTGACAGAGTTGACGGCTGGGCTAGGGCTAGTTGACATATTTGACAAGTTTGACAGATTTCGCAGGGTTGACATAGTTTACAAGATTGACAGTTGACAGGGTTTGCAGTTTATGTGGTTGGTAGGGTTCATGGAGTTGACACAGTTGACAAGGTTGACAAGGTTGACAGTGTTGACACGGTTGACACATTTGACAATGTTAGAGTTGACAAGGTTGACACAGTGAACAAGGTTCACATGGTTGACAGGGTTGACAAAGTTGACAGAGTTGACCAAGTTGACTGAGGTGACAAGAGTTGACAGGGTTGACAGTTGACAAGGTTGACAGAGTTGACAGGGTTGACAGACTTGACAGTTCACAGTTTAGGTGGACAGAGTTCACAAATTTGAGAGTTGACTGAGTTGACAGAAATGATGAGTTGACAAGGTTGACAGTTGATAGTTAACAAGGTTGACAGTTAACAAGGTTGATCGAGATGACAAGGTTGACAGTTGACAGAGTTCACAAGGTTGACAGAGTTGACAAGGATGACATAGTTGACGGAGTTGACAAGGTTGATAGAGTTGACAGGGTTGACAGCGTTCACAAGGTTGAAAGTTTACAGGGTTGACAATGGTGATGAAGTTGCAGTTGACGTAGTAGACAGGATTGACATAGGGCTAGCTAACAAGATCGATATGGTTGACAGTTGACAGTGTTGAGAGTTAACTAGGTTGACAATGTTGACACAGTTGACAAGGTTGACAGAGTTGACAAAGTTGACGAGGTTAACTGAGATGACATGGTTGACAGAGTTGAAATGGTTGACAAAGTTGACAGTTGACCAAGTTGACATAAGTGACAGACTTGACAAGGTTGACAGAGCTAACTTGGTTGACAGTTTGCAAGGTTGACAGAGTTGAAAGTTGACAGAGTTGACAGGGTTGACACAGTTGACAAGGTTGACAGTGTTGACACAGTTGCGACTTGACAAGGTTGACAGAGTTGACATGGTTGACAGGACTGACACTTAACAAGGTTGACAGAGTTGACACAGTTGACAATGCTGACAGAGTTGACATGGTTGACAGGGTTGACACAGTCGAAAAGGTGGACAGTGTTGACATATTTGACATAGTTGACAGGGTTGATAGGCTTGACACGGCTGACAGGGCTGGCATGGTTGACATAGTTGACAAGTTTGACAGACCTCAGGGTTGACAGTGTACAATGACAGAGTTGACAGGGTTTGCAGTTGACGTGGTTTACAGGGATATAATTGACAGAAATGACACAGTTGACAAGGTTGAGAGTTGACAAGGTTGACATGTTTGACACAGTTGACACAGTTGACAAGGTTGAGAGTTGACAGGGTTGACAATGTTGACAAATTTGATAGGGTTGGCACGGTTGATAAGGTTGACAGAGTTGTCAGGGTTAATATGACACAGTTGACAGAGTTGACATGGTTGACAGAGTTGACAGTTGACAGAGTTGACACAGTTGACAGAGTTGACACTGTTGACAGAGTTGACAGGGTTGATAGAGTTGACACAATTGACAGAATTGACAAGGTTGACGGAGTTGACAGGGTTGACAATGTTGACAGATTTGACCAAGTTGACAGGTGACAAGAGTTGACAAGGTTGACAGTGTTCACTGGGTTGAAAGATTTGACAAGATTGACAGAGTTGACAGGGTTGACAGGTTTGACATGGTTGACGGAGTTGACAGGGTTGGCATGGCTGAACTTTCCCTGGCTTTGCCAGGGGGAGGCAAAACCTCCTGGGAGTCAGCACTCCCAACCTCTCTCCTCGCCTGTCCCTCGGGAGGTTGGCCTCTCAATCTCCTCGAGGTCCGCATTGTAGGTACTAAGGTAGCGTGCAATATAAGAGGTTGGCAGTATATAGTAGTCAAAAAAACTTATCTCCTCTAGCTTTTGAATGATGGTGATCCTTTGTCGGGAGGTGATGAGTTTACAGGATTGAGAGTTGACAATTTGAATTCAGATTTAAAGTTGACATGGTTGACAAGGTTGACACAGTTGACAAGATTGACAGATTTGACAGGGTGGACAGAGTTGAAGGTTGACAGAATTGAAAGGGTTGACAGGGTTGACAAGGTTGACAGTTGGCAATGTTGACAGTTGACATTGCTGACAAAGTTGACAGAGTTGACCAAGTTGACATAGGTGACACGATTTGACGAAGTTGACAGATTTGACAAGGTTGACAGAGTTAATAGGGTTGACAGTTGACGAAGTTGACAGATTTGACAAGGTTGACAGAGTTGATAGGGTTGACAGAGTTGACGAGGTTGACAGAGTTGACAAGGTTGACATAGTTAACAGAAATGACAAGGTTGACATACTTGACAGAAGTGACAAGAGCCGACAGAGTTGACAAGGTTGACAGAGTTGACAGGATTGACAGAGTTGACAAGTGTGACAGAGTTGACAATGTTGACATAGTTGACAGGGTTGACAATGTTGACAGAGTTGACCAAGTTGACTGAAGTGACAGGGTTGGCATGGTTGGCACATTTGACAGAGTTGGCAAGGTTGAGAGTTGATGTGGTTGACAGGGTTTAGTTAACAAGGTTGACTAGGTTTACACAGTTTACAAGATTGACAGAGTTGACAAGGTTGACAGTTGACGGGGTTGACAGGGTTGAAAGGGTTGACAGGGTTGACAGAGTTGACAGGGTTTATATGGTTGACATAGTTGACAATGTTGACAGATTTCACAGGGTTGATAACAGGTTTGACAGGGTTGACACAGTGGACAAGGTTGACAGTTGACAATGTTGACTGACTTGACATGGTTGACACAGTTAACGGGGTTGAAAGGGTTGGTACAGTTGACAAGTTTGACAGATTTGACAGGGTTGACAGAATTGACAAGGTTGACAGAGTTGACAGGGTTGACAGTGTTGACACAGTTGACAGAGTTGACAGGGTTGATGAGGTTGACATTGTTGAGGTTAACAGAGTTGATAAGTTTGACAGAGTTGACGTAGTTGACAAGGTTGACAGAGTTGACAAGCTTCACTGTTGACAAGGTTGAACTTTCCCTGACATTGTTGACTAAGTTGACAGTGTTGACCAAGTTGACAGGTGACAAGAGTTGACAGAGTTGACAGGGTTGACATGGTTGACAGTGTTGACAGAGTTGACAAGGTTGAGAGTTGACTCAGTTGACAGAGTTGACAAGTTCAACAGAGTTGACAGGATTGACAGGGTTGACAGAGTTTACAGGGTTGACACAGTTGACAAGGTTGACAGAATTGACAGGGTTTACAGGGTTGACAGAGTTGACATGGTTGGCATGTTTGACACAGTTGACAGATTTGACAAGGTTTACAGAGTTGATATGGTTGACAGGGTTGACCGAGTTAACAAGGTTGACAGGGTTATCACAGTTGACAAGGTTGACAGAGTTGATAGGGTTGACAGGGATGACACAGTTGACAGAGTTGACAAGTTTGACAGAGTTGACAGGGTTGACAGGGTTGACAGAGTTGACAGGGTTGACCAAGTTGACAGAGGTGATAAGAGTTGACAGAGTTGACAAGGTTGACAGAGTTGACAGAGTTGACAAGGGTGACAGAGTTGACAAGGTTAACAGTTGACCAAGTTGACAGGTGACAAGGGTTTACAG
The DNA here is from genome assembly GCA_965213685.1 of bacterium. Lineage (GTDB taxonomy): Bacteria > UBA8248 > UBA8248 > UBA8248 > UBA8248 > Bin107. Next base: position 5,150 of record CBDBZY010000051.1, read on the forward strand.
AGTTGACAGGTTGACAGAGTTGACAGGGTTGGCATGATTGGCACAGTTGACAGTTGTTGACAAGGTTGACAGAGTTGACATGGTTGACAGGGTTGACAGAGTGAACAAGGTTGACAGAGTTGACACAGTTGACAAGGTTGACAGAGTTTACAGGTTGACAGAGTTGACAGGGTTGATATGGTTGAGATAGTTGACAAGGTTGACAGACTTCACAGGGTTGACACAGTTGACAAGGTTGACAGAGTTAACACAGTTGACAGAGTTGACATGTTTGATATAGTCAACAAAGTTGACAGACTTGACAGGGTTGACTCGTGACAGAGTTGACAGTGTTGACAGTTAAGGGTTAAAGTATGTGGTACGGTGCGTACATCGGCACAAGTTTTCACTTCATCACGTGACGTGACCAGTCGAATCCGTTCTTTGAAAGGGAGTCATGTGACTAGAAATGGGTGGTTTTAGCCAATGCTATTGAGGCTTTGGGATACCTCGTTTACAGTGGATAATGAGGGAGTGCATGCGGCATCATATGATCCACCTGTTGGCCGTGTTCTTGCTAGTTACAAAGTTCACTCAACATTACAGTTGTAAACGCTATTTGCCCCTCTGTCTGTGACACATGTTCCCTCAGGCTGTCCTCCTGCTCTTTGACTGCACAGTGCTCAATATGACATGTTTACCTGTAAGAGAACAAACTTATTTGCCTGAAAGAGAACAATAAACTATGTATAGCACCCATGCATTTGAATATTGCAGCCCACCAGGAACACCAGAAAGTTGTAGCTGCTCTGTGCAGATGAACCTGAAGCTCATCTCATAAACCAGTTAGCCTAGTATTCAATACAATTATTGCTGAGTTATATCTATAAGTTCCACCTCCCCAAAGAGCTCTACACACATTATGATACTCATCAGTAGCAGTAGCCAAATGCTACATGGTTCTACTTAAATTATGTACACTATGTACAGTGGGCCGCTACATGTTCCTGCAAATCTTCTGGCAAAGCAGTTGCCCTCGAGCAAACATATTCCTGTGTACAGATCTGCCAACTCATCAGCAAGTATGCACCCATGTTCACAAACTTCTATCTCCTTGATCTTTTCCTCAGCTTCTCTCTGCAAGGCTTTGCTTGCAAGGCTGGCACGCACTCCCTCATGGCTGGCCAAAAGGAACATCCTTCCCACAGCGTGATAAAGAGGGGTGGCAGGAGGGAGGGACTCCAGCTCTTTGCAGGTGAGCCTACTGTGGACAATGCTCCTTTTCAAGGCCTGAATCTGGCCTTCAGCCACACTGACCAGCTGACTTGTCTTTGTTTCTTAGCTTGGAACTCAGAGAATGCCTGCACAGTTAGACATTTTCTTTTGCAACCCTAGGTGCCCCAATACCTTCCTGCAATCTACAGTATTTTCTTCTAGGATCTTCTGTATGACCCATATTTATAAGGCTAGCCAGCCTAGGGGGCGGGCCTATAATTATATAGGAATTTTCCTAAAATAATATATGACATAATGTTGTAGGGTCTGCTACTATTACTTCTGGAATAGTAGAATTACGTGCACAGGACCTTACTTGCCCAGTTGAGTGTAAGAAAACAATCATAATAATTATAGTTGGTCAATGTTCAGCAGTTTTTGACTTTACTCATCCAGCCAGGAAATCTTGATAGCTATGTCTACAGGTAAGCATGTATCTTTAGTTTTTGGAGGGGTTTCCAGCGACAGGAACATACTTTGAGGAGTCATGTGATGTGCAACAGCCACTTTTTGAAAAAGGCATAGAAATTTTGTAGAGATTGAGAGTATTTGATATGTGTAGCTTGTAACTTGATGATGGTGTGTACACTTCCAATGGCTACTTCCTGCTCACCTAAGGCCAGTGTGAAGACAAGGCTGGGTGAAAGTGAGGGTAGAGAGTCTCCTAGCTCGCTCATGGTCTGGTCAAAGGCATTACTAGGTGAGCAGCTAGCCATTTGTTTTTTCTCTCTCCTCTGCCGTCGGCAATTGGTCCATGTCTCTCTGACAGCTGTGCATAGGAATACGCTTCTTTCACTTCCTTCAGTTAGGTGGTATAACAAATTTTCGGCTGTTTTCTCATCCCTTGCCACCTTGGAACGCTTGACACTATCATGAACAATCCTTACCTCATCCTCATCCTCCTCACCACATTGTGATTCATGTTCTACCTCCTTCACACCATCTTCATCTGCTTCCTCTGATGGTCGTTGTCTTTTTCGCTGTTGTCCATGGCTGACCTTCTCCATCTCCTCAGGCAGTATGTGTGTGTGAGGAGGAGAGGAATGAGGAGCAATTGGACGAAAGCTGCCAGGTGGAGGCTCACAAGCATCTGTCTTAAGGCACACAGTGAAGTCAAAATCTTCTTCCAGCCTCATTGTTAGTGCTTTTAGGACAATGTAGTTGAGCAGGTGATGAGTGTGCAGATTTTGCATATCCAGTTCCTGGAGTCGATGTGCCAACTCTACGTATGGTGTAGTCTTCAGCAGCAGCCGAGATATTACTTCCAAAGAGAGTGAGAGGGTACATAAAGTCAGTGGCTTCTTGCTCTGTTCTACTGCATGGATACGACTGAACATAGGAATGACATCCTGTCTGGTACTTCCTGTTTTCCCCTCTACACTCAGGAGTTGTTTGAGAGTGGCATGAGAGGACTTGAGACATTGGTGGAGGTGGGACCTGTGACTTTTACTCATACCCTTTGCCACATTGTGTGAGAGCTCAAATGGGTCCTGCACACACAGTGAAGATACCCTGAACCCAGCACATGTGGTAGGGATTGTGTTCATGATACTCATCTTCTGACTTGGAGCTCTCTGGCTCAGTTCAGATATGAGCGGAGGGGAACGGCAGTGGACAGCTACTACACACTCAGAGAAAGGGAAAGAATCAGCATAGTAATGGAGAAATTGGAGGAAGAGCTCAGCTGCAGAGAAGGAGAGAACGGACATGCATATTTATATGTGGACAGGAAGGCAGTATGTGTGATACCTGGGGTGGCAGTGTTCATGGAGGGGAGAAGTGACTGTGGAGGATCAAAATCACATTTCCAGTCATCCACTACCAGTGGCTGCTGAGGAGGTGAGAAACCATTGGCTCCAATCCACGCCATGTCCTTGGGCCAGATTCCAGGATCCTACACACACAAAAGATCATCTCATATTCCATGATATTACAGACAAATACCACTAAGCCAACTGTCATAAGATGTACCTGAAGACAGGGTAGCACTGGAGGAGACACAGTCTGCAGGAAGTGAATTACCATAAGGGAAAGAGCATAGTTGTTTAAAACACTTCGCCTAACACCATGTGCTCGGGCCCACAGTCGAACAATTGGCACAATAATAGCCATCCTGGGGTCACACTGGAAATAGGCAGCCATCAGACGGGTATTAGCTGGGCCCAACCTGGAAAAGAAAGGAATACGAAGTAATAGACATAACAGTATATGATGCACAGAGAAAGTAGGTAGTGGCTGCAGAAAGTACCTGTTATTAATGGAAAGGTCGCAGTGGAGATTGAATGGGCGGTACACAAAGCGTATAATGGGGCACCTGGCATTAGCAATGGCAAACACCCGCTCACACTCTGAGTCCTCCTCCACCAGTGCCAGAAGGTGGTCGTAGCTGGGGTCGGTCTGTGCAAACATACTGTGGTAATGAGTGGCCACTGTTGTAACCTTGGGCTGATGATTGATTTTAGGACAGGTCTCCTCCAGCTTCCTCCAGACTGAATGGAGTTGCGGGTTAAAGTAGGCAGAGCCAGAGAACATTGTTCGCTCTACTGGAAGAGGGTCTGTGAGGACACAAAGGTCACAGTCTGAGGAGAGAATCCCATGACCAGATACAGAGGCTCCAAATGGTATCACCATGCACTTGGGATAGGCTGATTGGATCCTGCTTTGCAGTCGGCTGCAAAGAATGAGTTGCTCATTTGCTACAGCATCACCCAGACGACAGTAGGTGGCAATGGCCTCCAGTTGTGCATTCACCTGGCAAAGGGAAAAAAGTACTAGAACACCAACCTCCATACAGATGCACTACAATAACTCTTTCATGTGTAATGTATCATAGGCATAGGGAGATGTATCTGTTTGTGGAGTTCACTTGCAAAACGTTGGGGGGACATGTACCCCAGTGCCCCCACAGTTCCTATGCCGTTCACTGCACTAGCTTATTCTGCTTCATCTACAACCTCATGTATACATTGATCTTAAGATACTACTGTTTCCTCCACAAATGTGCAAAATACATATATGCGCACCTTTCCTACTTACTTCATCTAGGCCATAATACTATTACTCATGCATTGCGACTTGCTGGAAAGGAAATGTTTTGACCTACACGTCTTACTCACTTGTCACACACAACATACAATGTCTGGCTACTGATTTCCTCTACATATAACCTTGAAGGTCAGCTGTGTCAACTGATTGCTACCTCTATTTGGCAGCTTCACTCAATAAGCCAATAAATATATTAAAGCAGGCTGATACTGCAGGAAAAGCACCAAGACATGTCACAGACACCTATTACAAAGTGGTGGAATGCAGATTCGGTTGACCGGAACATACAGCAACTCACAGACTGAGCTGCTGTGATGGCTGCTATGGCTTCCTTCGTGAGCCTGATTCCTCCAATGCTATCTGGTGTAATAGCCACCTCCATCTCAGTGGGAGTTGTGTCCATCTCGCTAGGGGTTGCACCAACACACCTCTGGCCAAGGTCCAGCCATTGCTTGCGGCCAAACCTCACCTTCCTCTTCACAGGCTTTAACTGGCGTGGCCTCACCACCACTTTCTTTCCGTGCAGTGTTAGTGGTGAAGAGCATCTAAGTGCCTTAATAGCCTCCTCCTCACTGTGGAACTCAGCTAAAGCATAGCTGCCACTGTTCTGTTCTTTGTTAACTTTCACCACAAGCATGGCCAGAGATCCAAACTGGCTGAGGAGCTCCCTCAGGTCACTCTCGATGGAGGCAGTAACAGTGAAACCCCTCACAAAGACAGAGCGGCGAGCAACCTCCGACCTCTCTACCGTCTCCGTGTGTGTCCGACCACGCATGTGCATCTCCAGGTCATGATCTATGTGTGTGCAGATATTAGTCGCTGTAATATGGTTAATACCTAGTCCATCCAAAGGCTTACACGTGTTCACATTCACACCACACACTTCACACGAGTGCAGTGGAGTCTGTGCAATCGTCTCCTGTGAAGCATCATGGCTGCCTTCTTTCTCCTGGCTCTTCCTCTGATGCTTGCCTGTCCACATTTCCGCCTTTGTATCCACCATCAAGCTACAGTTTGGAACTGCACACAAGTACGACGCGTAATCGCTTGACCTTTGACCTCCAAAGCAAACTTGTACCACACCCTCTCTGGCCGCTCCAGAGTAAATATAGTCTCGTTCCCAGGCCTAGGCCTAGGGCTAGGCGGCACGTGAGGGTCTGGGAACGAGATCGAGACTACCCGGTACCCAGAGCTAGCTAAGCATGAGGTAGGTGGAGCATTTGGGCACGAGATACTACACGTGATAGCATACGGGGCGTGGCGGCCAGCAGTATTGCAAGATGCTCAGTGGAGCGTCGAGGAAGGTGCGTCTGCTGCACTACCTCTCATATTCCTGGGTTTATAATATAGACAGGCAACTTATGTTATCTATGACAGGTTGCTCTGTTGCTGGTCTTCCTGTCCGCCTGTGGGTGGGTTGTGTTCGTGACGGGCTTCGGGGTTAGGAACGCCGAGTAAGCCAATCTTGCTGCTTGCCATTTAACCGCTTATCTCTCACCCCTCACTCCTCTCTCTTCCTATCTCAAAGACTGTACTCCAGTGGCAGCAACAGTACAGTAGTTGAGCCTCGGTTCTTCAGCCACTGGTGTCTTTCAGTGTCAGGAGCAATTCTGTACTTCCTTTACTTCCTGCACCTCTTGTGGGGCAATGTGGTGACCGGGATGATTGTATCACTCAATGCACACATTTGGATTTCTAAAGCACTCACCATCCGCTCCATGGCACAGTGTATGGCACAATCTACACTGCTGCCTGTGCCAATATGTGTGTTTATATAGGATCTACATGTGTGTGTCCTTGACCTTCCTCCCAGACAATGCTTGTTGTCCCACTCTACCTGGCAATGGTGGGGGCAGTTCTTCAGTTTGACAGCAGTGATAGCAATGGAGGGAGTTTCCCCGACATGGTCCACAACCAAGACTTTGAGGTTCACCTGTTAGTGGAGTACGTGGGAGCTCTGGTGGCTGGAGGATTCCTGGTAAGACACAACATCATGATGTGGTAATCGGTTGCCTTTCCACCCCACACTTCTCCAGTGGGTAGCTCTTGTGCTGTGGCCACTGCATTCCTACAAGAAGTCTACAACTGACTACGTGCCCATCAACAACTGACATTGTGTGGGTCATCCCTTATTCCTAGCGGACTGCTGTGTGCTTGTGTACATGAGACGTTTGTGTGTTTTTCAATAATTATATATCATGCAAAAAGACATGCTATAGGGCATGTCATGGCCTGTCACAAGGAGGAAGATGTAGAGGAGGCAGTCTCCTGGCTACCTTTCCCTGAACTGCCTGTCTCCTCCGCTGCTTCTCAGCCTCATCAGCTGGGAGATGTGGCATCAGAGCCGGGAGATGGACTCTCTCTTGCACTTGCTGGTACACATGGACTGTACATGTCCCATTTCCCTTTCTCTCTTCTGCCTTCTCTTCATCCTGAGAGACATAAGCTCTGGCTAGTAGGTATGCATCTGGAGTCCATTTGTGTGAGTAGAGGATGTCCTTCAAGTCAGCCTTAATCTGGGTCAGCTAAAGAAACAGAAGAGAACAGCCCATGACACCTGCCCTAATCTAGCAGCAGCCCCCCCCCCCCCCCCCCCCCCCCCCCCCGCAGGTGTCCCACACTACCTCATGAGCCTTCTGTTCCTTTTCTTGTTGGAGGTGTCTGATTTGGGCTTCATAGTCCTGCAAAGTTGGCACAGTTACACACTTTGTTGCCTGCCCTTCTCCCTCTCCATTCTCCCTGTCAGGACTAGGTGGAAAGGGTGCACAATTACCAACAGACGCTAACTCCCTAGGAGAGTGGCATACCTCTTATGCAACTTCAGCCTGTGCTGCAGTAGTTGAAGTAGTCTGGCATTCTTGCTTCTCTCAGCTGCCAAAGCCTGCCGTAGCTTGCCGGCCTCTTCCTGTAGGAATAGTATCTGCAGCTCATCTAGTGAGAAAGTGAAGAGACTGAGTGAGTGACTGGGTGGGTTGATGAGTGAGTGTGGAGTGAATGACTGTGTGTGTGTGTGACTGAATAGGGCTAAGTGAGTGAATGAGTGACTGAGCAAACAAGGGAGCAAGTGAAGGTGTGCAGCTAGAAAGTGGGTGAGAGGATGTACCGGTGGGGGTATCTATCTCAATGGGTGGTTGGTTGCTTGCTCTGTGACGGCTGCCAGTGCGAGAGCAGGTACGCCCACAGTGACACATGATCAATTTGAAGTTGAGCTCTGCAATAGGACATGTGATCCAGCAGGTTTCTTCACACAAGCACATGCACATTCATTGGGCATATGCAGCTACCTCTGTTCTCCTTCTTCAGCCGCTCTGCCTCCTGGTGCAGCTGCTGCAGAGTCTCCAAGTGTTGCTGGCGGAGGAATGCAATATTTCTATCCAGCCGCTGAGCCTCCTGTTTTGTTTTAGCACTCTTCCTTTTCCTACGCTTGCTAGAAGGTGAGGCAAACTGCAGCGTCTGCAGGCGAAGAGGGGGCAGGATCCGGGTTCGAATACGGCCAGCAATTCTGCTCACCTGCGGTACTGGTGTTTCTCTATCTCTGAGTAGCGTGCCTCTTACGCCCAGGTCGGGACGGTTCCATCCGGGAAGCCGAGAGCGATGTACGTCCATCTCCATTGTTTTGCTGTTGCCATGGATACCTTGGCATCGATCAGCAGATGGGAAAGCCTAGAAATGAAACATGACAGCACAAAGTATGTAAGCGTATGAGGGAGAGCGGGTGGCCGTGTGACGCTGCTCTGTCTGTTCCTACTGTAGGGCTAGGGCGACATGCAAGTAAATTCTCTAATTGGAGCCCACTCTTCCCTGCGATATCTGAATATACGGCTTCACGATCAGTTGAGGTTTACTATGGCTTCCCACAGCCAGTCTGACGGACCCCACACCTCCTTCCAGCCCTGCCCGTCTCCAGTGGTAGTACAGAAACTTTCAGGTCAACCATACCTTGTGGGAGACAGGCTGGCTCTGGCTGTGCGTCTGGCACGTAGAGACCTGCAGCATGGCCTTGCACACAGTTCAACATACCTCCCTTCCTCACAACCACTCCCTTACTCCTCACAACATGCACCAATGTCTCGGGGATTTTTTGAGAGTGCAAGGAGTGAAGGAGGAGGAGTGGAGGGTGGGGTGGAGGGGGTGGAGGTGGTGGAGGATACAGCAAAGACCAAAGATGATGATACTTGCAGCAGAGGTGAAAGTGGATCTCAAGATGTGACAGACCACAGGCAAAGTGTAAAGGAAGGTGGTGTGAAGAATGATTGGGATGGTGCGAGTGGAGATGTGAAGGGAGGCACCAAAACAGGAAGAGATGTCAGTGATGAACTTATTCAGCTGAAGTTGGAGCTAAATCATCAGGTTCAAAGGCTTTATGAGATATGTACCAGAAAGATAGCGTGTGGAGGCAGAGAAGAAGAGGAGAGGGAGAGGAGGAGGTTAGCAGAGCAGGTTGCTGTGATGGCTAGGAAGCTCTATGGCCTCCAGCACCAGGTGGGTGTGGCCATGGGTGTGGCTGCACACAAGGCAGTGGTTTCTAATCACCTGTCTAGAAATATTTTCCTGTTTACTGTCTACCTGGCTGGGCTAGAGGTGTTCAATTATTGCACCACTCTCGCCCAGGGCTTAATGAACATTCTTTGTAAATGGTTGTTGACTTAGTGACATTCATCACTGCAGGTATGGGCCACTGGAGTAGGGAGGAAACCACTGCCTCATAGGAAGGTTATTTTGGCTCTCAATCCTCTACATGCATTAGCGGCTAATTTGTCAAAGGAGACAGCACTCTGATCCTTGTTGTCTTTTGTTTGCGTTGTCCTCCCACATTATCCTCTCTTACATGTCACACACACACCACCATGCACATGCAATACCCTCGCACATGAATACACATGATTCCCTCCCCCCTTAGAAATTAGCAGCAGCTCGCAGAGCTGCTACGAGGGCTCTCCACAACTACACCTCTACGCTTCACCCACTCCCCAATGAGCTACTGCAGATGGTGGGGGTACTGAGTGAGAGAGGGGACAGGCAGACTGCACAACTGCTGTCCCTGGCACAGGTTGTCTCATATGCTGATACCCTAGAGCTCTGCTCAGCTAATAGTTCATATCTCATCCCTTCAGATGTACTCAGACACCCTGAGGAGTGCCCACCAGAAGAAGAGCTGTGGTAGCCCCTCACAGCAGTCAACAGTGAAACATAATAGAAAGAAAAGTCCTAGAAAGAAGAAGAGACATCAGCAGTGTGGTATGGTGTTGCCACGACAACCTTTTGGGTCCAGAAGAGGAGGTCTTGTCCACTACTCACAACCAACTCTCTCCTCTACTGCCAGATCCAGGCCAAGTGTCAGGCACTCCATACACATCCCACCACAAGCAGGAGACAGAAAATATGCAGAGCACACTGTGAACTCTAAGGGAAGCAGGAGGAGGGCAAGGCAGGGCCGGGTGAGAGATTTGAAGACAGCAATCTCCCTCATTGCAGCCATGCAGGAAGATGGTGTGGGGGGTGGGGAGGGAGCAGATGAAGATGGAGGAGAAAGTAAGGATGAGGGTAGAAGTCAGACAGGTGAGGGAAGTTCACAGTCAGAAACAGAGACTTTGACAGTTGCACCACAGCTGACAAAACGTGCCAGTCCTTCCAACATTTCCCCTCCTCCTTTGCTTCTGAGACGTTCTGCGTGCCCAAACAGCCCATCCAGCCCTGCTCTCAGTGAATCCTTACAGAACACAGTTCAGGAGTGCCAGAGGTGAGGCTGCTGCCTGTGATGGCAATGACACACCAGCTTACCAATTCATGCAATTCTCTTGAAAGCTTGGAACAGGGAAGAACAGTGGAACTTCCAAATTTAGTAGCTATGGTAACCAGTCTGCAGCAAATGAAGGTGAGCTCCCACAACTATGTTCACCTCTCCATCTGCACTGGTGTTTGTGTTGGCACCTGTTAGATCATGTTTACATCACAGGAAGTGGAAGTGGAGATCAGGCAAAAGTGGAATGGGAGAAGCTACACAGAGCCCCTTGGTGGTCATCACCCCAGCAACACTTGCTCTGTTCCCTCTTCTCCCTCCCCAGACTCAAGGAGAAGTAATGGGTCTCTCCCAAACACAGCATTGGTTGACAGGAGAGAGTTTGAGCTGTGCAAGCTGATGAAGAGGTGGGCAAGGGGTACAGCTAGTGTTTGAAGACCTACATACATGTACTTGACCCTCTCCTGACCTCTGCAGGCTTGCCAATGATCTCTTGGAGGAAAGTATAGATGCAGTGTGTGAGGAGGTGGAGGAAATATGCAGTGGGTTGACAAAGAACAACTTTTCCTCTGAATTCTTCCCACCTCCAGCTGTCTTGCACTAGTGTTTGTAATAATATTGAACCTGTACAATAGTACTGAATCCTCACAAGGGTAGTGGAGTACTCCACTGCTGGTTATCTGGTGTCAGCTAATATTCAGCCCTCTCTTGTCACAACAGGGAATTGAGGCATGCAGCTGCACCCACACCACCACACATCCCCCCCCCCCTTGCATAACTGAAGGAGGTAAACAGTATTGATCCAGCAAAATTCAAACATGATCCATGAAATCTCACACAATATTGTTACTAAAAATAAGAGTCACTGTGTTCTACAAAAATGAACACAATCTCATGATTAAAAGCACTACTATAAAACTAGGACAAGAGAAATCTTCACTACTAAACTTCACATTCTGTGTACACATCTACACGTTTGGGCTCTTTACATTCAACTGTAGCAGAGAAAACACACAACAGTGATATGTGCTGCATGAAGCATTTAAAGGTTAGTGCTTACCTCAACATCAGCATTGTACCTGCTGAACGGTCGGCCAGTGTTGGTGAAAAAAGGAGTTGTTCCAAAGTAGATGATCTGACAAGGAGAGTGGAGGGGAATCAGAATTATGGAAAAATGGTGATTTCTTAAGTGGACTTACAACAAAGATTCCGGTAATGAGCAGGCCAACCCACTCCCCCACCAGCCAACTGCCCCAGTACTCATCAGTCAGCCAGTCTTCTGCAACCACGGCAGACGTGAAGGTGTTGCGAAAGTTGTTGTCATCACTGAACAGGCGAGTACCATCTTGCCAGAAAGCCCCTGACCCACACACAAGGGAAAGGGTGAGGAGGAGGTGGGCCTGACATGGTTAAGGGGTACTACTGCTGCTATCGCTAGAACATCACGCATGCAGGTAGTCCATTTCAAAACTGCCCCTCCCCATGCGCGCACCAGTAGGATACAGCCAGGGAGATAATGAGACCCAAGACGGGCACCGCGTGAAGGATCAGGTGCAGCACAGTCAGTATCACAGCCACAGGAAACACGGCGGCAAAAAAGTAGTAGGTGACGGCGTCAGAATCAGCGCGGTTCTTGGGAAAGTCTTCCTCTCTGTCCTGCTGGGAAATCACCGGATCGCCTATCGGGATCGTTCCGTTTCTCTCTCTAGTCAGAAACGGAAGAGGCACTCTCGCGTTGTTGAGGGAGAAGACCCTGAGCCTGTTATTTTCACCAATGTCGTTGTAGCTGCAGCCAAACAGAGACAGTGAATAATGCGAGAGAACTTCGCTCAGGCCAGACACTCACAAGTTGTCCGCGTTGTTGAAGCCACCAAAGCAGATGACGAAGATCAGCCAGCCAACTGAAGAGGCCAGGATCGCGCACAGCGCTACCTGGAGAGGAGAGGGAGAGAGAGAGACGGTGATCGTCCCTCAAGCATTGGAGTATGAGAACGCACATACCTTACGAGCCCAACCATCGAGCACCTTCATCTTTTCACAGACCTTGGCACTGCAGGATTGAGTTTGATTGGGTGTTTTTGCACGAGTGACTGAAGATCAGACTGCACTGCGTGCGCGCGCGGCTAAGTAAGCAAGCGTACGCGTAGCGCGCTAGCGCGCGTATACGTACGTATGTGCGCGTAATCTACTTCTCACGTGATATTGCGTGAAGAATCGGGTTAACGTTCGCAGCCTTCCAATTGTATCACGCAGGAATAGCCTTAGTTTTCCAGCAGTTATATACTTACTAAGTTGGACAGTGGCTGCACTTAGTCTCGCGAGCCATACGTACCACGCCGCGTACGTCTAGTTCAAGGTTTGACAGTTTCAATATTTCACTGACTGTTAATTAGGTAGACTAGCTCGTTCACCTGATCGTGGTCCCTTACAACTTCCTACGCCCCTGCATACGTATGACAGACAGTCAAAAGAGGGTGCCGTAGGAGTTATTCAAGTCCGCACATCTTGGGAAGTCTATATTCTGATTGTTTTGTTCACTTCCCCAATTTGCATACATTATTTTTAGAGTGATACGTTGAGCAGGTACTACTGATATGTTGCCCACTTCCCATTACACGGGACTATGCCAAAATAAATAGACTCTGTTATGTACCTTGTCCACAACAACTATTTTGTGTACCTGCTGCATGACTCCATCATTGCTAAATGTGATATCATGCATTACTATAATAGTGTTACAGCCTAATGTTTTTCAACAGTTGGCTCCATGCTCCCCCTGGATGTAACATTATACATTATTGCAATGGTGGTACAGCCTACTGTTTTCAACACTTGACTCGAATGTATGACTGAAATGTTGCAATGGTGCAACAACCTACCATTTTCAGCATTTGACTCCTCTGGAGTCTCTGAGTGTGGCCATATGCATATTTGCAATGGTGTTATACAGCCAACTTTATCTTCCCCCTGTGGCATTACGCATAACTGAAATGCTGTTATAAGTATTACATGGTGCTTCTGCAGGCCTGTCAGCTGACAAGTGGTTGGGGTGGGGTCTTGTTCCCAACTTGTGGTTCTTTTTGTGTACAAAGTAGTCAGTGTGCTGGAAATTTTTTACTTCCTGAGGTTAATTGTGGTGGTCTGTCTGTCCACAGGTTTTTCTGGCAATACGTGCAATCAGAAGTAAAACAAAAGACACCATTGTGGGGTCGAATTTAGGGCCTGAGGATATTATTTCCGAAAGTATGCCTATTAATCTATCCCCTTATTCCCAGAATTTTCATCCATTATTCTTTCAAATCTTCAAAGTTTCTTCAAACTTATTGCACAAAGTACATTACTTTGTTACATTTGCACTAGTAGAGTATCAAACAAAGCATGACATGTTGGGAACATTGTAGTGATTGTTTTACTGAACTATGGGAGTGATGCTTCACATATTTTTACAGAGTGGGTGATACTGAGTTACATATATTCAACCATTGTTTTTAGCTAGGCCATAATTATGGTGTAATAGTATATAGTTTGTCCCCATCAGGGAAGGAAGCCTCTTCCCATTATACTGGGAATATTCTAGCTTCCTATTATTCCTGGCATAATATCCTCAGGCCTACCTAGGTACGAAGCTATAGTATGTTCACACGCGTACGTGCACAGACCCTACATACAAGACAAGCCCATGAGTGGACATTATATTATCAGCCACGAGACGCTCTGGGAGCCCGCTTGCGCATGCGCACGCCCAAATACGGAATAAACTCAACATAGTGCAGCAGTATACAGAAAGAAAGAGTGCCTTGTTTACACGTCTTTATGTTACAGCAATGGCCTTGTTTTTCCTCGTGCTTGGTTAACAGTTACTATTCTAGCAAGTGACATTACATCTGTATTGTTCTTTATGATGCTAGTTCTTCCCCTACTCTGCAGCTTGTGGAGCTGGCAAAGGGCTGTCAGGTTCTTTGGTCTCCAGTTCATGTTCCTCCACAGGTTCCTGTATGATGTAAAGTTAATGAAGCCATTTATATAGCTCACTTTGAATGAGCGTACCTGTACCTGGGCCCTGCTGCAGGGAGCCGAGTACAATGGGAAAAACATCATGAAGACCACCTGCATTGGGAAAGGTTAGAGATCAGTATGAACATGATTGTTTTTAGTAATAATTGTCTCTTAAACTTGCCAGCATGACAAGACAGAAGGTCACACCCACCCACTCAACCACAAGCCACAGGCCATAATAGCGCTGAGTGAGCCAGTCATCAGGCAGAATGTCAACACCATTTGGTGCTTCCCCAAATTCATTCTGGAAGTTGTTGTCTGCACTGAACAGGCGACTGCCAGTGACCCAGAATGCTCCTGCACCACACACTATGTTCAACCCCAGTAAGAAGTGGCTCTGTGTATGGTCAACGAAAACAGTGCAGCAGAAGAGGCTGCCAGCAGTGGGTGACTTGTGGTGTGTAGTGAGGATACAATCACTCCAAATATGAAAAGAGAGTGAAACACTAGGTGGAGGATCAGGGTGGCAAAGAGGAAGGGGAAGGAGATCATGTAGCACCAGTGAGGAAAGAAATCTGGGTCTGCACGCTGCACTGGGAAGTCTTCTTCTATGTCCTTCTCTGAGCGTGGGTATGTCAGAGTGTCTATTCCGAGATCCTTGTTGGGGGTGAAGGTGTGGTTGCCTTGGCGGATGTCATTGTAGCTGGACAGAGATATGAGTACATAGCTATAGTAGCTATAGGGAAGCATGGAGGGAGGAACTTACAAGGTGTCATCATTATTGAATCCACCAAACCCCACAACAAACACTATCCATCCAACAGCTGCAAGGCCCAGAAATGGAAGGGATATCTGTAGAATATACATTACTTTACTGACCTTTAGCTCTACGCAGTCTAGTTGATTGCAAACTTGGGTGCATCAGACACACACGATGTCATGCAAATATAGCCAGTAGCTCTATTACCTTGCGTGCTGCTCCATGTAAAAAGTGCATCTTTAGTTTGATTCAGCCAACTTGCACACGTTCAAAAAGAGGGCGTAGCTGGGACCTTGGGCGTGTCCCGCGCACAACGCAGTGCATAATAGGATTTGCGCAGCAGGGGGCATGACGTCATGCATGTAATCAAACCTTTTTAAATAATTATAACGAATTGGAGCGGCGGAAAGTACAGCAGACAAGATGGGGAAGAGACAGCACCAGAAAGATAAAATGTAAGCAGTGGTAACAGTGCCGGGGCGGTGTAGACCATGCTACAGTGTAATGGTGCGTTTTAAATGGAATTGCTTGTCTTAGGTACCTGACGTGTTCCGAGTGGACGGAGCTCTATGGAGGAAAAAAAGCAGGTGCGTAGGTGTGTGCTTTCTTTGCATATGCTGTGCTCTATGAGTTACTCCTTCCAGAACATGGGAACAAAGCTGGCTTCAGACGACTGCCCTTCTATTGCTGTGCCCTGTCCTTCCAACCATTTGAATACCCACTGTGTACCCCTGAGGGCAATGTGTTTGACCTCATGTGAGACCAGAGGGAGGCAGTGGATGGGTTGTAGTTGCTGTACTGATCACTGCACACCATCATTACAGGAACATTGTTCCGTATCTCAAGAAATATGGCCATAATCCCCTGACAGGGAAGGTACCATTCTCTGTGTGAGCAGCCCTTGCTGTGCTTGATGTGCTGTGCTCTGACCAACAGCTGCTGGATGCCAAGTCACTGTTCAAGCTGAACTTCCACAAGAACTCTGATGGTAAGCACTGTGTATGCATGGTCCCAACACAGGCACATGTCCCCTACCGGCACTCCTGTACCACGCATGCAGGGAAGTACCACTGCCCAGTAACGTACAAGGTGTTCAATGAAAATACTCATATTGTAGCTGTGCGAACAACTGGAAATGTCTACAGTATGGAGGTAGGTAGGGAGTGGCTAGCTGACCTCACTCCCTCGCTCCCTCGCTCCCTCACTCCCACCCTTCTGGCCAGGCTGTGGAGCGTCTCAATCTGAAGCCCAGCAACATGCGAGACCTGATCACTGATGAACCATTTACTAGAGCTGACCTTGTGACTCTGCAGGATCCCACTGACTTGGACAAGTTCAACATGTCCACCTTCCACCATATCAAGCACAGCCTCTCTGCAGAGGAGGAGGAGGGTCAGGAGGGAGTGGATGGGGAGAGCATGGAGAGGTGCTGCAGCTGTTTGATGCTCCATGTTTCCTATGTTGTCAGAGGAGGAGCGTGCAAGGCGGGACCCCTCCTACTACCTGAAGATGCTGAATCCCGAGACCCGTGCAACACTAGAGCAGCTGTACCAGCAGAGCCACCAGCCAGTGAGCTGCCCCTTGTGTGTGCAGAGCTACAAGTGGAGTAGTTACCACCACCTTCCCACCATCCCCCTCCCGATCTCCTTTCACTCTGAAGGAAAACAAACCAAAACCAGAAGCTAAGAAGCCAAAGGCTACCTCCAGAACATCGGTAATTAAGGCTGTAGGCCATTGAGTCTCCACACCACCTTGTCTCTTCCTTCCCCTACATAGGCACACTACTCCACAGGGGCCATGGCGCAGGGATTCACTTCCACTACTCAAGCCCCAGTCACAGAGAATGAAGCTGCTGTCCTGGACCGAGACACTCTGCGCTATGCCAAGATCAAGAAGAAAGGTTAAGATGAGTGGAGGTTTGCTGTGTATTTGCCTCATTCTCACCTCCCTCCTCCTCCCCCTCCCTCATGGCTTTGCAGGCTATGTTCGACTGCACACATCACTAGGAGACTTGAACCTAGAGCTATACTGTGACATAGTGAGCCACCATCAGCCACCTCTCCTCCACACTCACCTCCACATATTCATCACTGCCCCTTCTCCATGCCATGCACTCATCACTATTCCCCCTCCTTCATGCACTCATCGCTATCAGTCCTCTCCACACACTCATCACTACATGTACTTCCTCTCCACACACTCATCACTTATCTCTTTGTACATGGTGGTAGGTACCACTGGCCTGTGAGAACTTTGTGAAGCACTGTCACAATGGCTACTATGATGGGACCATATTCCACCGCTCCATTCGGAACTTCATGGTCAGTACATTGGCCCCAACTACTGCCATGCTATCCTGTATAGCCTAGCCTTCCTTCCTCACTGCTTCCTCAGATCCAAGCAGGAGACCCCTCTGGCACAGGCAAGGGTGAGGTGTTCTACTCCTAAATATACGAATGGCCATTCACTGTCCAGTCTTTCCACATGTGCTGTACTGAGTGGTAGATGTGTGACTACAGCAGTGATACTAGCTGGCACTTCAGCAGTGTTTTAAAAGGATTTTGTTCTGCTGCTTGTATTTGTAGTAGAGCATGGGAGTATGTGTTAGGTGTGTGTTTGCTGCTGGTTAGGACAGAGTTTGAGACAACCCTCCCATACAGTGCATGTATTGTAACACAATGATTATATTTAGTCTTGCTGTGTACAGGAGGAGTATCAGTATGGGGAAAATCCTTCAAGGATGAGTTTCGGCCCAACCTCACACATACTGGTTAGTACTGGTGTATTGTGTGGGAACACTGAGTGGAGAGGGAGTGGGAGGTCACCAGGAAGAGGCTCTAGTCACAAGTGTTGAGTCGGCAGGTTATGAGCTCAATGCCATGCAGTGGAGCATGTGGTGACTGTGGTGCTGCTAGTGTGCTGTGTATCCTGCACAGGTCGTGGGATAGTGAGCATGGCCAACAGTGGACGCAACACTAATACCTCACAATTGTACGTTCTTCATCATGTGTTTTGGTGGGTGGGTGGGTGTGTGGGGGGGGGGATAGTGTCACCAGTTCTCTTGCCCTGGACAGCTTCATCACATTCAGATCGTGTCGACACCTCGACAACAAACACACGGTGTTTGGAAGGTACAGTTCAGTACTCTGATTTTTGTGGACTTTTACCTCTAGACATACACGTTCACCAACCTCCAGAGTGGTGGGGGGTCTGGAGGTTCTGGGCTTGATGGAAAAAGTGGAAACTGATGAAGAGGACAGGCCTAAGGTAGAGCTTCTCCACCTTCACCTGTTCTGTGTGCCACTGTTCTCATCTGGGCCACAGGAGGAGATCAAAGTGTTGAAAACGTCAGTGTTTGTGGATCCATTTCAAGAAGCAGAAGAGCAAGTAGGAGAGATCTCCTGCTTTTTGTCATGTGTTCCCCTCACCTTACATAACTACTGTGTATTCTAGTTGAAAGCCGAAGAAGAAAAGGAGAAGGAAGTGGTGAACAGGCCACCACCTGCAAAGGTGAGAGACTAGAGTGGCACTTTGGAGGACACTCAATTTGATCTCACCCCCACACAGGAGGCAGCTCCCAAGGCCTACCACAGCGGAGTGGGGAAGTACATTCCTACTCTGAAAGGAAGAGGAGGGAAGAGGGGGAGACGGGAGGAGGAGGAGGAGGAGAAGGGACGGCAACACCCTGAGAGCAGCAAGAAACAAAGACTGCAGTCATCCTTTGGGGACTTCAGCACATGGTAGATATGGCCTAGTGCAGGTCTGCTGTACCTTGGCTCCTTCTATTCACCATGCTAAAACTGTTCATATGCTCCTACGACCTCATGCCATGGTGCATCCCAGCAATGTGTGTTCAAGCAATGTCCACTTGTATATACATTAATCAGTAGTGATGTGGTTTGTGGAGGACTGAAGCTATTACATTACACAAAAACACAGATACCAATCAGTGACAGAATACCAGAGTCCACACAAGGAAGTACTGGTCACTTGACCTTCATAATGTGTACACACACATACACACATGCACACATACACACACATGCACACATACACACACATACACACATACACACACATACACACACATGCACACAGGCATACATGCATGATAAGAACACAAACTGATTGTGATGAAGAGTAAATGAATAAGATCTGATGAGAGTATGATATGAGGAGTGTTCAGATGCTGCTGAGGGTAAAAAGAGTGTGAGTGTGGTTGGGTGTGCTAGTCCCAGCCATTGTCTTTCACCATGTGTGCCAGCTCAATGATAAACTTCCCCTCCTTGTACTTCTGACTGGCTTCAAATGCATGTTCCTTGAGGAAGGGAGGGAGGAAGATTGTCTGTATAATTCCCATGTGTATTACACTCTGCACTCCAGTATCCAGGTTATTAATGAAGTCTTCACACTAAACCACATGCATGGAATTACTAAGTGCACCAGCTGTACTGGGTCAGGGGTCAGCTGAGTTGACACACTGAACCGCTGTTGGGTTGTCCTCATTGCCCACACCCCCCACACCCTGCACTGCCTGCTGTAGGTAATGACAGGTCTACAAGGTGAGCTACAAGCCTAGCCAGCTCCTGCTCCCACACCAGTCAGGGCACAAGGGGAAGGACACAGCCTAATATGTCACAGGAGTGTTGCACAGTGAGGGGGTGCTCTTGGCAGGATGAGGGGTCTGTGTACAGCAATGGTCACACCAGCTGGCTGTAACCCTCCCTAGGAATCCACTGTTGACATTCCAGCCAAAGGCCAGTACACAGTCACTCATTTGCTGAACCATGATCCCTTGTGGCAACTCAATGATTGCCCTATAGTGTTAGGCCCCAGAGGCTGATTCCTACCTCTATGCTCCTCCTCCAACCCCCTCCCTTCCATATTAGCCTGGCACTTGGCAACATTCTGCTACCACTCACATATTTCCAACCAAGTGTTGTTTTACAGGAGCTGCAGAAGATGTCGGCCACAGCGTGCAGCCCAGTGAGCAGGAATCGCTCCTCTGCACGGCCACAGCCAATGTTCACTCTGTTACAACAGAAGGACACCATACAATGAATGTTTGCGAGTGGAGCAGCACAGATTATAGAGCCTTACACTTTGTTGAAGAGATATGCTTTCCCTTGACTGCCTTGAAATGACTAGCGAGGGAAAGGAGAAAAGCATGACAGCAACGGAGGCGCACACATAAGCTTACAACAATACCTTGGATATTAGCTCGTCATGGTTTGCTAGGTGCGCTCTACAGTGGACACAACAGTACCGCCTGTGGCATTGGTCAGGAAGAAACTCTTGAAATTTTCGTTTGCCCATGTTCGACCACTCGCTCGCCCACGGATCGCGGAGAGGGTGGTGGACGATGGAAGGCGGGCCGGGGAGTCACGGAGTGCCGCTCTCACGTATGGTGCCTCTGGAAACGTTTCACACAAGCGTTGCTCAGTTCTCTCATTTATCGTGCGCTCCTGTGTACCAGATATTTGTTTACTTCCCTACTACATGAATTGCGTTATGCCAGATGTCCGCGTGATGGCAACTAATTAGTGGCCGCTATGCATCCTTTGTAGTTACTCTCCGCCCCCTTTCCTCGCCCACCGGAAACCATGGCACCTCGCTTTTGCTTAGCACTCTGAACAAAAAGGCTTTTGCCACCTCTTGCAGAACGCGGAGTGTACCGCTCTAGGTTTAAGATACAACAACCCCCAGAGACGACATGGCAGGCAAACCTCCGCCGGAGATAGTTCGCGGGCAGGCCTTCGACGTGGGCCCTCGCTACTCCGGCCTCACGTACATCGGAGAGGGGGCATATGGAATGGTGTGGTAAGTGAGAGTAGATGACTTGGAAGGAAGCAGGCTCTATAGTGGTGGGTGTAGCTGGGGAGCGTTGTGTTTGTATAGGCTGTACCAGGAGTACAAGGTTATGGAGTGGTGTATTGTGTTTGCATGTAGCTCTGCCACTGACAGCAAGACCAAGAAGAAGGTGGCTATCAAAAAAATACGTCCATTTGAGCACCAGACATATTGCCAGCGTACACTGAGGGAGATCAAGATCCTCAACCGCTTCAAACATGAGAATGTAAGATGTGTGTGTGTGTGTGTGTGTGTGTGTGTGTGTGTGTGTGTGTGTGTGTGTGTGTGTATGTGTGTGTGTGTGTGTGTGTCTGTCTGTCTGTCTGTCTGTCTGTCTGTCTGTCTCTGTCTGTGGCTGATTTAGTTCATATATTTTCACAGATCATAGATATTCTGGACATTCTACCTCCTCCATCTTATGAGGAGTTCAAGGATGTGTATCCCACATTCCACTGCCGTGCACAGAGCTCTTTTCTTTAACACGTCTCTAGCTACACTCTGACATCTAGTTAGACCATTCTATGCTTGTATGTTTATTCTAGACAAGTACACACTCTTAAGAGACAACCTGACTGTCACCTGGGTCCTTGGCTGACTCCTTAACTCTGGCCAGGTATATGGTGCAGACACTGATGGAGACTGATTTGCACAAGTTGCTCAAGACTCAGCGTCTCAGCACAGACCATATTAGGTACTTCGTTTACCAGATCCTCCGAGGACTGAAGTACATCCACTCAGCTAATGTCCTGCACCGCGACCTCAAGCCCAGCAACATCCTTCTGAACACATCCTGTGATCTCAAGGTGAGGATTTGCCTTTGAAGAGGTCTCTCCCATTCACAGTCTTTCCTTCTCAGATCTGTGACTTTGGACTGGCCCGTGTTGCAGACCCAACTCATGACCACAAAGGCATGCTGACAGAGTATGTAGCCACACGGTGGTATCGTGCACCAGAGATCATGCTGAATCCAAAGGCTTATTTTAAAGCCAGTAAGTATGAAATAGTTTCTGATCAGCGTTGAGCATGTTACACAGTTGTTTCTGTGCACACAGTTGACATGTGGTCAGTGGGATGCATCTTTGCCGAGCTCTTCTCTAACAAGCCAATCTTCCCTGGAAAGCACTGTATGTAACACTTGTGTACGGTGTGTGGACATGTTTTCAATCCACCAGCTCTGCCCCACAGATTTAGACCAGGTCCACATTATTCTTAACGTTATTGGGTCTCCCTCTCAAGAGGATCTTGCCTCTGTCACCAGTGAGCAGGTACGTTTCATCTTTCATCTCTGCCTGCTCCTCCCTCCATCCCTTCCTCCACTCCTCATCTTCCCATCCCTCCCTCCCCTCATCTCTCCTCTCTTCCCTCCTCCATCACTTTCTCACCTGCTATTTCATGTGGTGGTGTCACGTCCCCCCCCAGGCACGCCGCTACCTGCAGAGCCTCCCACCGCGACCAGCTGTGCCCTGGGCCAGGCTGTACTCCCAGGCTGAGCCAATGGGTATGCAGGCCAAACTGGGCACTCCTCAGAGCCACTCTAGTGTCTGTCTCTCTTCCCCTGCTCCAGCTCTGGACTTGCTGGACAAGATGTTGACCTTTAACCCTCACCAGCGGGTCACAGTGGAGCAGGCACTGGCCCACCCATACCTGGAGCAGTACTATGACCCTGAGGATGAGGTAATCATCGAGACCTCATTACGCGTGTGCCTGTAACGATACCTCTCCATCACAGCCTGTAGCTGACAAGCCATTTACATTTGAGACGGAGCTGGATGACCTGCCCAAGGAAAAACTAAAATGTGTGTGGCTGTGTGTTGCGTCAGGAAGTGGCAGCTGTGGGGGGGGGGGGGGGGGGGGGGGGGGGGGGTCTTTGTGTAGCTTGTACCATACTGTGCTCTTGTCTATTCTTCCTCCCAGACATGATATTTGAGGAAACTCAGAAACGCAAACATGTAAGTGTACGTGTGGGCCATGTTGCAAGTGTGTGGTTATCGCCTCCCTCCTCCATCCCTGATACAGGAAAGATGAATCTGCCTCTGCTAATCTCTTACCCGAATAACAATCTTATTAACCTTCTCTAGTTTTTTGTTTTCTTGTGGGATTTTTTAATGTCATTTCACACTGACGCTGAACGCATGCGTGTGTGTGCTGTCATTGCGGTGTTTAATGCCAAGGCTATAGATGGACACGCACACGCAGCGCAGATCACAGAACTAGACGATGCGACTCACGTGATGAAACTAGTGTCTATGCTATGCTTGCGGTAAGTAAGCGGATCTGATCTGTCGAGTGGCAGCTATGGCCATTGCTATGGGCAAGCCTCCGCCGGAGATAGTCCGCGGGCAGGCCTTCGACGTGGGCCCTCGCTACTCCGGCCTCACGTACATCGGAGAGGGGGCCTACGGCATGGTGTGGTGAGTTGAGGGGTGGGCGGGGTCACCCACTGTCCATTAATATGTTCTCCGTCCCTCCCGCCACCATTGTGCCTGTTCTGCCTTCTCCCCTTTATTTGTAGTTCAGCATTTGACAACCACTCCGTAACCAAAGTGGCCATCAAGAAGATCAGTCCTTTTGAGCACCAGACTTACTGCCAGCGCACTCTGCGGGAGATCAAGATCCTCACCAGATTCAGACACGAGAATGTGAGAAGTGCTAAGTATTTTGCTGGCCTCATGCACTGATGAGCAGCGTCCCATTCACTCAGTGTGTGTGTAATAGGCAGCCTTACCTCTCCCAGTGTTGCTACAATGAGTGTTAACAGTGTCACCACAACATGCATTAGGGCACACTACTCTACCCCATAGATCATTGATATTCTGGACATACTTCGGCCTCCAAGCCTTGCTGAAATGAAGGATGTGTATCCTCCCTGCCCAACCAAGTCACTCTCTATTAGGTCATCCCTGTGTGGCCCACGCCATGACTTACATGTATCAGTCCATGCACTGCCAGTGCTGTGCAGGTTGCTGGCCTTAGCCTCCCCCAGGTACATCATCCAGACTCTGATGGAGACAGACCTGTACAAGTTGCTCAAGACACAGCACTTGAGTAATGACCACGTGTGCTACTTCCTCTACCAGGTCCTCCGAGGACTGAAGTACATCCACTCAGCTAATGTCCTGCACCGCGACCTCAAGCCCAGCAACCTACTTTTGAACACCACTTGTGACCTGAAGGCATGTCCCACCCTCACCCATCCTCCTGTCCTCCCGTCCTCCCACCCTCCCCCATCCTCCTATCCTCCCATCCTCCTGTCCTCCCGTCCTCCCACCCTCCCCCATCCTCCCATCCTCCTGTCCTCCCATCCTCCCACCCTCCCCCATCCTCCTGTCCTCCCATCCTCCTGTCCTCCCATCCTCCCACCCTCCCCCATCCTCCTATCCTCCCATCCTCCTGTCCTCCCGTCCTCCCACCCTCCCCCATCCTCCTATCCTCCCATCCTCCTGTCCTCCCGTCCTCCCACTCTCCCCCATCCTCCCATCCTCCTGTCCTCCCATCCTCCCACCCTCCCCCATCCTCCGGTCCTCCCATCCTCTCACCCTCCCATCCTCCCATCCTCCCGTCCTCCCCTAACCACTTGCTCCTCCCCTCCTGTCTTCCAGATATGCGACTTTGGCCTGGCTCGAATTGCAGACCCCCAGCACGACCACACAGGCTTTCTCACAGAGTATGTGGCCACTCGCTGGTACAGAGCTCCTGAGATAATGCTCAACTCTAAAGGATACACCAAATCTAGTGAGTCACTCATCCCTCATTTGCCATATGTCCTCTCACCTTTCCCTGTCCCGGCCTCCTCATCCTCCTCACACCTCCTCCTCCTCCTCCTCCTCCTCCTCCTCCTCCTGCCCCTCATTCTCACCCATTCTACAGTTGATATTTGGTCAGTTGGTTGTATTTTGGCAGAAATGATCTCTAACAGACCAATTTTCCCTGGAAAGCACTGTATCCTGTGCATCAGAGTGCATGTGTTTCTGCATGTGTTTGTGTGTTTGTATCCTTAACTTTCAGCAGACTTAGATCAGCTGAATCACATACTGAACATTGTGGGGTCACCATCCCAGGAAGACCTCGACTGCATCATCAATGAGAAAGTGCACATTCCCAGGGAAGAGCATGTGCTAACGTGACCCCAGCTCCATCTCCCTGCCCCACAGGCTCGGTGCTACCTGCAGGCCCTCCCATTCAAGCCCGCCCAGCCATGGAGCCGGCTCTTCCCAAAGGCAGATCAGAAAGGTACACGGTTCTATCCACACTTCACACTCACATCCCTCTGCCTCCCCAGCTCTGGATTTGCTGGACAAGATGTTGACTTTTAACCCTCATCGGAGGATCACAGTGGAACAGGCACTGGCACATCCATACCTGGAGCAGTACTATGACCCTGAGGATGAGGTAATTGGTAGGACACACCCTAAATCTGTATGCCAACTGGTTGTTTACAGGGAAAGTGTCCACCTCAGTTACCACTACCCTCCCTCCCCCCCTCCTCCCCAGCCTGTAGCAGATAAGCCATTCACATTTGAGACAGAGCTGGATGATTTGCCCAAGGAGAAACTGAAAGGTGAGTGTCTAACTTGGTCCTGGAAAGACGTGTCAGGATGATAAGTGTTGGTTTCTGCTCCACAGAACTCATATACAAGGAAATGATCCAGTTTGTGCCTCCCTCCAGCACAGTCTGATCCTTGGGGGAGCTCCTATCATCAACCGCCACTTTTCCATCATCAATCACACATGTAGCTTAAGAATGTACTATATCTCAATCACATCTTCCCCACTCATTCACTCACTCAATCCTCTCATGGCAACAGCAGAACAGTAATCACTATTACACACAAGTACGATGGTTGTGTAGCCAGAAAATGCAACCAAAGTGCTCCTTTTATTTTTAATTTATAAATAATTGAATCATCAAACTTCCTAAGCATGTTACATGATATAACTAATATATCATGATCATACACACACACACATGGTATGGAGTGTGTTCAAAGAGTGCAATGACTGAAACAGTGTATACATACATGTGTGTGTAGTTGTCATGTTGAGTGGCTGGAGTCTGTGGAGAGACTGAGCTTCTCTTGCTGTATCAGTGGAGACTTCTCATCCACTGTTTCCTGCAGATACAAACATGCACACACGTGACAGTCAGCTGGGTACCCTCCACTGCACTGTGTCTGACCTCTGCTGGGTGGTAGTGGGAGGTCCTTTTGTACAGTTGTCTGCTGGTGCGGTAGGTCAACCGGCACCTGAGGAGAGGAAGGATCATCATGTGAGGACTGGAAGATGATGACGACTCACCCTCTCCAGCACAGGGAAGTGGAGGTGGAAGAGGAGTAGTTTGAGGAGAAAAGCAAGAAGGTAATGGCCAGTATGGCCACCATGATCATCCATGCTGCCCACCAGGGATACCAACCAGCACCCACTGGGAGGCAACCAAACACAACAGATACCACTCCCACAAGAACTACATAGAGCTGGGAGGGGGAGAGGCAGAGTGAGAGTGACACTCAATAATATTTAGTGTCAGCCTTGGGCTGCTTAATTACAAAGGCAGTCTTGAGGTGGGAGTTGAGGTTGCACTGGGAGGCAACTGTTGTGAGGATTGTGATGTCTGCTATGGGAGAAATCACTGTGGGGGGAAGAGGGAGTGAAGGCTGAAAGGAGGGAAGGTTGGGATGAGTACCATTTCCAAATATGGATGAGGAAAGAATGGCAGCTGTGGCCTGTACAATGGCTGTCTGGTCGCAGGCTGAGAGCTTGCAGACAGTAGGCAGCACCAGTGGGAAGAGAATACCCATTGTACCAAATGCCTGTAACACAGCAGCGTCACGTAACAGATAGTTGACATAGTGAGCAGTGTGCAGGGCAGTACGTAATATGCAGTGGCTGATGTACGTGTAGAAGCTATTGTATAGTCTCTAGCTACTGGCTCTTTTGTAATAGCCTATTGTCTTGGCACTCTGGGAGTGCCAAATTCAGCCGTGGCCTGTGTGTGCACTGGACCTGCACCGCATGTGCACTGCTGAGTGGCTCACCGAGCCTGTGGCAAATGATATGAGGAAGCCAATAACACAGACCAGTGCAGGAATGAAGCCGCTGGCCACCCCACCACTCAACAGCTGGGCGATGAAGCTGCTGGTCTGGATGTCCTGAGATGTGGTGCAGAACAAGGTGAACTCATGTGGTTAACTGACACGTGACAGACCTCGATGGCAAGTCCAAGTCCCCACGCTAGGAACAACACGATCAGTGGCTCCATGATGTCTTTAATCCCCTCCACCCATGCCTGTGTGTGTGTGTGTGTGTGTGTGTGTGTGTGTGTGTGTGTGTGTGTGTGTGTGTGTGTGTGTGTGTGTGTGTGTGTGTGTGTGTGTGTGTGTGTGTGTGTGTGTGTGTGAACACATGTGAACCAACCTCCATAAACTCCTTGAGGGAGAGGATTCTCTGCACCAGTAACATCACCATGGCAACAGCACAGGCTAGAAGACTGGCCCACAGCAGAGCATTCAATGAGTTGCAATTACGAAATATGTTCAGTACTGTCATTGGAGGTCTAGGTGGGGGTGGGGGGGTACTGTTAGGCCTGACACTGCCATGGGTTCAGCATATGGCACCTGGAGTTATGTGGCATATCAATGATTGCCTGCCTTCCCCCTAGCACCATCCCTAGTAGAGTGGCCAGCACAGCAACAATAAATGGCAGCACAGCATTTATCCTGGACAGGAGGGAGTGAGGGAGTGTTGAGGTGGCAGGTGTGTTGGTGGCAGGTGCTCTGGAGACATACCAGCGGTGAGGAACCCCTGGCTTCGGTGACAGTGGACCTGGAGGGAGGGGAGAATGGACATGGAGACATGGCGACATGGAGACATGGTGACATGGAGACATGGAGACATGGCGACATGGAGACACCCAGCATGGCTGAGCACTCACCAGAGAATGCACTCTCTGACTCAGTTCCAGTGGCACTGTGTGAATTCATCTCCACCTCCTCAGGAACATCAGCAGGAGGAGCAGGAGGGGGAGGTGGGGGAGAAAGGGAGGAGCGCTCAGCACTCAGCATGGGGCCAAAGTCTCGTGCCAGCACAGCCACAATCAGCACACATGCCACTATGAGTAAGGGGAAGAAACGATAGGCTGGAGAGGGAAGAAAGCAAAGAATGAGTGCAGGGCGGGTACAAGGGTCAAGAGTCACTGACGAAGAGTCCTTAGCACAACAAGGAAAGGATCCTCTCTCGGACAGTGCCCAGAGCACTTGCTGAGGGCACTCTGCACATAACCAACTTCCACACCTACCCAGCTGGAAATGGGCACAACGCTAGGCACTGCTGGACCCACACTCTGAAGAAGAAAGGCAAACTTCTCCTTGCTCACTCCTGCTCCACTCATCACCTGGGCCGTGTGTGTGTGTGTGTGTGTGTGTGTGTGTGTGTGTGTGTGTGTGTGTGTGAGAGAGAGAGAGAGAGAGAGTTAGAACAGGGCATACCTACTAGGACCAAACCTCTCACGGTTCGTAGGCTGTTGCCTGCAATCAGTACACAGCCGTAGTCATCAAAGAAAATTAGAAGACACAATACTACACACACAATGCAGGCCCTGAGGGGGTAGGGAGGAACAGAGCATGTGTGCAGTTTTCTTTATCAACCAGAGACAGCTAGCTACATGTGTAGGTGCAAGGTACAAATAAACAAGATCTCAGCAATCCACTTGTGCCACGTGTCCTGTGCTAGATGTGACTGACAGCTAATGGTGGGTGTGTCAGAGGACATATACCTTCTTCTAGTTCCAGTAAAGCGATGTAGAGCCCGTGCCATGCCAAGACCTCCACCTGAGCGTTGGACCACTCCAATTAGTCCTCCAAGGAAGAAGCAGAACACAATGACCTGTAGACGAGAGAGTGACTGATCGAGACAGACAGGGAGATGGAGGGGACAGACAGACAGACAGACAGACAGACAGACAGGCAGGCAGGCAGGCAGGCAGGCAGGCAGGCAGGCAGGCAGGCAGACAGGCAGGCAGACAGGCAGGCAGGCAGGCAGGCAGGCAGGTAGACAGGCAGGCAGGCAGGCA
The DNA here is from genome assembly GCA_965213685.1 of bacterium. GTDB lineage: Bacteria > UBA8248 > UBA8248 > UBA8248 > UBA8248 > Bin107. Next base: position 33,860 of record CBDBZY010000051.1, read on the forward strand.
GGTAGACAGGCAGGTAGACAGGCAGGCAGGCAGGTAGACAGGCAGGCAGGTAGACAGGCAGGTAGACAGGCAGGTAGACAGGCAGGCAGGCAGGTAGGCAGGTAGACAGGCAGGTAGGCAGGTAGACAGGCAGGCAGGCAGGCAGGCAGGCAGGCAGGCAGGTAGACAGGCAGGCAGGCAGGCAGGCAGCTAAGCAAGGAGAGCTTTACCTTGGCATTACTGGGTGTTGCTATGGCATCCACAAAGTAGGTGTCTTCAAAGTGTGAGGCGAGAGAGGCAAGTTACATGCACCAGCTGTTACTGACAGTGTGAGGTGGGGAGTGTACCTAAAGTTCTGAGGGCTGCAGTCAGAGGGTTGTACTCATTTGCTGTGGTTGGTGTGTGGGAGAGATGAGGATTAGGGATGGGTCCAAAACAGACATTGTACTCACCAAAGAAAGCACAGAGCCAAATGCCCAGCAGCAGGGCCAGCAGGACTTGCCTGAGAACAGGAGAGCAGATACTGTGTCCACAGTCTCAGCAGTCAGTGGTAGAGACACAAGAGAAAGATCTCCAGCCCCCACCCCACACACACACACGTACATGTACGCACGCACGCATGTACGCGCGTGCACACACACACACACACACACACACACACACACACACACACACACACACACACACACACACACACACACACACACACACACACACACACACACACACACACACACACACACACACCTGAAGACAATTGCAACCACTGCAGTCACTAGTGGTGGGAGGAGAGTGAGAAATGCTGGGATGGTAAATATCCGCTGCAGGCAAGTTGGGGTGCAGGTGAACACTGCACACTGGCACAGGACTAGGAGCATACCTTGTGTGGAGCACACAAATTGGTCTCATTGGCTTCACAGGAACAGCAGTCACTTCCTGTGAGGTTGATAGCAACTCTATGGTGACCCTGAGATGGAGAAGGAAGCCAGAGGGGGGAGGTGGGCGTGGCACTTAGCCATCCAGGAGCAACACACCAGGGAGTGTACAGTGTGCGAGAATTGGAAGGTGAGCTGTGCCGTTCCGTTTGGCCTAGTCTCGTGGCAGCTGCAGTTTGAGCCATTGCTGCAGCCATAAAGTACCATAGGAGGGAGCACGTCTTGCGCAGAGAGAAAGGGAGGGAGGGACACGTCCACGGAGAATGGAACTCTGAACGGGATAATGAAGTACACCATCAACCGACGCACAGCCCAACATTCTCACCCTTGCAGGGCCACGCCTGGCAGGGACAGGTTAACGGGACAGGAGAGGCTGCCTGCAGCACCTACTACCAGAACACACACCGCCACCACGCACAGAGACATGACACGAGGACCACCGCTTAGTCAGCACTGTGGCCGGGCGAGCCCCTCCCATTCGCGTGTTGTGTACGTAATTATACAGAGTGCTACATGATTGCCATTGCAGGTATAAATCAACTGTGTCACTGCTGATAGTACAGTGAAGTCACTGATTGTGGCATACTTCTAGGACAGTGTCAGGTTGTGGTCCATAAAACAGCAGCAACAATGGCCATCAGAACAGTCCCAGCCATCATCCACAAGTGCAGGGCTGTGAAGAGTTGTGTGAGGTTAGGGCAAAGATTGTACAAATATGTCTTACAGTTAAAGGATAAAACTGAAGTGCTTCTATCCTGGTCTGTCACTGTTGCTCTTTTCTCAACATCCTTCAGAATAATCTGTGCAGGCCTCACACTCAACACCTCAGCCACACGGTCCGTTAACTCCTATATATGTGCATGGTGAGAAGGCAGCTAAGAACTCCACTCCTTCCTAGACCTCTACTGAGCACACCTTCCTAGTTTCGTCTGGGAATTGGTATGCACACAAGCAGATCTTCTGTCCAGCTACCACCACTAAAACTCGCTTTGGTAACTGCCACACACACATCTCTGACTTTCCTGTACCCAAAGAGAGTGGATTCACCTGGCTTCGTGCCAGATTCTGCCTCAGTTCTTCCTGCTTCTCTGCACTGTCTTCACAGAGTCTGGTCCAGCGCACTGCAGAGCTCCTCAGAATGTCCTCACCAAGTCTCTGCATAGCATACCATACAACTCTCTCCTTGCCAGTTGGTATGTCAGCCAAGGACTGCACAGCATACCTGAGCTCCATCCACTGCAGTTGCTTCAGGAGGAACATATGCAATGCCTGCTACCTCTCCATGCACTTGCAGCATGACTGCACATTCCATCAGAGTGCTGGAGCCACACGTAGTCGGCTGTGCCAAGGAGTGGATGGTAGAGGGTCGTACACAGGAAAAGGCATCAGTACATAGTGTACTTGTCCAGGCAAGCCATATAGCAGATGCTTCTAGTCTACAGGAAGACAAACAGTACTCCACCTTCTGCGTCGGGTGCAGAGTGCAGTGGGTGTGCCGTTCATGCATTTCAGTCTCCAGTGGCTCATCTCTGGCATAGCACTTGTCCCCCACCACCACCAGCCCTGACTGCAAAGGAGCCAATGCCTGCAGCAGATGCTCCTGCACAAGAATTAATGCACCAGAGAAGTCATGAAAAGAACAGACCTACGGCCAACCACCGCCTCACACCTGCACAGTCTGGCAGATGTCACCAGCAGTGCTGGGCATGTAAATGTCCATCCTCAAAGGAACAGTGCAGTCCAAACGATGTAAGGAGTCAGCTTGTGTCTGGACGCTGAGAGTAGCTGGCTGGTATCCAGCCTGCAGGAAAAACACACACACACACACACACACACAGAAATTGCTCTAACAGATTACAAAATTACCACTGAGTTACTGATATCCAGTCGCTGACATGAGAATCTGTACAAAGATATACATTCATCCTCTGTTGAGATTGGAGGGCAAAGGCATCGTGCTACCTGTGTGTGGTTGTTGACAAGTGCAGCAACACTCTGTAAGAATGTGGTTGATGCAAATAGTTTAACAGGGGCTTGCTGATTTGGCACACTTTAGGAATCAAAAAGTGAAGTTTAGCCAGTGCAGAGCTGCTGAGTGCACCAGAGACCAGGTAGAGCCCCACGACGGTCAGGCCTCCAGGGAGCATGTCCCACACCTGCAGCCAAGTGCATACACACACAAGTAGCCAGTGGACACAAAACAATGGTCAGAACTATCCCTAGACTTGGTAATACCTGATGAGCATGATCATCCACCCACCACCCCTCAGCTGGTAGGTCATCTTTCCCTTTAAAAGAAACTGCCATACTAACTACACATGAGCAAACACTCACAACCCCCTACTGTGCAATGCTACTGTGCAATGCTACTGTGCAATGCTACTGTGCAATGCTACTGTGCAAGCTACTGTGCAATGCTACTGTGCAATGCTACTGTGCAATGCTACTGTGCAATGCTATCAATGGTACACTACAGATGAACCAATGTGTGGAGTGCAGCAAACCCTCACAAAAAAATGAAATGTTGAGGACTAAGCTCTTACCACTGTTGTCTCCCACAGCACCTTCCAGTAGTGGCGTAGGCGCGTGAAGTAAAACGCAATCCCTCTCCGCAGACAACTAGCAGTGACGAATGGCTGACAACCAAACTCATTCATCGTTCGTTATGCTCACTTACCAGGCCGACCAGCACGCCAATCCCCGTCCGCGGGCTGGTGATGAGCTGCTGTTTCACTCTCTCTTGCAGCACTACTTCATGAGTCATTGTTCTTGTTGAAGCGCACCCAGACCAGCATGACACATGGGGATTTCCCGAATTGTAATCGGCGGGAACATGGCGGGCGAGGCTGCAGCGCTGCTGGACGAGCTCATGGGCAAGCGCAGAAATGTGCTGCCTGGCAAGGAAGTCAAGGAGACGGAGTGGTGGGATCTAGAAGTGAGTTTTCGAGTGCAAATGGCGACGGATTTGACTTCCAGTTGCTCGCGCAGGTGTGCAAGCATTTTCTGTGTGGGTTCTGCCCTTGCGACCTCTTTGTCAACACTCGAGCGGACATGGGTACGCGATTCTCGTGAGCTAGGAAGGCTCTTGTGCGTCCTGCACATTTACATTTGTTTTCACATGATAGGATCCTGTTCAAAGCTTCACGATGAAAAACTCAGGCAGGCGTAAGTTCATCCTCGTTTACAGCTGTCCTGTCCCAGCCACACTTGCAATGATAGTTCACTGGAAGACTGTCATTGCTTGCAGGTATGAAGCTAGCGACAGATGTGGCAAGATGGGGTATGAGCAAGAGTTCCTGGTACACTTGGAAAAGTTAATTCGCTCTTTGGATCGACGCATCACCCACGGCAAGGAGAGGCTGCGAAAGAGTGCAGAGGCCAAACAGAAGGTAAACTAGATAAGAGTTGGTTTGGCAGAGGATCACTTTGTTATTCTCTACAGCAAATGTCTGAGAACCTCGACAGCACTGTGAGCGAGAAGCTGCGCCATTTGAATGTAGAAATCAACTCGCGTGTGACACGTCTGGAGGAGCTGGGGCAGAAAGGAGAGGTGGAGGAAGCCCAGGTACTGCTAAAGGAGGTGGAGGCTCTGGAAAGAGAAAGGGAGAGGAACAGAACAACTAAAACCAAGGAGGGTACAAAGGTTAGTACCAAGAGAACAGCAGTATGGAATATGACACATCTTCCAAGAAGGCTTGAGCAATTATATATAGCACAGTAATGGAGCAATTTGACTGTTGCTGTGTTGCCCCAGCCATCTGGTGCTATCCTTCCCTCCTCAGACTCTGGCTGGGTTTGAAGTGGATGCCAATGATTTCCATGAGAAGATGGAACTGTGTGATGTGTGTGGTTCCTTTCTGGTCATTGGAGACTCACAGTCACGTGTTGACGCACACCTGCTTGGTAAACAGCACATGGGGTATGCTCGCATTCGAGCAGCCATAACTGAGCTCAAGGTAGAACATACAGGGCACTTTCCTACGCTGCTAATATGCAATGTCAATCGTGTACTTATAGGCTTTGTGTGGTCTTCTGTGAGATCAGTTTGTAAAAAAAACTAGAGTTGTAAATCAGGTTAGACAACAGGTCAGTGCCATCAAATGTTGTGGATATTTGGCTGGTGGCATGTATGTATGTTGTGCCATGACATGGGCTGACTGCTTCAGCAGTGCTACCAAGGACCCTCATGTGTGGAGGTACCCTTTATACCAACCAACTGCTCATATCTGCTGTACTGTTGTCTTGAACATGTACAACACAGTGAGCACTATTCTCCTACAGAGCAAACCAAGTGGAAGGAAGCCCTCAGAAAGCCACCGAGACATTGGCGACAGCAGCAGGTGTGCCTACATGTCCAGTACTTTGTGTGTGTGTGTGTGTGTGTGTGTGTGTGTGTGTGTGTGTGTGTGTGTGTGTGTGTGTGTGTGTGTGTGTGTGTGTGTGTGTGTGTGTGTGTGTGTGTGTGTGTGTGTGTGTGTGTGTGTGTGTGTGTGTGTGTGTGTGTGTGTGTGTGTGCATAATTATGCATAACACAAAATTGTGTGTATTCGATGAACCACAGGCCACCATCTCAGGACCACAGAAGACGTGATAGCCACAGATCTCGCAGCAGAGACAGGAGGCAGAGGTCTAGCAGCCAAGAAAGAAAGCAGAGGAGAGAAAGTAGAAATCGATCACGAAGCAGGGAGAGGAGACGAAGCAGAGACCACAGGCATCGATCTAGGAGCAGGGAGAGAAGGCACCGATCCAGGAGCAGGGAGAGAAGGCACCGATCAAGAACTAGATCCAGGAGCAAGGAGAGGAGACCCAGGTCCAGGAGCAAGGAGAGGAGACCCAGGTCCAGGAGCAAGGAGAGGAGACCCAGGTCGAGAAGCAAGGAGAGGAGACCCAGGTCCAGGAGCAGAGAGAGGAGACCCAGGTCCAGGAGCAGGGAGAGGAGGCAGTGGTCACGGAGTAAAGAAAGAAGAAACAAGGAGAGAAAGACTTCCCTTCCCTCTGCCGAGTCCTCTCAGTTGGACAGGTATGCCCTACTCACTGTGCACACTGCCAGCAGCGAGTCATCTGGTGGTTTTCATATGCAGGGAGGAGCCGGAACAAAAGTAGTGGAGCCGGTGACAGGGACACATGTTGTGTAGGCAAATGTAATAATAATTATACAAGTAACAGTTTTGAGCTGATGTATATATGTGCTGGTTCTGAGCTGATGTATTGCTATGATCATTTTCTTGTCTCTTCTCCATCCAATTCTGCCAGCATGTCAAGTAGGGGTGGGCATTTCTTGACATGGTCCAGATTTGTATGCAGCACCTGTGATATGGCACGGCAGGGCATACAGCATTGTGGAGAGAATTTCTTCATGAATGGCTTACCATTCTCACTCTATCAATGAGCTCATCCAACTCCACTATTTCACCTTCAGCTCTCTCCTCATTCTTTTTTAACACAGTGATCTGAGGCGTACATGTATGTGAACAGTACTCGGGGGGCATGCAAATATTGACTAGTGGGGGGGAGGGGGGGGGGGATGTGCATACATACACACTTCATACCACTGAAATGAAGTTATTATTAGCCAAGTGGCTTCATGCCAATACAGTGCGCAATGAGGTAGTGAATGGCTGTATGCTTCTCACTTTCTGCATGGCTTGGGTTTGGTATTGCTTGGTGAACTCTGATAGATTGCTCAGCTCTTTTGTTAAGCTGGCTACCTGATAGCAACAGAATTCGAATGCATTGAGTCACCCATTCAATGCGTAGAGAGAGGAAGAAATTAAAGGGCTCACTTGCTGCTGTAGGGAAGCAGACTGCCTGGCCTTAAGAGCCTCCACCTTCAAGGCTTCACGTGTATTGGACAGCTAAACACAAAATATACATTATTGCAGTGTGTGTGTGTGTGTGTGTGTGTGTGTGCACACACGTGTGTCATGCCACCTCAGCTTCAAGTTCCAAATTGGCTTCCTGCATTATCTGTCGCTCAGCATCAGAGAACTCAGCTGCCTCTTCATATTCATGTTGAAGGTACTGAAGACAACATTGTGTGACAGAGTCATTTGACATGACATGATATGCATACCTTCAGAGACTTTGCTGTTTGACTTGAAGAAATCTCTAGCTGTCTCATCTTGGCTGCCATGCTGCAGAACAAATGCAATGCTGGGAGCATGTTACATGTCACACACGACACACTCCAGAGCACACCTGCCTAGAGCAACACAGGCTCTGTGGCACCCCCTACCTTGCCTCAGTTCTCCTCAGGTCAGTACGGAACTGCACAGTGGCTGCCCTACCAACCACATATCTAGCCAAGAGTTGGCAGTAGTCAGCAGAAAGTTGTCCATTGGCCCTCAGTAGTTCAGAGTTCTCCTGCAGCACAATATGACAGTACACATGGCACATCACATGAAGCTACAGAAATCCTCCACATGCAACTCACTCTTTCCTTTGCCTTTAACTTTTCTTCCACTGCTCTGACCTGCACAGGTGAGTTTGAGAGGTTACATGATTATATAATGCAGCTACGTGCCTGTAGGTGGGTGTGCAAGTGCACATAACTGTGTATGTATGTACTATTGGGCATCCCTCTACATACAATGTATATGTGAACAAACTTTGTTCTGCCAGTGGAGTCGCTCTCTCTGCAGCTGCTCGTCTAGCACAGCTGAATTGCTGGCCACGCCAGCCACCGCTTTCTCCTGTGCACATCACACAAGTAGCAGCTTGCAACAGATGCAACACACACTGTCCCACCTGCAGCAGCTGCAATTGGTCCAGTTTTCCAGCTAATGTTCTGAATTTGTTGAGCTGAGCCTCTAGCCTAGAGCACCTGTGCAGACACTGGTGGTAGAGCTGATGATAGCATACTCCCTACAAGGAAAAGAGCCATGTCATAGTTATGACTATGTCCCTGGTCCACGTAAGTCAGACACAAGGCAGCAACCCTCACACCTTGTCTTGTATTGCCTGACCGGTGCTCCGTCCTGCACGAGATCAGTACATACTTATTCACATGTTCACAATAATCGTGAGCAATTATTCCCTAACCACAAGTTGTTTCCACTTCTTTCTCCTGCGTGTAAACACAAAATAAATGAAGCCTCTTAGTTAGACCTGGTACCGGTACCTCTACCTACCTCCATCTGGCTTGCATAAGGAATACAGAAATATTGGAACAGAAATATTGGAACAGAGTTGGGACAGGCAAGAGGGTGTGCTATATTTGGAAAAGTAGTAGGTAAGTTGTGCTCTGTTGCTGTTTCTTACGGATAGAATTGTGAGAGAGTATGGTGTTCTTAACGCGCGTGTGGCGACACGGAGTGGCCGCACTCTCGGAAACCCTTGGCCACTGTGTACCTGCGCACAAGCCGCTATCTGAGGGCGATCTGCAGACCCTCGAGCGATTTTTACTGAGTTCCCGGAGGCTCTTTGTTATGAGTGGGGCTGGTATCTCCACGGAGTCCGGGATCAAAGACTACCGCTCAGAGGCAGTAGGACTCTACGCTACCTCCTCGCACCGACCCACCACCATTGCAGATTTCCTTCGCAGCGCCGGCGTGCGGCAGAGGTACTGGGCCAGAAACACGACCGCCTGGCCTGTGTTCAGAGCCTTCACCCCCAACGTCTCCCACACGTTCTTTGCAGCGCTAGAAAAGATGGGTCGCTTGCATTGGCTGGTGACACAGAACGTGGACCGCCTGCACCACAAGGCTGGGTCGCAGCGTGTTACTGAGCTGCACGGCAGCGTGTTCTCGGTGTCCTGCCTCTCCTGCAGACGCAGCGTCAGCAGAGAACAGCTCCAGGAGCGCATCTATCAGGAGAACCCCACATGGAACGCCACGCCCGAAGGCTTTGCTCCTGATGCAGATGTGTTTGTGTCGGAAGAGGCGGTCCAGACCTTCACCACTCCGTTGTGCCAGCGGTGCGGGGGAGACCTCAAGCCAGACGTAGTGTTCTTTGGGGACTCTGTTCCAAGGGAGAGAGTGGACTTCATCAACAGCCGTTTGGCGGAAGCTGACAGTTGTCTGGTGGTGGGTTCTTCTCTGGAAACGTATTCCTCTCTCAGACACATTCGCCATGCCACTGAGCTGGGCTTGCCCCTGCTCATTCTGAACATAGGCCACACTAGAGCAGATGCATTTGCAGATATAAAGGTCTCTGGAAGATGTGGAGAGGCCTTTGACTGGCTTTCCAAGAGGCTGATGCTGGACTAAATATATTGTGTGCATACATAGTGATATATTATTATACTTGTACATTTATTATGGTGGCCCGAACTGTCTCTTGCAGGTGGCCGATGATTAGTAGACTCAGCAGGTTATTACACGCTGGTGCACAGTGGGCGGCAATGGACCTGCAGTCTGTGGTGGGCCACCTGGAGGCCATCTCCCCCTCCTCCCGAGCAGAAAGCTGGGACAATGTGGGGCTGCTGGTAGAGCCTTCAGGAAACCCTGCAGTGCACAGCATAATGTTAACTACTGACCTGACGGAGGCGGTGATGGACGAGGCCGAGGGTGTGGGGGCAGGGCTGATAGTGTCTTACCACCCTCCAATATTTCACCCTCTGAAGAGGCTCACCCAGAACACAGCCAAGGAGAAGATTATTGTGCGAGCGCTAGAGCTGAAGATGGCTGTCTACTCCCCCCACACTGCCCTGGACAGCATTGAGGGAGGAGTAAATGACTGGCTACTTCAGGGGCTGGGGGAAGGCCAGGTGCAGGTTCTGAATGTCAGCATGCTTTCTCCTCACCCATCCAAACTACTGACTGTCCATGGGCTGGCAAAGGAGGCTGCACCAGGGCTGGTCCAGGGGAGAGGCGTGACCTCCAAACCTTCTCAAAGGTCCGTGCCTTCTGCCAGCAGCACAATGTACCCACTCACTTCTCCTGTTTGATGTGCAGTGACCCGTCTCTCTGTGACCTGGAGCTGACCTGCACAGATGCTGAGGTGGCCTCTCTGCTCCTCCACCTCCACACCACTGCACCCAACACTCACCTCTCGCTCCAATCCAGAACTCAGGTAGACAGTCAACATCATGGCAGGTGCTGCATGTGCCAGAGCTAACCTAGTGCCTCTGGTGGCAGGTCCCAGTGGCAGGAGCAGGGCGAGTACTCACCCTCACTGAACCCGTGACCCTCTCACAGTTGGTGAGCAGAGTCAAAGCTCACCTACATCTTCCCTACGTGAGGGTGGCCTGCCCAGCTGGCTGGAAAGAGGAAGCTACTCTTTCCACCATAGCTGTGTGCGCTGGCTCTGGGGGTCGAGTCCTCAAGGATGTGGATGCTAATGTGTACCTAACAGGTTTGTTCCTCTAGTCCAGCCACAGGCTCTGCAACGTGACCCTCTGCCCCCTGCAGGGGAGATGAGCCACCATGACGTGCTGGCAGCCACCGCCAGGGGAGTGGTGGTGATCCTGTGTGAACACAGCAACACAGAGAGAGGGTTTCTGCAGTCCTACTTGTCCCTCCTACAGGCCAGGCTAGCACCAACTGTGGCCATGGCTCTGTCAAAGAGTGATGTGGACCCTCTCACAGTTGTGTAGGGCTGTTCTCATATTGTGCTAGGTTAGAGTTACTATCTATGTTTATAGCTACTCTCACAATAATTGTGTAGTACTGTTTTATGTTATAAAATTGTGCTAATTGATAGCTACAAACAAATACTCTGACATGTTCTGAGTGTTCTTTGGCTGGCTCTGGTGGCTATTCAGCCTGTTCTGCCAGTGTGGGGGTGAGGAATCGCAGCCTGGCCTTCAGGGGAAGGTGCAGGGAACACACCACTTGCTCTATCTCTTCCTTCTTTCCATGAGCATCTCCGATATGCATGTACTTAATGTGATATCTGTACAGAGTTAAGGATGGAACCGTCCCAATGCAATTACACTATAACTATATCAGCATTCAGGGAGGGATACAAAAAGTCACAGATGATGTCAGAATGCCTAACAAGGCCAGACTGCCGCTGGTCCACAACCTTCAAGAGTCTGTATATTTCCATCACTATATCCAACAGCACCTTGGGCTTCTCTGCCATCACCCGATGCAGTATTGGCCCGAGCAGCTGCAGCACGTAGAGCAGCTGGGCCTCATGCTGCACCACAGCCCCCAGTCTCGTCTGCAGCCACCTGCAGAGGAGCAGGAGAGAGAGTGCAGGACACACACGTGGAACCAAGCACTCACTGCGGCAGGAAGAGGAGAATGCCCATGTTGCCATGGAGCCAGAAGGCATGCATTAGGGAAAGCAAACAGCTTGCAGCATTCCCTGTTGTGAGTGTGAGGGCCACAGTGGTGTCTGGAGACAATCCCTCCACCACAGAGACCACCGACTCATACAGCACAGACTGGAAGGAGTCCTGCACAGAGAAAAGGTTCCAATTGCACTTGCTGACTGACAGTAGCTCACTGACTGGGAGAGAAATGAAGAGCAGAGCAAGAGCATTGGTGAGAGCCAGCACTTCCTCCACCTGACTGGAGGACTCTGCCATGCTATAGAGTGCCAGCAGCAGCTGCCTGCCCACCGCTGGCCCGTCCCCCGGCAGCCCCAGCAGCTCCACACAGGCACAAGTGAGGCTGAGAGGGAGGGACCCCGAGAACTCAGTGCACTGCCAATCACAGGACGGAGCAGAGAGACTGAACGGCTCCAGACCTAGTGAGAGACCAGCACTGAGAGCAGGGCTGAGCCAGGGAGCCCACGCACCTTTGACCAACTGCTCCAGGACACATATGAAGTATCGTGGAGGAGGACTCCAACCAAGTGCAGGCTCAGAAGATCTCAGGAATGCACAGTAGGATGGAGTGAAGTACCTGCAGAGTTAGGGACTAGTGGGCTGGTGGCCGCCACATGATAGCTGCACACTTACCACTCCAGCCCATGCACTTTCTGCTGTGAGCCTGCAACACCAAGAATGCCAAAAAGCATGCACACATGAACACACACACACACACACACGCACACACACACACACACACACACACACACACACACACACACACACACACACACACACACACACACACACACACACACACACACACACACACACACACACACACACACACACACACACACACACGCACTGTCCTCTCCCCTCACCCATGATGGTGGCCACCAGTTTTCTCTTCCACTCTGGCTTCTCAGTCAGTGTCCTCTCGTAGTAGTGGAGGGTGGTGTAGAGGTGGCTCACAGGGTGTGCTAGGGGGAGGGGGCAGCAGAGGAGGGAAGAGTAGTGCATAGCACGATGCTCCACTGACTGCTGCAGTGTCTGGAGACTGACCGTGGAAGGCATACAGCTGCCCGTACTGGTCAAGGATGGTCCCCAAGGACTGTGAGGCCATTTCGGGAACCTCCAACAGCCGGTGAATGTAGAGACAAAGTACCTGGTAAGGAGTGTGAGATGGGAAGTGAGTGGGAGATGATGGGGGGGGGGGGGGGGGGGGGGGGGGGGGGGGGGGGGAGGGGGGAGGGGGAGGGGGGGGAGGAGCAACACTCACTGGAAGAAAACGTAGACACACATTTCCTGTAGTAGGAGGGAGGGGAGGAGGGTGAGCTGCAGCCATGCAGAAAGTGAGACACTGACCAAAGTACATGGGCATTGTGGAGCAGGTAGGAGGGAGGCCCATCCCAGGAATATCAGGCTGGAAACTCTCGGGGAATTTCTAGACAGACCAGTTATTATCATAGTCATACTCATGCTCCTCCATGCAGGCGCAAGCCTCACGACAATACCTGCACAAATGACGAGTGTGCTGAGTGCCAGTTGGAGCAGTTCCAGTGGTCTGGTGGTACCTGTGACGCGTGACACACATCAGCAGGCTCAGTGCCTGGACCACCAGCCACTATTTAATGACCAACCTCCTTAACAAGGGTAGACACTCGGCTCTGGAAGTCCTGATTGGTCAGTAGCATGTAGTGCACTATACTGAGGCAGGTGTGGGCAAACTGCCCATCATATCCCCGCATCACCTGCCGTGGGAGGCAGCAGTAGCACAGCACAGGGCAGTAGCACAGGGGAGGCAGCAGAGGGCAGTAGCACAGCACAGGGGAGGCAGGGAGGGCGATACTCACCATGCACAGCAACAGGCGGTCCAGGGGAAACACATGGTACTTCCAGACCAGCTCATTCAGGTAGGCCACCACCTGTTGGGGACAATATCCCTAGCAGTGCACTGCCAACACCTCACCACCAACACACACACACCATCTTGAACTGGCTCATGTTGGACGTGGGCGGAGGGCAAGTAAACACAACGTAGTCCACCATTTTCCGTGTGTAGGCTGCAAGCTTCTTTGCCTGAGTCCTCTGAACAATCTTGATACATGTCAGACTCACACTTCCTGTCTCAGTCAACTGCTTCCAGAGGATGCTGGGGAGTGGGAGGGGTCAGGAGGGGAGGTGGAGAAGACGAGGGAAGTGCTCACCAGAGGAACAGTGAGGCAGACTCCGACTCTGTGTAGGTCTGGATCAGCTCCCGCTCATTGGACTTGCCTGAGGAAGAGCACACACACACACACACACACACACACACACACACACGCACACACATACACACTGCTCAGCACAGTGAGCACATGTGCACATACTCTTGGCCACGGTGTATCTCCTGCACTCCTCCTCTGCCTTGCTGACCAGCTCCACCTGGTACTCTGCAGTGTAGAGGCTCTTGCAGAGCTGCCTCAGGCTGGCCGGGAAGAACCTGCTGGTGGCCTCTGGCCAGCTGTGGGAGACATGGCACACAGTGAGGAGGGCAAAGAATGGTGCTCTCTCTCACTTGTGTGGTGCAGCAGTGAAGACAGCTCGCATGAAGGCCTCCAGCCAGTTGGTGGTGTCCAGGTCTGCGGGAGGGGGAGGGGCACAGTCACACACTGGGCATGCTCACAGGCCAGCACACACTGACTAGATATGTGCAGACTCTGAGCCACAACACACACAAACACTCTGTTCAGCTCCTCTGACTCCTGGGACAGGAGCTGTGGCAAAGAGACAGCATGTCAGGAAGTAGCCACACCCATCCCCTACCAGACTGACTGGCTTTGGGTCAACAGCATAGAGCTTGGCCAGCTGCAGGAGGAACTCCGGACTGCCCAGCCCCTGGATGAGGCGGAGGGTGGTGTTCTCAGCACTGCACAGGGAGCATGAGATGTACTGGGTGAGGGGGTGAGGGGGGTGGGGTGGGAGGGGGTGAGGGGGGGAGGGGGTGAGGGGGTGGCGGGAGGGGGACAGCAACCTGACAAAGAGCTGTGTGGGGATGATGGACACACCAACCACAGTGTGCAGCTGCTGCAGAAGCTGGAAGCGGTAGGAGTACTGGAGCTGGAGGTGGACTCGATAGGCAATGATCTCCAGCAGAGCATGCAGCACGGACCAGGCCTGGCTCTTGAACACAGCAGGGATCAGCTGGGCTGAGGGGACACAGGGTATCACACATTACACACACATGCACGCACGCATGCACACACACACTTTGAAAGTTCCGAGTCCCCAGCCAGATTAGTAGTCTGTTGTACGTCTCCAGCAGGGCAGCAGTGATGGTGGGAGCGTGGACTGTGGCTGGTTGCTTGCTGGCCTCAGCCACTTGCACCAGGTGATGCTTCACCTTGTCCATCAGCCTACAGAGGTGAGGGAGGGGAGAGTGAGGGGGGAGAGTGAGGGGGGAGAGTGAGGGGGGTGAGAGAGTGAGGGGGGAGAGTGAGGAGAGGTGGTGGGGGTGCTGAGAGGAGTGAGTGTCACCTGATCTTGGCGTGCATGGCTATGGTGCTGAGGGACGTGAGTGGCAGGGGTGGGAGGGCAGACTCTCCTGCAGGTGGGAACTGAGGGGCAATGGCCTCTAGAAGAATGTTCAGCAGCTTCCCACAGACCTCTGCATTGTTGCTATCTGGGAGGGAGGATGTGCAGTGAAGGGAAGGTGTGGGGTGGTCACGATGTGTTACTGGCATGTACAGCCATGGTCACTGTGGCCACTTGAGTTCTGCATGTTGGTATAGTATCAACATGTGTCTAGCACAGTGCACACATGCTGCATACAGTGTGTGTCGCATTAGCCATTGCATGCAGCAGTCTCAGTAGGTCAGTGCTGTCTGCTGGCAGTCCAGTCCTTATCAACAGTAGCCACTACAGTGAATGTGAGGTAATGGCACTAACAGACACTGAGCAGGAGGGCCACTGTGTGGTCTGAGGTGAGGGCAGAGGCAGGAGGCGGGGCCTCACTCTGTTGCTGCAACCACCTGGAGGTGAGAGTGCAGGTGAAGGTGGCCCGGGCAGGCCAAGCGGAGCTGGTGCCTCACTCGATCTGCTTGCTGAGGATGTACGGCATCGGTCTCGGGAGGTCAACACTGTCCGCAAGTGCCTGCAGTGGAGTAAGTGTGCACACTAACTGTACTAAATATGCACATGTACAAGGCGCCAAGTCCTGCAGGATGTGTGTGTGTGTGTGAGGCTCACTCGACTGGAGTACACTATCCATATGCTGGCCATGGCAGTGTCCAGCACAGCTGAGGGCTGGGAGGGGTCAGGAGGGGGCATGACCTCACGGTCTGGGTACAGAAGACTGAACAGGTTCAGAATGGGCACAAATTCACGTTGCAGCTGACTGGAAGTGGCACTTGCAGCCGGCTACGCAGAGAGAGAGAGAGAGAGAGATGGGAGTGATGAGAGAGTGGGCGGGGGGGGAAGTGAAGAGTGTCTGGGGAGGACGGAGGCCACTCACCTGCTGCTGCTGCTGCTGAGGGAGTTTTCCCTGCACTGTGCTGGTGACAAAGTGCAGCAGAGACCACATGAGCCAGCCCCGGCCCTTGCGGCAGCGGCTTGAGGAGAGCTGCAAGAGTGACTGCAGGTAACGCATGCCTGTCTCCCTTGAGACGAGCTACCTTCTCCCGTAGCCGGTTGATCAAAGAAGTGATGTTGATCAGTTGAAGGAAGTAAAAGAAGACGAGCTTGTTCGCCAACTGGCTCCATATCTCCCGCACTCTGGCTTCCCCCTCGTCTCCACCTCCTCCTCCACACTCCACCATCTCCATGGCAACCATAGCCAACCTGACCAGTGCCTTTTCAACCATTGCACTTGGCTGCAAGTGCTGAGCACACAGAAATACACATACATACATGCACCTATACACACACTAGCACGCACCCACTCCTAACACACATGGCTTTTCAACCTACTGTGCTCCACACACACACAGTTCCCCCTCATCTGGTGGGGCTGACCTGCCGGTTCATGCCCAGCATACTATGCACAGCATCACGGGAGTTGGGCTGGGCAATCACGTGATAGAGAACCTCCTCCTGAGGCCTGGTGAACTCCTGTAGAGTGCCAGCAGTGAGGCAGACAGACATGCACACACGCACACACATACACACACCTCCCTATATGGCAGTAGTCCCTTCATTGCACAACAGTACTTGTCGGGCTCCAGCCTCCATGTGCTGAGGGACATGTTGGACACACTCAGCACTGGCCGGAGGTGGGGCTGCACCACTCCAGACACCTGCAGCCAGCAGAGCAGGACACCATTAGCAGGACACCATTAGCAGGACACCATTAGCAGGCACTGTGGAGGGGGCACTCAACCAGCACACACATGCACAGCCACCTACCACGTCTGCCAGTTGCTGCATGCTGCTGTGCAGTGGTGCAATGGCCTCCTGCAGCAGCCAGTGGGGAGGGCGGCTCTTGTCCGAATAGTGTCGGCTGATTTCATCATAAGCAAAATAAGCTGGCAGCAGAGCAGCATTGCGGTTGAGAATGTAGGCCAGCAGGTCTTGGCCCTTGAGCAGGGCTGCCAGCTGCTCCTCCGGAACACTGCGAGGGAGGAGGTTGAACCTGTCGAACAGTAACTTCATCAGGTCACGGCAGCCCTGGTAGGAGAGGGAGGGAGGAAGGGAGGGACAGAGGGAGAGAGGGACAGAGGGACAGAGGGACAGACGGAGAGAAGGAGGGAGGGAGGGAGGGAGGGACGCATAATGACACCAGCGAGTATTTGTGAGTGCACTACACACCTTATAGTCCACTCCTCCTACCACAGATCGCACTGTGGACAGAGCCTCTCCCCAGAACATGGCGTTGCTCATCTCCAGGTGCTTCAGCAGCTGCTCACAGGCCAACCTACACCGCAAGGTGGTGGGCAGGTCAAGAAGAGAACACCTCCCAGCCCCTCCCACCATGTGCCCAGCACACCTGGCAGGAAGCACGCCAGTTGCTGTGAGCTTTGTGATGATGGAGAGGAGGTACCTCACTCGCTGGTGGTTGGTCTGGCTCTGCAGGTAGCCCACGTACTGCTCCAAGTACACTGCCTGCTGGTCCTGCAGCAGCACCCACACATGCAGCACTTCACATCACACCATACAGCACTGAACACACACATGCATTTGTGTGTGCGCACACGTCTAGCACAGCCCCACACAGCCCCACATGAGACTCAGTAACTCTAGACCTCCTGTCTTCAGGAGTGCCACATAACAAACAGTATATACACTGTACTTGAGAGGAGGAGGAGAAAAGAGAAGTGATTGTCTCCGCCACATCCACTGGCGGGCCAAGATCAGGAATAAGCACACGCTTAATGCACCTGTAAATACACGTGTGCGCGTTGTAAGGATTAGAATGACTGTCAGCACTAGGCTGGCTGACCCATGGAAAGTAGTCTGCAATTCAGTCTCGGCCTACACGTAAAGAGATGAATGTCTCAGTACGCGCAGCGACAGCACTTTATGGAAAACACTCACTGCGTGAGCCTCCAGCAAAGCCCTCACATCGTACTTCGCTTCACTCTCCATTTGGACAGTGGGCTTTAATTGGATACCAGTGTATATGATGCGCATCAAATAGATTTCGACGCACGGAAACAGAATGGGCGGAGGAGACCTGGTGAGGGCTGGGTAAGGTGGTACTGGGCCACTCACTCTGTGCCACTCCTGGCGGTAGATAATGGGATGAATTCTGAGCACGCGTTCACTGGCCCACTCTGTGGCCCCCCAGAACCTCAAGAAGAGCTGGCACCCGTCCACCTTTCACAACTTGGAGAAGGTGTGGAAATTGGAGCAGAAAAATGAGGCAGAGAGGAAGAAAATTGAGCAGCTACAACAGGAGCTGAGGGAGGAGCGGTCCAGAGAGGATGTCCAGCGCATGGCAGTGGAGGCTGGGGTAGTGAAGTGAGCCGGCAACTGAGTTGAGGTACGTGTGTGTGCACAGTTACGTTGTGTCTGAATCACTGAAGGAAAAAAGATGACCGAGTGGACTGGATGTATGCTGGGCCAGCGAGCCACGTGGACAGGGAGGAGTACCTGCTGGGAAAAAGGATTGACAGGCAGATTGACCCACTGCTGGCCAGTGAGGAGAAGGAGAAGGAGGTGAGGAGGAGAGGGTGGGGGCGTGGAGAGGGTGGAGGTCACAGTGTTCTTCTGGGGCAGGCACTGGCTACTGGACCAGGCGCGCTGTTCTCAGCTCCTGATGCAGCCAACAGTACAGCTGACCTGGCCATCAAGGTGAGGGAAGACCCTCTGTTTCTGATCAGGAAGAAGGAGGAAGAGGCCAAGAAGCAACTGGCCTCCAACCCTGTTAAGATGAAGCAACTCCAGGAGGTATGTCTCAACATACATGTACATAGGAGCTTGCATAACTCCTCCCACCACTCGCTCCACTTGCCTCAGCTGCTGGCTAAAGAGAGGCACAGTAAGCACCACCACAAGTCAAAGAAGAAGAAGAAACAGAGAGAGCGCTCCAGATCACCACACAGGTACTGCATGTTGTGTGGGTGTGGATGTGTGTGTAGTGTGAGTTGTGGCTCTGCTCACTACAGGAAGTCCAGCAAGAGGAGGAGGTGAGTTGTGTTGTGTGGACCGCATGGCGGGAGGTGTGTTGCCGAACTCTCTGCTACATCCCACAGAGAGCAGTCCCCCTCTCCTGTGCGGCAGAGGCAACACTCCCCACTCCCAGCCAGGCACACATCTCATGCCTCACCCTCACAACGTCACCACTCACCTCCTCACAAGACCACCTCCACAGCCTACAAGTCCCATAGCAGGTGAGGTGTGAGATGGTGTGAGATATGTGGTCTGGGATGTGGGATGGTGTGAAGTGTGTGGTGTGGAGTGTGTGATTGGTGCCCTGTGTGTGCAGCCGACTCAGCCGGGAGGAGCTGGAGAGGAGGAGGGAGGAGATGATGGCGGATGCCAGGACCCATGGCCGGGAGAGGGAGCAGCGTCTGAGGAGGCATGAGGAGGAGAGGAGGTGGGAGGAGGAGGACAGCCACACCTCACACTCATCAGACTTCCTACAGTGAGCAAGGGAGAGGCTGACCAGAGACCGCATGACCTTCTCCCCCTCCACCCAGGCCCCTGCGTGTGCAGTCCATGTCAGCTGCCCGCTCTGTGGAGGAGAGGATCCACCGCAGCATCGGATCAGTGCAGAGAACCAGCGCAGCTCTTGACTCTCACTTCCTCAGGAAATAGTGCTCTCCTCGCATTTTCCTATCATGTTCACTGTACAAGCACCTACCAACTGCACTGCATAGTACCATCACTGTGTGTTTATGCCTGCACTGTGACTGTGTATTTATATCTGCTGGCTGGCCTATATACTGGTTGAATTATGAAAAGAACTAAAGTGCAAACCCTCGATCGGCGCAGTTGCATTGCCTGCTACAACAGCCTGCACAAATGATGCGAGCATTAATATTGTTGGCTTAGGTCAAGCAAAGCATGCTGATCCCAGTTCAGTTCATCACAACTTACAAGCTTGGATCAGATGTCCATGTATAACAATTATTGCTACTGTGCATGTTCTGAATTGTGTGTGTATAATTATATAGTAACGCTGTGTGTACATATTGATTGCTGTTGGTGTTCTGCTGATAATAATAATAATAATAATAATAATAATAATAATAATAATACATTGATCATTGATCATCCACGCAGTGTTACATAGCATCAGTGATTCAAAGAGCAAGATGTGATTTGGAGACAGAACAGCATGGGGAAAGTGGATGTGTGTGGTGGAGGTTGAAGGTAAAGAGGTGAGGGGCGTAAAGGGATGGAGGAGAGTCCAGAAGTGATGGTTTGTGCCTGTGCAGAGAATAGTGGGAGTGAGCAGGGGGACGTCACTACTCATGAAGTCAATACCTGCACAATCCTATTAGGAGTGGTTGCTGCTAGAGCAGTTCTGTCTCAATGACAACCTGCGGAACCTTCTGTGAGGGAGGCTGCTCAGTGCGCTCCTCTGGGCCTGGCAGCAGTGAGGAGATCACATGATGAAGAGGCACTATGACACTGGGGGGAGGGGCTTACCAAACACAGCCTGAATGGCAATGACCGCAGAGTGCAACGTCTTTTTATCAATGGTGTTAGGAGGTGAGGAGAGGGTGACCCAGGGAGAGCGATGGTCTGTGGACGGCAGCTTGAAGCCTAGCTGTTGGAAGAACTCGAGGCAGCCAGGAACCGCCCACACTTCCCTCTCCAGCTGCACTCGCAGACCCTTCCTGGAGTTCTCCACACTCTCCACAGCCACCTTCGCTGACTGCAGCTAAGAGGGCAGGAAGAGGAGGGAACACATCACAGTACTGAGGGAAGCCAGCACTCATCATGTCCACTCACCACCGTGAGCAGAGGTTTGGCCACCATCGGTTGCTTGGTGAGGCTTGCAAGGGCCCTCAGGCAGTGCGGAATGCTCAGCAAAGCTTCAAGCTGCCTCTGGCACTTCCACTGAATGCCAGAGTCATCGTGTTCTGGGTACACAATGGTGGCTGGCACGTCCTTCTTGATTTGGTAGATGAAGTGGAAACCAGTGGCTGTCAGAAGCTCCTCCCACCCTGGGACCACACCCACTTTCCGCTCTACTGCCTGGCGAGTGCTGTACTTGGGCTCCACAACTCCATCACACTGAGAGATACGCTTGACAGAGGCAGTGATCTGTGCGGGGTGAGAGGAGTAGTAGTCTCTGTGAGTGTGTCCACAGCTGATGCCTGCACTCTCACACCTGACGCCCACCCATAACCCTTTCACTGCTGTAGGCAGTCCCTCCACAGAAGGCTGTGCTACACACTTGCCTTCACCACATTCTACCCTGGCGTTACCATGGAGAGGAGGTGCCTGAAGGCAGCCACCAGGTAGTCTTCCTGGGCCTGCAGCATCGTCCTCAGGCTGTGGGTCAGTGCTGCTGTCCGGTCCCTCAGTACCACATCTCTCCCCACCAGGAGGTAGCCGGCCCAGTTGGCAGGGTGGCTGTAGCGACTGCTCCCATGGACAACCTGAGGGGAGAGATGAGGCAGTGAGCCCCAAGCCACAGGCTGTGTCCTCCCTCCCTGCCGTCCTGCTCATCTCACCTGCATGCCATAAGCCAGGGCTCGGCTGGCTCTGCTGCCGTACATTAGACTACTGTAGAAGGCATTCATCATGAGGCGAGATGCCTGCAGAGACGTGGACCACAGAGGAACCACCACACACTCCACTCCACTGGACAGCAGGGCCTGTGCCAAGCACATGAGCCCCTTAGCAGACACCCTGGACCCATCGCTGTGGTGAGCACCACTGATGACCACCAGCTTGGCTGCTATCTTCATCTCCATCACCTCACTCACGGTCAGCAGGTACTCCCTCGGCTCTGGGAGAGCATTCACAGCTCCGTCTGCCACGCCCCTCCTCCCGACAGCGGCCCCATCCCCACTGCGCCGGGAATCAGCCACCCCACCATCCACACTGTCCTCAGAGTCACTGTGCCTGTCATCGCGTGGGCCCAACACAATCTGGCCCTTCTCCCAGGAGACGTTGGTGATCAGGTGCACGCACTCAGCGGTGCACATCCGGCGCACCACCTGCTCCTTGCTGGCCGCCCGTCCACTCAGCGGCACCACCTCCAGCAGGTCCGCCAGCAGTCGTGTCTCCTTCTCCACACCAATCAGCGTGTGCCAGGGACAGTGCGCACCGGACACCGGAATGGCTGGATTGCTGACAATGAGTGGGCGGGGTCTCTGGCTTAGCCGGCGGCTATCTCTCTCGTGCAGTGGTGGGTTGGGGGAGGAGGAACGTCGCACCTCCGCTTTCATGGTGGGGTTGGCGGGGGATGGGCTGCGGGAGTGGGAGTGAGGGGCCAGGCTGGCCTTCCTGCTGAGCCTGGGCACAGCCCGGGGCAGGGGCGGGGCCAGGGCCTGCAGGGAGGGGGCAAACTGGAGGTGGTAGCGCTGGTAGAGGCACTCGGACATCCCCTCTCCTTTCAACAGAGCAAAGGGAACCAGGTAGAGGTCCTTGTCTGGGATGATGACAATCTTGCCACCCATGCCCCCAGGACACTTCGGCTGGGGAAGGACATACTCCAGAGGTTTGACGAGGATATCGTACAGCTCATGGACTGGGGCCATGTTCACTGGCTTCTTGGACCCCTTGCTGTGGCTCATTCCAATGCTGTTACCACGAGATGCACTGCCATTGACGCGGAACGCAGGAGCAGAGGCTGTGGAGCCGACTGTTGACTCACTGTCCTCACCAGAGTCAAACTCATCAGATACGCCAGAGCCAACACTCTTGGCCAACAGGCGGTAGCGCTGCTCTACCCCCAGAGCTTCCCTGACAGTGGCCACACTGTCCACCAGTGGCTGAATGTAGCTGGAGCTTGACTCGCTGTAGATAGAGGCTGTGTCTGAGCCAGGCAGGGCAAAGTCCTGCATGTCCACCTTCTGGAACTGGACGATGCCACTCTTGGGATGCAGCATCCAGATGAAGATGTGGTTGAGGGCAACAGCGAAATAGAGCACAGGAGTCCGGATGGCGTTGATGGCTTCCTGGATCCAGCTGGAGCCGGGAGAGTACTGCTTCATGAGGCCCACCTCCTTCATCACCTGCCGGCTGACGTCCCTCTGCATGAGGGCATCAGTAATGGCTCTGTTCCTCTCCATCTCGGCCATCTCCAGGGCCTCCTCCACCTTGCCCTGCTTCACGAGTGTATTGACCAGCGTCTGGAATAGGAATGGGTAGAGCTCCAGAGTCTGCTTGGTGGCGTGGTCGTAGTGGCCCACATTCTGCCGCATGTGCTCAAACAGTGGCAGTGCCTTCCGTAGGTACACAAGTGCTGCCTCAAAATGGCTCTGGTAGTAGAAGGCTTGGCCAAGGTAGAACCGTATCTTAGCCTCCACCTCAATCTCGGTTTGTGTGTGCTGGTTGCCTTCGCTGGCTGCTTGGTCCACGATGAGGCTCAGTGCTTGCTTGAGCAGAGTCACGGCTCTGCTGTAGTCTCCCATCTTGATGTGGATCTTACCAAGCCCAGTGAAGGCCAATGCTTTGGAGAAGTTGTCCCTCAAAGTATCGGCTGCACTCAACTGCTTCTCTCTGAAGTCAATGGCTGCCTTGTACTCTCCCATGGACTCATATGTCTCAGCCACATTGCCAAGAGCCCTCGCCTCTCCATCCAAGAGACGGTTGGCAGACGAAATGCGGTGGTCCAGTTTGTGGTAGTCGATGGCCTCTCGAAAATTGCCGAGTCTGGCATGCACCTCCCCTAGTCCACAGGCAGCCATGGCCTCGCTGAAGGGGTCCTGCAGGGAGCGGGAGAGGCTGAGCTGTGAGGAGAAGGACTCCAGTGCGTGGTTGTAGTCCCCCACTAGCATCTGGATGTTGCCAATGTCAGCATAGCACTCTGCCTCCACATACTCATCGCCCGCAATCTTGGACAACTTCAGCTGCCGCTCAAAGTAGGAGAGGGCTCTGCGGAGGTTTCCCAGCCCGCGCTGGGCCCGCCCTAGGCTGCTCAGGGCCCGCATCTGGTTGATTTCATTGTGTGCTCTCTGGGAGAAGGCAAGGTGCTGCTCGTGGTTCCGCACTGCCTGCTGGAAGTCACCCACTGCCTCGAAGGAGTCCCCAAGGTTGGCATAGGCAGTGGCCTGCTCCAGGGGAGTGTCCTTCAGCTGCAGGGAGCTCTGCAGCTGCTGCTGGTGGTACTGGAGGGCTTTCTGGAAGTTCTTCATGTTGCGGTGAACGATGCCGAGGCAGCCGTAGGCTTTGGTCATCAGGATGGAATTCTCCAGCTGCTTGGCCAGTGCCAGCTGGTTCTCATAGCACTCCACGGCCTGCTGGTGCTGGGACAGGGAGTTGTAGGCAGCCCCCATGTTGCCATACGCCTGGCACTCTCCGGTGACATCGTGGGCTGCTTTCCTGAGGGACAGGTCTCGCCGATGGTAGCTCAGAGCATGCTCAAACTCCCCTCGGGAGAGGTAGGCATTGCCTAGGCCACAGTAGGCAAGCCCCTCGAAGGACTGGTGCTGCTCCTTCTTTGCCTCCTTCAGCAGATTTTCATAGTACTCAACTGCCTTGTCATAGTCTCCAGACGTGAGAGCATCCTCTGCTATCTGGTTCCAAAAGGTGCACTTGCCGGACGTGTTCTGGATCTCCTCTGCTATAGTGTGGAGCTTCCTCTTGTACGCATCCGCCTGCTCCTTGTCCCCATTCTCTGAGTGAGCTCTCATGAGCTTCTCGCAGGCTCTGGTCATGCCCTCCTTGTCTTGCGCCTCTTTGGCCACCATGAAGTCGTGCTGGTAGTACTGGATGGCCTGCTGGTAGTGGCCCAGGCCCTCGTGGCACAGCCCCAGGTTGTGGCACACCTTACTCTCCGTCGCGGTATCCTTCAGCTCCTGTGCCAGATGCAGGGCCTTCAACAGGCAGGGCAGAGCCTCCAAGTACCTCTTTGTGCTGGTGTGGTAGCTGCCGAGGTTGCTGAGGGCCTGGCACTGCACAGCCCTGCTCCCAATCTCCTCCGCCAGCTGCAGGCTCTGCTGCATGTGCTCCTGAGCTGCCTGCCGGCTGTCCAGAGCCAGGAAGGCAGTTCCCAGGTGGCCAAGGGTGGTGGCCTCGCTTGCCTTGTCTCCCATCTCTTGCGAGATGGTCAGTTCCTGCTTGAAGTAGTTCACAGCCTCACGGAAGCTTCCCAGGGCCATGTGGCAGCTGCCCAGGTTGGCGTACGCCCTTCCCTCCCCTGCCCGATTCTTCATCTTCTTTGCCAGGTCCAGACACTCACTGTAGCACTGCATGGCCTGGGACAGTTTGCCCGACGCCTTGTGGATGTGGCCAAGGTGGTTCAGTGCGGTCAGCTGGCCCTCATTGTCTCCTAAGTCCTTGCTTATCTTGAGCTGCTGCTCCCGGCAGCTCTGAGCGTGCCACAGGTTGCCCATGGCCCGGTTGGCCTGCCCCATGCCCCCATAGGCCCGGGCCTTCAGGCCCATGTTGTTGAGCTGCACTGCCACCGAGAGCAGCTGCTGGTAGAACATCATGGACTGCTCATAGTTGTTCTTGAGGTAGCACGCGTGGCCGAGGTGCCCGTAGGCCTCTGCCTCCTCCATCTTGTTCTGGATCTCCTTGGCAAAGGTGAGGTGCTGGTGGTGCCACATGATGGCCTTCTCCACGTCCTGGGCACTGATGTGAGTGCAGCCGAGGAGGCTGTAGGCCCGCGCAATCAAACTGGGGTCATTGATGTCTTTAGCAACCTTCAGCGAGTCCTTGAAGGACTTGAGTGCTCCCTGGAAGTTGCCCATCTTGGTCAGGGCTGCCCCGTGGCGGTTGAGGGCAGAGATGGCCTCACATGGGTCGATGTTCTGGGCCAGCAGGTGCTGCTGGGCGTGGTGCAGCACCGCCTCCTGGTAGCGGCCCAGGGAGAACAGGGCAATGCCAAGACTCTCGTGGGCACGGCAGCAGCCCATCGGGTCCTCCAGGCTCTCGTTGTTGCGAAGGTCCTTCTCCATGTAGCCGAGGGCCTTGTCTGTGTTGCCGAGGATCCAGTGCACTCGGCCCAGGGCCTGCAGCAGGGAGGCCTCCAGCTTCAGGCTGTCGGTGCCGATGGCTCGGGCAGCCTCCAGAATACGGACAGCTGGTTCCATGCGGTTGGCAGACTGCAGCTCTTGACCAATGACTGATGCAATGATGAATGGATTTTTGTCCAATTTCAGACCTTCAAACTTTTCCAGTTTGGGCTGGAACTTGCCTGGAGAGAGGGAGGGATGAAGGAAGGGAGAGAAAGATAAAACTAAGGCCATGTGGAGAGGGAAGGAATGGCGGAGGAGGGGGCTCATACTGAGGCATGGCACATGAAAGTGCACTACTACAAGCCTGTGAGTGTGGGGGAGTGAGGCTGCAGTCAATAGGCCATAGTGCAGTTTACACAGAGCAGGGCCTAAAAAGAGAAGGGCAGAGGCTGGCCATGCCACGCCTCACCACCTCCTTCCCCCCAGGGAGTATGCCTGGCCTTTGAGCACCCAGCCAGCCCCTGCCAGGCTGCCGTGCCTGCCTGCACCACTGCCACTGCCACGGGAACAGCATGTTTGGAAACAGCTAATTTGCTGAGCCCACACAGAGAAGGTGCAAAGCCATACACACACACTCCCAGCACTAAGGTACAGCACACCCGTCCCCAGGACTGGCCCAGGACTGTAAACATGCAACACACCACCACACAGCCTTACTCTGCCATGCAACGCACCACCACACAGCCTTACTCTGCCATGCAACACACCACCACACAGCCTTACTCTGCCATGCAACACACCACCACACAGCCTTACTCTGCCATGCAACACACCACCACACAGCCTTACTCTGCCATGCAACGCAACACCACACAGCCTTACTCTGCCATGCAACGCAACACCACACAGCCTTACTCTGCCACCTAGCTATCCTGTGATATGCATAACTGACTGATATACATGTATGGCCTCTGTGGACTGAGAGAGAGAGGAGGAAGGCGGAAAGGGAGGGAGAAGAGAGTGTTCACCTTTGTGGGGAGACATGAGCATGGTCTGTGTGAGACCGCTGAGGAGAGGGCCAGACTTGGAGTCGATGGCCAGCCCCTCAGCGAATGCCACCATGGCCTCCTCGTGGCGCTCTAGGCCCTGCAGTGCCACACCCAGACGGTAGTAGGACTGTGGGGGAGGAAGGAACAGTAGGTTGTGTGTGTGTGTGTGTGTGTGTGTGTGTGTGTGTGTGTGTGTGTATAAGAGCATAGTACTCGGGCACATGCATAGCAGTACACATACATACACACATACACACATACACACATGCTGCACATGACATGCAGTGGAGTTCACTACCAATGGGATGGGAAGACAGAGGAGCTAGTAGCCTGCCATACTGGGAGAGTGAGGAGGGAGTAGCTGTGGCCATAAGCAGTCACCACACTGGCCCTCTGTCCCAACACAGGTGTGCCCTGCCCTGTAAGGAGGGCTGCACTAGCTACTGTGACCACACATAAGGCCAGCCTATCTCCATACCTGCTCTCAGCAGGTCACCTGATACTGTGCTAGGGGTCGTGTGTACACAGCCACAGTGACCACCCTCTGCCATGGGTGTGTGTGTGTGT
Organism: bacterium; assembly: GCA_965213685.1. Classification (GTDB taxonomy): domain Bacteria; phylum UBA8248; class UBA8248; order UBA8248; family UBA8248; genus Bin107. The sequence continues at coordinate 61,098 of CBDBZY010000051.1, forward strand.
GTGTGTGTGTGTGTGTGTGTGTGTGTGTGTGTGTGTGTGGTGCTGGTGATGGTGCTGGTCAGGCTGTGGACAAACGTTCAGTGCACACACACCACCTGGAGTGTGTGGGATGCCCAACACAGTGGGCAGTGCGGCTGCAGCCCTAGCAGGTGGTGAGGCGACAAACACCAGATCTCCTGCCCTCCCCCATAGCAACACTCCAGTACAAGGACAGAGGTATGCAGAGAGGGGAGCAATGGTTGGCTGATGGCCTCACACACTACATCCTCTGGCCAAGAAAGGCGTTCTCCCCTCTGACCTCTGGGGAGGCTTGGCCCCCTCTGACCTCTGGGGAGGCTTGGCCACCTCTCACCAGCCACACAATGAGCAAACACTTCAGCCCTCGATGAGCAGAGCCTGGGTTCATTACAGTGAACTTTGACCCTCACACTCTGCAGTTCACTGGTTGCCATACCGTTATGTACATGTATATGTACATATGGAAGCGTTGTTTGGTTTCAGGGCCAAGAAATATGTTCCTTGCTGCACACACAAGTACATGTAGCTACTGAGGCACATGACAGCACTGGACATGCAACATGGTGGGGGGTGTGGCTTGTGACAGCACTGGACATGCCACATGGTGGGGGGTGTAGCTTTTGATTACATGTGACATGAAGAATGAGAGGCCAACGCAGCAGAAAACCAGTAGAGTGATGCCAGAACAATGGGTAATAGCAGGATTGCTCTATAATTACACTCCATCCCCTCCCCTCCCCTCCCCCCCCCCCCTCCCCCCTCCCCCTTTTGTCTTTTCTATCTCTCTTTCTCTCCTTCCCCACCTTTGGCCAGTCTCTCTTCAATTCATGGCAGCGCTGTGCATCTTGCAAGGCCTCAGCAAACTTGCCCACTCGAGCATAGGCAGCTGAGCGGTTGCTGAAGAGAGTGTGGTTGTTATGGTCCAGAGTAATGGCTTCTGTGAACCGCTCGATGGCCTGGAGAAAATCTCCTTCTTCTCCAGGTTCATTCATGGCTGAGAGAGAGAGAAAGAGAGAGAGAGAGAGAGAGAGGAGGAGGAGGAGGAGGAGGAGGAGGAGGAGGAGGAAGAGGAGGAGGAGGAGAGGTGTGAGGTGGTGAGGGAGGAGGGGAGAGAAGAGAGGGAGGATGGGAGGTGGGAGGGGGGGAAGGAAGGAAGGAAGTGAGGAGGGAGGGGAGGGGAGGGGAGGGGGGAAGGGAGAGAATGAGAAGTTTGATTGTGACATGCCACTCTGCACTGTGATCAGTGGTGTTGTGTACATGTACCATTACAACATTAGGCACTGGATGCTTGCCGCTGGACAGAATACCTTGCTCCAGCCAATGTCCACTACCGGGAGGAGACATTTCACAGAAGAGACACACAGCACCACAGCAGGTGACCTGGACTAACACCTACCACCCAATCACTGCTGCTGTGACTGGCCTAACATGCTGAAGTGACCAGATGTGGGCCACTTATCACTTCCCCCTCCCCCTTTCCATGAGTTGACCCAAACAAAGCCGTTGCCTAGATACATTTGAAGGCACCATCCCTCAATCCCACTGGGTATTGCTAGCAGGCTCTGAAGTGCAGCAAACATCGTGAGAACAAAGCCTGCAGAGGAACACCCATTGGGCCAGACCGAATGTGAATACTGGCAGTAGTGGGTGGTGAATGGCCTACTGGCCAGTGAATTCACTGTCCAGCGTGGCTGGAGACAGGCACCTCAGCCATGAATACCACTAGCAGGGCCTGCAGAGCAGCCTCTGTCTGGCACACACACTCACACCCACAGGAGGCCAGCACAGACACCGCATGGTACACCAGCCACAGAGGGGGGAGGGAGGGACGTCCTATCAACAGGCCTTGGCATGCAGCAGTGCTGAAACCAGTCGTCTGTCGCCTCAGGCCTAATGCAGCAACACACAACCCCAGTCACGGGCCACTCACACACCTCCCACTGACAATGCCACAGGCCACTAGTCTCAGAGCAATGTGTCTGCTGTGCACCTTCCTATAGGACATATGGTTCACAGACATAGCCCACTGCCAGCCAGGAGGTAAAAATGGGCCCACAAATCACTCCTTCTGTCACCACCAAGGTGCCTGCCACACACACACACACACACACACACACACACACACACACACACACACACACACACACACACACACACACACACACACACACACACACACACACACACACACACACACACACACACACACACACACACACACACACACACACACACACACACACACGTACAGATGTCCACATAATGGGTGGGCCTCCCCCACAAACTGTAAGTGTGCGACTAAACGGTGATCGATCTTCAGAGCTAGTGTGTGTATGTATTTGCTTGCGTGTTCGCGCGCTATAAAACGTCAAGTAAGGCCTACTTGGACCCTGATCTCTCGGTAACCGATCTCTCCACAACCCCATGACACGTGAGCCGCGGTTCTCTGCCCGTAGCCTACTGCCCGGCGTTACAGCCAAGCCCCCCAGTACATAGATACGCCAGTAGTGAAGTATTGCACTCACCTAATGGAAACGCCGCAGACAAGTCAGCGGTACCGTCTCTCCATGTAACTACCCCCTAAACTGCCTAACGTCAGCATGCAGAGTGAATTCATAACTAAAGCAATTACACAATAATTGATTACGTCACGCATCATTATATCCGCCCACGCAAAAGCGAACGGGGCAAAAGCATTTGATCAGGGAATACGGTGCAAACATTCACTGGTCACAGAGGCAACGGAGACTTAGGGAATAGCTATAGTACAGCAGAGCATGTCTCTTAGCAACAGTCAAAGAAGTAGGTGGGGCCTGGCTTAGGCATACATGTCCTCATGGTCAGCAGTGGCCATTTCCACTTCCTCCAAACTGGAGAAGTTCAGGAAGTGGGCTGGCCGGTGAGCCTCATTGTAGAACTCCTTTGGGTTAGCCAGCTGCAGCTCGTAGTGCATTGTGGCAGAGTGCCGAACACCTGAGGAAGGAATGGGAATGGGGAGAGGAGAGGGAGAGTAGGAGGGCAGGAAGACAATAGTGGCGTGGAAAGGGAGGAGAATGCAAGACAGCCACAAAGTAATAGCCAAACTAGTGTTTATTTTTCAGAGAGACTGCAGCTGCCAAGGACAGCAATGTCACGATTGGCACATGCACAAACCACAAGCTGAGAGTCACCTCCTCAACACACACCAGGCCACAGGCCACCTCCTCGACACACACCAGACCAGAGGCCACCTCCTCAACACACACCAGGCCAGAGGTACAGTACTCACCAGCACAACTAGCCACGCCCACTCACCCATGAAGTTGTAGTTCCATGAGCCCTGCGCTGGTACCATGAAGAAGCCAAGAAACCGGTCAGAGAGCAGCATTTGCACCTTCTCATAGTGGGAGGGGAGGTAGCCGTGCGGGTTGTTGCCCGTGTCCTTGTTGTTCCGTCCCCACTCAAACCCAAGAGGAGTCAGTTTGTAGGCAGTGAGTGAGCAGGATCCAGGAGTGAAGCTGGGGAGGGAGGGAGCTGTGCCTGCAGGTGGAGGCACTACAGGCAGCAGGCCTACCTGCAGGTGAGGATGATGGTCTTCTCTCCATCCCAGGTCTGATTGTCAGCCATGATCTTGGCATGCAGGGTGACATCATGGGGAGAGAGCTGGGGCAGTTCGTTGGGCTGAGTGTGGATCCAGCCCAGCGGCTCCATGTCCTGAGAGAGAGAGCACATAACAGCAGATCACGATACACGCACTACACTGCACTGGCCCCTCCCACACACACACCTTGAGGTACTCATGCTGGGGGAGGAGGTTGGGCAGGTGTACCGTCTGGTGGGTCCCCCACTGAGGGACCATCACCACACACCGAATCTCCTTCACCTGAGGATTGTCAGGAGGACTCACACCGTACAGGTAGCCAGCAATCTGCGCAGCAGTGGGAGGCAGCTCAGTGCAGGACACACATACACACACACACACCAATCCATACATAGCAGACTCGTCCCTCCCACCGACCTGTGTGCGGAGGTCAGAGATGATGATGAACTTCTTGAGCACGTTCTTGGGCAGGATGTAGGTGAAGCCAGTCTCCTTGATGTCATCAGAGGACACGTAGATGTGGTTGGTGCGGAGGTGGAGGTTGGTGGCGGAGATGGCCCGCACACGCCACTCTGTCTTGGAGGAGAAAGTCTGACGTTCATAGTTGCTGGTTGTTGTGACGATGATCTCGTCTCCATGTTTGTTGACAGTGCGAGTGGTGGTGGCTGTCAGCTGAGATTGCTCCTTTGTCTGCTTCTCAATCTCTGCAATCTGCTGGCGCTGCTGAGAGGGAGCACTGATCTCCATGCCCAGGATGATGTCCCGGATCTCAGACTGAGTCAGGGAGGCCACATTCACACTGGGGGGGGGGGGAAGAGAGATTACTCAAGAACGGCTGTGGAGGTGTGCGAGAGCAGGTCTCACTTGTTCTTCTTCCCATAGTCTGCGAGAATGAGGTCCTTCAGAGCCACCTCCACACGAATCCACTCCTCATCTCCCAGTGTGGGCCAAATATGGTGCGGCTCTGTAATGGTGGTCTTGTCTGGCTTCAGAATCACCTTAGTCCGGTCAGTGTTGACATGCAGTGCTCGGAGGATGAGAATGAGTCGAGAGAAGGCCTGGGAGAGGGAGGAGGGGAGAGGGAGGAGGGGAGAGGGAGCATGACATGCATACATGTACTTCTGAGAATCCTCACAGTGTAGGAAGAGATGCTCTTGAGCCAGTCGTCGTAGAGATTGAACAGCACCATCTGTGGCTCAGTGGCCTTCAGGATGAGGTCCCCCAGCTTCTCCACCTTGAGGCAGGCCTGGAACGGCAGCTGCAGCTCGCTGCCCTTGATCACGATGTTGGGGAAGTCCAGCAGGTGGACCTCCAGTGGGTCCAGCATGCCTTTCCGGGTCACGATGATTTGTTTGGGCTGTTCCTCCACAGGAAGAGAGCGGATGAGGGCAGCCACCTCCTCCGCTGTCTTCCACTTGGCCAGCTGGCCGAGTCGTTTCTGCCCCGCCCACACTGAGGTGTGGATGATCTTGAGGAACAGCTGCCCAGTGCGGGGGTTGAAGATGAAGATAGCTCCATTGATAGGCTTAGTGGTGAGGTTGCCCTCGAAGGTCTGCGAGGGAGGGAGAGTGGTGAGGGTGAGGGTGAGGGTGAGGGTGAGGGGGGTGTGGTGACTGTGTACCTTGTGGATGGTGACACGGTAGACATTAGTGTCGTCCACAAACCAGATGATCTGGTTGGAGAACAGCTCTCCATAGTTCTGTGAGGAGAGGTAGGGCTCCGTGGGCTCGCTGGAATACAGCTGCAGGGCCTTGCGGATCCTCTCCCGCAGGACGTAGAGTGCCGGGTTGGCCTTCATGATCTTAGCCATGGCCTGCTGCATTAGAGGCTTCATACCAGGAATCCACTTTCCAAATGCACTGCAGAGAGAGAGAGAGAGAGAGAGAGAGAGAGAGAGAGAGAGAGAGAGAGAGAGAGAGAGAGAGAGAGAGAGAGAGAGAGAAAGTGATTACATCACCACCACAGGGCACTCATGAACAGAGCCCAGTGCAGGAGAGGTGGAGGGCAAAGCTTCTGCTGTCCCATCACCTGTGAAGGTTGTACGCCAGGTCCACAGCCACCATCACTCCAGTGGGGGAGGGATAGATGCTCATGTTGTCAGTGGTGTAGTCCAGGAACTTGGCCCGGGCATAGCGCTCCACGTCATGCGAGTCATAGTCTCCCCATCGCAGCTGCACATCCACCCAGTACTTCTGCGTGGTGGCAGCATCCATTGCATCCCTGCAGGAGTGGAGGGAGGGAGTGGGTGAGTAAGGGAGGGAGGGAGGGAGGGAGGGAGAGAGGGAGGGAGGAGGTGCCCACCTGGAGTCTGCCAGGAGAGAAGGCTTCGAGACATTCCATTTGTAGGTAGCAAAGAGCAAGATGTCAGCACAAGAGCTGTTCATCTTGTAAGACTTCCTGGGATGGATTGTCTCTTTCTGCACTGTGTTGATCTCCAGTGCGTCCAGCTCCTGGTCAAACACCTGGGGCAGTGGCAGGTGTACAGGGATGATGTCATCATGCACTCAGTTGAATAAAGGGATGATGTAATGCTATGGGACTACCACAACAAACAGAAAGACTTCCCTGTCATAACAGAGTGCCCTGTGCAGGGCCCCAGCCAGCTGCCACAGAGGGCAGAGAGGAAGTGGGGGAAGGTTAAGGGGAGGAAAAAGGCCTGACCTGGCAGAGGTCCATCACAATACTCTCATGGATCTTCTGCCACAAGTGAGCCCTGAAGATCTGAATGAGGGAGATCTTGAGTGTGGGGATCTTGCCATGCATGAAGATGCCAGTGAGGTCAAGCTGCACCTGGAAACCCACGTACACCTGGGGAGGGAGGGAGAGGAGAAGGGAGGGAGAGTAGCCACACACACACACACCCACACAAGAAAAATGCCACAGATGTCCACCTCCATCTCCTTACATTGGCTCTGTTGATGGTTGGAGACCACCAGAGAGTGAAGCGTCTGTTCGGGATCTGGTTGAGTCCTGAGCGTTGGGCATTGGTCAGCTTCTTGTACTTCATGGACTCCTCAAACCCACTGGCCTTCTCCCAGAACAGACCCTCCCACGTGGGGAAGTACGTGCCCTTGAACAGCGTGTGCTCCAGGATGCCCTCCACCCCACCCAGCGCCTGGATCATGTCCGTCCGGTAGTTGTTCAAGTTCCACAGCTTCCCGTCATGACGCTGGTGAGTCCACCAGAATGGGTTCTGCTTAAGAACCTGCCAGTGGACAGACAGACACACAGAGGCAGAAAAAGGAGCACAACGTGAAGATCAGAGCAACACGGATGCCCCTCCATATCTGGTAGGTGCACCTGGTACTGCTTGAAGTCTGTGCGGACCCTCCAGCCCTTGTCGTAGGCCAGCGTGTGGCGGTCCTTCTGGAACAGAGTGTTGATGCGAGGGATGCCGCGGTCCCAGGAGTCCTCCAGGTCCTCCAGCGTCAGCCTGCGGTTCTGGGCATTGGCCTCCTGCCTCTTCAGACGGTACTCCGCCCACACACGCTGGCTGTCAATGAACTCACTTTCCCATGGCTGGATGTACCTGCATACACGGAGGGAGGGGGGGAGGGAGAGGAGGGAGGGAGGGAGGGGGGAGTAGGGGAGGAGAGAGAAAGGTGGCAGAGGTTCTACCGGTAGAGGTTGGGGATGAGCTGGTCCTCGTCGTGGCTCATTCCAGAACGGAAGTGTGTGATTCCGGAGTCAGTCTGCTTGGACCAGCGGAGGTCAGATTGGGGGATGAGCACGTGGCCCATGGACAGCATGCCCAGCCCGCCCAGCTCCTTGGGGGTGTAGAAGACCACAGGAGGGAAGCGGCTAGGCATCTTGGAGTTCAGCCCAATCTTGATCCTGGTCTGGATCTGAGGGGAGGGGGACACACATCTCACCATTACCCCAACCCCTTCCTACTCCACCCCCTCCCCCTCCCCCTCCCTCACTCCCCCCTCCCCCTCACCCCTCCCTCACCTTGTTCTCACACTTGACCAGCAGGTCAAGCAGCTCCTGCGTGTTGACCACGGCCTCTCGGAAGTACGTCATCAGACCAATGAGAGCTGTGTTCCACTTGTTGACTATCTTGGTGAAGGTTGTGGAGCCGGAGGCCATGAGGATCTGCCGCACTCGGTTGTGGAACCTGGCCAGGCTCTCCTCGTCCACTCGCAGGAAACACTGAGCTGTGCGCTCCTTGGTCACCTGGCAAGAGGAGAGGGAGGGCAGGGAAAGATGGCATCAGCTACAGTACATGCACACAAGCCCCACATCCACACTGGACACTGCTCTCAGCAGCAGATTTTCTGACCTCATTCTGCAAGTTCCACACTCCATCCTTGTGTGTGAACTCCTCGTAGCTGGTGCGGCACTTTGGCAGAATGCGGCACTCATAGCCGCACATGTTGAACAGCAGGTTAGGGTTGTCCTTGGAGTAGACGGAGACAAAGGAGTTCTCCCACAGTATGGTGGAGATGGAGCGCGGGAGGCGGTTCTTGATGTCCCAGAACACGGCCCTGGAGGAGGGAGAAGTGCAACACCACATCAGCACATGCCCAACACCAGTGGCCGGTGCCCACGGGGCGCCACGCAGCTGGGACACGCACCTTCCCAGGTTGACATCATGTTTCATCAGTCTCATGCGCGCGTCCCTCGGCCAGCACTTCTTGTTGTTGTAGCCCACAATGTTCTCATTGTTGGGGTCAGGGTGCTCCGTGAGGTAGCGCTGGATCAGGTCCCTCGCCTCCTCTGCCGTGAACCTGCGACAAGAGGTGCATGGTGAGGTGTGGGGGGAGGTGAGGTGTGGGCAGGAGGAGGTGAGGTGAGGAGTGGGAGGAGGTGAGGAGTGGGAGGTGTGGTGTGGGAGGAGGTGAGGAGTGGGAGGAGGTGAGGTGTGGGAGGTGTGATATCAGAGCTGTGATCATGTCTCCTCTGACCTGAAGAACATGTGAATGCGGTCCACGTAGCGCGAGTACAGGCGAATGGGGTGGCTGGTCTCTGTGTCCACATCCTGGTAGGTGAGGAAGTCATTGGGCATCTGAGGAGGGCCGGCCATCTCGCTGGCCCTCTGCAGGCCCAGCACCAGCAGGTCCAGGACGAGGCCATAGTACTGCACGATGAAGGAGGCAAACTGCAGGCCACGGATTATGCCGTAGGAATTGGTATGGTTCATGTCCTGAGAGAGACGAGGGAGGGAGGGAGGGAGGGAGTTACCACAGCACATGGCCAGTCAGGCGGAGGCAGTCTCCCCGCCAGGGCTGACCTTGTAGTTGATGACCACATTGTTCTTGGCTGTCATGTAGTCAGCGATGTTGTGGTCCACAATGAGCCTGAGCAGCCTGTTGAGCAGGGTGAGGTCGATCTTCTCATAGAGCTTCTCATAGTGGCTTTCCATCATCACGCCGCACTCTCCCTCCGCTGTGTCCCACACGTCCTGCAGGTTGTTGATCCCTGCAGCAGCACACATGCCCACATCATCAGTTGTGCCTCTCCTCTCCCCTCCTCCCTCTTCCCCCCCTCCCCCCCTCCCCTCCCCCCTCTCCCTCTCCCTCTCCCTCTCACCTTGACACCACTTGTACACCAGCAGGGGAGGGGGCTCAGTGTCTGCCGGTTTGATCCATGGAGGGAACAGCCTCCTCTTGTCCGCCTCATACCACAGGTACTGGTCCAGGTAGGCGTCGGTGATCTTCTCCAGCGGCTCCACATCATGCACTGGAATCAGGTGGCTGTACAGGTCCATGAACTCGACGCCAACCTGCCAAGGGAGGGGAGGGGGAGGTGCATGCATGACAGGCTGCCCTCCATTGAGCAGGGCAGAGGCACTCACCTCCTTGAAGGCTCTCTGGGTCAGCAGGTGCCTCTTGATCCGGGACAGGGCCTCGTGAGGGTTGTCGTAGGCCTGCTCAATCAGCCCCAACTCCTCTCTCTGCGACTGGTTCAGACGACTCTTCACGCTGTACGCCTCCTTCAGCCGCTCCAGGGCCAGGATGAGGAGCTTGGTGTCATGCTTGTAGGAGAGAGGGGGGAAGGGGATGGGAGAGAAGCGCCGGCTCTCCAGCCAGTGCACGGTGGTGGTGTAGATGGCCACGGCCTCCTCTGCAGTGATGTAGGGCCCGTCCTTGAGGTAGTTGTGCTGCCTCTCCTGCTCCGCCTTCAGGTACAGCCGGGTTAGCCGGCCCAGGTTCTTCTTGCAGACAGTCTTGTCCACCGTGGCTCCTCTGCGGATCCTCTCGCGGTTGTAGTGAGCTGTGTTGGTCCACCAGTCCGCCTTGGACTTGACATAGCGAAGAATCATGTTCTCAATAGGAATGGGAAGACCAGGAACCTACCAAAGCGGGAGGGAGGGAGGGAGGGAGGGAGGAGGGAGGGAGGAAGTAATGTGCAAGTACATGTGTAAGTGTACACACACACCCAACACTTCTCCCCCTCCTGGAGCACACGTACCTTCCAGGGGATGTTGGCCTTCCAGCAACGCCAGGCCTCGCTGAGGTGCTGCAGGATGGTGCGGGCCTTGTTCTGCTTGATGCCCTCCGGCATCATGTCCAGGATGTCGTGCATCACAGCAGCCCGCAGCTCCAGGTCGAAGTGGCTCTCCACTCGCTGCTTCGTGACTGTCTTGGCCACACCCTTTGAGTGCCGTCCCTCAAACTGGCGGGAGAGCAGGTTTCCGAGCCACCGCTCCAGCAGCGGGACCACGCCCCTTGTGAAGAACATCCACACCCTCCAGCCCGGTGCCCAGATGCCCACCCCTGGGCCCTTGCCCACGGGGCCAGTGTTGAATCGGTAGTAGACAACATGTTTGAGGTCCTTGCACATCCGAATCTGCCGCATCAGCTTGTACTTGTAGCGGTACATGCCTGTCAGCTGGCCCACGTGCGCAAACATGTACTGCAGACCATCAGCAAGCTGGTGCGTGCGTGTGTGCGTGTGTGTGTGCATGTGTGTGTGTGTGTGTGTGTGTGAGAGAGAGAGGCAATGAGAGGTTGTACGATTACTGCACTCACTGCATTCCCTCCAGCGGCCCACCTGGAAAGCATCCACGTTCCCAAGCCGGTACTGGACGTGGGAGTCCACAATGAGCTTTGAGAGCCGCAGGATCTCCCGACACAAGTGGAAGGCATTGCCAAAACGAGACTTCTTCCTCTCCTTGGTGGTCAGGGTTTTGACCGGCTTCAGGTTAAAGTTGTAGTCGAGGTGGAGGTAGTTGAGGTTCTTGCGGTGGATGAGGAGGTTGAGCATGTTGTAGCCCTGCCGGCACACCTGCAGCCCCACCTCCACCCAGTCCAGCTTCGTGGACTGGAAGAACTTGGTGGCCTTGAAGGACCGAAACAGATACCTAGCCAGGGAACACAGGAACAGCCCTCACTCTAGCACATGCACACGTGCACATTAATGTGATATACAAGTGTGATATACATGTACATGTACATGCATGCACATTCTAACCTCTTCTTCAAGGCCTTGGGTGGCCTGTGCTTCAGAGAGTTGAGAACAAACACTTTCAGCAGCTTCTGGTAGGAGACTCGCACCTTCACCGGGTGGTCAGGGGGGCAGTGCTCATGGTACCTGAGGGACAAGGTGGGAGGGTAGCCGGGCTGGTGGTCATGACACCTCGACTCACCATGACTTCACCAGAGGAACATCAATGGCCCTCCGAGTCCTCCCAGAGCGAAGGTTGAATGGGCGAGGGGCCCACAGCAGTCCAATGCCATTGGCCGTGTTGTCTGTGTACAGCGGAGTGTCCTTCAGAAACGGCTCCACATAGTCTGGCAGGACGAAGCTGTCATCCTCCTCTGGCTCTGGCTCGAGGACCTGTGAGGAGGGGAGGAGAGGTGGAGGAGAGGTGGAGGAGAGGGTGGAGGAGAGGGTGGAGGAGAGGGTGGAGGAGGGGGGTGAGTAGGAGGGCCACAATCCCAAGGAAGCCATCTTCCCCTCACCTTGGTTCCCGCCTGGTGGCGGTGGGAGATGGGGTTGATAAGAGGGTCAAAGTAGAAGGCGGGGAGGTCAGGGTCCTCTGTCTTGATGAAGACCACGGAGGGGTAGTGGTACCAGGAGAGGTGCACGTGCAGGGGCAGGCTGTTGTACAGGTAGGGGAAGGCGATGCGATACTCCGTCCGCACAGGTTGCCGGATGATGATCTTGTTAATGTCATTGAACTCATTCCAGTCCTCCTCCCTGGAATGGAATGGAGTATGAACACACCACTACAGGGACAGCCACTCACTCCCTGCCACGCCCCCTCACCCGATGAGCTGCTGGTCTTTGATGAGCGGCTCAAACTTGGGCCCTCCTGGGATGGCGAGGTTCAGAGCCTTGGCCGTGAAGAAGGACTTGAGGTCAAAGAGGTAGAAGTAGTTGTTATCAACAAGGTCAGTAAGAAGCTGGTTGCCAAGGCGATAAAGAGTAGACAGGACCTCAAGAGTGAGGTTCCAGCGGCGATATGTCGAGCCATTCACCATCCTGAGAGTGGAGGGGGCACAAATTAGAACCCTGTACCCATCGGCCATGCCTGATACACACAAGTGCACATGTACACTGTACAGGTACTGTGTACATGTGCAAACACATGCACAAACATGTACATGTACATGTACAGTACACGTCAAAAAAAACTTCCCATAAACGGCCCGTTCAACGGACCGCCCGTTCCCGTTCCGTTCCCGTTCAATGTCCGTTCGACATCCGTTCAGTGTCCGTTCGTCGCCCATTTGATTCCCGTTCATTTTTAATTACCGTTTAGCGCCCGTTCAAACGGGTGCTCCACGTGTTGGTGTTGGCGTACTGCTGAGGCAAGCGTGCGTTTGTAATGCCACTAGAGTACATTAGGAGCACCTCCTGGTTACCTACGAGCGGACAACTATCCAAAAAAGCTTTGGATGCCGTCTAGCAGTGCACGGACACTCCCCTTTTAACACGCGTAGCGGTAGTGCGTGTATTCTTGAGTGTGTGGCGGTCAAACAAGTAAGCGAGCAGCTAAGAGCGGCTCACGTTAGTCCTCACGTCTTCAGTCTTCCCCCCCGTACTGTTTCCTTCTGCCTCTTGCATTCCCAAGAGTGAAAAATAACCCGCTTACGCGTACGGACATTGGACGGTTCGAAATAAACGGAACGGGCACGGAGCGGGCAATCCCCGTTCAGAGGCCGTTTGACATCCGTTCAACATCCGTTCAGTGTCCGTTCATTCCCCGTTTCTTCTAAACGGGCGCCCGTTGAACGGGCCGTTTATGGGAAGTTTTTTTTGACGCATACTGTATGTGCTCAGACCCTCACCCTCTTTCACTTTCTCCAGCAGTCAACTCACTTGGTTCCCACCAGAGGCTTGTGGTCATAGAACCACTCGTGGACTGCCGAGTCCTCCTCCTCATCCAGCTCCATCTGCACCGGCTCCAGGGGCTCCACATCCAGCACATTGTCTGCGTAGTCCAGGGGAGGCTCCTCGTCGTCAAACGGAGGGAAACGCATCCTCTTGAAGTGCCGCCTGTCACGTTTCTCTCTGCGCATCATAATCCACATGGTCCTGTGCAGAGAGCACGGCACGCCAGCTCACAGCCAGCGGTCCTCAGCTACACACAATTATGAAACATCCCCCCCCCCCCACTCCTCCACTCACTCGTCCCCTCTCACACACTCCTCCCCCTCCTCCCCCCACTCACCCCTCCCCTCCTCCTCCCCCCACTCACCCCCATTGTGCTATGTAGATGGGCTCCACCACCCACGGAATTTCATTGACAAAGGTGATGGCTCCCGTGATGTGATAGATGACGGACACGTCTCTGATCTGCTCCCAGGGCATGGGCATGTTCTCCAGCAGCTTCAGCACAGCATGAGGCATGTACTTGAGAGCCCTGCACGCACAGGCAACAAGCCCAGGCCACTGACAGGCCCACAGCACACACATGTACATGTACATTTGTACAAGCCCACTCCTCCCTCCTGCTCACCCCAGGTACACCCTCTTGTCATTGCGGAACTTGCGGTGAGTCATGTCGCCGTGGTCTCTGATGATCTTCCTCACGTGCTCAGGAGGCATGTCCTCCTTCTGTGCCTCCACGAACCCAAACTTCCTCTTCTCACTGTACCTCTTGGACTGCAGCTGCTGCCACTTTCGAGCTGCGGCGGACAAGAGTGAGGCTGTTAGTCTTGCCCTGTACGCACACTGGACTACTTTCCTGCAAGGCTCGAGGCTATTATTCCAATAAGTGCGCACCCACCTTTCTCCTGCAGCTTCTCCTCGCTAAGCGGCACTGCGGGAGGGAAGGGATGGTGTTGCCGCTCCAGAAGCGGCTGAGGAGCTGCCATCTCTTCAGTAGGTCTCTAAGACGGGTAGGAAATGGAGCGCCTTTTTAACACCAACGTTGCGGGTACGAAGATATCACGTGTACAGCACGTGCTTCATGATGCCGCACGCGCAGGATTTGCTGGCATCATAGATAATACACGCTAACGTTAGCGTGTATTGTCTATGCTGGCATAAAGCAAACTCTAAGAGGTGCTACATTGTAACAACCAAGCAAAATCTTTTCTGGATGTATGTTTGAGATGGTATAGTTAAGAAAGTTTCAAAGTCCAGAAGTGTTTATTTGCAGCGGTTGCTCTTATGAGAGAGCAAGCATGAAAGTTCATAAAAAGGAGAATGATACAATCTATCTATGATACAACATGTTTAGCAAGTATAGATAGGACATATTCTGGGAATGCAGTCCCGAGCAATGGGATCAAGAAGCACCACAAGCGCAGTCGTGAGTTGAGGTAAACATGCACACACTTCCGGGGCGTGTCGGGGGTGTGAGGCATGTGACCGAGCTGACCTTCTGACCGAGCTGCCTCGACTCTCTCCAGTGTGTGCTGCCGCCATGGGAGAGAAGGCTGGGTCAGTGTGTGCTGCCGCCATGGGAGAGAAGGCTGGGTCAGATCACCCGCTGTACGTGCAGACGCCGCTTCTCAGGAGCAAAAAGCTGTCGGAGAGAGTGGGAGCCAACGTGTGGCTGAAGATGGAGACGGTGCAGACCTCCGGCAGCTTCAAGACCAGGGGACTCAGCAACTTCGCAAAGAAGGTGGGCGAGCCAGCGCGCTGCATGTGAGGCTCGAGTTTGTCATGCATAGCAATACCCTCCTCGTCACCACAGGCTGTGGAGCGAGGGTGTACTCAGTTTGCGAGCTCATCAGGTACCGTACACGCAACTCCTCCGCTGATACGTGCATGTTTGCAATGTTTCTCTCTGTCTCCTCTCCTCCCTGCAGGCGGCAATGCTGGCCTCGCTGCTGCATACATTGCTCACGAGCTGGGCCTGCCCATCACCGTTGTGGTGCCACAGACCACACCCTCCTTCATAGTGGAGAAGCTGAGGGAAGAGGGAGCCACAGTGGAGGTGGTGGGGAAGGTGAGGAGGAGGTGGGGAAGGTGAGGAGGAGGCCACACAGGCAGTGGTATTGAAACAATGCATGGAGGAAGGGCAGTGATTGCATTGGCTGCCGACACATGAGAGGCCCTCGTGACTGTCATCTGCCCTACAGGTATGGGATGAAGCCAACCAGAGGGCGCTGCAAATAGCCACCAGACCAGGTCAGTGACCCATACCTGCCCTCTGCACTGACCCTCCCCCACTAACTCACCTGACCTTGCACCTTCCACCATAGGATGCGAACTACTGCACCCATTTGACCACCCTGACATCTGGTGAGGATAGTTTGCTTGTCCTGACCTGTGAACTCTGTCCCCTCATCTGCCCTCTCCCCTGCCAGGGAGGGGCACTCCACCATAGTGGAGGAGATCAGGAGCCAGCTGCGGGGCATCACGCCCGACCTGGTGGTGGTGTCGGTTGGGGGAGGAGGGCTCATGAATGGAGTGCTGCAGGGCATGCATGGCGTGGGCTGGGAGGGGGTTCCCCTACTGGCCATGGAGACGGAGGGAGCTCACAGCTTCTATGCATGTGCCCAGGCCAACGAATGGGTGGAGCTTGATGACATCACTAGGTATGTGGTAGCCACTAGTACACTGCTCATGGCCTCCCCTCCTAACTCGACCCTCCCCTCCCATGCCCTCAGTGTTGCACGCTGTCTGGGAGCCAAGAGGGTGTGCAAGAGGTCATTTGAGTGGCTGTCCCAACACCCTATCATCCCACACAAGATCTCTGACAGAGAGGCCGTTGCTGCCTGCATCAAGCTGGCAGGTCAGCCTTGCTGGTTCATCAGTGCTTTGTCACTGAGGGCACTGAGGTGCTGCAGTGTCCACACTGCGTTCCAGTATTGAGTTGACTATTCTCACCTCCTCAGATGACCACCGTGTGCTGATTCCTCCTGCCTGCGGAGCTGCAGTGGCTGCAATCTACTCCACAACTCTTCAGGAGCTGCAGGAAGCGGGCCACCTGTCACGCCCCCTCTCACACATTGTGGTGATAGTGTGTGGCGGCAGTGGAGTGAACCTGGACACCATCCAGCAGTGGAAGGGAACCTACAACCTGTAGCCCCACCCCCCAGCCCTCACTCCTCAGAATAATTGCTGTATATATCATTTTTTCTGCATCTCATATCCATCACCATACATAGCTACTGCTATTTATCATCCAGTGATTCATTACGTGACATGTAATTAAGGGTCATGTGAAGAGGCCACAGGCCTAGGCTGGTATAACAGTCACAAGTACACACACACATCAGGACAAAGTAGTGGTAAAAATGTGAATATTTATAGTTCTCATTGAAGCCTCTCCTCCTCCTCCTCCACATCCTTCAAGCTGATGACCTCCACCACACCCCTCCCCCTGGTCTCCCCCCTCACCACCTCCTCCACCTCACGATAGCACCCAGGATCAATCAAGCATGCCTGTGGAAGGCCGCAGAGAAGAGAAGGGGTTTGTGTACACAAGACATTACCACTGAAATACAACCACTGCAGGAGCTTACAATGTCCAGGTCTCCGCTCTCCCAGTTCTCACTCTCCACCGTGAGCAGGGGGAGGATCTTCTCACGAACCTTCCTGGCCTCCCTGGCAGGCAGAGTGAGCCTGAGCCTCATGCTGGCCCGCTGGAGGGGAATGCTCTCCCTCAGCACCCGAATCACCTCCAGAGCCTGCACGGAGGGGAGGCAAGAGAGGAGGCGAGAGAGAGAGAGAGAGAGAGAGAGAGAGGGAGAGAGAGAGAGAGTGAGTGAGGAGATGGAGACTGCATCACTGCAAGTGACCAGCCACACAGACTGACCTGTTGTTTGGTGTTCTTGTGTGGCTTGACCGAGATGTGTGCATCTTTCATTGCTCTCTCGACCACACCCACTGTGTACGGCCGCCGAGTCTCTGGATTCACACACTTGTCAGCCACAATGGTGGCAATGTCTCGGAACATCGTCTCCAGCTGAGACTGCCGCTCCTTCTCCGACACCTGCACCTCTCCCTTCTCCAGTATCTGTGGGGGTGAGGGGCCACTGAATGGGAGGCTGAAGAGGCCAGTGTCCCTGACCCAGCACCACCTGCTTGCAGATCTCTGTCTGGTCGTCAGTGCCGAACACCCTCACCAGGTCCTCCCTCTTGGCCACCTGCCCCTTGGACACATTGACAAACACGGTGTGCGTCTGCAGCACCTCATCCAGGTCCTTCTCCCTGACCAGAGGAGGGAGGAGGGCAACTATTGAATCTCATTAGGAATAATTACTGTGCTGGAAGCAGCTAAAGGACGGCTGGACGGTTGGCACTCACACTTTCGTCCGCCACGACAGCACCTTGTTCTTGTAGCAGGCTATCTCGAAGCGCTTCCCTCCCTTCTTAAACCGCACTGTGGCGACGTTGGTCAGCCTAATCTGATTGGTGGGGGTGAAGATTGACATGGCCTCTCTCCGCCCTGCTGGCCCGTTGCACAACCTCCCTGCAGCGCAGAAAGGGTTACTTCACGAGCACATGTTTAAGGTTAAAGGTCGGTGCTGAGTCCGCTATCATGGCTTTCAGCAGCCAGCTGAGCAGAGAGGAAGTGGCTCGCTACAGTCGGCAGCTGATCCTGCCCGAGTGGGGCGCGCGTGGTGAGCTGCACTGCCAGTGGACAATCTGTTTTCCTCTCGTCAGCTTCTCCCCCTCCCTCGCTCAGGCCAGGCCGCCCTCAAGTCCTCTTCTGTGCTGGTGGTGGGTGTGGGGGGGTTGGGCTGCCCCTGCGCCCTCTACTTGGCGGCCGCAGGCATAGGTAGGCAGTCACGTGTGGCCACTCTCTCCGTTTTCATGAGCCTCTCCCGCAGGCCGTCTTGGCCTCCTGGACTATGATAAGGTGGAGCTGAGCAACCTGCACAGGCAGGTAAGCCACGCCCATCACCACGCCCCCTGGGAGATGGCACTCCACCTCTGGTCCTGTACAGGTGTTGCACAGTGAAAAGAAGGTGGGCGTGGCTAAGGCTGACTCGGGACGAGATGCTGTGAAATGGCAAGTCTGTGCAGCTGCTCAGACTGTGCTAGAGCCCCTCCCCCTCCCTCCCTCCCTCTCCCTCTCCCTCCCCCTCCCCTCCCACCTGCAGCCTCAATAGTGCAGTGGAAGTCACCACCCACTGTGTGCTACTGGCCAGTAGCAATGCCCTGGACATCCTCGCACCGTACGATATCATCGTGGATGCCACAGACAATGTGGCAACCAGGCAAGCCCACCATCACTCCTCACCAGCCACCCCTCACTCCTCACCACCCACCCCTCACTCCCTAACACCTTCACCACTCACCATTCACCTCTCACTGCTCATACCTCACCCTTCACCTGCTCACCCATCTCTCCTCTAAGGTACCTGCTCAACGATGCCAGTGTTCTCCTCCACAAGCCTCTTGTTTCAGGCAGTGCCCTGAGGTTTGAAGGACAGGTAAGGGGTAGACTTGCAACCCTCACAGCTCCCCTCACACAAGCACACTCACACAACATCTTAAGCTGACAGTGTATGGGTTTCGAGGAGGCCCATGCTATCGGTGCCTGTTTCCCTCCCCTCCTCCACCTCACACCGTCACCAACTGCTCTGAGGGAGGTGTGTTGGGAGTAGGTGAGAACACCTATTGGCGTGCTGCCTCCACTGGTGTCCCAGCACACACACACACACACACACACACACACACACACACACACACACACACACACACACACACACACACACACAGTTCCTGGTATTATTGGCTCACTGCAGGCACTGGAAGTACTCAAGATAGCCACTGGAATGGAACGTATCCCACACCAACTGGTCCTCATTCCAGTACAGCTCTGGCTCTTGCATATTTTTCCTTCATTCCTTGACCCTTGACCCCAGCCTCGTACTCTCAGAAGCTGCTGCTGTTCGATGGTCTTAACGGAGGATTCCGCACTATCAGTCTTCGTCCAAGTCAACCTCAGTGTGCCATTTGTGGGGAAAATCCTACAATTACCAAGCTAATTGATTATGAGCTCTTCTGTGGCTCCAGACCTGATGACAAGGTACAGTTGTCCTGCACGAGGTGCGAGGGCCTGTGAGATCAGCTGTCTCCTCACACAGGAGAAGGCACTGGAGCTGCTGCCTCCTGAGGACCGGGTGTCTTGCAAGGTGCTGGTACAACTCTTTTCCTTTGGGCTCTGTCCATGTACACTTCCTGTGCCATGGCCACACGCTGCAGGAGTACCAGTCCCTGGTGGCTGGTGGCCGGCCACACCTGCTGCTGGACGTGAGGGAGGAGGTGGAGTTTGACCTCTGCCACCTGCAGGGCTCCAGGAGTATCCTCACACTGAGGCTGCCACACTGCAGCGGCTGCTCTGGCGTGCCCTCCTTGACCCTGTGCCAGACACTCCCCTCAGGCAGCTCCAGTCTGGCTCTCTGGAGGAGACATGGCAGTGGATCAAGGCCAGCATGGAGAGCAGAGAGGAGAAGAGTATGTCTGTTACCAGCACATCTCACACTCACCAACACACCCCACACTCACTAGCACACCTCACACTCACCAGCACACCCCACACTCACCAGCACACCCCACACTCACATAGTACTGCCATTTATTGCTACAGTTCCAGTGTATGTGGTATGTCACCGTGGCAATGACTCCCAATTAGCTGTGAAGTTGCTGAGAGAGTATGGTGGAACTAGAGCAGGGAGGAGGGAGGGTGAAGATGGTGGAGGGGAGGGGAGTGAAGGTGTGAAGGGGGAGAGGGAGATGGTGGTGATCAGGGACATTACTGGTGGCCTGAGTGAGTGGGCAGACACAGTGGATCCACAGTTCCCCAAGTACTGACAGCAGCAACAGCACTAGCCTTCGTGTGTGTGTGTGTGTGTGTGTGTGTGGACCTGTTGACTGTTGGCCTACAATCACCACATCTTACCAGTATGCATATTATGTACAATCATGTAATTCATTAAGTTATTGGAACTTCACGGTCACTGATTTCATGTATACAAACATAAGGAATATCTGATATGGTCATGAGGTGTCATGAGATGATGTCGTATGGCAGCTTCAGGTCCAGGTGGTGGAGGGAGCGTGATGGCTCATCGTAGCCGCTGGAGCACACAGAGGGGAGCATCCGGGTGTAGTAGAGCGGGTCCACTGTGAAGTCCATGACCCGCAGCAGGCCACGCTGCCGGCGAGACAGCTCCGCTGGGGACAGCTGCAGCCTCCTCTCAGGAATGTGGGCAGCCACCAGGTAGCGGCTATCAAACCAGCAGCCAGCCACCGGGTGCCGCTCATGAGTGCTCCAGAGCTCACCTGCCATCCTCTGGTCCCACACTATCACCATGCCATCCTTCCTGTGAGGAGTGGGAGCAGCCCAACACATCAGTGGCACTGTCACCAAATGCTACATGCCTCCACCTCATCACACCGCACACCCAACTGAGGTGACATGCCTCCCCCTCATCACACCGCACACCAACTGAGGTGACATGCCTCCCCCTCATCACACCGCACACCAACTGAGGTGACATGCCTCCCCCTCATCACACCGCACACCCAACTGAGGTGACATGCCTCCCCCTCATCACACCGCACACCCAACTGAGGTGACATGCCTCCCCCTCATCACACCGCACACCCAACTGAGGTGACATTCCTCCCCCTCATCACACCGCACACCAACTGAGGTGACATGCCTCCCCCTCATCACACCGCACACCCAACTGAGGTGACATGCCTCCCCCTCATCACACCGCACACCAACTGAGGTGACATACCTCCCCCTCATCACACCGCACACCAACTGAGGTGACATGCCTCCCCCTCATCACACCGCACACCAACTGAGGTGACATTCCTCCCCCTCATCACACCGCACACCAACTGAGGTGACATACCTCCCCCTCATCACACCGCACACCAACTGAGGTGACATTCCTGAGTGCGAACTGAATTGAGACAAGCAGTGCATGCTAACTGAACATGAAAAGCCTCCTCACCCTTTTCTCATCACACACCTCTCATCACACACTGCACACCTCCCCACCCTCCTCTCATCACACACTGCACACCTCCCCACCCTCCTCTCATCACACACTGCACACCAGAGGCTGCATGATAGCTGGTTCACTCCACACTGTGAAGTGAAGATGAACTGTGTGTGCTAACTAGGAACTAAAACAGCATGATGCTATGAAACCTCATACTCCACCCATCACACTGCACACCTCCTCACCCTCCACTGACCACCCTCCACCCATCACACTGCACACCTCCTCTCCCTCCACTGACCACCCTCCACTCATCACACTGCACACCTCCTCACCCTCCACTGACCATCTTCCACCCATCACACTGCACACATCCTCTCCCTCCACTGACCACCCTCCACTCATCACACTGCACACCTCCTCACCCTCCACTGACCATCCTCCACCCATCACACTGCACACCTCCTCACCCTCCACTGACCACCCTCCACTTATCACACTGCACGCTGATGACAGTGCCACTGTGTCCACGCAGAGTGAGGCTGGGCTGGCTGCAGCGACAGTCAAACACACGCACCCTGCAACAAGTGCACACACACACACACACACACACAGAGTGAATGGACATGTTGGGGCACCTAATGCCACTATCCTACACGCACAGTTAGGTATACAGTGGTTGGGGCATCTGGCAAAACACTAGCATTAAGAAGGCAAGTGTGACAATACATATTCCAGTACAGCCTGCTGGGCAGGTGTGGCTGCCATACCGTCTGTCTGCAGAGCCAGAGACAAGCATGTTGGCTGGACTGGAGTGGATATTGAGGGCAGTGACTGGCTGGCCGTGGCCCCGCAGGCTGGCCTGGTGGGCCCCCGTCTGCAGGTCATACAACTGAATCTGGTGGGAGGAGGAAGAGAGGGGGAGAGTCTGCAAGCAATCTTCTTGCTCGTAGCTGCTGGCATACATGGTAGCCCCAGGCACTGGTGCCACAGGCCACACTGTGGGGGGTGTGGTCAAACTGGTTGATGACTGTACTTCCTGCTGTGCCAGCAGACGTCAGTATGTGTGTGGGTGGTGAGGGGTGTTGGTGGAGGGTGAGGGTGGTTTGGGTGGAGTAGAGGAGTGGGAAGGGTGAGGAGGAGGACGGTGGGAGGAGGGCCAACTGGTTGATCTGCTGACAGGATGAACATATCCATGAGAGGACAAAGGTCAGGTTTGCTGCACTCACTATGGAGGAGCCATGGCCCTGAGGGGGCTGGAGAGTGACCGTCTCCCAGCCCCCGCCCCTGTGGCAGCTCAGCACAGTGACATCACTGTACCAGAGAGGGGCAGCCACTCCTGAGGCAGGGAGAGGAGGGAGAGGGATGGAGAGGAGGGAGGGAGGGAGGGAGGGAGGGAGAGGAGGGAGGGAGGGAGAGGAGGGAGAGGGATGGAGAGGAGGGAGGGAGGGAGAGGGAGGGAGAGGGACGGAGAGGAGGGAGGGAGGGAGGGAGAGGGAGGGAGAGGGAGGGAGGGAGGGAGGGAGGGAGAGGAGGGAGAGGAGGGAGGGAGGGAGACAAGACACCCTGGGCATAACAGAGGAAGAGGGAGTAAGAGATGAAGACCAGGAGAAGTAAGGGAGGGAGGGAGTGCCCTACCAGGCTGGTAGAGCTGGCGGTTGGAAGCTGCAGCAATAGTCACACAGTCCTCCCTCCATTGGAGGTCCATGCATGCCATGTGAGCCAGGCCCGGCAGCTGGTGGGCCACTGAGCCAGTGCTGCAGTCATACAGTTCTAGTGTTCCTGTGGGGGGAGTGGGTGGTGGTGGGTGTGGTCACAAGCCCTCCTGCCCGGCATGCATACCTTGTTCACTGGCCACGGCAGCCCAACCTTGTCTCACTTTACACAAGATGGGTGTGGCCATATGGGTGTGGCCTCTCTGGCAGTTCACTGGACCATCCTCACTAGCCAGGCTCCACAGAAACACTGCACCAGAGGAGTAACTATACAGCATGGGGAGAGGGGGAGAGGGGGAGAGGGGGAGAGGGGGAGAGGGGGAGAAGGGGAGAAGGGGAGAAGGGGAGAGGGGGAGGCAGAGAGGGAGAGAGTGTGAGAATAGGATGAGAGCTCAGTGTATGTGCACATGTGAGGCTGACCAGGCCAGCAGCTGCTGGTAGAGGGGGCAGTAGTCGACACACAGCAGCACTCCCTCTGCCTCCGGCTGGTGCTCGCTCAGACCACAGATACGCTCCTGGAGAGGAGGTGGGCTGCAGTGAGGGTGAGGGTGGGGGGAGGGGCTAGCCACAGCACCTTCCAGTTCCTCAGCTCCTTCTTCTTCCTCAGAACAATCTCCTTCACAACTGCCTTCCAGACAATGTGGCCATGGACACTGCACACCAGCACACAACCCCACATCACTACCACCTCTCACCACTCCCACACACCCCTCACCACTCCCACATATCACCTCTCACCACTCCCACACCCCTCACCACTCCCACATATCACCTCTCACCACTCACACACACCCCTCACCACTCACACATATCACCTCTCACCACTCACACACATGAACCCACTCACTCCACATTTGTCTCATAACCCATTCTGTGGCAGACTTGACACCACAAGATGTTGTCTTCAGCCAGGGACAGCCAGCTGCGGCTCACCTGGGAAGGCAGTGAGTGGGTCAGAACTAAGGGACAGAGCAAGCCCCCATCCGCCACGTGCATACCCGTGCACAGGAGCAGATGTCGGCCGGGGAGAGGTAGCTGAAGATGACCAGTGCCACTTCCCTCGGGAGCTGCACCTCAAAGAACGGGATGGTGTTGATTTCATCCTGCCGGGGAGGGCAAGAGGTCAACTCAGTGACAGCTGCAGGAGGCCACCTCCTCTAGTGGGGGCCTGACCAGGTCGGCAATGAGGGTGTCCAGCAGGCCACTGCCAGAGCCCCGCCTGCTGCTCCCCTCTCCCTCTGCTGGAGGTGGTGGCTCCTCCTCCTCCTTCCTCCTCCCTGCTGGCAACACCAGCAGGGGGGATGGCTCTCGGGGAGCCAGCCGCTTCCCTACAGGCTCCTCCTCCGTCTCATCACCTCTCCCCCCATCACCTGCTCTGTGGGATGGATGGTGCTCGCCTCTCTTCCCCAGCACCCCCTCCCTGGGTCTGGACCCAGACACGAGCAGTTCCCTCCTCCACTCAGTAAAAAACTGATCTAGTGCAGCCTGCGGACACTCCTCTTCCTCATCCATAATCAAGCGGTCAAAGGTCAACTTATTCGTTCACCGTGCCGTGCACCATGAACGCTGAGGAGCGCGCTGTGCTGAGCAGCTTCCGCGAGTACGCGACGGTCTACAACGAACTGACGGAGACGTGCTTTTCTAACTGCGTGCACGACCTGGGGCAGCGCCGCCTGAACGAAGAGGAGTCGACCTGCGCAGATCTGTGTGCAGCCAAGCTTATCCAGGCAACCAACCGCATGGTGTGGCGCATTGCGGAACAGAACCCTCTGGGGGGCAGGATGGGTCAGCCGCCTCCCACTGCCAGGTAGCAGCCGAACTGGTGTGATGCCTCGCGACCGCACCTGGCTCTCCGCTAGCTGAGAACCGAGACACTGATATGGGCCTAGGTGTGTAGCGTTTGTTTGCTCATAACTATGTACCTGCGGTGGCAGTATGTTAAATATTTACGTGAGAGAAGGGTTAATCTGTCTGCGGTCGAGGCATGGCACAATCTGCTACGGCCAGTAGTGTTCCTTCCACAGGACAGAAAATTGGGGCGACCGGGGAGAGCAAGCCGGCAGAGACAAAGGGAAAGCCTACCGGTAAGCTTGATAGATTGTGGGAATTCCAGTAGACCGGTGACTTGCTGTAGGTTCAGCCGGGGTGCTGGTGGCCCCGCCCCCTCCCAAAGAGGCCAACCTCCAGACCCACTATGAGGAACTGCTGAGAGTGATAGCAGAAGTGGGCAAGGACATCAAGCCAGCCTACACCAACAACAAGGTGTCCGCTGACAGGCTGAAGCGAAGTGAGAAAGCTTGCTTAGTAAGGCTACATGTTTCACCACGTCACACTTTACCTCCCAACAGACATAGCAGTTGCCAGAGGAGTGCTCAGAGACTGCCTGAATGACATTGAGAAGCTGCATCAACTTCATGCTGATAAATAGCCACACATCATACCACGTGCATAGCTCATTCCACAGATCATTTTGCAGTATCATAACAGCATCCATAAATGCCACAAACCCAATTAACTGAATGGCATAATTGTCAAAAAAATTTGAACTGTGCTCAAGCAGTGAAATGCACAATCACACTGCCTTGTTTCTAGTGTTGTGTAACAATCAAGTAATAATTAATTACTTTCTAAAACGGGGACAATAGTACAGCTGACTAAGAGCTGGGATCAGAGCCAGCATCCTTCTTAGCAGACTTCTCTGTGGTGTGTGACTCTTCCTTCGGCTGCTCCTTGGCAGCGTTAGCCTTGGGATCCACCAGCTGAAATGTGTCGAAGTAAACCACAATCACAGTCATGTTGTCTCCAGAGCCCTCTCTCCGTGCTGCGTCGACGATGCCCCGAGCCAGGTTCTGCTTGGTGCCTCCCTGCGTGAGGTGCCGGTACACCTCCTCTGCCATCTCCTTGTTGTCCAGCACGTCCCACACACCATCACAAGCAACCACCAGATAGTCTTCGGTGCCGTCCAATTTCACTGAGCGCTAGAAAGGGAACAGAAAGGCAGTGAAGGGAGGGTAGGATGTGAAGCTGACACATTCTGATAGCTCACCACTTCAGCCTCTGCTGTTATGAACTTCTTGTCTGCTCCATCCCCAATGGAGCGGGAGACAGACAGGTTACCATTGACCCGCCACGCCCCCAGCCAGATGACCAGGCCCCCCAGTGCCTCGATCCTCTTCCTCTCATCCTGAGGAGGGGAGGGCAACAGCACAGGGGTCAGGGGTCAACACAGGCCTCTCTCTGAAGATAGCACATCACTGTGCTGCTAGCTACCTCTCTGTCAGGCTTGTGGGGGTCGACCAGCTGAATCCCCTCGCCCTTGCGGAACAGCATGGCCTGAGAGTCCCCCACCCACGCCACGTGAATCATGTCCTCCCTCAGCAGAGCCATCACGGCAGTGGTGCCAGCCTTCTGATCCTGGGGGGGGAGAGAAGGAAGGCAAAGAAGTGTCAATGGCTCTGTAAGAAGGTACATCTCCATCACTCACCATCTGGCAGAATCGCTTGTCAGTGAGGTCAATAGCTCCCCTCAGGGCACTCTCAGGGTTGGTACGGAAGTCAGGGTGGTGCACAAGGTTGGGGAGCACGTGAATGGACGCATACTCAGCTGCCTCCACTGAAACGTGGCCATCAAAAACACCGTAGAAAGACTGGGGTGGGTGGTCCTTGAAGGGAGAGGGGAGGAAAGGGAGGGAATGAGGGAAGGAGGGAGGACCATAGGAGGGAAATGTCCAGTGCCTTGTTTACCTTCAGGCCAAAGAGGCTGTTGATATCGACGCAGAGAGCATGCCTGTCTTCCATCTTTCTCCGGGTGTTCTTGATAGCATGGAAACTTATCTCTATTTCTCCTGGCACCTGAGTGAGCTTTGGCAGGCCCTTCACCCACTTGGAGAACACATGTTTGATGGCAGAGAGCAAGGCAGCAGACACCAGATTCCCATCCAGCACTGGGGGGGGGGGGGGGGGGGGGAGAGTTCAGGTGAACACTAGTTAAGTGCAAGTTGACATGGACATACACTTCTGTTTTGCTGGTCCAGCTCCTCCACTTTTTCCCTCTCCTTTCCCCTCATCCTCCGGTTCCTCCTGTGCCCACAGCCCATCCAGCGGCTGAGACATTAGATACCGAACAGCATGGCAGGCAATGTGGTAGGAGAAGATTCCAGGGCAGCGTCTGGAGGAGGTGCAAAGGAGCACTTTTGTGAACTGCTTACTCATGGCTATGTAATATGCAAGTCCTTGCTGTAACACAACAGCATCGCAGCCCACTTCACCACAGCTAGTGGATAGCAACGTGCAGGTTGGAGTCATCCCCATAGTACAGCCCATCCACCCAGCACAGCCAGCTGAGGCATTCATTTCAAAGGCCTATCACAGCCCTCCGCTTAGCAAGGGCCAGCACATGGTCAGTGGGTGATTGCCATAATGGCTGCTCTGGCAATGCACTGGGGCCTGCTACCACACCCACCCACCAACACGTTGCTGTCTGAACCTCTCTCTCTCCCGTGCCACCGCCATCCCTACCAGTCCCCACCACCACCGCCACCCTAGCTAGAGCCCGGCAGGGTTGCCACTGACGACCCCTAACACCGCTCCGCGCAGACGGCTGGCGGTGGAGTGCTACGCAATCGCTCACTTTTCGCTCAGGTAGGTCCTGGCCATATGCAGACACTCTCCCTCCAGTTCCTCCTTGGTGAAACGAAGCCTTAACGGAGTAAACCGCGCTCCATCCGCCCACCTGGACAGATACTCCTGCATAAACTTAATGGCGTTGGCATTTTGCTCCTCCGAGAACTTTTCCATGGCTGGCTGAGATGGTGAAACGAGCTGCCTCTGTCTGTCTTCCTCAATTTCAAGTGGGAAAACCGAACAATCTTTACCACACCCCTCGAGCAATTTGTAACAGATCACGTGCACTGGACATGTGACCTGACTGTATTTTCGGCCAGGTCAGCTCTACCGCTAACTCCTGAAACGTCTTCAGAGGTGAGAGCCGTGATTTCTTTTCTAGCTGAGGGCGAGGCGCGGGCTGTGTGGCTGTCGTGGCAGCCAGTCCGCCCCCTTCAGAGCGGGAGGGAGGGGGAAGGTCTCTGGATTAGAAGTATTGCTGTACTTGTTTCCCTGCAGGGCGCTCACCAGCCATGCTGTGCGGCGTGCACCACCAGGTGGCCTACTACACGGCCATCACCATCCTCATATGTGTTGCGCTCTACTACAACCTCGTGGGGCTGGGCAGCCAGGTGGACTTTGGCTGGTTCCTACAGAACACTAGCCCGTACATGTGGGCAGGGGTGGGGGCCGGCCTGTCCGTCTCCCTCTCCATCATTGGAGCTGCCTGGGGCATTTTCCTGACTGGAGTGAGCATCATTGGAGGGGGTGTGAAGGCGCCCCGCATCAAGACCAGGAACCTCATCAGCATCATCTTCTGTGAGGCTGTGGCCATCTATGGTATCATCATGGCCATCATTCTCGTGCAGAGACTGAAGTCTGTCTCCGATGACTCGTTGTTCACCGAGTATGGTACCTATGCCAACTCGGCCACTTTCGCTGGCTACTCATTATTTGGAGCTGGTCTGACAGTGGGGTTCACCAACATTGCCTGCGGCCTGTCTGTGGGTCTGGTTGGAAGTGGAGCTGCTCTGGCCGATGCCCAGAACCCCTCCCTGTTTGTCAAGATCCTGATCATCGAGATCTTTGCCAGTGCCATTGGACTGTTTGGAGTGATAGTTGGAATCATTCAAGCCACTAAAGCTAGCTTTCAATAACTTCAATAGGAGATGTTCATACCATTGTCTTGTGTGTAGTTCTGCATTGTCTGTTAAGGCAGTCCATTCACTGAGTGTGTTACACTGTGTTGACACTATTGAGTGGAATGTGATGAGACTATATATATATATAAATATATATTGGTGTTCACAGGTCTTAACACATGCAGTTTGAGAGTGAGAATGATCAAATAGTACTGTACAGATGATTGTGACGTGGGTGCCAGTCACCAGACTGGTCTGTGTGGCTCTGGCTGGGGCAGGTCAGCAAACTGCATCTCCCCCAGTGCCTCCACCACCACCCTGATCCGTGCCTTGATCTGGCTCTCCTGCCCAGTGAGCTCCTCGGCCCTCCCACTGAGGTGAGCCACTTTCTTGTCTATGAACTGCAGAGCCTCGCTGAGCGTGAACTCCAGAAAGAAGCCAAACCCAATGGCCACAAACACATGGGAAGCATCTGGCACTCTGGCCTGTGCGTAAAAGTTACAGCCCAAGTCTATCATGGTCTTGAGGCTGGTTTGTGGCACTCCCCCTGCTATTAGCTTTTCAATCACATTCCTCAACTGAAGGTACTCAGCAATATCCGAATAGATGGCGTCCCTGCTGTCCAGGACTGACCTCAAGTCCACCTTCAGCCTCTCGTTGAGAAACGTCTCATACTCCAGCACCTTGCCCCGAACACTTCCACCATCAGCAGCCACGCCTCTTCCCCCAACTCTCCTGGATTCCCCACCTCCTGAGGTAGCCATGTTCCCAACACCATACGTAATATGTTCACGCGTTGGGAGGGCGGAAATGAAATCAACCCAAGGACTTCCTCCACCTTCCCAGCAGTCCACGCCTTCCGCTCTAAAGACTGCCGTGTTTTAGGGAGCGCAAGTGATAGGTATAAAAAGCAACGCACCTACCGAGAGGTATGAAAATTACTCTCTGAAAAGAAAACTGTCTTGGAGCTGAGGAACATGCATCCCACCTCGCTGCACTGGAGCAGGGCGCTGGCCTGGATCTTCCCTACCATGATCCTGTCCTCCTACGCCATACAGTCTTGTATGCTGAACGATGCGGAGCTGCTAAAGCAGAGACGGCTGCGCACGCTGAAGAACGGTATCCTAGCGCAGTTAGGGATCAGCGAGCCGCCCACATACAACGCCACTGAGCCGCTACCGGGAGAAGAATCCATGAAGGACACGTTCAATGCCCTGCGTAGCGCGAGTGCCAGTCTCGAGCGGGAGAACGAAAGACGCTGCCATTCTGAAGACTTCTACGCTAAACCAGTCACCTCATTCGTAGGGGCATTGTCAGAAGGTAAAAAACTAATGGTAGAACATGGCAGCATGTGCTCCTGGCACCCGGCAGTTAGGTGCCCTTGGAATATGTTTATGGTAGATACAACACCAAAAAGAGTCAAAATATCCAAGTTTCTTGGATGTTACCACGTTGTGTTGGAGTCAACAGAAGCACCACAAATCCTGGCATTACAGTGAAGTTGCACCATACATGTCGGCTGCAGCTCCAGCTCCAACCTACTTGGGGCTGCTTGAAATTAGCTGCACTATGCTTTTAAGTCTGGGCAGTGTGCAGAGTGATGTGCAGAGTGTGGTGGATGATAATGAAAGACCGCACCACACCAGACCAAGCTGGAAACCTCTCACTGGTCATTGGGGGGGGGGGTTAAGCTGCACAACATAATGTCTTTAGCACCAGACCACCTCCTGACTATATCTCAGCGAGACGACAGCCTAGTGCTGTGTGTGATAACATTAGCTATTACATGAGTGCCCCACTATTCACCACACTCCCTGGACGTAGCACTGTGTACTTTATGCCTCCACCATTCATACCTCGCCTACTGCCTGTTTCCATCCCTCTACAGAAGTGGTCTACACTGCTAGGGCACGACGAGATGTTGGCAGCACTGACCCTCAGATGAACAATCTCCTCAACAGCTACTTCATCAACTTCAACTTCTCCCTTTCTGATAACCTCTCTGATGTGTCTCGTGCAGACCTTCTCCTCTACCAGCAGGACTCTGTCCGGCCAGACACTGTGGTCAAGGACCGCAAACAGTACATTGAGATCAGGACCATACTAGCATCCCTCAATCAGAGGTTTGTGGTGGAAGGGAAGTACATTGACGTGTTTGAGACCGGCTATCAGGTATTTGAGATCACCTCAGCCGTCAAACTGTGGATTGCCAAAGGACTCAATGGTCCTGTAACACTGGAGGTGAATGTGTTCTGTTACAGTTCCCTTAACTGCAGCCAGTCAGAAGGAGGTCTGAAGCCGGCCAGTGCTTCCTTCCTGTCCTCCCCATCTGACCGGGACAAGGCCCCTCGAATCATCACTGTCTCCAAGAACCCTTTGGATGTACAGCATCAACAGCGACAGAAGAGGAACACGGAACAGCTGACAGGAGTGGGAACCTGCCGCACAAACCAGTCAACATGCTGCCTACAGCATTTAGAACTCAGTTTTCGTGATGACCTGGGGCTGGATTTCATCATCCTCCCAACCACATTCACGGCCAACTATTGTGAGGGAGTGTGTCCTGAGGTGATGGGAGGCCAACTGATGACTCCTCGCATTTTTGAGTTATTCAGCAGACTGCCCGAGACAAATCCGGGCAGCTCTGTGGAGCCATGCTGCACAGGGAACCAATACAAGCCTCTGGAAATTCTCATGCAAAGGGAAGGCGAGTATGTCATAGAAGAGTTGTCTCATGTGACTGTTCTTTCATGTCGCTGCACTTAACCTGTCACAGTCATACATGTACTCTCCTGTGGAATGTTATACACTTCTGTCCATCTTCATTCACTGGTTCATTTCCAATTAAATTTTATTATAATCATATTAATCATTCGCCTTTTATTAATAAAAGATGATTTATCAAAAGAAACTCCACTGTAACGGCCTCTGCAGTATGCTATGTGATATCTATGCATGCTTCTGTATGGTGCGAGTATAAGGATGTCAGTGTCTAGATCAAGTGGATGGATGCCGCGAGACACGCTACGCCTTTCCGTATAATCTCCGTATACCACATCTGACGAGCGCCTGAATTTCATTCCGGCACAGTGTTCGGCACTAGATGTGAGGATTTATTACGTTGTTCTGGGGCACTAGTACAGTTTGCATGCTTTAGCAAATTTTCAGGAAACTCCCAACATTATTTGCAGTCCACACGTACCAAGTCCATCAGAATGCAGTCGAGAAACGGAAATGACGTCATATTTGTAGTTTCATGTGGGCGTACAATTCTAATATTCCTTCTTATTGCTTTCTACTTATAAAACGCACGCCATGCTAAACGTTTGTTTACAATTTATCGTTAGCTCCGCGCTCTCAGCTGGCTATAAAAGGTAGCAGCGTGGCATGAAGATTACTCCCTAAACCAAACTGTCTTGGAGCTGAGGAACATGCATCTCACCTCGCTGCACTGGAGCAGGGCGCTGGCCTGGATCTTCCCTACCATGATCCTGTCCTCCTACGCCATACAGTCTTGTATGCTGAACGATGCGGAGCTGCTAAAGCAGAGACGGCTACGCACGCTGAGGAACAGCATCCTGGCGCAGTTAGGGATCAGCGAGCCTCCAACCGACATCGCCACTGAGCCGCTACCGGGAGAAGAATCCATGAAGGACACGTTCAATGCCCTGCGTAGCGCGAGTGCCAGTCTCGAGCGGGAGAACGAAAGACGCTGCCATTCTGAAGACTTCTACGCTAAACCAGTCACCACGTTTGTCGGAACATCGTCAGACGGTAAGATACACAAATCGCTCTGCATGAGGTGCGCCCTGCAGTGAGCTACTAGCTAATGGCGGAGGAACGTATAGCAAGCGCAGCAGCCAACGGACGTTCTTACGTTACATGCAATTCCACAACATCCTCCGTTGTGAGCATGTTTTGTTGCCTCCACAGAAGCACTATAAAATGCCTGCACGGAGCTGTTGCCCTTTCAGTGGGAAATGTAACATCTGCTAAATGTAATTTGTAGTGTATGCGAATTAGCTATAGGCTATCCTCTCAAGTACAGACAAGCACTTAACACATAGTTAAGTCTGAGTGGCTCTCAGCAGCTAACCAGGTAAAGGGGTGTGTGATTGCTGTCAGCATCCTGTCTCTCTTCCATCCCTCTACAGAAGTGGTCTACACTGCTAGGGCACGACGAGATGTTGGCAGCACTGACCCTCAGATGAACAATCTCCTCAACAGCTACTTCATCAACTTCAACTTCTCCCTTTCTGATAACCTCTCTGATGTGTCTCGTGCAGACCTTCTCCTCTACCAGCAGGACTCTGTCCGGCCAGACACTGTGGTCAAGGACCGCAAACAGTACGTTGAGATCAGGACCATACTAGCATCCCTCAATCAGAGGTTTGTGGTGGAAGGGAAGTACATTGACGTGTTTGAGACCGGCTATCAGGTATTTGAGATCACCTCAGCCGTCAAACTGTGGATTGCCAAAGGACTCAATGGTCCTGTAACACTGGAGGTGAATGTGTTCTGTTACAGTTCCCTTAACTGCAGCCAGTCAGAAGGAGATCTGAAGCCGGCCAGTGTTTCCTTCCTGCCCTCCCCATCTGATTTGTACAAGGCCCCTCGAATCATCACTGTCTCCAAGAACCCTTTGGATGTGCAGCATCAACAGCGACAGAAGAGGAACACGGAACAGCTGACAGGAGTGGGAACCTGCCACGTCAATCAGTCAACATGCTGCCTACAGCACTTAGAACTCAGCTTTCGTGATGATCTGGGGCTGGATTTCATCATCCTCCCTGTCAATTTCACGGCCAACTATTGTGAGGGAGTGTGTCCTGAGATGACAGGAGGCCAACTGATGACTCCTCACATCTTTGAACTATTCAGCAGACTGCCCGAGACAAATCCGGGCAGCTCTGTGGAGCCATGCTGCACAGGGAACCAATACAAGCCTCTGGAAATTCTCATGCAAAGGGAAGGCGAGTATGTCATAGAAGAGTTGTCTCATGTGACTGTTCTTTCATGTCGCTGCACTTAACCTGCCACAGTCACATTCTCCCCTTCTCAGTGCATGTAGATCACCCCCACATCATCAACCAATCAATCATTTTCTAATTTACAATTTTCACATTCCTTATGTATAAAAAATTGTCACTTGTAGCTCTTCATCCTGATAATACATGAGTCAGATAATACAATGAGTTATGTATATAAACACACTCTTGGTCTACTGTACAACTAATGAGTAAGACTGCACAAGAGAGCCCAATAGAATAGAAATGTAGCAGTAGCTATATACTGAGCAGATGGTGGAGACAGTACACATAATGAACACAAGTACAGGTCAAGGCATTACAATGTGGTGTGGGACTGAGCTAGAGAGTTAGTTAAGAGTATAATATGATCAGAATATGAGAAACTGCTGCGCTGTTGTGGAGGGAGGGGCACTAGGGTTTCTGGTTGCTGACAACTGGAGAGTTGTGGGAGTGGTTGGCTGAAGCTTCCTGTGCAAAGTAACCTGGGGGGACAGAGTGGAGAAGTAGCAAATGTACAGCACTAGGTTCTTTTTGTCTTTTTGAAACCATGTGAGCAGACCAAAGGCTACTGCGTGGTGTCTGCAGCTATATAGCAGGAAAGCATTCACACAGGCTTGAACTTGGCAAGTGCCTAGTCCTCAAAGGAAAGCTACATTTCAAAGGAGGACTTGCAAAGTGTTTGGCCAAACCACATCAGCCTATGATTTTACTGTACCACAAATGACTTCCCTCTCCCTCCCTCTCTCTCTCTCCCTCTCCTCCTCCCTCTCCCTCTCCCTCTCCCTTTCCTCTCTCTTCTTCTGCCTCCTCTCCCTCCCATACTAGCCTCTCACAAACACACCCAAAGAGCCATGCCACACTGAGTGGCTTCCCAGCACAACTGGGAGGGTGTGGAGGGTGAGGGGCGTGAGGGGTGAGGGTGAGGGTGAGTAAGGAGGGGCAAAGAACGACACACAAATTACTGGGCTGGACAGGAAGGGCAGGGTGGACATCTGTTGGAGAGTCTATAGCTAATTGCATTTGTCTCAGTTTTGTCCACACAATGTGGTCAACATCCCCAATAAGCCCAGAGGCAGGTCATAATGACAGTTGGTGTGCACAGCTACTTTTGATGCAAATCAAGTGCTGTCAGCAGGCGTGGGTGAGTCAGTGGGTGAGTCAGTGGGTGAGTCAGCGAGCTGAGAGGTTGTTGTGCCGCTGACCTTGAACAGACCGCATAAATGCCTTCATCTTGTCCAACATGAACTGAGGAACATGGAATTCTTGCAATTTCTTTACTGCACAGTAGACATCTTCATTGTCTCTGGAAAGAGAGGAGGGGGGAGGGGAGGAAGGAGGCAAGGAAGTGGGGAGGGGGGAGGGGGGGGAGCAAAGGGGAGAACATGAAACTTATTATTGATCAGAAATAGGACACAAAACTAGCAGCACATCCCGCCTGGCAGACGCTGGTGGACACAACCAGGAATGGCATGTGTGGTCTGTAACTCACTTGTAACACTCATCAGTAGTCACCAGGAATTCCACCTCTTTGAAGATCATAAGAAATGCCTAGTGTGAATGTGTGAATGTGTGTGTGTGTGTGTGTGTGTGTGTGTGTGTGTGTGTGTGTGTGTGTGTGTGTGTGTGTGTGTGTGTGTGTGTGTGTGTGTGTGTACAGGAAGAGGCAGAGGGGTCAATAGAAACCAGTACAGATATCCTGAGTGACTTGAAAGGGGCAGTCCACTCAAACCCACACTACATAGCTGGTGGATTCTTCAGATTCACTTGGTGGAATGAGAGGAAGAGGAGGAGTAGCACTGGCACAGATTCTGAGAGAAGGGCCCCCAAACCTCCCAACTCAACCACATGCTTCCTCTCATACTATCTTCTGGATTCACAGTTCCTCTCACTCTCCCTTCCTCCCTCCTTCCCCCTTCCGTCATGTGTCTTTCACCTTTCCACCGTGCACAGGAAGGAACTTGTTTTCATACAGCCATGTCTTGTCATCACCATCACAGGCATACTGGGGTGAGGAGGGGTGAGGAGGTGAGAGTGTACACACAGGAAGACCACCTCAATGCCATTGTGTGCTCATCTCATACAGCATGCAAATAGGGGGTGTTGATAATCAATTTGACCACACACACACACACACACACACACACACACACACACACACACACTGCTCACCTTGAACAGCTCAGGATGTAAGTAGTAGACCTTGCCTCTGTTAGCAGCATGTCCCAATGCTCTGGGAGAGAGGGGAAGGGGAGGGGTAAGGAGGGAGGCAAGTAAAGGCAAGGATGATGGACAGAGGTCATGTGATTACTAGCTGGAGGGAGGGTTTGTGGGTGTACATTTCACTAACTACATTATTCCCTTCTCCCAAGAGTATTGGTGAGCCCAGCAGACCAGGCAGACCAGGCAGACTGGTGGCAGACTGCAGGGTTCAGTAGACTGGTAGACCCAGTGGACTGGTGGAGCGGGCCATGCAGACTGGTGGGAAGATCAAGGTGGCCCATGGCACATCCTGATCTCTGCACACCTCCCCCAGTGCAAATAATATGTAGTTAATGTTACATGTGCACTGACAGCTATACACCCCTTGGCACATGCTGTTCATATTGTGATACTCACTTGTTGACATTCACTCCCAACACAAAGGTAGTGTCCAGTGATAACTGGTCTGGTCTCCACTTGAGGAGGGAGAGAGAAGAGGGAGAGAGAAGCCCTACATCTTTAAGTAGAGCACAATAGTGCAGTAGAATGGCTTCCTTGAAGAGTACCCCACAGCACCATCCCCTACACCTGACCTGCTCCCACAGCACACACCCCTCACCAGCGGGCAGGTGTGCCTTCCTTGCCCTAGAACACCTCCTCCCAGGCGGAGCCCTTCCCAGGTGGGTGCCCTCTCCTCCCACCCCCTCACAGTTGCAGTTGCACACTCAGCCCCACACCTGCACTTCCCCTGCACCTGCATGCCAGGGCACTCCTAGAGGGCACACCACACCTACCTAGAGGGCACACCACACCAGGCGGCATGGGGCCAGGCAGGCCAGGAAGCAAGCCCTGAACAATGGCCACCATAGTCACACGATGGACACAGACACACAGTTGCCATGCACAGATAACTGGAAGGTCAGTTGCCTGGAGACCAACCCACCAGCAATGTGGGAACAGCAGCTGCTGGCACCACACTGGAAGTGGCCTGCTTCCTGAGAAGGGCCAGCTCAGGACTGGCTCAAACAATCTATCACATTTCTTTCTCCCCGCCATTAACAGCTGTCAGTAGCGACATTGTGACATGGAAGTCAAAACATATCCTCTCCTCTTTCCTGCTAGGGCTGTTCAACAAAAGGGCATTGTTTGCTGCATACCTTGAGGGGGTCCACTCTCTTCTTGTCCATCCCCCACTTCCAGCTGGTCCTGTGGAGGAGGGTGCATTGATTAGCATCTCCATAACAACCACAAGGTATGGCAGCCCTCTCCCCTCCCCTCCCCTCCCTTCCTCCCTCCCCGTTATTACTTCTCTCCATGGTGGTCTGTGGGTGGCCTCCTGGTCCTCTTGGGGGGGCCATAGCGAGGCTCTCCTTTGTCAGCTTTCACCTGAGAGAGGAGGGGGGTGAGGAGGGGGGGGGCAGAGGAAGGGAAGGAGTGCAATAGGAAGAGAGAAGAGCAAAAAAAAGAGGTAAAGGGGTAAAGAGAAGTTTGGGAGGGGGGGCACGGGAAGGAGAAGAAAGGAATATTCCTTCACCTTCTTGGTGGCCATGGGTGAGGATTTGGCAGGTCCGAGCTTCTCATTTTTTGGCAGCTGCAGAGAGAGAGAGAGAGAGAGTGTGATCTTCTAAGAGTAACTCAAGAAGCTTGCAGTGGTACTAAACGAGTTCCAATAGGACCACTGGTTTGTTTAGGGCCTTGATAGCTTTGATAAGGATTTCAGTTGCATACTGTTACACAAAAAGGTTATGGTCATGAAAAACCCAAGACCCCCCCAGCCCACACAACTGTAAGGAGCAGGGAATGAGGCCACAATGGGTACTTCAGTTCAACACAGTTAGTGAACTGGACCACACAGAGTGGCCCTAGCAGCTCTGCACTGTGGCATGGCCCACTCAGCTGACTGGCCAGCAGCAGGTGTGCCATCCCATGGCAGCAGGTGTGGTGAGCACTAACTGGCAGTGGAAGTGTCCTCATGCACACACCTCAGTAATCTCGTGCCCAGACCCTCAGACCCTCAGACCCTCACGTGCCCAGACCCTCAGACCATCATGTGCCCAGACCCTCAGACCCTCACATGCCCAGACCCTCAGACCCTCACATGCCCAGACCCTCAGACCCTCACATGCCCAGACCCTCAGACCCTCATGTGCCCAGACCCTCAGACCCTCACATGCCCAGACCCTCAGACCCTCACATGCCCAGACCCTCAGACCCTCATGTGCCCAGACCCTCAGACCCTCACATGCCCAGACCCTCAGACCATCATGTGCCCAGACCCTCAGACCCTCATGTGCACCCTCCCGAAAGAGAGTCTCAGACTCCGGTAACTTAGTGATTTCTTGGTTGTGCTGAGTCAGCATGTTCGGAAACAGGTAAGCCAATCATATCGCTGGTCTAGTTGTCATGTGACTTCAAGGCAACCTTTATAATGCCGGCCGAGTCTAGGAATGGAACTCCTGTACTAGGTCACGTGACAAATATGCCCAAATAAGTTGTCAGGCCCTCTTTCAGGCAGGCGCACATGAGGGTCTGGAAATGAGACTAACACTTCAGCTACTGCCAGGCCTCAACCCCTGCACTGTGGCTCAGATGGGCCAGAGCGATGGCAGGCAGTGGCTGTTCGGAGCTGGTTGGCTCTCAGGGCATTGTGTAGGCAGCTTAAATACATGTACCCCAGGTGAGCCAAAGTAGTTGTGGTTTTAGAAAACTCTTCCACCCCCAGATACATGCTAGGGAAACCCCCCACCTCATTACTGTACACAGTAGCCTGGGGACACAAGTGCCAGAGTACACACAGGACTAGGTGTGGTGGGTGTGGCCTACCTTCCCTGAGGGGAACTCCCACTGCCCTTTCAGATACCCTTGCTGTGCCTGGTGGAGGGGGAGAGGGAGAGGCAGGCATAAAGCAACCAGCAGTGGGAGAGGGTAGTGCAGACAGCAGTCCCTCCAGGCCCCACCCACTCCACTGACCTCCTCCAGCATCTTGCAGACAAGGAGTCTGAGCGTGGCCTCAGGCACGTCATCTCCAGTGTTCTCTCTGATGTTGGTGGCCGCCTGGCGGAAGCAGGAGAAGTAGTCATCACACAGCCTCTTCAACTCCATGTTGAAGGAGGCCTGCAGCACGGCCTTCATCAGGTCCAGCGTCTTTGCCACGTTCACTCCACCCCCTCCCGCCCCAGATGAAGTACCACTGAGAGTGAGGAGGGCAAGAGAAAAGAGAGGAGGAGGAGATAGAGAGAGAGGGGAGGGAGAGGAGGAGGAGGAGATAGAGAGAGAGGGGAGGGAGAGGAGGAGGGAGAAGGGTACAACAAATAAATCTAGGGTTACTGTACTATACAAATACATGTACATGTATGGTATAATGCAGTTAAGAGGGGACGGCAGTACCTACATGTACATGTAAACTCATTTAAAGAGACTAGGCAAAGTAAACAACTACACCCCGAAGACAACTCCTTTTTTCTCGAGAGAAAAAATGAGCTGCCTCGGGCGGGATTTGAACCCGCGACGTTCTGCGTGCTAGGCGAACGCTCTACCAACTGAGCCACCGAGGCAGCTCAGCTGGGCAGGCCGAATCTTTAAAGGTTATGCAAGGCAAAGGGCGTCTCTCCCCTGATGAACAGGGTAACCAATCTTAGTATTAAGGAGACATGTACATGTAAGGGAATAATTACTGGGAGCTTCCCCTCACCGTGTCCTGTGGTACGGGTGCAGTGCCGACATGGCAGCTCGGTGAGCATACTTGCTCCTTTTAGGGAAATTGTGAGTGGTCATGTCCAATGGCTAATAGGGAAGGAAGAGGAAAGAAGAGAGGGAGAGAGGCAGGGAGGGAGACAGGGAAGGAGGGAGGTTAGGGAGGGAGGTTAGGAAGGGAGGGAGGGAGGTGAGGGAGGGAAGAAGAGAATGAGTACTGAGGTAATGCCTCAGTCTCCTTCAGCTCACAGCTTGTGGTGCCTTCTCCGGGAGGAGGCTGGGGTTGCGAGGGCAGTAGGCAGTGACTCCGAACTGAGCCTGCATGGCAAGCTGTGAGGAGGAGGAGGGGGGCTGGTTCTGGAGCTGGCTGACCAGGGCATCGATACTCTGGGGGGAAGGAGAGGGAAGGCGGGGGGAGAGGGGGAGAGAGGGAGGAGTGGAAAGGAGGAGGAGGTCACTACAATTGTGGAGCACTGGGTGAGGGGACCATACTTGTGAGACTGAGGGGAGGGGAGATGGGGAGGGGGAGAAGTGTTCCTCATCCACAGCCGAGGCCGAGTCGTGCGCCTCTTCTGCCACAAAGCTGGCAAAGGATGCATCATCCGTATATGGTGAAGCTGAGAGGAGGGAGGGCGAGGAGAGAATGAGGAAGGGGGAGGGGGAGGGGGAGGGGGAGGGAGAAAGCACCTGAGTCACTTCTGGAGCCAGCATTCCCAGAGTGTGGGGGTGGGATGGTGGAGGGAGGGAGGGTGCTGTTGGCCGGGTCCATCTCCATCTCATCAGACTCATCGTCCGACAGGAGCTCCTCATTGGCCTGGAGACTGGGGGGGCTGGGCTGGCTGGTGGGCGGGGCACCAGCCAGTGAGCTGGTAAAGGCAGGGGGAGGGGGAGGGGGAGGGGGAGGAAGAAAAGGGACAAAGAGAAATGGCACTGTCTTCAGAGCAGTGCCACACATACTGCGGCATAGGAGTACAGTGCACTACACATCCATTGGATGTTAGTGGATGTCTGCTACACGGTGTGTGTGTGTGACTGGTTGCAAATACAACAGCCACACAGTGCACTTGCTAAGTGGTCTGAACAGCGAGGCACCTCTGCTGTGCTGGGAACACCCAATCAATTACTGTGTGCTCTGCTATGCCTGTGAAGGGGCACCCTATCACCTCAATAGGCCATGGCTCTTCCATTTCCCACACCTCACAGTCCAGACTGACTGGCTGAGCTGGTTGCAACAGCTGCCTAGATGCTTGGGGATGGCACTACATGTAGTTGCTGGACTCAAAGCTACTAGTGCGTGCGTGCGTGCACACACGCACGCACGTGCACACACACACACACACACACACACACACACACACACACACACATGCACACACACATGCACGCACGCACACACGCACACACATGCATACGTGCACACACACACCCACACCCACACCCACACCCACACCCACACCCACCCACACACCCACACACCCACAGCCATGACACACAGGAGTAGACAAGCAAACAACCACTGGCACAGCCCACACTACAAGTGAGAAGGGAGGGCTGGCTCATAGCCACGCCCACCACTGGTCAGGTGATCACAACTGAGAGCCATAGCACACACTGTGCATGTACATGCAGTGTACATACCTAGAGGTGGTAGTTGGTACAAGTGGGAGAGCTTGGCCAGCTGAGACAGTGGGGCCAGCAGCTGAGGGGGTGTGGCTTATTGCTGAGATGGTGGGACCAGCACCTGAGGGGGTGTGGCTTATTGCTGAGATGGTAGGGCCAGCAGCTGAGGGGGTGTGGCTTATAGCAGAGATGGTGGGACCAGCAGCTGAGGGGGTGTGGCTTGCAGCCAAGGAGGTGTGGCTAATAGCTGAGATGGCGGGACCAGCAGTTGAGGGGGTGTGGCTTGTAGCCGAGGGGGTGTGGCTTATAGCAGAGATGGTGGGGCCAGCAGCTGAGGGGGTGTGGCTTGTAGCCAAGGTAACTGAGGCAGCTGAGGGGGTGTGGCTTGTAGCTGAGGCAGCTGAGGGGGCATGGCTCGTAGCTGAGTTCGCCAAGGAGGTGTGGCCAGCCGTGGAGGGAGTGCAAGTTGCAGTCGAGGACACCAAGGAGGCAGATGTGGGGGCGTGGCTTATAGCGGCAGTTGCCAGGGAGACATGGCCAGCAGGTGAGGGGGTGTGGCCAGCACTTGCAGCTGAGGGGGTGGGGCCAGCAGCACTCAAAGGGGTGTGGCTTGCAGCCAAGGGAGTGGCAATAAAGGGAATGGGTGCAGATGTGGACAGTGAGGGGTGAGGAGGAGGAGGTGCCACTGGGAGGGAGGTGGTGAGGGGGTGGGAGGAGACGGCAGGCGGGGGCAGGAGGCCAGAATCCTTCAGCCCAACAGCCACAGATGAGCTGGTGGTGGAGTGGGTGTGGCCAGCGCTGGCTGGGAGGGAGGAGCTCATGGAGGTCAGGAGGGCAAGGCCAGGAGCAGCAGTGGGCAGGGCAGGCAGGACGCTGCCCGAGGGAAGTTTGACAGAGGTGGGGATGGAGGGCCCGAGGCTGACCGGAAGGACGGTGGGCAGGCCAGACAGGGAGAGGGCTGGACCAGCAGTGGTGCGGGATGGCACAACAGTGGAGGGGGAGGGGCCAGCCGTGGAGGCACACAGAGTGGATGGTGGGAGGAGCCCCTGAGAGTGAGTGAGGCTGTCCAGGAGAGAGCTGGAGAGGAGGTCCAGGGAGGCCTGCAGAGGGTGTGTGTGTGTGTGTGTGTGTGTGTGTGTGTGTGTGTGTGTGTGTGTGTGTGTGTGTGTGTGTGTGTGTGTGTGTGTGTGTGTGTGTGTGTGTGTGTGTGTGTGTGGTGTGTGTGTGTGTGTGTGTGTGTGTGTGTGTGTGTGTGTGTGTGTGTGTGTGTGTGTGTGTGTGTGTGTGTGTGTGTGTGTGTGTGTGGAATGATGATATAATTGTCATGGTGATGTCACCATCATGGTAATGATGTCATACACTCTGCCTCCACACACACACCATGGGAGGGGCTATCACTAAACTAGGCCTATTGGCAGGCATGCTATCCCATATCACCA
The DNA here is from genome assembly GCA_965213685.1 of bacterium. Taxonomy (GTDB): domain Bacteria; phylum UBA8248; class UBA8248; order UBA8248; family UBA8248; genus Bin107. Next base: position 103,456 of record CBDBZY010000051.1, read on the forward strand.
CCACCAGCCTCCTCTGAAGCTGATGACTTCACTGGACTGGCCTGAGGAGCTGTTCCAAAAGAAACCACGGCCAGAGACAGGTGTGGGACCTGTCTTCCAGCTGGCTGCATGAGGCAGCTGCAGGTCACATGCCACCACCACATAACCATCTCATGCACAGAGCTACATGTCGTGAGCACACACACACACACACACACACACACACACACACACACACACACACACACACACGTGCTGAGCTGGCAGCAAGTTGTACACTTTCCACCACTCCTACAGAATTCTGTCCCATCCTGCCCTCCCACACTCCCCCCCTCCCCCTTCCCTCTCCTCCTCCAGCCCTCCCCCCTCCCCCTTCCCTCTCCTCCTCCAGCCCTCCCCCCCTCCCCCTTCCCTCTCCTCCTCCAGCCCTCCCCCTCTCCCCCTTCCCTATCTTCCTCCTACCCCCCCCCCCCTCCCTCCTCACCCCCTGAGATGTCAGAGTGCTCAGAAGATTGAGAGACAAGGCATTTTCGAGCTTTGGCAGGTTGGGAAGGGAGGATGTGCCACTAGTCTGCTGCATAGTGGACAGAATCTGCGTGAGGAGAGAACTGTGTGTGTGTGTGTGTGTGTGTGTGTGTGTGTGTGTGTGTGTGTGTGTGTGTGTGTGTGTGTGTGTGTGTGTGTGCATGTGTGTGTGTGTGGGGGGGGGGGGGGGATGTGTGTGTGCACACAGAGAAACAGATGATCTCCTCTTCCACACACCTTGTTCCCCACATCCAATGTCAGATACTAGCACAGGGCACATACATGTGTCACTTCCCATGCATGCAACAGTGGGACTCCTATCACCTTCAGCTTCCTCTTCCTCTCTCTCACTTCACCTCCAACCATCATAACCATTTCCTCTTGCCCCTGTAATTAATCCACCCACCATATCATTGCAGCAAGGAATGCCGGCTATGCTTTGATTGGCTCTGACACATGTGGCCCCTTCCTTTCGACCTGACCCGAGGACTGCCAGCCACTCGGAAGGTGATGATTGCGAGGCCGGGCTGCATGGCTGGCTGGAGGCTTGCTGCCCCCCTCCCTCCCCGCCCCAGGAGCGAGGGGGGAGTGAGTGGAGGGGGGAGGAGACTGCCAACTGGCAAAGGCCCAGGGAACTTCAGGAGCACTTGGCCTGCAGAGGCTTCTGATACCTCATTGGAGCAAAGCTTCTGATGGCTAAAGAGCACCTGAAGTGGCCCCTCCCTGGCTCTCTGCAGCTTGCCCCACTCCAGGGTGCTAGCTGTATCACACTACCAGCTCAGCAGAGCCGAGATTCCTGCCAGTGCTGACAGCAGCTGCACTTTCAGTTCACCGCTCACCTCTTCCCATCGTCTCCCTCCACAGCCACCGCCCTCACCGCTACATAGCACGCCTCCCAGTCTACATGCTAACGCTTCCCGCACCCGTCATCCCTCACACTCCTCCCCTTCCCTCACCTCACTTCGGTGGCGGAGGTGCTACAGGAAAGAGCCCCCGCGGGAGGGTGGGTAGGCTCAGAAGTAGGCTTGCTTGCCTCGCTCAAAGTCGCGTCCATGGCTCCTGGCGGTTAGCAACACCGCAACAGGTAATTAGCTGCTCCAAACACACAAAGAATCGTACAATTAGAACAGAACGCGCGGTCTGCAACTCGTGCGGCTCTGCCAGGGAGGCCTCGGCGACGGTCGCTCGTTGCGGAGAAACTTGGACAGTCTGCGGACTCAGCTAAGCTGGGAAAGTTGCCGATATTCTCTTGCAGACGCTTTCCCTCACTCCATATTCCGACCGGACGCCATATAACCACAGACGCGTTGTTAAGCGCACGTGAGCACCAGGAAATGGCTGGAAGGATCCGGGCCTCGCGACACCTTCCCAGGAATACAGCGCCCGTGCTCCCGAGACTACAAAGTTACGTCTCTCAAAGCCTTTCGGAATTGGCGGAGAGGCTCGTGGAGTGTTCGAGAGAGGAGAAGAGCCAGAACCTGACCTCCAAGACGAGAGACGTTGTGTACGTGCTGAAGGTACATAAATTACGTCATGCGTCCAACGCCCACTCGTTCCGTGGGAAAAATGGTGTGGGAGCCCTCCTGGGCCTCCTGTCCCTGTGCTCGGGGAGGGAGGGGAGGGACAGGGGACTGCTGCTTAGCACGCTGGGAAACTTGTGTGCCCTGGACAAAGGCACCCGCACTGAGGTTGGCCAGAGGGGAGGAGGGAGAGGAGGATGCAATGAGTGAAATTGTTTTGCTCTTGTTTTGCAGGTCATCAGTAGCGGACTTACAGATGTTGGTGAGTCCTGACAAGTGTATGTACATGTGTCCCTCACGTGTGCACCTCCTCCTCCTCCTGCAGTCTCCGTCTTGCAGCACAGCAGCTTCCCGGAGACACTGTGCACTGTGTGCCGCCTCTTGGCCAACCTGGCAATGGACAGAGAAAACATACCTCTCCTGCAGCAGAAGGGTGTGGTCAGAGAGCTCTGCCACGCCCTGCTCTTCCAGGCGGCATCTGATTCCGGGTCTCAGCAGAGCATCCTGCGAGCGTTGCGGCTGCTCTGTGGCAGCTGCAGGGGCCGGGAGGAGGTGAAGTGCTCTGGCGGACTGTCTGGCATCATAGACTGCCTCAGGTCTGGGGAAGAGGAGGTGGCAGTCAGTGCCTTGAAGGCACTGGGGGCCATTCTGCAGGACAGGGACCCAGACGTGATCCAGGCCCTTGCGTCCCACGCTGGGCTGCCTCGTGTCGTGCTCTTGTGTCGCCATGCGAGGATTGAGGTGGCCAGCATGGCTATGGAGGTGCTGGTGACCTGTGCCAAGTGCTCAGAGGGACGGGTGGCCCTCAGCAGTGCCGGTGGAGTCGAGTGTCTCCTGCAGCACCTGGAGAGATGCGGCCCCTCCTCGCAGCAGTTCCCCTCAGTGGTGGAGGCCCTGTGTGCCTGCTGCAGAGATGTGCTGGGCAGGCAGAGGTTGCGGGACAGTGGAGGACTGGAACGGCTCATTCAGATGCTCTCAGACCCAACACTGGCAGCCCTTCATGGGGACATCCTTGCCGCTCTGGTCTGTTACTATTTTGATGAGTTGAGTCTGAAGCTGATGGTGAAGAAGCTGGGGCTGCTGAGGGCCCTCACCTGCCACCTGCAGCAGATGACAGCAAAGTCACGCAGTCTGCAAGAAGGAGGAGGGGGAGGGGAGGAGGGGGAGGGGGTGGGAGAGGAGGAAACAATGGAGGAACTCCTGGAAGTGGGAGCAACCACCCATGAACCAGACCTTGTGCCACCACAGGAGAGGTCAGAGGGCAGTGCTCCTTATCCCTGTGCTGTCACTCCTCACGAGCTCTCTCCCCTGGCCAGCTGCTCCAGTAGAGACACACCTCTGATGGAGGGCACTCCGTCCTTATCTTCTGACACAGCCGATGGTGAGAATCGGGGGGAGGAGTCGTCTCATAGCAACCAAGGAAGCCAATGTTCTCTCTCCACCACCCGGCACTCTCCCTCCCCTCTTCCTTCACCCCAATCACACTCCTCAACCTCACACCACTCATACCCCTCCACCAGTCCACCCTCACCTTACCAGTGCCCCTCCCCCTCCCCCTCCTCCTCCCCCTCCTCCCACACCTCTCCATCCTATCCCAGTTCTCCCTCCCCCTCTCCTCACGACGAGGCTCAGCCTCCCTCCAAGCGGCCCCGGCTCAGCTCTGACTTTGAGTTCTCACGCCCAATGCCAGCCAACTTCATCGACTCCCTCCTCTCCTCCCCCAACCCCTACCAGTCGCAGTCCAAACCTCCAGACCCACCTCTCGTCCCGGACCTGAGCTCCTCCCTGGAGAGCCAGGTCATCCAGCTCATCTCTCGCGTGTCTCACCTGCGAGACTGTCTCTGCCATCTTGCCTCCCGGGACCTCCTCCTGGCCCTCCTAGACTGTTTTCTCTCCTCCCCCTCCACACCCAACACCCACATCTTCAAGACTCTCTCTCGTGTGTTTGCCAACCCCCACTGCTTCCAGGAGTGTGTTCTGTGCCTCATTCCCTCCAAACTCTACCAGCAGCTCTACTGCTGTGGCTCCAATGCCACTTGGAGCCTCGATTCCTCTCCCCTTCCCTGTGACGAGCTAGAAGCCACACCCCCATCTCAGACTCTTCTCTCCCCTCCTTATGTCGTGCAGAGTTCCATCACTCGTCGTTTCTCCACCCCCCTGACCTCCGTTGCCCCTCGCTGCACCAGCCTCAGCTTCATGTGCCAGGAATTGCTGAGTCGGCTCTCACGAGTGGGGGAATCCCCCTACGGGCAGGGGGTGCTGGCACACATGCTACTGGCCGGGGAGGAGAGGGAGAGGGAGGCCAGCAGCCTCACAGTCCCACTGCTCTGCAGGTGAGAGTCTGATTGAGGTGGGCTGGTAAGGTCTCATCATTGGATTATCTCCCTCCCTCCCTCCCTCCCTCCCTCTCTCCCTCCCTCCCTCCTGCCCTTCCTCCAGAGCTCCCAGAGTGTGCCAGAGGATTATGCTGGACTACAAGGGCCTGGATGTGCTGGTTGACCTAACACACTCTTCATCTGCTGACCTGCAAGACATGGCCAGTGACTCCCTCCTGGCCCTGGCCTCCACTGTTGACCTCATTGGCCAGAGAAGACAGCAGCGCAGCATCTCCAAAGAGATCAGCCATGATGGCCAACTGACCCCCTGCAGAGAGCCAGTGCAGTCACTGGTCCCATTCCCATTCCACACTGAACAGGGTCAGGGGTCATCTGTGTGTCGGTACAAGGACTCAGACCACTGGCCGTTTGACTTCACTGTGGCTGTCTGCAGAGACGGCCACACCTCACACCTGCAGCTGCACCGAGCTGTGCTCATGGAGGCCTCTGAAGTGTTCAGGGTGATGCTAGGTGGGCACTATTTAGAGTCCAGCTATAGTGAGGTTTTCCTTCAGGACATACATCCACTTGCCTTCCAGTCTGTCCTGCACCATGTGTATGGTTGTGGGTGGCTGTGTGGGAGGGTGGTGGGGGAGGTGATGAGGGAAGGAGAGAGGGAGGAGAGAGAGATCTCCACCCACTCATGCATGGAAGAATCCAATGACCATTCCAAAGAGACTGAAGCAACCTCTGAACTCGCTGACTCCACCATTACAGCCATCAGTGTGTACTTTGACCTCCCCAGAGAGAGAGCTGCAGTTACCCACACCTTGCGGACGCTGGCCACAGCCGCACGCTTCCTCCTTCATGACCTCTGTGGCCTGTGCGAAGGGCAGGCAGCCGGCTACCTCTCTCCCCTCAATGTGGTGGCCATGTTTGCCTTCTCTCAGCTGCACCAGAGCTGCTGGCTGGCAGAGCAGTGCGTGAGGTGTGTGGTGGGCCTGCCCCCCTCCCTCCAGCGCAGGGCATGTCTGCAGAGGCTGCTCTCCTCAGCCGAGGGTCCCACAGCTCTGGACATGATCCAACGATTCATCAGTGCACAGTTGGTGCACCAAACTCCATAGCCAAGACACTGTGATGGAATGATTGCTGTACACAATCTTATGCACATGTACACTCATTTCACTGTACATTCCGCCATTGCAGTATACCCAACAAGGATGTACGTATGTGTAGCATGTAGCAATGCATCCCGTGCTAGGGGGCAGGCTACAATCATATGCTCGAGTGGCAGCCACATGACATGCCACACACACATACACACACCATGCATGTGATTGTGAGGTAAATGACATCATCACATAATGGACAACTGGAAGTACAAAAGGTTAATTAACAGCAGAATCCTAACACTGCAGTAGCCACTATACACACACTCAACACACACACACACACACTCATCAGTATTAGAGACCAGCAGGTCACGCTTACTACCTCCATACACATACAAAACATACAATTATATATACAAACACTTGACATTGGTGACAGTCCACTAGAGTACTCTAGTCAGTGTCTTCCTTCATACATCTTTATTGTGCCCTAGCCTCATGAACCCCATCCCCTTTGCTTTGGGAGGAGGGGGGCGGTATGCACCTTTGGGAACAAATTTGAAGGCGGTTGACTCTACTCTCACGCGATAAAACTCTCCCTTTGCTTCACCGAGTTCCTTGGCCATAGGGGGATCATTCTGCAGGGGGGAAGGGGGAGAGGGAGGGAGGGAGGGAGGGAGGGAGGGAGGTGAGGCTAGCAGATGTCACCATGTAGAATACAACTCACTTCAAATCTGAACGATCTTGGAGACTCCAGCAACTTTCCAACCAAAAGTTCGGGACTGAGGAGGGGAGAAGAGAAAGGTTGGAGAACGAGAGAGAGGGTAAAAGGATAAGGAGGGGGAAGTGATGGAGCACAAAACCACACCATCAAAGCTGCGACAGAATGAGAGGAGTGCACTCACATCCTTCCTGGCCTGATTCCAAAGGAACTGTAGCTGTTCAGATCCATGAGGATGTAGGGGTATGGCTTCTCTGCATGCATAAGTGCAGGAGCAGTGACTTTGGTCTGGGCCAGCTTGACCGGATGGAAGAGCACAATGTCACCTCGCTGGTAGCTGTGGGGGGAGGGACAGAGAGGCTGGCTAACAGAGAGCACGTAGTAGCCAGCACTAGACACACAACAACTCACTCCTTTGGCTTAGCAATCTTTATGAATGTTCTCTCTCCCGTAACACTGTTCTCTGCTGGAGAAGGGCAAGAGCAATGTCAGCTACCGGCCTCACCTCCTTCCCTGTTCCCTCCCTCCTCCTCCTCCTCCTCCTCCTCCTCCTCACCGATGAGCTGGTCCATGTCCTTCAGGCCATCCTTCAGTGCTGACATTAGCTGTGTGGCGTGTGGAATCAGCAAATGGATGTCATCTGGAATAACCATCTTGTCCTTGGCTCCCTCAGAGTTCTGCCGCTCCGTTCCGGGCATGCTGATGATGGAGTAGTCCTGCAGCTCAGAGGCACCATGGAGGGCAGGGTAGAGGGCGGGGCTCTGGGCCTTCCGAGAGGAGGGGCTTGTCTGAGACCGCGGTCGAACAGACGCAGCTATGCCAGGTCTGGCGGGGAAGAGGGAGAGGAGGGAGGAAATGGATACACAGTTAAGAATGAAATACATGCGACAGGAAAAGAGCACTACCCGACAGACCACCAGACAGACCACCCAACAGACCACCAGACAGACCACCAGATCACCCAACAGACCACCAGATCACCCAACAGACCACCAGACAGACCACTAGACAGGCCACAGGAGAGTGCAGTACTCACTTGAGCACGTCAGCCACAGCGCAGAACTGCTGCAGCTGCTCCCTCAGACTCTCCAGCACCCGCACATCGTCAGGACTCATGGAGGTCCTCAGCGTCTTCTCCTCTGTGGGCGTGCTTGGCCGCAGGGTCTGTCCAGGGGAGAGCGTCCGCTCCTCCTCAGATGTGCTGCTGCCACGATGCCTCTGTTTCAGCTGGGGGAAGAGGGGGAAGTATCAAGGAGGGGATCACTGGCAACGGGAGCAGCCAACCTGGGCCTGCAGAGCTTGGTTCTGGACAGCAAGATCAGCGCACTCCTGGGCCTTCTGGGTGAACAGACTCTCAAAGTGATCCTTCTCCTCCCTCAGAGTAGCTAGCTCTCTTGACTCCGCCCCCCCTGATCCCATGGCTGTCTGCTACAGGGTGGGAGAGTGGGAGGAAGATGAACACACGCAGAGTGGGCAGCCCCACCTCCCAGAGGGCTGCTCTTGCCTGGGGGTAGGCAGGGGAGGGAGGAGACTGCTGGTAGCCAGGGGACCACTGGCCAGTCGGAGGGGGGCGTGTCCAGTCGGGATTCATCGGATTAACAGCATTGATCACCACCATTGGAGGATTCTGCACAGGAGAGGGTGAGTTGAGCCGAGTGCTGCGCATTGCCACACCCTGCAGGAAGGAAGGAGATGGTATGACACACGCCCACCTCCCACCAGCCCACGTGGACTGAACTGATGCAGCCACACACAACACTTTGCCCCAGACCTGGCCACTATCAGTACCTGTGACCAGCCCCACACCCCCCACAACACACACACACAGCCACCCAGCCCCACACCCCCCACAACACACACACACAGCCACCCAGCCCCATACCCCCCACAACACACACGCACAGCCACCCAGCCCAGACGCACAGCCACCCAGCCCCACACCCCCCAGCCCAGACCCACAGCCACCCAGCCCCACACCCCCCAGCCCAGACGCACAGCCACCCAGCCCCACACCCCCCAGCCCAGACCCACAGCCACCCAGCCCCACACCCCCCAGCCCAGCCCCACACCCCCCAGCCCAGACGCACAGCCACCCAGCCCCACACTCCCCAGCCCAGTCGCACAGCCACCCAGCCCAGACGCACAGCCACCCAGCCCCACACCCCCCAGCCCAGACGCACAGCCACCCAGCCCAGCCCCACAGCCACCCAGCAGTGTGTGGACTGACCACAGGGCAGCCGTGCCACACTCACTGAGGAGAGGGAGGAGAAGAGGCTGGAGCGGACCTGTGGGACGGTCCTGGTCAAAACCTCGTCCAGCTGTGAGCAGAGCTTGTGGAGGTTTTTGGACCTGTCCATCATGGTCCACACGCCGGAGAGGGAGGACCACAGGCCGAACAGCTCTCGATGCACTTGGCCCCAGGCCTGCCTGAGCAGCTCCTGACACCTCTTCAGGATCATCTGGCAGCGGCCAAATATCTCCACTTGCTGTGGTGTGGGGAGGGAGGGGGAGGAGGCGGGGGGGGAGGGAGAGGGGGAAGAGAAGAGATGAATCATGTACACATGCAGTGCCAACAGAGAGCAGGGCAAGTCTTCTCCCTCACTCTGAGATCAGGAAGCTTCTTGGCATCTTTGATGAGCTCAGCTGGCTGGTCAGTGTTGATGGCTGGCTTCCTGCCCTGCTCTGCTTTCTTCAGCTGCTGCTCAGAGGAGCGATAGAGCGCGTCCAACTCAGACACCAGCTTGCTGACCTGAGGGGCAGAGGGTGCTGAGACAAGTGTACACACACGCACACGCACACGCACATGCACACACACACGCACACGCATACATACACACACACACACACACACACACACACACACACACACACACAACTCACATCAATCTTGAGCTGTCGTAGTGTCTTCAGTGCACTCTGAGCCTGTTCTGTGGGTGTGGTGTTGGGCACCCCATCCAAATCAGCCCCCAGCCTGCACAGAAACACACACAACAGTAGCCACATCCTCCTACATAGTCCACACACTCAACACACCACCACAGGTGCAGCCCCACCAGCTCAGCCCCCACCCACCACACTCACCAGTTGGCCCCACCCACCACACTCACCAGTCGGCCCCCACCCACCACACTCACAAGTTGGCCCCACCCACCACACTCACCAGTCAGCAGCGAGAGAGGCGCTGGCCACTGCCTTCAGTCCTTTGCCATACACCTCCTGGTAGCCGAAATCACTCTTGAATGCCTCCATCTCCTGGGCACAGAACTTGCTGGAGGGACAGAGGAGGGGGCAGAGGGAAGAATAGGGTGGGGAACACAGTGAGGCAGTCGACAGGCAGAAAGTGCTGTGTGAGGCTGACCTGAACTCCTCGATGCCAGACAGCTGCCGCTTCTGCTGAGTCTGAAGGAGGTTGATAGCATGGACCACCTCATTGGTGAACTTGTGCTGCAAGGAAAGATAAGGGAGGGAAGGAGAGAGGGAGGGAAGGATGGAGTAAGGGAGCAAGTGAACATGAGTGGGTGAGTGAGTGTGTGGAAGTGATGGGGCAGGTGTCCTTGGCACTCACATCCTTAATGAGCTCCACACACCTTCCTTCATCAGTCACAGCAAACTCTGCAGCCAACAGATACAACTTACATAACATGTGCAGGTCAACATGTAGATCAGAATCAGAATCACACTGATCAGCATGCCATCCTCCCCCCCCCACTCACTCAGCTGGGCTAGGCAGGAATCATCTGGAGAGCCTCCACTGTTCTGCACATCACTGATGGGCAATAAATAGAGCACTCCATTGCCTTTCCTTGCCCCACACTTCTCCATGAGCTGAGCAAACTTGTCAGGAGGCAAGTGAGTGTGAGGAGAGATGGAGTAAGGGGTATGGGGGGAGAAGAGGAGCTGCTGAGCAACTGCCACTCCTAGCTGGGCATGGACCTCTGTCTTCAACTGATCCAGCCTGCAAGAGGAGGAGGAAGAGAAGGAGGAGGAGGGAGAGGAGGAGGAGGAGGAGGAGGAGGAGGAGGAGGAATCAAGCCAGAATGAGGATTAATTGCACATTTGCAGTGACCCACGTCATGCTAGTGTCGTAGATGATCTTCCCAGAGGTGCCTTGCAGCAGGTTCACCACCTCAATCTTGGACGACACCAGATCATCCACAAACTCAAAGAACTCGGGGAAGTTCATCCTCTCCTGAGGGTCCAGCTTCAGCAGGTGCACCAGCAAGGTGTTCATCTTGGTCCGGTAGTCTGCAGAGAAGCGGTCGTACACAGAGGCTGGGAGCTCATAGATGTAGTTGATGCTACGACTGTGCGCCACTCGCTCGAAGGCAATGGCGTCTTTCTTGTGCTTAAGAATCTTGGGAATGTCCTGCAGTTGCTGTGAGGAGGAGAAGGATGTGTGGGGAGGGGCAAGGAAGTGCATACCTCTTGCCATTTGTGTGTGTGTGTGTGTGTGTGTGTGTGTGTGTGTGTGTGTGTGTGTGTGTGTGTGTGTGTGTGTGTGTGTGTGTGTGTGTGTGTGTGTGTGTGTGTGTGTGTGTGTGTGTGTGTGTGTGTGAGGTGGTACTTACCGCATAGAATCCACAGGTTCCTACAATAACTTTGTACAAAAGTGCTCCAATACTCCATATGTCCACCTTGTCATCATAGTGCTGTGGGCAGGAAGAAAGGGAGGGAGAGGGGGAAGGGTGGAGGAAGGATGACCTGTGACTGTGCAGTTGAGGGTGTGCAGATAGCTGACCTCTCCCGGATAGAACACACACCTCAAAGCCTCTGGAGCCTATGGTTAGGAAGACAATCACTTCAGGTAAGGATGCAGTAAAAGAATTGAGGAAGTGGGAAAGTCACAACTGGAACCAAACAGCTAACAGTTGCTGGTCATGCCAGGTCACATGACCTCCCCCCCCCCCCCCCCCCCCCCCCCCCACACACCATAGATATACAAGTATCATCCACACTGGAACTAGAACAACTGCACAGGTGGCTAATGATCTCACACATGCCATACACCCAGGCATAGCATATTCACGACCGCTAATGGCATTCAGTGCAGCTGGCCTGGCACTCACCATGAACACTGGAGTCCCAGCCAGGGAGGACATGTCCACAGGCTTCTTGGTGCCCTCCTCAGTGAAGTGCCGAGCAAACCCAAAGTCAGCCAGCTTGATCTGCAGGAGGACACACACCACCTCAGTGGCTCTCCCGCCCTCCCCCTGCTCCCCATCCCATAGCAACGACTGCTATCACCCTAAATAATGCCCACCCTCCACTTGCCTTCATCTTGCCAGTGACCACATCCTTCTTAATGAGAATGTTGCCTGGCTTCAGATCTCGGTGGACTATGTTCTGCTCACGAAGTGCCTTCATGCCTTGTGCTGGGAGAGAGGGAGAGAGGGAGAGAGCGCCAGAGGGAGGAATGGACGGAGGGAGGGTGGGAGGCATGAAGGAATAGAGGAAAGAAGGGAGGCCAAGAAATGAAGTGTACAGAAAACTGTTAACTAACTGCCTGTACATGGTACATGGTGAGTAATGGGAGGCATTATCACCACCCAGGGCGATGATGGCTAGCCTTAAAAACATACTTAGCAGACTAGAGGATTGATTTCCCAGGTCTTCCTATTAGTCCTCCTCCTTCTCCTCCTCCCTACCCCCCCCCCTCTCTCTCTCCCTCCCTCCCTCCCTTTCATATATTCACCTAGCTGGAATAGAAAGAGTGTGATATCATCTTCTCTGAAAGGTGAGGCCTTGACCAGGTAGTCCAGATCATACTCACACAGCTCCATCACCAACACAATGTGTTGCTTCATGTCCTGATGAGAGACAGGGAGGAGAGGAGGAGCATCGATACCTAGAGTGCCTGCCCAGCACTCCACCCACCCCAGCCCACTACACTAGCTACACTCTACACTACACTCCTGTGTGTCTGACCTGCACATGGTGGAGGTGCACCACATACTCGCAGTTCCTCAACAGCTTCATGATCCGAATCTCCCTCTCCAGGTTCTCGCGGACCTTTGGGTCCTGCTTGAAGTAGCTCTTGCTCACCGCCTTCACGGCCACTTCATCCTTCCCATTCTAGCACGGCAGTGGGTGAGTGGTATACATCTCACCCATCCCACACACGCGCGCCCTCACCCACATGTACGTACGTCCCCTATCTACCTCTCCATACTCACTAAAACCCACCGCCCGTCAGGCTCTTACGTTGGTCCACCCCAGGTACACTTCTCCGAAGGAGCCCTTCCCAATTCTCGTGCCGAGGTGCCACACGTAGCCCGTGCAACGAGCCAGATCCTGCGGGTAGAGCCGCTGGACATCCTGCAACGAGGGACGTTTGCGGGACATCGCTCTCCTGTACTGACCTTCCGTTCACTACTATAAATGCAAGACTACTTTATAGCTCTCCCGAAATTACACGTCACGCACTGTGCACGTGATATCACGTGCAAACGGAGGCTGGACAGCCACGCCTTTAACTTCGCAGCGCTGGGAGCCTTTAATACAGTAAATACTTCCCAATCTTGCAGATCATTCCTTTGTGGGTCCACAACATTTCAGCAAAGCAACGCAACTGTACTCAAGTTAGCATGAACATAAACTTAGGCGTACAGATTCACATTCAATTGCTGTTCACACTGAACTGCAAAGTCCTAGCTACTGCTAGTGGGCTACGTTTTTCAATCAAGTGTAGCAGGAACTCACAAGGGTAGCGCGTACATCGGTTGTCGGAGCGACACCTCACAACATAGAGACCTCACAAACGTGCTTCACGCGTGTAGCACTACGAATATAGTAGCTATTTCAGTGCTTGAGTTGCCGCGTTTAGCTGAGGGATTTCTGTCCCCCAAGTAGTCGACTTTCTCGCTCTGCAGCTCGCCCGGCCGGCATGCATACCTAGAACCTGGAACCGGCCTTACGTACATGTACGTACATACGTACCTACTTACGTGCACATAGGGCCCGCCGCTCTATACCCACGTTCCCACGCCCCGCCCCGAAAAACCGATTTTCGGGGCGGGCTACAGGGTACCACGCCCCTAACTTGCGACCCTGGCCGCTCCACCCTTTAGCCTTGAATATGCATCCTCCCCCCGCACTCGGAAATGAGCAGCTGCAGTAGACTACCTAAAATGCTGTCTCTAAAAGATGTGGCCGCCTTACTTCTGCCGGGTACCCTTCTGTTTGCTGGCCTCTACTTATACCGAAACCCTTCGCCTCAGCTTACTGCTCGTTCTGTCGACCTGCCCCTCGCAGTACCGGATTTGACTCTGACTGGCAAAAACCATTGTTCGGACCGAGAATGTACGCAATATCTGACAAAACGCGACAGGAGTCAATTGAAGGAGTGCGAGTTGAAGCTACGAGAACTGGACGTCCAGCCTTTTCGGGGAAGCAACTGTAGATTCAGGAATGGAACGGGTAAGATGGCCGTAGCGCTGGTCAGCTTCCCTGGCTCGGGTAACACTTGGGTGCGCAGCCTGCTGGAGAGAATTACTGGCGTGTGTACTGGGTCAAACGTCTGTGACGTCAGCCTCAGAGCAAGCGGCTTCATCGGCGAGTTCGCTGATAGCAGTTCTCTTTTGGTAGTCAAGACTCACCAGCCGTACCCACGCTGGGCCAGGGACACACGTCATTACGAGGAGGAGATGTTCAACAAGGCAGTGGTGCTTGTCCGCAACCCTTTCCATGCCCTCGTTGCAGAGTGGCACCGCAGAGTGGCTAACGGGCTCATGGCCAGTACGGTGAACGTACACAGTCACGTTGCCCGGGCAGGACCAGAGTGGTTTGGTAAGCTTGTCCACGTGAGCCAGTGTGCCCATGGTATCCCTCTCTCCTTGCTGCAGGTCATAATCCATTGTGGGAGAAGTACTTGAAAGTGAAATCAACTCTCTGGAGATTAGTAATAAAGCACTGGGTGCTGGAGTCGGACCCTGAGAGAGTTCTTCTTGTTCACTATGAGGACCTTGTGAATGACACTTATCATGAACTGGTGCGTATGTTGGACTTCATATCACAGCCGTACAACCGCCACAATGTTCAGAAATCTCTTGGCTCTGATTCTGACCTTTTCCACCGACAGCACACATCAGCCTTTGAGCATTTTACTGAAGAGCAGTACAAGTCCATTTCTGAAATGTTGTCAGACACCATGTCTGCAGTAGGTCGTAGCAACTACCGGGGAAAGTTGAAACTCCAGCAGTACAAACACACACATTTGTAGTCACATCCATAGCATGATAATGCATATTTATAATCAAAATTAATGTATAATTTTCAAGCAAACTGAGACATAATAATAACACATACTATAACATACAATTTTCCAAGCCACAGAGGTAACTGTATAAAACTCAGTTAATAATTGCTGGTCTGATTATCATGCAAGTTTTAAGCAGTAAAACCCGGTACACATAATTATACAGTGTATATACACAAGCCACAATGCATCAGTCACTTGGCCGGGCTGCAATGCACAGTACAAAATATTAGCAACTATCTGGTGTAATGGGATAGGCAAGCATCAAAATATGTTCATTCTGCAGAGCTAATTTGACCTAGAGTGGGCAGGAGTGGCTAGCGGCACTCCCAGATCTTAACAGTTTGGTCTACGCTGCCAGTCACTACATAAGGTGCAGACTTGTGAAAGTCTGGGAAGGAAGAGGAGGAGAAGGAGGAGGTGGTGGGAGAGGAGGTGGGGAGGAGGGAGTGGGGATAAGAACAATGCATTACTACACTCCTCCTGTTTAGTGGCAGGTGTCTGCACTCACCTATTGATGTGGCAAAATGTGAGTGTGCTTCTAGGCTCTTCTGACAACGCCGATTCTTGTAGTCCCACACTCGAATAGTCTTATCATCAGAGCAGCTGATGATGACCTTCCCACCACCAGGATGAAAGAGCAGGCCCCTCACCCAGTTGTCATGGCCCAGCTGAAGTGGAGAGTGCAGAGACAAGGGGGGGGGGGGGGGGGGGGGGGGGGGAGGGAGGCAGGAGAAGGAAACTAAAAGATAACTTTCACACTCAGTTCAGCTTTCCTACCCACGCATGTATCAACTACAACTAACTACAACTAACGGACATTTAAAATAAACAAGAGTGTGTGTTTGATTATGGTACAAGTAAGTGTCCATGTGTACGCACCAGTGTGAACAGACAGACGCCAGTGAGGGCATCCCACAGTCTGATAGTTTTGTCTCGAGAGCCAGAGATGATGAAAGGTCCCGGAGCAGGGCCACCCTTCTTCCACTGGGAGGTGAGAGGAGGGAACAGTAAACCACACCCACCCAGGACACCCAGTGTGCAGAGCAGAAGAGATCAGCATGAGTGGACACACCTCAATGCCACAGGTGTCAGTGATGTGAGGCAGGGCCACGTCAGGGGCCCAGGCAATGCACTCCACCACGTGCTCATGGCCTCGCAGCTCCGCCTTGCACTCCTTAGTGGAGGCCACCCACACCCGGATGGTCTGGGGACGGGTGGACAGGGGGGAAGAAGAGAAAGGGAGAGATGGGGAGGGGAGGGGAGGGGAGGGGAAGGGAGAGATGGGGAGGGGAGGGGAAGGGAGAGATGGGGAGGGGAGGGGAAGGGAGAGATGGGGAAGGGAGGGGAAGGGAGAGATGGGGAGGGGAGGGGTGGGAAAGGGAGGGGAGGGGAGGGGGAAGAGAGGAAGCAAGGAATGAAAATGCACACCAGTGAAGCCACCCCTTGACCTTCACTGTACCTGATCATTTGAACAGCTAGCTAGCAGGGAGCCTGCAGAGACAGACACACAGTCAGTGCACAGTACACATACACACACAGGGGAACACCTCTCACCATCTGGACTGATTTTAACAGAGCGCACCCACTCTCTATGTCCAGTGTACGTCTTCACACAATACCTGCAGTGGAAGGAAGTGTGTCAGTCAGGATGTGGTCACAGCGAAGCCCAGCCCGGGCATGTTTGAATGCATGTCCAATTGTATCCAACTGACCCTGTAGAAACTTCCCACATCTTAATGGTCTTATCTCTGGATGTTGAGACCAGGAAGTCTCCCGAAGGCATGAAGGCCACACTGGACACGTTGTGGTCATGCCCCTGCAGCGTTCTGATGCACTCGTACGTGGTGAAGTCCCACAGCCGAATGGACATGTCCGCTGAACAGGAGGCTAGGAGAGGAGGGAGAGAGAGGGGGCAGGAGGGAGAGAGAGAGAGCAAGGAGAGGAGAGAATGGGGTAGTGATTGGGAACTGTGAATACAGATTGGGAAGTGACTGGAGTGCAGGTTGGTGCTGCCATCATTCATGGCTAGACTTGCACAAGACAATGGTCCAGGAACACTAGACACACCCAGCAGTTTGCCCGTGTGGTCGAACGCTACATCCTGCACAGAGTCTGTATGCCCCTTGATGGTCCGCTCAAAGTCCCCGGTCTCATAGTCCCACACCTGACAGGAAGAGAGGAATAGACTGACAGTCACAACCCACCCCCTCAGCGGGCCCAAGGCAGAGTTACCTTGATAGTAGCATCCTCTGAACATGATAATACCAAACTGGGGGGAGGCAAGGAGAGATGAGAGGAGAGCAATAGACAGACACACACACACACACACACACACACACACACACACACACACACACACACACACACACACACACACACACACACACACACACACACACACACACACACACACACACACACACACACACACACACACACACACACACCTGTAGGTGGGGTGAAAGGCAACTCTCGTCACTGGAGCTCGATGTCCTGTCAATTCGAAGCGCTCTGGAGGTCTAGGTATCCAGTCAGTTGACAGACGAGACTTCCTAGTAGCCCCTCCCTCCACAACCTCCTTCTGCATCTCAGACAGCTTTGTCTCAAGTTCCATAATCTGAGGGGGGAGAGGCCAGCGTGTAGAGCAGCCTGCCACACAGGGAGTGGCTCACTTGTACCTTCTTCTGCAACCGAATGACTGTAGTCCACTTCTTCTCCAGCAGCCCATTGTACTTGGAAACTGTGCCAAGCTCCTTCTGCATGGACACCAGACATACCAGACACACAGCTGTCACAGCAGGGAGCACCAGCCTACCAAGCCAGCACCAACACCCACCCATCACACTTCACCACCCACCCACCCATCACACTTCACCCATCCACCCACTCATCACACTTCATCCACCTACCCACCCACCCACCCATCACACTTCACCAACCACCCACCCACCCACACACACACATACTACATTGTGGCTGCAACAATGAGCAAACTACCAACTTAGCATTGTCCTCACTATGTCCGACTCTTTGCGAAAGCTCTCCAGAGTCTCCCCATAGCCTTGAGACTGCAGGTAGTCTGCAATGGCATAGTTCCTACACAGGCAGAAGAGGGAGCAGAGAACACTCGCACACAGCCCCAGGCAGACGCCTGCCAGGCCACTGCACATGTCAGTGACTCTCTGGCAGCCAGGGCAGTGAGCAAGCTGATGTGAAGCCTCTCAAGTTGAGCAGTGTGATCTAATGGGATTGATGTTCTGGCATTCACTGCTGGCCAAATGCGTCAGCCTCACCACCCGCACTGTGCAGCAGCCAACACAGGCCACTGGGCATAGGGCGGGGGAAGGGGCCTACTCTTGCAGGGTATGGCCAACACTGCTTCACTGGGCAGTGTCTCGCACAGCAGTGGCATCCCCAGGCCAGTGGGGGGGATGTTTCCACCACAACACATGCTTATGGCTCTGTTTCAGTACACAGACCCACGTACCCTGTAGTGCCTATTGTAAACGTTACGCGGTACGCTTCATTCCCCGCGGTGGTTCCTGCTAGCGTGCTTACAGTTCCTCTCGCTGCTTGGGCGAGAGCACCATCTTGTCTCCTGTCCCCTACACCGGCTGCACCACGCGCACTGGACGGAAACAGAGGAAATCGTCACACCCATCTGAGCTACTCTAAACAGAGCCCACCACACCACAGTTCGGCATTCCTACGGCACACACTAGCTATAGTACTCACGACACACTCACAATGTCTTACCCTTCTTCCCTTTACCATGCGCGGGGCCACACGAGCTCACAGCTGCCTACTAACACGGCAGACTTCACTACGGTACGTTTACCCGGTAACTTGCTTCCTACGTTACTGGCCTAACAACTACGTCTTGGACTGTGCACGCTGTAAGATAACGGAGCACCGCCTCTGTGTTAGGTTAGGAAGAATGCTTCGAGTTTCCCACCGTCGCCGTGACATTCAGACATCAAAAATCGCCATATTTCGCGCTCATGTGATCCTCCGTGCATCGCAGCAAAACCCGAGTACGCATGCGCAGAGCGTAGCAGGTGTACGATGGCAGAGAATGTGACCGGGGCCGCGATAGGAACCACGCCGTGCGAGTACAGAGCATTGAAGGAGTGCTTGGACAAGAACAACGGGAAGAGGGAGAAGTGCGAGAAAGAGTGGCAAGAATTCCAGAACGCTTGTGCCAGCAACAAAAAGTGGGATTTACTCAAAGGTTACAGGTGGACGTGCATATTGAGGTTTGTTTCTTTCACAGGTTGGCTGCTCAAGGAAAGCTGTTACTTCCACCCGAGTAGATTGCTGAGGAAGTAATGCTTGGAAGAGTTGCCCTGAGACCAGGATGCCGTGTGAAGAGGCTCTCCTCTGGCCTCCGCAGGCCCAGGCCTGAACAACCCAGCCAGCTGCCATACTGGCGTCCCAGAGTGGGGCCCTGGGTGGGCCATAGCCCAGTCAGTACTGCATCCTTTACCCGGAACATTGCCCAGCGAACTGTCAGCTACTTTGAGCGGTACCCATTCGTGAAGTACTCCATTCTGCTGTGTGTGACGGTGCTCGGGGCCAGCATGGCCGTGGAGAGCTATGCCAAGCACAAGAAGAAGCAGCAGCCACAGATCCTGTCCCTCCCTCCTCAGGTGGGGCACGCCACGCTGCCAAGGCCAGCTGAGGTGGACACACTTTGGAAGAGAGTGAGACGTTTGCAGAAAAGGGGCCTGGGGGTGCTGTACATTGTGGGGCCATCTGGTGCAGGCAAAACTGAGCTGGTCTGTCAGTACGGCAAGCACTTCATTGAGCAGACACTAAACATCACTCATCGCTTCAGAATCTCCAAGCCGCCCGTGCTGTACCTGAATGGGTCATCATGTGAGCAGCTTCAGAACAGCCTGCAGGAGGCAGCTCTGAGCCTGGGTATGCAGGAGAGTAGCCTTCAGCCGCAGGGCAGGGAGGGGGAGGAGCTGCTCCCCCTAGCCAGAGCTGTGCAGCAGAAGCTGGCAGCTAACAAAGTGCCATGGCTGATTGTGGTGGACCACCTGACCCCCGTGACCCAGCCTGCGTTTGTGACCCTGTTCCATGCAGGAGCAGTGAAGTGGAACTGGAGTATGGGACATGTGGTGGTGACCACACAAGATGCAGCTCCTGAGGAAGGGGGAGAGTGTGTGGTGCACATTGACAGAATGTGAGTGTTTAGTCATCTTTCACTGTTGCTTCTGTCCAACACTCTCCCTCATCATCCACCCTCCCTCGTTCTCACAGGCTCAAACCAACAGACTCATTGTCACTGCTACGAAAGATAAGTCCCTCCACAGACTTCCCAGAAGCCCCTCCAGCCAGTCTCTCTGTCCTCCTCCAGTCCTCTCCACTGGCTCTGGCTCTTGCAGCTGCCACCGTCAACCTGTTCTCGGCCAGCCTCGAGCGGGAGGCCCCCTCAGAGTCATGCCCACCAGCTCTGACAGAATACCTAGCAGTGCTGGAGGAGCAGCTAAGTGCCACGCCCACCCCTGACGAGGTCTCTGCAGCCTGTCTCAGCCTATACCTGGAGGCTGCTGCCACCGAGCCTCGCATGTTGCACACCTTTGACCTCCTCGGTGCAGTGGATCCCACTGGCCCTGTGCCTGCCGCCCTGGTCACGCGCCACCTGTCCTCGCCATTCTATGGCCTCCCTCCAGAGCCCCCCACACCTCCAGAGAGTGTGCAGGAGGAGCCATCCTTCCTCAGCCAGCTGAAGCAGCTGCTCCCATTTGGAAACAAGACTCCAACTCCTGCTCTGCCATCTCTGACCGATGGTCATGACCTGCTGCACTTCCTGAGGGACTGCCCCCTCATTGCCTTCAAGAAGTATTCGAAGGGTGAGTTTGAGTACCTGCAGGTCCACTCCACTGCGGCCGGAGACCTCTCTCAAGTGTTCCTGAAGAGAACAGTACCAAAAATGGAGCACGCTCACCTGGCAGAAGCAGAGGAGAAGTTCCACCGCACAGCCTGGTTCAAACAGTACCGCAAGTTTGATGCTGAGAAGTCACTCGGTCTCCACCACAGCTCCCTCCCCGGAGTGGCTGCTCCGGGGGTCCTCACTCGTGAGCAGTTCCTCAGTGGCTCTCTCACTGAGGCTGGCCAGCTGCAGTACTCCCAATACCTGCACCTCGTCTCCCACCGCCACCGAGTGCTCTCCTCCATCACCGCCCAGCTCAAGACTGTGGATGATGACTTTGCCTCCACACAGTTCTGCAGGTACACCAGACACCACCTGAACCACCTTCTCCACTCTGGGACCCTCTCCAAATCGGACCATGCCATGTGCTCATATGGCCTGGCCTTCATTGCCTCTGTCACGTCCTGTGACGCTGCCAGCACTCTTGCCCTCTACCGGTCAGTGCTGGAGGAGCAGAGGAGTGTCCTGGGACCGCAGCATCCTACGGTGGCCAGGACTCTGACCGACATGGCTGACCTGCTCTTCTCCCTGGGGGACACCACTGGTGCCCGGGACTTGCTTGAGTCGGCCCTGCAGCTGTACCGGAAGACTCCTCCCCAGGCCCGTGGGCCTGACCACGACCTGGAGCTGGGCCTGACGATGTCATCTTTGGCTGTTGTGGCCAGCGCTCTGGGGGAGAAGGTGCGCAGCAGAGACCTGCTGGAGAATGCTCTCAGCCTCTACCAGTCAGTACCAGCCGGGGAGACAGTCTCCCTCCACCAGCGCCGGCTAGTGGCCAGTACCCTGACCGACCTGGCCCACGCCTACCTCACATTGGGGAGCCTCATCATGGCCCAGAAGTACATTGAGCTCTCAGTAATGGCCCAGCCAACAATCTACCCGGAGGGAAGTCAGGAGACAGTGAGGGCATTCTCGGTGGCCAGCCTGGTCTACTCTCTTCTGGGAGACCAGGGCGAGAGCCGGCGGGTGAGGGATGAGGCCGGCAAGGTCCAGAAAAAGATTGAGAAAGAAGCAAGTGTTCATGTAGTCAGCTAGTGCCCGCCATTGGACTGTCAGTGCATTTACATAGTACAATGTCATAACTGTTGTGTACAGTGAATGGTATGTGTAAGAGTGTGCCACAGGAAATAGAACACTATTCATTTTCTTATGACGTAAGAGAACTGTCCTGGCGCATGGAGCCATGGTCTGGTGTGGTGTGCAGGGCAGTGGCTGTGCTACACTGGAGGGAAGAGGGTGAGCATGAGAGTCCCATATGCCTCCTCATCTCTGGGCCTGCGAGTGACAAACACAATTCTGTCCAGGGACTGAGAGTGGGCACCAGTGAGCAGCCACTGCTGGCAGGTGCTCAGAGCAATGTCTGCAGCCTCCACGCTGGGATAGCAGTAGGCTCCGGTGGAAATGCAGGGGAAAGCAACTGTTCTTATTCTGTGCTCCAGACACAGGGACAGGCAGGACTCGTAGCAGGACCTGCACAGGCACAAATGTAGGGAATATACAGGCACGTGTGTGTGTGTGTGTGTGTGTGTGTGTGTGTGTGTGTGTGTGTGTGTGTGTGTGTGTGTGTGTGTGTGTGTGTGTGTGTGTGGGAGTGTGTGACTTATAGCCACCTACTTCAGCTTCTCTGCTCGGTCTCTGTCCTTTCCTTCAGGCCCCACAGTGTGCAGGACATAGCGAGCTGGGAGGCTGTATCCCGAGGACAGCTTGGCCTGGCCCACTTCACAGCCTCCCAGGGAGAGGCACTCCTCCAGGAGGCAGGGGCCAGCTGCCATGTGTATGGCTCCATTCACACCTGGGAGGTGGGGCAGACAGCAGCTGCGTCACGGCAGCTGGGGAGGGCTGAGCTGGCGGCTACCTTTCCCTGACGTGAGCCAGTGGTTGGAGGCGTTGACGACTGCGTCACAGGACACGTGTGCCAGATTGCCTCCCGCCAGGAGGGAGACTTGCCCGTGCAATGGTGCGGAGTGGGTCCAGCTGGCCTCGACCTCCGACCTCCTCTGATCGGCAAGCTGGGGGGAAACAACGTTTGTCCTGCGTGCCCGACCTTGTGCTTAGTCGCCCACGTGAGCTCACCAGTTCTAGCTGCACCCTTTCGCTGCGGGAGAGACAGTGGAGGCCGTCCTCCAGCCGCTTCCTGAGGTGAGGGAACTTCTGCATTATGAGGAACTCCTTTGCCGTCTCCGTCCAGGGCGGCACGGGGTGCCCGTTGTGGCTCACGAGAGCTGCAGCCTCAGCCATTATGCTTTGCTCTAATTTGAGCTCACCAAAACAACAGTGTTAATTGATTCCTATTAGCGCTCATCGTTGGAGGACGAGTCGTACTGAGCACAGGTAACACGCAGCGAAGATGCAGGCCACGTCCAAGGACTGCGCAGCCCCAAACGAGCTGTGGCGGCTGGGCATGCTCGTAGTGGACGCTGACGACAACTTTCAAGAGCTACGCCACCACCCTCTACGGCTGCTGGCCTGGTTCACCCCACCGTCCCAGCAGGGAGGCACCGCGCTCGCTGTGGGTAAACTCTCTCTGCTCGATACCTTCGATCACGTGCACGAGTACGAGGCGAAGAAGGGCGTGCGCGTCCCGCTGAGGGCGAGCAGCACGCAGCGGTGCCGCTATCCGCACGTGGCGGTGGTCCCCTTCAAGGACATGGGTAATGGGAAGGAGGCAGCACTCATGACCCTTGACCTCCAGCCACCGGCCCTGGAGCGTCACACCGGTCTGACCAGACCGACCAGCCCTGCTATCCTGGTCGCCTCCAAGACCTTCCTCACCTCCTATGGCTTCTCCAGCTCTGAGTTGGTGTGGGTTCAGGCATTCGTTCCTCTCCCCCTGGACAGGGTTGTTCTCTCCACCCGACCTGGCCGTGAAGGGCTGTCCCTGACCCCTAACCTTGTGGAGCAAGCCATGCAGCACCTTTTCCAGAGAATGAAGGAGGGGCCTGTGCTCTTCCGACAGGGCACAGCCTTCTCCTTCCCCGCCTCCTTCTTCCTCGGCAAGTCTGAACAGCAGAGGCACGAGGTGGCCGCGTTCACTGTGCTGGAGTGCAGTCCAGTGATGCAGGGACAGCTGACGGAGCAGACGGTGGTGGCTGTCCTGCCTGAGGAGGAGGCTGAGGAGGAAGGGGAAGGAGACGAAGAAGAGGAGGTAGTAGTGGAAGAGGAGGTGGACATGGGACTGCCCATGTCCTTACCACCCTCCCTCCCTAGGAAGAGCTGCATGTCCAGCCTGTCCAGCAGTGAGGAGGTGAGCCTGGAGGCTGGCATGGTGGACAGCTGGGAGAGCAAGCCTCGCTCTGGCTCCGTAATCTCCAACCGCTCAGCTTCAGACTTCCGCAACGAGGAAGAGATCTCGGATCCCATGCTGGAGGTGGTGACTCACGCAGACATCAAACTCCATAAACATTACGTCATCCTCCCCGAATCCTTTGCCCGTGAGCATGAGCTGTTCCAGTACCAAACAGTGCTTCTTGTGGCAGAGGAGACCAGGCAGGACAGTCCGGCCGGACTCGTCTCCTTTGTGCTGTCAACAAGACGGAAGAAGTATGGAGACGAGAGGGCAGAGGGAAGCCATGGTGCGATCGTCCTCTGGTACGATGACCAGGCTGAGCTGGAGCAGTATGTCCCTCCGCCATTCCTCGGCTATAGCTACGAGAGAGAGGCCCTCCAGGCAGCCTATGTCCACCCATTCCTCCTGTACTCCCTGTTCCACGAGACCCTCTCCCCAACACGGAAGTACTTCATCTCAATCAAGGTCCTCTCCTCCTCCCCTCTCCCCCTCCCCTCCCCCCCTCCCCCCCTCCCCCACCCCTTTCTCTATTGCTTGCATAATCAACATCTTCACTTTCCCTTTCCTTAGAAACTGAAAGGAGAAAAAGAAGGTATTACCACAGAATCTCATATCCCCCCTCCTTCCCCAACACCACCTCCTCCCTCCCCATACCCAACACCACCTCCCTCTCCCCATTCCCAACACCACCTCTCTTACATACCCCCCATCTCTCTCTCTCTCTCTCTCTCTCTCTCTCTCTCTCTCTCTCTCTCACCCCCTCTCTCTCTCTCTCTCTCTGCCCCTCTCCTGTTAGAGTTCCAACGAGTGAAGGTAGTGTCTGTGGCTCCAGTTGATTTCCCAGACTACAGCCATGATGTCACTCGCAAGGAGGTCATCGCTGAACTGAAGCAGTATTTCCAGCAGAGAACACAGTGAGGATAAGCTCTTGCATGTCCCCCCCTTGCCTCTCCTTCCCTCTCCCTCCCCCCCTTGCCTCTCCTTCCCTCTCCCTCCCCCCCTTGCCTTTCCTTCCCTCTCCTTCCCCCCTTGCCTCTCCTTCCCTCTCCTTCCCCTTGCCTCCCCCCTCACTTCTCTCTGTCCTCCTTTCCCACCCTCCAGTCTGGTTGCCGTTGGTGATATTTTTCGCCTTCATTTCGAGAAGGCAGGTGAGTGTGAGGAGTGAGGGATGGAGTAGTGAGGAGTGAGGAGGTGAGGGGTGCTTCCCATTCAGGGGTGCTGCACTACCGAATCATGTCCATTGTTCCTGAGGATGGCAGGAAGATTGACAGCTCCCTGCGGGAGATACTGTGGCAGGTGCACATGTCGCGTCACTGCACATGTGTAGCTCCTCCTACATACCACTGAGACCACTCCCTTCCCACTCCCCCCCCCACACACACACACACATCAGGAGCAGACGGTGAACTTTCACCTTCCCTACCATGCCCCTCCTTCCCCCTACCATCCTCCTCCCTCCTACTTCTCCCACCTCCTCCCCCCTGGCCTAGAAGGGCCTTGTCTCTCCCTCTTCTCTTACTTCCTCCCTCTCCTCCAGAAAGACCCAACTGCCCGCCCCTTCCGTAGCCCAGCCGTCATTCTAACAGGTGACCTTCAATCTCTCTTCCTGAACCTCTCTTCCTCCCCCTCCTCTCTCTCTTCCTGAACCTCTCTCCCTCCCCCTCCTCTCTCTTCCTGACCTCCCTGCTCTCTGTCCCATGCTCCTATCTCTGCCTGTTCAGGTCCTGGGGGTGTGGGCAAGAGCACTGTGGTGAGAGCAGTGGCCAGGAGAACCCGCTCACATCTCCTGGAGGTTGGCACATCCCTCCCTCCCTCCCCTTCCTTCTGATGCTCCCCCCTCCTTCCCTTCCTCCTTCCCTCCCTCCTTCCCTCCCTCCTCCCCTCCCTCCTCCCCTCCCTCCATCCCTCCCTCCTTCTCTCTCAGGTGAACTGTTACAACTACTGTAGCGACTCAGTGGCTGCTGCAGAAACTAAGTTCACTAACGATCTGGCCAAAGGTCAGTTGCCAGCCACTGCCAGAGTGGCAGCCTCTCACTCTCCCCGTTACCCCCTCACTCTCGTTTGACATCCCTGCCTCTCTCCCTCTCCCCTCTTCTCTCTCCTCCTCCCCTCCTCCCCTCCTCCCTCCCTCTCCCTGCCTGCCTCCCCCTCCCCAGCCTTCTCTTCCAACCCATGTGTTGTGCTGCTGAAGAATGTGCACAAACTTGGCAGAGACAACAAACGAGAAGGTAAGCCCCGCCCACTTTATGAGGGGGATGCTACATGCATACATCATCTCGGACCTCTGACCTCTGACCTCACCAGAGCCAAGGACTGCAGCTGCACTGCACTCCTTCATATACTATATCAGCTTCTTCAACAGGAGACAGTGAGAGGAAATGAGAGAGTGGGAGAGGGAATTGGAACCTGAGTGGCCTGTGTACACACACACACACACACACACACACACACACACACACACACACAGGAACTTCCCCATCATGGTGACTGCCACCTCCTCCCAGCCTCAGTCCATCTCATCCCAGGTGGCCATTGAGTTCCTCCATACCATAGAGCTGGCCCCGCCCACTGAGCCTCAGCGGCTGGCCATGGTCACCGAGCTGGCCACCAGCTACCTCACAGCTCCTGGGATACGGTGGAGGCAGCTGGCCATAGACTCCTCTGTGGGTGCTGTGGAAATAGCCAGTCTGAGTCACCATAGTAACTTTTCCTCCCTCTCTCCCTTCCTCCTCCCCCTCCCTCTCTCCCTCCCTCCCTCAGGGGTTTGTCCTGGGTGACCTCGTCTCCCTCCTGTCAAGAGCCTCACACTTGGCCACCACCTCCACCATACAGCACTAGTGAGGAGATATCATCTGAGCAGAGCTCTTCACACATGCACATAATGAACCTTGCCCTCCTCCCTCCCCAGCGAGGCCTCTCGCGGCAGCGCTCCCTCCAGCCACCAGCTGGCAGTGTCTGGGGTGGCCGTCACTCAGAGCCACATGGAGGAGGCCCTAGCTCAGCTCCACTTGGCACACTCTGATGCCATTGGAGCACCGAAAGTCAGCCACTAACTCTCCTGTTAGGAGGGCAGGCCATGCTGTACTCCTCCCTCCCTCCCTCCCTCCACACACACAGATCCCTGATGTCCGCTGGGAGGATGTGGGGGGTCTGGCTCAAGCCAAGCAGGAGGTGCTGGATGCTATTCAGCTGCCCCTGCAGCATCCAGAGCTCTTCTCTGGCGGCCTCAGGAGGTCTGGAGTGCTGCTCTATGGGCCACCAGGAACGGGGAAGACCCTACTCGCTAAGGCTGTCGCCACAGAATGCGCCATTCACTTCCTCAGGTATGGAAGCATGAGTATTGCAAAACCCCCTCTCACCTCGTCACTCTCTTCCCCTCACCTCATCACTCTCTCCCTCTCACCTCGTCACTCTCTCCATCTCACCTTGTCACTCTCCCTTCTCCCCCTCCCAGTGTCAAAGGTCCTGAGCTGATTAACATGTATGTTGGGCAGACGGAGGAGAATGTACGCGATGTGTTTGCCAGAGCCAGAGGGGCTGCCCCTTGCATTATCTTCTTTGATGAATTAGACTCCATCGCTCCTAATCGAGGCAAGATGGGAGACTCTGGTGGGGTCATGGACAGGTGGGTGTGGCTTCCACCAGCCAGCAGCTGTCACTGTGATGTCATACATTTTTAGTGATGTCATTATGATGTAATGCAGGGTGGTGTCTCAGCTGCTGGCTGAGCTGGATGGGCTACAGAAGTCCGCAGATGTGTTTGTGATTGGAGCAACCAACCGGCCAGACCTGCTGGATCCCGCCCTCCTCCGGCCAGGGAGGTGGGTGTGGCTTCATAGTGACAGCCAGCTGCTTTTACCAGGTTTCATTTCCTGTTGAACAGGTTTGACCGCCTGGTGTATCTGGGGGCCTGCGAGGATGTTGAGTCTCGTCTCAAAATCTTGAGAGCAATCACAAGAAAGTGAGATTCCCCAACCTCCCCCAATGTCCTTCACTCTCCTGTGCTCCTCCCCTCTCCTCCCTCTCCCTCCCTCTCCTTCCCTCTCCTTCCCTCTCCTTCCTCTCCTCCCCTCTCCTCCTCTCTCCCTCCCTCTCCTCTGTAGGTTCACTCTTGCTGCTGATGTGGACCTCCGAGCCATCTCCGAGCAGTGCCCCGCCCACCTGACAGGGGCTGACCTCTACGCCCTGTGCTCAGAGGCACTGCTTGTGGCTCTGCGCCGAACAGTGCAGCAGCTGGAGGAGGCAGAGCAAGGGGAGGAGTCTCTGCAGGTCACAAAAGACGACTTCTGCTCCTCTCTCTCCAGCCTCACTCCGTCCGTGTCCCAGTCTGAACTGGAACGGTATCAGGACTTGAGAAAGACAGCAACCTCAACATGATCATCAAACTCACTTTTCTTCAAGCCAAATCACGCTAGAGCTTCATACCTGTGTGTACATCCCTTTAGCCACACCCCCACCCACAGCGTGCCCAGTCATCAGTCAAGTAATAAAAATGCTCTCAGTACAGTCAGTCGGTGATGATGAGGGGGAACTGATGTACAAAACTTCATGTCAGTTGCCATGATACAAATGTGGCACCCACTCACTATCCCAGCAACAGTGCTGGTGTGTGCAGGTGGCATTGGTGTGCGTGCATCGTGTCAGTTTGTGTGTCTGGCCATGGCTACCTGGCTAGTGCAGGATTTGAAGGTGTCCTGTGAAGGATGGCTGGCTGCTCTGCAGGCATTGGCATAGCAACACCACATCTGGACTGGCAGAGAAGTGGGAAAGAGCCCGGAGACCCTGTATGTTATGTCATGTGATGTCACATGATGTCACCACTAATGGGTCACTTACATTGCCCTCCTCAATGGCTCTGGCAAGTGATGCAGTGAAGAGGCTATCCAGATGAGCCAGATAGCTGAGCAGAGCTGGGGAGGGGGGGGGTGCTGAGGTGAGCAGGGAGGAGGGGGAGGAGGAGGAGGAGGAGGAGGAGGAGGAGGAGGAGGAGGAGGAGGAGGGTCTCACCTATGGCTGGTGCTAAACATGATGGTTCCACACCATCCATTACTCTCAGCACACAGGAGAGGTCCAGATTATCATAGACACACCTGAGGAGGGGCTCAGAGGAGGAGATACCGAACACACACACACACACACACACACTGCTCGTGCCTACCTCACTACCCCCATCTGGTCTGAGGTGCTCCAGTTGGCACTGGCCACTAGCACCATGCCCAGGACCGCGGCCACCTGGAGAGGTGGGCAGTGAGTGCTGACAACATGTTTACAGCTGGCCTGCACGTGTCCCGTTTCACCTCTGCCAGCACAGGACCAGAGCAGCTGCACTTGAGGAGGGAGCACAGCATTCCAACAGCTGTTACTATGGTGTCAGTTGTGATAGAGTGCTTGTGTGTGGGGTGACTGGTGAGGGGTGATGATCGAGAGTGTTGGGAGATTGCAACAAGGGATATGCGAAGAGCTTGGTGTAGAGTGTGTATTAAATGGAGTGTGGCCCCACCCACCCAGTGGGGGGAGGTAGTGGGTGTGGTCAGGTGCTCCAGGAGAGAGATGAGCCAGTCCAGCAGAGACGAGGAAGAGGAGGGGGGGAGGGGGAGGTGGGGGCAGTCCTGATGGGGAGCAGCACTGCAGAGGAGGGCAATCTTCTCCAGTGAGCTGAGGTGGGCAGTGAAGACACAATGTCATGCAAGTGATGCAGAGCAGTCTGCCATGATCCACTCACCACTGGCAGCTGCTCAGAGTGTGCCCGACTTTTTGAAGCACTTCACGCAAGCCTCCTTCCTCCCCTCGCCCCTCCCCCCTGTCCTCATTTCTCTCCTCCTCTCTCTCCTCCCCACCTCCCTCTCCTCTCTCCTCCCAACCTCTCTCCTCCCCACCTCCCTCTCCCCTCTCCTCCCCACCTCCCTCTCCCCTCTCCTCCCCACCTCCCTCCCCTCTCTCCTCCCCACCTTCCTCCTCTCTCTCCTCCCCACCTCCCTTCACTTGCTCCCCTCCAGGCGGACAGGGGAGTCCATCCTCTGTGCTATCCCGTGTTCTGGTCTCCATGTTGTCACGGTGCTTAGCAACCACTTCCACCTCTGCTCCCTCTCTGCTAGGCACGCTGCATGTGGCAGTCGGTGGTAGTGGGCGTGGCCATGCAGGCAGGGGGGAGGAGGGGGGCTGGGGAGAGGGTGAGGGGAGGTGGGAGAAGTGGAGGAGATTCAGCGGAGGGAGTGGTAGAAGGGGGCAGTGTGTGATTAGCGTCCATAGCATTGTGTCGGTGTGAAGGGTACCTGGTGGAGAGGGGAGGATGTGTGAGGGGGGGAGGGAGATGGTGCTGGGTGGTTTTGTGACTCGCCACCCTCCACCATCTTCATGAGGCGGTAGGGAGGGATGGAGAATAGGGAAGGATGGAGGTAGGGAGGGATGGAGGATAGGGAGGGATGGAGGTAGGGAGGGGTGGAGGTAGGGAGGGGTGGAGGATAGGGAAGGATGGAGGTAGAGAGGGGTGGAGGTAGGGAGGGATGGAGGTAGGGAGGGGTGGAGGTAGGGAGGGGTGGAGGATAGGGAAGGATGGAGGTAGAGAGGGGTGGAGGTAGGGAGGGATGGAGGTAGGGAGGGGTGGAGGATAGGGAAGGATGGAGGTAGGGAGGGGTGGAGGATAGGGAGGGATGGAGGTAGGGAGGGGTGGAGGTAGGGAGGGGTGGAGAATAGGGAAGGATGGAGGTAGGGAGGGATGGAGGATAGGGAGGGATGGAGGTAGGGAGGGGTGGAGGATGTTCACATCCAGGTCTAATGGAGGAAAGGGAAGGATGGAGGTAGGGAGGTGTGGAGGATAGGGAAGGATGGAGGTAGGGAGGTGTGGAGGATAGGGAAGGATGGAGGTAGGGAGGGGTGGAGGTAGGGAGGGATGGAGGTAGGGAGGTGTGGAGGTAGGGAGGGATGGAAGGATGTCAAGATGAAGAGAGAGCCCATGGTGGTGACCTACAGCTGCTCACAAAGGGGTGGTGCAAGAGGTGTGGCCAGGAGAGTCGGCGCTGAGGGTCTTTGTGCAGCAGACCTTGGAGGAAACCCCTACAATTAGTGCTCAAATTGGAAGGCCACTGCACTTCATCTCTTACAATCATCTTGTGGATAGTGGAAGAGAGAGAGGAAGAGGGAAGGGAGAGGGTGGGGGTGGAAGGGGAAGAGAGAGGCCACACTGTGACTGACACCGGTGCCTCTCCCATCCTCTCTCCTCACATCAGCCACTTACCTTTACTAGTTTGACAACACTGTTGGTGTAGAAAGGAGGGAGGCCTGTTAGCAGCTCGTAGAGGATGCAGCCAAGTGACCACAGGTCTGTGGTGTGTGTGTATGGCTGCTCCTGGACCAGCTCCGGAGACATGTAGAGAGGAGTGCCTTTTATGGAGGTCAGCACCAGACTGTGGGCACTCATGGCTCGGGCAAAGCTGGAGGAGGAGGAAGAGGGTTAGAGTGGTGGGGAGGGAAGGTGCTCAAGGAAGAGAGGAGGGAGAGGAGGGGGAGGAGGGAGGCTCACCCAAAGTCACAGAGCTTCACTTGTCCTCCCTTTCCCAGAAGAATGTTCTGTGGCTTCATGTCTCTGTGCAGAATGCGATGGCAGTGCAGGTAGCACAGAGCAGACACCAGCTGTCCGGCAATGGCCTGCACCTGGAGAGGAGGGAGGGAGGGAGGGAGGGAGGGAGATCGGGGGAGGTAGCAACTCAGTCCTGCCACACGTACCTGGCTCTCAGGAAGCACCTTGTCGTCTTGAAGAACTTGAAACAGGTCTCCCTCAGCATACTCCGTCACCACACACACCTGCACACCTGCCATCATCACAATGCCTCCAGTTCCCCTCCCCTCCCCTCCCCCCCTCACCTCTGTCTCGTTCTGGAACCAGTCGTACAGCTGGATGATGTTCGGGTGCTTGAGGCCGGCCATGATGCTGATCTCCCTGCCCAGAGCCGCCAGCTCGTCCGCCTTCTTGTTCACTTTGGGAATGAACTTGAGAGCAACGACCTGCACGCATGCGGTACTGCTGCCGGTTAGGGGGCGGGGCAGCGGTGGAGTGTCTCCGCCTAGCAGAGCTCAACTTGCCTGTTTGCTGCTCCGCAGACGGCCTCGGTACACCCTTCCGAACGAGCCTTCTCCGATCAGCTCCAGTACATGGTAATCCTCCATCCCTCCCGCAGCTGCATCTACCTGTCCACTGCGCAGGCTATAGCTGAGCTCACTGCGCAGAATTTGAATTTGATTCCGACAGTCACCATGAGTTTTCTTCAGTACAAGCAGCTGATCGAGGAAGGGGACACAGTCATCATATGTAGGGTGAGCTGGCCACCACCTGGCGCCCAGCAGCAGTCTGTGTTCTCTCTGCCTCCTCTCCTGCTAAGTTGAGCTCTCGTTCCTCTGTGCAGGGCCGTGAGAAATGTTTCCCAGTGGAGGTGAGGGCGGGAGGGGTGATCCAGGTGAGGGGAGGAGCCGTGCATCACGACACACTCATTGGGAAAGGATATGGCTCTAAAGTATGTTACCACATGGCAATTGTACTCGTGTACACTATGTAGACACGCAGTAATGTACGTGGTACGTGGTGAGATGCCTAGCCTCGTTGCCAGGCTCTTTGCGTGGGAGGGGCCTGGGTACGAGGCTAGGTGATGCTATGTGTGTGTGGTCAAGTTACATGGTGTTCTCTAGCCTCCATTTCCCACCCTTATCTCTGCCCTATCCCTATCACCTGTCCAGGTGGCCACCTCCAATGGTAAGAACTGGGTGGCTGCCCTCCACCCTGTCCCTGAGCTATGGACGCTGGCTCTCCCCCACCGCACTCAGATACTGTATGCCACTGACATCAGCATGGTGACCCTGCAGCTGGGTCTCAGACCGGGGTCAGTGGTCGTGGAGTGTGGCACAGGCAGTGGGTCTCTATCCCATGCCATCGCTCGCACTATTGCTCCACACGGTCACCTCCACACCTTTGAGTTCCATGAGCAGCGAGCAGAGATTGCCCGGTCAGAAACCTGTTCCTCCTCTTCCTCTCCTCCTCCTCCTCCTCCTCCTCCTCCTCCTCCTCCTCCTCCTCCATTGCCTCTTTCCCTTCCTACCAACAGGAGTGAGTTTGCATCTCATGGGCTCTCATCCATCATAACCCTCACTTGTCGTGATGTCTGCAAGGATGGGTTCGGACTGGAAGGTGTGGCCCATGCTGGTATGGAATGCAGCCATTGTAGTTTGTATGGGCTGGAGACTGCCATCAGC
Organism: bacterium; assembly: GCA_965213685.1. GTDB lineage: Bacteria > UBA8248 > UBA8248 > UBA8248 > UBA8248 > Bin107. The sequence goes on from CBDBZY010000051.1 coordinate 136,352, forward strand.
TGACCTGGAGTTGCTTTCTTCCCCTGCAGTTTTCCTGGACCTGCCCAGGCCCTGGGAGGCCATACAGTCAGCCAGGAGAGCTCTGAAGGTGCTTGCAGGGTGTCTTTTTTGTTTTTTCACTTGAGAATTCCTTCCCTCCCTCCCTTCCCCCCCACTCACCCCCACCCCTCACCCCTCTCCCCCACTCACCCCCCACCCCTCACCCAGGCCAGTGGAGGTCGGCTGTGCTCCTTCTCTCCATGCATTGAGCAGGTGCAGAGGACGTGTGAGCAGCTCAGGAAGCACGACTTCTCTGGTGAGCATGTGGTGTGGGGAGGAGGGAGGAAGGGAGGAAGGGAGGGAGGGAGGAGGGAGGAGGGAGGAGAGAGGGAGTGAGCAGACCATCTTCTGCTGCAGATGTGGAAGTGATGGAGACCTTGCAGAGACCATACGACGTTCGGCAGTATGCACTCAATGTGCCTAGCATGGGCATGGCCAGCTCTCACACCTCTCACAAGCTCACTCGTCCCACCCTCACACAAGTCACCCTTCACACAGCACAGCCCACCAAGACCATACCTGGGCACACAGGCTTCCTGATCTTTGCTACCCTCACCCCACAGACTGCAGCGACCGAACTCAGCACTGCCAGCACTGCTAGCTAGCCTTGAGTCTCAGCCTCCCAAACTGTCTTGGTTGTGTGTGTATGTATATTGTGTGCGTGTAGTAATGCATAGATATGTCCATAATGTGTATGTATGTGTAAGTGTGGTGCGTAATTGCATACTATTAGCGCCCCCCCGTGGAAAGTTATGCAGGTATTGCTGACCAGCTCCGCCCTTTGATGTGCGCGGAAGTGCGTGAAGAACGAGAGCTGCGATGGAGTCGACGGCCCTCAGCCTCCTCTTCCTCCTCCTGCTGCGCCTGACCGCGGTGACCCGCAGCTACAACTGCATCCACGGAACTGTGAAGAATGAGGTGACCGATACGTGCCATCCCGAGCAGCGCGGCGGCCTCCTCCCTCCCTCCCGCACCGCTCCAGCTCACCTCTCTCCCTCTCACCCCAGCTCATAACGGGAGTGGTGCTGCCCGACTCGGGGCACGTCAAGAGAGACACGGAGCAGCCGATGAGGTTCCACACCTACCCAGACAGCACCATCTCGTCCGGGTGAGTCGCAACACCCCTCTCGGCTAGCTGAACCAGAGATACTGTAGCCCCGTATTATATCTGATAACTATGCCCATTTTCTCCCTCTCCTGCCCTCTCTCTCTCTCTCTCTCTCTCTCTCTCCTCTCACTCTCATCAGAAGCAACATTATGGTGGGTGATGAGGCATGAAGCACCAGGCTCCTCTGCAGGGGCAACACTCCATCCCAGACTCCCAGTACCTGCTAACCTCATCCACTACCTCTCCTTTACCTCTCTGTTTCCTGTTCCCATCTTCCCTCCTCTCCCCCCCTTCTCTCCCTCCACTCCCTTCCTTTCCCTCCCCTCCTCTCCTTCAGGAGGAAATTGTTCCTCAAGTACTTAACTTCTTAAGTAATACTCTCTCTGTCATACCCACCACTGGACCAATCCTGTTGGACAGGTAGTGCCCACACACACACACACACACACACACACACACACACACACACACACACACACACACACACACTAACCAACTCTCACCACCAAACTTCCTGCCATTAGTGAGGTCTATCCTCACAACCGTGCTCATACACCAAATGGCTTCAGGTAACAAGGAAAGTTGCATATCAGGCATTTAGGCAAGGTATTATGTATGTACACTCTATCCATAGCTGGCACTTGGCAGTGGGACAAGTCATGTTGCTGACCTCATACCTCATACCTCATACCTCCATTTCCATCCATACATGTGTGCATGTTGCACTCACTACTGGGGTGTTCTAGCTGGCCGGCATGGGTTTTTATCACTGATCACCACCACCTCACCACCTCACCCACACACCACTGATCGCCACCACCACCTCACCACTTCACCACCTCACCACCTCACCACTTCACCACCTCACCACCTCACCCACACACCACCTCACCACCTCACCCACACACCACTCACCCACTGCCCTACAGGAACTGCTCTGAAGGCTCCTTTTCTCGCCGGAATGGGGTCAGAGGGTGCAAGGGTTCCTGTGTGCCCACCAGGTGTGGCACTGTCCTGGTTCCAGACAGCCATCTCAAGGTCTGGTTCCATTCCAACACCTCACCCACTCCCCCATACCTGCTAGGCCACACCCAGAGGAGGTGCGACAGGGTCAAAAGGGTCGCCTATTATGATCACGTACACCATATATAGTACTGATCGAGCCCTGTTTCACCACCGCACCCCTAACTTAGCTTGTTGAAAACAGTCTCTACGTGCTTCTGTTTAGTTTTGATGCCATTTTAGCCACTGTACCCTCTGTGAAAAGGCATGTGTATGTTATGCCCATGTGTATGTACAAGCAGTAATGACATTCCTTTGGCATGACGTATGTACAGGGATACATACTCGCAACGTCCGCAGGCTTCCTCGCCGAGGGCATGGTGACCAAAATAGCATCGAAACTAAGCAGAAGCATGTAGAGACTGTTTTCAACAAGCTAGGTTCGGGGCACAGTGGTGAACAGAGTGCTCTGTATTATATATGGCACACGTGATCATAATAGGTGACCCTTTTGACCCTGTCGCACCTCCTCTGGGCCATGCAGTTATCAGACCAGGGCCAGTATCACGTGACCAGGGCCAGCCGCTGGCCCAGGTCTGCCAGCCTGTGGCTGTATCATGCATTGTCCCCCTCCAGCGCTGCGAGGAGTGCAATGATGCTGGCACCATTTGCACTGAGGGTGACCCCCCCACAGATGGAGCCGGGGTGGACGATGCAGACTACCTCCTCTACATCTCTGCTAACCAGACAGCCTGCCCCGACGGCGCTGACACGACGGTCGTTGCTTTTGCTGGAGCATGCCAAATGGAGAGCACCATGGACAGGCCGGTGGCCGGCTACATCAACTTCTGCCCCACCTCTCTGGAGGGGAAGGCTGATCACTTGCTGTTCGACATAGCCAAGCACGAGATGCTCCACGCCCTGGCCTTCTCCTCTGATCTGTTTCCCTTCTGGAGAGACGCCAGTGGCCAGCCTCGGACTCCAAGGGAGGCGGATGGGAGGCCTCCCTTTGACGAGACGTAAGAACAAGCAGCAGACCCCTCCCCCTCTCCCCCTCGTACTCTCCCTCCTTCTCTCCCAGCCTTCTCTCTCCCTTTTCCTTCCTGTTTCCTTCTTCCTCCTTCCTCCTTCTTCCTTCTCTCTTCTTCCTCCTTCCTTCTCTGTCCACTGCCCTTCCCTCCCAACCTCCCTCCCCTCTCTCCCTTCTCTTCCTCCAGGACCCGCACCTACGAGACCAGTACCTCCACTGTCACCACCACCACCTACCCTCAGTGGTCCACACGGTCAGGACCAGTGGACCACGAGGTGACCGTGCTGGTCACTGAGGCAGTCATGGTTAGTGTCCTCCTCACACACCTCATGTCTCTCTTCTCTGCCACTCACCTCTCACCTTATCCCTACACACACACACACACACACACACACACAAACACACACACACACACACGCACACACACACACACACACACACACAAACACACACACACACACACACACACACACAGAGGGAAGGGAGAGCTCACTTTGGCTGCCCTTCTCTGGTTGGTGTGGAGCTGGAGCAGCAGGGAGGAAGTGGCTCAGCTCTCCAGCACTGGGAGAAGAGAGCTATGGGAGTGAGTGCTTACCTCAGTAGTCCTGCTGGTGACTCACTCTCTCTCTCTCTCTCTCTCTCTCTCTCTCTCTCTCCCTCTCTCTCACTCTCTCTCTCTCTCTCTCTCTCTCTCTCCAGAATGAAGCCATGACAGCGGTGTTCACCTATGACCCTGTCTTCTCCAACCTCTCTCTGGCTGTCATGGAGGACAGTGGATGGTACACTGTGGACTACTCCGCGGGAGAGAGGCTGCTCTGGGGGAGTGAGGGAGGCTGTGAATTTGTCACTGAAGGTTGTGGCGATTTGGTTGACGAGCCTAACAAACCGTAAGCAACCTACACATGACTGTGTATGTAGGCCAGTGTTATGCACACACACACACACACACACACACACTCTCTCTCTCTCTCTCTCTCTCTCTCTCTCTCTCTCTCTCTCTCTTTCACTCTCTCTCTCTCCTCCCCAGGGGCAACCCTTATTGCAACGTACGAGAGAGCAGCAACTTGTATGGCTGCACTCTTGGCCGAGGGGCAGTCGCAACATGCAATCTTGTCTCTTTCAGCTCTGACCTTAACGAGGATTTCCAGGTGTAATGCTGCATGACCTCTGACCTTTGCACTCCTCACCCTGCACTGCCTTCCACTCCTCCTCAGTACTTTGACTCGGCCAGGGAGGGCGGGAGGCTCCAGTCCGCAGACTTCTGCCCCTTTTACCGAGTGAGGCTCAACTCTGTGCAGCTGCCCTCCCCACCAGCGCTCTGCTGACCTGCTGGCAGCTCCTCTCCTTCCTGCCTTCCCTTCTTCTCTTCCTCTCTCCCTCCACCATTCTTGTTCCTCCCCCCCCCCCTCCATTCCTCACAATGCCTCCAGGACTTTGAGCGCTCTGGGCTGGGCACCAACTGCAGTGACCGTGGCAACCAGGTGGACCTTCGGAATAATGTCCGGGGAGAGACGTATGGGGCCGGGTCACGCTGCGTGGGACAGGGACGGCAGTGGAGGAGGATTGCAGGTAGCACAACCTTCTCCTCCAGCAGGTATGGAGGTGGCTGCTATCAGGTGGGTGTGGTCAGTGGGTGTGGTCATGGCTGTGTGCTAAGTGTTCCATGTGTGCTGCAGTATGAGTGTTCCCCGCAAGATGGCGTGACCATCTTCGTCATGGGAGTGGCCTTCAAATGCAACTGCGAGGGAGAAGAGGTAATGGATGTAGGTTTGATAACCTTTGACCCCAGCAAGCCCCTTCCCTTCCCACCCACAGCACATAGTGAACATTGCTACTGACTCGGGATCCTTCGAGGGCTCCATCATCTGCCCCTCCTGTGCAGACATCTGCTATGACCAGCCTGAGAAGTGCCCTGACACTGGTGCACACGCGCACACACACACACACACACACACACACACACACACACACACACACACACACATACACACACACACACACACACACACACACACACACACACACACACACACACACACACACACACACACACACGATGACAAGTATGCACCTCTGATGCCCTCCCTCCCTCCCTCCCTGTCATCACAGAGCCTGCCACATGCTACGGAAGAGAGGTAGGCAGTGCTCCTCGTGTCGGAGGGCCGGGTTCCTCTGTGGCACTGGTTGCAGCGGTGGCTGTAGTAACACTGCTAGTCAACCATTATGCAGCCAACTAATTCCTTTTAAAGACAGTTGATGAATAATTATTATCATTGTCATCAGCAGACATACATGATATTGTACTTGTGTGTGTGTGTATTATAGTTGTGTATGACAATCTGATGCAACTGAGCTGTTGCCAGTGGTGGTGGTGGGTGTGGCCACTGCATGAGGTGCGGTGAAGTGAGGACTGACATGAGGTGATGTAGTGTCATGTGATCACTCATCGAGGTCATAGTCCTTTTGGGTGAAGAATGGAGTCAGCATGAGGTATATCCACTGGGGAGAGAGAGGGGAGGGAATGGAATGAGAGAGGGAGGGCATAGTGATGCCCCATTGGCCTGGCCATGACATATGTACATCACTGTAGCAATGGCCTGACTAGTATGGCTGTGGTTGTGTACATATTAGCCATGGGATGCCTTGTATGGTGCATAGTTATGTGCTGAGCCACCAGCCACAGCCAGTTGCTCCTCAGGTATCCTGTATAGAACTTGGCAAAGAGGCAGGGCTAGGGCTGCTCCCTCCTTCCCTCCCTCCCTCCCTCCCTCCCTCTTTACCTCCCTCCCTCCCTCCCTCTTTACCTCCCTCCCTCCCTCCCTCCCTCCCTCCCTCCCTCCCTCCCTCCCTCACATGGAACAGCACAGCCACTATTATGCCGGCAAACTCTATTGGGATGTAGTTGTCCTCTGCATGTATGTCCAGATCGTCCATCCTGATGAGGGAGAAGTCCTCCTCCACCAGCGACACATCCACCACCACCACCTTCAGGTTTGTGTCGGAGAATGCAATGCCACGGGACGGAGTGATGTCGCTGAGCGCAGAGAGGTTGCGGTCCTCCTTGAACGACTCCAGCTGGTGGAACTGATAGATGGAGTGTCCGTCGAGGAAGAGGACGCCACCTGCAGATATCAGGTATACCGGCAGGATGATGTAGGTCTAGAGGGGGGGAGTTAAGGAAGTCACTGCTGCCTTCGGTCAGGGAAGGCCATGATATGTCCAACACTCAGCACTGCTGGCCCAGACAGCCTTCATCTCTGCCTGGATATGGTGCATGTGTGTAGCTGTACGTGACATTGTGCTAGCATGCAGCAACACATCAGATTCTCCATAGCTACTGCTACAGCCACCAGCGGCAGTGGCCGGTGAGATGGTGTGTGTTTCTGAGAACACATCACTGGGTGTGTCCTGCAACCACTGACTAGTGGGCAAGAGAGGGGGAGGGGGGAGGGGGAAGGGGGGAGGGAGGGGGGAGGCGGGAGGGGGGAGGGAGGGAGGAGGGGTGAAGGAGGGAGGGAGTGGGGGGAGGATACTAGGAGAGTTGTGAGTCTGTATGCACAGAAGAGGTCCAGCACACACAGCACGAAGAGGATGGGGGCACTGATCCCAAACAGCCACAGGCAGGTGAACTCGGGGTAGAGTGTGGCACGGGAGAGGTTGTCACGCTTGCTGTACCTGAAGTGTGAGGGATGAGGAGCTCATGCATATATAGAGGTGTGTGAAGTGGAGGAAGGAGGAAGGGCATGAGAGGGGAGAAGAAAGAATATGAGAGTGGGAGGAAAGGAAAGAGGGAGGGAGGGAGGGAGGGAGGGAGGGAAGGAAGAGGGAGAAAGGGAGCAAGGAATCTACAAACTCACTCGAAATTTCTGAACCCAAAGCCAACTCCAAAAGTGATCCAGCCAGCCAAAGAGAGCAGGATGAAGGCTGTGGATACCTGCACACACACACACACACACACACACACACACACGTACACACACACACACACACACACACACACACACACACACACACACACACACACACACACACACACACACACACACACACACACACACACACACACACACACACACAGTGGGAGGGGTCAGGGTCATACACTCCCCACGGCACGGCTGGCAGTGCCATGTGCCATGTTAGCCCCTCCATTCGTGCCAGCATACCTTTCTAACCACTCCAGGCAACACCATGTCTCCTCTGCCACTCTCCAGCCACTGACTCTCTGTCCCTAGCTTCCAACCTACTGGACTACTGGCTAACTACGTATACCAGTCACCACATACACACACACACACACAGAAGTACTAGTGCGCCAACAGAGCACCCCCATACAGGGCTAGTTGCATTCCTGAGAGGGGAGATTGGCACCAATCACTCAGCAGCAGCCCACAAACTGCGGAGGCTGGGCCTGGCTCTGAGCGGTGGCAGAAGGCAATGGCATAACTTCACACCTGCCCCACAATAGCCCACTACCATCACCACCCCATGCACTGTGAATCAGCAGTGGAACAGTTCAATGAGAGTACAGCCAACACACACTCAACACCCATGATGATCTGGTGATTATATATCACAGTACAGGTATATATGGAGGGGACCAGGATACGTACACACAATCACGTACATACATGTATACATGTACATGGAGCACACTGCATGGAGCCACACAAGGAACAAGACACTGAACTCTGGGATAAAAATAGCACTCTGATATTGCTATATATGGATAAATATAATATATATATATATATATATATATATATATATATCTCTGGCTAGCTCATACATCACATGGAGCATCACACTGTACAGTTAATAGTGAGAGGCAACAGGTATGGTGGGGGAGGACTGAGCACCAAATTTTAAACAGGGAGGAGAGGGATCTGAAGGAAGAGAAGTATCACATGACATCACATGACATAGCATGACATCACATGACATTGACATACCAAATAAGGTCAAGGTTGGACAGAGAGGTGTTACTGCCGCTGCGTTCGGCCACCCTGAGCAGCTGGTTCCCAGAGGCTGCTGCTGGCTGCTGCTGCCGGCTGCTGCCTGCCTGCACTGCAGCTGGCTTGCCTGGTGGAGGGGAGCTCAGTGGAGCAGGGTGGTTAGTGGGTGTGAGCTCGGGGTTGCTTCCAGGGGGGTCCGAGTTATGGGCGGGGCTGTGGGTGGGGCTTGGCTGCCTCCCTATACTTGTGCTGCAGTGCAAGGGGGTTACAGCTGTAAGGCACACGTAACACTAATGCTAAGAAAACACACAGCACCATAAGCACATGCCCACCTGTTCTCCTCATGGCTGGGCACCCTCTGGGTCCGTGTCCCCCGTGGCCGGCTGCTGGGGCTGCCAGACTCCTTTGTCCTGGCTCTGCGCGTCCCCTGGTAGCACTTCTTCGGAGGCTGCTGGTAGGCCACTGCTCTCTGCCTCCTCCAGGAGTTGGGCGAGTGCTCCCCTTCCTCCTCCCTCAGCCTGGCGAGCATGGTCCGCTGGAGGCCAGGGTGCAGGAGGCCCTCGTTCAGGTGCGGCTCGCTGGGCATGCGGTTCAGGTAGCCGTGGTAGGACTGGGAGGTGGGGTGGGAGGCGGCCGCCCGGAGGACCATGGCGTCAGTGTAGCGCCCTCCGACTGGCTCCCCGCGGCGTGTGTGGTGCTGCACCTCAGCCACCGACTGGGAGAGGAACTGGGAGTGGGCAAGGTTGCTGGTGCTCGTGGTCCCTGTGAGGACGGAGAGATCGGGGACGGAGGACTGCCACCTCTTGCTCACTGTGGGCTGGGACAGGCCGTGAGTGTGGGGAGGGGCCTCACTCTTGGCTTGCGGGGGACCAACATTCTCTTGGTCATAGGGGTCAAAGTACGGGTACTGTGAAGAGAGAGGTCCTCCCAGCATGTCCATCAGTCTCGTGTGGTCCTCCTCCTCAGCGAACTGCTCCTGGCTGCTGTGCTGGCCGAGAGAGGGAGGGTAGGGGTGGGGCCCGCGAGGCTGGGATGCTCCAGTGAGGGTGGACGCTGAGGAGAATGGCGTCTCCCCCTCATCTTCGATTCTAATCTGGATGTCGGTGTGGCTGATGGGGTCCCAGGAACGTGGCTGCGAGCAGCCTCCCTCATCCCCACTGATCTCCTCGAACCTCGGCACTCTCCTTTCCTTCGGCCAGCGAGAGGTAGCCCCACCCACCAATGGCTGGCCACCCATCTCCTCCATGTGGTGTGACTCTTCTGTGGAGCTGCCAAAGGAGTCCTGGCGGTGGTGGGGGTGGTCTCGGGACTGGGATGGCCCTCGGGAGAGGGGGAAGGGGTGTGGGAAGGAGGCGGAGGGGGAGATGGGGTTGTCCAGAGGGTGGACCACTGCCTGGTCAGCTGAGCGTCTCCGATAGGGGGTGTGGCCTTCAGTAGGGGCCTGTCGGTGGTGGGATTGGAAGGCCATCTGCTGTCCAGGGTCCATGCCCATCAGGTGGGAGTCGCTGTGCCTGGACTGAGACAGGTAGTTCCGTTTGGAAGGGGAGCTGATGTGCTGGGAGTGAGCGATAAGTGGCTGTTGGCTCATGTACATGCGCGGCTGTCCTCTGCGCTCTCTGTATCCCCCCCTCTCCCTCTCCCTCTCCCTCTCCTTCACTCTCTCCCTCTCCTTCCTCCCCCTCTCCCTCCCCCTCTCCCTCTCCCTCTCCCTCTCCCTCTCCTTCTCCCTCTCCCGCAGCCTCTCTCTCCTCCTCTCCTGTTCCACGTTGATCTGAGGTATGGGCTCAGAGTTGGAGTGCTGATGGTGTGAGGCTCTGGAGCGGGGAGGAGTGCTGGCAGGGCTGGCCATGGGGCTGGGCGAGTGGGAGGGGCCAGCAGGTGGCACCACCAGCTGGGGGGGCACGGCGGGACTTGGCTTGGTCTCCTTTGAAGCTTGCAGCTCCTAACAGCAGAAGGAAAGTAGAAGAATTGAACACACCATTCAGAACAAATAAGTGTCTACATGCAGCATGTGTACAGTGACCACTATATACAAGATCCAACTATATTACTACAAGAACCGACCACTAGCTGCACTCAGAAGTGCAGTACCTTCTGCAGACTGTCCAACTTGTGCTCGAGATGACGGATGTGAGAGGAGAGGTCGCGGCACTTCTGGTGGTGGGTGGGGGAGCGGACGCTGAACCGCAGCACTAGAGTATTCTCTCGCAGAAACCCCTCATCCTCCTGGGGAGGGAGAAGGAGAGGGAGAGAGAGAGAGAGAGAGAGAGAGGGAGAGAGAGAGAGAGAGGGAGAAGGAGAGAGAGAGGAGAGGAAGAGGAATCCGAGTGAAGCATGTAGTTCTTGCAAGAATAGATAACTTACAAGCTTTGCAAGCTCATAGAACTTCCGATACCCCCAACACTCTCCATCAGCAAAATCTGATGCTGTGGGTAATGAATAATTCATGAACCAAGTCTGCGCAGAGCATGGCAGCACTCAGCCTACCATACTCCCTCTTGTAGTTCCGTGACGGGTGCTTGTTGCTGCAGCCATAGAGCATTTCTATGCAGTACTGGTACCTGGGGAGGGTGTGGAGTGAGGAGGGGAGGGTGTGGAGTGAGGGGGGGAGGGTGTGGAGTGAGGGGGGGAGGTGGTGAAGGAGAGGAGGGGAGGGAAAAGAATATCAGATGATCTACTCACTTGGCTGTCCTGTCAAAGCCCTGCGTCAGTTCCACAAAGACACTCAGATAGGTACCAGTGTCTTCCCGATGTCCATTCTGAAGAGAGAGAGAGAGAAAACTCTTAAAGTTGTACCCAATGGACAGACCAGATGGACAGACAGACAGACAGACAGACAGACAGGTTGGCTATCTCACAGGGTAGACTTTGAGTTTCCAGACGGTGCCGCACATCTGAAGTGGCTTGCTGTATATCTCCTCTCCTGTTTGCTGCAGCTCCCTGAAGGGGTGGATCTTGAACACACCAGTCTGGTAGCTGGGAACCACCTCACTGTAAGGGAGAGGGGAATCCCCTACTGCACCACGTCCCTGACAACCATCCCAACCTGACCCTTCACCTCCGACACTACACATTAGCACAATTAATACACCAGAGCAGGCAGGCAGACTCCCTCCCAGCCACAAGGGGCTCCAGTGACACTGGCCCTCTTTGAAGCACTGATACCTGCCCCCTCCCTCTATGGCAGCACTGGACACCAGCTCTGCTTACTTGACAAACTCGCTGATACTGGGAACAGGCTCCACTTCAAGTGACTGCAGCTGTGGATGGGAGGAAGGGAGAGAGGGAAGGGAGGAAGGATGGAGAGAGGAAGGTAGGGAGAGAGGGAGATAGAGATAGAGGGAGAGAGAGGGGGGTGTCTTGCACTAGTGTCATACCTGTAATTGGAGGGGCTTACCTCACGTAGATTCTGTAGGACATCCTCCCTCATCTCCCCACTCTGATCAAGCAGGCATGACATGGAACCATTGCTGATCTGCAGTGGAATGGAATCAGGACACAATCCTACTGAGAGTACAACATTCCATGCCAAATTCTTCAAACTAAACAGTTATCATTAATTTGTGGTCCAGTGTTTGGACATTGCTCCATTGTTGTTACAAATACCTCCTCCTCCCTCATCCTGTAGCACCTCCTCTCCCTCCCTCCCTCCCTTCCCCCCTCCCTTCCTCCCTCCTCTCCCTCCCTCCCTCTTTCCTCTCCCTCCCTCCCTCCCTCCTCCCTCCCTCCCCCCTCCCTGACCTTTGCCTCCAGTTCTCGTGTTGCCCTGGTGATCTGCACTGCCTGACTCTTCAGCTTGTGCCGGGTGTCTGCAAGCTTCTGCTGCTTGGAGAGGTACTGCTCCTCCAGCCGGTCCAGGATCTTGTCCATGGTGTGAGCAAGGTCACGACGCACCTGAGGGAGGGAGGGAGGGAGGGAGGGGGGAGGAAGGGAGAGTGGGAGGGAGGAGGGGGAAGGAACAGAAAATGTGATACTGCTATCATGTTTGCAAGAGACACCTGATGCCGGCAGTGGTAGGTACTAGTGGCTATTGGTGGTAGTGGGAAACAACACACAGTGTCATGTGACCCGGCCACAGGTGTCATGTGACCCGGCCACAGGTGTGCACAAGCCTCACCCTGACTTTGCTGGACTTCACTCCCTCCATCTTCTTCTCCACACTCTGTACCTGATTCAGAACCTCCTTCATCCTCTCCCTGAGCTTGTTTAGCTGTGAGGGTGTGAGGATGTGAGGATGTGAGGATGTGAGGATGTGAGGATGTGAGGGTGTGAGGGTGTGAGGGTATGAAGGTGTACAGTATAAATGGCATGGAGACATCTGTACATACTTGAAATAGTGATTCTGTCACAGGAGGAGGGGGTCAGAGGGCAGGGGTGAGGGTAAGTGGAGAGGGAGTTACATTCCTTTCCACCTCCTCCCCACTTGTCTCATTCTCAGACCAGGCAAATATCACATGTCTCATTCCCAGACCAGGCAAACATCCACATGCCTGGCATACGATTACATTAGGTGATGATAGACAGAAGCTTTTGACCAATCATTTCGTAGCATAACATGCAAACCATGGGAAAAAACCCTTTAAAACTGTGGCATGCGTGCGTGCACACACACACACACACACACCTCAGTCATGAATTTCTCCTTCTGCCTCTTGTACAGGACCTCAATGGGTTTGAATGAATGGCCCTTGTGAGTGCTCTCCCACAGAGCACACTTGTGGCAGATGCAGAGACGACACGTCTCACAGTACACCGACAGCTTCTCATTGTGTTGTGTGCAGGTGCTGAGGGAGGAGGAGGTGGTGGAGGAGGAGGAGGAGGAGGAGACTATAATATGGTTGCTCCTGACAACAGTCAACTGTACTCTGACCTCTCTTTAGGGTTCTTGCTGCCATCGCTCGGTAGCTTTTCAAACTCCTGTGGTGGTTGGAGAAGGCATGGCATGGAGGGAGGGCAAGGGAGAGGCAAGGAGGGGAGGGGGGGAGGAAGGAGGGGAAAGGAATGTCAGTGTTCTGACAGCTCAACATCTCCTCCATCTGCAGTTATGACAGGGACATGCCCAGAGGTGGAGGAGGAGAGGACGGACACGCCCCTCCATGGCTAGGAATCCTCCCTCATTATTCCACTCATTAATTTCCACCCAGCGCCATCCATTCTGCAATGGCCCAGACACGGGCTCCTCCCACCTCCCAACTCCCACAGCAGCATCCCAGAGCCGAGCTCTGCCGTGTCTCCACTGGGGAACTTCCCACACCCACACTGGGTTCCTGGAACAGCTCTGAGCAGCTGGCCAGGCCACTGCTGCCTCCGAAACTGCTCGTGGAATTATACTCTTGTAGCTATCCCATTCCCATTCCAAGCACTACTGACTTATGTCCCATTCCCAGTCCATTCCCCATTTTCCCTTCCAGAGGTCAAAGGTGACTCACATGTCTGAGCTCATCAAAGAGGGGCACTCGAATGAGACTCTTTGCAGTGAGAGGAGCGCGGCAGTGCGGGCAGTTGGGCCTGTTGTCATTCACCCAGCGCTGGGGGGAGGGGGAGGGGGAGGGGAGGGGAGAGGGGGTAAGGCAGGAATATAGAGGAGGGAATGACGGCTAAAGATGTGTGGGTATGCAGGTGAGGGTCCATCGGGAGATGACCCCTGATATCTCAAGACACAGAACACAGGCCAGTGCTAGCGTGAAGAGCTTGCTGGAGGGAGGGAGGGAGGGAGGGAGGGCCACCCATCGGCAGGTGTTGGCCTGCGGCCACCCCTCCAGCAATCCTCGCAGGTGATGTTCCGTGGATAATTGGAGCCGACCTGTAGCTATGCCGTGTTTCACATTGCTGGCCCCTAATGGGGCGTCTCCCTCCTGCTAACCAGATCAGTTCCCCTCCCTCCCTCCAGTTCTTTCCTCCCACCGCCCAGCAAATGAGATTACTACCTTCAAAGGTTCAGGAACAACTGCCATCTGCGCCACATAGCACTCGGGAATTGTGTGCAGGTGCCAGACATTTCCCCCTCCCCCTCTCTCTCGTTTCCCCAGTCTCTTCCCTATCCCCTTCTCCCACCCCCTTCCCACCTGCTCTACATCCTTCCCCCCTGCCCCTACCATTCCCTCCTCCTCCCTCTCCGCTTCCTCCACCCCTTCCCCTCCCTCTCTCCATTTCTACTCCCTCCCTTCTCCCTTCCTATCCATTCCCCCCCTCCTCCTCTCCTCTTCCTTACCCTGATGCAGTTAAAGCATCCTAGCTTTGAGCAGTGAGGACAGAGGGAAGCCTCTCGAAGGCGGTCAGCACAGATGTAGCAGTTGAGCAGCTCAGAGAGGGTCTGCGTGGGAGAGAAGAGAGGGAGTGCATGTGACTCTGGTCAGTCAAGTAAGTCCGGATCACACAGGAAACCCTCCCATACTCCCGTACAGCACACGCTGGCTCCCCTGCCACATGTGATGGTCACATGGGCTGCAGTCCCAGGGGACACAGGTTGGTGGCACAGCACACCGCAGCCTGTTGCACCAGACACCCCATCATGATGCAGACACAGAGGAGACATTGCGTTGTGACAAGTCCTACATGTTAATCTGAGGGATTAATGGACTAAATGAGAGGGGCATACCCTGCAAGGAAGCTAGGACAAATGACCCTCACTACTTTATACAAGAGGTTGAGGCAACAGAGTGAGCAGGTTTTGCCGAGAGATCCGGCCTGGTGCTGTCCAACTCCCCAGCCGGGTAATCACCACACTGAGACCATATCCCAAGCCAATGCCTCCTCCGTGTGCGGAAGCCAGTCCCACGTGCATTCCTCTTCCCTCCCTCACCGCCTGATCGGCTGGGCAGGCATGGCAGGCCATGCATGCAGCCCATGCTGTGAATATTATGTAAGGTATTGTGGCTAGTTATTATTAGTTATTAATACTTGGCACCTCCTCCCCCCAGCCAGTGTTACTGGAGAGAGGGAGTGATGGCCACCACTGACATATGGGACCATCTGCTGAAGTGTAGTCGGTGGAACAACGGCAGAAATCATCTCACACACCGTTGGTAAACAGAGATAGGAGGGAGGAATGTGCTCAGTGTCTGCAGAGCATGGCTCACTGAGCCGCCATTTCCCAGGACAGCAGTCGTGGCTGTGGCCTGCCCAGCCATGTGAGGAAGAGCATCAACACAAGAGGAGGCCGGGGCTGCAGGAGACACACCAGAGGAGGCCGGAGGCTGCAGGAGACACACCAGAGGAGGCCAGGGGGGAGGGGCTAGCTGAGGTGGAGCGCAGGAGGCAGTGGGGTGCTACTGTGGGTCACTCAGGGAAGGGCACCATGCAGAGAGTCGGGTGAGCACTGGGAGCCAGCTGAACATGTGTGGCCTGAGGACCTAACGGACACCATTTCTTCATTTCCCACTCCCTACAGAATGTCACTGTAGTAGTTGTATGCAGTCACCATAGTGATCGGTCACCATGGCGATATATCATTGGTCACCATGGTGATATACCATTGGTCACCATAGTGATATATTACTACAGTAGTATAGCCAGGTTGCTGCCTTGCTGAAATTTCATACAAAGAATGCGATTACTGCAGTGTTGTGGTGTGTTTCATACCTGCTGTCAACCACAGACATAGCACAATCAGCCAGTGTGCGTGGGGGGAGGGGCCAGTTAGAGCTTTTCAGAAAGAAAGGAATGTGTGGGGGGAGGAGTGAGGGCCCAGCCCTGGCTTGGGGGGGGGGGGGGGGGGGGGCTGCTGCTCTGCTTGCACTGGTGAGAGCTGCCACATACCTGAACAGGAACTCACCAAACAGGACTGACCAGTCACCTGCCAAGCACCTCATGGAGTACACATGGGAGGGGCTGTTTGGGCCCAGGGCCAGGTCAGCAACAGGAACAAAAGGAGCTGCCAGCACCACCACTTCCTGGCTGGTGGGGTGACCAGCCTCTTGACAGCACCTTATTCATGAGCTGTGAGATTGTTTAGTGCAAGTGGCTTGTGAATAGCTCTGCCTGTCCTGGTCAAGCCAAGGGTGAGGGCATGAGGAGACAGCCACACTCAGAAACCTGACTTTCCCTGCACACCCACTCACCCACCCCCAGGACACTTCCCATCTGCTCTCTCAGATAGGGTGACAATGTGCTAGTGGCTGCTGGAAGAGTGAATTTCAGTCTCTGCAAAGCAGCTGAAACTTGAGACCTAATTGGGTACATCTCTTGAGAGTTGGCAGGCTCAGATCTGAGACCCGAGTTTGCAAACAGTGAGAGCTAGAGGAGGAGGAGCAAGCAACGTAAACAAACACAGGAGGCAGGGGAGGATAATGATGGCTGAGTGCTATCGAACTCCCACTAACAAGTACTGGAGGGGAGGGGGAGGGAGGTGTGAGAGGTAGCAATTACCACTCAAATCACAGACTGGGTCAAAGTGCAGTCTATTCCACCACAGGAGTGGGTATGACATGTCCTCACGGTACAGCTGTGTGCTTAGACTGAGCTGTTATGACACCTCTGCTGGGATATCCATTCCACTGCGGCTGTGGTTACTAGGCAACGGGGCAAACAGGGCCAGCAGGGGTGGCTGTGGGCAGCAGGTGCCTACTGCATTCCTGTGCAATTGAACTTAACTTTGTTATGCTCTCCCCCTTACGGCCCCTCCCCCACTCACAGCTGGACCCACTCCACACTGGCCAGTCCACTCGGTTTAGAGTTAGTTAGTTAATGATTATTGTGGTCTAGTATTGGCAGTTATGAGCACACTGAACACAGAGCCTGTCCACAGATCAGAACCTGCGACATTGTGCATGTGCATGTGTGCATGCTGTGAGAAGCAGTGCTGCGGATATTCACACTGCATGATCCGTCCGGCTACACACACACCCGGCAAGTACACTGCTGGACAGCACTACATATTAGCATATTATAAGTGCACAAATCCTCTCCGCCATTATCATCACAGTACATCATGTATATATGCGTCTTTTGAGGCTGTATCAAGCCGTCATCCACTCCCACGGCACCGCAGCTGCACGTATTCGTGTGTTCCGCACCACTATCACTACTACTAGCCTGTAGTGCCACTAGCGAGCCGAGCAGTGCCGATAACGCGCCCCAGCTCACCTCCACACCCCCCGACGTCCCTTGATCTTCCATCTCTCTCCGCGATCTGATCGCCTCTAGACTTTCTCCCATTCGATAGTGTTCCCGTCAGGACGCCAGCGCTGAGATCGGCCTGCGACTTGTATCCCAACTCCCGAAGGAACACGAGTTGCACTTTTGTCTTCAAATTCCGCGCGGGGGAGGTGCCGCTGCGTCGAGTGGATTACGGAACGCGGTACGCGGTACGGACAGGACGTGGACTGTCCACATTCCGGTTCTGAGCACGTCATCGTACTATTCATGGCGATCACAACAGAGCGTACAATAACACTGAACAGTAGCAAAGTGATTGGACACAGAGGCTGTCAAACACACGCACACATGTACAGGGGAGCTCCATAGCTATAGAGCCAGCAGTCCCAGCTAGCTAGGAGGTGACCGTGTTCTTGGGAGGTGTTGAACTGGGGCTATTGGTCACAGGGACCTGGCTTGGGGCACTCAGTGGTCTTGGGGAACGAGGAGCTCCTGCAGCTGTACAGACACCAATGTGCTATCATTCAAGTTAATGCTGGGCCCAAACTCCCCCCATGCACACACTGCACGTACCCCCCCTACCCTGCCCATCCCAGCCCCCACACTGTACCACCTCATGCAGGGCTCACTGACCAGGGGCTGGAAATTCACTGAGGGGGCACAGAAGGTCCTCTTGTGAGTTGTAGTGGCGGCTCTTCCTTGCCCTGGCCCTCCCCCCAGGGCCGGCCTTCCCTTTTTCTGTCGGGTCTATGGGCTGGAAGGACTTAAACTGCATGGCGTCGAGCTTCCTCTGAGCAGCCACGGGGCCCAGGACCTCCATGAACTTCTTGGCCAGGTGCTTGCGGATGAGTGTCTTGCTATCCTGAATACCAAGGAGCCTGGCCAGGCTCTCGCTGGTGAACCTCACCTCCAGAAGCTGAAGGAGAGAGGAAGAGCATGTTCAGAGATATTTTTGCCAGCGAGGGGGGGGAATTTTAAAGTCATAATTGTACACCATTTTTTTGGCAGTACAAATTTGTATGAACTAAGCTAACACTTATGTAACTATCTTTCCCATGGAAACAGATGCCCTACCAATTCTAGTCCACTACCACAGTCTTTCTTCACACTTGCTTTAAATGAAATGATAACAGTCCTCAATTTCAGGGGAAGAATTACAGGGTGCTCCCCTCCTCTCCACAACCCCTTTCGTATAGCCCTCCTCCCCTCATTCTACCACTAGAGTATGACCTCTGAAGTGCCCAATGGTACACCTTGTACAGGCAGTATGTGCATGTGAGCACACCCCATGGCCAAGGAGGGCTGCTGCCCTTACCATGAGAGCTCCATGGAGCCCCCTGTTCTGCAGAGCCCCCACATACTGGTCCAGGTCGATGCCGCACAGCCAGCCAGCCACGTCCTGGGCAGTCCAGTGCAGCAGCTTCTGTGAGCCCTGTGGAACAGGGGGAGGAGGGAAGGGAAAAGTGAAGGAAAGAGGACGAGAGAGAGGAGGGAGGGGAGAGGGAAGGGGAATTGAACATGACTGACACCACAATGAACTCCACACCTTGGACGCCGCTGCAGGATTCTTCAGGTAGTTTGGATTGTAGCCACACAGTCTGAGTGCAAAGAGAAGGTAAGTGATGAGGTGTGAGTGGCAGCGGTGGCCAGACACTCTGACAGGCTCACCTGAAGGCCTGGATGGCTCTTTGCAGGCTGAGCAGGTGGAAAGGGTCAGTCACCTCCAGCAGCTGAAGGTCATCCTGGGGAGGGGGGGAGAGGGAGGGGGGGAGAGGGAGGGGGAGAGAGGGAGGGAGGAGGGGAGAGGGAGGGGGAGAGAGGGAGGGAGGAGGGGAGAGGGAGGGGGAGAGAGGGAGGAGACATTAGGATACCAGCAGTGTCCAGCTGAGCAGTGTTCATGTGTTACCATAGAGATGGCGTTCAGCATGTGGCCATCTATCCTGGCTTCAGAGAACGTCGTCACGTACTGAGGAAGACCAATCATATTTAGCCACTCTGTGTGTGTGTGTGTGTGTGTGTGTGTGTGTGTGGTGAGCATGTGAGGACATCGTTCTACCCTCAAGCCTGGCTGAACGGTCACCTGCCACCCAGAAGTGGCTCAGGCCACCCAGTGGAGTGGGCTGAGCCGTCGTTGCCTCCATCACTGCCAGTCGAAGCTTCTTGCAGTGCAGGGTACTCACAATACCAATGTGCTGGAGGTGTGGGCAGGGGAGGGAGGGAGGGAGGAGGAGGAGGAGGAGGAGGAGCGTAACACAAATGGCAGCACACAGCATGGACAGTGTCCACAGTCTCTCCACATACCACTAGGTCACTGTTGTCTGGTTTGGTCGTGATGGCAACCAGGCTGTCTCCCGATGGGACATGCTGCTCCACCAGACTGCGGTACATCTCCAGACCCACCGTCTCCATCCACTCCCCGAGCTGGTACCGGTCCTTGGATTGGAATGCAGACGCTCTGAAACTGAGGGGAATGTGTATGTGTGTGTGTGTGTGTGTGTGTGTGTGTGTGTGTGTGTACACATGCACAGTGCTCAGCAGTGGTCCCCACGCCAGTCCCAGTCACATGGCTCACTTGGTGGTGTGGAGTGAAGTATCTCCATCTTCTTCCGTGAGGAGGGTTGCTGTGTGGCTCTTCTTGCGGCTGAAGGCCCTAGCAATGGACTTCTTGATGCTCCGTCGCTGAGGCTCAACTCTCTGAAATGAATCCACCTCCTGCTGACAGACGAGGAACAGGCAGATTGATGCTCTAGTTCTCCCCCTGGTCTCCCTCTCTCCTTCCACTCCTCCCTCTCCCTCACCATCCTTCCAGTGGTCTCACTTCCCACTGGTGGCACTCCTTCTGATAGAGTGGCCAAGCCTCCTCTGTCGCCATAGTAGCCAGACTGAGGTCACAAAAAATTCAATTATCAAGCATCCCTCCCTCTTTCTCTTCCCTCCCTCCCTTCCTCCCTCCCCCCCTCCCCCCCCCTCCCTCCCTCACTGGCCAGTACTCCTTCTCCCTGGAGAGGAGGGTGATTTCAGTTTCTCTTGCCTCAAGGTTCAGTTTAGTTTTTCTCAACTGTTCACTCAGTGACTGAACTCTAGCCTCACTCTCTCTCAGCTTCACCTGCAGCTCTGACAACTGAGAGACAGGGAAGGAGGGAGAGAGAGAGGGAGGGAGAGGGGGAGGGAGAGGGGGAGGGAGGGAGGGAGGGAGGAGTTCACATGGTTACAGTTGCAGTTTCACTTGCCCATGCTTGCTAATTCAGTGTGGTTGCTATGGTGACAGAAAGGGTCTGGCCACATACAGTACCTGCAACCCCATATGTAGGTCTTCCTTCCCCACCACTGGGCAGCACAGCTGGACCCATCAACACACATATGCCAGCAAACACACATCTGTAAGTGTGTCAGCCACATTCTACGCTAGGTAAGCTAGGCCTCACCCACACAAAAAAGCATGCAGACCCTCCCACTTGGGTGAGGCTCATGAGGCTAGCTGTGGCCCACTGAGGCATGGGGTGAGTGCAGCCTGTGCTGGAGTACCCCACTGGTCATCAGCTCCACCTGGCGAGCTGTTTGTCCTGCTTCTGTTTCCATGGTAACAATCTGTTTCAGGAGCTGCTCCTTGTCTCTTTGCAGTTGATCTAAATGAAGGGGGGAGGCCTGTGGAGGAGGGAGAGGCAGCAATAGGGTCAGGGGCTGGGAGGGTGTTGGGGAATAATGTTAGCACCACTTTGCTCATCAGCATTTCTCACTACCAGTTGTCACAGGTGACTTTCCATTCACTACTCACCACAAACCAGACACTACTGCACTGTTTATTGTCTAGGAAGAACTGCACTAGTGATTAGGGCAAAGTGCTCCACCACACTAGCTGGTGGCTTCAGGCCAGGGAGCCATGGCACAGGGTTACTTGTGCTGCAACTCATCTGAGTAGGTATCAATACTTACAGCTTTCTTGTTGGACAGCCAAGAAATGAGGAACTCCTTTGTTTCAGGAAGAATCCACATCCTCACTTCCTCCTCTTCCCCTCCCCCCTCTCCAGCCTTCACTTTGTCTTCCCATTCGCTCACTAGCGCTTTCAGAGTCTCGCATTGCGTCACGACCGAGACGGCCAGGGGGTCCTGCGGCAGGGGACTCGCGCCTGGGTGGGGGCTGCGCGGCAGAGAGTGAGGATTGTAGCGAATGGTGCAAGGGAACGCCTGACTCTGCTTATCGATATTCATGCACTTACAAGGTAGACGCTACTTGGGTTACACATAATAAAAGCCGGCTCCGTCGGCGGTTACGGCTGCACGCACCTGTAGTCGCCGATCAGCCCGTCCATCTTCTTCAGTGCGTTGGCCAGCATTACCGACACCTCGTTCTCCTCCTGCACCGCGAACTGGAGTCCACCGCCTTCCTCCGGCGGCTGCACAGTCATGTGGAACTCTGCCATCCCCGCGGCTCAATAATAGACGCCGTCTACGCTTACACAAGCGCATACCAGGAACGTTTGCACTTGGTATTCTTCGTGTACATAATGTCATACCTACATGATGAGGTACAAGTTGACTACGCCCCCAGCTCAGCTGCCACTGGTAGACACGGCTGGTCAGAGATGAAAGGAAAACTAATAACCTGTCTAGCTAGTGAGAGTTCTCTGCAAGTTCTCAGCCAGTACACCAAACCCTGCCTCAGACAGAGCTGAGATGAGATTCCTCCAAGTTGGCTGAAGGGTGCCCTCAACCCCTTGCAGCCAGCGGCCCAGCATGTCCAGACATGCCCCTGCCACGTCTCCAGCATGGTCCCTTTGTATCTGCCTCAAAACTGGATGCTCAAAGTGGAGAGAAAGTGCAACATCTTCCCACTGGGAGGCCGTTCTCTCCACCACCTTGACACTGTCCAGTTTCTTCAACTCATGCAGCTTTGGTATCTGGTCTGTAGGAGGGACTCAATCATCACTGCTGGGGGAGGGGAAGGGGGGGAGGGGGTAGCTTACCTATTTTGGGGATAGCCGCCACTGTGGGGAGGGGGCAGTACAGAGACAGGGTTAGGGCGTGCATAGTTTCAGCTGTCTGTGTCCATGCCTTCCTCACCCGGCGCCCCGGCCGTGGGGGGCTGGGAGCTGACGTACTTGACCTCAATCGCTTGGGCTACATCCCCGCAATCCACCGTCGCAGACCTCAGGGCCTTCACCAGCGCCCCCCAAGTGGGCGGCGGGTCCGCCCTCTTCAGCCAGCACGTCAGCATCTCTCTCAGCCTGTCCCCCGCCTTTGCGTTGTCTGCCTCGATGGCCGCTAACGTGGCTTGGGACACTTTCAGCGCCAGCCCCACGTTCTTCCACTGGGGCCGGGCATCCCACGCCGCCTCCAGCACATCGGCTAGGGCATCAACATCCAGCCCACCTGCAGCAGGTACGTGACGTGCGCTGGCATAGCAGCTTTCCCCGCCTCCCTGTCAACTTACTAGCCATCGGCGCCAGGGAAGTTCCCCTTACAAAACGATTTGTACACGCCCAACGCTATGTGAGTATGATAACAATACCGGATCACACACATAAGCGCTCTAGCTGACAGTAACGGTGGTAGGCGGCTAAGAGAGTCCATTTCTCTATTCTCCTTTCAAAGAAGACATGCCAGCCTTCATTATCTCATCCACCAACAGTAGGTTGCCAGCAATTGTGGTGCTATAGGAAGGCAGAGGGGAGAGAGGATGGGGAGAGGAAAATTAGGCACACTGTAGGTAGCGTCCAGTAGGTGGCTGACCATGAGTGCAGGAGTTGCTTCTTGACTCGGTAATTGTCCCATATCCCCTCATCAGCTGGGATGATTGCCTCCCCTGAGACAGGCACACATGTGGTACATAAGAAGGTACATACTCCTCTGGCAAACAGGTATACCTGTGGACACATCCAGTCCAACTGGTTGCTTGGAGCGGACAAACTCGTCTTGTAGCTTCATAATCGTGTCCTGAGGGTCAAAGCCAGAGTTCTGTGCTAGCGTCTTTGGAATAATCATTAGAGCATCGGCAAAGGCCTTCAGAGAGAAGGGAGAGAGGGAAGGAGAGAGGGAGGGAGAAAGATAGCATGAAAGGTGAATCAAATGAAACAGCCTGCATACCTTCACTCCGTACTTGGCTCTGCCAGGCACAGTGTTGATGAATTCAGCTGATGTGAGTGCCGCGTGTGCGGCCACCTCAAAGGCCCCAGCTCCCGGCACCACACTGCCGTCCTCCAGCGCATTCTTCACAGCCCTGAGGCCATCGTGGACAGCATCTTTGATCTGAGTGATGGTGTGCTTGTTAGGGCCTGAGGAAAAGGAGTGTCAGTCAGAGATCCAGTGTGAGGTGACCCCACTTGCCTTTGATCAAAATGGTCACCGACTGTGGATTGGTGAGCTCTTCAACGAATGTGTACTTCTCCTCTCCCTGCAAGTGTGGCCGGTCAGTGAGGGAGAGGGAGTCAGCCAGGCACAGAGACAGGGGGAGGGGCCGGGCAGAGGATGACTCACCAGCACATGCTCATACACCACGCCAGCATAGCCGAGGCACTCCGGCGTGAGCTCATCCAATGAGTTCATGGCCACGCCCCCACAGGCCAGCGTGAGCCTCTCCATGTTCCTCCGCTTGGCTCTACGCAGCGCCACAATCCCCTCCCGGGCCAGCAGGTCCAGAGAAATGGGATCTATTCCCTGAGGGAGGGAGGGAGGGAGGGAGGTATACCACCGCTTGGCTTGTGAAGCAACACACCTTCTGGTTGATTATTACAAATCCCTTCTTAGTACCATTGCAGACCTGCAGCACAGCAAGAGACATTTGTCACACCCACTATGACATCTCAAACCACACCCACTGAGGCCACACCCACTGACCTTGTTCTTCAGATCAATGACCTTCTGTACCCGGTCATCAACAAACTTCCTCTCAGCAGCCACAAGCTTCTCCCTGTCAATGGCAGACTTGTAGAAGAAGCCAGAGTTGACCTCACTGGGTGTGGGTGGGTGGGTGTGTGTGGGAGGAGGGCAGCAGTCTCAACAGGTTGGGCCACAGCCCCGCCCACCTTGCTGCTCAGCCCCACCCACCTTTTCTCATACTCCAGGGACACATTGCAGGTGAGGATGTGTGCATCCGACACTCTCTTCTTCATGTCGGGATGGCGCGCCCCGTGGTCCAGCACCAGCCCCCGCACCAGCCTGCAGGCAGGCACAGCAACACCACCCCTCTCCTGGGAACTGATACCCCTACCCCTCTCTCCTCTTGACACCCCCCACCCCCCCCCACCCCTCACCCCCCTCCACCCCCCACCCCCCCACCTTGTGTCGGTGTCTGTCTTGTGCATCATCTCCATGATCTCTACCATGTGTAGATCAATAGGCTCCGCCCCCTTCCTCACTGCCAGCACTGCGTCCACCACAACCTGTGGGGGGCAGGGCAGGTGGAGGAGTGGGGAGGGGGGGGGGAGGGGGAGGGAGGAGGATGGCACAGTGACATATTCTAGGGTGTTAGGGTGCTACCTCAGTGAGGATGTCTGCCACTTTCTGACTGAGTTTGGTTCGTAGCGATGTTCTCGCCACGTGGACTAGTGTCTCCCTGTCCATTTCATGGCTCACCTTCACCTCCTCCAGTACCTGTCGCACATCACATGTCACCCATCACATGCCACCCATCACACACCCTAACACGCTCAGCGCAGAGACTCACACTCAGCGTCTTCTCTTTGGCCTTCTCCAGACCCTCTACCAGTATCCTGGGGTGGAGTCCCTGGGAGGGGGTGTGCAGCCACCGAGGAAGGGGAGGGGAGAGGAGAGGGAGAGAAATGGGAGTTGTAACACAGCAAGCAGTCAGCCCCACAGGCCACAGTACCTCAGAGATGTACAGGTCTGCCTGCTTGAGGAGCTCCCCAATGATGAGCACATTGGAGGTTGTTCCATCTCCAGTGATGTCATCCTAATGGTTGGCACAATGCCCAGCATAATGTGCACACACACACACCTCAGCAGTGCACCAGCCACTGAGGCTGCTATAACTGAACCTCATTGCACTGTGAGGCGAGGCTCGCTGGGTTGCGACAACACTTATTGACTGATCACTGCACTCTAATGCAGTGATCAGTGAGGCTGACCTGTGCAGTGGCCACTCTGGCGATGAGAGAGGCTGTGGGGTGCTTGATTTGCTGGGGAAGATGAGGAGCACACACACACACGCACATCGAGTGCCACAGCTAGCTCAACCCGCCCCTTGCCCAACATACCATCTCGTGCAGGAGAACATTGCCATCTTTGGTCAGCTTGATATCTCCGGCCCCCGACACCAACCTGCGGGGACCAGACAATTTCAGGGACTCATACGTTATGATCTTCACCATATTGTGCTCACATTTTCATGGTCCCCTTGGGCCCCAGGTTGGTCTTGAGGACATCCTGGAGTCCTCTGGCGGCCGACGTGTTGATAGCCAGGGCCTGTGCGGCTCGGGCTACCTCCGCCTTCGGATTCAGAGATCTCACGGCTGCCATACTCACTACGCACACGTGCACGGCTTTTTGCGCATGCGCAATAAAAACTTAACACTACTTTGTAGTGCGTGCAATAATTGGGAATCAGCTCGGGCAGCCAGAATGAAGGTGTGCTGGATGGCGTACCTTGCTGCCCCCTCCCTCCTCTTCCTCCTCATCCTCCCCCTGCCCTCAGCAGCATATGAAGTGGTCTATGCTGTCAACTGTGGCGGAGGAAAGCACACAGACCGGTTTGGGATCAAGTACTCCAGTGACAGCAACCCAGTGGGAATACCTTCTGACTTTGGTCGAAACTTGATAATCAGTCGAGTGCACCCAGAGGACATGGTGCTGTACCAGACAGAGCGCTACCACACAACCTCCTTCTCATATACCACCCCACTCAGTGAGGACGGGGAGTATCTCCTCATTCTCAAGTTTGCTGAAGTCTATTTCACAGCCCCAGGACAGAAGGTGTGTGGCCACATCCCCAATTAAGTGCAGGTGGTGTTCTTGTGTGTCATTGGCTACCTCTAATGAACAATTGTCACCCCAATTCCCTCCTCATCCCCCTTCCGCTCCTCCTCCTCCTCCTCCTCCTCCTCCCCCTCCTCCTCCTCCCCCTCAGATATTTGATGTCAACCTCAATGGGATGACAGTGATCAAGCACCTGGACATCTTCTCCAAAGTAGGCAAGGCAGTGGCTCATGACGAGGTAGTGCAGTTCTCTCTGGAAGGAGGGCAGCTCTATGTGACCGGAGGCTCCACTGATATTGATGGGGTGCTGTCCATACAGTTTGCTAAGGTGACCTATTACCTCATGTGAGGAGGAGTGTGCCAGCCGTTTCATCTCCCACCACAGGGCCCAGCAGACAACCCCAAGGTCAATGCTATTGTGGTGGTCAAGGGACCATTCCAGCCAAATGGTATGACAGTATGACAGAATGATTTCCACAGCAGGCCAACTAAGTCTTCTTCTCCCTCTCAGAGATCCCAGCTCTCCCTCCCCCTCAAGATGCTCCTGACAGTATGGAAGTGGATCCAGACATGGAGTGGGGTGAGCTCGAGGAGAAGAAGGAGCACAAGTTCACAAAGACCTCAGGCCCCAAGACCCAGAACCCATACATGACAGACGAGAGCTGGTTTATGCCCATCACCATAGCAATAGCAGTGTTTCTGCCTGTTCTATTCTGTCTGTGTAGGGTGAGATAAGTCTGGCCAGAGGCCATAGCCAGGCGCAGTGTGAGGGGACACCATCTTCCACACTGCATACTAGAAACCACTTGTGCGGCAACATACATGAGACATTAGCGGTGGTCACCAAATGTTATTACTATTGTCCATGCAACTGAGAGTCCTGTGCTACAGTTAAATGGTTTGGAGTTTAGCATAGATAATTATTCTTGGATTTCTGGTGTTAACAAAACTAACTCATGTCAACACTTGACTGGTGAAATGCAACATTAAGCCACAGAGCACACACAGGCTAGGGATTAGTCCATTTTATTCTTTGCATGTCCGCAGACACAGACACTCCTCCAGATTTTCATGAACCAGTACGTTTCCAACACCTGCCAGAGGATCATTGAGATGATGCATATTGAGTGCAGGCCATGGATGGCCTTCACCATGTCCCAGTCATGGTACTGAGCTGCATAGATCAGTATGCACAATGGCCAGTTGAGGATGCGGGTCACAAACTGCACAATGAGAGTAGCTATGCCAGTCAGCCGATACAGGGTGGTGTGTTGAAGGTTCAACTGCATGGGAGGGAAGAGCAGTGAGAGGTGAGAATAAATTAAGGCAGCCACAATTACTGTCCGCATAATCTTTTCTCCTATCTCGAGTAGTTCAAAGAAATCCCTGACAAAGAACATGCCAATGATGAAGTCTCCCGTGTTGCGCCTCACAGCTGGGTACTGGGGAAGGAGATAATACATCTGAAATGATGGGGAGTTGTCCAGTACAACTGCCATACCACCACAAATGGGTATCCGAGGAGGATCAGGGCTAAGTGGTGGACAATTCTTGCCCATCTCTTCTTGATGAATGCTGTTATTCTCTGAACAAGCTGAGGGTGCTTCCAGACGTTTTTGTATGAGTAGTCGCTATCATACAGGGCGTACAGATCATAGGAAAAGAATTGGGCCAACCAGTGAGTGCACGGGATGAGGAAAGGCGACCTGAAAATTGTGAACAAGCGGACCTCCTTTATGCGGCACCGTCGCCGTTTGGAGTACATTTACGGTGTTATTCACCTGCCAAATATACAGTCGTAAGAGGACTGCCACACCACTACCAGACTGCAGCAGTTGGCCACGATTGCATTCACTACGGCCGTGATCCTGAGTACAGTAAGGAGCTGATGCGTAGCGGTGTCGTTTACGTGTGTCACTGTCAATAATTACTACGTACATAAACGCCATGTGAGCCACTTCTCCGTCCGAGAACTTCAACCTTTGGCCCGCCTGCCGTCTCAGGATCGGTTCAAATACCATCCGCACAACGAAAGCCTTCATCAGCTGGTAGATGCTGTAGTAGGTTAGCGCGCTACAGCAGAATATGACAAGGCCACCATCCATCTTGGCTCGTTTTCTTTCGCAACACACCACCTTCAGACGGCGAGCTAACTCAAAATTGGTTGCTGGAAAAGCCTGCCCTATTATCATAGATACTATACCTTACCGTAAGGTATACTATTACCAACACTTTTTGTTTTCCTGGCTGTGGCGTTCTCTTCTATTCCGACTGAACCGCTTACGAGCTTTGACCGAATCGCGAAGCCAAGCCTAGGCCTATGTGGTTAACACCCACTTAATTTACTGCAACCATAGATGGGATGCTTCCTCTGTGGTGCGAGCCTTAGTGCGTGGACCGTCGCTGCGCTTGACCGTACATTAAAAACCCATTAGTCAGAATTCTAGTAATTTACTACTAGCTTTCTAACACAGAAACTAAACTGCATAATTATGGGCCTATTGGAGTTTAGACATAATGGAACACAAAATTGAACAAGCCATGCAGACACAGGCCAGGTGTTAGTCAGACTTCTTCTTCACAAACTTGCAAGCTTTCCTCAGCACCATCATTAACCAGTACGTTTCCAACACCTGCCAGAGGATCATTGAGATGATGCATATTGAGTGCAGGCCATGGATGGCCTTCACCATGTCCCAGTCATGGTACTGAGCTGCATAGACCAGTATGCACAATGGCCAGTTGAGGATGCGGGTCACAAACTGCACAATGAGAGTAGCTATGCCAGTCAGCCGATACAGGGTGGTGTGTTGAAGGTTCAACTGCATGGGAGGGAAGAGCAGTGAGAGGTGAGAGGGGAGCAGACCTGTCTTGCTCTACCAGCTTCATAATTTGTGATCCATGTGCCAATGGGTTGAAGAAATCTCTGATGAAGAACATACCAACAATGAAGTCTCCTACGTAGCGTCTCACAGCTGGGTACTGGAAAGGGCCAGAGAGACATGAGATGATGAGGAGATGTCCTAAACTATTGCTCACCACCACCAGTGGGTATCCAAGGAGGAACAGGGCTAGGTGGTGAACAACCATCGACCACCTCTTCTTGATGAATGCTGTTATTCTCTGAACAAGCTGAGGGTACTTCCAGAGATCCTTGTAAGAGTAGTCACTATCGTACAGGGCGTACAGGTCATAGAGCACGTACTGGGCCCCCCAGTGCGTGAACGGGATGAGGAAAGGTGACCTAGAAATTGTGGACAGGCAGACACAGTTGGCAGGACATTTACTGTGCTATTCACCTGCCAAATATACAGTCGTGGGAGGCCTGCCACATCACGACCAGACCGCAGCAGCACGTCACAATAGCATTCACCAAGGACGTGACCCTGGGAGCAGTGAGGGGACTGGTACGTAGCTGTGTCGTACTTGATGAGACGGGCTACATCTCAATAGTATGTACAAATTCGCTATGTGAGCAACTTCTCCGTCCGAGAGCTTCAACTTTTGGCCAGCCTGCCATTTCAGGATCGGGTCAAAGATCCTCCGCACAAGGAAGCCTTTCATCAGCTGGTAGAGACTGTGGTAGGCTAGCGCACTACAAGAGAAAACCACAAGACCGTTAAGACCACCATCCATTGCGCCTGCTAGCCTCGTTCCGGCCCTCTGCTCGTGCGAATTTTACGCGCGACCTTTGACCCCCGTGGCTTGGGATGTGGATAAAGGTCACGTATCAACATCGCCGCGGGGGAGAGCCTGGGGACGAAGCTATGTTCACCATAGATAGTAGAGTTGGAAGGACCTGCATGTGTCCTTCTACTCTACCATCTATGGTCTCACAATCATTGACTCAACGCTCTCACAGAGCTAAAATCTGTAAATTCTTTTGAGAGCAGCTCTGAGTATCTGTATAAACCAGTAGAGCTGCAGAGCCAGTTCTGCTGCCAGAAACGCATGGCAGATCAGTCTCATGGATGAGAGGGCATTGAAGAGGCTCCAGTTGTGGTGCTGGGCAGCATAGAACAGCAATGTGAGTGGAGTGTTGGCGATGCGGGCCAGGAAGAATATGACTACTAAGACACCTCCATTCAGCTGGTACAGGGATGTGTCTTCAAGTCTGAGCTGAGGGAGAAGAGGAAGAAGTGGTGAGGGAGAGGAGAGACTCAAGGCCGCCATGACATGACATGCAAATGGTGCACATACTCGTCTCATGACTTTTGCTGCAGCAACCAGCGGAGAGCTCATCTCACGCACAAAGAGTGTGCCAACCAGAAAGTCTCCCATTCCCTTCCTCAGCCAGTCATGCTGTGGAGCAGAGCAGGCAGAGGGTGAGTCTGTGCTGAGCGAGACGGCTCACCCTGCACACAGCCCTACCACTGCCAGGGGGTATCCCACCACCACCAGCACAAGATGGTGCACCACCATGAACAGCTTGCTCCTCACGAATCTCAGGAGACTCCCTACACTGCCCATTGGGAGGCCCTTTCCCAGGCAGAAGGTGTGGTACATGGAGAGAAGATCACACAACAGGTAGGAAAAAGCAGTGTAGGCAAAAGGAACGATGGTTTGGGACCTGCAGTGGCGACAGAGTGAGAAGGGAGGGACATTATAGAGGAAAGCTGTGATGGTTCTCACGGACTTTACCTACTGTAGAGACAGTCGTCTGCAGTCTCCCACATCACCTGCAATCCAACCATAGACGTGGCCAACGCATGCAGGGCACTGATCACTCTGCAGCACAGTGAATACACCACTCGCTCACACCCATCAAGTATCGCTGCAGCGCTTACTTGTTTGTTATGTCTGCCACATCAGCTTCCGACAGGATCACGTCCTGTTTGTTGCTCTTCTGTAGCACGTGACTGCACACATTTTTCACAAGGTGAAACCGCAGTACGCGGTGCAGCGTACCGTACAGAACAACTCCACCAACAGACAGTAACCCTAGAAACATTGTAATTAGAACGCACCTAGACTGCACGTGGGTGCGCTTTTAATAGAATTTCCATGGCAACCATCGGCCTGGTAAACAAAATGGGACAGACCGCTGAGATGCTGCGCCATGACCTGCGAGCTGTACAGAACGCTCTGGGGGAGATTCTGAGCTGTGTACAACCGCAAGTGCCGTCCTGGCGATTTCCTGAGAGATTGGCAGCAGGGCTAGAGCTGGAAGATGTGCTGAGTAGCAAGGATGAAAGCAGTGAGAGCAACAGAGTTTTGCTCCTGGAAGTGATAGTGGACAGGTGAGCACTCTCATACTTAGCTTGGAAAACAACCCTCTTGGCACCATCTTCTCTTGTTAGGTTTGTGTTGCTGCTACAGAGCAGCTTGAAGCTGTGGAGTGATGCTGAGGACCACTCCTCCCACCCTCTCCCTCTCACACTATCCTCTGCCGTTAAGAAGTACTGCAAGAAACTGATCAAGAATGCAAGCACCACCCAGCAACTGAGAGACCAGGCAAGGCAGATTAGCTAGCGTCTCTTACATGCCCCCCCTATTCTTTCATATGCTGCTAGCATTTGCCGTGCTCCTCCAGTTGGCTGCCAAGGATGAGGTCATCTCTTCCCTGAGCTGCTCTGTGTCTCAGCTGAGAGAGGACTGTCAGCTCCTGCAGGACATCCTACCTCACAGCACACTTGCTGGACAGAGCAGACCAACATCAGTTCTGGCTAGGTAAGGAGGACCCTGTCATTACTGTCATAATTATACAGCTTCTGTGTCCACTTCAGTGGCAGGTCTGTACCATATGAAGCAAGAGGCACACTTAAAATAAATCGCTTTCCCCAGCAACTCTCCGCCCATCACAGAGATGGAGAGCACATCCACACTCTCCACACCTCCCACTCCACCCCTCTCATCTCCTCCAGCCCACCCCCCACCACGGCACTCCACACACATGTTGACAAGCCCCTCCCACCCAAGCGGTCCAGTGTCTCTACTCAGACCATGGAGACTTCCTTTGCTCTGTGCGTTCAGTGCTCTGCCACACAGGCCACTTTGGCTTCTGTGGCTGGGAAGATCGCAGCATTTAACCAAGAGCTGCAACTGCCCACACAAATGTCTGAGACTGACTGGACCCATGAGGCTGAGTCAGGAGGGCTGGAGCTGGGGAGGTGGGAGGAAGCACTCACCGCAGATCTTGCAGTGATTGGGAGCCACTGCAAAACACTACTGGACAAATCAGAACATCTTCAAGAGGAGCTGAACCAGCAGAAGCGGCTGGAGAGTGAGCTCCAATTGAAGTTATGCCAGCTCTCCTCTGAGATGGAGTTGATTCAATTGAATATCGTTAACATCGAGAAGAGACATGCTGAGGAGCTGAGCTGGTGCCAAGAGTCTGTGTCCCAGCAGCTGAAGGAGCTGACGGCAGCTCACTCCTTGTTGCGGGAGAGGAGTGGCCAGCTGGAGGAGGAGCTGAACACAGCACAACAGGAGAAGGCAGAGCTGAAGCTGCTGCTGTCAGAGATAGGTGTGCGAGCTGATGATCCCTCCAAGTACATGTAGGTGCTAGTACAATATACACTCCCCTTCCCTCCCCCTTCCCTCTCAGATGGCCAGCTCTCCACTCTCCAGTCAGAGCTGTGTGAGGTGTGTGGTCGGGAGCAGACTCTCCTCTCCTCGCAGGCTGCCCTGCAACAACAGCTGGAGAACCTCAGGCTGGAGCTGGGCCACAGCAGAGAGGAGCTGGAGGCAGAGCAACTGGAGCTGAACAAGACCACCACCCTCAGCCGCACGCTGGAGAAGAAGAACAAGGTTTGACATACATTATATCTTTTGGTGCATCTCCTCCCCCATTGACATTATCTCTCCCTCCCTTGATCCTGATTCCCAGGCTATTCTCAGCAAGCAGACGAAGCTGCTGCAGAGGTTGGAGGAGCTGGACAAGGAGGCAGAGAGCCTCAGGAGGGAGGTGTCAGAGAGTGCAAGGGTCAGGGATGATCTGGCCACCCAGCTGCAGCACGTTCAGGCTGAGTGCTCTACACTGCACAGCCAACTCTCAGAGCAGAAGGTGAATACCTTAGCATGCAGCAATGGACTACAGCAACATCGTGCGTGCGCACACACACACACACACACACACACACACACACACACACACACACACAGGCCAAAGCAGTGGAATCAGCACAGGAGCAGCAGCGACTCTCTGAGGAACTGATGTCAGTAGAGACCCGGCTAGCCTCCCTCTCCTCACAGCTGGAGGCAGAGAAGGAGAACTGCCGGCTGCTGGCAGGCCACCCTTTCATCCCGCAGGGCTCTGACAGTTACCAGACATACCTGGCCTCTCTCTCCAGCAAGCAGTCACAGAGGCAGATATCAGCCAACACCATACGCATCCTGCTACTGGAGGAGCAGAACTCTGACCTGAGGGGGAAGGTGCTGCAGGAGGTGAGGGAGGAGCCAGCCAGGAGGAGACTGAAGGTGAGGCAGCCAACACAGCAAGAGAAGAACACCAAGCCCAGCACTGTACGTGCACTGTGTTCCCCACCTCCTCCCTCCCTCCCTCCTTCCCTCCCTCCCAGCTGACCCAGCCTATCCCTCTGTGGCAGACCTCTGTTCTCTCTCAGGTGCACTCAGCAGTGCTCACCAGAGCAGCACGCTCAACCAGCACACACCCACAGGCCCCAGCATCAGCTGACAACCCACCACCTCGTCCACCAAGCACACCTCGAGAGCATCTGCGTGGCAGGCTAGGCCACCTGGTGTCGGCCATTGCTGCTGCCCAGAGGAATGGGTCCAGAGAAGGTCTGGACAGCACTACACCAGGCTCTGGCCCGCATCATGAGGACTGGAGAGCCACACCCACTTCCTGTGGCCCCTCCCCACCCAGCTCATGCAGCAGCATGCACATGTGGACGTGTGCTGCCTGTGACAGGATGTTCCCAGGCCAGCCGCAGCTGCACGAGCACCAGATCACCTGCTCGGACCCGGACCGGTGACCCGGCCTAACTAGCTAGCACGTCACATTGTTGTCCCCGCGTTGTTTGAATGCACGTTCCAAACATGCGTAATGAGATGGCGGTAGAACAAAAGGAGCTTCGTTTCCGTGTGTTGTCCGTCCGGTCAGCCGCACCACACAATTCAGTTCCCTTACAGCGCCACTCCGTGAGCTAACCACCGCTACCGAGTACCCACAAACATGTCCAAAAGTAAAGAGGCTACAGCGCGTGCAGTATGGCGACAGGCAGACGCCGTGTGTATGGACGTGGACAGCACCTTGATCCGTATCGAGGGCATCGATAATCTGGCCAAGTTGTGCGGCGCAGAAGAAGAAGTGTCCAAGCTGTAAGCTCTACGGTAGTACCGCCTATATATGGGCTAGCGATAACAGACCTTTTGTGTGACCTCTCAGCACGCGGCAGGCCATGGGAGGGTCTTTGACCTTTCGCGAGTCACTGCGAAGAAGACTGAACATCATCCGACCCAGCCAGCAGCAGGTTAGGGCTAGGGCTAGCGTGGAGTTCAGCAATGTTCCACTACAAGAGTACCACTTGAGACCAACTGTATGTCACAATACATACATGTACATACATGTACATGTATGATGTGTGTGTGCATAATTTGGTGAAGTGTGCTTGCCTCAAAACTCATCTTGAAAGGTATAATTATGTCTAAAGAGGTATGTTAGAACATTGCTCTTAGCTATAGTATGGGGCCATACGTGATTGCATCTAGCATGCATGATTGCACCAGGCACTTACATGTACATGTAGTTCACTTACATGTGCATGTAGTTCTGTGTTGCACGTGATGAGTGGCACTTAGATCTGTGTTGCATGAACTAGCAGTGCATTCGTCACGTGTTCACTGTGTGGTGCTGCTACAGCTCCAATTTTGGTACTAAAGTAAGTTTCGCTGTACTACTTTTGGCTGAAGTTAGTTTTGTTTTTAGCTGAAGTGTAACCTTTACCAGTAAGATTGTTTCTTGTGTACTACTTTTAGGCTAATGTACTTCTTCTAGCTGAAACACATTAGCTAAGGCCTTTCTTAAAGTAGTAGATCTACATGAGTTTCGAGATGAACACATTAGGTTGATCCCATCTCCAGCTGCAATTGCATGTACAAGAGACATGTGAATGCCAGGCCCACAGCTGCACAGGTAGCTAGTGTGACTGGTTGTGCTTGTCTGTTGCAGGTGGAGCAGTTCAGTCTCCAACACACGGCAGAGAAGATCCTCACACCAGGCGTGGAGTGAGTTCCCTCCCTCCCTCCCTCCCTGACCTGCCCCGGCACTTCCTGTGCCACTCATAGGTATTCTCTGCCCACAGGAAGCTGGTCAGGCTCCTGAGGGAGAGAGGAGTGCAGCTCTACCTGGTGTCTGGGGGCTTCAGACAGCTCATCGAGCCCATCGCACAGCACCTAGATATCCCCAGAGAGAGCATCTTTGCCAACCTACTCTTGTTTGATCAAGAAGGTAACCAGTGGCAACACATGCAAATGCACACAGACCATGTGGAGGGCAGCCTGAGTGTAGTGTGTTGGATGTGTGTATGCGTGTGGTGCTGTGATGTGGTGCCTGCTCTGATGCAGGGCAGTATTATGGTTTTGATGAGTCCCAGCCGACCAGCAGCTCCGGTGGCAAGGCGCGTGTGGTGGGGTATGTCAAGAGACTCCACCAGAGGTGAGCTCTGGGCGTCAGGTGCTGGTTGGCAGCACCAACCTTTGACCTCTCTGTATGCACTCCACTTACATTCTGACGATATATACACACTCGCTACTCCACAGAGTGGTGATGATTGGAGATGGAGCCACGGACATGGAAGCTGCACCACCAGCAGTAGGTCACCTTTGCAATAGTAGTGATGTTATGTTAACCTCCCTCCCCACTTCCCTCTTCCTCTCCCTCTTCCTATTCAGGACACATTCATTGGGTTTGGAGGGAATGTGGTGAGGGAGAAGGTGCTGCAGGAAGCAAGCTGGTATGTGTACAGCTTCCAAGAGCTCATTGATGAACTGGAGTCAGAGGAGGGTGGTGTTGGGGACACACACAGTAAGGACATCTCCCTCACCAGGATGGGTGTGCTGTGTTCCCCTACAGAGATGTGTAATAGTGAACAGGCTTAAGATTAGCCATCCTCATGACTGTGACAGCAATCTGGCATTTATTTATTGTATATATCACACTCTCCTGGAAAATATCACATCATTGAAGTTTGAGTATTTTATATATATATATATATATATATATATATATATATATATATATATATTATACGTCCACAGCCAGCTTCAGCAAAAACAGAGAAACATAGCAGTGAATGTCATGGCTATTATTAACTGAAGTCAACAGCGCCTGTGCAGCTCAGAGAATTATTCAGTCTTCTTTCGAAGGTTGCCCCTCTTCTCTTGATCCAGTTCTATTGCTTGGAACAGTGCCTTGAAGTTCCCAGCCCCAAATCCCTGGCAGGAGTAGAGAGAAGGGGAAAGGAATGAAGAGAGAGAGAGAGAGAGAGAGAGAGAGAGAGGGGGGGGATCTGTGGTGAGGCTGCGAGGAGAGGAGGGAGGAAAGCATGTGGAGCACGTACCTCATGGTTGTGTCTCTCAATGACCTCCAGGAACAGTGTGGGTCTGTCCTGCAGGGGTTTGGTGAAGATCTGGAGGAGGTAGCCATTGTCATCAAAGTCCACCAGAATACATAGCTTCTGGAGAGTGTCCATATCCTCCTCTACTTTGATCTTAGCAGTGCTGAGCCTCTTCTTCAGCTCATCGTAGTACTCGTCTGGAATCCAGAGGAACTCCATCCCTCGTGCTTTGAGGTTGGTGATCTGAGGGAGGGATGGGGAGCATCAGCTAATACCAGTTCAGTACAGATGGCTGATCTCAGAACGCACTGTTTCAATGATGTCATGGGTTCTGAGAGCGATGTGCTGCACACCCGCTCCTCCATAATGCTGGACATACTCCTCAATCTGACAGACCCTCTTGCCTGAAGCTGGCTCATTGATTGGCATCTTGATGGTCCTCTCCCAATTAGTGACCACCACAGAACGGAGGCTGCTGTACTCTGTGTGGATCTAGCAAGGGAATGGGAAGGGAGAAGAGGGAGCAGAGGGAGAGGAGGGAAAAGGAGGAGAAGGAGGAGGAGTAGGAAGAAGAGGAGGAAGAGGAGGAGGAGGTAACAGTATGAAAACTGAGAGGTATTCTGCTGTACTCACCATTTTGTCATCGATCGACCAGAAGCGGTGGAACTGCAGCGTGTTCTTATACCAGTCAGCAACAGGTTCCATCTGCAGGTCTGGCTGGTTCCCCACCACATGATCAACAAGCTTCAGGTTGGAGGGTGGGCTGGGAGATGGGAGATAGGAGAGAGGCAGGTCAGCATGGCGGACATGTTCAACACGTCTGGAGCACTCACAGTGGAGCCAGCAGTGGGTCTTTATTAGCTGACACATTCACAAAGCCAGGTAGAAAGCGATCACCACCATAGCGTGTCCTCTCGACAAATGTATGGGTAGTGTCGCCATACTGGAGAGGAAAGAGGAGAGAGAATGTGTGAGAGTTGACTGTTTATTTCTTGGTGGCTTACTGTCTTCACAGTTGCCATGACAACTGTTCCAAACTCATCAGATTCTTCCCAAGGCTCTCTCACTCCCTCTGCTCCGTGATCCACCGCTCTCTGAGGGAGAAGGGAAGACTCAAGTCCTTCACTTTACACGTGTACACACACACACACACACACACACACACACACACACACCCACCACTGCCACACCTTGTACAAGGACCTGCAGTCCTCTACAGAGAATGCAATGTCCTTCACTCCATCGCCATGGGCAGT
This sequence comes from bacterium, assembly GCA_965213685.1. Classification (GTDB taxonomy): domain Bacteria; phylum UBA8248; class UBA8248; order UBA8248; family UBA8248; genus Bin107. The sequence goes on from CBDBZY010000051.1 coordinate 174,286, forward strand.
CAGGTGGGCACCCATCTCAGCATTGCCAGGAAACAGAGGAGACTGGAACACAAAGATGATCTGGAGCAGGAGGCAATTAAGCAAAGACAGACACTCAGCAGTGCAGCCATGGGGCAGCCCAGCCATGGGGCAGCCCAGCCACGGGGCACCCAGCCACAGGGCAGCCCAGCTATGGGACAGCATAGCCATGGGGCAGTCCAGCCATGGGGCAGCCCAGCCACGGGGCACACAGCCACGGGGCAGCCCAGCTATGAGACAGCATAGCCATGGGGCAGCCCAGCCATGGGGCAGCCCAGCTATGGGACACCCAGCCATGGGACGGCATAGCCATGGGGCAGTATAGCCATGGGGCAGCCATGGGAGAGCAGTGTGACTCACATCGTTCTGTCTGACCACGTGAGAGACGACATTTCTTTCCTTGGTCTCCAGACCATGATAGGCCATGGGGACAAACCCCATGCGAGTGCAGTAGTAGGAGGCAGCCTGAGGAGAGAAAGGAGGGGGAGGAGGGGGAGGAGGGGGAGGAGAGGGAGGAGAGGGAGGAGAGGGAGGAGAGGGAGGAGGGGGAGGAGGGGGAAGAGAGGGAGGAGGGGGAGGAGAGGGAGGAGAGGGAGGAGAGGGAGGAGGGGGAGGAGGGGGAAGGGGGGGAGAATCAGTAAGCACTCCACAAGAAAATCTCACAGTCATTAGCCAGCTGCTATAAGCAGTACAGTAGTAGTACACACAGTTGCTATGACACAGCGACCAGGTCAAATCCCATTATAGTCGGTAAACCCTTGACACCCCACACATGCCACACTTGCCTGCTTGGCATTTCCCACCCAGAAGGTGATGTGGTCAACGGCAATGAAGCGACCAGGGCCCTCGGGCTAGGAGGATGGGAAGGAAGATATCACACCTCTTCCAGGCCACCGTCATGCGGGTGGAACCAGGCACTGTACCTTTTCTCCTCTGCCGTAAGAAGTCTGCAAGAGGGTGGGAATGCATGTGACATGACACACCCCCACAATGGAGTTTACATACGCTGGCTATGATCAGTCCGGAGCCTGTCTACGGGAGTAGGCAAGAAGCTGACAACTCACCATTTTTCCTCGCGATCCTGTGGCGTGAAGACCAGAGTGCAGGGCAGCTAGAGTACGGAGAATGAGCAGCCAAGACCAATAATAAGGTCATGAAGGTCATCGTCAATTTGTTTCTTGTGTACTCCTTTTAGGGTAATATAGGGATTCCATGGTATATGTACTGAGAGTAGCTGCAGATGCTTGGAACACAGCACAACGTTTCACCCTTTGGCTTCTTCAGGTGCAAAGGACACAATTTCTTTTAGCTGAAGCACCATTAGCTAAGGCCTTTCTTAAAGTAGTACAACTCACATTAGGTTGCTCCCATGTGTCCAGTTGCAATTGCACTCACACAACTAGTTCTGTGTCCACTTCATACAACTACTCTGTAAGTATGTTCCCATGGAAACAGCCAATCAAAAACATACATGGTTACATAATGTTATGTAACAAGAGACCGGTGAATGGGCCACACCCACAGCTGCACAGGTAGCTGGTGTGACTGGTTGTGCCTGTCTGTTGCAGGTGGAGCAGTTCACACGGCGGAGAAAGTCCTCATATTGGGAGTAGAGTGAGTTCCCCCTCACTAGCCCCGACACTTAATTCCTGCTCCACTCATAGGTATTCTATACCCGGTCAGGCTCCTGAGGGAGAGAGGAGTGCAGCTCTACCTGGTGTCTGGGGGCTTCAGACAGCTCATTGAGCCCATCGCACAGCACCTAGATATCCCCAGAGAGAGCATCTTTGCCAACCTAACCAGCGGCAACACATGTAAATGCACACAGACCATGTGGAGGGCAGCCTGAGTGTAGTGTGTTGGATGTGTGTATGCGTGTGGTGCTGTGATGTGGTGCCTGCTCTGATGCAGGGCAGTATTATGGTTTTGATGAGTCCAGCCGACCAGCAGCTCCGGTGGCAAGGCACGTGTGGTGGGGTATGTCAAGAGACTCCACCAAAGGTGAGCTCTGGGCGTCAGGTGCGGGTCGGCAGCACAACCCTTGACCTCTCTGTATGCACTCCACTTACATTCTGACGATGCACACTTGCTACTCCACAGAGTGGTGATGATTGGAGATGGAGCCACGGACATGGAAGATGCACCACCAGCAGTAGGTCACTTCTGCAATAGTAGTGATGTTATTTTAACCTCCCTCCCCACTTCCCTCTTCCTTTTCAGGACACATTCATTGGGTTTGGAGGGAATGTGGTGAGGGAGAAGGTGTTGCAGGAAGCAAGCTGGTATGTATAGAGCTCATTGATGAACTGGAGTCAGAGGAGGGTGGTGTTGGGGACACACAGTATGGACATCTCCCTCACCAGGATGGGTGTGCTGTGTTCCCCTACAGAGATGTGTAATGGTGAACTGGCTTAAGATTAACCATCTTCATGACTGTGACAGCAATCTATATCACACTCTCCTGGAAAATATCGCATCACTGAAGTTTGAGTATTATTTTGATTATCTTATCATAACCCTTGACTATGGTATGGCAGCTGTCCTACAATGGGATATGTGTGGTACATGGGTAGGTATATATAACACACACACACAGGACTAGTGCTGGTGCAGTGGCTGTGTTCACACTAACTATTTGAGGAGGAACTCTCCTCTGAAGCCAGGGACTTTGTCAATGAAATCTGAGAACTCGGCCCTGAGCTGGGCATGCCTCTCCTCCCACTCCTCCTTCTCATCTGTCACTCTCTGTAGCTCCTCCTCCAGCCTCCTGCCAGCTGTCAGCTGAGAGTCATGCTCTTCTTGCAAGGCCCTGTGCTTTGCATCACTCTCTGCCCTCACCCTGCTCAGCCTGGCTTCAAACTCTGGGCTGAGGCTAGACCTTTGCTCCTCTAGTGCTCTCTCCTTTTCCTCCTCCATCTTTGTTTGTTGCGATGCCAGCGCCTGACTCAGCTCCTGCAAGGCTCGCTCTCTCGCTGCTCTCTTCTCTTCTTCAACAATCTCTCGCACCCTCCGTGCCTCGTCTGCCGCACTCTCCCTCTCCTCTTCCCTCGCCGCCTGCACGGCTACCTCCCGAATTCCATCAGCCTCACTCCATGTCCTCTCCACCGTCTCCACGAGGTGCCTCCTCTTCTCTTCCGCCACTTCCTTCAGTTTATCCGCAAACTCCTTCCTCAGTCTCTCCTCCAAAATGGCGCTCTGTCTGGCGATGGCTCTCAACTGGCTCTGGTGCGCCTCCACAAACAACTGCTGCCTCTCCCTCGCCCACTCCTCCTTGGCAGCCTCCAGAGCGCGCTCCCTCTTCTCCTCCTCCTCCCTCCTCACCACCTCTTCCGTGCACCGGATGGCTCTCTGTTTGCTGTCTTCCGCTTCTGCCTCGCGCCGCTCCCTCAGCCCCTCCCCCACCCCTGCGGAGGAAGCAGGCATAGCGGCGTAAAAACTGTCCTCGGAACTCACCAACTAGCTCCAGTAGCTCGTTAGTGGCTTACTGAGGATGTTCTGGTGAGCAAGAATCTGCTTCTGGTCAGCCCAGAGCGGCTCCGCTTCGCTGGCCATGCGTGCGGCTCTCAAGAAGTCGCGCTGTCCCCCAATGCCCCACCCGCACAGTGGACAAGCATGAAATTCATATACACCGCATTACCAACCCTAGCTCGGGCAGCGTAGCTGATATAAATATATATACTTCCATGGCCAGCATCAGCATATTTACAAAAACATAGCAGTGAAATGTCATGGCTATTATTAACTGAAGTCAACAGCGCCTGTGCAGCTCAGAGAATTATTCAGTCTTCTTTCGAAGGTTGCCCCTCTTCTCTTGATCCAGTTCTATTGCTTGGAACAGTGCCTTGAAGTTCCCAGCCCCAAATCCCTGGCAGGAGCAGAGAGAAGGGGAAAGGAATGGAGAGAGAGAAAGAGAGAGAGAGAGAGAGAGAGGGGGGGGGGGGGGGGGGGGGATCTGTGGTGAGGCTGCGAGGAGAGGAGGGAGGAAAGCATGTGGAGCACGTACCTCATGGTTGTGTCTCTCAATGACCTCCAGGAACAGTGTGGGTCTGTCCTGCAGGGGTTTGGTGAAGATCTGGAGGAGGTAGCCATTGTCATCAAAGTCCACCAGAATACATAGCTTCTGGAGAGTGTCCATATCCTCCTCTACTTTGATCTTAGCAGTGCTGAGCCTCTTCTTCAGCTCATCGTAGTACTCGTCTGGAATCCGGAGGAACTCCATCCCTCGTGCTTTGAGGTTGGTGATCTGAGGGAGGGATGGGGAGCATCAGCTAATACCAGTTCAGTACAGATGGCTGCCCTCACAACGCACTGTTTCGATGATGTCGTGGGTTCTGAGAGCGATGTGCTGCACACCCGCTCCTCCATAGTGCTGGACATACTCCTCAATCTGACTGACCCTCTTGCCCGGAGCTGGCTCATTGATTGGCATCTTGATGGTCCTCTCCCAATTAGTGACCACCACAGAACGGAGGCTGCTGTACTCTGTGTGGATCTAATGGGAAGGGAGAAGAGGGAGCAGAGGGAGAGGAGGGAGAGGAGGGAGCAGAGGGAGCAGAGAGAGAGGAGGGTAAAAGGAGGAGGAGGAAGTAGTATGAGAACTGAGAGGTATTCTGGTGTACTCACCATTTTGTCATCGACAGACCAGAAGCGGTGGAACTGCAGTGTGTTCTTATACCAGTCAGCAACAGGTTCCATCCGCAGGTCTGGCTGGTTCCCCACCACATGATCAACAAGCTTCAGGTTGGAGGGTGGGCTGGGAGATGGGAGATAGGAGAGAGGCAGGTCAGCATGGCGGACATGTTCAACACGTCTGGAGCACTCACAGTGGTGCCAGCAGTGGGTCTTTATTAGCTGACACATTCACAAAGCCAGGTAGAAAGCGATCACCACCATAGCGTGTCCTCTCGACAAATGTATGGGTAGTGTCGCCATACTGGAGAGGAAAGAGGAGAGAGAATGTGTGAGAGTTGACTGTTTATTCCTTGGTCGCTTACTGTCTTCACAGTTGCCATGACAACTGTTCCAAACTCATCAGACTCTTCCCAAGGCTCTCTCACTCCCTCTGCCCCGTGATCCACCGCTCTCTGAGGGAGAAGGGGAGGCTCAAGTCCTTCACTTTACACATGTGCACACACACACACACTCCCACACTCCCATACACACACACACACACACACACACACACACACACACACACACACACACACACACACACACACACACACACACACACACACACACACACACACACCACTGACACACCTTGTACAAGGACCTGCAGTCCTCTACAGAAAATGCAATGTCCTTCACTCCATCGCCATGGGCAGTCAGGTGGGCACCCATCTCAGCATTGCCAGGAAACAGAGGAGACTGGAACACAAAGATGATCTGGAGCAGGAGGCAAGCAGAGACAGACACTCAGCTGTGCAGCCATGGGGCAGCCATGGGAGAGCAGTGTGACTCACATCATTCTGTCTGACCACGTGAGAGACGACATCTCTTTCCTTGGTCTCCAGACCACGATAGGCCATGGGGACAAACCCCATGCGAGTGCAGTAGTAGGAGGCAGCCTGAGGAGAGGAAGGAGGGGGAGGAGGGGGAAGAGGGGGAGGAGGGGGAAGGGGGGGAGAATCAGTAAGCACTCCACAAGAAAATCTCACAGTCATTAGCGAGCTGCTATAAGCAGTACAGTAGCAGGGTTTCCTTTTGGGGGGGGGGGGGGGTGCAGGGGGGCATTCGCCCCCCCTTTGTAGCCTCTTGCCCCCCCCAAATTTTTTCCAGGCTTTATATGTAGTACTGTACACACATTCAAGCGCGCAACTCTTAGTTCAACACTGCTTTCACTTTGCCCCCCATCATCCATTTTCTAAATGCAACCCAGAGTAGTAGCAGTACACACAGTTGCTATGACACAGCAACCAGGTCAAATCCCATTATAGTCGGTAAACCCTCGACACCCCACACATGCCACACTTGCCTGCTTGGCATTTCCCACCCAGAAGGTGATGTGGTCAAAGGCAATGAAGCGACCAGGGCCCTCGGGCTAGGATGGGAAGGAAGATATCACACCTCTTCCAGGCCACCGTCATGCTGGTGGAACCAGGCACTGTACCTTTTCTCCTCTGCCGTAAGAAGTCTGCAAAAGAGGATGGATGGGAATGCGTGACGTGACACACCCCCACAATGGAGTTTACATACGCTGGCTACGATCAGTCCAGAGCCTGTCTACGGGAGTAGGCAAGAAGCTGACAAACTCACCATCTTTCCTCGCGATCCTGTGGCGGGAGGATCAGAGTGCGGGGCAGAGTACGGAGAATGAGCAGCCAAGACCCCGTGACCAATAATAAGGTCACAAAGGTCATTGTCAACTGTCACATGACACCACGTGATGTATTTGTGGAAAATGGCCGCTGTTTGAGAGTTATCGAACGTGGCGGCCCACGAGTTCTAACCTTCCTCGCAGGCTGTTATGTTCTACTACAGTCTAGCCACTGCTGGAAGACTTGACAATGAAGACGGGTCGTAGACAAGACCCGGACGGTCTACGGCGGATCCCCAGGTGAGCTGCGGCCGTGAACTCTCCAAGGCCTTAGAGTTTAGGGGAGAGCGTTCGAGGATAGCGTCACGTGTATTTCAGTGTGTAGTCCCGGAGATGAGGTAGGGATATGGCGAGCTTTACGTCTGAACGGTCGAGCGGTACCACCGACTCTCGACTGGGCCGGCGAAACAGAGGGGCTTATAAGGATTTTACGTGTTTTGGCAACTGAAGCTGTTATGTATCTGCTCGTGTTACCGCGATAGTATCTTCCCTTTCTCACCTCTGCCTTGTTCTTTGCCTGTGCAGAGACCGTGATCTTGCTCTGAGCCGCACTAGAAAGAGACCGTCCATGCTCTCTGAGTTCCATGGCAAGCACTACAACCACAGAGAGCTGGACAGGGACAGGTGGGTGGCACGAGGGGAGGGGAGAGAGGGGAGGAGGGGAGGGGAGAGAGGGGACAGAGGGGAGGGGGAGGGACAAGTGTGTGTGTATGTATAGGGGGTGAGTGTCTACATACATGCTTTCAAGTAATGCAGTATGGAAAGGGTTAAAGCTGAAGATGCAGAAATGTCACTAGTGGGGGTCAGGGGGTTAAACTGCTCCACACCTGTAGCCACTTGTCCAGCACACCTCTCCCACCTCCCCCTCTCCAGTGGTGGGCCTCACCACCGGCCATACTACCGCTGCAGCCAGTATGAACTAGGGTCCGGGATGAAGAGGGACAGGTAGGAGTGAGGGGCTGGGGGGAGGGGGGACAGTAGTGCTGTACTGTTTCCATCTGCCCTCTCTCAGGTACGGCCCCGGGTTCTTCAAGGGAGACTCTCCAGATGTGCGGCACTTTTCCTCCTCTCCCTATGCCCGCACACTCCCTCCTCATGGCACGCAGTTCTACGATGATGTCCCCATGGAGATGAACCACAGCCACGAGGAGGAGGAGGAGGAGGCCGTGCCCAAACGCCCGCGCTTGCTGGCGGACGTCTCCTCCCGTGCCCGCCACCATCTTGACCCGCCCAGCAGCGCGGACTCCAGCACTTCAGGAACTGTTCCCCTTGCAATACAAGTGTCTGGAGGGGCCACTGCTCTCCCCTCCAGCCCACCACAGGTAGAGCGTGCAGGGTGGGCAGTGGTTGTGAGACTGATACCACACAGGCAGTTCACCTGCTGGACTCTGCACTCTTCCCCCCCCCCGTTCGTCCTTTCCTCTCTCTCTCTCTCTCTCTCTCTCTCTCTCTCTCTCTCTCTCCCCCCCTCCCTCCCTCTGTCTCTCAGGGCTCGGGCCTGAGTGCCTACCTGGAGGACATTGAGAGCGATGAGGGAGACCTAGGGGAGGAGGAAGAGAAGGTGAAGTTGCCTGCTGAAGCCACGCCACCCTCCCTCCCCAATCAGCCCAGCAAGGAGCAGCTGCTCCAGAAGATGGAGAAAGTGGATCGCGACATAGCAGCCACCGAGGGACAGATTGCAGCCCTTCAGAAGAAACAGGTAACCCTGTAGGTAGCCTAGAATGGAGGAGGGGAGGAGGAGGGGAGGGGGAGGGGAGGGGAGGGGAGGGGAGGGGAGGATGAGAGGAGGGGAGGATCAAGCTGCTGCCTTATGTACGTGTGCATGTGTGTTTGTGTCTTCATGGCAGCTGTCAGTAGGTTAGGCTTCCAAAATATGTCAGTAGGTCTGGGATTAGGTGGGGGGGGATAGTCAGTTCAGTATGTGATGAGACCTAGCAAGCTGGAGCGAGACCTCTATACATGATGAAAAGGGTTAAGAATATTTTTAGTGAACTGAGAAAAACCAGCAGCCACCCGGGATTGAACCGGGGGCCTCTGACTTAAGCTGTCAGTGCTCTACCACCTGAGCTATGGCCACCGGGTGACAGCCAGCCTTCACAATTCTTAGTATCACTCCGTATGTGCCGTCAGAACCCTGTTGGTGTACATGCATCTTGTGTGCTGACGCACTCTGCATGTGCCACTGGCTGTGCCCACTGTGCAGGCTGAGGTGGAGGAGAGTGTGCGGACCACCCCCAGTGCCTCCTCCCCTTCCCCTTTCCACCCCTCCCCCATCACTCCTTCACCATCTCCCGAGGTTGATAGGGAGGAGGAAGAGGAGATGTCAGTGCCATCGACTCCAGGGGAGGAGAGGAGGGTCAGCCCCAGACGGTCACTCCTGGACACTGTGTACTCAGAGAACAGAGTGAGAGGGAGCTGGGGGCAGGGGGGGGAGGAGGAGAGAGGAGAGAGGAGTGGATGGGAGGGAGAGAGGAGAGAGAGAGAGGAGAGGGGTAGAAGGGAGTAGTGCATAGAGGGGAGAGAGAGGGAGATAGGCGGGGGTGGTGGAGGAGTGTGTGTGTTGTCATTATGTGTGCAGCATGTTTGCTGGGTGTCTTGTGGTAATTGTGTGTTGGCTCACATTCAAGTCTCTGTCCATATCTCCTGCAGCTGAAGGCCAGGAGTGCGCAGGCCGTACTGAGCCCCCTCTCCCACCTCCCACCTTCCTCTGTGGCATCTGTGAGTCTTCCCTCCCCTCTCCTTCCCTCCTCCCCTCCTCCCCTCTCCTTCCCTTCTCCCCTCTCCTTCCCTTCTCCCCTCTCCTTCACTCCTTCACTCCCTCCCCTCCTCCCCTCTCCTTCCCTCCCTCCCCTCCCCTCCTCTCCTTCACTCCCTCCCCTCCCCTCCTCTCCTTCACTCCCTCCCCTCCTCCCCTCTCCTCCTCTCCTTTCCCTTCTTCTCTTTCATGTACACATGCATGTGTATACATGTACTATACATGTGCATACTTCTCTTTCATGTACACACGCACACGCACATGCACACATACATGCACACACACACATACTTGTACACGTACACACATGCATACACTCATGCACTCCTTCCCTCAGCCCCTATATTACCAGCCGTGGGAAGCCCCTGGTTATTTTGACATAATTCAGAGGTACAGTGAAAGTGAAAGTCATGCACTCTGTGTCCATACATGTGCACAGTGTGCAGTGCATGTGAGAGCACTCGCTGCCTGCAATCCCCCCACACCCACCCACACAGACACAGGCACTTGCGCTCTGAACTCGTCCACTTTGTTCAGAAGCAGAGGTTGGAGAAGCATGAGAAGGTGAGCTGGCAACACACCAGTGTGAGAGTGGGGAAGATGAGGTAGGAGGAAGCAAAGTGATGGAGATGGAAGTAACCGGCAGGCAAAATCATCCACTGTCACATTGAGTGGGGATCGGGGGGAGGTTACTTGGTGGGGGGGCAACAAGGTTTCTCTTGGTAGGAGTGAAGGGGAGGGATGTTTACTGATGAGGGAGGAGTGGGAGTGCCCTGTGCCGTCTCTCGCTGCAGGATCTGGCCCTTTGCAAGCAGTACGACGGCCACATGGCCGAGTGGAGGAGGAGACTGGACAAGGTGGAGGGGAGCGTCAAGAAGAAGTGAGTGGTGCCCTGGGGCACCGGCTCCTGGGAATGTGGATGGGTTGTTGTTGTTGTTGTTGTTGTTTATTGTTTGTGTGTTGTTTACAGAACTCGGGATCAGAAGAACAGGGAGCTGTTTGAGAGAACGTTCCCTGAGCTGAAGATGAAGAGGGAGCAGCAGGAGAGGCTGATGAGGTGAGGGGGAGGGGGGAGGATGAGGTGGGTGGTGGCAGTTCCCTGAGCCTGGCTCCTACCATGACCCGACCACAGGGTGGACCAGAGGGGCTACGGTGTGGTGCGGAGCGAGTTGGAACTCAACCAGCTCATGTATGAGCTGTATGAGCAGGAAGAGGTGGGCCTCCTCTCCCTTTCTCTCTCTCCCTCCCTCCTCTCCCTCCCTCCCTCCTGCCTCTCTTCTCTCACCTACTCTCTGTCCTGCTTGCCGTAGGCCCCGGCCAGAACCCGGCGCACCCATGCCGTCATACCAGCCATGGTGACCGGAGGCTCAGAGGAGAGGGTTCAGTTCCACAACACTAATGGTGAGTTGGCACGCTGCCCTCTGCTGCCGGGCGTGGTGGCCCCCCTGCCTGAGTGTCTCTCCCCTCCTCTGGCCCCGCCGCTTGCAGGCCTCATCAAGGACCCCATGGCCGTCTACAGAGCGGCCAAGCTGGCCAACGTGTGGACAGACGAAGAGAAGAAGATATTTCGCGAAAAGTAGGCACTTTCACCAACATCCTGTGTTCGCATTCTTGATATGTCTCCCTCCCTTCCTCTCCTCCCTCCCTCCCGCCATCCATCCTTCCCTCCCTCCTCCCTCTCTCCCTCTCTCCCTCTCTCCCTCCATCCTTCTCTCCCTCCATCCTTCCCTCCCTCCTTCTCTCCCTCCCTCCTTCTCTCCCTCTCTCCAGGTATGCCATCTACCCAAAGAACTTTGAGGCCATATCTTCCTTCCTCCCGTGCAAGACGACGGCCGACTGTGTCCGCTACTACTACCTGTCCAAGAAGAACGAGAAGTTCAAGCAGCTGGCCAGGAAGGCATCTCTTAAGAGAAGGAAGTTCATCAAGCCAGGCGTGAGTAGCAGACCTGGGGACCTTGGGGGGGGGGGGCACCGGATGGAGGCACCGGATGGAGGGTAGCCATTCACTTGTGTGTATGTGCGCACGCACACACACACACACACACACACACACACACACACACACAGGATCTGGCCTCTCTCCCTCCTCCACCTTCGGGAATGATGGGAGAGAAAGTAAAGATGGAGTCTCCACTTCTCTCCGACATTGTTCCCCTCCAGGCCCCACCCACTGCTCTGGTAAGAGCAGAGGCTGAGAAAGATGAGCCAATGTCACCAAAGCCCTCACCCAAGATATCACGTAAGGGAAAAGTGGAGAGGGGAGTGAGAGGGAGAAGGGAGGGGAGGGAGAGGGAGATGGAGAAGGGAGGGAAGGAGAAGAGTGAGGAGCTGAGTGGCTGAGTGTTCTCTCCACTTCAGGGTATGGTGACTGGACTGATGAGGACATTTCTAATCTGAGGATGGGCCTGAGGAGGTGGGGCCGGGCGTGGGGCAAGATCTATCGGGAAGTTGGGGGCAGGAAGACAGCCACACAGTGCAAGCAGTTTTACGATGACTTCTGCAACGATGAGAGTCTGGGTCTGGCCCAGGTCCTCACGGAGAGGAGCTCCATCAAGGTGAGGGGTGGGGGTGAGGGGTGGGGTGGGGTGAAGGGTGGGGATGAGGGGTGGGGTGGGGTGAGGGGTGGGGTGGGGGTGATGTGCAGGTGCATGTCTGGTATGGTGCACATGCATGTATGTGTCTCCACGTCTGCACAGTGTGTGCGTGCATGACTCTCCCCCCTTCTCCCTCCTTCCTTCCTTCTTCTCTCCCTCCCTCCCTCCCTTTTCCCTCCCTCTAGACTGCTGAGAAAGCACAGAGAAAGGCCGAGAGCCGCAAGTCTGTACCCATCATTGTTCCAGCTGCTAGGAAGAGAGTGGCGAAGCTGAAGCCACTGGCAGAGCAGGAGCAGGTGGAGGATGAGGAGGCACCAGCAGAAGAGGGAGAGACGCCTGTGGAGGAGGGAGAGGGGGAGAGTGAGGTCAATGAGAGTGCTTCGAACTTTGACAGTGGATCGGGTGAGGAGGACTCGGGTAGTGAGAGCACCATCACTGACTCCAGTCCGGAGGACAATGTTGCCCCGCCTCCTAGCTCCACCCACTCCTCTTCTCGAGGGGCTCGTGCAAGGAAGGCCGATGGGTCCAGCCCCTCCCTCTTGACACAGGGGAGCACAGAGAATGGAGCGTTTGATCTGTTCATCTCTGCTGCTGAGGCTCTCAACAACACCATACCTCCAGAGGTGGCCCTCCATGACCATAACTATGCCCTGGCCCCCATCAGCAGTGTGGAGCTGCAGGGAAGCTCTGGGCTCTCCCTCATTGCAGCTGCCGCGGCCGTGGTCTCTCCGTCCCTCTCCCGCAGCGCTGGATCGGGCAAGTTCCCTGCCATGTCCCCCGTGAGGGCCCCCCGGGGCCGCCCGCCAAACACCCAACGCCGGGGCAGCAGCAGCTCCACCTGCAAGCTGGCCCCCACGCTGCTGAGCCCGGCTGGCAACAGCATCTATGTTCCCCTCACCGACACCACAAAGTCCTCCTTTCGCAGCCGAGCTCGGTCTGCCCCCTCTGACCGGCCTCGGATCCAGCTTCCTAGGGCTGGTCCCTCCAACCTCCGCTACTCCATCTCGAGCAAGTCCAGCAGCCCCCGTCCCATCCTCCCGCCCGCCTCCTACTCCCGTCTCAAGGAGACCGCTGCCTCGACCAGCGGTGGAACCAACGCCAGGAGCTCCTCACTCAAGTCCATGATTGCTTCCCGGCCACCGCAGACAGTGAGCAGCAACGCTGCATTTGAGACGCTGGTCAATGTCGCCGTGGCAGCCTCCCCAGCTGACGTCCCGAAATCAACAGCAACAGCCATCACACCAACTGCCACCCTCTCCATCTCCTTCCAGAACCCCTCGAACTCTGCCCCCTCCACGCCCGTGAGTGCCTCTCCCCACCTCTCTGACGGCACGTACAGCATTGACATGAGCCAGGCCATCAACATCCTCGCTCTGGCATCGTTAGCCCAGGGGTCCCCCTCGTCATCCACCAGCCCATCCCAGCCAGTGCTCCTGACCCAGGGGGTGGGGTCGCAGGCCTCCAGCCTCCTCGGCACCATCGTCAGCCAGAGCAGCGCAGTGCAGGACGGAGGCAAGCCTGCCGCAGCCAGCACAGTGAATGTCCTCATCGGTCACCTGACGTCAGGCAGCTCCTCCCCGACCCCCAGTGCGGCTGGCACCCCACTGTCGGACTCCTCTGGCAGCTCGAAAGGCTCTCCGGTATCTCATCATGAGCTGCCACCATCAAAACCCCAGCAGAGGGTGGCACCCTTGAACACAAGTCTTCCTCCCAGCTCTTCTGCACCTTCACCCTCCTCCCCCTCCCACTCCTCTGCTTCCTCCGTTCCACCACTCGCCTCCTCCACTGGCGATGACCTCTCTAACCTAAACCTTCTCTCCTCACTGGTGGCTGTGGTCACTGGTTCGCAAGCCCCTCCCACTCCCCCCACCCCCTCGACACCACCAACCAGTAGAACTACTGAGTCTCTCATTGGCTACTCTGTGACCTCCACTAGCTCCACCCCCTCAGCACCTACCACTACTGTCAGTGCAAGAGCCTCAGCCTTCAAGGCCACCAACCTCCCCGCTGTGTTCACACCTAGCACCGACTCCTCTGTGCCTTCTGAGAAGAGAGAGATTGGCGTGAGGTCAAAGGTGCATGAGAAGTCCACTCCACAGTCTTCTCTGCACAACAGTGATCACAGCAGGAGCACGTCCTCACGGTCTGGCCTTGCTGGGAGCACTGCATTATTGGATAATCTTCCTCGGAGCGTTGTTCGCTCGTCGTCGTCCCTCACGCACCAGCATCAATCACACACAGCCAGTAACAGCCTCACGACCTCATTGGTTCCCCCAGCACACCCATCCCTCTCCTCCTACCCAGCCCCGACCCCCTCCATTAGCCAGCAGTCGACACTCCTCCTCTACACCCGTTCCCTCAGCCTCCCAAATCCTTCGGGGGCAGAGGTCAGCTCAGAGGAAGAGGACCACCTTGAGAGCGCAACGAGGGGCATCAGCGAGCTCTCAAAGCTGTTAGGAACAGACAGTGGGACCGAGTCCCTCAGCAGCAGCAGCAGCAGCGAAAGCTCAATGAGCTCCTCCTATCGAAACTCTTGGGACCAGAACAGCGTCGCATTACCTTCACCTGCTCGAACTTCTAGGGTTGTCAGGGGAAGCAGCCCTGCATACTCAGCCAAGGCTGAGTTAGGGAATGATTCCTCTAAGCCTTACCTGTCGGGGCTGCTGGAGTCTCACAGTAGCCATCTCCAACACAGCTCATCCTCACCAAATAACTCAAATGCCAACAATAATTGCATAACTGACTTGACACGGAATGTTTCTAGATAGCAGCGTTTTTATTCATTCTTCCTTCCTTTCTTCTCTCTCTGCCCCCCACCCTCCTCATGTGCCATGTCACACACCATCATTCACTCCCTCCACTGTACATCCTGTTCCCTGTTATCTGAGCGCCATCCTCCAGCAGTTGGGAGGTGTTATTGTACTGACACTGACGTTTCCATTCTCCATGTGCCACAGTTCGTAGCTACCCGTCCACCCCAGTGTTCATCATAATTCTAATTCTAATGCAGTGGTTGTGATGAGCTCTAGGCATACAGCACGTACTGTATGGGCATGACATGGCATTAATTAGAAGTGGATGTTCTACGTCTTGTTCCTCCACTGTGCAGGAGTGAGGGTCTTCTGGCTGAATGCATGAATTAGTTTGAGCTCTTCCGCTAGGCATTCATTCACCATCCGATGGCGTTGGAGGAGAGGCTTGCCCTCAAAGTGGGAGGAGACAATTACCACTTCAAACCTCTGACCACACCCACAGGAAGTGTCCGTCACCTCCTGCCAATGTGTACACATGATCTGATCACAGAGCGCAGTCAGCGCTGCGCCCAGCACTTGGCTACACTTACAACATGTTCCGCTTCCAGTGCCTCTGTCAGTTTTGCCTGTAGTGCTTCCGTTGAGATTTCCATGATCTATCTGCTCGGAGCTAGCTCAGCCGGCTCCGCGCTGTATAACCTCTGTACGCTGTGCGCACGCACACGTGCAACATTCTCACGTGAACGAACTAGCGGTATTTATATAAATTATATCGTGCGATATGCCGAACTTCTGTCACTTGTCCGCTAGTATAGGGGTGCTTGGTGGATTAGAACATTGAAGGTAAGTATATATACATATATATTTAGTATTCATCAATAGTCGTTACATAACGCATTTCGGGTGGTAAATATCTGCAGTTCTGCATAGTGTGGATGTGATCGTGCAAGTGCCTGTGAGTGGTTTCAGCCGCTCCACCACCACGGATAGGAACTCTAGAGTCCGCGCTATGTTCTCATGTGCTAATATCTCACATCTAGTGCCTATACAATTCTGTGGAGCCTCAACGTTGTGGTGATCAGCATCACTGATAGAGCCCGCGCCGGGAGCTCAGGTATATAGTATTATACACGAAACGTTCCGTGTATGATTCTGGGGAGCAACAAATTGAGGTAGCCCAGCAGTGATGTGGGTGCGTAATGTGGTTAGCTTGCTATGGTGATGATTAGTGGGCCACTCCACTAGATGGTGAGAATATTTCCCCCTAAGCTCAGCTTATAAAGGGCGCTAATGAAGAAAGTAACTCTAGTGGTGTCCATTTAGCAAAGCCCTTTCTCTTCTTATCATGTACCCTAAGCTCACTTTGAGCTGGTGAGTGTGGATATCATCATCTGTATGGCTGTTCCCCAACTCTCCCTGTCCATGGAACACTTACCTAATGACTGCAATTTGTAGAATGGCAGGCAGTGCCCACATCAACATACCATCCCCATAGTCTGCCAGGAACACATGGCCAATGCCCTTCTGGTTCAAATTTGCCCTATCCCATTCTGCATTGTGTTGATGGTATTGAGTGACCATTTCCTGCATGTAGTGTGTACCATACATGGTGTATACAAATGTGTGTACTACAGTGTATTCATGTATATGGTGTTGGGAGTTGATATTATGTTGTGTGTGTGTGTGTGTGTGTGTGTGTGTGTGTGTGTGTGTGTGTGTGTGTGTGTGTGTGTGTGTGTAAGGAGGAGGGAGAATTTTAAAGATGCACATCTTCAGAATTTGTTACTATTTCAAACATGTCCCTGTGTTCTCATTCCAGCAGGGACAAGACTGTACAGGTATGTCTGGAGCAGAGAGCACATCGGCTGCTGAGGACTTCCTGTACAGCCCACAAGGAGTGGCTACTGTGGCAGTGGTGGTGGCAATTGTCACATCAGTAGTGTGGCTCTCAGGCTGCATCTGCTACTGCTGCTGGAGGTGCTGCAAGCGACAGAGGCAAGATGGAGGTGCAGAGACCAGCCAAGATATTTACTTCCTTGCAACAACTTCATCCGGCAATGGCACCCTCTCCAGTGGGTACAACACGGGAAACTTGTCCTATTCCCTTAACTCCTTGGCTAATGATCCTACCTATCTCCACACATCCCTGGACTCCATCCTGGATGGAGAGACTTGAAGTCTTCCAGCTGTAGAGGGTACACTACAGCAGTATACCCGTATCATTTTCTGCCTTCTTTCAGATTCTGGTGGCTAGTGCATCTCTCTATTTCCCTCTGTGTCTCATCATTCACACTACAATTATTATTGTTTAATACATGTACAGTTATACACCCAATTTTTCATAATTAGCATGTGACTGTACTGTGAATGTATTTGACCAAGAGCGCATGCGCTCTTGATTTGTCATATCCTCCGGCACAAGGCTGAAGCCCTAGTGCGTGTTCAAGAACAGCTCCTCCCACGGCTGCCTCCGACTCGTACAGTACTCATGTCTCCCTCGGTCCCCTCAGTCTCTCTCCTTTTCCTCCTCCTCTGCTCTTACCCAGGAGGCTCCGAAGCTCTGAGGTTGCCGCGCTTCCTCACGGACGGCGATAACGGCGGCGTTACGTGCGCAACGTGTACGGTGATAGTGGGACTAACGGAGCAGCTGACGGAGCTGTACAACATCTCCGTGGCCGACGCACTGGCCAAGTTTTGCAGGTTCCTGCCGTCAGGTTTCCAAGAGGCCTGCACGCTACTCGTTGAGCAGTTCGGACCAGTCATTATCGACCTTCTTGAGAGGAAGGAGACGCCTGACGTGGTGTGCCTCGCAATCGACATCTGCAAGAACGAGACGGGAGAGGTGTGCCATCTCTTCCCCCTACCGCCTCACTCCTCGCCGGCGGAGCTGGAGCAGAGGGTCACAGTCGCCAGGAAGAGAGCCAGCTCCCTGCTCAGAGGGCCCTTCCTCTTCCCAGACCTCTGCAACGTCACCGTCATCAAGCCCATCTGTGACATCATTGAGAGGTTTGGTAGCGACCACCTACCAGTGGACGACGTGGACGGAGACTACTTCTCTGACCTGCAGACTTTCCGAGGCACTTCTTGGAGGGGGAAGGACTGCAATGACCTGGACCCCGATGTTTACCCGGGGAGACACACAGAGGACGACGCTTTCTTTGATACCAACTGCAATGGTATCTATGGTACCGATCCCTCAACAGGGAAGACCTATGAGGAGATGTGGTGCAAGGGAACAGGCCAGAGGGGCACAGTCCTGCTGGGCGACAGCGCGGGGGCCCATTTCCACATCCCCCCGGCCTGGCTCAACAGCTCAGAGGTTGGTGTGGAGGCCTTCCAGGACCTGTTCTTCATTCTGGAGAACGAGTTTGACTGGCCGATGCTCTCCAGTGCCACTGGGTACAAGAACTCCACCTGGAAGGACATCTCTGGGCCGGTCGACTCAGGCTACCTCCGGCTGCGGGAGATCAACCGCTGCAATCACCGGGACTACCAGAACATTGCGGTGAACGGAGCAAGGTCCTCAGCCATGGCTGATACCATCGTCAAGAGCTTTGCCAGGAAGGGTATGAAGGACAATCCTGTCTTCTTGACTTTTGCACTTGTGGGCAATGATGTTTGCAACGGTCACCATGGCACCGCTCACATGACCACTCCGGCAGAGTTCTACGCCAACAACCTCAGGACGTTCCAGTACGTGGACTCCATTGTGGCCCCTGACTCGGTGCTCATTGCAATAGGGCTGGTGGATGGGCGGGTGCTGTATAACTCCATGCACAACCGCACCCACCCCATCGGCTCCCTGCACAATGATGTCAACTATTCGCAGTTCTATGACTACTTGAACTGCCTGGACGTGTCCCCCTGCTTCGGCTGGCTGAACAGCAATGAGACGTGGCGTAACATCACCACTGAGCGGGCCATGGAACTCAACACAGCACTCAAGCAGCTCGTGGCAAATGTCACATTCAAGAACTTCAAGGCTTACTATTTTGACCCTCCTGTGAAGAAGGCATTTGAGCGGTGGGCGGAGCAGGGAGGCAAGCCCTGGCAGCTGATAGAGCCAGTGGATGGTTTCCATCCCAACCAGGAGAGCAACTACCTCGACACCGTCATCACGTGGGAGCTGTTCCGCAACTACACTCCCGAGGTAATCCCTCCTGTTAACCCCTATAATGACCTTATCGTCAAACAGTTTGGAGACCAAGGAGGATATTAGAGTTGTAGATTGTGTTTGATGTAAAATAACAAACTTGCAGGTATATCTAATTATACATCAGCACATAAGTGTTGGCTACAAGTATTGTAATATTATTATGCGAATAAATAGAATGCTGTAACAGACACTACAAATTAACAAGTTTTTCACGTGAGCCTTCCTTGTCAATCAAGTCTTCCTTGTCATGCAAGCTCCCCTCATTCCCAGAGTTGTTTGCATCCACCTCATCCACATTGGACTCGAGGATCAAACTGATGTGTTCCCTGGACTCCCCCTCCTCCTTCATCACCTGCAGAGGCACCTCCTCCCCCTCCTTCCCCTGAAGTGACCTCTCATCCAGCCACTCCATCCCATCATCCTCATCCGTCTCCTGCCCAGCGCCACTGCCCTCTGCCTCCGAGTGGAGGTACAGGATGGAGTCGGCCGTCTCTCGAGAGTAGATCGTGTCATCAGCTGATGATACGTTGCTCCTCTGAGTGCCACTTAGCTTGGTGTGCCTGATTTGGAACACATACGCTGGTACTGCACGGAGGAACACTTGCCCATTCTCGCCGACATAACCAGGCGTGAGCTCATCTTTGGATACTTTGAGGATGATGTGCTTTGTGGGGTCACTGCAGAGCTGCTGCAGTTCACTGAGCACGATGGAGAACGTCGGTCGCTCCACAGGGATGAGCTGCCAACATCGTTGAAGCAGGAAATACCTGGGGGGGGATGAGGGAGGGAGAGAGGGGAGGGAGGGGAGGGAGAGAAGGGAGGGAGGGGGGAATGAGGGAGGGAGAGAGCCACAGAGGAGAATGCTCATACAATTGATTGCTGAAGCTGCTTAATATCTGGGGTCGAAGGTTGTTGTCCACGATACGATCATAGAGCTCCCTGACTGGCAGTCCAGGGTAGGGGTTGGTCTCCAAGGTAATCATCTTGTACAGGAGAATCCCGAACGACCAACTGAAATATGAGGAGGGAAGTATTAAAGAGAGTTGGGGGAAGGGTGGCGAGGGGGAAAGGAAGGAATGAAGGAAGAGTGGGAAAGGGACCAGGAAGGGAGAGGAAAAGGGAGATCAGGGAGGGAGAGGAGGAGATCAGGGAGGAGAGGAGGAGATCAGGGAGGGAGAGGAGGAGATCAGGGAGGAGAGGAGATCAGGGAGGAGAGGGGAATGAGAATGTGCACAGACAACACATTTTCTCACACGTCACTGAAGATGGAGTATCTCTTCTCCCACAGGCACTCTGGAGCCATGTCGTGCAGGAAGTGCTCCCTCTCTGACACCACGTAGTAGTAGCCCTCATAGAACATGCCTGGGTTGGCTATCTTGATGTGCAGCTGGTTACCAACCAGAATGTTTCGGGTGGAGAGGTCTCGGTGCACAAAGCCTTGTTCTGTGAGGAACCTCTGAAGGAGAAGTACACATGTATCAGTAAAATTGTCATCTCTTTCTCCTTCTCTTTCTTGCTCCCTCCCTCCCTCCCTCCCTCTCCCTCTCCCTCTCCCTCTCCCTCTCCCTCCCTCCCTCCCTCTCTCCCTCCCTCCCTCCCTCCCTCCCTCCCTCCCTCCCTCCCTCACCATTCCCTCCGCCACCTGCACTATCACTCTCATCAGATCACACGACACGTGTCTATGATACGGTTGATCATGAATAGTATCTCTGGTCAGACGCAGGTACCACTCGGGGACCGGGCCCTTCTTGAGTGACCAGAGGAAGCGGTCCAGCGTGCCATGTGGCATGTACTCCAACAGGAGGCAGGGAGGGCCTCCATAGGACGTCACTCCAATGAGGGAGATGATGTTGGGGTGGGCACCAGCCTGGGGAGGGGGAACAGGCAGTTTCTCTATCCAGTGACGCAGTGAGGCTAGCAAGTACAGCTGGTCAGAATAGCTGTGACACATTGCCAGGAGCTGTCAGTGTGGCTTAAAAACTAGACTCACCTTGTCATGCACTGACTTCAGCATGTAAGCCTCTGCCATTAGCTCCTGTGCACCCAACTCAGAGTTTTCATCTGGGGAGAGAGTGAGTGAGGAGAAACAGCCAGCAGGAGTATGGTGGGACACATGAGGCAGAGCATGATGCTACGTGAAATTATTACCTTTGAGTCTCTTCACAGCCACCTCCAGACCTGCCAGGCCAGACGGAGGGTGGTAGACAAAGGCATGGTGCACCGTCTTGAAGGTTCCCTTGTGGAGGAGCTCCTCAAACATGATGGCACTGAAGGGAATCTCAGAGGGACCTGCAGGATGGACATACAGGGGGGCATGAACTGATGTCAGTGTCTCCCTCATGAACACACACACACACACACACACACACACACACACACACACACACACACACACACACACACACACACACACACACACACACACACACACACACACACACACACACACACACACACACACACACACGTGCATTGCTTACCAGTGAAGTCCATGAACTCTCCTTCCTCCTCCTTCTCCACCTCATTCTCTCTCTCCTCTTTCAGCCGCACGTGCTGCGGTTCCTGCTGCCTGCTTCTCCGGTGAGAGAGACAGAGGACAGCCATGCACACGCAGACAAAGAGGAGGAGGACGGCCACAATGTTTGCCACCACCAGCCCCACCTCCCACAGCTCCAGGCCAAAGATAAGCGTCTCCTTGGAGCTGTCAGTGGGTGTGGTCTCAGTGGTGGGGGATGGTATGGTTAGGGAGGGTGTGGGAGTGACGACTGTGTATGTGTGTGTGTGTGTGTGTGTGTGTGTGTGTGTGTGTGTGTGTGTGTGTGTGTGTTCAGTCATAATTGGTATGTGAGAACCTGTGTTTGAGAACATGGGAATGTGACATATGCTCACCCAGTGTGCTGATTGCAATGCACACGTCCTCTGTCCGGTAGCTCCCCAGGCCGGAGGGGAGCTCAGTGATGCACACAAAGCAGCCAGCAGTCAGGTCAGTGACGTTGCGAATGGTGATGCTGCTGGAGACGGATATAGTGTAGAGATCTGGTGTTGGCTCAAATGCTGCCCCGTCCCTGAACCAGGCATGGCCGACGTCCAGGATGCAGCCAGAGGACAGGTGGTAGCGGCCGCTGCACACCCCCAGGGGGACACTGGGGGTGCCGAGGGGGAAGGACAGGTTCCTGGTGTGGGTGTTGGGCTGTGTTGGAGGAGGGAGGGAGGTCTGGTTGGCTGCAGGGGGGAAGTGGAGTGGCCGTGGGGTGATGCAAGAGGGATAAACAGGCAAGGTGCATGACTGCATCAGATGAGTACCAGAAACAGCAATTGAAAGTGAGGGAGGATTTGGTAAACAAATTGCCAGCTCTAGCGATACTGTAGGACTTACGGAAACTCTCGAACACATCCAGAATCTGCTCTGAAATGACCTCCACCACCTCCACAAAGAACTGGCAGCTGTAGACACAGTCTCCCCCTGTGCTGAGGTAGGAGGCCTGGTACTGGCCACTGGCCCCACACTCCACAGGGAGGTGGTACGTGGAGCCATTGATGAAGGAGGTGGCGTTCTGGAGAGGGAGGTGGGAGGAGGAGGGGTCATCGGCCAGCTTGTCCCACTGCCAGAGCCAGCCACCACCGGCCAGTTGTGGGGGAGGGACGGAGCAGGAGAGGTGGAGGTGAGGGGTGGAGGTGTTGGTGATGTGACTGGTGACGAGTGTGGAGGTGCAGGTGGGGAGGTCCTGAGCAGTCGTGAGGCGGATCGGGGTGAGGAGGAGGAGGAGGAGGAGGGGGAACACTAGAGAAGGAAGCAGAAAAAGGGTTAACACACGATTGCTGCAGTAGGAGGAACGAGCCCCACCCATTCGGAAGGGACCGTGAATATAAGACGCTGCCTACCTCTGGTCGCTGTGCAGGACCAGCCCCTCCCACTCGTGTTGACGCGGTAGCTCATGGCGCTGCGCCGCCCAAAAAAAGGAGCAGACTGAACGAACAACTGTACGAACTTCGGAACGCTTCTGCGCTGCCTGCGCACTTGGCGCTTCTCCGCGATCCGGGCGTGGCTGTCTGCGAGACGCCCTTTCTTGACCTGTCACCTGCAGGTCTCTGGTGGGCGGGGCACGTCTGAGGAATGCGGCTCTGCAGCATAAACAAGATAATGTTATTCATGGTTTCCCTCTACTCTAATGAAGGGCTTTATTTAGAAAGGTGTGTGGAAGCTCTCTCTCCCAGTTCTCTAGAACAGTCGGTAATATAAGCTTGTTTTTAGTACTGCAAGAGCCTCTGTCTTCTGCGGCTCCTACGGAGATTATAAGGCAAGCGGCGGCAGGTTTGCAGCTGCCTCTGCAAACACATTATTGTGTCCATACCTTGCCAGGTCCTCTCGTATGGACGTACTTGGCTGCTCGGGAGAGGAGTGCCAGATGAGACAGAGAGTGAAGAGAAAGAGATTAGACCACTTCGAGGAGTAGGTCTAAAATTTAGCGAGTGTTGTGTGTAGAAATTGAATCCTCTCCCTCCCTCCCTCCCACCCCCCCAGCTGTATGCCCCCCAAGCGCCAACTGACAGAGGAGGCAATGGCTGCCGTCATGGGGCAACTGAATCTCAGTGCAGCTCCTCCCCTCAATATCACAGCTGTCTCTTCTTGCCCCTCCACGCTCTCAGAACTTAGCTCAGACCCTAATGAGGAGTCAGTTAGAGGGGCACCCTCATCAGTGGCTTCCAGCAGTACAGGGAATGGCTATATTGCTCACACCAGGAGCAGCAAAGGACTCTCTCCCCCCAGAACAGGCAGGCCTCCAAAGCCAGCCACATCTCAAGTGGTGGATGGGTTGGATCTCGCCTGTGAGATGAGACTGCCTCCTCACCTGACCAACGTACGCATCAGGTTAGTAGAGCCGGTTTAACAGGCTGAACAGCACTTGATCTAAACAGTAATTGCAGGGTCACCCCAGCCACTCCCCCTTCCTCGGAGTCCAGTGTCTCTCCTGCTGAGGAGAGTGAGCCGATGGAACAGGCACCAGAGCCCTCCTCCCTCCACCGCCCCCGGGGGAAGGACTGGGACGTCATACTGGAGGACATCAGTTCAGACAGCAGCGATGGGCCAGACAGTTCCTCTGAAATGTGAGGGGATGACTCCCTCCCACCTCACCTTCCTACCTCCCCATCCCCCCACCTCCTCCCTCCTTCCCTCTCCACCTCCCCACCTCCCCCCTCCTTCCCCCATCTCCCTATCTCTTTCCCTTTCCACCTCCTTACTCCTTTTCCCTTTTCTCTTCCCTTTGTTCCTCTGAAGATCACAGCAGGTGTGGCTTGCTCCAGAACTCAAAACTCTAACAGCTGCTCGTAAGAACCTCCTCCTTCCCTCCATACTGGATGAGATGTGAGCAACCACTGTACATGTAGTGCTGTATCTGTAGTGGCACTTCGTTTCCTCTCTCCCTCTCCCCCCTCCCTCTCCTCCCTCCCTCCCTCCCTCCCTCCCTCCCTCTCCATGCAGCAACAAGAAGGAAATGGCATTGATTCCGTGGGTGGAGCCTGAGAGGCGTTTCCATGACATTGTCACGAGGAGCCAGGTTAGCTCCAGCTTCACTGTACAGTGCTATGTAGAATGTCACTCAAGTCCTTGTATATTTACAATATCGTACATACCTTGGTACAGATGACTTGTGTGGAAGAGTCTGCCAGTGACTCTGAAGAGTAAGTTCATTGTTGATGTGTGCTGAGTTGTGCACATGTGCCCCATCATGTGACCGATCACATGACCACATATCTGAATGTGCCCTGTCATGTGACTGGTCACATTACCAGGACATGTGCAGGTCATGTGTGAGTCACATGACAACCATTGACATGGAGTCCTTGCCTCCTCCCTCCATCATGCAGGTCACAGGAAGAGAAGCCCTGGGACTGTAGAATGCACACAGACTGACATGTTCACTTCAGCTCATTCTCCCACCAGCTCTCCCTCTCCCTCTCTCCCACCAGCTCTCCCTCTCCCTCTCCCTCCCTCTCCTACTTCCTGCTGCCTCCACCCGTGATTTAATTGCTGTTCATATCACACTCTTCCTTCATGGCTGAATCTCATTAGCTGTGCAAATCACTTTATCTCCTTCAATCAATTTATTTGGGTAACTTTAACTGTTACAGTGTACAGTACAAGTGGCAGTGGTGGTGTACTGCAGAGTGGAGTGAGGTGTATAGAAATGAGTCAGCTATCAAAGGGAATGTGTCAGTGTCAGTGTCTCTATTCCAGGCCATAGTACTTGAGGCTCTATTCCAGGCCATAGTACTTGAGGTTGCGGTCCATTCCAGTGGACACAATGAATGAAGCATTCTTCCCAAATCTCACGCCAGTCACCAAACCAGAGTGGTCTGTGGTGTGTGTGTGTGTGTGTGTGTGTGTGTGTGTGTGTGTGTGTGTGTGTGTGTGTGTGTACATGCATACACAATACACCCCCACCACCCCCCCATCTTGGTAACCTCTTACCAGTGAACTTTTGCAGCGGATACCACTGCTTGCAGAGGTAGATCCTGTGGAAGAGGAAGAGACACACACACACTCACTGGCAGCTCCAGCTGCACAGAGAGGGGGGGGGGGGGGGCAAGGCACTAGCTCACTGGACGTCTGTTCCAGCCACTGCCAGGTAGGTGCCAGTCTGGTCAAAACAGAGAGACTGCACCTGAGGCAGGGGAGGTGGGAGAGGCAGGGGAGGAGGGGGAGGGGGAGAGAGAGGCAGGGGAGGTGGGAGAGGGGGAGAGGCAGGGGAGGAGGGAGAGGGGGAGAGAGGCAGGGGAGGAGGGAGAGGGGGAGAGAAAGGCAGGGGAGGAGGGAGAGGAGAGAGAGGCAGGGGAGGTGGGAGAGGGGGAGAGAGAGGCAGGGAAGGTGGGAGAGGAGAGAGAGGCAAGGGAGGAGGGAGAGGAGAGGCAGGGGAGGTGAGAGAGATGATAAAACAAAATCAATCTTATAAAGCACATGTGAAGCTACCTCATGTCCCTGTTCCAGTTCAATGGTTTTGAAGTTCTTCAATTTTCTCAAGTCCCACAATTTCACAACCGAGTCATTAGCTGATGTTGCAAGATAGTACCTGCAGAAGAATGGGAGGGGAGGGGGAGGGGAGGGGAGGGGGAGGGAAGGGGGAGGGGAGGGGAGGGAAGGGGGAGGGGGGGAAGAGTAAGTAGTGATTTGAAAAACACAACACACACACCCCCTCACCCATTCTCTGAGAAGGAGATGCTGGTGATGGCTCCCGAGTGGCCAGGGAAGTTGGCCACATTGGCCTTCTCCTTCAGGTCCCAGATCTTCACAACACTGCAGGGGAACATGTGCTCATCACACCCTACCACCTCCCCTCCTCACACCTCACCCCCTCCCCTTCCCTCCTCATCACTCCCATCACACTGTCCAGCTCACCTGTCAGTTGTTCCAGTTCCAAAAATGAGGCCATCAGGATGGAACTGGGCACACGTGAGGGCTGAGTGGGTTCAAAGGTCAGCATAGAGCACATACACAGGTCAAAGTTCAAGCTTCCATCCTAACCTGAAGGGGCGGAGGGATCATTAGCTTTGCTGATGACCTGACCCGTGCGAACATCAGAGAAGGCCCAGTACTGGAGGGCAGAGGAGGTGGAGAAAGAGAGAGAGAGAGAGAGTCTGCCATCAATTGTAACACAGACCTCATACACATACCTCATCTGATGAGGCACTGAGTACATAGTCTCCAGTGGCATGGAGACTGACCCCTGTCACTGCTCCCTCATGGGCCTGGGGGGGGGGAGGGGTGCAGAGGGGGGAGGGGTGGAGACACAGAGGGAGGAGGGAGGGGGAGGGTGGAGACACAGAGGGAGGGGGAGGGGGAGGGGGAGGGGGAGGGGTGGAGACACAGAGGGAGGAGGGAGGGGGAGGGTGGAGACACAGAGGGAGGGGGAGGAGGAGGGGGAGGGGGAGGGGTGGAGACACAGAGGGAGGAGGGAGGGTGAGGGTGCATGTGGCTGGTGCTGGCTAGTGGGGCTGGTGGGTGCTCACACGTATGATGGTACTGCAGGAGCTGTTGTGGATGGACCAGACTCGCACAGTGGTGTCGGGAGAGGCACTGATGGCCACCTCCTGGGGACAAGAGAAACCAGCTCATACCACACACATTGCATGGCTACTACCCTCCCTCCCTCCCTCCCTCTCCCCCTCCCTCTCTCTCTCTCTCTCTCTCTCTCTCCCTCCCCCTCTCCCCCTCTCCCCCTCTCCCCCTCCCTCCCTCCCTCCCTCCCTCCCTCCCTCCCTCCCTCCCTCCCTCCCTCCCTCTCTCCCTCTCTCCCTCTCTCCCTCTCTCCCTCTCTCTCTCTCTCTCTCCCTCCCTCTCCCTCTCCCTCTCCCTCTCCCTCTCCCTCTCTCTCTCTCTCTCTCTCTCTCTCTCTCTCTCTCTCTCTCTCCCTCCCTCCCTCCCTCCCTCTCACCTCTGTGCTGTGGTACACCACACTGGTTACTTTCTTGGTATGGCCTCTGAGAGTGGCCACAATCTGCTCCGAGTCCTTTTCAAACACAACAGCCATCTTGTCAGCCCCTCCAGTGAGTGCCCGTGACGTGTTGCCAGAGAGATCCAGACAGAGTATCCCCGGAACACTGGCACTGTGCAGACCCTGGGGGAGAGAGGAGCAGACAGGGAGGGAGAGGGAGAAGGAAGGGGAGACGGTGAGGGGTTGAGGCAGGTGGGTGCACAGACCAGTTACCGGGTGAGAGGCAATCTGCTTGAAGCTGCTGATGCTCTCGGCAGACACGAGACCATCAGGCACCCTCTTCCCTCTCTGGCAGGAGAGGAGGAGGTGAGGGGAAGGGAGTGACATGTTACGGAGCACATGTGTGTGTTGGGGGAGAGCACACCTTCTTCCTCTCTGCCGTGAGCTGACTTGCAGTCTCCATAAGCTGCACAGAAAGGAACATAATCACCACTGTGGACCACTGTGGACTATTGTGGACCACTGTAGACCATTGTGGACCACTGTAGACCACTGTAGATCATTGTGGACCATTGTGAACCACCATGGACTGAGAAAACCGTCAATTGCACTGATACTCACCTTCTGAAGGATCTCCTCTGTCATTTCACCAGGAGCCTGGAGGGAGGGAGGGAGGGAGAAAGGAAGGAGGGAGGGAGGGAGGGAGGGAGGAGGGAAGGAGATGCACTGAGACTTTAAATTTGTGCACCTGCAGCCTCACAGTTGAGCACCTCAGAGACACGACAGTGTTTCACTGGCAATGCCATCAAACGAAAGATGGTTTGGTTCTGCCATCACTGGTGCTCATGTGACCCCAACCAATGGGCCCAGTGATGCCACGCCTACCTCTGTTTCCATGGTTTCTGCTAGGGCAGTTGGAGGATGTTCATTTGCAGCACCATACCCACCAGCTGCATGAGGCTTGAGAGTGGCCAGAGCTAGGAGAGGGAGGAGGGAGAGGGAGGAGGGAGGGGGAGGAGGGAGAGGGAGGAGGGAGGGGGAAGAGGGAGGGGGAAGGAGTGACACTTGTCGGTCTCCCCTGGCATGGTACGCTAGTGGTAGTTGTGTGTCTCTGAATCTGAGGCAAAGGATGTCGTCACGGCAGTGCCTTCAGTCAAGGAAATCATCACTGACACAATTCTACAAGTTCTCTCGCCCCCTTTCCTCCCTCCCTCCTCCTCCTCCTCCCCCTCCCTCCACACAGTGACTTACCTTCCCTAGCAGCCGTGACCTCCTTTGTGAGGCGAGCGATGACACGGCACGCTGCGTCGTGCTGGTAGAGAGCATGGGAGAGTTCTGGGCGAGAGAACAGGAGGGGAGGGAGTGATGGAGGGGAGGGAAGGGAGTGATGGAGGGGTGGGGAGGGGAGGGAGGGGCATTCACACGCTATGACAAGCAAAATAGAGAGGCTCTACCTTGTCTGGCTGTCTGGAGCTGCTGCCTCATTGTGAAGCTGTGCAACATGCAAGCATCCTGGCAGGCAGAGGAGAAGGAAGGGATTGAACAGGAGGGTGGGAATAGGAGGGAGGCAAAGGTGTGGAAACAAAATACTAAACAACAATTCAGCTAGCTCAATTGACCAAGGATGTATCCACTTAGCAGTCTGCACTAGTCACGTGATACTCATGTGCTTCCTACCCATTCATCCTGCAGCAGCTTGAGGATGGCAGGGATGCTGGTGGCAGAAGGTGGGCGTGGTTTGACCAGGGGATCGACTGCAGAGGGCAGAGGTGGGCACGACTATGCAACCCATTAGGGGGGATTTGATCTTCCCCTACCATTAATAGCAATCAGCTGGTCCACAGAAAGTGGTTCTCCGTTCACAGGATCTGTGCCGTTCTCCTGAATCCACTTCACTGCGAGGCGGCGCTCGAACACGCGGTTGGACACTGGAGACAGGACAGGCTCCTCGGGAACCTCATGGCAGACTGAAGGCAGGGAGAATGGGGGGAGGGGGAGTTACCGCACGCTGCACTCGCCCCAAGACGCACACTCACTTGAGCAGACGAGCGCCATTTCACATCCGACCACGTGTGTAAACCTCTGGAGTCACATGATCCTATTAGCCACGCCCATCAGCAAGAAAAGTACGACCTGCACACTCTGTCTTCCCCTCTCTCGTTCTCTCTCACACGCAGTCCAGCCATGTTGTCTCGAATGGTGAGAGAACACCAGGAGAGGCAGGCCATCCTCAGGGAGGAGCAGGACAGGAAGAGGAAGGCTGCCTTGCTCTCGGTGCAGAAGTGCACCCACGCCATGGTGGACTCCCTCAACAGCGGGGTGGAGAAAGCCTACGAGAACCAGCGGAAGCTGGACCGCGAGGCCAAGGCACTGCAGGCCCACTCCACCCGCTACGTGAAGCAGACAACTCAGTGGCTGTCGCTTGTTGAGGGCTTCCACAAGAGCCTGAAGAGTCTGGGGGACCTGGAGCAGTGGGCCAGGACCATCGATGCAGACATGAAAGTGGTTGTGGACACTCTGGAGTATGCCTACTGCGGCTCTGGGGAGGTGCACGTCTTCCATGAGAGAGGAACGCCCCCACCACCTGAATAGCACCACTGCTGTTAATATGCACTGTGTGTGTGTGTGTGTGTGTGCACTGTCTGTGATGTACTTGCACAACACTGCAGCATGACAATCACCACTTGACTGCCCCAAGTTGTGTGGCAAAGAAATGCAATACCAAAGAAAGAGGGCATCATGACAGACAATACTATGAGCTGGGGAGGGAGGGGGGAGGAGGTCATCATGACATTACACTGTTAAGAGAACCGGGTTGCCGTGTGCAGACCAGAGTACAGTATCCTGTACAGCCCATCCAGTCTGGTGCTAGCTGCAGCTCTGCTCTGCTAGCAATGCCTGCTTCAGTCTGGAGCAGTCCTCCCTCAGTCTCTCATCGCCAGGCAGCAGCTCAGCGGCAGCCTCGTAGTCCTGTACTGCCAGGTCCACCCTACCGGTCTGGGCATAGGCCGAGCCTCTTCGTGCAAACACTTTAGCTCGAGAGGCATGGTTGGAGGGCACGACGGGGAAGTAGAGCTCCAGAGCCCGGCAGCAGTCACTGACACACTTCTCCAGCTCACCCATGGCCAGGAAGCACGCTGCCCTGTTGGAGAACAGCTGGGGGAGGTTAGGGTTGAGGCAGATGCCTTCAGAGAAGGCATTCACTGCTGCGTCATAGTTCTTAGCCCGGAAGAACCCCACCCCCCTGTCCTTCAGGAACTCTGGGTTTCTCTCGTTGATATCTCCCTCTTCGTTCTTCTTCGGCTGAGTGATTCTCCGTGCAGCTGCCTGCTTGGCCAGCCACTCCTGTTCCTCTGCCTCCCGTGACTCTCTTGCGGCAGTCGGGAATGCTCGGGGTGTGAAGTGTACGGGAATGTTTCCTCCCTCGCGGGGAGGAGGTTTTGCCTTTTTGGTCTTCTCTTTCCAAATAGCCGATGTGTCTCTGCCATCATTCCTTGAACCATTCTCCCTGCCACCTCTTGCGGTGACAGTTGCCTGCTTCTTCTGCTGGGCCTTTGCTTTTTTCTCCTCCTTCCATCGCTGCAGCTCTCTCTCTGCCCGGTCCCTCTCGTCCTGCTTCTCCCTCTCGATCCTCTCCCTCTGCTCCTGCTCCAGCTTCATCTGCTGCCGAATGGCAAACTGCTCCTCCTCCCTCTTCTTCTTGGCCTTACGCTCTGCCTCCTCCTGTGCAGTTCTCTGGACCTTCTCCACAGCCTCAGACCTCCTCTCCCCCAACACCAGCTTGTCCTCAGACTCCTCGGAGGCCAGCCTGCCCCACACACCGGGCTCCTTCTTGACCAGTCGGAACTTTATAACGCCGTCACCTACTCTGGCCGCGCACTGCTCCTCCACCACCTCCGCGTGCAGGTGAACCTCGAAGAGGTATGGAGGGTAGTTCACTTTGATGTAGCGCTCTGTGGAGAGGATGTCCACCTTGCTCCGCTTTACTGCCTTCAGCGGCAGCACAATGTCCACCTCTGCCTCCGTCTCCCTCCACGTGTAGTCCTTCACTGCTATGGGCATTCTCTTCCCCCTTAAGCGAGTTAGATGAGCATTATTTAGAAGTGGTGGGGTCGAAGGTCAGTTACAACATGTCGAGATTTGGTGCTTTCTACAACGTTCTGAGAAGGGTGTCTGGCGTCTGGGTGACTTCAGGAGCTCTAAGAGGAGTGCGTGCAGTATGTGCCCATGAATTGCAGGGGAACACCCGCCAGTGGATACCTGCACCACCCTGCAGACGGATTACTTGGCGTGCACGTGACTATCACGTGCCCACTGCAACATTCAGACAGCTGCATGGTACTTACCTCTGACTTGTGGCAACATATGTGCATGTGCATACCTCCACTGTGTATGTACGACCTCCGACCTCTGTGCAGAGTTCCACCAGGACCTGGTGTCTTTGGTGGGAGAGAGCCTCAGCTCAGGTGCAGAGGTCAAACAGCGGCAGCTGCAGTTACTCTCCTCCATCTTGTCAGACATGTCCGAACCAACGAAAATGCTCATAGTCAAGCTGAACTGCGAGACCAAGTGTGAGGCTGGGGAGGGGGGAGGGAGGAGGGTAGACACAGGCACAAGGAGGAAGGAAGTAAGAAACTTGTTTTCTTTTTTTTTCCTTCAGTGTCATCGGAGGAGCTCTATGGCCTGGCAGTTGCAGTGTTCCATGCTAAGGACAAAGGTATGCCTGCAGCAGTTCTGGCCAGGCTGGGTCCGAGAGTGGCACCTTCTCCCTTGTCCCTCCCTCTCTCTCCCCCCGCCCCAGTGGGCCGGGATGCGGTACAGATTGCAGCCCCACTCTTCCTCTGCTCAGGGGAGCTAGGAGACACCAATGCCCTCTACACATATGCCCAGCTCTTGAGAACAGGTGGGTAGCCATGTCACTCCCTAACAACCTCTTCTCCTCCTCCTCCTCCTCCCTCCCCAAAGGCCAGGGTTGTCCTG
Organism: bacterium; assembly: GCA_965213685.1. Classification (GTDB taxonomy): domain Bacteria; phylum UBA8248; class UBA8248; order UBA8248; family UBA8248; genus Bin107. Next base: position 206,293 of record CBDBZY010000051.1, read on the forward strand.
CTGATCCCTCCCAAGCTGCTGAGCTCTTCACTCGACTCTCCATGAAGGGCCACCCCTATGCCCAGTTTGCCCTGGCTGGCATGTACTATGTGGGCAGTGGAGTGGAGCAGAACTTCAAGAGAGCCTTCAGCCTCTACAAGGTAGCCCTCTGCCAGACCAGCTGGGGGTATGGCTAGCCCTCCACCAGACCAGCTGGGGGTGTGGCTAGCCCTCCGCCAGTGGACCTGTGGTACATGGTCCAGTGTGTACTTGTGTGGAGTATTTCCTCTGTGCCTTTGCAGGTGGCCTCTCAGAACTTTGTGGCAGAGGCTTACAATGCACTAGGTGAGTCTGTCTTCCCCCATGCTCTCTCTCTCTGTCATAAATGGCCAGGCGGCATACCACTTCCTATTCACTCACCCTCCTCCTTCCCCTCTTAGGCAGCATGTTCCAACATGGACAGGGTGTGAAGGAGGACCTGGAGGAGGCAGTGAAGCACTACACAACTGGAGCAGACCTTGGTGAGCTAGTCCTGTGTCCATATGCCCCACCTACTCTCTGCATGTGTGAGTGGGATGGCTGGTTGAGAAGATGGCAGAGCCAATCATCACGTGACCAGCTGAATAGTACCCTCTGAATAGTGCACACTGCACCCTCTGATCAGGCATCTGTAATCAGCACCCATCAACAGTCCTTTGTTCTCCCTCCTCCCTCTCTCTCCCTCTCCCTTTGTATCCCTGCACCTTCCCTCCCCTCCTCCCCTCCTCTCCTTCTCCTTTCCTCCCCTCCTCTCCTCCCCTCCTCCTTTCCTCCCTCCCTTTTTCTTTCCAGGGGACCCACTGGCCCACCTGTCCCTTGCCAGCTGCTACACTCATGGCAAGGGAGTGAAACAGTCGTATGAGAAGGCATTCCAACATCACCTCAGTGCCAGTGAATCAGGTGAGCCCAGTGTGTGTGTGTGTGTGTGTGTGTGTGTGTGTGTGTGTGTGTGTGTGTGAGAGAGAGTAAGAGAGAGAGAGAGAGAGAGAGAGAGAGAGAGAGAGAGAGAGAGAGAGAGAGAGAGAGAGAGAGAGAGAGAGAGAGAGAGAGAGAGAGAGAGAGAGGGAGTGAGGTCAGGGCAAGATAACTCCCTCCTCTTCTCCCTGTAAGGTCTTCCTGTGGCCTTGTACAATGTGGGGGGACACTACTTTGCTGGAAAAGGGGTGGAGCTTAGTTTTCAGAAGGCAGCTGAGTACTACAGGAGTGCAGCAGACAAGGGATTTGCCCCAGCACAAGTGAGGCAGAGGTGGGAGGAGGTTTATGAGCACTGTCTCTCTTCCCTCTTCTCACTCTCCCTCCTCCTCCTCCTCCTCCTCCTCCTCCTCCTTCTCTTTCTCCTTTTTCACTTTCCTTCTTCTTTCCTTCTTATCTTTCTCTCCCCCCCCCGACCCTGCCAGGTGAACCTTGGCAACATGTACTACAATGGTTTGGGTGTGCCAAAGAGCAGGGAGCGTGCAAAGGAGCTGTACGAGATGGCAGCCGGCAGGGACAGGAATGCTAAACTGCTGCTCGAGGAGATGGAACTGGAGGAGAGGAAGGAGCAGGAGGAGAAGGAACAAGAGAGAAAGGAGAAAGATGACTCTAGTGATGACACCAGCACATCCTAGTGTGTGTGTGTGCTGTCTGTTTTGTGTCAATCAATTTTGTTCCATACACAGCCACTAAATTCAAATTCCTCAGATGATAATCATTTCACTGCTCACTGGCCTCCCCCACCTCTTTCTCCTCACTACTGCCAGTGGCTGGCATGGCAGCTGCCCACAAGAGGGGCTCAGGGTGGAGGCAGCCAAGTGCCTTCGATATAAAGCATTGCCATATATGGTAAAAATACCTGTGACCACAAGGAATGTGAACCCTAAGTACCCTCAGCTCAGAATCCAAATGCAGTCTTTCCTCTGAGCAAGGCACACCAAACATGCTGGCATGTTGGACTACATGGACACACACAGCAACACCTGCACAGGTTTCAGCAGAACACAGCCATTTAGCCAAACAGTATGAGATATTACGTACAAAACTACATGTCCATACACCGTCATGCTGTATGATTCAATTGAAAACTAGAAAGACATCTAAAAAAGGTTTGATACAAAAATAGCAGTCGAGTACACTGACTGGTTGGCGTGCAGTTCCCAAGGGCTCTCAGTTGGTCACCTTGATGGAGAATGGGCTGTCGTGGATCTCGCTGGCTGGGTCCTCCGTGTTCTCCCCCCACAGTAGGTGGAGCTTGTAGTCGCCGGGGTCCTTGGGGACGAAGGAGACGAGCATTGTGCCGTCCTGGTTGTTGGAGAGCTCCAGGGCTCCCTTGCTGGGGCCCTCCAGCTTGGCTCTGAGGGGGCCTGGCCCGGCACCCTCGTGAGGCACCACAGTGATGGTTCCCAGCTGGTTACACTTCATCCCTTCTGGGCCCAGAGCCTCTCCAGACGCAAAGACCAGTTGCGGGTTGCGCACAGCTGAGCCAGAGACTGTGGCGGAGTAGGGGCTGCCTGTGATGTGTTTGTCTGCCCAGAACACCTCGATCTTGTAGTCGCCAGGGGCAACGGGGTGGTAGGTCACTGTCATCGTGTTGTCCTGGTTGTTGGTGATCTCAATTGGCTTGGGTGGGTGTGGCCCTGAGACTGACACGGAGAGAGAGCCTGGGCCAGCGTCTTCTGGTACATCCACTGTGAATGTGGCTGGCTGACCGACAGTGCCACCCTCAACCCCTGGCCCGTGGGCAACACAGAGGAGGGGGTTGATTGCTCTCCCCTCTCCTGTGATGGTGAAAGTGTGTGGGCTCATGGGCAGCTCCTCCTCCCCCCACTTCAGTATGAGCTGGTAGTCCCCGGGGTCATGGCAGGTGTAGCCAATCTCCACTCCCTCCTCGCTCGAGTCATCAGCAACGATGGTGGGCTTGGACGGACCAACAATCTTAACCCCTAGTGGCCCGGGCCCTGCCCCGGCCTCCCCTTCAACAAAGAACTTGAGATTTTCTCCGACGTTTCCCCCCTTCAGCCCCTCTCCTGTGACCTTCACCTTGGTGGGGTCGTTGAAGACTTCTCCTGTGATGGGGATGGTGAAGGGGCTGCCGTGAACATGTGCGTCTCCCCACAGCACTCTGAGCTGGTAGTCTCCAGGGGCGGACGGGTTGTACACCACATCCACACATTTGTCCTCCTCGTTCTCCGTCATTTCCACAGGTTCGGCCTTGGACGGCCCCAGGATGTGGATCCGCAGACGAGCGTACCCAGCATCATCCTTGGTCCTGATCTTGAAGCGGCACGGCTCTGTGGTTGTCCCGGACACCAGACCTGGGCCTGACGCAGAGCACTTGTCTGTGTAGGCTGCAAACTGTACGTTAGCCTTGAACGGGCTCCCGGGGATATGGTCTCCTCTGACCTTCACGCTCACCGCGTGCTCCCCCGCCATGGTCGGCAGGTACGAGCAGGAGAACTGCCCGTTCCCGTGAGAGGTGACGTCCACGGGCTTGGTTCCCGTGGGGCCCAACACGCTCACCTCCAGCTCGTCCTCGTCCACGTCGTGGGGGCAGGAGACCTGGAAGTCGCCGTAGCAGTTCACCTCGAACGTCTCCAAGCCAGGCCCGAACGCCACCAGCGCCACGGGCTGCTGCTCCTCTATCTTGGGGGGCTTGGCCGGCGGCACCTTGGCAGCTGGCGGAGCAGCGGGTGGCGGGGACGGCTTGACGGGAGCTTGCGTCGAGGGAGCGGGTGGCGGGGACGGCTTGGCCGGTATGGGAGCGGGTGAGGCGCTCTTTTTCTTCACCTGCATGGTGTAGGAGCTGACGTGGACGTTGCGTTTAGGCTTGGGCGCCACGGGAGGCGGCGGGCCTTTCTTCTTATCCGACGTCTTGCCGGCGAAGCTGATGACGGAATCGAAGATATCATCGATCTCTTTCTGCGCGTCCTTGACGTCCTTCGTCTTGAGCTTGACTCCGGCGCCAGAGGAAGAGGAAGAGGGAGGCGGTGGAGGAGGAGGGGGTGCTGGAGCGCCCGGAGGAGGAGGAGGCGGCGGCGGTGCTCCGCCGACAGAAACAGTCACAGAGACACCAGCTCCGCTCCCGCCGTCTTCCGTTATCCCCAGCTCGGCAAAGAGCCTGTCCGTCTCCGAGTCGATGTTCATGGCTGGTCGAGTAGGTGGAGAATTCGTGGAGAAGCACCCAATGTACGAAGCCCAAGAAAGCTTGACCGTGGCGTGCACTAAGAGTGAGGTGCCAGCAATGTACAGCTGGCTACGTATAAATCCGGACGGAACGTCACTTCCTGTTCCGCACCAGACAGGAAGTCGCAAGGCACTAATAACCGTTAACCAATAATGGGAAAAATAGAGATTCAATCATGGGTGAAGAGAAAATACGGAGATAAGATAAGAAATGTGGACGGAGAGATGATGAAAAATGCATAAACAGTGGTTATAGATCATGATCTGATTGGAGTAAGTGGGAGAGGGCCTCCACCAGCTCAGGGTGGCCCGGCCTTCCAGCAATGCTGAACACAAACTGCAGACAGCCGAACCTCAGGCGGCTGCCATGGTAGAGTGTTGCCGTACCCTCCCAACCCTTCCTATTGGTGCCCACCAAACTGGAGGTGCTTCGTCTGCAGAGACAGGGCAGAGTCGGGGCAGGAGCATCCGTAAATGGGTCAGACTGTGCACTGCCAGTCTTTGGCCAGCTGGACTCAGTTTGTGAATCAGTTTGTTTTTCAGACAGTTCCGAAGATGAATTTCTCCCTCCTGTGGATCTGGCTGTGGTTGTGTTGGCCTCCTTGGTGTGGCCATGGGGGATGCCGGCCAACAGCTTCTTGCTACGGGAGAGGGCCAGTGGTATGCTGACTACAGAGCTGTTGTAGGTGGTCCTCTTGGTGCTCTCTCCAGCACTGTCCTCCTTCGCCGGGTGTCTTGCCAGGCTCAGAGCCGCCTCAAGGGCTCGCCTGGCCTTGTCTTCATCCTGCAGGCTCTTCCAGGCACTCTCCAGCCGTGCCTTAGCCTTCCCCAACTTCACCCCCTGCCCCTGGGTAACGAGGTTATTCTCCACGGCTGGTGAGGGAGGCTCCTTCCTCTCCCCCTCTGCCTGGCTCTTGTCTGAAAAGTCACAGGAGTAGAGCACCCCGTCCACCACTGAGCCGTGGTCACTGTAGTTCAGCAGCTCATACTCTCCAGTGTCCTATAGGGATGTTGTGTGTGATTACATAATACCACATGCAGGCTCTTCCACTGCTTCAAGTGGGCGTGGTTACCTTATTGTAGAAGACGCAGGCATGGCGAGGGGATATGTAGTTACAGTGGCCATAGTGAGAGAGACAGATGTCCATGGATGAACCTGGGATGGGGAGGAGGTGGGGCACCAGAGGAGAGGAGGGCATAGGGAGAGAGGGAGACATGGGAGGTGTACCAGTGGTAGGTGGTGTGGTAGGAGGTGTACTCTCACCAGTGCCAATGGATGTGACGTGTTTCTGGAAGGCATGAGCTGTCCCAACACCAGAGACTGGGCAGAGGATACTCTGAGATGAACTGAGAAGGGCTGGATGGGAGAGGGAGGGGAAAAGGAGGAGGGGAGGAGGGAGGGAGGGAGGGAAGGGATCAACACACAAAAAAGGTGAGAGCCGGGAGCAGGCCATTCACATTCCAGACCAAGCTGCACACAAGCCAACTCCAACACCTAATCCTGGAACAGCCACACGGGCTTTGTGGCCTCTCGCCATGTTTGGCTCAGCACGGATTAGCATGCTGCTCCACAGCCAACAGCAGTGGCAAAACATGGCCAGAGCCACACCGCTCTTGCAGGATTTCCTTATTTGTGCAGCTCAGCACAATGCCAAACTGCTGGTCATTACCAGGCACCCACCACACACACAAACACACACAGTCTCCAGGTTTCAATTGGTGTTGCTGTAGCTACAGGCTAACCTGCTGTAAGAACTGGTTTGGCTGGTTTGGGCATTAGTATTGGTCTCATTCCGTTGATGCTCCTGGTGGAGGGAGGGGAAGGAAGTTGGTGTTGGACAGGGGAAGACAAAGGGGAAGCCCCTCCAATTGTGTTCTTAATGCCAGTAGTGGCAGTTGCAAACAGCTGTTGGAGCCTCTGTGTGGCAAGCAGCTGAACCAGTCTGGGCTCCAGGAGAGACAGGTCAGGTACTGGAGGAGAGGGAGACAGATATTGAGGGTAGGAAGGTACTGAGAAGGGAGGGGGGGCACTCACCAAAACCAGGTCTGTAGAGTGCAGCCTGTTCCTCCTCTGGCCGGTCCTCTCCCAGTGGCAGTTTGAGCAGGTCACTGGTGCCCTCCACGTCTTCTTCCTCCATCTTGTCACCCTCTCCTCCCTCTCCATCGCTGAGACCTTCCCCTCTTCCGCCATCTGATGATATGCCACTGTCCTGCTTGGTAGCCACGGACGCACTCCTCCCCACCTCCTCGTCCCCACCCACACCCTCACTCTCCCCCAGTTCCATTGCCTCTCCCTCCTCTTTATCATCCTCTTGCCCTCTCCCAATGTCATCTTCACATGCCTCTCCCCCCACCCCTCTCTCACCCTGCTCCATATCCTCCTCTTCCCACATGTTTCTCCGTCCATTCTCAAGAGTGTCTTCATGTTCGCAACTCTCTCCTCCAGCACTGCCCTCTTCTCCTCCTCCCACCTCCTTCACATTATTACCACCCTCCATCTCCCTGTCCCTCCCCACCACACCCTCACAACCCTCCCTCTTTCCCACCTCACTCCCCACTCTCCTCACACAGTCACCTCCACCACTACCTGATTTCTGACCACAAACCTCCAAAGGCTTGAGGACACCATTCGGCATGGGTGGGCTCTTTTTGGAGAGCTCGATCAGCTGAGTGGCCGCAAGGAGCACTGAAAAATCTGGAGAAGTGTCGGAAGAGGAGTTGCCATTGCTTGTGCTGGTGAGGGGTGATGGTGGAGAGTGAGGTGTGAGGGGTGTGGAGTGAGATTGTTGGGATGAAGAGCCTTGCTGTAGCTGACAGAGGATGGCTCTTCTGGTCCACTGAGGAGTGAATAGCAAGGAGGGAAGAAGGGAGGGAGGAAGAGAGGGAGCGAAGGAATCAGTAGCACACTAGTAGAAATTAAGCAATGCAAGCATACATGTTCATAGAAGTGTGCATGCATGCACACACACACACACACACACACACACACACACACACACACACACACACACACACACACACACACACACACACACACACACACACACACACACACACACACACACACACACACACCTCGTCCTGGTTGAGAGAGAGTGGCTGGTGTTGAGAGGCTGCAACAGATGCAAACTCCTTTCGCTGCCTCTCCTCCTCCCTCCTCCACCACTCACACACCTCGGCCGGGCCCAGCAGGGTCTCGGAGAGAGGGGGAGCATCGGCCACATCAGGGAGAGGGTGGGCATAGAAAGCCTTTATTGCTGGAGGGACCTGGATAGGATGGGAGAGGAGGGGGAGAGAGAGGACAAGAGTTGTTCCTCTTGAGTAGCCAAGCTAACCACACCACCCACTCAGCAGGATGTGACACTTCCTACATCTGGCTAGTTAGCTGGAGCACTTCCAGGAGGAAATGATTATAAGGAAGTACTTACCTTTACCACTCTTCTCTTGAGGTGTCTGGTGATCCTCTTGTAGTGAGGAATTCTGGGGAGAATGAGTATAGAAGAGGAGGGAGAGGGACAGGGAGAGGGAGAGGGAGAGGGAGGGAGAAGGAGGGAGGGAGTGAGAGGGAGCAGAGTACAAGTGAGAAGTCTCAAGATGACTTCCCATTCACAGGAATATACACCTTGACCTTCTCTTTCCTGTTTTCAGTTTTTCACTCACATACCAACACACACTACAGGAAACCACGCCCACCTGGCAGGAGACCACACCCACCTGTTGATCCGGGAGATGAAGTCCACCTTGACCCTGTGGTGTTGTACCACCTCCCGACCTTTCTCCAGGGCCCACAGTCTCTGAGACAGCCGTGGGTGGTGGAACTCAGGCTAGAGCCAGAGACAGACAGACAGACAGACAGACAGACAGACAGGCAGACAGACAGGCAGACAGACAGGCAGACAGACAGACAGACAGACAGGCAGACAGACAGGCAGACAGACAGGCAGACAACAGATAGAGACAGTTACACAGATAACCAAGATGGAGAAAGGAGGAAGGGAGAGAGGTGAAGAGGGAGGGGGGAATGGAGGGAGGGAGGGAGGGAGGGAGGTGGGCTTACAATGAAGTGCTGTGGGTGAACAGGGCACATCCATGCAGCGGTGGGTGGCATGGTGAGGGGAGGGTCAATGCAGGAGAGGTGGAACTGGAGAGGACAGTAGTCACACTGCACCAGGTCAACATGGCGAGTGCTCCTAATGGGAGGAGAGGAGGAGAGGGGAGGGGAGGGGAGGAGGGGAGGGGAGGAGGGGAGGAGGGGGGGAGGGGGGGAGGGAACAATGATTAAGGCAGGAGGAAGATGAAGGAACGGGAGAGCAGGGGAGGGGGAGGGAGAGCAGGGGAGGAGGAGGGAGAGCAGGAGTGGGAGTTAACAGACACAGAGCAATACAGTGGTGAGAGTGTAAACAGTCTTTGCATTCCAAGCCCTCCTACAGAGCTTGTCGGCCACACAACAGTGGCTTTGTCCACCTGTACCGAGCCCCCCCATACATCCCATCATGCAGCCAGTGCCCCATACAGCCAGTACCCCATACAGCCAGTACTCCATACAGCCAGTACCCCATACACCCAGTACTCCATACAGCCAGTACCCCCATACACCCAGTACTCCATACAGCCAGTACCCCACACAGCCAGTACGCCATACACCCAGTAGCTCTCACTGATTGCAGGCAAAACAGTATCGAAGTGTGCTCTCTCTCTCCTCTGCCTTGTTGCGCCGGTTGAGGTGTCTCTTGCTCTGCCCGGGTAGCAGACTGTGCTTCTTCATTTCTTCTGGGATGTTGAAAATTAAAGGGTTTGCCCCATAGGCCTGCTCCAAAAGGGGTCTAAACAGTGGAGGAACTTCCTCTTCCGGCTCAAGACCACTGCAGCATCTGCACAGCCACTCTCCACTGGGTATGTTCTTAGGGTCAACCGGAGGATCGCTGTCAGAGGAATGGCAGAGGTGATAGAAGGGTACACATGTACTACACAGATCTCACAGCAGGTTCATGTGGCATACATCCTTCTGTTGCAAGGATCCTCACATACAAGGTCATTACAGGCTCTACGTGCCTGACATAAGCCATTCTATACATGCACAGTGCCCCTTACCAGCAGCAGAAGTGGAATGAGGCTGGACAGTTGTCGCAGCAGAGGAGGTTGCCTCCATCGCCGCATGCATTGCAGTATGGGTTGTTCTCAATGCTGCCATGCTTCCGTGTGGCTGGGAGGAGGCGTGGCTTCTTTCCTCGCTGTTTGGTAGAGGAGTTGGTCTGTGGAGGAGCCACCAGTGCATGGATTTTCTGGGGGAGAGAGAGAGAGAGAGAAATTCATGCGGTGTCAAAGTTCACTTGTGGCCGAGGAGCGAATTTAATTAATAGGGGCTTACTCACCGGCGGCACCTTACACCACAATGAATACGGCAAAAATATGCACAGTGGACGCTGGTCAATACCCGCCATTCTCCCGCACGCCACGCAGGTGGCACTCGGCCATTAGGCCTTCCATGCAGATAACGTTCACAGGGCACGGTGACGGAGAGCCACCACAGTCTCTGCGCTAACTTGGCTGGCCTGAACGGCGGCTGGCGAGAGACGCGCTCAGACGCAGTCGTAACGCTATACGCCCGACTAACTGACCTCCAGTAGGCCTTCGTCCTGCTGTTCCGCCATTGGACAAGCCCGTCTCTCGTTCCTTGGTATCAGACAAAAGGCGCCGACGAAATGTCGCAGTCTGCACAGACACTTCCGCACTCAACTGCACTGCCGTCACGCCGGTAAGGAGGCTCGGGGCGGTCTCCTTTGCGTCGGGCAGGCTCGCGTCTGAGAGCACTGGAGCTTTTATTGATACCGGTAGTGATCGAAGCAGGTGTCTTTGACGCCGCTCACGACATGGTGAGCAGGACAACACTCTTGGGAGGCTGAGTAGAGGGTTGCTAAGTGCACAGATTGTCTTCGCTCCAGGTGAGCGGTGGCTGGTTTCTCGAGTTTCGTCTCACTAAGTGCCCCAGTACTGCTGTTCTGAGATTAAATACTCACTTAGCTACGTCTAGTAGAGTCTCTTGGTTGTAGAAACTTTGGAACGCCTCAAGGGCTCCTACGCCATTCATACACTATGGCGCTTCTCTGCGGCGGCCATCTTGATTCAAAAAATGCGGTAAACGTCAATAATGACGTCATCAAATTACCGGTACTAGTACTTGAGAGAATCTGCGCTCGCTGTCACATGTTGAGCTTTTAAAAGTTGTTATGCAGGTCTGTTGTAGGAGATGAGCCAGAAAACTACCTCGGGAGGGAAAGAAGGCCACAAGGTCAATGCGGTAGGAGGCAGGGCGGGAGGCGCTAAGGTCAAAAGCCAATCGCGGCAGGCCCCCAAAAAAACAATGGCGAGAGTGACAGAGGCAGATCTGCGGCGCCAGCAAAATATCAGCCCGGAGGATGTCCTGCGCTTGGACAGAGCTACAGAAGGTAAGGGACTCGTTTGTTCTCTCCCAATGTGTATTTGCGTAGCTAAGGGGCGGGGCCATCTCTCCGCAGGCTACCTCTGCGCGCCCGACGCCAACGTCTACAGCATTGAGTTCGTACGATTCAAGATCCGTGACCTGGACACGGGAACAGATTTATTTGAAGTCACGAAGGCAGAGGATGAGGAGGAGGAGGAGAATGAGCAGAAAGCAAGGGTGGAGGAGGGTGGGATGCACCTGCAGAGGGAGCCCGCCCGATATGTCAAGTACCAGTTCCCTCCTCAGTTCCTGAAGCTGAAGAGAATTGGAGCCCTGTAAGTAGCTTCCTTAGCATGTTGTTGCTGTATGGTGGTATGGTATTGCAGCCTTAGAAGTGTGGCAACCTTGCCTGGGGTTCTGGCCCTACAGAGTGGAGTTCACTGTTGGAGACCAGGAGGTGCGTAACTTCAGGATGGTAGAGAGACACTTCTTCAGGAACAAGCTGATGAAGACTTTTGATTTTGACTTTGGATTCTGCATGCCCAACAGCCGCAACACGTGTGAGCACATCTATGAGATGCCTGACATCAGCCCCGAGGAGGGTGAGGAAATGGCTGCCATTGTTACCATACATCACTGTCATAGTTAAGAGCCCTCATGGATGGGGTGGCCTATCTGTTCAGAATACAGCACTAGAGTTGGCTGAATGCATTGGCAGGTGTTTATATATACTCTCATGGATAATCACAGGGCAATAGATGAGATTACACATTACATGCAGTGACCAGACCATACACAGTGTGAATGCTTTGATGTGGCTGTGCTCATGTTGTAATATGCATTGCTCATTCATGGCCCACAGAACTGGAGCTGATCAAACACCCTTATGAGACCAAGTCAGACAGCTTCTACTTCGTAGAGAACAAACTGATCATGCATAACAAGGCAGACTATGCCTACAATGCTGCTATGTAGCTACATCCACCATGTACCAGCCACTCCGTTTGTTATGTATGCATAATTATGACAGTACACAGCCACAAAACAGGGCTGCAAATAGAGAGGACGAGAAAAGGACAAGTGACTAGTTGTGTGCGTGTGTGTGTGTGTGTGTGTGTGTGTGTGTGTGTGTGTGTCCGTCCACTAGTGTGCAGCTGTCTGCATGGTGTTCCAGACAGCCTCTGCTATACATCTGGTGGAGCCGGCACTATCTCTGAAGAGGTCTGCAGAAGGGCAGGCACTAGTTGTTTATTGGCACACACAGTGGTAGCAGCAGCATTGGCATGGTTACCTGTGACTGTAGTGTGAAAGTGAAGGTATGTAGAGGTGACCAAGGCCTGGATGTGATGAGTATCGTGCTCATAGGACCACTCCTCAAAGTACCAGCCATATAGCCTAATAGAGGGGGGAGGGAGGGAGGGAGGGAGGGAGGAAGAGACTCATTCGCTATACTGATGCAGAGTGGTCCTTACATTGCTGCCTCATCTCGAGCCACTTCAGCAGTTGGGGCCAGAAGATTGTAGAAGGCAATCTGCACACACACACACACACACACACACACACACACACACACACACACACACACACACACACACACACACATACACACACACACACACACACACACACACACACAGTGAGAGAGAAAGGGAGGGAGGATAGGTACATTAGATCACCAAGAAAAGAGAATAGGCTCACCATTTCCATCATCCACTCAGCCTTTCGGGCTAGGGTGCCAGATATGTCCTCTTCCCCAATGGGTGGGAGGGGCAGCTCATGTGGTACTCCTTCACTGGACCAGCAGTGGGTGTGAGAGAGGCCAGAGAGCTCACCATACTGCTGCAGGGTGCTCAGCGTGCCCAGGCCTGTGGGGGGAGAGAGAGAGAGAGAGAGAGAGAGAGAGAGAGAGAGTGTGTGTGTGTGTGTGTGTGTGTGTGTGTTAGAGATGTACAGTAGACTACAGCATATTCCATGGACTGACAGGCTGAGAGGACTTGGCTCCATCTGTCAAGTACCCCTTGAAAGTGCTGATTGGCTAACAGGTAGTGTGGGCTGTTGAGACGCTGATGGACTCCCCTCAACATGTCAGATAGCCTGTCAAGGTAACATTGTGAGTGAGTGTGTGTGAGCAGTGTACCACACTCACCTTGAGCACAGGTCTGCAAGGAAGTCACTGAAGAGGGTTTCACTAGTGGCTGTGTCACACATCACGCCACCGGCAGGCACAGGGTGGGCAGAGGGCTCAGCAGGAGCGAGAGACTGAGGCTGCTGCTGAAGTGAGTGGCTAGGTAGTGGCTGATCTTCTCTGCTCATCTGCGGAGATTCTGGTAAGGACTCTGCGACAGGACCAGCCTGAGGAGCCTCTGCAGCCACTGGCTGTGGGTGGCCCTCACCGCCACACAGCTTTGCTGTGAACTTATCATAGACAGAGGGAGAGAGGAGCATGCTGGGACAGCCCACGGCAGTGGTGTCATTCAGCGTCAGGTTGAGGACAGAGAGGTGGAGGCTCTGGTCTGGAGCAGGAGGTACCTCCACCATGACTGACTCAGGTGTGTCCACAGGGATGGGGAGAGCCTCAGGTCCACGTGACTTCAGTCTTTCGACTGCCATCTTGAGCCGGTCAGGCTGGCGTGGTTTCTTGTGCTGCTCAGGGACAGACAGAGGTGGGCAGAGAGGGACAGAGGAAGAGCTTGAGACAGGAGTGAGGGAGGGAGGGGGCTGGATGAGCGACAGACTGGGGAGGGCGGCTGGAGTCTCACAGGGACCACTGCTGTGATTGGGAGTGGCCAGGGCCTGCTCTGCAGCGGGACAGGTGGGGTCTGTGGCGAGGGAATCATTTGCAGTGACCAGGTTGAAGCTGTCATGGGAAGTCTGCAGCCACTCAGAGTCCGAGGGAACCCTCTCCACTGGGGGCACTGAGCCGGTGGGTGTCAGGGATTGTGCCACTGCCACAGCCTCTGATGACATCACTGCCAGGCGGTCGGCAGCGGGAGAGGCCACACCCAGGGGAGGTGAAGTGAGGGTCGGAGATGAGGGAGGTGCTCCTGTGCCAGTGGATGCCTGGCTGGTAGGGTTCTCAGTGAGGCTGGTGGCTGGTCCTGCGAGCCCCTGAGTGACTGTGTGGGGCAGTGGTGTGACGGTGTAGGTGGCATTGTGGATTCCCCTTGGAGTGTGAGTCAGGGAAGGGGTGAGGGAGGGATGGGAGAGAGATGGCCCTTGGAACATCTGCTGAGGGGCAGTGTGAGGGGTTCGGACAACAGGAGATGGCTTCACAACACGTCTCCCTGAGGAATGACTCTTACGCCGTGATCTCAACAGCCTCTTGGGCTTCTTGAAAACGGAGTTGTCAATGCTCTCCACCACTTTGGTACCCAATGGATCAGGAAGTGCAGAGGTCACACTGTTTGAGTGCTGGGTAAGTTCGGCCATGGTTGTGCTGAGCTGTTGAGGAGTGTCAGTCACACACGTGAGGCTCATTCGACTGTCTCCAGTCACCTGGAGAGCAGACTGTTCCAACTGAACAGGCAGGCTGGCTGCTGTCTGAACAACACTACCACTGTCAGTGGTGGGGGTGGCTGGGACAGGGGACGGCTCACTGACACTCCCCTCCATGCAGGTCAGGCTCATTGGAGCAGTCTCAGCCCACACCTCTGACACCAGATCGCTCTCAGCAGATGGAGGGAGCTCGGAGGTTGATTGAGGCTGGGCCACCATGCTGGAGACAAGAGCCTTGGGAGATGCTACAGAGTCGCTGAGCCCAGTGAGGTCCATACTGCACTGACCGGCACTGGCTGCCGTCTCCTCCTGGCAAGTGAAGCTCAGCCCTTGATCAATGTCAGGTGGGGAGACAGAGAGGTTCTCTGGTGTCTGCATGTGTACGTAGTACGAGTGGGAGGGGTTAGGAGGCGTGCCCAGTAGAGTGGGTGCACAGGCAGTGGGCATGTGAGCTGGGGATGGGGGCACCTCCATCATCTCAGGCCTCCCTCCTGGAGGGGGGTGGGGTGGGGAGGATGCTGAGAGGGTCAGCTGCATGTTGCTGTCTTCATCGGGACAGGCTTGCTGGGTGGGAGGAGGAGAGGGGACACTGCTGCTGGGGGGGAGGGGGGACCCCTGCTCATTAGGTAGCACACCCATAACACCTCCCAGTGCCGGAGCCTCCAGGTCTGCCAGGGGAGGGAGGAGGAAGGGAATGAGGTGCCAGTGCCACAGAGGAGGGACCGCAGCACTCACCAAACTTGGGTTCTGGCAGCTCCTCCAGGAGAGTGATCTCCTCTCGGGAGGAAGTGGTGGACGGAGCCAAACCATGCTGATCACCATCCTCAAAAATCTAGCAGAGAGTGAGGGATGCAGTGCAGCATGAGAGGGAGGGAGAGAGAGAGAGAGAGAGAGAGAGAGAGAGAGAGAGAGAGAGAGAGAGAGAGAGAGAGAGAGAGAGAGAGAGAGAGAGAGAGAGAGAGAGAGAGAGAGAGAGAGAGAGAGAGAGAGAGAGAGAGAGAGAGAGAGAGAGAGAGAGAGAGAGAGAGAGAGAGAGAGAGAGAGAGAGAGAGAGAGAGAGAGAGAGAGAGAGAGGAGGCAATGCCTAATTTTGTGATGGATGCTTACAACAAAATCATCCTCTTCATAGAAGGCAAACGACTTCTCAAGTCTGGGAATGACAGAAAGTCGCTTCTCCTGATTGAAAGTTATTCTCCTCCTTTTCTTCTTCACTGGAGTGGACATGAGATTCCCCTCACTAGCATCCTCAGGAAGGCTCACCTAGCAGTAGCAGATGAGGAAGGAGGGAGGAGGAGGAGGAGGAGGAAGAGAATCCACTGACAGTGTTCACCATGCACTACATACTGACTTGCAGTACCTGCCTGACTGCCCCACCCCCTTCTCCACCAGCGGCTGTGCTTAGTCTGCATTCTGAGGCAAAGTAAGGGATGAGCAGTAGCGTGTTAGTAGTGCTACACTGTGAGATGACTCTACTGCACACCTGGTGGGTGGGTTGGGTTCTCCTGGCTGAACTCCCTGCAGAGACAGAGGGTGAGGGGAAACATAACACTGCACTACTGTGTGCAGATGTCACTCACTTCACTTCAATTGTTGGGCAGAAGCTAACACGGCGATCCTTGTGTGCCCTGGGAATGGAAGGCACAGGGAGGTAGTGGGACGCTGAGGAGAGAGAGCATAGGCTAAGCCAGCCTCACCTGTCATCACGGGACACATTCTGAATATCTTCGAAAGGCTTCTGGGATTTGAGGATCTACGCGGACAGAGAACAGCACTCACCAACTGTATAAAGGTGGGCAATAACACAAGAATACCTACCGAAG
This sequence comes from bacterium, assembly GCA_965213685.1. Taxonomy (GTDB): domain Bacteria; phylum UBA8248; class UBA8248; order UBA8248; family UBA8248; genus Bin107. Next base: position 222,205 of record CBDBZY010000051.1, read on the forward strand.
AGCGCCTCTTCTTTCCTTTAGAGCTCCCAAACCTGCGTACATGTATGAGGGTACGGGTCATGGCATGAGAGCAGCTGTACTAAAATCGGCTGCTATATACCCGCTGGGCTCACCGTAGCCGGGCATTCCCCGCGTATGAACTGTTCTCCTGGAAAAGGCTCATATTGTTACCAACTTGTTCACACAACCCTTTGGTCTGTCGAGGGTAAAGGACGTGCGTGAGACCGTGCACCAGGCCAGAGGAGCTGTGCTGCGGATTTTGAAAATTCAAAATTTTCGCAATCCCGCCAATTCTGAAACGGAAATTCGTAAAATCTCCGGATATCATCCTCGAAGTGTGGCGGCCCACCCTGCTTTCTAGCCTCCTACAGCAACTGCCTTTCTCATAAGCTTAGCAACACGGAGGAGAGTCCTACCTGGAAAGAGGGAAGGGAAGACAACATGATCACACCGTTCATGTGCGCCGGCTGCGAGAAGCCGATCATGGAACGCTTTTTGATGAAGGTGCTGGACAAGTCGTGGCATGTGCAGTGCGTTAAGTGCTCCGAGTGTCAGTGCGCACTGAACGAGAAGTGCTTCTCGAGGGAGAGCAAGCTCTACTGCAGGAACGACTTCTTCAAGTAACGAAATGAGCGTGGGCATGAGATGTTGGTGGGCTTTAATTTGGGTAGGAAGGCTCCTGTAGTGACATAATATAGAGGGAGGGTTGAAATCTACTTAGGAAGTGACGTGTGTGTGTGTGTCTTTCCACCAGACTGTATGGCACCAAGTGTGCTGGGTGCAACACAGGTCTGTGTCCAGAGGACATGGTGAGGCGGGCCGTGGACAAGGTCTACCACTTGGCCTGCTTCGTGTGCTCACTGTGCCGGAAGGAACTGCAGACCGGAGAGCAGCTGTTCCTTGTACAGGTGCGAGGGATGGACAGGTGTCCAGTTGGAGGGCAAGACCTGCATGTACATGCTTTGTTTGCTTACTGTGGCACATGAGGTTGGACTGCATCTCTTGACTGACCTCCTCGCAGGGCGAGCGGTTCCTGTGTGAGAAGTGCTACCAAGTGTCAGTACAGTCCTCAGTGGCAGCCAATGCAGCAGCAGCTTCTTCCATCACCATGCCAACAGCCACCACCAACATGCCAAAATCTGAAGCTCTGAAGTTCAGTAAGTCCACACTGGTAGGTTTCAACTCTTGTATGAACTGAGCTGTTTTCTGCTCCCCAGCTTCTCCCCTGCCGCTAGGCGTGGAGTCTCCTCAGGCACACCTTCCCACCACACCCTCCACCCCTCACTCCCTCCCAACTCCCACAGGTAGCTCTGGAAGTGGAGATGGGAAGAGGTCAAAGGGCAGAACCACAATTAGCCCGCAGCAGCTGGAAGTGCTGGTGGAGGTGAGGAGGGTGGGAAGGGAGAGTGCTGGGTATGAGGCTACATGACAGCATGAGTTGGGTGGGTGTGTGGTGGAGGTGAGGAGGGTGGGGAGGGAGAGTGCTGGGTGGCGTGACAGCATCAGTTGGGTGGGTGTGTGGTGGAGGTGAGGAGGGTGGGGAGGGAGAGTGCTGGGTGGCGTGACAGCATCAGTTGGGTGGGTGTGTGGTGGAGGTGAGAAGGGTGGGGAGGGAGAGTGCTGGGTGGCGTGACAGCATCAGTTGGGTGGGTGTGTGGTGGAGGTGAGGAGGGTGGGAAGGGAGAGTGCTGGGTGGCATGACAGCATGAGTTGGGTGGGTGTCACCCTGTGTGGCTCTGAAAACCAACATATGTGTGGGAGACTTATGACGAATCAAAACTTGTGTGTAATGTGACATAACCCCCATTAGCAAGTGATGGGTGGTGGAATGGACTTGCCACCCACCATAGCTAAGAATGTGCAAATCATGACTGCTCTATCAGCGCTGTTGATTGGTGTGTTGCCCTCCCACTCCTGTGTTATTTTTGAGTCACTTCCTCCCTCTCCTCTGAATCCTCCCTCTCCTCCTCCTCTCCCTCTCCCATCCCTATTGTTATTGGGTCACTTCCTAAGCTCCCTCTCTCGCTCTCTCACCAGTGTTGTTAGGACACTTCCTAAGCTTCCATCCCCCCCTCCCTCTCTCCACTTCTATACTTCTGTGTGTTTAATCACTTCCGAATCTTCCTCTCCCTGTCTCCCTCTCTCACTCCTGTGTTATTACAGAGCCACTCCCTAATTCTCCTCATTCCCCCCCCCCCCCTCTCTCTCTCTCCCTCCCTCCCTTTCTCTTCCTCCCTCCCCACTCCCGCAGGCCTACAGTCGAGAACAAAAGCCCTCTAAGCAGATGCGGGAGGAGCTAATGTCAAAGACTGGACTGGACATGAGAGTGATTCAAGTGTGGTTCCAGAACCGCCGCTCCAAGGAGAAGAGAGATGCCATGGCCATGCGTGATGACACTTCAGCCATTCACACAGCCAGCTCAGCCTCCGTCATGTCTCCCATGGTGAGCAGCTCACCCGTATCCATGGCCATCATCACCTCCTCTGATAACCCCCTCTCCTCGACACTATCAGGTATGGTAGCACTGTTTTTACCCCTACTTGTGGCATGAATTTCTCCCTCCCTCTCCCCCCTCCCCCTCCTCTCTCTGCAGACCCTAGCTCTTCTCTGGCTACTCAGTGACCTACACACATTAAGGGCCTAGCCTCCTGTGTGTTGACTCACAACTATCACCTACTATAGCTTCTATTCACGCACCATTTCCATTAACATTCTTTCACGAGTGATTGTATAATTGGCAAGAAATACATACGCGCGTGCGCGGCCTACATGACGCATGCTATTATAGTGTGTGTACGTACGTAGGTGTATATATGCGCACGTGATTGAAGTCTTCCCATTCTCGTATACGCGTATACGTGTACCCGCCGCGAGCGCAAGACGGTGGTGACAGCGGACGACTCCAGAGAAGACAAACGGTACAATTTGCTATATACCATCCCGGTACGTGTTCAGTTCGCATTGTATTGGATATCTCTCACATTTCCACAGCCATGAAACACCTGCTGCTACTGCTGACGGCCGCCTTGCTAGCCGTTGGACGGTGCGCGTCTGACACGGTGGGTGACAAATGACGGGAGTAGCCGTCGACTGCATGCCCATCATAGCGCCGCTTTACAGTGCATCAACACCAATATAGATACGTAGCCCCGAGAGGTTAGGTATCTAAGACATCATGTATTTACGGATATGTCCACCGGTGATTCCTTGCAGTTCGCGTGTACCAACTGCACTACGGAGTACACTCAAGTGATATACCGCCTGCATTTCCCCCATATCAACTGCTACGGGGGCGAAGGGAGCAGCATTGCACGCCCAGATCCCATCAATGTCAGCCTGCCTGTCCAAGAAAACAATACATACACACTTCAGATGGTTATGGAGGCAGCTACCGACCAGGACGAATCCTACCAGTTCAGTGCACAGTACCAGGGTGAGGTGACCGGGTACCTGCTGGAAGCAGTGAATGGAACTGAGGAGAATGGTGACTGTGTGTGGATCCTCTACTACCAGGCACCGGGGGAAGCAGAGCCAACCCGCCGTGATGAATTTCAGAGTGCTGTGTCCTTTTTTGAGGTCGAATCAGAGAGCACCATTGTGCTGTGTTTCCAGAGCACAGTCCCTCCTGAGCCACCGACAACTTCATCCCCCCCCAGCCCATCTCCCAGCCCATCACCCAGTGCTGCTCCACCCGAACTGCCCAGCTCCCAGCCTGCCCCAGTGACCTCCCCAACCCCCCCACCTTCCACTGATGCACCAACCATGGGACCGGGGAGTGGCTCTTCACCCTCTAGACCAGCTGTTTTTGTTTTCTTGTTTACCATACTTCTCTGTTTGTGTATAATTTTTTAAGTAGATGGATCATAATAATAATAATTGTAAGATATTGTGTTTTGGTCTTGTCTATTACATTTGGAAGTCAAATTCTCTTGGGATAAGGTGTTAATGGAAGAGCATACCTCTGAAATGCCTGCACCCACCCTGTTCACTCCCACGTTCTTGGAATGCCGTATATACATACTGTTAGGAGGTGTGCTATTGCACTATTGTATCAGTGAAAGGCGCAGTTGAGTTGCCAGCAGCAGTGCAAGGTACGAAGAGCGAAGGCCCTGGCTGGAGCATACGTACATTTTATTTGCATTATAATATGCGAGCATTAAACCTTTTTATTTTCTCTCCCCGGACTTTTATCAGTGCGTGGTATAGGGCGGCTGAAGATGACACCTCCGTTCCACCTTCTTACGCTAGTGCTTCTCACAGGACTCGCTGTCGCAGGCGTGAGTTATGCACGCACCGTAATAGTATGTACAGGTCCAGCTAACACAACTACCTACATCTAGGGGGTATAGGCATGGACTCACTTGGCAATACATTGATTGAGGCAAAGAACATAAAATGTAGTAAACTACATGGATATTAGCCTCGCGAGACGTATGCTGCAAGGACATGAGCTCACTGTGCAATACGTTGATCGAGAAAAATGTTTCTACATGAGTATGACATCGTCACGGCTCTGGTGCTGTAAACGTAAGCGCTTGTGTATTACTACAAGCCACTCCCTTTACATTTTGCGCACTTGGTTCATTGCACAAGAATGCGCGGAGGAGTTAGGGCGGATAGCTGAAGTGTGCACATGTTTGTCGCGTGGAATACGCTGGGTGGCAGCACCTGTTCAAACTGCTCTGGGTGGGTAGGGGGCACTAAACAAACAATGGGATGAACACAGTTCATAACATGTACGGAGGCACTGCATGTCGTGATGATGTATCTATATTTTTCTCCCTCTTCCCAGAATGCTACAAATGACACAACCGAATGCCCGACAGATCCTCCTCCAACTGATCCTCCTACATACTATGGCCCGTACAATGTGATGTATGACATAGAGTATCCAGACCAGGACTGCTTTGGATTGATCAATCGCACTATGTCAGTTAACAACGAGACAACCTGGATGCTGGTATACGACGTGCCTAACCCATTTACAACGACAGTTGAGTTGCAGGCGGATATCACTCATGGTGTGACATATGTTGTACAGGATGTGCTGGAGACAGCAGTAGATGAGAACTCTGATGTGTTCTTCAGTGTCACGTACACTGGCTCAGTCACTGGCTACTTTGTCAGAGCCATAAAAGGCCTGAGGAGCAACAATAACTGCAAGTGGTTCCTGTACTACAAAGCACCCAACGTACCTTACCCCTTCCTGAGAAGCACTGGAGTGTCACTGTTTACAGCCGAGCCCAACTCTACAGTTGTGATGCGCTACCAGTACCCACCAGTCCACCATGTGTTCTATGAGCTCTACTTCCCTCACGTGAACTGCACTGACCCTGACCTCCCCAGGCCTGCTCCACTCAACATCAGCCTCTACTTTGGTGCACCCAACTACACATACACAGTTCAGAAGGTGATGGAGTTGGCTGTCGACATGGACCGCTCGTATGAGTTTACTGTAACATACTATGGGAAGTCACGAGGGTACGAGATTGACGCAATAAATGGTACAGACAACCATGAGAAGTGTGTCTGGCACTTCTTCTACCTTCCTGCTCGGATTCCAAGAGAACAAGCTACCATGCAGAGCAACATCTCCTACTTCAATGTGGAGGCCAACTCAACCATAATAATGAGCTTCCAGGAGCGGCCCACCATTGAGCCTCCTACGGAACCTCCAACTGACCCACCAGAACCTTCACCCACACCTGAACCCACTGGTGCACCGGTGCCCCCAATGGAGACTCCCACCGCTACGCCGACGCCCGATACCCCCGGCACCACGTTACCTCCTATGCCATCGAGATCAGGAGCACCGAAACTCGCAGTGGGAATTCTCGCGCATGTGCTTTCTCTTGCAATATGTCTTGCCTATATGTATGTATTGTAGAACGTAGCGAACGACTGAAATTCATGCATACCATATTATAGATGATGTAATGTTTTGCACAATTACTTTTTGCTGAAAAAGCCAGGGTTGGACACCATTGTATTCTCAATACGAATCGCGAGAGTATAGAGGTGAGTTACTACTGTTATTTTAGCAAGAGAAGCGCAATTGCTACGGCGGTCGATTCGGCAATACACCCACACAGGGATAGCCCTTTGGAAGCCATTCAGCTGCACTGCGAGCGCCCGTTGACATTCGTGCTGATATGTACCTCAGATCACTTCTCTTCTCGCTGTTGGTGGCGCTCTTCGCCATTTCTCACGGAGAGGTAAACAGTGCAACTCATCCTCTTCTTTCCTACCCCACCCATCTCTCCCTCCCACCTGGCTCACCCACAGTAGACTACTTCTTACTTATTTCACACAGCCTTTCTGCCTAAAGAATATCCCTTTCCCCTTCCTCTCCTCTCCCCCTCCTCCCTCCTCCTCCTTCCTCCCTCATCTCTCCTCTCCTGCCAGGCGGAGCCCCAGGTCAACTACAAACTAGAGTTCTATGTGAACTGCTCTGCTCTCAACGGAACAGTGGAAGAGCTGGGCCCTGTCACTGTTGAGCTGGAGGACACTCCCTCCACAGTGCAGGATGTCATGGAGCTGGCAGCAGACGATAGCGCTGAGTACCATTTCACCGCCACCTACTACAACCGAAGCACTGGCTATGTGATCAATGCTGTCAGTGGGGTGTGGGAGGCTGAGGACTGTCAGTGGTACCTCTGCTACCAGGCCCCTGACGAGCATGCTCCACAGTTCCAGAGAGGTGCTCGCATCTCAAAATTCATGGTTAAAGCCAACTCTACTGTTGTGCTGAAGTACCAGCCCCCTCCCGCCATCCCACCCTCCCCCACCCCCTCCCCCACCCCCATGGCAACTGATGATGATGACTCAGCCCCGCCCATTGTTGCAGCCAATCTCCTGGCAGTTCTCCTCTGCCTCTTCATCGGAATGGCCGTACCACTCTGAACACGGCAGTGGCAGCAGCTCTCTATGACGCTGATACTAATTATAGAATTCCATGTAAAATTAGCTGACGCGAAGATGTACGTGTATTAATTTTAGGATTTTATACTCCACCTGTTATGTGGGCGGGGCCCTCGTAGTGGCCATGTGCGCGTACTGTGTTCGTGGTGCGCCAGTGACTACCTTTATGCCACACCCGGCGTAGCGGTAGGTTGAGATGTTGGGTAGCAGGAATTGGTGGGGCGCCTTCAGACTGCTGCTGAATGGAGCAGTGGCCTGTGGTCACGTGAGTGTCTCCAAAGCCGGTGGAAGTTCAGCGTGGTGGGGATTAACAAGAGTAAGTGGCCCAGTAGGTTCAATCCAAACATGTCGGCACTATCCCAGAAACCCCATGGAGAGGCGTAAGCCAGCTGGAATACCACTTATAGCTTATTACATCACAATGACCTCATCTTCCAGTTTCTATGGAGCAACTGAAGGCAGCCGTTGGTGGTGGCCGAGGAGGGAGGGGAGGGAGGGGAAGAAAGAAGGGAGGCAAGAAAGGCATGAGAGAAGCACAGGACATCTGGGTTGGCCAGGGTAAGGTAACACAATATGGCGGCCACACCTGCATACTCTTATGTATATACACTGTTGTGTGAAAACTGGTGCAAGCTTCTGCAATGCATGTTTCCTATACTGCCATTTCGGTGCCAGTTAAACACACAGTAACTGCTTACTCGGATAGCACTTGCTCCCGTATGGCTAGGAGCTATGAGTGCAGCAGCACTTTAAAGAACCTGGTGCTCTCTCCCACCCTCCTCATCTCTCCTGTTCCCTCACTGCTTCCCTCCATTCTGTCTCTGCCACAGGTGTGGGGGGCGTGAGGTGGCCTGGCCTGAGCCTCCCGATGGAGCAGACCAAGTACTCCATCGACTGGCTGAAGAGAGGGCAGCTGGGAATGAGGAGGGTGAGGGTGGCCACAGTGTACACCTCCTCCCCTTCCTGCTTCCTCCCTCCCTCCATTCTATTCATCTGCCTGCCTGCCTGCCTGCCTGCCTGCCTGCCTGCCTGCCTGCCTGCCTGCCTGCCTGCCTGCCTGCCTGCCTGCCTGCCTGCCTGCCTGCCTACCTGCTTGCCTGCCTGCCTGCTTGCCTGCTTGTCTTCCTGATACGTGTCACATGTACACCCAAACAGGTCGAGACGGAGGGTCCAGATGTGAAGGAGGCTCCAGAGGACAGAGAGGCAGAGGACAAGCGCCAGTTCATGATTCAGCCACGCCTGCTGGAGGGGAGGAAGAAGGAGACGAGGAGAGTGTCAGAGATGGGCTGGGACAGGCGAGGCTGGACAGGCATTCAGTGGGGAGGAAGATACGTTGGCTGTCCAGAGCTACCAGACGGCAGTGAGTGGGTGGCTGGGTGATGGTGTGAGTGGGTGGTTGGGTGATGGTGGGAGGGGTGGCTGGGTGATGGTGTGAGAGTGATGGTGTGAGGGGTGGCTGGTAGTCTTGTACCCAGATCCTCACGTGCGCTCACATTCACTGACATGAGGAGGCCAGTGAGCATGCTTCAGCCTTTCTTGTATGTCGTCGACAGTTATTTCCCTGTAGCTATACCTTTTCAAAACCCCAGGCAATCGCTACACACATACATGGAAAGTGTGTGATGTCATGCTCATGGTTACACGTGGCCTGCCATAAGTGGATTAGCTGTGGTGTAGAGCCTGTGCAGCTTGTCACTGCAGGAGAGGAAGCCATTGGGAATGCACTCTTCGAATACTCTTGTTTGGTTATCAGTTCGATACCAACTCTCCCCCTCCCTCTCCCCCACACACTCACCTGCTCACCCACCTCCCTCTCCCACACTCACCTGCTCACCCACCTCCCTCTCCCCCACACACTCACCTGCTCACCCACCTCCCTCTCCCCCACACACTCACCTGCTCACCCACCTCCCTCTCCCCCACACACTCACCTGCTCACCCACCTCCCTCTCCCACACACACTCACCTGCTCACCCACCTCCCTCTCCCACACTCACCTGCTCACTCACACACACCTTCCTCAGCTCCAATAAAAGACTTCAGGTCTGTGGCCATTAAAGTGAGAGCCTTCCTCCATCCTGCCAGTTCTCTGTGACCCCGCTCTCTCCCTCCCTCCCTCCCTCCCTCACAGATCAAGAGAGTGGCTAATCAGACCAAGAGTGGGAAGAAGAGAACATTGAGTGCTCTGGTTGTCGTGGGTAATGGCAATGGAATGGCCGGTGAGCAGTGGAGGGTGGAAGGGAAGGGATCGAGGGGGAAGGGGAAGGGAGGGATAAGCATGGAATTTAGCAGCTGTCTCCTGTCTCTTCAGGGTTTGCCGTGGGGAGAGGGGATGAGATCAAGGCGGTCATTAGGAAGGTGAGTGTCTTGTGGAGCTCTTCTTGTATGGTCTCACTCATTTTCTCTTGCACTTCTCTCCCCTCCCCTCCTCTCCCCTCCCCTCCTCTCCCCTCCTCTCCTGCAGGCAAAGAACAAGGCCCTGAACTATCTTCAGTTTGTCCCGCGATGTGATGATCACACAAGTTAGAATTGATTGTGGCAGAAATTGTTTCCAATATCCATCTCAGTCCTCCATCTGTTTGTCTGTCTGTCTGTCTGTTTGACTGTCCATCTGTCCATATCCTGCCTGCCTGCCTGTTGTCATGGTTGCATGTAATGTAACTCTCCACAGTCTACCACAATGTGAAGGTGAAGTACTGCAAGACAAGCATTGAAATGGAGCGACGGGTCAGAGGTACGCACCCCTCCCCTCTATCTCCTCCTCCTCCTCCTCCTCCTCCTCCTCCTCCTCCCCCTCCTCCTCCCCCTCCCCCTTCTCCTCCTCCTCCTCCTCCTCCTCCTCCTCCTCCTCCTCCTCCTCCCCCTCTAGGGCACGGTCTGCGATGCCACAGAGTGGTATCGGCTATATGCAAACTGGTGGGGATCAAGGACATGAGGGCGAAGGTCACCGGCTCCACCAACCCCCTGAACACTGTCCGAGCCACTTTCAAAGGACTTACTTCTCAAGTATACAACGGGAAGGGAGAGGAAGAGGAGTGTGTGCGTGTGTGTGCATGCATGCGTGTGTGCGTGTGTGTGTGTGAGAGGGAGGGAGGGAAAAGGAATGTGAGAGGAATGCTAGCTATCAATTTTCTCTGGTTTCTCAGGAGACATTTCAAGACCTGGCAGACCAAACTGGTCAGTTTGTGGTGGAGTATCGACGAGAGTGTCTGTACCGACCAGTGGTGGTGGCTGCCCCCTCCAGCCAGCAGGGGGAGGAGTGCTGGCAGATGCTGAAGGACTTGCAGCTGGTGCCCCAGGCTGCCCCTGCCACTAGTGCTGGGGGGGTGTGGCCAGTGCCACCACCTGTGGAGGATAGTGGACAGTCATAACTACCTGCAACCAACCGCCCAACCATGTCACAGCTCTGTTCACCATTGTATGCGTTTGCCATGACAATCACCATTAATTCTGTGGCTTATTGTGATACATGTACATATGACAATAATTTATTGGTATAATTGCACCTTATGCAGGCCTTCCCCAAACAAGCTGCATGCCAGTCACGTGGGCTGTTGTCACTGTGCATACAAAATGCGATGATGTGATGATGGTATAGGACATGCACAAGGAGATCACAGCAGCTAGCACTGGGTGCCCTGGGGGTCCACAGTGATGCGTGTGAAGTATGCATTGCTGGGGAGAACCTGCTGCACGTCATAGCCCTCCTCCACCTCACTCTCCTCCGTGAGGCCGAGCTTGATCACCCCTGAGATGCTGTGCAGGTACACAGGCATGGGCTCTTCCTTCCCCCCCACCGTTTCCAGGCCTGTCTCCTTGTCACCTTCCTGGCTCTTCTTGCTCTTCTTCCTAATGTCAGCATACTTGAGGGGGCACTTGGTGGATTGCAGTATGGTGCTGTAGCGGCAGCCCCTGCTCTGGCATGGAGTCAGCCTACTCCCAGAGTCAGGAGAGCTAGAGATAAAGAAGGTGTTCCAGTCAAGGATGAGAGCGTATCGGTACACCCCGAGATAGCGGTATATGCAGTCATTGTACCCCAGGACCTTAGAGAAGTCTCGTATATCCGTCTCGTTAAGCCACTGAGTCCAAATGTTTACACTGAGATATTTGTCCATGGATGCCTCATATATGAAGGGATTCACAAACCCTCCTCTGTTGAGGAAGGAGTTCTCAGATATCATGTGGACGTGTTCCACACCAATCATCTTGAGGTGATGGACCCACTCATAAAACAAGTGGTCCTGGGAGGGAGGAGGGTTGCTTCTCGATAGAGTGGCAAGGCAGGCCACGATGGATACTGTATCGTTCCTGGCTGGCTGCGAGGGAGGGTTAAACCTCTTTTCAGACTCAGCTGTGTAGATGATTTTATCGTCTGGGGAGGTCTTGAAGTAGAGGAAGGCTCTCTGGCTGCAGCTGTCGACGGGGAGGTCGTAACAGTCCACCAGCGCGGGGGAGTGGGTTAGCGCCCCTTCACGGAGGACCCTCACAGCCAGCGAGGAGGTGATGTGGGTGCCCACCTGGCACTCCACCAACAGGTTGTCCTTCACCAGCTCATTCGCCACCTCCACCAGAAACACAGAGGCGTTGCTGTGCCCGTTCCGAGGGCGGGGATCGAAGTGCACGGCGCGGACAATCAACAGCTTGGTGGCCACGGCGTACTCGGTGTGCCAGTTGTAGTTGGAGCCGTGCTGGGGAAGAACGTAGCCTCCCGCGACGAGCTCGCGTGTTAGGCTGGACGGCTGGCTGCTACGGTAAATGGCAGGGACTCCCATAGGCAGGGCGCTCATGGACACGCTCCCTCTCGAAAAGGCAAAGTACATCAGTAGAAAGACTAGGGTGATGAGAGGCGGCGCCACCCACACGCACCAACTCCTCTTCGTTCTCTGCTCCGTGCCTTCGTGAGACTCGCCCATCGCTCTGCACTCTCAAAACGTGCGCGGTTACACCTAGTACCTGTCCACGCTCTGCGCTACTATACTACATGCGCACGCATCACACTAGCACTCCTAATGAATACTTTTCCGCCATTCACGTGCACAATTATCAATAGCCATACACAGTACAGCAATTCATTCGACAATCCACAGGATGTTGATTCCGGAAAGAGAAAGATTTGCTGACCTGGAAGACAGAGAAGGGAGAGGAGGGGGTTGCAACATGTCACACTAGCTCTAGAAGCAGCCCACCCTAGCATTGATCCTCGTTTCTCCTTAAGGTGGTGCAGGAACACAACTATACAGTGAAAGAGGTTGTTTCGTCCCTGGGGAAAGCGAAGAGGGAAAGGGTTAAAACAGTAGCCAATGTCTGATACAGCTGGCTACCCTCGGTATCTCAACACATGTCTCTCCCACCAGGACCTGTGAGAAGACACAAGCATTACTTGTGAAGAGTTGCATAATTTGGTGGCACTTGCCTTGTATTGTGGAGGGTGCACAGAGGACTGGTAGATAGTCACCTCAGATTTCTTTGCTTCTGTGTGACCACACCACCAGAGGGGGAGGGAGGGAGGGGGAGAGAGAGAGAGAGAGAGAGAGAGAGAGGGAGGGAGAGGGGGAGAGACAGAGACAGAGACAGAGAGGGAGGGAGGGGGGGAGAGAGAGAGAGAGAGAGAGAGAGAGAGAGAGAGAGAGAGGGAGGGAGAGGGGGAGAGACAGAGACAGAGACAGAGAGGGAGGGAGAGGGGGAGAGACAGAGACAGAGACAGAGAGGGAGGGAGAGGGGGAGAGAGAGAGAGAGAGAGAGAGAGAGAGAGAGAGAGAGAGAGAGAGAGAGAGAGAGAAAGAGAGAGAGAGAGAAAGAGAGAGAGAGAGAGAGAGAGAGAGAGAGAGAGTCATGCAGAGATAATGCACACAGCAGACGCAGGGAAGGCAGCTGCACACCAGGTTTATCCGGATACTTGAGAAGATACTGTGAGGAGAAAGGGCGGCCGTCAGGGGAGAGGGGAGAGAGAGGGAGGTGGCTATCCAGATACGTGCAGAGCAAGTGCAGCACAATCTGAAGAGGAAGGTGACAGGTGATCATGGGTTGCAGAAAAGAGGCAAGAGGAGGAAGAGGAGGAGTGAATGTACTTGTGGATCGCTAGGCAAGTCCTGATTCCAGGTTCTTCCTTTCCACGTCCCCCCGCCATTCCAGCGATATGCACCAAGACAGCTTCCTTTAGCCAGTTCTGTGTCACCATGGAAACCAGCTCACCACCCTCCCTCTGGCTCTGCCTCCAGCCTACCTCTTATCCTCTGGACCAGGTAGCCCTGCTTGGCTGTCAGCTCGAGGTATGGAAGGACCAGGTGGAGGGTGGGCACCTGGGGACCCTTTGTCTTACACTCCCTTCTCAAAGTTCCCAGACTAGCAGCTGGAGGGGGAGAGGGAGGGAGGGAGGGAGGGAGGGAGGGGAGTTGTGAAGGCAGACGCAGAGCAGGCGCAGAGCAATGGTAAGATGAGAAGGAGCTGACCTCCGACCTCCACACCAGGTGTGGCTCCCTTGGAGAGGACTTGGTTGATGGCATCAATCTCCTTAGCCACTGGGACCACCACCGTCTCTGCCAGCCACTGCAGACGCCATGAAAACGACCCCATCACCAACACTATGACACACATCTACCGCTCCCCCACCCTACGGCAGTTCTCTGTCCAGCGAACCAGGTCCTCTTGGCCAATACCCAATTCGGCCCACACCTGCATCACATCAGGACATGCTGCTAGCCACATCATGACACAAGCACATGCATGGACATGGCAGACAATATCACGTACAGCATCCTCTTCATTAACCAGTGGGGAGTGACTATCACCATGACGACCAGGAGATTGGCTTCTGGATAAAGAAAAAAGTAGAACTTAGTCATGAATCACTCTCTGTCAAACCACCCCTCCCCCCTTTCCACCACCCCCTCCTCCCCTCATGCGCACCTAGTGGCCACGTGGTACTTCCTAAGAGGAGAGGGGTGGTCTGGGGTCTGCCTGCCAGTCCAGGACACATCCGGAGGACCTTGCACAAGATGCAGCTCTCTCTCTCCCTCTGCCTTCAGGTAGGACTCCAGCCGCCTCTGACTGGAAATGACTTCACCGCCAACTGGAGATTGAGGGAGAGAGAGAGGAAGGTACAAGAGGAGAGAGAGGAGAAGGGATTGATTAGACGGAGGAGAGGAGGGAGTAGAAAGAGGAGTAGGTACATGTTGTGACTCTAATTTCACTTACATGGGGACAGTCTGTAAGCTGGAGTTGAGTGGTTGCTATGCACCAGACTGTGTGTGCATGTGCGTGCATGTGTGTGTGTGTGTGTGTGTGTGTGTGTGTGTGTGTGTGTGTGTGTGTGTGTGTGTGCAAGAGAGAGAGAGAGAGAGAAGGTAGACACTCGTCATTGCACACATCACCACACACACACACACACCTAGAGGGGGTGGGGTAGGGAGGGGAGTGAGGGGTGGTGTGGGAGGAGTGAGGAGTGCTGTGTGCAGAGGAGAGGTGGCTTCGCTGTACAGAAGGGGAGAAGACAGTGACATGTGAGCAAAGTGTGATGTCATGATCCTCCACTACCGATGGTGTGAGGAGAGTGAGTGGGGAGATGTGGGAGGGGGTGGAGTGGGAGGGAGGGAGAGGTGTTCCAAATGTGGTGGGTGTGTCCACCGTCTCATAGCCCTCCTCTGCAAAAGAAACACACGCCAACAATGAATACTCCAGTCCACTCCTGTAGTCCACCCCATAGCCCCCATTCCACCCCCATAGCTCCCATCCCACCCCCATAGCCCCCATTCCACCCCCATAGCCCCTATCCCACCCCCATAGCCCCCATTCCACCCCCATAGCCCCCATTCCACCCCCATAGCCCCTATCCCACCCCCATAGCCCCCATTCCACCCCCATAGCCCCCATCCCACCCCCATAGCTCCCATCCCACCCCCATAGCCCCCATCCCACCCCCATAGCTTTCATTCCACCCATAACCACCCGTTTGCAGCTACTTTGCTGACTTGCTTTCTCTGGGACTCTGAGCAGCCTCCTCTGGGCTGGGGTGAGCTTGATACGGGGCTGGGAGACCATGGCCCGGGAGAAGAAGACACAGTCATAGAGGCCACTGACAGCTAAGACCACCACCACAACCACCTCTGAGAGAAGCAGGAGGAGGAGGAGGAGGAGGAGGTGGTGAGGAGCTAGGCAGGTTAGCTGATACAGGGAAGGGTGTCCCACCTGTGTACCACACTGCAGCATTGCTGAGACCACTGTAGTAGCTCAGGAGGTGAAAATAGCTGTTTCAGATGGTGGAGGAAGGCATCACGCGAGACATTCAGTTATCACTTAGCCTCGTGCAGAGCTCTTACAGGTCAAGTAGGAGAGGCAGAGACACCAGCACACATACCGTCCCCCAGCGAAAGGCGGAGACAGCGCGCGCCTCATTCTGCCGCCTGTTGAGTGTGGTACCGACTACTGGGCTCTGCGTGGGGCCTAAGCGCCGCTTCATGCCCTTCAGCTCTGGTCTGCAGCCAGCCAACGTACATGTGTTGTGTTAACCCTTTATGCACCGTTATTCGTATTGGCGCGCGCCACATGACTATAAATTATGTCTACACCGTCGCAACAACCCTATTACCATAGATATTTACCCTACGGCACCGTGAGGTAGTAAATATCTATGCTATTACAACTGTACACGTACATAGCTCACGTTCCCTCTCCATTCCTCTTCCGCTACAGAGCTAGAACACGGTACGTGTGCGTGTGGTGTGAGGCAGGATATAAAACAGCTCTGCAGTCTAGCAGTTATAACTGTAAAAACAGGGCACTCTTACAGAAAGCAACAGATGATACACGTCATACAGCTCATGCCCCGCCCCTTGGCAGGAAACGTGAGTGCTAGTATTGTGAGCGAGAGTTAGATTCAGGCAGTCACGTTGACTTGTTCATGATACCACTTCAGTTCATCCACCAGGCCCAGCAGCTCGCGGCACTTTGACTCCATTGCTTTGGAGGGTCCGTCTGCCGCAGTGGCTCCGCCCTCTTCCTCCTGACCCAGACTGACGGCTCCGGAGGAAGGGGTCGGTGAGGCTGAACTCTCTCGTGTGGAAGTAGAGGCACTGCCATCATCACCAGCTATGAATGGAGGGAGGGAGGGAGGGAGGGAAGGAAAGGGAGGGGAAGGAGGGAGAGAGGGAGGGAGGGGAAGGAGGGAGAGAGGGAGCTTCGTAAAAGCCTTGCCCACACCACTGCACACGGAGCTATAGAGCCAGCCTAGCTCACCAGGGAGAAACTTCTTCACCATTTGACTACGGCCATGCAGGAACTGTGAGAAGAGAATCTGAGCATCTAGGTCGGGGTCAAGGGGGTCACGCCAGTCTCCAATAGTGATGCCGCGGTGGCACTGGCTGCAGCCGGGCTCTGGAGGGAGGAGGAGGCAGGGGAGGAAGATACAAATGGAATGAAGGAATGGGGGGATGGAGGAATGGGGGGATGGAGGAATGGGGGATGGAGGAATGGGGGATGGAGGAATGGGGAATATAAGAATGGAGGTGGAAGTCTTTTTCTCTTTTACCTTGAGAGGCTGTGGTCTTGCAGCATGACCACCTGTTGTTCTTGAAGGCTCCAGGATGGTAGACAGGAATCATATCTCTGTTGGTGAGGCATGCTTTCCTGATGGCCGATACCCACCTGTTCTGCTCATTAACATCCTGGGAGGGGGAGGAGGTGAGAGAGAAAGAGAGAGAGAAAGTGGAGGGAGAGAGAAGAGAGGGAAAGAAGGAGGGAGAGAGGGAGAGGACTCTCGGACCCTGGCTAGTCTGCCTACCGAGGCCTGCAGGTGCAGAGTGGTCTGGGGTGGAGTGTTGGGGATGGCCATGGGCCCGGACGGCACCACCACCACCTGGAACATGTGCTTCCTGTGGAAGGCTCCTTCGTCCAGCTTCTCCACCACCTTGATCCATTGCACAGGATAGCTCTTCACCTCCTGAGAGAGGGAGGAGGGGAGGAGGGAGAGGGTCAGACAGAGAGGAGGAAAAAAGAAGCAGGACACTTGCTGCAGGGGTGGGTGGACTCACTCCTGTCTTCTTCTCGTTCTGTCCGTAGGTGAGGGCAATGTTGCTGAGTTCGAAGTACCTCTTGCGGTACTGCAGACTCCCTCCCACAGCAATGGACGTGTTCCTCTTCCACAGGAACCCTTTGCACAGGATCAGGTGGTGGATGTAGCCCCCGTCACGCACGCCCCTTTCTGCTGACACTGGTGGACACGAGGAGGAAGAGCTCAGTTGTGTACTCTCTGACTACTCACTCACACACACACACACACACACACACACACACACACACACACACACACACACACACACACACACACACACACACACACACACACACACACACACACACACACACACACACACACACACACACACACACACACACACACACACACACACACACACACACACACACACACACACACACACACACACACACACCTTGTCTCTGGTCGATCTGCACCAGCTCCTGAATGAATCCCTTCACTCTCCTCACACCCTCAGGCAGAATGCAGTTCAGGGGATGCATGAACTGCTCCTTGGCCTCCATCTCCTCCTGCAGATTGCTAATGTTCTGGATGACCTGCCGGACCAGGGAGGAGGAGAGGAGGAGGGAAGAGAAGTGTATGTGTGTGTGTGTGTGTGTGTGTGTGTGTGTGTGTGTGTGTGTGTGTGTGTGTGTGTGTGTGTGTGTGTGTGTGTCTAACTTACCTTTGCCAGCAGCTTGAGCGTCCTCTCTGTTCTCTGGTCGGGATGCTCATCTCTCAGAGCAAACAGTTTGGGTGAGAGGATGGCAGGGACAAAGAAACGGAGAAAGAGAAATCCACTCACAGCTAGATACGGGACATCCTGTCAGGGAGGGGGGAAGGGGGAGGTGGGAAGGGAAGTGGAGGAGGGGAGGGAGGGGGAAGGTGGGAAGGGAAGTGGAGGAGTGGAGGAGGGAAGGGAGGGGGAAGGTAGGAAAGGAAGTGGAGGAGTGGAGGAGGGAGGAGGGGAGGGAGGGGGAAGGTGGGAAGGGGGGGGGGGGAGCACTGTCTATCTGCCACCTGCCCCTCCAACCACTCACAGCATTCTCATGGCCAGTGAAACGCTCAGCCACTCGGGCCCAGAGCTGCCTGAGGGCCATCCTGAGCAGGGCTGGGCACTGCTGCACGGAGGAGAAGACAGAGTCCATGAACACCTGGACATACTCAGTGAGGATGGCAATGGACGCTTCTACTGCTTTCATCGCTGAGGCCGTGGAGGTGTGGCCACTGCGAGCCCTGGAAGGAATGAGAGGGGGAGGAGGAGGAGGAGGAGGAGGAGGAGGAGGAGGAGGAGGAGGAGGCGGAGGAGGAGGAGGAGGAGGAAGAGGAGGAGGGGGAGGAGGAGGAGAGGTGTGAATGGAGGAGGTGGAGAGAGGAAGGTGTACTCACTTGGATGCCTGTCGGAGTTGCTCGACGTCCAGCTCACACAGCTTCTTCTCATTGTAGATGGCATCAATGACTGGACTGACTGTGTTGTGGAGGTAGGGCAGAGCCACGATCTGGGGAGGGGGAGAAGGGGCAAAGGTGTCACAGCAACAGTGGACCACACCCACACCCACACATCATGAGCACACACTGAGCAACATGCGGGGATGGGAGGAGGCTACTACCCCAGACTGCACACTGTGTCTGGTGTGGTGACATACCTTCATGAACTGGTCAAATGATTTGGAGGCTAGGGAGTTCCCTCTGAACAGGGTAGAGGTCACAGCTGCAGAGAGAAGACAGGCAGGCAGGCACAAACAAGTGGAAAAGGCATCAATCCCCTGCTGAGTGCCATCCCATGCCCTGTGTTGACACAGCCACACCTACAGACACAGTACATCTGCACAAACAAATCTCCCTACACTCCCTCACTTTCCCTCCCTCCCTCCCTCCCTCTCCCTCCCTCCCTCCTTCCCTCCTTCCCTCTCTGCCTCCCTCCTCCCCCCCTCCCTCCCTCTCTCCTCACTTGTCTGCTGTATCTCCCTGTAGGTGAGCACATCCAGCAATGGCAGCACACTGCCGTGGGCCAGGAAGAACCTGACAAGGGAGTGGGCCACAGAGTTCCGATCCATTGTCATCACCTCCTCCAGTGCCACCAGCACTGGGCTGCCTTCAGGCTGAGGAGGGAGGGAGGGAGGGAGGGAGGGAGGGAGGGAGGGAGGGAAGGAGGGAGTGGGTGAGGGAGGGAGGCAAGGAGTGGGGGAGGGAGGGAAGGAGTGAGTGAGTGAGTGGGTGAGGGAGGGAGGGAGGGAGGGAAGGAGTGAGTGAGTGAGTGGGTGAGGAAGAAAGGGAGGGAGGGAGGGAGGGAAGGAGGAAGTGAGTGAGTGGGTGAGGGAGGGAGGAAGGGGGGGAGGGAGAGAGAGAGGGAGGGAGGGAGGGAGGGAAGGAGTGAGTGAGTGAGTGGGTGAGGGAGGGAGGAAGGGGGGGAGGGAGAGAGAGAGGGAGGGAGGGAGGGAGGGAAGGAGTGAGTGAGTGAGTGGGTGAGGGAGGGAGGAAGGGGGGGAGGGAGAGAGGGAGGGAAGGGTGCTTACCTTCTTCTCATCCACAGACTTGAGCATGAAGTCTACAAAAGGTGCATAGAACTGCGAGTCCAGTATCCTCTCCTCGTGACACTGCACCTTCATCCGTAAGGAGCCCAGCTCCTTCCTGGGGAAGCATGGTACAACAGTCACATGACCATCACATGATAGTCACATGACCTCACTTCTTGTCTTTGTTCTTCTGGTCGCTGTGCTGCAGTCGGTACCAGGTCTTGTACCGCTGGTTGGTCTGCAGTTCTGCCAGGTCTATCTCAATCTGAACAGGGAGAGGGAGGGAGGAGGCAGAGAAGTGAAGGGTGAGGAGTGAGGGGTGAGGGGTGAGGGGTGAGGGGTGAGGGAGAGATATAAGGGAATGAGGGAAAAAGAAAGGAAGATGTGGAGGAATAAAGGGAGGGAGATAGTGAGTGAGTGAAAGAGAAAGTAAACGGAGAGGAGTAAGGAGAGAGGGAGGAAGAGCAGTGGCAGTAGCGGGGGAGGAAAGGGAGGGAGGAAGAGCGGTGGCAGTAGCGGGGGAGGAAAGGGAGGGAGGAAGAGCGGTGGCAGTAGCGGGGGAGGAAAGGGAGGGAGGAAGAGCGGTGGCAGTAGCGGGGGAGGAAAGGGAGGGAGGAAGAGTGGTGGCAGTAGCGGGGGAGGAAAGGGAGGGAGGGCAGTGGCAGTAGCGGGGGACTAACCTGCCCCATGAAATGATTGTGAGCAAACTTGTCCCAGTCGTACACCACCACTTTGAGTATGCGGTGCTGAGTGGTGGCCATGGGCTGGGGGATGCTGATATCAAAACTCTTCTTCCACCGAGGAAACCTCGTCTTTGTGATCACCTGCAGGAGGTCAGGGAGACTCGGAAAGGTGAAGAATAGGGAGAGAGGAGAGGGGGGGGGGAGAGGGGGTGGGGATAAAGAAAGGAAGAGCCTGCCAAGGGGGGCTCACAGGGGTGCTGAACTGCTCCTCGTTGTAGTATATGGTGGCAAAGGGATCTGATTTGCCATCACTTTTTGCTGCAAGGTCCCTGCAGACAGACACACGCAGTTACGCAGCAGGCCACACCCACAAAGAGGGCAGTCCATGTATGAGTACAGGGAGCTGCCCCACCCACTCACCTTGCCTCCACCACCGTCACCTGTGCACTCATGAAGTCCTGCACCGGAAGAGAGACCTTTCATGGAGAAGACTGCCAACTCATCTCTCACGATCTCTCATGATCCCTCCCTCCCACCCTCCCCATCCTCACTTCCTCTCTTCCACCTTTCCAACCCTCCCTTCTCAGACCCCCTCCCACCCTCCCCACCCTCCCTCCTCACCTCCCCTGTTCCCTGGTCTGTTAGGCCTATCTCCACCAGAATCTCCCCCTGCACCTCATCATCCTTACTGATGGGAGTGAGTGGAAACCATCGATCCAGACCTACAGCCAGCAACAGTGGATTACACACACACACACACACACACACACACACACACACACACACACACACACACACACACACACACACACACACACACACACACACACACACACACACACACACACACACACACACACACACACACACACACACACACACACACACACACACACACACACACACACACACACACACACACACCTCGTGGAGACCTCAAAATGTTCTCTCTCTCCAACATAACTTTTCCCAATGGCTCCTTTGAACTGCTCAGGCAGAATAGTGGCAGAGGAAAGTGTGTGTGTGTGTGTGTGTGTGTGTGTGTGTGTGTGTGTGTGTGTGTGTTGTGTGTGTGTGTGTGTATGTATGTGTGTACACATGTGTGGAGAGAGTGAAGGGTTTGCGGTGAAGAGAGCTCTAGAGAACATAGCTGGGTGTTTGGTGAGGATGTGAGGGTGTGAAGGGAGCAGGTGTGATGGTGAAGCACTTAAAAGGGCCTAGTATGTTTGGTTGGAGAGGACTTGGCTGAGGTGTGTGGACATCGCATTGCACAGATGCCAGAGTGACTCCCAGTAATGCACATCAAGTGTCTCGGCCAATTCAAGTTCTCTTGGCATGGGGTAAGTCACACAGTTGTCACATGACAGGATCATGTCATGTGACACTCATACAATCTTCTATTCTGGGTCATATGATGCTCACATGACCACACAGTGCAGCTCACCCCATCAGGTCGTAGTCATACACATGAACTGCCACATCCTGGAACTCGTTGGGGACGTGGAGGGTGTACTCCTCCCCCCAGAATGGCTCCAGAGTTCTGAAGGCTGTGGCCGTCCTGACAGGTGGAGGAGAGAGAGCAGCATGTACACGATTCATACATAGCAGCATGCATGTACATGTACATAGGTAGGGCCCTGCTAACTGCTGCCATCAGGCACCGTGCTAACTGCTGCCATCGGGCACCATGCTAACTGCTGCAGTCAGACAGGGCTGTGCTAACTGCTGCTTCACTGACCTTGCCACCGCCTCATTGTCTACCTTGAGCACACAGAATGGGTTCCTATGGCTGGACCTGCAGTCCATGCAGAATGGAATATGGACAAACACAATGACAAACACAATGACATGTAGAGTATTATTCACATAGGCAGGACAAGAGACCAGGAAAGGAGGGAGGAGTAGGAGGGAGGGAGGAGTAGGAGGGAGGGGGGAAGGCAGGAAGGAGTGGGAGAGCGTAGCAATGCCATCACCACATTATCCAGCTAGCAGACAGCTGCACTGTGGAAGATGAGGTGACAGGCTAGGCTGCCAGCAATCGCACTCATTAGGGCACAGACTGTGCATTCCTGCCACTGGTGGCCCCATAAGCAGTCAGGTGGGGAGGCAGGGTGAATGGGAGTGCCAGGTGACCTCTCAGGGTGGAGACACAGGCCGCTAACACCTCAGGCCAAGTCAGGTGACCACACCCACTTAGAGTCAGCCTCAAATGTGTACCTATGCTCACATACACATACGCACAACACATACACACATACTGGTATTCTTCGCTCGGAAAGGTAGAGACAGACGTAAGGAGCTTTCTAGGGCGCTAGGGTGCTAGCGGTGAGAGTGCCGGCAGTTGTGTAAGTACTTCAGTTAGCCTTCACGCCACGCAGGACACGCAGGGCGTGTAGCGCCTACCGCCATCCCGCACGGGCGAACTAGCATCACTACATGATATTTACATTGTACACACGAAAAGTACCGTCCACGGAAAAACAAGCTGACGCACTGTGCTGAGTCAGGAAGCACTTACACTTCGCGACTGGGTAGCTTCTTGCCTTCGCTGATCTTGACGTAGAGGCTGGTGTACTGGAACACGGGGCCAGCCATCTCCGCGCCACCGCTGCGTTCTTCCCTCCTGGCCCCCCTGCAGTCCGCACAGAGAAATCGGCTTCCAGAGCTTGTCGGATGGGGTCTAGGCCCAAATTAGAGAATTAATTGGAGGGGCTCACCCCCGCGCCCGCCGCTTAATCGTGGCTTATACTAATAATCTTGCACTGTTAATCAATGAACTATTCATTTTCTCTGGAGTTGTTGCTTTCCAGCAGAGCACTAAAAGGAGCAAAGAGGGAATGGATCAGGAGAGGCATGATGTGACCAGCAGCATGCTGCCTCACTGGTAGTCAATGAGGGTGGTCTCTGACCCACCCTCCTCTGTGGGAGGTAGAGTCTTAGAGAACTGCTTGATGAGTTTCAACCTTTCGAACTCCTTTAGTGGGGCACTGATATGCTGTGAGGAGGGGAGATGTGGAACGAGTGAGTGAGTGTGTGCGTGTTGTGTGTGAGAGAGCACAGGGGAAGGTGTACCTAGTATGTACCTTCAATGCATTCCTAAACTCTTCCTCTGACAAGTGACTGTGCTGCTCTTTGTCAAACGAACGGAACAGATCCAGCAACACCAGATTATTGTCTCTGGCATATTTCACCAGTTTCTCCACAGGCTTGAGCTGAGGCTTGGGCCGCAGATACCCTCCAGTGCCTCCGTGGGTGATTGTCAGCTGTGGATGAGTCTCTTTCATTGCTGCCACTGTATCAGCAACCCTGAGAGTGATAGTGACCCCGGAGAGGTCCAGGCACTGGAGGGAGCTGGCCTTGGCTGCCTCCAGGAGGCCCTCTATGGTCGCCATGGGGTCTGGGGGAGGCTTGCCGTCAGGTTGGACAGCGACCACTCTCTGCAGGGGATTCTTGCCAATCTAGAGTGAAGATACTCTGTAGCGTGGGGTGTGGTGACGAGTATTGTGCTACAGCTGAGCAGTCTCACCCGCAGAACTTTGAGCCCCTCACATGATGGGAGGACTTTAATCAGAGGAGTGGCCGCTTCTGATGAAATCCGGTTGTTGCTGCACAGACATGGTTAGTAACCTGTGACACAGTGCGGCATGGCACCAGGTGGCGTGGGTGTGGCATGCCAGCACTAGCTGTGATGTGGCATGCTAGGTGGGTGGGCGTGGCACCTGATGTCCAGGTCCTGGAGGGTTGTGTTGACCTTCAGGCAGTCAGCGAGGGCAGCGGCTCCCTCACTGCCCAGCCCATTGTAGGACAGGTTCAGGACCTTCAGCATCTGATTGCTCTGTTGAGAGACAGCCACCACAATGCTGTTATTAACACTGCTACCTCTGGGCCAGAGGTAGCTTCACTGCTACCTCCATACCAGAACTAGCTGCATAGCTATGCACACACTAGAGCTAGCTACACTGCCGGGAGCTAGCTGCACCGCCGGGAGCTAGCTGCACCGCCGGGAGCTAGCTGCACCACCGGGAGCTAGCTACACTGCCGGGAGCTAGCTACACTTAAGAGCTAGCTGCACTGCTACCTCCAGACCACAGCCACCCACATACATTGCTAATGGAGCTAGCTACCTTCAGACCAGCGGCCAGGGCCACTGCCCCTCTCTTCCTGATGTGATTCCAGCTGAGGTCCAGTGTGTGCAGCAGCTCACTCTCAGCTAGGGAGAGGCAGGGTTCATAGGTCAGACAGGGCTTCCTTAGCTATAGACATGCATGGGCACACTGTCCCCCGGTCCAGGGCAGCCCCTGAACTGCAGGACGGGCCCTCACCCAGGGCTGCTCCCAGGAGCTCCCCTGCCTCCTCTCCAAACTCGTTGTGGCTGAGGTCAACATATGATATCTGGAAGCTTTTCTGCAGGCCAAAAGAAGAGAGCACACACACACACACACACACACACTCTCTCTCTCTCTCTCTCTCTCTCTCTCTCTCTCTCTCTCTCTCTCTCTCTCTCTCTCTCTCTCTCTCTCTCTCTCTCTCTCTCTCTCTCTCTCTCTCTCTCTCTCTCTCTCTCTCTCTCTCTCAGTCACTCTGCAGCCATGGCAAGCCATACTGCATAGCAACAGGTTTGACATACACTAATAACATCACTGAGTGGCGCCGCAGCCTTGTCCTGGAACCCATTCCCTTCAAAACAAGACAGGCATGTGGCGGTGACACATTGGTGGGTGCTCTGCCAGAGAGCTTCTCACACATACCTCTGAGTGATATGTGGACGAGGGTATTGTTGGACTCAACCATGCTCGTGATGGCAAAGGCTGCAGGTGACCTGAGGTTGTTGTCAGAGAGGTCCTGCAAAAACCAGTGAGTTGGGAGGTAGGAGGAGGAGGGGGAGGAGGAGGAGGAGGAGGAGGAGGAGGAGGAGGAGGAGGAGGAGGAAGAGGAGGAGGAGGAGGAGGGCCAACCCACCAGATGTGTGATGTAACAGTTTTCCTTGAGCATGGTAGTGATGGCCACGCCTCCCTCCGTCTCCAGGCCACAGTCGCTGAGGTCAAGGTGCGTCACACTGGTATTGGACTGTGGGAGAGCAGCACACGTCACCAAGTGTCTGTGGTATCACACAACTGTGTAGCCACATGTCTGAGTGTTCTGCATAATAACGTACTGCATTCTCAAATATCACATTGTAAATTAGCTACATATAGCTGAACTTCTACTTCAATGTGACCCTCATGTGATTACCATGTGGGTACATTCATATGGATAGTCCTCCAACTCGCTTCTTTCAAACTTTCCCCCTTGCCCACAATCAGAGCCCTAGCCCTGCCATGGCCTATCATGGCCAGTGCCTCACAGTGAGGGCCACGGCTATGGCCTTGGCTCCTTTGGCTCCAAGCCCATGGTGTCTGAGGTTCACCACGTGCTCCTTGGCTTGCAGGTCACGGAGGAAGTGGGAGACGGGGACAATCCCCAGAGTCTCACAGCACTTGCGGTAAGCTGCCACTCCTGTGGGGTCGTACTCCTCCTTCTCCTCTGGTGGTAGGCAAGAAGGGTGAGATGACATGTTCACCAACTGAAGAAGGATGACATATCTCTCTCTCTCCCTCTCTCTCTCTCTCTCTCTCTTTCACCTTCAATTTCCAAATCAGTGTCCCAGCCTCCATCAGAGGCTTCTGAGAGATGCTCAGGCAACTGGTCCCCTCCTGCCTCTGCAGTGCTGGCTCCAGTGGCTACCTCAGAGTCTGGTCCAGGATTGCCAGATCCCTCGTCAGACGGAGCGTCCTGCTCGTCCTCCAGCTGTACAGGGGACTGGAACATGGCACATCTCTGCATGCGGGTAATATCTGTGCTTACGCCTTGTTCGTTTGGTTGTTCCTCCACAACCGTGTTGCCGACCGCTGGTTGACCATCTTCCGCCATCTTGTTTGTTGTTACCAGAGCAACAAGGAAAGCACGTGACTGAATTGATGCGCGCACGCGCGCAGGTCCATATCAACAGCTGTCCCGGCCAGCACCTTTACTAGGGACAGGAAAGGAACCATCGACTTTTGAGCCTTAACTGCAAGCTCTAAGCTGCCCTAAAACGCGGTTCCACAGTGCTTTATGCCCATATTCACTACAAGTCAGCTCTGAAACAATCGACCTATATACCTACTGATTCAAACCTGCCCATGATTGGAGTGTAACCACAGTCCTGGTCATTCCAGGAGTGAAGGATACAAAGTCAGGCCACCGGCTCTATCCAAATAATAAAAAGAGCAGGAATAGAGAATGTTCTACTTATAGCAATTTTAGAAAGGCAGAAAAAAAGAAGTAAATCATTAGAAACCAAGGAAAAAAGAGGAAAATGCGGTGGCTATCGTGGGTTGTGCCCGTACCTGCTAACTCTTTGTTGTGTTTTTTTGTATGCATGTGTTTGTTTGCTTGTTTTTCTTTTTTTTGGGGGGGGAGGGGGGGGTTGTTTGTTGTGTATTGTTGTGTATTGCATTGTATTATGCTGTGTTGTATGGGACATCAATTTTTGTATTGTTTTGTTTGTAATATTTGCTTTTAAAAATTTTGTATTTCTGCAACCCAGTTTATGTAAATTCTTGCACCCATGAAAAAATAGAGAGAAAAAGGAGAAAAGAGAGAAAAAAAGGAAAGAAAAAGAGAAAAGAAAAAACAAAATGGAAAAAGAAGAAGAAAAACAAAGAAAAAGAAAAACAAAACAAATGAAAAAGAAAAAGAAAAACAAACAAATGAAAAAAGAAAAAGGAAGAAAAACAATGAAAAAAAAAGGAAAAGAAAACAAAAGGGACGGCCTACGAGGTGAGTTGCGCTAGCCTAGGCACAATTTTCGATTATAAAGCCGAACATTATTTGCCGCGTAGCCGCTTCGTGGGTGGAGCCTGGTATGGCCAGTCTGATTCCCAGACCGTCCGTTTAAGCGCATGCGCCTATTAGGACAGCTGTTTGCGCGCGGTTCTTTCTGTCCCTAGCCGCTGTGTGGTAGTGTAGCGAGGCAACAAGTTTACTGTTAGGGATGTCGATAATCATGGGTCCTTACGAGAAGGAGGCTCGTCTCCAGGCGGAGTGCGAAGATGACGAGCTACTAGTGTTCGGATACGCTTGTAAGCTCTTTCGAGACGATACGAAAGGGTTGCTGGAGGACTCGGGCCAGCTGCTGATCCCCTGGATGGGAGATAGTTCGCTGATGGTGGACAGGTGAGAAGGATGAGAGGAGAGCCGGTTTGGCGCTAGTTTAGCAACTCGAGGGAGGTGTTGTAGTGTGCATTATTTAGAACGCAGGTGCGCTAACCCGTTCAGTAGTTGTTTCACGTTCAGTAGTTGTTGTTTGTGCTCTTCACCAGATACGACATTCGCAACAGACTGGAGGACAAGAGCCAGTTCGGATTGAAGCCTAATCTACCACGCAGGATGACCAAGGGTGAGGAAGAGCTTGAAGAAGTGCTGGACCATGAGCGGTACCTAGCCCTGGGAGTGGACATCCTGGAGCATGAGCTGAGAGAGGGTGAGTGTAGAGAGAAAGTAGTACGGACATATTTCAGATTGCCCTGTGATTAGAATGCAATGAGTGTGCCATTCATGAGGATGTGTCTCTTTTCCTCAGAGGAAGCTGAGAAGAGAGCACATGAAGGCGGTGATGGCTTCTTCAGAGCAGTGGGCTTCAATTATGATGCCCAACCACCAGTGGAGGAGGCCACGCACATTCCAGCACACCTCCCTGAACTCCCTGAGCATCCTCCCACCTCAGCTGTGGATGTGGTAGGAAGGGAGGCCCCTTTCATTATGCCTGACAACCTGGATGTCCCTGGCCATGTTAAACTGGTATGTTCTTCATCACCCTCCCCTGAAGCCCAGTACCGGGTGAAGTAGAGCATTGTTACAACGCTGTGTCATCATCCCCCTCTCCCTCCCTCCCTCCCTCCTTTCCCTTGTTTTGTCTCTGCCTCAGCCTGCCACAAATAAGCTTCACTCCATTGTCGAGCGTACAGCCCTGTTCGTTGCCAAGCAGGGCACACAGATGGAGATAATGATCAAAGCAAAGCAGAAGTTCAACCCTTTCTTCTCCTTCCTCTCTCTCTATGACCCCCTCCACCCATACTACCGACACCTCCTCCAGCTCATCACCTCCGGCAAGTACACCCCCAATCCAGAGGCTGCCAAGACAGAAGAGGAGGAAGGCAGTGGAGAGGTGGGGGGTGGGGGTGAGGACATTGCTGGAAGCAGTACAGAGACTGATACAGCCAGGAGAGGGGAAGAGGAGGCTATGCCCAGTGACAATGATGGGGAACCTGGTTCTGATGACTCCGATGGGGAGGAGTTTGAGCTCCACCCGCTGTTACGAGTCTCTACCAACTCCTCTCCAAGGCTTCCTTCTCACCAACAGCCTCCCAGGACCACAGCCACTCCTTCGACAGCTGCCACCACTACCCTCTCACTCGATCAGAGACACAACACGTCGTTCTATGCCAAGTCCCTCAGTGTCAACGCTGCCCCCTCCCTGGAGCGAGAGAGGGAAGATGGAGTGGCTGGGAGGGACTACTCCTCCTCCCAGTCTGCCTATCACTACTCTCATTCCCCATACACCAGGTGGGAATGGCACACATACACACACACTCACTCACCCCACGCTGACCTCAGCCCACCCTCTCTGCTCATCTCTTGAGTTCTCTCCACAGGACTGCTACTGTAGCACATGTTGTGGTGCACTTAGCACTGTGTGTATTGCAGGCCACCTAGACCCAGTGTGTTAGAGACCTACCATAGCCCTGCCTCCCTCCCTTGTGTTAGCTATGCATCCTCCTTGGATCTTTCAGCGGGAGAGAGAGTGTCACGCTCACTGGTTGTGGCTGTATGCTGTAGGGCTAGGCTGTGTGGAACGTGTTGCAGACTGACAGGAAGAGAACGGCCACACTATTTTCTGAGCTGGCCACGCACTATTTTGTTCAACAGGCAGAGGAGAAGCTACTGAACACACGACCCAGTGGGGAATGCTAAAATACTGTACATGAACATGGTTCTCTGCATTGTGGTTATGGTGCATGTGTATACCAAGTAGGATTTGGTACTTGTGTGGTATGCAGTGTGGTATGCAGTGTGGTTGTGTGGGCGGGGGGAAAATTGCAGTGATTCGTGCTCAAGATCAGCTGGCAGAGGTGAAAGGACGGTAAGATGGAGTGTTGTTTTGCAGGGGGTTATGAAACTGAAGAGTTTGTTATAGGAATGAATATTTACATAAACTTTTTATCTGTTTGATCACAGCCACCACATGGGGGGCCCCGAGGAACAGGCCTACCACTACCACCATCCTCCCCACTACCTGTACTGTGATGGTAAGACTTGGCTGCAGTGTGTTGCAGAGTGGACACTAGCTGTGTGGTGTGTTGCAGGGTGGAATATTTTTTATGCATGCATGCACACACACACACACACACACACACACAGGATATGACTACCACCCTACCCAGTCGGACTACAGCAGTCAGTACAGTCTGGAGGCATACTACCACAGACTCAGTGCACAGCACATCAGCAGAATGGAGGGCCACAGCACGGCCCCCAGCCCTGCTCCTCCTCCCCCCGACCTGCAGCCTATCATAGACAAAACGGCCGAGTACGTTGCTCGGAACAGTGAACAATTTGAGCGAACGGTTCTCGAGAGGCACTGTGGGGACCCCAAGTTCGGGTTCCTGAACCCCTGGAACAAGTACTATGCCTACTACAAGCTGCGGCTGCAGCAGTTCAAGGAGAGGGCAGTGCTGGAGGAGGGGCAGAGGACAGCTGGAGGGCAGGAGGAAGGGAGGGGGCAGGGCACCGAGGAGCCTCAGGAGAAGCTCCGTGGGAAGAAGGTGCAGAAGTTGAGTCAGAGTGGGACTGTCAGTTTTCGTTTGGAGCCAAAGGTTGTTAAGGTTTTGGAGACTCCAGTGGACCTGAGCACCAAGGATGAGGAGGAGGAGGAAGAGAAGGCTGAGGAGAAGGAGGAGGGAGAAAAGCGGGTAGAAGATGGGCCCTCTGCAGACTACCAGCAAGATGACCTCGACCAACCCTATGCCATAGAAGCAGAACAGTACTCCTACAGTGCAGAGGGAGTGTACTACCACAGCGATGCCCCAGGGGATGGGGAAGACCCACCTGCTCCCAAGAGAGCTAGGATGGCTCCCAGTAGCAAGGGCCTAGTGATGGATAACAAGGTCAAGGTGAGTACACTGATCTTGTGTGTATAGGGGAATGACTATATATGATGATCCTTATCAGTTCTGCTCTCACTCCTCAGGAGTTTCTGGATGAGGTCAAAGCTGTTTTGGATTCCTAGCCCAGCCACTATTTGTTTTGCATGATTGCATGTGTTTCAGTTCTGTCATGTGATTCATGGGATAAGTTTTGTCAATCAATTGCGGTTGCATGGAGTTCTCATAAATTCTAGGCCTATAATATGGTTAAAGTGCGTGGTGAGGTAGAGGCTAGCCTACAGTGACTTGATCGGACAGCCCGTGAAAGGAACGCGCTGAGCGGAACGCGATTTTGGGATTATCATTTTGCAGGTATTAAATTTTGCTATTTTCACTTGTGAGTGAGATGACCAATCATTCAATTGTAGTGTTGAGAACACTGTAAGCTAGTAAAGCTTTTGTTTGCGTGTACAAAATTTTGCGTTTTTGCGCCAATCCGCAAAAATTTCAAACAGTATAATAGTACCCGCAAAAAATAGTCACAAGCGAAAATTTGTTATTGCGCTGTCCCGCTTTGGATGCGGCCTACACGTATAAGCACCCGCTTGAAGGGCTTCCTACATAAGCTCAGAGCTCGCCTGCACTGAAGTGGCCGGGATATGTCCCTGTGTGAGGAAAACCAAGACAAGATCATCCGAGCGTGCGCCAAGGGAAATTTTAGGTACGCAGTTGAGCTCAGTAAGAATCTTAGGAGCGACGAATTCTCGGCAGTTGTTAGCAAGCGTGGATGGACTCCACTGCACTATGCGTGCAGTTTTTGCCGTGTGAAGTATGCAAGTACTTTGAATAGCCTCGGCTACGATCCGCGGCAGAAGGACTCCACGGGAGTCACGCCCCTGCACCTGGCCTGTCAGTATGGCCCACTGGAGATGGTTCAACTTCTGATTAACAATCTGACTGCGTTGGATTACAACATAGAGACTGAGTGTGTGGATTCAGACATGAATACGCCCGTCCACAGCGCCTGTCAGTACGGCCAGCTGGACACGATGAAGACGCTATTAAGGTATGTCAACGAAGCGGTCGTAATGCAAAAAAATCGCGACGGCGACACGCCGCTTGGTATCGCCTTCCAACAAGGAGAGGTAGGCATCGTCATGCTATTTGCCAGAATTATACCCAGCGCGAAGATAAAACAGCACATCACCAGGGAGGAAGGCACAGTACTCTTTCATAAAGCTTGCGAGTATGGCAGAGTAGAAGCTGTGGACTTTCTCCTGAAAAATGGCTTCAGGTTGCATCAGGTAATGGAGATGTACAAACGTTCTGCAGTGCATGTTGCTAGCACGTATGGACAAATGGAGGTGCTAGCAGTATTGGTTCAGTATGGATGTCAGCCCAGCACACTTACAGATTACGAGGGTTCTACTCCTCTCCATGTTGCATGTTGGCATGGACATTTGAATGTGGTACAGAGACTAATATGTAGACATTCTTGCAATCCCCTGGAGGAAAACTCCAAAGGGGAAACCCCTTTCTCATTGGCCTGCATTAGTCATCACTATAGTATTGCAAGGTATATTCAGCATTGGTTGGCTTCCCAAGGTGACGTACCAGAAGACATAGCAGCAGCTTCATGGCCTAAGGTGGACGAGTTGCCCTCTGTATCTGAGCCATATAGATCAGAGGATGACATTGTGTTACTTACGTTGCAGGCTGTTGAGCGCACTAGTGTCCCACTAAGTTACCAACAGCAACTTCACATGGCATGCCAGAGAGGTGTTCTGGATGTGGTGAAACTACTGAGTGAGTCAAACATTGACCCACTCCTG
This sequence comes from bacterium, assembly GCA_965213685.1. Taxonomy (GTDB): domain Bacteria; phylum UBA8248; class UBA8248; order UBA8248; family UBA8248; genus Bin107. The sequence goes on from CBDBZY010000051.1 coordinate 254,353, forward strand.
CCAATTACTGAAGAAGGCCATTCTGCACTTCATGTGGCTTGCGAATATGGCCAAAGTGACATTGCTAGGTACCTGATTGACACACATGGGTGTGACCCTACGTCAAAAACCAAGAATGGGTCCACAGCATTCCACTGTGCTAATAATCCAGCACCAAATGCTGCACATAACCCTCTTGATATTGGAGTGCTCTTTGAGAAATACTTCAAAGAGCACCATGGCAACACAGGAACATATCACACCGGGACTGATGATGAACCTGACATTCACGAGAAGAGAAGAGAAAACATTCAGCACTTGAAATACTTTCAAACATTGGACTTGGATTCCAAGAATGATGAGGGGAAGACTGCATTGCATTATGCATGCCGTCATGGTTTAAAGGACAATTTGAGACAGCTGCTTTCCATGGGTTGCAATCCATTCATAAGAGACAAGGAGTGTAACACTGCTATGCATCTGGCTTGCTTATCGGGTAATGCTGAAACAATATCCACTCTCTCTAGTTACAGCAGTAAATTATGTAACCCAAGGTGTAAGAACAGCTACCTTGACACACCTCTGCACTTTGCTGCATCTACTGGAAACATGGAACTGGCAACTTCATCACTGAGACTCTTTCAAAAGAATGTTTGGTACAGACCAATACCTCAAAATTGTGTGTGGGACACACCACTGCATGAAGCCTGCCGATCTGGTTCAGTTGACTTTGTTCGCTATCTTGTAGAAGAGATGAAGTACAAAGTCAGAGTCCGAAATAAATCAGGTGAGACTCCTCTTCACAGTGCTTGCTGCAAATCTGGCAATGTGCAAGTAGTTAAGTATCTTGTGACAAAGATGGGAAACCCACTAGTAAAAAACAAAGTGGGAGATTCACCACTGCACAACGCCTGTGCATTTGGGCAGTATGAAATTGTGAAGTTTTTGATTAGTCACTTGGCTGAAGCCAAACTTAAAAAGCTCCACAACAATCAAGGTTTCAATCCTCTGCACACTGCATGCAGCTTTGGACAAGATATCATCGTGAAGTATCTCCTACAGTGCTCCATATGGGATCCAAACAAACCTGACTGTGCTGGTAGAACTCCTCTCCACTGTATTTTCCAAGGGCTAGAGCTGGAATATTGCTCACATGCAGCTGCCCAAGAGACATTAGAACAGCTATTGACCAAAAAGAGCCTGAATCTGTCTCTATTGGACCACAATGGACAGACTCCCTTTGCCATGTGTAACAGCACAAAGTTAGAAAAAATCTTGCTTCACAATATGAAAAACTCTGCCGAGATGTATGTAAAGTATTGTGGCCAACTTCAACCACAGTCTCTCCCAGCATCATCTCTGGTTGTGTTTGTGTTAGGAAACAGAGGTGTGGGCAAGAGCTCTCTGATTGCATCTCTTCAGAAAGAGAAGAAGCTCTCTCTTTCTCAAAAAGTCACAGTTGTGTCACCATGCACAGCAGGAATAGTCCCAAGCAAATTTTTCAGTAAAGCATATGGTTCGGTGATGTTTTATGACTTTGCTGGCCACTACGAATATTATGCTGGACACTCTGCCATTTTGCAAAATTGTGCAACTTCTAAGATCCCCCCACTTTTCCTGGTAGTGGTGAACCTGGAGGAAAGCAGTGATGACATCAGAAAGAGGCTAGGGTACTGGCTGTACTTCCTCACTAGCCAGTATCACATGCAGGAAGCCCAGTCACATGTCGTCATCATTGGGAGCCATTCCGATAAGATATCTGCACAAGATGCAACAAGCAAAAAAGAGTGTATACACTACATAATACAGCATCATGGTAAACAGTTCCAGTATCAGGGATGTGTTCTGCTGGATTGTCGCAGGCCAGACAAAATGGACTGCCTCCGAAGCAAACTCAGTGTCATAGACAGGGATAGAATCGGGAGAATTGATCCCATGGCACAATATTTCCTCTCATTCCTGGAGAGCAATCTGCAGCATTCTGAGGTGGCACTGACTGTAACAGAGCTTGAAACAAGAGTCAAAGAAAGCAGCTGGTTCAAGGTGCCAGAGAAATTTGAGAATGACCCAAGTATAACACCGTTTGAGCCGCACCATGACACTCTCGAGGTGTGCCGTCATTTGAATGAACATGGACATATTCTTCTGCTGGAACAGGAGGAGAAATCTTGTAGTTGGGTAGTTTTTCATACCCAGAAGCTGTTGTCTGATATCATGGGGTCAATATTTGTTCCCACAGACCCCCAGTCTTCTCCTTCCTGCACTGGAGTTGTGACATTCTCAGCCATCAAGGCGCATATTGCAATTGTGGACACGGAAGTGATAGTGAAATTTCTCTGCCACTTTCAATTCTGTCGTGAGCTATCTGACTGTCAAGTGTTAGACCTCTTGGTATTGGAAAGCAGGCACGAGGCTATTTCAACAATCCCAGGTGAAAGGTATTTCTTTTTCCCTGGTCTCATCAACACAGTTACGCCAGACACTCTATGGGAGGAGGATGAACAATATACATTCTACAGTGGTTGGATGCTGGAGTGCATTGAACTAGAGTATATGCAGTTTTTAACATCAAGATTTCTGCAAGTACTACAGCTTCGCCTCATGTTTGGGTTTGCTTTCCCATCCACTACAGCTGTGTCTCCTCTCCCAGACCCAGCCCTCAGGAGGAAGTGTGTGGTGTGGAAGAATGGCATTCAGTGGAAAGAACACGGGACACAAGTGCTAGTGGAAGTAACTGAACAGAACACGAAAGTCGTCGTACTCTTGAGATCGTATCAGGATTCAAAGTCAAAGAACATCACACTACGCTCTAGCATCATCAGGGAGGTACTGGAGGCCAAGAATGAGTTCTGTTGCCACACTTGCATCTCACAGTCATTTCTTCATCCACAGGACATAAAGCAGTACCCACTCCAACAGAATGTCCGAAAGTTCAATATCCACGATGTAGCTCAGGCAATTGTTCATCCTCACAACAAAGCAAAATATGTTCTGGACAACATGGGGAGCTGTGAAATCCAGCTAAACGAACTGCTGTACTTCGAGCCTTATGCTGAACTGTGCCGCATGATCCTTTGCCAACTACTAAATGATGCAGCTTCAGACGTGGAGATTCCACACCACATTCTGGAAGGCATAGCAGCTCACTGCTCAGCATCAGAGAGAGGAGAACTCTTTGCAGATATTCTGGGCTATCACTCTGCCACCAAGGATGAGATAGCCACAGTCTTTAGACACTGGAAGAACAGAGGTAGCTGCACATTTGAGAGCCTCAAGGCTAGCATTGACCAATACACTGTGTTCCGAGGAAGAGCTGGGCGACAGCTTCTGCTGGTAAATATGGAAAGAGTTTGCTACTAGGAGCTAATCCATAGCTATAGTGTGCCAAAAGATCCTAATTTTTCTTGTGCATTCACCTGTGCTGTCAGAATAAGGCTCTGCATGGGAAGTCATATTGAAAGTTTGTATCCCCATAATACCCTTACCACCACACCATAGGCCAGTAATGTGATCCCTATCAGCAAGTGCAACCCACCCAGTGCCATATCAGTTACTAAAATCACTACACATCATCAGCCAAGTACATGTAGTAGTGCCGTGGTTGCATGATAGCCATCTTGTATGTGCCATGTTTTACTCTATTACCTGCTAGGATGAGACGGAGCATCACCTCTCCCGGTTCCCTGGTGCTAGTTCAGTTTGCCTGAGGTGCCAGGAGCCAGAAATTCCTCTCAACAATGAACAGATCGATGACACCCACTTAGGTAAATATTAGGCCATACTCCACACAAGCTAAAGCACAAGCTGACGTATGTCTTATAGGCCAATATATTATATATACATAGAGCAGATGCATGGTAGTGCCCATATCCTGCTGTGTGTCATTGGATCGCCTTTGTTTCATGCAGAAGAAGACAATCTATTTGAAGTCCTCTCTGAACTAGTTGAGGTCGTACAATGGAAGAACTTCAGCCTGGCCCTCGGTCTCCTGCCCTCAACAGTGAACAAGATTGCTGCTAAGGAAAGGGGAGATGTTGACAACTGTCTGCGAGAGGCATTGCTGGCCTGGCTTTGTTGGCAAGACAACACCAGAGCAACCACTTGGAGGGAGTTGTATCAAGCATTGCGTCAGTGTGGCTGTGTCTCAGTAGCCAAACAGGTGGCAAGAAACCACCCTCAGCACCCTGCAGCCATCCCTAACTCTAGCCCCCCATAACATGCAGAATGTGCATGGGAGAGAGCAGGTCTATCCCCTCCCCCCTCCTACGCACCTTTCTCTAGAGCTAAGGAAAGAAACAAATCATCCATTATATACTCTATTCAAAGTTGCTTCCCTGTCCTACCTATCTTGCCTACAGAGCTTTGTATTCATAAGCCCATGCACGTGTGGGAGACTCCCCATCACTCAAAGGCATAACATCAAGCATATGTGACTCCAGACAATGGCTATATACACAGTTGGAATGCATCTGATCACCATGTGTCCTGTCAGACAAGTAGCAGTGTTCTGTCATTTTAGAGTCAGTTCAGTGTGTTATGAGTTACTGGAGAGAGCTCTGCGCTCTTCACTCGGTCTGACATGACATGTGCAACTGAGAGAGTTATGACAATGTCATAGTATATACACCGTAACATGTACAAGCAAATATCAGTGGCTATACTGGGCACACTATAGGATGTATTTGTGGGTGGGTAGCATTGTGCCATGTTGGAGGCTGTCTTCTAGCCACTGGTCGGTGATCACCACAGCTGCGGTGTCAGGTGGGCAGCTGGGCCTCTGTGTGTGTGTGTGTGTGTGTGTGTGTGTGTGTGTGTGTGTGTGTGTGTGTGTGTGTGTGTGTGTGTGTGTGTGTGTGTGTGTGCATGTGTGTGTGTGTGTGTGTGTGCATGTGTGTGTGTGTGGATACACAGCTCAAGCCCTGGGCACAGCTAATAGTCACTCACCTCAGAACCTGCTCTACAGATGACGTGGGTTGTAGAGCCATCAATATGTGGAGACACGTCTCCATTGTAAGCCACAAGGTATCTCTCACACCTCCTCCTCCTCTCCTCTTCTCCCCCAAAGCCATGGAGGCAGGCCACCACACCTGAGAAGATGTCCGGCAGTGGCTCACAGCCAGCTGGCAAGAGAGAGGAGGGGGGCGGGGCAGGGGGAGAGGAGGAGGGTGGGGTAGGGGGAGAGGAGGAGGGTGGGGTAGGGGGAGAGGAAGAGGGCGGGGCAGGGGAAGGCTTCTGCTTCACACGAGGGAAGTAGTAACTGGCATGGTGAAGGAATAATTAGGGTTGCTATGGTGATAGGGTCCACATAATGAAGATGGAGTGCAGTTGGATTATGGAGAAAAAACTGTACTGCAATGTAGAGAGAGAGAGGAGAGAGGAGGAATGGAGGGCATGCAGAGGAGAGGGGAGCAGCAGCTCGGTTGCTAGGATACATGTATGTAGGGATGCCAGTGGAGGTGAGGTACTTCCTGATCAGCCGCTCCGTGCCATACCAGTTGAAGTTGGGGGTGGAGTGTCCGATACGGGGCAGGTGGACACTGGCTGGAGGGAGAGGGAGAGGGAGAGAGGGAGGCAGACAGACGAAGAGACAGCCATAGGGTAAGGACTCTCCCTGACCGACACACACCTTTCCTTCTCCGAGCCAGCCTGGCCACCCGCTGTAGTCCGGTGCTGAGAGCTGACAGTTTGATTCCTGACAGGCGGCCACTGGCCTCTCGTGACTGGGCAACAATCAGAGCTAGCTGTGCAGAGGAGGAGGGGAGGAGGCGGTCAGGAGGAGGGGGTGTGGCAGCCTTCCCAGGGGTTCACCAAGTCCTTGCCCTCGTCTCTGCTCACGAGGTCATCGATGGGCACGATGTGGGCATCTCCTAAGTGCAGGTCTGCGGGAGGAACAGCGACACATACCTAGTGCCTCCATGTGGCCAGCAAGGGAGGTGAGGAAGTTTGTGGGCTGGCTAGCATAGTGTGCCCACCTTTCATCCTTCCTGCCAGCTCATACTGGGTCTGAGGCTGGGGAGAGCGAGCGGAGATGGCTGAGAAGATCCCTCCTTTGCCCCACCTGCCTGAGTCATCTGAGGAGGGGTGGGGGAAGGAAAAGAAAGAGAGAGAGAGAGAGAGAGAGAGAGAGAGAGAGAGAGAGAGAGAGAGAGAGAGAGAGAGAGAGAGAGAGAGAGAGAGGGAAGGATCATATGAGAAATGGGTCCTCCTGCCAGCCCACTGAAGCCACACCCACCACAGCAGTGCACTACTATAGCATCTCTGTCCCCAGCATCCTGCGGGTACACCACATCCCCCACGGCATAGTGCGTGTGGTGTTCTGATGACTCCTCCTCCTCCTCCTCCTCTTCCTCCTCCTCTTCCTCTTCCCCACCGCTGCTCTCCAAGGCAGCATTCACAGATGTGTAGCTGTGGCGGTGCCAGAACTCCTCCCTGCAAGAGAAACAGTATCATATATCACTCCACCATCCACCACCACTGAGTGGGTGTGGTCTTGTGCTTCAGCCACACCTCTTCCTTCTCTTCTCCTCCTGACGTCTCCTCTCTTGCTCCTCCAGAACTCTCGCCCGCTTGGCCTTCGCCTCAGCTCTCTGCAGAGGGCAGGGTGGCCTAGCCAGGACTCCTCCTCCTTGCCCTCCTCCTCACCTTCCTCCTCCTCTCCTCGAGCTGCTCGGGAGTGAGCTGCTTCCTCTTCCTCTGCTCTGGAAGGGGTAAGGAGGCGGCCAGGGGAGCTCTGTGCTCGCTGCGTAGGGTACGCTCACCCAGGCTGACCTCGGAGAATTTCAGCTGTTCTGGAGGGAACGAAGAGAAGAGTATGTGGGTGAGTGGAGAGAGAGAGAGAGACAGAGACAGAGAGAGACAGAGACAGAGAGAGATGGGATACCTGCCAGAAGCTCATCAAACAATCTCTTATCTGACTCGCTGGCTTTGGAGTAGTCCTTCCCTTCATAAATGTACATGGTCTCAGGAACTGTGGAGACCACACCCACCAGTTAATAGGCCATGCCTACTAGTTAGTAGAGCTATTCACCTTCCTCATCTCCTTCAGCCTCCTCCTCCTCCTTCTCCTCCTCCTCCTTGTCTTGTTGGGCAGTGTCATCCACCACCCACTTACCACTATCACTGCAACCCAGGATACTGTGTGTGTGTGTGTGTGTGTGTGTGTGTGTGTGTGTGTGTGTGTGCACTCATTCCACGTGCCCCTTGCTATGTCTGGAGTTGCAGGTCTCACTTCTCCAGGTCTTCATCCACAATAGTACTGAGCAAGGGATGCAGATGTATAAGGCCACGCCCACTCATGCAAGCCCCTCCCACCTCTCATCTGATAACAGGAGGTGCTCCAGTCCAAACTTCAGTATGTCTGCTAACTGAGTGGATGTGTCTGCTACCATGGCAACTGTCCCATGAGTAAACTGATGAGAGAGAGGGGGGAAGTCGGAGAATAAAGTGTACAGCACAGCGTGTTGGAGGTGGGTGTGGCTACCTGTCCTCCCTCGATAATAGTGGATGTTAACTTCAGCTTTAGGGAGGCTCTTTTTAGAATGATTTCCTCCACAGAGTGTCGGGTGATAAGCCGAATCACTTTCACTGGCCTGAGAGAGAGAGTGCAAGACCAAGAGTCAAGCAGGTAGACAGGCAGACAGACAGACAGGCAGACAGAGACAGAGACACAGGCAGCCTCAGCTAGCCTTGTCTGCCCGATACGGTGAGCCCTGGCAGCTGCCTGGAGGTCATTCTGAGGGTTGAAGTCAGAGTCCACAAAGAGGACAGTGTCGGCTCCTGCGAGGTTGAGTCCCTGCCCCCCTGCCCGGGTGCTCAGGAGGAAGACGAATGTCTGGTCGTCTTCGGAGAAGTTCTTCACAGCCAGAAACCTCTCCTCCCCCCGAACTGAGCCGTCCAGCCTCTCATAGGAGTACCCTGAGAGGGAGAGGGAGGGTGAGAGGGAAGGAGGGAGGAAGTGGAGGAAGGAGAGAGGGAAGGAGGGAAGAGAAGAGAAAGAGTGAGGAATGGAGGGGTTGGTGAGGAGTGAGCCATTCCCCTACCTCTGTATCCAAGATAGTCCTGAATGACATCCAACATACGCGTCATTTGAGAGAAAATGAGCACCCGATGACCCCTGGGGGAGGAGAGAGGGAGGAGGGAATAGGAGAGGAGGGAAGAGATAGAGAGAAGACGGAGAGTACAGAACAGTTTCCACTGTGGGGACTTACCTTGGCTGGAGGTAGGCCAGTAGCTTGTCTATCAGGAAGAGCTTTCCTATGTACAAAGACACACCCACTGCCACACCCACTGCCACGCCCACCACCACACCCACCACCACACTGCATACACTGTCTTTAACACTCTACATAGTCATGTCTGTCTTCTGTTAAGTGGGTGTGGTCTCTTACCACTGGCCTCCACCAGATGTTCCCCCAGTTCAAAGGGCTCTGGCTCTACTCCATCGAAGAGGTAGGGGTGGTTGACACACTTGCGCAGCTGGGCCAGGATGTTCATGAGCCGAGTCTTGCTGCCCGTCTCACCAAATGCACCTGAGAGAGAGGAGGAAGGAGGGAGGGAGGGAGGGAGGGAGGGGGGAAGGGAGGAAGGGAAGAACCAGGTGGAAGGGAGAGAGGGAGGGAGGGAGGGAGGGGGGAAGGGAGGAAGGGAAGAACCAGGTGGAAGGGAGGGAGGGAGGGAGGGAGGGAGGGAAGAACCAGGTGGTCAGGTGCTCCATTCCAAGGAAGGGAGAGAGGGAGGGAGGAAGGGAGAGAGGGAGGGAGGGAGGGAGGGAAGGGAAACATATCATGTAAGTTGAAGAAAGCAGGTGTCCACGTACTGAGGTCTTTGGTGAGGATGGCTCTGTAGCACTTCTTCTGCAGAGAAGAGAACCCTGTGTAGAGGATGAGCTCACTCTTGGCTGGCAGGTCGAGGAGGACCTCCGACTTCACCCTACGGAGGAGAAATGGCTCTATGACTGAGTGGAGGGAGGAGGCGACAGCCAGGTCTGTAGCACCGGAGAAAAGGAGGGAGGGAGGGAGGGATGGAATAAGAGGAGAAAGGAGAAGGGAGGGATGGAGGGAGGGAAGTAGGGAAAGAGGAAGGAACGGAAGGAGGGAGGGAGAGAAGAGGAGGGGCAGAGGGAGATAGAGAGGGGATACTGCAGCTCTTCAGAGATCAAAGTGTTTCCACCTACCACTGATATTGGAAAAGTGTTGAACAAACGTCTCTTGTTTCGAGGCAGGGAAGACACTTCTGGCAACAAAGGAGAGGAGAGAGTAGAGCTCAGTGAGGTTGTTCTGAACTGGGGTCCCTGTCAGCAGTAGGGAGAAGGGCACTTCCATCTGAGGGAAGGAGGGAGGAGGGAGGGAGAGGGAGGAGGGAAGGAGGGAGGAGGGAGGGAGGAGGGAGGGAGGGGGAGGAAGTGGCAGGGAAGACGCACATGCTTCCCACTTACCTCTTTCAGGAGTTTGTGGAGGACAGTAGAGGAGTTCTTCAGTCGGTGACCCTCATCCACTATCAGGCATTGCCATGGTATCCTGCAGTGCATGGGGAGAATCCTCTCATTAGTATATAATTACGTGTAATTAAGGGATACTTGCAACAATTACTTTTGCAGGAATGCTGTGTCCCTGATGACAACCTATATACATGTGTACATGGTATGGAGGTATGGAGTATGGGTATATGGGAACACAAGTAGGTTCCAAAGGAGAGCCTCTGGAATGAATGCATGAGAGTATGAGTGTATGACCAATACCTCATAGTGAGCCAACATGACATGGAATGGGAGCTTGGCCACAGACCAGTTTCCACCCTGTACGTTGGAGAGCAGCACTCGTACTGCAAGACACACTTCCTCCTCTCCTCACCTGACGGCTGACATGGTCAGCAACCTCTCCCCTCAGTCTCTCCCTCTCCTCCTTCCCTCCGCAGTAGCTCAACACCTTCAGCTGAGGAGCAAACCTGTAGAGAGATCCACATAGTTTATACCATGGGAACCTCCTTCCCACAATCAAAGACGAGCCAGCTGGCTAATAAACTCTACTAACTAGTTTGTCAATAATAACAATAATAAGTGGGCAAAGAATGGTATGCAAATGGTGCAGAGTATGATAGAGAATTGTGTAGAGAGAGGTTGACTGGAGGAGCAGTACAGAATGAGAGGCTGGCTGGCTGGCTGGCTGGCTGGCTGGCTGGCCGGCTGACCTGGAGAGCTCTGACTGCCAGTTTCTGATGACTGAGAGGGGGCAGAGCACAAGGAACGGACCTGGCTGGGCCTTGCAGCCATGCAGGTACAGCAGCAGGGAGATGGACTGGCGGGGGAGGACGGAACTTGCGGTCAATACATCAATAGCTAGCTAGCATCGCGGGGGCGGGGCTTGTAAAGCAGTGCAAATTAGAGCTAGCCGGTAGCAATTTGTAGCTAGCAAATCAGGTGGTGACATCACTGAGTCGACTGCTGTGGTGATCGGCTGACCTGGAGCGTCTTCCCGAGGCCCATCTCGTCTCCCAAGATGCAGCCGTGCCGCTGATCGTGGCACTCCGCTAGCCACGAAACCCCCTCCAGCTGGTAGGGTCGAAGCCTCACACCTCGCAGGCCCCACCGCTCCACATCACACTGCTGCAACTTGCTGCGATCACTGTGCACGCCCTTGCACAGGCGTTGCACAGCGCGAACGAACTCCATCAGACCCCACTCTAATTAAAGCTCATCTCGTAGTAGCCGTCGCGCATGCGCAGATTGTTCCCTTGTGACCGACCCTATCCCGAGCGGAAGCGGTGTGCAGAGTCGCTGCTTGGGTTGTCGAGGACAGAAGACGCTGCTCAGCTGCTACACTCCCCCTACAGAGGCTGACCTCAGCTTGTACAACTAGCTAGCCGTCCGGAGGTTGGAGCGGGTGGCGATCGAGGGAGAAACGATTGTCACGGAATAGACTGGACTCCAAAATGGCGCAAAACCTGCCGATACGTTTCCAGGAGCACTTGCAGGTGGGGGGCGGCTGGCGGAAGCTGTGGCGGTCGAAGAGCGGCCAGTTTTGGCTGAGTGAGGGGGAGCGCCTCTGTGCAGGAGGGAGGGGGAGAGGGGAGAGGCCGCACGCATGCACGTAGGAGGAGCGTGGCGCAGTGCGGGCATGTCTGGCTCTGATGACGCGCGTCCCTTCCGGTCTGCTCTCTTTATGGGTGCTGGCAAGAATGGTGTGCTGGGCAGCACATGGCCCACTGCCTGCTATTGCCTGTTCAGCACCCATTGCATGAATGTACTGCATCTATATTGTAGGTGTACACATTCATTGTCTCCCTCCCCCTCCCTCCCTCCCTCCCTCCCTTCCTTCCTCCCTCCCTTCCTCCCTACCTCTCTCCCTCCCTCCAGCTCCAAAATGTAGGTATCAATGTCCAGCAGATAGGTTTTGCCACTCTGACTATGGAATCGGACAAGTTCATTTGTGTGCGGGAGAAAGTCGGCGACACTGCCCAGGTGATTATCATCGACCTAGCTGACTCGGCCAATCCAATCCGCCGACCAATCACCGCCGACTCCGCCATCATGAACCCTGCGTCCAAGGTCATAGCGCTGAAAGGTGAGGCACAGTCAAGAGGGAGGCTAGATTGAGGGATGGGAGGAAACTTGAGATGATGGATACTGGACTAAGAGGTGGGAGGATGGATGGAATGTGAGGGAAAGGTTAACATGGGGGATATCCCTCTCTCTCTGCTTCGAGGCATGCTCCCATCATCCAACCTTGCCCTCCAGCGTCTTCTGTTGTGGCACTTGGCAGATGGTAGTGCTTTGTGTGTTGGGAACATTGTGGAGGAAGGCAGAGCCCGTGACCTGCCCGCAGTGTGTGTGTGTGTGTGTGTGTGTGCACGTGTGTGCACACGTGCGTGCACGAGGTGTCTTGGTGCTTCCCCTGTGGGTGTGTGTTGTGTGGTGTGGTACAACTCTCTCATGTTGCCATGTTGTGGGCCTCTGTGTGCGGGGCATCTTGCTGAATAGTGGAGGACACTCACCTCTTGTTCCTGCCATTTGCACATTCCTGTGCGGCCCAAGGGTGAACTACATGTACATGTGTACATCTTCCTCCCTATCTCTTCCCTCCCTCCCCCCCTCCCTTCTCTCTCCTTCCTCCTCTCCCTTCTCTCTCCTTCCAGCTGGGAAGAGCCTGCAGATCTTCAACATTGAGATGAAGAGCAAGATGAAGGCACACCAGATGGTGGAGGACGTGACCTTCTGGAAGTGGGTCAACCTCAACACCATCGCCCTCGTCACCGAGACCTCCGTCTACCACTGGTCCATGGAGGGTGAGCATCTATTGGGGAAATATTTCAGACATTTTTCCCTCTCCCTTCCAGCTCACGTGTCTGGTCATGTCTGTGCAAGTTCAATTAGTGTTTGAAAGTGCAGAGTGTTAGTACATACATGCACATGTGGTCCATGTACATGTACACCTGTAATTGTGTGTGTGTGTGCGTGCATGCGTGTGTGCATATGTGTGTGTGTGTGTGTGTGTGTGTGTGTGTGTGTGTGTGTGTGCGCATGCGCATGCAGGTGAGTGAGATCCAGCTGGCTGGTGCTAGTTACTGCACTATGCTGGTGGGTGGGGGGCAGTGGTGCTATGCGCACATAATGAATACACTAGAGTGTGGGAGGCAGTGGTAGGGGTATTCATCTCCTGTGTACCACAGAGATGATTCAGTCTGTGATTTTCTCGTACTTTTATCACCCTGTTCCCTTCCTTTTCCCCTCCATCCTCCTCCTCCTCCTCCTCCTCCTCTCCCCCCTCCCCCTCCACAGGTGACTCTCAGCCTCAGAAGGTGTTTGACCGACACTCCACCCTAGCTGGCTGCCAGATCATCAACTACCGGGCGGACAGCGCCCTCAAGTGGCTCCTCCTTGTTGGAATCTCGGCCCAGGTACTGAGTGAGGGGGGCAGGGGCAGGGGGGGGGGGGGGGGGGGGGGTGGGGGGTACAAGTGTATGTTGTGTGTGTCTGGTCATGTGGAGTGTGTGTGTGTGTGTCTAACTCCCTCTCTCCTCTCCCTTAGCAACACCGTGTTGCCGGGCACATGCAGCTGTACTCTGTGGAGCGGAAGGTGAGCCAGCCCATCGAGGGCCACGCTGCTGCCTTCGCTGAGTTCAAAATGCCTGGCAACTCTGAGGCTTCCACTCTCTTCACCTTCGCTGTGCGGGGACCGTCTGGAGGCAAGGTAGGCAGGCAGCAAGAGGAGGAGGGAGAGGGGGGGAGAGGTCATGACAAGGGAGGGAGGGAGGGAGGGAGGGAGGGAGGGAGGGAGAGAGAGAGAGAGAGAGAGAGGAGGAGCTGTACCAGACTGGGTGGGAGGGAGGGAGGGAGAGGGTAGGTGGAGTTGTACCAAGGCCAGGAGGGAGGCAGGGAGGGAGGGAGAGGATGGTGTTCATGGAATAGTGAGAGTGAGGAATGTCATTAGCCACTTAGCCTGTGGAGTGACTCACTCCCACCTGTTATGAATATGGTGCTCCTGCCCTCTCCCCTCCAGCTCCACATCATCGAGGTGGGCAGCCCGGCCTCTGGGAACCAGCCCTTCCAGAAGAAGGCAGTGGATGTGTTCTTCCCCCCCGAGGCCCAGACCGACTTCCCTGTGGCCATGCAGGTTGGCTCGGCAGGGAGGGAGGAGACTGTCATGGCCACACCCGTGGACACATGCTGTGCATGCACACGATTTGTGTACAATTCTATGACATGTTCATATACGTTTGTTGACATTACTCAAGTTCTTCCCTCCCTTCCTTCCTCTCTCCCTCCCTCCTTCCTCCCTCCCTCCCTTCCTTCCACCTTCCCTCTTTCCCCCCTTCCCGGTTTCTCTCCCTCTCTCCCTCCCTTGCTCAGGTGAGCAGCAAGTACGATGTGATCTACCTCATCACCAAGTTCGGCTACATCCACCTGTACGACCTGGAGACAGGCACCTGCATCTACATGAACAGGATCAGTGGAGAGACCATCTTCGTCACGGCTGTCCATGAGGCTTCCAGTGGCATCATCGGTGTGAATAGGAAGGGACAGGTGTGTGTGTGTGTGTGTGTGTGTGTGTGTGTGTGTGTGTGTGTGTGTGTGTGTGTGTGTGTGTGTGTGTGTGTGTGTGTGTGTGTGTGTGTGTGTGTGTGTGTGTGTGTGTGTGTGTGTGTGTGTGTGTGTGTGTGTGTGTGTGTGTGTGTGTGTGTGTGTGTGTGTGTGTGTGTGTGTGTGTGTGTGTGTGTGTGTGTGTGTGTGTGTGTGTGTGTGTGTGTGTGTGTGTGTGTGTGTGTGTGTGTGTGTGTGTGTGTGTGTGTGTGTGCGTGCGTGCGTGCGTGCGTGCGTGCGTGCGTGCGTGCGTGCGTGCGTGCGTGCGTGCGTGCGTGCGTGCGTGCGTGCGTGCGTGCGTGCGTGCGTGCGTGCGTGCGTGCGTGCGTGCGTGCGTGCGTGCGTGCGCGTGCGTGCGTGCATGTGTGTGTGTGTGTGTGTGTGTGTGTGTGTGAGAGCTGAGAGCTATACCTACTTACACACATACACATGTACATGTACTGACGGTGTTGCCCCCTCCCTCCTGCTAGGTTCTGTCTGTCTCTGTGGACGAAGCTGCCATTGTGCCCTACATAGCCAACACCCTCCAGAACCCTGACCTGGCCCTCCGCCTGGCCACCAGGAACAACCTCAGTGGGGCAGAGGAGCTCTTCGTCAGGAAGTTCGGCCTCCTCTTCAGCCAGGGGCAGTATTCTGAGGCCGCCAAGGTGGCCGCTAAGGCTCCCAAGGTACGAGGGAGGGAGAGGGAATGGAGAGGGGAAGGAGAGGTATGGATTTGCTGCTCACTCTCTGCCACTCCTCCCCCGACACAGGGCATCCTGCGTACTGCTGAGACCATCCAGAGGTTCCAACAAGTGCCCACCCCCCCTGGCCAGACCTCCCCTCTCCTGCAGTACTTCGGGATCCTCCTGGAGACCAGCCAGCTGAACAAGTACGAGGCCCTGGAGCTGTGCCGGCCGGTGCTGGCCCAGGGCAAGAAGCAGCTCATCGAGAAGTGGCTGAAGGAGGACAAGGTACGTGTGTGTGTGTGTGTGTGTGTGTGTGTGTGTGTGTGTGTGTGTGTGTGTGTGTGTGTGTGTGTGTGTGTGTGTGTGTGTGTGTGTGTGTGTGTGTGTGTGTGTGTGTGTGTGTGTGTGTGTGTGTGTGCATGTGTGTGAATGCTTGTGCAGTAAATGGCATCTTTGTTATTCTTTCTCTCTGGATCCCCCCCTCCTCTCCTCTGTGTGTCTGTCCCCTCCCCAGCTGGAGTGCAGCGAGGAGCTGGGTGAGCTGGTGAAGCAGGTGGACCCAACTCTAGCTCTGTCTGTCTTCCTCAGAGCTGGTGTCCCAGGAAAGGTCAGACACCTCCCTCCCCTCCCTCCCCTCTCCTCATCGTCCTCTCCCTCCCCTCCCTCCCCTCTCCCCATCCTCTATCCTTCCCCTTCTCCCTCCCCTCCTCCCTGCTGCAGGTGATCCAATGCTTTGCTGAGACTGGCCAGTTCCAGAAGATCATCCTCTACTCCAAGAAGGTCAGCTACACTCCGGACTACGTGTTCCTCCTCCGCAACGTGATGAGGATCAACCCAGAGCAAGGGACAGAGTTCGCGAAGATGATGGTACAAGATGATGAGCCCCTTGCAGACCTGAACCAGGTGAGGAGGGGAGGAAGGGAGGAAGGGGGGGGGGAGGCGAGGAGGGTTTGATGAGTTATGAGTAGCTACATGTACAATGTCCATTGTTTGTGTATGTGTACTCCTGCTGCTGGTACATGCGCTTCATACCTTCCTCCCTCTCCCTCTCCCTCTCCCTCTCCCTCTCCTCCCTCCCTCTCCCCCTCCCTCCCTCCCTCCCTCTCCCTCTCCCTCCCTCCCTCCCTCCCTCCCTCCCTCCCTCCCTCCTTCCCTCCCTCTCCCTCTCCTCCCTCCCTCTCCCTCTCCCCCTCCCTCCCTCCCTCCCTCCCTCCCTCTCCTCCCTCTCCCCCTCTCTCCTTCCCTCCCTCTCCCCCCCTCTCTCCCCCTCTCTCCCTCCAGGTGGTGGATGTGTTCATGGAGATGAACATGGTGCAACAGTGCACCTCTTTCCTGCTCGATGCTCTGAAGAACAACCGACCAGCCGAGGGCCACCTGCAGACACGCCTCCTGGAGATGAACCTCCTCACAGCTCCCCAGGCAAGCACAGCACAGCCAGCCTGGGGGAAGAAGATGAATAACTAGCTGTCTCCTCCCCCTCCTCCCCTCCTCCCCCCTCCCCTCCTCCCCCTCCTCCCCCTCCCCCTCCCCCTCCCCCCCCCTTACTCTGCACAGGTGGCGGATGCTATAATGGGTAACCAGATGTTCACACACTACGACAAGCCACACATCGCCCAGCTCTGCGAGAAGGCTGGCCTCCTGCAGCGAGCCCTGGAGCACTACACCGACATCTATGACATCAAGAGGGCAGTTGTGCACACCCACATGCTCAACCCCGACTGGCTGGTGAACTACTTTGGCTCCCTCTCCGTGGAGGACTCGATGGAGTGCCTGAAGGCCATGCTGCAGGCCAACATCAGACAGAACCTGCAGGTGTGCGTGAAGATAGCCTCCAAGTACCATGAGCAGCTGACCACTACTGCACTTGTCGAGCTGTTTGAGTCCTTCAAGAGCTACGAGGGTGAGTGTGACTGTGTGTGTGTGTTTTTCTTGGGTTGGCTTCAAGAGATGCAGTCAAAATATCCTGTGTTAATACCTAACACGTGTTTCCCCCCTCCCTCCCTCCCCATTCTCCTCAAGGTCTTTTCTATTTCCTTGGATCCATTGTGAACTTCAGTCAAGATGGAGAAGTGCACTTCAAATACATCCAGGTCAGCCCCTCCTCACTCTTCCCCCCCCCCCCCCCTCCCCTCCCCTCCACCTCTCTCACTGCCTGTCCCCATCTCCCCTCAGGCGGCATGCAAGACCGGTCAGATGAAGGAGGTGGAGAGGATCTGTCGAGAGAGCAACTGCTATGATCCAGAGCGAGTGAAGAACTTCCTCAAGGTTAGTACTCCCTTCTCCCTCTCTCCCTTCCTCGACCTTCCCTCCCCGTCCCTCCCCCCTCTCCCCCCTCCAGGAGGCCAAACTGACAGACCAGCTTCCCCTCATCATAGTGTGTGATCGTTTTGACTTTGTCCACGACCTTGTGCTGTACCTGTACCGCAACAACCTGCAGAAGTACATTGAGATCTACGTGCAGAAGGTGTGTCTCCTCGCTCTGCAGAGACAGGCTCTCTCCTCTGCTCCCTCTTCATCTCCTGTGCTCTGTTAATGAGGAACACATGTTACCACTCTTCCTCCTCCTCCTCCTCCTCCTCCTCCTCTTCCTCCTCTTCTCTTCCTTTTCCTCTTCCTCTTCCTCCTCCTCCTCCTCCTCCTCCTCCTCCTCCTCAGGTGAATGCCTCTCGTCTTCCTGTGGTTGTGGGGGGTCTGTTGGATGTGGACTGTTCTGATGACATCATCAAAAACCTGGTGCTGTCCGTGAGAGGACCATTCTCCACAGATGAACTGGTGGAGGAGGTGGAGAAGAGGAACAGGTGAGAGAGAGGAGGGAGGGGAATAGAAAGGGAGTGAGAGGGAGGAATGGAAGAAAGGATAAAGTGAGAGGGGGGGGGAGTGGAGCTCACTTGCTAGAACAGTAATCATTTCCCCCCCCTCCCCCCAGGCTGAAGCTGCTGATGCCGTGGCTGGAGAGCAGGGTTCACGAGGGGGAGGAGGAGGCTGCCACGCACAATGCCCTGGCCAAGATCTACATTGACAGCAACAACAACCCAGAGCGCTTTCTGAGGGAAAACCAGTTCTATGACAGCAGAGTCGTGGGCCGGTACTGTGAGAAGAGAGATCCGCACCTTGCCTGTGTGGCTTATGAGAGGGGGCAGTGTGATGAGGAGCTGATCAAGGTCTCTCCCTCCCTCCCTCCTTCCCTCATCCCCTCTCTCCCTCTCTCCCTCTCTCCCTCTCTCCCTCTCTCCCTCTCTCCCTCTCTTACTTGCTCACTTTTTCTTTCTCTCCTTCAATTTTGCCATCCCTCATTCTCCCTCCCTCTCTCCCTCCTTCCCTCCCTCCCTCCTTCCCTCCTTCCCTTCCTCACTCACTCCCACTCACTCACTTGCTCTCTCACTCCCTCTTCCTCCCTCCCTTGCTCCTCAACACTGCCTCATCCGTAACCATCTCTCCCTCCCTCTCCCTCTCCCTCTCCCTCCCTCTCCCTCCCTCCTCAGGTGTGCAATGAGAACTCCCTGTTCAAGAGCGAGGCACGTTACCTTGTGCGGCGACAGGACCCTGACCTCTGGGCCACCGTGCTCTCTCTGGAGAACTCCTACCGCAGACAGCTGATCGACCAGGTCAGAGGAAGCCTTCCTCCCCTCCACCTCCCTCCCTGACCCCCTCTCTCCCTCCTCTCCCCTCCACCTCCCTCCTTGACCCTCCACTCCCTCCTCTCCCCTCCACCTCCCTCTTTGACAACCTCTCTCCCTCCTCTCCCCTCCGCCTCCCTCCCTGACCCCCTCTCTCCCTCCTCTCCCCTTCCCTGCTCTCTTCGCAGGTGGTACAGACAGCTCTGAACGAGACCACCAACCCAGACGAGGTGTCGGTGACGGTGAAGGCCTTCATGTCTGCCGACCTGCCCAACGAACTCATTGAGCTGCTGGAGAAGATAGTGCTGGATGAGAACTCCGTGTTCAGAGACCACCGGTGGGTGGGGAGGAGGGGAACACACCGGGAACAAACAGTGAATCATCGTGCTGTTCCCTCTCTCCTTCTCCCTCCTTTCTCCCTCCCCCTTCCTCTCCTCCACCACCTCCCTCACCCCCCCCCCCCCTCTCCTCCACCACCTCCTCCTCCCCTCTTCTCCCTCTCAGTAACCTGCAGAACCTGCTGATCCTGACGGCAGTCAAGGCTGATCAGACTCGTGTGATGGAGTACATCAATCGTCTAGACAACTACGACGCTCCTGACCTGGCCACTATCTGTATCGGCAGTGAACTGTTCGAGGAGGCTTTCGCTATCTTCAAGAAATATGACGTCAACACCTCTGCCATTGAGGTACAGACCCCCCCCCCCCCATGATTTCTAGAGCCCCTCCCTCTTTCCCCCTCCCTCCCTTACCCCCTCGACCATTGGTTCTCTCCCCCTCTCTCTCTATCTCTCCTTGTCCCTCCCTATTACTTGTGTCTCTCCTCCCCCTCTCCCCCCCCCCCCCCCCCCCTCCTACTCGCTCCCTTTTCTCCTCTTCCCAAGGTCCTCATCACAAACATCCGAAACCTGGACAGAGCCTACGAGTTTGCCGAGCGGTGCAACCAACCGCCTGTGTGGAGCCTGCTGGCCAAGGCCCAGCTGGAGAGCATGATGGTGAAGGAGGCCATTGACTCCTACATCAAGGCAGACGACCCGTCCACCTACACAGAGGTCATTCAGGCAGCCAATGCCCAAGGTGAGTGGCCAGTGTTGCAGGAGAGAAGCTCTCCCTCTTTTCTCGTCTTTCATCCTCTCCCTCCACTTCTTCCTCTCCCCTCTTGTCTGTCTCTCTCCCTCTCTCCACCTTCCACAGCTAACTTTGAAGACCTGGTCCGCTACCTTCAAATGGCCCGCAAGAAGACGCGCGAGACATTCATTGAGACAGAACTCGTGTTCGCTTTCGCTAAAACCAACCGCCTTGCTGACCTGGAGGAGTTCATCTCTGGCCCTAACCACGCCCAGATCATGCAGGTGAGACCGCAGCCCTGCGGGTTTGGCACGTGCAGTGGCTTACGGTGTATGTGCTGCACACACACCTCATGAAGCTCTCGGCTCAGTAGAGTTTATCTCATTTGCCCTTTCCTCCCCCTCCTCACCCTCCCTGGATAAGGTCGGAGAGCGGTGTTACGAGGAGAAGATGTACGAGGCAGCCAAGCTGCTCTTCAACAACATCTCCAACTTTGCCCGCCTTGCCTCCACCCTCGTCCATCTTGGAGAGTTCCAGAACGCGGTGGACTCTGCCCGCAAGGCCAACTCCACACGGACATGGAAAGAGGTGAGGGCATGGGGTTGAGCAGAAAGGGAATGGACACAGATGATACTCCCTGCCACCTGCATCGTGTTGTTGTACACTAGCCTGTGCAATGACTTCCTCTCGTTCTCCGTTGCCCCTCCCCCTCTCCCCCACCCACTGCCCAGGTGTGCTTCTCCTGTGTGGAGGCAACAGAGTTCCGCCTGGCGCAGGTGTGCGGTCTGCACATCGTGGTCCACGCCGACGAGCTGGAGGATCTCATCAACTACTACCAGAACCGTGGCCACTTTGAGGAGCTCATCACGCTGATGGAGGCCGCCCTGGGCCTGGAGCGCGCCCACATGGGCATGTTCACCGAGCTGGCTATCCTCTACTCCAAGTACAAGCCGTCCAAGATGAGGGAGCACCTGGAGCTGTTCTGGTCTCGTGTCAACATCCCCAAGGCAAGAGAGGGCTTGGGGCATTCTGGAAGTAATGGATACTCATTCATCAACCCTCCTCCTCGCATACTTCCTCCCTCTCTCCCTGTTTCATCCTGCCCTCCCCCCCTCCCTCCCTCCCTCCCCCCTTCCTTCCTCCCTCCCTCCCTCCCTCCCTCCCTCCCTCCCTGCAGGTGCTGCGTGCTGCGGAACAGGCCCACCTCTGGGCGGAGCTTGTCTTCCTTTATGACAAGTACGAGGAGTATGACAATGCAGTTCTGACGATGGTGGCCCACCCGACAGAAGCCTGGAAGGAGAGCCTCTTCAAAGAGGTCATCACCAAGGTGGCCAATATTGAGCTATATTACAGGGGCCTCCAGTTCTACCTTGACCATAAGCCATTGCTCCTGAATGACCTTCTGGTTGTCCTAACGCCTCGTCTTGACCACACCCGTGCCGTCAGCTTCTTCACAAAAGTCGGACACCTCCACCTAGTGAAGCCATATCTTCGCTCCGTGCAGACCAACAATAATAAGGCGGTCAACGAAGCCCTGAACCAGGTGCTGATTGAGGAGGAGGACTATGAGGGCCTCAGAAAATCCATTGACACTTTCGAGAACTTTGACACAATTGCTCTGGCCCAGCAGCTGGAGAGGCACGAGCTGCTGGAGTTCCGCCGGATCGCGGCCTATCTGTACAAGAACAACAACCGCTGGGGCCAGTCTGTGGAGCTGTGCAAGAAGGACAAGCTGTACAAGGTAGGCAAGGGATGGCCCGTGTGAAATGGGACAAATGAACCAAATGAACTGGATGTTCAGAGTGTGAACGGGTCAGGACTGACATATGCCAGTCCAGACTAGTGACCTGCACGCAGCCTGTCTCTCTGGCATGTGATGACATAGTCTAGGTCCACAATGTTCAAGTGTGTGCATCCACTGTGCTTGTGTTCCACGTGTGCTCATGCACAGAGGTACAGGTACAGCGCATTGCGTATGAGGCTTGCCATTATGTGCTCATTGCAGGATGCTATGCAGTATGCCTGTGAGTCTAGGGAGGTGGAGATCGCAGAAGGCCTCATCGCCTGGTTCCTGGAGATTGGGAAGAGGGAGTGCTTTGCCAGCTGCCTCTTCACATGCTACGACCTCCTCCGTCCAGATGTCATTCTGGAACTGGCATGGAGACACAACATCCTGGACTTTGCCATGCCCTACATTGTGCAAGTGCTCAGAGAGTACCTCACTAAGGTATGTGTGTATGTGGGTATGTGGGTATGTGGGTATGTGGGTATCACTATGCGCACAGTGCACTGGAACTGCGTGTGTTGGGTAGCATGGTAGGGAGGGAGGGGAGGATGGGGAGGGAGGGGAGTGCTGCACTGTATGTACCTGGCAGTGCTGGCTGGGATGATGCACTGACTGCTCTCCTGACAGGTGGACAAGCTGCAGCAAGCTAATGCAGAGAGGCTTGAAGAAGAACAAGGCCAGCAGCCCCCCTCCATGATGAGTAAGTAGTGCCACCTGTGCACAGCCATCCTGAACTAACTCATTGCATGTCTCCTCCCTCCCTCCCTTCAGCCGATATGCCTCTTATGATAACAGCTGGCCCTGGTATGGGTGGGATGCCTCCAGGGATGCCCCCGCCTGGAATGATGCCCGGCGGGCCTATGCCTGGCCCCATGCCAGGTGCCATGCCTGGAACGGGGTCCTACTATAGTGGCCAATACTAACACCCACCCCTGAGTGGACCATAAACTAGCCTAGGCTTATGTGTATTTTTTTGCAATTTAGTAGGCTTAGCTGCATGCATGATGGAGATAAACACTATATTAAATTGTAATTGAATAACTTATGATGGTTGTTTGTGTGTGTGTTGATGTAGAAAATATTGTGTAATGAATGCATTGTGATTGCAGAGGAAAACTATTTGAACGTTGTAACACTATTAAAGTTGATATTTTTCTCTTGGACAAGTCGCTCGTTTACGAATACACTGCGCATTAATTAGAGAACGAATATCTGGTCTCGTGCACACGCTGGAATGGAGTGGAATGTACGGTACCGGGACAGTGCGCACGCCGTTCTGTTGTAGTGGGCTTTAATTGGAAGCCAAACCTACTACTGTGAGGGCGTTGTTGAGCTGCTCCCCGTCCTCCCGAGCCTTGGCGCACAGTGCAGTGCTACCAGGTTGTTGGAGATGTGAAGTGATGTGCGTGGTGAACAGTTACTCTCGGGAATAAGGCGTCCATTTTGCATGACAAGGCTTTGCCTGTGAGGTTGGGGAGCTTGAAGCATGTCTGTGGGCGATAATAGCCAAAAGAAAAGGAACAACTACAAACTGCTGGTCGACCCTGAGCTGAGGAAGGGGCACAAGAAGCTTTACCGCCTCAACGGGAAGGATGTTCCGGGGGTAAGGTGCTCTCTAATTAGAGTTCAGCTTCCTTACGCTTTTGCGGCAGCTAGCTGGCACGGACGTAGCGTGGCGACTGAACGAATAACAGTGTGATGTTAGTATTGCTCTCTATTCTTCCAAGATGCCACCCGTGGGGCAGCCAGAGGACCCGCGAACTCAGAAGACGGTCTTGGGCGTGAGCGGGAGCTGCATGGACTTCCCTCTGCCGCGCTTCAAGGTACCTCGCCAGCGGCGCGGGCTCTCCAACTCTCATGAGCAGTGCCGGCCGCGAGTTCTGTTGGTAGATGTTAGTAAACGGCGTGTACAGGCCTCCCGTGTGCAGGGAGGGGGTAGGGAGTACGGTAGTACGTGCAGTGCAATTGTGCATGTGTATACACATACAGTCCGTGCCCTCACTCCACTTGGGGCTCAGGGCACTCTGAGGTGTGTGTGTGTGTTCCCTAGCCGATTCTTTCAGCTCCAATGCTGCCAGTTAGCTGAGCTACATAGCAGGCCCTGCTGTAGCTTGCATGACCCCATGTACGAAGCTCTAGCATAACCTGTAGCAGGTCACACTGCCATATGCTCCATGTCCATTCTGTCATGGAGACAGCTGACTGACGGGCATCCTCTGATCTTTGCTCGTGTGTAATTAGATGAAGTGCACCGTGCCATATCCACGGTGACCCCTCCCTCCCCTGCAGTACGACAAGCACTGGACAGGGGAGCCCCCAGAGAGAGAGGTGTTTGTGATTGGACTGAACGAGAGTGTCAAGGGAGCGCTGCTCAGGGAGGTCTGCTCTCAGATAGCTCCTGTCCACTCCATCAAGTTCCATCGCCATCCAAAGACCAAGATGTTTCTGGGGGCAGCCTCAGTGGCCTTTACTCATGGCGGCCACGGGCGGAAGGCGGTTGGGGAGCTGGATGGGAAGATCGTGGCTGGCTGCTACCTGCGGGCAGAGCTGGATGACAAGGGTGGGGAGAGGAGAGCTGAAGAGAGGGTGTGTATGCGTGCATATATTCTCCCTTCCTCCCTCCTTTCTCCTCCTTCCTCCTCCTCCTCCCCCTTCCTTCCTCCTCCTCCCCCTCCTCCCCCTTCCTTTCTCCCCCTTCCTTTCTCCTCCCCCTCCTCCTCTTTTCTTCTCCTTCCTCCTTCCCCTCCCTTCCCTCCCTTCCCCTCCCATTCCCCTACAGGAGATCACTTGAAGAAGTACCTTGAGCCAGTTTTGAAGAAATGTGGTTTGGACAGGAAGCCTCTCAAGTCTGCCAGCTCCGATGCCGAGGAGGGCCCGGCCAGAAGCAGCTCCATCACTGAGAGCAGCCACGAGATGAGTGAGTCGGACACTGAGCTCTCCTCGGCCACGCCCATCACCCCCACCAGTCGAAAGCCGAACGACCCCTTCCTGGCCCCCTCCTCCACCAAGCTCTACCCGTTCTCCTCCCTCAACCTGCTCGGTAGTACGTCCACCACGCCCACCCCCAGCCTCCTGGACTCCTCCCCCGCCTCCGCCCTCCCCTCCCCCACCCCCTGCACCCCCTCCAGCCTGGACTCTGGTATTGCCTCCATGAAACAGGGCACTGGGTCCATCTTTAGTCCTCCTGAGGTCTTCAAATCAAGACTACACACCACCGTTGCCACGGCTACCCACTGCCATCCCCCTGTGCCCTGTTCCCCTCCTCCTCCTCCCCTCCCTCCTAACGACATCACCGCTCCACCCCTCCCCCCTCTGGAACAGGCTGCCCCACCCCCTCTCCCTCCCCAACCACCCACCTGCAAGGATGGACACATCTCTGGCCACAAAGGATCAGGAGGAGGAGAAGGGATCGAGAACATCAGCTCAGACGAGGAGACAGTGACAGTGAGAGACCCACGGAGAGCCAGCCTCACCAAAACCACAGTGGACGTTCTCTCCCCTGTCTCCATGTCTCCTCCTCCTCCCTCACCGAAGGCACCAGCAGCCAACCATACCAGTCTTGCTTTCTCCTTCCAGCGATTCGGCGACCCCTCCCTCGGACTGCAGACCCTCCTCTCGAGCAAGGGAGCCAGCACCACAAGAAGTGAGGCTGCCCCTGCCAGCCCGCCCTGCCAGGCTGTCTCCCCCAGTCCAATGGCGTACGAGCCAGAGGTAGAGGACATATCCGGAGACGACTCCCCTGTGATGGTCTACAACACGCCCTACGATCTCCAAGTGGAGAGTGTGTCGGACGACGATGAGGGCACGGCCCACGGAGGAGGGGACGACATGGAGGTTTGCTCGGAAGACGAGGACAATGTGATCGAGTTGAATGTTGCCCCGACTGGACACAGATCTCTGCCTCCTCCGATCCTTCCCTCTCACCTCCCTCCTCCTCCTCTTCCGGGCTTCCCTCACCCAACGCCTCCGTTCTTCCCCCAGCAGCCGCCTCCGCCTGCCCCGGGAGGCTTCCTCCCTCCCCACCCCCCACCCCCCCATCCCTTCCCCCCTCCACCTCCACCTC
Source organism: bacterium (assembly GCA_965213685.1). GTDB lineage: Bacteria > UBA8248 > UBA8248 > UBA8248 > UBA8248 > Bin107. The sequence continues at coordinate 279,607 of CBDBZY010000051.1, forward strand.
CCCACCAGCCTCCTCCCCCTCCTCACACACTCCTCCCTGGATTCAGCTCTCCCCCTCAGCCTCCCTTCCTGAGACCACCCAATGGGTTCCTAGACTTCTCTCCCACCGGCCTCCTCCCCACAAGCCGGTCGGCTGGTCGGATGAAAAGAAACTTAGTTCCTCCGCCAAAGAGCAAGAAGGACACCATCGGACGAGATGTGTTGTACAAGGCTCTGGAGCAGCTGAGGATGATTCTTCTGAATGATGTTCAGAAGAAGTTGGTGGAGAGATATGCGTACCGAGCGCTGGAGAACTACTGGGACAAGATGGAGGATGTGAGGGAGGGAGGGAGAGGGAGGGAGGGAGGGAGAGGAGGAGGAGGATGGAGGACAATAGAGATGAGGGATGGAGAGAGAGGCGGAAAGAGGGAGAGTGGGTGGGTAATGAGAGTGAGTGAGAATATTGTGCCCCGTTTCTTCCCTTGCAGCGAAAACGTCAAGCAGCACGGAAGACGCAAGAGGGTGCAGAGGTGCCTGAGAAACCCTCCTACAAGGTGGAACCATATCGCCGCATGCTTCCTGGGCTCAAGGTGAAGAAGGAAGGAGAGGGAGGGAGGGAGGAGGAGAGGGAGGAGGAGGGAGACGAGGAGGGTGCAAAGTCCATCCCAACACCTCGGAAGAGACTGATGAATTTTAAGATACCGATTCTCAACCGCGTGGGGCAGAGGAGGAATCAGAGTGTGTCCGTGGTGGCACGCCGGAGGCTGTTCAGTGAGGAGGGTGAGTAGGGGAGAGTGAGTCAGGGGGACAGGGGGGGGTGGAGAGTGTCAGTGGGGGGGGGGGGGGACAGAGGGTGGGAGTGTCAGTGGGGGGGGACAGAGGGGGGAGTGCCTCTCGGGGGGGGGGGACAGAAGGGGGGAGTGTCGTTGGGGGGGGGGGGAGTGTCAGTGGGGGGGAGTGTCGTTGGGGGGGAGTTGAGTTGAGGGGATGGCAGGTGCTAGGAATGGAGTGAGTGTCTGTGATATGACAATACATTTGCATGTGATATATAATTAAGTGCTTGTTGTGCACATGTACATGTACATGTATGGATGGATGGATGGATGGATGGATGTATGGATGTGTCCCATACATGTGTATATGTATATGTACATGTATGTGTGTTGTGTAAGTGCAGTTTGTGCAGGATTACTGTATCTGAAGTAGAGTGCGCCTCCCTCTCTCTCCAGCCGATAAGCCACAGCCCAAGGCCACTGCTGAAGCTCCGCCCACCTCCAGACGCTCCTCCTACATGTACCTGGCATCAGATATCAGCAGTGATGAGCTCAGTGGGGAGGAGGGGGAGAGTGAGGAGGAGGAGGAGGAGGAGGAGGAGAGTGGGTCGGAAGTGTTTGGAGAGGAGTCCAGCAGGTGAGCTTTGTGATGATGTGTGGCAACAAACAGTCACACACACACACACACACACACACACACACACACACACGCAGTGAAGAGAACGAAGAAGAAATGCTCCAGCAGATCTTTGGCAGCAGTGACAGTGAGCGTGAGGAGCCGGCTCCTGCAGAGCCAGGAGGAGCTCCCGTCAGGCTGACCACCTCGGACACGGAGACCACCGCCAAACCAAAGACTAGGAAGCCCTCAAAGGAAGCCAAGAAAGAAGCCAGTGAGGAGGAAGGGGGTGTGGTCAGAACTAGCGGCCCACCAGCCGCAGACTTGCTGCAGAAACCTCCCGACCTCTTCCTGTCGAAGATCAAACTGACTAAAGTCCAGCTGCCACCCTCACAGCCACTGCCTCCTCTCCCTCCTCGGAAGCCCAAGTACAAACCTCGCTCCTCTCCGCAGGAGGAGGAGCTGGTGCGGGTGTTGTGGAGGGAGGGGCCAGACGGGGAGGACGTGGAGATGCTCAGGCTGGCTCTTGGGAGGCTGCAGAAGGAGGAGGAGGAGGCAGTGGAGGGAGTGGCGTGGGCCTATCATCCTCATGATATCCTCTTATCTGTGTTGGAGGGAGGGGGAGGGAGAAGAGGGAGAGGGAGAGGAAGGAGGGAGGGAGGGAGGGAGGGAGGGAGGGAAGGGAGGGAGGGAGGGAGGGAGGGAGGGAGGGAGGGAGGGAGGGAGGGAGGGAGGGAGGGAGGGAGGGAGGGAGGGAGGGAGGGAGGGAGGGAGGGAGGGAAGGAAGGAAGGAAGGAAGGAAGGAAGGAAGGAAGGAAGGAAGGAAGGAAGGAAGGAAGGTAGGAAGGTAGGAAGGAAGGAAGGAAGGAAAAGAGGGAGGGAGGGAGGCAGGCAGACAGGCAAGTGATTTAGTTAGTTAGTTGTTCTGATTACTTCTTGACTCCTCCCACTTCCTCTTGGAGCTCCACCCCCCAAGCGGAGACGGGTAGGCACTCGCGAGCTGTTGGGACACACGACTGGTTGCGCTCGGTCAGAGGGCTACTACAAGATTGACAGCAGAGATAAAGTGAAGTACTTGCCACATCACCGAAGGAAGCTCACACCTCATGAGGAGGTAAATTCCTGGAATTATTGATTAGTAGTGACTGCCACTCATGGCTTTGTCCCTGCTTCTCCCTTCTCACCTGTCTTTCTCCCTGCCTTCCTTTCTCTCTGCTCTCCCTCTCTCCCTCCCTTCCTCTTCCCACAGCAACAGAAGAAGTCCAGCAGTGGTCGGGTGAACAGGGCCAACCAGAGGCGGCTGGCCTCAGTGTTCAGCACAGCAGATGTCTCCAGTGACCTTGCCAAGTACAACCAGCTGAAGGTGAGCCCTCTCCTGCCCCCTCCCAGAGAGCCACCACCTCCCAGCCTCTCCTTCCCCCTCTCTTCCTGCCACTCATGCTTCCCTCTCCTTTCCCTCTCCCTCTTCCTTCCTTGTCTCCTTCACTTTCTTCCCCCCCCCCCCCCCCTCTCTCTCTCTCTCTCTCTCTCTCTCTCTCTCTCTCTCCCTCCCTCTCCAGGCACGTAAGAAACTCTTGAAGTTCGCCAAGTCCACCATCCATAACTGGGGGCTGTTTGCGATGGAGGATATCGCAGCTGATGAGATGGTGATTGAGTACGTGGGGCAGGTGGTGAGGCAAGCTGTGGCTGATGAGAGGGAGAGGAGGTACGAGGCCGCAGGAATAGGGAGCAGCTACCTCTTTCGGGTGGATCACGATTACATCATCGATGCCACCAGACAGGGGAACCTGGCGAGGTTTATCAACCACTGCTGTGATGTGAGTTGGGGAGAGAGGGAAGGGGCTGGGGGAGGAGATGGGGAGGAGAGAGGAGGAGGGGAGGGGAGGGGAGAAGAGGGGAGGGGAGGGGAGGAGAGGGGAGGGGAGGGGAGGGGGAGGAGTGGAGAGGAGGGAAGGGGAGAGGATAGAGAGAGGGAGAAATGGGGAGGGAGGGTGGGCAAAATCTCAACTGCTATCTCTCTCCCTTCCTCAGCCAAACTGTTATGCAAAAGTGATCAATTTCGGTACCCAAAAGAAGATTGTGATCTACTCCAAGAGAGACATTTCTCTGGGAGAGGAGATCACGTATGACTACAAGTTTCCCATAGAGGACGAGAAGATCCCCTGTCTGTGTGGAGCCCCTAATTGCAGGGGTACCCTCAACTGACCTCCACTGTCCCTCCTCTGCCTCATGTTGTTCTGTGTCCACACAGTGTGTGGTTGTTTTGTAATGACCTGTGTTCATCATGTGAGAAGTGTTCCAATGTGGGCGGGGTCACATGACTACTATAGGCAGGGATCATGTGACTACTGTGGGCAGGACTACATGTGCATGCCTTTCTCACTGGCACCCACTTACAGTTGCAAGGGTCAAAGGTCACATGCATTTTTGGACTAGGTCTAGCTATATATAGCACAAGGGTGCTATATATAGCTATCTGCAGTATACATATAATTATATAGGGGCAGCACACATTATGTATTTGGGCTGGGGCCTTGTGGCATGCCATAGGACTTCTGTAGTGGGAAGGATAGAGCTTCAGGAGGTCTTACTAAGTGGCTAGTGGTGAGAACCACCTGGCTGCTTGGGTTCTGTGGGTCTTCATCAGTGAGGGGGGAGACCATACCAGCACACATGCTGGGCAGTGGTGTGGTATGTGACTCACTGTCCACACCTTCCTCTGGTCTGCAGCCACACACACACGCACACACACCCACACCAGGGCCACCACTAGGACCATACACTGCCCTACCACCACACAGTGATACCTACAGCATACATACACGTGCCACGCCTCCTCACATACAAAAGTGTATAAAGTCTATTAATACATATGACTACAGCACAGTGAACATGTACAATGCACCCTAGAGGCAAGGAGTGCTGCAACGGCACAACACACAGCACACACCACTATACAGTGTCTACTCTAACATCTCTCACACACAGAACTAGTGCGTTGCAGAGACTCAAATGACAATCAGCGACGGCCGTAGTGTTCGTGACAGTGGAAAGAGTCTCTCTATCCGAAGAGCTTGATGTAGCAGGGCTGGCAGTAGGGATTGTGGCGGTGCTCCTTGAAGGTGCCCTTGTTGAGCAGCTTGAGGCAGAAGGCGCAGGTGAAGTGCTCCGGGTGCCACTTCTTGCCCATTGCTGTGATGCACTTGCCTGGGGGGGGGGGAGGGAGGGAGGGGGGAGGAGAGGAGAGGAGAGGAGGGAGGGAGGAGTAGGGGGGAGGAGAGGAGAGGAGAGGAGGGAGGAAGGAGTAGGGGGGAGGAGTAGGGGGGAGGAGAGGAGAGGAGAGGAGAGGAGAGGAGAGGAGGGAGGGAGGGAGGAGTGGGGGAGGGGAGCAGGAAGGGAGGGGAGGAGGGAAGGAAAGGAGGAAGAGGAGGGGTGAAAGATAGAAGGACAGAGGAAAGGGGGGCTGTTGTTTCCATTCCCTCTTACCAGTGACTGGCTTCTGGCATGAGGCACAGAGTGTGCCGCGGGAGGCGTGATAGTGGATCTCGCAGTGAGGCTCTCCCTCGTGCTCGAAATAGTTGCCCCGAGGGAAGGGGACACCACACACCTGAGGGAGGGAGGGAGGGAGGGAGGGGGGGGGGGGGGGGGGAAGGAAGAAGATAAACAGCATCATGAAATGAGGCTCCCCCTAGCACACACATATGACCTTTGACCGGTCAAAGGTCATACATGTATGTGCATGTTAGGGGAGAGCCTAGGAATGGGGCTAATATTTGGACAAGAATATGAGTTGATATTTCCATGGCGACAGTGGTCGGCCCACCTTGCAGGAGAAGCACTCGGGGTGCCACTGGGAGCTGAGGGCGGTGATGAAGCCCTCCATGATGGCCTTCTCGCAGCGCTTGCAGCGAGGGGCAAACTTCTCGTAGTAGCACTCGCGGCAGAAGGCTTTGCCATCCTTCTCGTGGAAACCCTCTGGACCGAAGTCCTTGCCACACAGCGTGCAAAAGAAGTGCTCCTTGTGCCAGGTCTTGTCCAGAGCACGAAGTACACGCTGGGGGGGGGGGGGGAGGGAGGGAGGGAGGGAGGGAGGGGGAAGGGAGGGGAGGGAGGGAGGGAGGGAGGGAGGGGGGAAGGGAGGGGAGGGGAGGGGATGGGAGGGAGGGAGGGAGGGGGGAAAGGGAGGGGAGGGGAGGGGAGGGGAGGGGAGGGGAGGGGAGGGGAGGGAAGGGAGGGAGGGAGGGAGGGAGGGAGGGAGGGAGGGAGGGAGGGAGGGGGGAAGGGAGGGGAGGGGAGGGGAGGGGAGGGGAGGGGAAGGGAAGGGAGGGAGGGAGGGAGGGAGGGAGGGGGGAAAGGGAGGGGAGGGGAGGGGAGGGGAGGGGAGGGGAGGGGAGGGGAGGGGAGGTAGGAAGGTGAAAGAGAGGGAAGGGCAGGGAGGAACTGGTTGATGATATCATCAGATGATGTCCCCCTTAATGGGCACCAGAAGTAATATACCATTACATCACTTCCTGAACAGTACCCCTGGCTCCTAGCAACACACCACTAAGCATGTAGGAAATGGTGAATGCCATACATCCATCAGACAGGACGGCCCACAGAAAGTTCAGTTGAGGTCTACCCTAATGTCTGCTTCCTTATCCACCCACTATACAGCCCTCTAAAGACACACACACACACACACACACACACACACACACACACACACACACACACCTCCAGAACGGGTCCATTGCAGTAGGCGCATCGTGGAGCAAACAGCTCGTGGTAGTCCTTCTCACAGTAGGGCTTGCCGCTGCTCTCGTAGTAGGTGGTGCTGCCCAGCTCTATGTCGCACTGGGCACAGGTGAAGTGCTCCTTGTGCCACTGGCAGCCGAGAGCATTGATCACCTTCGTGAGGATGGGCTTGCTGCAGGCAGCACATATGCCTGGAGGGGGAGGAGGAGGAGGAGGAGGAGGAGGAAAGAGCTCAAACCACAGGCACTAGTGTTCAAACTCCAATGGAGGATACAGCACACCCCCTCAAGGAAGATGACCTTCTCTCTGCTCCCCCCCTCACCTCCCCCCTCACTCCCTCCCCTCCCCCTCACCCCCTCCCTCCCCCCTCCCTCCCCCCTCCCTCTCACCCTTGGGGGCCGTATTAACTCCATGTCTCTTGGTCATGTCCTCGTCCAGCGAGCCCAACATGGAGTTGAGGTTGTCCATCGCCGACTTGGTCTTCTGTCCCTCCCGATGCGCCTGCGAGTAGTCCCCTTTCCCGGAGGCCGGCTCAAACTTGGAGAGGTTGGCCATGAGCTCATCGAGCTCCCTCGTGGCTGTGGAGGCAGTGAGACCACGCTCGCGAGAGCCGTGGCGGTCTCCCGGCTCCCTCCGAACCTGGTCCTCCACTTCCGTCAGTTCATCGACAAAGTCAGCCACTGAGGGCCTTCCACCCACCCTCTGGGAGGGAGGCACGGACTTCTCTGTGAGAGGGAGGGAGGGAGGGAGGGAGAGGGATGGTATGAAGGGAGGGAGATAGGAGGAGGAGGAAGAGAAGGGAGGAGGGGAGGAAGAAAGAAGGGGGGTAGATGAGGGAAGGTGTTGGTGTTAATACCAAAAGGGGGGTTGGCATGTTGGCTGTGGCATGTGGGGGATGCTGAGGATGTGGAGTTGCCTGTTAGGGCAGGCTCCAGACAGGCTTGTGTTTTCAACAAGGAAGAGAATCATACCAACAGAACCCCACAGCAGCCAGACAAGGTCACCTTGCCCACTCATCTCCCACACTGGCTGCTCTGTTCTCTCTCCTTTCTGGTATCCAACTATGGTCTTCCCTTTCCTCTCCCTCCTCCTCCTCTTCCCCTCTCTCCACCTTGTGCTTCACCTCTCCCCTCCTTCCCCTTCCCACTTCTGCCCCCTCCCACCCACTCTCTCTCTCTCCTTACTTCCTACTCCCAACAGGCACTAACTGATCAACACCACTTGCCAAAAACAGTTGAAATTCCACAGCTGCACTAACCACAGGAGAGGACACACAAGGGCTTCTACAAGCACACACACACACACACACACACACACACACACAACCTCCTGCCTCCTGTTAAAGTTGGTCTCCCTGCCTCCCTGCCTCCCTGCCAACCTGCCTGCCGCCTGCCTCCCTGCCAACCTGCCTGCCTGCCTGCCTGCCCGCCTGCCTGCCTGCCTGCCTGCCTGCCTGCCTGCCTGCCCGCCTGCCTGCCTCCCTGCCTGCCTGCCTGCCTGCCTGCCTCCCTGCCTGCCTGCCCCCAGTGTGTAGGAGGCCAGTATGCAGTTGCTATGGTGTGTGATCCTATTGCCTTAGTTCCCCAGGACACTAGCCCATGAGGGGAGGGGGGGGGGGGGGGGGGGGGGAGATGGAAAGACACTTCAAGAATTGACACACAGCTGCTGGGTCTGTAGATGATTACTCTAAACAGTGCCTCCTTTGAACTATTCATCACAGCTCTCAGAATTTGGCTGTCACACCACTCACCAGCACACACACACACACACACACTCACACTGTATGCTGGGGGCTGTGGTCTGATGAGACACATGATATAGTGAGGGAACGTGAATTGTATTTGTTATCCTCAAGGAAACGTGAGAAGGAAAGTTACCAGAGAAGCTGGCTACTGTTTTTGTTCCCTTTCCTCACCTCAAGGAAGAGGTAGTGTAACCACCCACCCACCCACCCACCCACACACACACACACACACACACACACACACACACACACACACAGTCTCTCTCTCAGCCCTCCCTCCCTCCCTTCCTCTCTCACTTGTCCCACCTCCTCCCTTCCTTTCCCTTCCCCCCCCCTCCCTCCCTCCTGCCTCCCTCCCTCCCCCCCAACTGACTTGTGAACTCGTAGTCAGGCGCCACCTCGTAGTGACCCTCCGCCCCCACACCCCCCAGACCACTGCCCTCCCTCTGAGGGTAGGCAGCTGGAGTGTAGCTATGCAGCTCCTTCTCCAGCTCCTCCAGCTGAGCTATGCAGTCCAGCCCAACGTCCACATTGTCCTGCGATTCCTTTTTCTGCGACGCGGAGCGGGCGGGAGACCGGGGTACAGCGTAGTCACCGGAGCTGTGGTTGTGGAGGAGAGGAGAGTTGTTCCGATGGTTTGTGGCTGTGGCGAGAGGTGGGCTATGGACCCCATTTTGAGTGGCCATAGGATGTCTCTTCCTCACTGGTGTGGCGATGGCAGCCGCCAGGGAGGAGGTCTCATAGTGCTGAGTAGTGCTGTTCCCCGTGTGGTTGACACCAGAGTCTGTGGACCCCACCTTGAACAAACTCCCCTCGGAGGAGACGCTCGCTCTCGCACTCGGAGGGAGGGAGTACGTACCTGTGCCGGGAGGCAGGGAGGAGGCACTCCCCCTACCGGTAAGTGTGTGGTAGTCATGGGCACCTCCCTTCCCAACGTCCGAGGAGACGGAGTCGAGCTTCTCACTCAGCACCAGGGCATCCTGGAGGAGGAGGTGGAGGTCCCTGGTGCTGCCGGTCAGGCTGGCCGTGGAGAGGATCTTGGACGTGAGTGTTGGGCTGTTGTCTCCGGTCTGGAAGCGGGACATGGTGGTGTAGCTGTGGGGGCGCGTGGACGAGTTGTTTGAGAGGAAGACTCGGTCGAAGTCCTCCGAGGAGGGCCGGGGGAGGGTGGAATGGGGCGGAGCCTGGCTCACCCGCTGGGCCATCCTTCTGGGCTGGGTGTGGCTGCTGTACTTGCTCATGGCAGCTGGTCAGGAGTGAGGCCAAGAAGGGCAGGGAGGGAGGGACTGGCAGGAGGCCAGGGAATGGCTGAGGGAGGAGAGCTGGCAGGCTATTGCAGCAATGTGTCCCGTGCCAGCTGTATGTGGCTCCGTCTAGCACTGGACTGTTGAGATCTGCTAAACCAGGGCTGGCTGGCTGGCTGGCTGGCTGGCTGGCTGACTGGCTGGCTGGCTGGCTGGCTGACTGACTGGCTGGCTGGCTGACTGGCTGGCTGGCTGTAGCTAACACTTCTCTATGTCTACACCTGACAGTGAACAGGCTGGAACTCTCTATCTCCTCTTGAAGCACAAGGAAAGCCTCAAAAAGTCCAGGCAACACTGTGTCTCCTCTGTCTCAGCTGTGTTCCTGTGAGCTACTGTACTGCAGTACACAAGTGACTGGCTAACTGGCTAACTGGCTGGCTGACTGGCTAACTGGCTGGCTGACTGGCTAACTGGCTGACTGACTGGCTAACTGGCTGGGTATGGTTCACTACAATAGCTGTATGGTGGCTCTAATGGACAGCTCTGATGCTCCTCTGCTATCACACACATGCACACGCACACACACACTGGCAGCTGCTAGAAATGAGGCCCAGGCAGGCCAACGCAAGCAGTTATGACAACTGAAGCCCACACGTAACACAGGAAGTTGAGTGACCACAAACACAGGAAGCAGGAACGGAGCCACGTTCCTAGAACTGCCCGCCATAGTACTTAGACCTTTGTCCCGCACAGAATGCTCTACTCCATGTGGTCACTGTCAATACGGAGGTACCGGGCAGGTATGCGGAGCGCACAGGTGCTGTTATGACTGCTCAATTAATGAATGCACTTATTGTACAACGTCTGCATTCTTCGCATGCCAGGGTGGGAGGCATGGCAACTGGGGCCCTGCCCTGAGTGTGTCCTTTTATGGCAACACCAATTTTGGAGCCTCCGTACCAAGCGGTATGGAATGGAAACAAACCCACAGTCATCATGGAATGGAGCCTCCCACACATCCCAAAAGGTGCATGTCTGTAAGCCTAATTCAGAACAGCAATGGAACCTCACACCTCTGCTATCTCTCACAAATTGCCTTCCTGAACTGCAGATGCACATCTAAAAGCCTCCAAATACTCTCTCTAGCGTGCATACCTCTCCACCCCACTGACTCCCATTAAGTAGAACACATACCAGGTACAGCTGGGAGGGGAGGGGGGAGGGGCTCTCACCTTGATACCGGCAGCTGGAAAGACTTTCCCACACAGAACACTATACTGCAACAAACATAACTTCATTACCTCCTCTCCCTGGGGTGACAGGAGCCTCTCCCTCTCTCCCTTCCTCTCCCCCTCCCTCCGTCTCTTCTTCCCTCCCTCCCTCCCTCCCTCTCTTCCTCCCTCTCTTCCTCCCTCCCTCCCTCCCTCCCCCCTCCCCCCTCTCCCCACTCACCCTGGATACTCATCTGTGTATCATTCAGCATCTCCAACAGGGTGTCCAGCTCGGACACGCCCCCAGAGCTCCGCGGAGGTTTGGACGGTGGAGGAGAAGTGGTGGAGGTGCTAGGGGGAGGAGACCGCGAGGTGGAGCGAGATTTGGGCACGTAGCGAGGGCCTTTCCTCACTTCACTGTACTGGACATTGTCCTCTTCAGGCTGAGAGTAGCGTGTGTGTGTGTTTGTAAGTGTGTGTGTGTGTGTGTGTGTGTGTGTGTGTGTGTGTGTGTGTGTGCGTGTGTGCGTGCGTGCGTGCGTGCATGTGTGTGTGTGTGTGTGTGTGTGCACGTATTGTGGGTAGGGAAGACATTTAGTGATGTACCCATCCAGAAAAACAAGCACAAAAACAAGCACTGAATGGTTTCACTCCAACCCTCCTCCCCCCCAAACAACACACACCTCATTCCCTCCTCCTCCCCAAACAACACATACCTCATTCCCTCCTCCTCCACACCATCACAAACCTCTCCCAGTAACTTGTATCCTCACTCCTTGATGCTCCCTTATGACCTTTGACCCTACAAATCGGTTGCCATAACATCAAAGGCCAGACAATCACCAAAGAGGAAGTAGCCGGGAACAAGTCACTCCCTCCATCCTCACTCTCCTTCCTCTCCCCCTCCCCCTCCCCCTCCTCTCTCAACTGCAGCGAACTCTATCCCTACTTAGCAAGATCTCCATACTAGGGCATCAGAGTCATCACATAATGCACTGTCCTCCCATCCTCCGTCCTTCCAAACTACAACCACAACAGCCAAGGATTCTTGGCAGAGGCTCACGACCACCTCCAGTAATGAGATGGGGAGAGGGTGATGCTTCCAGCCCACCTCAGAGAGGAGTGTGGTGGGCTAAGGTGGTCTCCATATAAGAGCACTTTTGGGCACCCTCTGCAGCCAAAGAAGTCTCTCTCTCTGAGTAGTGCTAACTTGGATGCTGGGAGCAAGTACATGTAGGGCCAGAAAACAGACCACGTCCCGGCTAATATGGCTGCTCCTTCCTCCTCTCACTGTGGACCACTACTACATGCACCTCTGCCTATCATCCTTGACTGCTCTCCATTTAGAGAATATGGAGGACAGTCAATGTACATGTACATACATGTACATGTACATGTACATACATGTACATGTACATACATGTACATGTACATGTACACATTATACATTAACATTGTACATAATTATTCATATGCATACCTTGCTACAATATAATGTATGCATGTTGCTGTATGGTGTGTTATGAGGTAACACTATACGAATTGAGGTGCTCAGTAGAGGTGAGCGCTCACATCCATACACAGCCTAGTAATCAGAAGATGGGCTGTGCTGGGGAAAGGTGATGGCTGAGAGCCGCATTGAGGCAAATTCTCGATCCCCAGGTGGGCAAGAGGAAGTGGAAGAACTGAATGAAGTGTGGCATATCAGTTGGGGAGGGGGAGGGAAGGGGGTGTGTCAGGTAGGACCTTAGCACTGTATCACCATGTCAGCACCGCTGATCCACAGGACAGCTTTCCCTCCCCCCCCCCTCTCTCTCTCTCTCTCTCTCTCTCTCTCTCTTCTTCCCTCCGTCCATCCATCCCTCCCTCCCTCCCTCCCTCCCTTCCCCAATGTACCTGAGGGCTCACAGATCTCTCTGCTGACGATCGCGGCATCTCATAGGCTCCAACCCTCTCCTCCCCCTCCTGATCAGCGCTGTCATACAGGTGAGGATTGTCTTCATCAATCTTCTCATAGGGTGGTGAGTTACGTCCATTCACGAATGGACTGGTAGGGCCAGAGCCACTTGTGGGCACAGAGCCACTGAGTCCAGATGAGCGTTTGGATGAGGGGAGGGCGCTGGGGGGCAGGGGGGATTTTGCCTCCGATTCGGGGGGCAGCGCTGACTGCAAGTCAGCCAGGAGTTCATCTGGAGGGTTGATCATGGAGGGAGGGGGCGGAGAGGAGGGAGAGGGGGGAAGAGAATCCACAATGGAGAGCAAGCCAGACACACACCCACGCTACGACGTTAGCTACACCGCTGAGTGTATGCGCTATCTCATTTGACAGGCCCGGAGAACGAGATTCGAGTCCACACGTCTTCCGGCTCGTGGCGGCCTAGGTCCACACGCGCCTCCTTGCTCAAGACTGGTAGTGGCTAGTCTCAGCGGTGGTTTACGTGGGTGAAAATCACTACAAGCCGGACAAGTGCCCGACACAAATTCCACTCTATACTAAACTGCAAGTGTCTCTCTCGCTAGCGGCTCTCTCGCTTCAAACGAGCTCACGGACACAAACCACACACACAGGATATGAGATAAACAGTTCCAAA
>CBDBZY010000051.1:297500-345000 GCA_965213685.1 bacterium
TCATTATTCTTCTCCTGTGAACCGACACAAACATTTCATAATAATGAACACAATAACACAGTGTGTGTCCCCACCACCCATATCATGGTGTACACACAAGATCACCTCCTTGAGCTTCATAAGGCCCGCCCTCTCTTCCTCAATGGCATCCTGGTTACAGCGCTCCCTCTCCAGCAAATCCTGCGGGAAGCACACAACTCTGAAACTAACTGAGTATGCTGGTGCAGAGGTAATGAATGGGAAGGTGTATCAAGAGTGTGGGAAGTGTATCGAGAGTGTTGGAAGTGTGCCGAGAGTGTGCCGACCTCTCTTGTTTGGCTGAGTGTGTCGTAGCGAGCAATGACTTCTCGGGCTTCATCAAACTGGTGTGGGGGAGGGGAAGAGAGAGAGAGAGGGAGAGGGAGATGCATCCAGAGCTGGTCAACACTGTGTGGCTTACCTCATCTGAGTGGTCCAAGACACTCTCCATGAATTTCTGGTACATGGAATACTCCTCAACTCTCCTCTTCTGCTTCTCCACGATTCCTGTTAGCTCCTTAATCTCGGAGCTCAGCCTGCAGTATGCCCACCATGGTGTACAGCCATGACCTGTCTGTATGGACTTGCCTCTGAATCTCTGCATCCTTCTCTCTGCAAAGCTCACGTTCAACTTTAGTCTTCTTGAGAGCTCTGGCACGTTTTAAGTCATTTTCCTGTGAGTTTGAAATGCACCAGCTCATCCAGTACCACTGCAACCCATCCAGTACCACTGCAACCCATCACATGCACAACCCATCCAGCAACCCATCCAGTACCACTGTAACCCATCCAGTACCACTGCAACCCATCACATGCACAACCCATCCAGCAACCCATCCAGTACCACTGCAACCCATCACATGCACAACCCATCCAGCAACCCATCCAGTACCACTGCAACCCATCACATGCACAACCCATCCAGCAACCCATCCAGTACCACTGCAACCCATCACATGCACAACCCATCCAGCAACCCATCCAGTACCACTGCAACCCATCACATGCACAACCCATCCAGCAACCCATCCAGTACCACTGCAACCCATCCAGTACCACTGTAACCCATCCAGTACCACTGCAACCCATCACATGCACAACCCATCCAGCAACCCATCCAGTACCACTGCAACCCATCCAGTACCACTGTAACCCATCCAGTACCACTGCAACCCATCCAGTACCACTACAACCCATCCAGTACCACTACAACCCATCCAGTACCACTGCAACCCATCCAGTACCACTGTAACCCATCCAGTACCACTACAACCCATCCAGTACCACTGTAACCCAGCCCTAACTTCTCTTTGTCTCTAACCTTGAGGAACTTCTCAAACTTTAAGAGCTGCTCTTTGAGGCTCTTCTCCTTCCTCTCCAGCTCATCTCTCCGCTGCTGCAGAGTCTCCATCTTCAGCTGGAACTCCTCCTTCTGAGCCACTAGGGCTGCCTCGACCTCTGCCATCTCTCGCTTCTTCTCAAGCAGGCGAGTGGCTGGAGTGAGGGCATCCGACTGCTGTTCGGGCATTTTGCTGGTGGGGAGGGAGGGAGGGAGGGAGGGAGGTGTTGCAATGGATGAAGAGAGGTTTTACCACGAACAGCTTTCAAAGCTCACACAAGCAGTTTGTCCTCAAGGGTTTTCTTGAAGTAATCCTCCAGCCCGGATCTCGCACCAGTAGCCATCTCGAAGTATAATGCGCTCTAACTGGGGATATCAGCTCCGTATTTATCAGCGTCGTCAAGGCAACAAGTGGTTGCAGCGCATGCGCATATGCTATACTATATTACCGCTGAGTCGCATCGGTGATGCGAAAAATGTGCTTATTACATGTGTACCGCATCGAGGCAGACACTCTTGCGAGAATGCCCGGCGAGGGAGACGACGTACGCTCGGGCAGGAGCAATCCTGAATATGTTATGCAGCGCGACCCCGGGGTGCGCAAGTTCACCTGGCAGCAGTTGAGCAAGCTCAACCAGCGACACAACGCGCACGTTGCCGTCAGAGGAAAGGTCAGGGACCGAGTTTGCGGTAGGACGGAGAGTATTTGCATGTCTGCTTGTATTTGCTACTAGTGTTGTTTTAGTATGCTCTAATAACCACGTCCGTGTCAGAAATTGGCGAGTAACTGCCGTTCACACTCTGTTCCTGCAGGTGTACGATGTGAGCGGGTTCATTGCCAAGCACCCCGGAGGGGCTGACCAGCTGCTGCTGGGAGCAGGCAGAGATGTGACTGCCCTCTTTGAGTCCTACCACAACTTCAACGTCTACAAGTGAGGGAGAGGAGAGGGAGCTAGAGAGGAGGAGAACAGAGAGGAGTGGTAGAGTTACCTTGTCTCTTAGCTCAGACCAGGTTGCCAATGCAGTCAGTGCTTGTTGCCATGCACAGTGACACTGATAGGCTTGACTAGGCACATAGGCGTAGGAACCTATGTTTTGCATTCTTCATTATGGTCCCAGCATAGCAGGCCACTCTGTGGTTTGAGCATAACACATGTTATTGCTTGTACAAAGTTATTATGTAGCGGAGGGCTGCATAGAACGTGACTGAAGCCACCACCTTAATCTATCACTGTCTGGCTTCAGCCAGTGCTAGTAAGGGGTCCTGAGAATTTTCTATGCAGCTATACAGTAAATCTGGTGCATAGTCTACTGACTTAGAAAATTTCTATGCAGCCTTTTCTTTCACTTCAGCTACTGAGAGCCTCTACTGTTTGCTGTGTTAAGCTAGATCTCTGGCAGTGTGTTATGTTCATGAGGTCACTAAGTCGCCAGTCAGAGACCTGTGGGGAGGTCACTAACTGATTGGCAATAGGACTGGAGTCAACCACCAGTCAGTCAACCACCTCACTGTAGTGCCACACATCAACGCTTGAATACCATAATACCGTATGGCGCCAAAGTTTCGAGGAGCATAATTTTCGCAGTTTCGCGGATTGGCTTTGAACCATGAAAATTATGCTCAGCGAAATATCGCTCGGTTCTAGAATGTACGTTGCCGCAACTTCAGCCAGTTGGTGATTGATCAATGGTGCTCTGTCGCTAATTTAAGCGACAATCCGATGACAAGCTGTCCAATCCTCGAGGCCCCTACCAAAGGACTCGGAAGTACTTCGGCCTCTATCGCGTCAGCCAATGAAAGGACGAGACACGCGATCTGGAAGCCAATGAAAAGGGCTTGTATGCTAAGGTCATCCCAGAGCAGAAGGTAAGGTTGCGTAAAGGAAGCCAGCAGTAGAACACAATGTTGCTGCAATCAATCGTCTGTTACTAGGAAAAGCACGTGCGGCCATCCAGAAGTAGGCGTGGCGAACTTAAATACTTATGATCCACGAAAATTGTTCCCACGAAACTTCAAAAATTGTTATTCCGCGAAAATTGTGCCCCTCGAAAATTTGGTGCCATACGGTAATTATTTTCTAATTTGAGCAAATACCCCATATTATTGCACAATCAAGTACTGGTCCTCTGGAAACTGTGCTGAGTTTGCTGCGACTGTTTCACTCTTTAGGGTGCTGGAGAAATACTATGTTGGTGAGCTGGAGAGTAACGAGCTGCCAGTCTTCTCAAAGCAAGAGTAAGTCAGACTCTCCCCCGCCATCTTCCTGTGGGGGGTTGGCTGTGGAGGAGAACTGGGGATCACATGCTCTGCTGTGGTTGGCACACAGCAGGGAGGACACTAATTTACACACGCATGGACGGAGATTTATACTGAGGGCAGTAATGGAGGAAGTAGGTTTTTGTAGGGGTGAGAATGAACCAGCTTTAATCTCCTTCCCTCCTCCCCCTCCCTCCTCCCCTCCCTCCTCCCCCTCCCTCTTCCCCTCCCTCCCTCCCTCCCTCCCTTCCCTCCTCCATTAGTCTCATGAATCAGACTCTCCAGAGTCTGACAAGCATGGCATTAGGGCACCCGTGTTACTAAGTCAGGGCTGTAGTGTACTTGTAGTAAATGCACTTTTAGCACTCACAACTGCCAAAGTGTTGTCGCACTTGTACGCATTCACACAGGCTTATGCTAAACCGCAACCATGCATCTAATTGATTGTCCAAAATTTTCGTGGACAGCCTCACACAACTCAATGTGCGCATGTTTGCCAGACTCTCTTCCGCAGGTTGAGAGGCGTGGTTTACGAGACTATCCCTCCATCCCTTCCTCTCTTCCTACAGAGCCTTCTACAAGACACTGAGGGAGCGAGTGGACAAGTGTTTCAAGGACAATAACATTGTAAGACTCTCGTGTCGTGTCGGCCTCCGCCAGTAGAGTGTGTTGTGATGAGCAGCTGTCTCCTGTTCTCACTCCCACAGGACCCTAAGATCAGCTACTGGATGTTCCTCCGATACTTTGTGTTTGTTCTCCTCACCCTCCTCTGCTGGTGTGCCATGGTGGGCATGTGTGTGTGTGTGTGTGTGTGTGTGTGTGTGTGTGTGTGTGTGTGTGTGTGTGTGTGTGTGTGTGTGTGTGTGTGTGTGTGTGTGTGTGTGTGTGTGTGTGTGTGTGTGTGTGTGTGTGTGTGTGTGTGTGTGTGTGTGTGTGTGTGTGTGTGTGTGTGTGTGTGTGCGTGCGTGCGTGTGTGCGTGTGCATGTGCGCGTGTGTGTGTGTGTGTGTGTGTGTGGTGTATTACTGCAGACACTCTCACCAGATGCAGCTCCAGGCCAGTCTTATCTTGGCTGTCCCCCTGTCAGTGGGCTGGGGGTTCTTTGCTGCAATGGTGACTATGACTTGTGGCCACGATGCCAGGTATGTACCTCCACAGCCCCACCTTTCACCCTCACTTGTCTTCTGTATGAAAGTACTACACACAGTTTTTGATATGTGGTGGTTGCCATTAGCCTGCCCTGTGTACCCTCCCTCCCTCCCTCCCACACACTCATCACACACACACACACACACACACACACACACACACACACACACACACACACACACAGTCACTTTTGCATCACCCACAAGCCCTGGGTTTGGAAGGCTGTTGGCTTCCTCCATGAATTCCTTGTGGGCACCTCATTGTACACATGGACCTATCAGGTGAGCTATTAGCCTGCCCCAGTAGTCCTGTGTGATGGTACCCTCTCCCACAGCACACCGTGGGCCATCACGTGTACACCAACATTGAAGGGGTTGATCCGGACATTGTCACTTCTCCTAATGTGAGTGCACCAGTCAAACCAGTAAGGCACGTAATACATTGGGGGGTGACAGGAGAGAGCTGGTTTGGGAGGGGGAACTGTCGATCAGGTGAAGCTGAGTCTCTGCTGGAGAGAGGAGTGGGTGTTTGCAAGAGCAGTGGTGGTTATGGCGGTGTGCTGTGCTCACTCTCTGCAGGACATTCGGAGGATAAAGTGGGAGCAGAAATGGCTGCCTCGCTATTTCTACCAGCATGTCTACATGCCCATGCTCTACTGTGTCGTGAGTGTGTAGCAGGAGGTGGTGAGGAACGATGCAGGATCTACCGCATTCTCCCTCTCTCCCTCAGTTGGGTGTGAAGACCAGGCTCCAAGACTTCCACCTCATCTACAGCCTGAGGAATGGTAGGCAGAACATGTCCCATGCAGCACGGCACAGTTCCTCTCCCCCTCTCCTCCCTCTCCTGTTGCTATATAGGGGGTATCAGGATGAACAGACCCACCAACTCTCAGCTGCTCGTTCTAGTTGCTGGTAAATTGGGATATGTGATCTTTCGCTTTGTCATCCCCTGGGTGTTCATGCCATGGCACAGACTGGTAAGAAGATGGGGGTGGGGGGAGAATAACTCTAGGTGTTCCACTCTGCTTCTCTCCCCATTTTTCCTTCCCCCCTCCCCCCCCCCCCCCCCCCTCCTCTGCCCCCTCCCCCTCTCCTTCCCTCCTACTTTGACCAGCTCCTCTTGAACCTGATTGCGGATGTCATCACCAGCTACTGGATTGCCTGCCTAGATGAGCTATCCCACGTTGTCAGTGAGGTCAGCAGAGCTAGTCACCCTCCCCCTGATTGAGAGTGCTGGTACATATGAGGTGTGTGTCACATGACAACTCTCACTACCTGCTGCAGGTGGAGTGGTTGAGGCCGACAGAGGATAACATTTTCCACAGAGACTGGTTGGTATATAGGAGCCGGTGTCTGTCGGTGTGCATTCTTCCCTCCTTTCTCTTTTTTTTTTTTGCAGGGCAGAGATGCAGGTGACCACAACATTGGACTACGCCACAGACAGCTGGTTCTGGAGCATCTTCACTGGAGCACTCAACCACCAGACGGCCCACCATCTCTTCCCTGGCGTCATTCAGTCTCACTACCCCCTCATCACGCCCATTGTCAGGCAGACCTGCGAGGAGTTTGGTATCCAGTACAACTATGTGGACACCACGTGGGAGGCCTTCAACTGCCACGTCAACCACCTGAAGAACCTTGGGCAGCACAAGGAGCTGAAGACCGAGTGAATGCGTGCTATGAGCACTCACCAGCTGAATAATTACTATCATGTATGTTGTGATGCACAGTATATATGTCTGCTGTATAGATCCAGGGACGCGCTGATGACATTAGTAGAATCATAGGTAGTATAGACACCTAACTGTGTATAGCATAACTCGGCCTATATATACAAGATCTAAGGACAGAATAACAGTCACGTGCAATGACGTCACAACACGTCGTCACGGTATGTCTATTGGATCCATGGATCATGGATGCGCATGCACTGGTGATTAGCACGCATCAACACTGTGGGCGTGGCTCCGCCGGAGCGCGAAACAGCCCCGCCCTTCTCTGTTTGGATCCGCGACCGAGAAGATGCCCGTTCTTGCGGATGAACTCGCTCGGTTGCCGGCCCACCGATGGCAAATATCTGACCTGTCCTTCAGCCCGGACGGCACTCGACTGGCCAGCGCAGGCTGGGACAAGGAGGTCAACGTGTGGGAGCTCAGCGACCTGGAGAAGGTCCTCACTCTCAGAAACGTGCACCGCGTCCCCGTCACCAGCGTCTCGTGGCTCCGCCCCAACGGTCTCATTATCTGCACTGGCTCCGCGGACCATACAGCGGCTCTCTGGAACGCAGAGAACGGGGAGCACCTCTCCTCCCTCACGGAGCACTCGGGCTGGGTGCTCGGGACCGACTTCTCCGCCAGCGGCGCCTTCCTGGCCACCGCCAGCTGGGATCACCTGGTGCGGATTTGGGACCCGGGCAGCGAGACGCTCATCAACAGCCTCGCGGGCCACACGGGGGGCGTCTGGTCCGTCAATTTCCACCCGAGCTCCTCCCGGCTTTGCACCGCTAGCGAGGACGGCTCGGTGAGGATCTGGGACGCTCGTACCAACCGTCCGGTCGGAAAGCTGCACGGCGGGCACGCGGATGCAGTCTACTGTGCCGCGTGGTCTGCTGACGGGAGCATCATCGCCAGCGGCTCTGCCGATAACAAGGTAAGGCAAAAAGGGGGTGGGGCTCCTTTGGGTTGCCACTCACGATCACTAGTACTGTTATCTTCCTGCAGATTTGTATCTGGGAGCCGGGCCAACAGGCCGTTATCAACACTATATATGCTCACCAGGACACTGTCAAGAGCCTTGCCTTCAATCCTCAGATGGAGAATGTTGCTCTGCCTGTTTTGGCATCTGCCGGTGGCTACACCCTCTGCCTCTCAGACCCAAGACCCTCCCACAGAGCTGACATCCTTAGCCTCTCACTACACCAGCAAGGAAAGGAGGTTGAGGCTGTCGCTGTGTCCCCCGATGGCTCTCTGCTCGTGTCAGGGGGCCGAGATGGTCGTATTGTGTTGATGACTCTGATGGTGCCTTCCATCATCCCTCGATCTGAGAGCAGCCACATGCACCTTACATCCTCTGTTCTACGCAAGAGTCGTGTCATTCGAGATCGTTCATACATTTATGATGTGACGTCCGATGGTGAGATACCACCAGAGCTTGAGGAAGAGGAGGAGGAGCTGGAGGCCGACTGGCAGGCTCAGCAACTTGAAGCTGCAGAGATGGCAGACAAGCTCCCACCAGAGCCCAAGAGACTTGAGAAGAAGACAAGTTTCGTCCGGCTCAAGCGAAGAAGTCGCTTTGAAGAGAAAGAGACTGAACTTCCAGACTATGCCACTGTGAGGAAGAAGGGCGTCAGTGCCAAAACTGCACGGGGAAAACGAACAAAAGGCAAGTCATATGACATCCCCACCATGGTTGCCCATCTCTCTGCAGCTGTCAGAGTGTATGGTCCAGAAGAGCCGAACAGCAGCAGCGACTCGGAGAGTGAGGAGGACAAGGGAGCGAGGAGGGCGGAGCAAGAGAAGCCCACAGCACATGCCAAGGTCGACATTCTGTCACACATCAAGGCATGGTCACACCCAGAAAACATTTCCACTCCTGTAGCTCCGAAAGAAAAACCTCCTGACCTCCCTCAGAGTGTGGGAAAGGCAAAAACCCACAAGGAGTTTTTTGAGACAGGGGAACATATCTCCCATCACCTCAAGGAGGAGGAGGAGGAGGAGGAGGAGGAGGAAAAAGAGAAGAAGGAGGAGGAAGAGGAGGGGAAAGGAGTAGATCAAACAGAGGAAGAATACTTACAGCAGTTTGCACATCTCTTGCCTGGAGAGTTGGCTGACACAATGCAACGGAGCTACAGCCCAACTACCTTTGATGCAGAGTCTCTCTTGCACCAGTCGGGTCAGTACAATCTGGGCAACAGCTACCGGCTAGAAGACCTCATGTCTGTCAACTCAGAGGAAATGCTCCTGCAGTGGAGCACCTCCCCAGTCCATCAATCCGACACACGCGAATCCAAGCAGCATGATCATGGCCCGCATTTCAGCCCCACTCTCCCGACTCAACCAGAATACGAGGAAGACGAAGAAGACAGTATCCCCATGAGCATGATCTGACTTGCCCACATACCTACATACACTCCGTTTACTCCTTGTTTCTTCCGTATTCTATTTGTTTTTAACTCCGCATTCACGTGCATATGTACATGTACTATGTTAGTACCGTACCAATAATTAATTATACTGCGTTCATGCACGCGAGCGATCATTAACGTCATAACAGTCATCGTAAATGTCCGTGTACGTACGCACGATTTCACATCAGGTGATGTATAGACATATAGCTATAGCCCATAGTATACACTAGTAATACAGCCATTTTGCTTCAATATTAGCTAGGGTTCGGTACACACGCTCGAGAATGCCTGGAGAAGGAGACAATTTGCTAGCTGGAGAGGACGCCTCGGGAGAAGCCGTACAGCGCGACCCCGGGGTGCGCAAGTTCACCTGGGAGGAGTTGAGCAAGCTCAACCAGCGACACAACGCGCACGTTGCCGTCAGGGGAAAGGTAAGAGCGACAATGGCTGAACCAAGCCAGTGGTACACGTATCGTATCTGCATACTCACTCGCACTGCAAAGGTCACTAAACTTTAAGGGTGACCTCTAGAAAGGTCAATTTATTGCCGTTCCGTATCTACCTACCACGAGTTTCTTTCTCCTCTTTCGTGTCTCTAACATTCTGTCCATGCACCTCTCCCTCTCTGTTCCCGCAGGTGTACGATGTGAGTGGGTTCATTGCCAAGCACCCCGGAGGGGCTGACCAGCTGCTGCTGGGAGCAGGCAGAGATGTGACTACCCTCTTTGAGTCCTACCACAACTTCAATGTCTACAAGTGAGGGAGAGGAGAGGGAGCTAGAGAGGAGGGGAACAGACGAGGGATTCTGTCCTCATCTCCTGTCCACCTGTGTATGTGTGTGTGTATAGGGTACTAGAGAAGTTCTATGTGGGGGAGCTGGTCAACAATGAGTTGCCGGTGTTCCCTAAGCCAGGGTAAGTCCCTCTCTCCCTCTCCCTCTCCCTCTCCCTCTCCCTCTCTCTCTCTCTCCTCTCCACTTCCATCTTCCATGTCTCACCTACCATGCGTCCCTCCCTCGTCCCCTCCCTACAGAGCCTTCTACAAGACACTGAGGGAGCGAGTGGACAAGTGTTTCAAGGACAATAACATTGTAAGTCTCTCGTGTCGTGTCGGCCTCCACCAGTAGAGTGTGTTGTGGTGAGCAGCTGTCTCCTGTTCTCACTCCCACAGGACCCTAAGATCAGCTACTGGATGTTCCTCCGATACTTTCTTTTCTTCCTCCTTGCCAACCTCTGCCTTGTAGGGCTGGTAAGCTATGCTGGGCCGCAGAGTGGGGCAGTCCTGAGCTGCCTCTCTGTTCCTCCTCAGGTCCAGTTCCATCAGGTCCTTGCTGTGTCTGTTCCCATAGCGATGGCCTGGGGGTTCTTCTCTGCACTGGTGGCTATGACATGCACACACGATGCCAGGTAAAGCCCTGCCCCTTTGGGAGGCATGTGGTTCAGTTTACCTCTCTTCCCTCCCTCCCTCCCTCCCTCCCTCCCTCCCTCCCAGTCACTTCGCTATCACGCACAAGCCCTGGGTATGGAGGGCAGTGGGTAGTGTACACGACTTCTATCAAGGAGCCTCCCTCTACACATGGATTAATCAGGTGAGTCAGCCCCTTTCATTAACACAAAATTAGTTAACTGTACCCTTCCCTTGCAGCACACACTGGGTCACCATCCCTACACCAACATTGATGGAGCAGACCCCGACATTGTCACTGCCTCTGCTGTGAGTCTAGTGCTGGAGAATGAAGCTCTGGCCTGCTGCTCTGTGGGAGGGGCCTGGGTACAAGGCTGGCCTGCTAGCTCCTCATTTGGACTGTCCATTGTTTGGGGTGGACGTGTGGTAGTCGTTCTATTTTGTTTTCCTGTTGACTTGCTTCAGGAGACTCCAGACGTTCGGAGGATAAAGTGGGAGCAGAGATGGATGCCTCGTTATTTCTACCAGCACGTCTACGTGCCCATGCTCTACTGTGTCGTGAGTGTGCATGTGTGTGTGTGTGTGCACGTGCGCACGTGCGTGCGTGTGTGCATGCATACGTGCATGTGTGTGCTGTATGTTAGAATGTGGTGGTGTAACTTCCTATACCACTGTATTACCCCTCTCTCCCATCAGCTGGGCATCAAGACCAGGCTACAGGATTTCTACATCCTTTATATAATGAGAAACTGTAAGCCATCACCATGTGGCATGGAACTCTTCCTCACCCTCTTGCTCCCTCCTCCTCCTCCTCCTCCTCCTCCTCCTATCTCCAGCCACTATTCGGTTGAACAGACCCTCCAACAGGGAGCTGTTCATCTTCTTTTGTGGCAAGATGACTCATGTGATCTACCGCTTCGTCATCCCTGGTCTGTTCGTGCCATGGCAGAGGCTGGTAAACAGGATAGAGAGAGAGAGAGGAAGGGAGAGAGAGAGAAGGGGAGGGAGGGAGGGAGGGAGGGAGGAAGGGGTTTTGAGTGGTTTTCTGTTCATCCTCAGCTGCTCTTCAATTTGATTGGTGAGATCGTTGGCAGCTACTGGCTGGCCCTCATATTCCAGACCTCCCACGTCATCAGTGAGGTGAGCAGCTGTGCCCTGCCCCCTCCCCCTGAAGAGGGGTGGGGGGTGGGGGCACTGGTCACATCCTGCCCACCTCCCCCTGGTGGGGGGAGCTGGGCATGGAGGGGTGTGAGTTAGGCCTCACTCCCTGTCATATTGCAGGTGGAGTGGCCTAAGCCGGATAAAGAGAATGTTGTCCACATGGACTGGTGAGCTAGGAGGGGTGGGAACATGCCCCTACATTTTCTAGTGCTCTCTCCCATTCCCTCAGGGCGGAGCTGCAGGTGGCCACAACGCAGGACTACGCCACGGATAGCTGGTTCTGGACTGTCTTCACTGGAGCACTCAACCACCAGACAGCCCACCATCTCTTCCCTGGCGTCATTCAGTCTCACTACCCCCTCATCACGCCCATTGTCAGGCAGACCTGTGAGGAGTTTGGTATCCAGTACCACTATGTGGACACCATGTGGGAGGCCTTCAACTGCCACGTCAACCACCTGAAGAACCTTGGGCAGCACAAGGAGCTGAAGATTGAGTGAATGTGCTATTCATGACTACCCATTTTACCACATAAGAATTTCATAGAATACATTTGTAGTATTTTGCACATGTCATGTATGTTGTGATGCACAGTATGTCTTCTGTGTAGCTGAACTAAGGATGAATAATATTATGAATGATACTTAATTAGAGCAAATTATGCTGGAATCCAGTATGGCAGCGAGGAACTCATGATTTTCACAGTATTCGCATACACGAACAATCACGTGCATAGTGCACCACAATCAAAGAAAGAAGAGTCACACACTTAGGCAAGCCTGAATTCAAAGGATCACAGGGATGGCTGGAGGGAGAAATGGAAGAAGAGATTTGCTATCAAACAGTTGAAGATTTGTGGTGAATCTGGTGAAGTACAGGGGGGAAACAGTAGATTATTGGAAGGACAGAAATTGTCCAGGGGTGTTGAAAGGACAACCTCTGGAATATGGATGAAACTGGGCTGTTCTTGCATGCTCTTCCTGACCGAGGTTTTGCCCAAAAGAGTTGGAGTTGCAAGGGAGGGAAGAAATCTAAGCAGAGGGTCACCAACGCTTTGTTTGTCTCTGCTTCAGGTCACAAAGGGAAGCCAGTATTCATCTGGAAGTCAGGGAATCCAAGGTGCTTACGTGGGTTTGACAAGCCTTGCTTACCTGTTTCATACTACAGTCAGAGTATAAAGCATGGATGTCTGGAGAAATCCTTGAAGACAATTATGCTCACTAAGCTTAACCGACGCTTGTTCAAGTCCAACCAAAATATTCTTTTGTTGATGGATAATGCTGGTTGTCACCCTGAAGAATTGGTTTCCAAGTTTTCAAACATCAAGATAATCTTTCTCCCAGCCAACACAACTTCTGCTTTGCAACCTCTAAACCTTGGAATATTCCAAGCCTTCAAGATGTACTATATACCGCAAGCACTTTTTGAGTTACATTGTGTCCAAGATTGCTGAGTGTGACCTAGCTACTGATGTGGTGAAATCTGTGAATGTTTTGGTCACTCTCAGATGGGTTGCCCTAGCAAGTGAAGTCTGACACCATCACCAAGTGCTTCAGGAAGGCTGGTGTTTTGAATGACGTGCTTGAAGTTGTGGGTTTGGAGCATGAGGTGCTGATGTAGATCCTTTTGCTGATATTGATGAAGATTAGGAGTTGATTGAGCAAACCGGATGTGAGAGTTTCACTCCACAAGAGCTCATTAGTGGCGATGTTGATCTCCCAGTTTGTGTTGAGATGGATGATGAAAACTGGGAGAATACTTTCCTTGAAGAGCCGACTGCAGCTGAAGGTGAAGCTGAGGATGCCAGTCAGGAAATGGATGAAGATGACGAATTTGATGATGGCCCAGTAGTACCAAAATTGAAGACTTACAAATAAGCTATAAATTATTTGGAGGATGTCTGCCAATTTTTGGAGCACAAAGGACATGAAATTGAAGCCTTGTCCATTGGGTCGTCTATCGATCATATTGTTAATTGCTCTAAAAAATTCCAACTCATGACAAGCCACACTTTATACATCACTCAATGAACATCGACTATATACCTTGCCCATTATAGACCATTCCAGTCACAGTTATTATAACCACAAACTTCATCTGGATACATGTAAAATGTATTATCAAGTCACACAGAATACATTGAAGATTTTTAAATCATACTAGGGGCAAATATCTGAAAAGAGGGGATACTAGGGGGGGATACAAGGCAAATATCTGAAGAGGACAACCTCTGAAGAGAGGACAAAGGCTGTGGTCCCAAAGTGTCCTCTGTTCAGATGTTCTACTGTACCCACGATGCGTTCTATGAAATTCTTATGTGGTAAAATGGGTACTCATGAATAGCACATTCACTCAGTCTTCAGCTCCTTGTGCTGCCCAAGGTTCTTCAGGTGGTTGATGTGGCAGTTGAAGGCCTCCCACGTGGTGTCCACATAGTGGTACTGGATACCAAACTCCTCACAGGTCTGCCTGACAATGGGCGTGATGAGGGGGTAGTGAGACTGAATGACGCCAGGGAAGAGATGGTGGGCCGTCTGGTGGTTGAGTGCTCCAGTGAAGACGGTCCAGAACCAGCTATCCGTGGCGTAGTCCTGCGTTGTGGCCACCTGCAGCTCCGCCCTGAGGGAATGGGAGAGAGCACTAGAAAATGTAGGGGCATGTTCCCACCCCTCCTAGCTCACCAGTCCATGTGGACAACATTCTCTATATCCGGCTTAGGCCACTCCACCTGCAATATGACAGGGAGTGAGGCCTAACTCACACCCCTCCATACCCAGCTCCCCCCACCAGGGAGAGGTGGGCAGGATGTGACCAGTGCCCCCACCCCCCACCCCTCTTCAGGGGGAGGGGGCAGGGCACAGCTGCTCACCTCACTGATGACGTGGGAGGTCTGGAATATGAGGGCCAGCCAGTAGCTGCCAACGATCTCACCAATCAAATTGAAGAGCAGCTGAGGGTGAACAGAAAACCACTCAAAACCCCTCCCTCCCTCCCTCCCTCCTCCCCCCCCCCCCCCTCTCTCTCCATCCTGTTTACCAGCCTCTGCCATGGTATGAACAGACCAGGGATGACAAAGCGGTAGATCACGTGAGTCATCTTGCCACAAAAGAAGATGAACAGCTCCCTGTTGGAGGGTCTGTTCAACCGAATAGTGGCTGGAGATAGGAGGAGGAGGAAGAGGAGCAAGAGGGTGAGGAACAGTTCCATGCCACATGGTGATGGCTTACAGTTTCTCATTATATAAAGGATGTAGAAATCCTGTAGCCTGGTCTTGATGCCCAGCTGATGGGAGAGATAGCGGTATAGGAAGTTTTCACCACCACATTCTAACATACAGCACACACACGCATGCACCCACGCACGTGCACGCGTGCACACACACACACACATGCACACTCACAAGACAGTAGAGCATGGGCACGTAGACATGCTGGTAGAAATAGCGAGGCATCCATCTCTGCTCCCACTTTATCCTCCGAACGTCTGGAGTCTCCTGAAGCAAGTCAACAGGAAAACAAAATAGAACGACTACCACACGTCCACCCCAAACAATGGACAGTCCAAATGAGGAGCTAGCAGGCCAGCCTTGTACCCAGGCCCCTCCCACACAGCAGCAGGCCAGCCTTGTACCCAGGCCCCTCCCACACAGCAGCAGGCCAGAGCCTCATTCTCCAGCACTAGACTCACAGCAGAGGCAGTGACAATGTCGGGGTCTGCTCCATCGATGTTGGTGTAGGGATGGTGACCCAGTGTGTGCTGCAAGGGAAGGGTACAGTTAACTAATTTTGTGTTAATGAAAGGGGCTGACTCACCTGATAAATCCATATGTGGAGAGAGGCTCCGTGATAAAATTCATGTACACTACCCACTGCCCTCCACACCCAGGGCTTGTGCGTGATAGCGAAGTGACTGGGAGTGAGGGAGTGAGGGAGGGAAGAGAGGTAAACTAAACACTTGTCTCCCAAAGGGGCAGGGCTTTACCTGGCATCATGTGAGCATGTCATAGCCACCAGTGCAGAGAAGAACCCCCAGGCCATCGCTATGGGAACAGACACAGCAAGGGCCTGATGGAACTGGATCTGAGGAGGAACAGAGAGGCAGCTCAGGACTGCCCCGCTCTGCGCCCCAGCATAGCTTACCAGCCCTAGAAGGCAGAGGTTGGTAAGGAGGAGGAAAAGAAAGTATCGGAGGAACATCCAGTAGCTGATCTTAGGGTCCTGTGGGAGTGAGAACAGGAGACAGCTGCTCACCACAACACACTCTACTGGTGGAGGCCGACACGACACGAGAGACTTACAATGTTATTGTCCTTGAAACACTTGTCCACTCGCTCCCTCAGTGTCTTGTAGAAGGCTCTGTAGGGAGGGGACGAGGGAGGGACGCATGGTAGGTGAGACATGGAAGATGGAAGTGGAGAGGAGAGAGAGAGAGAGAGAGAGGGAGAGGGAGAGGGAGAGGGAGAGGGAGAGGGAGAGGGAGAGAGGGACTTACCCTGGCTTAGGGAACACCGGTAACTCATTGTTGACCAGCTCCCCCACATAGAACTTCTCTAGTACCCTATACACACACACACACAGGTGGACAGGAGATGAGGACAGAATCCCTCATCTGTTCCCCTCCTCTCTAGTTCCCTCCCTCTCCTCTCCCTCACTTGTAGACGTTGAAGTTGTGGTAGGACTCAAAGAGGGTAGTCACATCTCTGCCTGCTCCCAGCAGCAGCTGGTCAGCCCCTCCGGGGTGCTTGGCAATGAACCCACTCACATCGTACACCTGCAGGAACAGAGAGAGGGCAGCCTCTTCCTGGACGTTGGTGGATGTGCTGCTCACGCTGCCGTACTGCCCGGGCCCGCACGGCGCACGCAAAGTATAGCAACCACACGACCCGTATCGATACGTAACTAACTAGAGAGCATTGTGGGGCGAGCCTGAGCGAGTTTGCGGATGTTGCTCATGGCCGCGCATATGCGGCCGTACAAACGTATATGTACGTGGACGTACGTACGTACGTAAACTCTGCGTGGAATCCGCGCTCCTTTCTGCATTGTAGAGCTTCTTCTCGCTGGCCAGTAGGCTGTGCAGCTCGCAGAGCTCTGTTTGCAATGTGAGGCAGCCAGAAGTAAGAGAAATGTACATAACAAGCATTTTCTTTTGCCAGCGTTATCTCCAGGGTGGAGAAAGGTTCCTATAGAACTTGTTAGACTATTAATTGAGGGCATCCTTTTCTGTAACCAGTGGCATTCTCGGCACGGCTGTAGCCTGAAGCATAGAACCACTCTAGAATTTTCACAGTGCTATGGAGGGTTGTGTTGACAACGTATGTGTGAAAATTCTAGAGTGATTCTATGCTTCAGACTGCAGCCGTGCAGAGGGTGCCACTGGTTACAAAGAAGGATGCCCTCAATTAGTAGTCTTTCTCCTTTTCTCCACCTGGAGATACCGCTGGCAAAAGAAAATGCTTGTTATGTGCATTTCTCTCACTTCCGCATTTGGTGTTCCATAATTGTGAATGGTTCGAGTTAAAAAGGAATATTATGTTCTCTTTCATTGAATTTCTAAAGAACATTCACCATTGTAATAATTGTTCTATGCAGTTGAAATGTAGGCAATGGTTAGCTGTGTAGGTGATCAGTGTCACTATGGCTTGCTCCACAACAATACAATGCCATGCTCTGCACAAGTATACCTATGTTTGCACAAAGACATGTCACAAGTCAGTTCCAGTTCACTACATTTTGTACTCAAAGACATACTTAATCATCATCAACGTATTCTGCATGCACAACATGAGTGTGAGAGGTTCTTAACTCATTTTTTGCTGCATGGGCTAGCTGGGGAGGAAACTAGTAGCTATTTGAACCAACCCACTTACTCTGTTTTCTTCACACAGTGCATCAACTTGACCACCACACTAAGTAGCTGTATGGGTGCATGCATTCATTGGCACTAAAAGCTACAACCAGAGTTGTAGCTTTTAGTGGCACCCATACATGTAGTAACCCACAGGTACTTAGTGCGGAAGTCAAGTAGATGGACTGTGTGAAGGAAACAGAGTAAGTGGTAAGGCTAAATGTTGCAAGGTTTCGTGCTATGACACACACACACACACACACACACACACACACACACACACACACACACACACACACACACACACACACACACACACACACACACACACACACACACACACACACACACACACACACACACACACACACACACACACACACACACACACACACACACACACACACACACACGAGGTACATTATAATATGTTGTATACCACTTCATTTTCCGTGTAAATCACTAGAGTAAAGGTAGAGAAAGCTGTGTAACAGAAAGAGACATACTAACAATTGTACTTCAATTTTAAGGGTACCAACATAATGTTCCATTTTAACTTGAACCATTCACATATACTTCTGGCTGCCTTACATTGCAAACAGAAGCAGTACATGTAGCTATGTGCTCTAGCTTCAACAGACAGCATCTCATATGACAGAATCATTGTTTTAACTTTTTACTGTGTATACGAATCTAAAGGTGGATAAGAAGTGGGGAATTGACAGCAAATGTTTGACATTTGATACCAGGGGTTGTAAAATCTCCACTACACCCCCTTCTTCAGCCCGAGTGGGGGGTGGTGGTGCATTGATGGGTGTTATGATTCATTGAATGAATAATACAGTGACGAGTGAGTATGCAGGTACGATACGTGTAGCACTGGCTTGGTTCAGCCATCTTGGTCCCTGACCTTTCCCCTGACGGCAACGTGCGCGTTGTGTCGCTGGTTGAGCTTGCTCAACTCCTCCCAGGTGAACTTGCGCACCCCGGGGTCGCGCTGTATGGCTCCTCCCGCGGCGTCCTCACCAACTAACAAGTTGTCTCCTTCTCCAGGCATTCTCGAGCGTGTGTTCCACACCCTAGCTAATGTCGAAGCAATGGAGCGCCAAATGCGACAAAAATTACCGTTCAAATTTTTAAATTACTTATTTTTGTCGCATTTGGCGTTCCATAAAGTGTAGCCGGCGTGATCGACCATAGAGCCATACGTAGCAGACCTCGTGGATGGCGTCCGGCACACAGCAGTCCGCTCAACCGCCCGCGGCTACTGACGAAGACGAGGTTCGCGAGTGTTGCTCACTAGTGTTCGATATTGTAGAAATAGGGATTCATGATCTGCAGCACGGCGGTGTAGTAGACGCAGAAGGTATGGCTACACATTGTGTTCCTGCCAAAGATTCAACAGCAGGTTTCGTTCTGGTTGGTGCTGCCATCGAATGCGGTCAGAACATAACAAAACTCCAAATCAACTGTATACGCATGGATAGAAAGGATAAATGCACTTGCCACGAGTGATCCAGAACACACTAGTAGATGGTCTGACGCAAACTCAGGTAAGTTATTTCATATAAATTAATTAATCATCCTCCAATCATCCTGCATACCTGCCTTTCACATCTTTTCAGGTGGAAGAATTTGGCATGGACCAGTTGGGAGAGACGATAATCGGGATGCAACAGTTAGGCCAGACCAAATTAATTATCTGTTTCACGGATCCGGCGGGTCAAGATTTTTAGCTTCCAGGAAAAAAAATATTAATTGCGTGGGCGATGTCCGACACCCACGGACATAGTACATATAGTTGGGGGGTGCTCTAAATAGAATAACCGCGTGGCCTTTAAGGTTACGGGATAGTGTTTGCTAATTAATATTCATGAGAATTTTAGGTAGTATATTTTTCAGCACAGGAATAAGCTACAAGAACCCAGCAAACGGCAAATGAATCTATATATACCATATTTCATAGCTATATAGTTTTGTTGCTGCTACACCAATAGCATTCACGCTGGTCAGGGAGTCCACCACCACAGCTTCGCGACATTTTTTGGCGTCAGTTTTTGCTTACATGAAGGTGTGCAACAACGGTTTCTTCACACAGGCGGGGCGTGTAGGACCTAATGCAGGTCGGCATAAAGAGTTTCGGGCTTTAGCTACCCTGTGAGCGAAGTAGTGACCGCTTTGGTGGCTTAAATCCGTCGCCAACCCACGATCTCCTCGACGTATCAGGCTCTACCTCGTGAACGAAACGTCATGTATACAAATTTCTTTCATGCCGACCTAGCTATTTCATCGTATAATACGATCGACGAAGAATATACGGTGGAACGTCAGAACCGCGAGAGAAAACTGACGCCAAAATTCTCGCGCTCGTCCGTGCGCTACACGTAGCGGCTGTACAGAGCTCTCCCGCACATTCAGCCACAGACGCTGCATAGCGATGAAGTGCAGTATACATTGGTTCTTAAGCTATTTACTGCGTTTCTCTAGCTTTTACCCCTACTGAGAAAATAAGTAGCTATTCTTCTTATGAATATTAATGAGCAAACACTATCCCGTAACCTTAATAGCCAGCTAGACCAAGAAAATGGCATCTGCTTCATCCGCATGGCTTTCTGTGATTGTTAAGCGAGGCACTACTGTTGTTCTTCCTCGAAGAATTGTGAATGTAGAGTGGGAGAGCAGCTTTGGTGAGCTCATGATAGCAGCAGACCCTTCATTGGAGAAAGAGAGTGTTCTCAAAGTGATGATTTCTACAAATGAGCGTTTTATTGATCCTATTCATGAAGTGAACATAACAGCGCCTGTTTCAGTATGTGATACATTTAAATGTCAATTTGTGTGCATCTACTTGCGGGAATCTTCAGATGTCAGTGTGTCAACTCGCACCAACTCTGTGACAGGTGTGTGTACACTATATACTGTATATATAGAACTCTCTCTCTCTCTCTCTCTCTCTCTCTCCGTGTCTCCCCTTCTCTCTCTCTCCATGTCTCCCCTCGTCTCTTTTCTGTGCTGTCTGTGTGTGTGTGTGTGTGTGTTTGTGTGTGTGTGTGTGTGTGTGTGTGTGTGTGTGTGTGTGTGTGTGTGTGTGTGTGTGTGTGTGTGTGTGTGTGTGTGTGTGTGTGTGTGTGTGTGTGTGTGTGTGTGTGTGTGTGTGTGTGTGTTAAAATAGAGATTTACAGTTGTATCTATTTTTGATATAATAGGCCGAAATGCGTTCGATATTTTGATGACGGTTCAGTTCACCCTCCCTCAGAAGATAATCGCTTCTCAGTTGAGAGCAGACCAACGATTATACAATGATGTTATTGATTGTTTTGCTACCATGGGAGTGGGATGGGCACCAGACAGTTTGCCCACAGCACAATCATTTACAAAGGCACTGTCAAATGCTCTTTGGTATTTGGATCCACACCACGATACCCTTTGTGAGCGGGGAATCAAATTGCCTGTACCTTTTGACAAGTTTCAAGGCTACAATGACTACAAGCGAAAAAAAGAAAAAAGGCCACGTTTGTCCCAGGAAGGTCTAAATCGTCATGTGCAGGCACTGAGTGATTTCTTATCACAGCCATGGTTTACCCGGTCCAGGTATGTGGAGTTGCGTGGCAAGACGGAGCAGTGTGTTGAGAGTATGAGAAAGTATGAGCAATACCTTCGACAGAATGCAGAGCGTGCCAATCAAGTACATCATTCTGCCCAGTTGGTACGTTCACCAGCTGAAAATGTCATATTGAAGACCATTCATGCCAGCTCCCAATCAATCAACACTGAATACACGGATATTTTCAAACGTCTCGAAGAAATTCCTGAGTATCAGCCGGTATTTCTGAATGATTTTGCTCCTAAGGATCGATACAAACGAAGAAAATGGCTCAATGAATTGCAACTGCCTCTCACTGTCACTATCTACATGTATCCTCATGGAAACAACTTGGGCACAATGAACTTTGCCTGGAAAGGTCCAGATGAAGTTGACCAAACATTGAATCAGCAAACTATTGCACAGCTAAACAAGTCACAGAAAGTCTATTACACTCGCCAAATGAGGTCAGAGTTTTTGGATACATACACCCACCTATCCTCAAGAGTTTCTACCAAGAGTAAGGCAGTTTTGCGGAACATTTTTCGTACACTTGTTCACGACGAATCTGCACCCACTACAGTTGCTGAAAGTAGAATAGATGATCGAGTAGCAAAGTGTCTACTTGATGTGGATGATCCAGATATCATCATAGATATGAGGAAGATGAACGGCAAACCTGGTTCAAGTGAATTCAATGCTTTCTGGCTTGAGCTCAATAGCTATATAGAAGAGGTTGGCCCAGCTGTACAAGAGAGACGTCATGGTGAAACAATGTATATGCCAGTTGCTATATCAGTGAATCATTTGAGAGAGGTCATATCATCCCGCCTCAGAGAGAAGTCCATCGAAGCATCGATCCCAAGTACAGAGTGGATCAGGCTGCAATTCTGGCCACGCAATCCGTATGCCTCCTCTGCACTACGGTACACTGGTAGATTTGATGTGAAGTTTGCTGTGCAGTGTCGTCAACTACGCCGAGAACACCCTGATTCCAAATATGTAGCAGTAATTCTCCACTATGCAAAAGAATTTGCTGTAAGACACTCGGATGTAACACTAATGATTTCAGTTGATGACAAAGCAATCATCCCAGTGGGAGAGCCTGACTGCCCAATCTCATCTGGTGTCAGAGGACACAACCGATCTTTGGTTGTTGGCAGTGCACTACAGCAGTTAAAGGCATTGGATCACGATTTTCATTTGGCTGGAGTTGTTCCCTCAGTAGCTTTTTTCCCTAACATCCCCAAGGAGTCGAGAGATTCATTCTATTCAGGTTCAGTCTTTGTAACACTCAAGGACAAAGTTCTCCAACCATCTCATGCTCTTCGGCACTCAGTCGAACTCAGTAACATTGTGCAGACACATTTTGAGAAAGAAGAAAGCACCAACCATGTTGTCCTAGTGGTTAGTGATGGCGGACCAGACCACCGTGTAACTTACCTGTCTGTGAAGGTAGCTATGATTGCTCTATTCAAAAGCCTTGATCTGGATATGCTCATTGCTATTCGAACTTGTCCCTACCAGAGCTGGAGCAACTTAGCAGAGCGGGCCATGTCAACACTCAATCTAGCATTGCAAAATGTTAGCCTAGCACGAGCTGCAATGGATCCAGAGTTTGAAGGAATGATTCGGAACAAATCCACATTGACAGAGCTACGAGCTGCAATTGATAAGTCTCCTCCTCTTGCGGTTGCTCTAAGGGATTCAATGAGTCCTGTAATAGCCCGACTTGCCCAAAGGTTTACTCAGATGAAGCTGAAGGAGGAGCCAGTTCTATGTGCCAATGCTGCGTCTGATGAAGAGATCGATCAATACTTTGAGCTAGTTCATTTTATCGAACCATCTCTTTCTCAAGACAATCTGACAGTTAAAGCTCTCGAATCATGCTCGTCACTTAAGAAGTTTCTGGATACACACTGCAATTCAAGTCACTATGTGTTCCAAATTCGTAAATGTCTTGATCCATCATGCTATTATTGTGTGCAGCACCTAGTGAGAATGGATCTGGAGAAATTCAAAGAGCTGTCATTGCTTCCACTGCCCCTCTTGGATACCACGAAGGAGCACTATCGCCCATTTGAAGAGCTCAATGGCAGTGAACCAACTGAGAAAGATCGTCCTTCTTTGCAGCAGTCAGGTGACCCAGAAGCTGTTGAAGCCGACACAAAGCACAAACTACTCTTTAACAGTAGCAAAGTTCGGGCTATTCTTAACTGCCAAGAGTGTTTCAAGCCCAGATGTGTTTATTCTGCACGAAAACTCAGTCTAAATGAAAAAGTTCTCCTAGACGTAGTTGTGGAAGATAAAACATACACATGTGGTGCTGCAGTGTTCCCTCCAAGTTCACCATTGGCTGACACAGTGGTAGTTCGACAGAACATTGGATGTCCTAATCCAATGGAGGCTCAATACTACAGTGCCACACTTGTTTCTTTTCCACCCGTTTGTTATTTTTGTGCTGTTGGTGAAGAATGTCTTGTTGAAGACGATAGCATTCGTGAACTAAGAAAGGAGCATGCTGTAGTACGTCCAATCTGCTTTCTCTGTAAGGCTGAGGGCAAAACTCCTTATGTTCAAATGCCGTCAAATGTCCGAAAGCGCCCTCGACTGAGCTAGACTCGTGTGCATTGATTCTAATGTTACTGTTGTATTTTTGTCATATCGTACCGTTCGTGTGTACATTTGTTTTTGTATTGATGAGGTCAAAGGTTGGATTTAATTAAATTTTTTTTTTTTTTTTTTTACCGGCCTGCCTGGTCACTACTTTGAGTGAAAAAATCCGTGAAACAGATAATCAATTTGGTCTGGCCTTATTGTAGAAGACATCTCTGACAGAGCTGCAGGAAGAAGAACTCTCTGCACTTCTGGCAGATTTGAATGATTCTATTTCAGAGGAAGATATGATTGAACAACACCTGGCAGCTCGAGGATACGTAGATGGGGGATTTTAGTCATTATCTTAATAATTACCTGCAAAAGAACTTTCTGACTATTATTTTATCACGTACATAATGGCCATGGCACAACGCAGCGGCCGCTCAATCAAACTCAGCGATCGAACTATGGGGTGTAATTAGTGTCAAAATTAGCTACTTTGTAACAGAGGGTATGCTTTGAAATAGGGGGTATATTTTGTGAGCAATAGTACATATATATCTTGCAATAGGGGTATACCTCGCAATAGGGGGTATACCTTGTAATAGGGGGTATACCTCGCAATAGGGGGTATACCTCGCAATAGAGGTTATACCTTGTATTAGGGGGTATACCTCGCAATAGGGGGGTATACCTCGCAATAGGGGATATTCCTCACAATAGGAGGTATACCTCGCAATAGGGGGTATACCTTGTAATAGGGGGTATACCTCGCAATAGGGGGGTATACCTCGCAATAGGGGGTATACTTTGTAATAGGGGGTATACCTTGCAATAGGGGGTATACCTTGTAATAGGGGGTATACCTCGCAATAGGTGGGTATACCTCGCAATAGGGGGTATACCTTGTAATAGGGGGTATGCCTCGCAATAGGGGGTATACCTTGTAATAGGGGGTATACCTCGCAATAGGGGGTATACCTTGTAATAGGGGGTATACCTCGCAATAGGTGGGTATACCTCGCAATAGGGGGTATACCTTGTAATAGGGGGTATGCCTCGCAATAGGGGGTATACCTTGTAATAGGGGGTATACCTCGCAATAGGGGGTATACCTTGTAATAGGGGGTATACCTCGCAATAGGGGGTATAGGTGTGTACCTCGCAATAGGGGGTATACATCGCAATAGGGATATACCTAGTAATAGGAGGTATATTGAAATGGGTGATGCACTGTGTATAGTTGGCAATTGCACTATGTAATGGGGAGTACAATAGTCAATGGGTGTGCCTTGTAGTAGGGACCACTTGATTTCATTAGATAATTGCCATGTGACAAGCACATGGACAACCGTTGGCCCAACCGCCGTTGGATGGTCCCGCTACGCGAGGCTCTGTTTGTAGGAGGTTACTACAAGACTGTGTATCGAAGTCACTGTGCGAGCTTTCTCCCCTAGGTCTTTGCAGCATTGATGCTGCTTCCAACAGCAAATTAGCCTTGGTGACAACTCGCTGGTGAAATCACTTTCACGAGCCAGGCTCTCGCCAGCTGCTCATGCATGAGAATGGCTCGTGAAAGTGACTTGGCGTGCGAGCACTCAGCATGAACGTGCGGGGGTCAAAGTTCAAACATATTACGTTGGCCAAGAGCCTGTAAGTGCTTATGGGTTGCGCATACCCCCTATTGCGAAGTATACCCCCTATTGCAAGGTATACCCCTTATTGAGACATATACCCCCTATTGCGAGGTATACCCCCTATTACAAGGTATACCCCCTATTGCAAGGTATACCCCCTATTACAAGGTGTACCACCTATTGCGAGGTATACCCCCTATTGTGATGTATACCCCCTATTATATACAATGTGTACCCCCTATTGCGAGGTATACCCCCTATTACAAGGTACACCCCCTATTGCGAGGTATACCCCCTATTGCAAGGTATACCCCCTATTGCAAGATATATAGATGCTATTGCTCACAACATATACCCCCTCAACCAATAAAGTGTACCCCTATTACAAAGTAGCTAATTTTGACACTAATTACACCCCATATCGAACACGTGCATCTCGTACCTGTGCAATGCAGCTAGCTGCTGAGCCGTGTGATGGCTGAAAACGGAAGCAGAGATGGCGGCCACTCGCAGTTGTCTCCAAGAAAAATAGAATAATGTATATACGGACGCGTATGAAGTAGAAACAAACGGCTATTGTAAATATCTGACTGTCATGCACTCAATACCAGATACGAGGAGCCTAGCGTTCGAGTGTTTCTTCACGTACGCACACGTGTCAGCTTCGGCTTTACAGTATGAATACAGTTCTAGAATCTAAATTTGAGGCGCGCCCATTACGCGTAAATTTGACCCGCTAATTAATTGCAATGCATGACAAGGCTAACAGCTCCACGAAAAATGAATAAAGGACACAACACACTGCGTAATTATAGCACACTGTAGATCATTTCTTGTCAGTACATGACATACATGAGGAGATTAAAAGTTCAGCTAAATCTACATTGTTCAGCCTGCAGTATGCATAAATGGTCACTCTTCCTCTCCCTCCCTCTGCCCTCGCTGGCGGAGAAACTCAAGGTGCAGCTGCCATGCCTCTCGGGCAGTACTGACATGTTGGAATTTGATTCCGAACTCCTTGCAAGTCTGCCAAATGATGGGCGTGATCTTGGGGTAATGGGACTGAATGATGTCAGGTAAGAGATGATGGGCCATTTGGTGGTTGAGTCCTCCAGAGAAGACAGTCCAGAACCAGCTGTCTGTGGCAAAGTCCAGTGTTGTGGCCACCTGCAACTCAGCCCTGTGTGTGTGTGTGTGTGTGTGTGTGTGTGTGTGTGTGTGTGTGTGTGTGTGCATGTGATACAGGGGGTGGATGTACAAGTGTTTATGTCACACACAATCCACCCACCAGTCTATACTGACATGATTCCTCTCATCTGGTTTGGGCCATATAACCTGCAACAACAGAATGAACACAGAACACAGTCCTACAGTGACCACACCCACCCTCAGCAGAGTGCCAGTTTCATTAATTTTCAGGCTCCCTGAACATGACCTTTGATCCACATGCACAAAAGTGAGTCAGCCTGGGAATGAGGTTACCTTCTGGAGTGTCTGCCTTTTGCCATGCCACAGTACATTAGGTACTACATGCAAAGTACATGTGAAGTTGTACCTCATTACAAGCAAAACATGTGCATACCTTTACACATGATCTGTATGTGCACTTACATCAGTGGAGACGTGTGTGAGTTGTGTATTGAGGACCACCCAGTACCAGCACACAAAGTCCCCTACCAGGATAAGCAGCAACTGTGGAGAGAGGGAGAGAAGGAGGGAGAGAGGGAGGGAGGGAGAGAGGGAGGGAGAGAGGGAGGGAGGGAGAGAGGGAGGGAGAGAGGGAGGGAGAGAGGGAGGGAGGGAGAGAGGGAGGTAGGAAAGAAAGTGAAGAGGAGGACAGTAAAGGAGAAGGTAAAGTGTGCTGGCAACTGGCAAGGTGGAGGTGTGGTGGTAGGGTGGGGGAGGGAGCAAGAACAGCATGCAGAATGTCCTTGTAGGCACTGTGGCAGAAGGTCATGATCAGGTGATATTCATGACCCCACACATGGCCTGACATGGCATGGGGCAAAAGGAATGACCTCTCCATATCCTGTGAACAACACTGTGAATATAGTGACCATGTGTGTGATGGCCATCATGTGACTATCATGTGATCATCATATGACTAACCACTTTTGCCCAATGCATGTAGAGGCAAGGCAGGATTAAGTAGTATGCAAAGAAGAAACACTTTCCGAGAATAATAATTGCCAGCTGTGAGTTTGTGAGAGGGTTAAGTCTCACAGACACTGGGAGGGAGAGAGGAGAGCATGTGTCAGTGCTAGTGGAAGGAGGCAGGAGTGGAGGAGGTATAGAGCCATCACATACAGTTCCTGTGGCTGTACAGGATAAAGTAGTCTAGAATTCGTTTCTTCATTCCAATCTGCAGGAAGAGTTAAGCCATGCAGTGATAGCCAGTGTAGTATTACAAACTGACACAAGTCATGCTGTGTCAGCAATAGAAAATCAGAAGGTAACCAAAAACATTTCAGTTGCCAGAATTCAACTAAACAATATAGTACAAACATTGCATATACTGGAGAAAACATTAAGTAAACCCACACATTAATAATGAAAAAGCACATAATCAACCAAACAAAAATATCCAACACACACACAGACATAGACACCATTTCTAAACTGGTGACTCCACAGGGCGACACACATTGTTAGCTGAAGTGGATCACAACTCACAAGGCAGTAGAGGAAGGGGAGGTATATGTGCTGGTAGGTGTAACGACGGAGCCATTTCTGGCTCGTGTGGATCCTCCGGATATCAGGAGGATCCTGAGTAATGGACAGGGAGGGAGTGTGCCTGTGTTGCAAGTGTGCCACACTGTGTCATGGCTTACAGATTCAGTGAAGACATCTGGATCTACTCGGTCAATGTTGGTGTAGCTGTGATGGCCTATGACATGCTGAAGGAGGAGGAGGAAGAAGAGAGCAGGGAACTCTCACTCTAGACACTCTCTCCTTCTTAGTGTTGGCACACCTGGTATATCCATACAAGCAATGCGC
This sequence comes from bacterium, assembly GCA_965213685.1. Classification (GTDB taxonomy): domain Bacteria; phylum UBA8248; class UBA8248; order UBA8248; family UBA8248; genus Bin107. Next base: position 325,615 of record CBDBZY010000051.1, read on the forward strand.
CACCACTGAAGCAGTCATTAATGGCCCCCAGTGCCTTCCACACCCAGGGTTTGTGTGTGACTGCAAAATGACTGTAACCCCAGAGAAATCAGTTAACTTAGCAGGTGTACGTTCATACAATTTAAACCACATTTGCACATGACTGTCATGTGATTGTCACATGGCTGTGAGGTCATAATTTAGTACAAGGCTCACCCAACGTCATGTGACATGGTCATAAATATCATTGCCAGGCTGAAGCCCCACCCTGTGGCCAGGAGCAGGCTGAGAACCAGAGAGTTGTGGAAGTAGATCTAAGAGAAGAGGATTATGATGTCTGCTGCTAATGGATATAATGCATTATGAAGTTGAAGAAGTCTTCATGACTATACTGGCTCACTGCTGACTGGACTCACAGTTCCAATCCAGCATATGTTAGTGAAGAGAATGGAGACTGCAATTCTGAGGAACACCCAGTAGCAGACCTTGCGATCCTGCAGGAAGAAAACCTCAACTGAACCAGCAGTGTGGTCTATGTGTAGTGGAGTATGCAGGGACTGTGCAGGTCAGTACAGCAGTGGCACTGGTCCATGACTCACTATGTGGTTGTCCTTGAAAAATGCATTGACTCGTTCCTTCACAGTTCTATAGAACTCACTGCATTAGAGATAAAGCTATGCATTTAAATGCTCCTCTCCTCTCTTCTCACTCTGGACTCGCCTTGGTTCAGGGAATACCGGCATTTCATTGCTGATGAGCTCTCCAACATGGTACTTCTCTAGCACCCTGTGGAGGAGGAAGAGGAGAAAGAGGATGAGAGTCAGCTCTTTAGTTTCATAGCTCAGTCTCACTTGTAAACGCTGAAGTCGTGGTAAGACTCAAAGAGGGCAGTGATATCTCTGCCTGCTCCCAGCAGCAGCTGCTCAGCCCCTCCGGGGTGCTTGGCAACGAATCCACTCACATCGTACACCTGCAGGAAGCCGGACAAATGCAGAATAGTGAAAGGTAACATCTGCGCAGCCACCGCTCTCACCTTCCCTCTGACGGCCACGTGCGCATTGTGGCGCTGGTTAAGTTTGCTCAGCTCTTGCCAGGTGAACTTACGAACGTGTCCGTTTTCACGCGCATCTTCCATCCTGGCGAGATGGCCCGGATAGTCTACCATACAACGCTACCTCCTCCGCACGTACAGTAGCAGCTAGGTCGCGCTACTTTAGCTTAAAAGCAGCTTAAAATGTTAGACTAAACTTCATACATGAAAACGGTTTTATGGGGTTGTTCTGCACATTTGTTACATCATTATTCTATAGACCTTACCATTAATTTACTTCGTACAGACACGCGCACCACAGTAACGCATGGTATTAGAGCACAGTGTACTGACACAGTAACGCATGGTATTAGAGCACAGTGTACTGACACAGTAACGCATGGTAATCAAAAGTAATACAAGGCTTGGTTTTACACGGAGGTGCATGGTATAAACTTAGACGGAAGATGCCCATTTCTCACTATGCTCGAGCTCAGAAATCTGATTTTGTTTATGCCCAAAATAGTAAGTGTTATATTTTAAATCCTAATGTGCACTTTCAGATGATAGTTTGAAAGCTATTGTGTGCTTTCAGATAAGCCATATCTCTTTCACAGTCACAGCCATGAATGGAGTGTTGAGTCTAGTGGTCCTCTAGTGCTACATTAATCGTTCGTGACCTGCTCTGAGTTTGTTGCATGAAAACATTCCATCTGCACTCTACAGTTATACTCACACTGTCACATGATACTATCATAGGTAAAGTGGGACCATCCACTACCAGCAATAATTATTATCATGCAATGCTGTGTGATATCGCTTATTAATTACAGTATCATGCAGTAATATAGCCCATGCATACATTACTACTGTGGTTTTGTGTACTACCGTGTAATACATACCATGGACTTTTGTGTTGTACCATGCAACACCATGGCCATACATTAGGGTGTTGTACCATGCAGCACCATGGCCATACATTAGGGTGTTGTACCATGCAACACCATGGCCATACATTAGGGTGTTGTACCATGCAACACCATGGCCATACATTAGGGTGTTGTACCATGCAGCACCATGGCCATACATTAGTGTGTTGTACCATGGCCATACATTAGGGTGTTGTATCATGCAACACCATGGCCATACATTAGGGTGTTGTATCATGCAGCACCATGGCCATACATTAGGGTGTTGTATCATGCAGCACCATGGCCATACATTAGGGTGTTGTATCATGCAACACCATGGCCATACATTAGGGTGTTGTACCATGCAGCACCATGGCCATGCATTAGGGTGTTGTACCATGCAGCACCATGGCCATGCATTAGTGTGTAGTACCATGCATTAGGGTGTTGTACCATGCATTAGCCTGTGTGTGTAGTACCATGCATGCATTAGCCTGTGCGTGTAGTACCATGCATTAGGGTATTGCATACCATGCATTAGTAGCCTGCAGTAGTGTGTAGTAGTTTGAGAGCCGCCCATGCAAGTAATGCAGTAAGAGCCGCATGAATCGCGTCGCTACACGCTTAGTGGTGAATGTGACTACACGCGCGCTACGTAGCCTCTGTTTAGTAAAAGCTCAAGCCGTCGAGGGCCACTAGCCATAGCTCTAGGTACGGTACATGCTAGCACCGGTACAGCGCACTAGTAATTAGCGTATAGCATAGCTCAGCGCGGCGCGGCGCACAAACACGTGAGTATGCGGCGGGCGCGACGGCTAGCCGGCTGTGATCTGTGCGTACCGGCACCAAGAGTTTCATGACCATTGGTGTTATGGTTATCAGATTTTCGTTTGCTTTACTTTCTCTTTGCCTTATTTTACTACCTTTGTTTGCTCTTCTTATCATGTTTTTATATCATCATTCTTTGTTTTTCTCTAACATTTTGCCTTACGGGTCTTTTTAAATGTGAGATGAGATATTAGCAAACACAATACTGTAATTCTCCTTCAAGATGAAGATTTTTTCATACTAAAAAAATCTCACCATTTTTTAACCCTTTTTACTCAGATGTGAAGTGAAGTGTATGGTGAAAGTGAAACCCAAATTTTCAAATGTACAGTTTTAATACTGAGTAACCTGAACAACCCTATATACATTGTACTAGCATACCATGTGACATAACATTGACTTATTTACAACAAATTATAGACAATACAGGTATATATACTTTATTGCATCATTTATTGTCAGTTATATGCATGACATACAAGAAGAAATTAAAGTTCAAGTTTTGTTCAGCCTGCGGTATGCAGAAATGGTCACTCCTCCTCTCCCTCCCTCTGTCCTCGATGGTGGAGAAACTCAAGGTGCAGCTGCAATGCCTCTCTGGCAGTACTGACATGTTGGAATTTAATTCCAAACTCCTTGCAAGTCTGCCAAATGATGGGCGTGATCTTGGGGTAGTGGGACTGAACGACTCCAGGGAAGAGGTGGTGGGCTATCTGGTTGTTGAGGGCTCCTGTGGCTATGTTCCAGAACCAGCTGTCTGTGGCATAGTCCACACATGTGGCCACCTGCAACTCAGCCCTGTGTGTGTGTGTGTGTGTGTGTGTGTGTGTGTGTGTGTGTGTGTGTGTGTGTGTGTGTGTGTGTGTGTGTGTGTGTGTGTGTGTGTGTGTGTGTGTGTGTGTGTGTGTGTGTGTGTGTGTGTGTGTGTGTGTGTGTGTGTGTGTGTGTGTGTGTGTGTGTGTGTGTGTGTGTGTGTGTGTGTGTGTGTGTACTGTGTGTGTGTACATATGTGTGTGTGTGTGTGTGTGTGTGTGTGTGTGTGTGTGTGTGTGTGTGTGTGTGTGTGTGTGTGTGTGTGTGTGTGTGTGTGTGTGTGTGTGTGTGTGTGTGTGTGTGTGTGTGTGTGTGTGTGTGTGTGTGTGTGTGTGTGTGTGTGTGTGTGTGTGTGTACACAATCCACCCACCAGTCTGCATTGACATAATTCCTCTCATCAGGTTTGGGCCATGCAACCTGCAACGGGATGAACACAGGACATAGTCTCACAGTGACCACACCCACCCTCAAACAGACCAGTTTTAGTACCCTCATTTCAAGTTCCTCCCTCTTGAGAGAACCGTCATGCATGACCTTTGACCCACATACATAAATAGAGCAGGTCAGTTGGAATGAGGCTGCAAGGTTCCAATAGAGTCACATGTGAACCACGTGCCACCGCATATGTACATACTGTATGGCGGGAAATATTGGCAGGAGTTATATATTTGGCGGATTAGCTTTTTCCAAAGATTAATTGACAGATCGACTTTAATTTAGTGGAGCCTCAGTCCGGGAGTGACAAGTGGAGGTGGTAGTGCATAAGCACGCCGGTGTGTATGCACCAGCCTCGTCATGGTATACGTAGGCAGCTGTCTAGTGGAGCCACACCCCCCCCCCCCCCAAGCAGGCATGGCTCCACGTGGCTAGGCTAGCATACCCCCCCCCCCCCCCCCCCCCCCAAGCAGGCATGGTTCCATGTGGCTAGGCTAGCATACCTCCCCCAAGCAGGCATGGCTCCACATGGCTAGGCTAGCATACCCCCCAAGCAGGCATGGTTCCACGTGGCTAGGCTAGCATACCCCCCAAGCAGGCATGGTTCCATGTGGCTAGGCTAGCATACCTCCCCCAAGCAGGCATGGTTCCATGTGGCTAGGCTAGCATACCCCCCAAGCAGGCATGGCTCCACATGGCTAGGCTAGCATACCCCCCCCAAGCAGGCATGGTTCCATGTGGCTAGGCTAGCATACCCCCCCCAAGCAGGCATGGTTCCATGTGGCTAGGCTAGCATACCCCCCCCAAGCAGGCATGGTTCCATGTGGCTAGGCTAGCATAGCAGCTGCATTGGCTGGAAACAATTTCTACATTGGCAGATTTCAATTTGGTGGCTCTCTTGTTTCAATTTGGTGGTTCTCTTGTTTAATTATGGTACTACATGCAAAGTATATGTGGAAGTTGTACCTCATTACAAGCAAAATGCATGTGACCATGTACTTACATCAGTGGAGACATGCGTGAGTTGCGTGATGAGGACCACCCAGTACCAGCAGACAAAGTCCCCTACCAGGATAAGCAGCAACTGTGGAGTGGAGAAGAGGGTGGGAGGGAGGGAGGGAGGGAGGGAGGTGAAGAGGAGGACAGTAAGGGAGAAGGTAAAGTGTGCTGGCAACTGGCAAGGTGGAGGTGTGGTGGTAGGGTGGGGGAGGGAGCAAGAACAGCATGCAGAATGTCCTTGTAGGTACTGTGACAGGAGGTCAGATGACATTCATGACCCCACATATGGCTGACATGGCATGGGGCAAAAGGAATGACCTCTCTATATCTGATGAACAACACTGTGAATATAGTGACCATGTGTGTGATGGCCATCATGTGACTATCATGTGACCATCATGTGATCATCATTTGCCTCACCATTTTTGCCCAGTGCATGTAGAGGCAGGGCAGGATGAAGTAGTATGCAATGGAGAAACACTTTCCAAAAGTAAAAATCGCCAGCTGTGAGTTTGTGAGAGGGTTAAGTCTCACAGACACTGGGAGGGAGAGAGGAGAGCATGTGTCAGTGCTAGTGGAAGGAGGCAGGAGTGAAGGAGGTGTAGAGTCATCACATACAGTTCCTGTGGCTGTACAGGATGAAGAAGTCTTGAATTCGTTTCTTCATTCCAACCTATAGTGAGGTGGTTTGCAGAGTGCTGGCCAGAGCTGGTAGTTGCAACGATCATACAACTATTACAAATCATCAATATCACAAGCCACACCCTAGCTGTCAGCAAATGGATCAGTAGGTGACACAGTTCCAGTTACAATGAATATCGGTATGCACATGCAAAACAGGTGAATAAGTAAACACACATATTAATGATAAAGCACACAACAGATAAAATCCAACACAGAGAGAGAGAGAGAGAGAGAGAGAGAGAGAGAGAGAGAGAGAGAGAGAGAGAGAGAGAGAGAGAGAGAGAGACATCATTTCTAAACGGCTCCACAGAGTGACACACATTGTTAGCTGAAGTGGATCACAACTCACAAGGCAGTAGAGGAAGGGGAGGTATATGTGCTGGTAGGTGTAACGACGGAGCCATTTCTGGCTCGTGTGGATCCTCCGGATATCAGGAGGATCCTGAGTAATAGACAGGGAGGGAGTATGCCTGTGTTGCAAGTGTGCCACACTGTGTCATGGCTTACAGAGTCAGTGAAGACATCTGGATCTACTTGGTCAATGTTGGTATAGCTGTGATGGCCTATGACATGCTGAAGGAGGAGGAGGAAGAGGAGGGCAGGGAACTCTCACATTTGCTAGGTACTCTCTCCCTCTCAGTGTTGGCTCACCTGGTGTATCCATACATACATTGAGCCACCACTGATGCATTCAATAATGATTCCCAGTGCCTTCCACACCCAGGGTTTGTGGGTGACTGCAAAGTGACTGCAGCCCCAGAGAAATCAGTTAATTTAGTTCATACAACCACGTGTTAGTCATACTTGCACATGACTGTCATGTGATTGTCACATGACTGTGAGGTCTCAGGTGAGGTCACCTGATGCCATGTGACAATGGTTGGTACAAAGCTCACCTGACGTCATGTGTCAGGGACATTAATACCATTGCTAGGCTGAAGCCCCACCCTGTGGCCAGGAGCAGGCTGAGAATCAGAGAGTTGTGGAAGTAGATCTGAAGAGGAGAGAATCATGTTTAAAATCTAGCAGTGTCCTCTGATGATGGACATGATTGTTAGGCATGAGACTACTGGCTCACTGCCGACTGGACTCACTGTTGCAATCCAGCATACGTTAGTGAGGAGAAAGAAGACTGTATATCTGAGGAACATCCAGTGACAGATCTTAGGGTCCTGCAGGGAGAAAACCTCAACTGAACCAGCAGTGTGGTCTGTGTGTAGTGGAGTATGCAGGGACTGTGCAGGTCAGTACAGCAGTGGCACTGGTCCATGGCTCACTATGTGGTTGTCCTTGAAAAATGTGTTGACTCGTTCCTTCACAGTTTTATGGAATTCACTGTAGTAGAGATGAAAATTGGATAAGGAATGCTCACACACCCAAACTCAAGTGCCTCTCTCTACTCTTCTCACTCTGCCCTCACCTTGGTTCAGGGAATACCGGCATTTCATTGCTGATGAGCTCTCCAACATAGTACTTCTCTAGCACCCTGTGGAGCATGGAGAAAGAGGATGAGAGTCAGCTATTTGGTTCTCTGCCAGAGCTCAGTCTCACTTGTAATTGCTGAAGTCGTGATAAGACTCAAAGAGGGTAGTGATATCTCTGCCTGCTCCCAGCAGAAGCTGCTCAGTCCCTCCGGGGTGCTTGGCAATGAACCCACTCACATCGTACACCTGCAGGAAGGGCAAATAGAAGAGTAAATGCAACATCTGCCGTTCACGGCCACCGCCGCGCCCTCACCTTCCCTCTGACGGCCACGTGCGCATTGTGGCGCTGGTTAAGTTTGCTCAGCTCTTGCCAGGTGAACTTACGAATGGGACGAACGTGTCCGTTTGCACGCGCACTGTCCATCCTGGCGAGATGGCCCCACAATGCTACCTCCTCCGCACGCACGTTCATGCAGGCCGGCCGGCCGGAAGCACGTAGCCCCACCCATTTTCCGATTCTGGAGCGGAAGGTGGACGCGGCAGTCTCCACCGGTCACCTTAGCCGCTTCGCAATCCCTCATATCATTCTAGAGGCAGGAGCTGAAGACAGAGTGAATGTGTTATTTATGAGTGTCCATTTTACTACATAAAAATCTCATAGTGTACAAGACAAACTGTAGCATTTCTTACCACACATCACAGGTATGCTTATGAGCGGCGAAGCCGCGAATGGTACTATGGTGTCTTCTACAGATGATAATTATTATGCGGACTATATAGTTAATGTACTTTGTTTCTGGCTATGTTTCAAGTTCTGCTCAAAAAAGTGTTCTTCATTGTTCACTGAGTGGACACGCACAGCTATGAGCCTCAGTCCACTCTATTACATATGCACTGTTTTTCAGCCTGCGGTATGCAGAAATGGTCACTCCTCCTCTCCCTCCCTCTGCCCTCGCTGGTGGAGAAACTCAAGGTGCAGCTGCAATGCCTCTCAGTACTGACATGTTGGAATTTGATTCCAAACTCCTCACAGGTCCGCCTGACAATGGGCGTGATGAGGGGGTAGTGGGACTGAATGACGCCAGGGAAGAGATGGTGGGCCAATAGATACATGCATATGTTGCATGTCATTAATTTTGTATACTTTTTGCCGCTACTGCCCTGCCCGCTACGCTACATGTATGTTCTGGCATCTTCGATTACACAGAGGCGCTAGGCCCGGAGCGGAAGGTGGACGCGGCAAGAGTCGTGGGCGTAGCCTCTGCAAAGGCTAATGGCAGCCGCTTCGATGGAGGAGGATCGGATGGCCCTCGCTCAGGCCAGACTAGCCATGGAGGAGAAGGAAGCACTGGAAGCCATCAAGGGAGACCTTTGCCAGTGGTTGAGCAAGCCTGACGTGATGGCGCTGGATATTTCCCCCGCCTCCTTCCTCCACGCGCTGGACTCTGGCGTGGTGCTCTGTAGACTGGCAACGCTCGTCCAGGAGGGGGCAAAGGTATGCCAGGCGAGCGGGAAGAAGCTGCCTGTTCTTGTCCCCATGGGGCCTCTCAACTACAAGGCCATAAAGGCGACTAGGAGCTCGGCCATGTTCCAGGCCTGCGCTCGAGACAACGCCGCGCAGTTCATCGAGTGGTGCCGCAGGTTACGAGTGGAGGAGGCAGTTATCTTCGAGTCGGTGGGACTAGTGGAGCACAGGGATGAGAAGCGGGTGATCCTTTGTCTGTTGGACGTGGCTCGGTTTGCAGAGAAGGTAGGCATCACGCCACCGCAGCTGGTGAGGCTGGAGAAGGAGATTGATATGTTAGAGGCACAGTCTGTGAGCTCAGATGAAGAGACAGCTGTGCTGGAGGAAGTGGTGGTGCAGGAGCGAGAGGAGAGGGTGGGAGGAATGGAAGAAGAAACAGAGACAGAGGAAGTGGAGGAGAGAGAGGAAGAGGAGAAGGAGGAGGAGAAAAAGGAGGAGGAGGAGGAGGATGAGGAGAAGAAGGAGCAAGAAGAGGAGGAAGAGGAAGAGGAAGAGGAGAAGGAGGGACCAACACCAGCCAAAAGACAGAAGCAGGACGACCCAGGGACAGCTCCATGTAGCCAGCCAGAGAGGCTGAACAGGAGCAAGCCAACGCATCAAGAAAGACAACCCAAACAACTCCAACCTTTGACCCCAAAGAAGGAAGAAACTGTTGATGAAAAGGTACGTGTGACCTCTGACCTCTGCTAACCTGTTTAGGCTCCCTCCTACACCCACCCCTCCCCTGCTCCACACACACCCACCCCTTCCCTCCCCTGCTCCACACACACTCACCCCTCCCCTGCTCCACACACTCACTCCTCCCCTGCTCCACACACACCCACCCCTCCCCTGCTCCACACCCACTCAGGTGATGCGCTCACTACGTCAGTGTACGTGCCCGCACAGCATTCTGGTCAGAGGCTGTGGCAAGGGCAAGTTCATTGTGCGGCCCAACCCTCAGCTGGAGAGGAAGATCACCCTCTACGCCAGGGTGAGCAGGAGAGGGAGGGATGGATGGCTGGTGGGCTGGGAGTGGTATGCAGTGGTCGGTGTGGTGTGGGCACTGGGCAGGAGTGGTATGCAGTGGTCTTTGGGCTGGTGGTGTGGGCACTGGGCAGGAGTGGTATGCAGTGGTCACACAGTGCTGCTGTACCTACTTACTTGACCAATTTGTAGAGGGGCCCCTCCACTCAGAGTGTTAATCAAAATCTATTTGTTGGGGCGAGCCTGAGCGAGTCCCACACTAGTGGTACCGTGCTATGCAGTATATGATAGTGTGTGTACATAATGTGTGTGCATATGTGTGTAGATGCTGTCTGATCGAGTGATGGTGAGGGTTGGCGGAGGGTGGGACACTCTGGAGCACTTCCTTCTCAAGCACGACCCCTGCCGACTGTGCAACTTGTCAGGTATGGCACATGTAGGGAGCACTTCTGTGTGATGTGTGGCATAGATTTTCCATGCAGTGTACTAGCTTAAATAATTATGTAGTATACATTTCTGTACGTATTGTTGATGCTTCTCTCTCCCCCTCCTACCCCTCCCACTGTTGAATTGAATTTGCATGCAGTCGTTAGACCTCTGACCTCAGACTCAGTCAAGGCTGGTCCATCTCTGGGAAAGCGTAGGAGAGAAGATTAGTGCTCCCCACCCACTGCCCAGGATGGAGAGGCATGTATTGTATCCCACACCTCCGACTTCACATGGCACATTTTAGTGTTTAACATTATATTTTTATTGTTGGTGTTACGGTTATGCAATCACTGCCACTGACTGGCAGATTCAGTATTTATTTTTTATAGTCTCGCTCTCTTGAACGTTTATGTGTATATGAGCACATTTCACGCGCAGGATTTCAATTTAAATGCGCAGTGGGCGGGGCTACACGTGTTGTACATCATGGTGAGGTTCAAGAACAGGTACGAAATTCGTCTGCATGGGTGGTTTCGCTAGGCCAGCTCCTTCCACAGGTACCTGCTGGTGGAGTTCCACTTTGACTCTCCCTCTGAAGCCGCCAGTGCCCTCCGCTCAGTGACGGCTAGGTCCCTGCTGGCCTGCGTGAAGGATGCCGTGACAGCGCTGCATGGAGATTATGGCTTGGCCTGCGTACAAAGCTCACTGAATGGTAAGCCAGTGCAGAGAGAGAGAGAGAGTGACTGGACCACGTTTATAGTATATTGTATATACGCGCAGTCTGCCTTTCGAAATACTGTGGAAGTTCTATCCATTATGCAGTGAAGTATCTCAACGTCACGACCAGAGTGGCCATTATCCGGTGCCCACAGACCCACCACAAGGCTGTCTGGGCTGCCGTCTCCAGCATCACCAGCATCCGGAAGACCCCTTGCTCCCTGACACTGCTCCACCTGGGAGGTTGGTCACACAGGGGCTGGGGGTCAAGGGTCAGAGTAAATCTGTGTTGATGACCTCCATAGGGACCATCCGCTCCTGCCAGCGGCACCTGGTGGGCCACAACCAGAGGCAGCTGAGGAGAATGGTGGCAGAGGCAGCCACGCCCCTTGCACAGAGGGAGCTCCAGACCAGAATGGAACGGATACTTGGTACTGACTCAGTTCCCATTCCAGTCTGAATGCACACCCTCCCTCCCCACCTGCTAGTCATGGTGACGAGGTGAACACACAGCTGTTGATACTGTTGTTCAGCTGTCTACATACTACACAGTATTAGCTGCAATCACATTTCAGACTCCCTCTCTGCAGCCACCATCATGCATTAATGTGCAGTCAAAAGGTCATCAAGCCATCATAAGCATGGGAGCAGGGAGGGAGAGGGGCATGATTTGTGAACACACCAAATGCAGACAGGAAGGAGGGGCTAAAGGTTTGGTGAGACTACAATAAGCATTACCTACAGTGGGAAGAGACGGTCTTCACTACTAGTACTCATCTCACTATTGTTATACTTAAAAACAAATCAAGACGGTGTATACACTGACAGACATTAATACAATATGTTCCATAATATAAAAAAATAATATCCCATGTACAAACACAATGATATAGAGTGCTGTATAAAAAAAGACTCTCAAAAACAGACAATATGAAGAATGACACGTAGACAGTCACAAGTGCTAAAAACAGACGATGTCATGGTACAGGTAGGTTGGGTCTGGTTTGGGTGCAGGACAGATATCACATGGAGTGGGGGCACACCAAGTGGGCGTGGCCAACTAACTATGGACAGGGATAGTTCCATTTGGGACTGTCTCCTCATCACTGCCTGGTGGGGAGGGAGACGGAGAGGTGTTCTTCTGACCTGCAAGCTGGGGAGGGAGGAGGAGGGAGAGGGAGGAGGGAGGAGGGAGGAAGGAGGAGGGAGGAGGGAGGAGGGAGGAGGGAGAGGATGGGGAAGGATTACTACTAGAAGTGCAAGTATTAGTGACACACTGCCCTGCCCACTCTGAGGGCACAACATACCTTGAAGGCTGCTATCCACTCCTTCAGTTCTGCGTCACTCTGCGCTGCAAGAACATAGTCATTTCTCTTGTTCCACGAGCTTTCGGTGTGAATGGTGAACTGGAACGACTGCTTGCGCTGACCTGAACAGGTAGGGAGAGGGGGAGAGAGAGGGAGGGCGGGTCAGGAAGAAAGACGTGAGGGAAGGAGGGGTAAGGAGGAGGGAAAATTGAATTGTTGTCTCCATACACGTATACTGATACACGGCAAAAAGGGCTTCTGTTGAACCAACTAGATCTTCAAAACAAGCTAAAAGCGTTGTCCACGAAGGGGAGGGCACGTCCCTCGGACACATGGAGATTCTATTACGTGCCTGTTGTGCCTGCCTCACCTGGTCCGGGGTACCGAATTTGGAGGTTCTTTAGTTTCACCTCGCCCAGTGGCTTAGTGTTCTATGTGGGGGGGAGGAAGAAGAGGGAGGGAGAGAGAGGTGAGGTGAGGCTACTACTGACGCACTGGTAAGAGGAGGGAGAGGCACTCTCTACCTGCCTAGTACAGGAGAAAGGCAGGACATGCAGGGGAGACTCACAGGGTTAGTCTTGTAGTAGGTGAAGGAGCCCGGCTGCAGGACAAAGTAGCGCATTTTCCACGTCTTCCGATGGCCACCCTCCTTGTACAGGAATCCACGTTTCTCTATGAAGGGTGCTGAGGCTGGAGGAGTGGAGGGAGAGAGGGAGAGAGAGAAGGAAGGAAGGGAGGGGAGGGGGAAGGGAGCGGTCAGCATACCACAAAGCTTGGATGGTGAGGGACAGAATGCATTCCACAGTCATGAATGGCCTCCCCTCCTCCCCCCTCCTCCCCTCCCCAAGTGTATTCACCAGCCACAGCTACAGTACAGCCAATCACAGCACATTCCAATACCCAATCGCACCACATCCCAACTCACATCTTCTCCGGTGGCCCTTGGCAGCGAGTCTCTTTGCTGCCTCCGCTGCCTCCTCCTCCTCCTCCGCCTGCATTGTGTTCATCTCTCCGGCCCTCAATGTGTTCACCTTGTCAATGGTGATGGCTGGAGTGCTGGGCTCAGAGCTGGAGATGGAGGTTCTGGCATCACTGCTCGAGTCGGGGATGGAGGAGGGTGTGTTGGGGACAGGGGGAGAGGTAGGACTAGCAGGTTGGCCTGCAAGGAAAGGAGAGGTGTGTCGAGTATTGCAACCACGCACACACGCACGCACACACACACACACACACACACACACACACACACACACACACACACACACACACACACACACACACACACACACACACACACACACACACACACACACACACACACACACACACACACACACACACACACACACACACACACACACACACACACACCTTCCTCCTCCGAGTCAGATGAGGTGGAATCACTGTTCATCATGGTGACAGTCAGAGCTCCTCCCGAGTTTCCTTTAACAGGTACCTCCACCTCCACCTCAGACCACCCACTCCCTCTCCTCTCCTCCCCTCCTGTAACATCTCTTGTAAAATCCTCACTCTCTTCCTGCCCATGTCCGTTATCTTTTCCATTGTTAAGCACTTTCACTGATGTTACCACCTCCACTTTCCCCTCAATGTTCATTGAACTCTCCACTTTTCTTTCTGTTTCAAGAGGCTGAGAGTCTGCAGTGGGTTCAGCAGAGTCATTGCTGCCCGCTCTCTCACTGTCTCTGTTCACCACCAGCTGTGGAACTCTCTCACTCTCCTTCTCCGTCTTCTCCCCTCCCTTGTCTCCTTCAGTGGCTGGTGATTTTGAGTCCTTACTGGGTTCGGGGGTGGGGGGTTGGGCTTCAGTTGGTTCGGGAGACAGAGGAACGTCACTGCCCTCGTCACTGGAGTCGTCAGCATGACTGTTCTCTTTCTGTCCTAGAGCCTAGGTGGGTGAGAGGGAGGGAGGGAGGGAGAGGGAGGGAGGGGGAGAGAGAGAGAGTGAGTTCATGAATGGGGTGGCAAATCCAGGCATCAGATAAAATACCTTAGAAACAGCTTCTTCATCAAAGGATGTAATGGTCTCATCCTCACCATCTTCCCCCCCCTCCTCTCCCTCTCTCCTACCCTCTCCTGCCTCTCCTGACTCAAGTAGAGCAGCAACATTAGCTGTGTTGTGTCGGACTGTGATACTGGGTTCCACCTGCAGCTGTGAGTCGATACTGGTCTCCTGGAGGGGGGAGAGAGAGAGAGAGAGAGTCGATCACTGCACACGTGCACACACACACACACACACACACACACACACACACACACACACACACACACCTTATCATTCCCTCCTGTCTCAGATGCCAGCAGTGCAGCAGCGGTAGCTGTGTCCTGTCTCACAGTAGAGGGAGGGTGAGGAGGAAGGCTGTCCTTCTTAACCACCTCCTTTCTGGGAGCATTCTCCTTCCTTCCCTGCCGGGGACTGTTGGTGTGGGGTATGGAAGTCTTGATAGCCTGGATCCAGTCATCCCTGTCACCTTTATTGACAGCATTGAGTAGGTAAGATCTGGGGAGGGAGGAGGGGAGGAGAGAGGCAGGGAGGAGGGGGGAGGGAGTCAATCAGCATACCACATCCAAAACATTCCCTAATAGACTTAAATCACATCCACTTTCACACTCTTTCTCATTCGCCACATCCTCTCCACCTCACTATTTCATGACCACAGCTGCCCTGCCCCCTCCCTTTCTCCTCTCCTCCCTCCCTTCCTCCCTCCCTCCCTCCCTCCATCCCTCCCTCCCTCCTCCCTCCTCTTCTCTTCAACCCTTCCCACAGTCATTGTGTCAACTGCAGCACTGACACAATAGCTAGCAAGCAGGGGAGACTGCAAGCCAGAACAATAGGGAGCTCATCTACATATATGGTCACCGACAGACACACAGCTATTCAGGAGATCAGCCAGAGAGCAGGTCTGACCAGAGCCCAACACAGGGCAGGCTGATCAACCCGAGGACCCTGTTCAGGTCATTGAGAAACAATGCGCTGTTTGACAACACACCTAAGGACCATGTCTGTCCTGCTGTTACCAAAAATACAATTATCCTTTCCCTCCCACGCCCACACTGAGGGATGTGGTCCCTTGGGAGAAGTGGTATCCATAGAATGCGGCAATGACAGTGTGCTATGCTGTTCTTGAGGCTATGCGAGTGTGTGTGGCCTTACCAACACAGAAGATTAGCCACAATAGAGAGATTCAACCAATCATGCAATTGGCTACAACACTCTATTTGGTTTCAGGGAGTAATTACATGTGATGTAATGTGTTGTAGGAAGTAAATGACATGCAGTAAGGAAGTAATTACATGGATTGTACAAGTGGGAGGGTTTTAGTAATTACATGTGTGTAGTGGGAGGGACATGTTGCCAGGTGTAAAGTACCATGCAAGTATTGCAGACACAGGGGGTAAGAGGTAACTGGTAACAGGACCTTACCACAGAGACAGCCTCCCCCTCCCTACAAGCCAGTGGGAGAATTACCTATTAGCATTGTTATGGTAGTATTCTCCAGCCCACACCTTCTGGGAAAGAACCTTTGACACCACACTCCATCCTCCCTCTGCTCCCTGTGACTGCTAACTCTGTGCTATTCTATTAGCCCCTCCACACCCCCCCCCCCCCCACCCACCCTCTCACACATCACACCCCCTGCCCTCTCACACATCACACCCCCCCCTCCTCCCATTGACCACTGCACTGCACTACATGCTGGCTGTGGTTGCTGCACTCACTGTCTCTTGTTGGCTGGGTCCGGGGCATGGACGATGAGCCCAAACTTGCAACCTTTAGGGGCATCTCTGGCAACACTGACACTACCATTCTTCAGCTTTATCGCACCAATACGGTTCTGTACGGATGGTGGGAAGAGGGGGAAGAAAGGGGGAAGGAAAGGGATGGAGGGAGAATCAGAGAACAAAACCTCTTGTCACTATGCAAGCTAGAACACAGCTTGCAATGCATGCGCGCAGCTGAGGCATGAGCCCAGCCCTTGTTCCGTAGCCCTATCAAGATTCCTCCCTCCTTTCTTTCGGCCTCTTTCCTCTTTCCCGTTCTCGTTCCAGACTCACC
The DNA here is from genome assembly GCA_965213685.1 of bacterium. Taxonomy (GTDB): domain Bacteria; phylum UBA8248; class UBA8248; order UBA8248; family UBA8248; genus Bin107. The sequence continues at coordinate 341,735 of CBDBZY010000051.1, forward strand.
CCCAGCGTCTCTCCCTTCGCCAAGTCCACCTTCCACTTGTTCTCCGTGTCGTAGTAGACCAGGAACCCGGGGTACAGCACGAAGAAACGGTACTTGAAAGCTTTGTGCAGCGCCCCTTGTTTCATGAGGGTTCCCCTCTTGTTGGGCTTCGAGAGTTCGAAAGCGAACGTTCCTCTTCTTGGTCCGCTGGCCATTTTGCACGCCTAGAGCACTCAGTTGTTACTGGTAGGGTGGGAGAAAACACAAGGGCCCTCAAATTGATGGTAAATATATTCACGACCTAGATAACGGCGCGGGACGCAATCTCTCTGCACGTGTCTGTACGGTGATGACTCTGGAGACTCGACCTCTTCACGTTCCACCTCTGGAGGAGCTAGCTAAGGGTCAGTCTCGCCTGCCTGTCGTTTCTGATGTTGAAGGAGACACACGACACGCGTCGATCTGCCAATGTTACTGTTTCTCTGCACTGCCTGTGTACCTCTGGCACCGTGAGCACACCAAAGGTTTATGAGCTATGAGAGAGCCTACACTTGTCTCCAAGTTGCTATGGAGTTTCTTATATAGCTGTGTATGGCTACTCCACTTCCGCTAACAGGAATTGGATCCTAGCGCAATGCATGCATACACCAGGCACCCATTTCGGTCCCAACTATTGTCTGGGCTTCCGTTTTCAGTTTGGAACTTCCCCTAGAGCTATCTTGTTAGGTTGCCGACTTAGTGGATCATCCTCTGCTCAGATTGTATCTAGAAATTCTACTCTGGAATACATGTACCAGAGTCTGTATGGGTGTGTACAGACCTCAACTCTCCCCCTCCTCTCCCTCACATGTGTGCTCATGTCCGCATCTCCACCTTCTCTACTCTCCCCCTCCCCTCCTCTCCCCTCCCCTCTCCTCCCCTCTCCTCCCCTCTCCTCCCCTCCCCTCTCCTCCCCTCCCCTCTCCTCCCCTCCCCTCCCCTCCCCTCCCCTCTCCTCCCCTCTCCTCTGTGTGTAGTCCTGGAGGATGGCCTGAAGGGGACATTTGCTGAGGTCAGTGTTAGGGTTGTGGAGTGTCCTGATCTCAGTCTGCCGCCATGGACTCTGGCCGCTCCAGGTGGGTGGGACTTAACTGACAAACTTCCATATGTGTGAGGGTGTATGCGTAGATTGCAATAAACAACATAACATGTCCTTTAATTGAGTTTACAATAACTTGTTTTGGAGCAAGCATGTCCTCTGTTATGCTTCTTATTGTTGCCATGGATACAACGCAACTATTACTACTGTGTGTACTCAAGGAGGTGGAATGGACCAATAAACAGGATTGACATTGGGTGGTTACAAACCTGTTTCAACCAGTTTGTGGCACCGCATTACAAGCCAACATGGCTTCTATGACCACTGTACTTTTTCCGCATTGTTCACCTAATTAGATATACTCTACTTTTTAATTTGGCAAGCAGCAAGGTAAGTGTACTTCTAATTATCCAGTTCTTCATTTCCATGGTAAATCCAATATTATTATTGGCACACTTACACGGCCCACCCTTGCAAGCCACAGCCTGTGGTAGTGAGTGGCTGGGCCATCCACTGCAGGGTACCTGCCAAAGGTGTGCCTAATGTGATTGCTGTATGACTATCCCAATCAGATGAGATGGTAGTGTGCTGGTGGCTGGGCCATGTCGACCGAGCAGATGTTGGGCGTTGCCTTGTGTGTGTGTGTGTGTGTGTGTGTGTGTGTGTGTGTGTGTGTGTGTGTGTGTGTGGGAGGGGGACACACATGCATGCAATGCATGCACATGCCTGTGTTAGGGGTTACTCCTCATTGGTTTCCTAGTAAGGTGCTTACTGTTCACTTTCAGATTGCTAGACATAACATACCTGTGGTCTCTCCTATGCTCTCTCTCACACACACACACACACACACACACACACACACACTATGCATCTCAGGGTGAAGGGAAGGTAGGCTAGTGCTGTGGGGATGCTCTGTTTGGCATCAGTTGCCACAGCAATTAGTGACTGGAAATGGAAACAGGTTTTGTTGGTGCAAAAGGAAGTGCACTGTGTTGCCACATCATCCTCACCTCCCCACGCAACTCTATCCTCCCCACGCAACTCTATCCTCCCCACGCAACTCTATCCTCCCCACACATCACTTCCTCCCCCTACCCTCATCAGAGATGTCTGCAAGGCTAGACCTGCCCAGCCCATGAATACAGTCCACCACATCCCCTCTAGCAGGCAGTTCCTGGAAAGGCCATGCACCTTGTTCTGATGTGTTAATCTGTCAGGTAGTAATGGAGATTCACTACTGCTGTGGTTATGTGTATGCAGGGGGTGCCATACTGAAACCTGCCACTGATGCTGTTTGTAGAGGATAATGAAATCGAACCTGCACCATGGTAGTGATATTAGCACTGGGGTCTCTGTTTGTCTTGCAGTGATGCTGCTGTTTTGCATACTGGACACTGTCACATCACAATGTGTCTGCTGAATGTGTGAATTAAGTGTCAACAGAGGGGGATGGGACTAGAGGATAATCGTGCTTTGAGTACATTGTAATCCCTAAAGGCTTCAGACACAGGCTAGCACATGGCTGCTGAGATCCCAATAGGGCTAGCAAAACATTAGAAAACAGGAGATAAAAACTGAGAGAGAAAGTTTTTAATGGTGACCAAAAGTTAAACAGCTAGGGCCGGGGCAGATGTAACTACAGGAGAGAGATGGTCGTAGAATATGGTCAACTTTGGATCCACCACTAGAGTTATGCACCTAGTCAGTGGAGGGGGAGGAGGAGGGGGAGGGGGAGGGGAGGGGGAGGGAGAGGGCTAGCTTGTTCAACACACTGAGGTGGTCAGACCTCCTCCACCAGCTGCATGTGTAACACCTCATGCGGTGTTGGGATGGCGGTCCAATGAGGCGACACTCTAGCCCATTACATCACCGGCAAGGTATGTCCATATTGTCTGTCACTGCATCAAATCCTATTGGGAAGCCATGCCTGGGCCATGTTAGGAGCTGGGAGATGAGAACACATGCAGCTGGCTGTTGTTTGGGTTATCTGTGGTTGGTGAACAGTTAGAGTTCATGTCCTGACTGTGGCCATTAACATCTCCCCAGCATCACATCCACCCAGCTGGGCCCCCAGCATCACATCCACCCAGCCGGCCCCCAGCATCACATCCACCCAGCTGGGCCCCCAGCATCACATCCACCCAGCCGGCCCCCAGCATCACATCCACCCAGCTGGGCCCCCAGCCGGGCCCCCAGCATCACATCCACC
>CBDBZY010000051.1:350000-352500 GCA_965213685.1 bacterium
TAGCAGTAATGTTCCTGTAGCATTCCATGGCTAATCTTCCAATGGGAGCCATGCCTAGTGGGGACCACAGCCTTCCTATATTAGCCCCCTGCTTTGGACATCGCAACACCACTGCTCCATGTAATGCATGGAGGTATGTACTCCATCCTTTCCTGGAGTCCCTAGGGACACTGCCGGTTTATGGGCACTGGAGTGCTTTGCCTATTAGGGCAGGAAGTTGGGAGAGTTTGTACAATGGGAGAGGTCATTGGTAGCAACCGGGGTATTTGAGGAATTTGATGTGTACCATACAAGTGAGTGACATTAAAATGATTCCCTTAATTACCTCTTCCGTCCCTTCCATGTACCCCTCATCTCCCTCTCCTCCTTCCCTTCCTCCCTTCTCTCTCTCTCTCCCCCCTCCCTCCCCGGAAATTCTACTTCCTCTCCTCCTTCTCCTTCCCTTCCTTTCCTTCCTCCTCTCCCTCCTTTTCCCCTTTCTCTTCCTTCCTTCCTTCCCTTCCTCCCCTCCTTCTCCTTCCCTTCCTCCTCCCTCCCTTCCAACCCTTCCTTCCTTCTTTCTCTCTCTCCCTCCTTCTTGTCCCCTCTTTCCTCCTCCTTTCCTTCCTTTCCTCCCCTCCTTCTCCCCCTCTCTCCTTCTTGTCTTCTCTCTCTCCCTCCCTTCCTTCCCTTCCCCCCTCCTTCTCTCCCTCCCTTCCTTCCCTTCCTCCCCTCTCTCTCACTCCCCTCCTTCTTTCCCTCCCTCTCCCTCCTTCCTCCCTCCTTCCTCCCTCCTCCCTCCTCCCTCCCTCCCTCCCTCCCTCCTTCCCTCCGCAGCACTACAACTTGGGAGAGGTGGCAGCTCTGGCTGGGGTGCCCGGTGGTCTCCTCATCGGAGCCGGGGCTGGGTCGAGCCGTGTGGCGGGAGTCAACTGTGAGGTGAGTGGGTGTGGCCACATGTCCCACCAGTCACATGACATCAGCACACACCAGCACATGATGTAACAGCACATGCAAGGCATGTGCACACTGGACGTGTGTGTGTGTGTGTGTGTGTGTGTGTGTGTGTGTGTGTGTGTGTGTGTGTGTGTGTGTGTGTGTGTGTGTGTGTGTGTGTGTGTGTGTGTGGTATGTACTGAGGAGCACATACTACTGGACCTGTATGTATAGCACATGAGTACATGAGGGTATAAAGTATGCCACTTACAATAGGTTGGAACTTATCCTGAAGTATGTATACACTCTGGCAGGGTGTCTATACAGGCATGCTTGTGCACGTAAGCATATGTACATCCTGTATGCTATATATAGGCATGTGTGTATTGTGTATAAGGAGTGGGTTGGAGTTTCCCCTCTGTGTTTCTGTTGCTGTGAATTAGTAAAGGAAACAGCCAGTTGTGTTTCAAAAACTTGTTTTGCCTCTCTCTCTCTCTCTCTCTCTCTCACACACACACACACACACACACACACACACACACACACACACACACACACACACACACACACACACACACACACACACACCCTCCTTCCCTCTCTCTCCCTCCCTCTCTCCTCAGATGATGCCCAACGCCCGAGCACCTCACGGGACTGACCTTGGTCTCAACAAAACATACATCGCCAAAGTTTCTACTGAAGTATGTGCGGCATGGCAGGAGGCAGGGGAGGCAGGGGAGGCAGGGGAGGCAGGGGAGGCAGGGATGGCAGGGGTGGCAGGGGTGGCAGGGGTGGCAGGGGTGGCAGGGGAGGCAGGGGTGGCAGGGGAGGTAGGGGTGGCAGGGGAGGCAGGGGTGGCAGGGGAGGTAGGGGTGGCAGGGGAGGCAGGGGTGGCAGGGGAGGCAGAGGTGGCAGGGGAGGCAGGGGAGGCAGGGGAGGCAGGGGTGGCAGGGGTGGCAGGGGAGGCAGGGGTGGCAGGGGAGGTAGGGGTGGCAGGGGAGGCAGGGGTGGCAGGGGTGGCAGGGGAGGCAGGGGAGGCAGGGGAGGCAGGGGTGGCAGGGGTGGCAGGGGTGGCAGGGGTGGCAGGGGTGGCAGGGGTGGCAGGGGTGGCAGGGGAGGCAGGGGTGGCAGGGGAGGCAGGGGAGGCAGGGGAGGCAGGGGAGGCAGGGGAGGCGGGAGGCAGGGGAGGCAGGGGTGGCAGGGGTGGCAGGGGTGGCAGGGGTGGCAGGGGGGGCAGGGGGGGCAGGGGAGGCAGGGGTGGCAGGGGTGGCAGGGGTGGCAGGGGAGGCAGGGGAGGCAGGGGTGGCAGGGGAGGCAGGGGTGGCAGGGGTGGCAGGGGAGGCAGGGGTGGCAGGGGAGGCAGGGGTGGCAGGGGAGGCAGGGGTGGCAGGGGAGGTAGGGGTGGCAGGGGTGGCAGGGGTGGCAGGGGTGGCAGGGGTGGCAGGGGGGGCAGGGGAGGCAGGGGTGGCAGGGGTGGCAGGGGAGGCAGGGGAGGCAGGGGTGGCAGGGGAGGCAGGGGTGGCAGGGGAGGCAGGGGTGGCAGGGGAGGCAGGGGTGGCAGGGGAGGCAGGGGTGGCAGGGGAGG
>CBDBZY010000051.1:355000-370000 GCA_965213685.1 bacterium
TGTGTGTGCACGTGTGTGCATGTGCGTGCGTGCGTGTGTGTGAGCGAGAGAGAGAAAGAGTGAGATAATGTATATTGGAGAAGCACCACACTTTCAAAGGACACGCACAATTCACAGGTGCTGGAGATACAAGCAAAGCAGAGAATGGGGCCAGACAACTTTGTGACTGCAATGCGCAAAGTGGTAGTTGGTTGCTATGGAGACAAGCCAGTAGCCCTCGGAGGAACCTTCCAGATACTGGCAGGAAAGGCAAAACTGCATGTAATGGTGAGGCATGAGAGTGTGTCTCCATGCACCGGGGGGGGATAGCTAGGAGGAGCTAGGCATGTGGGGTAGGAAAACCATCAAGCGGTATCCAGTGGCAACACTGCCTATTATGCTTTTTATATGCTACATGTATTGTTATTCTTCCTTCTCCCTCTCTTTGCCATGGCAGCCAGAGTTTTCGGTGGAGCCGCTGACATCTGACGAGGCTGTGAACAGCTGGTTGAGGTTCTATGAGGTTTGTGCTCCCCTCACTTGTCTCTCAGAGTTCATCAGCCATGACCCAGTGAGGGAGGGAGGGAGGGAGGGAGAACTTATGAAGTTACTTGTTTTTATCCTCTTCCTCTCTCTCCCTTCAATTAAGGGCCTAGATCTTAGAGTGGAACATACCCATTGTTTCAGTGACCATGGAGACGGAGGTCATTATCACTATGACACGACCCCCAGTGAGGTTCATTACCATGCCTACTACACTGTGGCCGAGCAGCTGGTTCGCATTGACCAGCCAACACACACTCACTCCTTTGGTCGAGACTGATAGGTCTCTCTGTGTACACTAGTGTACAGCTGTATAAATTATATGGCATAGCTTGTTCACTGCGTCCATCAGGTTACATTGTTAAATGCGCATGCGCGGTAAAGGAGGGTGGGACAATATTTAGTTGCCCCGCCCTACTTTACATCGTGACCTTTGACCCGATGCTGCAGTTGGCGGATGGGATACCCAGATGTTCCCTGACCGTATTCTGGGTAGCCAGTTGTAGATAGGTGTTTTGACGCTGTGGTACAGCTAAACACTCTCCCAATGTGAGTCGGGCTGTTGTAGCTTGTAGTACCCACAGCGTGTGGATCCTTAATCCAACTTCGTAGGGCTGTTCGACTAGCGTTCCAGACCTTCTCCTCTGCCTCTGGCGCCGCGCGCACACCAGTGACAGTACTTCATGGGATGCTGGGCTCCTCCCGCAACTGGGGCTCCATCGGCCCGCGCATGGCTTTACGGCTGAAAAGAAAGGCGAGAATCCATCCCTGCCTCCTCTTCCTCCCTTCCTCCCTTCCTCCCTTCCTGCCTCCTCCCTCCTGCCTCCTGCCTCCTGCCTGCCTTCCTTTCTTTGTGTCTCATTCCTTTACCTCATTCCTCTGAGGAAGTGTTGTGCAGGAAAAGGGGGCGGGGCTGAGTAGGCGTTCCCTCCCCTCAGCCCCTCCCCGCTCGCTGTCTCCCTCCTCCCCTTCTCTCCCTCTTTTATCCTGTCCCCCCCCCCCCCCCCCCCTCTCTCTCTCTTTCTCCTCTTTTCTCCTCCCTCCAGGTGTATGTCCTTGATGCCAGGAATCACGGTGAGAGTCCCCACGTCCCGGACACCACCTACAGCCTCATGGCCAACGACACCGTTCACTTCATGAAGCAAGAAGAAATGACAAAGACTATTCTGATTGGCCACAGCATGGGTGGCCGGACGGCCATGCTCACGGCTCTTAGGCACCCAGAGCTGGTGGAGAAGCTGATTGTATTGGATGTCTCTCCAGAGAACACACCAGGGAGGGGGAGTACGGTGACCGAACTTCTGAAGCACCTGAGGGAGCTGGACATAGGCAGTATTCAGAACAGGAGGCAGGCAGACCACATCCTGAGAGAAAAAATCACCGTGAGTCTGTGGACACTCTGTTAACCAAGAAGTAGTCCCTCCCTGTCCTCTCCTCTCCTGTCTTTCTCTTCTTCCACTCTCTCTCCTCCACTCCTCTCTCCTCCCCTCCCCTCTTCTCCCCTCCCCTCCCCTCCCCTCCCCTCCCCTCCCCTCCCCTCCCCTCCCCTCCCCTCCCCTCCCCTCCCCTCCCCTCCTCTCCCCTCCCCTCCCCTCCCCTCCCCTCTCCCCCTCATCCCATACCTCTCCCTCAGGAAGACTCGACAAGAGACTTTCTTCTCACTAATCTTGCGGTGGACCAGGCAACAGGTGGCCTGAGGTGGAAGGTCAACTTGGACGCTGTGGACAAAGCCCTCCCCCAGCTCGTTACATTTCCAGAAGTGGGTGGAGCTACCTACTTAGGCCCCACCCTCTTCCTGGGTGGGGAACAGTCGGAAATGATCAGGTAACAGAGGGAGGAAGGGAGGAAGGGAGGGAAGGGACAGAGGAAGAGAGGAAGGGAGGGAGAGAGGGATGGAGGGAGGGGGGGCTGAAGGTATATCAGGTTTTAGCTATGGTCTCTGTTCCATCCTTCATTGCAGTTCTGATATGACTTCAGAGCTGTTTCCCAATGCTATGGTGAAGCACATTGCAGGAGCGGGCCACCTGCTGCATGTTGAGAGGCCAAATGATGTCATAGAAGCTATCAACGCTTTCATCTCATCTCAGTAGATCATGTAACCTATGGCAATATTATATGACATTGTGAATCTATTGTACACGTGACTACTGTACTAGCGTATGCAGCCAGTGCGCAGTGACTGCACCGCTAGTTGGTCCCGTGCATCTGTGGTTGGCTGGTGTACTTAAGAGTCCTCCAGCAACAGTGTGTTCACCTCTCTGAGATGCATACTCAGCCTGGGGCCTTGGATATGGGAGGGGGGCCGTACTTACACGAGTCAAATCCCATTTACACCGTTGTATCTAGTACGCATGCGCGATCCAGCCCCACCCCTTCACCTACCTATTTATTCGCTCATGTCGGGTAATGTTAGGAACAGTCACTTCCTACGTGTACATAACACAGTACATCTTGGTGATGCGGAAGCTACTGTGACAAAGATCCAGGGCTAGCAAGACGATGAGTAGTGGAGCCCACAGCTCTGGAGTGTCCGGCCACCGCCTCCCTTTAAAACCCCCCCACTCCCTCCTGGACGGCGTGGACCTGGCCAAGCCGCTGTGCAGCGGCTACGTGTTCAAGCAGGCGCACACGCACGTCGTGTTCCACCGCCGCTACTTCGTGCTGTTCCCCAAGGTCCTTGTCTACTACGAGAAGGAGGCAGACTACCACAAAGACGTGCCCAGAGGAAAACTGGAGGTATATATAGAGTCTGGCCGTGGCTACTACTGTATCTGCGCCCTGGCCGGGGAGGGGCGGCGTGGCCCTGTAACCATAGCGTGCGTGGGGTGAATATCACGCGTTGCTAGTAAGATTTCCTCCTACGGCATAGCACCAGGACGCGGGACGACTGGCAGTCTTGGCTTGTTTACCTAGCCAGCCCTCCACTTAGCGGCTTATTGTGGTATTCTGCTGCAAAGCGCGCCGCACTTGTGACTGCGCCTATTAGGGGAACCTCCGTGTTAGGCGTTCAACGTGATGTGTACACCTGTTACACACACACACACACACACACACACACACACACACACACACACACACACACACACACACACACACACACACACACACACACACACACACAGCATCGCCATGGGGCAATCAGACTGGAGGGGGTGTATCTCACCAAACCAGAGAAAAAGCCCAAGGGAGCCAAATACTGCTTCATTCTCCACGCACCAGACAAGAAGAATGAGAGACAGTGAGCCCAGCCATGGGCACAATAACTGCATCCTAACTACACAGTCGTGCATGCATGCATGATGCAGCCATACATGAGGTGTTAGTGTGGTTTAATAACTTCATTCCGCACATTAAATTGCCTAGGAAGTTATGCCAAACAGCCTCTCCCGTAAGGGTACATAGTTCATGCATGCACTGTTTTGTAATGGATAGTTCCCCTGAGCCAAGTAAAAATATATTTGATTACTGCTTCCTTCATTCCTCTACAGTGAGTTCTTGCTAGTAACCCATACCAAGGAGGAGAGGAAAATGTGGGTGGACAAGCTCCAGACTCAGAACTCAGCCCTCCTCAGCCCAGTGAACCCAGTGCAGGCCATCCTCCCCGATACCCCCCAGCCCCCACGCAAGTTCAGGGCTGACTCAGAAGTGAGCATTGAGTCTGGAGACATGGGGCACAGGAAAGAGAGCTCCGACTCTCTGAGTTCCCTGCCCACCATCATGGCCGTGTCCAGTCAGGCCAGAGGAGAGTATCCTGTTCGACCCGGCTCACCACGACACGATATCTCCTCATCCCCTGGATTGGTGAAATTGACTTCCGATGATAGCCTCCACAGTATGGACCTCCTGGACATCAAGCACTTGGAGATCAGTGAGGGCACCAGTGACGTGGAGGAAGGCTAGTAGAAAGCCCACACCATCTGCACCATGGCAACCTAGATCCCATGCACCACGTGCTGCATTCATCTGCATTGTCTGTCTGTAGTGACTGTTGTTGAATTATAATTATTATAATTATTATTGGAGAACACTGTTCACAGGAAAAATATATAGTTACCTTGTTTCTCTAGGAAACCCACCCAGAGAAATTACATCTTTTCCTCCACTCCATAGCATTCAGCTAAGCATGACCACAAGTAATTATGTAGAATTACTACAAATTCTACATAATTACTTGTGGTAAGCTGAATGCTATGGAGTGGAGGAAACGATGTAACTTCTCAGGGTGGGTTTCCTAGAGAAACACATGGTGCATCACAGCAACACTTTACCCTGGGTTACATGCAGCATGCAATTGCATGTATGTATTTCTACACATTGCAGAGCACTGTACATCCAGCACATTTGATCAATCCTTGAGGTACATATCACATGCACAAAGGTCATCGTCACTGATCCTTTTTGCTGTGTTTACATGTACGTACAATGCACTGGGCAGTTGGTACATGCTGCAATGGCTGGGCCCATCACCTAACTCCCTTATATACAAGTACTATCCTTCCCTCACGTTCTATCTCTTCTCTTTCTTTGATGGTATATAAAGTACTGTATTTTCCTACATAATATGATGACTTGCGCACTGATGAGTTAATCATGAAATATATACACAATGCACAGCTGTATAGTATAAGTGAACTGTCGGGGCCAAGTGGGTACCATGTAAGTATCAAGTGACTGTAGTCTCAGATGAGTGCTACTGTTGTCTAGTGAGCATCAGACAATTGAGTTCTCACTCAGCTCCAATGCTGAAGAACAGGGCGACCGCCCCAGGACTGGAATGGGCCTGCTTCAGCCACTCTGAGTCAAGCTTGGAGGTGGGGTCTGAGCAGCTGCCACTTCGAACTCTCATCTTCATGATGTAGGATGGGACTTTGTGCAGCTTCTCCCCCTTCATGGGTGGCTGGAGGTTGGGGTTCTGGGACTGCAGCTGTTCGATCCAAATCTTCATCTCCTTCTTGTTGTGGCAGGCAAGCAAAAACTCCCTGAGGGTAGCAGGGAGAGAGGGAGGGAGGGAAGGAGGGAGGGAGAGAGAGGGAGAGAGAGGGAGGGAGGGAGGAAGGGGGAGAGAGGGAGGGAGGGAGGGGTGAAGAGAGGGAGAGAGGGAGGGAAGGGGAGACAGGGTTCTATCCACTGGGGGGGGGGGGGGGCAGGGGGGAAGCTTCCCCCCCAAACTCCCAAGCTTCCCCCCCCAAAACTTGGTCTCTGATCATGGCATCCAATAGATTTTTGGTCTAAATCACATCAAAAGTGACTTAAAGACACCTCAAAATCAGAAAATTTCCTGGGAGATACTCCCCCAGACCCCCTACACAATGTGTACTTCTGTAGTAAGCTATTGTATTCATTGCATTGTAAGACGCTTCCCCCCCAAAAGTACTTTTCTAGATAGAACCCTGGGAGAGAGGGAGGGAGGGAGGGAGGTAAGGAGGGTGAAATATGCTAGTCCACCTCCTGGAAGTAGGTGCCACCCACTAGAGTATTTTGCCTGCCTGTGGTTCCCCTGCATGCATCAGGCCCTCTGTACAGCAACCACCCACAGCAGTGTCCAGACAACACAACAGCAGTGGCGCCTATGGACATGCATCTGGGGACGTGCATGAGTGAAAACCTACACTCAGCATGAGGTCATGTTTACACTGCAGGTGACAATGAAAATATAATCAAACCTGAAGATAGTCAGAGCCCATTGGTCTGTGCCTTACTAGCAAGGTCTACCACACACACACACACACACACACACACACACACACACACACACACACACACACACACACACACACACACACACACACACACACACACACATCACACCACATCACAAACTGAAGGTATGCAGTATACAGGAATCACCCACAGCATCCTTAGCAGGGAGGATGTTGAGCTGGCACCACTGTTAATGGGAGATGTAGAAAGACTCAACACGATCTGGTCAGGGACATATTGCCATGGGACATACATGTACTTATGGTCCACTGAGTCTGGTATTTTCAGGGACATATATGTACTTATGGTTAGGGGCCAGCAGTCTCTGGGAATTCTGAGTGTCCAAACTTGTGACAACCTCTGAGAATTGGGCATGTGGTGTTTTGGCAACCTTGCAGTGTTTGGTAACTTCAGTGCTGTGTTCTCTGGGAAAGTGTGCTGTTTCATGTGCAAACTACCATGTCACTTGACAATGTCAGCATACTATACAAAAAAAAACACTTCGAATTCCACCACAAATGTCCCCAACCCACACACGTCTCTAACACACAACTAGGAGCAACTCACTGTCTGTGGTTGCTGGTCTCTGGTGCATGGAGTCTGAAGCAGTACTTGGCTCCATGGATGTGAGACTCTGGCCACGAGAGGTAGACACCGTTCAGGTTCACCAGCTTGCAGTGCAGAGGCTGTGTGGGCAGTGTGTGTGTGTTGTGCAAGTAACAGGCACAGAAAGATCTTTATTAGTATGCAGTGACCACTCTCTGTACACTGTACACTCACTCATCCACTGGCCCATGCAATATGCATTCTCATGCACTAGTGCATGTGGCAGGGCACTGAACATTGCATAGCCCAATGACCTAGAGTAGTGCACTCTGACCCACAGGCTGTATTTAACACTACTTTCTTGCTTGCTGAACAAAGCAGATAATGTCCACTATTTACATATTTCATGCACTGCTGATCCCCACAACAGTAGCACATACAGGGCTCCACTCTGGCCAACTAGGTGGACACTATCTGCATGTGCTCTCCCGTACTAGGAAAGTTGCACATAGGGCAAAGGCGGTCTCATAAAATTCGACATGAGGTCAATTACGGACGTAATGGACAGAACATTAGTGTAAAGCGCAACACAGCTAGCTAAATGGTTCTCCCCTCACCACGCCTTCGTGTCTCTTCACGTCCTTTTTGAAATCTCTCTCGTGCCTGTAATAGGCCAGCAACCCACCGCTGTACAGGGCGAAGTAGCGCTTGTCAAACATGGTGCGAGTTTTATTCTCCTTATACATATGTCCCGCCACCAGCGGATGGCGTGAAGGCGCAACCTCGAAGGCGTCGCTCGTGCGTCTGGTGAGTGTGGCTTTGCTCATCGTTGACAGCCGGTCCAGTCCGTGAGCAGGGATCACCCATGCAGAGAAACTGGAGTTAACAAACTGCAGAAAAAACTGCCGAACAAGATCCGCGCGTGGACTAAAAATGAAACGGCGATATATGCGTCACTTTCGAATACGGAATCTCGTAAGCTTCGTAAATTACGTTGCACTCTTCGACCCCGTGATTGCTGACTGTATTTCCTTCTGGATTCCTGTCACGAATCTCTTAGAGAATACTTGACCTGTGACGAATCCAGGCTGAGCATCGCAGTATCGGATCACAATCTGCATGTGTAGGGACAAGAAAATGTGCTAGTGAACCTTGAAGCAGATCAGAAGACGAGCACATCAGGCCGTGCGTGCACGCTGTGTCGACACCAAGATTTGCAGCACCCTACGCACCAACCTACCGCTCAAGTGAGGTTGTAAGCATGACGTAGAGCAGTTTGGCATCAGTCCGTTGCGCAGTGGTAGCTGGTAGACCGCTCGGCCCAGTTAGTGCCCGGATGCGGTTCGTCAACAGTCTCTCTTCATCACTCATCCAACCTCACTCACTTCTGGCATGCTAATAATAGCGCATTCTACTCGTTGCACTTTCTTGGCTCGGACATGATGTAAAGGACTTCAAAAACGCACTGCCACCACACGCCCATGCGGTAGTCTCGTGAACCAGACCGTAGGAAAATGGTGCGACACGCATGGTACATTCGTGCTAGTCTCGCTCCCAGACCATCCGGGTGGTCTGGGAACGAGACTACGCTCGAGCGCGATCCGCGATCCTGCGTCAGGGGGGCCGGGGGCCGGGGGCCGGGGGCGCCGGGCCGGGGCCCGGGCCCGCGCCCCGGGCCCCGGGGTAGGACAAGATCACGTGTGAGCGTCATTGCTGATTCAGCAAGTCAAAACGTGTACATTTTGCCATTGAAAAGCTGTAGTTCATAGCGCTGGAAGGAAGAGGCTGCACGGCTTGGTAGACTGTATACAGTTTGAGTAGACAACAACGGATAGGAATTTGCCCTGCGCCGCCCCCCGCCACACTTCGTCTAGGAGCTAGCTGCCTCTAGGTTGTGTCAGTCCAGCATCGATGCTGACTGAGCTAGAAAGCTTTATATAGCAACGGAGACAAACTGTACCGTCTCATACTGAGTTGAATAGCAGTTCTAAAAGCCATAATTCTAAAGTCAGCGCCAGTGACAGTCACCTTACTCCTACAGAAGGCTTTGTAATAGTGGATATTGAGGGTGTATACAAACTAAAGGAAACACTGCAGACAATACCCGCTTTGCAGCAGGTAAGTTCGAGCTGCAGAGTACTGGACTGTATAGTTCCTACCACACTTAGTCTGATTGCTTGGTGAACAGAGGCCAGAACGCTAACGAAATTTTGAGGCAGTATACACAGGCTTCGTTTTGCTTCTCGGCCGAATGCCTTGCTGTTTGTTCCCTACCCGCAGAGTTCTTGTAGGAGTGAACTTTAAAGCAAGACTGCACCTGTCGTTTTGCTCTGGCGAGAACCAGCAGCGGTATATTACGTTAGTACAGGCCTTATGCAACTGGAATGTGTAACGTTAATGATTGGTCATGTGACAATTACGCAATACCCGGAGCTTGTCCTACCCCTCTGATCCTGCGTATGCGTATGCGTATACGTATCTCGCGTACGCGCACGCACGCGTACGCGTATACGCATTGCACTAGTCACGTGATCAAAAAGAGGTGGGTATACCGGTACCGGGTCTCGATATGATACGCGATGCAGCTAGCTAGGCGCATACCGCGTCTATGACGTCTGTGTAATTGGCTGCCGCTTATAAATTCGACTTGCTCCCACCACACCTATTTTCAGCTGCCAGGATCAGAGGAGAGATGGGAGGGAACTCCAGCAAGCCGAAGAGCAAGAGCCCCTCTAGCGAAGAGAAGGCTGCAAAGCCCGCAAAGAAAGGTGAGTAGGGGGTGAAACGAAACCTCCTCGCGCTGCTAGTAAGTCGTCATGCATCGTGCACATCGCGTACTCATGCACGCACGTACAACTACACAGAGGCCGCCGCTGCATCTCCGGAGGTCCCCTACGGCAGCTTTGATGTGGTGATCAGCTCGAGCAAGGAGGACGAAGCCCTGGCGCAGTTTATTAAAGGTGCCACACCCTACATGTACCTCATTATCTATGTATTGTTAGTTGCTAGGCAATTCTGTCGTGCCTTGCCCCCTTGCCCTCCCTCTCGGCACGGTCTGTCTGCATTGTGGATGTACCTCCTTCACACATGCACAATAGCCAGCCCCTGGTAGCATGAGCAGGTGAGCACTGCAGCTACACCCCCACCTAGAGGCCCCTTGAGAATGCTCTAGACTGTGGCTAATGATGAATACTCAGTGTGCTGCCATAGCAACACTGCCACCAACTATGCACCTAACACCACAATGCTAATCCTCTGTAGGGCAGGGCACATCATTGGGTGAACTACATGTAAGATCACCACGTAGCATTTTTTAGGTGGCAAGTTTGTGCACTCGATCTCCCTCCTTGCCACTGCACAGAGTGTATCTCCTGAGAATACACTTGCTTGTGTGAACATGTCCTCTCTTCACTTGGTCTCTCCCCTTCCCCAACACGCACACTCCTCACCTTCAGGCCAGCTGGAGAGCACCTCCATGTCTGTCTACTACAATCCTGGCAATGCGGAAGAAGCTGCAAAGACCACTGGGAAGGTTCTGGTAGATGCCAAGGTATGTCCCTCCCAACTGGCAGGGCTCTGTTTTCCATAGCAATGCTCTCTCCCAACTGCTCTTGTTACGTATTCATTGGCTCATCCCAGCTGCTAGTACAATGAGGCATGTGACCTTACTGCTATAGTAGGGGGCAGGGTGTTTGGGAGTGGTCCGGGTGGTTCAGACAAGGAAATCCCCGAGACTCCTTCCCCGTCCCAACACACTCAGTCCCAACACACTCGGGCTTGAGACGCCACCTCATTCATGTCTTGCTGCTGTAGATATTCAGTTGGCAAATCTCCCAATGTCTGCATTCCTAGCATGCCTCTGTGCCCATATCCATGGCAACGGAATGCTGCTCACCCAAGTGAGGCTCCAAGGTCACAGCACACCTCTCACACTTAGTGTCTGACATCTGACCTCATGTTCACACCCACAGTGGCAGTAACATTCCAGTGGCACTCTAGTGTTGACATGGGAACCATGAGTCTCTGGATATGTACATTATGTAGAGGCTATTGACACTATTTGCATGTAGGGTGGTAGCTGTGTGCCTTTGTAGCCAAGTGATCAGGAGTGTAATGCAACATAGTTGGGTCAAAGGTCATCTCATACAGCCATACAGCACTTAATTCCCATGGCAACCTCTGGTATGCTAATTGAACAACTTTGGCAGTACTAGCATAGCCTATATATTGTAGTACCTGAGTACTAGGCTATACTAGCCACCCTTTGTCTTTTCTGTGCCCTCCCTCTATCTCTCTGCCCCCATCTCCCATCCTCCCCCTCACTCCTCCCTCACCAGCTGCTAGTGTTTGTCGTGAGCAAGGCGGCTGCCACCAGCAACCACTGCACCGACCATGTCTCCCTGGCCTACATCTCCAACAAGCCCATCGTGGTGGCCTCAGCCCTCAAGAAGGAGGACGTGATCAAGAGCTTTGAGATTGGAATGTGAGTCCCCTCTCCCCTCACTCTCCCTCCCTCCCTCCCTCCCTCCCTCCCTCCCTCCTGCCCTTTCTCCCCCTCCCTCCTGCTCTTTCTCCCCCCCCCCCTCTCTCTCTCTCTCTTTCCCTCTCTCTCTCTCTCTCTCTCTCTCTCAACCTGTTGCATCTGCTTATCATCCCACATGGTATGTTCTGTTTACCATGCTGCTATGGCAACTCAGGAAGAATGTGCCACAACTCCCCACACACAATGGGTGATAAGAATGGCTTCCACCCACCACTAGCCTCGTTCCCAAGCCGCAATAATGAACAGCCTGGTACTCACTGCATGCGCATGCGCTCCATTCCCCAGAATCTGGGGAATCCGGTTATCTCAGTAAATTATTGTTCGTTTTCACGGCTCGAGAACGAGGCTAGTCTCGATGCTAGGCTACCCTCGATATTAACTAACACTAAAATCAATGGTGGCTGAGGCTATAGACCAGGCTCGAAACCGCTTTAGAGACAACAAACCTTTATGGCCTTCGTATACTTACTCCGCGTATGTTTCCGTATACCTATTTGAATAATTGATACTGCGAGCATGCGCATTAAAACGCGTGCAGTGGGTACCAGGCCGTTCATTTTTGCGGCCTGGGAATGATGCTAACCCACCACCTGCCAGTGTAGCCACCTTGGTGTGGTCACATAATTATTTGGCTGCAAAATGTTCATACTGAGAAGTCAGAGATACCCGTGATCATAAGTTGTACATACTACGGTACACGGACATGCAGCAAAGACCGTTGCATTCCTCGAGATCCCGCGCATCCAGTGATATGCTTTATGCTTGTGTTGAGTGTACAGTTTTCATTCTGCCATTAACACCCATACTTTACATCTTCCATACATTCCAATGAGGTAATACGCATGTCGTTAATTGCTCTGACATGTCAGCGTGAACAGACTATAGAGCCCTAGCACCATGCAACCTCACAAAGGAACGACACAGCTATTGACTGGCCTCCCTCCTGTAGCTACACCTGTTAGAGTGATGGTCAGCTGCTGTCTCAGTTTTGTTCTCTGACTACAGAGGTGTAGGTGGTCATGTGACTGCGGTGGTCATGTGACTGCTGTTTAGTGGGCAGAGTCTGCATGGAGTTCGGACATGACTGAGAGGCAGTAGCTACCCACATGCAGAGATGATGAGGACATGGCTCTACTTCAAAACCACAAACACAGCACAGCTGTGGGTGGGGCCTCCATGCAGTGGGTGTGGTCTCCATGCAGTGGGTGGGGCCTGTGCAGGAGACTGCTGTAGTCAATAGACACACACTATGTGCTGGTCCCATGGTTACTGTGTATGACATCATCCGAGCAGTGCTGGAGACCCACTCCTCCCCCAGCCTCCCCATGTACTTATTCAATATTGCATGACCTTTAGACCCCCTTAGAAGGTCCCCCAGCTTGTGCAATGTAAGAAGGTGCTTTCACCAGGGAGTGGGTGTGTGGATTCATTGGAGTACAATGAGTTCAAATCTCCTAATTTGGAGGGTGGCCAGGCTCTTGGGTGCTTACTCTGCTCCCACAAGCTTCCTGTGGTGAGGCAGCTGACTTCCTCCGACCTCCCTGTTGGAAGTTGGGCAGGATGTGTTCTATAGCTTCATCCCTGCAGCCAGAGGAGAACCAGCACATAGTGTGTGCAGAGGGGGAGGGGTGGGGAGGTGAGATGGGGGAGGGGGAGGGGTCCTGGCTCTATTCATTAGCTCACATTGAGGATCCAATTGGTTATGAATGATGTTCGGCCATTGTTGCCTGCCACTCCCACCTGCCCTTCCCTCATACCTTCCCTTGGGAGAATTGTGGTCTCCTTCTCAGGCCCCAGCATAACTGCATCTCTCTCTTTCTACCTCCCTCCTCCCCTTCCCTCCCCCTCTCTCCCTCCCCCCCTCCCCCTCTCCCTACCTCTCTCCCTCCTCCCTCCCTTCCTCTCTCCCTCTCTCCTCCCTCCCTCCCCCCCCCTCTGTCTCTCCCTCAGGAAGCTGACGCTGGAGAATCTCTACTGGACTATCTTCGACAACGAGGAAGAGAGAGCTAACACAGGGAAGCAGTTTGTGCAGCTGGTACAGGAGCAGCTCGCTAAACCAGCAGCCGAGGTGGGTCTGATTGGCTGGCCAGTACACAATAGTACAGTATGTGGTATATTGTACCACTGCACTGACCATGCATGGTATTGAGTGGGTAGGAAGGGAGGGAGGGAGGGAGGGGGGGGGGGGGGGGGGGGGGGAAGAGTGAGGGTAGGGGGATGGGGGGTAAGAGAGAGAGAGAGAGAGATGGTGTTGTAGGGAAGAGGGAGAAGGTGGGGGGAGGGAGGTTGTAGGAGAGAGGGGGTGTGTGGGGGGGGGGGGGGGGGGGTGGGGGGAGGACAATGGAAGAGAAGAGAGGGTTGGGGGATAAGCTTGCTGGTGACATGGCACTCATTGGGTTGAGCTCTGACACACCCACCCTCAGGCCACGCTGGAGACAGTTACCACGTCTGTGCCGGCCTCCCACAGCCGGAGGGCACGGATCAACACCAAGCTTCGCAGCCAGGGGACGGACATGGAGCTGGTGGACACCACCAAGGACACCTTCTTCGATCGCAACTTCCCGGGAGAGACTGAGGTGCAGTGGTTCAAGTTCCAGCAAGCTTTCCTGACTGATTATGAGGCCCAACTCACAAGTATGAGGGGGAGAGAGAGAGAGAGGGAGGGAGAGGGAGAGGGAGAGAGGGAGGGAGAGAGGGAGAGGGAGAGGGAGAGACTACGTATAAACCTCTATCTCCCCTCAGGCCTGTTCAACGAGGACCAGGTGCCTTGGCTGCTGGACATGTTGAAGAACGATATCTTCGGAGGAGCTGAGAGAATCTCTCGTGACCACTTCATGACCATTCGGGGAGACTCACCAGACAAGAATGCCTTCTGGAGGGGCGTGTCCCAGCTCGCGGTGGAGAAGTTCAACATGCAGGAGGTGTTCAACATGAGCTCCACCGTCCGACTGACGGCTATTGAGAAACTCTGTGAGTGTGCGTGTGTGTGTGTGTGTGTGTGTGTGTGTGTGTGTGTGTGTGTGTGCATGTGCATGTGCGTGCGTGCGTGCGTGCGTGCGTGTGTGTGTGTCCGTCCGTCCGTCCTCAGGTGACTGTGCTACTACATACAATATATAGGTCTTGCATGTCTAGCTCTGAATGCCCGGTGCTACTCCCTAGTGCGCGAGGCCTTGCCCAGTTCTCGTCAGCCACACCAGTCACTCCAGTCACGCTCATGACAGTCAGTCGCCACACACCTCCATCTGAGGCAGTCCTGCACCTGACATACTGTATTGAGGGTCTAGACAATACCCACTCCTGTAGTGACTGGCTAGAGCATGCCTCTGGTTCCGGGCAGTTTGAGGAGTATGGACTGTTTGTAAACCATCTTCTGATGTTGGCACTACAGAGTGGGTGGAAGCTTTGGATGGTGTGGCAGCTGAGATGGGTCATGGTTCAGCTAATGAGCCCCTCCCTCCCTTCCTCCCTCCCTCCCTCCTTTCCTCTCTCTCTCTTTGCCTCCCATCCTCCTTTCCTCCCTCCCTCCCTCCCACAGCTCAGTTCCAGAACCCGGCTGTCATCGATGCCCTTATCCAGCTGCTGGGAGACCCAGACCCCAATGTCCGAGCCGTGGCCGCCATCTCTCTTGGCCGCACCGGCACCACCGATGAGGGGGTGATCGACCACCTGATTGCGCTCCTCGAGGATAA
>CBDBZY010000051.1:380000-387500 GCA_965213685.1 bacterium
AGGGAGGGAGGGAGGGAGGGAGGGAGGGAGGGAGGGAGGGAGGGAGGGAGGGAGGGAGGGAGGGAGGGAGGGAGGGAGGGAGGGAGGGAGGGAGGGAGGGAGGGAGGGAGGGAGGGAGGGAGGGAGGGAGGGAGGGAGGGAGGGAGAGAGAGAGAGAGAGAGAGAGAGAGAGAGAGAGAGAGAGAGAGAGAGAGAGAGAGAGAGAGAGAGAGAGGTAGGTGGTATAGTAATGTGGTGCTCTCAACATGCATGATTTGGATCAGCTGTTTTACAGCTGATGAGTTTAATTACATGTAAGTAGGTTGGACTGCAACCAGCCTGTGAATGACAATTAATGATCATCCCTTTCTCCTCCCCTCCTCCCTCCCTCTCTCTCTCTCCTCCCTCCCTCCCCCCCTCTCTCTCCTCCCTCCCTCCCTCCCTCTCTCTCCCTCTCTCTCCCTCCCTTGCTCCTTATTCCCTCACCCCTCCCTTCCCTTTCCTTCCCTCTCCTCCTGTCCATCCAGACCAGCTGAGACGAAAGGTGTGTGTGGATGCTCCTCGCTTCTTCCTCTTCCTCTTCCTTCAGACGGCTCCACGCCATTCCCTCAAGGCCTCCCTCATTAGTGGAGAGGAGTATCCTTCTCTCTCCTCTCTCCTCTCTCCCCTGTCTCTCTCATCTCGTCTCTCCTGTCTCTCTCGTCTCTCCTTCTGTTGGATCAGCAGAACTATGAGACACTAGTGCTAGTGGTAGTGAACCTTGACCTTTGAGCAGGTGGCCTTCTCCAGAGGGAGAGAAGAGGCAGCAGGTAAGGGTGTCCAGGATGGAGAGCCTTCCCCTGCGCTTGCAGTATTCTCACTCTTCCTCCCCCCCTACCCTCTCTCTCTCCCCCTCCCCCTCCTTTCCCCCCCCCCCCTTCTTTCCATTTCAGAGCTCTGAATATGCTCATCTGACCTTTCTGAAGTTGCACATATCCAACATACTCCACATAGTGGCAGAGATCGGTACGTGAAGGGAGGGAGGGAGAAAGGGAAGAAATGAGAACACCCTCCATTAGAAGCACCCCCCACCCTCCTGCCCTCCAGAGGAAGGTTCTGAGAGTGGCCACCTCACGCTGGAAGGGCTGAGTGCAGTGGAGTTTGTGGTGCATGGGAGCAGAGGGAGGTACCGCATACAGCCCCTGGCTGACCTGGCCACCCTGCCAGCTGAGGCCCTCACTGCAGGATACTCCGAAGTGAGATGGAAGCACCCCTCCACTTTCCTCATCCTCCTCTCTCTCTCTCTCTCTCACACACACACACACACACACACACACACACACACATCCTCTCCCCTTCTCCCTCTTCCTTCCTCCCTCCTCCCTCCCTCCCTCCCCCAGTCCTCCCACACCTTCTCCCTCCCCCAACTGGAGCAGTGGTTCTCCAGCCACCTCACCCTCTGCCCCTTCGGACCCAACGCCATCCGTAGCGGCTCACGGGACAAGCACTGCCCGTGCTTCCGCAGTGAAAACATCGGTAGAATAGCATCCAATACACAGATTGCTCCTAGTGGGTAAGACCCTCTCATTAACCACAATAATCGGTCAACTGGTTGTGAGTATGTGGATACAAATGTACTGATCTCCTTGGCCCCCAGACATGCCTATGTTCTGCTGCACAAGATCAACAAGCAGACCCTAGCTAAGGTGAGGCTGCAGGCTGCACACCCCCTCTCTCCTCACACACGTACCCATGCAGGTGGAGGAGGGGCTGACAGGCAATTCGGTGTTCATTGAGAACTGCCGTGGATCAAGTATCTATCTTCTAGCGCCAATGAAGTAATCCCTCCAGTTTGTGGTCGTGGGGTTCTGCAATCAGCTGTCCCTCCTCCCCTCCCTACCGCCTCCACTGCCTCTCCCTCCCCTCCCCTCCCCTCCCCTCCCTCCCCCTGCCTCTTTCCTCTTCCCTTCCATCTCTCCCTACCTCTTCTCCCCCTCTTTCTCCCTTCACCCCCTCCCTCCCTGCCCCTCCTCGTCCCAAGGCTGGTTCGTGTCGAGCGGTGCTCCCATTGCTTGCTGGTCCTGGGTGCAGTGGAGATGACAGTGACCATTAGCAACTGTGACAGCCTAGTGGTGGTGGCCGCCTGTAGGAGGCTGCACGTGAGGTGAGAGGATGGGGAGGGAGGGGAGGGGAAGGGAGGGGAGGAGAGGGGAGGAGAGGGGAGGGGTAGAGGTGTGAGTACACACAAATTCATACTGTAAGCATTGTACTACCATACGCACTCCCTCCCTCCCTCCCTCCCTCCTTCCTTCCCTCAGCTCCTGCTCTCTCTGCAACTTCTTCCTACTTACAACCACTCGTCCAGTCGTCCTCACGTCCTCCCACCAGTTGACCTTTGCCCCCTACAACACCCACTACCCTCAGCTCAGTCAACATTTGCGGCAGTGTGGACTAGTGCCGACCTTTAACCTCTGGAACCAGCCACTGTGTTCAGCAACTGGTATGGGTGTATGTGTGAATGTGTGTATGTGTACATGTGTGTATGAGTACATGGGTGTATGTGTGCATGTGTGTATGAGTACGTGGGTGTATGTGTGCATGTGTATGTGTACATGTATGGGCACATGGGTGTATGTGGTATGTGTTCATGTGTGCATGTAATATGCATGCATGTGTGTATGTGGTACGTGTTTTGTGAGTAGGTAAACATGTGCACATGTGTTTGTGGTTATGTACAGCATGTGTGGATGTGTGCACGTGTGTTTGCGGGTATGTAACTCTCTGTATTTGGACCACCTACTAGTGGAAGGAGAGGCAGACATGTGGAGAGAGATGGACCCTGACAGCTTCCGGCCATTCTCCATCCCCTTCCACCTGGAGGGAGAGACACAGGTGAGTGGGCTGGGCTGGGGTGGCTGGCCACATGGCACGCTGCACATGAGGGGTGGCTTGGTACTGCCTGCTAAACAGTATGCTCCCTTGATGTGCAGGACAATCCTTGTGAGCTGCCGAGACAGTATCGCGAGGCACTGGACCGGAGGAAAGAGTGAGTCCAGAGCCTCTTGCCACCTAGCACACGTACTCTACCCATCCAGCCATGCTTCCCCCTCCCTCATCTCTCTCTCTCTCCCTTCCTCCCTCCCTCCCTCCCTCCCAGACGCACCAAGGAGTGGTACTCACTGTTGAGAGAGGCCAACCTCTCACCAGAGCAGGCCCAGCAGCTGCAGACCAGTGTGCAGGCACAGTTCCAGGAGTGGCTGGAGGCCACTGGGCACAGGAAGGAGATAGCCCAGCTTGAGCTCTCCAAGGGGACTCCGACACACTCACAACACACTACATAGGCTGTTGAGCGTGTGGAAATATTTGTTTGTATGTCTCTGATATGGTGGCAACATGTGTAATATCACTCTGTGGACATGATGTTCAGATGCTCACTCACTGATGTGGTCACACACTACAATATCATCCTATAATGCTCCCACACATGTCCAAATTAAATTCAATTATGAATAACTTTCCCCCTTTCAAATGTGCACTATAGGCATCGCATCGCATCACATCACTTTACCTGTTTGAATTAAACTAGTGACAAGACTGTGCTAGCTTACTGCCAGGCGAAGCGAGGCTTCAGAATTGGGTTGAGTGCCCTGCCACAGGAGGTGAACACTCCATTGCAATTGCAGTTGTCTTCATTAACCAGGTTATGCCCTAACCAGTACAGCACTGAGAGAGGTCTTATGATGCACTTTTGCAGATGTGAGTATATTATGACAAATTGGTGTAAAAAAGTGCTTGTTTCCTATAATACACACGTACACTGAGAGGGAGAACAGGTGTGGTGAGCATTAAATAGGAGTGTGGGTGTGGTGTAGAACAGCAAGTGCAAAGGTCATCCGGTGACATCGAGGTCAGAGTCTTCATTACAACTCATTACCTCATCTGAAGAGAGAAGGGAGATCTGGTGGTGAAAGGCTCAATGATGGAGGAAGTTCAGCACAAGACACAAAAAAAAAAAACGTATAGCCTAAAAGAAAACATACATGCAAACTTACCACATAAAAATTCAGATTTAATTTTTCTTGCTAATCCATAAATATCAGCGAACCCCCACAGGGGCCGATCTGTGGGAAGACCAGTCCAGCCCAGGTAGCCTGGGTCTTTGCCATCTACATGGTACTTCAGCTCCCCCTCCTTATTCACGCAGCAGCTTATAGCCTGGCCCACCCTCAGGGACTCGAGGTTAAAGTCCACTTTCCTCTCTTGCCCATTGTGGTGTACCGTGCTAGCTGACAGTATCCAGTAGTCGGGGCTGCGGTAGAGGTCTAGAGCTCCGCTCGGAATGGGGATATCGTCTGGACTACATACTGTGAAGCCAAACCTCTGGGGGGGAAATGGTGGGAGGTAGGTTAGTGGTGGAGTAGATGGAGTGTACAGGTGGGAAATACGCGAGTGGCAATGGCAGGTATCTGCTAGTAAGTACGGCAGGTGGGCATTAATTCAAAAGCCCCACCCCTCCCACATTTGTAGCCGCGTTGCAGCTACAAGGAGTGTTTCTAGCACTCACAATAGATCCTGCCCACCCTCCTCCTTTGTCCAGGAGTTTTACTTGAAACATTGCACCTACAGGGATCGGCTGCTCGGAGAAAACGACAGCCTTGTTGTAGCTATCGACTCTGTGCGCTACAGTGTCGTCCTCGGACAGTCTAATGTTCGCTCCGTGTTTGCGGTGGAAGGCTCCGGGCCGCCCCGACATTCTTTCCTCAATTGCCTTGCTTTCTTCTCGCTTGGCTCGGGCCCATCACCACTCTAGTTCGAAGCTCTGGAACACTTCCAATACACGCCCACCACCACGATCAGCGCAATAAAAATTCATTCCCGCGCCGCATTGCACGCAATTATTAGTCCACAACAACACGTTATGCGAAGATACAGAGTACAACACAGTACACATTTATAATAATAATTAGGAACACTCCTACTCGGGGTCTGCAGAACTGCTGTCCTTGTCTTGCGGTTCAGGAGCCTGTGAAACTGAAGATTTTTCTCCTTCTTTGTCCCCTTCCTCCTCCTTGGCTCCGTCCCTGCCCACTTGGTCTTGGTGCTGGCCCTTCTCCTCCTCTGGCTGAGAGGAGAGAGAACAGACATTTCAAACACATACAAACCCAAGCCCTCTCCCTCTCTCTCCTCTCCTTTACCTTATCCCCTTCATTCATCGTCAGTTTCTCCATGTCCTGGGTTAGTTTGTCTTCCTTGTTCCCCAGCATCGCCTGAACAGCCTCAAACTCTTCTTTAAACTTCTCAGCATCTGACAATACAGATACAAGCAGACACAGCTCACCTGCGGCCTCTCACATCTCTCCTGTCCAACTCACTCTCAACATTCTTGAACCGTATGGCCAGCTGCTCTGCCTTTGCTTCTTCATCCGCAAAGTCTGCCTGTACAGACCACACCCATGCCCTGTCACTCCCAGCACTTGGAGTCAGCTTCATCTCCTGTATTACTGGGAGGAGAATCAAGAGAGAGGGAAGGATGGCAAGGGGGAGGAGGGGAGGAGAAGGGACGATCAATTAAACATTTCTCCCTCTCCCCTCCCCTACTCCTCCTCCTCACTGAAGTGGTTGGCACAGATCTTGTGCGTCTTATCTCTCCTCATGATCAGCCGAACATTCTTGGAGCCTTTGTGCCTCATGAACTTCACATCCCCCACACCACGTTCCTTCCACTCTGGAGGGTCAGAGTGGAAGTCAAATCGAAAGAGCTTGGCACGCCTACGAGAGGACGGGGAAAGCAAGATTTGCAAGTTTTGCACGACATAGCTCGGTCTATTGCTTACATTTTGAACAGCTCCTCTTCATGTTCTTCGTGCGTCTTCAGTTCCACGGGAGGCAGTTTCACGACTGGTTCAAAGTGGACCTCCGGGCTCTCTAACTCCTCCTGCAGACGCAGCAATCAGGAACCGATAGCTACTTTGCAAATGTCAGGGTGAGGCCCTCCAGTGTTTTTCTAGCTGTTAAAATCTAGAAACGAACTCACCCTTTCGGCGGTGGTCGTAGTAGACATGTTTTCACTAACTGCTTAGCAGGTCGCTCTAGCTATATAGCTCTGTCAACCGCTCGAATTTCGAGTGCACGTGTTGTTGCCACGTGATCAACAGTACTGTTTTAACTCTTAACAAACGAACCAACCTTTGCCCTTTTGCACGCCAGACAGCCATGGAGGCGCTAGAACCATTCGGTAGCTACGAAGACGAGTGGCAGGTAATACTGACACCAGCCATTCATAATCAAAAAAACTTAAACACACGTCCCTCGTGTCGTCCCTCCAGCCTACCTCTCACTCCGTCACCCTGAAAGGCGGCATAGACCTGGACCAGCTGCAGAGAGGGGAGGGAACGGTGTTTGAAGTGGACCCCACAGCGCCCCTGGCGGGAGCCAACCAGGAAGAGGAGGGGTACAACGAGGAGGAGGTGCATCAATATCTCAACTATGACTGCATCAACGTGGAGGGTGCAGACTCTGACAGCGAAGAGGTGACAGACCCAGCAGTGTGTGTGTTTCCCACACCCACCACCTGACACCACAGCCTTACCAGCAGTACTGTGTATTTCCATCCCTCAGACTCTGTCCCCGTTTGAGCGGCTGGCAGCGACAATGGAGGATCTGTCGGGCGACAGAGGAGTTCTGAAGAGACAGCTGAAGGCCGGGATCGGTGAGATTGTCCCAGAGAAGGCACTGGTGAGGGTGCACTACAATGGCTACCTGGAGTTTTCAGATGAGCCGTATGACTCCAGCAGACTCCGAGGCAAACAGCACCAATTTCACCTAGGGAATGGTAAGAGAGGAAGTACTGATTAGCACTGCCCTGTGTTTTTGTGTCATTACCTAGGGATTTTACTTGGAGACATTGAGGTGTGTTGTGGTTGTCAGTGTGGGCAGGGTAGGAAGGTGGTGATAGAGTATGTGGGTTGATAGTGATAGGTGGGATTCAGCAATCATAAGTAGGTATAAATATTTAGCAGCACTATTCACCATCTTCCTGCCTCACTTCCTGTGGAAGTGCCATATGTCCATATCCATAGTAACTGTATGTCTGTATCCATAGTAACCATGTCAGTTTTAGTTTAAAAGTGACATGTCTGGTGAGCACAAGTCAGTCCAGTGCTTGTTCAGTCTCGAGATATTTCAGTGGCCACTGCTCAGCTGCTTTATGATCACTACATATGCTCACCCTGGCCCCTACCCAGTCCACCTGGAATTAGGCTTGAGATAATTATGCCAGAATAATTTTGGGAATAATAGCAAGACGGTAGCATTGAGCATTATTCTAGAATAGTAGCAACATGGGTCAAGCCTTTATGGTTATTGGTGATGTGTGCTGGATGAATGTGCAGTGTGCTGGACCCACTCTCCAGCAGGATATATGTTACAGATGTTAGAGTTCTCTGTGTAGAAGCAGGACAGGCTCTTTCACTTCCAAAATGCCTGTTTGGATCACAGCATGAACTAATTCTAGCTATTGAATGTTCCCCAATGTGTGTATGC
>CBDBZY010000051.1:392500-442500 GCA_965213685.1 bacterium
CAGCAGCAGATGTGGTCAATGTTTATGTACCAATCACGCCAGTTCTGATTAGAATCATAGACCTAGAAATATTGTCACATGTCTACAAATCAATTGACAGTGCAGAAATTAGTATTAATTGATGCACCTTGACCTGATACAGTTCTGTGAAGAAGTTCAAGTCAATGGAGAAGTCGATGTACACCAAGATGTTCCCGCAGCAGGCACCAGGTACACTATACCACTGCCTTTCTTCTGGTATGCAAGTACCTTACTTTTGCCCGGTGCAGCATCCACAGGCCACTGTGCTCAGGAAGAAGCAGCTCAACCACAGTTTCCCCCCAAGCACACTAGAGAGACACTGCACGCCAAACTAAGGTACTGCTCACGACCCTGTTCTGTAGTGTGGCTTACAGTGTTAGGTATAGTATACCTGTACACTTGCCCACTATGAAGTATATACAGCACACAATAGCT
Organism: bacterium; assembly: GCA_965213685.1. GTDB lineage: Bacteria > UBA8248 > UBA8248 > UBA8248 > UBA8248 > Bin107. The sequence goes on from CBDBZY010000051.1 coordinate 392,957, forward strand.
AAGTTTCTGTATTGTACAACTTGAACTCAATGTAGTGTATATTGCCATTAGTGGGTACAATGCATGATGCTATCTATCTGCAGTGCTCTCAAGGGGAACTCACACATGCTGGAGCTGGTACTGCCTGGCAGCCTCACTCGTGAGGAGGTTGCCTATGTGGAGGAGGTGGCTAAGGACCTGGGGCTAAAGACAGAGAAGGTCCATGCCCACTAGGGCCAGTGTGTGTGTGTCTTGGTTCATAAGGTGTGATTTGCAGTTCTTCCTCTGCAGAACCCAGCGTCTGGAATCAGGGTATTCAAACCCGGAGTGCAGCCAGAAGATTTTGAACTACGTTGACTTCAGTTAGCAACAATCTCTACTTCATAATCTCGTATCATTGATCATCATCATTATTCCATCTGTCTTCATCTACTCCTGATTGTCATCACTGATCACTTTGCATATTCCCTAAAGTTGAGAGAGATATACCTAGCATGGTTACAACACTCACAGCTTGCGCTCACTATACTGCAGCCTGTAAGACTAGTGGTATCACACTCCCAGATGCTTCCACAGTCTATTTGACTTCACCTTGAAGTGGAGAAACTTTATAAATTTCAAAGGTGAAGTACTATGGTAAGTTATAAACCTCTCACCCAAGAGTTAGGTTTAACCACAAAGAACAGTGATATAATTGTAACAGCATGTGAAGAGCCTGCACTCCACATGTGCATGCCTGACTCAGAAAATACCATAGGCTATATACTCAGATTTGATTAGTGCTGCATCTGGCTGCAAGGTGATTCTTAGGTGAAACTTAAGAATAGTGACGTAATGGCATGTGCAGAACTCGCAGTCCACACGTGCATGGCCATAGGCCACAAATATTTGATTTTATAACCCACCAGTTGTTACATCTGGCCGCAAGATGAAACCAAGTGCGTGCGTGACCATTTAGGTAGCGCTGGGTAATTCCCGAGACATGAAGTAATTACAGATCAGTTTTTACTCGCTAGCGCTGGAGAAGGGAAGCTACAAGCTCAAACTTGGTGCACAGAGAGCGCTACTTGTCCTTTACCCTCAGCCCAACTCTTGAAGATAGGGCTGCTTTAGTGCTGGGGCTGTACCGCTTTGAGTCTCAATTCAGTCCGACGTAAATTTTGAAGCGCGAACAAGTAAACAAGTCCTGAGAAAAGAGCTCTAGGGCCGAACGTTTGCTGGCAAAAAGCAACTTTGGTACTTTGTGTGAGCAGGAAGCAAAATAAATTTTAGAAATCACCCTGCCTCCCCACAACAGTGACGTAGCTAAATATTTGTCAATACAGTCAGAGTAGCTATAGCTTTGAAAGTTGTGACGCAGCTTGAGGGGAAATTGGGCTTTCTTCTAGATTTAGTAGTAAGTCCGTAGCTGCTTCCAAAGTAAGAAAACGTCCGGACTGAATTATCCCGCTCTCCCCCATGCCAGCACGCACCGGGCGGTAGCTAGCTGCGGCTGCACAGCTGATGTGTTGCTTTTAAAAGTACCATCACTGCCGTACCCCTCGGGGATAGGCTCAGAGATCATTACATATCATGCTAAGGCCAGGGAGCGCGTGAAGCGCTTCTCTGTGCCCTAGCTCAGATAAGATCAAGTACAGAAATATTTGAAACACTGCGTTTATTTAGAACTGAAGAATGACGAAACTCAAAAGTTCTCATGAGGTCTTAAAGATCTTTTGCTTGGTACCGGTGTCAAACACGGGAGCACGTGCCACTCTGATCATCACCAGTACAGGAATAATCGCATATGCTCCATAGGCTACAGTTATCACTGCAACATTTTCTGTCCTGTAGGGACCCTCCAGTTGCTCTCTGGCAATGGCTGTCATGCTCAGGAGTAGTCCCCAGGCCCACATCAAGGCTGTGGGAATGAGACTCCACTTCATGTTGGAACGTGTGCAGCACTGATAATAGTTAATTAACCTGGAATCCTGATCCACTCTTTCTTGAAAAGGAAAGCATAGATGGCAGCAAAGTAGAATGGAACATACAGGAATGGGCTGACCAGTGCCAGTGTCTCAAACCTGTACATGTATGAGGTGTAGAGAACTCATACCAAGGCTCATTTTGAAACTGAAACTACATGTACATGTATGCAACCATATATTTCAGTCTGTACAAGTTATGCAATGGGTTATTGTCAGAGCTTTCATTTCAAAATAATGGCATATCAGGTCTGATATTTTTGTCACCACCGCCACCACTGCAGGTAGGAACAATACCTTAAGGAGTAATGCAGAACGCTGAGATATGCGCAAGCCAGAGGAAGGTTGACACGGTTAACCTTTACGCAATTAGGGGATGGTACATGCTCTCCATTATAACATACAACTTTTACCGATATCTTGTAACTGTGGTCTCCTCACCTGCATGCATGGGTGAGGGCTGAAGGTGCACATCAGTGAGAACTAATGCCCACAACATTTCGTGCATTTGTCCTACAGCAGCAGACAGAACACAGCACGTTGCTATGGGATACAGTGTTCTACTTGTCTTACCACACAGGATTGTGCCCTAGCAGCTTGTCGTAGTCCCGGCACCACCACACGTAGGAATCCACAACCACACGTGGTGGCCAAGCCCCGTACTCCAGCTGCTCTGCTTCCAGGACAGCTCCATAGGTGGACTGGACAAAGTCTGAGGTTGGAATAATCAATAGCTATCGTCCTTAGTACGGAAACGCGCAGTGGTGCACGGTTTTGGCGCTACAATGTGTTCACCGCTCACCAATCGTCACTGCAAAAAAAGTGAAGGAGGCAAACACTGCGACGAAGAAGAGATCCACTGACCTCCGCAAACTGGTCGCCATGGCTGATGAGGGGGAGGGTCTCGTCCGACTGTCGTGTCACCCGCGTGATCGCGCGATTTTTTCGCGCGCGATGATTCGCACACCGCGCATTGTCGCGCATCGCGCGCGGATCTGGAGCTCCGGAGCGCTCGAGCGCAGATGCAGAGTTGACATAACGCACGTGCATACTATTGCGCGCATGTATCGTCCAGTGACGTCTGTAATGGACGTGGAACCCCTTCGTATAACTGAACTGGCCAATGAGCTTACGCAGCAAATAGACACCGTGGACCCGCTGGTGAGCCCATCAATAAGGCCTGTAGAATATGAAAGGGCAAGGCTGAAAAGGTGGGAGTGGCTGGTCTACATAATCCTATCTTGATCTCACAGGGAATTGTGCGTCTCCTCTGCCAGAGTGACGCGCAGCTGTTTGCAGGCTGGGGAGGCCACCCCAGTGTCAATGACTCCTCCTTACTGGAAAAACTTAGCAATTTATCACAGAAGACATTGGATCTTCTGAAGGTATTGTGAAAATATCTTTCCATGTAATGTCTTTCAGTGTGTTTCTCCCTGTTTGTTTTCTCTGGTATTTACAGGAGAATAAGGAACATGGATGGAAGAACGTAAGGCCTACCTCCATCCCACTTTCAGTTTCTTTCTCTCCCTCTCCCTCTCCCTCCCCCCTCTCCCTCTCCCTCTCCCTACCCCCTCTCCCTTCCCCTCCTCCTCCCTCCCTCCCAGATCTTTGTGTTCAGTGGGTGTGGCACCAGTGGTAGAATGGTGAGTCCCAACACACCCACATTCGATCACATGACCTAACCACCTCATGCATATTCATGAAGGCCTGGCTCTGCAGTCGAGCATACAACAAGCTGCTCACCCATTTCGGCCATGAGCCGTGTTTCCACTACCTGATATCAGGAGGAGATGAGTCACTGATCATCAGCAATGAGCTCCCTGAGGATGATCCGCCTCAAGGTAAGGTATATAGGCCTTCTCCCTCCACACACACCTCTTTAGTAACATGCGAAGGCTCTACTGTCTCATGCCAGGAGCTGAAGACTTGAGGAGAGTCTGTGAGGGTGCCCGCCATGTTATGGTAGGTGACTGCCTGGTTGGAGTGTGCTAGTGGATGTGTTCCCTCCCTTCTCTGTCTGTGGGAATTCATTTCTTTCCTTCCCTGCCTGTGGCAGTGTGTTCCTTGAATTCCTCTTCTGTCTGTGGGAGTGTGTTCTCACTTCTCTATGCTGGCCGTGTGTCCCTGTCTGCAGTAGTGTGTTCTCTCCTCTCTAGTCTGTGTAGTGTTCCTCTCTGAGTGTGTGTTCAGAGCTTCCTCCTCTTCTCTGTCGGCAGTTCTTTGGGATCACATGTGGTCTCTCTGCTCCCTATGTGGCCGGTCAGGTGGACCATGCCATGTACCAGGTGGGCTGCTGTGGTGCGTGCGTGCGTGCGTGCGTGCGTGCGTGCGTGCGCGCGTGCGTGCGTGCGTGCGTGCGTGCGTGCGTGCGTGCGTGCGTGCGTGCGTGCGTGCGTGCGTGCGTGCGTGCGTGCGTGCGTGCGTGCGTGCGTGCGTGTGTGTGTGTGTGTGTGTGTGTGTGTGTGTGTGTGTGAGTGAGTGTGTGAGTGAGGGAGGAGCAGAGGTGGTTGCAAGGGGAAGAGATGTGCAAAAGAATGGTCCAAGAAGACAGCAGAAAAGGGCACTATGTGCTACCCTGTGCTCCCCCTCAGTCCAACATGACAACCATTCTGATCGGGTTCAACCCGGCGTCTCTGGCCCGTAATGCTCCCATAGAGAAGTGGCACAAGACCTGCAGAGACGTGAGTCTGCCAGAGGAGAAGCCTTCCCCCTCCTTCCCTCCCTCCCTCCTTCTCTATGTTCCATCTTGCCCCCCCCCCCCTTTCTCTCTCTCTCTCCCTCTCTCTCCCTCTTTCTCTCACTAGGTGTTCCAAGAGCTGGAGACAATGTCCCACCACAGCGACAAAGCTGTCCTCCTCAATCCAATTGTTGGGCCAGAGCCAGTCACAGGTACATGCAGAGAGAAGTGGGAGGGGGAAGCAGAGGCTGTATATATATAGCCAAGTGTGTTTGTCCCCCCCATCCCTCCCCCCCCCCCTCTCCCCTCCTCCCCCTTCCCCCCCTCCCTCAGGTTCCACCCGCATGAAGGGTGGCTCCATGACTCAGATTTTGCTGGACACCATCTTCCTCTCTGCCTTCCAAACACTCTTTCAGCTCCCAGTCGACCCTTCCATGGGCAGTGATGGTGTCCGTGCCACTACTGGGAAGTCAGCCGCCAAGCAAAACCCACAGGAGATGAGCTTTCAACACTCCCTTTCCTCCAGCCTCACCCCAGTCGGCAGCATGCTGGACCGTTTTGCCTCAGTCTACCATGCCATGTACAGGTACAGTGGGTACCACTTAATATTATACAAGCGAAGCACTTTATATGACATTAATTAAGTGGATTATTCCAATATCCGGGTAAAGTTATATATTTTGGTGGATTTGAACTATTTATCATAATAAATCGGAAACTCTGTTAAGTGGTATGATATTAAGTGGGACCCACTGTATGTGTGGTGCCTAGCAACCGTTGCAGTGATGCGTTCCTTCTTTTCAGACATGCAGTGGGTGTGGCCAGTTTGCTGAGCCTGGCAGCATCCTGCCTGAGCAGCCCAGCTGGCCGGCTTGTGTACCTCGGGGCAGACAGGCTGGGAGCACTTGGGTGAGGGAGAGGCTGGGTGAGGGAGAGGCACACACATCACAGTATGCTTCACTAGGAAGGGCTCGCTCTCTCTCTCTCTCTCTCTCTCTCTCTCTCTCTCTCTCTCTCTCTCTCTCTCTCTCTCTCTCTCTCTCTCTCTCTCTCTCTCTCTCTCTCTCTCTCTCTCTCTCTCTCTCTCTCTCTCTCTCTCTCTCTCTCTCTCTCTCTCTCTCTCTCTCTCTCTCTCTCTCTCTCTCTCTCTCTCTCTCCCCCCCCCCCCATAGCCTTGTGGATGCATCAGAGATGGTGGATACATATGGTGCAGGGCTGGAGGAGGTCAGGGGGTATGTGGTAGGAGGATGGGAGACCTGCTGTAACACAGAAGGTAAGGGGTCACTACACGGCTATTGCAGGCCTTACATCTCTCAATAGTGCTCATTGATTTCCACATGTGTCTGTCTATAGCATGCTCCTCCTTGTCTTCCCGCAGGTGACCTCAGCAGTAGGGGGAGCCTGTTTCGAGTGTCCCTCTCACAGTTTGAGAGTGACTGTCTCCCTCAGCTCACTCGGCATGACTGTGTCATCTGTATCCATGGCAACAAGCCTGAGGCACAATTGCAGGAGGTCATGGGGAGGTACACACATACACACACACACACACACACACACACACACACACACACACACACTAATACTAACCACGGTCATAGCAGAGACATGCCAGGCAGTGTGTTCAATGTGTGTGTGTGTGTGTGTGTGTGTGTGTGTGTGTGTGTGTGTGTGTGTGTGTGTAGGGTGCTTTCCAGCCCAGCTCACTGTGGGCTGCTGGTCATGGCTGAGGATGGTCAGTCAGACAATGTCTTCCGCTCACTCCTGGACGAGAGGTGGGGAGAGAGTGTCACAGGGCACCCCCCACACACCTAGTCCTTTCCTCCCCCTCTCTCCTCCTCCTCAGATATGAGACCACAGTTCTGATCAGGGTTCCTTACTACCATACCTCTGGTGTGGGTAAGTTATCTCCCCCCCCCCCCCCCCCCTCCCAGTTTGCTGCTAGGGTGTGGCTCTCCTCTGCAGAGAGTGTGTTTGCTGGCTTTGGCCTCAAGTTGGTTCTGAATGCGGTCAGTACTGGAGCCAACATTCTGAAGGGGAGGGTGTATGGCAACACAATGGTGAACCTCACCCTCTCCAACGACAAGGTAGTGCGTGTGTGTGTGTCTTAATCCTACCCTCTTTAACTGTCTTCCACCTTTCCCTCAATCCTTCCTCCATCCTTCCCTCTCTCTCCCTCGTACAAGTAGCTGTTCTATCGTTCTGTGGACATCGTTAGAATGCTCAGTGGATGCAGTCAGGAGGCGGCCACCACTGCACTGCTGAGGGCCATCTACAGGGAGGACAGCACTGCAAAGGTACCTCCCCCCCCCCCCCCACACACACACACACACGGCATGCAGTTCCGTTCCTCCCTCCAGCACCAAAATGAGCTGATCTCTACCCACATAAAAGCTGCTGCTAAACAAAACATGGTATATACCTCTCACCACCCCACCCCTTGTCATTGCCTGCTTGCAGCAGTGACCTCCCCCCTCCCCCCTCCCTGATTGCCCCATCTGCAGGTGGTACCCCTGGCCCTGGTGCTGGCTAGTGGGCAGTGCAGTTCTGTATCAGACGCTCAGCACCTCATCTCCTTGGCAAGGTCCCTGAAGACCCTCATCAATGCACAATAACATTAATTTTAATTATAAACATGATGTTGTGATACTCCACATGATACCATAGCAGTATATACTGCTATTGGCCATGCATCACCACAAGTGGCACAATATTTACATGAAATTCTAAAATTAATGTATCAATGGGTAAAGCAAATTTGGAAGATGACAATAATTGATTGTCAATATTCTACACTTTTCTCTTCTTTGCTGCTGGTGGACTCTCCGAATGCCTGAACAGATCACCATCCAGTGAGTCCTCCTCCCCCTGACTCCTGTTCCCCCCACCACCGTCCCCGTTGACAACAGCTCCCTCTCCCTCCACACGGGGGGACTGGCCCTTCTCTTTCTCCTCCTCCTTCCCTCCCACTGCACACCCAGCAGTAGCACTGTCCAGGGCAGCGCTGATGGTCACCCTCCCCAGCTGACCGACAGAGGTGAGGACATCGGAACAGGGGAGCTCCACAGAGACCCTGAGTGCAGGGTGCAAAGGTTGAAGGTTATCTTTCGGGGAGGAGACAATACTCTGGAGACCCTGAGTCAGAGCGGGAGTCTTCAGGAGAGCCTCTCGGGCAGGCAAGGACTTCCACCTCTTGTACTCTTCCAGGACCCCTTGGCACACAGCCTGCTTCCTCTCCAGCTCCCTGGGGGGAAGCGAGTGGGAGAGACAAGGTGAAAGAGAAAGTGAGAGGGAGGGAGGGAGGGAGGGAGGGAATAGTAGCACACACACACTCTATGAGAGGTGAAATAAGCACATGTTCTATTTATCCAGAGTTTTCAGTTTCAGACTATTTCATGAGACAACAGTACTCAAAACTAGCTACACTGCTCAGTAGGTCAGGCACACAGGGAGACAGGCAGGCACATGGGGAGACAGGCAGGCACAAGAGGACAAGACATGTCCTACAGCAGCCAATGACAGCTGCAGTGGCCCCACTTGTTAGCCAAAGAAGCAGGAGCATCCCTTCCACTCCCTCCCCCTCCCCCTCCCCCTCCCTTCCCCCTCCCCTCTCCCTGTTGATACTCTGACCGCCACTCCACACCCTTCCAGCAGCCAGTCCTGCCCGGCTGCAGTGCCCCACCTGACGTGGCCGTCCAGAGTGCTGGCCACCTCGGTGGTGTGCATCTTCAGCTCCTGCAGGAGAAGGTCTCGCTGTCTCCTCAAAACCACCTCGATGTTCTCAAAGAACTCCTCCACCAGTCTGGCCGCGCTCTGAGCTCGGCTCCTCACCCCTTCCTGCTCGTCCCTCAGCAGCCTCAGCCTCCTCTCCACCTCCATGGCCCGGCTGGTCACCTGCAGCCGCACGCCCCTCAGCCCCTCCCTCACCACCTGCTTGGCCTCATTGACGTGGCGGCACTGGTGCGAGGCGTGCTCCCCGTGGTAGGCGCAGTAGATGCAGACGAGGCACTTGTCCTCGAAGCAGTAGTAGTTGAGGTCGTGCTGGTGCGTGGGGCAGAAGTGTTTGGCCTTGGACAGGACGCTGGAGATGAGTTGGATCATGGAGTGGTTGGGGAACCACGGCTTGCTGTCGCTGCTGCCCGAGTGCTCCTGCCCGCAGACACTGCAGCACAGCTCCAGCTTTGTCCCGTCTCCCTGGGAGACCAGCTTCAAGAGACAGTCTGGGGGGAGGAGGAGTGAGTAAGAGGCTGTGGTGATGTGGTGGTGCAGAGAGCTGTGGACAGAGGGATCTCTAGCTAGCTGGCCTACCTTGGCAGAAGGTGTGGCCACACTTGAGGGTGTTGGGGCTCTTCTTGCCCTCCGTGTCATAGCGTTCTCCACAGCGAGGACACACCAGGAGGGTCACCACCTCTGATGGAAGGACAGAGGTTGAGGTGGGCATCAATTGGGAGCCCTCGGAGTCCTGCAATTGTGACGATGCCTGTGACTGTGCTTGTGAAGATGCTTGCAGTTGTGAGGTGGTGGAGGGTGAGGATGTGATGAGTGATTGTAATGAGGAGGTGGAAGGCTCGCCATGGGTGTCCAACTCAGGATACACCAATCGGGCCTGCACGACGATGGTATCATCCTTGATAAACCCCTTGACTGGGTTGGTCACCTCCTGCACCACCAGACCAGATCAGCATCACACAGCATTGTGGTGATTAGTAATCTACATGTAAACTCATTCAAAGAGACAAGGCAAAGTAAACAACTACGCCCGAAGACAACTCCTTTTTTTCTCGAGAGAAAAAATGAGCTGCCTCGGGCGGGACTCGAACCCGCGACATCCTGCGTGCTAGGCAGGCACTCTACCAGCTGAGCCACTCAGCTGGGCAGGCCGAATCTTTAAAGTTTATACAAGGCAAATGGCGTCTCTCCCCTGATATACAGGGTTACTCAACCTCAGCATTAACATGTACATGGTCTTGTATGTTGCACGTTGTGTGCGTGTAGATTGCATGATAATTTGTTGGAAGTTGCTTAGCAACCAAAATTTTAAAGGCCCCTCTCTCGAAGCTGAAGTGGTAGAGGAGGTCATGGGGTGGCTAGGGTGAGTAGGCCCACAACTTCCAACAAAATACTTACATGACCCTAATTGGGATGCATTCGCCCATGTAGCTCAAGCATCTAATAAATAATTATATAATCTAATTATTTCATGCATATTACATGTACAATTACATGCATAAATTACATAAATAGTTACATGACATGCATGGAGATATCATTACATGTTACATCACCTGCTCATTGAATGTTTACCATTTTAAATAACTTCTACAGTACACTAGCCCTAAACTTTGACACTAGTTTTGACACTAGTTTGAGGAGCCAAACGTTTCAACCACTCTACTTTACCAAAAGTAAAAAGCAACCATCCCTGTGATCCCATAAGCTAGCTGGCCACACCTACTGCAGGCATGTGGGTGTGTCTCCATAGACGGACAGTTGAGTTCGTTAACTGAGTTGGAAGACAAGCTCTGTGGCAGCCCGTCACATTAGATACAGTGGTCTAGCTACTTACTACCAAGGATACGGCCATACCAGAGGGCATGGATACAGCCATACCAGAGGGCATGGATACAGCCATACCAGAGGGCATGGATACAGCCATACCAGAGGGGCCATACCAGAGGGCATGGATACGGCCATACCAGAGGGGCCATACCAGAGGGCATGGATACGGCCATACCAGAGGGGCCATACCAGAGGGCATGGATACGGCCACACCAGAGGGCATGGTAGGAATATGCACACACTCACCTTCCATCGGAGGAAGGTGCTGTATCCCCAGTCAGTGGACTGACGGGTGTACTGGTGCCGGAAGTCTGGAGGTCAGGGGTAGACGACCAGTGCTATGATGGCAGAGTGTGTGTGTGTGTGTGTGTGTGTGTGTGTGTGGCTACCTTTCGAGTAGCTCTTCTCGCTGTCCGTCTGGTTCACTAGAGTGATGGTAGCAGACACAACAATACTCCAGTTCCTGGAGAGAAGACGCCAGAGGGTCAGTTGTGCATGCATGCCATGAGGAGGAGGAGGAGGAGGAGGAGGCTAACTGCAGAGTTGTCTTGGGTCCCACGTGCTGCACGTATGCTCCCATCACGTCCTTCTTCCCTTCTGCATGAGAGTTCACCTCGCGATGGACCACCATCAACCGCCTGCGGCAACGCACGAGGATGCAGTAGCCAAGTGGTCTGCGGGTCTCCTGCACGTGTGCAGGTGCCATGCAGAGCCCCTGCTCACCAGAGGTGGTTGCGCAGTGCGGTAGGTTTGCTGAAGGCTACCTCCTCCAGGCGGGAGACGTTAGCTACGGCCAGCCGCAGCACGGCTTCCTCCTGCTCCTCGGAACCAGCGGCGGCGGTGGACATGTGGTTCTCGGCGTTGCGTTGCAAAATTCCACATTTTGTGTACATTCTTATAATTAGGGCAGGCAGTGTACAAGACCATGGTATTGTAGGTAAATGCAGTACATGTATATAGACACGGATGGACACACACACAGTATATGACATATTAAACATTGAGGCATTCCAGCTGTTCGGTCAGTACCAGGCATGTTTTCTTCTGCCATAGGACTGTATGAGGAAGGAGGGAAGGAGGGAGAGAGATGGAGGGAGAGGGAAGGAGGGAGAGAGATGGAAGGAGGAAAGGAACTGTGCATTATCATCATTTTTCTCCAACTCAAATCAACTGTGTTACTAACACACCGGGCAAGATGATGACTGACCTTTGGCTGGTGGTCTCCGGCTGTGATTCTTTGCTCCTCGCTCTTCACAAGCGCCTCATACTCCTCCTCTGCCCTCCTGCATGGACAGACGGACACACACACAGTCACAGTTGCCTGCCACTGGACACCACTATCAGTATCTCTGTTGCAGCTGTGGAGCGATGAGTCTCTACTAGCCCCTTACCTCTGTTCCTCCAGCTCCTTCTCATACTGCTGCCTCATCCTCTCTGCCCTCCTCCTCTGCTCCAGCACCTGAGCAAAGTTATAGTACCAGCATATTGTAGTGTGTGTGTGTGTGTGTGTGTGTGTGTGTGTGTGTGTGTGTGTGTGTGTGTGTGTGTGTGTGTGTGTGAGAGAGAGAGAGAGAGAGAGAGAGAGAGAGAGGTGTTAGGCTGCTAACCTGAGTCTGAAGCTCAGCTGCTCTTCTTGACTGTGTGTCCTGCTTTCTCTGTGTCTCTCGAGCTGACCTCTGGCTCATGAGTTCCATCTCTCTCAGGAGCTCCTCTCTCTGGTGGATTGACTCAGTCTTGGAGGGGGAGGAGGAGGGGAAGGGAGCAAGGAGGGAGGTAATGCTCACTCCTCCATCTCTGGTCCCACAGACCGTGGCCTGACCTGCTGGATCTTGAGAGATTCCATCTTCTCCTCCAACTGCTGCTGTCTTGTGGCCAGTACCTGCACCAGCAGAAATGAGGTGCGCGCACACACACACACACACACACACACACACACACACACACACACACACACACACACACACACCTCAACACACCCAATACTGTTACCAAGGCAACGAGTCAACAATGCTCCCAACAGCTATCGTACAAACCTCTGCCATCAGTCTCTCTCTGGCTTGCTTCTCTCTCTCCCACTCCATCTCCTTCCGTTGCCACATTCGAGCAGCTTCTTCCCTAAGGAGCAATGGAACACACACACACACACACACACACACACAAACTCTGGCCAGGTTCCATTCATCTACTGGCAGTGACGGAACACTATTGTGTGACTCAGTGTCTCACTCACTGGTAGAGGATCTCAAGCTCTGCTTCTCTCTCCCTCTCTAGTCTCAGCTGCTCACTCACCACCTGCACAGCATGCCCACACACTGGTCAGTGGTTAGACAGAGTGCCTTCCCTCCTTTCCTTCCCTCTCTCCTCTCTACACCCTCCTCCTTTCTTTGTCCCACTTCCCCTCCTCCCTCCCCTTCCTTCTCCCACCTGCCTCATCCATGCTGCATCTGCCTTTGCTCTCTCTCTCCGCTCAGTCATCAGCTCACGGTCTTGGGCCTCCTGTGATGTAAAAATGGGCTCCTACCATTTCCAAGCAGGACAACCCTTGCCCTTGTCCCATACAGCAATCATAGCAGTTAGCAATACCAGGGTACCTACCCTCTTGGACAGATCTTCCAGTATCTTGAGGTCTAACTCCTGAGGAAGGAAAAAAAGAGAGAGAGAGATATGCGAGCATGAGGGAGGAAAGAAGGTCAAAGGTCATACCAGAGACTCCTGAATCCGCTGAGACTTCCTCCTCAGTTGTGCCTTGGCCTGCCGAGTCAGCACTCTCCTGCAGGAGAGAGAGGAGGGGAGGGAGTGAGGGGTGAGGGGTGAGTGAGAGTGGCGTGTGTCTAACAGTCAGACTGGTCTGATAGAGTGGCACCCTTACCCCAATTCAGCCTTCTTCTGTTCCATCTCCAGTTGCTTTCTTGTCTCCTCCTACCGAGTGGGGAGGAAGACGAGTAGCGCACACACACACACACACACACACACACTCACAGCTGCCTCCAGCTCGGCTCTCTCCTCTGCCACTCTGGCCTGTTCCTGCACCAGAAGCGCTGCCTGCACAGTCACAGAGCCCCACCTCTCAGGACTGCAGTAGTCTCATGCACACCTGCCCTGTCTTCACTTACCTCCTCCTCTTTGGCTTTCACCTCTGCCATTTGCCTCCTCAGAGCCTCTGCATGCCGCTTCTCCTCACTTTGGGTGTGTGAGCGAGTGAGTGGGTGGGTGAGTGAGTGGGTGAGTGGGTGAGTGAGTGAGTGGGTGAGTGGGTCAGTGAGGAGTGACGTGTGCAGAGGGAGGTTGCCTACCTTCGCTGCTTTCTCTTTTGCACCTCCTCCATTTTGAGGGCTTCCTGTCTCTCCTCCTCCAAGTACTGGTCATACCTGACAGGGGAGAGCATGTTCTAACTCCATTTCCTCCTCCTTCCCTGCCTCCCCTTCCACCCTCGTCATACCTACCTCTCTTTCTCCCTCCTTGCAGACTTCTTCTCCTGTGTAACAATAAGATGGCACACAATTATGAGCGATACACAAAATCAATCACATTCCCTCCCTCCCTCCTTTCCTCTCTCCCTCCCTCCCTCCCTCCCTCCCTCCCTCCCTCTCTGCTAAGTTCTAACCTCCTCCATGTGCTGCACTTGTTCCTCCCAAGCCTGCTGCACTGTCTGCTGCATCTTCTTCGACTCCACCTCCCTCAGCTCCGGGCAGTTCACTCGCCATTGCTTGGCTTTCTGCTCTTCCGCTACCTGTGAGTGAGCAGGATGAGATGGGAGGGAGGTGAGGAGTGGGGAACGAGAGGTGAGATGATACTACCTTCCTCCTCTCCTCCTCTCTGTGGCTCTTCAACTCATCTACTCTGCACCATACATTACACAACCAGTTAAACAGGTTAAATTTTACCAGTAAAACCTGTATGTCTACATGAAGGTATTTCCTACCTGCTCTTCATGTGTGAAAGTCTGTCTGTCCTACTCTCCTTAAGCTCTGTCTAGAGATTACATCACAATTACATCATAGTACATGTACAGTGTTCATGACTGCACTACCTCATAACTGAGCTGCTCCTTGTGAAGAAGCAGACGAAGTTCGTCTCGTCTCTCCACTAGTTTCTGCCTCTTCTCTTCTCTTCTCCTTTGGGCCTGCCCTGACTCTGCACTGGGTGGTGGGAGGGAGGGAAGGATGAAGAGAGGAAGGACCAGCTTTGAGGCCACATGATGCTCGATAGCAGTCCACTGCTGCAGTACAGCCAGGTTACTGCTGCATGCCATCCTACCCTCCTCTGCCACTAGTAAGTTGCATTAAAGAGTTGTGAACTTGCCACTACCTGCCATTCGAGGATTGCGCCGACGTCCAGGCCTCCTGTTTCATGGATTGGACGCCCAGTCTGTGAAGGTAGCGAGAATGCTCCGCCCACCTCTGTCTCATCTGGTCCTCCTGGTTCCGTCTCCTCGCGATCCTCCTCTCCTGCTCTGCCGCCCTGCCCCTGCTCAGGGCAGAGTATGGGCGCAGGGTGGGGAGAGCCATCATGACTGCAGGAAGAGGCGTACCTGAAACACTGAGCGTGTAAAAAGGAGGCTGTGGATGTGCCACAGACGTACATGTACGTGTATCACTACGTTGAATGCTGTGCTCTGCTTTAACAGCTCACCCGTAGCTTCTCTCTCTGGTACTGTTTGAATGCCGTCGCTAAGCGGCGCGCGCATGAAAACAAGGTAGCATTTATTAGAATGGTGGTGGATATTGGTCGAGGTAGCATTAATTAGAAGTTTGCCGCACTTCTCCGTCCACGAAAAATCCGTCGCAGCCTGCAATGGCCTCTAAAAACAACTTCTGCACAACGCTAAAGACGTACGGCCCGAAGCCGAAGTCGTTTCGCCTGGGAGAAGACGGGGAAGAGTACCTGCTCGGCTCTGAGGTGGGCAACTACCTGCGACTGTTTCGCGGTGATCTCTACAAGAAGTACCCCGGGCTATGGAAGAGAAAGATGAGCGCCGACGAGCGGAGGATGGCCAGTGAGCAGATCGGCTACGGGCACAGCAACATCTCCTCCAACGTGCAGATAGTGCGGGCCTCCGAAGTGGAAGAGATTCTGAACGGGAACGACGATAAGTACCGCTCGTCCATCAGCTTTGAGCCTGTGGGGCACTCCAGCGCGGAGCGGAACCCCTCCCTCCAGTCCACTGGCTCCCTAAACTCGGTGGCTGGGGGAGCAAGCACCAGAAAAAAAGGGTCGTGGGTCTCGCAGATTCCCAGCAGTTCGTTCCACTTGGATGCTGTTCCATGCGCCTCTCCCGTTGGACGATTTAAGAACGGGGCTGCCGGAAAGAAAGTAAAGAGTTTCCCCACATGGTGAGGATTGCTCAGTCTCCCAACTGCTTCCCTCTCTCATCCACCAATTTCCTTCATTTCTCACCCTGCACCCCAAAATCCCTCCCTCCCCTCTCTCTCCCGACAGCTACGATGACAAGAACCCAGCCCTATTGCACGATGCCTCCATTCTACCAGAGGTGCTGGTGCCAATTCGTCTTGACATTGACATCGACGGGCAGAAACTTCGAGACACCTTCACTTGGAATAAGAACGGTGGGCAGAGTGAGATAGGGTCACTGTGCACGCATGTGCTGCTGGACTCCAGAATGGCATAATTGGTGACAGGGTGCTATTTATAGAATTGTAGTTTGGTTCATAACTACCTGTTAATCTCAAGTTAGAACGAAGTGGTCCTCTTCTTGCTCAGAGGTGATGCTGACTCCCGAGCAGTATGCCGAGATCTTGTGCGATGATCTGGAGCTCCCCACAACCTCCTTCGCTGGACCAATTGCACAGTCCATTCGGCAGCAGTGTGACCAGTTCTCCACTGACATGATCCCTGAAGACGAGGAGGACAGGAGAGTTATAATTAAGGTAGGAGAGGGAGGGAAAGAGAGAGAGGATTCACAAGAACTATGTATCTTCTTGTAATTATTGTTTTTCTTTCTCAGCTTAACATTCATGTTGGTAATATTTCTCTGGTGGATCAGTTTGAGTGGGATATTTCAAATCCTCGAAACAGTCCTGAAGATTTTGCTCGGATTCTCTGTGCAGATCTTGGCCTGGGAGGAGAGTTTGTTACCACCATCGCATACTCCATTCGAGGACAGCTGTCTTGGCATGCCAGGACCTATGCCTTCAGGTGTGTACATGTGAAAGCAGGTGTTACAGGCTGTTGTCTTGTTCCCTTCATGTCTCTCCTCCTCCTCCTCCTCCTCCTCCTCCTCCTCCCTCAGTGAGGCTCCTCTTCCACCTGTCAAGTTCCCTGTGAGGCAGCTGGCTGATGCAGAGGCCTGGGGGCCCTCCATCCAGGTCCTCACTGATGCAGAGATGGAAAAGAAAATGAGGGACCAAGACAGAAACACAAGGCAGGTTTTCTCTCTCAATCTCCCTGTTCCCTTCCTTCTTTCCTCCCGCCTTCCATCCCTCCCTCCATCTTTCTGGAAGTGAATTGACTTTCTTTCTCCCTGCAGGCGAATGCGAAGATTGGCCCAGGCTGCACCTGGGTGGTGACTCAGTGTTGCATTAGTTGACTCTCTGTATTCATCTCTGTCATCTGTGATCATTCATTATTCTCGCTGTCAGTGGCCAATGAAGGAGTTAAAGTAATACCGTAGAGAAGCGATGTCAGAAGAGGTGCGGAGGAGGCGCGCGACTGGGGGCGAGCCCGAGGCTAGAAGGGAGGGGAGGGAGGAGGGTGGTGTGAGAAATGTGGAAAAACGACGGAAATCTCGCAGGTAAATTCTGAGCGTGCAAGAGGAGGCGTTTCTTTTGCTGGTTCGAGGCTGTGCGAGCAAGGCCTCGGGTTTAACCATGTTGTGGCCGTTACTAAATCGTGTGTGTGTCTAATTGTGTCCTAGGCGGGCGTGGTGGGCGGGGGTTCTGCTCCTCCTGGTGGCTGCTGTGGTATGGGCCCTCCCACAACCAATAGACCCTGTCTCCTTCAGGTATTCATGCACGCGTTCCACAGCACCCACGAATTGTGGAGAGACGCTGTTTGTACAGCAAATATTTCCCCCGACGCAGGCTGTGTAATGACAGCATGCGCGCCCTGGAAGGACCTCTAGCCATCAACACACACCTGAAACAAGCCCAGTATCTCTTCCCTGGTGACCTGCGTGGGCCAGAGGCATTTGTGAGGGATGAGCGAGGCAAGGAACTGGGGGAGAGAGAGTGGAATTCACTTGGTCATGTGTGGTTTCTGCTTCCCTGGTCTTGTAGGGTTTATCTACACAGGGCTGGGGGATGGGAGGGTGGTGAGGCTGGACTCTGACCTCCAGCATTACACTACAGTCATGAGGGTTGGCAAGCCGCCCTACGACCAGTGTGGTGAGTGATGGACAGTGATGGACGTGCAGTGATGACAAGCTTATGTGCATCCCACTGCCTCCTCCTTTTCCCATTTCTCCTCCCCTTCCCCTCCCCTGTGGCTCCTCACCACTGAAAGGCTCAGTGGAAGCCGAGAGTCACTGTGGGCGTGTACTTGGCCTACACTTTCACCATAGCAACCCAGATATTTTGTACGCTGCTGACTGCGCCTTTGGACTTCTGCAGCTGAATATCAACTCGGGAGAAGTAGAAGTACTAGTACCTCAGGGGCAGAGGGACGGGGAGAACCCTTTCATTAACTTTGGTAACGACTTGGTAGTACTCTCAAATGGGAGTATATTCTTCACAGATTCCAGTCGTAAGTTCTCAAGACTCGATAATGTCTTGGATGTTTTTGAGGGGAGACCAAACGGACAACTCCTCCACTACAACCCTGTGGAGAAGAGATGCTACATTGTTGTGGCAGAGATGCACTTCCCCAATGGAATCTCCCTGAGTCAAGATGGAAAAGCCCTCCTCATCTCTGAAACTACGAGGGCTAGGATACAGAGGTACTGCCATGTCCGAATCTTATCCTCAAACATCCTTATCCCCTCCCCTCCCACAGATACCACCTCACTGGTCCTCTGGCTGGGTCAGTTGACACATTCATTGACAACCTCCCTGGATTGCCAGACAACATATCTCCCAGTTTCCATGGCAACTACTGGGTGGCCTTTGCTGCCACCCGTAAGCTGCCCATCGTTGATATCATGAGTCAGATGCCACTGCTGAGGGGACTCCTTGTTAAGGTGAGCTGCACAAAAACATGATTGTGCATTTACCCATACCCATACCCGACTGCAACGACTGCAATGAGCCTCTTCCATTCTGAAAGTGGATAAAATATGACCTAACTATCATCAGATTCTAATCCCTGTCATCTCGCACCTTCACCTCTTCCTGCCCCTCCCAGCTTCACCTGGCCCGTACTATCGCACACACAGTTCCCAAACATGGTCTCATCATTGAGGTGGACCCCAGTGGCCAGATTATCCGCAGTCTCCATGACGATGGAGGAGAGGTAGTGCAGAGCGTCAGTCATGTGTTGGACCTTGGAGACAGACTGCTGCTCGGCTCCTATGAGGCACCCTACGCAGCCGTGGTCCACATCTAGAGCCAGTTATAACTGGTACAGATACATGCAGACATGGATGCATGCACACATGGATGTATGGCATTGTGCATAGATCAACATTATTCCCCACTCAGAATTTAGAACAGTGCTTTATATTATCAGGTCAGAGTTCATTTCTGCAAGAAATCCTAATATTGAAACAATACAATGTGCTTGATTTGTTGCTATGGCATTGTCATGGCAATACTGCATGTGCTACCATCTAAGCAGAATGGTGTCCCCTGACTGTATGGAGTAGAAGGACAGCTGCCGCAAGTCATCATCCAACTCTATTTCAAAATTTCTCTGGAATAAATAGAATGTAGTGGCACAGGAGGAAGCAGTGCACATGAGAAGGTAAGGAAAAAACTGGGCTCAAGAAAGAGAGGGAGGAGAAGGAGGAGGAGGAGGAGGAGGAAAATGAAGACAGAGAGGAACTGCCCATGGGAAGGAGGAGTGGGAAACATATAAGGAAGGGGAGGAAGAAGGTAGAGAGAGGGGCACCAGATGGGAGGAAGGGAGGTAGCAGGGAGAGAGGAGTCACCTTGCTGTCCAAGTAGGAGAGTCTTTGGCTGGAGGAGTCCACTCTGTACACTCTCTGGAGCAGACCTTTCAGCTTCTGGACTGTCATCGTCTGAGGGAGTCTCTTGGCCAGCTGCCTTGCTTCAGGGTGGTCTGGGCATTGCACAGTCACGGCTGGGCAGGCTGGTTAAGGAAGGAGTGTGTGTGTGTGTGTGTGTGTGTGTGTGTGTGTGTGTGTGTGTGTGTGTGTGTGTGTGTGTGTGTGTGTGTGTGTGTGTGTGTGTGTGTGTGTGTGTGTGTGTGTGTGTGCATGCAATGGAGACCGAGCTCATTCCTCACCCTCTACTAGACTCTACGCATGCTGGGGTATGGTGTGAGTGTGGGGCCATTAGTTCTGCCAGACACTCCCCCATGTCCCTATGAGACTGTGAGCCATTTGAAGTAGGATACAGAGCAGAGAGTCCTTCAGAGCTGAGACAGCTGGCTTATCACTGTGGAGGGTTTCTAATGGAATGTTATGTGCTGTGCATGGAAAGAGGAGGGAGAGAGAGGGAGAGAGAGAGAGAGAGACAGTAATGTGAGACAGTAATGAAAGTTCTGGTATGTATGTCTTACCTTCCACCATTGCGGCGTATCGAGGGTGGGCCTGCCTGAACCACTTCTTCCCCTCCTCGCTGGACTGGGCAGCAGCCCACTCAGAACTGTAGTGGTTTAAATAGAATCTCTCGGCCACCAGCCTCTCTCGTTCCCCCACCTGCATGTAGTGCAACACCCTCGATCACTGGGCCCCTCTCAGCCATCAGTGTGAGACACTCCACAACACACCACCAGTCCCTGGCTGGAGTGCAGCCGCTGCACTGCCGGGCCAGTGCACATGGAACCATGCAGTACCACGGTATGGGGGAATGGAATTTCTGTGCTTGTGGGTGGCTTGTTAACATGAATTATTAGAGTATTCCTATTCTCTGGAGGGTTGTACCGAAGCAGTCTTCAGCACTGCCTGACCTCACACAGCCCTCGACTACAGACGTACTTTCTGTTTGCTTTGCCTCTTGCTCCTGTTCCAGGAGCAGCAGACAGACATGTGTGGCTGAGACTCCTAATGGACAACTATAACTTGTTTTGATAGTTGAGTTAACACATGGAATTAATAGCTACAGACTTGCATTCTACAGACATAGCTTTGCATGTAGTACAAATCATGCCCCACCCAAAAGATTAAATGCCAAGGCTGCCAGTAGTTGTCTGTAACAACAGTTCCACACATCACTGGCCATGTGGCCTTCTCTGTCACAACAGCTACTTACCCACCACTAGCCAATGGTGCCTAATGAACATGTGCAAGCCAATCATCCCTCAAGGTATCCCATTCTCTCATGCATGTTGTACATAGTGTACATGCATGATATGTATGTTGTACATAGTGTAAATGTTGCACATGTTTTACAGGAATGCTGTAAATGTTGTTACATGTATTACATGCATGTTGTACATGTTGTAATTGTATTACATGTAGTTGTACATGTACATGTTACTTGTATTGCATACATGTTGTACATGTTGTCATTGCATTACATGCAGTTGTACATGTCATATACGTACAACTATCAGTTTCCGCTACAGACATCAAGATGCCATTACAGAAAGAGAATACTCCAAAATTCCACACAGTATCCTAAACAGTTACCCAGCAACACTAGTGTCAAGTCTACTGCTTAGTTCCAACACACCCATTTTGTACAGCATGTACATGTTGTATGCATTGTACATACATGTACACACAATGTACATGTTCTACACAAGTTGTACATACATGTGTACAATATGTACATGTACTTACAACATATATGTATGTACAACATGTATGTCTATGTACAACATGTACACAACATGTACATGTTACATGTTGTACATACTCAGTGCCCTGCAGAGCATTGCTGGCTGCATGGCCACTCACTTGACTGTTGTTGAGACTTTTCACTTGAGGGAGTCGAGCTATCACCAGCTCTCTGGATGTCAAACCTGCTTGACCTGTTATGATGTGTGTGTGTGTGTGTGTGTGTGTGTGTGTGTGTGTGTGTGTGTGTGTGTGTGTGTGTGTGTGTGTGTGTGTGTGTGTGCATGTGTGTGTGTGAGTGTGACATACAACATGTCACCCCATGAGTACCTTTGAAAAGGGGATTCCCCTTGATCCTGAGCTCGCACAGTGATGGCAGTGCTGCAAGAGCCACGACAGACGACCACTGGGAGGAGAAATAGGAGGAGAGATAGGAGGAGGGTTGGGGAGGGTAGGGGAGGGTAGGGGAGGGTTGGGGAGGGTAGGGAAGGGTAGGGGAGGGTTGGGGAGGGTTGGGGAGGGTTGGGGAGGGGGGAGAGAAGGAGGAAGGGAGGACATAACATTCCTGGAATGCTGGGTGATCATTGCTGCTAGATACTCCTACACTATGGGGATATACCTCCCGATGTGTTCATCTAAGAGGAGCACAGATGTCAATTCAAGGGCGTGGCAGGCAAAGTTCAACACAGCATAATGTCATATAGGTTACTGATGGTCTAGCAATTTTGAACTTTGACCCCTCACTCTCCCTAATGTGTACATGAGTGCTCCCTAGCAGGTACTACATGTGTACAGTAATTGTTAGTAATTGTAGTGAGTGGCAACCTCTTAACATGCACCTCTGTTTGGGCCAGTACCGATACACTCACTGATATTCAACAGGCCAATCACCCTTAGGACAGGAGCCTCAGAGAACACGCCCACCTCCTAGCACAGCGTGGAGACGGGATTCTGGCCTCCAAAGAACCTACGACGTGCCCAAGTAGCAGGAGACACGACAAAGGGGCACCTGGTGGCTGCACCTACACAACTAGGCTCTGCCGTGCCCTCCCACGGTGGAGCCTAGCAACGTGCGCAGACATGTAGTGCCCCTCCATTGGGCCTCAGGCAACATACCAGACTAACACCCCCTCACACTTAATAATTGACTGGCCTCTTGTAATCTAAATTCAATGAAATCATCTTGGGCTTCGTACGGTGTGCTCTACCAAGCAAGTACTGGCTGCCTGAGACAGGCTAGGGACCAAAAGGGGAGAGTATTTGGGTTTAATGAAGGTCTTCAGGTCAGTTGTTGTTTTGAGGAAGAGAGGTAGGTACACATGTAGGTAGGAGGAGGGAGGGAGGGAGGGAGGGAAGGAGGGAGGGAAGGAAGGAAGGATGAGGTGTTGGAGTAATTAGGAGGGGAATTGCACATGTACACATGTGTATGCATGCACATGTGTGCATGTGTGTGTGTGTGTGTGTGTGTGTGTGTGTGTGTGTGTGTGTGTGTGTGTGTGTGTGTGTGTGTGTGTGTGTGTGTGTGTGTGTGTGTGTATGTGTGTGTGTGTGTGTGAGTGAGTGACACATGTGCGATAATGGCCACACCTAAAAGCACTAACCCTCAGCACCTGTTTTGTGCTCTGCCCATTCAAATTCTGAGAGCTCAGTAGCCCATGTACGTGTGCAATGAACCACAATGGTGAAACACGCTTACAGCATTATGGGAATACACCATTAGAGAGGCGGAGGAGGAGGGAAGGAATGGAGTGGGGGATCCAGGGAGCAATGTCCATTTGGATATTGTTGTTGGGCCACCATAGGCCGGGATGAGGGAGGAGGGGAGACCGCAGAGTATTTGTGTCAACTGAAGGCAACGGAGCATTCCAGCCTGGGCAGGGCTGTATGAGCCGAATCCTCCCTCCCCTCTCTCCCACACTATTCCACTTACCCCATGAATACTGTTGTTACTGACGGAGAGAGATCTCAAATGAGGTAAGCAGCCAGCCACACCCTCTGGCCGGGACTCAGGGAGGGCTGGAGGGGGAACAGAAGGACACAAAACCCTCATAAGTGCACACCACCCCATCTCCTTAGCCCTCCCTGGGACAGGAGAGACGCTTTCAGGTCTAGCCATCCTTCCCAGCAAGTTCAGTGCAGTTGGTGCTAGAGAGGGGGTGTAGCGATTGGTTGGAGTGTGTGTTTGTCTGGATGCTCCGCCCACCATGCTGGGTGCATGGTGAATGGTAGGGTTGCCATGGTGACACATTTATGTGCAGAGGTGCACACTACAATTACAACTAATGGAGATAGCAATTTGACAATTAGCTTCTAATTCCCTCAATCAAACAGGAGCCACTGCTGGAGAGCTGAGGGCCACTGAAGAGGCACCATCTCTAGTGCTGATGGTATTGCACTAATGAGTGATTACACTAATCATGGCTGAATGCTTGAGTGCATAAACAATGGGATGCACAGAGACTGACTCCCTCCTTCCTTCTCTCTTCCTTTTCCTTTAATCTCTTCCCCCCCCCCCCCTCCCTCCCTGAGACATTGATACTCTTAGACAATCAGACACCAAACAGTCATACCCCACACACTGTCTGAGTGTCTGGCTATGGAGTGTCCAGCTGTCTGAGTGTCTGGCTGTCTGAGTGTACAGCTGTCTGAGTGTCTGGCTGTCTGAGTGTACAGCTGTCTGAGTGTACAGTTGTCTGAGTGTCTGGGTGTGAGTGTCCAGCTGTCTGAGTGTCTGGCTGTCTGAGTGTACAGCTGTCTGAGTGTCTGGCTGTCTGAGTGTCCAGCTGTCTGAGTGTCTGAGTGTCTGGGTGTCTGGTCATCTGAGTGTTTGACCTGTGAAGAACTCCTCCACCATCTAGCACACACATACCTGGGAAGATTTCAGGAATTTGGTTGTCATTCAGAATCAGTGTTTCCAACCTGTGGATCGAGAGAGAGAATGCCTGGTGACGATAGGGAGGGGAAGGGAGAGAGGACAGAATAAAGAGAGAGGAGAGAGAAGGAGGTAAAGAGAAAGGATGGAGGGGGAGGGAAGGAGTGGATAGAAAGAGAAAGGGATAGAGGAAGGCATTACTTTGGGAGGTTGTTGAGTTGCAACACCTCGGCCCATGAAGACAGCTGGTTCTCTTCCAAGTTAAGCAAACGCAGACACTTCAAGGGCAGCGGTGAGCTAACAGCACAAAGAACAAGAGGCAGGGAAGGAGAGGGGGAGGGGGGGGGGGCAGGGGTGGGAGGGAGGAGGGAGAAGGGAGGGAGGAGGGAGGAGGGAGGAGGAAGGAGGGAGGAGGGAGGGAGGAGGGAGGAGGGAGGAGGGAGGGAGGAGGGAGGAGGGGGGAGGGAGGCAGGAGGGAAGAGGAAGGGAGAAGGGAGGGAGAACAGAATTCAAGGCAGAATGAAGCCTGGTAGAACACAAATTGGCCCTGTGAGCAATTGAGACATTATCACAGAAGCTACAAAGCTGCTGATTGGTTCCTGGAACTGCGCCATGACAACAGGGGGCAAATATTATTATAAAATTCCTGCCCCCCCCCACCCTGCACCCATGTCACACCAGGAGGTGAGAGGGGAGGAAATATGGGGACTGCGTGTCTCCAGGAAGAGCGCATACCTGAGAGATGTGATGGAGTTCTCACAGGAATGAAGCTCTATCAGAGATGGGAGCATGGCAGCTATTGAGCACACCTGCAGGAGAGGGGGGGATAAAAAATGAGGCAGAGGGTTACTAATGAGGGTGGGAGAGGGAGGGAGGGAGGGAGGGAGGGAGGGAGAGAGGGAGAGAGGGAGGGAGGGAGGGAGAAAGGGAGAGGGAGGGAGGGAGAGAGGGGGAGAGAGCGAGCTTGAGGGAGAAAGGACATTGAGGAGAGTGCAAAGAACCTGTTTCCATGACAATTTCATCTTGTTAATTGAGAGCTCAGTGACATGAGTGAAGGCTGGGACCAGAGACAGAGGGTCAGCAGGAGGAGGGAGACGGTTCTCACTAGAAGCAGATGTGGAGGGAGACAGTCACTTAGACATGCAGAACTGCAATCAGAGATACAGGCAGGCAGGCAGACAGGCAGGCAGGCAGGCAGGCAGGCAGGCAGGCAGGCAGGCAAGCAGGCAGGCAGGCAGGCAGGCAGGCAGACAGGCAGATAGACAGACAGACAGACAGACAGACAGACAGACAGACAGACAGACAGACAGACAGACATAACTCATATACAGACACTGACCTCACATTCAGTCTCCTAAGTTTGGGCAACTCCCTACTGATGTCAGCCACAGTCTCCCACGAGCGGAGGAGAAGGCTCCGAGACAGATCCAGAAACAAGATGTCTGCAACAAGACCGCGAAAGGGGAGGAAGAGAGGAAGGAACACATAGGCTATCGGTGTGTGGGCTCAAGTGTGTGTGCACATGTGCACTAGAGAGTGTCTCCCAGTGGATCACTAGACGCCTCCTGGTATGAGAACCAGCCACAGTCTGTCTGGTATGAGAACCAGCCATGCTTGTAAGGTTTGCAAGCATTTCAACAAGAGAACTTCAATCATAGCAGCCTTAATCTCAGAGGTCAGAGTTCAGCAGTGGAGACGGATGTATGAGAGACGTCATATGTGGCAAGAATTGCAGGTCCCTTGAAGCACGTCAAGCTGGCTAGACAAAGGGCAGGGTAACGAGGTGGGGAGGAGACAGTTGGGAGTGGAGACCACTCGCACTGATTCACTGACTCTCTCAGCATAGCTAGGACACTTACAGTTCAGAGGCGGTGGACTCACTTGGAGCTGTGGCTGTGATTTCTCCTTGTGGCCCCGCTGTGCTGACCAGCATCTCTCTCACACTGACATCACTCAACTGGTCCAGTTGACTGGAGGGAGGGAGGGAGGGAGGGAGGGAGGGAGGAGAATTGACTAGGAGGGCTCAAGGTAGGAGTGCAGTCCGTGGAATGACTAGAATGCAATACTCACAAAGTGTGAAATCAGAATGGGAACGGGACCAGGTCACACCTATAGCACGCCCTCTCACTCAGTATTCATGACATTTCGATCATGCCTGAACGATTGTGAACGGTGCCATCTTGACGACCTAGCCTGGGCAGTGGATAAACTCAGTCCATGGGATGGTAGGCCCCTCCCTACCTGTGGAACACGGCACCAATGGCCGCAGCCACTGCCTCCATCACTGCTGGAGGGGCACACCACGCAGCTGGCACAGGCTAGAGCTGTTGTCTCAATCACTACTAGCACATGTGGGAGCGTGTGCAGTTGCACTGCATATGCATGTCATGTGACATGTCATGTGTGTGTCATGTGACATGTCATGTGACATGTCATGCCTGTGACATGGAGACCAGACCAACATATGATAGAAAGGAAAGGAATGGACTGACATAAATTTAATTAAAAATACAGTCAGCCTATTTACATTTAGCCTGTCCCTTCCATCGGTTACCATGGCACCACATCTTTCCAGAGCCATGCAACACAGGATGGATTGGACACCTTGAGGAAGTCAAGCAGACACACATGCAGGTTGGACAACCGGTGGAGACAGTAGCTGGAGAGGACTCACTCTCTTCCTCCCTCCTCCCCCCAACAGTGGAATGCAATACTATCTCCTCACATGTGGGAGAGCTGTATGCAACCTCCATTACCATGGAAACCACATTAACACGTAGTTTGGCATTCCTATCTCCTACCCCATGGCACTATAAATACTTGCCATCCACGGGCCAGCAACAGTCTGTCCTTGCCAAGCAATCACCAGAAGAGGCAGTGGTAAGTGGCTGTGTAGTACGAACTAAGCACAGCTAGCACTGTAGAAAGAAGCTACTACCTCTGCTTAGCACAGCTCCCTGCTGCTTCTAGTGCAGTGCAGGGATTTGATGGTGGTAGTGTGCATGTGTGTAGGTCTCTAGGCTAGGGAACTGACTGCTCTGTCTGTGCCTGACATTCCATGTTTCACCTATCCACCACTAATTAGCACGCAATCTCTTTTGAGAGGCTTTTCATAAGTTCCCTTACTGACTGCCAACAGAAGACTGCTAACCACAAATTAGTGGCTGCATTCCTCCCAAGAGCCTCCAACAGCAATAAAAGGGCACGAGCAGTGCTGTAGGGCAGTTGAGTTCTTCAAGAGGACAGCTGTTGCCAGAAAGACAAAGCCATTACTAGAACACAGGAGCAAGAGTAAAGAAGGAAGGATCATGACAAGTTTGCTGGGATTTGACCTGCAGTATCATGGCAAGAATGTCACAGTGACAGGAGGGGGGAAGTCAGCCACCAAGATTAAGAAGTGAGTACAGACCATTTCCTACTCAGATGTAGCCATAACAACTACAGAGCATGTGCAGTTGCTGATTGATTAAAAGGCTTGTAAATCACTTGTAGCTTGCTTGTAATTTGCTTGTAGTGTGTGTAGTTGGGTTGTAATTACTTGTAATCTGCTTGTACATGTCTTGTAGCTAGCTTGTAGGAATGTTGTTACATGGCCCACTACATGTACAGAGGCCATGCTGTGGTCACGGCACGTAGCACAGTGCCGAGGGTATCAGGCTGTGGTAGCAGCTGGCCAACCCAGGCATGCTCAGTTTGAATAGGCAGAGGAGGGTGGGACGGTGGGAGAAGCGTTGGAGAAACTCCCTCAGTAAAAGAGAAAGATGTGGAGGCTGAGGAGGACATTGAATGGATGTCTTGGCTGGTGCCTCCAGTGTGTGAGGACACACCTAATCACCAATTGCCGTGTGTGTAATTTGCTGTGCTGCCCAATTTGGGAGCCCTAGATGATGTGAGTGTGTGTGTGTGTGTGTACACATGTCCATTTGCAGGTGGAAGCATTCCTTGCTAAGCAACACTTCACTTGGAAGGGTTTTTACACATTCTAAGCTGTAAGCAGGACAGCTGGCACATGCCATTATCACCACTGAGCATAACCTTGACTGCTGGATTAGAATGTACTGTGTTTGATTCCTCCTCCCTTCCTCCTCCCTTCCTCCTCCCTTCCTCCTCATCCCTGCTGCCACAGGGGTCTTATCTTACAACAGCAGTACCTGTCTGGCTCACTTATAAGAGCTTGCAAAGTAAAGGAAATGCATGTGTAGTAGCCAGCATGGCTACAAGCTGATTGTCTTTGTGGGGGCACTGGTTAGGGTAAACATCCAAAACCTGGCTAGGTTTACCACAGTGTTTGTCAACTAGCACCAGAACTCACGTCACCTCAGGGAGAGAGCAGTGTGCACTCCCTAAGTGCAGAGACATCTGCTCCATGTGCAGTAGATCAGTGCACTCTGACCTCTGGGTGGACGTGTGCGCTGCAGGGTGGGCTGGCTAGGGGAGCGTGGTATGAGCTGGTCTGGTCACAGTGGGTGGGCTGTCGGTGGGGCATCCCTGTGGCAGCTGCAACATGGGGGGCAGCTGCAACATGGGGGGCCAGCTGCAACATGGGGGGGCCGGGAGTTGGGAGGGGCAGCAAGCAGGGCAGGAGCAAGAGTCTCATTAACTGCAGTATTCATTGTCATGATGAGTGCTACCACAATCCGTGGGCTGTTACACACCTTCTCTGGGAACGGCCCTCCCAGATACAGTTCTAACAACTGCAATGCAAACTACCAAGTTACTACATAAGAGATTGTGAGCAATAGGAAGCTATGCTAACGCCCCCCACACCCATTAGATAGCACAGGGAGACTGGCTGGCTGGTGGTAGCAATTCCCAAGTTACTATCTAGTGAAAACATTTGAAACCACTTATCAAACAGTAATTCAAAAAATATGATGCTGTTTACATTATTGTCTGTCTGTCTCCCTCCCTCCCCCCCCCTCTCCCTCTCCCTCTCTCTTTCCCTCTTTCCTTCCTTCCTTCCTTCCCTCCCTCCCTCCCTCCCTCCCTCCCTCCCTCCCTCCCTCCCTCCCTCCCTCCCTCCCTCCCTCCCTCCCTCCCTCCTTCCTTCCTTCCTTCCTTCCTTCCTTCCTTCCTTCCTTCCTTCCTTCCTTCCTCCCTCCCTCCCTTCCTCCCTCCCAGGGGACAGAGGGAGGCGGTAGTGGTCTCCAGTCGGGCACTCTACAATAATGAGCTCTTTGAGGTTGAGCTGGGCAACGAGGTGGACAGCATGACCAGCAGCGGAGGATCGACTCGGAGGAAGAAGACAGGAACCGCTGGCTCTATAAGGATTGGAGTGACTGGACACAGGTGAGGGGAGGGAGGGGAAGGAGAGAGGGTGGGAGGGAGAGAGTGAGAAGGAGGTGTAGGAGGAGGGAGGGAGAGGAGGGAGGTATGGAGGGACGTACAGAGGAAAGG
Source organism: bacterium (assembly GCA_965213685.1). Taxonomy (GTDB): domain Bacteria; phylum UBA8248; class UBA8248; order UBA8248; family UBA8248; genus Bin107. The sequence continues at coordinate 422,260 of CBDBZY010000051.1, forward strand.
AGGGAGGGAAGGAGGGAAAGATATTGCTATGGCAACCGTTGCAGCTGTAGTGGGCATCTCCACTCACACTTAAGTTCTGCACATACCAGAGCACACATGGGGAATCCCAGCAATGGGAAGGCCTAATGAGGTATATGGTAGCACTATGTCAAGGATCCAACACCATGGGAGGTGAAACTGCATTGCTTAATTTCCTGCACCTTCCTCTCCCCCTCTCCCTCCCAATCTCCCCCCCCCCCAGGCCAGCCGACCTGTGGCACAACTTCCCTCAGACCATGAAGAAGATGAACAGTGCCACGTGGATGCTGTCAGGGGACGACTTCCTTGAGAATGGAGACATCACCTGCACCTTTACCAAGCACAACCTGAAAGAACTTCAGGTGTGTGTGTGTGTACATGTGTGTACATGCGTGTGTTAGGGTGACCTATTGGCACAGCCTGTCACTGCACAACGGAGGCTGGCCTCCACTCACTGAGGGAAGGAATGAAAGGGCATTCAGAGATAAGGGTGGGCTGGGCTAGGGTGGGGGCTTTGCAGTCTATATAGGGTGTCCAGAATACTACATGTATATGAAAGAGGGATGAGAATCACTTCTTTTTATTCCTCCTCCTCCTCTTTCTCCTCATCCTAATTCCCTCTTCCTCCTCCTACCCCACATCTCCCATTCCCCTACCTCAGATCGGTGAGAAGGTGGGCGTGATGCGCTGCCCGGAATTCGAAGGCTGCCTCCTTTTCTTCATCAATGGAGAGTGCATCGGCATCATGGCCACCTCCATACCGGACAAGACGTACGCCTTTGTGGAGCTCCACGGGGACTGTGAGAAGGTCACACTCACCCCACTGCACAGCGTTGTACAGGTCAGTACGTACTAGCTGCAACCCTACTACTATTGTGTGAGTGCATTGTGATGTCACATGATGTCAGATGATGTCACACATGTATAGCTCTTTCTAGTTAGGCATTGCAGCCCTACTGTATCAGACATTACTTACAATCACATGAACCACTATTCCCTTGTATGACATGTACATACATCCACACGTGCTACTGTTATTACCACGCGTGCTACATGCATTACCCTTCCACGCGTGCTACTGCAACCACTTCATTAAAATCCTACAGGAAAACCTCCCAACTGAGATCAGAGAAGTAAGAGACAAAGAGTCGGACATCCGCAAGCACAAGAAGACCATCCAAGAGAAGGAGGAGGTCATCCAAGTGCTGGAGAAGAGGATCGAGGAGCTGAATGCTCAGATTGCCGCCATGCAGGCTGCTCGGGGGCGGACAGCCACTGCAGGCAAACGATCGGCAGCCAACTCACCTCAACAGACTAGTCAAGTTAACGGCAGTGCAGATGGAGGGGTGAGAGAGAGAGAGAGAGAGAGAGAGAGAGAGAGAGAGAGAGAGAGAGAGAGAGAGAGAGAGAGAGAGAGAGTGTGTGTGTGTGTGTGTGTGTGTGTGTGTGTGTGTGTGTGTGTGTGAGAGAGAGAGAGAGAGAGAGAGAGAGAGAGAGAGAGAGAGAGAGAGAGAGAGAGAGAGAGAGAGACCCAGTCAAGATTCTACTCTTTTCAATGACAAGCATGTCTTTGACAGAGATACTGTGCCCGAGTGTGTTCAACCCAGCCATCCTCACTCCCTCCTCTCCTCCTCCAACCACCAGGTGGCAGAGACAGATGCCCCGGCCACCCAGGACACCAATCCCAACCCTCCTCCCCCGAGGAGACGACAGAACCGCGGCGGCTGCACCATCCTGTGAGGCCTGCTCCCTCGCACGGCAAAACAGTCTCCACATACGATGCCGACAAAAGGACTAGACATAGAAATATTGGTGTCTTGTTTGGTTGGTTGTATAGGTAAACGTACATTAGTATGGCATTGTGATTAGTGCATGGTACATTTGTTTTTATGTGACTGAAAATTTGGTTTTGAAAATTGTACTCATTTTATTCTCACTCCACACATACGCACAAAAATCACTCCTTTTGTTATAAACACATAATTATTACATATTATATCGTTTGAGTACAAGTGAATACCCTTTCAATCATTTTTATGCCACTCTCCAGAAGATAAAATGGTTGTAGAAAGAGACAGCTAATGTTTGAGCATGTCTCACGTTGTGAGACTACATCACTGCCTGAGTACTGGGCATCAACCACAATACTCATCCACAACCCACTCTGCTAATAGCAGGTGGGCACACACACATGTACTCATACTACATGTTACTGTGTCAACAAATTTACACTACACTTTGCTACAAAGGCAGCACTAGAACAGCTGCTGATCTTTTAGGTCTGCCACTACAGTACCAATGAAAACAGTGCTCTGGGCCACAAGCCAAGACCTAATCACATTTGGCTACTATCTCACCAGCTACAGTATTTAATCTAGTTTTAAAGGATCGCCAAGACACGAGAGAAGTTCATTTCTGGCAGGTAGTGCATGGTGCTGCACAGAGGGCCAGAAACCGGAACAGTGGTGGGTGTGGCTGACCTTTGCTTCCTCGTGACCTTGTCAGCTCCAACCATCTCTACTGGAGTCACTAGTCTGTTCCTGGAGACCACGTAGAGCTGCTCCTCCTCCTCCTCCTCCTCCTCCCTTTCTCCTCTCTCCTTCCCTGTCTGGCCACACTCAGCAACACCATACCTCTGCAGGGAGACAACATACCAATGACAACATAAGCAGTACACCCCACAAACCAACCTCCCTCCAGTCAACACACTCACGTTATACTTACTGAAGTAGTTCTCAAAGACCAACAACCCTAGCCTCCTTCCAGCTCTCCTCCCACACGTTATAATGATTGTGTGACCTTTGACCTCACGAGCAGCCCAAAGTTGCAGGGTTAAAGGTCACATAATTATGTGTGGTGCTGCAATGCCTGGGGCTGAGGCTACAACAACCCACTATGAGGTGCATGCTGCCATCAACAGCCTCAGTCCAGGACCAACAACAGCCCTGTGTTATGCTTACTCCTCTAAGAGCAACAAACTACTGTGCTATGCAAACTTGGTTCAGTACAGACAATAGCCTCACAATATGCTTTCTTCCCTAAGAGCAACAACTCACTATGAGGTGTAGCGCTATTCAAACATGGTCACCTACCAGATGGCATACCTTCCTCAGTGCCTCCACAAAGGAGTATCCAAGGGATACCTTTCTTGGACGGACAAAAGAACCACTTCCAGGGCTGCTGTCGACAGAGAGAAATCACTTACAGTACACGCACAGTCATGTTCAGTGGTATTAGGACCTCTCTCTGTACTGTCCTGCACTTCAGCACAGAAATTACAAAATCCGTCTACAATAATCATAACTATTAATATAGACTTAACCACTGGAGAATAAGACCTCGTAGAGAGGTCAAAACGTTTGGCAAGTAAAGTTTGGGCTAGTGGTCAAGTCTATAGCTATCAGTCTACAATACACGGCTGAGCTCTGCAGAGCTGTATCACGTCCTGAAAACACTCTTAGTTGGCTAGGATAACTCATAATTCTAGGTACTCAACAAACACTAGCCGCAAATTTGCTGTTAGAAACAACTCTTTATGCCAAACGTTTCGGTCACTGATCTGTGACCTTCTTCAGTGGCAAGTACACAAACAAAGGCAATCAGTGACCGAAACGTTTGGCATAAAGAGTTGTTTCTAAACAGCAAATTTGCGGCTAGTGTTTGTTGAGTACCTAGAATTATTATATCATGTCCTGACTTGGAACAATGCATGCCTGCCCAGTAGCCATGTGCTAGCCCTTCTGAAGCCCTTAGGGACTGTCGCGTGTGCATGCTCAAAGCATGATTAATTTCTTCATAGAAAGTAACCTCTGCATGAGGTCAATTACATGTACCTATGTTCAGACAACCTCGGAGGCAAATGTGCCAGTTCTAACAGCCACATTCTGCCAGCTGTGCTAGCTTATAGCCTCTAGCTGTGTTAAATTCTACTGACAGCCTAAAAGAGCTCATGCAGTCTCCAGTAATTATTAAATGAGCATGCATGGAGGAAACCTCTTGGCTGCTGCCTGTAAAACTCCTGAGAGTAGTACCTGCAGGTGAAATACTGGATGCCCTCGTGGTCTCCGCTGTGCTTCCCCCTCGAGCTCAGATCCCACTCCACACCCAGCCATACACCTGCAGACGGAGCAGCAGTACAGTAGCGCATACTACTCCATTTAATGCGCACTCTACTTACTACCTTTTGCGGGAGGCACTTCACCCACGAAGCGGATAGTGGCGTAGAAACCCTCACAGTAGCACCGCGCTCCAACCGCAAACTCCTCTGTGCTAGACATCGGCTCCACAACGCAGAGGCTACTACCGTTTGCACATTCGATCGAGGCAGAGGCGCGCGCCGCGATTTCGAGCTAGCGCCACGCCCACATCAACTATTAATTTTACAGACCATGTTTGCCGCAGTGACCAATCAGGTGGGATATATAATAGTAAGAGCCCGGTAGCCATGGATTTATGGTCTAAGAACCATTCCTTGTCCTCGGGCGATATTACTTGTTGATCTATCTCATGCACTGACACCTCTCTATCATGCACACAGCAAAAAAGAAATGCTTATTTCAACCAGAGTATGATTATCTTGAAGTAATTTAGCTTGATTCTACCCACTACTTCCACACTCATGTTCCCAGTTGCATATCTGCTATACTCTATAGAATGTGTAAGGTGTCTAAAGCATGATTAGTAATCAGTCATGCACAATGCAATACTGCAGACATGGATTAGTGTTACTCATGCCTAGTGAACTAGTGAACCACCTCCTCCTCTACTGCCTGTATTGTTGGAGGATATTTGACACATTCTCCACATCCAACCAGCGCCAGATGTTGCGAGAATAAATACTTATGGGTTAAAATAACCATTAATTATTTACAGTGCATGCAGGGTGTTGGGTTATGACATACATTACACTCTGAAATCATCCTCAAATGTGTAGCCACGGAAGAAGGGGAACTCCTTCATTCTCTCTTGGATTCTACGCAGTATCACTGGCTCCCACTTGATGAGGTCTCTGCTCCTGGAAACATTCCTGTATGCCTTCTGGTAACACTCCTCAACATAATCCTGTGGGCACGGCACCTCAAAAGCATTGCATATCTCCAGCACACAACTCCTTGGATCCTTAATGTAATCCTCAATGTGAATCTCAACCACAGTGACTTTCTTGCTCACAGCTTTCACAGCAAGTGCTTGTGAGAACAACCTTTCTGTGTTCGACAATAGCACGGTAATGTCAGGCCTTACCTTTCTATGCATTAGGTCACTTGCTTTAGTTGTTTTCACCACAGAGAGCTGGTAGAGAATATTAGTGGCTATCATGTCGTAGGGATTCCGTACTACATGAACTGCAATGATTGACATGTTAAGACTGTCAACCATTTGATCTAAACACTTGTTTCCCTTTTTATATTGCATAACGTTAGTAGCACTACCACCAGATTTGTCCCCTATGACTCTCAGCTGGTGGAACTTGCCTTGCCACTGATTTCCAACATCCAGGTTGTAGCCCTTGCTTGTATTGCTATCACTTCTCCAGCCACACTTGGAGGAAAGATAACTGTTCTTGTAGAGTTCGTTAAACAGCTGAGTTTTGTTCTCAAATATACTTGCCCCGACTTTGAGCTGTGATGCACAATCTGAGAAGAGAAAGTACTCGTGAGCTATCACAATGTCTGGGTGTGCATCCATCACACTGCCTATGATACTGTGGCCACTCCTCTGGTACCCAACAAAGAAGACAAACTTCTCCACACCCTCCACCACTGACTGTGAGAGAGGCTGGAAGCCAAGAGCAGTGGCATTAGTTTTTCCAGGATTACAAACTGAAAGTTTTGGCTTCATTTGAACCCTCTGCCGTCTGTCCTTCTTGTTCTGTAGGCCAATTGCGTGTAGGTCGAGTGGATGTGGAGGACGGATGGAACCATTCTGAAGTGGAATGAAGCTTGTCTGGTCTCTGGGCATTTGCCTTGGCTGTATGTACATGTCCCTCTCTATAGCTGTCTTATCTCTATGATACAGTGTGGGATGTCTGGTTTTGTTAGTAGCTCTACCTTTGGAGTCCGAGAGTGCTCGTCTGGGTGGCTGACCAGGGGAGGGTTGCCGTGATGTCTGGGGGGTTGGCTGTGATTCCGGACTCACTGCGTGAACACCGCCAGATGCCGCCATGTCAAGGTTTGTGCTTTCTCTCGGCGACCAGTATTTAGGGAGGAGGTAAACGAAGCCTGAGAGCGCAATGGCTGCCACTGGAATCGCGTACCATGCCCTGCGCCTTCCTGCCATTTCGCAGTCGGCCAACTGAGACCTCAACAGACCAATATATATACTTCAGACGGCCTATGCGGCAGCTATTAGCTGTTCCAATCAAAGACCACTACGCCTAGTCTCGTCTGGGAACGAGACTATATTACGCCTTACCCCCATACTATCCCATATTGCATTGTACCGCGTCCTTTGGCACTCCGCGCTTCGTGCATTAACCCTTTAATGCCCGTAAGGCAAATTAGGTAACTTTAGCGCATGCGGTAACATTTTGAAGTGACCTTGGATGGTATTTTTATGGGACAAAGCAGATTGGTAGCTATAATGCATGTAGAAGAAATGTGTGTACGCTAGGAAACGTTTGATTGTACTGCAGACAGCTTAGAGAGCCTGGCGTACGAACCGTTCGGGATTTTGCGCATTACGCGTGTACATTGAGCGCTTAGTGCTTGAACAGCGCCTAATCATGAATTGCTTTGTCCTAGAAGACTCTCGTTACTTCCACAGACATAGCGAGTATTTGTAAGCTTTCAGAACAAAAATCAACTTCCTTGCCCCCAGGCTAAAGCAGAAACGCTCAACAAAGTTCCAAAAAAGTGCTGACTCAGCACTTTACACCGACCAGTCTCCGCCCCCTTATTAGGGCTTTGGTGTGGGATACACTAGCGCTGCGCTATACACACCTCATTTAGTCCTTTCGTCACCACATACTACTAGATCACCGCAATCGGATATTTGTGGCCAGCAGTATAAACTGTTGAAAACCATGCATAAATGCATTCTTATGGGCATTAAAGGGTTAAAGCCTTTCTGAGTACCTAGTGTCTCTCTACGTATCTAACGATACCTCCCAAGTATCCGAAATCATAGATAATATACACGGGTATAATATCTTATCTCCTATCAATAATAAGCCGAAATGCATTGCTGAACTAACTTCCGAGTATAAACGTTACCAGAGTCTTAGTACCTGCTCAAATTCTTGTCACAGTGAACAGAAGTATGGACCTTTTCATAAGGAAGGTGTATGGAACGCCAAATACGACAATGCGTTAGTGAGCTGGGCGCAATTATATGTTATGGCGCCGAACGCTCTTCGCTATCGCGCATGCGTGTGATTAGTAAAGTAGAAGAATTATAACAAAAAGACGCGCATGGGGGTATGGCGTAATACTTGAGTGAGGCTGAGTACCTTTACAGCTATGGAGCTTTGCCGCATAGGTCATCTGAAGTAGATGTTTGGTCTGTTGAGGTCTCAGTTGGCCGACAGCAGGCTGTGAAATGGCGGGAAGGCGCAGGGCATGGTACGCTATTGCAGTGACAACCATTGCGCTCTCTTTCTTCGTTTACCTCCTCCCCAAGCACTGGTCGCCGAGAGAATACACAAACCTTGGCGTGGCGGCATCTGGTGGGGTGCACGCAGTGAGTCCGGAATCACAGCCAACCCCCCAGACATCACGGCAACCCTCCCCTGGTCAGCCACCCAGACGAGCGCTCTCGGACTCCAAGGGTAGAGCTACTAACAAAACCAGACCTTCCACACTGTATCACAGAGATAAGACAGCTCTAGAGAGGGACACGCACATACAGCCAAGGCAAATGCTCAGAGACCAGACAAGCTTAATTCCACTTCAGAATGGTTCCATCCGTCCTCCACGTCCACTAGCAATTGGCCTACAGAACGAGAAGGACAGACTCAGGCAGCAGAGTGTTAAAATGAAACCAAAACTTTTGGTTTGTAATCCTGGAAAAACTAATACCACTGCTCTTGGCTTCCAGCCTCTCTCACAGTCAGTAGTGGAGGGTGTGGAGAAGTTTGTCTTCTTTGTTGGGTACCAGAGGAGTGCCCACAGTATCATAGGCAGTGTGATGGATGCACACCCAGACATTGTGATAGCTCATGAGTACTTTCTCTTCTCAGAGTGTGCATCACAGCTCAAAGTCGGGGCCAGTATATTTAAGAACAAAACTCAGCTGTTTAACGAACTCTACAAGAACAGTTACCTTTCCTCCAAGTGTGGCTGGAGAAGTGATAGCAATACAAGCAAGGGCTACAACCTGGACATTGGAGATCAGTGGCAAGGCAAGTTCCACCAGCTGAGAGTCATAGGGGACAAATCTGGTGGCAGTGCTACTAAATTTATGCAATCTGACAAGGGAAACAAGTGTTTAGATCAAATGGTTGACAGTCTTAACATGTCAATCATTGCAGTTCATGTAGTACGGAATCCCTATGACATGATAGCCACTAATATTCTCTACCAGCTCTCTGTGGTGAAAGCAACTAAAGCAAGTGACATAATGCATAGAAAGGTAAGGCCTGACATTACCGTGCTATTGTTGAACACAAAAAGGTTGTTCTCACAAGCACTTGCTGTGAAAGCTGTGAGCAAGAAAGTCACTGTGGTTGAGATTCACATTGAGGATTACATTAAGGATCCAAGGAGTTGTGTGCTGGAGATATGCAATGCTCTTGAGGTGCCATGCCCACAGGATTATGTTGAGGAGTGTTACCAGAAGGCATACAGGAATATTTCCAGGAGCAGAGACCTTATCGAGTGGGAGCCAGTGATACTGCGTAGAATCCAAGAGAAAATGAAGGAGTTCCCCTTCTTCCGTGGCTATACATTTGAGGATGATTTCCGATTGTAACATACATTGTGTATTGTATAATATTTTATAGCATCCATGGCAGTAGACTGGAACTGATTCTGTGGCCTCTATGTGCATGTGAGGGTTGATACACACTCTCAGGCGAGTCACGTGTATCATTAAAGGAATTTGTATTGGCTATATGTACGTGTGCTCGACTTTATATTTATGGGAGGTAGACCACTTAGCTGGGAGAGCTACATGTCTGACGGAATAACGACGCTAGCCCTCAGAGTTATGGTTGCATTAGCGCCCTTCGCCCTTTCGCACGTGCGAACGCATGGAGGCACGGCGTAGATACCTCAGTGAGGCTAAGTATCCTTTGATTGGAACAGCTATGGAGCTTTGCCGCATAGGTCATCTGAAGTAGATATTTGGTCTGTTGAGGTCTCAGTTGGCCGACAGCGGGCTGTGAAATGGCAGGAAGGCGCAGGGCATGGTACGCTATTGCAGTGGCAGCCATTGCGCTCTCTTTCTTCGTCTACCTCCTCCCCAAGCACTGGTCGCCGAAAGAAAGCACAAATCTCGACATGGCGGCATCTGGCGGGGTGCACGCAGTGAGTCCGGAATCACAGCCAACCCCCCAGACATCACGGCAACCCTCCCCTGGTCAGCGCCCCAATGTAGCATCTTCTGACTCCAACGGAGCCAACAAAACCAGGCCACCCATACTGAGTCAGAGAGGTAATAGACCTACAGCCGTAGAGAGGGACACGCACGTACAACCCAGACAAATGCCGAGAGACATGATCAACTTCACTACACGTAAGAATGATACCATCCACAGTCCTCCGAGTCCACTCGGCCGACACGCAATTGGCCTACAAAACAGACAGCAGAGCGTTACATTCAAGCCAAAGCTTTCACTTTGTAATCCTGGAAAATCTAATGCCACTGCTCTTGGCTTCCAGCCTCTCTCACAGTCAGTAGTGGAGGGTGTGGAGAAGTTTGTCTTCTTTGTTGGGTACCCAAGAAGTGGCCACAGTATCATAGGCAGTGTGATGGATGCACACCCAGACATTGCAATAGCTCACGAGTACTTTCTCTTCTCAGAGTGTGCATCACAGCTCAAAGTCGGGGCCAGTATATTTGAGAACAAAACTCAGCTGTTTAACGAACTCTACAAGAACAGTTACCTTTCCTCCAAGTGTGGCTTGAGGAGTGATAGCAATGCACGCAAGGGCTATAGCCTGGATGTTGGAAGTCAGTGGCAAGGCACATTCCGCCAGCTGAGAGTGATAGGGGACAAATCTGGTGGTAAAACCTCTCAAGTTATGAAATCCCGTACAAGAAGCCAGTGTTTACAACAAATGATTGATGGTCTTGACCTGCAAATCATTGCAGTTCATGTAGTACGTAATCCCTATGACATGATAGCCACTAGGATACTGTACCAGCTCCCTACTGTTAGACCTAGAGACCACTTGCATAAAAGAGTGAAGCCCGATCACGATATGCAAATTTCAAACACAAATGCCTTGTTCTCACAAGCACTTGCTGTGAAAGCTGTGAGCAAGAAAGTCACTGTGTTTGAGATTCACATTGAGGATTACATTAAGGATCCAAGGAGGTGTGTGCTAGAGATATGCAATGCTCTTGAGGTGCCGTGCCCACAGGATTATGTTGAGGAGTGTTACCAGAAGGCATACAGGAATGTTTCCAGGAGCAGAGACCTCATCGAGTGGGAGCCAGTGATACTGCGTAGAATCCAAGAGAGAATGAAGGAGTTCCCCTTCTTCCGTGGCTACACATTTGAGGATGATTTCAGACTGTAACGTACATTGTGTAATATATAATATTATACACAGTAGACTAGTAGATCTAGAACCGATCCTGCATGTGGCCTCTCTGTGCATGTGAAGGTTGATACACACTCTCGGGCGAGAGTGTATCTAATAATGTATGTACGTGTGCTGGACCTCATGGCTATGGGAGGTAGACCGTGCACGTAACTAATCTGCACTAACTGGGAGGGCTACATGTCTATGGATAATATAGACGCTGTATGTCGCGTAAGCTTTGCGTGTCCTTTTCGCATGTGTACATTAATTAATAGGAGGGCAGCTACCGTTCGCGCGGCGTCCGCGTTACACGCGGCAAGGGCTACCTACATGTAGCTTGGGGCCCACGCTAGGGACCATCTAGCTCACCGGTCGTGCGAGGAGGCAGGGCTAGGACTAGACTATAGGGACTGCGACTACAATGTAGCTTATAGACATGGTACGAAGTTGGTGTCCATCGGAAACTGTACATCTATGATTCCACTTGACTTCAGGCCAACGGGGCTGAGAAAATTACTTGGCTGCTGGGATACATGCTGTGTGCGTTCACACATCACTTGATAGCTTAGCAGGCAATTTATACGTAAGCTTGGACATTAACTTTGAGGCCAGTCAGAATTATATATTTAAGAGTTGTACATTGCAGCTAGTGATCCAACATTGTACTTTGGCTGGCTCTTGCAAATGTTGCTACATACATAAGATCTTAGATACAAACCATGCCAAACAGCATCTGACTATTGCAGCTGGCTTGCTCCCGCTCGCCCACAATGCTCAGCATTCCACTAGTTTAAGCTTATAAAATAAGCGATAACTAGAGGTAAGTGAACTGGCTTGGTACCGGTAGTATGGCGTCAATACTTTCAGTGAGATTGAAACAGTAACGGGCCATCTGTTTGTTCACCGCTATTCTAGTCAAGATGCATGCTTCACCTCACCGAAGGCATCCATAATCACTGTTTATGGCTAGCTCTTAGCGCTCTTCTGAGGGATTTGCCCTATCTCCTCAGATATTTGTGTATTGGAACACAGCACAACGTTTCACCTTTTGGGCTTCTTCAGGTGCAACTGACACATACAAAACTCAAAGCAGACCATCCATAATCAGATCGCGATCTTCTTATAGCGCTTCCTAGACCTTCTATTAGGCACGCGCGACAGCAGAGCATGCATGCAAGATGAATACACGTAAGTACCGCACACTGTTAAAAAAAGGGTGTTGGAGAAACACTTTTGAGGGTGCTCGGTTCACATGTGCCATGCAGTTTAGCATCTCCAGAGTGCTAAAAGGAAGGGCAAACAGGCACTCCAAGAGGGCATCGATTCACAAGGTTCCACCAGGCATTACTAGTCTAGAAAGGTGAAAAAGCGGCCTTTGGGATAATAATTCACAACCCGTTGTATGTCGGCCAACCAGACTGGCGAACGCCCCCGTATTGTATATTTCCACATTCTCTGTGCCAACCAGTTTATACTTGCTACTAGTACTAATGCTTAGCGTATGGCGTTAGTACACAGTGCGCCCGCACGATCCGAGATCACATGTCGGAATATGCGCCATGAAAATATCTTCCTACGCCACTGACACTGACTGTCAGACCTGTACTTAGTATACTACTCTTAATGTCTGTGCCCTATACATATGGAGTCCAGCAACCACACCAGCATTTCATCGAAGAAAAAATAACATCAATCTGACTGCTGTACAACTCCTTCCACTAATACCTATAGGTAATAAATTAAAACAGTGGCTGCCATTATGGTCTCCTCCTCGAGCTCTGATCCCACTACATTCGTACCCACTGGCAGTGGCAGCAGCACAAAGCCAACCACCCATGCAGTTGGTATTAAATTTGTGGTGGCAGAGCCACACCAACGTCAAGCTGCATGGATTGCTTCTACTAATACTCTAATACTCTTGTCTGAGAGTGTAGATTCATCACCCCACAGAGTGCCCATATATGCAGGTAGGCTGTGCATGGTTCTATACAACTACCATGGGTAGCCAAGAGTGAATTATAATTATACAACTGTCATATATTACAATCTGAAATCATCCTCAAATGTGTAGCCACGGAAGAAGGGGAACTCCTTCATTCTCTCTTGGATTCTACGCAGTATCACTGGCTCCCACTCGATGAGGTCTCTGCTCCTGGAAACATTCCTGTATGTCTTCTGGTAACACTCCTCAACATAATCCTGTGGGCACGGCACCTCAAGAGCATTGCATATCTCTAGCACACACCTCCTTGGATCCTTAATGTAATCCTCAATGTGAATCTCAACCACAGTGACTTTCTTGCTCACAGTTGTCACAGCAAGTGCTTGTGAGAACAAGGCATTTGTGTTTGAAATTTGCATATTGTGGTCAGGCCTTAACTTTCTATGCAATATGTCACTAGCTTTAGTACTTCTTACAGTAGAGAGTTGATAGAGAATACTAGTGGCTATCATGTCGTAGGGATTCCGTACTACATGAACTGCAATGATTGACATGTTAAGGTAATCAACCATTTGTTCTAAACACTTGTTTCCTGTGCCAGATTTCATAGAGTGAGAGGTTTTACCACCAGATTTGTCCCCTATGACTCTCAGCTGGCGGAATGTGCCTTGCCACTGACTTCCAACATCCAGGTTGTAGCCTTTGCTTGTATTGCTATCACTTCTCCAGCCACACTTGGAGGAAAGGTAACTGTTCTTGTAGAGTTCGTTACACAGCTGAGTTTTGTTCTCAAATATACTGGCCCCAACTTTGAGCTGTGATGCACACTCTGAGAAGAGAAAGTACTCGTGAGCTATCACAATGTCTGGGTGTGCATCCATCACACTGCCTATGATACTGTGGCCACTTCTTGGGTACCCAATAAAGAAGACAAACTTCTCCACACCCTCCACTACTGACTGTGAGAGAGGCTGGAAGCCAAGAGCAGTGGCATTAGTTATTTCAGCAGGATCACACATCAAAAATTCTGGCTTTACTTTACCCTTCCTCCGCTTGTCCCTCTTGTTCTGTAGCCCAATTTTGTGTCTGTTGAGTGGACTCAGAAGACGTATGGCATCATTATGAAGTTCAGTGAAGTTGACCTGGTTCCTCAGTATCTGTGCGTGCGTGTTCCATTTTAGAGCTGCCTTATCTCTGTTATACAATGCAGGATATCCGGTTTTGTTGGCTCTATTTCTGTCGTTGGAGTCGGAAGATGCTCGTCTGGGTGGCTGACCAGGGGAGGGTTGCCGTGATGTCTGGGGGGTTGGCTGTGATTCCGGACTCACTGCGTGCACCCCGCCAGATGCCGCCACTCCAAGATTTGTGTTTTCACTTGGCGACCAGTACTTGGGGAGGAGGTAGACGAAGAAAGAGATCGCAATGGTTGTCAGTGCAATAGCGTACCATGCCCTGCGCCTTCCTGCCATTTCACAGCCCGCTGTCGGCCAACTGAGGACTCGACAGACCAAGATTTGCCGAACAACCACCTCAGATAGCCTTATGCCAATTGTTAAATGTATTTACCCTCACAGAGAGTATAATCTGTGCCAAGCCAAAATTAATATCCTTTATTGCGCGGGTGTCTTGGCTAACCAGATGCCTCTTATAGAATTACGGTATGTATGCGTGTACGCGTTCATCTCAAATCCTACGGCTTAGCCATAGATGTAATATTGTTACTTATTTCATATCTGTGGCTTGAGTCCGGCAAACATACTAGAACTTGAAAAAGCCCCCAGAAAAAACAATACTCATTCAACTGGTGAAACAGAGGATCAACTGTGGTCTCTTCCCCCTAGAGCTCTCATCCCACTTGACTCCTACCTGCACATTTGTAGTGGCAGCACTAGCAGCAAAAGACCAACCATCCATGCAGTCAGTAGTTGTGGGGCAGAGCCACCACATCAAAAGATAGAGATTGTCAAAATCTCAGCTGTATTGATATACGTTCCATCTACTCTTGTTTGAGACTGCATGTGTGTCTACCAGGCCACGGCCCACAGGTAGGCTGTGGTTCATCTACAACATGGATGGGCAAGAGTGTGCTTCAGTATAATTATAATACAACAGGTATTACAATCTGAGCCACGGAAGAAGGGGAACTCCTTCATTCTCTCTTGGATTCTACGCAGTATCACTGGCTCCCACTCGATGAGATCTCTGCTCCTGGAAACATTCCTGTACGCCTTCTGGTAACACTCCTCAACATAATCCTGTGGGCATGGCACCTCAAGAGCATTGCATATCTCCAGCACACACCTCCTTGGATCCTTAATGTAATCCTCAATGTGAATCTCAACCACAGTGACTTTCTAGCTCACAGTTGTCACAGCAAGTGCTTGTGAGAACAAGGCATTTGTGTTTGAAATTTGCATATTGTGATCGGGCCTTAACTTTCTATGCAATATGTCACTAGCTTTAGTACTTCTTACAGTAGAGAGTTGATAGAGAATACTAGTGGCTATCATGTCGTAGGGATTTCGTACTACATGAACTGCAATGATTGACATGTTAAGATAATCAACCATTTGTTCTAAACACTTGTTTGCTTTGCCATATTGCATAAATTCTGAAGTTCTGCCACCAGACTTATCACCAATCATTCTCAGCTGACGGAATGTGCCTTGCCACTGACTTCCAACATCCAGGCTATAGCCTTTGCTTGTATTGCTATCACTTCTCCAGCCACACTTGGAGGAAAGGTAACTGTTCTTGTAGAGTTCGTTAAACAGCTGAGTTTTGTTCTCAAATATACTGGCCTCAACTTTGAGCTGTGATGCACACTCTGAGAAGAGAAAGTACTCGTGAGCTATCACAATGTCTGGGTGTGCATCCATCACACTGCCTATGATACTGTGGCCACTCCTCTGGTACCCAACAAAGAAGACAAACTTCTCCACACCTTCCACTACTGACTGTGAGAGAGGCTGGAAGCCAAGAGCAGTGGCATTAGTTATTTCAGCAGGATTACAAACTGAAAGTTCTGACTTCGGTTTGAAGTAACTGCTTGACGGTTGAGTGGACTCAGAGGATGAATGACACCATCCTGATGAGCAATGAAATTGACCTTGTCTCTTGGCATCTGGCTTGGCTGCACGTGTGTGTCCTTCACTAGCACAGTCTTATCTCTGTAATACAGTATGGGAGGTCTGGTTCTGATTTCATTTGTGGAGTCCGAGAGTGCTCGTCTGGGTGGCTGACCAGGGGAGGGTTGCCGTGATGTCTGGGGGGTTGGCTGTGATTCCGGACTCACTGCATGCACCCCACCAGATGCCGCCACGCCAAGGTTTGTGTTTTCTCTCGGCGACCAGTGCTTGGGGAGGAGGTAAACGAAGGAAGAGAGTGCAATGGCTACCGCCACTACAATTGCATACCCTACCCTCCACCTTGTTGCCATCTTTTCACAACGAGACATCGACTATAGAGCCAGCAAAAACTGCAGTGTTTCAATACTCTGAACTGATATAATTACATTGATTAATTTGAAATTAATGTTCATTGACTCATTGATCTAAGTCGTTCTACCATCCGAGGATGGGAGATGAAGGCAAAAGAGTCTTTTCTGAACAGTATGTATCTGGAGAACCATCCAAGGGAGGACTGGGGGCTGAGGATATGGAGGTGGAGGTGGTGCACTAAGATGAAGGGTGGCCAGTGGAAACCCATTCTTGCATCCTCTGGGTTCCCTCCTTGCTCTGTGAGAATCTTTGTTCCAATTTCCCCCATCTTTTCCACTATGGGCAGGTCCTTGTACGTCAGAGCATTAGGATCCCTACAGAAGGAGTATAGTGTGTGTGTGTGGGAGAAAGGGAGTTCATCTACAGATCAATGTGCGCACCACTATAATCCCCGAAAGATGACATAATTTGTGTACAGTTTATGGCGTGCCTGATGTGTGTCTTGGGCACTAGGAGATAGTGATGGGTGGCAGCAGGACTCTTGTCGCGGAAACACAAGTAGTCTTCGTCTTCATACACTATCGCGGCTGGCTCCTGCTTGGCCACGATGCGACAGAAGACGCATTTCGGGTCGGCTACCGGCTGCGTATTCTCCTCACTCACGGCGTGAGATTGCCCCACTCCTTCGGCCATATTCATCAGATTCCTAAACTCCACCCCCAAGTTGCTACGGGCAACGATTGACTAACAATAAGACTCCCTGTAGTCAGCATGTCTTTGTACAAGCTGAGTTTCACCCAATAGCCTCCACCTGTATATAGCTGCGAGTTGTAAAGGAATGCTGGCCCACGCTCGGATCAAACTGAAGAATGCCGAGAGCTCCATTGCCTTCGTACAGGAACAACATGCCAAAACACTGAAGGGACTACACCACGAAATCCAAAGACTGCAGCAGAAAAATGCCCGTCAGTTTCAGAAGTCTGTAGTATTCCCGCCATGCTACCATGGTCACTGATCTCTCTCCCTTTTCTTGGCAGGTCTGACCCTTGAGTTGGCCATGAAGGAATCTGCTGCAGTCACCTCAAGTTAGTGTGTGTACCGTGTATCTAAATATCATGGAACTACTTCTCCTCCTTCTCTTCTCTTCCTTCCTCCCTCCTTTTCCAGACCTACCAAATCAGTCAGACTACTGCAAGCATTCAGAGGAGCTCCAATCAGTGAAGATGGAAATCCTATCCCTGCAGTCTTCCCTGTCTGCCAGTACCGAGGAGATAAAGTTGCTCAAACATCACATCAAAGAAGCAGAGTCCACATTTTCAGAGGAAATGAACAAAAGAGATGCTCAAATCCACCATCTTGAATCAGAGCTGGACTGGAAGTCACAAGAGGTAGCTCGTCTGGTGAAGCAGCTCCATCAAATGAAAATAGAACTCACTCACATATCTGATGCCTCCTCTGTGGTGCAGCGTGTAGTACTCCCGACTTCTACAGATCACAGCCATCAGCTAAGGCAGAGGAAGGGATCAGATGTTGCAGGAACCTATCGAATCAGTCGCAGGGTTAGGCGAGCAACTGCATCAGCAGTGACGCATGACTCAGACACATTTCATGACTCCAGGGAAAAGCAAAGTATGCTCACTAGACGATCTCTCCCCACTCCAACCCTCGCCCCCTCTCCCCCCATCTCCCCCCGACCTCCCTCCACCTCCCCACCGCATACAGTGGTTCGACGAGCAAGTGGTGTCGCTCACAAACGCACTCGTCCAGTCAACACCACTCACACAGTACCACAGAAAACCTCCTCCACAACGACTCTCGACCCCGTCCAGAAATACAAGCAAGCTCCTTCAGTTGCTGATTTCCTTGATCGTGCCCAGAGTGTCCATGTTGTGACCAGACCCTCTCCTCCTGTACTGCCTCCCATTGCAACAAAGTCTGTTACTGAGGCTGCCCCTACAGGGACCAGCAGTGGAGTGAGTGATTGTGTGCGGCACCCACCCTACCCTGCACGCCATGGCTGCCAGAGGCATGTCATTCTGGCTCGCTCGCAGGGACTCGGCAGTGCTCCAAGTGGCGTTCGAGTGCTCACTGGAAGACTGGAGAGGAATAGAGGAAGAGAGGAGGAGTGGGAGGGAGGGCAAGGGGAGGGGGAGGGAGGAGGGAGAGAGACGGCAGAGGGCACTCTGCTTATCAAAGAAGAGGCTCACCATCAGAAGAGTCAGGCCTGGCAGGAACTGCATCAGAGTGGCTCCGATTAACTGACCTCATTTGTATAGCAATGCATTTGATGGTGTCGATGTGTCTCATTCCAAGATTTGTACGTGGGTGGTGGCTGTAGTATACAACCCTTATTGCGTGTGCTACATGTACGTGCCATCTTCCGCTCGACGGTGCCATGACCGGTGATGGCGCTTGGAAGGGTTTGCTTCGTATCTGTCGTCCTGTGGCTGTGTCTAGGACAAGGTACGTTTACCATAACAGCAAGACGGCTCTTCGTAGTGCTACTGTCTTGACGTACATGTACGAGTTGTGTGCACCGCGTAGGTGTGCGTACGTGTACGTGTGCATGTACGCGTACTGGCGGATGAAGTTTGCACGCTGTGTGTCACGTTCAATACAGCTCACACGGTTGGCTCTGACTCTGACACTGTCTCTGGAAGAAGCTCGGCCCACAACGAAGCCAGTGTCACTACCTCTCGGACCAGGCCCAATCCCCCACTACCCAACCAGCAGCTGGTGGCAGGGAACCAGAACGTGGACGGCCAGAGCCGTGCCCAGCCAGCTCTCCGCCCCTTCCAGTGCAGGGCCGGTGCTCACTACGTGGGCTCCTACCCTCGAGGGTTCAGCAGTGGACCGAATGGTGTAGACTCCATCTACTTCCTCCTGCAAGGCGAGCGGCTGAGTGAATCCCAGTGCCTCCAACAGTGCTGTAGCCTTGGCCCACTTCACTGCCAGTACCTGTGGAGATTCAAGGACTCATGCTTCGCTGTCCACTGCAGCTCTTTGTCCAGTAGCTGCAACCCTCAGTCTGCCGCTCCCAAGGCTGCAAGCATCACCACCTATGTCTCTGTCCAGTTCTACAATCCAAACCCCTTTTATCAAACTGGCACGTCCCAGACTCCGGCAGTTCCCAGCCCACTTGATGCCTACCTCCCCCATCCTCCATCATCTCCTGACCCATCCACCTCCTCCTCTCCATCCATCAGTGACAATTCCCTTCCAACTGCCGTGATCTCTCCTCCGCATGTTGAGACCAACAGCTCAGAGGCAATTCTCTCTGCACGGAGGAGCTCTCCCGAACGGGTGAGGTTGAGGGAGAGTGAAGAAAGAGTAAGAGAGGAAGTGTAGGAGGAAGGAGGGAAAGGTCGGGAAGAAGCCAAATACATGTCATCACTTTACTTCCTCTTTCCTGTGACTTGTTCCCTATTCTATTTGTGGTGTGAGTGAGACTGTGAGTAGTAGGATGATAGATGGTGTCCTGTTTTGCTCAGGGAATTGTGCAATACCTGTGGGAGCTGGTTTCTGTTCAGCCACCAAAGAATGAAGAGGGTATCTTCATCAAGGTGAGTCCGCCTGAGATCCGAGCTTCCCTCGAGCTCCCTCATCCCCTCCTTCCCTTCCCTCCCTCACCCCCCCTCCCCCCATCTCCTGCACTACTCCCTCCTCTCAGGGCTCCCATACAGAAACCCTCCACCTGTCTGCCTTACTGCCAGGTAGCTACACTGTGAAGCTGACCATCACTGATGGCACTGGAAGACAGAACAGTACCACCGGCACAGTAGTGGTCCTGACCAGTGAGTGCTATTGCATGTCTTCATGCGTTAATCACTGCATTGCTATGAATGGACTACTCATTAGAGCCGTCTTCACTCCCCTTCACTCTCTCTCACACCTATTGTAAGCCTCACTGCTGATCCTGCTTGTCTCAGACAGATCATGCCTGTCTCAGACAGGCGTGTGTTGTTCGATCATCTTGTGCCAACATTCCAGGCAGCATTTAACACTAATAAATTACTATTGTAGTTGATGTGGTTCCCTTTTCTCCAGCCATTCACATGCCACTCTTTCCTCGTCTCCTCTGGCTTCATAATCTTCTCTCCCTCCCTCCCTCCCTCCCTCTCCTTCCCTCCCCCTCTCTCCCTCCCTCTCCCTC
>CBDBZY010000051.1:450000-481697 GCA_965213685.1 bacterium
TTTCTTCCTGTGTGTTAAACATGTACATGTAGGTTACTCCCTCCCTCCCTCCCTCCCTCCCTCCCTTCCTCTCTCCTCACCTCGGCAGCCATCATTTCAATTCTCTTCAAAGCAATATTCAGCTGTCTCTGTTTCCTCTCATAGTCGTCACGGAGTTTCCTCAGCCCCGCCCCTTTCTCCTCCCACGAGGATGAATAGTGTCTACTCAGTCGAGTCAACTCACACACTGGAGCTTGCAGATCTGAGTAGCTAGGTGTGTGTGTGGCCATGTGTAAGATGGGAGAGAGAGGGGAGGGATAGGCTGGGGGAGTATCTGAGATATCACCTTTCTCACCTTCGAAATATCCTGGCTGCTATAACTGTGATTTTGAGCAGAAGCTTGGGAGGGAGGGAGTGCTGTAGTGATGGGCGTGGTATGCATGTTAATCCAGTGCATGTGGCATGTGACCACACCCCCTGGCCACACCCCACAGGGCAATGCGTGCACTATCTGCAGTACGTGTCACTCACCTTCAGTAGCTCAGACTTCAAGGCAAAGAACTGGATCGAGAAAGAGATGCACGTGTGGTGTGTGAACATGTGTAATGGATGCTGACACTAGTAGTTATTAAATCATCTTTAATTACGTTTTCTGGTATGCCCACATGGACCCATTACTATATATATGCTGTACGTTAGCGATAGAGAGAGTTGTGTTGCTGTTCAATCCTCTTTTGCTGGTCAAACCGAACGCCGACGCGCTGGTCACGTTCGCTACACATGTAATGCATGATGTACATACATATTCAATATATACTGTCATTTTGCGTCGCTGCATGTGTGTGTCCTTTACTAAGTGGTGTGTGTGGCATTGTGAGATAAGGAGTGGCCACGCCTTTATTGTGGCATCATTGCATGTTTCTGTTTCTATATTGTGGTGAGGTCGTGTGGCTTGTAGTGTATTACTGCTGCGACTTCACACACACACACACACACACACACACACACACACACACACACACACACACACACACACACACACACACACACAGAGTCACCTCCTGCAGTGAGTTGCTGAGCAGTGCCATGGAGGTGGAGACAGTGGCACACAGCTGCTCAAACATGTTTGGGTCACATGATTCTGAGGAAGACATGCTGGCTTTTGTCTGACCACGCCTTCTGTCCGTCTGTTTCTCTTCTGGTGCACTAGTGCAAGGAAGACAAAGAAGGGGATGGAGGGAGGAGAGAGGAGAGGGACAGGTTACTGAGCTGCTGTCAACTCCCATGTGCTTCATACAGCATACCAACAGAGTTTACCTGCTCCCGTTCCTTCTCCGCCTGACCTGCACACCGCACGAGCCCCTCCCCCTTTTGTGGCCGCAGGTTGTACGCACGACCTTCTAATTAAAGCGCATCGGTGAACCCGGAGGATGCACCCGAGGAACCGTTATCGCGAGAGCAAGCCTGACTTCCGCGAGCTGGCGGAGCACAGACCCTCCCTCAGACCCTACCTCATCCAAAAACAAGCCGCTGGTCCCTCAAAGTACCCCTACACCCTCGACTTCAGCAACCCACTAGCTCTCCGGTACATGCATATGTTCCCTGACATAGAACAGGCTTCTCCGATCACCCTCCCTTTTCTCTCTTTCTTCTACTTCTCCCCTTCCTCCCTCCCCCTAGGGAGCTGGCATGTGCTGTACTTTCCAAGGATTTTGGTCTCGATGTGGTACTGCCTGAGGACAGGCTCGTTCCCATGGTGCCGCAGCGGCTGAACTATATCCACTGGTTGGAGGATCTGCTGGCAGAGGAGGGAGGGAAGGTGCCCCAGGGAGATGGAGTGTGTGGGGTTGATATAGGTGAGCTAGTGTGTGTTGTCTGTGAGCCTCTTTTCACCAGTTGTACGTGTGATTATTTGTGTCCATCTGTCCATCCATCCGTCCATACCGATCACTTTGTGTGCTTGTTAGGACAATATACGTTCAGCCAACACATAGCACACCTGCCATGCCAGCTCCTCCCCCTGGAAACTTTCCCCATGGTTACCAGTTAGTGCAGCCCCACAGCAGACATTGGTCTCGCTGCGTCCTTTCCAGGACCTGCCATAATTGTCCACATTCACTACCATGGCTGCTGTCTCACTGTGCCACCATGTATGGCTCAGGGGTGGCTGCTGCAGTAATGGTGAAGCATCTGCAAAGATGTCTAGTCATACTTAGCTATCTTCTTGTCCTCTCCTCCCTCCTGTCCTCTTCCCTCCTTCTCCTTCTTCCCTTTCTTCCTTCCCTCCCTCTTTTTCTTCTCTCCCTCCCTTTCTCCCTCCCTTCCTCTCTTTCCCCTTACCCTCCCTCCCTCTCCCCTCACCCTCCTTCCCCCCCTCCCTCCCCCCCTCCCCCTCCCTCCCCCCTCCCTCCCCTCCCCCCCTCCCTCCCTCCTTCCTTCCTTCAGGCACAGGTGCATCATGTATCTATCCACTTCTAGGATCCAAGATGAACAACTGGCGTTTCCTAGCAACAGAGATTGATGATCACTCGCTGAGATGTGCCTACGATAATGTCACCAGGAATGGACTGCAGGACAAGATCAGTGGTAGGGACAGCCACCTAACATCATGCTCCACCACTGTGCAACCACATGCAACCATGCACAACCACTGTGCAACCATGCTCAACCACTGTGTAACCACATGCAACCATGCACAACCACTGTGTAACCACTTGGGTGGTTGTGTACAGCTGGTAGGTGATTACATGTACAGTACATTTAGTTATCTGATTGTTGTGCATGTTATATAGGTGATTGCACATGCATGGTTATGTATGGTTGTACATGCTATCTAGTGGTGGTGCATGGTTACATGTGGTTATACACTGGTTGTGCATGGTTGCATGTGGTTATACAGTGGTTGTGCATGGTTACATGTGGTTATACAGTGGTTGTGCATGGTTGCATGTGGTTATACAGTGGTGGTGCATGGTTGCATGTGGGTATACAGTGGTGGTGCATGGTTGTATGTACACAATAACTGACAACCAGCCACAACTTTATGGCATTCAAAATGTGATGGACAGACCAGCTGGTGAGCTGTGAGGCTTTCAAGAGCTCTGTAGATGCAACAGTGTACATGTACATAAAACCATTGAACAGAAGGTACTGTACATGAGGCATACTGTGCAGGAGCCCTACAGCACCGAGCTGGGTCACTGCATCAGCTTCATTCCCTGGCCCCTCCCACAACACAGGACTACTGTGAAGAAGGGTAGGCATGTTGTTGCCCTGTGACCCCTCCCCCTCCCTTCCTCGAGTTTCCAACTATTGCGGCTTCTATTGATACACTTAACGCAATCCTCCATTAACAAAGGCACTCAAATTTCTCAGCTAATCCAACTACTGCAAGCCCTACTCCTCTCCACCCACATCCCCAATCAGAGAGCTGTGCGGGCAGTCCACACATGTCCCAAGGAGGGGAAGGAATGTCTGGGAAAATGTGACAGTTTCCTGCGGACTATCCAGTGCTGCATTCTGTGCATGTTTGTTGCCCGGGGGACCTTGTATGGTGTGTTGTTCCTGTGGAATGGCATGACAACCTTACATTATGTTTTCACACATTTTCTTCTTCCTCTTACCCTCTCTCTGACTCCCCCCATACATTCCTTTAGACCTCCTTCGTCTTCTCTTCCCTCTCTTTCTTCCCTATACCTTTCCCTCATTCTCTCCTCCCTTCCTGTCTCCCTCCCTCCCTCCCCCCCTCCCTCTCTCTCCCTGCTTTCCATCCTCCCTCCCTCCCTCCCTCCCTCCCTCCCTCCCTCCCATCTTCCTTCCCTCCTTCCCTCCCTCCCTCCCTCCCTCCCTCAGTTATAAAGGCACCCACCGATGTCACTCTAATAGGAGCCCTACAGAAAGACCAACACTACTCGTTTGTCATGTGCAATCCTCCGTTCTTTGAGAACCAGCAGGAGAAGTACGAAGGACATGACCGCACACCTCATCGGCCACGCCCCTCAACCTTCAGCACAGGAAGTGAGGGGGAGACAGTGACAGGTGGAGGAGAGGTGGGGTTCGTGAGACGCATATTGGAAGACAGTCTCAGACTGAGGACACAGATCAGGTCAGATTCCCATACTGTCATTCCTGCATGATGATCAGGTCATATTCCCATACTGTCATTCCTGCATGATGAAATGAATATTTGAGCACTACAACCATCATAAGTCGCAGTGCATCAATCGGTACTCAGAGAGAGGGGTAGGACCCTACACTAATCACTAGTTAATTAGTCTACCAGGTGTTGGCATAAGTGTGGGAAGAATGGAGGAGGCAGAAGCAGTGGTATAGCTGAATGGTTATGGCTCCTTCCACCTCAAAACTCTGGCTAAGTCATGAGTAAGCTCGTTCACTTAAGAAGAAGTGGATAAGAAAAGTCAATGGTTTGTTGCTGTGAGAAATTCAAAGCTAGCGAGAAAATGGTGACATCAGCAATCATTGGCATGGTTGGCATGGTGATGGCAACAGTAAGTAGATGGTATATATGGTTGCTGTTCGATCTGCTGAGCTGCTACAGGTGACACATTGCTGTCCAGTAGTTCAGAAAGACAGTGAAAATGACGCAAAAAGAAATGCACTGTACATGTTTAAGTATTTGTGACTGGACAGCTAGGTGGCTGTGTGACATATGTAACCTCCAGGGGGCTCTGAATTTGCCTGAGGTGATATTTTGTGTAAACATGTAATTGATTCTTTGTTCTACTATTGTAACTTGAATGAGTTCTGATTTGGCTGCGCATTATGCGATGAAAGGGATAGAGCTGTGAGAAGAAGGAGTGGCCGGGAATGAAGAGGAGGAGGAGGAGGAAGAGGAGGAGGAGAGATTCATACATGTATATGTATTCATAGGAGGGTTCTGGAATGAAGAGAGGGAGAGGAGGTGTGTGTGTGTGTGTGTCTGTGTCTGTGTACATCTTAAGAGGAATGGGGCAGAGATTCCAGAGCCTCACAATAGAAGCCCTGGCCCATGCCATCTCCCACAGCTCCCACTGCTTCTGGCATGGGCTGTCTGCCATTCACCTGCCAGTGGCTTCTTATGACATTCCTCTCCATTTGCACTCAGTGGTAAACTATGAGTTTACTTCACTTCTCATTCCTTCCCTTCCTCTTCCTCCCTCCCTCCTCCTTCTCTCTCCTTTCCTCCTTCCCTTTCTCCCTCCTTCCTTTCTTCCTCTTGCCTTCCCTCCCTTTCTCCCTTCCTCCCCTCCTCTCCCCTTTCACCCTCCCTCCCTCCTTCTCTTCCTCTCTCCCTCCTTCCCTCCCTCCCTCACCACAAGATGGTACAGTTCGATGTTAGGGAAGAAGTCCAGCCTGAAGATCATTCACAAAGAACTGCAGCACCATCAGGTAGTCATGGTAACTTATTGACATATCACCACCCCATAGGTAATGTTTCACAAAACTAGTTGTGCCACGGTGCTCCAGTGGTGAGTAGTTAAAACGCTCCTCTCAATGGCTGCATGCTGAAGGGCTCCACCTTCTCTGTCCTCTGTACTGTCAACTCATCCCATGCTCTACCTCAACTACTTCGGTGCCTCTCTGTCTGTGAGGCCCTTTGGTCGAATTAACTGCAGTGGCTCTCTCCTGTTATTACTTCCACCCACCCAGGCTCCCCCCTCACTTCCTCCTCTTCCTCCTCCCTCCTGGCAGGTCCCTGTTGTCACAAGCACTGAGTTTGTCCAGGGGAAGACACACCGGTGGGGCATTGCGTGGTCCTTCAGCGAAGACCAGGCTCCCAAGGTCTGCCTGCGTGCTCTCACTATCCCCTACATATGGGATGCACCATACTGTATCCCCTACATATGGGATGCACCATACGCTACATATGGGACACACCATACTGTATCCTCTACATATGGGATGCACTGTACTGTATCCCCTACGTATGGGATGCACCATACTGTATCCTCTACATATGGGATGCACTGTACTGTATCCCCTACGTATGGGACACACCATACTGTATCCTCTACATATGGGATGCACTGTACTGTATCCTCTACATATGGGATGCACCATACTGTATCCCCTACATTTGGAATGCACCCTCTACATATGGGATGCACCATACTGTATCCCCTACATTTGGAATGCACCATACTGTATCCTCTACGTATGGGATGCACCATACTGTATCCCCTCTATATGGGTACCATCCTATATGTTGAAAGTATTCTATCATCAACTCCCAAAGATTCTACTTAGAAAAATTCTTCTGACAATCAGTATAACATAATGTGTGTGAAGATAGATAGATTGATAGGTACATGCACACATTGCGTGTGATATCTTCATAATGGAGATGTCTGTGTCTAAGGAAGTGATCTCTTGTCCAGTTCTGCAAACCAGTGTATCTGTGTAAGAGGATGAAGTCTTCCATCATCCCTTAGTACTGCTGACATAGCAGGTAGTCATGTGAAGAGCCAAGGGCTTCTCTCTCCCTCTGGAGAATGCTTAGGGGAATAACTGGAGCACTGTTAGAGCCAAACTTTCTGTTGACGCTCTCAAGGGTCTGTGGTTGTGGTGTTGTGGGTCCGGAATGGAGTTTGGGTGGCTTCCTAGGTGACAGGGTAAGCATGTGGTGCACCTGTGGTCGCCATGGTGCTTACATGTACAGGTATGTGCTCCAGTAGGCTACTGGCATTAGGTGCTTAGGTTCACATAGGCACACACGCACGCACACACACACACACACACACACACACACACACACACACACACACACACACACACACACACACACACACACACACACACACACACACACACACACACACACACACACAGACGCTAGTCTCTACAGCCACTAAAAGAAGAACCACCAAACACGGTCCACCTCTCACGCTGCCAGTTGCGGGGTCAGAGGGTTCACCAGAAGGACTACGGAGAGTGGTAGAGCACCTCCTGACCCATCTTAGGGAACTGGAGGTAAGTGTTGAGTGCATGCGATTCAGAAGGACAAGCAATCTCCTACTAATATCTCCTCCAGTTTTGGTGTGACCTGTTGCCTAGGAATGGACACCGCGTGCTCACATATCCGCAGACCTCCATATTAGTCCTAGTTAGCACAGTATGACGTGCTGGAAAGGAGGGTGTGTATGGAGAGAGGAGGGTGTGCTGGAGAGGGTGTGTATGGAGAGAGGAGGGTGTGCTGGAGAGGGTGTGTATGGAGAGAGGAGGGTGTGCTGGAGAGGGTGTGTATGGAGAGAGGAGGGTGTGTATGGAGAGGAGAGTGTGTGCTGGAGAGGAGGGTGTGTATATATGGAGAGGAGGGTGTGCTGGAGAGAGGAGGGTGTGTATGGAGAGAGGAGGGTGTGCTGGAGAGGGTGTGTATGGAGAGAGGAGGGTGTGTATGGAGAGAGGAGGTTGTGTATGGAAAGAGGAGGAGAGAAGAGGGTGTGCTGGAGAGAGGAGGGTGTGCTGGAGAGGAGGGTGTGTATGGAGAGAGGAGGGTGTGCTGGAAAGAGGAGGGTGTGTATGGAGAGAGAAGGGTGTGCTGGAGAGAAGGATGTGTTGCTGAAGTGCCATACTCATCTCTTGTGACCTCCATCTCCCTCTCTCCTAAGGTCCAGTTCAGTGAAGTGGCCAGCTCTGCTGGTTGTGTTCAGCTGCAGTGCGAGGCGTACAGAAACACTTGGTCCCAGCAGAGGAAGAAGAGAAGGCTTCTGCAAAAGCTGCAGGCTTTGAAGCACACCCAAACAGGTATAACCTGGTTTTGCCAGTATTCTCATACCAGTAGACTGAACCCATTATTGTGGAACTTGAATACAAGAATACCAGTAGATTGAACCCGTTATTGTAATACAAGAATACCAGTAGACTGAACCCGTTATTGAATATGATTAGACTGAATCCATTATTGTGGAGCTTGAATATGTGTCAAGGTGCACAGATATCCTCACAAGTCCGCATTAATTCTGTTCTTGGAATTCCACAATGGCATAATGAGAATGTCTGTCTGAGTTATGAAGACTTCTGAAGTGTCAGGCTCCATTCTGAGCAGCTCTGCTCCTGAAAAGGGCACATGTTGTGTGGCAGCAGAAAGGCTGCCTTCTCTGTATGCATTAGTTCTAATAGTACGTAATACACACACAGGGATGCCTTCCTCTGTACACACACACACTGACTGGGTAATCATACATGTGCCCTACCCATATTACTGCACTCTTGGCTGAGCCGAACATGAGGTCATTCTCCCCCTTGCCTCATGCAGGTGGTATGCAGTCATCAGAGAACCTAAGTATGGGAGACACACAGAGTGAGGTCATGCAATCCACACCATCAGAGAGGTCAGAGGTGAGAGACAGGGCTGGAGAGTCTGGAGAGAAGACTGCAAGCAGACCTGTGGCTGAGACTCAAGTAGAAAGTGGCTGTTCAGATGGAGAGACTGCAAGTTGCTCTAACAGTGAAAAGGTGGCCCAAATAACCAGTGGAGCTGAGGCCCCTCCCCCTTTGAACCTCCACCCTAGCAGCTCTGAGTCTCCAGCGGTATCCAGTGATGTCATTGGGGAATGCAACTTGCCAAAGGGCTCTGCATCACTACAAAGTGTTGAGGAAGATATATGGATGAAAATAGAAGCCTTGAAGACCCCTTGTTATTTGCAGTTCACCTGCACAGTCTCCAACTGTGAGGAAACACACGATAGCCCTTCAGAAAAGCAGAAAAAGTTGGAAGCAGAAGGCAAAGAAACCCAAAAACACTCTGCCCCAGCTGTACTGATCTTTGAGTGGATTCAAGGAGACAATAAGGATCTTTTACACCAAATAGTACAGTACTTGAAAAACACAATGACTGCTCACACACAGTAGCACATAAATTGTTATAAATTATCCATAAGCTGCCATTGATGATTCTACAGTACAAAAATTACTTAAAAATTTACTGTGTTGTGCTTGTGCAGCATAGAGCAGGCGTGAGATGCCAAAAGTAAAAGTGTTCAGGAAAAAAAAATGACCAGCATTCACAAAATTAAAAACTGGAGGTTGTGTCAGCAGACTTATTCGTTAAATGTTATGGTGAGGTGTCCACTACGTCTGTCCAATGATTGCTTCTTCTGTCGGAATTCCTCCTCACCAGTTATCATGGCAAACGGCATCGCTGAGATAGGCCTCGCCTTGTTCCTTTTCTTCTCCGATCCCTCCCTCATCTTGACTGGGGAGAGGGAGGCAGAGCCAAGGGCGGAGTCATCATTTGTGATGGTGATGGCAAAGGGGGAGCTGTGGTTCTGATTCCTCTTGAAGGCCTCCATGATTTTGGATCTGGGAGCCACGCCCACCTCGTGAGACTGGACGACATTTGACCCCGTGTCCTCGGGCTCGTCCCATCCTTCAACAATTTTGATTGGCGTCCCCTTTGGCTTGTGTCGAGGGCTCTGGCCTGGGGTGTTTACAGGAGACGGAGTGCGGAGGTCATTGGTGGGTGTGCTGGGGAAGGAAGCAGGTCGTTTGGGCTCCATCTGTGGGATAATCTGGATGTTACGGTAGCGCGCATGCCTCCCGCCAGGAGAAGGCGTCCTCGCCGCTGATGGTTGGGATGTGGGAGGACTGCCATTGGCGTATTTGCCTCGAGGATGGGTGGACACAGGTTGGTGGTGCTGTGGAGGGGTTCCGGATGAATACTGCCTGCCGTAGCCCTGGCCTTGGCGTAGGTTAGGAATCGCGCTCGTCTGACCGGAAGTGGAATTTCCGGTGGTATAAAAAATCGGCATGTCTTGCGAGCGCCGGCGGCGCTCTCGGCTGTCGCCTTCCTCGGAAAAGCTCTTGGCCACGCGTAGCCGCTCTCTCTTGCCGATCTTAGCGTCTGGAGGTAACGGAGGCCTTGAGGTTTCGCTAAGCAATTCCATAGAGCGGGACTTTTTCTTCATGTTTCCGCCTAGATATTCCGGTTGTCCCGCGTCGACGAAGTGAGAGCCTCTCGGCTCCACGCCGATCAGCTCAACCCCGCCACCGCCTTTCTTGTTTTTGGCGGCTTTCCTTTCCTTCCACCTTCTGAACATCGTAACGACACCTGACAGCTAACCGTACACAAAGGGACCACTGAGACTCTCCAGCCGGTACTTACTAAGAACTGAACTCTGGTGACCGCCGTTTGCTCCAATACTAAATACACTGTAAGAGCATCCTTGCAGCTGTACAATGGAATGCAAACAAAGACCACCACAGTACGCGCCTCGTGGCCTGCTATGGTTATGTAGCCCTCAGAGTGTCCGCTTCTAACTCAGCTGGAACTCAATTACGAAAGATGGGCATGCCCATACGATTAGAGCATCTCCACATCTGGCGCCTAGGTGTTAAACTGTACTGGTAGTACAGTCATCATTGTTTCCACTATGAAAAAATATTTCATTAGCTTTAGATCCATTTCGGTCTCAATTACTCAATTCATGAATTCTAAATGATGTTGATAAAAATCTTTGATTAAATGAATGGGCTATAAAATGTGGCAGAAAACAAGTTTAGGGTGCTCAAAATAGATTCCTGTGGAACCAGCACAAAAGACAGACATTTACACTGTATGTACATACAGACCACACAATGAACACAAAATAAATATCTACACAAATGTGAAGCGTCACATGATTGGAGGATGTATACAATCTGTAATAGCCTTTATTGTCTCTGTTGCAGCCTCATAATAATGCGGCCACACCCTCACCGCTGTTGTCACAGTAGCATAGTTTCCATCCATGACGGCCTTGATCTGTCCCCGGCGGTCACGATCCATCAGCCCAATGCTCTGGCAGATGGAATCGCACAACTGAGTCTGATCTCGTGCCATTCCCTGCACCCTCTGCAGCTGCATCTGAATGTGGTGGTAGGATTGTGTGATGGTCTGCGCAGCTTGAAGCACACGGTTGGCCATAGCCAATGCATCAGTGAATTCCTGTGGCACTGGTTGGCTATTCCCAGCTCCCAAATCCACGTGGATCTGGTAGGTTCCCCTACTGTTGGAGAGTTGCAGCCTCTGTGTCTCCTGCAGCAGGCTCTTCATGTAGGCAAAGCATGTGCTGAAGTCAGGGACCACTAGCATCCCTTTACAGCAAATGTTCCTAAGTGTGGCAATAGCTCGTTCAAGGTCAAAATACATACCCCCGATGGTTCGCAGGAGTGAGTTAGCTTCTTCAAAGATGGGCTCATCGATGGGGTGAATTCCAATTGGCACAAAGAATAGGTGGACTCTTCCTATCTCTCCTGGCTTGTCCATGAGGCTCCGTTTCTCCTCACTGGGCGAGTCTGCCCTAGCTGTGCTCTGCTGGGCCTTCTCCACTAGCCTTGACCTCTCTGCCTGAAGTTTAAGAATTTTCTTGTCTAACTCAATTATTTTTCGGACGTGTCTTATGTGCATCTCCACCTCCATGCAATGCCTGGGTGCGAAATCAAAATCTCCCGCGAAACTCTCGGAGAAATTTCCCGTGGAGCTTTGCAGTCCACCGGGGGCGGAACAAATACTGCCGGTGCCACTGTCCCCGCTCTGCATGCTCTTCACGCTGTACGCGCCAGGGTCGGAAATTGCTCCCACAGAGCGGCGAGACGAGATGGTGTCAAACGGGTCAGAACGCGTAGAGGAGAGGCTTGGCGTGGCGGAGGGCGGTCTCTCGCGCCGCGACACCTCCTGAAGAGGAACAGACTCTGTTGGAAACACCGGCTTGGATACTCTAATCAAATCGCGCTGGTTGCGCGTAGATGGGGGGCGGCTTGCACGCGCGGGGCGCTGACTTGACACTATCCTCATACTGAGACTGTGTTGAAGACGATTGGGTCTCTGCTGTCCAGGGCTCATCGCGTTAACGTTACTCGGGTGGGCGTGTACGGCGGGCTTGGCACTGCACGCCGGCCTCTTCACCGGCAGCTCCTCTTCCAAGCTCTCCAGCGTTGTCGCACCGAAACCACCACGCTCGACGTCTGCATGCACCCCGAAGAGATTCTCCAACTCGTCCAGGTCGAAAGACGGGTAGGCGGAGGGCGGCGGCTGCGACATCACTGTGTACAGCTGGCTCTCGTACCCGTCTCCAGAGTGAAAGGCGGCCTTTTCCGCAGCTGTGAAGCTCTCGCTGGTGACGTGCAGAGTCGATGACGGATTGACAATCTGGTCTATGGACATTGTCGTGCAATCGCTGAAGCTGGCCGGACTGAATGCTGACGGAGATTCCATCGAGAGAGGCGAAGGGAAGTGCACCATGGACTCTTCTACCTGCATCTCCGTCGGGACTGAATGAGCGACCTCCATTGGACGCAGCTGGTGCACTATCACTCTAGTCTGAGCCTGTTATGACCGCTGGCAATTGAGACTGGACTATAGGACGTTAATCTATGCTGACTGGCTTCAAAGTTGAGTTTAGCATTTCAACGCCTTCTGGAATAATTAGAGGCGGAGAAGCAGTTAAATAGTGGCTATAATGCATATTCACAGAGTTCCCACGCCACGAGATGGCTGCGGTACGCGACCATAGGAATGTAACAAATTTGCACTATGAAAATATCATGCGTAACGTCTGTGCACACGCGAACACAATTCAGCGTTAGGCTGTTTCTCCAGCGTTCAAGCTCTGACCTTTGTGCACATTTTATAGACGGATGAAAAACGTTCTGCATGGATAACAATAATAATGATATAATGCGTTAATGAAATTGCAGTAGTAATTGACAGAACGATAATAGGAGACCTAGTGTTTGCTTCGTGTTCAAGCTACCACTGCAGACAGGAGGGAGAGGGAGAGAGAGAAAAGAGAGAAGAGAAGGGGAGAGAGCCAGGAGAGAGAGGAGGGGAGAGAGGGGGAGGAAGAGAGGGAGGGAGAGAGAGAGAGGAAGGGAGGAGGGGAGGAGAGGAGGAAGGGGATAGAGAAAGTGTGTAAATTTCTATAATAGAAATGTTGGTAAACATGCTTTACCTGATATTCTTGATTGGGTAGGTCCATCACAGGAATACTGTCATCATCGCTGTCCATCTGCAGAAGCACGGCAAAACCAAAAACATCATCAGGTAGAATATCTGTCAGTGGGCTTCCTAGCCCCCCTCCTCCTTCCTCCAACAGCTAGCACTCAAAACAACAATTAGGACAGTCAATCATGTAATTCTCTCCCACATAAGGGACACACCCCAATTGACATATCGCACCTTCCTGCCAGCTAGCAAGGCCTTTTGGGCAACACAAAATGCAGCAGTAATGATAGGTCAGTGTGTTGAGTTGTGCACTGGGCTTTGCCAAGGGCCTACCCAGCTCAATAATAAGAGCTAGTATATGCATGCACAAGGCTAGGGCTGGGGAAAGTGTATGGATGTAGGATTTGTCTTGGGAGTCTGGTTCCTGGGTTTGGGTTCCAGAGCTCTGGTTCCAGGAGTCCAGTTCCAGAGCTCTGGTTCCAGGGTTCTGGTTCCAGAGCTCTGGTTCCAGGGGGGAGGTCTGTATATGCCCCAGTAGGGCACAGCTGTCCACGTACCTCCAGTGGGTTGTCCAGCTCCAGTGGTTGAACTCCAATAATGTCCTCCGTGTCTTCCTCAAGGTCAGGCTCTCCTTCCACCCTCAGATCCTGTTCAGAGGCAGAGTGGAGTCTCTGGTGCAGCAACTCCATCCCTTGTAGGGCCTTCTCATATGTGGGGTCTTGACTAAAGGGGGTGAGGAAGCAAAGTGTGTGTGCATGTGTGTGTGTGTGTGTGTGTGTGTGTGTGTGTGTGTGTGTGTGTGTGTGTGTGTGTGTGTGTGTGCGTGTGTGCGTGTGTGCGTGTGTGTTTGTGTGTTTGTGTGTGTGTGTGTGTGTGTGTGTGTGTGTGTGTGTGTGTGTGTGTGTGTGTGTGTGTGTGTGTGTGTGTGTGTGTGTGTGTGTGTGTGCCACATGCATGGGAAGATGTGGCCTACATTAGGGCAAGGCTGTAGTGCTCCATGGCCTCCTGGTAGCGCTTCAGGCGAGTCAGACAGCTCCCCAGCTCAGTATGCAGCAGTGGAGTATTGCAGGTGTCAACGTGCTTCAGCAGTCTGTGGGAGGAACAAGCAAACAGTGAACTGTGAACAGTCCACACGACTGCCACTGCTGTGCTCAACAGCGCACAGCTCTAGCTGAGTGTATGGGCAAGGATTAGGTCTCTCACAGGTCCACAGTATTCGTAAGTGCTCCCTCTTGCAAGTAGAGGCTCCCGAGCTGAAGAATGGCCTGCTGGAATGTCGCGTCGGTCTTCACGGCTTTTTCTAGAAGCATTCTACACTGTGAGAAGGAGGAGAACTTTAATGAAATCAGTAATTAGTCTGCAGCCTTGCTAACCTTGTCTGTTGTAGCAGGTTTTTGAGACAAAGCAATTCCTTGAAGCTGCAGAAAGAGAGAGCTAAATTCATAACATGGTGTGTGTACGTATTCCTTGCATACTACATACGTGTGTATGTACGTGTATGGAGGGAAGACAGCTAGAATTTCAATATTAACTGTGCATCGTATGACTGCACATTCTTGCCTGAGATGTAAACATGGGGACGACAGGGGTGGATGGACAATGGATGGACAGAGATATACACATATGGGATCAGATGAGTCACATACATAATACTGAAGGGCGGGTTTCTTGATGTGGCGAGCAGCAGCTCTGGCAAGGTTTATGGCTTCCCTGTCTCTTCTCATTGCCAGGTAGCACCTCACTAGAGCTGAGAGGGAGGGAGGGAGGGAGGGAGGGAGGGAGGAATGAGAAATGAGAGGGAAGAGGAGGTTATGAGTGAGGAGAAGGAGACAGCAGAAGAAGAGAGAGGGAGGGTGGGAGGGAGAGAAGGGAGAGAGGGAGGGAAAAGGAAGCAGAGGAGAGAGAGGAGGAAAAGTATGGCATTTTGAAGAGAAGCATAATGGAATGTGATGAACATAGACCTTCGTAAGCATCAAAGAAGGATGGGTCCACATGCACAGCTTCCTGATACTTCTGCACAGCGGAATGCTCGTCCCTTTTGGCCCAGAGGAGAGATGCTGAGAGTGAGGTGAGGTGGGAGAATGGGAGGGGAGGGGGGAGAGGGAGGAGAGAAAGAAGGGGAGAGGGAGGAGAGAAAGAGGGGGAGAAGGTGGCAGTGTTAGTACACAGCCTTAAAATAGCGGTAGGGATATGTAGGAATGCGTAAACAAAAATAATTACTGAAGGCATGAAGATGCAAAATCAATTACCGTGGCAGAAGTAGGCCTCTGCATTCTTCAGATGATAGGTATAAGCCTGCATGGCGTAAACAGCAAACAATCACCAAAACAGCTGATTGTAGTCTCATAGGCTGGCTCACATTCTGCAGCAGTACGCTGGCCTGAGCCCGTTCCAGTGCAGGCAGGGACGTGTTCCGGGTCTGTTGCCATGCCTTGGCAATCCAGGGCTCAGGGTGGACGGTGCTGGCGGCCATCAGAGTAGAGGAGAGTCTGGGAGGGGGGGGGGGGGGGGGAAGGAGGAGAGAATATGGGGTTGAGGTGAGGGAGGGAGGGAGGAATGAGAAAGGAAGGGAAAGAGGAGGTTAGGAGTGAGGAGAAGGAGACAGCAACAGAAGAGAGGGGGAAGGTGGGAAAAAAGGAAGAGAAAGGAGGGAGGGAAGAACACACGAGTTTGTGGCTCACTTTTCTAGTCTTTTTGAGTTGGTCAGAATCCGAGCAAAAGTGTCCATGTGGGAAAGCACACAAACATCCTGTGTCTGGGCCTGCACACACACACACACACACACACACACACACACACACACACAGAGGTGACAGACACCAAGGAGAGGATGTCAAACCACCAAATGCAGGCTGGAGGACGTGCTAATGGTTCAAAGTGCACCAGAATATTCACACATAGTTCACACACACCAGAGGTGTGTCACTCTGACACAAGTGTCAACGTAGCAGCATCTGTGCATGGTATGAGGGTATGGCAGTACCTATGCATGGTGGCATGTGAGTACAGCAGTATCCACGCATGGTGATATGAGGATATGGCAGTATTAATACATGGTGATGTGTAGGTATGGCAGTATTAATACATGGTGATGTGTAGGTATGGCAGTATGCGAGTATGTGCTTACTTTTGAAAAGAGTTCTATTGCAGCTGCTTTCTTTTCTGACTTCACCAGACACCAAGCCAGCTGGCAGTTGGCATCCGGGCTAAGGGAAATACCCTGGGAAGGAACGAAGAGAAGTGAATGTGTGTGTGTGTGTGTGTGTGTGTGTGTGTGTGTGTGTGTGTGTGTGTGAGAGAGAGAGAGAGAGAGAGAGAGAGAGAGAGAGAGAGAGAGAGAGCTAAGTCAAACATGGAGGCTGAAATGGCAGAGTGGAGATCCAACAGGATTGAGGGTGAACACTAAATGGAGAACTTTCAGGCCCCAGAAATGAAAGCTCACTAGCTGAGGCACGCAGTCATCTCACCAGTTGGGAGATGTCAGCCCTCCCTAAAACCGCTTCATCTTCACTCAAGAACTAATCCCATGAAGTGAAAACATTCTCAGTAGCTGTGACCACACAGTCACGTACAGGCACAGTGAAAGCAAGTGGGGGAGGGACTGCTCCCTAGCCTGCTACTTTCCTGAGAGAGGGAAAGGGAAGGGGAGGGGTAAGGGTTGGACACCCATTCTTTATAGTGGAGGTGAAATTGGCACTAGAGAACAGTTGTGATAAGGCGGGAGTGTGTGATTATGAATAATTCATGATCTGCAGTGCACACACACACACACACACACACACACACACACACACACACACACACACACACACACACACACACACACACACACACACACGCATGCACGCACACATGCATGCACGCGCGTGCACACACATGCACACACACACACACACACATTCCACAGGACAATGTGAGAGACTTCCAGCTGAACTCCCAGACACACTTGTCAGGTTCAGCTATCCCCGTAGCTGCAAGCTGTTTGCCCTACCACCTCATCTCCACCGTTCCATTCCCCCAGCTCCCCATTCCAGCACCTCCCCAGGGCAGTGTCTGGTATGAGGCAGAGCCCATGCAGCTGGCTCTCTCTATCATCACCATGACGACAGGAAGAGCTGCCTCTAAATGTCAATCATGAAACCTTCTGTGCATGACAGTAGGTACTAAGTGGTAGGAGAACTGAGCAGTAAGGGTGCCCACATTCACGTGCCCATTCTCCACTGGCATCACTACCCCCTGCCCTTCCACTCTCTCCTAATAGGGTTGAACAGTGTGATTGGTCAAAGGGGATGTCATGATGATGTGGTCATGTGAGAGGTATCATTTGCATCATCAGAGGTGTGGATTTGTGACATGTTGAGAGGGATGGTGTTACAATGATGATTACAGCTTCCCCTTCATCCTGCCCACACCCTCACCCCAGAAGGAAGAGAGGAGAAAGAGGTGGAGAGAAGGTTCGTGTGTGTGTGTGTGTGTGTGTGTGTGTGTGTGTGTGTGTGTGTGTGTGTGTGTGTGTGTGTGTGTGTGTGTGTGTGTGTGTGCGTGTGTGTGTGTGTGCACGTGCACGTGCACGTGTGCGTGCGTGCATGTGTGCGTGAGTGTGTGTGTGTGTGCACTATGTGTGATCATTGCAAGAAATCTGTTGCCGTGGGAATTAAGAAGCTATAGAGTCTCTCCAGATCACACCACTCACTATATATAGCATCACTGTGACAGCGGTGCTAACATTGTTAGCCCAATTTTCACCTACAGGGCTTGCTTGCTAATCAGTGGGGTAAGGAATTGGAGGGGGGGTTCCCCACATTGTTTAGCACATGGACAAGTTCTGAAGGTACAGTGTGTGTGTGTGTGCGCGTGTGTGTGTGTGTGTGTGTGTGTGTGTGTGTGTGTGTGTGTGTGTGTGTGTGTGTGTGTGTTTGTGTGCGTGGGGCTGTTGTGGTACTGACCAGCTTTGTGAGATTTTCGAATCCAGTTAGGGCAGCTGAGAGAGAGAGAGAGAGAGAGAGAGAGAGAGAGTCTCAATAACACTACAATATTATCATTATTATTACAACACACACAGAGAAGTACAATTAGCATAGATCTACATGTGGTGGTGTACTTCAAGCAACAGTGAGACACAAGGAAATAATTAAATAATGTGTTAGTTAAGAGTATGATAGTGGCTTACCATCGAACTCATGTTTTGTGATAGCTTCCTGAGTCTCTAACCATTTTATCAGCCTTAGGTAGGTAGGGAAGAAGGGAAGGAGGAGGGAGGGAGGGAGGGAGGGAGGGAGGAAAGAGAACCAGTAGCAGTGGTGGAGGAGCTGCACACTGCTACAGACTCAAGAATATGCACACATCATGCAGTAACAATGGCCACTTGTCGGCCACTCCAGCAGTAATGCAACCATTTTCAGTTTCCATCCTAGTTACTTACGACTCAGTAACTGACAGGTTTCTCTCTCTCTGGAGAGAGTTTGAGCAATAATATCTGTAAACATGATATCCTTCAGATCAAGGAGTGTGTTCATTAAGACACTCCTTGATCTGAAGGGTATCATGTTTACAGGTGGCTTGATGCTTCATGTAACGAAGAGATATATATTACTGTAGAACACGAGGCATGCAAGAACCACACACACACAGCTAGGTCATTGGTGAGAATACAGTTTGGGAGACATTGCACCAGAAGATAGGGACACTAACTAGATACAGAAGATGAGGACACTAACTAGATACAGATGATGAGGACACTAACTAGATACAGATGATGAGGACACTAACTAGATACAGATGGAACATAAGGGCCATCAATTGAAACCTACATCAGTTCTGTTGATATTGCAGCACCAAACCTGACCTTTGAACTTTATAGGCGAACACAGTTAGCCTTACATTACATGTAGCATCCACAGGCATGGGCTGTCCCCATAGAGCACATTATTTTGCGTACATTTTGAACCCTGAAACAGACACCACTAATAAGAACCTTCTTCCTTGTCCCAAGAGTGGAGAGGTTCAAGAGCTGACCTAGTAAGGTGTTACCATGCAGGATTCAAGAAGGCAGTTGCCATGCGCAGCGTGGCCAATCATTGGGACAGCGCACCTCAAGGAGGTAGGGTTACAACTAGCACATACCATCCCATATTACTGGGAAACCCTTTAATTAGTGGCATACTGTCTTATTACAATATGTTGAGTCAGTAGACATGCGTCACACAGTGATCACAAGTTTCAGGCGATCCACTTAATCAAATAGAAACCTCACCACTGACTGATGAGCTAATTATCGGGTTTCAAACTTACCACGGTGTGTTAGTGATGGGTGAGGAGTGAGGGGTGGATTTGGTGGAGGTGAGGGTGAGGACTTCAGGAAGTGTCATTCCCAGAGAGAGAAGACCCACAATTGCCTCAACTGCAAATGGACACATACTACAGAGCAAAGGGGAAGAGCACACTGTGTGTGTGTGTGTGTGTGTGTGTGTGTGTGTGTGTGTGTGTGTGTGCTACTCGTCTTCCTCCCCACTTGGTAGGGAGAGACAAGAAAGCAACTGGAGATGGAACAGAAGAAGGCTGAGTTGGGATGAGAGTGCCACCCTATCAGACCAGTCTGACTGTTGGACACACACCACTCTCACTCACCCCTCACCCCTCACTCCCTCCCCTCCTCTCTCCCCTGTGTGTGTGTGTGTGTGTGTGTGTGTGTGTGTGTGTGTGTGTGTGTGTGTGTGTGTGTGTGTGCACGTACATACCTGAGTGCCTGTCTGTAACAGATCAGGGCACAACGACTGCAGAAAGAAAGGAAGGGAGGGAGAGTAGGTGGGAGGAAGAAGGAGAAAGAAAGAAGGAAGGAGGGAGGTAGAGAGGGAGGGAGGGAGGGAGGGGGGGGGGGGAGGGAGGGAGGGAGGGAGGGAGAGTGGAGAGCAACACTAGATTGACTCTTGTGTCCACTAACCTATCATTCTTGAAGTTCTTGTAGAGGTTGGCCAGAGCTATTGCCACCTGCACATTCCTCTGCCTGAGTGGGATGGTAGAGAGCTACGCAGAGAGAGGGAGAGAGGGAAGGGAAGGAGGGAGGAGTGGGAGGGAGGAAGAGGGAGAGAGAGAGAGAGAGGGAGGGAGGGAGGGAGGGAGGGAGGGTGGGAAGAGAGGAGGGAGTCAGGGAACAGTGATGGGTGGGTAAGGGAATTCAAGCAAACAAGATATGGGAGTGCGCGAAGGAGTGTGTGGGCAGTGTGGCAATGGCCCCACTCACTGTGTCCAGGGCCTCTTGGTGCTGCCGTAGCATCACATGGCAACGATACATCTTCCACTTGATGTCCAGCTCAGTTGGCAACTATTGTGGGGTCATGGGGTCAGAGTACAAGGTTCAAATCACTTTAGCAATGTGCATGCTACGGACCTTTCCGCCTTCCTTTCCCCCCACATGCACAGCTTGGGCCAGCGTCTTCACTGCCTCCTTGTAGTAGTGCTGAGGAGAAGAGAGTTTCAATCAATGCTACCTCCTCCTTTGCATTTCAGTCCTCCTCCTCCTCCACTAACCACAGCACGGCAATACTGCAGGTCCTCAAACAGTCCATCTGCATATGCCAGCAGTACGGCTAGGTGCCAGTCATGGTGAGCTGCAAGTCCTAGCGACTGCTGGTTGGCAAGAAGCAGGTCTCCCTAGAGTTGGAGGAAGGGAGGCGGAGTGAAGGTGGAATGGACGTTGGCCGGGGATGCGGCTCACTAAGAGTCGAGTGCTTCCGTGCATCCCTTGCTCCCACAGAGATAGAACGCACCGCACTAGCTGCTCCTTCTCTGGCTCCCCACAGGGAAAAGCACTCAGCGAGCTGGTGGACGTCATGATGGCGCGATTCAAAGTCCTGCAAAGTTGCCTCCTTTCAGAAGTTAGTGCATAAAGGGTTATTTCTTAACTCTCTCACGTGC
This sequence comes from bacterium, assembly GCA_965213685.1. GTDB lineage: Bacteria > UBA8248 > UBA8248 > UBA8248 > UBA8248 > Bin107. The sequence goes on from CBDBZY010000051.1 coordinate 470,816, forward strand.
GGCTCGCGGCGCGCGCGGCGCGGCGCATTAGTGTAGCTCCGCCTATTCAGCTCCACCCATTCGTCCTTTGCAAGATGGAGTTTCCACTGCCGAAATTGAAGAGAAAGCGACCAAGAAACGTGCAATCTCTCCAAGACTCGGAGACGGATAAGAAAGGGCGGAATTCTTGTAAGTGCACCGGAGTTCTGCTCGGCGGGTCGGTGCTGGTTCAGAACCATGCTGACGTCACCACCCTGCTAACCAGAGGGTTCTATGGCAAAGGGATGTTCTCCAGGAGCATACCGAGTCATGTGCAGCAGACACACCGCCAGAGTGGAGGCAGTTTCTCTTCTGGTTGCGCTGGGCCAGAGAGAAAGCGTGTGAGACTAGCAGGGAGCGGCACGGCAGTGGAAGGGAGTGAGGAGATGCACAGACGGCGGTTACAGCTCCACGCACAGTGGAGAGAGGAGAGGGAGAGGTTGTCCTCTTCAGTTGGTCAGAGTGGTAGGGAGAGAAGGGCTAGCTATCCTTCCACAGCAGAGGAAGATGGTGGCCCAGCCCTCACCCAGAGCCCAGCAGAGAGGCAGCCTTCAGGTTTGACCAGCTATGACAGCTCTCCAGATCCAGGGTCAGCTGCCACGGACCTCGACCCCTACCCAGTGGAAGAACCGCTCTCACTGACCAGTGAAGAGGCATTCTATCTGGTGGCTGAGGCCAGCTGGCTCAACGTCCACTCCCCAGCCAGCGGCAGGAGATGCAGTGCTGCAGAACTCTGGAGCCAGTTCTGCTCACATAGTAAAAGATTCCCATCTACTTACACTGCGTACCGTCACTACAGAAGGAAAGGATGGGTACCAAAGTCTGGTCTGAAGTATGGCGCTGATTTCCTTCTCTATAAGGAGGGGCCAGAGTTTTACCACTCCACTTATGCTATTCTGGTCAGGGAGGAGGCAGCTACAGAGAGAGCTGGACATACTCTGTCACCCCTGGCAATGGGTACCAGGGGCTCTGGGGCAGTGGGAGCGATGGGTGAGGAAGACACTGAGCCAGTGGCCACTGAAGAAGCACCTCACAGCTCTCGAGAACTGAGCCCAGGGGCCATGGGGTCTCCCCCTGTTTGCAGCACTGCTGCAGTAAGTGGGTCTCCAATGACAACCACTGGAGAGGGCCAGGGAGCTGCCGTCAGGGACTGTGCACCATGGAAACTGAGGTGGTGCAATGTGGTGGCGCACTGCAGGGTGTGCGAGGCAGCTGGGAAGGAGCTGATAGTGTGTTCTGTGCTCAGGCCAGCCAGCTGGTCTGATGAACAGCTGGCTTCCTCAGAGTGTGTGGAGGAGCTATCCATACATGAAGTGTTAGTAACTCGCTGGGTACCCGACAGAGAGAGGTAGCAGCTGTAGAGTCTGTGACATGTACATGCACACACGCACACACACACACACACAACACACACACCCACACCCTTATACTGAAAGTGAAAATCATTATGCAGTAAGAGGAATATGATTGGAGCAGTGTACAGTCGTTGCTATGGTGTGACTGCATGTGACGGTACAGCACACTCATCTGATACCAGTGGCAACCAACCTCATGAAAGGCTTAGTCCATGTCATGACATCCCTGACAATAAATATACACACGCCTAGTGAGCAGTGGAGGGTGAGGGCTATCTCTGCCCTTGCAGCTGTTTCATGGCTGCCTGGTCCTGGGTATACATGGTGGTCAGCTTCTTCCCAATGCGGTCATGGACCTCCATGAACTTGGCCACGCAGCGGTCCACGCATATGGCCTCCCCCTTGCTGAGGTCCCCCTCGTGGTACTTCGGAGGAATACACTTCTTGTGACAGGCTCTGGACATTCTGCAGAGATATAATCAGTTGGCACACGTGACAAAACTCCATCCAATCAGTGCAGCAGCCAAGTACAATTATTTCGACTTTTTTTAGCTAGCAGGGGAGCACTCTCCTATGGCCTAGGCATTGTGTTGTCTACGGCAGCCCCTCATCTTGTAGGTGACAGCCTACGCGTGTGGCTAGGCAACGATATGTATACGAGGCGTTCGTAGTGTACGTGTGTAGTTAGACACATATAGCCGACCTGTTATACAAGTCGGTCATCATCTCTATCTCCATGCTAGCGATGGCCTCTTGGCCTATCTGGCCGCTGGGGTTCATCCTGCCACTCCTTGCCCTTGCGCGAGGAGTAGTAATACGCTCTGCAACTGACTGTGCACACTTTGGTGAGCTCCCTCCAATTAGTGCCCTCTACACGTGTGGCGTCGCATTACATGTACAATGGCGGAAGATGGTGGGAGCGTGGCGGAGGAGGGCGATGCAGCAACGACCGTCCTGGATACCTCCTCGGGTCAGAATGCGGGAGAGAGGAGGCAGGAGATACAGAAAGTTCTGGAAGAAGCCTTACTCTCAGCTGGACTGAGTGACCTTGCCGTGTCTGGGGAAAGCCCGAGGCAAGAGGGGGGAGGAGAGGCGGAGAAGGTAGAGGAGGGGAGGACGGAGAAGGACGAGGATGGTTATGTCGAGAGTGAGAGTCATGCGGTGCAAACCAAGCTTGACAAGAGTGGTGAGGACTCCCAGCACCTGGTCAAACCTGTCAAGCCTGATACAGAACCTGATGATCAGGATTCCATCTCGGATGCGGAGGGCAGTGTTGAGATCAAAACCATGGACAGGGCAGGAGAGGAGGCCGTGAAGGAGGCAGGGAAAGGAAGATGCGTCTCCCGAGTGGAGTGGGTGGATGTGACGGAGACATTCACGCAGGCTGCAGGGCAGTTGGCGCCCGGGGAGCTCATCCAGGAGTGGAACTTCAGTCTCCTGGAAGCCATGTCAGCCGTGGAGCTGCTGGACCCGAAAATGGATGCCTCAATGCACTGGACCAGCTTCAGAGGCTACCCGAAGACCGTGAGCGAGGCAGTGGAGAAGGGCTTCCTCCAGTTGGATGGCCACTCCCCCTCCAAGATCGTTGGGATCTTTGATGAAGTGTTTGCGTGTGTTGCAACCTGGCTGGATGGGCACACCATGGCCCAGACCATCTTCACCTGCCTCTTCCTCCTCGACACCGGGCGGGCCGAGGACGTGCATGTGCGCGGCTTCTCTCTGGCCATGGTGAAGGTCGCAGAGTACATGAGGGAGTGTATCTGTCGTGGGGGAGTGTATGTGGAGGACGACCAGCAGGGAGTGTGTTTCGGTTTCAATATGCTCAACAGTGTTGACGATGCAACTGTCTTCGCTGCTCTGAAGGAGTCTGAAGAGAGAGCGAATGCGCTGGCACGACAATCGGCCCATGCGGACAGACAGAGAGACAAAAGAAAGAAGGTGGTGTCGGACGAGACGGAGCTGCTGAAGGCCATGTTGGTTCGGATCCGATTCGTTAGGAATCTTTTTGGGCTCACGACTGCCTTGAAAGAGTGTGCAGCCGATGGTATTCACATAGTGCTGGAGAACCTCTCTCTCTGCATTGCCCTCCTGCCAGACATCATTTCTTCCTGCCCCCTGGGGGAAACATTAGACCCTGCAGACCCCCTCAAACTTGGCTTCCACCCCCTCATCAACCACAACCTCCTTCCCCCCAGCTACAAACCGTGTGAAATCATGCCTCGGCTGGAGGCACTGGCCAGTCTCCAGTCCATTCTGACTCAGTTGGAGACCATCTTAGGCTTTGGAAAGTTGGACTCGTACAGAGCGCTCCATGTTATGTCGAGAGATTTCTGTATGCAAGTACCCACACCTAATGTCTTCGTCCGCTCAATTATCGTCCTCGTGTGTATGCAATCTGATCGCTGCAAGCTCTTCGGGAGTCCATCAATGGAAGAGATGCTGAAGAGAGACGCACGTGAGTTTTGTAACCCTCCCTCCCTCAACCCCCGTTCCCCCCTCTTCTCATCCAGTCAGGGCAGAGAGCTGACGGAGCGTTTCTTCGGGCGGACCATTCATCCCATGTATGAGCTTCTTAGAATGTACTGCCACCACAGAGCTCGCCAGCAGGAGAAGGTAGAAAGGGTCCTTGACTTTTTGGCAGACCTGCAGCACGAGACGGAGAGGATCGATCACCTCCACAATGAGCTGGCGATGAAGACGGACCCTGTTCGTCAACACCTTGCCTGCTACAGCAGCTGGGTCCTCTACCACTCCCTCAATGTGATGATCGACTATGTTTTGCTGGGGCTCGAGTTTGGTCTCTACAGCCCATTCGAGTATCACTACATCTACTGGTACTTGGAATACCTCTACGGGTGGCTGCAGACGGCATGGAAATCGGCCAATCGGTTGACAGCTGACTCCTCTCTGCCTGTGCCCAAGGGGAAAAAGAAAGGGAAGAAGGTCAAGAGAGAGGTGGCAGAGAGGCGAGAGAGAGAGATGGCCACTGTCCATATCAAGCGTCTGGTGTGCGTGGGTTTCATGCGGATATTCGAGGCCTTGATTTTGGATGACAGGATTCCTCGCCCCTCGTTTGAGTATGGTAGCGAAGAGCTATGCTTTCATCACCGCTTCGCCACGTTTGCCTCCATTCCCACTCCCCAACTACTAACTTTCCAGGACTACAACAAGCTAGCTGGCATCCAAAACTACACGGGAATGAACATCAATCTTTACGAGGCCGCCTCGCGACACTTCTCAACGGCCAAGACAGCTCTAGAGAGCTTAGCTCACCCGAGCGAGGAGCTGCTAGGGTTGATCAGGGCTGTGAAGATGAACATCATCATCATGAACTTGGCGGCAAAAGGACACAAGAAAGACACTAAAACAATGCCAGTATTGGACTACTCTCATCACAAGCACTTCCCCGTGGTTAGAGTTAGCTAGTACAGTTGGCATTGTGTATTATTATATTATTTGTTATTATAATTGTTTGTTATATAACTGTGTAATATACAACTGAAGTTTTATCACAGAACTGCAATTTAATTAATGCAATGTGTACCATCATGAGTGAAACTTTTGGTAATTAATGAGATACAATACTGCATACATTAACAGTGCATTAGTATAATTGTATTATAACAGCACACTTATTAACTCCTGGGTGACGGTGACATGAAGTGCAATATAATGCATGTGGTACAGTAGCAATCACTAGTGGGTTAGATCTGTAATCATTAAAAAATTGTGGACATCACAACGAGAAACAAGCCACGCCCTCACCAGCAGCCAGAGGGTGCTGGGGACATGGACTGCGCTACAATGTTGAGCCGTTCGCCTGAGCAGTCTGCCGGCTGCTCTTGGCATCGCCTGTCCTCCTCCTCCGTCTTCTCTTCTGAGCCACTGAATACAGCTGCTCCTGCTCTTCCGACACCAGCTCCTTTATGGACTCTTTTCGGCCTTTGGGCTTGCTCTCCTTCTCCTTCTCTTCCTCCTCCTCCTCCTTCCCTCGGGCAGAGCTGATAGAAACTTTCGGACTAGTTGTCCCATTAGAGAGTCTCTTTTCAGACACATCTCCGCCATTGTATCTTCCTGCACCTGACTTCTCTTCCTCCTCCTCTACTTCCTTCCTCCTGCGGCTGGTTCTGCCCAATGGTTCCTCGTTGTCAGCAGGCGTGGAGGTTCTCTTCGACGGTCTCTCCTCCTCATCCTCCATGAACTGGTATCTCCGTCGTCGAGAGCTTGTGAAGTCCTCTTCCACCTCCGGAGTCTTCTCCTTTCGTCTGGTCTCAATATCCCGAGCTCTCCTCTGCTTCCAGCTGGTGTATTCGTCATCTTCATCATCGCTGAGTTTCACCCGGTTGTGTCGCTCGCTGCTGGGGATATCCCCCTCATCATCACTTAATTGGGTTCGCTCATACCTGCGGGAGCTCCTAGGTACCAGCTCATCATCGCTCCCTAGCTCCCCCCCCCTCCCCCTCCTGCTGCGGCTGGTCACAAGGTCATCATCCTCCTGCCCGTACTTACTCAGATACGATCTCTTCTTTGGCTTGCTCTCCGCCTCCTCCTCATCCAGCCTGCCCCTCCCCCTGGCCCTGGTGCCCAGCACATCATCCTCGTCCTCCAGGAGGTTTCGTCGGTGTGAGCGATAGGTGGGGCTCGAGTAATCCTCAACGCGAGGCGTGGCCGATCGCCCGCCTCCGAGTTGCGACGAGAGATAGTCTGGATCATCCTCTTCAGACAGGTCCTCGGTGCTGCCTGTGATGTTGTACTCCCCGGGCTGGTAGCTTCCTCCGCTCGAGCTGAGGTCGTCCATGGACTCCGTCATGCTTCGGCCGGTGAGGTCCCCTTCTTCCCCGCTGGCGAACTCCTCCTCCTGTGCCTTCAGGGCATCTTGTAGCGTGTCGATTCTCCTCCCGGCAGCCTTGAGGTCGGCCTCCGAGTTCTGTAGCCTCACCTCGAGCTCTTGTACCTGGCTCTCCTAAGGGATTAGTGGTAGGGACACAGTGAGGGAGGGGACCGTAGCTCACCTCCTGCCCTCTACCCATAACCCATTCCTCCGCCTCCCTCCTCCTCCCTCCTCCTCCCTCCTCCTCCCTCCTCCTCCTCCCTCCTCCCTCCTCTTCCTCCTCCCTTCTCCTCCCTCCCTCCCCCTCACTTACCAGTGCTCTCTTCTTTCGGGACATCTCCTGCTCCTTCCGCTCTGCCTCCTGCAGGTCCACTCTGACCTCCCTCAGCTGTTTCTGCATCCTCCGCAGTGCCTCACTGCTCTTCTGAGACGACTCGTCTCCCTCCTGCTTGTGAAGCCTTTCCAGCTGGCCTCGCAGCCGCTGCACTTGGTTCTCAAGGCGACGCACGGCAGAGCGCTCGAGATCCAGCTTCTGCTCCAGCTCTCTGACCTGGGAGGGGTTAGGGAGGGGGGGAGAGGGAGGAGAGGGAGGGGGGGAGAGGGAGGGGGGGAGAGGGAGGAGAGGGAGGGGAGGAGAGGGAGGGGGGGGAGAGGGAGGGAGAAGAAAGCATTGTGACACCATTCTACTTACAATACTGTTGTTACATGAAGATACGTACGTAGAGGGAATACAACAGAAAGAAGGAAGGGAGAGGGGGGAGGGGTAGGATGAAGAAGGAGAGTAAAAGGAATGAGGGGGGGAGAGAGAGAGAGGGCACAGTTCCCAGCTGACCTTCACTTCCGAGGCCTCGTACTGTTGTCTGTTGATCCCAGTCTCTGTGTCCGACAACTTGACATTCAGCTCAGCAACCTGCAGGTGGCACACGGTGGCCATCACACCCTCCCATCTCTCCCTCACCTCCCCACTCTCCTCTAAACCCTCCCCACAACTCCTCACCTCCCTCCCCCCCTCCAATCCCTTCCCACCCCTCCCTGCCCCCCTCACAAATATCCCCCACTCCTCCCTGCCCTCCTCACAAATATCCCCCACCTCCCACCCTTCCCACCTTCTCACAACTCTCCCTCCTCCCTCCTCCCTCCTCCCCCTTCCTCCTCACCTTGGCCTCCAAGTTCTGGTTAGAGTCCTCTAGTTCAGCGGCCCTGACGTTGGCCTCTGACAGCTGGGTCTGCAGCTGTGTGTTCTGGGAGATGAGGGCCCTCTGCTTACCCGTCAGCTCCTCAATCTCGTCCTGGTCCTCCTCCACTCGTGACTCCAAATCTGACTTCTCCCGACTCAGATCAGACACCCTTGTTTCCAGCTGAGAGAGAGAGAGAGAGAGAGAGAGAGAGAGAGAGAGAGACAGACAGACAGACATGAGAGAGAGAGAGACAGACATGAGAGCTCACTGCTGGCTATCTCCAATGCACACTGACCTCCATCTTGGTACGAGTCAGCTCCTCGTTCTGCACAATGCTCTCATCCAGTTCCTCCTGAACTCGCTTCAGAGATTTCACTGTCGCCTGATCGTTGGCCTGAAGCTCGTCCAACTGGTTACGCAGGCTCCGAACCAGTGCCGAGGTCTTGCTGGAGTCTCGCAGTCTCTCCAGCTCTTCGTTAGCGTTCTGGAGCAGTGCCTTGAACTTGTGGATCTGCTTTCTGAGCTTCTTCTCCACCTCTGGGTCACCGATCCTGTTCTGATACTGGGCCAGCTCCCGTTCCATGTCACGGCGAGCCTAGAGGAGGGGGAAGGGAGGAAGGGAAGGCAGAGTATGGTAGGGGAGAGCAGGTAGGTTTGTGTGATGGTGGACCAGCAAGTCAACAGTGAGCTACACGTGTGCATGACTGTAACTTTGTTCTAATAGAAGCACACCTTAACAGCTTGCTGCTTCTCCTCGTGAAGGTCCTCGATCTGATCTCCCAGTGCCTTCAGCTGAGGGAGGGGCAAAGAGAGGGCTGAGGTAAACATTGCACAGACTCTGACAACTACTAGTAGCTACATGTATATAGCTCTCTCCTCTAGCTCCGAACTTCCCTCTCCCTACTCCTCTCCCTTCTCCTCCCCCTCTCCCTCTCCTTCTCCCTCTCCCTCCCCCTCTCCCTCTCCCTCTCCCTCTCCCTCTCCCTCTCCCTCCCTCCCTCTCCCCCTCTCCCTCTCTCTCTCGCTCCTCCTCCCTCTCCCTCCCCCTCTCCCTCCCTCTCCCTCCCCATACTGCCACACCTTCTTGTTTGTGGTGGTCCTGATCTGCTCCACCTCCTCGTCCCTCGCCTCGAGCTCCTTCTGGTGCTGGGCCTTCAGCGACTGGTTGGCCACCTCCAGTCGAGCCTTGGTCTGCTGTAGGTTGTCCACTCTGCGGAGAGGGAGAAGGAGGGAGGAGGGAGGGGGAGGGGGAAGGAGGGAGGAGGTTGGAGGTTACAGTGGAAAGTAGCTACTGTATACTGCAATTCTCCCAGCTCCATTGGTGGCGATGAGGAACAGACACATGAGCAGACAGACAGACAGACAGACAGACAGACAGACAGACAGGGCAGCTGAATCTGAAAGTGAAACTGACTTGAGGTTGGCCTCGTCCAGCTCATCCTCCACTGCCTCAAACTTGCTCTCTAGCTCTCTCTTCATCCGCTTCACGGAGGTCAGCTCAGACTCTGCGGTGGTGCTGGACTGCAGCAGCAGCTCTGCTTGCATGTCATCCTTGTCCTGTCTGACCCTCGCGTTCTCCTCCTCCGCCTCCTTCAGCTTGGCCTGCAGCTCGGTGAACTCCGTGTTCAGCGTGTCCTTCTCCCGTGCCATCTTCTCCTTCGACTGCCGCTCGCTGGACGCTTCCTCTCGGGCAGAGCTCAGATCAGCATCAAATCTTTAGAAGGAGCAAGACGGAGGGAGGGAGGGAGAGAGGGAGGGAGGGAGGGAGAGAGAGAGGGAGGGAGGGAGGGAGAGAGAGGTAGGGAGGGAGGGAGAGAGGGAGGGAGGGAGGGAGAGAGAGGTAGGGAGGGAGGGAGAGAGGGAGGGAGGTAGTGGAGAGATAATACACACACGTGACATCAGATTTCCCTCTCTCCTTTTACAGACATTTTTTGCTTCGTTCCTTCCTCCTCTTCCTCCTCTTCCTCCTCCTCCCATTCTCCCCCTCCCCCCTCCCCTCTCACTTTCGCTGCCTCTTCTCCAGCTCCGCGTTGCGGCTCTGCTGTGACTCAAGGTGCAACTTGAGGTCGTTCAGCTCCTGCCCTTGTTTCATGGTCTTCTTCCTCAGCTGAGCAAGAGATCGATTCACTTCCTCCACCTCTGCCTCAGAGTCAGCCAGCTGAAGGAGGGGGGGGGGGGGGGGGGGGGGGGGGGAAGAGGGGGGGAGAGAGAGGGAGGGGGAAGGAGGGAGGAAAGACCAAATTCACCCTAGCTACAGTACCTAGCTTGAAACAAACACCAAATCCTCCCTCCCTCCCTCCCTCCCTCCTTCACTTCCTTCCTTCCTTCCTTCCTTCCTTCCTTCCTCCCTCCCTCCCTCTCTCCCTCCCTCCCTCCTTCCCTTCCCTCCCTCCACACCTTCTTTTCCAATTTCTTCTTGGCTGCCCTCAGGGTCTCCAGTTCGTCGTCTCGCTCGGTAGACAGCCGCTGTCGAAGCGTCTCCAGCTCCCTCTTCGTCTCCCAGTACTTCTCGAGGTACCCTGCAGGAGGAGAGCCAGCAGAAGCTGAGCACACACTGCAAACACCCCCCTCTCTTTTCTCTTTCAACAGTAGCTTTCCCCTTCCCTCCCGATTCATCTTCTCTCCTCCTCACTCCCTCCTCTCTCCTTCTCCACCTCCTCCCACCCCCCTCCCACTTTGTTTGCTGCTCTGCCAACCCCTCCTTACCCTACTCCCTCCCTCCTCACTCTCCTCCCCCCCTCCTCCCCCTCCTCCCCCCCTCCTCCCTTCCTCCTCACCCTCCTCCTTTCCTCCTCACCCTCCTCCTTTCCTCCTCATCCTCCTCCTCTCCCTGGGCACCCTCCTCCCCCTCCTCCCCCTTCTCCCCCCTCTTCCCCCTCCTCCCTCCCTCCTCACCCTCCTCACCCTCCTCCTCTCCCTGAGCACCCTCCTCCTCTCCCTCCTCACCCTCCTCCTCTCCCTGAGCACCCTCCTCCTCTCCCTCCTCACCCTCCCTGAGCACCCTCCTCCCTCCCACCTCCCCCTCCTCCCTCCCTCCTCACCCTCCTCCCCTCCTCCTCACTCTCCCCCCCCCCCCCCCCCCCCCCCCTCCTCACCCTCCTCACCCTCCTCCCCTCCCTCCTCACCCTCCTCCCTCTCCCTGGGCGCCCTCCTCCTGTTTGATTCTGGCTAGGATGCTCATCTCTGCAATTTGCAAGTTCAGCTGCTCCTTCTCCTGAGTGTTTCTTTCTCTCGTTCCTGGAGGGAGAGAGAGAGAGAGAGAGACAGTGAAAGAGAGAGGGATCTCCGGAGGTACAGTACATACAAGTAATTTACTGTACATGTATGTACATACGTGTATGCATGTATGCGTATATGCATGTATGCATGTATGGCTGTATGTGTGTATGGCTGCATGACTCACTGCGAGCTCATTGAGTTGCTCCTGCAAGCCTCTCTTCTCCAGCTGCTCAGTCCTCCAGCAGCTCCTCTGCCTGGCTGGCTGCCTCCTGGGAGGCCTC
>CBDBZY010000052.1:0-7678 GCA_965213685.1 bacterium
CGTAGAAGTGGCCCTGCTGCTTCAAAACATACGTCTCTGACTGCCACTCCCAGACAAGCAGCTGTCCGAGGGAGCTGCACCCGAAGGCCAGCCACTCCCCTGTCCTGTTCACCGCCACACTGGAGATCCTCTGCTGGGAAATGCTGTACGTGTGTGTGTGTGTGTGTGTGTGTGTGTGTGTGTGTATGTGGAAGAGGGATTAAAGCAGGATTAAGTAGAAGTAGAGTGGATCTCAGAGTACTATATAGCCTGCCGTGTGTAAACTGTGTGTAGTGGTCAGTGTGTGAGTGAAATGGGATGGGACGGAAAGGATATGTTTACCCAAACTGTGTGTGTGTGTGTGTGTGCGTGTGTGTGTGTGTGTGTGTGTGTGTGTGTGTGTGTGTGTGTGTGTGTGTGTGTGTGTGTGTGTGTGTGTGTGTGTGTGTGCTTGTGTGTGTGTGTGTGTGTGTGTGTGTGTGTGTGTGTGTGTGTGTGTGTGTGTGTGTGTGTGTGTGCATGTGTGTGTGTGTGTGTGTGTGTGTGTGTGTGTGTGTGTGTGTGTGTGTGTGTGTGTGTGTGTGTGTGTGTGCGTACATGTGTGTGTGCGTGTGTGCGTGTGTGTGTGTGCATGCGTGGTGTGTGTGTGTGTGTGTGTGTGTGTGTGTGTGTGTGTGTGTGTGTGTGTGTGTGTGTGTGTGTGTGTGTGTGTGTGTGTGTGTGTGTGTGTGTGTGTGTGTATGTGTGTGTGTGTGTGTGTGTGTGTGTGTGCGTGCGTGTGTGCACGTGTGTGTGTGTGTGTGTGTGTGGGAGGGTATACAAACAGCATGAATATATAATATTCTATTATCATATTTCAAATTGCATGGAAGAGATTGCAATGAACACCCATTTTTTCTCAGAAAGTTGGAAGGATTGGAGTTCACGGCACCTCTGACCTCAGCAGAATGGAAGGAAGCGTCAATCACTCTGACTATTTCATCAGTTGAGGCCCACCACACCAGGTGTGTGAGCAGGCACGCGTGAGGTGTGTGCGAGCATTAGCTACATTAGATAACTGGAGGCTGTGACACATGAGGTGGTGGGAGTTACTGATCTGGCACCTCATGATTTCTGTTACACGAGACTGAATTTAATTAAGCAGGAAGTATTAACAATAACACACACACTCTCCCAATTCAGCTTAGTGGCACACTGTGGATTCTGTATAGCTGAATTTGGAAAATGATGCATCATTAGTCAGGAAGCCCAGTCTAGTGGGCCAATACGGTCATGCCCAGTGGCCCATACCGTCATGCCCAGTATCTCATACGGTCATACCCAGTGTCCCATACGGTCATGCCCAGTGTCCCATACGGTCATACCCAGTGTCCCATACAGTCATGCCCAGTGTCCCATACAGTCATGCCCAGTGTCCTATACAGGCATGCCCAGATGGCACAGACATTTCACTTCAATAGAGTTTTCACACTAAAAGGAACTATGTTGCTACCGCAACGGTTTTCTACACTGCTCACACTAATGGAATTTTCCCTTGAATGGTGTTTTGCTTCAATGAAAACTATCAGCCTCTAGTGATTCCCTAGGAATTGAAGCCGACACAGAGGGAAGTGCCATTCACACTCACACACACACATAGCAGAGTGCTACGCACACATCTGATACTCCACTGCCGGATGTGTGATTAGTAAGGACTCCGAAGTTTATGAGGATCGTTTCCACGGAACAGGCTGATTCAGATAAAACTTCTTGGCATTCACACTCACACACACACATAGCAGAGTGCTACGCACACATCTGATACTCCACTGCCGGATGTGTGATTAGTAAGGACTCCGAAGTTTATGAGGGTCGTTTCCACGGAGATGAAACTTCTTGGCATTCACACTCACACACACACATAGCAGAGTGCTACGCACACATCTGATACTCCACTGCCGGATGTGTGATTAGTAAGGACTCCGAAGTTTATGAGGGTCGTTTCCACGGAACAGGCTGATTCAGATGAAACTTCTTGGCATTCACACTCACACACACACATAGCAGAGTGCTACGCACACATCTGATACTCCACTGCCGGATGTGATTAAACATGTTCCAAAAGAAATAAGAAAAGAAAGTTTAAAGTTGGAGCCAAAAGTGGAAAGACTTTAAATTTTCTTTTCTTATTTCTTTTGGAACATGTTATTAGTAAGGACTCAGAAATTAATACGGTCCTTTCCACAGAACGGGCAGATTCAGAGGAAACTTCTTGGCATTGAACTCTCCCACTGCCAGTGGTGGTGGTGTGTGCATGCCTCGGGGAGGATGAAGGCAACCCAGGAATGCTTACCAGGCCTCTTACCTGGAAAACTAGCACTCAGGAAGCTACCTAGGAACGATGTGGCCCCTTGTGTTACCACAGCTAATACAGAGAGGCCCTGCTTGAATCTCTCCTCAACATTGAGCAGTGTGGGACTGTATAAGTAAGGATAGGGTTAACTAAACGTTACCTTAGAGTATGGATGGGGTTAAAGTCCGGCATCTCATAGAGAGCAAATATACCAGAGGTAAACCCTGTAATTAGCAGATGTGATGGTTTGTGTATGGTTGAGCAGGTCACCCTTCCATACTCTTGAGGGAAGAGGTGTCTGGTACCATGAGGAGGAGGGGAGGGGGAAGAGAGAGGAGAGAAAACAGTGGGTGGAGGGATGAAGGAGGGAGGGGAGGAGAGAGAGCATAAAAGAGGGGTAAAAAAGAAAAAGGAGTGAGCAGGAGAGAATTGATTAAAGAGGAAGCCAATAGGTAACACACATCATCAATTGCATACTTGGCTGACATTCTCCAGAAGCAGAGGTTATCTGTCCACCCTCTTCTCCTCTTCACGGTCCCCTCACCTTCCGTTGAGTGAGGAAATGAGGATAACAAGTGATTAACTATTGCATGTCACATTTCTTACCTTTACCACTTTCTGTGATTCTTGAGTGTATGACCCTGTCTGTGTCCATGGCAACAGGTTCTTCGCCACTATTGTGTTCCTCATCTGATTCACTCTCCTCCTCCTCCTCCTCCTCCTCCTCCTCCTCCTCTTCTTCCTCCACCTCCTCCTCCTTTTCCTTCTCCTCCTCCTCCTCCTTCTCCCCTTCTTCCCCCTCCTCCTCCTCCTTCTTCTCCTCCTCCTTCTTCTTCATCTCCCCCTCCCCTTCCTCCTCCTCCTCCTCTTCCTCTCCTGTCACCACCATCTTCCTACAGCTCTTCACATGCTCCTCCACCTCAGCTAGGTCCATACTACACTCCCACACGATCACGGCTCCATCCTTTGCCACAGTATACAACTACATACACGAAGTGGGAGGAGCAACAATTACAACACTACATGTATATTACATGATGCAATAAGAGATAATTGGCTCATTACAATTATCGCTATCCTATGTGGTTGTGGAATGGAAACTATGTTGTTTGCCCCTGAAATGTCTAGGAACGATGCTAGGCTACAGGGTAATACAGTGCTGCTTCAGTGCCATTCCATGTTGCCATAGCACAGAGCAATGCTACTACACAAATGCAGCTTTCTTGGTATACATACTGGTTGGTATCACAAGTAGTCAGTATAGGATGAGGTCAGGGATTCAAATTACAGGGTGGTATCGCAGACATTGTAGTTATTGCATAAGAGATGATTTACACACTCGATTGTATTCCCTTTTTGAGGTGTGTGTGTGTGTGTGTGTGTGTGTGTGTGTGTGTGTGTGTGTGTGTGTGTGTGTGTGTGCATATGCGTGTGTGTGTGCACACACACACGCAAAACAATATCATCCATCTCTGCACTCACAGAGAGGGAACTCAGCTGGAAGTAACAGGCCAGGACTGCACTTCGATGGGCAGCAAGTGTGATGTAATGGAACCCAGGAATAGGGTGGAGGGAGAACACACGACAACTCATGTCACGTGATCCCACAGCAAAGAACCTGACAGCAAGATGAACGGGGAAGAGAGGAGGAGGGTGGAGGAAGTGAGGGAAGGAACGAGGAAGGGAAGGAAGGGAATTGATTAAACGAACAATGGACAACGTTATCTGTCTTCCTCCTCCATCACCTTCCCCCTCACTCCCCTCACCCCTTCCCCTCCACTCTCTTCGTGGTTTACCTCGAGTCTTCAGACCATTCCAGGCACAGAGTGTCGTCATACTGGCCAGGGTAGGAACGGTAGAGGGAGAAGGGAGCGAAGTCTTTGGAATGACCAGGAGCATGCCACACCTGCACCTGGCGACCATGAGTGACTGCAAAGTACCTAGCGAAGGAGAGGGGGAAGGAGGGAGAGCAGAGGAGGGGGAAGGAGGGAGAGAGGAAGAGAGAAACGGAGGGAGGGGAGGAGAAAGCGAGGGAAGATATGAAGAGAGAAATGAGTGTACGGCACGTGTCCACTTCATTTCTAATGATGATTCAGCAACTACACGTGTGATCTTAATAACAATATTATCATCACATGCCACAATGCCACATGCATACACTACCAATATACAAGCATACACATATACATGTATGTGCATGTATAGTTATGTCAAAATACTAAAATATCTGAACACGGCCATTGTCAAGGTCACTGACATAGACCAGTCCATTCCTGTCAACTGCCGTCCCATGAGGGTTGTGAAACTGGCCACGCCTACTTCCTCTGGTACCAAACGACCGCAGGAACCAACCGCCACAGGTGAAGATGGATATCCGATGCTTCTCCCCCTCCTCCACACTCCCCACCTCACTCACGTACAGAATATCCTCCAGATCCACTGCAATGCTCGTCGGGAAACTCACTCCACCCATCCTCTGACTTCGCCCACCCAACTCTCGTAAGAATCGGCCGTCCTCGGAGAACACCTGTATCCTGTGGTTGCCATGGTCAACAACCAGAGCATTCCCTGTGCTGTCAAAGGCAATATCGTAAGGCAGTTCAAACTCTCCTCTGCGAGAGCCACGGCCCCCAAAGGACAACAAGAAAGTCATGTCCGAATTTAGAATCTGGACCCTGTAGTTCCACGTGTCGACCACATAGAGCTTGCCGTTGTGGGGGTTAAGTCTGATGCTCATCGGCTTGTTGAACTCGAGGGGATCACTCCCCTTCTTGCCGTAGGCTTCAAGAAACTCCCCTTCCAGGGAAAATCTCTGGATCCTTCCATTTCCACAGTCACACACAAGGAGAGAGTTGCCAAGGAGGGCCACACCTTTCGGGTGATGAAGGCAACCCGGACTGCTGGAGGATGTATTGTTCCCTGCGTTACCGAATGATGTCAGTCTCTTCCCCTCAGAGTCGAACACTGACACACAGTTGTTGCCACACTCGGCCACAAAGATGCGTCCATCTTCACTCACCTCCACCCCCCACGGACCCTTGAGGCCTTCCAGCACTCCAACAGGAGTACCAAACTTATGAATCGGCAGCTTTACCATGACAGGGAGCGGACTTCCCGAGATATGTCTACCCTCCACTTGGATGTGCAGGTGGTGCTGTCCCCTAGACCGAGGCTGGTAACTGATCTCGTACTCGTTCTCCTCCCTCTTCCTCACCTCTGCTGCCACACAAACTGAACCGTCACTAGAGATGAGCTCACAGGAGAGGCTGTGCAGGTCTTCACAGTACTCTCTGCCCTCCTGGTCCACTGCCCGGACCAGTGCAGTGGCCGGCTCCCCCACCACTGCCACCTGGACCCCTGCATCCACAGTGTGGCACTTCTCTGGACAGACAGATCTGGTGATGATGCTTCCGCACTTCTGAATCATCTGAACAAGATTGGCAAGGTCAAAGGAAATCTGCATGTTGGGCTGTTCATGGGGAGAAAGTGACAAGACATCTGGTTTTGCTGTGGATAGGGCTTCTGCTATTTGTTTCACCACTGGTTTCTTCATTGCCAGGATCTCTGCCTTGCTCCCAGTTCGGAGGCTCTCCTGCACAAAGTCTCGGCAGCTCCTCAGCTGGGTTCCCACCAGTTCAAACTGGTCTTGCTGGGCTGCCAGGCTCTTCAGCTTCTGTCGGGTCGTCTGCTCAAGCTGCCCAATCAGGTCTTGCTTTCTCGCCTCCAGAGCCTCGTGGAGCTGTCTGATGCTCGTCTCAATGTCTGCCTCAATAGCCTTTTGCTGCTCTGTAATTTGGCCACACCGAGTGTCCAGACCTTCAAGGGCTTTGCTAACAGAGGCCAGCTGCTGCTCCACAGGCTGGAGGGAGGCAACGATCACATCTTTGTGCCTTGGGAAGGTGTCCCCCACCAGGTCGTACTGGTGGTCCCGGTGGACTTTGACAGTGCAGTCACGGCAGATCAGCTCCTCACACGTCTCACAGTACAGATCCAGCTCTTTTGCTGGGTGCTTGGGGCAGGGCATGGCTTGCTTCTTGGAAGGGACCAGCTTTGCAGCATCGCTGGTCAGCTGCTGGATAGTGATCACTTCGTGCGAGGAGAGCTCCTTCCACGTTTGGTGGACCTTAGTGCATGCTGGGCAGATGAACTGGCCACAGTTGTGACAAAAACACACTGCAGAGGCATCGCCACACTTCTCACACGGCCTCTCCAAACACTCCACACTCTTCTTGAGAACAGACTGTATGTCAAACAAGTGGTGGATGTGAAAGGCCCCCTGAAGGCCTGGGACTCCGTTCTGAGGCAGTGTGGTGGGCTGGCGGCAGTTGGGACAAAGAAGGTCTTTGGAAGATTTGCTCTCCAGCTGTAGGATACACTTCTCACAGAAGACATGGAAGCACTGGAGTAGCTTGGGTCTCACGTAGGGTTCAAGACAGATCCCACAGGTCAACTCCTCCTCTAACCTCTTAAGAGCTTCTTTTACTGACTCAGTCATGGATAAGGAATAGTGTAGAATATTAGCAACTGGCTGCTGGCCGAAGGCAATCCTTTTATAGTGATGGGTGACTTTTCCAGAACTCTCCCTCCACTCTGAACTTTCACACTCTACCCCAGTACAGGATGTGGGTATACCCCAGCAGTAGTGTCGACACAATGCATTCAACATGGAGGGTAAATGTTGAACTTCAACCCTTTATCTAGGCTCAGGGGGTATATATATATATATTATGCATGTACTTATATAGTATTATACTCCCAAGAGACAAGCTGTATGTCCACACAGCAAGATTGGGTACACGTCATACATACATGATGTACAGCCGTTACAGTCATTATGATGTAAGGTGGAGAAATGTACAAACAACTGTACAAAGAACAATGAGATACATGTACATACAAAAGGTACATGTGCCTGTTAAAAACATTGTACTCTTCCATTAAGGTTCTCTGCTATGTAGGTTATCCCATCCTCATCCACCGCCACACAGCACGGCTCCTTGAGCTGTCCCAGGTCAGCGCCCTCTTTGCCAAACGACTTCAAAAATCGACCATCACACGTGAAGACGGACACACGATGTAGCCACTCAGTAACGTAGACCAGTCCATCGTCACTGATGCCTATCCCAACAGGCGAAGTGAGCTCTCCATCCCTCACCCCCTCCCCTCCAAACTCTCGAAGATATTTCCCTTCCATGGAAAACACTTGCACTCGATGGTTGAGTCTGTCTGTAACATAGGCAGCCCCAGCACTGTCAAACGCAATGCTCATGGGGAACTTGAACTCTCCAGGACCAGAACCCTCACTGCCAAACACGGAAGAAAACTTCAGGTTGGGAGTGAGGATCTGGACTCTGTGATTGCTCTCGT
>CBDBZY010000053.1:0-24250 GCA_965213685.1 bacterium
GAGCTTCATGAGATCCTCCCAGCCTTGCTCCGGGACCCAGTCAAACGGCCGCTGCCGAGCATTCTTCTCCAGTGATATGTTGCCCTAGAGAGCAGGGGGGGAGGGAGAGAGAGGTCGGGAGTTGCAGTGACATACTGTGCCAATCTGTAGGCATAGACCTATGTACATGTACGTACAATAAATATCCTATACAGTGTACATGTATGTACGTATGTCTGTACAAGTATATGTATAATCAGTCATAGGGCAAATCCAAGCAATGACACCCGAAGACAACACTTTTTTTTCCCAAGAGAAAAAGAAGAGCTGCCTTGGGCAGGACTCAAACCCGTGACGTTCTGTGTTCTAGGCAGATGCTCTACCAGCTGAGCCACCGAGGCAGCTCAGCTGGGCAGGCCGAATCTTTAAGGTTTATACAAGGCAAATGGGGTCTCTCCCCTGATAAACAGGGTTACTCAACCTCAGCATTAAATGTATGTACATGTACATACATGTGTATAATTGTGTGGTATACATATGTGAAGGGAATAACACCTGAATCTACTTTACTTTAGTATGTACATTTGTATATTGTACATACGTATTTGTGCACTAATGTGTGTTTGCAGTCAGCTAGTTGTTTTTGTATGTACCTTGATGAAGAAGTCGAGTTCATCTCTGTTGAGACTCTCCTCCACCTCCTGTATCTTGACAGTCATGGAGAAGGAGAAGAGAAGCTTGTGCATTTCAAATAGCCCTGGAGGAGGAAAGGAGGTAAGGAGAGGGGGAAGGAGGTAAGGAGAGCAGGAAGAAGGATGGGAGAGAAAGAGGGAGGGAGGGAGGAAGGGAAAAGGAGAGAGGGAGGAAGGGAGGGAGGGAGGAAGGGAGAGAGGAAGGGAAAAGGAGAGAGGGAGGAAAGGCGGAAGGGAAAACAGAAGCATTGGAGGAGGAAAGAGAGAGAATTACAGGCAAAGCTTTAATTAACACTCCATGCAGTGATACTGACCAGTGCAGGCATAGTGGTAGACGTTCAGCGAGAGGGCATTGATGATGTTCCTCAGTCTCTTGGCAAGGTGGCTGTCGGGAAGACTCTTCTTCAAGGAGTGGTCAAACACCTCCAGGTAGGAGTTCAGGGAGTACTGGTACATGGGGTTGATGGCCGACAGGTCGGCCAGCACAAAGAACAGCACAGCTCCTCTTCTGGCAGCCGGACGGTAGCCGTCTCGGACAATTTCAATCTCTTTGGCAGTCTTTTCAGCTTCTTGTAGTTTCTCCATTACCTGGTGAGGGTGTAAAGGAATGGATGGGAGGAGGAGGAAGAGGAGGAGGAGGAGGAGGGGGAGGAGGAGGAGGAGGAGGAAGAGGAGGAGGAGGAGGAGGTGGTGGAGGAGAAGGAGGAGGAGGAGGAGGAGGAGGGGGAGGAGGAGGAGGAGGAGGAGGAGGAGGAGGAGGAGGTGGAGGAGGAGGAAGAGGAGGAGGAGGAGGAGGAGGAGGAGGAGGAGGAGGTGGAGGAGGAGGAAGAGGAGGAGGAAGAGGAGGAGGAGGAGGAAGAGGAGGAGGAGGAGAAGGAGGAGATACAGTAGTGGTGGCAGTGGTGGTGGTATTATGTACAAAAAAGTATGTGAACATACATAGATGTGCATGCACAAATGAGTGTGCCATACGTACACACACACCTCAGAGGCCTTGGACTTGGTCTCCTCCAGTGTCTGTACTAGCTCAGCATTGTCCAGCATGTTGCCAGTGGAGGTGGCCAGCTCTCGGAGCAGAGTGTCCTCCAGCTCTTTCAGGAGACGCTTGTTGTCACTGAAGGAGGGAGGGAGAGAAGGAGAGACAGAAAGAGGGAGGGAGGGAGGGGAGGCAAGAGAGGAGGGAGGGACTCCAGTCATGGAACAGGTTAACAAAGCCATGCACCTGTACAGCACACACTACCCTGCTCCCCTCCCCCCTACACACACACACACACACACACACACACACACACACACACACACACACACACACACACACACACACACACACACACACACACACACACACACACACACACACACACCTCGTCTCCTGGATGAGCCTGGCCCTGTCCTCTTCCAGCTCCTTCTTCTCGAAGCCCACGATGACGCTGAGCAGCTGGTCCTCCAGCCCCTTCAGGGTCACAGTGTAGTTGATGATGCTGGTGCGGCCAAACACTGCAGGAGTGTACTTCGGATTGGACAGCTTAGTGTTCAGATAAAGCCTGCACAAATGTAGTATGAATGCACACATACATGTATACACTGTATTTACAGTACGTACATTTATGTATGTATTGATTATATACATGTGTATAGGTATGTTATAAGTAAAAACATATACATGTACATACAGTACATGTACATTTACATGTGTACATACATGTACATGTACATGCATGTACTGTTCGTGTACCTACACGTACATGTGCAGTACTTCATGTCTATATGTACAATATACACTGTACATGTATTTGTTGGATTTTGTAATTTAGTTATACATGTACATGCCACATTACATGGCTTTGTCTCCCTTGTCCCACACAACTCACTTGAAGCTGGGGTCATAGTCCACCTCCTTGTCTCCAAGAGTGATAGTCATCTTGTTCCCAGAGCCCTTGATGTTCTTGTCCAGCACTGAGTCGATGACCGGGTCAATGTACTCATCCACGTCCTTGAACATGAATGGGTAGCCAAACTTGATGGCCAGCTCGAGCTGCTTGATGAAGTCCGGGTTGTTGAAGGTGGAGATCCGGAGGTTGTTCTTCTCCTCCTTCTTCCTGATCCAGTTGAAGGCCTGCTGCTGGGGGTCGATGCACAGCGGGTAGCGGGAGGCCTGTGGGGCAGGAGGGAAGGAGGAGGGGGAGCTGTGTAGCTCAGCTCATGCCAAAGAGAAAGGAGTGTTACATATGTACATATGTATATACATGTGAGTGCATGCACAGTATACACGTATGTACATGCATGTTGGGTTATTGTGCATATACATGTACGTACATACATAATTATGTAATAATTTATTCTGAAGTGGGCATATACACATCTACAGAGTTACATGTACAGGTATTTGGGGCTGCTGATAGACATGTAGTATGCAGATAGTGAGTTCTACATGTATAATCAGTTATAGACACAAGGCAATGCAAGCAACGACGCCCGAAGACAACTCTTCTTTTTCTCTGAAAAGAAGAGCTACCTCGGGCGGGACTCGAACCCGCGATCTTCTGCGTTCTAGGCAGATGCTGTACCAGCTGAGCCACCGAAACAGCTCAGCTGGGTGGGCCGAATCTTTAAAGTTTATACAAGGCAAATGACGTCTCTCCCCTGATAAACAGGGGTACTCAACCCATGTATACACAAATACCAGTAGAACTAAGTACACACACGTATAAAAGTTAACTTATGTACATACGTTTGTACATATGTACATGTATCTACATACGTATATACAATTCATGTATGTACATGTGTGTATCCAGTGATGTCTACCACAACATTGTGTGTGTACACATATGTACGTATGTTAGTCAGAAAACAGACCTACACATACATGTACATACGTATACATACGTACACACAATGTACATACACACCTGCGTAGTAAGGATGCCATTCTGGATGGAGAGCTCGTCTGGAGGGAGAGACTCAGACGTCCACTTGCTGATCTCCACGTCGTTAGTCAGTATAGTCTCCAGCCGGAACGGCTGGCTGAGGGGGATCTTCTTGGCCACCACGTCCTCCTGCCAGTCCTCCAGGATCATCCGGTGGCGGAAGTCCCACGAGAAGGCACCGGTGTAGCTGAGGAAGGCTGCGGACAGCAGGCAGTCGCCGAGGAGACGCACCCTCTTCTTCTGCAGCTCCTCAAGGTCACGGTTCCACCTAGGAATGTGAACATTACCATGACAACCCCTTCGTGTGGCCTCGTCTGCTGTCTCTACATACGTATGTCCCCTTTTGTTGCGACTCTTTACTTGCCACTTCTCTACCTCATTCACCTACACATATGTATCTACGTATATACCTCTCCACCACGTACATGTATGATACCTTCTCTTCCATCTCCCTTTCACTCTCTCTCATATCCACTCTCTTTCTCCTCCCCCCCACTTACATACTGTATGTATGTATATCTAACTCTCTCTCCTCCTCCCTCACTCCTCCCCCCTCCCCTCCTACCGTATCTTCTACATGTAACTTTCCTCTGGTACATGTGCTTTTTTTCCCACTCATCCTTACCTCTTCCTGACTCTCCTCCTCCCTCCTCCTCCCTCCCTCCCTCCCTCCCTCCCTCCCTCCCTCCCTCCCTCCCTCCCTCACCTGTCTTTCTCCGAGCTCAGCCCAGAGATGAGCTTGCTGGCAGCTGTCAGCCGCCGCTCCATAATCTCAGCCTCTTCCTCCAGAGCTCTCTTCTCTGCCATGGCCTCCTCGTACTGCTTGCTCAGGCTGGCCAGCTCCGCCTCAATGCTGGCCAGCTCCCTCTGGATCTTCTCCAGTTCTCTCTTGCTCATCTGGTAGTTCTTCTCCAGTTGAGCAACCTACGTACATACATGTACATGTACACGTATGTGAGTGGATATGTATGCACATACATATGCATGTACATTATACAGCTACATATATACATGTATAATCAGTATAGAGACAAGGCAAATGCAAGCAACGACACCTGAAGACAACTCATTTTTTCCCAGAGAAAAAGAAGAGCTGCCTCGGGCGGGACTCGAACCTGCGATGTTCTGCGTTCTAGGCAGATGCTGTACCAGCTGAGCCACCGAGGCAGCTCAGCTGGGGGGGGCCGAATCTTTAAAGTATATACAAGGCAAATGGTGTCTCTCCCCTGATAAACAGGGTTACTCAACCTCAGCATTAATATATACGTGCATAATAAAATGTTACAGAGACGAGGCAAAGCAAAGGCAGTACACCTGAAGACAGCTATTCATAAATGAGCTGTCTCAGGCGGGACTTGAACCCACAACATACTACATACCAGGCAGATGCTCTACCAACTGAGCTATGAAGGCAGCTCAGCATGATACGTTTCTTCATACATGTACATGACAGAGAAACATATGAACAGCCCTTGTGCTAATGCATTAGACAGTCACTCAATGAATAGGACATGTTTCATGTTCATGCTGCTTAGAATTGCATAATCATGCTATTCAGAATATCAGCTAGTCCGTCGGTTGCTTCATGGTTTGAGATGTATTATAGGATGTATGTATGCATGAGTGTGAGTTGTGTGTATACAGTACATGTATGTAGATGTAGCTCACACACCTTCTCTCTCTTTGGTTTGATCTGCCTTGCCACGTCACAGTAGCCCAAGACAGCCTTCACAAACTTGAAGAGGCCTCCTCCTGCCTTGCTGATTTGCCGCATGGCTGCATAGTCCATATCCAGCTTGTTGATGAGCGTGGTGACCTGCCTCACCTGTGGAGGGGGGGGAGGGGGGGGAGGGAGGAGAGAGAGAGAGAGAGAGAGAACGGTAGGAAAAGAGTAGTGGACATACGTACATACCGTATAGCAGGTATTTTTCGGGGGGTGAAATTTTCGTGGTTTTCGTGGTTGAGAGGCGAACCACGAAATTTTTACCCACAAAACTGCACCGCATAGTACGGGGTGTGGTTTAGTATACTGCGACCACGATAAATTTTCTATGAACTGGGCAAAAATTCACTGCTCACGAAAATTTTATCCCCCAAAAAATACCCTCTGTATGGTATGTACAATGTATGCAGTGGGTGGAGGGCTTCTATAGGTTACCATAATACACGTATTTCAGCACCTTTTGCCTGAAGAGGTGCAGTGTTCTTATATTTTGCAGAGACAGAAGTCTTCATTCACTACTACATACATGTACATGTACGTACATGTATGTGCAATAGTACATGCTGTGTATTGCATACATATATGGTCATAAGAGCCATCCAAATGGTCACACGTGTATATACTCTACCCTCTTCCTCTCTCCTTCCACCCCTGACCTGGTTTTGGGTGATGCCATCCACATCCATGTTCTTGAGTGAGTTGAGGAAGTTGGTGTCGGCCATCATGCCTTTGGCCGACTTCCAGTTGATCTCCTTGAACCCTCTCATGATCACCACACACTCGCACACTGTCTGCACTGCTTGTGGAGGCTTAGCAAAGGATCTACAGGGAGAGGGGGGAGGGAGGGAGGAAGGGAGGAAGGAATGAAGGAAGGGAGGAAGGGAGGGAGGGAGGAAGGGATGAAGAAAGAGAGGGAAGGAGAGAGAAAATGGAGAGGGAGAGAAAGACAGAAGAGATTGGAGGGAGGGAAAAGAGAGAAAGAGGCACAATGAAGAGAAGTACAGCAAGATTGACATAAAGGTATACATGTACATAGGTACAGTACATACATTCTGCAGTAAGGACACACTGAAGGAAGAGAACAGTAGGAGAGGTAGGAAAAGATGTGCATGAGAAGCGTGGCAGTATGAAAGCTAGCTGAGCTTACACACCTGATTTCAGTAACATCATTCTTGTCAAGGTCATCAAGAGCCAATCTGGCCTCTTCCAGTGCAGGTAAGGCAGCAGCAAGGCCTTCCTCTGCCGCTTTCTTCTCAACTGCTATCACCTGGAACAGGGAGAAAGGGCGGGAGGCAGGGAGGGAGGGAAGGAGGGAAGGAGGAGGAAGAGAGGGAGGAAGAGAGAAATGGACAGTGGGAAGGGGAGGAAGGGAGGCGAAAAGGGATGATATCAACATAAGTGTCTGCTTTTGTAAGAAAGTACTTGCAAGTGCATGTGTATAACATATTACACAATGTATGTACATGTATATTCAGCCATTGAGACAAGGCAAAGCAAGGCAACTACGCCTAAAGACAACTCCTCTTTTTCCCAGGTGGGACTTGAACCCACGACATATTGCGTACTAGGCAGATGCTCTACCAACTGAGCCACCGAGGCAGCTCAGCTGGGCAGGCCAAATCTCCAAGGGTAAAGGCATGTACATGTACATACGTATATGACTGTACATACCTACAGAGTGCATAGTGATAACTGCATAAACAATCCATTCTTATGTACGCACCTTATTCTGTTCCTCCATCTCTGTGCTCTTTATCTTGGCCTCCTCCTTCTTCTGCTCCCCGATCTCCTGCTTGCTCGAGATGTCACTCAGCAGTGCATTGCAGGCCTCAGACTTCTCTGTCACCGCCACCTTCTGCACCTCCAGCTGGGCGTTGAGAACCTTAATCTGCTCCGAGGCCTCGTTCAGCTTCGTCAGACCTCCGCTCAGCCGGGAGCAAAGGTCGCAGACATACTTGTCTTTGTCTCGGAGGAGAGCGGTGTAGGAGCTGATGAAGTCCAGGTAGTTCTTGGGAGTGACGTGGTTGACTCTCCGCAGCTTCTGCTGGAACTCCTTGCTGAACTGCCCCACGGAGAGGTGGACGTGGACCACGTGGTCCACCACTGCCGGCTGGTGCTCGTCTGGGATCTGGTCATTCTGAAAGCAGGAGAGGATGTATAACACACAGTGTGTGTATGCGAAAGAGCAGAAAAATATGTACATGTAGCTACTGTGTATATATACATGATGAAAAGGCTCAGGAATATTTTTAGAGAACCGTGAAAAACCGGCAGCCACCCGGGACTGAACCAGGGGCCTCTAACAGTGCTCTACCACCTGAGCTATAGCCACCAGGTGACAGCCAGCCTTCACAATTCTCAACATCGCTCTGTATGTGCTGTCCATGTACATGTATACATATATATGCATATTATACAAGATGGAAAAGTGCCCATAAACTCTCATATCTGTACATGTACATACATGTACATGTACGTACATATGCTATACATAAGTGGTTCATTGAACCTATGTACGTACATGTACATGTATGTTCACATCAGTAAGACTGATCTTCTGCATGTACGCATACATGTATGTGCAAGTACTCCTATAAGCCAAATGTCTACATGTACATATGTATATGTACTGTATGAACATAGCTAATAGCCTATGTACATATACACTGTAACACATACAGTATGTATTGTACCTACATGTAGAGTGTGCAGTCTCCTGGGTGCCTCATGTCACATGCACATAATGTGTGCAGTCCATCACACCTGTTTACTTACCCCCAAACACATCACTCGACACACACAACTGACCTCTGCCAGGAACTGGCTGGCCACCGCGTGCAGGGCCTGCTTGGGCCAGGCAGTGAACCAGTCGATGGAGGTGTTGTTGACCAGGCCAGGGAAGTTCCTGCAGCGAGTCTTGAGGACCTCCCCAATGGGAGACATGCAGAGGACGATGTGCAGGTTGCCGGCACTCTTCTTGATGAAGTAGGACCACACGCTCTCCCTGGTCGGCTGCCTCCCCGCCTTCATCGCCTCATCCCGCACCTATGGACGTATGTATGCACATGAAGAGTTGGGAGCATGTGTTTAAGAAGTGGGTGTGGCACTGGCCCTACCACTGTCTGAATTGAGAAGGTTTGATCTCTTGAAACTTGAGGTACAGTTGAGAGGATACATACATACACATGAGGAAAGGCTTGGGAATATTTTTAGAGAACCGTGAAAAACCGGCAGCCACCCGGGATTGAACCGGGGCCTCTGACTTTAGCTGTCAGTGCTCTACCACCTGAGCTATGGCCACCAGGTGACAGCCAGCCTTCACAATTCTCAATATCACTCTGTATGTGCCGTCAGAATCCCGCTAGGGATCGACCGGTAACTACTCTCCATCAGGGGAGGGGCCACACTGAGTGAAATATTCTATTTATTCATAACAGTGCACGTGAAGCTGGGTCTCCCTCTAGGGAGCCACCGAACACAACACACAAGCTATGTTGTATGTGAGGAAAGGCTTGGGAATATTTTTAGAGAACCCTGAAAAACTGGCAGCCACCTGGGATTGAACCAGGGGCCTCTGACTTTAGCTGTCAGTGCTCTACCACCTGAGCTATGGCCACCATTACCAATGGCCACCACATGTACGTACGTATACCTACAGTTGTATGCATGTACATGTACATACATACATACTGTACATATGTATGTACATACATGTACATGTACATATACATGTATGAGACACACACCTAGCAATGTATTCTCTATTGCGCATGCATCAGAGTGTGCAATGCGTATCATGTTTCTAATGACCAAGATAGGTACTGCAATGTTGGGAATATCCGATATATTTTATGAGATC
This sequence comes from bacterium, assembly GCA_965213685.1. Taxonomy (GTDB): domain Bacteria; phylum UBA8248; class UBA8248; order UBA8248; family UBA8248; genus Bin107. The sequence continues at coordinate 9,184 of CBDBZY010000053.1, forward strand.
TCCCATATCACATATACACAAGGGATCTCAAATTATCTGTACATGTATATACATATGTATACATGTAAGTACATACATATGTACGTACATGTACATGTACATGTATGTTCATCAAGTGGTTGAACAGATGTTCTTCAAACAACTACATACCGTATAATTTCTAATATAGGCGCCACCCTAATATAAGCGCCTCCTCGGTCATAACGGAATTTATTTCGTTCTAATATAAGGCGCCCTTCAGCTTTGAAATTATTTTTTGGTGGCGCCTAAATAATTAGAGCGGATTTTTGTCGAGTCACGATGGCGTCCATTACGAACTTCTTCGTACGTGTGAGCACAGACGCCCACATCGCTGCTTCTTTCCGTCCGAGAGAACCAGGGCAGAAGGCTACCAAGCGACCTGTGGGGAGGCCTCGAAAGCACACACTTACCAAGCGCAGACCGACAACGACGAGGTTACTACTGCTATTCTCACACGTGCCGTGTAGCCTATTCAGCTCTAATTGCACGCGTTAGGCGCCACCCTAATTGAAGCGCCCTTTGACCATTGCGGAATTTTTTCCGCTCCAAAACGAAGCGCCTTTTGGAGTTAGAATTATTTTTAGGGGGCGCCTATATTAGAAATTATACGGTACATAAGCTGTGTACATGTAGACCACAGATGTGCAAATGTACACACATACATGTACACACCTGTCCTATAATGCTTTCCTTCTCATCATCTGGGAAGAGGGCAGGCACCATTCCTGAAGTGAGCATGTTGTTCACCAGCTCCAGAAAACCTGTACACACATATGAGTTACACACATGCATACATATATTTATGTATGTACATGAATGTCTCATGCAAATGTACTTGTGTGTGTGCATGTGTGTGTGTGTGTGTGTGTGTGTGTGTGTGTGTGTGTGTGTGTGTGTGTGTGTGTGTGTGTGTGTGTGTGTGTACATGTACATGTACATACATTACCTTCTTGTGCCACATGCCCATCAGTGAACAGAAATACAACCTACAAGGAGAGAAACCATGTGGCCTTTTGTTTCAGTAGTCCTCCCTCTCTCCCCTCATTCTTTCTCCCGCTCCCTTCCCACCTCCCTCCCCCTCTCTCTCTCTTCTCCTCCCCCCCCCCCTTCCTCCTTTCTTCCCCAACCTTCTTGTTCTCCAGCCCCAGCTTGTGGTAGAGCTGCTTCAGGTCCTCCCTGAACTCCTCCTCCCCGTACCCCCTGCTCAGGGTGATCTCAAACACCTCACACCCTGCGGCGAAGGCCGCCAGCCTCGCCAAGCTCTGCCGTCCAGAGCCCCCCACTCCCACCAACAGGGCATGGCCTTGGTCCATACGGATCACTCTGTGTGTGGGTGTAGGCAACAGTACACAGCCAAAAATAATTGGGCTCAATTCGATACCGACTGCCGTAAGGTATCGAATCGAGGACAAGGAGGAGCTCGAATCGAGCACGTAAGGCCCTTACGGCCTCGAACCGACACTGGGGTTACATGTCGATTCGAGCTGTAAGGCAGACCCCATACAAAAAATACAATGGGACTGCCCCAACTGAACGTACCGATACTGTAATTCCATACCATATCGGGCACGTTTACGTCCTCGAATCGGGATTAGATTTTTGGCCGTGTACGGCACATACATGTGTATATACGTACATGTACAGATGTACAGACGTATGTACCTATCCAGCAGAGTATAATGTGTATGTCTGTCTCTGAAAGTGCATACGTACTCTATGTTTATAGAGTCAGAAACTAGTTGAATGCTAGACAGTTATGCATAAGATTGATATAATTAAAATTTCGTATATACTGTAGCTACGTAGGTCAGTTTGAAGTAACACTTAAGTTTAATATGTGTGCTGAACTTTGTGTGCGTCATTTGCCACTGAAGAAGACTGCTGGAGGGCAGTTGAAACATTTGGCTCAATATTAGTGCTGCTACGTGAGTTAGGACCAATGCAGTGTAGAGAATATACATACACTGTACATGTACTAATAGTATGTACATGTACATGTATATGTACATACATATATGTACAGCATATATGTACATACATATATGTACAGCATATATGTACATGTACGTACGTATATACTGGCTGACCATCAGCTCAAACCTTGACCAAAGACCATCAAGCTCAAATGTATATACTGGCTGACCATCAGCTCAAACCTTGACCAAAGACAGCCTGCTGACCTGTGTATCCGTGTCAGGTGCTCCAGAGCATTGTCAAACAGGACCAGGTTCATGGGCTTGTGATTCTCATTGTATTCCTCAAGAACCTGTGTTGGCACATTGTACAGTGAGACAGAGTGACACACGCACAGCCAGCACTGTTCTTTATACTGCCATAGCACTATTATTGCTTGGTCTTAATATACTGCCATAGCAATATTATTGCTTGGTCTTAATATTCTGCCATAGCAATATTATTGCTTGGTCTTAATATACTGCCATAGCAATATTATTGCTTGGTCTTAATATACTGCCATAGCAATATTATTGCTTGGTCTTAATATACTGCCATAGCAATATTATTGCTTGGTCTTAATATACTGCCATAGCAATATTATTGCTTGGTCTTAATATACTGCCATAGCAATATTATTGCTTGGTCTTAATATACTGCCATAGCAATATTATTGCTTGGTCTTAATATACTGCCATAGCAATATTATTGCTTGGTCTTAATAGCAATATTATTGCTTGGTCTTAATATACTGCCATAGCAATATTATTGCTTGGTCTTAATATACTGCCATAGCAATATTATTGCTTGGTCTTAATATACTGTCAGCAATATACAATACGTACATTGTTTGATCTCAGTATGCTGCCACAGCAATACTGTGTTTTGTATGCATACAAATAGCTTTTAGATGCCAAGTGAATGATTATATGTGCATACATGTGCATGTACATACACATGCATTTATATGCACTGTACAATCATACATGTACGTACGTACATATACTCCACATGTGTGCAAAGCTGACCTCCTCAAAGAGGCCCTTGGCTGCCTCGTAGTCCTGGATGTCTTCGTACACCCGTGGCTGCTCAGGCTGTAGCGCTGTGCGATAGTCTCCAAATAACAGGGGGTCCCTCAGTGCAACCTGCAGCAGTCAGGAGGGACTCATGGTCCAACATATGTATGTTATGTATATGTACATGTGTTAATTCCTACAACTGGGACCACACCTCCCTGGGCTTCTAAAGGTATTGGTGCTAGAGAGACATTCAATGTGCAGTAAATATATTGGCCAACACCATCAGCTGTACTGACCTGAGCTGTAGTGGATTGTATGTGCATATTATTTACGTATGTACGTACATGTACATATACATGAATACGTACATGTACACTGTACACATACATGTACGTACTATGATCTCAAGCTACATGTACATGTATATATACACTGTATTATTTGGTGAGAAGATGAGGATGAAATCGAACAATAGAAACTGTGGTACTAAGCCTAGATGTGTATTGTATAAGCAACACATGCATACGTATATACTTGCACTGCATTTATATACATACATGTATGTACATATATGTATGTATGTATATACCTCTGCCTGCTCTGAGAAGAACTGCTGCAAGAGCTCATTCATGTGCTCTGAGACCAGGGTCCTGTCCTTGTCGTTGGTCAGTCTGTCATAGAACACTCTCAAGCACTCGTTCCTCCACACCCGCACAAAGCCAGTCGACTCCTCATAGCGCTCAGGGACAGTGATGAAGAGGCCGTGGTAGATCCGGGACAGATCTCGCAGGTTGAAGATGTAGTGGAACTTGGAGGGGGTGGGGGGAAGGTCTCGGACAATCCGCTGGTACAGCTCTATGGTGGCAGTGGTGATGGGATTGGCAAGAGCCTGCAGGGCTGGGGGGTGGGGAGGGGGGGCAAGGGGGGGGGGGGGGGGGGGGGGGGGGGGAGGGAGGGGACGGAGAACATGCTCCTGTACATACCTGATGAAAAAGGCTTAGAATATTGTGAAAAACCGGCAGCCACCTGGGATTGAACCAGGGGCTTCTGACTTAAGCTGTCCGGGTGACAGCCAGCCCTCACAATTCTCAATATCACTCTGTAAGTGGCGTCTTACATGTACATGTATGTAACACAGTGGTTATTGACTGTATAAGGTTGTGCATGGGCAAGTAGTGGCAATACATACTTTACGTGCACTTATATACACACATGCACACACACACACACACGTACGTACATGTACACGCATACATACATGCATGTTCATGTATGCATACAGTGTCCTGCACACACCTTTCTTGAAGGGCTGGAGGTGCCCAGCAAGGATGGAGGAGTATATGTGAGAGAGAGACTCCATGGAGGGGAAAGTGACGTTGTAGGTGCTGAAGAGGGACAGGAACCTGGGGTCCACCTCGTTCCTCCCACCTCCAGCCTGGGCAGGGAGACATGAGGGACCATACATATGTATGTGTACAATATGTGTATACACAAGTACGTACATGTATATATGTACATGTGTATATTCACCATGTACGTGTATATTATAGTTACATGACCCTAATTGGGATGCATGAGCTGCATGGGCAAATGCATCCCAATTAGGGTCATGTAGCTGGAAGTTGCGGGCCTACTCACCCTAGCCACCCCATGACCTCCTCTACCACTTAAGCTTTGAGATATGGGCCTTCAAAATTTTGCTTGCTAAGCAACTTCCAACAAATACATGTACGTACATGTATGTATGTATGTATGTACGTACATGTACAACGTATGTACATGTACATGCGTGTACCCCGCATGTATGTATGTACATGCGTATATTCACCCACATTCACAATCCTCACCTTGCCCATAGCTGCAATGAACTGCACATCTTTGAACATCTTCCAGTTGAGGTCCTTGCCCCGGTCGTACATGCCTCCCTTCTCCAGCAGCAGCTTGAGCAGGGCTATGGGCTGCTGGGTGCCGTAGGTGTCCACCTGGGGCATGTTCATGTCATCGATGAACACCAGCAGACGTTTGCCTGCACGAGACAGAGAGGTAAAGGGTAAAATGTACGTACGTTTATATGTACGTATACGTTATGTACGTTTATACGTTCATACATATGTATTGTGCTTCAACTGGAGGAACACGCTGTGTGAGCAAATTTGATCTCTCTCTCTCTCTCTCTCTCTCTCTCTCTCTCTCTCCTCTCTAGCTCTCCCCCCCTCTCTCCTTCATGTGGAGTGTCTACATGTAGCTTACTAGACTAGAGAGGCTATAATTATATATTTTTTGAAGATCTCAGTTTTGAATGGCAAAAACTACATATTAACAGACTTGCCACAATGGCATACCTACGTACATTTGTACATCATGTATGAACAATGTATGTACTGTAGTCATGCATTTACACATACTAAAGTTAACTCGGCCGTGCTTCATCCTATTGCCACAGATACACTCCTGCATATGTACATGTACATGTACATGTACATACTGTACATATATACCCCTTCCCTGCCCTCTCCATCAACTCATACCAGGTGGTGGGCCATAGGTATCCTTCATCCTCTTCTCCACGTTGGCCTCCAGGTTGCGCTGAACATCCATGGATGTAGTTCGGGAGGAGAAGTTCACATTGAGCAACATCTGCACATGCAGGAAGACAAGAAAACAGCAACGTATATACATGATCACTGACATGCGTACATGTATGTATGAGAGCCAGAGGCGGTGTGTGTGTGTGTGTGTGTCTTAGTATCATGGGTTGACCAACACTTGACTGTAAACAAGAAATGAGTCATACAAACAAATGTGGAATGCTTCCCTGCTCCTAAAACACAATTGAGGGTTGCTTACCATAAGCATTTGATTACTTCCCCCCCTCCACACACACACACACACATACGTACACACCACACACACACACACACACACACACACACACACACACACACACACAAACACACACACACACACACACACACACACACACACACACACACACACACCGTGCTATCTGGGTCTAGCTCTCTGAGAAAGTTCTGAATGGTGGCCGTTTTGGACGTCCCTGTCTCTCCCACCAGCACCACAGGCCTCTTGATGTTCACCATCAGCTCCAACAGCCACGTATTGCACACTGTGTCCACAGTCGGAACCAGAATCTCATTGAACTGCAGTTTGGGGTTGTGGGTGTACTCCGGGACCTTGCTCACCCATGGCACCCACTTCTGCTCCCCTGAGTCAAAGAAGTACTCGTACAGCGTGGAGTGATGAACAGGGATCTCCCCTGGTCCAGCGACGGCTCCCTCCCCAGGGACCTCGGTCAAGGAGGCTAGGCGCTTCACGTAGGAATCGAACTTCGTTCTGCTCTCCTCAATGAGAGTGGCCCCCAGGGACCAGTAGAGTGCCGCAAGGAAGAAGCATTCCAGTGTGGCCGTCCCGATTCCCAGCGCAGCTGTGGCCCCGCCCTTCTCCTTAGTCTCTTCATCTGGCTGAGGCAGAAGGGCATTCAGCATGTAGCACAGCTGAGTTATCTGCAGTGGAAGATGTACGTTTATGTACATACATAATACATACGTATATGAATACACATACATATACATGTACATACACATGGCTGTACATTGTACATATGTATGTGTACCTACAGATACACCCAGTACGTATGTACACATCTACTGGTATACAATGTACGTATGTATGCATGACATTGTACACACATACATATGTTATTACAGTATGTACACTGTATATACATGTACATGTAGTATACATGAGTGTTGTGGGCATTGTGTACTTGATGTACATGTTCATACATGTACATGACGTACGTACACATACATATGTACATGTTTGCACTGCATTGCTCCACTCACCAGGTTCAGGTTGGTGACTGGTACAATAGTCCTCAGTTTCTCCCCCTGCCTGCCGTCCATGATGCCCTCCAGAATGAGGGAGATGCACTGAGGGACGTACTTGTCAAACAGCTTGATGAACTCCTCCCTGTCTGCCTTGCTGGGCAGGGCACTGACCCAGCGCTCCCAGTAGGGCTTGTAGCCGAGGTTCTTTGGGTCCACAAAGACCATGCCACATCGGGAGACTGTGGCTGGACTGGCGTACTGTAGGTCACCAACCTGTGTGTGTGTGTGTGTGTGTGTGTGTGTGTGTGTGTGTGTGTGTGTGTGTGTGTGTGTGTGTGTGTGTGTGTGTGTGTGTGTGTGTGTGTGTGCGTGTGCATGTGTGTGTTTGTGCATGTGTGTGTAGTAGCATCAGTACATGTGTACTTACATCATGCATTATTATTCTACCCTAATAGAAATAAGTGTCTAGCTGCGACCATCCCCATTCATACATGTACATGTACATATGTTACATGAACGATCAGTCATTGAGACTAGGTAAAGCAAAGCAACTACGCCTGAGGACAACTCCCTTTTTCTCAAGAGAAAAAGAAGAGCTGCCTCAGGCGAGACTCGAACTAGCAATGTTCTGCATACCAGGCAGACACTCTACCAACTGAGCCACCAAGGCAGCTCAGCTGGGCAGGCCGAATCTTCAAATGTTATGTAAAGGCAAAGTCGTCTCTTCCCTGATAAACAGGGTAACTCTATCTCAGTACTGTGGAGTGGGCCGGGTACAGCTCCTCCAACATGTACAGCTCCTCTATGAGTATCCAGCACATCACACAGCATGCAGTGGGACCGAGTACAGCCCACACAGCATGCAGTGGGACCGAGTACAGCCCACACAGCATGCAGTGGGACCGAGTACAGCCCACACAGCATGCAGTGGGACCGAGTACAGCCCACACAGCATGCAGTGGGACCGAGTACAGCCCACACAGCATGCAGTGGGACCGAGTACAGCCCACACAGCACGCAGTGGGACCGAGTACAGCCCACACAGCATGCAGTGGGACCGAGTACAGCCCACACAGTATGCAGTGGGACTGAGTACAGCCCACACAGCCCACACAGCACGCAGTGGGACCGAGTACAGCCCACACAGCATGCAGTGGGACCGAGTACAGCCCACACAGCATGCAGTGGGACTGAGTACAGCCCACACAGCATGCAGTGGGACCGAGTACAGCCCACACAGCATGCAGTGGGACCGAGTACAGCCCACACAGCATGCAGTGGGACCGAGTACAGCCCACACAGCCCACACAGCACGCAGTGGGACTGAGTACAGCCCACACAGCATGCAGTGGGACCGAGTACAGCCCACACAGCATGCAGTGGGACCGAGTACAGCCCACACAGCATGCAGTGGGACCGAGTACAGCCCACACAGCATGCAGTGGGACTGAGTACAGCCCACACAGCACGCAGTGGGACCGAAGTACAGCCCACACAGCATGCAGTGGGACTGAGTACAGCCCACACAGCATGCAGTGGGACCGAGTACAGCCCACACAGCATGCAGTGGGACCGAGTGCAGCCCACACAGCATGCAGTGGGACCGAAGTACAGCCCACACAGCATGCAGTGGGACTGAGTACAGCCCACACAGCATGCAGTGGGACCGAGTACAGCCCACACAGCACGCAGTGGGACCGAGTACAGCCCACACAGCATGCAGTGGGACCGAGTACAGCCCACACAGCATGCAGTGGGACCGAGTACAGCCCACACAGCATGCAGTGGGACCGAGTGCAGCCCACACAGCATGCAGTGGGACCGAGTACAGCCCACACAGCACGCAGTGGGACCGAAGTACAGCCCACACAGCATGCAGTGGGACTGAGTACAGCCCACACAGCATGCAGTGGGACCGAGTACAGCCCACACAGCACGCAGTGGGACCGAGTACAGCCCACACAGCATGCAGTGGGACCGAGTACAGCCCACACAGCATGCAGTGGGACCGAGTACAGCCCACACAGCATGCAGTGGGACCGAGTGCAGCCCACACAGCATGCAGTGGGACCGAGTGCAGCCCACACAGCATGCAGTGGGACCGAGTGCAGCCCACACAGCATGCAGTGGGACCGAGTACAGCCCACACAGCACGCAGTGGGACTGAGTACAGCCCACACAGCACGCAGTGGGACTGAGTACAGCCCACACAGCATACAGTGGGACCGAGTACAGCCCACACAGCATGCAGTGGGACTGAGTACAGCCCACACAGCATGCAGTGGGACTGAGTACAGCCCACACAGCCCACACAGCATACTGAGTACAGCAGTGCTGATGGTGCCTACCTCCACAAGGAGGGCACAGTGTTTCTGCAGCCTGATCCTCTCCCCGTTGGCAAGAGTGAGCAGTTTGTTGTCGTCCATGACAGAGTTCATGTTCTCCACCCACAGGGCATCCACGTCCCCGTCAAACAGGATATACTTCCTCTCATTCTTCTCTGTCGGGCGGTTGATCTCTCGGAAGATGTTGGAGAGGAGTCCGTCTGTCCAGTCTCGGGTGATGGGGTCCAGAATGCCATAGAGCTCAACAACTGTGACAGCCTTGGGGTTCATGGTGTACAGTTTAGTGGCGAGGCCCAGCCTATATGTTATGCAGGGGAAGATGTATGTAGATGTATGTACATGTATGTACGTATGTATGTTTGACAATGTGTATAGGGCTTATATTCAACCCCAAGTTCAAATACCCTACACATGTACTGCATACATACGTACATGTACATATGTACCTGGTTTGAGACTGGGCCAGTGTGTTGATGACTACTGACTTGCCCCCTCCAGTGGGACCCACAACCATACAGGTGTGTCTGGTCAGCATTGTCTCATACAGCTGTACCACCTTGTCAGCCTGCAGGGGAGAGAACTCACTCACCAACATGCAATGTGTGGTACATGTACATATGAGTAGTATTATGCATGTACATATGTACATGTACATATGTACGTATGTATGTATTATAGGCAAGCATATAATATGTACATATACATGTTAGTGTACAGTATGTACATGTACATACATACATAATACCTCTTCGCTTCAAAAGACATACGTACATACTGTACGTATGTACATGTACTTAAGTTTGAGATGCAGACATGCGTACATAGTTACATACCTGTATATCACAGTGACACAATAGGTGAATATGTACATGATTAAATAATGGAGACACAATAAACAGCAACACAACACCACCACCTGAGATGGCTCACTTTTTCAAAGAAAAAGTGAGCTACCCCAGGTGGGATTCGAACCCACATCGCTGTTTCTCTAGACCAGTGCTCTACCACTAAGCTAGCGAGGCAGCTCAGTGGTTGTGGGTCAAATTAGGCAATACAAAGCAAGGCAAGTATCTCTATACCCCCTGATAAATTGTACATATAGACTAACTAACATCTATGCCTGAGGGCCGATCACAGCCTAGGGAGTTGTGGTTCTCAATTTATTCATGTGTGTATGTACGTACATCCATATGTATGTACACATACATATGTACATGTACATGTAGCTGTGCGAATCTTGGCAATCTCTCCCAATACCTGTGTACATGTGTCTCTCTTACCTGGTTGGGGAGCAAAATGTACTTGTTCTCCATGAGAATGGCCTCAACTGCATCATTGAACTTGGGGTACCTGACCCGAGGGCAGTCTAGGCCGGGGAACAGGTCCCCAATGAGGCCCAGGAAGAGAGGCACGTCCTCAAACACAAACTTGGGCAGATTCATGTCTCGTAGAGCCCTCATGAGGACCATATCCTGGGGGATGGTATGGCATACATGTACATGTACATGTACTGTATGTACTCGCTACAAAAATGTATGTACATGCATATATGTATGTACATGTAGTACATGCACATGTCAGCAGGTATCCCTGTACATACGTACATGTATGTAAATACATACCCATGATTCACATGCATCTTTGTACACCCTGTATGTGTACACTTGCACACATACATGTACATACATATGGAAGACCATATTACACACATACGTACGTACGTACATGTACGTACACACATACCTCATTGAGGTCAGGGGAACCTCTTTTGAGCTCTCCTGCCATCACCAGTACTGCTTTGAGAGCTCGCAGGCCAAAATCGTAGTGGTACTGTCGAGAGAGTTGCTCCTTAGCCAGTTTGTAGAGTACTGTCATCTTCTTGGCTAGCACCTGGAGAGCGTGGAGAGAGAGAGAGAGAGAGAGAGAGAGAGGGAGAGAGAGAGAGAGAGAGAGAGAGAGAGAGAGAGAGAGAGAGAGAGAGAGAGAGAGAGAGAGAGAGAGAGAGAGAGAGAGAGAGAGAGAGAGAGAGAGAGAGAGAGAGAGAGAGAGAGAGAGAGAGAGAGAGAGAGAGAGAGAGAGAGAGAGAGAGAGAGAGAGGAGGAGGAGGAGGAGGAGGAGGAGAGAAAGAAGGTTTACATACATGTATGAAGCAAACATGCATCAACAAAGTATGTGCATACCTATATGTATGTACATGTACATATAGGTACACACATAGTACACTGTGTGAAGGGTACTCCCTCACCTTGGCCATGAGGAAGCCCTCAGAGAACAACATGATCTCACAGATCTGCTGCAGGTCGGGGACTATCACCACCACTGGCCTGAACAGGGCCTTCACACTCTCGGGGAGCTCTGTGCGGCCGGCATAGCCCGGGTTCATGGTGATGAAGATGCCCACTCGATCATCCAGTGCTATTTCCACACCCTCAAACTACGTGTATGCACGTGTGTGTAGGGATTGTGGGTGTGGAGCAAGGTATACACAGATGACCATTGTCAATGTCTATAACATGGTGTGAGAAGCATGTAATACACACGTGTGGCTTACATTTCAGGTGGACATTATTTTCTGATGGCATGTGGCATGGTGTGGTATGGTATAGTATGGCATGGTGTGGTATGATATGGTACAGTGTATGGGGCATGGTGTTTTATAAAGCAGTGTGGTATGGTGTGGTGCGGTATGGTGTAGTGTGGTGTGTGGTAGTGGTGTGGAGTGGTGTGGTGTGGTGTGGCGTACATGGTGTGGTATGGTATGGTGTGGTGTGGTGTGGTGTGGTGTGATGTGGCATGGTGTGGTGTGGTATGGTGCGGTGCGGTGTGGTGTGCTGTGGTGCTCACCTGGAACCTCTTGTACTTGTTGATGAGGGCATTCTGGATGGTTTTAATCTGGGTGGAGATCACTGAGAGCACTGAGATATCGATTCGGTTGAACTCGTCGAAGCAGCCCCAGGCCCCACACTGGCACAGGCCAGAGTAAATCTTACCCACAGCCTGCAGAGGGGGATGGAAGAAAGAATCGATAAGGATGTGTGTACATACATGTACATGTACATGTACGTACTATACATACATGTACCTGCATGTATACATGAGACACACATGTACGCAGGCCAAGTGGAAGTGATATACACACATGTAGATACACATACATTGTAGCTTCACATACATTGTACAAGTGGTGTGGGCATTAAATCACTGTACACTATAGCAATATGAAGTACTATACCTGTTAGAGTACATGTACATGTACATGTACATGTATGTACATACAGCCTGTATGTGCATCCATTCTCTACCTTGTAGTCCATGCCCTCTCCGCAGTTGGTCACCACACAGAGCAGTCCCATGGCCTTTGCCAGATCCTTCACTGTCTCTGTCTTCCCCGTCCCAGCCGGGCCGGCCGGGGCTCCCCCGAGGTGCATGGACAGGGCCTGGGTCATGGTGAGGTAGATCCTGTCCGTTAGGGGAGTAATGACCAGCCGGCCATTGAGGCCCATGTACTCGTAGCCGAAGCCAAACTGCCCAGTGCACTGTCGGACCATGAGCAGGTCGGACTCCTTCTCCCAGTAGAACCTCAACTGACTCTCCCACTCAAACTCCCGGGCCTCGAGGATGCTGTGCGTGTAGTGGAGAATATCAGGAGAAGTGGAGGCCACATACGGACATACATGTACGTAAGTGTGCACATACACATGTATGCATGTGTATGTAAAGAATGTGTACAGTACATGTTATTGTAATAAACATACATGTGTACATGTCCGTACATGTACATGTACATGTATGCACACTCTTTTTTAAGCGCAAACTCAACTTATCTGGATGCACAAATGTATGCAACCTTATAGGAGTGAGGCTTGGCAGCAAGACTGCATGTACATACTACTTCACAAGCAGCAGTTACCTGTTTGGTTCATCAGTGCAGCTCTGTGCATATTATGTACGTATGTGCCTTGGGCCAGCTCACCTGTCCCTCACAAACCGGTCAATGATGTCTCTGTTATGCACATCCACGATCAGCACAGAGTTGAACTTCTTACGGTCATTCTTGGACAGTTGAGAGCGCACCTTCACGGAGAGGAAAAATGAATACATACATGTACATACCTGTACGTACTGCATGTGCTGTAGTAGCTATCCTAGCCTAGTTCATGCTTGGAGATACAGTACATGACATGTACGTACGTATGTACGTAATGTATGTTTGACCCCACATTCTCTACAGATGTGTGTACATTTGTACATGTACATGGATACGTATGTGTACATACATACGTACATGTACATGTATATAATATGTTTAGCCTTAGACTGTTCTACACGCATTTATTACACACGTGATATTCCGCGTACATTCATTTTTCACTAAGGTAAACTACTAAGCATGCACAACATGTGGGCGTGTGTACCTGTACAACGAGGTCATCAATCTGGCCATGCAGCCTCTTGGAGTAGTTCTTCATGCCCATCTTGTCCCCTTTCTTGACCTTCCGGAACACATCCTCCACCTCCCACGTCCACCACACCTGATTGGCTGCCAGCACCACCATACCCTGATAGTCATACATCCAGTCCACCCTGTGAACCACAATCATGATACATGCATGTGTTACATACACAGTATGTACATGTATGTGTACATGTACTGTACATGTACTGTACATGTACGTGTACTGTACATGTACATTACATGTACATGTACGTTAGATTTGAACCCAGCCAGCTGGGCTGCCTCGGTAGCTCAGTTGGCAGAGCACTGGACTAGTAACCCAGTGGTCACGGGTTCAAATCCTGTCTGAGGCAGCTCAGTGCTTTTTTTCACTGTCTGCCTTTGGACTATGCCTTACCTTGTCTTGCCTTCCTTTGCATATACATGTACAAGATTTGATCATGTACATACATGTACATGCACATGAACACGATCATGTAATGTCACATATACAGTACATGTATGTACAGCACATGCTATGTATGCATGCTGCACAACATTTGCTTAGTTATGCATGTGTACATATACATGTACTGTATATAAGCCTGAACATCTATTACATGTATGTACATGTACATGTACATACGTATATCATCTCTGCCCTATATACATGTACATGTATGTACACTGCATGTGCATACATGTACATGTAGAGTGTACATACACATGTCTGTACAGTCTCCCCCAGTGTGGTTCAGAGAGCTGACCTGGACTTGGTCTCACAGTAGTGGAACACTGACTCCTTTGTTATGAGCCTGTTGGTGCTCCTCATCTCGTTCAGGACTCCAGTCATCCAGTCCTCCACCTGCAGCCACACAGCATGTGCCAGCAGTGACCACAATAGCTGGCAATACAGCAGACCAACTCCAGCAAAGGCACAAGTATATACAATGTACATGAAATAACATGTGCATAGCACACCAGCTAGAAAGAGTCAAAGAAAGTTAAAAGAAAGGTGAATTAAGGCCATAACCCCCTATACGTATACATGTAACACAATGAGCACAAGACACCTGGATGCCCAGCTTTGAGAACTGGGGCGGTGGGTTGAAGATCTTTTATGGCGCCATGATATGATATTGACATGACATGACATGACATGACATGATATTGTACAATATACAGTACTAAGAAACTTCTAAGTACATGTGACTCTAGCCAAAGTTGACTTTGATCGCAACATTTCAATACTCATACAAGCATCATCTTCAGGGAATGGAGAGTAGTAAAGGCTCCCATACACGAGGCAACTTTGTTGCCGGCAACAGTTGCCTGCAACAATGTTGCCACGTGTATGATGCAATGTTGCAATGTTGCGTGTTGCCGGCAACTGTTGCTCGGAAATAGAACTATAGCCTAAACGCCAGCAACGGTTGCCGGCAA
>CBDBZY010000054.1:0-10391 GCA_965213685.1 bacterium
CGCGCCGCTCTTCCGGCTTCTTCCCGCAATGTTGAAAAAGGCGTCCCGCCCGGGATACGCGGCCGCCTCCCCCAACTCCTCGTTGATGCGGAGCAGTTGATTGTATTTCGCCAGTCGATCCGACCGGCTGGCGGAACCCGTTTTTATCTGCCCCGCATTCGTCGCGACCGCCAAATCGGCGATCGTCGTGTCCTCGGTCTCCCCCGAGCGATGGGAAATAACGGACGCATACCCCGCCCGCGTCGCCATCTGAATCGTCTCGAGGGTTTCCGTCAGCGTGCCAATCTGGTTCACCTTGACGAGGATGCCGTTGGCCACCCCCCGGGCGATACCCTCGGAAAGTATCTGCGCATTCGTGACGAAAATGTCATCGCCCACCAGCTGCACCCTGTCGCCTATCGCCCCGGTCAGCGCCGCCCAACCCCTCCAGTCATCCTCGGCACAGCCGTCCTCGATGGAGACGATGGGGTATTGCCGGACCCAGCTCTCATAGAGCGCGACCATTTCTTCGGGCGTTCTCTGGCTCCCGTCCGACCAGCGAAACACGTATTTCCCCTCCTCAAAAAGCTCGCTCGACGCCGGGTCGAGCGCCAGGAGCACGTCCTTCTCCGGCTGGTATCCCGCCTGCACGACCGCTTCGAGAATCGTCTCGACGGCTTCTTCGTTATTCCGCAAATCGGGGGCGAACCCTCCCTCGTCTCCCACAGCCGTGCTGTAGCCCCTGCCCTTCAGAACCGTTTTCAGGCGATGAAAAATCTCCACGCCCATCCTCAGGGCGTCCGGAAAATTCCGCGCGCCGACGGGCATGACCATGAATTCCTGAAAATCCACGCAGTTATCCGAGTGCGCCCCGCCGTTGAGGATGTTCATCATCGGAACCGGCAGCGTGCAGGCGCCCGCCCCGCCAACATACCGATAGAGCGGCAACCCGTGCGCGTCGGCCGCCGCCTTCGCCGCCGCCATGGAGATTCCCAGAATCGCGTTCGCCCCCACGCGAGCCTTGTTCTTCGTGCCGTCCATCTCGCACAGGCGCGCGTCAACCGCTTTCTGGTCGGCTGCGTCCATTCCGAGCAGCCCGGACGCCAGCGTCTCGTTCACGTGCTCGACGGCTTTCGTGACGCCCCTGCCGAGGTAGTAGGCTCCCAGGCCGTCGCGCAGCTCCACCGCCTCGCGCTTCCCCGTGCTCGCCCCGCTCGGAACCGCCGCGCGCCCGAAACCGCCGCCGGCGAGATGAACGTCCACCTCGACAGTCGGATTTCCCCTGGAGTCCAGAATCTCCCGCCCAACGATTTGCACAATGCTCGTCATGTCTCCTCCCGAACTGGAAAACGACCCTCACCGCCCACACGCGAAGGCCGCACAGGGTAGCCCATCTTCCGCCCCATACAAAAGACGCGAGGGAGCCTGCGCGGCCCGCTCCGTTTGATCTCCCGAGCGCCGGATGGTATCGCAATGGAAACGCCGTCCACACGCGAGGAAACCCGAATGACGCCGCTGCAGGGCATACGTGTCCTGGACCTCAGCCGCCTGCTTCCGGGCGGACAATGCACCTTGATGCTGGCCGACATGGGGGCGGACGTCATCAAGGTGGAAGAACCGCGGCGCGGCGATTACATCCGCCTCGCGTCGCCTTTCGACGCGCATGGCGTCTCCCCCCTCCATCTTTGCTACAACCGCAACAAGCGCTCCCTCGCCCTGGACCTCAAAAACGAACGCGGCACCTCCACGCTCCTCCGGCTGGTGCGGAGTGCGGACGCGCTCGTCGACAGCTTTCGCCCCGGCGTGATGGAGCGCCTCGGCATTGGCCACCAGAGACTCCGACAGGAGAACCCGGCCCTCGTCCACTGCGCCATCACCGGATACGGACAAGACGGCCCGCTCGCGCAAACGCCGGGGCACGACTTGAACTTCCAGGCGATGGGCGGCGTCGTGGAGCTCACCGGCGCAGCCGGCGGGCCTCCGCATGTGCCCGGGGTGCTCATCGGGGACGTGGGCGCCGGCATGTGGGCCGCCTTCGCGATTCTCGCGGCGCTGCGCCTCGCCGAACGAACGGGCACCGGGCAGTTCATCGACATGTCCATGCTCGATGCCGTGATGGGGTTTTTGTCCATCCACGGCCAAACGTACCTCTCGACGGGCCAGTCCCCGGGACGCGAGGAGATGCGGCACAACGGGCGAAGGCCGTGCTATCGCCTCTATCCCACGAAAGACGGCCGCATGCTCTCCGTGGCGTGCTCCGAGCCCAAATTCTGGGTGACGCTATGCAAACTCATCGGACGGGATGATTTGCGCGACGATTACGGAGCCGGCGGCGCGCGCCGCGCGGAGGTGATTCAGGCGCTCAACCAAACCTTTCGGACGAAGACGCTCGAGGAGTGGACCGCCTTTTTCGAGGGGACAGACGTATGTGTGGCCCCGGCGTTGACCGCGCGCGAAAGTTTCGCCCACGAACAGGTGCGCGCGAGCGGGCTCGTGAGGGAATACCAGCATCCCGTCCAGGGAACCTACCCCGGCACGCGCCCGGCGCCCAGATTTTCAGACCTCCCGACGAGAGACTTCCTCCCCCCGCCCCGACTGGGCGAACATTCTTTGGAGATACTCCGCGAACACGGGTTCTCAGCCGATGAGATCGAACGCCTGATGGCGTCGGGCGCCTCCCACCAGGGCGCCGACCCAGTGGGGGAAACCATCAGCGAATGAACCGAACGCGCATCGAGGACGCGACATCCGACAACCGAACGCGGGCGGACGAGCCCGGGGAGCGACGGGAGACGAACTCATCCGTCATGGCCCCGTTCTCCGAGTTTCGCCAGTTCCGCCTCGAAATCCTTGAGGGTTCCGAATGAGCGATAGACGGACGCGAAGCGCACGTAGGCCACCTCATCCGCCTCCCGCAACTCTTCCATGAGCTTCTCGCCTATCGCGTTCGTCGATATCTCCTTCTCGCCAATGTCGAGAATATAGCGCTCCACCCGGTCGACTATCGCCTCCTGATCCTCCGCGGAGACGGGCCTTTTCTCCAGCGCCTTCTTGATGCCCGCGCTGATCTTTTCGCGCAGATAATTCACGCGCGTCCCATCTTTCTTGACGATGAGCGGCCAGGAGACTTCCGCCCTCTCATAGGTCGTAAAGCGGTGGGCGCATGCCTCGCATTCGCGCCGTCTGCGAATCGAGTTTCCCTCCTTGGTCATCCTGCTGTCGACCACCCTGCTCTCGGAATGACTGCAAATCGGACATTTCATACGGATCCGCCCCGGGCGGCGGGGTCATCAGGACGTGGGGTGGTGCGCATCCTCCATGTCGGCGATCTTGCCCAGACGGCGGGCGTGACGCCCGCCCTCAAATCCTGTCTCCAGCCAGACGGCCACAATTTTCCTTGCCGCATCCGGACGCACCACCCGGCCTCCCAGGGCCAGAACATTCGCATCGTTGTGCAAGCGGCTCATCCGCGCCGTCCACTCGCTATGGCACGCAACGGCGCGAACGCCCGGAAACTTGTTCGCCACGATGGCCATGCCCGCAGCCGAACCGCAACAGAAAATCCCCCGCTCCGACGCGCCCTCGCTCACCGAGCGGGCGGCGGGTTCGGCGTAGTCCGGATAGTCGCAGGATTCTTCCGAGTGCGTTCCGAAATCATGGTAGGGAACCGCTCTGTCATCGAGCAGTTGCTTCACCGCCTCTTTCAGCGCATATCCCCCATGATCAGCGGCCAGGGCGATGGAACGACTCATCGGGAATTCTCCGGGCTACGCACGATAATCTCCCAAAACCTAGGACGCGGAAAACCGTAAGTCAAGCGATCTCCCGCGCATTTTGCGGACGCCTCCGCCGCCCTTTCCCGCCCGAAGCGAGGCGTGGAGGGGAGCCCGTTGCCGGCAGACCAAAACCGGCAGGCTCCCCCATCCAGAGATGGGGCCCCGCACGCAACGCCGCCCGCACGCCGTTGCGCGGTCGCTCATTGCCTCTGTTTTCGCTCCACAGGACATATCCGACACGCGCACCCGAAGGCGCGCGACGCGCGACCCCCGCACAGGGTCCCGCCGCGCACCAGAGGGTCTTTAATCGCGCACCAGAGGGTTTTAATATTAATATGGCTTCAGCTCCGTTGCGTCTTGGACCAGTCGCTCACATCGCTCACATCAACCTTGCAGAGCGCGCCAGAGGGTCTCAATATGGCTTCAGCTCCGTTGCCGAAATGGATTTTCCCAGCAGCATCCTGGACGCTTCCTGCGCCATTTGCTTGAGTTCGTTCTCGGCGGCCAGCCTCTCCCCCTTCTCCTGCAAGCAACGCGCCTCAATCAGATGAAGAGCCAGGCACACCCAGGAATCCTTCCCCTCCAGGGATACGGCGAGGGCGGAGGCCTTCTCCACGCTTTTGTCCACTTTCTCGATTTGTCCCGCCTCGAGCATCAACGCCGCGTGCAGCACATGGTGGTGGATGTCCTTCTCCCGGCGCCTGCCAGCGGCCTGGACGTGGGCCGCGGCTTTCTTTATCGCGGCGGGCGACTCCAGAGGCCCCAACGCCAACGCCAGCCTCTGCAGAAACTCCAAACCGCCCAGCTCCTGGTATCCATTCTCCCAGGTGCGCATGGCGCGCTTCTCGCGGCCCGCCGCCAGCTGGGCGTCGCCCAGCAAAAGGTGCGCTTTTTTCTCGCCCCCCAGACGGCGCAACGCTTGCTCCAGAAAAGGAATCGCCGCCTCCGGGCGGGACGCCTCCAGTTTCGCCTCCCCCGCCGCCAGGTAGGCGCGGCCCGCGACCCGATTGTCCGCTTGCCGATCCGGTTCGGACGCCTCCAGCCGCGCGAGCCTCTCGCACACCCCGATGGCGGCCTCGACGCGGCGCCTCTCCAGGTACATGTCCCGGAGTTTTCGCAGCACCAGGGGGCTCGCCCCCCTCCCCCCGGCGCTCTGCGCGAGGAGAGCGAGCGCCTCCTGCGTCTTGCCGGAACGATCGAGGGTCTCCGAGAGGCGGACAACGGCGTCGGGCGCGTTGTTCGTGGCGGCGCGAAGGCGCTCGTTCCATCGAATGGCGTCCTGGGAATTGCCGGCGTCCAGGGCCAGATCCGCAGCCAGCCTCAGAGCGGGGACGAAACGGGGGTCATCCTTGAGGGCGCGCTTGAGCTCTCGCCGCGCGCGCCTTCTCTTGCCCTGCATTCGCAGGGTTTGCGCCCGGGCGAACCGCTCCTGGGCGCGGTGCAGGCGTTTTTGCCTTTTGCGGGTTCCCTGGCGCGAAAACCAGCCCAGCAGCGCTTCGCCCCACCCCAAAACGGAGGCCACGAGCGAGCCGAGGAGGGCCGCTCCCAGTACCACCAGAGCCAACGGCGCCCGAACGGACCAGGCCTCCGCCAGGCGCAGGTCGATGAATTCCCGGTTGTAGTGAAGAAAATAGACGGCAACAGCGACAGGAGCCGCCAGGGTGAGCAGGGTGCGAATTCTCATCGGCGGCTCGCCGCCCGGTGTCTAGCCGCCGCGCCTTTCCATCTCGTTCTGGGCCGCCACCGTGTAGCGCGCATAGGGAATCGCTTCCAGGCGGGAGTAGGGAATCGGCTCGTCCGACTCCTCACAAATACCATACATTCCTTCCTTGATCCTCTCGAACGCCGCCTCCACCTCGCGCAAACGCTCCCGCTCCCGCTCCCCCAAATCCATCAGCACCTGGCGCGAATAGGCGTCCGCGGCCATGTCCGCGATGTCCTGGATTCCGTCATCGCCGATTTCCTTGGAGTGCGCCTTGCTCTTCTCCACGTCCCCGAGTATCTCCCGGCGCACCTCGGACAATCTCGCTTCCAGGCTTTTGAGCTGTTTTTTCGTCAAATGCTTCACCTTGGAACCTCGACTTTCGTTCTGATGGCCTAGGCGCTGGACACCATCGGCTTGATGCTGGGCGCGTGCGACCACAAATCCTCCAGGCGGTAAAAATCCCTGCTCCTCTCATCAAAGATGTGGAGGAGAAAATCGCCGCAATCCACCAATACCCAACTCCCCTCTTCCAGTCCTTCCACGAACGATATGCTATCGCCCATTTCCTGAAGCTTCTCCCGCGCCGCCTCGCAAAGCGCCTTCACATGGCGGAGGCTCGTCCCGTGGCAAATCAAAAAAGCGTCCACCTCCGCCGAGAGGGGACGAAGGTCCAAGAGCACCACGTCCACCGCTTTTTTCGCTTCCAATGACTCCTGAAGAGCGCGAAGTCGATTCTCTAGCCTCTCGATGGGTTCGCATCCTCCTCAACAATCTGCGGAAACAACGCCCGAATGTCCATACAATCGGCGGCGAATTATAAAGAGTTCGACCTGATGTGGCAATAAATGCCGCAAAGAGGAGGCCTCCCTGACGCGCTGCCTGATCCGGGTTGCCGAAATGCGCACCTCGGTGATGGGGAGGAATTTTATCACCCGATTCTTCTTCGTCAGCCGCATCTCTTTTTCCGGGCCCTCATCCTGGACGCGGTAGTCCGGCTCGATTGCCTGAACCACGCGGAGGAGCGTC
This sequence comes from bacterium, assembly GCA_965213685.1. Lineage (GTDB taxonomy): Bacteria > UBA8248 > UBA8248 > UBA8248 > UBA8248 > Bin107. Next base: position 6,487 of record CBDBZY010000054.1, read on the forward strand.
TGGAAATAGGCGGAAGAGTTCTGCTCCCCCCGCAAGGTGACGGCAAAGTGGACGGCGCCCAGCACCTCTCGGGGCCTGTGCCATGTCCCCAACTCGGCAAACGCATCCGCCCCGATGATGAAGAACAGCTCGCCGCCATCCGGCATGCTCCTGGACATCTCCTCCACGGTATCGAGCGTATAGGACGTCCCCCCCCGCCGCACTTCCGTGGGGTCGCACGAATACGCGGGATAATCCTCTAGGGCGAGACGGACCATCTCCAGCCTGTCCGCCGCCGAGGCGATCTCGTCTTTTGGCTTGTGGGGCGGCGAAGCGGACGGCACGAACCGGAGCGCGTCAAGCGACAGCGCCGCGCGCACTTCCTCGGCGGAGCGGAGGTGCCCGTAGTGAATCGGGTTAAATGTCCCGCCCAGAATCCCGATGCGCAATCGCTCCCCCCAGGTCTGCGCCAGCCGTTATTCGATCAGAACAAAATTGTTTCGATGAATGATCTCATCGTAGTCCTTGCCGCCCAGGATCGAGGCGATCTCCCCCGTCTGCTTCCCGGCGATGCGAGCCGCCTCCTCGCTCGAGTAATTCGCCAGGCCGCGTCCCAGAACCTCTCCGCGATCGTCGCGTATCTCCACCACGTCGCCAAAGCGAAAATTCCCCCCGACGGACACGACGCCGCTGGGCAGCAGGCTTTTCCCCCGCTTCACCATCGCCCTCACGGCGCCGACGTCGAGCTGCAGCCAGCCGCGGGCCTTGGCCGTGGTGCCTATCCACCCCTTCTTCCCTTTCAGGCGCGCGCCATTCGGCACAAAAAACGTCCCCAACGACTCTCCCCCCAGGACGCGCTCGAGAATGTGGGGTTCCCGCCCCTTCACGATGAGGGTGCAAATTCCCACCTTGTTGAGAATCCGGACCGCCTGCACCTTGGTGCGCATTCCCCCGTGGGCGAGGGGATTCGGGCTCGTCCCCGCCACCGAGGAAATCTCCTGGGGCAGCCCCTCCACGCGGGGAATCAGGCGCGCCGCCTCCGACGTCCTCGGGTCCGCGTCATACAGACCCGCCACGTCGGAGAGGATGACCACGAGACCGGCCTGGATCATCTGGGCCGTCTGGGCGGCCAGCGTGTCGTTGTCCCCGAAGCGGATGCCCTCCACGGAAACCGTGTCGTTCTCGTTCACGATGGGGAGCACCCCCTTGCCCATCAGCGTCTGGAAGGTGTTGCAGGCGTTCAGGAACCGGCTTCTTTCGTCCAAATCCGAATGGATGAGCAAGACTTGCGCCGTCTCCACCCCCCTGCGCTTGAACGCGCGGCCATACGCCTCCATCAGGATGGGCTGGCCCACGGCGGCGGCGGCCTGGCGTTCGGGAACCGCCCGGGGGATTCCCTTCAGCCCCAGCCTTTTCACCCCGGCCGCGATGGCGCCGGAGGAGACGACGACCACCTGCCGCCCCTCCTCCCGCAGGCGCACGACTTGCGAGGCGATGCGCCCCAGCACCCTGCGGTTCACGCCCAGCTCATCAGACGCCGTCAAGACGGAGCTCCCCACCTTGACCACGATGCGGCGGCTCTGGAGGGCGGAGTCGCTTCTGCGCGTCATCGCTTCCTCCATGCGCTCTCCGCTCCCATGACCGCAACCGCGTCGTCGCCGGGCGCCCTGATCCGCCGGAGCATCCGCGCCATTTTCCCCAGCAACTCGTTCAGCCCCAGGCCCGAGGCGGCCGGAGACGCCGTGCGCCTCCACGCCGCGCGCCGCGAGCCCCTCGCGCAATTTCGAGAGGTGATCCCTCGATTCCGTAACGTCCATCTTCGTCAAAACGGCCATGCGGGGCTTCTCCGCCAACCCGGGCGAGAACATGGAGAGTTCACGGGCCACCGCGTCAAAATCCGCGAGGGCCCCGCTCGGGGGGGCAGCGAAGCATCGACCAAATGGAGCAGCAACCTGCAACGCTCCACGTGCCGCAGGAACTGGAGTCCCAGGCCCCTCCCCTCGCTGGCGCCCGGTATGAGACCCGGCACGTCGGCCACCACGCATGCGTCATAATCACCCAGGGCCACCACGCCCAGATTCGGCCGGAGCGTCGTGAACGGGTAATCCGCAATCTTGGGCTTGCTCTCGGAGATTCTCGAGATGAGCGTGGATTTGCCAGCGTTGGGCATCCCGACGAGCCCCACGTCGGCGAGCAGCTTCAACTCCAGCTCCAGGAGGCGCTCCTCCCCCGCCCTCCCCTTCGTGGTTCGCCTCGGCGCCCGGTTTGTCGCGCTTTTGAAATGCTCGTTGCCGAGTCCGCCCCGCCCTCCTTCCGCGATGACTACCTCCAGCCCCTCCTCGGAGAGATCGCACACGACTTCGCCCGTCTCCGCGTCCCGCACAACGGTTCCGAGAGGCGCCTCCAGCAACAGATCCGCCCCATTGGCGCCACGCTTGCCGCTCCCCCATGCCCGCCTGTCCCTTTTTCGCCCGCAGAAGCGGCTGGTATCGATAGTTCACCAGGGTGTTCAAGGAAGATGTCGCCCGAAGAATCACATGCCCGCCCCGTCCGCCATTCCCCCCGTCGGGGACCGCCTCTCGGCACAAACTTCTCCCTTCGGAAGCTGAGGCAGCCGTCTCCCCCGCGGCCGGCGCGTACGCGTATTTTCGCCGTATCAACAAACATGGCAGGAACGGAGGGCGCCTCCTCCCGGGAGGCTACTCCGCCGGAATGACGCTGATGGTGCGGCGGCCTTTGGCTTTGCGCTCAAATTTCAACTTCCCGTTCGCCTTGGCAAAGAGGGTATGGTCGTTGCCCAGCCCGACGTTCTCCCCGGGATGAAAGACGGTGCCGCGCTGCCTGACGAGGATGGTTCCCACACGCACGGTTTCGCCCGCAAAACGCTTCACGCCCAGGCGGCGTCCGGCGCTGTCACGCCCGTTCGATGAGCTTCCGCCCGCTTTTTTATGCGCCATTTGTCATCATCCTTTCATCCCGATGCGAGGATGTCTGTGACCTCTATCTGGGTATAAGGCTGCCTGTGCCCCCGCTTGGTGCGAACCTTTTTGCGGCGCTTGAAGCGAAAGGCGACGACTTTTTTCCCGCGTCCGTGGTCGCGAATCACCGCCCGGACCTTGGCCTTGTCCAGTGCCCCCTTGTCCGCGACGACGGATTCGCCATCCACGATGAGGCGAACGTCGTCCAACTCGACAACCTCGCCGACGTCGCCATCGAGCCGCTCGACGAGGATGCGCTCCCCCGCCTCGACGCGCATCTGCTTGCCCCCGGTTTCCACCACAGCATACATTCCCAAAGTCTCCCCCCTGCGCGCCCCATACGATATTCGGACGATATTCGGAGATTATTATCAGAAAGCGACCCTCATCTCCGGCCTCGCGCCCGCAAAGAAGGGCTATCTATCAACCCGGCGGCCAAAAGTCAATTCCAGCACGCGCCCCAAAACAGACGCCCCGGGTTCGCTGCGCCCCTACCTCTTTGCTTTCCTTTTGACCAGCCGAAACGTCACCCGGTCGACCCGAAACGAGACGGGGGCGGCTCACGGGCAGGTATCCTTTTTTCTGCACCGATACGATGAAACCCTTCAGGATGTCCCGCATGTTCACCTTGAACTTGAGGCGCAACGGCGTTTTCCCCTGATACACGTCGTTGATGAAAACGTCGGCCTGCGGCGGATGCGAGGTGACGGTCAGGCGGCGATCATGAAATCCCGTCACCGGATTTTTGACGTTCCTCTCCCACCATTTCCCCAGTTTCTTGTTGGTTGTGGCGCATCCCGACATTCCGGAAAAAATCAAAAGGAGGAGGCCGAGAACAAGGCCAAGTCGCGGCACGCGCCCGTTCATATATTTTCCGTTCGCATTTCGAGACATTGGTCAAACCCCATGAAAATGGAACCCGCAGGCGTTCCTGAAGTCGCCAGTCTA
>CBDBZY010000055.1:0-18297 GCA_965213685.1 bacterium
GAGGAGCGGATATACGGCATGGTGGAGAACAGGCCGGACTGGTGCATCTCGCGCCAGCGCTCATGGGGGGTGCCCATCGTCGCTTTCCACTGCGCGGATTGCGCCCACGTCGTCGTCGACGCCGAGGTGGCCCACGGCGTGGCGGATCGGATGGAGGAGGGGGGCGCGGACGTCTGGTTTGAAAAGCGGGCGGAGGAGCTCCTGCCCCCCGGCTACGAATGCCCCGAAATGCGGCGGCGCCTCCTTCCGCAAGGAGACCGACATTCTGGACGTGTGGTTCGACTCGGGCGTGAGCCAGGCGGCCGTCCTGGAGAAACGCGATGAGCTGACCTGGCCTGCGGACATGTATCTGGAGGGCAGCGACCAGCATCGCGGCTGGTTCCACAGCTCCCTGCTCGCCGCCGTGGGGGTGCGGGACGCCGCGCCCTATCGCGAGGTGCTCACCCACGGCTACGTGGTGGACGGCAGGGGCAAGAAGATGAGCAAATCCCTGGGGAACGCCATCGCACCCGAGGAGATTATACGAAAATACGGCGCGGAGATTCTCCGGCTCTGGGTGGCGGGGGAGAACTATCGCGAGGACATACGGATTTCCCCGCAGATTCTGGAGCGCATGGCGGAGGCCTACCGCCGGATACGAAACACCTGCCGGTTCCTGCTGGGCAACCTGGGAGACTACGCGGATTTCCACCCGGGGAGGGACGCGGTTCCGCCGCCCGCGCGGATGGAGATCGACAGGCTGATTCTCAGCCGCCTGGACAGGCTCGTCGAGCGCGTGCGCGCGGCGTATGCCGACTATGAGTTTCACCTGGTCTATCATGCGTTGAACAATTTCTGCTCGGTCGACCTGTCCTCCTTTTATCTCGACGTGCTCAAGGACAGGCTCTACATTTCCCTGCCGGACGATGCGGACAGGATGTCGGGCCTGAGCACGATGCATGATGTTCTGGACGGGCTGCTGCGGATGATGGCGCCGATCCTGCCCTTCACCTCGGAGGAGGCCTATCGCCTCACGCCGAAGGCACACGGCGAGAGCGTTCACCTGGCGCTCCTGCCGGAGGTCGACGCCTCGCGGCGCGACGACGCCCTCGAGGAGAGATGGGAGCCGCTCCTGCGCGCCAGGGGCGAGGTGCTCAAGGCGATCGAGCGCGTTCGCCAGAGCCAGGGGAAGGGCAAGGGGAGCTCTCTCAACTTCCGGGTCAAGCTCTTCGCCGCCGACGGGATGCGCGAGAGGCTGGCGGCTCTCGCCCCGCAGATGGAGGACGTGTTCATCGTCTCGGGCGCCGACCTCGCCGAGGCGGGGGAAGCCCCGCCGGAGGACGCCTACCGGAGCGCGGAGGTGGAGGGCCTGGCCGTCGAGGTGCGCGAGGCGCGGGGGGGCGAAATGCGCCATGTCGTGGAAAATCTCCGAAGACGTGGGCGCGGACCCCCGCTTTCCCGATCTGTCGGCGCGCTGTGCCCGCATCGCCGCGAAGGCGCTTTCGTGAGCGAGCGGCGGGGGTGGAAGCCTTTTTTTCTGTTCGCCGCTTTTTTTCGCCCTCGCCGACCAGGGGATCAAGCGGATCGTCGATGCGACGCTCGCCCTCGGCGAGTCCCGCGTCGTCATTCCGGGTTTTTTTCGCCTGACGCATCTGAGGAATCCCGGCGGCGCGTTCAGCGTTCTCGACGACCTGCCCCCCCTGTGGGGCCGTCTTTTTTTTATCTGCGCCACCCTGGCGGCCTTGGGATTCGTCCTGTATCTGTATCGCCGCCATCGGCCGGGGAGCCGCTGGGGGGAGGCGGGCCTGTTTCTCGTTTTTGGCGGCGGGCTGGGAAATTTGATCGACCGGATCGCCCATGGCGAGGTGATAGATTATCTCCTGTTCTATTACGGGCAATACCACTGGCCCGCGTTCAACCTGGCGGACTCAGGCATCACGCTGGGGGGTGTGCTGCCTGGCGGCCGACATCTTCTGGCAGCCGGCGCCCTCCCCGGCGGATCGGGAGGAAGGCGCGGGCTGAGGGTTGCGCCCGACGAACGCGCCCACCCCCTCCCCCTGGGGGGAGCCGGCCGCGCCCGGGCGCATGGACGCCCTTCTTCCTCGCCGGAAGGTCCCCCTTTCTGGAGGGGTGGGGATGTTCGGACCTTTCTCGTTCTCGGGCGCCCATTCCGCTCGAAACGGCCCCTCGGTAGGTTCGGCGACCAGGGCGCGCGGCTATGCGCGGCATTATCTGTGGAACACGACCGTTTTCTGGGGCGCGACTTCCCTGGCGTGCATCGCGGCCTTGGGCTTTTTGGCCCTGGGCGAGCACATTGCCGAGGGGGCGATCGGGCCGGCGGGAGGCTGTCTGGTACGTCGCGCTCTCCCTGCTGGGCGGCCTGCTCCTCTATTCGTTTTGGAGAACCTCCCGCGCCCTCCGGGACCTGGCCGGGGCGCGCGGCCGCCTTCGAGGGTCGGGGTGGCGTCCAAGGCGTCCAGCATCTTCTGGAACAAGCTGGCCTTTCTGGAGGAGAAATACCACCTCGAGATCGTTCGCGGCGTCGGGATGCGCCCGCTGACTCTCGGGAGCGGCGAAATCGTCCAGGAGGGGTGGTTCCTGGCCGCGCAGGGCTACCACGACCTCCTCGCTCCCGGCGACCAGGTTCGCGGAACGCTCTATCCCCGAACCCGCGTCATCGACGCCCTCGTCAAGGTGTGAGCCTGTGTTGTTGGAGGAGCGGGGCGGGAAGACCCGCGCGCTGACCTGCCGGGAGGGGGCGAAGCGGATCGATTCGTTTCTGTCCCAGAACCTGCCGGAGCTCTCGCGCTCCCGCGCGCAGGGGCTCATCCGGCAGGGCATGGTTTTCGTGAACGGGAGGGTGGAGCGGAAAGCGGCGCATGGACTGGAGAGCGGCGCGCGCGTTCTCGTGAGGTTGCCGCCGCCCCGCCCCTCCCACATCGAGGCGGAGGACATCCCGCTGGACGTGCGGTATGAGGATGCGCACCTCCTCGTCGTCAACAAGCCGCCGGGCATGGTGGTTCACCCGGGCGCCGGTCAGCGCAGGGGAACCCTGGCGGCGGCGCTTTTGCATCGATGCAGGGGACAGCTCTCGGGCATCGGCGGGGTGGAGAGGCCGGGCATCGTCCACCGGCTCGACAAGGACACCTCCGGCCTTCTGATCGCGGCGAAAACCGACGCCGCGCACAGAAAACTCTCCGCCGACCTCAAGGCGCGCCGGGTTCGGCGGGGCTATCTGGCCATCGTCCGGGGGGTGCCCGCGCGCGGAGAGGGGACGGTGGACGCGCCCATCGGCCGGCATCCCGCCCATCGAACGGCCATGGCGGTCGTCGGGAGCGGCCGCCGCGCGGTGACCCATTATGCGGTTCTCGAGGCGCTCCGGGGCGCATCGCTCCTCGAGGTCACGCTGGAGACGGGCAGAACGCATCAAATCCGGGTGCACATGCGCCACGTCGGGCATCCCATCGTGGGAGACCCGGTGTATGGCCCGGGACGGCTGCCGAGGGGAGCGCGCGCGAAGAGCCAAAAATCCCCCCGCCCGGAGCGCATCGACAGGCAGGCCCTCCACGCGCACAAACTATGCTTTCGCCACCCCGTTGGCGGAGAAGAGCGGGAGATGGTGGCGGAGCCCCCGACGGATTTTTTGGACTTGCTGGAGACGTTGCGGCAATAGGCGCCCGCGCTGTTGCTCCATCCGTCATCGGGATGTGTCGCCCCCCCCTCCCCCCGCGCGCCATTCCTTGCCTGTTGCGTTCCGGATATGCCATAAGAACCTTTGTTTGTCGGCGCGCGGAGCGCCGCCAGGCCGTTCGCGCCCCACCCCCCCGTTCCGAAAAGCGCCGGAGGGAGGGGCGAATCCACCCGTTGGAACCTTTTCTTTTGAGGTGTTTGCATGAGAGACGTCGTCATTCTGAGCAGCGTTCGCTCCCCGGCCGGGGCCTTCGGGGGGGCGCTCAAGGGCATGGACCGCCCCGGAGCTGGGCGTCCGCGTCGCGCGGGAGGCCATCAAGCGGTCGGGCGTGGAGCCGGCACATTTCGACGAGACCGTCATCGGGCACGGGGTGGCAGGCGGGGACGGGGCCCAATTCCGCGCGGCTCATCTCCGTGGGAGCGGGCCTTCCCAAAGAGGTGCCCGCCTACACGATCAACAAGCGTTGCGGCTCGAGCGTCAAGGCCGCCGCCCTGGCCGCGCAGGCGATTCGCGCGGGCGACGCCGACGTGGTCCTGGCCGGAGGAGTCGAGAGCACGACCCACGTGCCTTTCGTGAACCCGGGCGCGAGGTGGGGAAACCGGTTCGGGCACGCGCAGTTCCTGGACTTGATCTACAAGGATGGTTATGAGGATCCGCTGTCGGGCCAGCTCATGGGCGTGACGGCCGAAAACCTGGCGGAGCGCTACAACCTGAGCCGGGAGGAGCAGGATGCGTATGCGCTCGAGAGCCAGGAGAAGGCCGTGGGCGCCATGAATGGCGGCAGGTTCGCCGAGGAGATCGTCCCGATTGAGACGAGGGGGCGCAAGGGGGAGGTCGCCCTGTTTGACAGGGACGAGACGCCGCGCGACAGCATGTCCATGGAAAAACTCGGCAGGCTCAAGCCCGTTTTTGACAAAAACGGGTCGGTGACCCCCGGGAACTCCTGTTGCCAGGCGGACGCGGCCTCGGCCCTCGTGCTGGCGTCGGGGGAGAAAGCCGATGCGCTGGGGTGCGCGGCCCATCGCCATCCTGCGCGGCTATGCCTCCACGGGCGTGGAGCCCCGGTTCATGGGGCTGGGGCCCGTCACCGCCATCCCCCAGGCGCTCGCTCGCGCCGGGCTGGCGCTGGAGGACATGGACTTGATCGAGGGTTGAACGAGGCGTTCGCCGCCCAGGTCATCGCCTGCGAGCGCGAGCTGGCGTGGGACAGAAAAAAGCTGAACGTGCATGGCGGCGCCATCGCCCTGGGCCATCCGGTGGGGGCTACGGGCGGAAAGATTATGGCGACCTGCCTGAGCGCGCTGCGGCAAAGGGGCGAGCAGTTCGGCGTTGTCAGCGCCTGCATCGGCGGCGGCCAGGGGGTGGCCGTCGTCCTGGAGCGCGTCTCCTAGGCGCGTCGATTCGACAGGTCTCCCGACGCGGGAGGGTGAGGCGGAGATGAGAAAAGCGATGGTGGTGGGCGCCGGGACGATGGGCGCGGGAATTGCCCAGGTGTTCGCCCAGCGCGGGATTCCGGTGTTTCTGACCGACCGCGACGAGGAGACGGTGGCAAGGGCGGTCGCCGCCCTTGAGTCGCGCGCGTCGCGTCGCGTCGCGCAGGGGAAGATGAGCGCGGAGGAGAAGGAGTCCATCTTCTCGCGCATCGCGCCCGCTGCGGGCTATGCGGACGCATCGGAGGTGGACATCGTCGTCGAGGCGGTTTTCGAGGACATGGAGGTCAAGAAGGAGGTTCTGGCGGGTCTCGACGCAGCGGCGCCGGCGCGCGCGGTCTTCGCGTCGAATACGACCTCGCTGTCCATCACCGAAATGGCGGCGGCCACGTCGAGGCCGGAGAAGGTGGTGGGCGTGCATTTCTTCAATCCGCCCGTGGTCATGAAACTGGTGGAAATCATGCCGGGCCTGGGCACGACCCGGGAGACGGTGGAGGCGGTGCGCGAGCTGGCCGAGCGCCTCGGCAAGGTGCCCGTCGTGGCGAATTTCGACAGCCCGGCCGGCATCGGAAGCCGGGTCCTCGCGGGGATGCTGAACGAGGCGGTAGAGGTGTATGCGGGCGGTCTGGCCTCGGCTGCGGACATCGACAAGGCGATGAAGATGGGCGCGGGCCTGCCCATGGGGCCGCTCGCACTCATCGATTTGATTGGCGTGGACGTGCACCTGGCCAAGACGGAGACGCTGTATCGCGCACTGGGGGAGGCGCGCTATCGCCCCCACTTCCTGTTGCGCAAGATGGTCCGCGCGGGCCGCCTGGGCCGGAAAACGGGCCGCGGTTTCTTCACCTATGACGTCGAGGGCTGAGCCTGCGGGGTGATGGATGGATTTTGAGCTCAACGAGACGCAGCGCCTGATTCAGGAGACGGCGGCGGAGTTCGCGCAGAGGCGCATCGCGCCCGTGGCGCGGGAGAATGACGAGAAAGAGCGATTCCCGGCGGACATCGTCCGGGAGATGGGCGCACTGGGGATGTTCGGCGGTCCCGTTCCGGAGGAATATGGTGGTGCCGGCCTCGATTACGTCTCCTACGCCATCCTGAACGAGGAGATAAGCAAGGCGTGCAGCTCGGTTCGCACCGTGCTCTCGGTGCAGCTCTCCCTCGTCGCCACCACGATCCTCAAGTGGGGGGACGAGGCGCAGAAGCAGAAGTATCTGCCCAGGCTCTGCTCGGCGGAGTGGCTGGGGTGCTTCGGCCTCACGGAGCCGGACGTGGGTTCCGACGCGCAGCACTTGAAAACTTTTGCGGAGAAGACCCCGAACGGCTGGAGGCTGAACGGGCAGAAGATATGGATCAGCAACGGGGGCGTCGCGCGGCTGGCGCTGGTGATCGCGCAGACGGACCGGGAAAACTCCCGGAAGATGGCGGCGTTCCTGGTGGAGACCGACGCGGGCGGGTTCGAGGCGAGGACGATGCGCGGAAAGCTGGGGCTGCGCAGCTCGAACACGGCGGAGCTTTTTCTGGCGAACGTGGAAGTGCCCGATGAGGCGTTGCTCGGAGAGGTGGGCGACGGCTTCAAGATCGCGATGAGCGCACTCGACAACGGGCGCTATTCGGTGGGGGCGGGTTGCCTGGGAATCGCGCGCGGCGCGCTGGAGGCTTCCGTTGCGTATGCGAAGGAGCGCCGCACGTTCGGAAAGCCCATCGCGGCCCACCAGCTCGTCCAGGAGATGATCGCCCGGATGGTGGTCGACATCGAGGCGAGCAGGCTTTTGCTCTACCGGGCGGGCGAGATGAAAAACGCGGCCAGGCCGAATACGCGCGAGACGTCCATCGCCAAGTATTACTGCTCCGAGGCGGCCCTGCGCTGCGCGAATGACGCCATCCAGATTCACGGGGGAATGGGCTACAGCAACGAGTATCCCGTGGAGCGCTATATGCGCGACGCCCGCGTGGCGACCATCTACGAGGGAACGAGCCAGATTCAGAAGCTGATCATCGCCGGCCATGAAACGGGAATCCGCGCGTTCTCATAGACGGCCGGCTTTCCCCGCCCTGGAAGGTGCGTTTCCGCAGGTTTGTTTGGCGCCTCGTTTGCATTTATCCTGTCCGCGAGAATACCAACCCTTAGGAGTTCACCGGATGCGCGGCGCGCGGCCCGCGCGGCGTCCACGCGATGGCGGAGGGCGGCTCATGGCGGATGGAGAGAGGGCGGCGTTGCGCAGAACCGCCCTGTATGAGGCGCACAGGGCCGCCGGCGCCCGGATGGTGCCGTTTGCGGGCTATGAGATGCCGGTGCAGTACGCGGGCGTGATGGAGGAGCACCATGCGGTCCGCAAGGCGGCCGGCCTGTTTGACGTGAGCCACATGGGCGAGTTCGAGGCCCGGGGGAGGGAGGCGGGCGCCTTCTTTCACAAGCTGGTCACGAACGACGTCTTGCGGCTCGGCGTGGGGCGCGTCCTGTATGCGGCCATGTGCAGGGACGGGGGGGGGATCGTGGACGATCTCACGGTCTATCGCCTCGGGGAGGAGCGCTACATGGCCGTCGTGAACGCGGCGAACATCGCAAAGGACTGGGAGTGGATGGCTTCCCACCATACCGAGGCGTGCGACTTTCGGGATGTGAGCGATGAAACGGCCCTTCTCGCGTTGCAGGGGCCCAGGGCGGAATCCATTCTCGAGAGACTCGTTCCGGGGGGAGGGGCGCTCGCCTCCATCCCCTATTACGGGGCGGGACGCCGGGAGGTGGCGGGGTGCGCGGTGCTGGTGTCCCGCACGGGCTATACGGGAGAGGACGGCTTCGAGCTGTATGCCGCCTCCTCGGACGCGCCCGCCCTCTGGGACGCGCTGATGTCCGCAGGTCGGGATGCGGGGCTGCGTCCCTGTGGCCTCGGCGCCCGGGACACCTTGCGCACGGAGATGAAATTTGCGTTATATGGAAACGACATCGACGAGTCCACCCACCCGCTCGAGGCGGGTCTCGGATGGGTGGTGAAGTACAAGGCGGGGGATTTTATCGGCCGGGAGAAATTGCTGGCGCTCCGGGCGGAGGGCGTCCAGAGGAAGCTGGTTGGATTCGAGATGGTGGATCGCGGCATCCCCCGGCGCGGCGCGCCCATCCTGATGGGTGGCGAGGTGGTCGGCGGCGTCACGAGCGGAACGATGAGCCCCTCTCTTGGCAAAGCCATCGGCATCGGCTACGTTCCTGCGTCGAATGCGGATGCGGGCACCGCCCTGGAGGTGGACATACGGGGCAGCACCAGGCGGGGGCGGATAGTGAAGACGCCGTTTTACAGAAGACCGGACGTGAAATGAATGTTGTTTTTTCATGCCGAACAACCAACCAGATAGCCTGAAACTACCATTCTCTTGCGAGGGAGGCGTTTAGGAGCATGGAACTACCGGGTGGCCTCAAATATTCCAGGGAACACGAGTGGGTGAAAGTGGAGGGGAATGTCGCGTTGATCGGGATAACGGACTTTGCCCAGGCGGAGCTGGGGGACGTGGTGTATGTAGAGCTGCCCGAGACGGGCATGGAGGTGGAGGCGAACAACACGTTCGGGGTGGTGGAGAGCGTCAAGGCCGTCTCGGACCTCTACGCGCCGGTCTCGGGCGCCATCACGGAGGTGAACGGCACGCTCGAGGATGAGCCGGAACTCGTGAACTCGGACCCCTACGGGGATGGCTGGATGATTCGGGTGGAGATGCAGGACGAGGCGGAGTTGAGCGATCTGCTGGAAGCCGATTCGTATCGGGCGTTCATCGAGGAGGAAAGCGGCTAGCCCGAACCGGGGATGTTTCTCCCTTGCGTTTGCGTGGATTTTTTGTTTCCGCCGAGCCGGAGCGGGAACCGTATGTGCCTGCCTCCGTCCATATCCGTTGAAGGTGCGCCCTCATGCCGGAGTCTCGTTTGTCTCTCGACGCTCTCGAGAATCGGGGAGAATTCATTCGTCGCCACGTTGCGCCGGGCGATCGGGACATCGAATCGATGCTGGAGGCGATAGGCCTGGGCTCCCTGGAGGAGCTGGTGGAGAGAGCCATCCCCTCCTCGATCGTTTCCGGGACGAGGCCTAACCTCGGCGCGCCGCGCACGGAGCAGCGCGCCCTGGCGGATCTGGCGTCTTTCGCGCGCCGCAACCAGGTGTTCCGGTCCATGCTCGGCATGGGATATGCGGACTGCTACACGCCGACGGTCATTCTTCGGAACATTCTGGAAAACCCGGGCTGGTACACGGCGTATACGCCCTACCAGCCGGAAATCTCGCAGGGGCGCATGGAGGCGCTCCTGAATTTTCAGACCATGGTGATGGACCTCACCGGCATGGAGATCGCCAACGCTTCCCTGCTTGATGAGGGCACGGCCGCCGCAGAGGCGATGACCATGGCGATGAACGTGAGCAAGAACAGGGGGCGCAAGTTTTTCGTGTCGGGGGAATGCCACCCCCAGACCATCGAGGTGGTGCGGACCAGGGCGGCGCCCCAGCGCATTGAGGTGGTGGTGGGCGACCACCGGGACGGCGGGCTGGACGACGATGTTTTTGGCGCCCTGCTTCAGTACCCCGCAACGGGCGGGGAGATATTCGACTACGCCGACTTCACGGCGCAAGCGCACGAGTCGGGCGCCCTCGTCGTCGTCGCCGCCGACCTCCTCAGCCTGGCGCTCCTGAAGCCGCCGGGCGAGTTCGGCGCCGACGTCGTCGTCGGAAACTCGCAGCGCTTCGGCGTCCCCCTGGGCTTCGGGGGGCCGCACGCGGCCTACCTGGCGACGAGGGAGAAACACAAGCGCGCCATGCCGGGCCGCATCGTCGGCGTGTCCATAGACGCCGACGGGAAGCCCGCCCTGCGGCTCTCCCTGCAGACGCGGGAGCAGCACATACGCCGAGAGCGCGCCACGAGCAACATATGCACGGCCCAGGTTCTCCTGGCCGTCGTCGCGGGCATGTACGGGGTCTACCACGGCCCGGAGGGCGTCAGGAGAATCGCGCGCAGGACCCACCGCCTCGCCGGCGCGCTGGCCGAGGGACTGCGGCGCATGGGCTTCTCCCTGGCGGCGGATTCGTATTTCGACACCGTGTCCGTGCGCACGGGCTCCGGGGGGGCGTCCCGCATCATCGAAAAAGCGGCGCGCCGCCGGCTGAACCTCAGGCGCCTGGATGAGGATACCGTCGGCGTCGCCCTCGATGAGACCACCCGGCGGGAGGATGTGGAGACGCTGTGGGAGGTGTTCGACGAGGCGGCGGCGGCCCGGATGTCGTTCGATGAGGTCGAGGCCCATGCGGCGGACGCGATTCCCGAATCCCTGAGGAGAACCTCCCCCTACATGACCCATCCGGTGTTTCGCGCCTACCATGCGGAACACGAGATGCTCCGATACCTCCATCGCCTCCAGGAGAAGGACATCGCCCTCACGCACTCCATGATTCCCCTCGGCTCCTGCACCATGAAGCTGAACGCCACCACGGAGATGATTCCCGTGACGTGGAGGGAGTTTGCCGGGATTCATCCATTCGCCCCCGGCGAGCAGGTGGAGGGATACCTGGATTTCATTCGCGACCTGGAAAACATGCTGGCCGAAGCCACCGGGTTCGACGCCATCTCGATGCAGCCCAACTCGGGTGCGCAGGGCGAATACGCCGGCTTGCTGGTCATCCGGAAATACCACGAGAGCAGGAGCGAGGGACATCGAAACATCTGTCTCATCCCGAGTTCCGCCCACGGGACGAATCCCGCCAGCGCCGTCATGGCCGGGTTCGAGGTGGTCGTCGTCGATTGCGACGCGAACGGGAACGTGGACATCGGCGACTTGCGGGAGAAGGCCGAGAGGTTTTCGGAAAACCTGGCCGCCTTGATGATCACCTATCCCTCCACGCATGGCGTCTTCGAGGAGGATGTGGTGGAAATTTGCCGCATCGTCCACGAAAACGGCGGCCAGGTCTATATGGACGGGGCGAACCTCAACGCCCTCGTCGGCATATGCAAGCCCGCGGAATTCGGGCCGGACGTCTCGCATATGAACCTCCACAAAACGTTTTGCATCCCCCACGGCGGCGGCGGCCCCGGCATGGGCCCCATCGGCGTCGCGGCGCACCTGGCTCCCTGCCTGCCCAAGCACCCGGTGGTTCCGGGGGCGGGTCCCGAGACGGGCGTCCCCGCGATTTCCGCGGCCCCCTGGGGGAGTGCGGGCATATTGCCCATCTCCTGGGCGTATATCGCCATGATGGGCGGCGAGGGCCTCGTCAAGGCGACGCAGGTGGCCATTTTGAACGCGAATTACGTGGCCAGGAGGCTGGAGCCCCATTACGCGGTCTTGTACAAGGGGGCGAACGGCATGGTGGCCCACGAGTGCATCATCGACATCCGGCCCCTCGAGGAGGCCTCGGGCGTGACGAACGAGGACATCGCGAAGCGCTTGATGGACTATGGCTTCCATGCGCCCACCATGTCTTTCCCCGTGGCGGGAACCCTGATGATCGAGCCGACCGAGAGCGAGTCGAAAGAAGAGCTGGATCGCTTCTGCGACGCGATGCTTCACATCCGCGAAGACATTCAGGCGATCGGGGACGGGCGGATGAGTCGGGAGGACAACGTTCTCAAGAACGCCCCCCACACGGCGTCCGACATCGCGGCGGATGAATGGACGCACCCCTATTCGCGCGCGCAGGCGGTTTTCCCCGCTGCCCTGGGTGCGCGCGGCGAAATACTGGCCCCCCGTGAAGCGGGTGAACAACCCCTATGGGGACAGAAACCTCGTCTGCTCGTGCCCGCCCGTCGAGCGCTATGCCTGAGAACGGAGCGTCATCAAGCCCGCCGCCGGCGCCGCCGGCGATGCCCCGTGCGCGCTTCCTGAACACGGGCGCGGCGCCCGCCGCCTGGAACATGGCGGTGGACGAGTTGTTGTTCGCAAGGTGCCGGGATCACCTCGAAAGCGCCCGCCCCCGCCGGGAGGCGCCCATCGCCTTTCGCGTCTACGCCTGGTCTCCCCCGGCGGTTTCCTTGGGCCGCGGGCAGGCCGCCTGCCGCGATATTTTGCTGGATCGGCTGGCGGAGGAGGGCGTCCACGTCTGCCGGAGGCTCACCGGCGGACGCGCGGTGCTGCACGATTGCGAGCTGACGTATTCCCTCACCGGCCCGGAGGACGCCCTGGGCGACGGAATCGGGGAGACCTACCGCAGAATCAGCGCGGGCCTGGCCGCGGGGCTGGCGTCGCTGGGGGTGCCAGTGGAATTGTCCCCGCCGAGCGGGAGTGCGTACGCCTCGCAAGGCTCCTGTTTCGCCACGGCGTCCGCGTGGGAGATTGGGGTTGACGGCCAAAAGGTGGTGGGCAGCGCGCAATGCCGGGAGGGCGGCGCCGTCCTGCAGCACGGCAGCGTCCTGCTTCGCTCCTCGGAGGGGCGCCTGGCCGCTTTTCTCAAGCCGAGAGGAGGCGGGCGCTCCCCCTCCTCCCCCCGTGCCCACGCGGCCGGCCTCTGGGAGATTTTGGGGGAGGAGGTTTCGTTTGACGAGGTGGCCGACGCCGTAAAGGCGGGCCTGGAGAGGGCGCTGGGGTTTCGCTTTCATCCGGACGCGCTGTCCGATGCGGAGAATGCGGCGGCGCGGGAGATAGCCCGCGCCCGATATGAAAATCGGGAATGGACGCTGGCGCGCTGACCGGCGATTTTCCGCTCGGGCGCGTTTCCTTGACACCATCGGCTGCCTCGCCCTATCGTTCTATGGAGACGCGGGCGTAATTCAGGGGTAGAATGCCAGCTTCCCAAGCTGGACGTCGTGGGTTCGAATCCCATCGCCCGCTCCATTCATGGAATCGGGTGAAGACGCCCGCCGCTTCACCCGCATCCGGGAACATTCGCCCATGCCGGATTTATGGACTTTCCAGGGCTTCTCCCCGGATGAGAAGGTGGTGGAGTTTCACGCCCATTCCAACGCCTCCGACGGCCTCGACGCCCCGGAAGAGGTGATGCGCAGGGCGAAGCGCGCCGGAATTCGCGCCATGTCCCTGACCGATCACGACACGGTCGCCGGCTTGCCTCGTGCGCGTGCGGAAGCCGAGAGGCTGGGGATGGCGTTTGTTCCGGGCGTCGAGTTGTCCGCTCTCCATTCTGGACGGATCGTCCACGTCCTCGGCCATTTCATCGATCCGGACGCTCCCTGTCTGGCGGAGCGCATCAAGGCGTATGAATCCGCCAGGGTGCGGAGGATGGAGGAGATCATCGAGCGTCTGGGGCGCCGCGGCCTCCGAATGGACAAGGAGGATTTTTTCGCTGCCCATGCGAACAGCCCGAGCATTACCCGCGGACAGTTGGGGGCGTACATGATCGAGAAGGGGTTTGCCGGATCGCGCGCGGAGGTGTTTGAAAAATATATCGGCGA
Organism: bacterium; assembly: GCA_965213685.1. Lineage (GTDB taxonomy): Bacteria > UBA8248 > UBA8248 > UBA8248 > UBA8248 > Bin107. Next base: position 13,465 of record CBDBZY010000055.1, read on the forward strand.
CGGCGCGCCCGGCTATGTGGCGTTGCGCGTCATGTCTCCTTTCGATGCGCTGGAGCTCATCCATGGGGCAGGCGGGGTGGCCACTCTGGCCCATCCGCTGCTGAGCGCGTGCGATGAGCTCGTCCCCGCCCTCGCGGAGGCGGGACTCTCGGGCATCGAGGTGGAGCATCCCTCCCAGGATGCGGGTGCGCGGAAGCATTACCGAAAAATGGCGGAAACGTGCGGGCTTTTGTGCATGGGCGGCTCGGATTGCCACGGCTCCGGGCATGGACAGGGCAAACTGGGGAGATTTTCGCAGCCCCTGGGCCTGTTGCTTGCGCTGTCGGAGCGAGCCGAACGCCGTCGGATGGGATGGTAGGAAATCTCGCGCATGGCGCTTGCAGGTCAGTTCATACGCCGTTGGCGGCTCCTCCGGGCTCTCGAGAGCGGGGAGAGCGCCTCTTATGGGGAGCTCCTCGCAACCCTGAACGAAGAGTCGGCTGACGGCCCCGGCCGCGAGTGGAGCGTCCGGACCCTTCAGAGGGACATCTCCCACCTGAAGGAGGCGGGCTTCCCGTTGGAAAGGGTTCGCGTGGGCCGGAAAATGAGGTATCGTCTGTTGCCGGAGTATGTGGATTCGATTCCGAAGCCGTTTTCCCCCTCGCAGTGGGCGTCTCTGTATTACGCCCTGTGCATGTTGCGGGAGCTGCCGGGCAGTCCGTTGCGGGAGGAGTCCCTGAGCGCCAGCATCGGCGGCGTCTTCAGCCGGTTGCGTCGCCATGTCCCCGCCCCCCTGCGCGCGTATGCGGAGGGAATCGAGCCGCGCTACTCCGGCGTCGTGGGAGTGCTCCGGGAGCATGGGCGCCGGCGCAGGATCGGCGGCGTTCTCTCGAGGGCGATAGAGGAGGGCAGGCCCGCCCGAATCCTGGCGGCCCGGCCGGGGGAGATTCGGAAGCGCTGGTGGAAGGTGGACCCCTATCTTCTGCATTTTGAGGGCGGGCGCTACTACCTGCTGGCGCGCGAATCGGAAAAAAACGCCTGGGGGGTCTGGCACCTGGAGGGCATGGAGGGCGCTCGCTCGACGGGCGGGGCCTTCCAGATGCCGCTGGGGCTGAATTTGAGGGCTTTGCTCGCCGAGTGCTTGCGCGAAGCGATGAATGATGCTTTGAATGTGAGGGTGCGGTTTGGGAGGGACGTCGCGATTCATGCGGTCGTCGCCTTCATGAAAGAGGCGTTTGGCGAAGTGGAGCGCGTGGAAAGAACCGGCGAGAGGAGCCGGGACGTCATCGTTCGGGTGAGTGACGTGTGGGGTTTCAGGCGGTGGCTGATGTCTTTCGGCCGCGACGCCGAGCTGGTGGCGCCCGCAGAGCTGCGCAGGGCGTTTGCTCAGGATCTGGAGGCTGCGCTGAAAAGGTACCGCAGGGGCCGCCGCGGAACGGATGCGGAAGGCGCGGCCCCATAAAGGGCGAAGGAGGACCTTGGCATGAGATTGAGAAAAGAGATGATTGAGCGCATTTCTCACAAGATTGTCGAGAGACTGATTCGTCGCGAATTGATTTCCGAGGATTCCAACGAAGAGGTGCTGAGAACCCGGATCGCGCATGTGATTGAGGCGGACTTGATGGTGGAGGATCGCCTGAATGACGAGGTCAAGGACATCTTGCGGGATTTTCAGGATGAGATGGACAGGGGCAATGTGGACTACAGCCGGATGTTCACGATGGTGAAGACGAAACTGGCGCGCGAGCGCAACCTCGTGCTGTAGCGGTGCGGGGCGGTTTTTCGGCGCTTTTCAGAAGGAGAGCGCGGCCATGAAACTCAGCCGCGAGAAAATCAATCATTTGACGAACCTGGTCGTCAAGGATATCGAGAAGTGCGACGACGTGGATTTTCTGGTCGACCCCCAGGAGTTGCGCATGAACGTTCTGCGCGCCATCAGCAATGAACTGATCATCGATGACGAAATCGAGGAGGAGGTGCGAAGGATTCTGAGCACGTACTCCAGCAGGCTGGTGGAGGGGAGTCGCGACTGGGAGATACTCTTCAACAAGCATTACGAGCAGGAGGCCAAGCGGCGCGGGATTGGATGACGCCCTGCCCGGGCGGGCCGCTGGGCGTGATGCGCACCGAGAGCGGAAACGGATGACGTGCGACGGGTGGGACTGACCGGGGGAATAGCCAGCGGAAAATCCACGGTGAGCCGGATGCTTCGGGAGATGGGGATTCCGGTGATCGACGCGGATGCGATTGCGCGCGAGGTGGTCGCCCCCGGCTCCCGCGCCCTCGAGGCGGTTGTCGAGGCCTTTGGAGAGGGCGTTCTCGCCGATGGGGGAGGCCTTGACCGCGCCAGACTGGGGAGAATCGTTTTCTCCGACCCTGCGAGGAGGAAGGCTCTGGAGCGGATCCTGCACCCCGAAATCGTCGCCGAGCAGGACAGGCGGCTGAAGGATATCGAGCGGGCGGGGGACGCCCCCGTCGCCGTCGTGGACGCCGCGCTCATGATCGAGTCCGGGGGCTGGAGGCGGTTCGACCTCATTGTGGTGGTCGATTGCGACGAGTCGCAGCAGATCAGCCGGCTTCGCCTGAGGAATGGCATGGACGCAGACGAGGCGAGGCGCCGCATGAACGCGCAGATGCCCTTGTCGGAGAAGGTGAGATATGCGGACTACGTCATCGACAATCGCGGCGCGGTGGAAGATACCCGCAGACAGACGGAAGAGCTGGTGAAACGGCTTCGTTTGCGGGAAGAAGAATAAGCAGAATAAAAGGTGTTGACAAATTCGTTGGAACTCATTATTTTCGGGAGTTGGCGGGGTTTCCATTTTCCCTTATTATTCCTGACAGAGCTTCAGCGCCCTGACAAACTTCACGCGATACCTGATATGCTGCGATTTGGAATTTCAACGAAGAGAACCTATTCGCCTTAGAAAAAATATGAATGTCCTTGTCGATGTCTCTGTGCCCGGGTGAAGGCGTTTTCACAGGCGGTTTTATGTGCGCGTCCATGATGGCCTCTGCAAGGTGCCGAATGCGCGCTTCGCATTGTCTCCGGGGCTGGGCGCCCGCTCCGGAATCCGGCATGAAGGAATCTCGTCCGATCAACCTTACCGCTTGAGGCTAGGAGGAAGAGAGTCTCCCCGCGCAGAACGTGGCGGTTGGTGTAACCGAAAAACATCATCTCACGTTCCAGGCGGTACAGAAGTGCCCACCAAATGAGGGAGAAGGAAGTTATGGCAACAGGAATCAAATCTCGAGGGTTGAACCTGGCGGAACTGAAGAAAAAGACCATCGTGGAGCTCAACCAGATTCTCCGGGAGCTCGACATCAAGGACGCCGGCGGCCTCAGAAAGCAGGACCTGATCTACAAGATACTGGAGGCGCAGTCCGACAGGGCCCGCAACGGCGGGGGCGGGACCATCACCGGAGAGGGCGTGCTGGAGATTTTGCCGGATGGATTCGGGTTCCTGCGCTCGCCCGCGTACAATTATCTGCCCGGCCCGGACGACATATACGTTTCCCCGAGTCAGATTCGCCGCTTTGGCCTCCGGACGGGCGATACCGTTAGGCGGGGAAATTCGCCAGCCCAAGGAGGGGGAGCGGTATTTTGCGCTCCTGAAGGTCGAGAAGATCAATTTCGAGCCTCCCGAGGCGAGCAAGGACAAGGTGCTGTTTGACAACCTCACCCCCCTGTATCCGAACCGCAGGATAAAACTCGAAATATCGGGGGGAGACGTGAGCTCCCGCGTTCTGGACCTCATGACGCCGATCGGCTTCGGGCAGCGCGGCCTCATCGTCGCGGCACCGCGCACGGGGAAGACGATGATGCTCCAGTCCATCGCGAAGAGCATCGCGACGAATCACCCGGAGGTGCATCTGATCGTCCTGCTCATTGACGAGCGTCCCGAGGAGGTCACCGACATGGAGCGCTCCGTGCGCGGCGAGGTGGTCAGCTCGACGTTTGACGAGCCGGCGTCCCGCCACGTTCAGGTGGCCGACATGGTGATCGAGAAGGCGAAAAGGCTGACCGAGCACAAGCAGGACGTCGTCATCCTGCTGGATTCCATCACGCGCCTGGCGCGCGCCCACAACACGATCATCTCGCCGAGCGGAAAAGTCCTCTCGGGCGGCGTGGACTCGAACGCGCTGCAGCGGCCCAAGCGCTTCTTCGGAGCGGCGCGGAACCTGGAGGAGGGGGGAAGCCTGACGATTCTCGCCACCGCGCTGGTGGAGACGGGCAGCAGGATGGACGACGTGATTTTCGAGGAGTTCAAGGGCACGGGCAACATGGAGGTGCACCTCGACAGGAAGCTCTCCGACAAGCGCGTGTTCCCCTCGGTCGACATCAACAAGTCCGGCACCCGGAAAAGAGGAGTTGTTGCTGACCTCGCAGGAGCTCAACCGCGTCTGGGTGCTGCGCAAGGTGCTGCAGCCGCTGGGCGTGGTGGATTCGATGGAGTTACTACTCGAGAAAATTCAGGACACGCAAACGAACCGGGAGTTTCTCGCCTCGATGAACGCCTAGGGCCGTTTTCGGCTTCTGGATTCTCCCCGCCTCCGGGTGGACAAGCGTCCCGGCTTTCGCTATAAAAAAGCGCTCTCTTTGCGGGAGGGAGGGGGGACGCTGGCGTCTTGCGGCGAGCCGTCCCCGCCGGGTTTTTTCGCGGCGATCGTCAATGTTTCGAACCCCATCAGTTTTGGAGTGCCTGGTTATGAAGGCGGAGATTCATCCGAAGCTATTCGAGTGCAGGGTCTCTTGCAGCGGCTGCGGCACCGAATTCACCACGTTTTCCACGCGGGATGAAATACGGGTGGAGATTTGCTCGCAGTGCCATCCGTTTTTCACCGGGAAGCAGG
>CBDBZY010000056.1:0-17500 GCA_965213685.1 bacterium
GCAAGATTGATGTATTGACCTGGTTGTCAGAGAACTTGACAGGTATAGAGTAAATGTAGCAGCTCTCCAGGAAACCAAATGGTTTGGAGAAGAGGTTTATACAGTGGGGAGAAGTGTTGTTATAACAGCTGGACGCCCTACCCCTAAAGAAGATCAGAGCAAACAGAGAGGTGAGGGGGTTGCCATTGTTCTTCGTTGTCATGCTATTGATGCCTGGAAGAAACTGAGGAACTCATGGGGATCTAGGTTGCTCAGAGTAACCTTAGATACAGGACGAAGAATACCAAGATGAATACATGTCATCTGCTGTGCACCTACTTTTGGAGCTAGCAGAGAAGCCAAGACCAACTTGTTTGACCAACTCCAGGAGACTCTCAATGATATACCATCAAAGGAGACCTTTGTGATCCTGGATGACTTTAATGCGCGTGTGGGGTCTAGGATGTGCAATTCCAACTCCAATCCCAGGGAAGATGACCAGTGGGAGAGTGTGAGGGGGCGTCATGGAGTTGGAGAGGTGAACGAGGCTGGAGAGGAGCTGCTGAATTTTCTCCTGCTAAATGAGGCTACCATATGTAATACCTGGTTTCAGAAGAAGTCAATTCACAAGTATACGTGGCAACACCCAAGATCTAAAGTTTGGCACTGCATTGATTTCACAATAGTGAGACAGTGTGACAGGAGGCGATGTCTGGATGCAGAAGTGATGCGTGGTGCTGAGTGTCATACAGACCACCATTTGTTAAGAATTATGTTGAAGATGACACAAGGGTGTTTCATCTAAAGAAGAAGAGGAAGACAGAAAGGTTTGATGTGGCACCTCTGCGAGAAGAGAAAGATGAGAACAGTGGTGAAGGCAAAACTAGGAAACGTTTCCAGGAAGCAGTCCAGACTAGAATTCAGGAATCGTGTGTTGATGGCGAAAGTGTAGAAGAAAAGTGGGTCAGGTTAGAATCTTCATTGCTGGAGGCGGCCAAAAGTGAGCTAAGTTATGAACAACACAAACAACCTGATTGGTTCAAGGATAGCATGGATTCTGAAGAACCATCTATATAACAAGTGGCTAAGCACCGGATGTGCTGATGATCACAGGAGGTTTTGTGGTGCACACACTGTGGCAAGAAGGGCTGTAAGATTGGCAAAAAAAGAACTCCTGGTACCAGCAGAAAGCGAAGTGAGCTCAGCAAGGCAGATTTGGTGGAAAAGTAGTATGGAGAAGTATAAGAGATATGTAGAGATGTTGTCAGAGACTGCGCCTGATTAGATCCATAACAGTGAAAGACGAAAATGGGAGGCCATGCACCACGACAACCTCTCAACACTTAGAGATGGACAAAGCACTTTACATCTGTCCTCAACATCTAGAGCCACTTCACTCAATCTATGTTAGACAGAGGAGAACAGAGACTCTTAAGACAGAGCATGGCTGATTTACCATCAGTGGCAGAGATGTTGGAAGCTGTGAAGAGACTCAGGAATGACAAAGCAACGGGAAGTAATGGAATCCTTCCAGAGATGTTCAAGGTAGCATGCAAAGTTGAGTCATTGAGAAGTCGTCTTTTAGACTGATCCCACTCTACCTGGAGAGAAAGGAGGGTCCCTCAGCAGTGGTTAGATGTAATCCTGGTACCAGTCCCCAAGAAAGGTGACTTGTCACAGTGTGACAATTGGAGGGGCATCTCACTGTTGGACGTGGTGGGGAAGATGGTAGCAGGAATTGTATGTGGAAGACTTCAAAAGCTCATGGAAGAAGTGCTGTCTGAGTCCCAATGTGGTTTCAGAGAAGGACAGGGCTGCTCTGATATGATTTACACAATCAGGCAGTTAGTGGAGAATTCATATGAGCACGAAGCAAGGTTTGGTTTATTTTCATAGATCTGAAGAAAGCCTATGACCCTGTACCAAGAGAAGCACTCTGGTTGGCCTTAGAGAAGCTAGGCATCCCAGATTCATTGATAGGTCTTATTCATTCTATTCACCAGGATATGAAAGCCAGGATTTGGCTGAAAGATGAGACTCTGGAAGAGATTCAAGTCAACAATGGACTGCGGCAAGGATGCTGCATGGCTCCTTCACTTTTAACTTGTACTCCAGCAGAAGAGTGGACATCAAGGATGAAACATGTAGAAGGAGCAGGAGTCTACTTAAGACATAACGATGGTGGCAAGCTATTTAGAAGATACACCAGAAAATCAGAAGTGACACAGCTCAATGAGTGCCAATTTGCTGATGATGCTGCCCTACTAGCCACTACTAGAGAAGGAGCAGAGAAAGCTTTGAAGGAATATATGCAAGTGGCAAGTGATTTTGGCTTAATGGTGAGTCTGCACAAGACCAAAGTGATGGTAACTGGTCAGACAGCTACAGAAGAAGAAAAAGCCCCTTTACATCTGGGAGAAGATGAAGTAGTGGAATATGTGAATGTGTTCACTGATCAGAAATAGCAGAGTCAGGAAGAGTGTCCTCAGAGGTGGACAGAAGGATCAAGCAGGCCTCAAAAGCATTTGGCTCTCTTCGGAAAGCAGTGTTTGCCGATAGAGACCTGTCACTGAAGACAAAGAGGAAGATCTATTTAGCATGTGTTCTTTCTATTCTCCTGTACGGGGCAGAGTGCTGGACTCTCTTGAGAAGAGACAAGAAGAAACTGATCTCTTTCCATCACAGGTGTATCCGTACCATCTTAGGGATCACAAACCGGCAACAGTGGAAACACCACCACAGTGACAGAGATGGTGGCTCTACGCCGACTGGAATGGCTAGGACACCTGGCACGGATGAATGCCACTTGGACTCCACAGAGGTGTCTCTTTGGCTGGCTACATCAGTCATGCCCTAAAGGAGGCCCAAGGAAGAGATGGAGGGATGTGGTGAAGTCTGATTTGAGGGAGAGAGGAATCGATGAAAGTGAATGGATGGAACTAGCAACGGAGTCAAGACAGGTGTGGCGAGCAATATACCGCCTAGAGACAAGAGAGGAGCCACACAATCCCACTCGTGGAGAACAGGCAACAAACCAAGTCCTATGTCGGGCCTGCAGAAGAGCGTTTAGAAGAGAAAGTGACAGGAAAATACATAAGTGTATTTCAGAGAGGCAGAAACCCATACAAGAGCAGCGTGGAGCCGTTCACTGCACATTGTGTGACAGATGGTTCAGAAGTCAAGGATGTTATACTGTCCATACTTGCAGACCACAACCAGCAGCATAACAACTTGAGTGATTGCATTTTTTGTTCCTCCCCCCCTCACATAGGGGGGCTGCGTTACTGCTAGCGGCAGCGAGAGGGAAGGAAGGAAGATGTGTGTGTGTGTGTGTGTGTGTGTGTGTGGTGATGAGAGAATTATTGTTGTTGTGATCTTGAACTATTGGAAAATGAAGGTTATTAGATACGTATGACCACAAACATGGTGAATAGAGCAATTTAAACAAATACTCAACATTATGTTACATTCACTTCTTAAGTTTACTTTAACAGACCATGTATTAGTGCCATTGTGCAGGTGAAAAACACATACATAGTGACCATGATACACTATATTGTTACATACCACTTTGTGTGTCACAATCTCAACCAACCATGTCTGCCAATGCTAAACACTTACTGTTAATATCCCAAACTAGCTAGAGTGAGACTGAATCTACCTGTGTAGTCCATATACATGTAGCACCTGCACTGTCTATATGTATATGAGGGGTAATAAACTCGTGCACACTTTATCACATATTACATATTGGCACGGCTATGTTGCTCTTTTGATAGGTATCTCCTGATGAAGATCCAGTGATTGACAAGCACCCTGTCCATCAGAACATTGTAATTGCAGGGGGATTCTCAGGTACTATGTATTCCTTATATACTGCATTGTGTACTTGCAGAGTTGTACATTTGTGTATTGGGAAACCCTCATACCACTTGCCAGTCAAAGCTACATATAAAGTATGAAAAACATTTTCCAAAAATGTAGAGGGATGTAGGGATGGCAGTGCCAAAAACCACACAAACTAGATATGTGGATGGCACTGTGCAGGCAACACAGAGGACTACACAAGTAACCCCATCCCTACATCATTTTTCATTTTTGTTATCCGCCCACAGCTGTTTCCAGTACTCTGACAACAAATATTAGATACACGTTCTATTAAAAAAAATGGTGTACACCATAGAGACTGCTCAGAAGACAAAAAAAAAGCCCCTTAGCGTAGGTGGACAAGTATATGTTAATAATAAATGCTGCTCCCATGTAAATGCCAGGTATGGAGTGCTGCGAAGGAATTAACACCCTTGTGTCTGTTTGAGGAAGTACAGTACCTTCCAAAATCTACTGCACAGAATTTGGAAGCCACTGACACTACACCACACTTGCAAAGTGGCTTATTGTTACAAATTACTTTTGATAATAATATGTTGAAAAATGTCAGTTATACATTGACACACACTTGTATATTTTGTCTTACAGGCCATGGTTTCAAGCTGAGTCCTGTTGTTGGAAAAGTTATAGCTGAGCTGGTGATGGAAGAGAATCCCTCTTATGATTTGTCTCCTTTTAGATTGGATAGGTTCTAATTTTTTGTAACCATTGACTTTTGTTCATTACATGAGTACTATTAGGGTGTGTATTGATAATCACAAGAGTTATGTACAAAATTGAGTTGTGGATTACATGAAACAGAGTGTGCAGGAAAAGCGTTAATAGAAAATGTACTATAGAATGGAATGTATATCTATTACGTACTGTGCACAGTCCTGTATCCTGCCGGAAAGAAAGAACCTTGTTTTGTCTGCACTGTCCAGTCTCACAATTGGCAAACTGCACTGTACTAATTTGCATTGCAGGTACATGTACTCTAGCACAGTGTTATTTTACTCCTTTATCATTACATGTCTGCAAGAATTGACTTGCCTATAGTGTGTGTTACATTGGAAAGTCTTCAAAACTGTTGTGGCGGTCATTTGTATGCTTTCCTGAGCGCACTGAAGTTATCCCTGTTCTTGCACAAATCCCTTTCATTCCTGTGTACTCGGTGCCCTGTACTAACAGGGCGCTTGCATCTTTGCCAGCAGAAACCACAGAAGCCCCAGACACTCCCCCACACTTAGGAGCCAATAACATTCTAATAATAATTATTAAGCTTATTGTCATGTGAAAGAACTTACACAATGTAAGTAGGTTTCAGCTAAATTATTCCTTATTTCCCATAACTCCTCTAGTATTCTTGCACGAACACTGATTGTTCTTACATAACCAACGATTATTCTCAACAAAATTCTTAAAAGATGTAGGGATGTTATGAAAGATGTCTCGATCACAGGAGTACTTACCCACTGCTCGTCGCTGTCGAGGTGCTTGAAACACAAGTGCTCGGTCTTTCTGCTTCAACGCTCGAGTCACCCAACTTGGTTGGCCTCGCGAAACCACGCCCATTGATTTTGCGCTCGCTAGAAAGTTGATGAAGGCATAGATTGTATAGACTTCGTAACCGGTTACGAAGTCTATACAATCTATGATAAAGGGTACAGATATCCAAGGAATATAGGGATGGCATTGCAAAAACACAGGGGTTAGGTGTATAGGGGTGGCACTGTGCAGGTGAGGCAGGGCAGACAATGACTATACTTGAAGTAACCACATCCCTACATCTTTTTTTTTTTAAATACATGCATAGCATCCTCTCTCAGGCTATGCTATAACAAACATAAAAAGCAAATTTTTTGTCAGTTCGCAAAGACTAGGACGCAAAAATTGATCACGCAAGTACACGTGATTAGTTCAGGTTGTATCAGCTGTCTTGGGTCACAAGCTTCCTACACCGGTACACAACCTTCCTACAGTTGACGATGAATCAGCAAACCGCTACTGGCTGCCGGGTAAACTGCGCAAGCGCAACTACGCAATTACGAGTTCGATGTTCACGGAGTCCTGCCTTGTAGCCTCGCGGAACCACGCCTTCTCGCTCCGCGATGCTAGAATCCTGACTGCAACAGTTACCAGCATGGATAATACAAGTATGAAAAACATTTTCCAAAAATGTATAGGGATGTAGGGATGGCAGTGCCAAAAACCACACAAACTAGATAAATGGATGGCAGTGTGCAGGCAACACAGATGACTACATAAGTTAGTCTCGCGGGCCAGACCCTCTCGGCAACCCCATCCCTACATCATTTTTCATTTTTGTTATCTGCCCAAACCAGTTTCCAATACTCTGACAACAAAGCTTAGATACACGTTCTATTTAAAAAAAATGATGTAGGGATGGGGTTACTTGTGTAGTCATCTGTGTTGCCTGCACACTGCCATCCATATATCTAGTTTGTGTGGTTTTTGGCACTGCCATCCCTACATCTCTATACATTTTTGGAAAATGTTTTTCATACTTGTTTGTGTGCCTTTTTGTTGTACCACACTACCATACAGGAGGTTGTCTCTCTCTAAGTTCAGCACCAACACCTTTAGTATGCATGTATGTTAGTGTGTTTGTGGAAAAGGGGTTGAGCCCCTCTGGCTCAAAACTTAGACGTTATAGCTACTTGGAAAGTACGACCCGGCGGATTATAGTATATACTGTTCACCGTTGGAACAGTTTGCTAAGATTCTGTTTCCTACTCGGAAGTGAAACTCAGTGATGCAATCTTGGGAGCGTACCGTTTGGTAGAACATCGCTGGAACAATGCTGCTTGGTGCTCAGAGGGGTTTGAGAACACGAGCGTCCGCTCCAAGAAAGCTTTTGTAGGCCTATGTACACGCACAATTGTTTGTTCGACGCCATCCCTACACGAACAGTCCGAGTCTGAAACAAGAGTGAAGTAAGATACTGCTGAAACAGGCTGGGGAGAAATTACTAGGCCGTGGCTTCGAGGGATTGTGCGCGAGTGCGAGCGCGAGGCGGGCGGCCCTCACGTGCTTGCAATTTGTGTCACGTGACAATTATTAGAAGATGGCTCCCAAATATGGGCATGTTGTCCATGCTTCTAGTTTCTGCTTATTTGAGAAGATGCTAAGATGCCGTTAAGGCAGATCATACGCCGTTGTGATTACAGTTGATCTGCAAAGAACTACGGTGATTACTTCTACTAGTTTCGAGAAAAGCCGTTTGAAAGAAATCTCTTAAGAAGAAGAAGAAGAAGGAGAAGAAGAAGAAGAATTAGAAAGAAAAAGAAATCACCACTTCGCCCGTTTCCTGCCGGTAAGCCTAGGGATACATTTACGCTACTTGGGGGGTATCATTGAGTAGAGAAACGTTCGAATAGGATAGCTAGGTGTCCAGAAAAGCTTAGAACACGAGCGTTCGCGAGTTAAGACGGCTTTCCAATGTACGCACACTATGGGCGGGCCGGAGCCATCCCTACATAGAGAGTCTACCGACTCTCTGATGCGCGTTCGCGTGTATATTATCCATGCATGGTCCCCACCCCATCACGTGCCTTGCATAAAGCAGTACGCATATGCAAAATGGAGGATGTACCGAGTATTTGTTGGCATTCCCTCCTCGCTCTGTTGGTGGAGATGTTTGTGGAGGTGTAATGTAAGTTACATGCACATCATTCTTTTGCCAATTACTCACTGTCCTTGACGTTTAATTATGTCGTTAGAGGCGTGTGTAATATAATATGTTACATGTCATCTCGAAAGGGGTTAGCAGTGAGTACTAGATAAATAAAGGATGTGTAAACTAATACATGTATAGTCTGATGTAGCCACACCATCTGAGCTGTGCTTCGAAGGTGTGGCTAAGTCAGACTGTACATGTACGGCGCATCACATATTCACCCAATACTCGGTGTTAATTAACTCTTTTGTAGTACTTAAGACTATTTCCTGGTTTTCCTGCTGAGTTTTCTTTTGAATACCTCTACCACTGGCTACTGTCTGTAGCATCACTAAAAATATTCAATAACACCAATGTGTACCTGAACCACATGTGTTGCTGACAGCAATGATTATTTTGTGTAGCCTTGTTATACTAAAAAATTTAGAAAATGTACCATACATGTTGATATGCATGCAATCATGTACCCACTTAGCTTGGAGATTGGCGTCATCGGTGGTATAATTACCTCTGCCTTCTCCTACATGCTAAGTTAGAGTTTCCCCTGTTTATCAGGGGGTATAGAGATACTTGCCTTGCTTTGTATTGCCTAATTCAACCCACAACCACTGAGCTGCCTCAGTGGCTTAGTGGTAGAGCACTGGTCTAGAGAAACAGTGATGTGGGTTCGAATCCCATCTGAGGCAGCTTGCTCTTTCTTTGAAAAGGAGAAAAGTGAGCTGCCGCAGGTGGTGGTGTTGTGTTGCCTTGCTTTGTTTATTGTGTCTCCATTATTTAATCATGCACTCTATGCATACATGTAGTATGAGACAAGAAATACACACACAATGTACTTAGCTCTGAATGCATGAAGAATGAATATTAAGCAGCTTTGGGACTGGCACAAGGGCCTGGTATTGAGGAGAGCCAGATAAAAAGAAGGCTACTGCATGGACATAGTATCAAACAAAATCAAAAGCTGGCTAGCATATTTGGTGAAGGATTGGATAGAAATCAAATCTTTCAGATAACAATATGTGCATTACACACAGATGATGTGCGTAGCTAGAGAAAGATCTTGTGATGGAACACTTGTATTTTGGTTCTGTTGCCTTCCTTGTTTTGCCAAGGTAAACTATTGAGAACCCCAACCACCTCCATAATTGTGTGGACAAATTCTTACATGAATCGTGCAAAAATTCAATGAAATATGTCCAGTATTGTTAGTGTTTTTACAAAGCTCTATGTGCTTGCGAGTTCTGTAGTGAAGCTACTATTAAGATCACCTGATGAAAGCAACACTAATATGTGGAATGTAGCTTTCAAAACTGCACAAACATGTAATGTGATGATACATTACTTTGACAGCCTAAAACAGATGCAAGGCTTCTAATTACTAATGCAGATTTAGACAAGTCTAAGGAGGACCAGAACAGACTGTAGCTGTGAGCATTCATGACAAACGTTTGTAGCTATCTTTGATGGTGAGCGACACAGGTTGAAGAGATGTAACAATTGAGCAAGCCTCACATGCTAGTGTTTTTCTGCTGCATATGTACAAATGTTGGAAAGCAAGCATTTAGGCTCCCTGTGTTTCCAGTAAGTTGTAAACTTGAACTGTGTCAGTGCATGTCTTAGACTGGTTTAGCAGAGAGCTTCTTCAGCATGTAAAATACAGACCACTGTTACTGTAATGTCACTATAGTGCGTAAGAAGTAAATGTATAGTGGAGAGGCTGTTAGCGATGTAAGGAAGTATCAATGAAAGGGGCAGTGAAGTATTAAATGTTTGCATACATGTTAAATAAATTATGAAGATGAACTGTAACACAAGAACTGACATTTCAATTTTAATCAGTTGGCAGAAATTCTCCAAATAGAGCTTCATGGTGACTGACAGATCATACAGATGTGCATGCGTAGTCCATAATCGGTGCGCAGCATATAGTGTGTATGGACTAGCCTCATTCCCAGGCCTCCAAGAGTCTGGGGACAAGGCTTTTTTGGCTGAAAAAGTGTAGCAGCCATGGCCGCTATGACTACTACACTTCCTATACTGCTGAGTGGTATGCATATACATATCCAAGACTGCTGGGGTAGTTTGCATGTGTTTTGTCAGCCAGATCTGATTTTGTGTTGTATGTTAAATTTGTGATAGACAAACAAGTTGTGTTGTGAGATGTGAACATACATGTGGGTAAATGCAGCTTTGGGATGTATCTCCATTCCACCTGAACATTCTAGAACTATAGGTAAGCCATCTGTTAACTAAATATCAGCATAATGCACCTACGCAAAGAAGAAACAAACACAGACTCTCTAGACCACATTCAATTGAAATGAAACGAACTAAGTGTGTGCATTGTGACCAGAACTGTGACTTCTCATGGTCCATGCAAGTTCACTGCAGTTGATACACAATGTCAGCACAAACCTTGTGCCATGCTGGGGCTATTGCTTACAGAGAGGCACCAGAGTGTTTGCTCCCCTGCTTCCCTGCTATAGGAAAATGTGTTCATTGGCCTTTGTGCTCCTTTGTATACACACAATGTAATAACTGGTGGTAAGGACGAAAGTACATATGTGGCTGTTATTGTAATATGAGCAGAACTGGTTATTTGATTCTTAGTGTTGCGTATGTTCATACAATAATATTACTTCGGTATTCAACAGAAACGAAATGAACTTGGTGTCTGGAGTGGTAAACAACATCTCCATCTCACTCATTAGAAACTCCCATTCTGTATACAGAATACAAGGTAGTATATGCAGTGGACCCCCTCTAAAGTGGACACCATTGGGTCCAAAAAATTTGTCCATTATAGCGAGGTTTTGTCTCAGGTGTAAATGTACATGTAATTGTAATGCAGCCCTGTTATGAGCTTATGAAAATGCAAATTCTGGCCCCTAAGCTACTTTGTGGCTCCTGTATTCTTGACAGGTCAATATAGGAGGGGTAAGATATAACCTCCAGGAAGTTCAGTCCTATGTGAGGGGTGTTCATGTTTACACCAGGGACCCATATATTGGTCTGATATTGGTGCTTGAGCCAGATCCTGAGGACAAGCTCACTGGTACCATCATAAGAAGCAGTGTTGTTGACATCTCTGGTACCAGTAGTGTCAGCCTTTCTTAGAAGAGGTGTCAAGAAGGGACTGTTTGAAGTTATGGGTGCAAAAGTCAATTCACCTGGGCTGGAAGTACGTACCATGAACATTTCTGTGAGCTGAAGTCCTGTATAGACAAACTAAGCAGTGTTGTAGAGGGTTCTTTGCAGTGATTGATGTTTGTAAACAACTTGTAAAGATTTTTGTATGCATGTAGATTCATAAACATGGAGCTCCATGCAATGTCATGTTTAGTGGGTGTGGCTAAACAGTCCATTGCATGGAGTTATTTGTTATTGCAAGTGTACAACTGGGGATGGATTACTGTCCGCTATACAGAGTAGCAGGGTGTTCGCTACCTAGGGGTTTGTAATGTATTGAAGTCTGTGGAGAAACAAATGGGGACTTTCAAAATTGTCCTTTATATTGTGTCTGTCCACCGTTGAGGGATGTCCATTAAGTGGGGTTCCACTGTAAACACCCCTAGGGAGGATTTAATGTGTCTGTAGACATCTGAGGGCACGTACTGCTGGAGGGTGATTGTCTCTAAACTGCCACATCCTATCTATAAGTACCTTCTAGCCCAGTTGCGTAGGCTGAGGTGACTCTATTAGGTGTCAAGGCTGTGAATATAGTCATCCACCTGCTTAGCTTGTACCTCAGTGGCGGTGCTTTTGATCGCCCACACAACCAGGCCATAAAACATAAAATTTCATGTGTCTTCAAGTATACATTACATCACTTTGAGTTGTATGCTTAGTATGAAAATGGGTGGCCTTTAAGGAGACTATGAAAGAAAAGAGAGGCAGTTAATAATCAGTTTCATTTATATATGTTGTGAAGTCTTGCCAAAATGTACATGTAGTGCTGCTCAGCCAAGTGGGGAAGAAGAAGCAAAGTGGACGTACTATCATTAGCACTTATATATAAATCATTTTTAGTGTCATGTGGCATATACATGTACATGTACATGCATACTAGCAGGAGCCCATAAGCACCACAAAACTCCTTGGCGCCGCTTTGTGGGCCTTATGGGCTCCTGATACTAGCTATGAACACATGAAATCTGGCCTCATGAAGCCATGCCTATTAGTTTCTGGTTAGCGCGAGTATTCACACAGGCTACTATAGTCACTGACGTTGCTTTTCTCTGTGCCTGAAAGACGTTTGTTTGAGCAGCAACTTACTTCACTGTACCATTGCTAGCCTGGGACTTTTCAGTGGAGCTCAGCCCCTTCCACCTTAAAAGTGGTGACTCCCTTCATAGATAGTATAGTGTGCAGGTATATACTATCTATATTCCCTTGCTCTAACCTAAAGCAAAGGCTACTGTGGTAACTCATTTGCTTGCTAGCATTTGTAAGGAGTTTGCAAGAACAGCATCTTACTTTAGTGTACTATTGTAAAACAGAAAAGCACACAAATACATGTATGTACAAAAACATTATGGATGCAAGGATGGCATTGCTTAAAATGTGTTGTGATGGCTGTGTGCAGGCAAGATATGCATACTAAGACTACATAAGTAACCCCTGTATGTCTTTAACCTCTCATCTCATTGCATAGCCTGTCTCACCCGCACACTGTTATCTCAAAACCTACTTTCCACAGGGTTTTTTTTACACTACCATTCCTACATCCCTCTACATTTTTGGAAAATGTTTTATACTTGTGTATATGTATGTATAGGTGAACGGAAATGTTCACTCGGAACCCACATACTGCAAGTGAAACCTCAATGTATGGTGTGCTGGCTCTAAGTGTTTGTGAGCGATGTGGACAATCTGTATACACTGGTGTATTGGTTGTGGGTGGTTCTTGACCTTGTTGGATCCAGGAAGGGCTGGTATGGTGTCTTGTGTGTGGTGTGAGGTGACTGAGATGAATGTATTTGGAAGTTAAATGTAGACACATTTCTTAGAAATTATGTATGCATTTGTCAGCTCTATGGTATCTGTGGGAGGGTTATCAGGTAAAGATAGCAAAGTAAAACATGGTGGTGAATACTGAAGTCTCTGTTCCTCCTACTATTTCCCTTGGGTACCTATGTACACATTGCAGTGTGAATAATGTACTGGTATGCTGGTTATGATTGAGACACATTGGCTTGGTAACTCAACACTACCCCAGCACTGCTGACTGTTATGTTTGAGATAATTATTGTGATATGATCCTCTAAGTGCATAACCTATTATTATACCTTGGTGCATGGGCATCACCATGGCAACCCTTTGATGTGCCGCAGGGTATATGCGCCCATAACCTCCTGCTGCTATGGGCAATAGGGGATATACGGGATAACCTCCCGCTGCCATGGGCAATAGGGGATATACGGGATAACCTCCCGCTGCTATGGGCAATAGGGGATATACGGGATAACCTCCCGCTGCTATGGGCAATAGGGGATATATGGGATAACCTCCCGCTGCTCCAGAAGAGGAACGACAGTACAACAAGGGTGTTCCACAGCAAATGAAGACAGTGGTATACCGGGATATACACTCAATGCCGTGGTGTAAGATAGATACATGTATCTACTACACATACGGGGGTTATGGACGTATACTGCCCGTGGAAAATAGGTTGAGGGTGGAGCCTGAGACTAAATTCCAAGGGCGGTATACGTCCACAACCCCTGTACGCAAGGTAGATATCCTATACTTCATAATTAAGCCTGGAGAAGGTGAAGTGTACAAATACATGCATTAATGAAGACACTTTTATGCTGTATCACATTTGGTACCTCCCACATTTAGTGAACAGTCATGTTGCTCATTCTTTCCTTTTCCTCTTTTCCTTCCCTTCACTTCATGTTTTAGATGCAATGGCCATTGTTGACTCAGCTATGTGTCCTTAGACATTAAATCCACTATGTTTCCTTCCCGTTTTCTTGTCATAGTTTTTCTTCTCATACCACACCCTCTAGATCCATATCAGTGATGCACAGGTGTACATGTAGGTGGCGTGACAGAGAGTTCATAACTCACTGTCATTCATGCATATCATAGTCAGGTAGTAATGATAACAAGAAATGTGTCTACAGTTGAGTTCAAAATGTTCACAATCTGAATGACCTCATGCCACACACCATACCATGCCCTCTAGATCCATGTCAGTGATGCACAGGTGTACATGTAGGTGGCGTGACAGGGAGTTCAATATTCACTGTCATTCATGTAAGGTAGCATTACACTGACATGCTAACAAGAAATGTGTCTACAGTTGAGTTCACAATTGAATGACCTCATACCACACACCATACCACACCCTCTAGATCCACTCTCAAAGTAACAGAGAAGAGTCTACCCATCAAACATCAGAAACCACATGCACAATCTGCCAGAATGTAGCATATTATTGCTCTCATCTGGTATAACACCCATCTAGTAGATTGTCATGTGTGCTCTTGGTAAGAAAGGAGAGAGGAGGAAAGGGAGTGAGTGACTCATGTAGTGCCCCACCTTTGCCTGAAACTGTAGAGTTAAATGTTCCATTAATCGTTTGCCTAGAAAACGTCTAAGTGATAGAGCTAGATGGATGTTTATCTGCTTCATACACTCAAGTCTAACAACATGTACCATCATTCACATCTACATAACTCATTGTGTCTTCAGAAACCGTTTTCAACTTGACAAGCACCCTTGTGAATACAGTTTTGTGTGTATGCAACCTGGACAAGTTAGGCATATGTGTATGTATGTTTGGAGTATATGTGTGTTCCATAGTGGGTGGGCCCTGGTCCTATAGATGTCTGACCAGATTATAAAAGGGGTGTGTGTTGTGTGTGGGGTGACTCAGATGAATACTTGGGAGTTGTGGTATTCATCAGCTGTTGTGTCTACCATATCTGTGATGGTTGCATTGTACTTAAGTAAATATTTCTTTGCCTGTCCCTCCCCTCTTTTTTCAGTGTAACAGGCGCCTCATAATATCTACAGTATATGACCTGCTGAACTGTATAGAAAGGGGCTTGCTGGAAATAGGTTACACTGGAGATACATACATAGGTGTTGGAGTTTCATGATCTGTACATCAAAGACTATAAGATACTTTTGAGATAAAATGCATGCCTAAATGTAGCCTTGTATCCAGGCCCCTCCCACACTTTAAAGGTGCACTCTAACGGAAGTCATCAAAACTAATTTCTTTGAATTTCTACGCATTAATTTTTTTTCAGTATTAGAATAATTATGATTGGCTCAGGCAGGTGTTAGCAGTGTTAATTCTACATGCATTGGAAGGCTATCTAGCTTGTTCCATGTGAATGTTGTTGTTGCTTACCACACTTATCCCCATTATTATGTAACAGCTAGGATAGGCTTTGACTTGCATTTAATGCATCTATCAGGTATGGAAGTGACTACATGTATATATAACGGACTGTGGATATAGTCACCTTAACACCTGATATTGCCACCTGCTTAGCTTGTGCCTAGCTCATTCAGCCTGGTGGTGCTTTTGATAGCGCACACAACCCTGTTATAAAGGAATCAATTTATATTGTGCTGTACTGTACTGCATGCTGGTAAATAATCATATTTTCTAGGAAGCAGGGTTGAGTTTACCATTTCAATACACAAAGAAAAGTATCCACTTAATTCATGGGTGGTGATTTTGCATGTAGGGAAGCAGAGAGAATGACACATACGTATGGGAGTGTATAAACGCTGGACTGGACTGGACTGGACTGGACTGGAATACTGGACTAGTTAATATAAGCACACGCGTAATGAGAGAGTGGTCTGCGGAGAACACTGGAAGACTTGCCATCATGTAATGCCCACTCTGATCATCCTCTGCAAGTTTATAGCCTCATTCTCTGTCCTTGTACTCGTTTCCTGACCAGTGCTCTCCATTCGCAGACTAATCTCTCTCATAGTGCATGCGCGTGCACCCTGTCTGGAAATGAGTGCAAGGACAGAGAAAGAGGCTACAAACTTGCAGAGGGAGATCATAGTGGGCATTATGCAATGGCAAGTCTTCCAGTGTTCTCTGCAGACCATTCTCTCAATATGCATGTGCTGAAATTAGCTAGTCCAGTATTCCAGTCCAGTCCAGTCCAGTCCAGCATTTGTACACTCCTCATATGTATGTATGTAAGTACCCATTAGAAAAAGGGGGAGTGACAAATAGCTCTGTCATGTCAATATGTGTATCATCGCTGTAAGGTAGTCATCACACTGATAATTATGATAACAAGAAATGTGTCTACAGTTGAGTTCACAATCTGAATGACCTCATACCACACACCATACCACACCCTCTAGATCCATATCAGTGATGCACAGGTGTACATGTAGGTGGCATGACAGAGAGTTCATAATTCACTGTCATTCATGCATATCATAGTCAGGTAGTAATGATAACAAGAAATGTGTCTACAGTTGAGTTCAAAATGTATTCATCTGAATGACCTCATACCACACACCATACCACACCCTCTAGATCCATGTCAGTGATGCACAGGTGTACATATAGGTGGCGTGACAGAGAGTTCAATATTCACTGTCATTCATGTATATCATAGTCAGGTAGTAATGATAACAAGAAATGTGTCTACAGTTGAGTTCACAATGTATTCATCTGAATGACCTCATGCCACACACCATACCACGCCTCTAGATCCACTCCCGAAGAAGAGTTCACCCATCAAACATTAGAGACCATGCATATGCACAAATTTTTGTTCTCAGCTCAAGCTTGGGATATATATGTATAGGAGTGAAGACATTTCAAACACCTGAATAGTGCAATGTCATGTGTACTTTTGGTAAGAAGGGAGAGAGGAAGGGAGGGAGTGAGGGACTCATGTAGTGCTCCACCCTTTCCCGAAACTGTAGAGTGAAATAATCACTTATCTAGAAAACACCTACTACATAGTGATAGAGCTGGATGAATGTTTGTCTCCTTCATACACCTCTTTCACCACTTCTCACTACAAGTATGTTTTTAAGCATACGTACATGCATGTTTGGAGTATACATGTATGTGTCTTCCATAGTGGGTGGACCCTGGTCCCATAGATGTCTGACCAGACTAAAAAATGTGTGTGTGTTTTGTGTGAGGTGACTCAGATGCATACTTGAGAGTTGTTGAGTGTATCATATCTGTGAGGATTGCGTTGTAGTTAAGTGCTGGAATACTGGCTTGCCTGAAAATTGATTACTAGGTGAAGGAGAGAAAGGAAAGACACACTTTTGTCCAGGGCACTGAACCTGGGCCCAGAGACTGGCAAGCCAGTGCACTAAGCACCAAGCCATTACCCTGGACAAAGTTTGTATCCCCATTCTCCCTTATGTACTGTCAGTGGTTGTTGGCTAATCTGCCAACCTCACACTGACAACCGCCCCTAGTCTTGTGCCATCAGAACCCTATTGGGGTCAACTGGAAACACCTCTCCATCTGGGGAGGAGCTAAGATAGGTGGATTATGTCAAACCATGTATAGTTGTTCTAAGTTCATCTGGTAATGGAAATAATTGAGGTGAAGGAGACCTGTTTCTCCCCCTATTTCCTAGGGCACCTTATAAATAATATCTCTATGATCTGCCAAACCTGTTTTGGCAAATGTATGGAAATCAGCCTGCTGAAAATTAGGCACTCTGCTGATAGGTGAGTGAGACACACACCTGTACATATATGTATGTATTACGTACATTATGGACATGTACTTTATGATCTGTAGCTATGTAATTAGGCACACATTTCACCAAATTATGCAAAAATGATGTCACCACATCAATATGCATTTTGTATGTGTATGTGCACAATATTTTGGACACCCTGTACCAAGTAGAACTGTCATGCTGTAACGTATTTTATGCAATAGCTTCAGCATGCTCAAGTGTGAAAGTATGTTTCATGCAACCA
>CBDBZY010000056.1:22500-93323 GCA_965213685.1 bacterium
CTAAACAGCGCCTAACGCTTTATAAACACCAACACCACACACCAATGCTAAGCACCAGCGGTGTACGCTAAACACCATCGCTAGTGCTAAACACCAACGCCAATGCTGAACACCAGCGCGGTGCTAAACGCCAACGCCAATGATAACGAATCTTACATCCAACAGGGTTAAAGGTCACGCGTGCGCAAAGCGGTTTTTGTACTTAGCCTATCCCTATCCCCTTGCCTCGTCACATGACCAAGGCGAGATAAACAAGGGTGATTTAGAGAGCACAATGCGTAGGTAGTGTTTCCGCACGTGCGTGTTTCGCCCACGCCAGTTAAGTCCTTTCTACCCTGTGACGTCACGTACGCTATTTAACCTGTGTCAAAAAGAATAATTTACTTACTATATTCATCGGTTCCAAATGCCTATGCTTGTTCACCAGTACCCTGTAATATATATGGCCAAGTTTAGCGGCAGTCCTTTGCCCACTACAGACCCTCCTAGCCCTAGCCCTAGCCCTAGCTTCTCTTCGTTATACTTTAGATAATATATGCAAACGTACACATTATACATAAGCTACTCAAGCATTCGTGGGGTTCTTGCCCTCCTGCTAAAGTCGTCACCGTTCACCAGCTTTGTAGAACTTTGAACTGAGAGCCTGCAAGAAGGTAAAAAGTGGAACAATTTACACCACACATACTTGGGTAGAACAAAGAGCTGTCTGGGAAAGCATGACCGGACTCTGTCAGTCTTTCTAATAAAATGACGTTCCCACTTAGCGAGCAAGGACAAAGCGGCAACCGTATAAGGCGTGCTTACGGGGAGGCATCATCCATCCTAACTGCTACAGCCAGGGTAGGCCCCGTTTTCACAGTTGAGAGGAGTATTCACGACAGCAGTTTAACAGCCAACATCGAATTAGGAGCCGATACCGTACAGGACAGCAATGCCCACCTAGTTCGCGTTCGTCTTACAACGCCCGGAGTTCAATTCGTATGCGTTGTTAGCCATACTGCAAACATATAAGCTACGCTCGGCCGCGTGGCTATCTTAGCGAAGCACGTCTGGGCCATCTGAGGGCTATGCCACGCCCTGACCTGGTCTCATCCGCAGTCCAATTCTTAGTCCAGTCCAGTCCATAGTCCAGTTCAGAGTCCAGGTTTTCACCAACCCCTGCGACTGAGCATACATCATGTGAATGTGCGTGATATGTGCTTTGCAGCAATCTGACTGGCATTCCCAAAAATATCTCACAATGCCAAGAAAATCAACTAACTTTCCCAGACCACTTCGCTTTCAGGTGGTCAAGATTAGGGGTACCCTGGGAGCCAAAGTGATATAAATAAATAACAGACAGACATGATACAACCATTGGCATGCACTTTAATTGGGCGAGCAGGAGCGAGCCCACCCGTCACAACTCAGTGGCCCCCCATAGCATCATCCCCAAGTTGCTGTACCATTGTCCAAAAAAAGTTTTCTTTCACATGTTACAGAGTTCTTTAAAAATGTCAGCAATGTCCAGGCCTTCAGTTGCTGATATGTGCTTGTGCTGTAAATGTTTTGAAAGATTGTGTGCAATAGTAGTCTTTCCCCAATAACAACACCAATGAGGAACTCAAATGTAGATATCTGATGTTTGACACCAATGATCCTTGACCTAATATTAGGTTCAAAGAGTGAGATTCCAGACACAAAGTTAACACTTCAGGACAATATAGTTGTCATTTACACTTTTGAGTCTGTCACCCCATACTATCCACTGAGTTGGACAAAGGGCTCTAAACCCAGGGCAGTCAATGAGATCTGGCTTTAATTTGTCAGTATGGAATTTCATGTAGATGAGCATTTGACTAAATTTGATACATTGTATCATGTGCATCAGCTTTTACCTTGCACATCTTAACCGTGTCAGATTTTACAAGGTTTAGAAACATAGCTCGTTTCTCCTTTTCCATTTTCTGCTTAGGCACTCTTCCCTTCTTGCCCACTAATGTTTTTGTGCCATTATAATTGCTCTCAATATCTAGAGAAGCTTAGGTTCATTCTTAAGAGTGTCAGTAATCATAGATAGAGTAGTGTCAAGTGTTGTATCTGGAACAAAAATAATCCTCCATGCACATCAGGGTGATGATCAACTCACTGGGAAGAAATGGCAAGATGTTCTGTGGATTCACCTGTCATAGTGTAAAGAAAACTCAGATGCTTGAAGGCATAAAATAATTTTGTAGAACCTGTAAGGCCATTATTTCCAGCATTTCATTTCTTCTCTGTCACCTCTGAAAGCAATGCTTTGTCATACTACGAGCACAACATGCTGAATAGTCTGACAACATCTATCTGTAGATTCTTTGTTTTAGGGATGGATGTGATAATTTTTTTGTGTTGTACGGGGTAATAGATCTAGTACTTCCTTCACTTTCACTAGTTCCTTGTGACTATCACTACTTTCATTACTAACTGTTCCATCCTTTCATTGATTTGACATGAATGCTGACTCTTTGTAACTGTATTCGGTCTTTAGCTTACTTTGTTCATCTGCAGTTGAACAAGTATAACAGCAAGATGCATCCTGCGCCTCATCATAGTGCAGCCTTGTGCCACTAAGGCCGGGCAAATTCTGTTTATTGTTCATTGATGTAGTATGCTTCTGTAAGCACTCCTGCATCAAACTAAGTCCTTTGCTTTCTAGTATTTTTACTATCTTGTTGACTTATATGTGGTATTAATTTTCCCAGCACCCTTTAGTCAACCTTGCTTTAAAATCATTCTGGTGTGATTCTCTCTCCTTTATTTCTTTAATCCAAGTATACAAGCAAGACAAATGGTGTATATAGTAGAAGAAAACATGACAGCCCAACCTGTGAATAAATTGCAACAACCCCAAATCCTATAAATTTTTTCCTTGTGATATCAGTAGAAGCAACATCTACCAACTCTGGTAAGTGTGACCATTACAGCTACTTGCGGAAATGTTCAAGTCATTAACAATTGGTTTATACCTTTGCATTATATCATGTGGTAGTGAAAGCTCAGAAAATCATGTCCTGCTGCCAGAACTGTAGCAAAATCTTAACAAGCAGATGATGCTTGATCACTTTCTGTTGGATAGCTAGCAACACACATTAAAATGATATTGCTACTTTGACAAACTTTTGTCACATAAGTTGAAGGGTGATGTAAACTGTACTCTCATATACTACAAATATTATCATCACAGTGGTGTTTGGCTCTGCTGTGGGCCACATGACGAGGAAATGTTTAGTATGTACGTTGAAGGGAAATATGGACATGGTCGCACAGGTACAACTCACATAACAAGATCTTTGTTAAAAAACAATGCTTTTTTGTAGTGTGAGCTTAGCAGCCTAAAAACCTCTAAAAGTTTAGAACCTGGCCATGTAAAAGTTGGAAGGTTTCAATTTGTACGTGCAAAGGTTGTTTAGCATTCTCCTATAGATTTGTTGACTTGTTTTACACCATTACCACCAACACCCTTGATTTCACCTCTGTTCTCTAAACACCTATGTTCATTGCTGCACAAATACCAGTGAAACAAATATTTTGTAAAGATGTAGGGATATGTATGGTAGGGCCAAAGGCAAAAGTATGCAATCAAAATGTAGTTATGATGGTATCATGCAGAAAAGGTGACATGCAGCAAAGTACCATAGATCGGGAAGTTAAAAATATTTTGTCGGTGCCTCTAACGTTAAAAATTTAACACGCAAAATATTTCACCTCGAAAAAATAAGATCGTTAAACACTTCAGCGAGTACACGTGTAAAGAAATGGCTGTGGGAAACCAATAGGTTCTCTACCTGATCCTAGAGGAGACTCAATCCATATATGCAAGTGTTCTGTGAACACTATTCACCCGCGTTAAAATTTTGTCGCCTTTAATAAAAATTTCGTCGTGTTAAATTTTTTGTCATGTGCTGGAGTGGCGAAAATATATTAACAGGAAAATTTAACAGACGAACGTTTCTTCCCTTTTTTTATATCTGAAATCATTCTGCGAGTTATGCTACAAGATTACTGGGAAGAGCAATTTTTGAGCCAAAAAAAAAGGATGTAGGGATGGGGTTAGTTGTGTAGTCTTTGTATAACATGTCTTCCCTGCACATCTCTACACCTAGTTTCTGTAGTTTGTGGCACGGCCATCCCTACATCCCTATATACATTTTTTGAAAATGTTTTTCATACTTGTTTGCATCCCTTTTTTGCACAAGGGTACCAAAAGTATTGTTCTTGCCACTGAAGCTTCTTTCAGAGTCCAGCAAACATATCAGTGGTCATAACAGCCATAGCTAAGGCGGGTAGGGAGGGGCTTGAACACCATCATTTCTGAAGTTGGGGGTTGAGCCCCTCTAAAAATTCTTGAGCTAGAGTAGCTACATATGTACCTCACTGTATCTAACTGGCCGACTCATCCCCGCTACATAATAGTATAGTGAGTAAGACGCTGCTCGAACGCGCCATCAGATATGAAGCAGTCTTTGCCACGTCTCGCGAACCTATAATTAATAGGCGTGGCTTCGCGAGGCCGCCCTCACGTGCTTACCGTTTGCGCCACGTGACAGTAACTATTACAAAATGGTTTGCCAAACATGGGAAGTTGTCGGGGACTTCTAGTTTCTGCCCATTTGGGAACGTACTAAGAGTTTTATTAGCACAGATCGTACTTGGTAGTGATTACAGTGGATCCGTGAAAGAACTACGGTGATTACTTCAGCCAGTTTGGAGATACGTTAGTCTAAAGAAATCTCTTAAGAAGAAGAAGAAGAAGAAGAAGAAGAAGAAGAAGAAGAAGAAGAAGAAGAAGAAAAAGAAGAAGAAGAAGAAGAAGAAGAAGAAGAAGAAGAAGAAGAAGAAGAAGAAGAAGAAGAAGAAGAAGAAGAATAGGAAGAAAGATAAAACGACCTTTGGAGAGTTTTGTGGTAGTAAGTCAAGGGATGCATTTTAGCTACTTGGGGGGTATTGTTGGGTAGAGAACCACTGGAATAGAACAGCTAGGGGCCCAGAAAGGCTTAGAACGCGAGCGTTCGCGAGTTAAGAAGGCTTTCCTATGTACACGCACTGTGGGCGTGTCGGCGCCATCCCTACATAGAGAGTCTACCGACTCTCTGATATTTAGACCCCAAGAAATGTTCTGAAAAGTGTAAAGGTTTCCTAAAACCACAGATAAAAGCCTGAATATGTGATATGTGCAAAAGAGATCAATTTGACAAAGTGTGTCTTAAGACTAATATTTTCTTGATGCGTTCACATATGGCAAGTCCGTAGGCAGGGGGGGTGCGTAGGGTGCGTACGCACCCGCCCCGTTTGCACAGAGGTCCATTTGATGCGTGCGGAGCGAGCGTGTCACGCCTACTTTCAAAGAATTGAGTAATACAGTTATGCGCATGTTTGCCCCCATGCTAGTCTCGTGAACCAGGTGAACGCTCATGTGCGAGTGAAAGTATTATCCCTTCCTCCCCTCCCCCTTTCGCTCGCGCATGCGCGTTCACGGAACTTACTGTACAACGTGAGTACGTGAACCAACGATGCTTGAATTAGAGTCTTTGCGTAGCATTATACGTCTGTGTGTAGGATACTCAGTGGCGACTCCTGGGGGTTCTGGGGTTTCTGGAAACTGGTCAAACTTTGCCCGCCATTAATTTTTACCGCCGAGCGTAGCGCTACGCGTGCGCATTGATTATTAACGGTGAGAATTCAAGGTGACATTAATCTTGATTTTGTTTGCACAACTGCTCAACATATGGCTCAGATTAATCTATGGAGGCCTGATTTTCAAAAATTTTCTGGGGGCTCATTCCCCCAGACCCCCCTAAGTAGTCTCGCGCGCGTCGCCTACATTTTGAAAATACGTATGGCTCGCGAGACTACCCCCCTAAGTACTGCAGTGTTTTGTCTGTAGTAAATTCTTAGCCCTTAGAAACTACTCAACTTTTGTTCAGGAGCCGCCCCTGAATTACTTAACAGTTTATTGTAAAAAATTTGTAAGTATACACCACCTTGAAAAGTGTATGACACACCACTTCATGTATTTGTAACATTCTCTGAATGAGTAAGTTAGCCATATTTTATAAGGTCCACTTAATCAAAGAAAGCACCCACCCACTCCGTTTGCTGCCTACGGGCTTGTATGGTATCGTTGCACGAAGGCCACATGAGTACAATATGTTTTGTTTTGCTGTATCTGGTGTATGGCACATGCAATCATCTATTAATATTTTCCCACTGACTCTTACCGTACTCGCTCGTTATTAAGCGCATTTCGCTTAGAGGCGCATATGCACTTATAAGCGCTGGCCAGCTTGCTGTTTACAAGGCTCGTTATTTGGCGCATCTCGCTTATAAGCGCATATGGTTACATGAACCTTGACCTACATGGAGACCTGCCAACTGCTCGATTTCCGACGTATAATCGTTAGATGGTTGAACGTGCAGCTTTACCCCTTCGTTATGCATGAGGCTCAAAAAGCCACCAGAAAGTTTTACTAGGGATGCAAAGCTACAAGACGACTTCATTATTACTCCACACAGTATTATAAATAGAGCGCACCTAAAGTGTACTAATGATGATTATTTCTCATTGTTAGGCGCATGTCGCTGTTAAGCGCTGGTTTTCTTCCTGTGGAGATATAAGCGTATGCGCTAACAAGCGAGTACGGTATTGGCTTGCCTTTACTGTGCAACTACAACTTATTGTGAGTTGAATTGTTTAAATTACTATAACCTACATACCTGAAGTCTGTATTTTCAGTATATGATGCTCATTTACTGCAGACCACACCCCTTCAAGTACTACTACAGCCTATGCAAAACAGACTAGTCCTAGTTGCTCATCAAGTTCGGATGATCAGTATCAGTCCTGCCCAGGTAAGAAGTAGCATCTTTGAAATGTCCAGAAATTGTGTTCAAAAGCCTTTTCAGTGATTTGTTGTGTGAAATTGTTTAAATTACTAAATTGAATTGTTTAAATTACTATAACCTACATACCTGAAGTCTGTATTTTCAGTATATGATGCTCATTTACTGCAGACCCCACCCCTTCAAGTACTACTACGGCCTATGCAAAACAGACTAGTCCTAGTTGCTCATCAAGTTCGGATGATCAGTATCAGTCCTGCCCAGGTAAGAAGTAGCATCTTTGAAATGTCCAGAAAGTGTGTTCAAAAGCCTTTTCAGTGATTTGTTGTGTGACAACACCCCTTTGTTCTCATTATTATATGGAGAAATACACATATGTGTATACTTTTGCTTCTGAAGTCATTTCCCAATTCACCATCCACCTTTCCATTGTCAATTATGCTACAAAATAGAAAGTTTTTACATCAACTGGTATCAGTAATGTAGTGGGATCTCTGTCGTGCACTTATGGTAGAGGCAGACTCTACAGTGGTTCCAGGAGATGTTAGTGTGCAGGAATTTGAAATCTCTAATATTGGTTTAAATATTCACTCCCAATAGTTTTCACACAGAGTTTCACTGATTTCAAGATGTGGATTTCACTGGGTAGGCCTCACCTGTGCTTGTCCATGTATATCTTTTCTTTATACGTAGTGTGCTACACCCTCATTACGTTAAATTTGGAAATACCCACAATATCCATTAGCTTAGCAGCTAATAAGGCTGATATTGCACGCCCCATAGAAACTACGTACATCGTACGATTAACAATAGCACAGTTGAGAGTGCAGTATGGGATTATTAGCACTCGTAACTAGCACTGGTAACGCAAATAGCACTCAGCTTCGCCTCGTGCAATTTCAAGCCTTACCAGTGCCAGTTACTCGTGCTATTAATCCCAATGCATATTGCACTCTCAACCGTGCCAATAACTATACATATATCTAACCGGCTCGATCACATCCGGTTACTTGGTGAAATGGGGGGACACAGAGCGAGCTGCGTGTTAGAAGTAAACCTTGGCTTATGTATTGTGACTCACGATTCGGACTACCCCTGTCCTTTACCTCGTCAACACTCAAAGCTGCAGCTACCGTTCGCTGCATCGTTACACGCGGCAAGCGCTAGTAGCTAGTTTGGGGCCCACGCTAGGGTCTAGTTTACTGGTCCAGTGACGAGGCAGGGCTAGGACTAGACTAGGGACTGCGACTAGCTTGTAGACATCGTACGAAGTTGGTGTACTTTCGGAAGCTGTTTACTACATCCGTGATTCCACTTGATTATAGCAGGCTGAGAAACTGACTTGGCTGTTGGGATACATGCAGTGTCCGTTCACACATCACTTCATAGCTTAGCAGGCAATTTCTCTGTATCCGTGGACATTCCGAAGGGCTGCACATTACAGGCAATGGTCCAACGTTGTACTCTGGCTGCTCTTGCAATGTTACTTTCATAAGATCTTCTATCCGTGTACATGTATAAACTGAACCATATCAGAGAGTCGGTAGACTCTCTATGTAGGGATGGTGCCGGCCCGCCCATAGTGTGCGTACATTGGAAAGCTCTCTTAACTCGCGAACGCTCGTGTTCTAAGCCTTTCCGGACATCCAGCTATCCTATTCCGACGTTTCTCTACCCAATGATACCCCCAAAGTAACCAAAATGCATCCCTAGACTTACTACCAGGAAACGGGCGAAGTGGTGATTTCTTTTTCTTTCTTAACAGATTTCTTTCAAACGACTTTTTTCGAAACTGGCAGAATTAATCACCGTAGTTCTTTACAGATCAACTGTAATCACTACACGTATGATCTGCCTTAACGGCATCATACCATCTTCTCAAATTAGCAGAAAGTAGAAACACTGGAAAACATGCCCATATTTGGTAGCCCATTTTCTAATAATTGTCCCGTGACACAGATTGCAAACGTGAGGGCTGGCCTCGCACGCTGCATGTAATCGCGCGAAGCCACACCGAATTATTTCGAAAGCTAGACTATCGGAGTAGCCTGTGTTTCAGCAGTATCTTATTTGCCGTTTTTTCAGAGTCGGTAAACTGTTCGTGTAGGGTTGGCACCGACAGCGGACGCTCATGTTAGGCTCTTCAAGCCCCTCGGAGCGCCAAGCGTCTTGCTAACAAACGGATACGCCTCCAAGGATCAAAATTGCATCACTGAGCTTCACTTCTGAGTATGATCCCAAAACTACGGAATCTTAGCAAAATGTGGTGAACAGTGCTATAATCCGGTCGTAAAGATTAGGTAAACTCTCCGAGGGTAGGTAGGGATGGCGCCGACTCGCCCATAGTGCGTGTACATACAAAAGCCTTTTTAACTCCTCAGCGCTAGCGGTTTAGGCCGTTCTAGGCAACACCTATATATTTTCAGCGTTTCCAGCGTTTCTCTACCCAACGATATTTCCCAAGTAGCTAAAGTCTTAAGTTTTGAAGGGCTCAGCCCTTCTACCACAAACACACTATCATAGGTGTTGGTGCTTAACTTAAAGAAAGACAACCTCCTGTATGGTACTGTGGAAAGGCACACGAACAAGTATGAAAACATTTACCAAAAATGTAGAGGGATGTAGGGATGGCAGTGCCAAAAACCACACAAACTACATATATGGATGGCAGTGTGCAGAGGACTACACAAGTAACCCCATCCCTACATCCTTTTTTTAAATAGAACATGTATCTTTATAAGTTTTGTTGTGAGATTACTGGAAACAGCTTTGTGTGGACAACAAGAAAAGATGTAGGGATGGGGTTACTTGTGTAGTCCTCTGCACACTGCCATCCATATATGGTTTTTGGCACTGCCATCTCTACATCCCTCTACAATTTTGGAAAATGTTTTTCATACTTGTCAAACTATCATTCAAGATAAGCATCCGAGTGATTATTGCAGCGGGCATGTTCCCGCTTGCCCACAATGTTCAGCATTCTACTAGTAATTATATGTACCGTAATTCCTCGAATAGAGGCATCCGAATAAAAGCCGGCCTCGTGTACATGTAGAGGCCGGGGTCAACTAGCAAATAGAGGCTGGATCGTGCACCGTTGTAAGGTCCGCCCACTCAATTGGTAAAGTATAGGCGTATCTAACCGAATAAAAGCCGGCCTCGTGTACATGTAGAGGCCGGGGTCAACTAGCAAATAGAGGCTGGATCGTGTGCCATTGTAAGGTCCGCCCACTCAATTGGTAAAGTGTAGGCGTATCTAACCCCTGCACTAGTCACTGGGATGTATATGTCCAAGCAAAACTCTTTTGACATTTCGTTTAAGCTTCTAGCTGTGAAGTACGCGGTATAAGGAGCTGCCGCTGCGAGAGAGTTCGGAGATGGGGCGTGCCACATGGCCAACGATGCAGCCATTCTTCGTCACAGTGCCCGCATACACGTAGCACGCACTGCATAGAAATGGAGGCGGGTCAAAAATGTTGTGAAGAGGATAGAAGCCCAGGCTTCTCTTTGAGGAAACACGGTACATACATGGAGATAAAAATGCTGAATTAATCATTAACACTAGCATCAACAAGTTGATAGACTCTCTATGTAGGGATTGGCGCTGACACACCCATGGTGTGTGTACATTGAAAAGCCTTCTTAATTCGCTAACGCTCGAGTTCTAAGCCTTGCTGGGTACCTAGGTATCCTATTCACTGTTTCTCTACCCCCCAAGGAGCTAAAATACATCCCTTTACTTACTACCAGTGAACAGCTGAACAATTGATTTCTTCATCTTTTCTCTTCCCTTTTTGTTTATCTCTTTCTTCTTCTTCAAGAATGAACATTTCTCAAACCTGGCCATAGCAATCACGTAATTCTTTCACAGATCCACTGCAATCACTACCAAGTATGATCCTACGCTAATGAAATCGTAGTACTTTCCCAAATGAGCAGCTCCAAACAACTTTCCCACATTTAGAAGCCATTCTCTAGTAGCACAATATTTGAACATGTGATGACTGGTCTCCTGAAGCCACGCCTATTATTTTCTCACTTACTAAAAGTAGCAAAGGCTACTGTAGTCACTGAGTTGTGTCTGAAATGAGTGTGTTCAATGAGCATCTTAGTTCACTCTACCATATACATGTAGACAGTCGGTAGACTGTCTATGTAGGAATGCCGACATGTCTATGGTGTGTTTGCATAGGAATGCCTTCACAACTCGCCAATGCTAGTGTTCTGATACTCCTGTAGTGTATTGTTGTACAACAAAAAGAAATCACATGAACAAGTAGTACTATAAAAGTTTTTCCAAAAATGTAGAGGGGTGTCAGAATGGCAATGCCAAAAACCACAGAAAGTAGGTGTAGGGATGGTAGTTGCAGGCAAGACAAGTTATACCAAGAGTGTATAATAAGTGAGAGAGAGTATCCAACTCACTATACTACTGTGTAGCTCTTGTTCAGGGTCATGACCTTTATAATCATATTCATGGCTGTGGGAAGCCACATGGCTATGAGCAGGTGTATGTTGTGTAAACTGTGAAACATGAATATCAGAGAGTCGGTGGACTCTCTATGTAGGGATGGCGCCGACACGCCCATAGTGCGTGTACATAGGAAAGCCTTCTTAACTCGCGAACACTCGCGTTCTAAGCCTTTCTGGGCCCCTAGCTATTCTATTCCAGTGGTTCTCTACCCAACAATACCCCCAAGTAGCTAAAATGCATCCCTTGACTTACTACCAGAAAACTCTCCAAAGGTCGTTTTGTCTTTCTTCCTATTCTTCTTCTTCTTCTTAAGAGATTTCTTTAGACTAATGTATCTCAAAACTGGCTGAAGTAATCACCGTAGTTCTTTCACGGATCCACTGTAATCACTACCAAGTACGATCTGTGCTAATAAAACTCTTAGTACGTTCCCAGATGGGCAGAAACTAGAAGTCCCCGACAACTTCCCATATTTGGGAAACCATTTTGTAATAGTTACTGTCACGTGGCGCAAACGGTAAGCACGTGAGGGCGGGCCTCGCGAAGCCACGCCTATTAATTATAGGTTCGCGAGACGTAGCAAAGGCTGCTTCATGTCTGATGGCGCGTTCGAGCAGCGTCTTACTTCACTATACTATTATGTAGCGGGGATGAATTGGCCAGTTAGATACAGTGAGGTACATATGTAGCTACTCTAGCTCAAGAATTTTCAGTCCCCAACTTCAGAAATGATGGTGTTCAAGCCCCTCCCTACCCGCCTTAGTAATGGCTGTTATGACCACTGATTTGTTTGCTGGACTCTGAAAGAAGCTTCAATGGCAAGAACAATACTTTTTAATGGTACCCTTGTGTAAAAAAAGGGATGCAAACAAGTATGAAAAACATTTTCAAAAAATGTATAAGGATGTAGGGATGGCTGTGCCAAAAACTACAGAAACTAGGTGTAGGGATGGCAGTGTGCAGGGAAGACATGTTATACAAAGACTACACAACTAACCCCTTCCCTACATCTTTTTTTTGGCTCAAAAATTGCTCTTCCCAGTAATCTTGTAGCATAACTCGCAGAATGATTTCAGATATAAAAAAAGATGTAGGGATGGGGTTAGTTGTGTAGTCTTTGTATAACATGTCTTCCCTGCACACTGCCATCCCTACACCTAGTTTCTGTAGTTTTTGGCACGGCCATCCCTACATCCTTATACATTTTTTGAAAATGTTTTTCATACTTTGATTATAAGGGTCACGACCTTGAACAAGAGCTGCTACACAGTAGTATATGGAGTAGGATATTCTCTCACTTATTATACACTCTTGGTTATACAAAGACTAAACAAGTAACCCCATCCCTACATTTTTGCTGTTCCCTGTAACTCATAGCATAACCCACAAAATGGTGTCATGTATGAAAGAAGGATGTTGGGATGAGGAGGTTAATTGTGTACTCTTCGTGTACCCATCTGTACATCCAGTGCCTGTGGTTTTTGGCACTGCCATCCCTACAACTCCTTTACATATTTGTATTTTTGACTTGTTGAAATACATGTATAAGCATTTTGATAGGCTAGGTCAGTAGTAGTGGCCCTTTTCACCAATTTAGTGTAAAAAACTCAAAGCTTTATACAGAAAAACCAAAATGTAGAGGGATGTAGGGATGGCAGTGCCAAAAACCACGCAAACTAGATATATGGATGGTAGTGTGCAGGCAACATAGGTCATGGGAGGACTACCCATACCCTACATCTTTTTTTTCATTTTTGCTACCAGTGCAAAGTTGCTTCTAGTAATCTCACAGATGGTGTTACTTGTGTAGTCCTCCCACGACCTATGTTGCCAGTATGCTGCTATCCATATATCCAGTTTGTGTTGTTTTTGGCACTGCCATCCCTACATCCCTCTACATTTTTGAAATATGTTCTTCATACTTGTTGTGTGCATTTTTTGCTGTACCACAGTATCTTACAACAGGATGTGCTACTTAGAGTTGAGCACTAGCACCTTTAGTACGCGTGTGTGTGTTTGTGGAAGAGGGACTGAGCCCTCTCAGGCTTGACTAATGCACAGAACCTCCTCACTGCACATATGTGACTGCCTTACTCATATGTACAGCTAGCATCAAGAGGTCATCTGTCTTTGCTACATATATGTTACCATCTCCTGCCATAAGTCTACCATGCTCCTTTGCTGCCATCCTACTTGTGTAACGGAACAAGTACAGCGGGGCATGCGCAAGACTTAAGGCATTACATCACACACAATGTCACGTACTGCAACACTGGCTGCTATCTGTGTTGGAAATCTCTGCTTCCACCAATTGGCAAGGAACAACCATTCTGGTAGTAGTACTGCACACATAGGACATACATACAAAGGCCACGGTGATTAGTTTAGCCAGTTTTGGCGTAGATCAATTCAAAAAATCTCTTAAGAAGAATTAGAAGAAAGATATAAGTTTGATGGTTTAGCCATTTTCTGGCAGTAAGTCTACAGATAGACTTTAGCTACTTGGGAGGTATCGTTGGGTAGAGAAATGCCTGAATGGGTTTGCTTAGTGCCTAGAAAGGCTTAGAACGTTACTGCAGGAGAGTTTAGAAGGCTTTTGTATGTACAGGCACTATGGGTGTGTTGGCACCATCCCTACATAGAGAGTCTACCGACAGATGTAGAGTGCACACTATAAAATACTAGGTTTCATGGTATGCCATGTGTAATTTTGTAGTACAAGTTCTATGTTGTTCAGCAGTCACCTAGAAAGGATAGGCAGCTACTACTACAGTATACAGATGTGAATAGTGGGTGGATATTGTGTCTACACACCATGCACTTTCACTTAATAGCTAGAAACAATGTAGGCTCATAGAATGCATGAAGCGTCATAAATTTATAGTAGCAGGTATTTTAGAATGAGCATTTTACTGTCATGGGGCTGACTTGTGGAAGATATATGTTCATTTCAGTTTCTTGAGTTTTGGAGTCATTCACTGTTATAGTGACATATGTGTCTTAATTTTTCCATAGAGGCTTCAGATGAGGAGCTTATGGGTAGTGAAGAATTGTGCCAAACACTTTCTCATAGATCTTCCAGCAAAGAACATGTTGCCATATTCTCTCAAGAAGAAACACGTGAGGATATTAATAAAAATGAAGAGTTGCCTACCTTTTGGCAAATTGTATTTCTAAGACAACTGGGAGTGAAATCTGTGAAAGCATTACAGCACATTGGTAGTGAGTCCTACCCTCATTTGGTACGATTTGCAAGAACACCACAGGACAAGAAAACTCTACAAAAGTTCCTAAAAATGGAGGGTCAGGAGCACACTTTTCAGAAACAACGTGAACAGCAAATTCAGCAACTGAAAATGAGGCAAGATGAATTTGAGCAAATGCTTCAGAATCTTAGTACGCTGCATGGGAAAAGTAAGTATCACCATGATGAAGAAGTTATGGTAGTGGAGGATGGTATCCGAGAAAACCTTCAGATACCACCAGAATTTTGGCCCTCCAACAGCACTGCTCTCCCTGAAATTATTAGTCAACTCAAGGACTGTCAAAAGAAACTAAGTGCAGAACTGCAAGCAGACGAATTAAGTGATTTAGCTGTAGTTAAGAGAGCATCTGGAGGTCGTGCATTGCAAGGAATCCTTCTTACAAAGGATGTGCATGATCAGCTTCAGGAACGACATCACCTTCTGAAACCTCCAAAAGATATTTGTCTAATGGAACCTTTGCATTCCCAAAATATTATATGCAAGCAATTTACAAGCAGACATCATGAAAAAGTGTTTACTTATACATTGAACAGCGCTGGGTATTCAGTTACAGGATCTGAAGTGATTGGCTACTGGGGGTTCACATTTCATTTAACCTCAAATCAGAGTCACAGGATGGAACAAGACCACATAAGGGAGCAGGAAACATACAATTCCACAGTGCAACTTTTTGTCTTGCCATTGGCTTCATTGTATTTCGATGACGACCAGCTTCAACTCTCAGATAAAGCTATACAAGAGCTTAGGGCTATTGAGTCATTTGTGGATTCCTGTGACAAGTCAGCACAAACCAAGTGTGAAGCATTTTTCAAAAAATTTGGGTCACATGCAAGCAAAGGACCCCTTCACTTTGGCGGTACATATCAATGGAAAATTCACAGCTCTGGTTTTAAAAATTCAGACAGAGGCAGAGTACAACAAGTACACAATGAGGTTATCGACAATCTTGCAGGTGAGTCGATCTTCCGATCTGTTACACGTGGCAGTGTTTCTCGCAATGCTTATGGTACAGATACAGATACACTGGTATGTGACACATTTTGGGTCATTACTACTTCTGGAGGACCACAAGATGTTACAGGTCTACCATGTTGGAAGAATGGGCTCATAGCCAATAACGGGACGTGGAATTTAATAGATCGTGGTTCAACACTAGTGCCAATATGGGATATCATTAAAAAGAACCATGCAAAGGATTTCAAGAAGCCATACTCCCTTGCCACACTGATGAACCAAGCATGGACTAAAATGAATCATGGCTACACCAAGGAAAGCAAAAAGACTTCAGTTGGGGATGTTGAAAAAGTAGTTCACACAGTAGAATCCTGGAATGACAATCCAGATGCGTCACATTTCAAAGGATGCCTTAGCTATCTGGTGGAAATTAAACAGACTGTATCTAAATCATCAATGGATCCCCTATTCTGGCCAACCATGTATTTAGCACAGCCTGCTGTTCACAGATTCTTAAAGCTTGTAGTTGACAAATACAGTTCAGAGAGTTCTGAAGATTGTGTATCCACAGAAGGTATACGAGAAGTCATCAAGGAGGTTGTTGAGCCACTTGATCTGTATACTGTTAAGGTATTCCCATGCAGAAAATACATCAGAAAGTGGCTGTATCCTGCAGAAAGTTCCATGGACTGTGAAATCATTATGTGTCTCCACAAGTACTTCCAATATGCATTACATCACATGTATGGTGGCTTAAAAAGAGATGATTCCAATTTGATAAAAATTGCTTCTAAGCCTGATATTAGTATCAAAGTGACTGAATCTCTGGCAAGAATTGTTTGCTGTGTAAGAAATCAACTTCAAGAAACAGGGAAAAGATATGAGGAAAACTTTGTTATAACAATGCTGTTGCCTTTTGACTATGATCCAGAACAGAACCTGTTTTATTCATCATTTTCTGTTTGTGATCTAACTTACCTATGCAAAGTGTTTCAGCAGCACTGCAAGGAGTTCTTTACAGTTGCTAGGCAGCAAATTGTTATAAGGTCCCAAGTCCATTTGTTCTCCCTTGCTGTTGCAATGCATAATGATTTGTGTGTATCCAAATCCAAAACAGTTTCGCACTTACAATCTATAGAGCAAAAAATTGGAGATGATATAGATCCTCAGTTAGCTGATATTCTACATGCACTGCTCTCCAATAAACATGACTTGGAATGGTTTCAATGTCAACTGGATTCTCTTTTGCAAAAGGCTACTGAGGAGCGCAATCAAAGTCTCCCTAATGTGCTTGAATTGCTCACAATGCTGGGATTAATTGACTTCTATCCTCAGGGCCTTACACATCAACATGCTTTGGAGATAAGAGAAGACACACTTGAAAGTGCAAAAGACTCATCTAAAGACAAGAAACAAATGGGCAGCTCCCGCAGAGAAAAACAATGCACAAATCCAAATTTGTATCCCTTTCTCATCCTTCAAAAGGTCATGGCTTTTGACAACAGATGTAGAATTAAGTTAGTCTGTCATGAAAACAAAAGCAGTAGCTCCATAGAGAAAATTTCTTTGAAACATTGTGATACAAAGCATCAGAAAAGGATCGTGGTTCATCCAATGGATGGCCTTATTGCTCTGTTGGGTTGTGCTGATAATTTTCTTCGTCAAGATTTAATGTCTAGGCTGGCAACCTGTCAGCTAGCTGTACCTCTTGTACTTCCTGATCCTGTAACACATGGACTCACATATCTTCTTTGGGCCTTGCGATCAATTGTGAAGGAGTGGAAAAGTTTGCATAGTGACAGTTCAAGTGAAGGCCAACTTGTTAGTTATCCTGCTCCGCTTGTTTCTTTTTTGCGGATTGGTAAGCATAGGATATCAAAGTCTCACTTGATGAATAGCATCATCAGTAAATCTCGACATGATATATTCTTTCATTTCAACTGTGATGGAGGTAATGCGAAAAAACTCTTAATAAATGGTCTTGTTGAAATTTGTTGGTATCTTCCATCTATCAATGACCAGATATTTCCTGATGTTGTAACATTTGCAAATCTTCATGGTGATGCTCGGGAGTGCTCACAACAGACAATGTTCCTCAGCAAAGTATCATTCATAAACTTTGTGTTTGTAAGTACGAGCGACTTGAATGATGCAGCTTTAGGAGTGCTGAGAACTCTTGCTACAGCTCATGGAGGACTTTGTTTGCTTCGAGCAGAACCCTGGGATGATAACAAAGTTTGGACAGACTGTCTAAGGACACTGAAGGAATCAGTGCCGGAAGAAAAACTTCATGTGATTGAACTAGATATGAATGAAGCTGATATCAGGGGAGAGGTATATGACATAATAAACAACAGTCTTGACAAGGAGTGGGAGGTTGTTAAAAGCACTTGTACACTTGAGAAATACAGTAATGCAGCACGAAGCTCTAGAATATCTGTTGATGAAGATCATGCACACTGCTTGAAAGGAAAAGAATTAGCAATTGTCTTCAGTAAAATCATAGAGGAGTGTAAAAAGACTCATAAAGCTGATAGTCTCAAAGATTTACTTCCACTTCAAAGCAATGATCTTTGGCATGAGTGGGCCCGGAGAGACAAAGAGCAGTATCGTCAGACCCGACGAGGCCAAAAGAATATTGAATTTTATGGTCCAGAACAAAGAGAGAAAATGCAGAGCATTCGTGAAGAGCAGGTACATCAAAGTCAGTTTCTCCATCCACTAATGGAATCATTCCTCAGCACTCTTCTATTACATCAAGCAAAGATAAGGCATTACTTCTTGCAGTGGGTACGCATGATCCTCGATAATCTTTCCAGAGAGCAACTGCCATGCCTTCATAATCAGTACAAGCAAAAGAGAAGTGAGCTGAATAAAATACAGCCCCAAAAAGTAAAGGAAGAACAAACCAAGGAGTTGGAATTGCTGAACGTAAAAATTATTCGTGCCTCATTTGGTCTTGAACACTTGCTACGAGAAATCTGTCAAATATATGAAGCGGTAGCTGCAAACAAGAATGCAACAGATGAACAAATTACACATGTCTCCTGTCTACCTGAAGTAGCTGCTGAATTGATGATTGAGGGCTATCCACTTGAACTTATGGATGGAGATGCAGCACATGTACCCAAATGTTGGATATCAGCTGTTATGAATAGATTGGAGAAACATCTAAACAATCCCAGTTTGTTTGTTCTCTCTATTCTGGGACTTCAAAGCTCAGGAAAGTCTACATTAATGAATACTGTATTTGGCCTTAAATTTGCTGCTAGTGCTGGGAGATGCACCCGTGGTGCATTCATGCAACTTGTGCCCATTCACAAGAGTCTACAACAAGAATGCAAGTGTGATTACTTTCTAGTGGTTGATACTGAAGGGTTACGAGCCCCAGAGCTTGATACATTGCATACTCATAAGCATGATAATGAACTAGCCACATTTGTGATTGGCCTAGCCAACCTAACAGTCACTAACCTGTTTGGGGAGGCAATAGGGGATCTTGATGATATAATACAAACTGCTGTTCATGCTTTTCTGCGAATGAAAAAGGTCAGACTGACACTTGGTTGTCACTTTGTACATCAAAATGTTTCAGCAGTCATGGCTGGAGAGAAAGGAATGATGGGCCGTTACAAATTCAAGGACAAACTTGATCTAATAACACGAGCTGCTGCTGAAGAAGAGAACTTAGAGCATCGAATCACATGTTTTAGGGATGTCATTGACTTCAGTGATGAAACAGACGTTACTTACTTTCCGGGCCTGTGGGAAGGTGACCCTCCTATGGCCCCAGTCAATACTGGCTATAGCGCCAAGGCTCAGAATTTGAAGTCTCATCTCATTTCATTTGTAAACTTAAGGCATCTCACCCATAGTAGTGAGCTTAAGGTGTTCAGGGAAAAAATAGAAAAACTCTGGCAAGCTATTCTTGAAGAAAATTTTGTTTTCAGTTTCAAAAATACACTAGAAATTTCTGCTTATAATACACTTGATACGGAATACAGTCAGTGGTCTTGGAAATTTAACAAGGTGATGTTGGCATGGGAACAGAAAGCACGAAACAAAATCCACAGTTGTGATCTCTCCCAGCTTCAAGCAGAGTATGATGAACTTTGTGAAGAGCTTCTAACTTATGTAAATCATATTCATGAAGAACTAAAACAAGAAATGGAAGAGTTTTTTCAAAATAACCCTCAATCAGAAATAGTAGTGAAGTGGAAAGGGGAAACAGAAAGGAGGCTTGATAATTTGAAGACACATTGGCAAATACATGCCAAGAGCCACTGCTCTCACATGAAGTCAAGTCGGGAAGCGCTTGCACAGGTAGATGGAATGAAAGAGACTCACCGTGGGCAGATATTGAAGCATGTGAAGCATTTTGTGTCTGAGCTTGAAAATGTCAAGTTGAATGATGAACAGCTAATGGAAAAATTTAATGAACAATGGAGGGTGTGGATTGAAGAGCGAAAGTCTCATCCAATGCTGAGGGTTGTGGTTAATGTTAAGGTAGATGTACAAACATGTCTACTTGATTTCAAACCTCTTAAAGCCTCTTCTTGCTTATTGGCTGCAAAACTTGAGCAAACCCCATTGGAAAAGTGGGGACATCGTTTGCATCTGGTATTTAGTAAAAAGGTACACTTGGACAGTAAGTGGAAATATTTGAAACGTTTGTTTATGATGGAAGAAGTCCCAGTAGAAGTAGTTCAGCATGCTGAGAAAGTTACTGAAAAACTTCTCAAAGATCAGGAAGAATACCTGAAGCAAAAAGAGAATGAGGATTATAATCCTGTTCTTGCAACTGATCTTCTTCAACAACTTTTCAAAGGAATTGATGGTCATAGCCGAGATATTCCTTTTACTGAAGAGTACAAAGTTGATATGGCTCTTACTGTGTGTGGGTTTGCACTCAAAAAGTTGCAAGAAGTTGTAGAAATTGCCAGGAAAAAGAATGATCCAGTTGAGTACCTGGAACGGGAAATGAAAGGGCCACTTTTCAGAATATTTAAAGATGAATACTATCAAATAGCTGAGGAGGTCACAGCTGCTTCTGCAGTTTGTGATCTACTTTTGCGCTCAGTAAAGAAGGAGGTCATTAGCTCATTGAGCCCAGACATTGTCACCAGTATGAAAGGTAGTAAGGGTTTCTTTCACACCAAAAAGGGTTTGAAAGCAAAAATTCTTCTCGATATTGGGGAAGATCTTGATCATTGTAAGGGAAGAAATTTTGAGGACTGTAGGCTTTACCTCAAAGAGATAGATGCTAGTCTTCAAGTTTGGGTTAGACGCTACACTGAACAGCATTGTAGTGAAGGTAATCCATCAAGGCTTGCAATAATTGCCACAGACAAATTAAACACTGTTGTGTCAAATACAAAAAGAGCAGTAGTTTCTGTTACAAATGAATTTTTGGTAAAAGGCGGTGAGTTCAAAATTACACAATGGTTGAGTAAGTTTCACAGTATCCTAAATGAAAGTGGGAACTTACAACTAGATTTGACAGAATTGCTGCAACTTGGAGGTGTGCGTCAGTTACGAAATCTTACGTATTTCACAGAAGAACTTAACAAAGGGCTTGATAACTTGTATTCCACACTTACAGCAGAGTTTGAGGATATGTCTGTTGCTGAAATACAAAAGTGGCAAACAAGACCTAATGATATTTTGTTTGAAGAGCTTGCAGGGTGTACTGAGCAATGTCCGTTTTGTAAAGAGCAATGTGATCTCACTGACAAAAACCACTTCCATTCCAGTAGTACAAGTGCTGAAGAAGCCCACAAGCACAGTGTGACCCTGCATCGTCCTTCTTGTCTTGGGGGTTTCAGATGGGTTAAATCTAATAAAATGATTTTGGATATATGCACTTCCTTGGTTGCCAGTGATTATAGGTTTCGGGATCTTAAAACAAAGTTAGAGTTTCATCCGTACAAGGAGTACTCAAAGTTCTATCCAGAATGGTCTATCACAGATGACACATCACAGAAAGCTTCACTGTACTGGAAGTGGTTAGTAGGAAATTATAAAAAGAAAATTGCTGCAGAGTTTGCGATGGAGGAATGCGAAGTTCCTAGTGAGTGGAAGCAGCTGAAGTGGAGTGATGTTAAGAACAGCTTAAAGGATGCATACAAAGTGTAGTGTGAGACAAAACAAATGAGTGTAGGAAATACATTAGACTGCAGTTGTAACCACAAAACTATTAGTATAGTCATTTTGTAGGCTTTCATTTTGGTATACCTTACTAGTTTTTATTCCTTTAGACATATATAAACCTTGCTCATTATTCACTTGTTTAGACATATATAAACCTTGCCCATTATTCACTTGTATACTCCAAATTGTACACAAACATTTACAAGGATCTAGGCATTTGAATTTGGGAAGAAAACTGTACATTGGTTCTCAGGGTGATAGTCACATGTCTGGATATTTTGTGCCTGATGGCTTGTGTACTAGATAGTGTTTATTCCTATTACACCTAGCTAGTTCTCTGCATGGCTTCCAACTGCCAGAGAATGTCTGGGACAGTCACTGATTTTGCTCCATGCAGAACCAGAGATGTCCAGTAGATAAGACTTTCTGCTTAGCTGACATTTAACTAATAGATAGATCAAGGGTTAG
Organism: bacterium; assembly: GCA_965213685.1. Lineage (GTDB taxonomy): Bacteria > UBA8248 > UBA8248 > UBA8248 > UBA8248 > Bin107. Next base: position 44,674 of record CBDBZY010000056.1, read on the forward strand.
GAATAGAGCACAACACCTGCAATTTCTTTTAGACAGGATGATCAGTGTTATGTTCAGAGTGGAATTCAGATGAACACATTGTCAAACCAGTCAATGATGGTGATTATTTTGTACTCCTGGACATGAGTTGTGTGGTAAGGTATCACAAGAATACTGAACAAGTGTAAGGAATATTCAACCAAGTCTTATTTAAAGATCATGGATTATCTAGTACTTACTACAAGAGTGTATTTTAGCTGTATCTAATTTCTCACATGTGACAGTCGCCAATTTAGCCGCAGACTTTGTTTTCTTTGTGCCTGAAAGGAGTGCGAGTGGGTATCGTCTTACTCCACCATACTATTGTACAACAGACAATACACAAGTAACCCCACCTCTACATCATTTATTTACTGTATGATGCTCCCACTATTTTCAGCAAGAAGAAGAAGAAGAAGAAGAAGAAGAAGAAGAAGAAGAAGAAGAAGAAGAAGAAGAGGAAGAGGAAGAAGAGGAAGAGGAAGAGGAAGAGGAAGAGAATATATATAGCTCATCTTAGGTGGGGTGTGAGAACTGATTAATCAAGTCACTGTGGTTCTTTTGTAAACACTGTCACTGTATTCCAAAGTAAACATGCATGAAGGCATTATCAGTATGGTACAGACAAGTATGTTCTACTTCCAGGAAAGTGTTCTTCAGATCCAATATCTTCATAAAAACATTGCAGATCACTGTATGTTTTACCTCTTTCAACTTCTGTGTGAGTACCACTTAGAATATTTAATAGATGACTGTGAAATGCTATCAAGTTGTAAGTGTCCGAGACATAGTCTAGGACCAATGCCTATAATACCATGGTAATAATTGTTTAGATGCCATACCTTGCATGACAAGTATTTATGAACGATACCAAGGCATGAGATATGAGCAGTAGTTTGGCATTAGATGAGAGTGATTCAGCTGAAGATGTGAAGGAGGAAACAGATACGCAGGATTCTTAGTGAAGCACCTGAAGCATGGAAAACATTCATAGTTGTGTGAGGGTTACTGTACTTGCTTTGTCTGTGTGTGTCCGCTACCACTCCCGCGGCACACATCGCTTTTACGCTCTAGGAGGTATATACAGGCTTGTATAGATTTTATCTCAAATTTCCTTGCGTTCAAGAGTTCAGGCATCGTTTGCCTACCGTGATTACTGCCGCGCTATTGCAGCGATCCATGGCTCTTTTTTCGACTATGTAAGCTTTTCCAGTTGCAGTGAAGCCAACGGTACGCTAAACTTGCGTAGAATGCTTGTCAGCATTGCCAAGTAGTGGCTAAACTGTGCTGCTCTACAGTTCAGTTTCCGTATTTGCTCGGAACTTCTACGTTCAATACACGCAGTTGTAAGTTTCTGTATACTTCGTTGTAATGCTCCGCTACGTGCACATGTGTAGAATACAGTTCTCTCTCTCTCTCTCTCTTTCTCTCTCTCTCTCTCTCTCTTTCTCTTTTTCTCTCTCTCTCTCTCTTTCTCTCTCTCTCTCTCTCTCTTTCTCTTTTTCTCTCTCTCTCTGTACAGTTCAACTTAGTGCATTGCATGTAATCAAGTGTGTATGTAGCAGTTACATTTGTATCAACCTGTCAAGTAATTAATGCATTAAAGGGCAGGTCACAGTAATTGTCTTGTGTGATCAACATTGCATGTATGCAAGCATGAATGTAGTTTGTGACTTTTTACCAAATGGTTAACACAAAAAGCACTTGAATCTGCATAAACCTTGCCCAGCTTATCAGAGAGTCTCTAAACTCATGTAGGGATGGTGCTGACACACCCATACTCTGTACACACTAATACAAAAGCCTCCTAAACCGTAAGGGTGGTCAGACATCATGAATATTAATGAGGCGGCTGGTTGCTATGGGATTATATTTCGGAAAGTATGCTAGCTATGAATGCTACGATTGCGCCATTATAATGTCTGCATGCACTACTGCTGATACACAAAGCTTCAGAACTCTTGCTAAAAGAGACCTTTTGGTGGCTGCATGGAAACAAAGTTAATGCCCATGGTTACAGGGAACTTGTGTGTACAGACTGCTAAGGAGATGTGTGGACATAATTTTATTGATTGTTGCCAGCTGCTCCTGCACCAGTGGGGAAGAGAGTGGAAAGGCACAGGAGAAGTAGCCTTCCGTAGTAAACTCATTGATGGGAGTTCCTCTGATGGATGGCCACAAGAGTGTTGTAGATGAAGTATCCACAAGTTGGCTGGATTTCCGCTGCTAAACTGAATGCCTCTTGCTCCATCATTGAATGGATAGCAACAGGACTGTGTAAGGTGGGATTTGTGGCAGTCAAGGTCATCTGCTGCTGGCTCGTCATTCTCTTCAGGCTGTCTAGTGCAACAGAGGCAAGATTTGAGAGATTGCCATCTTGTGGTAGTCGGGCATGTGCACTCTGATCGATGCAACCATGGTTGGCATGATAGTACATGATGTGAGTTACCAACCACTGAAGAGCTACAGCCCTGCACACACAAAAGTCCTGATATGAGTGTTTGGCACCTTGCTTACTCACAACAAAGATGTGTAGCTCAGAGGATGTCTGAGGAAGTCAATGGGTAAATGATACCACATCTTGGGGCAGTAAGTAACACGCCCATCGTAGCCATACTGTCCTGGAGGCAACCTGTATATGGACACGATAGGTGCAATCAACATCTCTTCACCTCGCAGCATTAAACTGAAAGTGCATGAAGCAATACATGAATATGTATATCAAATGTCAGTGTGGGTGTGTTCAGACTAAGACACACCTACATACTGTGGTATTAGACAGGAGTATGTAACATCCACTAGCCTGCAGCTGAGGAGGAACAGGGCCAGGATTCATGTTGTTTGCACCTTGGGAATTTGCTTGTCCTGTGTACAGTGTACACACACTCAGTGAAATTGGCTTTGACACTCATTCCGGGGAATCTCTCCAGACAAGTACTGCACTTGGAAACCTTACGTGCCACCAACCGTGCTTCTCTAGCTTTGGAAGTCGACTGGGCAGCACGATGAGCCCTAACGCGAATTCTCCGTCTTTCTAGTACGGCCGCTTGTCTAGCTTGAGTGGGCAGCATGACGAACCTTATCGCGAAGTCTCCGTCTCACTAGTCTCGCTGGAGACGAGGCCTGGTTGTAACAGGCAGCTGCCTAGCTCCCTCGCTCGCTCTCTTCCGGAGGCATGGCCTGGTTGAAAGGTGTAGTTCCTTCCGCCTAGCTGCAGTCCTCGATCTTCGGATGTGATCTAGCCGGCTTTACGTTTGCGCGTAGCGCGGGGGCACCCAGGGCCCAAAAGGACGTACGATATAAAACTAGTGGAATGCGTAGCATTGTGGGCAAGCGGGAGCGACCCTGCCCCCAGTGGCAGAGTGTGCTGTGTGTAGCATAGAGAACATTAGAGTTATAGTATTTGAATTATAGTATTGAGTTGTAGTTAGGAAAGGGTTAATGAGTTGGAAAACAGTTCTTGATGGTACAGCGACAGGGACAAATGACTGTGGCAGTTGGGCGTCACACGATTCATCCTCTGCTGCTGCATCACTTGTCGCTTGGTGATCAGTGGTTGAAGTATCTGGTGAGAGGCTGGATTCAGTTACAGATGTAAAGGTGGCCATGTTCTCATCGTGTGGGAGCTGCTCTAGTGCATTGGTGTCGATGGTCACACCCAGTGCACGGTAGTACTGGTTGTTGGAGAGCAGCCATTGCAGTGCTCGGAGCACTACAGCTCGTCTGACCCGGAAGTCACGGTGGGTGTGGTTGGCTCCCTCCTTTCTCACAACTATGACATCCAGTTCACGTGGTAGCCTTGGTAAACTCTGGGCAAAGGTAGCCACATCTTGGGACAGGTTGATGACATGCCCACTGTATCCATACTGCCCCTGTGGGAGTCTGTACACTGACATGATGGGCATAACAGCAGAGATGAGCATCTCCTCCACCTGGGACAGCCCCTACAGACACAATCAGATAAGAAATTTAATTTTGAGTGACCCAAAATGAGGTAAGTAGGGTGAAAAGATATTTGATAAGAGTGCATGACCTAAAAATAGTTACAGCTTACCATCAGCTCCACTGGTACAGGTCCAGGATGCATGTTGTTCTCTGTAGAGAATGCCTTGGGGCTTTGCTGATCCCTGTTGCACCGAATGCACTCAGTTCCAGCTGGGGTGATCCTGATCGTCATGCCAGGAAACCTCTCCATGCATGTCACACATGTAGACACATGTAGGCCAGCCATTCCGGAGTGGAACTTGTTCATCTTCGAGTGAACAACTGGCTGGTGAAGGAGAGGCTGGACAGAGGAGAGGGATACGGCCCACTGCATGTGTCCCTCCCTGTCATGACAACGTCGTGTTTCAGTCTCTTGTTGAGTCTCTGAAGTAATGCGCTGTCGCTGGCAGGTTCTCAGTCGTTGTAGTCGAGCCTTTCTCTCCTCGGGGGTTTCTTTAGCCAGTCGTTGCTGCTGTTCAAGTCGTACCTGCTGCAGGCGGGCCTCTCTCTCCTCAGGGGTTTCTTCAGCCAGTCGTTGCTGCTGTTCAAGTCGTACCTGCTGCAGGCGAGCCTCTCTCTCCTCAGGGGTTTCTTCAGCCAGTCGTTGCTGCTGTTCAAGTCGTACCTGCTGCAGGCGAGCCTCTCTCTCCTCGGGGGTTTCTTCAGCCAGTCGTTGCTGCTGTTCAAGTCGTACCTGCTGCAGGCGGGCCTCTCTCTCCTCGGGGGTTTCTTCAGCCAGTCGCTGCTGCTGTCTAAGTCGCACCTGCTGCAGGCGGGCCTCTCTCTCCTCGGGGGTTTCTTCAGCCAGTCGCTGCTGCTGTCTAAGTCGTACCTGCTGCAGGCGGGCCTCCCTTTCTTCGGACAGCTCTGACTGAGCTTGTCTCCGCTGGTAAGCGTGTCTCAATTCCTGCAGACGCGCCTGCCTCGCTTCGGTGGACTGGGCGGTACGTCTTGCTCTCTCTCGAGCTCGGCGTCTTGATAGACGCGTTTCCCTTTCTTCTGCACTCTCTGTAGCGAGACGTTCTCTCTCGCGAGCTCGGCGTCTTGATAGGCGCGTTTCCCTTTCTTCTGCACTCTCTGTGGCGAGATGTTCTCTCTCTCTAGCTCGGCGTCTTGATAGGCGCGTTTCCCTTTCTTCTGCACTCTCTGTAGCGAGATGTTCTTTCCTTCGAGCTCTGTCACGAGCTAATCGCCGCTCTCGAGCTTCCATGCGTTCAGAAGCAGGATGCTGTTGGTCGTCGGCAGCAAACTTAATCCTGCTGGGCTTGGCTATAACTTGTAAGCACATGAAGATGACGTAACCGAGCCGTCTTTACGTTTGCCCGTAGCGCGGGGGCCCGCGGAGGCCTAAAAGCAGTGCCGGTCCGTCGTATGAAATAAATAAATAAATAAATAAATATATAGAGGGGGGCTCCGTTTGCACGACTAGGCTGGGGCTCGCTCCCGCTCGCCCAATTAACATATCAGGGAGTCGGTAGACTCTCTATGTAGGGATGGCGCCGACACTCCCATAGTGCGCGTACATAGGAAAGCCTTCTTAACTCGCGAATACTCGCGTTTTAAGCCTTTCTCGGCACGCGAATAGCCTATTCAACCGCTTCTCTACCCAACGATACCCCACAAGTAGCTAGAATGCATTTCTTGACTTACTGCCAGATAATGGACGAAAGGTGATTTTGTTTTCCTTTTTTATTCTTCTTCTTCTTACGAGATTTCTTTCAAACGACTTTACTCGAAAGTGGCTGAAGTAATCACCATAGTTCTTTCACAGATCCACTGTAATCACTACGAAGTATGATCTGTGCTAACAAAATGTTAGTATCTTCTCTACTATGGGCAGAATCTAGAACCCCAGACAACTTTACCATATTTGGAAGCCATTTTCAAATAATTATTGTCACGTGGCGCAAATTGTAAGCACGTGAGGGCGGGGCTTGCAAAGCCACGCCTATTAATTTCTCGATGGCAAAGGTTTGTCACTGAAGAGAGCGCGTTCTTACTTCGCCGTACAATTGTACAACGAACGTCAATGTAACTGGTATGAGTTAGCTAGTCAGATAGACTGAGGAAACTACTCTAGCTCAGGACTTTTTAGAGGGGCTCAGCCAGGCTCCCAACTTCGTAAGTGACAGAACACGAGGTTTACCCACTCGTATCTCCGCCGCTGACTAGTAGCAATGGCTGCTCTGATCACTGATATGTTTGTTGGATTTTGAATGAAACTTGCAAGATCATTTTGTGTACTATTGTACAAGAAAAAGTACACAAACAAGTATGAAAAACATTTTCCAAAAATGTAGAGGGATGTAGGGATGGCAGTGCCAAAAACCACAGAAACTAGGTGTAGAGATGGCAGTGTACAGGCAAGACAGGTTATAAAAAGACTACACAAGCAACCCCATCCCTACATCTTTCTTTTTTCTCACCGCATGGTATTGATGTTCCCAGAATTGTCATAGCTAAACTCACAGAACAATTTCAAGGAAAAAGAAAGATGTAGGGATGGGGTTGCTTGTGTAGTCTTTTTATAACCTGTCTTGTCTGTACACTGCCATCTCTACACCTAGTTTCTGTGGTTTTTGGCACTGCCATCCCTACATCCCTCTACATTTTTAGAAAATGTTTTTCATACTTGTAAATATATTAATATATAAAGAAACAGACAAGGGGCTATTGAGTTCAGATGAGTGGGCTCGCTTCCGCTCGCCCAATTAAATTATTCCAGTGTATCCAATGATACCCCCCAAGTTGCTAAAACGCATTGCTAGACCAACCAACGACACCAACTGAACCATCAGTTTCTTTAAAACATTTTTCAAACAGCACTTCTCAAAACTGGTTGAAGAAATCACCATATGTTTTGCATAAATCTACTTTGGTCTATACGGAGTACAATCCTAGCAAGCACAACATTTGTACGCCTTTCTAAACTCTGGCAAACAGAAGTTAGGAGCCCCATACACTTCTTTACATTTAGAAGCCATTTCTAATACACTGTCACTTGGCACAGTTTAGTGCTGCCTGGAATTTTTTGGAGGGGTTCAATCCCCTCAACTAAAGAATGGGAGTGCCGACGCCCGCCCTTTCCACCATGCCCATGATATGTAGCAAAGGCTGTTGTGGTTGCTAATCTGTCTGAAAGTAACTTGTGAGAAGGATATCTCCCTTCAATGTGACTTGCAAAAAACACACAAATAAACAAAGAAGACTCTTTTCAAATATTTAAAGGGATGCAGGAAAGTCACTGTAGTTGATAGTGTTTAGACAGTGCTGGATTTCTCAGTTTCCTCAAAGCTGCAATCAGAAAGGTTTGATCTTTTTGTAACAGCACTACACACAGAGATTTGAAGGGTCATCACATGCAACAACATCCTAACACCAATCCAACACAGTCTATACACAGCTAAGGATCACACTTTGAAAGTAAGATTACTGATTACTGACTGGATAGTAACCCAGAAGGGTCTCTCACTGCCATTATTTCGGTCAGGTGCATCATATGTACTTACAGTGCCATGATTTGTTACTTATGGTACCTGTGTATACTGCCTTGGTGACCCCAATGAAAGTACTGTTGGGTATTCTGGTACAAACTAGGTGCCAATAGTAGTAGGATGCTGCATGGGCCTATGTAATTATAGAAACATTTTCAAAAAGTGTAGAGGGATGTAGGGATGGCAGTGCCAAAAACCACATGAACTAGATTTTACATTTATGGCAGTGTGCAAGAAAGACAGATCATAGAAAGTCTACACAAGTAACCCCATCCCTACATCTCTTTTCACTTTTTTTAAACTGTACAATGCTGTTCCCATTCATCTCATAGCAGAGCTCAGAAGGATGTCCTACTTGAAAAAACAATGTAGGGATGGGGTTTCTTGTGTAGTCTTTCTATGATCTATCTTGCTTACACTGCCATAAATGTATACATCCCTCTACATTTTTGAATTAATACTTTTGTGCACTTTTTTGGTATCCTAATGAAGGATGTTGTTTTTACAAACGTCTATCAAATGCTAGCAAACGAATCAGCAAACACCAAAGTTTTCTGCTACATATTAAGGGCAGGGAACAGAGCCCCTTCAAAAAGTCCCAGACTTGACTAATACTTGACTAACTTCCTCACTGCATGTATGTAAACACCTGATTCATACAGGTAGCAGCATCAAGAGGCTTGCTACATGTTGCTATCCCAGCATTGCCTGAATACTGCCACAAGACTCTACTGTGTTTCTTTACTCTTTGGTAGTGCGATTCCGACATCCTTTCTTATTTTATTAAAATCCTATATACACTTAGACTGTCAAAAGCATTGCGTAAAGTAGAAGTACGGCGGGCGTAGGGAATTACGTCACGCACATTGTCACGTGGTATAGTACAAGTGCAATGGCGTCCAACGTTTGTACAGTATTGGAAACTCCAGCTTCCACCGAGTCGAATCGCCACGGTACGAGCATTCTGGTAGTAAAAGGCACTGCCCACACAAGATTGAAAGGGATTGGTGCAAAAGCCACAGTGATAGCTTTAGCCAGTTTTGACGTAGGCCGTTTGAAATAATCTCTAGAAGACGAAGAAGAAGAAAATGAACAAATCTAAAGTTTAGCCGTTTTCTGGCAGTAAGTCTAGCGATGCATTTTAGCCACTTAGGGGGTATTGTTCGATAGAAAAACATCGGGCTAAATGCCCAGAAAGGTTTAGAATACGAGCGTTTGCAAGTTTCGTATGTACGTGCACTATGGGCGTGCGATGCCATCCCTACATAGAGTCTACCGACTCTCTGATACGGCATTGTCTACTTGCAGAGTTGTACAGTTGTGCATAATGTACTTCAAACTAAGAAAAGTATTGCTCTGCATGCACCAAAATAGTCACTTGTGTAATTGCAACCACGTACACACGTAACTGAGGTGCCAGATAAAGGAAGTGGGGTTAGTGTATCAGTAAAGTTGTGCATTAATCTCAAGCTGGTTTTGTAGCTTGGTGTACTATCAGAGTTCTGATTGTAGGGATGGTGCCAACATATTTCGATGGTCATATGCCCAATGATACCCTCCAAGTAGCTAAAATACGGCCAAACTTTTGATATGTTCATCTTTCTTCAAGCAACTTTCTCCTTTCTCCTGAAGCAGTCCTTGTAGTTTTTGCATAAATCCACTGCAATCATTGGTCATAGGTAAAATAAATCTTAGTACTGCATTTCCGTGAAGAGATGCCACCCTTGAACAAACACCAGCCCCATTTAGGTGCTGGGTGTATTAGGGGATGTGTAACAAATAAATACTGGGCCTTGAATAGACATCAGGTTGAGTACTAGCTGAGATATGGTTCATTTTTCTCACACATACATCGTGTGGTATTCCACACTAGCAAGACCTTGCATGTTCCGGTGGCACAGAAGAGATTGTTGATGTGTTCTTCAAGTGGTGTATGCCATAGAGACTGCTGAGAAGACAAAAAAGAAGCCCCTTAGCGTAGGTGGACAAGTACATGTCAATAATAAATGCTGGTCCCATATAAATGCCAGGTATGGAGTGCTGTGAAGGAATTAAACCCTTGGGTCTTTTTGAGGAAATACAGTACCTTCCAAAATCTACTGCACAAAATTTGGAAGCCCCTAATGCTACACCACACTTGCAAAGTGGCTTATTATTACAAATTACTTAATTTGTTGAAAAATGTCAGTTATACATTGACACACACTTGTATATTTTGTCTTACAGGCCACGGTTTCAAGCTGAGTCCTGTGGTGGGAAAAGTTATAGCTGAGCTGGTGATGGAAGAAAATCCCTCTTATGATTTGTCCCCTTTTAGATTGGATAGGTTCTAATTTTCTGTAACCATTGACTTTTGTTCATCAAATGAGTACTATTAGGGTGTGTATTGATAATTGCAAGAGTTGTGTACAAGATTGAGTTGTGGATGGTACACAAGCATCCTACACTTGACGATGCCAGATTACTGGTAAACCGCCATTGGCTGGATAACTGGGCAAAGTGCAACTAGGCAATTAAAACCCGTCCTACGAGTTCACGGAATCACGCCTTCTCGCTCCGCGATGCTAGAATCCTGGCTGCAACAGTTACCAGACGCAATATTTTTTGCGTAGTAGACTCTACGTATGCTCGCGAGATTAACATCCCTCCACACAATTTTTTTGGAAATGAATAATACTTGTATACGTATATGTAGCACTCAAAATTACGTGTGTATGCTTGACGTTTGTGGTTTTATACACATACGTAGTGAGGTTACGTTCCTAACTATAGACTGCAGAACAGACACTGAACTAGTAATGTCGTGTCCAACATCTATAATAGAAGCGACTGGTTGTGCTCATGAAAAGTTGCTGCATAGGGTGTTAAAAGAAATCTGGTTCATGAATACGTTACTTTATCAGGCATAGTTGTTAGACCAACGCGTATGTTAGACTCAGACTATCTAAGTCACGTTTCACATACGTCACTTACCAGGCATAGTTGTTAGACCAACGCGTATGTTAGACTCAGACCATGTAAGTCAACGTTTCCATCGTGACCCATGCATGCGTATTGACACGTAGATCTAGCGGTCAAGGTCATAATGGCACTACTGTAACAACGTTCTCGAGCTCGCGCAGTCTGGAGATCTAGATCTCGTCCCCACCCCGTCACGTGCCCTAAAACATCAATACGCATATGCAAGATGGAGGAAGTACAGAGTATTTGTTGGCATTCCCTCCTCGCTCTGTTGGTGGTGATGTTTGTAGGTGTAATGTAAGTTACATGCACATCATTCTTTCACCAAGTACTCACTGTCCTATATCGTTAGAGACGTGTGTAACATAATATGTTACATGTCAGTGTTGGGATATGGCTGTGTGCAGGCAAGACATGGCATACTAAGACTACATAAGTAACTCCATCCATACTATACATGTATGTCTTTTACAACTGTTTTTCCCTCACCTCATTGATAGTCTGTCTCACCCACACTCTGCTATATATCCCTAAACCTACTTTCAATGGCTTTTGACACTGCCATACCTACATACGTACATCCCTCTACATTTTGGAGAATGTTTCTATACTGGTGTATATGTATGCCTTGTACGTTAAGTGACAGGAGGTTCTGGAAATGTACAGATAGACTTTAGCTACTTGGGAGATATCGCTGGGTAGAGAAATGCCTGAATGGGGTTGCTAAGTGCCTAGAAAGGCTTAGAACACTAGCATGGAGGAGTGAAGGCTATTGTATGTACACACATTATGGGCGTGTCAGCGCCATCCCTACATAGAGAGTCTACCGACTCTCTGATATATACATGTACATTCCAGGCTGGAGCTGAGAGCTATAACATATTAGGCTCTGGTCAGAAGAGGTTGGACATGCATCACGTGTTGTAATGAATATCTTTAGAAAAGCAATTTTTTCAGAATCTTTTGGAACCTGTGCACCTGCTCTGTGTGGCCGAGTGCAGTAGTGGCCAAGTGCGGTACTAGGTTCCATTGCTGTGCCATGAGCCAGGAGAAGCGTCACAGGGGAAGACTCACTCCCACCAGACCCCTGACACACTGCAGTTTAGCTCAAAAGCTGTAATTGACTTCATCAATCTGCACAAAACAGTGTGTCTCCAGTTCCTTGCCACATTCCTCACATAAATCAGTTCAAGAATCAGTTTCTGGAACACAAAGAGCAGCCATCTTTGTTGCCTCATTCCTAGGCTACCATCTCTCATAACGTAACTTGAGCACAACGTGCATGTTCTGGCAGACATGTTCACAAGTGAGCACATGCGCAGACTATAATGACATTCCAAAGTTACAGTTGCGTTAAAGTCCCTTCCGTGTTAGAGTCAAAAATCAGACTAAGGAGGGTAGAACTCGAGACTAGACAATCCAAAGAGGGAGAGGACAAAGGGGAAGATAGTGGGGATAAACAATATGCACATGTGCCATACACATCTCTTACCTTCTCTCTGCTTCTCTGATGCTCTCCTTCTGCATGTAATAACAGCCCATGGATTAACCTGTTTATAGACGGCAACCACCCCTTGTTGCTAGGCAACCACCAGTTGACCATCAGCAGTTTTTCCAGTAAATCATTGTTCTGTAGATGAAAACTGTTGGATTTCATGATTATTGACCGGCATGTACATGTAGTACAGTACAGCACAATTTTCACAGACAGATTCACATGTAGTACAGTACAGCACAATTTTCACAGACAGATTCCTTTGAAGCCTAGCTACAACGTCCACATATGCAAGGGGAGATCCCCTATTTACACAGTCAGATGTACAGATCATGAAAGTATGTGTATCTCCCCTACCAACGTACGTATCTTCAGTGTGCCCCATTTCCAGCAACCCCCTTTCTATACAGTTTGGCAGGTGTACAGATACTATTCATGAGGTACTTGTTACACTGGGAAGTAGGGGGAGGAACAGGCAAGGAAGTATTCACCACCAACCATCACAGACACTCACCACCAACCATCACAGACACATGATAGACACAACGGCTGATAATACCACAACTCCAAGTATTCATCTGAATCACCCCCCACACAACACACACCCCTTCTAAATCTGGTCATACATCTACAGGACCAGGACCCACCCACTATAGAACACACACATACTCCAAACATGCATGCACATATGCGTAACTTGTCCGGGTGGCATAAACACAAAAACTGCATTCACAAAGGTGCTTGTCAGGTTGAAAAGGGGTTCTGAAGACACAATGAGTTATGTACATAATGATGGTACATGTTTGATGAAAGAAAGTGTATGAAGCGTAGACAAACATTCATCTAGCTCTATCACTTAGATGTTTTCTAGACAAGCGAATAATAGAACATTCAATTACAGTTTCGGGAAAGGGTGGGGCACTACATGAGTCCATCACTCCCTCCCATCCTCTCTCCCTTCTCACCAAGAGCATACATGACTATCTACTAGTTGCTAGAGCACCTCGTCCACCGTGAACGCTTTTGCACAGAGAGCTGACAACTGTCTTACAGTGGTGTGTAGCTTTTTAAACGTTGGATAGACATAAGAGGTCAGTGCCACCATGGCACTGAACTGACATGCAACTCTTCATCTTATGAAGTGATGCACACAACAGTCACCCAATGTGCAGGACGCGCGTTTCGGCCATACCAGGCCTCATCAGCTGCGCTGGGGTGACCGGGAGTGTGGGTACTACACGTCATACACGTGCAACACAGATGGCTGGCCTTAAGTCTTCACAGTCACACAGCTTGGTAGCTTATAGCAGTGCTCATCTTCTTCAGTCAGCTCAGCTTCCTCTTTAGGACAAACGCTACCTCGATGGTAACTATTGAAACGGCGCTTGTCGCGCCTAGCAACAACAGCCCCAGATACACAGGGAAACACAAACTTTACTCTCCCTCTAATTGTGACCTCAAGCTTGTTTTCATTGTGCAGCCGCTCTTTATCACGGGGTATGCTAGCACCCTGCATATAAGTATTGCCCAGGTCACTCGCATCAACCCTCTACATTTGAAATTTTGGGTTTCACTTTCAAATACTACACCTAAGAATATCCAAGTGACAAACAGGCAAAAAAAGAGATTTATCAAAAATTGGTGAAAGTATATTGCATATGGTGTGAGATATTAGGAAAGTGTGATACTGTAATACTTCTTCAATATCGTTTGCACAAAGTTTAGTCTCCCTGCTGTGGCGTGCCACCTGTTGGAAATACAGTACCAGTATATGTACACATAGTATTATTATTAGCAGTGTTAGCAATATATACATAGATTTACGTTTTGTACACTATTCTGCATATACGCATCCTTGCAAAATACTATCGGTATGCTCACCCTGTGTGTCAGCATAGGACTGTACATCAGACTGATAAGCATCATAGTACTGCATATTGCCATAGTGAGGTGGAGGTGATGGATGTGGTGCAAGATGCTCTACATGTAGAATTGTATGTGGTTCTTCACGTATATATCTTTGCTAAATTGTATTGGCATTTTTCCTAACCCTGTGTGTCAGCATAGGACTGTACATCAGGATAGTCAAAGTCCTGCATGCTTCCTAGTTCACCTTGAGACATCTCTGCACGATCATCAAACTGCTCTGTGGCAAAATCGTCATACACAATTGGAACACTCAGCACAGTCCCAACAGTGCAGAGGGTCAGGTAGGGCTTCATGATGACTGTGGTGGCTTCGTCAGGAGGTTGTTGATTGGAGATTTCGCTGGATGCTCCTGGAAGAACTAGTGCTGCACTGCTGAACCTTCAGCTTTTTTATAGCCCATAAGTGGCCCTCCCATACCAAAACGTTGGATGAGGAAGTAGTGCATGCAATAGGTTTTCGTGTACGTGTCACATACTGTGTCGCACGTGCGTGACGTTAATTATCGTACTAGTTCGACATAATAGCAAAAATGGAAGTTTAATATTTAGCTAACGGTTAAACCGTTATATAACTGGACAGTTGTCGAAGAGCAGACTTGCTGCAAACCGCAATAGGGCTACTAGCCATCAGAACCCTGCATCGCCCGTGCAAGCAGTGCGCAATACGCTTGTTTACGCAATCAGCATTCTCTAATTGCGATTGCGTGGTAAACTTCGTGCCAAGTGCGCGCGCGACCGAGGAACAGGACTGGGGGCCAGGAATCGCTCAGCCTGTGGGTCCACATGAAAGCTTACTTCTACCGCGCTCACGCCACCCACGCGCAAACGAACGCCCTCGTTTAGACCCACGCATTTCCTGTAGTTGGTACCGCACGGTTTGAGTAATGTAATTGGAACAGTATAGACCTTTTGTGCTAAGAATGTGGTGTATCTACGGGAGAGTCTGAGTAAAGGGTTTGATGATTCAATATAGCTACTAGATTTCACTGTTACATGACAAAACTCACAAAAGAATGGTTGCATCGTGTATTGACCCCTCGGAAGTAAACGAACCTCCCCTATATACTGGCTGTTGTAGCAACAGCAAGAAACAAAAGAAACACGAAGTCAGGATTTCGAGTATGTGTGGATATCTCATTGTTTGCGTACGTGTGGTCTCTCGTCATTTGCTTACCTGTACATGCTCTGTGCGTGCCCGTACAACACACATATAAAGCAAGACTTCATGGGAACATTTAAGGGAGGGCGAGTCATGATTGCGTTCTTCCTCAATTACTCTACCGTCGCTTTCCTCCTACATTTACCAACGCTAAAACGACAGCAATTCGTTGGCGCGGTTGCAAATTCGCTGGGAAAAAATTCATACTTCCCGCTACCGTTGGACGTGCGGCGCTGTGTGGCGCCAACCGGTGAAGAGGTGGATGCTCGCCAAAGGGGAGTGAACTAGTTTATGCGCAATGGGTTGCTCGAGGCTTGGCTTGCTACTTTATGGCAGAATTTGCTACCGTTTTTCTAAATTCTGCAGAACGAAGAAAACGATTATATGTCTAGAAAGAAAGATTTAGCACGGATTTTAAAGCAAACTTAGATAGCCAACATGCTTAGTAATCATCCACCGAAGTTTCGTCTCTGCAGCATTAGCCGTTATTGGCAAATGTTTTTTCTATAATTAGCGATATGCATATTGCGTAAATTTTAAAATTCTATGAACCGACATATCACGCAAAACTACGTTATTTCGCTAACAGGCATCATTAGGAGAATACAATAAAACATAATTCAGGCAAAATCATGTCTTAGGGTTGTCCTGCCTTAAGGGAGGGCGAGTCATGATTGCGTTCTTCGTCAAATACTCTACCGTCGCTTTCCCCCTACATTTACCAACGCTAAAACGGCAGCAATTCTTTGGCGCGGTTGCAAATTGGCTGGGAAAAAATTCATATTTCCCGCTACCGTTGGACGTGCGGTGCTGTGTGGCGCCAACCGGTGAGGAGGTGGATGCTCGCCAAAGGGAGTGAACTAGTTTATGCGCAATGAGTTGCTCGAGGCTTGGCTTGCTACTTTACGGCAGAATTTGCTACCGTTTTCTAAATTCTGCAGCACGAAGAAAACGATTATATGTCTAGAAAGAAAGATTTAGCACGGATTTTTAAAGCAAACTTAGGTAGCCAACATGCTTAGTAATCATCCATCGAAGTTTCGTCTCTGCAGCATTAGCCGTTATTGGCAAATTTTTTTTCTATAATTAGCGATATGCATATTGCGTAAATTTTATAATTCTATGAACCGACATATCACGCAAAACTACTTAATTTCGCTAACAGGCATCATTAGGAGAATACAATGAAACATAAATCAGGCAAAATCATGTCTTAGGGTCGTCCTGCCTTAACTATGTGCACTTTGTATTCCGTATATCCCATGGTCTCAATAATCGGTGTCAATTGTTGCGTACACTTTCAATATGCCTCTAGCTCTGGGGCTCTGGTGCATTTTGGAATGGCGTCGTTCTCGGATTCCATTTGCTCTGCCTGCTGTCGGTCTCTGCACAGTATTGGCAATAGGCGGGCACTTCATCGTTTAGACACAGTCCATGCCTGTGTGGAGTCTTGTATGTGTAAGTCGAACAGATACGGAGACTCACTAACACCCATTTTCCTTCTATATAAGTTCTTGACGTCGTGTCTGGTGTGGTGTCATCTCTAAATAACCCAGAAATGCTGTAGAAAGGAGCCTGCATTTGCTGAAGCTACACCCAGCAGTGGCGGCTCCTGGGGGGTTTCTGGGGTTTCTAAAAATTGGCCGAACTTCGCTCGCCATTAACATCAAGCGCAGCGCTACGCGTGCGCATTGAATATTGGCGGTGAGAATGCAAGGTGACATTTGTACTGATTTTGTTTACACAACTGCTCAACATATGGCTCAAATTCAATCTCTGAAGGCCTAATTTTCAAAAATTTCCTGGGGGGGCATGCCCTCAGACTCCCTAAGTAGTCTCGCGCGCGTCGCATACGTTTCGCAAATACGTATGGCTCGCGAGATTACCCCCCAAGTACTGCAGTGTTTCGTCTGCAGCAAATTCTTAGCCCTTAGAAACTACTCAACTTTTGTTCAGGAGCCGCCCCTGCCCAGAAATGTAAAAGGTACGTACAATTATGTTAATTATGTGACTGTTGCAATCTCATTGGACTGCCATGAATTCCGGCAGGCGAAACGAAATCCTGGCCAGAGTGATCATGCAGAAATAATTTCTTCCAGTGAAAATTACAGCTGGCTTGCGAGACTAAGTATAGCCTACATAAGGACGTAAAGTATACACTTCCGTTGAGAGATATCCGGTATTAGGGATACGGTTACTTGTATGGTCTTGTATAACTTGTCCGCAATGCCTGCACACTGCCATTCCTACATTCTTATTTTATACTTTTGTAATATAGCTGGCACAAAAAGAACTCATTTTCTTGAACATTAATTTGCAGAGTGATGATACAGTGTTTGTCCCTCTCCTAAGTTGATCACAGTTGCTTATGATACTTGTCCACCCACTTCTTTGACGACATTATGTGGTTCTAGAAACGTTCATGGCCTAGTGGCACTTCTCTAGCACATGTACATACATACATGTGGGATATGCACTATGGACAGCATTGGCACAGCTAACTAACATTGTAGATGACTGATTCTAGCCTGAGTACAGTTATTTTTGTCCAGTTTCACAATCCAATGTCCATTACAGTGTCTTCTTAGTGGCATTATTTAAGTCTGATTTCGAAAACTTCTCCAGGACATTTGTCATAGGGTGGATGTATTCCTGGACAGCTATGGAGGATTGGAATACCAGCACCAGGTTTTAGGTATTGTTTTCCAACAGGATAGTAAAGGATGATAGTATCTTGATCTTGAATAATTTGCCCACTCTTTTACCTTCAGCATAGATATGGAATACTTCAGCTCCACAGTATATCCAGGAATCTGCTCTATGGAATCCATAGATCCTGTTTGGAAGACCAGGGCACTGGCTTTGTAGGTGTCCTCGGTTTCTGTACATTGAGAACCATTTCCTGGCTCTGGGGAAGTAAATTGCGACATAATCTCCCACTTGAATGAAACCTGGTCCGTTGTTGTGGTAGATTTGAAACACATTTTCGGCACATGTTGTCCAGTCACTTGTGTCCATGATCATGCCAGGGCAAGTGCTTGTGGAGCAGTATCCTGATCCTGTTGGGGGACACCTCAGATAGCTGTTTTTGTCATATCGAATCACAACAGTTTTTCCATGCATCACACCTGGAGTGAAGAGAAAGTAGTATAAGTAAAAAATGGTGTGTTTCTGTTTACTAACTTGTTGGCCGCCGCCACCCAAAAAACTCAGCCTTGGCAAGCTTCTCTATTCCCTGTGGGCGTTTCTTCAGCTCTTCAATATCTTTCTCAGGAAGTTTTATCTCTCCTTCACGACCTATTGAAAATACAGGCTACTACCAGTATATGCATGGCAGTAATAACAATAATAGAAATACGTATTGTACACAGTTTTGCACATGCATGTATCTTTGCAAAATACTACAGGTATGCTCACCCTGTGTGTCAGCATAGGAATGTGTGTCAGAGTGATAAGCATCATCGTACTGCATGTTGCCATAGCCAGGTAGCATTTCCCCTATATGAATTATGTATTGTGCATAATTCTTCACATATACATTTTTGTAAAAATTTTGTATCGGCATTCTCACTCATGGACACTGTGCATGTACTATAGAGTAGTTCATGTGTTCCAGGTGAGTTGCTTTGCACTTTCATAGTATTGACATCCAATTACCTGCGTGGCTGTAATATGTGATGAAGCCATCAACAGTTAGTTGGGAGACGTGGTGCTTCCTCATGGTCTGGCTGCTGAGTGTGATGGCTTTCTGGATGTGGGCCACTAGTGACTGAGGCACCAGCCAGGTAATCACCACAGACCCCATTGTCACTTTCATCTGCATCGAGTATCAAGATGAAAGGTAAAATGTGAAAGCACTTTTATACTGTTTAAAAATTACTCCAGGTCTTCTAATACCTGAATGCGTTTACCACTCTTGCTGTGCTCTTTGGGTCTCATCTTTGTTTTTATCAGAAGGACCTACAGTCAGGAAAAATAATCTCATCGGCATATTTTATGTATAATCCCTAGAATGTGTGTGTGCATGTATACCTGAGTTTTCAGTGGGTGGCCTGGGTTTGACCACAGAGCCTTCACTCTCTTGGTCTGGTTCGAGAAAACATAGCTGCAAAATGATCACTAATAAAGTTGAGTTAATGTGATCACTATTCACATAGCATGAGCAGGATCAAAGGTACAACTGATGCTTTCTATTGTACAATGAAAGGTGCTTCCAGTACAATTGTATGTTTGCAGCCTGTATAGCCATATATTGCATGACTTACCATCATGACCTATCATCATGTGGCACTGGTGTAATAATGCACTTAGCTGCATCCAGAATTTCAACTGCCATAAATGTGTGTGCATGGCTCACTGAGTTGTATACCTACAAGTATTGAAACATTTTCCAAGAACGAAGAGGAGTGTAGGGATGGCACTGCCAAAAACCACAGGAACTACATAGGTGCAGGGATGGCAGTATGCAGGTTACACATGGACTACACAAGTAACCTCATCCCTACATCTCTTTTTATACATGACAAATGTAGGGGTGGGGTTACTTGTGTAGTCCTTGTGTAACGTGTCTTGCCTGCACACAGCCATCCCTATACACCTAGTTTTTGCGTTCATGGCACTGCCATCCCTACATCCCACTACATCTTCGAAAATGTTTTTAATACTTGTACGTTATGGCGTCTTATCTTGTGTAGCCCATCGACTGTCTCATGAGTTTAAAGAGCCTATAGTCGATTTTGCTGGTGCAGGTTGGGACTCCCAAGGCCGGCGCAAGCGGTACGGCCAGTACGGTTTTGGCGACCCACTCCTTTGAACTGGTACGGTTGGCTCAGCCATGAACCATTGGTTAAATAGACAAATTATTGTCCCGCCCCAGGCCCGTAGGCAGCAAACAAAGTGTGTGGATGCTTTTTTAGGTGAAGTGGACCATCACCAAAACCCTCCGCGCAAAAACAATGCTAACTTATCTATTCAAAAATGTTGTTTACTTCATATAGCATAATGCTGATGATACATGTAATTAGTTTTTCAAAAGGTGACGTACACTTAGGCATTTTTAACAATAATAATAATAATAATAATAATTATCTTTTATATACATGACACAGCCAGGGTGGCTATATGTCTTATTTGACTAATAACAAAGACCGGTATGCAAAAGCAGCTAAACAATTAATCATATAAGGGTCATGAGTCTGCATGAGTAAGATGAATTTCTCTATATATACGGCTCAGGGATTCAAAGTGCGGGTTGACTCTCCCTACCAGGTTGAAAAACTCCCTCCTTATATGTGCATTGCGGGTACATATGCATAGCAGGTGAGCTTCATCACACCTACAGTAGTAGGTGTATATAGGGATTGGCCAGGGTCCTCAGCATCAAACCTGTACATTTGAAATTTGCAATTTTCATTTTCACTATGGAAGCAATCTGACTTCTAGTGGTATCCAAGTTAAGAGTATGCAAAATGTTAACTGTACCTTAAAAATTGTGGGAAAATACTTTATAAGGTGTGTTATATACGCAAAAATTCATTTCACAAATTGTCCTTCTTGCTGTTCCAGTTGAAGAAGCGAAACTCAATAACCATATGCATAGTACCATTAACCATGATAATGCACATGTAGGTACATGGCATTGATGGCTAGTGCATAGGCATAATTTTTTTTCGTTAACCCCTTCACTTCTTGAGATATTGATGATTATCTAGCATCTCCATGTACTTTGTGTATTGAACATACATTATAAATTCAAATGAGGGTAACTACGCGCGCTTTAATGAGCGCTTAAATCACCAATTTTTGCGCTTACGTCTTAGATACGGTACATAGATACTTGAAATCCACTTACACGCATATGTCGCGTGGTCACTGGCCGGCTGGCAGCTGTTGCGCGCGCCGCATGCTCACGTGCACGTGCGCCGCGCCGTTCGGGCGGGCTTCTAGCGCAAAGACAAGTACCGCGAACCGTGCGTGTAGCCTCGCTGCCCCAGTAGTTCTTAGGCGACGGACGGCTTTAGCTAAACGGGACTAGCGCGGCGAGTGTAGCCATGTTCTCTAGACGTGTGATAGCGCAATGTGGCCCACCGGCTGGCGTACCTTTCAACGCTTCAGTCTCGTGGACTACTGCACGCAATGTCGTTAGAAGTGGGGACCATTGAAAAAGGACTAGAGCAGAGACTATAGTGCGGTACCGTCCAATACTGTACGTACATCCTAGGCTACATTCTTAAGCCGTTTGGAGGCCGTGTGGGGCCGCCATGGGCTGGGCCTTAGCAACGCAAGGACCCAGGGGTTATTTTTATGCCTTGGTTACGCAGCTGCCAATTTCTGACCTGCGTTTGACTGTGATATGTGTTGAAGTTACTATCAGGTCTGTGTTTGGTGGACTCGGAAGCTAAGAAGGCGTGCTCAACACAGGCTGAAACGAACCAGGGAGATCTATCTATATGCACACTGCACTGCTACATATACATGTACTCTGCATCACGTGCATATCACAGTGCACTAGCACAAGTAGTTCTTCCTGCATATATCATATCACCTGTTGAAATCCATGCAGAATTGGAAAAGGTTTTACTGATACATTTTACTGTGTGCTAGTGTGGCTTTCATTGTATTATTTTCAACACTCTTGCTGAAAGCAGCAAAAAAAGGAGAGGAGACAAGTAAATTAAAAAAATTCAAATTTCGAAGGGAATATAGGGATTGCATAAAAAAGGAATGGAGACAAACCTGGATGTAGAGTACATAGTTGTCATGGGAACGATGATGAAGCATGGAGTACCTCATGCCTGATTATGCAACACAAGCCCTATATTGTTGAGCTGAGTTTCATGGAAACACAGAAATCACATGACTTGATCAATGAAGGACCATCACTGACCACGGAGGGACCACCCCAGACCAATGTGGTACATGTCACATTTAGGACAGAATTTAAGTCTGATTTTGAACTACCTATCCCTGTCATCTGTCTTGCACTCCTACACCAACTTGCATACTTTTGTGTATATAGTGATAGTAGCTTTTGAAGGGACACGTTGGTGGCTGCTCAACAATATAGGGCTTGTGTTGCATAATCCGGCATGAGGTACTCCATGCTTCATCATCGTTCCCATGACAAGTAGTTACAATAATAGCATGTACTCTACATCCAGGTCTTGTCTCCATCCCTATAATATTCCTTTTGAAATTTCAATTTTTTAATTTACTTGTCTTCTATTAAATTACAGGCAGAGCAGAGTCTTTGTTTCACAGGAAGTGATGATGGCTTATGGTACCGACCGGTTTCAATAGCTAAGTGATGGCAGCTTACTCGTAGTTTTGTTAACATCAGAGTGTCAATGGTTATATCTCCCAAAGAGACTCCTGCCTCATTCTTTGCTAATTCAACTTCTATACCACCAACAAAAAGGCTGAATAGCAGAGGGCTAAGGCTACAGCCTTGCCTGACTCCCTTCTCACACTTAAACAAGCCTGTTGCATGGGAAGAGTTAACCTTAACTCTTGCTGTAGCTTTGATATACATTGACTGCAATATTCTAATTATTTGACAACTCACACCTACTCTACCCAACCTGCTCCACAGTAGGTCATGCTGGACACTGTCGAAGGCTTTCTTTAGATCAACACAGTAGACAAACGAGGGAGAGGCATCCACTCTAGCTTTCTCAACTAAAGTAGTCAAGATGAAAATACAATCTGTTGTTCTTAGATTTTTTCTGAAACCATGTTGCACTTCTGGTAGTATATTGTTATTCTCTGCCCACTCAGTAAGTCTGGAGCTAAGTATAGACGTGAAGGTTTTGCCAATACAGTTCAACAGTGTGATGCCTCTGTAACTATTTGGTTCAGCGTTGTTCCCTGCTTTGTTAATCGGACAAATAAGTCCTTGTGACCATGCATCTATCAGGGTAGTCTCCAGTGATTAAAATTCCATTAAACATCTCTGTCAGAAGGTTTACTAAGCTGTGTGGAAGAGCTTTGTACACCCCTGCAAGAATTCCATCTATTCCCGGAGACCTATGGCATTTCATGTTCCTTATGGCTAAGCATCTTCTTGACATGAAATTTCATCATCCAACTCAGGCACATAGGTCAATACTCACTGCGCATTGAAAACAATTGTAGCTAGGTGCACCACTTTCATGTAACAACTTGAAGTGAGAATGCAATTTTTCTGGTTCTAGATGTGAATTGGTACTACGTTCTCTTCTTTTCCTATTTATAAGATTCCAAATTTTTTAGGACTCATCATCAGTAATGTAGCATGTAACTTGTTCTGTGCTTCAATCTTTTTAGACTTATGTATTTTCTCTTCTGGGAAAAATATTCCACTCGATTTTGCATACTTAAACATTGCAAAACACCTTCTTAATTGGCATCATTAACCCGTCACTTTGCTGCCTTACACTCATCATCAAACCACCTGTTTCTAGGAAAATACTTTTAGGCTGTTTAAGGCATTTTTTTTGCGACCTTGAACAAAGGTTATTAGCATACCTTGAAGATTTTCAGTCAAAACATGAAGTGGGTCAATATTTAGCCTGTCCTTAATCGCTTGAATTGTCACATCATTCTCACTTATTGCCTGATCATAATCTGTACGAACTTGATCACTCCAATACAATGGTTGTATAAGGGGATACATCCGAAAACTTGAGGTTTCTTTCTTGTTTTTTTCATTCTGTTCTATGGAGAGGTCCATGGCTAGGTATAATGGACAGTGGTCTGAGAATGTTGGCAACTCGCCCACAAAAAATCTGTCACTTTACTGTACAGATTGGAAGACACAATAAAATAGTCAACCACACTGCACCCCCTAGAAGTATAGCATGTATAATTTCCTTTAGGGTCTTTCTTGTGTCTGCCATTCATTATTCTCAGACCACAACTTATACACAAATCCAGGAGGAGTCTCCCTTGAGCATTTATTAGTGAATCTTGTGATATACGAGGACATATGTTACTATCTGGTACATAACCACAAGGTAAATCAATTGGTATGTCTGAATCTGCTGAGATGAAGTCACTCTGGTTTCCAGTTCTAGCATTAAAATCTCCACACAGTATTATGTGACCTTTGGATTAAAAATCGATCACCTCAGATTCCAGAGCTGACCACTGGGATGCTTCATTGGAAGTGACTATTGAGGTGGCTGGGGGAATATAGCAAAAACAACAAAACAAATTGACCTTGGCACCAGGCACTTGAATTTTAACCCATATTCTATCCTCAGAATTACTGGGCTCCTGCAACTTTACATGTATATTCAAGGATTTGTGTATGTATAAGAGTACTCCTCCGGATCCCTCCTAGCTCGTATAATTGGATGCGTCTCCAAACCGTCACGATGCCAAAGAACCTTTTACCCGAAAATGGTGCATTTTGGCGGCCATTTTTTTGTAGTGTACGTTGTGATCGTAAAACGTTGACGTCACGAATGCTGATATCTTATTTACATCACCGTTATCGTTCTTTTTTTGTTTTTGTTTGAAGGGCCATGCCTTGGTGCATGGGTCAAGTGCTAAGTGGGTGGGAAAGCATTGTGAATAGAGTAGCTAAGAGAGAGGTTGGGGAGAAAATAGTGTGTGGTAAGTCAGCTATGGGTGGTGGGATAGTCAAGTAAAGGTCAATTCAAGGAAGAAATTGTATAAGAGCATGTTAGATGAAAATGTAGATGCATGGAAATATAATTGTAAGCTGTGGATAGGCTTGTCCCAATTATGCTAGCATAATTTTAGAATAATGGGGACAGTTTCAAGTAGAATTAATAATGCTAAATTAATAGGTAGGTTTTTTCACATTTTGGAGGCGGGGCTCATAATTTGGTGGAAGAGGTATGAGGAAAACCTTCCTAAGTGGTCAAAAGCGTGAAAAGACATGCTCCTGTTGCAGCCTTCATCAGCTGCTGCTGAATGCCATTTTATCGATCCCTCTCAGATCAACAAGAGCTTGCATTGAAAGATTATAGAGAAACCTCTGTGATGTTACAATACATTTCCAGTTTGTGTAACCTTTTCATAAGTGTTTTTTTGCATTATGTTCTCATCAAAAATACTTTATTCATTGGAATAATTGGCAAGTGATTAAAGAATAATCGACATGCATTATGGGAATAATAGGTAGGTTTTTTCGAGCATAAAACAATAGAATAATAGGCAATTTTTTTGAGCATAATTGGGACAAGCCTAGCTGTGGAAGGAGGTGAAAGATTTGATTAGGAAGAAGATAATAGGTATTTTTGTATAGAAGGTAAATATGAGGGAGGTAGGAAAGAATTTTGGGCTTTTTTGGTAGAAGGACAAAGAGTAAGAAGAAGGCAATAGAATCCATTGGAAGTGATAAGGGAGTATTGGTCACTAGCACTAGGGCTAAGTTACAAGTTTTACAAAAGCATTATAAAGCTTTGGGTAGGATGAGTGAGGATAGTGATTTTGATAGTGAATGGAAAGAGGAAGTTGAAACCAAAATAGGTATGTGCAGTAGTATACCTGTGTGAAAATGAGCATCTAGATGGGGAATTGCATAAAGGGGAGATAGAGAAGTGTGTTTGTAAAATAAAGAATAACAAGACTGGGGAAGTGATGGTTTAGTAGAGGAGTTATTGAAGTATGGGGGGATAGGAATGGTGGACCTGCTGCATCAGCTTTTAAAAGTAGTTTGACATGAAGAAACTGTACCTAAGCAGTGTAGGGAGTGTGTAATGTGTTTAAGAAGTGGGATAAGGAAGATCCTGGTAAGGTTCAGGGGTATTACATTGTTAAGACTAAGTGTAGTGGGTAAAGTCTTATGTAAAGTTTCAAAGCTACAAATTTCTGAAACACAACTTCAGCATAAAATGTTGGCAGCCAAAGCTAGTTTTGAAGCAGATTTAATTCAAGAATCTTCTCCAAAGAATATCTCAAGGGTTTATAGATATATTAACAGCTTCACTAGGCATGATACAATACCACCAACTGTCAGCCTGGACTCCCATATTGCCACCTCTGATATTGAAAAGGCTAATCTCTTCAACACATTTTTCCACTCAGTCTTTACACACAGCTCCTACAACTTGCCTCCTCTAGAAATGCTACCCATGCCTCCTTCAACAATTAGTGACATAACTATATCTGAGTCTGATGTTTATGATGTGATGACTTCATTGAACCCAACTAAAGCAGCGGGAATTGATGGAATTGGACCAAGATTACTAAAGCATTGTGCTTTAGCACTGTATCAACCTCTCCACCATCTATTTACTTTGAGCCTTGTTCAGCATTATTTGCCCCAGGAGTGGAGATTTCACCTGATCACACCTATCTACAAGTCAGGAAATAAGTCTTCAGTGAAAAACTATAGACCTATCTCACTCCTCTGCATTGTTTCTAAAGTACTTGAAAAAATTGTTTATGACAAAATCGTTTCATTTGTTTCCAGATCCATTTCTTCGTGTCAGTTTGGTTTCAGGCGGAATCACTCCCCTCTTCAACAGTTGCTAATTTTCTTGAACTCTGTACATGAATCCTTCAGCACAACTACACAGACTGATGTTATCTACCTTGGTTTCAAGAAAGCTTTCGATAGCGTTGCACATAATGAGTTGCTCGTCAAACTATGGTCTTTTGGCATCCAAGGAAATCTTTGGAAATGGTTTAGAGGTTACCTTACTTCACGAATGCAGTGTGTGTCTATAAATACTTCCATCTCAGCCCAATTACCTGTTATTTCTGGAGTGCCTCAAGGTAGCATTCTTGGCCCACTATTATTTTTAATATTTGTGAATGACCTTCCTCCATCAGCGTCAACCTCAAGGGTTTTTCTCTTTGCAGATGACACTAAATGTCTCAAAACTATCCGTAACATCTCTGATTGTCTTTCTATGCAGAAAGATCTGCAAAACCTAACAATATGGAGTCAGTGCTGGAAATTGAATTTCAATGTTGCAAAGTGTGCTCTCCTCCACTTCTCCTCTGGATGTTCACCTGTTATCTTCAATTACACCATCAATGACAACTTAATCTCTGCTCAAGAAACTCACAGAGATCTAGGCATCATTATGTCCAGTGATCTCTCATGGAGAGAGCACATGAAAAGTATTCTGTGCAGAGCTTACAAAACTTTCAACCTTGTTTGACGCTCATTTAGCAGAGGACACAGTCCTCAAACCAAGAAGATCATCTATTTGTCCCTAATTCGTTCACAGCTTACATATTGTTCACAGATTTGGCGTCCCCACCTTCTGAAAGACATAGTAGCTCTGGAAAAGATCCAGCGCCGTGCAACAAAATATGTTCTGAATGACTACACATCAGACTACAGATCTCGTCTTATTGCTCTCCACATCCTTCCCTTGATGATGCAACTAGAGCTATTTGATGTCATGTTCTTTATTCGATGTCTGAAAGCACCAACTGATGCCTTCAACATATATGACCATGTTACCTTTCACACTAGCTCTACATGTTCTTCCACCCACCTCAAGTTGAAACATGTTTTGTCAAGAACAAACTCTGCAAGACATTTTTATTTCAACAGAATTCCTAGATTGTGGAATTCTCTGCCTACCTTTGACTTGGACCAGTCCATCTCCTCTATTAAGAGAAAGGTTCAGCAGTTCTTCTGGGATCATTTTCTTCACACTTTTAAATCTGATAGTCCATGTTCATATCACTTCACGTGTCCTTGCTCTAAATGTTCATGTTTATTTGTGATGTATAACTTTAATTAATGCGTAACGCACTTCTGGCCATTAGTTTCCACTAATGGACCCTCAGTACATCTGTCTTTGATCATATCACCACACTATCCACTCCCTTTCATTTCTGTACTGTGAAGCATAATAATAATAATAATAATAATAATAATAATAATAATAATAAAAATAAAGTAATGAATAACAGGTTAGTCCAGTATTTGGTTTGTGGTGGCAAATTGCATGAAAGGCAAGCAGGAGTTCGTTTTACATGAAGTTGTGCAGGTTAGATTAAAGGAAGGTAAGGTAACATATGCATTCTTTTTAAGTTTAATACTAGTATTAAACTAGGTTAATATCATAGGCCGGAAAGCAAGGCTCAAGCGCGGGTTGCGCATGCGCCTTAGAGTTGCAATCTATAAGCAGTTCTCTCTCCAGACACCTCCTGTGGCCGTGCCGACTCAATCTTCCGCCAGCTCGGAAAGCAAGGCTCAAGCGCGGGTTGCGCATGCGCCTTAGAGTTGCAATCTATAAGCAGTTCTCTCTCCAGACAACTCCTGTGGCCGTGCCGACTCAATCTTCCGCCAGCTCCTCTGGCTCTACTACTTTCAAATAGAGCGCCCAGATGGTCCTCTGGCTCTACATGAGCGCCCAGATGGAGGACCAGGATGACCAGGCCGCTAGGAGGGATCAGGACGAAGCAAGCGGGAGATAGGGATTGAGACTGAGTACGGAGTCATCAGCTGGCGGAAGATTGAGGCAGTACGGTCACTGGAGTTGTCTGGAGAGAGAACTGGCGATACTCACGGCGGCCGGGCCTATTACGCAAATGAGCGGATGCAGAGAAACGAGGTTTGTACGCATGCGCACTGCCCCCGTGGATCGATCTTCGATACAATCGAATCCACAAATTGAACCAAGCAATCGATTTGAAGATTCAAATAAAAAAATCAAATCCAAGTATTGAATTGAAAAATCCAATTGAAGTGCGGAATCAAATTGAATTGAAAATCGAATTGAAATGTTCGATCGAATTGAAGTGCGGAATCAATGAAAATCGAATTGAAATGTTCGATCTATCGCACTATCAAATGGGATAGTCAAAAGCTATTTTTGATTGTTTAATTGTCTATGGCACTATTAAATGTGATAGTCAACTTCCAAAAACTATTATTGATTGTTTAATTGTCGTCTACAAGATTGCAGGCTACGCTAAGTATTTTTGGAACAAATGGCATGCCATACCCCAAGGCTGGCCTTGGCAGCTCCCAGGCGTAGATGACAAGTGGCGGACATCGCCTATTGTGGTTGTGTTGCAGCCTCATTGTTAGTTCCTAGATCACCTAGTTGTTTTCATGTGACTAGGTCTCCTCACCTTCTCATCTTGATATTATGACATTACAGATGCATGTGATCATGCATGTCACTGAGACTGTGCATGTTACTGAGATTGCAGCAAATCAGTCAGTCAGTCGCTGCCTCTACTTCTCCTATAGATCTCCTTTGCATTGGCAATCTGGTGGCTGGCCGGTACAAGTATATGGCTGACTTGCGAGTGCTAGAAGCTACGGCCACCAGCTCAGGCCCTGAGTGTTTTTCCCCAGCAACACCCCTGATCACCAGGGCCTGGCAGCAATCCTTGGAAGACCACCCAGACAAGGAATTTGCAAGTCAGGCATGACTCATGGCTTCTGTATTGGAGTAGACAGGTCCAAGGTACTCCGCTCATTGAGGGATGATAATCTTCCATCAGTGCAAACACTTCCCTCTCTTGTAGCAGAGCATTTGGCAGCAGAGCTAAAGGAAGGCAGACTACTTGGACCCCTTCCCCCACATCTGGCAAGAATGTGTCATATTGGCCTCATCCCTAAGCCCCATCAGTCAGGCAGATGGAGGCTTATTGTCGACTTATCATCTCCACATGGAGAGAGTGTCAAAGATGCAATTCCTGCTGACCCCTGTCGCATGTATTACTCCTCAGTTTTAGATGCTGCTGCCCTTGTGTGTCACTTGGGTCAGGGGGGCAGTCCTAGCAAAGATTGACCTCCTCCACGCATACAGAATCATCCCAGTGCATTCTGATGACCACCCATCGCTAGGCATTAGATGGGAGCACAATACATTCATTGACACGGCCCTTTCATTTGGACTGTGGTCAGCTCCAAAACGTTTCTCAGCCTTTGCTGATGCCCTGGCATGAGTAATGTGGCAGCGAGGCATCAAATGGCTATTACACTACCTGGATGATTTTTTGTTTCTAGGGTGCCCAAACAGTGTGGACTGTGCATTGGCTCTACAGCAAGCCATGCATTGACACCTGCAAGTATCTTGGGGTCCCTGTGGCTGCACACAAGACAGAAGGCCCCACTACCTGCTTGACTTTCCTTGGCATCCAGATTGACACGGCAGCAATGTGCCTCAGTCTAGCGGAAGACAAACTGTCACAAATACGGGCCATGGTTTGGCAGTGGAGGAGCTGTCATACTGCTACAAAGTGAGTGCTGCAGTCCTTGATACGTCATCTTAGCCATGCAGCCATAGTTGTACTACCAGATCACACATTTCTGCGTTGCATGATTCACCTAATGAAGGTAGCAAAATTACCCCATCACCACATCCGCCTGACAGCAGACTTCAGGTCAGACCTACAGTGGTGGGCCTCATTTCTCCCAGGCTGGAATGGTCGTTACATTCTGCCTCAGTCTGAGCCCATCCACACAGTCATGTCTGATGCATCTGGCTCCTGGGGTTGTGGAGCTGTGTCTGACTCTGGCAGGTGCAATGGCCAGAGCATTTGGCCCAAGTGAATATTGTAGTCAAAGAGATGCTTCCAGTTGTGATTGCAGTGGCCATTTGGGGACGCAGCTGGGCAAAAAATATGCTTCTGGTGAGGTCAGATAACATGGCTGTGGTGTGTGCTCTCTCGGCAGGGACAGCAAAAGACTCCAAACTTATGCATCTATTGCGCTGCCTTCACTTCTTTATGGCAAGCTACCAGATTGGTATATGTGCCAAACACA
The DNA here is from genome assembly GCA_965213685.1 of bacterium. GTDB lineage: Bacteria > UBA8248 > UBA8248 > UBA8248 > UBA8248 > Bin107. Next base: position 75,413 of record CBDBZY010000056.1, read on the forward strand.
TTGGTGTTTCTAACTCTGCTGCAGATGCTCTGTCACGTAACAACTTGCCTGCCTTTTATCTATGCACCCCACAGGCTGCCAAGGAGCCATCACTTGTTCTCCCTCAACTGCTGGACATGCTCATGTGGCAGTGCCCCAACTGGACATCAGCCAGCTAGAGGAAAATGTTTCTTACTACCTTGGACAGGCATTAGTACCATCAACACAGATTACAGATCGGGTCAGAAGCAATTCCTTCAGTTCTGTCATGACTCAGCTCTTCAACCATGGCCATTGACAGAGCATCTATTCTGTTTGTTTGTGGGCAAGGAGAACCTGTGTCATCAGACTATCAAGTGTTATCTCTCCGCTCAAGTGTTATCTCTCCACTGTGCGCTTCCTCAGCATTACCACAGGACGAGGTGACCCGTTTGGCCCTGGAGCCCTCCCTGTGCTCCAATACGTCCTTAGGGGAGTTAAGTGGGTGCCAAGGCCCCCAGCTCGCACGCGGCTACCGGTTACCCCAGCCATCCTCAGAACACTCAAGTCTCGGTGGGCCCCCCATGCATGTGAGATAGACTATGTCATGCTCTGGGCTGCATGCTGTGTGGGATTCTTTGGCTTTCTGAGGACTGGTGAGTTCACTGTCAGATCAGCGGACAAATTCAACCCCGCATCTTCTCTAATGTTGGAAGATGTAGCACATGATAATCCTGCACTGGTGAGAATCAGAGCAAAACAGACCCATTTGGGCATGGGGTTGACATTTTTCTTGGGTGGACACAAGCAGATGTGTGTCCTGTTTCTGCCTTGTTATCCTACATTGCAATTGGTCCATCAGTGTATGGCCCCCTGTTTGTGTTTGGAGATGGGTCTTTTTTGTCAAGAGACAAGCTAGTATCAGCAGTGCGAGCAGCACTGGAGCAGGCTGGGATGGATGCAAAAAGCTACAGGGGCTATAGCTTTAGAATTGGTGTTGCTACCACAGCAGCCCAAGTTGGTCTGGAGGACTCCATTGTGAAGATGCTTGGCAGGTGGGAGTCTACAGCATACCAACGGTATATCCAACCCCAAGACAGACTCTGGCAGCACTGTCAGTGCATATAGTTCACTGATTCTTTTGTCACTGTCAGGCAGTAACGAGTCATGCAGCTGTCTCTAGTAGAGAATTCATGTTTGGGTGTTCTTATATGTGTTCCTACATTTAGTTGTACATGTATAGGTATGTAGAATACCAGGAGCCCATAAGCACCGTAAAGTGGCGCCAAGGAACGTTCAACAGCGCATGATAGCTTGGAACAGCGATGTACTAACCACAGCAGCCAGGTTATGCCCTTGTTTGGTACACAGTTACATAACAGCTGCTACAGAAGCTACATAAGTGTACAACTTCTACAGGTGTAACAGTTGTGTGGATTCTACAACTGCCGTATATGGTCAATGGCAGAGAGGTCAAGGTTCCCATTTAGGACATTGCTGTTCTAGCTATTGGATGCTCCTTGGCGCCGCTTTGCGGCGCTTATGGGCTCCTGAGAATATGTATACAGAATAGACAAATATATAGTATATTTGGGCAGAATGGGGTGATTGTTGTACTCAACCCATTCTAAAGTTTGTCCAGGGGGCCAGAAATTTACCCCAGCATGCATGGCAATCCCTGGAGATAGGCAGACTTGCCCACCAATGGGCATGTTGGGGTGCATGACATCATGGGTTGAGGCAAGTCACCCCTATCGGTCCGTGGGCTTATGCCCACAACCATTACTCCCAACTATGGGTGGTCCACTATATGCGTGACCTGTGTAGTGTTGATTAAGGGGTACTATAGTGGCATAGAGATAGATATTAAAAAAAGCTTGTGAAACTGTGTGGTGTGATGGCCTGTGGTTAAAGTTATGGGAAATGGGTGTTAGGGGGAAAGTATGGAGGGCAATTAACAACTTTTCTACAAGTGCGGTGCTTTTAGAAGGGAGAAGTCAGAAACATTTTGGTTTAGAACAGGGCGTGGCACAAGGTTGTAGCTTGTCCCTTATATTGATTTCCGTTTTTATTAATGATCCCTTAATAGAGGTTGAAAAGGCAGGGTTAGGAGTGCAGCATAACAATGGTAAGAGCATTGGAGGTTTGCTTTTTGCAGATGACTTTGTAGGCATGAGTGATTCAAGTGAAAATTTACAGAAGCTTACTGACATTGTCCATAAGTTTTGTAATCAGTGGAGGTTGTGAAGGCGAGTGTAAGTTAGTGTGCTGTAATGGTATTTTCAAAAGTTAAGTATCTGGTAGCTGGACATGGGGTGAGCATACTATACCACAAGCACCAAGTTATTGAATTTTAGGAATTGATTTTTCATCTGATGGTGGGTGGGATGCTCATGTGAAGAGAGAGTTAGTAATGGAAGGAATAATGTTAATCAGCTTCACAGTATTATTAGTGATAGGAATATATTTGAGTGCCCGAAAACTTTTACTTCTGTCAGTCCTTAGACCTAGTATAAGGTATGATAGTGAAGTTTGGAAATGCATTAGAATCAATTCTCTTGGGGGGTCAGAGCTAAAAAGATTCTTGGATGCTCCTCTAGGACTTGTAATGAGGCAGTTAGAGGGGACATGGGTTTAGAGACCTTGAAGAGTTGTAGTGACAAGACTAAGCATAAGTGGTGGTACAAACTAGCATCTATGTCAGTAAGGAGGCTTTTAAATCAGGAATGGAAGATGAAACCACGTAGAGGCAGACAGAGGAAGCCTTGGAATAAGTATGTAGATGAATTATTTGATGTGCTAGGATTGCCTAAAGGAGAATTGTTAGATGCTATTACGAAGGGGCAATGTCTATTAAGCCTGTTTTTTGTCGAATGTGAATGAATGTGTAAGTAATAGAGAAAGTAAGAGGTATCTATGTGGAAGTATTGAATAGGTTAGAGTTGTATAAAAATTTGGTAAGGAAGTAGAGTTCAAGAAGTACCTTGATGGAGTTAGTGATGCCAGAAATAGACTCTTGTTTAAATTTGGGTCAGGAACACATGGTTCGAATGAGGAGTTAGGTAGGCATAGGGGAAGGAATGGCAGGACTGAGTGTGTTTTATGTGGCAATGAGTGGGAGAGTGTTGTCCATGTTTTATGGGAGTGTCCTGCTTACAAGGATAGTAGGGAAGAGTTCATGATTAAGCTCAGGTCCACATTAGGAGAGGCTTTGAAAGACTTTGAAGCATTACATAATATTGAGAGGGCTTCTTTTGTGTTAGGTTGTGAGCTTTGGACAGAGAATTTTGATTCTATGCTTGCTTTAGTAAAGGAGTACATAACTGATGTGTGGGATGTTAGGAAGGTTAAATTATATGGAGAACCATGCTCTACCCAGCCTCAGTCTCAGTCCTCGGCTGGGGATCTGAGGGATGGCACTGTGGTTGGGGGGCAGAGAAGAGGTAAGTTTGGTAAGTTCAGTCACTCAGAGAGAGTGACAGGTAAGTTATCTACATGTATAAATAATGATTCATGTAAAGCTGGCTCCGCCTATGCTAGATGCATGGTCAATTGCAGGATTCCTAGGGCAGCCTCTTGAGCATTATTAGAAGAATACGACTTTTGTAAGGGCACAGTATGCACAGAAATGGAAGAGATTTGTGTAAATCACAGTGATAACTCCAGCCACTGTTGATGTAGCAAGAGTTATTCATTTTTTTAAGTTCAGATAAAAACGGCACTATGTGTTATTTAAATATTATTGTGCTTTGCAGGGGCGGAGTAAGCACTTCTTAAATGATCAGGCCAAGGGGCGTGGCTGAACCCATGCTCACAGTTGTAATATGATGTTACTATTTTCACGTGGCTTTGGAGCAGTCCCTATGCGCTAGCCTAGCCTGTTCATTAACTACGCCTTGCGTTGGTTGAGAAACACTAGAATGAGATAATAATGCCTAAACACAAGCTACAAGGTCAGGTGCATTTTCAAGTTTTAGGCTTTCCATGTTGTTACAATCTTCACATTATCTAGGGTATCGACTCTTATTCTTCACAATGTGCTGTAATGTTATTGCAAGGTTCCACTAGCAGTGAATTGCTGGCCAATGATACACAATTTCGTTGCTGTGTACTTCTTTACAAGGAGCTTGTTGTCTTAAGGCAGGACGACCCTAAGACATGATTTTGCCTGATTTATGTTTTATTGTATTCTCCTAATGATGCCTGTTAGCGAAATAACGTAGTTTTGCGTGATATGTCGGTTCATAGAATTATAAAATTTACGCAATATGCATATCGCTAATTATAGAAAAACCATTTGCCGATAACGGCTAATGCTGCAGAGACGAAACTTCGGGGGATGATTACTAAGCATGTTGGCTATCTAAGTTTGCTTTAAAAATCCGTGCTAAATCTTTCTTTCTAGACATATAATCGTTTTCTTCGTGCTGCAGAATTTAGAAAAACGGTAGCAAATTCTGCCGTAAAGTAGCAAGCCAAGCCTCGAGCAACCCATTGCGCATAAACTAGTTCACTCCCCTTTGGCGAGCATCCACCTCTTCACCGGGTGGCGCCACACAGCGCCGCACGTCCAACAGTAGCGGGAAATATGAATTTTTTCCCAGCGAATTTGCAACCGCGCCAAAGAATTGCTGTCGTTTTAGCGTTGGTAAATGTAGGGGGAAAGCGACGGTAGAGTAATTGACGAAGAACGCAATCATGACTCGCCCTCATTAAGTTATGGCTGTAACATTAAACATGGGGAAACAAATTCATAAAGCTATAGTTCGTGTATACAGAACAAAACTTTATATATGCTAAAACATTTTCACTTTTCCTTTGTTCCTTTCTTTACTGTTGTTTTTCTTTGCTTTGTCCTCCTTGGTTTGAGACTTTTTGGTTCTTAAAATAGGGAATACTTCCAACTGCACCACCTACACCTGCTCCTAGTAATGCACCTATCAGTGCTTTTGCAGCAGTAGCACCCAAGTATGCACCAAGACCACCCCCTATCGCTACCCCAAGCACTGCTCCTCCACCCACACAAATAAGGTAAAACCATGCATCACCATCTACTGCCACAGCATTTTCCTTCTCACCATCTACTGCCACAGCATTTTCCTTCTCACCATCTACTGCCACAGCATTTTCCTTCTCACCATCTACTGCCACAGCATTTTCCTTCTTTAACTCGAGGGCTTTCCGCAGACTCTGATTTTCCTCCTGCAGACCCTGATTCTTCTCCTGCAGACCCTGATTCTCCTCCTGCAGGTCCTGAACTTTTTTCTGCAGATTCTGAAGTTCTTGTGTCTGTTCTTTATCCCTTTTTTCATACTCCTCTACCTTTTGTGTAAGCTTCTCAACTTGTTTTTCATACCCCACTACCATTTGTTTCAGCTGCTTAACGTCTTCTTGAAGATTATCAATAAGTGGTTGACAAAGTTTGGCAATTTGCTCAGAAACCATGTCCTGCATCTTCTTTTCCTGTATCTTCTTTTCCTGTATCTTCTTTTCCTGTATCTTCTTTACCTGCATCATATTTTCCTGTATCATTTCTTCCAAGCATCGCTGGGTTGGTTTTGAATAGTTATCCTCTAGATACTCTTTCAGGACAGGATCAAAGTCTGTGAGATCTTCTTTGCATAGATATTCTAAAACCTTCTGAGGAATATCATCACAAGTAGCATCTTCAGGTACAATGTGATGAACATTGCACGCCATTGCCTTTCTAAGGACATTTGCAGCTTCTCTCATGAGGACATGATGGTCATCCTGTTTTGATCGTAGGCTTCTGATTATCTCCCTCAACCTTCTACTGATATCATCATGTTCACTAGGGAGTTTTTCCGAAATGTAGCAATGAATCATCCATAGATGCCTCATTGTGCCACTGTATATTTTCAGAGCTGAATGCCTGTATATGGAAGAAATAAAGTAAATGAGTTGGATAGAGTCTGTAGCAGCTATAACATTTATTGAATACAGGCATGTCATAAAGTGGAGGAGTCTGGATCTTTCTTTAACCAAGTTAAGGAGCGGCACCTATACTATACCTTGTCCTACGTGTAGGACTATACAATACTATGAAAAGCTTTAACCATGGGCTCATACAACAGTGGACCTACACTTATTCTCAGCTACAACCATTAGACTGTGTAAGCTTAATGTGACGAGTTAGTGTTGTGCCTACGCACTAATAACGGTAATGAATATCACTATTGCCCATACATTGTACTTTCTGAGCTTGTGTGCAGACTTTGACGCCAGTTTTTGTGCCAGAAACGTGAGCTGTACCTTACCATATTTAGTGCTCTATCAAATAGCACGAGACTGTTCAAAATATTTTGATTGGGTGAATGGGAGCGAGCCTGTTTACACATTTATATACCTACGTTCTTTTGGCCCCCGGGTTCCCACAAATGTAAAGCCAGCTCAATGATATAGTCCCCTGCACTCCCTCACGCGTAAAATCACTCACAGCAGAGGGCCTGGGAACAAGGCTAGAGATAGAGCACTGCAGCTAGTGGACGAGCTACACCTTACAACCAGGTCATGCCTCCAGAAGAGAGTGAGCGAGGGAGCTAGGCGGCTGCCTGTTACAACCAGGCCTCGTCTTTAGTACACGGTGCTGGGACTCATGTTTCGGAGTAGTCAAAAGGCGACTGGATTTTATTTTACTGGGGGAGACATTGCAGAATTGTTAAGTCATAATATTACAAGTAAATTAAAGAATTGAAATTTTGAAGGGAATATAGGGATTACATAAAAAGGAATGGAGACAAGACCTGAATGTAGAGTACATGCTATTATTGTAACTAGTTGTCATGGGAACGATGATGAAGCATGGAATACCTCATGCCTGATTATGCAACACAAGCCCTATATTGTTGAGCAACCACCAACATGTCCCTTCAAAAGCTACTATCACTATATACACAAAAGTATGCAAGTTGGTGTGGGAGTGCAAAGCTACAAGACAGATGACAGGGATAGGGAGTATATAGTTTTGAAATCAGACTTAAATTCTGTCCTAAATGTGACATTGGTACATGTACCACATTGGTCTGGGGTGGTCCCTCTGTGGTCAGTGATGGTCCTTCATTGATTGAGGCATGTGATTTCTGTGTTTCCATGAAACTCAGCTCAACAATATAGGGCTTGTGTTGCATAATCAGGCATGAGGTACTCCATGCTTCATCATCGTTCCCATGACAACTAGTTACAATAATAGCATGTACTCTACATCCAGGTCTTGTCTCCATTCCTTTTTATACAATCCCTATATTCCCTTCAAAATTTCAATTTTTTAAATTTACTTGTCTCCTCTCCTCTTTTTTTTTGCTGCTTTCAGCAGGAGTGTTGAAAATAATACAATGAAAGCCACACTAGCACACAGTTACATGTATCAGTAAGACCTTTTCCAATTGTGCATGGATTTCAACAGGTGATATGATATATGCAGGAAGAACTACTTGTGCTAGTGCACTGTGATATGCACGTGATGCAGAGTACATGTATATGTAGCAGTGCAGTGTGCATATAGATGTCCCTGGTTCGTTTCAGCCTGTGTTGAGCACGCCTTCTTAGCTTCCGAGTCCACCAAACATAGACCTGATAGTAACTTCAACACATATCACAGTCGAACGCAGGTCAGCAGCTGCATAACCAAGGCATAAAAATAAGCCCTGGGTCCATGCGTTGCTAAGGCCATAGTCTATACAATCTATGCTAAGGCCCAGTCCATGGCCGCCCCACACGGCCTCCAAATGGCTTGAGAATGTAGCCTAGGATATACACATGTACGTACAGTATGGGACGGTACCGCACTAGTCTCTGCTCAAGTCCTTTTTCAATGGTCCCCAGTTCGAAAGAGTACAGTACAGTAGTCCACACCCCCAACATGGAACGAGGCTGAAGCGTTGAAAGGTACACCAGTTAGATTTCTTCCATAGTGAAAGTGAAAATTACAAATTTCTAATGTACAGGTTTGATGCTGAGGACCCTGGCCAATCCCTATATACACCTACTACTGTAGGTGTGTGATAATGTGCAACACTTTCTGCAGTGCCACAATTTGGCCAACACTATCAGAGAGTCGGTAGACTCTCTATGTAGGGATGGCGCCGACACTCCCATAGTGCGCGTACATTGGAAAGCCTTCTTAACTCGCGAATACTCGCGTTTTAAGCCTTTCTCGGCACGCGAATGGCCTATTCGACCGCTTCTCTACCCAACAATACCCCACAAGTAGCTAGAATGCATTCCTTGACTTACTGCCAGATAATGGACGAAAGGTGATTTTGTTTTTCTTTCTTCTTCTTCTTCTTCTTCTTCTTTTCTTACGAGATTTCTTTCAAACGACTTTACTCGAAAGTGGCTGAAGTAATCACCATAGTTCTTTCACAGATCTACTGTAATCACTACGAAGTATGATCTCTGCTAACAAAATGTTAGTATCTTCTCTACTATGGGCAGAATCTAGAACCCCAGACAACTTTACCATATTTGGAAGCCATTTTCTAATAATTATTGTCACATGGCGCAAATTGTAAGCACGTGAGGGCGGGCCTCGCGAAGCCACGCCTATTAATTTCTCGATGGCCAAGGCTACTCGTCTTTTGTCACTGAAAAGAGCGCGTTCTTACTTCGCCGTACGATTGTACAACGAACGTTAATGTAACTGGTATGAGTTAGCTACTCAGATACTCTGAGGAAACTACTCTAGCTCAGGACTTTTTAGAGGGGCTCAGCCAGGCTCCCAACTTCGTAAGTGACAGAACACGAGGTTTACCCACTCGTATCTCCGCCGCTGACTAGTAGCAATGGCTGCTCTGATCACTGATATGTTTGTTGGATTTTGAATGAAACTTGTAAGAACATTTTGTGTACTATTGTACAAGAAAAAGTATACAAACAAGTATGAAAAACATTTTCCAAAAATGTAGAGGGATGTAGGGATGGCAGTGCCAAAAACCACAGAAACTAGGTGTAGAGATGGCAGTGTACAGGCAAGACAGGATATAAAAAGACTACACAAGCAACCCCATCCCTACATCTTTCTTTTTTCTCACCGCATGGCATTGATTTTCCCAGAATTGTCATAGCTAAACTCACAGAACAATTTCAAGGAAAAAGAAAGATGTAGGGATGGGGTTGCTTGTGTAGTCTTTTTATATCCTGTCTTGCCTGTACACTGCCATCTCTATGCCTAGTTTCTGTGGTTTTTGGCACTGCCATCCCTACATCCCTCTACATTTTTGGAAAATGTTTTTCATACTTTATAAGTGAGTAGCTAGTATTCTTATGGAAAGGATGCTCGACCAATTCCCGTCTATCACAATGCTTTCACTTGCTTCAAATCTAGAGAATTTCGGGGGGGGGGGAGGGGGGGGGGGGGGGGGGGAATCCCCGGGTGCAATCCTCTTTGGCAGTCTACTTCCCCCTACTCCGCTACACAAGGGTACCAATATTAGACATTTACTTTCTTTACCTCGAGGTGCTGCATACTTCCAACACATTGATCTTGTATTTCAGTGGCTATCGAAGAGAGGGTTAACACGGCACTTGGGGTGAACCGCAATTTTAATCTCATGAGCAAGTCTGTACATAACGAGATTCGCAACGTTTCGGTGCGGCAAAGAATTGATTGTGTGGAACAGACACTATCAAAGGAAAACAGACGTCAGATTGGTTCGTGCCGCGCCTGGAAACGTTCTGAACTTGCCTTAGGTGTTGATAAATCTCGCGTAACGCGTTTTCCGGAGATGAAAATAACGTCGAAGTTCGGCTGTCCATGCACTTACGTAATACATATAGTAGTGTTAAAACCAACGCTACAATGTGGAGCTTGTGTTGGTGGTTGCTGCTTTTGGTTCTTACTATGTGCTTGCAGAAAATGGTAGTTTTTGATATCATGAATATATCTTGTAGCCTAACTTAAGACATCTCTAACTAGTGTCTTTTCCATTATAATATGCAGGCTCTCCCACCTCCGCCGACATCCCCGCCAGCTATAAAAGGCTACTACTTTTCAATTGTACAGTACGCTAAACAGTACCAACAGCGAAACCTTACGTAGGTAGTACTGGTTAACTGAAACTCAAAAGCAGTCCATTCTCACCTGATGCCTGTATCGTCGCCATCAGACACATTACTGCCTTCCGTTTCCGCGGGCCTTGGGCCTTGAGGGTTGAACTTCGCCATTCTTGACGCGATGACCTCCGAGTGCCGAGCTTGCAAAGGCTCTGTACAATCCTGTCAGTGCAGTTGCTTTATATACTGTTTAATGCATCAGCCGGTTGCCTGCCACGTCACGCACTTAATCTGCGCTTCATTGCGTAAACTGAGTGGAATTTGGACGATAAAATATAGCTATTTTTAGCAATGCTGCTACCCGCAATATGAGAATGAAATGATGATTAGTAGCATCTTGTCAACTGTAATCCGGTGAAACGTACGTGTGATAACGTCCACCATGCAGCCTGGGGTAAGCGGAACCTAGGGAGCATGGTGGTAGAATTTCAGATGTACAAGAAGTACGACGCGCGTTAATTGGAAATCCGCTCCGCTTCTATCCGAAGGCGAAGTTCTCCAACTTTTTCCTAGTAATTTCCCCGTCATTGTAATTGGCATGTACAGTTGGATAACAGGTGAGTATGTGGTCGGTCTGTAGTTTCAAATCACAACCTAGTACCGTATGTAGCTACCGTCTGCTATTTTGGGGTAGCCACTGCTGTCTGTTCTTGGTAACGGTCTCAGTTTCCAAAGTCCAGCACTACGGGGAGGATATCGTTCGGTAATACCCTTGATAAGCATCCACTATCTCTGTTGTTCTGACTTCATCTCTGTACTATGTGTTTACAAGTTTTTCTAGCTGAAGAATGATTTCTTTTCAAACCAGAATGTAGAACTTTAAAGTCTTGTGAAGCAGACCGTATTCCATGAATGCGTATGTGCATTCATGGAATACGGTCTGCACTATATCTGCTGTATCTCCATAGTTGCAGCATCCCTCCCCTCCCTCCCTCCCTCTCTCTCTCTCTCTCTCTCTCTCTCTCTCTCTCTCTCTCTCTCTCTCTCTCAATCTATAGGGAGGGCAATATCTGGAATAGGAAGGAGTGACATTGCATGGCAAGTCTTTCAGCAAAAAACAATGCTATTCTGCTGTTTAACATGATTGTAAACAAGTACCACTTTGTTCCAATGCACTGGTGATCCCTGAATGACAGAGAATCAGGCATTCTATCACACCCTGTGGGAGGGTTCGTTACTACACCAATACTACCATAAGCTGCATTTTCCAGCTGTCTACATATGCCTTGGTAGACCAGTCCTTTGATGAAAATTCATCATACATATGGATTACAAACACTTACATGTACATCAACATGAGTCAGTGTCTGGTAGTAGTCAGGCAGAGTGTCAAGTACACATGATTCTTTACATACAGACAATGAACACATTGACATACATACATACATGTATGTATAAGTCAGTATATAACACCTCTTTTCACAATAGCATCCAGGACTGAGTGTAGCAACCATAAGCAAATGGTGGATAGGGTTATCACTCACTGGTCAGGACTGTCACAGCTGCACATGAAACCTACAAGTACAACAAAGGTAGTGTTTCCATGTGTAGGTTAGTGGGCCCTGATGGGACTGTCACAGGGAAATACCCTTTAGGAAGTGCATGACCAGCACAGTTGTCCACAATAATAGTCAGGGAGTGGGTAGCATAACAGAGGTATGACGACTATGGTGGCCGAGAAGGGTTAGCCCTAGCCATGGCCACGGATGACGGCTGCATCATGGCCATGTGAGGCCACCCTGCTGAGAAAGCTTAGCTGCCGTGGCTTGGTCACATCAGGCCACTCAGCTGCATCAGCCGCTCTGCCAAGAAGGATCATGTGGTTGAGGGAGGGAGAGAGGGAGGGAGCTTGAGGGAGGGAGAGAGGGAGGGAATGTGCATACACACATGTATGTACATGTATGTGCCACTGCTTACAAGCCAAGGTCGACAAAAACCTTGCCAAACACATGCAGGCTTAGACAGAGTGACAATGAGCACAGTGACCTGAGTGGTCAGCTCATGTGATTAGTTGAATTCAGGCCTGTAGGCAGCAAATAGAGTGAGTGGACCATCACCAGAGAAAGGCAAAATATGGCTAACAATCGTAACATATTTATATGCAAGAAATGAAGTGTTGTTTACATGTACTTCGATTAATGCTGATGATATAATACATGGTGGTGTATACTTAGGCATTCGCTGTAACAATAGTGTTAAATGTGGTGCATAGAAATACAATACTATTTATGTGAACAAAAAATCCATTAGAAGCCATTGTTGTTTTATGCACCCACCTATTGCTCAAAGTGCAGGTGAGCTTGCACACAAATTGAAAAATGCGTGATGATTGTTTGGAAAAGAGATGTAGCACGGACGCTTCTTGCATGTTAGTAGATTATGTGGAGTTACGCCCAGATTATCTTTGTAGCACATGCTAACATATGAATGTATGAAAGTGGACCTCTGGGCAAACAGGACACGTGTGTACATCCCCCCCCCTCTATCTACAGGCCTGGAATCTGTATCCAGCAGTAAGGTGGCCTTCATAATGAGACAGGTGGTCTAGTGACAGGTGCTGTCACTAAAGCATTCAGGAGTAGATGCACTGGAAAAGTTACATGTAGCTTGCATATAACTAGTGGGAGTAAGGTTTGTGGTCCCTGTGTACCTATGCCACTGATGGGCCCATCCCAGTGAAATACCCTTCTGACAATGGGCACAAGCACTTTACTACCAGAGCACAAGTGCCACATGTCACATAATGCCACAAAGGCAGCTGTTCACCACAAATGTGCCAAACATGCAGTACCAGCTATGGAGATCAATATACTTTGATAGAAGAATGGTACAGCATTAGTAGGTGCAGTGGATGAAAAGCACACTAAACACACCAAATGTTCTGTACTGCAAACTGTGATTGCTAAAAGACATCTCCCCTGTGTAAGCAATGCTGGCAGTATGTACATGCCTGTATATGACCATTAGTATACTCAATACACAACAGTACAACAACAGCACTATCACCCATCCATTGCGCTTTCTGAACTAGTATGCAGACTTCGACATCAGTTTTTGTGCCATACAATTACTGCTGTACCATTCTACTATTAAAGTACATTGAAGTATGTTGATCACCATAGCTGGTACTGAATGTTTGGCACATTTAAGTATAGCAAACAGCTGCCTATGTGGCATTGTGTGACAGGTGACACTAGTGTGCTCTGGTAGTACAATGCTTGTGCCCATTGTTAGAAGGGTACTTCCCAGAGGAGGTTGGACACAATGTTGTTGTTATGTAATTATCACATGACCTAATGCATACCATGGCCATAGGCCCGTATAAAGTGCACATATAGCGTCTGAGAAGACTTAGCGAGGTCATGGCCGTGCTTAGGTGGGGATACAATTTAAAAAGAGCCTCAAGATGGCCACTAGGTTCTTGCTAGTGCGTTAGCAGCTTCTCTCCAGTCCTGGCCCTCGGAAAGAAAACGAGGAAAGCAAGCTTAGCTAAGAAATTCAGCCTTGGTAGCAAAGTGGTCAGGGTGCGTGGTCTCTATCACTACCATGGGGTATGAACGACAACTTGTTAGAGTTTAAACGAAATCCATTCGTGGCGCCCCAAGAAACTGAGGCCAGAACAAACCTTGTTCTTCAATGAAGTTTTCTATAGAACGCACTCTGGAATACAATTTATGTGCCACACCCCCTCCTTTTCAACCGTGTATCTCTTGATGCAAGAGGGGTATGGTTGGGTACGGGTCTGAAATCAAGAAGTTCTTACCTTTTCTACCCATTAACACCTAAAAATCGACTTACATTGCCTCTGGGAAGATTTCCGCATATGAATGTACACAAGAAGCTACGATCATGTGATACTGTCCAACCTCCTCTGGGTACTTCCCTGGGATGGGCCCATCTGGGCATAGGTACACAGAAACCACAAACACTCCCACTGGTTTCATGCAAGCTAACTTTCCCAGTGCAGCTACTCCTGTTTGCTATAGTGATAGCCTTTTGCTTGCCAGTAGACCACCTGTCTGATTGTGATGGCCACCTTAGTGCTGGTAGACAGGGACCAAAAACCTTATACTCCCACTGGTTTCATGCAAGCTAGCTTTCTCAGTGCATCTACTCTTTAGTGATAGCCTTTGGCCTGCCACTACACCACCTGTCTCATTACCAGCATCTCGTCCATTGTTGGCGAGATCATCCATGTAGGCTCTGATAGGTCTCTGTTCCACCTCCCCCAGCTCCTCCAGTGAGAATTGGCTACAAATATTCAGAACAGAAGTGAAGTATCTCCAATGCTGATGCTGTTCGTGGGTAGTTGTACATGGAGTGCCATCTTCATCTCTCACCTTTGCTGTTCTGATTGGTGCAAGTCTGCAGTGTGTCTTCTTTGCATGTCCATATGCATTACCAGACCTTCTTCCCACCAAATCTCTCTTTCTGTGCTTCATTTGTTTTGTTCTGGAACCAGGTGTTCTTGACAACTCTCACAGCCTGCTGTGCTTGTCTTCTGGCGTTGATAAACTGAAGCTTGTCACTACTATATATATGCCCAGAACTCAGCCACCTTGAGTGCATCTGATTTCTCTTCTGCAGAAGCGGCTCCAAGACATCTGCAATCTCATGGAACCAGTCAGGGTTTCGGCGTTTCTCTGTTGACTCAGCTGGTAGTTGTAAGCGCAGTTTTTACATTCTGCCACTTCTCTTCCACTGGATCGTCCTCGTTCCATTTGCTCTTCACCATTGCAGCTGCAGTTCTAGCAAACAGCAGCTTCATCTCCTCTCCAGTCCTGGCATTACTTAAGTATGACACTGCATACTGTTTGCTGGTCATCTTCTTTCCCTTCTTGAACCACTGCCTGGCCATCAGCAGCTTGGCATGAAGGAGCTGGTGATCCGTGTGGCACTCTGCTCCGCATTTCACCTCCACATCCACACACCTTCTGCGGTCCTTCTCTCTCATCATGACATAGTCGATATAGTGCCAGCTTTTTGTCTTAGGATGCTGTCAAATTTGCTTGTGTATATTTCTCTTTTGAAACCATGTGTTGCAGATGGTCGTTTCATTCAATAGAAGAAAGTTTAGCAAGTCAGCACCAGCTCCATTCACCACGCCCAAACCACACGGTCCGCTCACCCTCTGCCACTGATCATCATCTGCTCCTCTAGAACCGACACGTGCGTTAAAGTCACCGAGGATGATGTACATATCTTCAGCTGGTATCTCATCTAACGCTGATTGCAGGTTGTCGTAGAACTCTTCTTTTGCCTCTCTGCTAGCCGCATATGTGGGAGCATAACATGAAAGCACATGCAGTTGTCTCGAGAACCTCTTCCCAGATGTGTAGTACATGAAAGTCTGATTTACACAGCTGTAACTCAAAGGTGTTTGTTAAAGAAACAATTTCCTTTTTTGTGTTGTGTGGTACTTTTTGCTGTTTGTCATAATCACTGTTTCCTCCCAGGAACTCAAACATAGCAGGCTAAACAACAGGAGGTTACTGCAACAACATTGTTTCTCACAGAAACACCTTTGCCATAAAATGTCACTCTTAATCACTTACTCCAGCTATTGCCCTCCCTGTGCATCCTGACTCCATGACAGCTAGTGATCATGAGAGTAAACTTTGATTGTGGTTACTACACAATAATGTTAAAAGGATAATTCCACTGTTTGTGTGTAGGCTGTGAACATCGATCTTATGTTTCCTCATGTTTGTCTTTCCAAAAGGCTGGAAAGTGAATACATAGTAGTGACTGTTGACTAGTTTTGAAGCCAGGATATTTCCATTCTCCTGTGGTGTATTGAGTATAGGAAAAGAGGAGTTGTCGTTAGGTGTAGTTGCCTTGCTTTGTCTTGTCTCATTGACTGAACATACATGTAAGTGTGTGTTGCCAGTATTGCTTACACAGGGGAGATGTCTTTTAGCAATCACAGTTTGTAGTATGGAGTGTTTGGTGTGTTTTTCATCTACTGTACAGACTAATGCTGCCACTGTACTATTAAAGTATACGGATCACCATACTTGGTACTGCATGTTTGGCACATTAAGTATGGTGAACAGCTGCCTATGTGGCACTAGTGTGCTCTGGTAGGCCACAAAGGGCAATATTGCCTACTGTACCTCCATAGTCAGCAACACAATATTCAATCATGTACATGTATGTGATCCTTTGTGAGGTCATGTACCAAAATGAGTACCACTCTTGTGAGTGAAGCAGTGTTATCATAGGTCTAGTGCTCTCTGCTGTGCTACCCACTCCTTGAATCTGTTATTGTGGACATGCAGCTGTGCCGGTCATGCAATTCCTGAAGGGTATTTCCCTGGGACAGCCCCACCAGGGCCACCTACACATGTGTAGTGTGTTTTCAATTTGTCATCCACAACACATACTAATGCTTTGTCATCCTATCCAGACTATGCCACACTTCATAATTATTCAGATAAAGAATTCACCTGCTTGGTGTATGAAGGGTGTTTCCCTGGGACAGCCCCATTACTACATGCAGCATAGGTACAGTGCAACCACCCACAATAGCAGCTATATTTGCCACATGTTCAGGTACAAATACATACATTAGTGTAGTAATTAGGTCATGAATGATACTAGAAGTCATGCCATAACTGCAGCGTAGGGGTGGTCTGAGCATGGGCTTGTGAGGTAGTGAAAGTTATTGCCAGAAGTAATGTGTTTTCATAATGAGAACATATTCATACTGGGCATTAGTGGTGATATCATTCTGTTCCCAGACCTTTGGTATACTTGTAGTGACTTGTAGACTTAACACACACATATGAATAGTGTGTGGGGTGTACAGACAAATTTGTGTGTGTGTGTGTGTGCCTAGAATGTGTGTACATACTACATATATCTTGAGGCTCATGTTGGGCACACCAAATTTGGTGGAAGAGTGTAGTGTAGTCAGCCACAAATGTGGCCCTGTTTGAGGCTATAGTCCAAAACACTATCAGGTATTTCCCCTGGGACAGCCCCACCACAAAGTAGCTCACTACTCATTGTACACAGGTTTATCTACCACAAATAATATTATTGTAACTGTGACCTCAACTGTAGTGTAGCCATTGCTGATATCAATTTTCATGGCCATGCTGCTAGGTGGAGTGAAGTTTTCTGACCAATCCCACAGCTGTTTTCTAACACAGCCACTATGCCCAAAAGCTTTAGATTTTTGCTTCTAAGGTGTACTCTTTGTGAATCACGTCTATTTGCTCTGTGGTACAGGTTGCCTGGTGTCTCTCTGGAGTAGTCCTCTTTGTTTGTGTAGGCACTAGTCCTGAGGTGTTGTCATTCCCACAGTGCAGGGAAGAGGCATGGTATGTACTGTTGTCAATGGCGTTTGATAGCGCAAATACAGACTCCTTTATCTGCAACAGCGGTAAAAGTTCAACATCTCCCTCAATCACAGTATAGAATTCAGTGTATTCCTCTGTTACACACACAACTGGGATTGGGCGACAAAGATTTCTACGTAGTTTCCAATCCAATCTGCTAATTTGACTAATTGTGACCTCATGCCCACTCAAGGAGATACATACACTGTAGGTGGTAGATTGAAAGTGGGAGTGTGTTTTGACTGGCAACGCGGCAGTGGAGGGTACTGAAAGGTCCATGAATTGCAAATTGATGCTCCCCTGCTAGGACCAGTGGGGGAATGATTACTAGTCACTTGCTCTATCTAATGTTGCAATCTCTTTTATTTAGCAAACTATGTATGTGTACCACCATTAACAAATGCTCATGTGACCGTGTCCAACCTCCTCTGAACATACAGTATACTGTGAGAAAGAGGAGACTGAATTAGTGTCTCCTGAAGGAGAAACACACACGTTGTCAAAGTCTGTTTTGTGGTTGTATGGCAATAATCCCA
>CBDBZY010000057.1:0-18380 GCA_965213685.1 bacterium
CTGTAATGAGGTGTCTGGGGCAACTGGTGACCACGCCCCCTACAAGTAACCACACCCACTAAACTCTGTGTGCCCCCAGCACAGCACTATGGTATAGGGTGTGTTGCTGTGCTGGGTATTGACAATGAACATGTGTGGTGGTATTGACAGTGTACATGTGTCTACACTGGAAGGACTAAGGGCATTTGTGTTGATACCCACACTCCCTGTCATCCAGTGCAGCTGATGAGGCCTGGTAACGTGTATTAGCAGTGAAATGCTTCCTGTGCATTGGGTGACTGTTGAACATCTAGGCCTGAGGGCAGTTCGTGGCCTGGGGAGTTGTGGTTCTCGGTTTATTCATGTATTGTGGATAGGGTGTGGTGTGTGTGTGTGTGTTGCATACTGCAGAGGCATGGGAACACACTGACATTGTATTGTGTGTACGTTACATATTGCAGGCACTGATAATGTAGTATTGTACTGTAGGGAGTATACTACTAGCTACTGTCTCGGTTGTGAGAGGCATGCCCATATGTAGTCATAGATATATCAGGTTAGCTGGCTGTGAGGGAGAGAGGGGGGTGAGGGAGGACTGGGGGCAGCCATGAGGTGGGGGAGGGGGAGAGAGGGTTAGGGGCAGGGCAGGGAGGGGAGGCTAGCTACTGCCTGGTAAGGAATTGGGAGAGAGAGTGGGAGGGAGGGCAGGGAGACAAGAGGTGAGGGAGGGGTATGTTTTGCATTAGGTATGGCCCTTTGTGCAATGAAGCCTCCTTATGGCCCTCAAATGCCAAACTAGCTCTAACCTGCCCACATTCCTGTAATAAACTGGTAGGACATGTCCAGCTGGGCCCCAGGTAGGGGAATCCCCCCCATGTAAACCATTCATGTACTTTCCATGTATCCAATTACATGCTCTACAAATGATGTACATGGGGGCATGCACGCACATGGCGTGGGTGGGGCTTGTGACTGTGGGGGTGTGGTTGCTGGGGGGGCTCATCTGATGTGGTGTTTGCCAACATTGCCATATGTTCTGTGGTGATGAATGTGTCTGGACGGAAGGGAGGAGGAAGGAGGGGGTGGGAGGGAGGAAGGAGGAGGGTGGAACAGAATGGCTTAGAAGAGGTGGAGGAGGGAGGAAAAAGAGGGATTGTTGGAAAGGGAATGGCTTACCTGTGAAAAAGAACTGGATGGATCCCTCTCCTCATTCTTGTGTGTGTGTGTGTGTGTGTGTGTGTGTGTGTGTGTGCGCGCGTGCGCGTGCGCGCGCGCAGAGCCTAGCAGTCTGTGGTCTGACTTCCTACTAGTGCTGTGGCCAGACAATGGCCAATGAATGGCATTGTCTGCTAATGTTGCTAAGTTGCTAAGTGACCATTTACTGCTGTTGAAGACACTTTTATGCTTCGTGGTATGTCAGAGGATGGCCTCTCAATCCCTACCCCCCCTCCCTCCCTCTCACACCCCTTACCTCTCACCCTCTCCTCCCTCCCTCCTCCTCTCTCTCTCTGC
Organism: bacterium; assembly: GCA_965213685.1. Classification (GTDB taxonomy): domain Bacteria; phylum UBA8248; class UBA8248; order UBA8248; family UBA8248; genus Bin107. The sequence goes on from CBDBZY010000057.1 coordinate 1,492, forward strand.
TGTCCCTCTCACACCCCTTACCCCTCCTTCCTCTCTTCCTCTCACCCTCCCTCACTCTCTCCCTGTCAACCACCCACCCCCTCCCCCTCCCTCTCACACCCCCCTCACCACCTGCTCCTCACCTCCACCAAATGCAGTGTAGCTGCCCCCCAATGCTTTCTCTTGCAGCAGAGAACGTCATCGGAACAGAGTAGATTGTGTAATACTCTGTAATACACAGCTCCAAGCAGTCCTGCACATAACACCTCCAGTCATGTGGACACCTCACTAAACAGAACAATTGTTTTGCATAGTAACAAAGACGCTGTTATTTAAGAAAAATATTTCACCTATTCATTTGCGGCACAGACACCCTGTCTTGATAATGGTGCGAGTTTAGTCAAGTTTAGCTCAATTTCTCGACTAATGCTCTTTACTTTCCACATTAGCTACGGTAGCAGTGGAGCCAGATTGCTTAATGTCCTCACCCCTCCTCTCCTCACACCTCCCCTCCCCTCTTCACATCGTCCTTCCCTCTCTCCCTCTGCCCTTCCTCCCCCCTCCTCTTTGCATAATCCTCCTCCTTCTCTTCCTGCTCCTCCTCCTCCTCCCTCTCTACTTGCCCTCCTTTCTCCTCCCCCTTCCTCATATCCTCCTCCACCTCCTCTCTCCTCCTCCCCCCTCCCTCACATCCTCCTCCCTCCTCCCTCCTCCCCCTCCTCACCCCCTCCTCCCTCCTCCTCCCTTCCCCTCCCCCCCTCACTCATGTCCTCCTCCCTTCTCCCCCCTCCCTCACAGGAGTGAGGCATGATGGTGTGATGTGTGATGGTTGCAGCTGCTCTCCTCTGGCTGGTGTTCGGTGGAAGTGTGTTGACTGTGCTGATATCAATCTCTGTTCTACCTGTTACCATGGAGACAGACATAATCCTCGGCATGTCTTCTACCGAATAGCCACACCTTCTTCACCTCAGTGAGGGAGAGGGAGGGAGAGGGAGGGAGGGAGGGAGGGAGGGAGGGAGAGGGAGTGTGTACATGTATTAACGTTAGATACACACACACACACACACACACATACACACACACACACACACACACACACACACACACACACACACACACACACACACACACACACACACACACACACACACACACCATATTGTGTGGTATCTTACCACAGAAGTAGATGTAAGTCATCATCTTTGGCTTCCTGCCTTCCCCTCTTCCCTCCCAAACATACACACACATGCCCACAACATGCACACATGCCCACATCACAGATATACATGTACACATCACAGATATACACCTACACTGCATGTATATGCACATTTATTACCCACACTCCTGGTCACCCCAGCACAGCTGATAAGGCCTTGCTGGTCTTGGCCAAAAGGTGTCCTGTGCATTGGGTGACTGTTTAACATCTACATCTAGGCCTGAGGGCTGTTCACAGCCTGGGGAGTTGTGGTCCTTGATCTATTCCTGTGTTCCCCCCCCCCCCCCCTCTGCCTGGCTGAGCTTCCTCGGTGCCTGGGGAGTTGTGGTCCTTGATCTATTCCTGTGCATGTCCACACTTGCACATGTACACATGTACTGACTGTTGTTTGGAGCATTCCATTCATCATTCCTAACATTCCTCATGTACGTACATGTGCTTATGTAGCGTGTGGTCAGTCAGTTGGGATGCTTCGGAGAGGAAATGGTGATGTACACAACTGACCTGTCAAACCTCATACCTGCCCACCCTCACCCCTCACCCCTCACCCTCATTCCTCACCCTCACAGGATCACTGTCCATAGTCGTCGCAGGAGCAAGAAGGTGACTGCTCGAGGAGCATTCGCTGGAGCACGAGTAGTGAGGGGAGTGGACTGGCAGTGGGAGGACCAGGATGGTGAGGGAGGGAGGGAGGGAGGGAGGGGGAGGGAGGGGGAGAAGGAGGGAGGGAGGGAAGGGGGGAAGTGGGGAAGGGGGGAAGGGGTAGGGAGGGAGAGAGGGGGCAGGGAGGGAGGATGGAGGGTGAAGGAGGGAGGGATGGGGGAGGGAGGAGGGAGGCACAGGAAGGAAGGAGGGAGAGAGGGCAGTGTTTCCTCCAGGTATTATGGCAAGGGGGGGCAAAATGGCGCATGGAATAAATGAGGGGGGCGATGTGTTACATGGGTGTGCAAAGCATGGCCGTAGCTAGGGGGATCCGGGGGCATGCCTCCCCGAGAAAATGTTTTTCAAATGGATTCTCTGAGACACATTCTGGCGCATTCTCAGCCCAATATAATGATGGGAAGATTGTTCACCAAACCCCCTAGTCAGCCACTGTATAGGTCAGCCTAAGAGATGTCTATTTTTAGAGTTGGTGATGCCATTATGCTTACCCAGACTAACAGCCAATGTTTATTGTGGTTTCACACTTGTGCTAGACATGTCTGAAAGCTTTACTTTTTCAAATTCCAAGAGGGGGGCATTCCAAGGCCCCCCCTTGCCCCCCCCCCCCCCCCTATATGAAACCCTGGAGGGGGAGGGGGAGGGCGGGAGGGGGAAGGGGAGGGGGGATGAGGTTGGGAGGATGGAGGGAGGAAGGGGAGGGAGGGGAGGGAGGGAGGATGGAGGGAGAAGGAGGGAGAGATAGGGGAGGAAGGAGGGGAGATGAGGCTGGGAGGAGGGAGGGGGAAAGAAAGGAAGGAGGAGTAAGGGAATGACATCTCACGCATCTCTTGTCTCTCCCTCCCTCCCTCCCCTGCAGGTGGGTCAGGGAGCAAGGGGAAGGTGCTGCAGGTTCAGGACTGGAGTGCCAGCACTCCTCAGAGTGCAGCCTACGTGGTGTGGGACAACGGAGTGAAGAACCTCTACCGGATGGGAGTGGATGGGATGGTGAGGGAGGGAGGGAGGGAGGGAGGGAGGGAGGGAAGGGAGGGAAGGGAGGTAGTCTCGCGAGCAGATGGAATACACTGAGAATTCTGTCTGGTGACTATGGCCAGCATTCTGTGGACGTTGCCAGAATGTTGGCGCCACCAATCGGATTGCAGTATTCACATAATTACATGTACTAAGTTTAACCTCGTGTGTACGGGAGATGTGGCAGTTAGAGAACAGAATGGCGTTCTCAGAGAAACCAATCGACGATGCTGTAGCCACTGTAACAAGACCATCCTACAAAGCAAACACGCTGGCAGATCTTTGACACCCAAAGTCGCCATCTGCATCTGTCTACTCGTGGCGCAAAAGGGTTAACTAGAGTCTGCGTATGTTACATGGAATTATCACATTCCTCCAGCACACGAAATGCTGGCCATAGTCACCAGGTGTGCATGTAATTCCCCGCGTATTACGTCTGCTCGCGAGACTAGGAGGGAGGAAGGGGAGGCAGGTGAGGGAGGGAGGGAAGGGAGAGAGGGACAGACGAACAAGCACCTCTATACCTGTTAATACATGTACATGTGTGTACTTGTAGTCATAAGAGAGTACATCTGCATCCCTCCCTCCCTCTCCCTCCCTCCCTCCCTTCCTCCCTCCCTCTCCCTCCCTCCCTTCCTCCCTTCCTCTCTCCCTCCCTCAGTCGGACTTGAAGGTGGTCACAGATGCCAAGGGTTACAGTTTCTATCGAGACCACCTCCCGTTGCTAGGGGAAGACCAGCAGGCCAACATCGGAATGTTCTCTCCCGGGGATCATGTGAGCATTGAACTGGACGTGGAGATAGTCAAGAACCTGCAGACAAGCCATGGGGGGTGGAGTGACAGCATGGTGGAGGTGAGGGGGGGAGGGAGGGAGGGAGGGAGGGAGGGAGGGAGGGAGGGAGGGAGGGAGGGAGGGAGGGAGGGAGGGAGGGAGGGAGGGAGGGAGGGGAGAGAGGGCAGGAAGGAGGGAAGAAGAAAGGAGGCGTTGGCCATTCAGCTGTACTCAAAGCTGCTCATTGTAATGTGTTCCTCACAGTGGCCCACCATCTCCTCTCACCAGGTCATCGGTACAGTGGGTGTGGTCAGGGGCATTGATGAGGACCATGATGTGGTGGTGCAGTATCCCAGCAGGAACAGGTCAGCCCAACCCTCCCCCCACCACCCCAGCCACCTCTGTCCCTCCCCCCTTCCCTCCCCTTCCCCCTTCCCTCTGTCTACCTCCATTCGTCCCTCCCTCCCTCCTGTCCTCTCCCCTTCTCTCTGTCTACTTCCATGCATTGCTCTCTCCCCCTCTTCCTCTCTCCCTCCCTCTCTTCCTTCCTACCTCTGCCCCTCCATCTTTTCCTCCCTCTCTCAGGTGGACTCTGAACCCTGCAGTGCTCAAGAAGGTCCCGGCTCCATCCAGCCCGGAACAGCTTCAGGACGGACTCCCACCACTCACCATCCCCAGTCCTCCCGGCACGTTTGACCACGCCCCCTTCGGTGACGATGGTTTCCAGGTGGGGGACTTTGTCAAGATATCGTCCGATGCTGAGGCAGTGAAGCTGTTCCAGACCGGCCACGGGGAGTGGGTGGAGTCAATGATTCATGTGAGGGAGGGGGTGGGGCTTGCTTGGAGGAGGGAGACCCTCTTCCCTGGCATGGTGGGGGAATTCCCTCAAGACTGTTGTTGGTGTGGCATTTTGCTCTTGCGTACATGTACATGTACTGTATATGTATGTTATTCTTATTCATTTTATGGAAAGGTCATTGTAAATGGTGCTGGAAAGGTTGTTACCATGGTGATATAGAAGTGTGTGTGAATTCCCAACCTCTGACGTGGCCAGCACAGCTGAGCATGTCTGTCGGTCACACCAGGCACATCACCTGCCTGGCCGGGCACCGCACCTGTTCGCGGTATGAGGCACAATGTCATAACTTGGACACATGTGACTGACGGCCAGTCACTGATGCCCCACTCACTGATGGCCAGTCACTGATGCCCCACTCACTGGTTGCTGGCCGCTGATGGCCAGTCTGCTGGTGCAGAGATTACTGTGAAGTGCACTAAAAGCATTAGTTGGCAGATTCTGTGCCTCAATTTTAATTAAGGCACTTCTCCAGTTAAGACCTCCCAAGATGCTAGAATATCCTTAGTTCCAATTAAAGCACATGCAGTGTGGGTGTTCTTACTCCATGTGATTGTTATCTGAGGCATTTTCAATTTCCACATGACTCAGCCCTGCACCAGAAGATGTGGCAGGCACTCTTTCATTTGTCCTTTGGTATGTGTATGTGCTGACCTGCACAAGCCACTGTAGTAGAGACCACCTTGATCTCCAAATATGGTGCACCTCAATAGGAATTATAGCTGCACCCTAATGGCTGCATACACTGTACATACACCACATGTGATCCATATACACATGTTAGAGACATGTAATAATTGTGTATATCTTGTAAGCTAATCAGTGCAATCTACAACACATATAAAATAGTTAATTGGTCATGTTACAGCTGTAGCAGTAGCCACGCCTCCTGCAGGCAGGCCCATTGACAGAGCCCCTCCCCCCACAGACCCTGGGCAAGGTGGGGAGGGTGCTGGAGGTGTACCCGGACGGGGACCTCAAGGTGGACGTGAGGGGGAGCACCTGGACCTTCAACCCCCGGGCAGTGAGGAAGGTGGACAGCGATGGCATGCCCCTCACTCCCAGCACCAGCGGTGAGTGCCGGCAGCTGCTGCCTCTTGCGCTGTGTGGGTCTGGCCTCCTGTCCTCCCCCTAGCCGAGTCTCTTTTTGCTCTGGCCAGCTGTCTGTCTACCTCTCTGTCTGTCTGTCTGTCTGTCTGTCTGTCTCTCTGTCTGTTTGTCTGTCTGTATATGTATGTCTGTCTGCCTCTCTGTTTGCCTGTTCGCCTGTCTGTCCGTCCGTCCGTGTATCTGTCTGTCTGTTTGCCTGTCTGTTTGTTTGTCTGTCTGCCTGTCTACCTGTCTGCCTCTCCATCTGTCTCTCTGTCTGTCCTCCTTTTCATGTACAATGTACATGTATGTACCCTTCCCCCCCCCCCCCCCCCCCCCCAGAGAATGTCTCTCAGCTGCTGCGGCACATGTTTGAGCAGCACAAGTCATCCAATCCGATTGAGGAGCTGGTGAAGAGTGCAGCGAGTGGGGACCTGGGAAGGGTGGAGGAGATAGTGAGGGAGAGGATGGTTGCCATTGACGACCAGTTCAATGGCCACACGGCCCTCCAGGCGGCCAGCCAGAATGGCCACATGGATGTGGTGCGCTGCCTGCTCAGACATGGAGCCAACATAGAGGAGGAGGTGGGTGGGGCTTCAGTTAGCAGTAGTTATTAAGTTTGCTAGAAGAATGAATGAATGGATAGGGAGAGTTATAACTCACCACACACGTTGCGGAACAGCACAGACTCCTAGTAGAAGATGGCAACCTCTTCCTCCCTTCTTTTCTCTCTCTCTCCCTTCCTCCCCCTCTCTCCCTCCCTCTCTCCCTCCCTTCCTCCCTCCCTTCCTCCCTCCTTTCTCCCTCCCTCTCTCCTTCCCTTCCTCCCTCTCTCCCTCCCTCTCTCCCTCCCTTCCTCCCTCCCTCCTCAGGACAAGGATGGGGACAGGGCGGTCCACCACGCCAGCTTTGGGGATGAGCCAGACATTATTGACCTACTGGCCAGGCACGGGGTGGACCTCAATGCCAGGAACCGCCGCAAGCAGACACCGCTCCACGTGGCCGTGAACAAGGGCCACGTGAGTGTGATTAAGGTCCTGCTGCAGCACCAGTGCCACCCCAGCCTGCAGGTGAGGGGGGGAGGGAGGGAGGGAGGGAGGGAGGGGGGGGGGGGATCAAGAGAGTATGATGAACTAAACATGTATTTGTTTTCATTTTCTTCCCTCCCTCTCTCCCTCCCTCCCTCCCTCCCTTCTTTCTCTCCTACCATCTTTCTCCACCCTCCTCCTCTCCCTCCTCCCTCCCTCCCTCTCCGTAGGACTCTGAGGGAGACACTCCACTGCACGATGCCATCTCCAAGAAGAGAGATGACATGGTAGGGCTTCTGCTGGAGGGAGGGGCGGACATCACTACAGCCAACAACAACGGATTCAACTCCCTCCACCACGCAGCGCTGAGGTGAGGGGGAGAGGGAGGGGGAGGGGGGAGGGGAGAGGGTTGGGCAGATGAATGGACTGGCAACCAAGAAGCAAGATTTATCAAGACAGACAGACAGGCAGGCAGACAGAGAGACAGACAGGCAGACAGACAGATAGACAGACAGACAGACAGACAGACAGAGAGACAGACAGACAGGCAGGCCGGCAGACAGACAGACTGGCAGACAGAGACAGATGGATCAATGAGTAGAGGGAGAGGATGAGGGAGGGAGGGAGAGTTGTGGAAGTGGGGAAGGTACATGTATATACATGTAGATGGTTGATGAGCTTGAGGCAGTGGTTGGTAACGTGATCTCTCTTGTGTCCTCCCCCTCCCCCCTCCTCCCAGAGGGAACATTGGTGCCCTGCGCCAGGTGCTTCCCAGCCTGCCCCCCTCGTGTGGGGTGGATGGGCCGAAGGACGATGGGTTCACTGCCCTCCATCTGGCGGCCCTCAACAACCACCTGGAGGCAGCCCAGGCCCTGCTGCAGCACGTGAGGGAGGGAGGGGAGAGGGAGGGAGGGAGGGAGGGAGGGAGGGAAGGAAGGAGAGAATGGAGAGAGAGAGAGAGAGAAAGAGAGAGAGAGAGAGAGATTGATCAGATGGCCCAGTTGGTTGACAGGAAAAGGGAATGGTCAAACTGTTGCTGGACCATTCCCTTTGTTTCAAAGCAGAGTCACTCTCATTGACTGCATTGTTTGGGAGGAGACTAGCAGAAGTGTATCTCTCCCCCTCTCCTCCCCTCCCTCCCTCCCTCCCTCCCCCCCCCCCCCCCTCCTCCTCCAGGGGGCCAGTCCTGATGTCCAGAACATCAACCAGCAGACTCCCCTCCATCTGGCAGTGGAGAGGAGGAACATACAGATAGTGAGGCTGCTGGTGGAGGAGGGAGCGAACTCTGACCTTGGGGACAAGTTTGGGGACCGCCCCCTGCACGAGGCCCTCCGCCACCACACCATGTCCCAGCTGAGGCAGCTGAAGGAGAGTGACCAGGACATCGGGAAGGTGGGTGTGGCCAAGAGGGCCACCTGCTATTGCCATGGAAACACGTAGTATACATGTGTACTTTCTTTTTAGTGCACTCCATTCCTTTACCTTCTCCCTCTCTTCCTTTTCTCTTCATCCCTCACTCTCCCTTTCTCCTACCCTTTTTGCCATCTTTTCTCCCTCCCTTCTTCCCTCTCCCTCCCTCCCTCCCTCCCTCCCCCCCCTCCCTCCAGGCGATGGTGGCGGTGTCCTCTGAGAAGAAGAGCAGTGCCAGTATTGCCATCTTCCTCTGCTCCACTGGAGCCAGCCTCCAGGTGTGTGTGTGTGTGTGTGTGTGTGTGTGTGTGTGTGTGTGTGTGTGTGTGTGTGTGTGTGTGTGTGTGTGTGTGTGTGTGTGTGTGTGTGTGTGTGTGTGTGTGTGTGTGTGTGTGTGTGTGTGTGTGTGTGTGTGTGTGTGTGTGTGTGTGTGTGTGTGTGTGTGTGTGTGTGTGTGTGTGTGCATGCATGCATGAGTGTGGTGATGGTGAAATGTGTGATGTGCATGTGGTGATGGTGACATGTGTGATTGTGTGCAGGTGAGGAACAAGAAGAACCAGACTCCCCTTGACCTCTGCTCTGACCCCACTCTCATGAAACTGCTGAAGAAGTGCAGTGAGGAGCACAAGGTGGTCAAGGTTGCCCCCACTGGACAGCAGGTGGGTGGGGCCTGTTGCTAGGGGCAACATGGGCACCTTACAAGTTGTTGACCATTCTTTCATCCCTAACTCACCTTCTCCCTCTCTTCTTCCCCCCTCCTCACTCCCCTTTCTTCCACCCTCCCTCTCCCTCTCTCTTTCTCAATCCCTCCTTCCCTCTCTCCCTCCTTTCCTCCCTCCTGCCCTTCCCTCCCTCCCTCCCTCCAGTCCTCCAATGGCTCTGCTGTGGTGGAGTGTCTGGTGTGTGGCTGTGCCAAGAGGGAGGAGGTTCTGTTGCCGTGTGGACACGTGGCAACCTGTGAGGAGTGTGGGGGGAGGGTGAAGAGGTGCCCTCTGTGCAAGGAGACTGTGACAGGAAGAAACAAGGTGGGTGTGGCTTGGATGAACTTTGGCACAGGGTGGGGTGTGAGGGAGTTGTTTACAAGAGACTGACCTTTGCACTTGGGAGAAACTAATTATAAGGCAAAAGACAGAGAAAAATTTGGTTCCGAATGGGATTTGAACTTGCAACAGTTTTTACATCAGTTCTCTCACCAGCTGAGCTAGGAAATTCAAGGCAGTGCAATGCTTGATAAGCATGGTATTCTCTCACTGTCCTTTCCTCCCTCCCTCCCTCCCTCCCTCCCTCCATCCCACTCTCCCTCCCTCCCTCCCTCCCTGCCCCAGATCGAGGAGTGTCTGGTGTGTTCGGAGGAGGATGCTGGGGTGCTGTTCAAGCCGTGCCTGCACCTGGTGGCCTGTGCTAGCTGTGCGGCCATCATGAAGAAGTGTGTGCAGTGCAGAACACCCATCGAGAAGGCAGTGCCCCTCACTGTGGCCTGTGGAGGGAAACGTGAGTCACATGACAGCCACATGACAGCCATGTGACAATTACTCAAGAGGTCCTGTTATTGTCACATGGTATCTGTCTTAGTGACATTCTGGGAGATAGCTAGGTCATGTGATAGTCACATGATAGTGATGTTGATGTGGAGCTGCAGTTCTCCAGGAGGGGACAGTCAATTATGATATGCTGATAGTGTAGGGCCGTTTCTGATGATGTAATAGTGATGTAATGGATATTGCTGTTCCCCTTCAGCTGGGAAGGCGAGGACCCACAGCTCTGGCAGAGGCAGTTCTGGGAGTGTGGGCAGCCACCAGGACATGGCCTCCCTTCAGCTGCAGCTGCAGGAGATGAGGGACAAGGTGAGGAGGAGGGAGGGAGGGGAGGGAGGGAGGGAGGGGAGGGAGGGAGAGAGGGAGGGAGGGAAGGAAGGAAGGAAGGAAGGAGGGAGGGAGGGAGGGAGGGAGGGAGGCAGGCAGGCAGTGATGAAGACGAGGGATGGAGAGAGAGCAAAGGAAGGCCTGGTGGAGGGATTGAGGGAGGAGATGCTGAGATGGGTAGCTGCTGATGTGCACATTTTTATCACTGTCCCCTGTCTCACCTCCTTCTCTCTCTCCTTACATCCTATTCCCTCTTCCTCTCTCTCCACCTCCTCCTCCTGTTTGTCATGCATGCTCTCTCCTTACCCCCCTACCCCTCCTCCCCCCCCTCCCCCCCTCCCCCCCCCAGACCCAGTGTCAGGTGTGCATGGACCGGAGGAAGAACTGTGTCTTCCTGTGCGGCCACGGCACCTGCCAGCTGTGTGCTGATAAGATCTCCGAGTGCCCGATATGCAGGAAGGCCGTCAACAAGAAAATCATTCTCTTTGACTGACTGTGAGGACCCACCTATGTAGCCGACTGTGTTCCAATAGGAGCCCACCAGGGACACTAGTGTGTGCATTTGATTATTGTGCAGCAAAGCAATCTGATTGGTCAGCACATGGTCTGGTCATTCCTGCCCCTCTCTCTGGTGGGTGTGGTCAGAGGGGTGTGGTATGTGGTGGAGAGTTATGAGATGGGGACTGGGCCTGAGAGCTGCTCACTGCTAGTGAGCTGACATGTAACCATGGAGACTAGGGGGAGGGGCAGGTGGTTCAATATTCACTATCTTGTTTAATTAGAACAATGTGATTTATAACTGAGCCCTAGCTTACACAGGTACAGTCAACAGGCGGAGTCAACAGGTATGTAGTTTGAGTCTTCAACACACTCATGTGCATGTTTGTATGCACACACACACACACACACACACACACACACACACACACACACACACACACACACACACATGCATGCACGCACACACACACACTTGCATACACACGCACAACCTCTAAATGAGGTGAAGAGAACAGGTTCAGTTGCAGAACCAAGAACCACGTTAGAGGTTATAGGGAGCTCCCCCTTGAAGCATTGTGCACTAGCCATTGTTAGTGGATAAAGATGATTATCATAGCTGGCATGTGTTGTGCATGTGCACCATAGGCAGTATACAGGTTGGAGTATAGAAACTCAGTGTTTCTCCACACACTATTCGTGTGACACAGTGAGCAGAGGTGTGTGAGGTGGTGGTGTGCTGAGCCACTACCCAAGGTACAGTCAACAGCCACTCTGCTGTGGATAGGGAGCTGAGGGCTGGTCTGTGTGGGAGCCAGGGGGAAGGGCAGGTGGTTTGATATTCACCATCATGTTTAATTAGAACAATGGGATTTATTGCTCAGAGCACAGTCAACAGGTGTGCAGTTGAGTGGCCAACATATTCATGCACCTGATCAGTCAGCCCACACACCATCCCACCCCTTCTGGACCCAACCACCCCCCCCCCCCCCCCACCCTGCCAGGGACCATGTACACACACACACACATGCACACACACACATGCACACACACACACACAGCCAGCGTCACACCTGGCAAGTGGTCCACACACTCACTGCACATGCAGTGGACAGCTCACTGTATGAAGGACACACTATTATCTCCTGCTGTGGCCATAGCAACCTGCTTACAGTGGGTGTGGCCCTCTTCATGTCAGCTAAGGTATGTCACACCCCCTCACCAACTTTACTGCATGCTGCACACCCTCCACACCCTCCACACCCTCTCCTGTGTCTGCCACTTGACGTAGATGCCAGTTGTTGCTATGGAGACATCAGATAATGAGGAACATGTCAGGTGTTTGTCTCCCTCCTCACCAGTCCAGCCCTCACCTCTCCCTCCTCACTAGTCCAGCCCTCACCTCACCCTCTTCACCAGAGTCTTCCATTAGCCCCACTGCCCCCTCCCATCCATCCTGGGCAGGGGAGGTGTGGCAGGTGTGCTCCTGGACTATAGGTCAGTTTGCCCTCTGACTCCCCTCAGTGGTGCCTGATAAATCACCAAGTTACAATCAACAGTCACTTGCTGTTGTGGCTAGGGATGGAGATAAGGGCCGGCTGGGAACCAAGGGGAGGGGCTGGTATTCACAATCATGTTTAATTAGAACAATGTGATTTATAGCTGAGCCCTCACACATGCACAAGTCAACAGGTGTGCAGTTGAACAGTACCCCTACACACACACACACACACACACACACACACACACACACACACACACACACACACACACACGCATGCACACACACGCACACATGTGGACACACTCACACATGCACACGTTCACACACAAATGCAGAGCACAGGCACAGACACAGTCTAGGATGGCTGTGCAGTGGTAGTGGTTGTGAAGGAAGTGATGCATGTACATCTGATCAGTACCACATGCACATGAGTACCTGGGCAGGGGGTTAAAAAGGAAATCACCATTCCCCCCCCCCCCCCCCCCCCCCCCCCCCCCATCCACACACACAGATGGATCACAGCACTCCCCACCCTCTTGTAACTAGCACCTGGAGGACATCTTATGTTTGCTCAGAAAAATCACTGTAAGAGGTTTTTCACACAACAAACCAAAAACACCAATAATTATAACAATGTACAGACACAGAGGTTGGAGGTGTGTCATTCTACCCTGCAATGCTGTGTCAGACACAGTGCAGTGAGTTCAGATCCTACACTGTTTTTTGGGTGTTCTGCTCAATGTCCCTCGCCAGTTCAGCAAGCCCCACCCCCCTCAGCACATTGGTGAGGGTGGACCAGGTGACTGGCTGAATTCCTCCACCATTGATCCACCTCCGCAGTATACGTACATTGATCTCAGCTGCATTGTGTTGACACTGACCCTCAATGGCTTCTGTGACTGCTCCTGTGGTGTCATTGAGTAGCAGTGGTCCAAACATGCTGTACTTCCTTCCTATCAGCTCCACTATATTAATGGTGCCTGCAGCAGTGTTGAAACTAATCAGTGATGGTAGAGTGGGGGTGGGGCCTGGAGAGAGGAGAGAGAGAGAGAGAGAGAGAGAGAGAGAGAGAGAGAGAGAGAGAGAGAGAGAGAGGTCACATACATACCCCATGATCCCTACAAGACACATGTACAAAGTAACTACCACCACAGCCCATGCCCATACCAGGTGCTGGGGTGGGTGGCTGTGGATGAGGTGATGGGTCACTAGCAGTACAGGTAGTGGCCTCCTGAGGAGCTGAGGGGACAACTGGGGGCACACACAGAGAGAGAAAGGTCAAAGGACATGTACATGTGTGTACATAGCTAAAGGTATTCACAACCACTCCACACACTTCCTCCTCCACTCACCACATTCCACTCAACCATCACACCACACACACCACCACTCACACTGCCACACTAGCAGCAGACAAGGGCCAACACACATGTACAGGCTATTACCAGCTGCAGGTCTGCCTCCACTACCACACACTCAGGGAGACACTGTGTCCATTAAACACTGTGCACCTCAACAGGACACACACACACATACACACACACACACACACACACACACACACACACACACACACACACACACACACACACACACACACACACACATACACACACACACACACAATAAGGTGCTGCCACACTTCTCCCACAGTCCAAATGCATTACCTTCTGCCACAGACATCACTTGCTGCAGTTGGGCCACTATCTCCTCTGTGCGAGGTCGTCGTGCTGCGTTGTTATGGAGACAGCCTCTAATGAGTATGATAAGTGTGTGCCTCTCTCCCACCACCTGCTCAGCTTTCTTCACACTCTCCTGACGCCTCACCAGCTCAGAGCGGAGGTGGTCCCCCTTGCTATCACTGTAGCTGTGAGGGAGCAAGGGAACACGTGACTGGACTATGGTGAAGAGTGCTAGATGTCCGAATGAGAACACATCCAGGCTGGGTTCATAATGTGCGTGCTGCCCATAGGCTTCGGGAGGCATGTACTCGAGAGTGCCTGGTGCAGAGGTGAAGGTTTCTGGGCTGGTCATGGGGTCAAGGTCCATCAGTCGGGCGTTTCCAAAGTCTCCTATTTTTGCCCTCAGTGTTGAGTCCAACAGTACATTCTTCGCAGTCAAGTCTCGATGAATGACAGCCGGTGTGTGGCTGTGAAGGTACGACAGTCCACTGGCCACGTCACTCAGGATGGACACCTTAGCTGTGAGCTGCATGGCATGGTGGGAGGGGTCCAGGAGGTAGGCATGGAGACTGCTCATCAGCCGCTCCATAAGGAGCACTGGCATGGGATGCTCCAGGAAGCACACTCCTCTGCTCTCCACAATGTTGTGGTGGTGGATGGTCATCATCAGAATAATCTCTCCGTACAGCTTGTCAAGAACGGCTTGCATGTGAGCACGAGAAATATTCCTGAACACTTTCCCAGCAACCACTTCACCAGCAGACTCCAGCTCTATCACTGATCCATATGTCCCACTCCCCAACTCACGTCCAGTTGGACTGGCCCTCCTGATGTAGCGTTGCAGAGGATCCACCAGTACCCTGCGGAGCTCAGCTGGAGGGAGGGAGAGAGAGAGAAAGAGAGAAAGAGAGAGAGAGAGAGAGAGAGAGAGAGAGAGAGAGAGAGAGAGAGAGAGAGAGAGAGAGAGAGAGAGAGAGAGAGAGAGAGAGAGAGAGAGAGAGAGAGAGAGAGAGAGAGAGAGGGCATGCAGACAGAGGGAGGGGGGGGAGGGGGAGAGAGAGAGAGAGAGAGAGAGAGAGAGAGAGAGAGAGGTCACATACATACCCCATGATCCCTACAAGACACATGTACAAAGTAACTACCACCACAGCCCATGCCCATACCAGGTGCTGGGGTGGGTGGCTGTGGATGAGGTGATGGGTCACTAGCAGTACAGGTAGTGGCCTCCTGAGGAGCTGAGGGGACAACTGGGGGCACACACAGAGAGGGAAAGGTCAAAGGACATGTACATAGCTGTGTACACTGGTGCCCACCAGGGGAATCACCATGGCAACAGCATCCTGCTCTAGCCCCCACCAACCCCCACCACCACTCCTCTCATGCCCATACCCACCACACTCCCTCCCTCCCTCCCTCCCTCCCTCCCTCCTTCCCTCTCTCTCTCTCTCCCTCCCTCCCTCCCTCCTCACAATCTTGGCCTGTGATGGTGCACCTTAAAAAGGAGTGGTGGTCGAGATGATGAAGTGTTGCTGCGTGTCGTGTTGACTTGAAGAGCTCACAGCTACAGAGGAAGGCATCTTGGATTGTGACATTGTCAAATCTCATCACAGAAAATGTGTGGCGGATGGCACTGAATATCATGTTGCGGATTCGAGGGAACATTGAGGCATATGCTTTGGCATTCGAACACGAAATGTGGAGCTCAAAGTGCCGGGTGGTGTTGGCATAGGAGATCTGTGCTGGCATTGTCGGGTCGTGCAGTGACACTATGTTGTGTGCCAGGCATTGCGGTGTTCCGTCTTCCTTCAGGCACACCTCCCAGCCATGGGCAGAGAGGAGGCGAGCGATGGAGCCCCCAAATGTTCCATTGGGTACAACGTCATCGCTAAAGCGCACTACAAACACAGCCACCGATGACTGAGGAAGGAACCTCTCAATATCAGTTACGTCCTTCAGGAGAGATGGCATCAGGTACCTCTGATTGGTCAAACGAGGTCGCTTTGGAGTGGGTTGGTCTGCATCTTGACTCTGCTGGCCTTCGGACTGAGACTTGCCGTCACTCAGAGGAGCGATCACACAGAGGTGGGTGAACAGCTCAATTGCGTGCTGGGTCTGGTAGAGATTGGGAATGAAGAGTGAGGAGAGGCTCTTGTGCTGAAGCATCTCTTCCGTTATGATGGCGTTCTTGAGGGAGATTGCGTACTCAGCAGGCAGGCCTGGGAAGACTCCTGCCAGGACCTTGTAGCTGAAAGCAACGATTGTGTTGACGAAATCCAGCGGTGCCTGAGGATCAGTGAAGACAAGCTCAGGAAGAACTTTGGGGAAATAGAGGAAGATGTTGTGCTGATGGAAGTAGTTGAGAGCCCCCCGAACCACCTCCCGACCCATTTTGAGTGGCTCCCCAATTTCCACGCACTCGTCAAAGCTGACCATCTCCCTCCCCTGCTGCTTGGCATACCTGATGGTGTCTTGTTCGAACATGAAGAAAGATGGAGGAATATCGATTTCCTCTCCTACACCAGAACCACTGATGCTCTGTCGAATCTCCTCAAGCACCCTTTCATCTTCTCTGTTTGGCGTGAGAGAGTTGACTGGGAAGAGGATCTCGTCGTGGGAGCGATACACCATCAGCTCCTCCTCAAACATGGGCAGGAGGATACTCTTCAGCTCCCTGTTCACAGCTGCTATGACATCTGATCGCTTGAACCACCACACCTTGTCTCGGTGGGTGCCTACCACTATGATCTTGGATCGCTGGCGTCCTCTGCATGTGGACCATTTGGCCTGCATCGTGCGAGCTGCCTGAAGGATGAGCTGTCGGTTGGTGAGAGCAGAGCGAACGGGGTGTTTAAATGCTCTGCCATCTTCATGGAAGGTCACCTGAGGGTAGGCGTCGAGGGGTTGAGCCAGGTTCAAGACAAGCACTACGATGTGGGAGTTGTTCATGAGGCAAGGCATGACCTCCATGAACTCCGGCTGTCCCCCAGTGTCCACCACA
The DNA here is from genome assembly GCA_965213685.1 of bacterium. Lineage (GTDB taxonomy): Bacteria > UBA8248 > UBA8248 > UBA8248 > UBA8248 > Bin107. The sequence continues at coordinate 18,060 of CBDBZY010000057.1, forward strand.
TGGAGGAGCTCTAGAACCATGTCTTCCTCAGACGCACTACTGGACTGGAGGAGGCCTAGCATGGCTTCACTTGCATGGCTCTTCTCGATCTGGGAGCGAGGCATTTGGGGGGCAGCGGCAGAAGAAGAGGAAGCTGAAGATGAAGAGGCAGTGGCAGTGGTAGGAGGAGGAGAGGGTGGGGGAGTTTGAGGCTGAGCATGAGGACGTGTGTCTTCTGAAGGACTGCTGGCAGGCTCTGGTGCCTCCTCTTCCGTGAAGCTCTGGGCCAGGGAGACCATGTCAGCCACTGGCAATCCGGCTAAGAAGAGTGGAGCCAAAAAC
>CBDBZY010000058.1:0-95457 GCA_965213685.1 bacterium
GCCTCCCGCCCGATGACGGGGTCCAGTTTCCCCTCGTCCGCAAACTCGGTGAGGTCGCGGCCGAACTCGTCCAGGGCCGGCGTCTTGCTCTTCTCGCGGGAGCGCGCCGCCACCGGCTCTCTCAGGAGATTGATGGTCTGCTCGCGCGTCTGCTGCAGCTTGACGCCAAAACTCGCCAGGATTTTCGCCGCCAGGCCGTCTTTCTCCCGCACGATGCCCAGCAGCAAATGCTCGGTCCCGATGTAGTTATGCCCCATGAGGCGGGCCTCCTCGACGGCGTACTCGAGCACCTTCTTCGCCTTCGGGGTAAAGGGAATGTCTCCCTCCACCGGGCCGCTCAGACTCTTGGGCAGGTTGCGCTCGAGCTCCAGGCGCAGCTGTTTGGGGTCGACGCCCAGCTTCTGCAGGACGGCTATGGCGATTCCGCCGCCGTCTTTCAGCACGCCCAGCAGGATATGCTCGGTGCCCAGGTATTCGTGTCTGTAGTGTTCCGCTTCCTCTCTCGCCAAAATGATGACTTTGCGGGCGCGCTCTGTGAATCGCTTAAACATACGGCCCTCCTTGCTTTTTCACCGGGCTATCTTCCCGTCCGCGACGACGACCACACGATCCATTCTCTCCGCCATCGAACTGTTGTGCGTCGCCACCAAAATTGTCTTCCCGCTTCTCTCGTGAATCTCCTGCAACAATTCGAATATCGTCTCGGCGGTCGATGAGTCCAGGTTTCCCGTCGGCTCATCCGCCAGTATCAAAGAAGGATTGTTCATCAATGCGCGGGCGATCGCAACCCGCTGCTGTTCTCCGCCGGAAAGTTCTCCCGGCCGGTGGCGCCACCTGTCGGCCAGGCCCACCCGGCTCAGCAATTCCTTTGCCTGATCCTCCACATCCTTTTTCCGGGCGCCTCGAATCAGCGCGGGCATCATAACATTTTCCAGCCCCGAAAACTCCGGCAGCAGGTGGTGGAACTGGAACACGAAACCCACGTGCCGGTTGCGCAGTCGGGCCAATTCCGCCTCCGTGCGGTCGGAGAGGCGCTTGCCTTCCAGAATCACCTCGCCTCTCGTCGGACTGTCCAGCGCGCCCAGGAGGTGGAGCAGGGTGGTTTTCCCCGCTCCGGAAACGCCCATGATGGCCACCGTCTCGCCGTGGCCGACCTCGAGGTCGACCCCCCGCAGGGCCATCACCTCGCTGTTGCCCATGACGTATGACTTCTCGAGTCCCCTGGCGGCGACCACCCGGGGCGCAGCCCCTCTCCCGGAAGTCGATTCCCCCATCGCCAGGATATCTGCATCAACCATAGCGGAGATTTTCTACCGGGTCGACGCGGGAGGCGCGCCATGCTGGATACAGGGTCGCCGCCAGACAGATGAGGACGGCCGCCGCCGCTGTCGCGGAAACGTCAAACGGCGTCATCTGTACGGGCAACCCGTCTATATCATAGACGCTGGGAGGCAGGATGTCCAGGCCGAACGCGCGCTCCAGGAAATCCTCCACCACGTGGAGGTTCCATCCCAGCACGAGCCCCCCTGCGGTTCCCAGCGCGGCGCCCGACAGGCCGATGAAGGCGCCCTGAATGAAAAAAATTCGCAAGATCGACCCGCTCGTCGCCCCCATCGATTTCAATATCGCGATTTCGCGCCCCTTCTCCATCACCACCATGACGAGGGAGCCGATGATGTTAAAGGCAGCGACGACGACGACCAGAAGAAGAAGGATGGTCAGCGTGGTTTTTTCCGTTTTCAGCGCGGAGAACAGGTTCCGGTTCATCTGCTGCCAGGAGCGCGACCAATACGCTCCGGCGAGCGCGCCCTGAATCCGGCGCGAAATGCGCTCGGCCGAGAAGATGTCCCGCACGCGCAGGTGCACCCCGGTGACGGAATCCCCGAGTCCAAAGAACGCCTGGCTCTCTTTCATGGAGACGAACGCGAGGCCTGCGTCGTACTGGTAAAACCCGCTGCGAAAGATTCCCGCCACCTGGAGTTTTTTCGTCCGCGGCACCAGGCCCATCGGCGTCACCGCCCCCCACGGGGCTGATCATCGTCACCGAATCGCCCACGCGGACGAGCAGGCTTTTCGCGAGCTCGCCCCCGAGGATGACGCCGGGCCGGGCCCCGGGGGCCGTTCCCCCCGCCAGAATCTCCCGGAGCGAGCCTTCCTTCAGGTATCTGTTGATGTCCGTCACGTCGACTTCCCGGGAAGGGTCGACCCCCGCGCACGACCGAACCCATCACCCGGCCCCCGGACGAGAACATGGCCTGTCCATATACGAAGGGGCTGGCGGCGGCCACCCCCTCCTGCCCCCGCACCCTCTTCAGGACGTCCCGCCATTCGCGCATCGACGCCGCGTCCGACTTCACGATGACGATATGGCTCTGCGTGCCCAGGATTTTTTCCCGAAACTCCCGCTGAAACCCCGTCATCACCCCCACGACGACGATGAGGGTGGCGACGCCGAGGGCGATGCCCAGCACGGATATCCAGGTGGTGAGGGAGACGAAGGCGAGATTGCTCCGCGCGCGCAGGTGCCTGAGGCCGATGAACAGTTCCGCGGAGAAGGGCATCTTCAGCCCTGGTGCCGCCGCATCAGGGGGAAGAGGATCACGTCGCGAATCGAATGCGTGTTCGTCAGCAGCATGGCGAGCCTGTCGATTCCGATTCCCTCGCCCGCCGTGGGCGGCAACCCGTATTCCAGTGCCGTGAGGTAATCCCAGTCGATCTCGTGGGCTTCCTCATCGCCGGCCTCGCGCGCCGCCTCCTGCTGCTCGAAGCGCGCGCGCTGATCGTCGGGATCGTTCAATTCCGTATAGGCGTTGGCGATCTCGCGACCGGCGACGATGAGCTCGAATCGCTCCACCGTGTCGGGGTCATCCTCCCGGCTCTTGGCCAGCGGCGAGAGGGACTTGGGAAAATCATGGATGAAGGTGGGCTGCCGGAGCCTGGGCTCCACGAGTTCCTCGAACAGATACTCCAGGATGCGCGCATGGCTCATGTCGTCCGGCAAGGGGTATCCCTTCGGCCCGGCGACCTCCATCGCAAAACGGCGGGCCTTCTCCGCGTCTTCCAGCGCACCGGCCGGGCGCACCGCCGAGCGACACGATGGAATCGCGCCATTTGTGTCGCGCCCAGGGGGGGCCGAAACGAGATTTCCTCCTCCCCGTACCGCAGCGCGTCCCCGCCCAGAATGTCCTGTGCGAGGGAGGCCACCATCTCCTCCGTCAGGCGCATCAGGTCGTTATAGTCCGCATACGCCATATAGAACTCGAGCATCGTGAACTCCGGGTTGTGCTGCGTGGATATGCCCTCGTTCCGGAAATTGCGGTTGATCTCGTAGACGCGATCCATCCCGCCGACCACCAGGCGCTTGAGATACAATTCGGGCGCCACGCGCAGATACAGGGGCATCTCCAGCGCGTTGTGGTAGGTGGCGAACGGCCTGGCCGCCGCCCCGCCGGCGATGGCCTGCATCATCGGGGTCTCGACCTCGAGAAAGTTCCGCTCGTCCAGAAAGCGGCGCATCGCCCGGATCATCCGCGTGCGCGTGCGAAACACCTCGGCGGCGTCGGGGTTCGCTATCAGGTCCACGTAGCGCTGCCGGTAGCGCGCCTCCACGTTTTGCAGGCCGTGCCATTTTTCGGGCAGCGGACGCAGGCTCTTCGTCAACAGGCACAACCCGCGCACCCAGACGGAGAGCTCCCCCATCCGCGTCCGGAAGACGCCGCCCTCCGCGCCCACGATATCGCCGATGTCCAGCTCCTTGACGAACTGAAACGCCTCCGCGCCCACCTCGTTCATCCGGATGAAGAGCTGGATGCGCCCCGTCCCGTCCCGCAGGTCAACGAAGGCGACTTTCCCCTGCACCCGCCGGGCGATGATTCTTCCGGCCACCGAAAAATTCCCTTCTCTCGCCTCATCGAAGCCATCCGCCGGCACCTCCCGAAACTCCCGCACGATGGCGCCAATCTGGTGCGTCGTCGAAAACCGGTTCACGAAGGGGTTGCCCCCCGAGGCGCGAATGCCCTCGAGCTTTTTCCTTCGCCGCCGGGTCAGGACATTCTCGTCATCGCGCGCATCCGCCGATGGCGCCGCTTCACCCGCCGCGGGGTCTTTCATCCCCTGCCCTCTCTCGTCATCCGGTAGATGTCGTTGCTTCTCCGCCCGTTCGCGCTCCATCCGTCCCCCTCCCCGACGCTCATCCGCGCGCGTTGGCCCGCGTCTCTATCAGGGAGAGAAGGTAGGCGTCGATGAACCCGTCGATGTTCCCGTCCAGCACGGCGTTGACGTCCGAGCACTCCACGTCGGTTCGATGATCCTTCACCATCCGGTAGGGATGCAATATGTAGGAGCGTATCTGGCTCCCGAACCCTATCGTCTTCTTCAGGGCGTGCTGCGCTTCTTTCGCCTCGTCGCGCTTGCGCTTCTCCCGCTCGTACAACTGGCCGCGCAGCAGCTTCATGGCCGTGGCGCGGTTCTTGTGCTGGCTTCTCTCGTTTTGGCAGGAGACGACGATGTTCGTCGGCAGGTGGGTGATCCGCACCGCCGAATCCGTGGTGTTCACATGCTGGCCGCCCGCACCGGAACTGCGGAACACGTCGATTCTCAGATCATTCTCGTCAATCTCGATTTCCACGTCATCCGACACCTCCGGGACGACGTCCACGGAAGCGAACGAAGTGTGCCTCTTCGAGCTGGCGTCAAAGGGCGAAATCCGTATCAGGCGGTGCACACCGACCTCCGCCCGAAGATACCCGTAAGCGTAATCCCCCTGAACGATCAGGGTGACGTTCTTCACGCCCGCCTCCTCGCCTCCGAGTATGGAGACGAGCCGCGCGCCATACCCCCTCTCCTCCGCCCATCTCACGTACATGCGAAAGAGCATCTCGGCCCAATCCTGGCTTTCGACGCCGCCCGCTCCGGCGTTCACGCTGAGGATGGCGTTCGCCCTGTCCTCCTCGGAATCCATGATCAGCTGAAACTCCAGGCGCTCGGTCTCCCCCACGAGAACGGAGAGGGCGCCCTCTATATCGCCCAGCAGTTCCGATTCAGGCGTCTCCTCCATCCGGAGGAGCTGGAGAAGCTCCTTCTGCTCTTGGAGTCTGTCGTTCAGGCCTTGCCAGTGCCGGATCGTTTTCTGAAAAGAAGAACGCTGCCGCAGCGTCTTTTGCGCGGCCTCGGGGTCGCTCCAGAAATCCTCCTCGGCGGCGCGCTTGTCCAGCCGGGCGCACTCCGCCTCCAGTCGATCCAGGTCAAAGCCGCCCCCGCAGTTCGAGGAGGCGCGCCTCTAGTTGCTCACATTCCCTGCACACTTCTTCCATCGCTATCTCCCATCCTCCAGGGCGGCGTCCATGACTCTCTCGCGCGGCGCGCACCGGCGCAGCTTCACCCATCATACCATACTCGATCGTCGCGCCCCGAGCCGAACAGTAAAAACGCCGCCCCGAAAACGAGGGCGCACAGATACGCGAACATATCGCCCATCCGCACATAGGCGGTGGGAGTGCCCCTTTTCGGCGAGACGGCGTCGGGATGCGTCCATTCCTGATAAAGGGGGCTGCGCTTGCGAATCGCGCCGGTGGGCGCGATCACCGCGCTGATCCCCGTATTGGCCGCGCGAACGATGGGCACGCGGAACTCCACCGCCCGGAACGCCACCATGGACAGGTGCTGCTCGGAGGCCGCCGTCTCTCCGAACCACGCATCGTTCGTGATGTTGACGAAAAACTGCGCGTCCGCCATCCGCCGCGCCACGCGGGGGAAAATCGCCTCGAAACAGATCAGGACGCCAAACTTCCCTCCGGGGACGTCAAACGTCCTCGGCACGTCCCCCGCCTGGAACGTCCCGATCACCGGCACCAGTTTTTTCACGAAAAACAACAAGCCCTCGAGCGGAACATATTCGCCAAAGGGCAGCAGGTGCATCTTGTCGTAGCGGCCTATCTCCTCGCCGCCCGGGCCGAGGAGATAGGCCGAATTCGTCATCGCCGGGGCCTCTTTCGCGCCCCTCTCCCCGAGAGTTCCAAACAGCAGATAGGAATTCGCCTCGCGCGCGAGGCGGCGGACGCGCCTTCTCGCGTCCGCCTGCCCCTCATAGACAAAAGGGGCCGCCGCCTCCGGCCAGACGAGGAGGGGGGGAGCGGACAACCCCTGTTTCGGGAAGCGCCCCCGGAGGTCCCTCGTCAACCTTCCCATCTTCTCGACGATGGCACTCTGCCACCGGGGAGACCATTTCACGGACTGGTCCACGTTGCCCTGGACGATGCCCACCGGGCGCCCCGCGCTCCGCGCTTCGGCGGGCACCTCCCGCAAGCGCATGTGGCCATAGCCCAGGACGAGCGCCGTCGCGAGCGCAACGCCGGCGGCCACGGCGTAGGGCGCTTTCTGGGGGAAGCGAAAAAAATGCCAGATCGCCGCGTTGACGAACACGATGAAAAACGAAACGCCATACACGCCCAGCAGATCGGCGACCTGGATGACGAGCAGCGAGCGATACTGGCTATACCCCAGCAAGGCCCACGGGAAGCCGGACAGGGCGTAGGCGCGCAACAACTCCAGAGAGACCCAGAGAGGCGCCGCAACGAGAAGGGCGAGGATGGAGCCGCCCGCCCGCATCCGCGCGAGAAAAAACGCGAACAGCGCCGGATACAACGCCAGATAGGCCGCGAGGGCAAAGGTGATCAGCCATGCGAGCGGCGTGGGCAGGCCGCCATACGTGGTCATGGAAATCTTCACCCACCAGACGATGATCCCGAAAGAGACCAGCCCGGCCACCAGTCCCAGCGCAAACGCTTCGTGCGCCTTCTTGCCCTCCAGTGCCCACAACAGGGGAACGAGCGCCACCCAGGCCAGGATTTCAAATCCGAACGGCGGAAACAGCGACGCCAGCAGGAGGCCCGAGAATATGGAATACCCCACCCCCCTCGTTTTCAAGACCCGCTCGTTCGGGAAGCGCTTTCCCCGGTCCGCCCGGCAAGCGCGCCCGCGCCGCCGAGTTTCTCCCGCAGGGCGTCCACGATCCTCGGCGTGATGCCCTCCACCTCCAGGAGCCTGGCGTCGCTCGCCTCCAGCACGCCCCGCAGGCTCCCGAAAGTTCGCAGAAGCGCGCGCCGGCGCTTGGGTCCCAAGCCAGGCACGTCGTCCAGGCCGCTCCTCAGCCCGGCGCGCCTGCGGCGCGTTCGATGAAACGTCAGGACAAACCGGTGCACCTCGTCGCGAATCTTCTGCAGCATGAGCTTCGGGGTGCTCCCCTCCTTCAGCCGAACGGGGTCTTCCCGCCCGGGCAGGAAGACGACGTCCTGCGCCTCGGGGTTCTCCAGACTCCTGCCCTTGGAGATCGCGCAGACCGCCACGTCCGCGACGCCGAGCTCCTCGAGCGCCGAGACCGCCGAGGAGAGGTGCCCCTTTCCTCCGTCGATCAACAGCAGATCGGGCATCTCGCCCCCCTCGTTCACCAGACGCTCCAGGCGCCGGAAAACGATCTCGCGCATGGCCGCGTAATCATCGGGAAACTCTCCCGCGCCACGAACCTTGTAGCGGCGGTAGCCGTCCTTCAGCGGGCGCCCCTCCTGGAACAGGACGCTCGCGCCGACGATGTGGCTTCCCTGCAGATTCGACACGTCAAACGCCTCCATCCGCACCGGCAGCTCCTCCAGCCCCAACGCCCGCCGAATCTCCTCGAGCGTTTGCTGCTCCTTTCTGACCAGGGCGTTCTCCTGCTCCTGGACGTGCGAGGCGTTCTCGCTCGCCATCTCGACGAGCCGGCGCTTGTCCCCCCGGCGGGGGTGGAAGACGGACACCTTCCTCCCCCGCTTCTCCGACAGCCATTGCGCGATGAGCGAGACGTCGTCCACGGCGCAGGGCAAAAGCACCTCGTCCGGAAAAAACGTCTTGGTGCTGTAATACTGCTTCACGAACGCGGAGACAACCTCTCCGTCGGGAACGCCCTCGCGGGCGGCCGCGCGAAATCCCTGATCCCCCAGCAGCCTGCCCCCGCGAATGAAAAACAGGCGAAACGTCGCCTTCTCCCCAGCGCGATGACAGCCGAGCACGTCCTGGTCGCTCCCCTTCACGGACAGCATGGTCTGCCGCTCGGAGACGTGCTCGATCCCCCGCACCTGATCCCGCACCCGCGCGGCGGCCTCGTACTGCAACTCCTGGGAGTGCTCTTGCATCTGCCGCCTGAGCCTTCGCACCAGCTCCCGGTTTTTCCCCTTGAGAAAGTCCAGCGCGTCGTTCACGCCGCCGCGGTACGCTTCCCGGCTCTGGTGCCCGTCGCATGGCCCCAGGCACTGGCCCATCTGAAAATAGATGCACCGCTTCGCCGTCTTGTCCTCGACCCCGCCCGTGCAGGGGCGAATGTGAAACGTCTTCTGCAAAAAGCGGATGGTGCGTCTGAGGCTGCCCGCAGACGGGAAGGGCCCCAGGTAGGAATCGCCGCCTCCGGCGGGACGGCGGACGACGCTCAGGCGCGGGTAGTCCTCGCCCGTGCTGAACTTGAGATAGGGAAAATGCTTGTCGTCGCGCAGCAGGACGTTGTGGCGGGGCTGGTGCCTTTTCACGTAATTGCTCTCGAGGATGAGCGCCTCGACCTCGTTGGCCGTCACGACGTGCTCAACCGTGGACAGCTCCTCCACCATCTTCTGAATCCAGGGGCCCCGCCCGGTTCTTTTGGCGAAATAGCTGCGCACCCTGCTCCGGAGGCGCAGCGCCTTGCCGACGTAAAGGACGTCTCCCGCCCGGTTCCGAAAGATGTATATGCCCGGCTTCTCCGGCAGGGATTTCAAAAACGAGCGGTCCTCCTCCACGGAGACCAGGCCGGCGGAAAGCGCGGAGGCGCTCATCCCGCCACCTCGGGGGTTTCGAGGCCGATTCGCCTGCGCTCGATGGCGAGAATCTTGTCGCGAATCCCGGCGGCTCTCTCGAATTCGAGTTTCTGGGCCGCCTCGCGCATTCGGGCGCGAAGGGCGTCCAGTGCCGACGCATCCACCTCGGAGAGATCGGGCAAATCCGCGTCGTCCCGCCCGAAGCCATCGTCCTCCCCCCCCTCGCCGGACGCTTCCAAGAGCGCGTCCATGCCGCGGCTGATGGAGCGGGGGACGATTCCGTTCGCCTCGTTGTGGGCGATTTGCGCCATCCTCCTCCTCTCCATCTCGTCCAGGGCGCGGCGCATGCTGTCGGTGATGCGGTCCGCATACATGATGACGCGGCCGTCCACGTGCCGCGCCGCCCGGCCCGAAGTCTGGATCAGGGAAGTGTCCGAGCGCAAAAACCCCTCCTTGTCCGCGTCGAATATGGCCACCAGGGCGACTTCGGGCAAATCCAGTCCCTCGCGCAGCAGGTTGATCCCGATGAGCACGTCAAAGGCCCCCGAGCGCAGGTCGCGAATGATCCGCACCCGCTCGAGGGCGTCGATGTCGCTGTGCATATACCGAACCCGGACCCCCAAGTCCTCATAGTATTCCGTCAAATCCTCCGCGAACCTTTTCGTCAGGGTGGTGACAAGCGCCCGGTTTCCCGCCGCCGCCACCTCGCGCACCTCGGCCAGCAAGTCATCCACCTGCCCCTGCACGGAGCGAACCTCCACCGGGGGGTCCACCAGGCCGGTGGGCCGCAGCAGCTGCTCCACGACGACCCCCTCGCTTTTTTCCAGCTCAAAGGGGCCGGGGGTCGCCGAAACGTAGATCACGTTCCGCAGGTTCGCCTCGAACTCCTCGAATCGCAGCGGGCGGTTGTCCAGGGCCGACGGCAGCCGGAAGCCATACGCCACCAGGTTTTCCTTCCGCGAGCGATCTCCGCGATACATCCCCCGCAACTGGGGGATGCTCTGGTGACTCTCGTCTATCACCACCAGGTGATCGCGCGGGAAATACGAAAACAGGGTCGCGGGCGGCTCACCCGTCAAACGCCCGTCGAGGTGCAGGCTGTAGTTCTCCACCCCGTGGCAGTAGCCCACTTCCCGGAGCATCTCGACGTCCTGCAAGGTTCTCTGCCGCAGGCGCTGCGCCTCATGCGACTTGTCGAGCGCGTTCAGCTCCGCCACCTGTTCCCACAACTCCTTCTGGATGCCCTCGATGGCGCTCGAGAGCCTCTCCTCGGGCGTGATGTAATGGCTGTTGGGGTAAATCTCCACCCGGCGGAGCCTCCGCAGGACGACGCCCCGCAGCGGATCGATTTCGGCGATGCTGTCGATCTCCTCCCCGAAGAACTCTACGCGAATCGCCTGCTCCTCCTCGTGGGCGGGCAGAATTTCGACGACGTCTCCGCGCGCGCGAAAAGAGGCGCGGCGCAGGTTCGCCTCCGCGCGGCGATACTGGATCCGTATCAGCTGCGTGAGCAGCGCCTCGCGGTCCATCTCCATGCCGACGGAAATATCGACGTGCAGGTCAAAATAATCCGCCGGCGATCCCAGCCCGTAGATGGAGCTCACGCTCGCCACCACGATGACGTCCTCCCGCATGAGCGCCGAGCGCGTGGCCGCGTGGCGCAGGCGGTCCAGCTCGTCGTTGATGGAGGCGTCTTTCTCGATGAACGTATCCGTGGTGGGCACGTAGGCTTCCGGCTGATAGTAATCGTAATAGCTGACGAAATACTCCACCGCGTTGTTCGGAAAAAACCCCTTGAACTCGTTGTAGAGCTGCGCGGCCAGCGTCTTGTTGTGGGCGATGACGAGCGCGGGCTTCCCCATTCTCTCGATGACGTTCGCCACCGTGAACGTCTTCCCGGAGCCGGTGACGCCCAGGAGAACCTGATGCTCCTGGCCCTCCTCGAACTGCCGGACGATGGCGTCTATCGCTTCGGGCTGATCGCCCGTGGGCGAGAATTTCGCATGGAGCTCAAAGGTGCCCATGAATGACGATCAACCTCCACCCCGACAGATCGCGAAACGCGCGGTGAAAAGCCCGTGGGATGCGGGGCGGCGGATACACCCCCCTGCCCCGAAACCTCACCGTCCAGCGAGTCGGGCGGGGTGCAGGTATTTGTCCCATACATGCTGAACGGTTCGGGAAAGCCGATGGTTCAGGTGATGCGACAGGAGCCATCCGGGCTTTTGGGGCCGCCTCCGCATGCGCAGGCCCGCCTCATCGGGCGTGCGATCCCCTTTTTTCGCATTGCACTTCCGGCAGCTGCAAACCACGTTCTCCCATGTGGAGCGGCCGCCCCGGGAACGCGGCCGGACATGATCGACCGTCAAATACCCGCCCTGCGCCCCGCAGTATTGGCAGGTGTGCTCGTCTCGGCGCATCACGTTCTTCTTGCTGAACGGCACCTGGTGCCTGCGCGGAACATAGACATACGTTCGCAGGCGTATGACGGAGGGGAGGCGAAACTCCAGCGTCTCGCTGCGGATGACCAGGCCGTTCGTCTCTATGGTGTCCGCCTTGCCCAGGAGCATCATCCGAATCGCACGGCGGGCGTTGCAAATGTGGATCGGCTCATACGTCTGGTTGAGCACCAGAACGCGCGATTGCTCCAACAACCTATCCCCCCTCCCCTCCGTGCGGCGGGCGATGGGATGCGAAACGCCGTTTCTTCCTCCCCCCATTTATGTTGGCCTCGCCGCGCTTGTCAACGCGCAAGCCCCCTTTTTCGGGCATTGCGAAAACGAGCGCCCGAATCCTATAATGCGGGGGGTCTTCGCCAAACGGGGAGCGGCCCCCCGAAGCGTCGCACTCCCCCCAAAGAGGACGTCCCGTTGCTGCCCCGCTCCCGACCCGGAAAAATCATTCTCCTCGCCCTGGGCATTCTCGCCGTCACGTGCGGAGCGGGCATCGGGGCGGGCATCAGCTATCTGTATGATTTTCCCGAACTCGAGCGCCTGCAAAACTACAGGCCCAACACCATCACGCGCGTCTACGCCCGCGGGGGCGAGCTGCTTGCGGAATGGTACCAGGAGAGAAGAAAACCCATCCCCCTGAGCCGAATCCCCGTCACGCTGCGCCAGGCGTTTCTCGCGATAGAAGACAGCCGCTTCTACAACCACCCGGGCGTCAGCTATCCCGACATCTTGCGGGCGTTCACCAAAAACCTGCGCGCGGGCCAGTTCGTCCAGGGAGGAAGCACCATCACCCAGCAGCTGGCGAAGGTGCTCTTCCTGACGCCGGAGAGGACGCTCCGGCGAAAAATCCGCGAAGCGCTTCTCGCTCTGGAGATGGAGCAGCGCTTCACCAAAGACGAGATTCTCGAATTCTACCTGAACCAGATATATCTCGGCAGCGGGGCGCATGGAGTCCAGGCGGCCGCTCAAATCTATTTCGGAAAAACGGTCGCCCAACTCACCCTGGCGGAATCCGCCATGATCGCCGGATTGCCCAAGGCGCCCACCCGGTTCAATCCGAGAATCCGCCCGGAAAAAGGGCTGCGGCGACGCAACCTGGTGCTCCGGCGCATGCGGATAGCCGGCTTCATCACGGCGGCACAAGAGCAAAACGCCCGCAAGGAACCGCTCCAGCTCGCTCCCCGCGCGGCGAACCTCGTCCCCGAGGCCGCCTATTTCATCGAAAAGGCGCGCATCGGCCTCGGCCGCAGGTTCGGGCCGGCACTTTACAGGAGCGGCCTGCAGATTCAGACGACGGTTGACATCGGCTTGCAGAAAGTCGCCCACCAGGCGCTCCTCGACGGCGTGAGAAGAATCAACGAAAGGCGCGAGTTCCGAAGCCCGGGAGCGAAAATCCGGAGGCCGCCCCGCCTGGGGGACGGGTTCCAGTTTCACGTCCTCGACATCAAGGACAACCTGGTGAACGGGATGATCGGAGACTACGAGGCCGAGATGCGGCTCCCCAAACACATCGCCCCGCAAAGGCTCCGGGCGGGAGACCTCCTCCTCGGGCGCGTGACCGGGGCGGACCGCGCGCTCAGGAAACTGTCCCTGGAGTGGCAGGAAACCGTCCAGGGCGCCATCGTCGCGTTCGACCCCAAGACCGGCGCGCTCCGCGCCATGGTGGGCGGCACGAACTTCCGCCGCTTCCCCTTCAACCGCGCGACCCAGGCGCACCGCCAGCCCGGCTCGGCCTTCAAGCCCATCATCATGGGGACGGCGCTGTCCCAGGGCTACACGCCTGTCGACATTCTCATGGACACCCCCTTCGTCCGCCGGATGCCCGGCACGCCCAGGGACTGGAAGCCCAGGAATTACACCAACAAATTCTATGGGCCCGTCACCATGCGGAGGGCCATCGAGGGGTCGCTGAACCTGGCCACCATCAAATTGCTGGACCAGCTGGGCCCGCAAAAGGCCATCGCCTTCTCGCGCAGGATCGGCATTCGCTCGGAGATGCACCCCTACCTCTCCCTGGCGCTCGGCTCGCTTGAGGTGACGCCCTACCAGTTCACGGCCTCCTACATCCCGTTCGCCGCCCAGGGCATCTACGCGCGACCCTACGAGATCGCCAAAATCACCGACGGGAGCAACCGGATACTCGAGGAAAGCGTCCCCACGACGCACCTCGCCATCGCGCCCGAAACGGCGTATCAGCTCCAGATGCTACTGCGCGGCGTGGTCACGAACGGCACCGGGAAAAAGGCCGCGCGGATCGGCGCGTTTCTGGCCGGAAAAACGGGCACGACGAACGAGTACAGGGACGCCTGGTTCATCGGCTTCTCGGAGGATCTCGTCGTGGGCGTCTGGGTCGGACGCGACGACAACAAGCACATGGGCTATCGGGCCTCGGGCGGGGTCGCGGCCCTGCCCATCTGGATCGACGTGATGAAGGGATGGCTCCGGGGCAAGAAGCCGGGCGTTCGCCGCCCCGCGCCGCCGCCGGGCGTCACCCTGATGAAGGTGGATTCGCGCTCCGGCCACCTGCCCTCGGCGTGGTGCGAGGGGAAGCCGATATGGGAGGCGTTCCGGGAGGGGACGGAGCCCTCCGAGCCCTGCCCCCCGAAATCAAGCCTGCCGGGGATTCTCAACGGCGGTTGAGGCCCGCCCCCTACCCCTCCGAGCGCTGCCCGCTGAAAATCGCCTCGACGAAGGCGTCGGCGTCAAAATCCAGCAGGTCTTCCACCGATTCGCCCACGCCGACATACCGCACCGGTATGCCGCTCTCATACGTGGCGCCCAGCACCACCCCGCCCTTGGCCGTCCCGTCGAGCTTGGTGAGGACAAGGCCCGTCACGCCGAGGGCCGGGCCGAACTCCCGCACCTGGGAGAGCGCGTTTTGTCCCGTCGTGGCGTCCAGGACGAGGAGCACGTCATGGGGGGGCCGCGCCGATCAGGCGCCCCGCCACGCGACGGAGCTTTTTCAGCTCCTCCATGAGATTCTTCTTCGTATGCAGGCGCCCCGCCGTATCCACGAGCAGGAGGTCGACGCCGCGCGCCTTCGCCGCCTGCGCGGCGTCATAGACCACGGCGGAGGAGTCCGCCCCCTCCTGGTGGCGGACGATTTCGCACCCGCTGCGCTCCGCCCATACCGCCAGCTGCTCGCCGGCCGCTGCGCGAAACGTATCCGCCGCCGCGAGCATGACCTTGTGCTTCTGCGTCGAGAACCGCGACGCGAGCTTCCCCGCCGTCGTCGTCTTCCCCACGCCGTTGACCCCCACCAGGAACGCGACCCTGGGCGCGCCCGCGGGCGGCTCCCGGGGCGTGAACGCAGGGGGGCGCGCGGGGTGCGCCAGGAAAGAACGCATGATCTCCCTGACGCGCGCCTTCGGGTCCTCCCCGGCGCCCTCCCCCGCTTTCAGCCTTTCCATCAGCCTCTCGACGACGAGGGGGCCCAGGTCCGCCATATAGAGCGCCTCCTCCAACGCATCGAGTGCCTCCGCGTCGAGGCGTCCCGCCAGCAGGCCGCCCGCCCGGGCGAGGAAGCCGCCTCGCGTCCGGGCGAGGCCTGCGCGCAACCTGCCGAACCAGCCCTTGCCGCCGGCAGCCTCCCGCGCATCTTCTTTTTTCCAAAAACCAGGGGACAAGGATGTTCCCTCCCGCGCGCGCCATGACAAAACCGGGCCCGACTCCCCGCGCGCCACGTTCCGGGAGAACGCTTCACCCGAGAACGCGGGCGACGCCGCTAGGCCGGCGATTCAGCCACCGCCCGCCCCGCGCCGTTCACCTTCGCCGCGCCTTCGCGATTCAGCTGGACGGAAACGATTTCTGAAACGCCCTTTTCCCGTTGCGTCACGCCGTAGAGCTGATTCGCGTATGACATGGTCTTCTTGTTGTGGGTGATGATGATGAACTGGCTCCGACCCTCGAGCTCCGCAATCACCTCCCGGAAGCGCGCGACGTTGGCGTCATCCAGGGTGGCGTCCACCTCATCCAGGATGCAGAACGGACTCGGCCGAACGCTGAACACCGCGAAGAGCAGGGAAAGCGCGGTGAGCGCCTTCTCCCCGGCGGAGAGGAGCATGATGTTGGAGGGACGCTTGCCCGGCGGCCGCACCTCAATGTCGACGCCCGACTCGAGGGGGTCGTCCGGATCGAGCAGGTACATGCGCGCCTCGCCCCCCTCGAACAGGCGCCCGAAAATGTCGGCGAAGGCGTTGCCCACCTCATTGAGTGCGGCCAGGAAGCGGGCCTTCGTCGTCCTGTTCAGCTTGCCGACCGTCGTGTGCAGGTCGGCGATGGAATTCTCCAGGTCCTGCTGCTGCTCCCGCAAGAATGCGTATTCCTGGTTGATCTCGTCATACTCCTGCGCGGCCAGGGGGTTCACCTCCCCCATGCGGGAAAGCCTCTGGTTCAGCATCTCCAGGCGATTGCGCATCTCCTGGTAGCGGGGGAGTTCCTCCCGCCGGCTCCCGGCCGTCTCCTCGAGACGGATCCGGTATTCCGCCTCGGCGGATTCCAGCATGGCTTCCCGGCGGACGCGAAGGGTCGTCCGCCGCTCGGCCGCCGCGCGCGCGTCGTTCTGCAGGGCGGACGCCCGCCCCCGCGCCTCGCGAATCAGATCGCCCAGCTCCTCGTCGCGCGACTGCGCCTCCACCAGGGCGCCATGACGGGCGGCGCCCTCGGCCGCAGCACCGGCCTTCGCATCCCGGAGGGCGGCGATTTCCTCCTTGCTTTGCGCGAGGGTTTCCTGAAACCGCCCCCTTTTCTCCCCCGATTCGCGCTGCTCCCTCTCCCTGCGCATTCTGCGGGCCGCACTCCGGGATATTCCATCCGCAAGCCGCTCCGCCTCCGCCCGGCCGCCGGCGACCCGTCCGTTGAGATCCGTCAGGGCGACCTTTCTGTCCGTAAGGCGCGCCTCCGCCTCGGAATGCCGCCGGCCGGCGGCGCGCGCCTTCTCTTCCATCTGCTCTGTGCGGGAGGAGAGCTCCCGAACCGCCTCCTCCGCGCGCAGGCTTTCGTCCCGCGCCGCCCGCTCCTCATCCACGAGGCGCATCCGCTCCCCGTGCGTCCGCCGCCGCGCGGAGGCGAGCGCGGCCAGCCGCCTTTTCAGCTCCTCGCGCTTGTCCTCCGCCAGGCGGAGGGCGCCCTCCGCCTCCACGCGCATGACCTCGGCGCGCTGGTTCGCCTGCACCGCACGGTGCCGCTCCCGCTCCGCCCGCTCGAGTTCATCGCCCAGCCTCCGGGAGGTCGACGTCAACTCCAGGAGCTGCGCTTCGAGTCTTTCGACCTCTCGGCGCATCTCCTCGCGCCTTCTCGAGCGCTCCAGAAATCCCTCGTTGCGCGCCAGGCCGCCTTCCGCCGCGCCGTTCGCCCGAATGATCTCCCCCTCCAAAGTCACGCAACAGACGCCCTGCGGCCCGTTGCACCACGCCGCTTGCGCGGCGTCGACGTCTTCGGTCACCACCACGTTTTCGAGCAGGGACGCCATCAGATGGCGATAGTCCGCGTCGCAGCGGACGAAATCCGCCGCCGCCCCCAGAACGCCCCCTCCCATGGGGGCGACGGTGGCTGGTCGCACGCTCGTCTCCATCGGCAGCGCCACCCCCCGCCCGGTGCCCGAGGCCACCAGCGCGCGAATCGCCTCCACCGCATCGCCCGGCGTTTGGACCACCACGCCCAGCAACGCTTCGCCGAGGGCCGCTTCGATGGCTTTTTCGAGCTTCGCGTCCACGCGGATGAGGTCGGACAAGGACGCCAGCACCCGCGCGCCGCAAGCCCGAAACGCCTCGGGGTCCGCAGCTCCGGTCGCACCGGAGGCGAGGATGCCCTCCAGGGCCGAGAGGGCGGACCGCACCTCCATCAAGGATTCTTTCGTCTCGGCCACGGACTTCTCGTGGCGGCGCAACGCTCCGGACGCCTCCGCGCATTCGGAGCCGGCCCGCTCAAGCGCCCCCCTCGCCTGGCCTTCCGCCGCAACCAGCGATTCCACCCGGCCCCTCGCATCACGCACGCGGGCCTCGGCCGCCTCCAGCTGTCCCTCAAGCCCCCCTGCGTCGCCGGCCATCTTCTCTGCGGACTCGGCCAGTCCCTCCAGCCTGGATTCGATGGAGACGACCCGCTGGCGCGCCGCGCTCAGGCGCTCCCCCTCCTTCGCGCCCGCCCGCCTGACCTCGCCGAGCGCGCTCCCCAGTGCGCGCACCTCCTCCCGGGCGGCGGCCAGCTCGGCAGCGCCGGCGTCATGCCCGCGCCGCGCCAGGTCCGCTTGGGCCGCAAGCGTCTCCAGCGTGGAGGAAAGCGCCGTCCTCTCCCTCTCCAGTGCCGCGGTTTCCGCGTCCAGGGTCCGGATTTCATCCGCGCGGCGCCCCTCCTCCGCGTCGAGTTCCACGAGGCGGCTGCCGAACATCTCGACCTGATTCTCCAGGCGCTGGAGGGCGCCCTCCACCTCCACCGCCCGGCGGCGGGCTTCGGCCAGCGCCTCCGAGCGCTCGGCCAGCAAAATACGCCCCTTTTCCCGCTCCGCTTCCAGGGAGGATATTTGCGCCGCAACCGCCTGTTCTTCCTCCTTGACGCGCTCATGCGCCTTTTCCACGGGCGCGAGCGCATCCACCAGCCGAAGGTAGTCGAGCATCAGGAGGCTTGCGGAGAGTTCGGCGACCTCGGTTCGGTATTCCTTGTGAAACGTCGCCTTTCTCGCCTGGCGGCGCAAGGAGCGCAGGCGCGCTTCTTTCTCGCGCATGACGTCGGCCACGCGAAGCAGGTTCGCCTGCGCGAGGTCCAGCTTCCGCAACGCCTCGTTGCGCCTGCTCTTGTACTTCATGATGCCGGCGGCCTCTTCAATCAGAAGCCGCCTGTCCAGGGGCCGCGCGTTGACGAGACTCTCGATCTTGCCCTGCTCCACGATGGAGAAGGTGTCGAGAGAGACGCCGGTGTCGAGAAACAAGTCGACGATGTCCTTCAGCCGGCAAGGGTTGCGGTTGATGAGATATTCACTTTCCCCGGAACGATACAACCGGCGGGTGACCGCCACTTCGTCGAAATCCTTGAACGCGGGCGACGTCACCACGCCCCGGAGGTCGGCGACGCTGATCGAGACTTCCGCCATGCCGAGCTGCTTGCGCTCGGCACTCCCGTTGAAGATCACGTCCTCCATCTTCTTCGAGCGCATGTTCCTGGGCGCCTGCTCGCCCAGCACCCAGCGCACGGCGTCGCACACGTTGCTCTTGCCGCAACCGTTGGGCCCGACGACGGCGGTAAGGCCCTCGCCGATTTCAATCACGGTCTTCTCGACGAAGGATTTGAACCCCTGCATCTCCAAGCGCTGGAATCGCAAATTCAACACCTCACCGGGCGGACGTGCCTGATCCTCGCGGGGGGCGGCGCGAAGCGCCGCAAGGGCGGCAGGAATCAACAAGTTGCCAGAATTTCGCGGCGTCCGCAAAGCGAAGGGGCCGCCCCCACGGCGCGCTAGGCTTCCCCGAGCCTGTGAACCGCCTCCCGCGCGGCCGCCTGCTCGGCCTCCTTCTTCGTCGCTCCCCGCCCGTTTCCCCATACCCTGCGAGCGAGACGAACCTCGACCTCGAACTCCTTTTCGTGCTCGGGGCCGCTCTCCCGGACCAGGCGATAGCCGGGCAACTTGTTCCCCTTTTTCTGCGCCAGGCGCTGCAGGCGGCTTTTGAAATCCTGCGAGAGGGACTCCTCCTCCCGAAGGCCCGGCGTCCAGAGCCATGATTCCGCCCATTGTGCGCAGCGGTCATAGCCGGCGTCGAGATATATGGCGCCGACGAGCGCCTCGAGGGCGCCCGCCTCGATGGACGCCTTGCGTCGTCCGCCCGTCTTCTCCTCGCCCTTGCCCAGGCGCAGAAACTCCCCGAACCCGTGGCGCCGGAAAACGCTCGCCAGAGATCGGCCATTCACCCGCTCGGAGCGCAGGTGGGTCAGCACGCCCTCGTCATCCGCCGGAAAATCCCTCCAAAGCCTCTCCGTCACGATGAGCTGCAGGACGGCGTCGCCCAAAAACTCCAGGCGTTGGTTGGCTGCGGCGGGAGGCGAGCTTTCCTGGGAGAACGAGCGGTGCGTGAGCGCCTGAACGAGGAGCTCCTTGCGCGAAAACGAATAGCCGATCCGGGATTCGACTTCATCGAGCGTGAGGCGCTGCGCGCCGAAGGCGGGAGGCTTTTCCGTTCTCCCGCCGGCGGCGCCGTCCTTGCCGGGCGTATCAGGCAGCGTCGCTTTCCGCCCTTCGGAAGAGGAGCGAGGCGTTGGTTCCGCCGAACCCGAACGAGTTTGTGAGGGCAAAGCCGATGTCCGCTTTCCGGGCCGAATTGGGTACGTAGTCAAGATCGCATTCCGGGTCCGGGGTATCCAGGTTGATGGTGGGAGGGATGCGCTGGTTTTTCAGCGACAATATGGTGAACACCGATTCCACGCCTCCCGCCGCACCCAGAAGATGCCCGGTCATCGATTTCGTGGAGCTGACGTTGAGCGCATAGGCGTGTTCGCCAAACGTTCTTTTGATGGCCGTCGTTTCGAGCTTGTCTCCCGCGCCCGTGGAGGTGCCATGCGCGTTGATGTAATCCACGGCCCCGGGCGCGAGCCCCGCGTCGTCCAGCGCCATTTCCATGCAGCGGGCCGCCCCGTCGCCGCTCGGGTCCGGGGAGGTGATGTGGTGGGCGTCGGAGGTCAGCCCGTAGCCGACGAGCTCGGCGTAAATATTTGCCCCGCGCGCCACGGCGTGCTCGTAACGCTCCAGGATCATGATGCCCGCCCCCTCCGCCATCACGAACCCGTCCCTGTCGGCGTCAAAGGGGCGACTCGCCCGCTCGGGATCGTCGTTCCGGGTGCTGAGCGCGCGCATGGCGCAGAACCCGGCCATGGCCAACTCCGTGATGCAGGACTCGCCGCCGCCTGCCACGATAACGTCGGCCACGCCGCGCTGGATGCACTTCATCGCGTCCCCGATGGCGTGATTGCCGGACGCGCAGGCCGTCACGGTGCAGGTGTTCGGCCCCTTCAGCCCCCAGCGCATCGACACCTGGCCGGCGGCCAGGTTCGCCAGCAGCATCGGGATGAAGAAGGGGCTGATGCGTATCGGGCCCCTGTTCTCCAGGATGTGGATGTTCGACTCGATGGCGGGCAGGCCGCCCAGGCCCACGCCGATGATGGCGCCATACCTCGGGGCCGCATCCTTGTCCGGGGCGTCCAGGCCCGCATCGTCGAAGGCCATCTGCGCGGCCGCGATGACGTACTGGATAAACGTATCCATCTTCTTGAGTTCTTTGCGGCTGATGTAGTTCTCGGGCGCAAAGCCCCGGACCTCGCCGCTGATCATCGACGTCAGGCGATTCGAGGCAAAGCGGGACACCTTGCCGATGCCCGAGCGGCCCTGCATCAAGGCCTCCCAGTTTTCGTCCACCGACAAGCCCAGCGGGGTAAGCAACCCGACGCCCGTGACGACGACGCGAACGTCCGACTTCGCTGATAATTCCTGACTGTCCATGCCACCTCTTCGGTTTGTTAGGCCAGGTGCGGCCTCGTCAATCTCCGGATACCTTGCCGATATAGTCGTACGCATCCTGCACCCTGGAGATTTTCTCCGCTTCCTCATCCGGTATCTCCAGGCCGAATTTCTCCTCAAAAGCCATCACCAGCTCTACGGTATCCAGCGAGTCCGCTCCCAGATCATCGGTGAACGAAGCCTCGGGCACCACCTTGCCAGGCTCCACGCTCAACTGCTCCACGATGATCTCCCTGATCTGTTCCTTGATTTTTTCTGTATCCGTCACGCCGCTTCCTCCGAAAATCCTTCTCTCAAATCGGTATCGAGTCGTCCCCTCGCCAACAGCCTGGATGCAACGCTCCTTGCGCCGCACCCGGGCGTTCATCCCGAACGCCATCCACCCCGCTCCCTGGCACGTCCGGGCGATGTCCGCCTTTCGGCGGCCATCATACACGGACATGAAATTCAGGCGAACTCACCCAGGGCCAAAGCCGTTTTTTCGAGACTCCGCGCATCTTCCACATTGTGCACCGGCACGCGCCTCAATATCCGCTTGTTCAATCCGGAGAGGACTTTTCCGGGACCCAGCTCGACCGCAACGTCGGGATTCTCCTCGCCCGCCGCGCACACGGCGTCCTCCCAGCGCACCGAAGAGCGAATCTGCCGCTTGAGCAGCTCCTTCACCTCTCCGCCCTTCCGCACGGGCCGCGCCGTCACGTTGGCGTAGACGGGAATCGCGGGCTCGGAGATATCCGCCTCGTCGAGCACCTCGCCCATGCGCTTCGCCGCCTCGCGCAGCAAAGAGCAATGAAAGGGCGCTCCCACCGGAAGCATGACCACCTTGCGCGCGCCCCTGTCCTTCGCCAGGCGCGCGGCGGATTCCACCGCCCTCCTCTCTCCCGAGAGAACATATTGGCCGGGGGCATTGTAATTTGCAACTTCCACCACGCCTTCGGTTTCCCCGCAGATGGCCTCGGCCGCCTCTCTTCCTATGCCGAGCAGCGCCGCCATGGCGCCGCCCCGCTCGGGCACGGCCTCATGCATGAACTGGCCCCTTTTCTTCACCAGCTCGATGGAGGTCCGAAAATCAATGGCCCCGGCCGCCAGCAAGGCGGAATACTCGCCCAGGCTGTGCCCCAGGGCGAGGGCGGGCCGGAAGCCGCGCTCGCAGAGCAGCGCGCAGGCGACATAGCTGTGAACCAGAATCGCGGGCTGGGTGTTGCAGGTGAGCGTCAGCTCCGACCTGGGGCCCTCGAAGCTGAGCTTGGCGAGGTCCCACCCCAGAATGTCGCTCGCCTGCTGATAGGCTTCCCGCGCGAGGGGAAACGCCTCGTAGAATTCCTTCCCCATGCCGACGTACTGCGAACCCTGGCCCGGAAACAAAAACGCAATCTTCGCACCCATCTTCCAACCCTTACGCTATGGACATGGACGGCAAAATCGTAATCTATGGGTCTGGCGGACAAAACGAGGGCGGGAGAAAAAGCGGAATCATACCGGACATACCTGTCATCACTTCCATTCGACCAAGGCCGCACCCCAGGTGAGGCCTCCGCCGAAAGCGGCCATGAGCACGTTATCCCCGCTTCGGATTTTCCCTTCCCTCACCGCTTCATCCAGAGCGACCGGGATGGTGGCCGCGGACATATTGCCATATTTGTTAATGGTGACGACCACCTTGTCCATGGACAATTTCAGGCGTTTCGCCACGGCTTCGATGATGCGCAGATTCGCCTGGTGCGGAATGAACACGTCCACGTCGTCCAGGCAGAGGCCGCTGCGCTCCAGCGTTTCATTGCACACGTTCGCGAAGTTGCGCACGGCCGTCTTGAACGTTTCCTGGCCCTTCATCTGCAGCAAGTGCTCCTTGTTCTGCACATCGCCCGGCGTCATGGGGGCGAACCGCGAACCGGAGCCGGGAACCAGGATGAGCTCCCCCTCCTTCCCGTCGCTGTAAATCTTGGAATCCATGACGCCCCTGCGCCCGTTTTCCGACGCTCCCACCACGACGGCGCCCGCCCCGTCGCCCCAGAGGACGCAAGTGCCCCTGTCCTCCCAGTTCGTCACCCGCGTCATCACGTCGGCGGAAACCAGGAGCACCCTTTTCATCACCCCTGCGCGAATGTAGGCGTCCGCCGCCTGGAGGCCGTAGACGAAGCCCGAGCACGCCGCGTTCAAATCAAACGCCGCGGCCCGGCTCGCCCCGATATGGGACTGGAGCCAGCAGGCGGCGGCCGGGCACATGGTGTCCGGCGTGATGGTGGTCATGATGATGAGGTCGATGTCCTCGGCGTCCACGCCCGCGGCCTCCAGCGCCTGGCGCGAGGCGTGAACCGACAGGTGGGAGGTCGCCTCCTCGGGCTTCGCAAGGCGCCGCTCACGGATTCCCGTCCGCTCGCGAATCCACTGGTCGCTCGTGTCGACCATCTTTTCCAGATCGGCGTTCGAGAGAACTCTTTCCGGGACGTAGGAACCTGTCCCCAGGATGACGGAGTGGGCCACAATGCGATTCCCTATGCGGGCGGGGGTGCTACCGAGTCGGATAGTATGCGAAAACCGGCCCGGATATCAAGAGGGCTTCTTCTCCTCTTCCTCCTCCGTTACCCCCTCGTGGAAAATACCCGTGCGTATCTGGTTCCACAGCCTCCAGCCGACGTCGGCGCTGCGCTGGATGGAAATGTGCCTGTCAATCTCTTTTTGCATCTTGGCGTTCAACTCCACCCGGACGATGTTCGCCGTCGTGCGGATGGCGTTTTTCACCGCCTTCGCGTTGCTCCGTCCGTGCCCGATTGTACAAATTCCACCCAGGCCCAGCAACGGCGCCGCCCCGTATTCGGAATAATCCGTTCTCTGGCGCATGGACTTCAGCCCGTTCTGCAAAAACATATACCCGATCTTGCTGCGGAGCGAATGGACGATTTGCTCCTTGAGCAGCGTCGTGAGCATTTCGCTGAGGCTCTCGCTCACCTTCAGGGCGACGTTGCCGGCGAACCCGTCGCACACGATCACGTCCGTGCCGCCCTGGAAGATGGTGCTGCCCTCCACGTTGCCCACGAAGTTCAAATCGCTTTTCACAAAAATCTCGTGAACCGCCTTGAGCACGTCCGTTCCCTTGGAATCCTCGCCCCCCACGTTCAGCAAGCCCACGGTGGGGGCGGGCTTGCGGAGCACCTCCTCCGTATATACGGAGCCCATGACGCCAAACTGGAAGAGGTGCTGGGCCCGGGGGGTCAGGTTCGCCCCCACGTCCAGCATCACGGAAAACCCCTTGAGGGTGGGAATCAGGGCGGCGATGGCGGGCCGCTGGACCCCTTGCATCCGCTGCAGCACCGCCAGACCCGTGGCGAAGGCGCCCCCGGTGTCGCCGGCGCTGAACACCGCCTGCACCTCCCCGCTCTTGACCAGCTGGAGGGCGACGCGCATGGATGAGTCGGGCTTGGATTTGACCGACTTGGTGGGCGACTCGCCCATCTCGATGACCTGGGTCGCCTCGCGAATCTCCAGAGGCTCGCCGAGCGCCCCCAAGCGCGCGAGTTCCGCTTCGATTTGCTCCGGGGCGCCCACCAGGATGGATTCGATGCCCTCCTCCCGGCAGGCTTCCACCGCCCCCTCCACAACAGCGGCGGGCGCGTTGTCTCCACCCATCGCATCTATCGCTATTTTCATAACTTTTTTCCGGCGGCAGCCCTACTCTTTTACGTCCATTACCTTTTGCCCCTTGTAGTATCCGCAGACGCCGCATACCCGGTGGGGCAGCACCGGATTGCCACAGTTCGAGCAAACCGCAATCGATGGTTTCGCCGCTTTGTAGTGCGTTCTTCTTTTGCGGCCTCGCGTCTGCGAGTGCCGTCGTTTGGGAAGTCCCACGGGTGCCGCGCTCCTTTCCGGATGATGCGTCCAAAACGACCTTTTCTATTTCCCCACGCCCCGGCTCACGCCTCCGGCGCCTCATTCTCCAGAATGAATCGCCGCCATACTACCACAAATTTCAGACGCATCCTCCACCCCCCGCTCCACAAACCTCAAGAGCCCTCCCGCGCGGAGCCTCCGGGCTTCCAGTCCTGGAGCGGCGCCCACCTCGGGTCCGCCTCCGCCCCCGCGCCGACGGGCTTCCCCTCGTCGAGCTTCCGGCAGGTCTCGGGCGCCTCGCCCAGACACTTTTCCGGACACCTCGGCTGGATGGGAATCGCCAGTCCGATTTGATCGCGAACGGGCGCCGTGAGGTCCACCATCTCGTTTTCGATGCAGGCGAACTCGAGCGCCCTTTCGTCCAGCTCGACTTCTCCCGCCGCACCGGAATCCTGAGGTGGACGAGAAAAGTAAACGCTCAGGGGCTCGCGGAACGGGAGAGGAAACTCCGCCAGCCCCAGGGCGCATTCGAGCAGGAGCCGGCCGCTCAGCCAACCCTCGAAGCGCACCTCGCCGGCGCCGGTTTTCTCGAGCCTCCCCGCCAGCTCCAGCCCGCAAGCCCTGTACCAGGTTTCCCCCGCCCCCGACAAATCATCCATCGTCAAGTCCAGATGGACGTCCAGCCCGTCATCCGGAATTCGGGAGAGCGGAAATTCCAGGGCTTTTCCCATCTGTCGTTTCCCCGGAAGCGGCGCATCGCCGGACACATGCGCACGTCCCGTCCCATGCGCACCCGAGGCGAAGCGAGTCCAAACGAAAGAATATATGGGGGCGGCCAGATCGTGTCAAACAACAAAAGACAGGGAGCGGATTCGGGACGCCGCCCCATATTCCATGGAATGCGCGCGGGTCACGCGACCCCCCGCAGCAACTCCAGAAGCCGCCCCTCCCGAACGCCGCCGGTGGACACCCCGAACTCCCTCTTGCGCCCCCAGCGCAATATCGCGCGCACGACGATCAGGCCGGCGAGCGCCACGTCCTCGCGTCCCGCCTCGAAGCCGGGCAGCCCGCGCCTTTCCGCATGGGGCATCCGCGCGAATCGCCCGACCCATTCCTCAAAGAGGCGGGCCGGCAGCGAGAGGCCGTTCACCCCGCCGCCGGGCGGCGCGCCCCCCGTCAGAAACCACGCCAGCGCCACCACGCCGCCGCACCCGACGAAGGGGAGTTCCGCCAATTCCGCATCGCCGCAATCCACGCCCGCCAGCATCGCGTCCACCGCCTCCGCGCAAGCGTGCACCCGCGCGTCCGCCGTGGGCATCCGCCTCAGGTAGCGATCCGTCAGATAGACCACGCCGGCGGGAAGACTCGCCATCCGCCGCATTCCGCCGCCGGCGGCGAAGATGAGCTCCAGACTCCCCCCGCCAACGTCGAACACGAAGGCGCGCTCAGGCGCGGTCGCCTCCTGGCCGGCGAAAACGCCCGCCAGCGCCAGCCGCGCCTCCTCTTCCGCCGAAATGACGCGCATCGCGATGCCCAGTCGCGCGGTGCGCGCGATAAACGCGTCCGCGTTTTTCGCCTCACGCAGCGCACTCGTCGCGACGGCGTCGACGAGACGGACGCGGTGCGCCCGAATGATTTCCGAGAACCGCGAAAGACAGGCGAGCCCTCTCTCCATCGCACCCTCGGAGAGCAGCCCCGTCTCATGCACTCCCTCGCCCAGGCGTATGAGTTCGCGCCAGCGGCCGCGCGGTGCCAGCCGCCCCGCCGCATCGAGCGTGGCAAGCGCCAAGCGGGCGGAGTTCGTGCCCAAGTCCACCACCGCGGCCAGCGGAGCGGAAGGGTCGCCGCGGGTCTCCTCAGGCATGGGCCGGGCGGATTCGGGGTCTCGTCATGAATTTCGGAAGCGCTCCTTGTTCCTCATATAGGAGACGGCCGTGTTCTGGAAGCGCTCCCTTTCCCCGTCCGTGAGGTCGCGCACATATTTCGCGGGCGTTCCCAGCCAAAGGGTTCCCGGCTCGATCACCTTGTTCTCGGGGACGACGGCGCCCGCACCGACGACGGCACCCGCCCCCACCTGGACGTTGTTCAGCACGATGGCGCCCATCGCGATGAGCGCGCCGTCTCCGACCCGGCACCCGTGCACGATGGCCATATGCCCCACCGAAACGTCATCGCCCAGAACGCAGTCGTATTTTCCGCCCTCGATGTGGAGGATCGACCCGTCCTGTATGTTGGTGCGCCTGCCCACGCGGATGGGCATGTGATCCCCGCGCAAAACGCAGTTGTACCAAACGCTGCTCTCCTCGCCGATCTCCACGTCGCCGATGACGACGGCGGTCTCCGCCAGCCAGGCCGTTTCATGAACTTTGGGCAGGACCCCCTCGAAGGGAATCAACATGGGCGCGCTCTCCCTGGTTTCGTTTTCCGCTCACGAAGACTGCGATTCTCGCCCCTGCGCGGCACCGGACAACGGGCGGCGGGCCCCGCCGGGGGAGGAGGCGGACTCCTTCGGCGGGGACAGGCTGTCCAGCATCGCGCGCCGCTCGTCCAAAACCCTCTGGAACGCCGGACGGAGCGCGCGGGGAAGCGGCATCCCCTTGGGAAGTTTCGCCTTCAGGGGGTCGAGGTATCGTCCCCGGCGGGTGATCCGGTAGTCGAGATGCGGCCCGGTGGACAGCCCGGTGGAGCCCACGTAGCCGATCAGCTGTCCCTGGACAACCTTTCGCCCCTTGCGAATCCCGCGCGCATATCGATACAGGTGGAGATAGGCGGTTCGGTAGCCCCCGCCATGGCGCAGCTTGACCATCTTGCCGGCGGGGCCCTTGCGGCCCGCCCAGGTGACGACGCCGTCGGCCACCGCATGGACGGGCGTGCCCCGGGGAGCGGCGTAATCCACGCCGAGGTGGGGGCGGTAGCGCTTGAGCACGGGATGCAGGCGCCGCCTGGCGAAACGCGAGCTGACGCGCGTATAGCGTAGCGGAGAGCGCAAGAAGGCGCGCTTCAGGGATTCGCCCCGGAAGTTATAGTACCTGCCCCCTTTGTGGTCAAAATACACTGCGGCGTGGCGCATGCCCCGCACGGTGAGCTCGGCCGCCAGAATCTTTCCGTAGCCGACGAACTCATCGCCGAGATACCTGCGCTCCACCAACATTTTCAACTCGTCCCCGCTTTGCAAATCTTTGTGAAAATCCACGACGTACGCAAAAATGTCGCCCAGCCTGCCCGCGAGGACGGGCGCGCCTCCGCCGTCGGAGATCGCCCGATGCAGGGAGTGATCGATGCGGGACTGGATGCGGGCCACATCCACCACATAGGGAATCGGCTCCTCCTCCGCCTTCAGCCCGCCGCTCGGCGTTCGCGAGACCCGGAGCCTGCGCTCGCCGTTGAGGTGCAGAATGAATTCGTGAAACTCTTCCCCTCTTTTTTTCACCGCATATCGCCGGCCCGCCCGAACGCGCGAAAAAACGCGCCCCCCTTTACGGGTCGCCAGAATTCTCTGAATCTCGGAGTAGCGCAAGCCATGCGCGAGCAGCACGCCGATGACGGTATCCGTTCGCGAGAACTTGCCCGCGCGCACGGTGAGGGGGTCGCCTTTCGGCGGGCCGCCGCCTGGGGAGCGCCCCGGCGCATCGTCCTTCGATTCCCCGCGCCCCGGGTCTGCAGGCAGGCGGGCCATCTCCTCGACGCGCGCCGCTTTCTCGCGTGCGGCCACATCCTCGCGGACGGCCGGCCGCGCCGCGGATTTTTCAGGCGCAGCGGGAGGCGAATCCACGGGGGAGCGCCCCATGAGGAACGCGCCGACCGCGAGTGCCAGCAACGCGCCGACAACCCATATCCTCGCGGAATTGCCCCCGGCTTTCGGTTTGGGAGGAAATTGCGTGACGGGCCTTGCTCCCCTCCAGGCCATCCAACAAAACCCCTTTTCCAGGCGGAGGCGGATGCTTTTCGGAAAAACGCGCGTCCCACACCGGAAACCCGATGCGGACGCCCTACTTGCGGGATGATTCTAGCAGGAGTCAGGGATTTTTCCAACGAACGCCCCACGCGCCGTTTTCGTTGACGCGCAGCCCGCGCATCTCCCCGCATTTGCGAGACGAGCGCCCCGCCTCGTTTCCTTATATTCCAGGACCCCGGCCCCCTCTCCCGCGAGGCGGAGCGGCGGCCGGGGCCGACGGGAGCATCCGCGTCCTCCCAGCACGGGCGCGCCATCCGGGAGGGGGAAATGGGGCATCGCTTCATGTATCAGAATCTCATTGGTGACGCGGCGGCCATCTCCGCCACTTCCGCGGAAAGCGGATTCGTCGGCGCGGGCGTGCCCCGCGTCGCCAACGGGGGCGGGTCGATGATCTTCTCGGGCGCCTACTCCGGAGACGGGCAGGAAGTCTATGCCGTGGAAATCGACACCCCGGGCGACGTGGGGGACGCCCGCTTCAAATGGCGGAAGACGTCGACCCCCAAGGGCGGCTGGGAGGCCTGGAACGTGCCCACCGCCCCGACGGACGCCGCCCTGGATTCGGACGTGAAGGTTCGCTTCGTCAACGGGGCGCATCCGCCGGCGTTCGCCCTGGGGGATCGCTGGCAGGCGACGGCGAACCGCTTCCGCTCGCCCGGAAGAATCTACGACCTCGACCCCGGCTCCGGGGTGCGGAGCGCCTCGCCGCCCGAGGACGCCTGGGCACTTGGCGTGGATTTCGGCGCTGCGAAATCGCCCGACGTCCTCATCGTCCACCAGCACAACTTCGCGCCGGGGACAAGACTCCGGATTCAGGCGAACGCCTCGGCGCACTGGGGTGCGCCCGCACTCGAGGAGGAGGTCGCCTGGCGGAGCGCCACCCTCGTCCACTACCTCGCCGCCACGCCCCGCTCGCATCGGCACTGGCGCCTTCTCTTGGAAGGCGGCGCCGCCAACCCGGACGGCTACCTGGAAGCGTCGGAAATCTATCTGGGCGGTTATTTTGAACCCGCCGACCATTTCTGGTTCAACAACGTGGTGGGAGAGGAATCTTTTGAGGAGTTCCGCGCGACGGAGAGCAGGGCGGAACGCCCGGTGCTCCTGAACCGGGGCCGCACGGCCACCCCTCCCCTATCAACACGTCTCCGACGAGCAGCGCGGCCGGTTTCTCGCCATGTACCAGGCGGTGAAGGACGTGGAAGCGAGGCGCGCCAAGCCCCTTTTCGTCCATCTGGACGTGGACGATCCCGCCTCGGTCATGCTCGCCGACCTCATGGGCGGCTTTCTGCCGCGCCAGCAGGGGCCGAACGACTTCTCCTTCGAGCTGGAGTTCAAGGAGAGACTCTCATGAGACGCGCCACGGACAAGGCCATCGCGGACATCGCCAGGCATGAAGGCAAAACCGCGTTCGTCCTCTATCACCTGTCCACCGCCAGCGGGAAGCGCGTGTTTTGCGGGAAGCGGCCCCCCGACTCCCTGGTAGGGCAAGGGGGGCAAATCTATTTCCTCGACGGCGTCCGGCTCCTGGATGGCTCCCTCCTCCTCGGCGAGGGCGCGGAGACCCTCCTGGGCGTTCACGATTGGGTGAAGGATGGCGGCCGCTTCTCCCTCGGCGCGTTTCAGGGGCTCTCCGCTCTCGAAGCCTTTCGGGAGAAGGAATTGTCCGGCCTCACGATATCCATCCACAACGCCCCCGACGCGGACGGCCACGCGCGCATGAGCCGCATCCTCGCCACGGAGCCGATCGTGGGCGGGAGGATGGACGTCCGGGTGGGGTTTTCTGGACAAACCATATCCGACGTCCTCTCGCTGGCGAGCTTCACGGTACGCCGGGTCATCGAGCGCATCGACCTCGTCACGATAGAATGCGAGGGAAGCTAGATGGCCGACCTGACGAAAGACCGACTCTCGGATTCCTTTCCGATGGCGCGCGCCTCGCGATACAGCACCCCCGAATTCGAGGACGAAAGCCTCCCCATCGTCTATGGAGACGTAACCAGCCCGCCCCGCGCGCGGGCGGGAGTCTATGCGCCCCCGAAAATAGACGCCGCCGGCGCCGGCGTCTATTGCGTCGCCGGACACGAGATAGCGGGCGACGTCCGCCTGTTCGACGATGACGGCCGCATCGCGGAGGGCGACTACGCGCTGGACCTCGCCTCGAACTACCAGGGCAAGGGCGTCATCGCGACCGCCGCCTTCTCCGTTCCGCCAAACGGGCGCGTGACCGCCGTGTGCAAGGGCAAGAAGGACGCGGCGGGCACACTCATCGAAAACCCCGCCGGCATCGTCGAGGATCTGATGACCAGCGTCTGGGGGTTCAGCGAGCGGGACATCGACATGCAGTCCCTCGCGCGCGCAGCCGCCCGCGCGGACGCGCTGGGCTATCGGGGAGCCGGCATACTCATGGAGGACAGCGCGCCCGCCGACGTGCTCACGGCGCTACTGGGCGATTTTCTCGGCCGCTATGAAATCGACCCGTTCGGCCGCCTGGGGATTCGCATCGCCGGAGAGGAGTCCTTCGCCATTCTTCCCCAGAAGGTTCTGCCCCGCTTCCACGAATCGCGCGTCGAGGCGCACCTCGCGCGCGACACCGTCATCAACCAGGTGCCGACGCTTTATGCGCGGGACTACCTCGGCGGGCGGCACATGCGGCACGACGACGGGGAGGCCACCAAAAACGCATCCTCCCAAAGGCTCTACGGCGTCCGCAGACCCCCGCAAAGCCCGCTTCCGCTCGAGTGGGTGCGGCGAGAGAGCGTGGTCGCCAGGGTGCAGTCCCGCATCGTGGAGCGCTACCACCAGCCCACGCGGATGCTCACCATCGAGGACGTCACCCTCCGGGCGATCGAGGT
Source organism: bacterium (assembly GCA_965213685.1). Taxonomy (GTDB): domain Bacteria; phylum UBA8248; class UBA8248; order UBA8248; family UBA8248; genus Bin107. Next base: position 31,401 of record CBDBZY010000058.1, read on the forward strand.
CGAACCCGACGACTACGTGGCGTTCAGCGCGCCGTGGATGCGCTCGGAGAAGCTCGAACCCCTCGTCAATCAAATCGGGGAGGTGGTGGAGGTGCGCTGCGACCTCGACGAGCAAAGGATGGAACTCAAGATTCGGGACACCGGATTTTTCTTGACGTCCGCGTCTGGCCTCGCGGGTGCGCACACACTGAAAGGCGGTTGGCTTTTGGGCGCGGAGCGCGACGCCACCGCCTACGCATAGGGGAGAACACGATGTCCATCGGCGCCGACCTGTCCGCCCGCTACACAGAAGAGGCCGTCGGCGGCGGCCATCCGACGAAAGCCCGTGTCATCGACCGCCTCGCTCTCGCCGCCTTGTTCCAGGACGGAAAAATCAGGGCCCACAGGCAACCCGTCGAGTGCGCGGGCAGGCTCGACTACGTGAACGAGACCACCCTGGCATTCCGGCCGACGCTCCGCTCCGCCTATTGTCCCGCCGTCGCAAACCCCACCGCGGGGCGCCATGTGCCCTTCATCGACGGGGCGTCGGGCGACGTCTATTATGAGGATTTGCCCTGGGCGGGCATCACGATAACGAACGAGGGCCTCGCGGCAAACACCTCCTATTCCGTCTTCGTCCGCGACGATGGGCCGGTGCGCAGGCTCGAATTCCAGGCGGCGGCATCCTGGGCGTTCGACCCCGCCACCGGCCTGGCCCACAAGACGGGCGATAAGAGCCGCACCCTCGTCGGCATCGCCAGAACGAACAGCGCGTCGCGCTTCTCCCTCGCAAACAACGTGCTCGTCCGAAGCTTCTGGAACAAGGCGGTATACGCCGCCGAATCCACCGGCCAGATCGCCACGACCAGGTCCACGACCTGGGCCTCCATCAACACGCAGGAGATATTGATGTGGCCGGGCCACGACGTCGTGCACCAGAAAGCGAGCGGGAACGGATGGGTGAGCTCGACGCAAACCCCGGGGCTGGTGGGCCTCGACATGGGCCTTCGGCTGTTCAACGGGACGGGGCAAGCGTATCCGGAAACCGAGATCATCGGGTCGTCAAGCAATGAGAAGGATAGTTTCGGGATGGCGAAAACGCAAATCTACTCGGGCGCGTTCGCCAGGGCGCACTCCACACTCGTCTTTCGCGTGAAGCGCACGGCCACCCTGAGCGTCGGGGACTATCTCTTCCAGAGCATCATCCTGATTTAGGAGACCAACATGGAAATCGAAGCGACCAAGGGCGTCGGCCCGCATTTTCGCGGCGAGCTGGAAGCGATGGGGCTCGCGCATCTCTACCTGGGCAGTGCGCACAGCCTGCGGGCGAACATGACGCCCGACGCCGCCTGGCGGCCGGGACCCGGCGAGGCGGAAGGCGCCCGCCCGGAAATCCGGGGGGACCGGGACGGACGCCTGGGTCATCCGCCTGGCGGACGAGACCAGCGAAGCGGAGCGCGAGGCCATCATCGCCGCCCACGACGCGCACGCCCCCGACGGCGTCGCCCAGATTCACAGAGACCGGGGCAAGGAGAAGCTCCACCTGCTGCTCAACAGCGCCAAGGCGCGCGTCGTGGGCGTGCCGGCGAGTGCTCTGGGCGGCAAACTCGCCGAGTATGGGGAGAAGGCCAACCTCATCGACGACTGGAAGCGGGACGCGGACTCCGACAAGCTCGCGAAGCCGGCGTTTTTGCTCATCAAAAACAGGAAAGACGCGCATCCGGCGCGCTACGCCTCGGGCCAAAGCGTGGTGGATGAATGGGCGACCCGAAGAGGGGTGCTGCGCGGCAAGCTCGCCTCTCTCCTGAAAATCTACGACGAAGGCGTGCGCGACATCCAGGATGCGAACGCCACTCCGACCGTGGCGGCCCTGGACGCCAGAATCGACGGGGCCGCCGCCGCTTTCGACGCCGTCAGCTGATGGCACCGGAGCCGAACGGAAAGGGGCTTCAGATTTTTCTGGCCATCCTGAGCGTCGCCGGCCTGGGCGTCGCCGCCTACACCCCGCTCTACAACCAGATCGTGAACGTGGAGGCGCGCCTGGCGGCCCACATGCGCGAGCGCGGCCACCCCTGGCTTCTGGAGAACAACGCGGGCGCGCGCGTCCGCTTCCAGGAGGTGGAGACCCAGTTTCGCGAAGCCAAGACGATAGCCGATCTCAAGTTTCGGGAGCTCAAGGAAACCGCCCTGAAAAAAACGCGCGAGGACGCCCGGGCCTTCGGGCAAATCCTGCGCCGCCTGCGCGCGACCGAAATCGCGCTCGCCAGGCTGAGCGAGCGCCTTCCAAGGGAGCGTCAACCATGATTCCCCATCTCCTCGCCGTGCTCTTCGCCGCAGCGACCGTCCTCTGCGCGGTCGCAGCCATCGAGCCGCGCCTCATCACGAACCACCTGTGGCATTTCATCAATCCCTGGGCGGCGCGGAACGGCCGACCGGGCGGCACATCCTGAGAAGCGAGCGGCGATCCGCCCCCATACGGAAGCGTCCGCACCCGAAAAGGAACGCTTCTGTTGCCAGGGGCGAAAAAATGGTGTAATTTTCCCGCGTGCGTTGACAAGCCGCCTCCGCATGCCTGGAGATACTTGTGAACCCCGAACCCCGCGCGCACGAGAAGACGCCCGCACCCTGGGGGCGCGTCGGCGTCCTCGCCCTGTCATGTTTCCTGGTCGTGGCGTGCGGGCCCCTGCGCTCCAGGGAAGTGGACACGATACGCTACAGAAAATGCTCCGTCACCACCCTGATAAACTACGAGACGCGCACGACGAGCCACCTGCTCGTATGCAATGGCGATCCCGACAGCGGGCAGCCAAAGAAAGTACCGCACGCGGCCATGAGCTGCGAACCCGGGAAACCGGTCCAGATAGTGCTCTACCCGGGCAGTCGCCAGTTTCATTTCGAGGAATTCATCGCCGTCCGCTACCGCTTCAACGGGCATGCGCCCGTGAGGAGCACGTGGCTCTGGCTGCCAAGCACCGGGTCAGCGGGCGTCGTGGCGCCCCCCTCCATCCTGAAGGACTTTCTGGCCGGCATCACGGCCCGGGAAATCCTGGCGTTTCAAGTCGGGAGCCTGCGGGGGCAGGTCAATTTCCGAAAATACGCGCTAAGAGCGCTCCACGATTGGAGGAACCGCTGCGCCGCTTCGGGGAGGTGAGGGGTCCGCCCGCCCGGACACGCCCGCCTCCTCGCCACCCCCTTCGCTCCCGGTCGGAGCCCCGAACGAACGCCCCCATCCAACCCCGCGCCTTTTCGCATTTGCCATGCCCCACGGCGTCCACCCGTCTCTTGGCAGGAGACCTCGGACCATCAAACCCCGCGCCTTCTCGCATTTGCCATGCCCCGGCCCCCTCCCGCCGCCGATACACTGCGCCCCGTCCGCCCCCGCGCGGAAGCGGCGGGGAGGGGAGGCGCATCTCACTCGAAAACGGGGGAGCCCATGCCGGAGCATCGCCACACCATCTCATTGAGCAGGAGAATCGACCTCGACATCTCCAACGCCCTGAAAGCGATGGGCTCTCTCAAAAAAGCGAAGCGCGCCTACGAGGAGAGCCTCGGGAAATGGGGAGAAGGCCGAAAGACGGGGGGAGCGTCCCTCGCGCTGTCTTTCCTGGAGAACCTCGCCGACAAGACGGACGGTGCCGGCAGGGCGTTCACGAGGCAGCGCAAATCGGCCCGGCTGCTGGGCAAGGACTACCGCGTCCTGGCCGAGGCGCAGAACGCCGCGACAGGCGCCATCGAGGAGGGAGCGCGCGCGGCGGGCCGGGCGCGCGCCGCCACGGACGCGCTGGACGACCAGGCCCGCGCGCACCGGGCGACGCTGGAAAAATCGAGCGCGGCCACCGCGACATCAGCGGAAAAACTCCGGGGCGTCACCCATTCATCCAGGGCAGCCGCCGCCGGGATCGACGCCGTGGGCAAAAGCGCGGCGAATACCGCCGGACTCGAGAAACTCACCAGGGCCTGCGATAAGCTCAAAAAGAAAACCACGGAGACCTCCGACGTCCTCCGGATCGCCAAAAGCGCGGCGAACGACTTCGCCGAGGCGAGCGGGGAGTCGCTCACCCAGTTTCTCTCCGACGCCCTCGCCGGCAAAATCGACAACGCCAAGGAGTTGTTCAACGACCTGAAAGACCACGCCATCAAGATGGTGCGGGACGCCGTCACCCAGATGGCGAGCGAGCAATTCATCCAGCCGCTGGTGGGCAAGCTGAAGGACGCGGGCGCGGGGCTGCTGGGCGACCTCGGCTCCGGGCTCCTGAAGATATTCGGTTTCTCCAAAGGCGGCCTGGTGAAAAAACCGACCCTGGGCGTCATCGGCGAGGCGGGGCCGGAACTCGTGCTGCCGCTGGCGAAAATCGGCGGCGAGGAGGGGCTCTTGCGCCTGTTCAAATCCGTCTCCGAGATCGAGGCGGCGAACCGGATCGGCGGGACGGCGATCCCCACCCAGGCGGGCGCCGAGGCCAGCGGCGCCCTGGCCGCGCGAATCGCGGCCGCGAGGGCGGCGTCGACCCTGCAAATCGTTCTCTCCACCATGCAGTTCCTGAGCGGCCCCAAAAACCTGAAGACGGGCGCGAATCTGGGCATCAACGTCGCGGGCGCCCTCCCCGGGCTCGCGGGTGCCACGGGACTCGCCGCCTTCGGGCCGGCGGCGGCCGCCTTCCTGGCCACCGACGTTCTCTTCAACAAGGGGGGCACCATCAAGAAGGGGCTTTCCCTCATCGGCTTCAAGGGACTCCTCAGCAAGTCCACGCCCTTCACCAGGAAAATGGGGAATCTCTCGCAGGCGGCCGGGCTGTATCGGACCCTCGACCGGTTTCTCAGGACGGGCGAGGCGCGCGAGCGGGAGGACGTGTCGTTCCCCAAGGCGGTCTACCGAGGCACGATGAGTCCGGAAGGCATCCTGCGCAAGGAGGTCGGCCCCGCTTTCCAGCTCATCCGACGCTCGGCGGAGGCCGATGGCCTCTCTCCCCTGGAGGGGGTGCGCCGCTACTTTGGCGAGGAGTTGTACGCCGCCTATCTGCACTCGCTACCCGTCTTCGAGGGCGACGCGGCGGGGCGGTTCGTCAAGCGCTCCGCGCTCCGGCTCGTGGGCGAAGCCGGGCCCGAGCACATCGTGAACGTGAACCACCCGCAATCCATCGACTTCTTTCAGCGCGGCGTGCGGCCCATCATCCGCGACGCCATACGGGAGGAACGCGCCGCCAGCGGAGGCGACACGCACGTCTATCACATTCACATCGAGGGAAACCTGATCGAGGATCGGACGCTCGAGAAGCTCTCGAGAAAGCTCGAAGACATCCAGAGGCGCCGCCGCCGCTACGGGCGCGCCTAGCCGGCGCGCGCCAATCCCAGGGCGTGGGGGAGAGGGCGAAATCCGACGTTTTCCCGCCCCGTTCGGAGAGTTTCTTGGTTTGGGTTTGGATCAGGTGAGCGGGTCGAGTCCCAGCACCGCGCGGCGCACGAGCTCCATCGCATAGACCGGCGCGCGCGACTGCACGAACCGCTCGTTGCCACCGAAGCTCGAGGAGAAGGCGAAAACGTCCGCGCCCGTGTCCAGGGCCATGTGCGTGGGGCCCAGCGCCGGCGCCCGGCGGGAGTTCTCAGGCTCGATGTTCTCGGGCGGATTCGGGCCGAAGACGGCGAGTCCCATGTCGGCGCCCGATTGTTCGCGCACCTCTCGGGCGAGGGCTCTCGCGAAGCTCCCGGCCTCCCCGCCCCCGTCCACCCCGAACATGCCCGACAACTCTTCCGCATGAAGGCCAACGACGCCGCGCTTGAGGAACTTCACGCGATCCGGCCAGGCGTTCAGCCTCTGGATCAAGGCGCCGCCGGTGTTCGACTCGACTATCGCGATGCTCTTGCCGCTCTGCCCCAGCACGCGCGCCAGCGTCTCCTCGAGCGTCGCGTCGCCCGTGGCGTAGATGGCGGAGCCCAGGATTTCGCGCACCTTCACCTCCAGCCCGTCGATCATCGTTTCCGCCTCTTCGATGTCCGAGGCCCGGGCGGTGATGCGCACATCCACCTGCCCGGGGTGGGCGAGCACGCCGATGCTCGGGTTCACCGATTCGCGGAACAGGTCCGAGATCATCTCGTCAACCCGCGATTCGCCGAGGCCGCAGGTCTTCAGGGTGCGGGTGCGGATGACCTCGCCCAGGGCGAATTTCTCCTGCAGGATGGGCAGCGCGCACTCGGCGATGATGTAGCGCATCTCGTGCGGGACGCCCGGGCTCACGATGATGACCCCCCTCTCATCCTCGCACATGAAGCAGGGCGCCGTTCCGCGGGGGTTCTCGATGGGGGTCGCGCCGGCGGGGATGTAGGCCTGCTTCTTGTTGTTGTCGCTCATCCGAAAGCCGCGCCGCTGAAAGTAGGCGCTGATGTAGTCGTACAAATCCTCCCGGAACTCCAGCGGCACGCCCATCACCCTGGCGCAGGCCTCTCGCGTCAAATCATCCACCGTCGGGCCAAGCCCCCCCGTGGTGATCACCACCTCGGAGCGCTCGTGCGCCTGCCGGATGACGCCGGCGATTCTGTCCAGGTTATCGCCGACGGTGGTCTTGAAATGCATGTTGACGCCTATCGACTTGAGCTGGTTGGCGATGAAGGCGCTGTTGGTGTCGATGAGGTCGCCCAGGAGCATCTCGGTGCCGATGGCGACGATCTCACCGCGAATAAGCTCTGCCATGAACCGTTCCTTTATGTCGAAATCCTCGAACGCCGCTCCCCACAGGAGGTTCGCATAGTAGAGGAGCGGGCCTCCGGCGGCAAGGACATGATCCGGGCCGGATGGGGAGCAGCTCCGTCACAGGTTGCGTATGCGGAAGCGCTAAGGGGAGCGCCTGGAAGTGGACGAGACCTGTATCGGCGGCGAGGGAGGCGGCGGGCGCGCGCGGGCTCGGGGCGCCGCTACTTCTTCTCACATTTAAAGAATTGGCTGGGTTTAACCCGGTCCTGTGATGTGAAATCTGTGAAATCGTAATATAGTCCTATCTTCTTCGGCGTAATGATGAATGCGTATTTGTAGCCTTTTCTTCCAAAGTCCGGTCCAAAGTCCCATCGCCGATTAATTCCTTGGACTGTGAATTCCGCCCCATGCGTGTCCCCGAGACTTTCGACTTCACCGAAATCTAAGAAATCGGAGTTTGTGATTCTCAGTCTCCGTCGCGTGAGTTTGACCAGCGCGGTTCGATTGTATTGCCGCGTGTATTCGAAAAAATCAAAACATTCCCATTGCTCGATGATTTGGAATTCTTCCTGAGCGTGGGTCGGGTTTGCGCAACAGACCAGAACGGCGATGAGGATATGCCGAAGCGCCGGTTTCATGATCCCCCCCTTGGCAATCAAAATCAGGAGAAAATCGTATTACCTCTCCGCAGGGCGCATCAAGCGGACAATCGCCAAGGGGACACTCTCAAGACGGCGCGATCAGCCCGGAGAGGGCGAGCCAGCGCTCGAACCAGCGCCGCGCGCGTCGGTTCAAACCTTCCAGGTATGCCGGCGCATCGCGCAATATCGCCTGCGGCTCCGCATCCGAGCGCGGAGATTTCACATCGTCCCCGAACGCATCCAGCCATGCGGCTATGTCGTCGAACCCGACTTCGAGGTGAAACTGAAAGGCGTAGGCGCACTCTCCCCAGCGGAACGCCTGGTGGGGATACCGCGCGGAGGTCGCCAGGTGCACGGCGCCTTCCGGCAGGTCGAACGTATCCCCGTGCCACTGGAAAACGGGGAAGGACGGCGCCTCGTCCCCGAGCAGCGGGTCCGCCTTCGCCTGCTGCGTCAACGCTACCGGAAACCAGCCGATCTCCTTTTTCTCCGCCGCCGGATACACGCGGGCGCCCAACGCGGCCGCCATGAGCTGCGCGCCCAGGCAAAGGCCGTAGACGGGAACCCCCGAGCGGACGGCCTCGCGAAGAAAACGAATCTCATCCCCCAGCCAGGGATGTTTCTCCTCCTCATACACGCCCATGGGGCCGCCCAGGACGACGATGGCCCGGGCGCCCTCCAGCGCATCCGGAGAGCGCGGGAGGCGCTCCCCCCTGTGGAGGGCGACGTATCGGGACGGGACGCCTTTTTGCGCGAGCACCTCCTCGAGCAGGGAGAGCCTCTCCACGTCCACGTGCTGAAGCGCCAGAACCGACAAAAAAGCCCCTCCCCCTCCCGCCGTCGAGCCGGGCCTACAGCCCGAGAATCGGGAGTGCGCACTCCAGACGCCGTATCTCGTAGTCCGGCGCCTCGCCCCCCTCCGGAATCGGCGCTCCCTTCCTGTTGAGCCACGCGCACGGCATCCCCACCCCCTGCGGGCCCTCCACGTCCGCCTCAAAGGTGTCGCCCACGAAGAGCACCTCGCCCGGTGCGGCGCCCAGCCCCCGGGCCGCATTCAGAAACAGGGACGCAGCCGGCTTTCGGAAACCCTCCTCCTCCGAAATGTGCACGGAATCGAGATAGGGAGCGATGCCCTCCCGGTCGATAATCCGCCGGGCGGTGGGAGCATGGTCGAAATTGCTGACGAGCGCTATCGGCAGGCCGGCGTCCTTCATCCTGCGCAAGACGTCGAGCCGAGCGGCGTCAAACACGACGGAACGCGCGATGCCCGCCATATGGGCGTTGAGGGCCGTTTGGGCGGCCCGTTCCCTGTCCTTCGGGGAAATCGCCACCAAAAGCGCCGCGAGGCGCCGGAAGCGATGTATCGAGCGAATCTCCCTGTGCGCGGGGTCGCGGTTGCGCTCCGCCCACACCTCCCGGGAATTCCGCAGCCAGAGCTGATGGAAGGCGGGATAGTTCGGCACCGGGAAGCCGCCCTCGTAGAGCGCGTCATAGGCCGCCCGGGACGTGGTCTTCTCCTCTTTTCCGTCAATCTCCACGGCCGGAAAAAGAGAGACGTCGAAATCAACGAGCGTGTCGAACAGATCGAACGCAACCGCGCGATATGGGGTCAAGGGAACTCCCGAGAAATGATCGCCGCCCAATCCGGCATGGACGCGAGACTCAGTCGTAGGTACCTTCCATATCCATCTTCCGGTAGGCGCTGCCGTAAAAAAGAAGCGGAGCGCGCACCCCCTCCTCCAACAGCACGCGGGTCACGCACCCCACGACGATGGTGTGGTCTCCGCCCGGAAGCTTCTCGTGCAGGTCGCACTCCAAGGCGCCCACGTGCCCCGTGAGCAGGGGGGAGCCGTTCTCGCCGATTTCATGCGCTATATCCGCGAACTGATCCTCCGCGTCCCGGCCCTTGCCCGCGAACCAGTCCGAGGCGCTCTTCTGCTCCTCGGACAAAAAATTGATGGCGAACTTCCGCGCCTTCTGAACGACTTTCAGGCTCGACGCCTCGTTCGCGTAGCAGACCAGGACGAGCGGGGGGTCGAGGGAGAGAGAAGAAAAGGCGTTCGCCGTCATGCCGCGGGCCCCGGTCTCCGTTCTCGCGGTGACGACGGTGACGCCGGTGGCGAACCTGCCCAGGGCGGTTCTGAACTCTTTCGGGTCGATGCGCATGTGTTCCTTACCTCCCGGATGAACGCTGGGGATTGTCCCGCTATCCGCGCCGCTCCCCCGCCTGCGCGACGGGCACCAGGAGCACCTTCAGCCCGACGCCTCGCCTCATGATGTCGAAGCCGGCCTCCCAGTCCTGGAGCGACAACATATCAGAGATCATGGCCTCCGTGTCGATCCGGCCCGCCTCCATCCACCGGAGCGCCAGGCGCCAGGCGGAGCGCTTCTGGCCGAACGTCCCGACCAGGCGCACCTCCTTATACGCCAGCTGGTTCGCATCGACGGCAACCGGCGCGCCGGGCAGGCCTATCTGCAGGATTTCGCCCCCCTTTCTCACCGATTCGAGACAGACGCCGAGCGCGTCCGGGGCGCCCGCCGCCTCGACCGCCAAATCGACTCCCCAACCGCCGGTCGCCTCCCGAACCGCCTCGGCGACGTCCTCCCGCTCGGCGTCCACCGTCCACTCCGCTCCAAGCGAGCGGGCAAGGGCGAGCCTGTGCGCGTCTTTCGCGGTTCCCGCCACCATCACGCGGGCGCCGCGGGCGACCGCCACCTGGGCGCATCCCAGGCCAATGGCGCCCGGGCCCATGATGAGGACGAGGTCTCCCTCGCGCACGCAGCACTGCTCGCACATGCCGTGCGCGCACACCGCCAGAGGCTCCGAGAGTGCGGCCGCCCTCAGGCTGACGCCATCCGGCAGGAGGTGAACCGACGCGGCCCGGGTCACCACATACTCGGCGAAGGCGCCGCCGCTCACCACCCCGGCGATGTCGCGCGCCTCGCATCGGTTGTAGCGGCCCGAGATGCAATGCGGACATACGCGGCACGTCGATTTCGTGGGCTCCGCCGTCACCCGCGCACCCGGCGGAATCCCCTCGACCCCCCGGCCGACTTCCACCACGCGGCCCGAGAACTCGTGGCCCAGCACCACCGGGGGGAAGTAGTGAAAAAAATCGCCCGCGGCAATGTGGACGTCCGTGCCGCAGATGCCCGCGTGGGCAACCCGGATTTTCACCTGCCCGGGGCCCGCCGAGGGCTCCTCCACGTCGAGAAGCGCCATGTTGCCAGGCCCCTTCGCCCGCTTCACCAAGGCCTTCATGTTCGCCTCGCGCGCGAGTGAGTGAGAATATCAAGCGTTGAGCACGGCTATCGCCCGAATCGGCGAGCCCGACCCGCCGCGAATCTTGAGCGGAAGCCCGATATACAGGAACTCCTTGCCCACCACCTCCTCGATGTTGCAGAGATTCTCCGTGTTGGTGCGGCCCAGCTCGCGGCAAACGAGGTGGCAAGGGTATTCCGGGCTGGTCGCCATGTCCATGCTCGGGGCGTCGGTGCCCACGTTGATGGCGCCACACTCGCCATACACATACTCGGCCGCGTCGCGCGTCCAGCCGGCGTAGGCCGTGGTGTACAGGGGGGTCGGGTGGTGACGCCGGAAATGCCCGTACGTGTAGAGGAGGGTGTCGCCCGGCCGTATCTCGTAGCCGTAGCGGTCCAGCCGCCTTTTCACGTCGTCCGCGTTGATGTAGCCGTTGTCCTCCACGTTCTCGAAATCAATCGCTATCCCCCGGCTGTAGAAGGAATCGAAGTTCATCTCGTCGATGTGCGGCGCGTCGGGCGAGGGGTCCAGATGGCTGATGGAGTCCACATGCGTCGGCCCGTGCTCACAGAGCTGGACGATGCCGGAGTAATAGCTCATCTCGCTCTGGAAGCGGCCGCTGGCGGCGCTCTCCTCGTGCGTCATGTTCGTCCATCGCCAGGTTTCGGGATGCCCCACGAACACCGGCTGCCCTTGGTAGATTTCCTGCGTCAGATCCACAATCTCATGATTCTTGTACGACATGGCGACTCTCCTTCGACCTGTTCGCTGTGATGAGTGAACCATCCTGCCATTCCCGACGCCCCGCCGACGGGCCACACCCCCCGGATCCGCACGGAGAGCCGGTGAAATCCCTTCGCTCCCATCCGGCTTTCGGCAACGCGATGTCGTGGGTTTGGAACGCCCGTTGATAGTAAGATTGCCCCGAACCCTTGTCAACGGAGCGCCCCGGCGGGGGCGCACGCATCCGGACCGGACGCGCGAGGCGACGAATAGAAAAAGGGGGGGAGCCGGAATTGACACGGCAAAGCCCCCCTCCGTACCATGCGCGGCGGGGAGGGCTCCTCTTTCATGGAGAGCGCCAGGATGGCGGATTCGCGCCGCGTCACGGCGATACTGCTCGCAGCCGGCCTCTCGAAGCGCATGGGGCGGAACAAGCTCCTGCTTCCCCTGGGGGATGAGACCGTCATCCGAAAAACGGCGCGCGCCCTGTGCGACAGCGCGGCCTCGGAGATCATCCTCGTCACGGGCCAGGCGGAGGAAATGATGCGGGAAGCCCTGCGGGGACTCGACCTGCGCGTCGCGCACAATCCCCGTTACGCCGAGGGGCAGAGCACGAGCATGGTCGCCGGCCTCCGCGCGGCGGCGGAAACCGCCGACGCCTACCTGTTCGTTCTGGGGGATCAACCGCTGCTCACCCCCCGAATCGTGGACGACATGATATCGCTCTACGACACGTCCCGGCCGGACGCGCTGGTCGTGGCACCACGCTTCGGGGGCAGGCGCGGAAACCCCACCCTGTTCTCCGCCGCCCTGAAGGACGAACTGCTGCGGACGAGCGGGGATGAGGGGGGGAGGCGCATCATCCGGAGGCTGGAGGCGGAATCTCCCGGGAAACTCGTTTTTCTCGACTTGCCCGATGATGATATGTTTCTGGACGTCGACACGGAGAAAGACTACGAATTCGTGCGTCGGAAGTTCCCCGCCCCTCCCATCGGGTAGCGAAGGAGCACCTCCATGATCAAAGCGTTTCAAATCGCATCCGGCCCGCGCGTTCGCTTCGGCCGCGGCGAGACCGCCCACATCGGGGAGGAGGCGAGGAATGCGGGGCTCTCCAGGCCCATGCTCGTCACGGACGCGGGCCTCGCCTCGAGCGGAGCACTCGATTCCCTCATGGAGGCGCTTCAGGGCGCATCGGTCGATTACCGGTTCTACGATCAGGCGGAGGCGAACCCGACGGACGCCAGCATCATCAGCGCCCGCGACTTTTTTCGTCAGCACGGGTGCGACGGCTTCATCGCCGCGGGCGGCGGGAGCAGCATGGACACCGCCAAGGCGACTCTGGCCATCACCGCGAACGGAGGCGTGCCGAGCGATTACTATGGCCGGGGGAAGGCCACGAAGCCCGGCCCGCCGCTCATCACGGTTCCCACCACGGCCGGCACGGGCAGCGAGGTAACCTCGAGTGCCATCGTCACGGACACGACGCGGAAGATCAAGACCGTCCTGGCCGACCCCTCGCTGTTCGCGCAGCTCGCCATCGTGGACTCCGGCCTGCTGGCCAAACTCCCCTCCCACATCGCGGCGGGGGCGATGATGGACGCCCTCACCCACGCGATAGAATCCGTCGGCTCCCCCAACTCCAATCCCTGGACGGAAGCCCTGGCGTTCCGGGCCATCGCCTGCATCGGCGACTTCGGCAGGGCGTATGTGGATGACCCGTCGAACCCGGAGGCGGCCGACGCCGTCTCGCTCGCCGCCATGCTCGCGGGGCGCGCCTTCACCAACACGGGACTGGGCATCGTGCATTCGCTCGCGCACCCGCTGGGCGCCTACCACGGGACGCACCACGGCACGGCGAACGGCATCTTCTTGCCGCCCGTCATGGAATTCAACCTCCCCGTCATGCGGGAGTCCTACGCGCGCATGGCCCCCCTGCTGGCTCCTCCCGAGAACAGGGACGGCGCGGCGCGGACGGCGGAGGCGGCGATAGAGGCCATCCGCGCCCTCAACCGCGACATCGGCATTCCGCGCACCCTCCGCGAGGCGGACGTCGTGAACGAAAACCTCGACGTCATGGCGCAAGACGCGGCGGAGAGCCACCAGGTACACACCAACCCGGTTCCCGCCAACCAGCAGGACATGAAGCGCCTGCTGCTGGCGACGCTGGAGTAGTCCCCATGCCCGCCGGCGAGATATTGATGCTGGATGACCACGCGGACACCAACGGGGTGCCGCCGAAGGCGACGCTGGAGTAGGCCCCATGCCCGCCGGAGAGATATTGATACCCCAGGCGGACATCCGGAGGCGCCTGCCGGCGCTTGCCGCCGAAATCAACGCGGGCCTTCCGGCGGGGCCGGTTCACGTCGTCATCATACTCAAAGGCGCCGTTTTCTTCGGGGTCGATCTGGCCCGCGCCCTGGGGCGCGAAACGACGCTCGGCTTCCTCGCGGCCGCCAGCTACGGCAATGGCACCCGGAGGGAGGGACACGCGGAAATCGACCTGAAATACCTCGACGAAATCGCGGGTCGGAACGTGCTGCTCATTGACGACATTCTCGATACGGGACATACGCTCTCCAGGACGCTCGCCCTTCTGGAGGAAAGAAACCCCGCCTCGATCCGGACGTGCGTCTTGCTGGACAAGCCCGCCAGAAGAGAGTTGGAGATACAGGCGGATCACGTCGGGTTCGTGATCGAAAACCGTTTCGTCGTCGGATACGGCCTGGACTGCGGGCAGGCCTACCGCACCCTGCCCGACATCCGAGCCTACGCGCCCGAATGAAGCGGCAGCCCGGGCGCGCTTTTTGATCGGGGGGCACGGGGACTTCGCGCCGTCGGCACAGCGGGCGGCGATGCGGAGGGGGACGCGCCCCTCCGCCCATGGAGGAGCGGCGTTCATGCCGATTCAGGAGATGCGCGTTTGGGATACCGCGACGCGAGTCGCCCAGCAATCCAGAAACCGCTACGGGGGCGCCTCCATCGTGGAGCGGGTCGTGGTTCGCCTCACGAACGACGATGGTGCGGAGGGCTGGGGCGAGGCGGCGCCACTGATGCACTTCACCCGGGAGACCGGAGCCGCGATGGCGGCCAAACTCCGCGAGGCCGTCCCCCGGATACGGGGAAAGGAGGCGGACGCGCTGCGCGCCGCACTCGATGAAGTCGCGGATTTCGGCGGCATGGGCGCCGCCCGCACCGCTCTGGAGATCGCCGCCATCGACCTGGACGCCAAAATCCGCAAGACGTCGTTCGCGCAAGCGTTCGGAGGGGAGAGGAGAAGCGCCGTCGCCCTCGACGGCGCCATCGGCCTTCTTCCGAACGAGGAGGCCCTCCAGAAGGCGGAGGCGCTCCTCGCGCAAGGCGTGCGGACCCTCAAGGTGAAATCGGGCGCCGACGCGGAGGCGGACGCCGATCGCATCCTGAGGCTGCGCGAGAGATTCGGCCCGCAGGTCCAGCTGAGAACGGACGCGAACGGGGGGTTCTCGCCCGAGGAGGCGCTTCGCTTCACGGACAAGATGCTCCGGGCGGGGCTCGAGCATTTCGAGCAGCCGGTGCTCCCCGCGGAGGAGAAATGCCTGGACGTCTTTCGGGAGATACGCGCCCGGGGGATGCAGGTCGCCGTGGATGAATCCCTGTTCTCCATCGAGGACGCGCACCGCCTCGTGGATGCGGAGGCCGCCGACGTCGCGCTCATCAAGCTCTCGAAATTCGGCGGTCCCACGAACGCCTGGAACGCGGCGCGGGTTTTTGACGCCGCCGGCAAGATCGCCCTCCTGAGCTCCCCCTATGAGTCCTTCATCGCCAAATCGGCGGGCTTCGCCCTCGCCCTCTCCCTGGAGAATGTGGACAGAGCCCACGAACTCGCCCACTTCCTGGATGAGGAGCCATACGCCGAGTGGCGCCACGCCATCTCCGGAGGCGCCTTCACGCGGGCAGACGCACACGGACACGGGGCGGCGGGCATCCCCGCCCGCATCGAGAAGATAGCCAGGACGCAGCCAGACTGAGAACGACGGGCAAGCTTTTTTCCGCCGAGGAGAGAGGAGAAGAAACGGGATGCGCCTCCCCGCGCAGGTACACATCGTCGAGGTGGGCACGAGAGACGGCCTCCAGAACGAAAAGCGGTACGTTTCGCCCGAGGAGAAGATTCGGCTTCTGGACGCCATCACCGACGCCGGCGTGCGCCGCATCGAGGCGACGAGCTTCGTCAGCCCCAGACACGTCCCCCAGCTACGAGACGCCCGGGAGGTGCTCGCCGGCTGCAAGCGCAGGCCGGAGGCGGAGTATGAGGCGCTGGTCCCCAACGTTCGCGGGATGGAGCGCGCCCTGGAGTGCGCGGTGGACCGCGTCATCCTGTTCGTCGCCGCCAGCGAGACGTTCAACCAGAAAAACATGCGGGCGAGCCGAAAGAAAATGCTCGAGGCGGCCCGCGAAGTCGCCCGTATGGCTGCCGGAGCGAACCGAAAGCTCAGGGGCGGGCTCGTCGCCGCGTTCGGCTGCCCGTATGAGGGGCGCATCTCCTACGAGGACGTCGAATGGGTGGTCGGCGAATACGTGGACATGGGCTGCGATGAAATCGCCCTCGCCGACACCGTGGGCATGACAAATCCGGCGGAGGTAAAACGGCTCGTCCATCACATGCGCCGCCGCTTCCCCTCCGTTCGCTACGCCCTCCACCTCCACAACACGCGAGGCGCCGGCCTGGCCAACCTCGTGGCGGGCCTGGAGGCCGGTGTCGACACGTTCGACACGTCCATCGGCGGTTTGGGCGGTTGCCCCTTCGCCCCTCGTGCCACCGGCAACATCGCGAGCGAGGACACCATCAACATGCTGCACGAGATGGGGGTGGAAACCGGGGTCGACCTCCCCCGGCTGCTCGAGGCCGTCGCCTGCGCGGAAAAAATTCTGAATCGCCAGCTGCCGGGTCAACTCCTCCACGCCGGAATCCCCGGGTGGGAGCCGCCGCGCTGAGGCGCCCGGGCCGGTGGCTGCCCCTCCTCCCGCGCAAGGCGCCCGCCCGCCCGCGTAACTCCCCTCTGCGCGCAGCGCGGCGGCCCATCCTGCCTCCCTCCCCGCCGACGTCGACCGGAAGGGCGAGCGACGAGAGACGGGTCGCGTTCATCGGGGAGAAAAACTTCTCCCCCGGGTTCGGGAAAATCCTTGACTTTGGCGCCGGGAATTGATTGTATGCAATATACATTTGGGGAGACACCCATTGCCGCAGCAGCCGGGCCAGAAAAACCCGATAGATGAAATGAAGGAGCTTGCCGCCAGCGCCCGCGCGCTGGGGGGGGAGGCGGCGAAAGAGCGCCAGCGCAAGCAGGGGAAATTGACCGCCAGGGAGCGGATTCAACTCCTGCTCGACCCGGGCACCTTCTCGGAGATCAACCTTTTCGTCGAAACGCGCGCGTCGGATTTCGGGATGGCCGCCAGGCGCGCGCCGGGGGATGGCGTCATCACCGGCAGCGGGCGCGTGAACGGCCAGCTCGCGTTCGTAGCCGCGCAGGACTTCGGCACCCTCGGCGGCTCCCTCGGAGAGATGCACGCGGAGAAGATCGTCCGGGTACAAGAGCTCGCCATGAAGGCCGGCGCGCCCATCGTCACCATCCTCGACTCCGGCGGGGCGCGCATACAGGAGGGCGTCCTCGCGCTTCACGGCTACGCGCGCATCTTCCAGCGCAACACGCACGCATCGGGCGTCATCCCGCAAATTTCCGTCATCCTGGGCCCTTGTGCCGGCGGGGCGGTCTACTCGCCCGCCCTCACGGATTTCGTCTTCATGGTCGATGGCCTGAGCAAGATGTTCATCACGGGGCCGGACGTCGTCAAGGCCGTCACGGGAGAAGACGTGTCCGTGGAGGAGCTGGGCGGCGGCGCGGTCCACAGCGCGACGAGCGGAAACGCGCATTTCCTCGCCAAAGACGAGCGCCAATGCTTCGGGATGGTGAAGAAGCTGCTCTCTTTTCTGCCCTCGAACAACCTCGACGACCCTCCCCTGTCCGACGCGCCGCCGTGGCCGCCCGATGAGAACCCCGATCTGGACGGGGTCGTCCCGTCCGACGCGACGCGCGCCTACGACGTTCGGGACCTGGTGGCCAACGTCTTCGACGCGGGGGATTTCCTCGAGGTGCAACCGGACTTCGCCAGGAACATCGTCGTCGGATTCGCCCGCCTGGGCGGGAAGCCCGTCGGCGTCGTGGGGAACCAGCCCGCGCACCTCGCCGGCGTCCTGGACATCGACAGCTCGGACAAGCTCGCCCGCTTCGTGCGCTTCTGCGACGCCTTCCACCTCCCCGTCATCAACTTCGTGGACGTCCCCGGCTATCTGCCCGGCACCCAGCAGGAATACGGAGGCGTCATTCGCCACGGCGCCAAGGTGCTCTTCGCCTACAGCGAGGCGAGCGTGCCGAAAATCGCGCTCATCGTCCGCAAGAGCTACGGCGGGGCCTACGTCGCCATGAGCGGATTCGGCCTGGGATACGACCGCGTCCTCGCCTATCCGTTCGCCGAGATCGCCGTGATGGGCCCCGATGGCGCCGCCAACATCATCTTCCGGCGCGAAATCAGCGAAGCCCGAGACCCGCAAAGGATGCGCCAGGAGAAAATAGAGGAATACCGAAGCCGCTTCGCCACGCCCTATGCGGCCGCCAGGCTCGGGCTCGTGGACGACGTCATCGAGCCGCGCCACACGCGGGGCGCGCTCATCCGCGCCCTGGAGATGACGGCGCGCAAGCGCGAGGACAGGCCGCGGAAAAAGCACGGCAACATTCCGCTGTAAGGCGAGGATTTTCCGGTGGATGCATTCGCACCCGGCATTTTGCTGACCATCCTGGGCATGGGCGTCGTCTTCAGCTCCCTCCTCGTCCTGATGGCGGTCATCCATCTCCTGGAAAGAGCCCTGGGCACCGGGCGGCCACAGGAGAACGCGGCGCAGGAACGGACGGAGCGCCCGCCGGAGGAGGAAGACCTCGCCATCGTTCTCGCGGCCGCCGCCGGGCACTTCCTGGAGACGGAGGGCGCCGAGACGCGCATTCCGCAGGTGCGCCGCGGCCAGCACTCCGTCTGGGCGCGAACCGCCCGCCTGGGCCGCCTCGGCCAGCGGGTGCGGCGTTGAGGAACTCTCAGGGGCCCGCGGTTTCGCCGGCCCCCGGGGCCCGGGCGGACGCGGACCAGCGGAGGCGGCGTTGAGAGATTTTCATCTGACCATCAACGGAAAGCGCTACGCGGTGCGCGCCGGGCGCGACCCTGACTCGAACGATCTCCTCATCACGATAGACGGGCGGACGCACCGCGTGCAGGTGGAAGAGGAGGAGACGGGCGCCTCCGCCGGCGTCCGCCCGCCCGCCGCCGCCGCAACGCCCAGGCCGCCGGTGCGCGGCGGGGGCGGGGGAAAGATACTGGCCCCCCTGCCGGGGGTGGTCCTGTCCGTCGAGGCGGCACCTGGCGACGCGGCGCGCGCGGGAGACACCCTGATAGTCCTCGAGGCGATGAAGATGGAAAACGTGATCGCGGCGGATTCGGACTGCGTCGTTCAGGCGGTGCACGTGCGACAAGGCGACAAGGTCGAAGCGTCCCAGCCGCTGATGGACGTTTCATGAGCCGCCTGTCCTCCCCGGTCGCCGACTTCATCTCCGTCACCGGGTTTTCCGGCCTGGCGGCGGGCGACGTCCTCATGCTCGGAATCTCCTGCCTCCTCCTCTACCTGGCCATACGAAAAGGCTTCGAACCCTTGCTCCTCGTGCCCATCGGATTCGGGATGCTGCTCTCCAACCTGCCCGAAACCGGCATTTTCGATGGCGGCGGCCTCATCCGCTACTTCTATTTCGGGGTGAAGGCCGGCGTGTTTCCGCCGTTGATCTTCATGGGCATCGGCGCGCTGACGGACTTCGGCCCCCTGCTGGCCAACCCCAGGACGCTGCTCCTCGGCGCCGCCGCGCAGTTCGGCATCTTCGCCACGCTGCTCGGCAGCATCTTCCTGGGGTTCAGCCTGCCGGAGGCCGGCGCCATCGGCATCATCGGCGGCGCGGACGGCCCCACGGCCATCTACACCGCCTCGAAACTCGCGCCCCACCTGCTGGGGCCCATCGCCGTGGCCGCCTACAGCTATATGGCGCTCGTCCCCATGATACAGCCTCCCATCATGCGGGCGCTCACCACGGAAGAGGAACGCGGGCGCGGAATGACGCAGCTCAAGGAGGTCGAGAAATCCGTTCGCATCCTTTTCCCCATCGTCACGACGCTGCTCACGGGACTCCTCCTTCCATCCTCAGCCCCCCTCATCGGGATGCTCATGCTCGGAAACCTCTTCCGCGAGTGCGGCGTCGTCGAGCGTCTCCTCAAAACCTCCGAGGACGCGCTGCTCAACATGGTGACCATATTCCTCGGCGTGTCCGTGGGCGCCTCGATGACGGCCGAGAGCTTCCTGAAATGGGAGACCATCGGGATACTCCTGCTGGGATTCGTCGCCTTCGGCATCGGCACCGCCACCGGCGTGATTTTCGGCAAAATCATGGCGGCGTGCAGCCGCACGCCGATCAACCCCCTCATCGGCGCCGCGGGCGTGAGCGCGGTCCCCATGGCGGCGCGCGTCGTTCAAAAGGTGGGGGCCGACGAGAACCCCGGGAATTTCCTGCTCATGCACGCCATGGGCCCCAACGTGGCCGGCGTCATCGGCTCGGCCATCGCGGCCGGCGTGCTGATATCCCTCATCCGAACCTGATGGAGCGAAACCCTCATGGCTGGACCATTGGAAGGCATCCGGGTAGTCGACCTGACGCGCATCTTGGCGGGTCCGTATTGCACCATGATGCTGGGCGACATGGGCGCTGAAATCATCAAGATCGAAAACCCCGACGGCGGAGACGACACGCGAGGCTGGGGCCCCCCCTTCCTGAACGGCGTGAGCACATACTTCCTCTCCATCAACCGGAACAAAAAGAGCCTCACGCTCAACCTCAAGCATCCGCGCGGGAAGGCGCTTTTGCGGGACCTGATTCTCGAAAGCGACGTCATGGTGGAGAATTTCCGGCCCGGCACCCTGGAGAAACTCGGCTTCCCCTGGGAGGAGATCCACCGCATCAACCCCCGGATGATATTCGCCTCGGTCTCCGGCTTCGGGCAAACCGGCCCCCGCAAGAACGAGCCCGGCTTCGACGTCGTCATCCAGGGCGAGGGCGGGCTCATGAGCATGACGGGAGAACCGGACGGCCCGCCCACCAAGGCGGGCCCATCCATCGCGGACATCACGGCGGGGATGCTCGCCGCCCAGGGCGTCTTGCTCTCCCTCTATCACCGGGAGAAGACGGGGGCGGGCCAGATGGTCGACGTCGGCATGCTCGACGGGCAGGTGGCTCTGCTCACCTACCACGCGAACGGCTACTTCGCCACCGGAAAAACCCCGCCGAGGCGGGGGAACAAGCATCCCTCCATCACCCCGTATGAGACGTACTCGTGCAGGGACGGGTATTTCAACCTCGGCGTGGGGAACGACAGCCTGTGGAGGAGATTCTGCGACGCGATGGGGCTGGGGAGCCTCAAGGCCGACCCCAGATTCGCCATCAACAAGGAGCGCGTGCGCCACCGCGAGGCGCTCCAGGCGATACTCGACCCCTTTTTCGCCGAAAAAACGGTCGCGCAGACGCTCGAAACCCTGCGGGGGGCGGGCATCCCCTGCGGCCCCATCAACACCCTCGGCCAGGTGCTGAACGAACCGCAGGTGCTCGCCAGGGAGATGGTGGTGGACCTCGACGTGCCCGTCGCCGGCCCCACGAAGGTGACCGGCGTGCCCATCAAGCTCTCCGCAACCCCGGGCGCCGTGCGCACCCCCCCGCCCACCCTCGGCGGACACACGGACGAGGTGCTGGAGGCCATCCTCGGAATGGATGAAACCCAAAGGTGCGCCCTCCGCCGGGAGGGCGTGGTGTGATGATGACGGGGGCGGACTCTGATGAAATCCCCCCAAAGGGCGCAAGCCCTTCTCATCGCGCACGGGGGACCTTAAGGTTTGACGGGGGCGGACTGGGAGAGAGGCGGAAATTCTACCTCGTCGGGCACTCGGGGGCCCGGGCAAGCGGGGTCCGGGGACTTCTGACATGCGCATACCAGGCGTTCAGATAGAAAAACCCAAGTCGCTGAGCATGATGGTGTCAGAGCAGATAAAGGACGCCATCCGGAACGGCATCTTTCAGCCGGGCGACAAGCTCATCGAGACGGCACTGACCGATTCCATGGGCGTGAGCAGAACGCCGCTTCGGGAAGCCTTTCGCGAACTCGCGGCGGAAGGCTACATCACCATCATCCCCCACAAAGGGGCGTTTGTCAGCCAGGTGAGCGAGGACGAGGTGCTGGACATCTACGCCATCACCAGCGTGCTGGAGGGCCTCGCCACGCGCCTCGCCACCCCGAGCCTCCAGAGGGGGGAGCCGAGGGAGAAGCTCCTCCAGCTCTTTCATCAACTCAAACGACGCCACGAGCGCGGCGAGGTGGATTCGTACTGGGCGGCGAATCGCGACTTCCACCAGCACATCACGAACGCTTGCGAGAACTCCAGGCTCCAGGGACTCATCGAGAATCTCCGGCAGCAAATCATGAAGACCCGCGTGGTGACCCTCCACGCCCCCGGGCGCCTGGACAGCTCCATGAGCGAGCATGAGGAAATACTTCGCGCCATCCTGGGCGGCGACGGGAGAGGCGCCGAGCGTCTGGTGATAGAACATCTGGAAATTCAGGCGAAATTCGTGCTGGACCTCATCAAGCAATAATCTCCGTCACAAACCACGCCCCCCGGCCCCCCGGCGCGGCCTCCGGCTCAGAACACCTCCCGCGCGCTCCGGTGCTTCATCCGCAGGGACTCCGCCACGCCCGCGTGCGTGATGTGCCCCCTGGCCACGTTCAGGCCGTCGGCGATGTGCGGGTTGCGCATCACCGCCCCGCGCAGGCCCATGTTCGCCAGCTCGAGGGCATAGGGAAGGATGGCGTTCGACAACGCGATCGTGCTCGTCCGGGGCACGGCGCCGGGCATATTCGCGACGCCGTAGTGGATGACGCCGTCCACGACATAGGTGGGCCTGGAATGGTAGGTGGGCCGTATCGTCTCGACGCAGCCGCCCTGATCCACCGCCACGTCCACGACGACCGCGCCCGGGTTCATCTCCCCCAGCATCTCGCGCGGCACCAGAACGGGGGGGCGCGCACCGGGAACCAGGACGGCGCCGATGATCAAGTCCGCCTCGCGGACGGCCTCTCGGACGGCGAAGCGCGTCGACACCAGGGTCTTGACCCGGCCGTCGAAAATGTCGTCGATGTATTCGAGCCGCGCGTGGTTGATGTCAAAAACCGTGACGCCCGCGTGCATCCCGACCGCTATTTTGGCCGCGTTCTTCCCCACGATGCCCGCCCCGAGGATGACCACGTTTCCCGGGGGAACGCCCGGCGCCCCGGCCAGCAACACGCCGCGTCCGCCCAAGGTTTTCTCCAGATACTTGGCCCCCTCCTGAACCGCCATTCTCCCCGCTATCTCGCTCATGGGCTGCAGAATGGGCAAAACGCCATCGGGCGAACTCACCGTCTCAAAGGCGACGCCGGACACCCCTCCACTCACGAGGGCGCGCGCCAGAGGGCGGGAGGCGGCCAGGTGCAGGAAGGCGAACAGAATCTGCCCCTCGCGCATCAGCGAAAACTCCGATTTGAGGGGCTCCTTGACCTTGACGATCATCTCCCCCTCTTCCCAGACCTCCTCTGCGGAGGAAGCGACGCGCGCGCCCGCCCGCTCGAAATCCGCATCCGCAACGCCCGCGCCCAGGCCCGCGCCTCTCTCGACGAGCACGGCGTGCCCGGCCGCGCAGAGTGCCTCTACGGCACCGGGCGAGAGGGCGACGCGGTATTCATCCCTTTTGATCTCTCTCGGCAGTCCGATTCTCATCCAGCGCCCGTCCCGTCTTCCACCACATGAAACGTGCTCTCCGCCTCGGCGACGACCCGTCCGTCCCCCGCCCGGGTGGCTCTGCCCTCCAGAACGACGAACCGCCCCCTTTTCTTCTTCAGCCTCCCCTCCAGCAGCAAGGGGGTGCCGACGGGCAGAGGGTCGCGGTAGCGAATCTCGCTTCGCGCCGAGTACGCGCGGGCACCTCGCAGGAAAAGCCAGTTCGCCATGACGTCATCGAGGACGCTGAAGAGAATTCCGCCATGGGTGACGCCGTCGTAGCCCTGGTGGAAGGACTCCGGCGTGAACTCGGCGCGGCAGACATCCCCATCGAGCCGAAAGGCGATCCGCAGACCCACGGGATTCGCGGGCCCGCAGACAAAACAGCCGTCCGCGTCCGGGCGCCCCCTCGCATCAGACAACGACGCGCCTCCACCTCACTGCGAGCCAAACAAAAAAGGAGAGCCTGCGCGGCTCTCCTCTCGAGCGTCTCCCATACGCAGGGGGCCCCCTCCCCCTACGCCTCCCCTCGGGCCTCTCTTCTCTTGAGGCGGCGCTCCCGCCTCTCCTGCTCTCTCGACGTGTCCCTGTCCACCAATTCCAGGAGCGCCATGGGGGCGGCGTCTCCCTGTCGGGGGGGAAGGCGCAAAATCCGGGTATAGCCCCCGGGCCGGGCCGCATACCTCGGGGCGATGGTGTCCATCAGCTTCGCGACCGCGCCCGGGGTCTTGAGGTAGGACGCGACGCGGCGGCGCGCGTGCAGCGTGCCTTTTTTGCCCACGGTGATGATGCGCTCGGCGTGGCGGCGCACCTCCTTGGCCTTCGCCAGCGTCGTCCGCACCCTCTCCTCGTCAATGAGGGAGGTCACCATGTTCCGCGTCATCGCATCCCGATGCTTCGAGGTGCGCCCCAGTTTTCTGCCGTGCCATCGGTGCCGCATCTGTCTATGCCCTACCCTTCTTCGGAGTCATCCCGTCCGCCCGGCTCCCGGGGCGTGAGATGCATGTGGCCCAAATCCATTCCGAGGGACATGCCCATCCCCGTGAGAATATCACGAATTTCGTTCAAGCTCTTGCGGCCAAAGTTCCGCGTTTTCAGCAACTCGCCCTCCGATTTCTGCACCAGTTCCCCCAGGGTGCGGATTCGCGCGTTTTTCAGGCAATTATAGCTCCGGACGGAAAGCTCCAGCTCCTCCACGCTTCTGCCGAGACTCTCCTCCATTCTTTTCTTGCGCTCGTCCACCTTGGGCGCCGGGGACGCATGCTCCTCCTCAAAATTGATGAATATCTGGAGGTTGTCCTTCAGTATTTTCGCCGCGTGGGCGACCGCATCCACCGGGACGACTGTTCCGTTCGTCTCCACGTCGAGGATCAGCTTGTCGTAGTCCGTGATGTCGCCCACCCGCGTCTTCTCCACCTGGAAGGAGCAGCGGCGGATGGGAGAGAAGATGGAGTCCATCGGGATGAACTGCGGGCCGAGGCTCAGGTCCACGTTTCTCTCCGCCGGTACGTAGCCGCGCCCGATGTTCGCCACCAGTTCCACGTCGAGCTCCGCCTCCTCGTTCATGGTGGCGATCTTCACGTCAGGAGTCAGCACCTCCACGCCCTCGGGCGTCTCGACGTCTCCCGCCCGGAACTCGGCGGCGGAACCCGAATGCCGATACGACATGTGCGCCGGGGCCTTCTCCGGGTCCACGCGGATGACGACGTCCTTGAGGTTCAGGATGATTTCCGTCACGTCCTCCCTCACCCCCGGAATGCTCGAAAACTCGTGAAACACCCCCTCGATGCGCACGCCCGTGAAGGCGGAGCCCCGCAGGGAAGAGAGGAGCACCCGGCGAAGCGCATTCCCCAGCGTGACGCCGTACCCGCGCTCCAGGGGTTCGGCAACGAAGCGGCCGAAAGTATGCGTCAAACTCTCCGCCTGCGGCTCCAGGCCAGTGGGTTTGACCAGATCAGCAATAGCCGTCATCTCGGTTGGTCCTCCGTTCGGCGATTGATCGCTTTTGGAAAAACGGGTCGAAACGCGCGTGCGCCGTTTACTTGGAATACAACTCCACAATCTGCTGCGCGTTGATGTCAATTTGAGAGTCGAGCAGGCTGGGCGGTTCCAGAACGCGCGCTTGCAGGTCGGCGTGGTCCACATCCAGCCAGGCGGGCACCCCGCGCACCTTCCCCTTCTCCGCGCTTTGCACGATGAATCCGTTCTTTTTGCTTTTCTCCTTGACCTCGACGACGTCGCCCTTTCGCACGACGAACGCCGGGCGATTCACCTTCTTGCCGTTCACGCGAACGTGGTTGTGAACCACCAGCTGGCGCGCCTGATTCCTCGAATCCGCGAAACTCGCCCGGAACACGACGTTGTCGAGCCGGGATTCCAGCAGGGCGAACAGGTTGTCGCCGGTGACGCCCTTGCGCCGCGCCGCCTCCTTGTAATACAGCCGGAACTGCTTCTCCAGCACGCCGTACACCCGGCGCGCCTTTTGCTTCTCGCGAAGCTGGAGCCCGTATTCGCTCACCTTCCCCCTCGAGCGCGCCGCGCCGTGCTGGCCGGGCGGGAAGCTGCGCTTCTCAAAAGAGCACTTGTCCCCGATGCAACGGTCGCCCTTCAGGAAGAGCTTCGCCCCCTCCCTTCGGCAGAGCCGACAAACCGAATCCTTGTATCGCGCCAAAATTCAAACTCCCTCTTTGCCCTGGCCTAGACCCGGCGCCGCTTGCGTGGGCGACAGCCATTATGGGGAATAGGCGTTACGTCACGAATGAAACTCACCTCGAGCCCCGCCGCGGCCAGGGAGCGAATCGCCGCCTCCCGGCCGGAGCCGGGCCCGCTCACGTACACCTCCACCGAGGTGACGCCGAGGTCCAGCGCTTTTTTGGCGACGTCGGCGGCGGCCATCTGCGCGGCGAAAGGCGTGCTTTTCCGGGAACCCTTGAAGCCCTGCCCGCCAGCCGTCGACCAGCAAACCACGTTCCCGGCGGTATCGGAAATCGAGATCATGGTGTTGTTGAACGTCGCCAGTATGTGCGCTTGGCCCTTGCCGATGGCCCTGCGCTCGCGGCGGCGCTTTCCGCCGCGTTTTCCTCTGCCCGCTTGCGCCAATTCAAACCTCCCGCCCTGTCAGGAACAAACCGAAAAGATTACTTGTCCTTTTTCCTTGCGCCCACCGTCTTGCGAGGCCCCTTCCGGGTGCGCGCGTTCGTGTGGGTTCTTTGCCCGCGCACGGGGAGGCCGCGGCGGTGCCGAAGCCCCCGGTAGGTGCCGATGTCCATGAGCCGCTTGATGTTCATGGCCACCCGGCTGCGCAGGTCGCCCTCCACCGCGTATCCGCGCTCGATAATCTCGCGCAAGGCCTGCACCTCGCCCTCGGAGAGGTCTTTCACCTTGGTGAAGACGCTGATGTTCGCCTCCTCGACTATCTTGTTCGCGGAGGTGCGCCCAATGCCAAAGATATACGTCAACGCGATGTTGACGTTCTTGTGGTTGGGAATGTCCACTCCGGCAATGCGGGCCATGCGAATCCTCCTCTGTTTCCGCTTCAGCCTTGGCGCTGTTTGTGTTTCGGGTTCGAGCACATGACGCGCACGACCCCCTTCCGGCGGATGACCTTGCACTTGTCGCACATGGGCTTGACGGAACTTCTCACCTTCATGTCCTGACTCCCGATCGCAGCCGAAAAAAACCCTTACTTGTAGCGGCTCGTTATCCGCCCCCTCGTCAAATCGTAGGGCGAGAGCTCCACCTTGACGTTATCCCCCGGAAGTATGCGGATGAAGTGCATCCGCATTTTCCCCGAGATATGGGCCAACACCCGGTGGCCCCCTTCGAGCTCGACGCGAAACATGGCGTTCGGCAGAGGCTCCACCACGATTCCGTCCACCTCGATGACGCCCTCCTTCGGAGCGCGCTCCTCGCGCTCGACCTGATCGCGCTTTCTGCGCCTCCGCCCCCCCTGACGGCGCGGTCTCCTCATGCCGCGAGGCTCAGAATGTCCGGGCCGTCGTCCGTGATGGCGACGGAATGCTCAAAATGCGCGGAGAGCTTCTCGTCCGCCGTGACAACCGTCCATGCGTCGCCCAAAACCTTCACCTCATGAACTCCCATGTTCAGCATGGGCTCAATCGCCAGCACCATGCCCGCCCTCAACTCCGGTCCCCTTCCGGGTTCGCCGAAATTCGGAACCTGCGGCTCCTCGTGGAGGTTCGTCCCCACCCCGTGTCCCACATAGGAGCGCACCACCGAGAAGCCGGCTCCTTCCGCATGCTTCTGCACGGCGTGGGAAATGTCCAGCAGCCGGTTGCCGGGCCGGGCCTGCTCGATCCCCTTGAAAAGCGACTCCTCGCAGCACTGCAGCAATTCCTTCGCCTCGGGGCCGACGCCCCCCACCGGGAAGGTGACCGCATGATCCCCGTAGTAGCCATACAATTTCGCCCCGACGTCCACGCTGACGATATCCCCCTCTTTCAGCTTCCTCCCGGAGGGGACTCCATGCACCACCTGCTCGTTCACCGAGGCGCATATGGTGTGCCGATAGCCCCTGTAGCCCTTGAAGGCGGGTATCGCCCCCTCTCCCCGGATGATCCGCTCCGCCAACGCATCCAGCTCCAGCGTCGAGACCCCCGGCCGGATGGCGTTCCTGAGCGCCTCCATCACGCTGATCACCACCCGGTTGCTGGCCCGCAGGCGCTCGATTTCTTTTTGCGAACGAAGGATAATAGCCATCAAGCGAGCACTTGGGCAATACCTGCCTCAATCCTCCCCGCGACTTCCTCGAAGCTGCCCTGGCCGTCGATCTCCGCGAGATTGCCCTTCGCGCGATAAAACGCCACCAAGGGCGCGGTATGCTCCTCATACACCTGGAGGCGGCGCATCACCGTGCTCCGCATGTCGTCCTCGCGCTGGTAGAGGTCTCCCCCGCAGGCGGAGCAAAGGGCGGTATCCATGTTGGGATACACCGCGCCGCACTTCTTGCAGGTGAGCCTCCCCGCCAGCCGCGAAACCGCGACATCGTGCGGTATGCCCAGATAGACGACCACGTCCACGCTCTCGGCCAACACCTTTTCCAGCGCCTCTCCCTGCTCGATCGTCCTCGGGAAGCCATCCAGGATAAAACCGTTCCGGCAATCTTCCCGGGCGATGCGCTCCTCGATAACCGACACGATGAGGTCGTCCGGCACGAGATGGCCCTGGTTGATGATGTCCTCCACCTGCTGGCCGAGCAGCGTCCTCTCCCCCACCGCCTGCCGCAACATGTCCCCCGTCGAGATTTCGGGTATCTGGAGGGACTTCGAGAGCAACACGCCCTGCGTGCCCTTTCCCGATCCGGGAGGACCCAGAAAAATAATTCGCATTTGCTATCCTATCCCGCACGCCCCCGCACGCGGCCTCGGCGCAGGAACCCCTCGTAGTTTCGCATCACGAGATGCGACTCGATTTGCCTCTGGGTGTCCACCGCCACGCCCACGACGATCAGAAGAGCCGTTCCGCCAAAGAAAAAGGGCACGTTGAACCACTGGATCAGATAGGTGGGCAAGATGACGATGGCGCTCAGATAGATGGCGCCCAGGAACGTCAGCCGGCTCAGCGTGCGGTCGATATAGTCCGCTGTGGGGCGGCCCGGGCGCCTCCCGGGCACGAAGCCGCCATACTTTCTCAGGTTCTCCGCCACGTCCATCGGATTGAAGATGATGGCGGTATAGAAATACGCGAAGAAGAAGATCAGCACGACCGTCAGCACCACATACCAGGGGCTCGGCGGCGTGAGCGCGGCGCTCAGCTGCTGGAGCCAGCCCACGTTCGAGAACTGCGCGATCGTCGCGGGAAAGAGGAGCATCGAGCTCGCGAAGATCGGCGGGATGACGCCGGACGTGTTGACCTTCAGGGGCAGGTGCGTTTCCTGGCCTCCCGCCATCTTGCGGCCCACCATGCGCTTGGCGTACTGGACCCGTATCCGGCGCTGCCCCGCCTCGAACCAGACCACGAGCCCCACGACGGCCACCATGCCCACCGCCAGCAATATCATGACGAACGGCTGCAGCTCGCCGGTGCCGAGCAGGCGGAACGTGTTGATGATCGCGCCGGGGAGTCCGGCCACGATGCCCGCGAAGATGATGAGGGAAATTCCGTTGCCTATGCCGCGCTCGGTGATCTGCTCCCCCAGCCACATGATGAACGCCGTGCCCGCCACCAGGGTGAGCACCGTCATCAGGCGAAAACCCCAGCCCGGGTCCGGAACCACGAGCGCGCCCGTCGGGGCGGACATCTGCTCGATGCCGACGGCGATGCCGAACCCCTGGACCGTCGAGAGGAGCACCGTGCCGTAGCGCGTGTACTGGTTGATCTTCTTGCGCCCCGAATCCCCCTCCTTCTTCAGGCGCTCGAGGTGGGGAACCGCCACCGTCAGCAGCTCCAGGATGATGGAGGCGCTGATGTAGGGCATGATGCCCAGGGCGAAAATCGTCAGCTGGCTCAGGGCGCCGCCCGTGAAGAGGTCGAAAAACTGCATGAGGGTGCCGCCGCCTCGGCTCAACTCGGCGAAGAACGCGGCGAGCGCCACGGTGTCGATGCCCGGCGTGGGGATGTGCGCCCCGATTCGGTAGACCGCCAGGATGCCGAGCGTGAAGAGAATCCTGTTCTTCAGCTCGGGAATCTGAAAGATGCTGGGGACGCCGCCTTCTCTCACGCGCTTTTATCTCCCTGCCTTGCGGGAAGAGCCACTATCTCGACGCTGCCCCCCGCCCCCTCTATCTTCTGGCGAGCCGACCGGCTGCATTTTTGCACCTGGAGGTGAAGCGCGCGATCCACGTCGCCCTCGCCCAGCAGTTTGACGCCGTCTTTCGCCACCTTCCGCACGAGGCCGGCGGCCCGGAGGGCCGTGGCGTCCACGCGGGACTCCGGCTCGAGGACGCCCAGACGGCCCACGTTCAGCTCCGAGAACTCCTTTCGGAAGCGATTGTTGAACCCGCGCTTCGGCAAACGGCGCTGGAGCGGCATCTGCCCGCCCTCGAAGCCCACCTTCCGGCGGTAGCCCGAGCGCGACTTCTGCCCCTTGTGCCCGCGCGTGGAGGTCTTGCCCCTGTCGGAACCCGTCCCGCGCCCCACCCGGCGCCTGGTGCGCACCGCCCCCTTCGGGGAGGACAAATCGCCCAGGCCGGTATATTCGTTCGCTGGTGTCGTGTCGTTCTCTGCCATATGAACCCGGGGCGCTACGCCCCCTCCTCCACTTCCACGAGGTGCTTGATCTTGAACACCATGCCGCGAATGCAGGCGTTGTCCCGCTTCACCACCGCCTGGTTGATTCGCCGGAGGCCCAAGCCCTGCAAAACGGCGCGCTGCTTGACGTTCGAGCCGGACACGCTCTTTCGCAGGGTGATCGTAATCGTATCGCCCATCACGCCTTCCCCCTATTCCGCCGCGCCGCCATCTTCGGCGCCGACCCCCCTGAGCGCGAGCACGTCCTCTTTGTTGCGCAGCGCGCACAGGCCCGCCAGCGTCGCCTTGGCGGCGTTGTGCGGGTTGTTCGTGCCGATGCACTTCGTCAGTATGTCCCGCACGCCGGCGACGTCCAGCACCGCGCGCACGGGGCCGCCGGCGATGACGCCCGTGCCCCGCGCCGCGGGCTTGAGCAACACGCGGCCCGCGCCGAACCGGCCCAGCGTTTGATGGGGGATGGTCTCCTTGTCGAGCGCGACCCGGACCATCGACTTGCGGGCCTTCTCCACGCCCTTGCGGATGGCCTCCGGCACCTCGTTCGCCTTGCCCATGCCGATGCCGACCTGGCCTTTTCTGTCGCCGACGGTCACCAGCGCGCTGAAGCTGAACCTGCGGCCGCCCTTGACCACCTTGGCCACGCGGTTCACGAAGATGACGCGGTCAATAAATTCACGCTCCTCGGGATTCGCGGCTTCCCTGCCCCGATCCCTTCTCCCTCCCCCTCGCGCCATCAGAAACTCACCCCCGTGTCCCGCACGCTGTCGGCCAGCGCCTTCACGCGGCCGTGATAGAGATAGCCGTTGCGATCAAAAACCACCTTGCCCACGCCCTTCGCCCGCGCGCGGTCGCCCAGCAATTTGCCGACGATGGCGGCGCCCGCCACGTTGCCCCCGCCCGCGCTTTCGACGGCTGCGGCCTCGGCCGCAAAGCCTTTCTCGCGCGAGGAGGCGGCGGCGAGCGTCTGGCCCGAGGCGTCATCGATCACCTGGGCGTAAATGTGCGCGCTGCTCCGGAAAACGGTGAGGCGCGGCCGCTCGTCCGTCCCCCGGCTCTTCTTGCGGATTCTCACCTTGCGCTTGCGCCGCGCCTCCAGCTTGTTCAATCGGCCCACTTCTCCCACCTCCCGCGCTACACGCCGGCCTTGCCGGCCTTGCGGCGAACCGTCTCGCCCGCATAGCGGATGCCCTTGCCCTTGTAGGGCTCCGGGGGCTTGACCTTGCGGATTTCGGCGGCCACCCATCCGACCACCTGCTTGTCGATGCCCTTCACCTTGATGGCCGTCCGGTTGCGGTCGCTCTGCACCTCGAAGGTGATGCCCTCGACCGGCTCGATGCTCACCGGGTGCGAATAGCCCACGCTCAGGACGACCCCCTTGTTCCGCTCCTCCACGCGGTATCCGAGCCCGATGATCTCCAGCTCCTTCTCGAACCCCTTGGTCACGCCCTCAACCATGTTGGAGATCAGCGTGCGCGTGAGGCCGTGCAGCGACTTGTCCTGGCGGGATTCGCTGATCCGCGAAACGACGATGTTGCCGCCGTCTATCTCCACCTTCGGGCGGTGGTGCAGCTCGCGCTCGAGCGCGCCGAGCGGCCCCCTGACGGAGATGCGGCGCCCGTCGAGGCGCACTTCCACGCCCGCGGGTATGGGAATCGGCATTTTTCCGATGCGCGACATTCAATTCACCTCACCAGACTTCACAAAGAACCTCGCCGCCCACTCCCAGCGCCCGCGCCTCCTCATCCGTCACCACGCCGCGGGAGGTCGTGAGAATGGCGATCCCCATGCCGTGGAGCACCCTCGGGACCGACTCCTTGTTCACATACACCCGAAGGCCGGGCTTGCTGATCCGCTTGAGGCCCGTCAGCACCAGCTTGCCGTCCTGGGGGGGCTTCAGCTCCACCTTGATCTCGCTCTGGCCCGTCGGGCCCGGCTCGACCTCGTATCCCTTGATGTAGCCCTGGGACTTGAGGATGCCGACGACCTGGGATTTCAGCCGACTCCCTGGAATCGAGACGCTCGAATGCCCCGCGCGCACGGCGTTGCGAATGCGCGTCAGAAGGTCGGCGATGGGGTCCGTCATGCTCATATTCTTTTCTCTCCGGCTACCAGCTCGATTTCGTGACCCCCGGAATCTCGCCTTTCAGCGACAACTCGCGGAAGCATATCCGGCAAAGCTTGAAGCGCCTCAAATAGCCGCGCGGCCGTCCGCAGCGCTGGCAGCGGTTATACGCCCGGACGGCGAATTTGGGCGCTTTCCTCTGCTTCGCAATCAAACATTTTTTCGCCACTGTATTTCCTCTTATGTCGTCCGGAAAGGAACGCCCAACGCGCGGAGCAGCGCCCTCCCCTCCTCGTCCGTGTTCGCCGACGTGTTCATGACGACGCCGATGCCCCGGGATTTCTCCACCTTGTCGATGTCGATCTCGGGAAAGATGATCTGCTCGCGAATGCCGAGGCTGTAATTCCCGCGACCGTCGAAGGACTTGGGGCTCAACCCCCGGAAATCACGCACGCGGGGGAGGGTCACGTTCACCAGGCGGTCCACGAAATCCCACATCCGCGCGCCTCGAAGCGTCACCATCGCCCCGATGGGCATCCCCTCGCGCAACTTGAAGTTCGCTATGGACTTCCGCGCCCGGGTGACGACCGGCTTCTGCCCCGCCACGCTCGTCAACTCCGCGACGCCGTTCTCGAGCGTCGCCGCATTCTGAACGGCCTCTCCGAGCCCCATGTTCAGCGTGACCTTCAGGAGCCGCGGAATCTGCATGACGTTCGCGTATTCAAACTCCTTGCGCAGCTTCTCCGCGACCTCTTCCCGATAAAACCGCAACATCCTCGGTACGTACGCCATCTCGATAAAAATCCTTCTCCGCCTACACCGTGTCGAGCAACTCGCCGCTTCGCTGCGTCACGCGCACGCGCGCGCCGTCCTCGAGCCGCTTCCTCTGCACGCGGGAGGGCCGGCTGGTCTTGGGGTCCACCGGCATGACGTTGGAAAGGTGAATCTTCCCCTCCCGCTCCATGATGCCGCCCTGCTGGTTCGCCTGGGTCGGCTTCGTGTGCCGCTTCACCATGTTCAGCTTCTCGACGAGCACGCGGTTCTCGTCCTTGAGCACCTTCAGCACCTTGCCGGTCTTGCCCTTCTCGTGGCCCGCGATCACCTGAACGATGTCGCCTTTCCTGATGTGCGTCTTCCTCGCGTTCGACCCCATCTCGGCTCCTCACAAAACCTCGGGTGCGAGCGAGACGATGCGCATGAACCGCTTGCGCCTCAACTCGCGGGCCACGGGGCCAAAAATGCGCGTTCCCATCGGCTCGCGGGCCTCGTTGATGATGACGACGGCGTTGTCGTCAAAGCGGATATACGTGCCGTCCTCCCGCCCGGTTTCCTTCACGGTGCGAACGACGACAGCCCGCCTGACCTCCCCCTTTTTCACGGCGCTGTTCGGTATGGACTCCTTGATCGCCACGACGATGATGTCGCCGATCCGCGCATACCTGCTGCGGCGCGACCCGCCCAGAACCTTGATGCACTGGGCGCGCTTCGCCCCCGAATTGTCCGCCACGCTGCACATCGTTTCCACCTGGATCATTTTTTCCGTTCCCTACTTCGAGCGCTCGATCACGTCCAGAAGACGCCAGCGCTTCTTCCGGCTCAGCGGCCTGGACTCGATGATTCGCACCCTGTCTCCCGCGCGCAGGGAGTTCTCCTCATCGTGGACCAAATACTTCTTCCGCCTGCGCACGACGCGCTTGAAGGTCGTGTGCTTGAACATCCGCACCACCTCGACGGTCGCGGTCTTCTCCATGCGGTCGCTCACCACTTTCCCTTCCCGCACCTTGCGCCTGCCCCGAACCTCACCCATCCCTGGCTACTCCCTCCCGGCGTCGGCGGCCCGCGCTCGCTCGCGCCTTGAAGTCAACACCCGCGCCAAATCCCGCTTCAAAAGGCCGATGCGCGCCGTGTTGTCCAGCTGGCTCGTCGCCTTGCGAAAGCGCAGATTGAACAATTCCTGGCGCAACTCCTTCTCCTTCAAACCGAGCTCATCGTCGCTCAAGTCAACGACCTCGCTGTATTTCACGCCATCATCCCCCCCGCGAAGAGGTCAGAATCCTGGTTTTGCACGGCAGCTTCTGGGCGGCCAGGCGAAGCGCCTCGCGGGCGACGTCGGCGGCGACGCCGTCCATCTCGTAGAGAACCCTCCCGGCCCGCACGGGCGCCACCCACGACTCGGGCGCGCCCTTGCCCTTGCCCATCCGGACCTCGGCCGGCTTCTTGCAGATGGGCTTGTCCGGAAAAAGGCGAATCCAGATGCGCCCGCCGCGCTTGACGTGGCGCGTCATGGCGATGCGGGCCGCCTCAATCTGGCGCGCCGTGATGTGCGTCGTCTCCAGGGTCTGGAGCCCGTAGGAGCCGAACGAGAGCACAGCGCCGCGCTGCGCCTTTCCGTTCAGGCGCCCCTTCTGGGTCTTTCGGAACTTCGTTCTTTTTGGCTGTAGCATGTCTCGTCCCTAATCAACGCCGACTATGAGCCCAGCGCCCGGGAAGACGGCGTTCGCTTGGTTTGCCGAATCATCTCGCCCCGGAATATCCAGACCTTCACGCCAATGATTCCGTAGGTCGTCTTTCCTTCGGCGAATCCGTAGTCGATGTCCGCGCGCAGGGTCTGGAGCGGCACGCGCCCCTCGCGATACCACTCGGTTCGCGCAATCTCGGCCCCGCCCAGCCTGCCGGAGCACTGAATCTTCACCCCCTTGGCGCCAAAGCGCAGGGCGGAGGTCACCGATTTTTTCATCGCGCGGCGAAAGGCGATGCGGCGCTCGAGCTGCATGGCGATGTTCTCCGCCACGAGCTGCGCGTCCATCTCCGCCTTGCGCACCTCCTTGATGTTCACGTTGACCTGGTTGCCCGTGAGCACCTGCAAGTCCGCCTTCAGCCTGTCCACCTCCGCGCCGCGCTTGCCGATGATGATGCCCGGCCGCGCCGTCCAGATGCTGATGCGCGCCCGCTGGCTCGCGCGCTCGATCTCCACCCTGCTCACCCCCGCGTGAGAGAGACGCTCCTTCACGTATTTGCGGATTCGCAGATCGTCGAGGAGAAGGTCGCCAAACTGCCGTTTCGCGAACCAGGCGGAATTCCATCCCCTGGTGATGCCAACCCGAAACCCGATGGGATGAACCTTTTGACCCATGTTTCTCCCCTTAGTTCGCCTCGCCAATATCCACGCGAATGTGGCAACTCTTGTGCTTGACGCGGCCGATGCGCCCGCGCGCGCGCGCGCGAAACCGCTTGAGCGTCGGCCCGCCGTCCACCCGCACGCTCCGCACCACCAGACCCTCGGGGTCGTCGTTCTCCCCCTTGTCGGTGGCGTTCGCCAAGGCGGAAAGGAGAACCTTCTCCATCACCTTCGCCGAGGAGCGCGTCGAGAGGCGCAGAACGGTGAGCGCGTCGGACACCCGCTTGCCGCGAATCATGTCGGCCAGCTGGCGCGTCTTGCGCGGCTTGGCCCGGTAATACTTCAACGTCGCCTTTGACATATCGTTCCCTTGCCTGTCCCCGTCCTGCCCGCCGCAGCCTATTTCAGCGTCACCTGCCGCTTCGTCATGCCCGAATGCGAACGAAACGTGCGGGTGGGAGAAAAATCCCCGAGCTTGAAGCCCACCATGTTCTCCGTCACGTACACCGGTATGAATTTCTTTCCGTTGTGGACGGCGAACGTATGGCCGACGAAATCGGGGATGATGGTCGAACGCCTCGACCAGGTTCGTATCATCCGCTTCTCGCCACTTTGGTCCATCGCCTCGACTTTCTTGCGAAGGTGATCGTCAATGAACGGGCCCTTATGGAGAGAACGTGGCATCGCTGTCGAATCTCCCTACCTGGATTTCCTGCGCCGCACGATAAACTGGGAAGAAGGCTTTCCCTTCTTTCGCGTCTTGTAGCCTTTTGTCGGCTTGCCCCACGGGGTGACCGGGTGCCTGCCGCCCGAGCTCTTCCCCTCGCCGCCGCCCAGGGGATGATCCACCGGGTTCATGGCCACGCCGCGGACGTTGGGGCGGCGGCCCAGCCAACGCCTCCGCCCCGCCTTGCCGAGGCTCACGTTGGAGTGGTCCGGGTTGCCCACCTCGCCTATCGTGGCGTAGCAAGACAGGCGAATCATCCGCACCTCGCCCGAGGAGAGCCGAAACTGCGCGTAATCGCCCTCCTTCGCCATGAGTTGGGCGCTGACGCCCGCGCTCCGGGCAATCTGCCCGCCGCGCCCCGGCTTCATCTCGATGTTGTGGCACGTCGTCCCCAGCGGAATCCGCGCCACGGGCAGCGCGTTGCCGACGCGAATCTCCGCCTCCGGCCCCGAACTGACGGTGGCGCCGACCTCCAGGCCGTCGGGCGCGAGGATATAGCGCTTCTCCCCGTCCAGATAGACGACGAGCGCCAGCCGCGCGGAACGATTCGGGTCATACTCTATCGAGCGCACCTTCCCGGGCACGCCAGTCTTCTCGCGCCGGAAATCCACCACCCGGTAGCGGCGCTTGTGACCCCCGCCCCGCTGGTAGGTGGTGATCCGCCCCCGGTTGTTGCGCCCGCCGGATTTTGACATCCCCTTGGTCAGGCGCTTCTCCGGTGCCTCCTTCGTGATGTCCTCGCGCACGAGGACGTCCTGGAACCTTCGCCCCGGGGAGGTCGGCTTGTATTTTTTTACCGGCATATCATTCGTCCCAAAATCTATACGGACTCGAAAAATTCGATGGAATCGCCCTCGCGCAGCGTCACGATCGCTTTTTTCCACGGCGGCTTGCGGCCCTGGTGCCGCCCCATGCGAACGCTCTTGCCGGGCACCCGCATCGTGTTCACGTTGCGCACCGAGACGCCAAACAGCTCCTCGACCGCTTTTTTAATCTCGATCTTGTTGGCCTCCATGGCCACCTCGAAGACGACCTTGTTGGCCTCCTCCGTGCTCGCGATGCTCTTCTCCGTCACGCACGGCCTGCGAATGACGCGTGTGTTTTCCATTCCCTATCCCGCCAACCTTTCCGAGATGCCCTCGAGCGCGCCCCTGGTGCAGACGAGGTGCTCGTGTCCCATGATGTCGTAGACGTTCAGGCCCTCGGGCCTTATCGGCTTCGTCCCCTGGATGTTCCTCGACGCCAGCGCGAGGTTCCTGTCGTTCCCGTCATCGACGAGCAGCGCCTTGCGCCCCAGGTTCAGGCTCTGGAGGACGCCCGCCATGAGGCGCGTCTTCGGCTCCGGCAGGCGCAGGTCCCGCACGACGAGGAGCTTGCCCTCCCTCCACTTCAGGTTGAGCGCACTCCGCAACGCGCCGCCGCGCATCTTCTTGTTCATCTTCTGGCCGTAGTCGCGCGGCTTGGGGCCGAAGGCGGTTCCCCCGTGCCGCCATATCGGCGACTTCGCGTCGCCCGCCCGCGCGCGTCCCCCCGCCCTTCTGGCGAAAAGGCTTCGCTCCCGTGCCGTGCACCTCCTTGCGCGTCAGCGTCGAGTGCGTGCCCGCGCGCCGCGCGGCGCGCTGCGCCTTCACCATCTGGTGGATCAGGTGCATCCGGACCTGGCCGTCGAACACCGCCCCTGGCAAATCCATCTGCTCCACCACGTTTCCTTCCAGATCATGCACGTCGATTTGGGGCATGTCCTCAATTCCCCCGCGCAGCCCGCTTGGAGGCCTTCAGGGGGTTCAGGCTCCTGGTCTGCTCTTTTGGTTTCTCCAGCCCGCCCCTGTTGCCCCTGGCGCTTTTCCGCAAAACGAGGAGCCCGTTGTTCGCTCCCGGCACGGCGCCCCGCAGCAGGAGGAGACTTTCCTCGGGAATGACGTCCACCACCAGAAGCCCTTGCGCGGTCGTCCGCGCGTTTCCCATCTGCCCCGGCATTTTTTTGCCCTTGATGATTTTCGAGGGATAGGCCGAAGCGCCCATCGCACCCGGCAGGCGGTCGAACATGCCGCCGTGCGAGGCCGGCCCGCCGCCGAAGCCGTGCCGCTTCATCACGCCGGCGAAGCCGCGGCCCTTGCTCGTGCCCGTCACGTCGAGGCGATCGCCGCGGTCGAATATCGTCACGTCAATCAGGCTGCCCGCCGCCAGGTCCGCGTCCCCATCCCCGAGCGGCACCTCCCGGAGGTAGCGAAACGGCTGCGTCCCCGCTTTCCGGAAATGCCCCAGGAGCGCTTTCGGCAGTCCCTTCTCCTTCCGGGGCACGTAGCCCAGCTGAACGGCCGCGTAGCCGTCGTTCTCCTCGGTCTTCCTCTGCACGACGGTGCAGGGGCCGGCCTCGACGACGGTCACCGAAACCGCCCCCCCGTCCGGCGAGAACACCTGGGTCATTCCCATTTTTCGTCCCAGCAAAAATTCCATCTGCCCCGTCCCGTCTAGTTCAGCTTGATCTCGACGTCCACGCCGGCGGCCAGCTCGAGCTTCATGAGCGCGTCGACCGTCTGCGGCGTCGGCTCCATGAT
Organism: bacterium; assembly: GCA_965213685.1. Taxonomy (GTDB): domain Bacteria; phylum UBA8248; class UBA8248; order UBA8248; family UBA8248; genus Bin107. The sequence continues at coordinate 70,276 of CBDBZY010000058.1, forward strand.
GTCCACGAGCCGCTTGTGCGTCCGTATCTCGAACTGCTCCCTGGACTTCTTGTCGATGTGCGGACCGCGCAGCACCGTATACTTGTTGATCGACGTGGGCAGCGGCACCGGCCCCACCAGCGAGGCGCCCGTGCGCCTCACCGTATCGACGATCTCCCCCACCGATTGATCCAGCAGGCGGTGATCGTATGCTTTCAGGCGAATCCGAATCTTCTGGCTCATGTCTTCCCGCTGCCCCTTGTTGGGTCGTGTTATTCGACGACCTCGGTGACGACGCCGGCGCCCACCGTGCGACCCCCCTCGCGTATCGCGAAACGCAACTCCCGCTCCATCGCTATCGGCGTGATCAACTCCACGTCCAGGGACACGTTGTCCCCGGGCATCACCATCTCACGACCCTCCGACAACGTCACCAGACCCGTCACGTCCGTCGTCCGAAAATAAAACTGCGGACGATACCCATTAAAAAACGGCGTGTGCCGACCACCCTCCTCCTTCGTCAATATATACACCTCCCCACGAAACTTCAGATGAGGCAATATCGACGCGGGCGCCGCCAACACCTGACCACGCTCTATCTCGTCCTTCTTCACCCCGCGCAGCAAAACCCCCACGTTGTCCCCCGCCCGACCCTGATCCAGCAACTTCCGGAACATCTCCACGCCCGTCGCCACCGTCTTGTGCGTCTCCGTTATCCCCACTATCTCCACCGCGTCGCCCACGTTCACCACGCCCCGCTCCACCCGACCCGTCGCCACCGTCCCCCGACCCGATATCGAAAACACGTCCTCCACCGGCATCAAAAACGGCTTGTCCACGTCGCGCACGGGCTCCGGTATGTACCCATCCACCGCGTCCATCAACTCGTCTATCGAACCCGTCTCCTCGCCCTCCAGGGCGCGAAGCGCGGAGCCACGAACGACTGGCAGGTCGTCGCCAGGAAAATCATACGTCGACAACAACTCCCGAACCTCCAACTCCACCAACTCCAGCAACTCCTCGTCGTCCACCATGTCCACCTTGTTCAAATACACGCAGATGTACGGAACACCCACCTGGCGCGCCAGAAGGATGTGCTCCCGCGTCTGCGGCATCGGCCCGTCCGCCGCCGATACCACCAGTATCGCCCCGTCCATCTGCGCGGCGCCCGTTATCATGTTCTTCACGTAGTCCGCATGACCCGGGCAATCCACGTGCGCGTAATGGCGACGCGCCGTCTCATACTCCACGTGTGCCGTCGCTATCGTTATCCCCCGCTCCCGCTCCTCCGGAGCCTTGTCTATCTCGTCAAAACCCACTTCCTCCGCCATCCCCCGCAACGACAAATGCCGCGTGATCGCAGCCGTCAACGTCGTCTTCCCATGGTCCACGTGCCCTATCGTCCCTACGTTCACGTGCGGCTTCGTACGCTCAAACCTCGCCTTCCCCATGGCCTAATCCCCTCTCCTCTGTATCCAAGAGGGGCCGCGCACCGGACGCGCGCCCCCTCCCGAGAAACGAATCTATGCCGTCTGAACCGCCGGGCCGGCGTTGCGCGCCATCAACTCCTCGGCGCGCTGTCGCGGCATTTCATCATAGCGACCAAACTGCATCGTATAGGTCGCCCTGCCTTGCGTCATCGACCGCACGTCGGTCGCATAACCGAACATCTCCGACAACGGGACGGATGCGTTCACCACCTTGGCCCCCGCCCTGTCCTCCATCTCGCGAATGCGGCCGCGCCGGGAGGTGAGGTCTCCCATCACGTCGCCCAGAAAATCCGCAGGACACACCACCTCCATGTCCATGATGGGTTCGAGGAGAACGGGCTTCGCCCTCCGCGCGGCCTCCTTGAACGCCATGGAGCCGGCAATCTTGAACGCCACCTCGGAGCTGTCCACCTGGTGGAAGGAGCCGTCGAAAAGCGTGACCTCGATGTCGAGCAGCGGATACCCGGCGACCACGCCGTTCTCCATGGCCTCCCGGACGCCATTCTCCACCGCCGGAATGTATTCCCTGGGAATCACGCCGCCCACAATCTTGTTGACAAACTGAAAGCCGCTGCCGGGGGGCAGCGGCCGGAGCGTGATCTCCACGTCGCCAAACTGACCCCGCCCGCCGGACTGGCGCACGAAACGCCCGCGCGCGGTGGATTCGGCCCGGATCGTCTCCCGGTAAGCCACCTGGGGCTTGCCCACGCTGGCCTCCAGCGCGAACTCCCGGAACAGCCTGTCCACCAGAATCTCCAGGTGCAGCTCCCCCATGCCGGAGAGGATGGTTTGCGCGGTTTCCTCGTCCGAGCGCACCCGAAAGGTGGGGTCCTCGGCCGAGAGGCGCGCCAGGGCACCCCCGAGCTTGTCCTGGTCGGACTTCGTCTTCGGCTCGATGGCGATGGATATGACGGGTTCGGGAAAGTGGATGGTTTCGAGAAGGATGGGGTGGGCGGGATCGCAGAGGGTATGGCCTGTCTGGGCTCGCTTGACGCCCAGTGCGGCGACGATGTCCCCCGCGTGGGCCTCCTGAATCTCTTCGCGCTTGTTCGCGTGCATGCGCATCAGCCGTCCGACGCGCTCCTGCTTGCCGGTAATCGTGTTCAGGACGGACGATCCGGATTTCATGACGCCGGAATATATGCGGATGAACACCAGCTGGCCGACATACGGATCCGTCATCACCTTGAAGGCCAGGGCACAGAGCGGCTCATCGTTCGAGGGTGCCCGCTCCCCGGGCTTCCTGCCCAGCTCCAGGTCCTCGTCCGAGGAGACGCCCAGCACCGGAGGAACGTCCACGGGAGAGGGGAGGTAATCGACGATGGCGTCGAGCAGCAGCTGAACGCCCTTGTTCCGGAACGCAGAGCCGCACACGACGGGCACGAATTCGCCCGAGATCGCGCCCTTGCGAATCGCCGCTCGAATCTCTCCGGGAGAAATTTCCTCGTCCCCGAGGTATTTTTCCATCAAGGAGTCGTCGAGCATCGAGAGCGCGTCGATGAGCTTCTCCCGCCACGCATCGGCCCGCGCCCGCACCTCCTCGGGCACATCCGCCTCCTCGTAGGACGCGCCCATCGGGTCGTTGAACACCCGCGCCCGCATGGTGATCAGGTCGACCATGCCGGCGAAGCGCTCCTCCGCGCCGATGGGCACCTGCAGCACCAGGGGATTCGCGGCGAGACGCTCCCGCACCTCCTCGACGACCCGATAGAAATCGGCGCCCGTCCTGTCCATCTTGTTGACGAAGACGAGGCGGGGCACGCTATATTTCTCCGCCTGCCGCCACACCGTCTCGCTTTGCGGCTCCACGCCCCCCACCGCGCAGAACACCGCCACCGCGCCGTCGAGAACGCGCAGGCTCCTCTCCACCTCCGCCGTGAAATCCACGTGGCCCGGCGTGTCGATGATGTTGATGACGTGATCCTTCCAGGCGCAGCGCGTGGCCGCCGACGTGATGGTGATGCCGCGCTCCTGCTCCTGGGCCATCCAGTCCATGGTGGCCGCGCCGTCATGCACCTCGCCCATCCTGTGGGTTCTGCCGGTATAAAACAAAATGCGCTCGGTCGTCGTCGTCTTGCCGGCGTCGATGTGCGCCATGATGCCGATGTTTCTCGTCCGCTCGAACGCCGTTTCCCTGGCCACGTCCCGTCCTTCCTCCAGCCTACCAGCGATAATGGGCAAAGGCCTTGTTCGCCTCCGCCATGCGGTGGGTGTTCTCTCTGAGGCGAACGGCGCCTCCCGTATTGTTGGCGGCGTCCATGATCTCGGCGGCGAGCCCGTTCGCTATCTTCCTGTCCCGGCTTCGGGCGTTCTGGATGATCCACCGGATGCTCAGCGCCGTGCGCCTGTCGGGCCGTACCTCCACGGGCACCTGATAGGTGGCCCCGCCCACGCGCCGGGAGCGCACCTCGAGGGCGGGCTTCACGTTGTCCATCGCGCGCTTGAACACCTTGATGGGGTCTTCCTTCATCTTCTCCTCGACCACGTCCATCGCCCCGTAGAACACGCGCTCGGCCAGGCTCTTCTTCCCCTTGAGCATCAAGGAGTTGATGAACTTCGTCACCAGCCGGTCGTGGAACTTCGGGTCAGGTAACACGACGCGCTTCGTGGCCCTCTTTCTTCTCGCCATGAGAAATCCGTCTCCCCGCCAGGTCTCCCGCCCCGATGAGGGCAAGACCTATTTTGGTTTTTTGGCTCCATACTTGGAGCGGCCGTTCCGGCGCGCCTCCACGCCCACGCTGTCGAGCGTTCCCCGGACGACGTGATAGCGGATGCCGGGCAAATCCTTCACGCGCCCGCCGCGAATCAGGACGATGGAGTGCTCCTGAAGGTTGTGGCCCTCGCCCGGGATGTAGGTGGTCACCTCCATGCCGTTGGTGAGGCGTACGCGCGCGACTTTCCGGAGCGCCGAGTTCGGCTTCTTGGGCGTCGTCGTGTACACCCGGACGCAAACGCCGCGCTTCTGGGGACAATCGCGCAGGGCCGGGCTGTCCGTTTTCGTCTGAATCCGCTTGCGGCCCTTGCGTATCAGCTGGCTAATCGTCGGCACCATTCACTCCCAAGGCACAAGAAAAAATCGACAAAAAATCCTCCGGCTCCAGACTCAAAGCGTTCCTGACCCCTCTCCTGGGGGGCCGACCCCGTTTGCCGACCGGGCCCCCAAGAACGGGGGGAGCGAGCATCCATAATGATTTCAGTTGCTTACAAGGCCACGCGCATTTGCGAACCACTCGCGCGATCCAAGGAAAGCGGGATTATAGCCAGCCTCCCGCCGTTGTCAACCTTCAGACCCCGAAAAATACGGATTTGCGGGGACGGGGCTACTCCGGGGTTACGCCCTCCTCCGCGTTGACGACTCTCAATGGTGGTGATCACTAACCCTGGGTTCGGACCCCTCCTCGGCGGGAGCCGCCGCCTCCTCGCTGACGATAGCGGGAACCTCCTCGCCAACGGGCGACAACTCCACCTCGGGGGAGAGGAGCTCCACCTGCTGGTAGCGGCGCGCGCCGGTGCCCGCCGGAATGAGCCTGCCCATGATGACGTTCTCCTTGAGGCCCCGCAGGAAGTCCACCTTGCCGGAAACCGCCGCCTGCGTGAGCACGCGGGTGGTCTCCTGGAAAGAGGCCGCCGAGATGAAGCTGTCCGTGGACAGGGAGGCGCGGGTGATGCCCAGCAGAATGGGGCGACCGGTGGCCGGTGCCCTCCCCTCCTCCTGCGCCTCCTGGTTGCGCCTCTGGAAGAACTCGCGCGTCACCTGCTCGCCGATGACGAGGTCGGTCTCCCCCGGGTCCACCACCTCGAGCCTTCTGAGCATCTGGCGGACGATGACCTCGATGTGCTTGTCGTTGATGTTCACGCCCTGGAGGCGATACACCTCCTGCACCTCGTTGACGAGGTAACGCTGCAGCTCATTCTCGCCGAGCACCGCCAGGATGTCGTGCGGATTCACCGCGCCGTCCATGAGCGGCTCGCCCGCGCGGACGTAATCCCCCTCCTGCACGTTCACGTGCTTGCCGCGCGGAATCAGGTATTCGCGCTCGTCGTTCTCCTCCGAAACCACTATGAGGCGGCGCATCCCCCGAAGCGTGCCGGCGAACTTCACGTGCCCGTTTATCTCGGAAATCACGGCGTTCTCCTTGGGCTTGCGCGCCTCGAACAGCTCGACGACGCGCGGCAGGCCGCCCGTGATGTCCTTGGTTTTCGACGTCTCGCGCGTGATCTTGAATATGATGTCTCCCGAGGAGATCGCCTCGCCCTCCTGAACGCTGATGTGCGCCCCGGCCGGCAGGGGATACACGGAGACTTGCTCGCCCGCCTCATCCCGCAGGGCGGCGCGCGGCTGCAGCTTCTCGTCGGCGTGGTCGAGTATCACCCGGCGGGAGAGGCCGGTGATCTCGTCGATCTCCTCCTGCATCGTGAGGCCCTCGATGACGTCGAGCAACGCGATGGTTCCCTCTTTTTCCGCCATGATGGAAAAGGTGTAGGGGTCCCACTCGAGGAGAATCTCCCCCGCGCTCACCTTGGAGTCCTCGCGCGCGCGCAGATGGGCGCCATACACGACCGGGTAGCGCTCGCGCTCCCGGCCCGTCTCATCGCAGATGGCTATCTGCCCGTTGCGATTCATGTTGATCAGCTCGCCCTTCTTGCTCGTGATGATCCGCAGGTTGAAGTACTTCACCAAACCCTCGCGCTTGGCTTCCACCGTGCTCTGCTCGCCGGCGCGCGTGGCCGTGCCGCCAATGTGGAACGTCCGCATGGTGAGCTGCGTGCCCGGCTCCCCGATGGACTGCGCGGCGATGACGCCGACCGCCTCGCCCACCTCCACGAGCTGGCCCGTCGCCAGGCTCCGCCCATAGCACTTCGAGCAGACGCCGGTGTGGGACTCGCAGGCGAGCACCGAGCGAATCTTGACCCTCTCGACGCCGGCGTTCGTGATGGCGCGCACCTTCTCCTCGTTGATCTCCTCTCCCGCCCGGCAGAGAACCTCGCCGTTGAACGGGTCCTTGACGTCGTTGAGGGCGATGCGGCCGATGATGCGGTCTCCGAGCGCCTGGATGATCTCGCCCCCCTCGACCAGGGAACTCATCTCGATGCCGTTGATCGTTCCGCAATCCTCCTCGTTGATGATGATGTCCTGGGCCACATCCACGAGGCGCCGCGTGAGGTATCCGCTGTTCGCCGTCTTGAGGGCGGTGTCCGCCAGCCCCTTGCGCGCCCCGTGCGTGGAGATGAAGTACTGGAGCACCGAGAGGCCCTCGCGGAAGTTCGCCGTGATCGGCGTCTCGATGATCTCGCCGGAGGGCTTCGCCATCAGCCCCCGCATTCCGCCGAGCTGGCGCAACTGGGCCGTGCTGCCCCGCGCGCCCGAGTCGGCCATGATGTAGATGGGGTTGAAATCCAGCGGCTGGCCGTCCGCGCCGCCGGGCCCGACCATCGCGGAGGCGTCCTCCCGCTCGAGCACCTTGAACATCTCGCCCGAGACCTCCTCGGTCACGTGCGACCAGATGTCGATGATCTTGTTGTAGCGCTCCCCGTCGGTGATCAGGCCGTCGCGGTACTCCTTCTCCACCTCGAGCACCTCGCCCCTGGCCTGCTCGTTGAGGTCCACCTTGCTGTCCGGCACCTTCATGTCGTCGATGGAGATCGAGATGCCCGCCTGCGTGGCGTGGGTGAAGCCGAGGTTCTTGAGGGCGTCGAGGAACGTCACCGTCTTCGAGCGGCCCGCCTTCTCGTAGCATACGGCGACAAGCTGCGTGAGGGCGCGCTTGTCCATGACCCGGTTCGCCGCCTCGAACGGAACGCCCTCGGGCAGTATCTCATACAGCAGGACGCGCCCGACGGTGGTCTCCACCAGATCGCGCCCGAGCCGGATCCGGATGCGGGTTTGCAGGCCCACCTCCCCCTGATCGTAGGCGACGCGGGCCTCGTCCACGCTGCCGAACACGTGCCACTCCCCCTTCGAGCCGCCGCGCGGCTTGGTGAGGTAGTAGCAGCCCAGGATGATGTCCTGGCTCGGCACGGCCAGGGGCATCCCGTTCGCCGGCGAGAGGATGTTGTTCGCCGAGAGCATCAGCACGCGCGTCTCCTCCACCGCCTCCACCGACAAGGGCACGTGCACCGCCATCTGGTCGCCATCGAAATCCGCGTTGAACGCCGCGCACACGAGAGGGTGCACGCGAATGGCCTTGCCCTCCACCAGGATCGGCATGAACGCCTGCATCCCGAGGCGGTGGAGGGTGGGCGCGCGGTTGAGTATCACCGGGTGGTTGCGCACGACCTCCTCGAGCACGTCCCAGACCTCGGGGCGCTCCTCCTCGACCATCTTCTTGGCCGCCTTGATGGTGGCGACCAGGCCCTTCTCCTCCAGGCGGTTGAAGATGAAGGGCTTGAAGAGCTCGAGCGCCATCTTCTTCGGCAGGCCGCACTGGTTGAACTTCAGCTCCGGCCCGATGACGATGACCGAGCGGCCCGAGTAGTCCACCCGCTTGCCCAGAAGGTTCTGGCGGAAGCGGCCCTGCTTGCCCTTGAGCATGTCGGAGAGACTCTTGAGGGGGCGCTTGTTCGGGCCGCGTAGCAGGCGTCCCCGGCGGCCGTTGTCGAACAGCGCGTCCACCGCCTCCTGGAGCATCCGCTTCTCGTTGCGGATGATGATGTCCGGTGCCCGCAACTCCTGGAGCCTGAGCAGCCGGTTGTTGCGGTTGATCACCCGGCGGTAGAGGTCGTTCAAATCGCTCGTGGCGAAGCGCCCGCCGTCGAGCGGCACCAGCGGGCGCAGCTCCGGGGGCAGCACCGGGATGACCTCGAGTATCATCCACTCGGGGCGGTTGCCCGAATTCTTGAAGGCGTCCACCACCTTGAGGCGCTTGATGAGCTTTCGGCGCTTTTGCAGGTTCGCGGTCTCCCGGATCTCCTCTTTCAGCTGCGCGGAGAGCGTCTCCAGCTCCATCTCGCCCAACAGCTCGCGTATCGCCTCCGCGCCGATGCCGACCTTGAACTCATCCTCGTCGTACTCATCGCAGACGTCTCGGTAGTCCTCCTCCGTGAGGAGCTGGAACTTCCGGAGGTCCGTCTCGCCCGGGTCGATGACGACATAGCTCTCGAAATAGAGAATCCGCTCCAGCTCGCGCAGCGTCATGTCGAGCATGTTGCCGATGCGGCTCGGCAGCCCCTTGAAGAACCACACGTGGGAAACCGGCGTGGCGAGCTCGATGTGGCCCAGGCGGTCGCGCCGCACCTTCGAGGAGATGACCTCGACGCCGCACTTCTCGCAAACCACGCCCCTGTACTTCATGCGCTTGTATTTGCCGCACAGGCATTCGTAATCCTTCACCGGACCGAATATGACCGCGCAGAACAGCCCGTCGCGCTCGGGGCGGAACGTCCTGTAGTTGATGGTCTCGGGCTTTTTCACCTCGCCCGAGGACCAGGCGCGGATGGTGTGCGGCGACGCGATGCGAATGCGTATCGCGTCGAACGAAACGGGATCCTTGGGCTTCTCGAATAGGTTCAGGCTACTGTCCAATGCAAGCCTCCTTGGGAACGCACGCGCGCCATCCCTTGGGCGCCGGCTGATGGAACCGCCAAACAAACAGTTACGATTGAGATGTCTAGCCCGGCGCCTCGCCGCTCTCGATCAGCTCGACGTCGAGCGCCAGGCTCTGGAGCTCCTTCATCAGCACGTTGAAGGACTCGGGCAGGCTCGCTTCCAGCGAATTCTCTCCTTTCACGATGGACTCGTACATCCTCGTGCGGCCGGAGACGTCGTCGCTCTTGACCGTCAGTATCTCCTGCAGCGTCTTCGCGGCGCCGTAGGCCTCGAGTGCCCACACCTCCATCTCTCCGAGCCGCTGCCCGCCGAACTGCGCCTTGCCGCCCAGCGGCTGCTGCGTCACCAGGGAGTAGGGCCCCGTCGAGCGCGCGTGAATCTTGTCGTCCACGAGGTGGTGGAGCTTGAGCATGTAGATCATGCCCACCGTGACCTTCTGCTCGAACGGCTGGCCGTTTTTCCCGTCATACAGCTGGGTTTTTCCGTAGGGCGGCAGGCCCGCCTCCTCCGTATAGCGGACGATGTCCCCCTCCGTCGCGCCGTCGAACACCGGCGTGGCGAAATGCTTGCCGAGCACCTTCGCGGCCCATCCCAGGTTCGTCTCCAGAATCTGGCCGACGTTCATGCGGGAGGGCACGCCCAGGGGGTTCAGCACGATCTCGATCGGCGTGCCGTCCTCGAGATAGGGCATATCCTCCTCGGGAACGATGATGGACACGACGCCCTTGTTGCCGTGGCGGCCCGCCATTTTGTCCCCGACCTGGAGCTTGCGCTTCATCGCCACGTAGACCTTCGCCACCTTGAGGACGCCGGGAGGAAGCTCGTCGCCGCGCTGGAGCTTGTCTATCTTCTCATCCAGAATGCTCTGTAGCAGATGCACCTGCTCGTCCGTGCGGTCGGATATGCCCTTGATCCGGCCGGCCAGCTCCTTCGCGATGGGCAGGTTCAACAGGTTGACGCCGCTGAAGTACGCCAGGCCCGCCGCCTCGAGCGTCTCGCCCCGGGCGTAGAGGGGCTCGCCCGTTCTCGGGTGCACCACCCTGGCGCGGACGCGCTGTCCCGCCAGAAGGGAGCGGATTCTCGCGTCGCCCTCCTCCTGGAGAATCCGGATTTCATCGCCATAGTCTTTCTCGAGCCGGTTGATCTCCGCCTCCTCGATCTGGAGCATGCGGCTGTCCTTCGGCGCGCCGCGGCGGGAGAAGACCCGCACCTCCACCACCGTCCCCTCGATTCCGGGGGGCACCCGAAGCGAGGAGTCGCGCACGTCGCCCGCCTTCTCGCCGAAGATGGCGCGCAACAGCTTCTCCTCCGGGCTCAGCTGCGTCTCGCCTTTCGGCGTGATGCGCCCGACGAGAACGTCGCCGGGGCTGACGCGCGCCCCCACCCGGATGATGCCGCTCTCGTCGAGGTCGCGGAGTGCCTCCTCGCTCTGGTTCGGGATGTCGCGGGTGATCTCCTCGGGGCCCTGCTTGGTGTCGCGCGACTCGATCTCGAACTCCTCGATGTGCAAGGAGGTGTAGATGTCCTCTTTCGCCACCTTCTCGGAGATGACGATCGCGTCCTCGAAGTTGTAGCCGTTCCAGGGCATGAAGGCGACGAGCATGTTTCTCCCCAGGGCGAGCTCGCCCTGATCCGTGGAGAACCCGTCCGCGACGATGTCGCCCTCCTTCACCTTCTGCCCCACATGCACGATGGGCTTCTGGTTGATGCACGTGTTCTGGTTCGAGCGGCGATATTTCACCAGGTTGTGAATATACACGCCATGCTCGCTCACGCTCTTGTTCGACTCGGTCGCCCGAATCACGATGCGCGTCGCGTCCACGCTCACCACCTGGCCGTCGCATTTCGCGATGACGACCGCGCCCCGAGTCCCTGGCCGCGATTCCCTCCATGCCCGTGCCGACGAAGGGCGCCTCGGGCCGCAGCAGGGGAACCGCCTGGCGCTGCATGTTCGAGCCCATGAGCGCGCGGTTGGCGTCGTCGTTCTCCAGGAAAGGAATCAGCGAGGTGGCCACGCTCACCAGCTGCTTCGGCGAGACGTCCATGTAGTCCACCTGCTCCCGGGGCACCATGACGAACTCGCCGCTGGTGCGCGCCGAGACGAACTCGTTGAGGAGGTTGCCCCTCTCATCGACGGGCGCGTTGGCCTGGGCGATTTTGTATTTGTCCTCGTCAATGGCCGAGAGCCATTCGACGGCCTCGCCGACGCGGCCGCTCACCACCCTGCGGCAGGGCGTCTCGATGAATCCGTATTGATTCACGCGCGCATAGGTGGAGAGGCTCGCTATCAGCCCGATGTTCGGCCCCTCGGGCGTCTCGATGGGGCATATGCGGCCATAGTGGGTGGCGTGAACGTCGCGCACCTCGAAGCCGGCCCTGTCGCGCGTCAACCCCCCGGGACCCAGGGCAGAGAGCCTGCGCTTGTGGGTAATCTCCGACAGCGGATTCGTCTGGTCCATGAACTGGCTCAACTGGCTGGAGCCGAAAAACTCCTTCACCGCCGCCGTTATCATCTTGGAGTTGACGAGGTCGCGAACCAGGACGTTGTCGAGGTCCTGGATTCCAAGGCGCTCCCGGATGGCGCGCTCCATGCGCACGAGGCCAACGCGAAACTGGCTCTCGAGCAGTTCGCCGACGGAGCGCACGCGCCGGTTGCCGAGGTGGTCGATGTCGTCCACCGCCCCCTGGCCGTGACGCAGCTCGATGATGTAGCGCACCGTGGCGATGACGTCCTCGAGCGTCAGGGTTCTCTGATCCAGCGGAAGGTTCAGTCCCAGCTTCGTGTTCAGCTTCAAGCGCCCGATGTTGGACAAGTCGTATCGCTTGGAGTTGAAGAAGAGGTTCTCGAAGAGCTGCCGCGCCGTCTCCGTCGTCGGCGGATCGCCCGGGCGCAGGCGCTTGTAGATTTCCACGAGGGCGTTTTTCTGCGCCTTGCTCTCGTCGGCGGCGTCTTCGGGCGCCTCGCACTTGTCCGTGGTGAGGGTGTCTCGGATGGTCCTGTCCGCACCGACGCCGGACACGTAGAGGATGGCCAGCCGGGAGACTTTCTTCTCCCGCAGCGCGGCGAGCACCTCGGAGGTGATCTCCAGGTTCGTGTCGAAGAGCATCTCGCCGGTCTCCGGGTCGGCCACCGGCTGGGCCAGAATGCCCCCGACGACCTCCTCGTCCGGCAGCGTGAGCGTCCCGACGCCCGCGCCCTGGAGCTTTCGGAGGGCGGCGCGCGTGAACTTCCGGCCCGCCCGCAACACCAGCTCGCCCGTATCGGGAAGAACGAGGTCCTCGAAAATCCTCTGGTTCACCATGAGGTCGGAGAGCTTCTTGTAGTAGGCGTCGCGCTTCTCGTCGTAGAAGATGTCCTCGCTCTGGTAGAACGAATTGAGGATGTCGTTCTTCTCCAAGCCAAACGCGCGCAGCAGGACGGTGACGGGAAGCTTGCGACGCCTATCGATTCGGACGTACAATAGGTCCTTGCTGTCGAACTCGAAGTCCAGCCAGCTGCCCCGGTAGGGGATGAGCCTGGCCGTGAAGGCCGACTTCGCGCTGGGCTTCGCCTTGTCCGCGCTGAAAAACGCGCCGGGCGAGCGGTGCATCTGGCTGACGACGACGCGCTCCGTGCCGTTGATGATGAAGGTGCCGTTTTCCGTCATCAGGGGAATTTCGCCCAGATATACCTTTTGCTCCATCACCTTGCCGACGCGGCGCTCCTTCGTCTGCTCGTCGCGCTCATACACCGTGAGGCGCAGCATCACGCGCAGGGGAGCGACATACGTCATCCCCCTCTGGCGGCATTCGTCCGCCTCGTGTTTCTGGCGGCAGAACACCTCCACCCCGTCATCGTCCTTCACGCCGGGGCCGCCCAGGCCTGCATATTCGTCGCCCTGGGATTCCCAGACGCCTATCTCATACCCCAGATACTCGAGCGTTACGTTCTCGGCCGCGTCGGAGACGGGGAAGACGCCGCGAAACACGCCCTCCAGCCCCTCGTCGGGCCGGCGGTCGGCGGGCGAGATCTCCCACTGGAGAAACCTCTCGTAGGAGCGCAACTGGACGTCGATCAGGTTCGGAATATCGATAACCGCGGGGATCGAGGCGAAATCCTCCCGAACCCGGCGGCCGTTCTTTCCGTTCTGCGTATTCATGGTGGCTCACCTCAATAGCGGGGTGTGATTCCAGTGAAGCGCCGGCGCTGCCTCGGCCGACGAAGACCAGGTCATCAGCTTCCCGGGTGAGCTCTATGCGATTTCCACCTCCGCACCGACCCCCTTGAGCTTCTCGGCGGCGGCTTCCGCGTCTTCTTTGGGCACCGCCTCCACAACCGCCGCCGGGGCGCTCTCGACGAGATCCTTCGCCTCCTTGAGACCGAGGGTGGTGAGTTCGCGGACTGCCTTGATGACCTTGATCTTCTCCGAACCAAAGGACTTGAGGTTGACGGTGAACTCCGTTTTCTCCTCGGCCGCCTCGCCCGCGTCGCCACCCGCCGCGGGCCCCGCTCCCGCCATCATCATGGGCACGGCGGCGGATACGCCAAACTTCTCCTCGAGCTCCTTGACGAATGCGCTCAACTCCACCACCGTCATGTTTTCAATATAACTGACTACTTCTTCTTTGGTCGCCACAATTCCGCCCTTTCCTCACGTTCGGAATAAACGTTGGCCACGTCATGGCCATCTCATGATGATGATCAAAATTGGCCGCAACTATCCCCTCTTGAGCCAAACATTCATTATAACGCTTCTTCCCGCTTTTTCGCAACCGCGTCCAGGACGTTCACGAACTGGGCGAGAACGCCGTTCAGCACTCTCGCAGGCCCGCCACGGGCGCCTGCAGGGCGCCCAGCAGCTGCGAGAGCAGCACCTCGCGCGAGGGGCAAATCCGCGAGCGTCTCCACCTCGGCGGTCTCCAGGAACCTGCCGTCCAGAACGCCGCCCCTGATCTCTCCCGCCGATTCTTTCTTCGTGAACTCCTTCAATATCTTGGCGGGGGTCGAGGGGTCGCCGTCCGTCGTCGCGATGGAGAGCGGCCCGACGAACTTGCCGCGCAACTCCCCGAAGCCCGTGCCCTCTATCGCGCGCTCCGCCAGCGTGTTCTTGACGACGGAGAGCCGGACGCCGGCCTCGCGCGTCCGCTTCCGCAAGGCCGTCATCTGGGAGACGCTCAGCCCCCGGTAATCGAACAACACCAGGGAGGTGGTCTCGTCGAAGTGGTTCCGGAGCGCCTCGACCGCCTCGGCCTTGTCGGCGCGCGGCGCCTTGCCCGCCGCCATCCTCCCCTTCTCCGCAACGCTTGCCGCCATATCGGGGTTCTCCTTGTTATCTCAGTGCCGCGAGAAGAGCCTGGTGGTCGACTTTCACGCCCGGCCCCATCGTGCTGGAGACGGACAGACCCTTGAAGTACACCCCCTTGCTCGCCGCGGGCTTCGCGCGAACCAGCGCGTCCACGACCGCCGATATGTTCTCGGAGAGGGCCTCTCCCTCGAAGGCGACCTTCCCCACCGCGGCGTGGATGATGCCCGCCTTGTCCACGCGATACTCCACCTTGCCGGACTTGATCTCCCGCACCATCCGCCCCACGTCGAAGGAGACGGTGCCGGACTTGGGGTTCGGCATCATGCCGCGCGGCCCGAGCAGCCGGCCGAGCCTGCCCACGACGCTCATCACGTCCGGCGTCGCCACCACGCGGTCGAACTCCATCCAGCCGCCCTGTATCTTCTCGGCCAAGTCCTCCGCGCCCACGTATTCGGCGCCCGCCTCCCTGGCCTCGGCCACCTTCTCGCCCTTGGCGAACGCCACGACGCGCTCCTCCTTGCCGATGCCTTTGGGCAGGACGACGCTCCCCCGCACCATCTGGTCCGCATGGCGGGGGTCCACGCCCAGCTTCGCGGTGAGCTCGACGGTCTCGTCGAATTTCGCCGACGCCGTCTCCTTCACCAAATCCACGGCCTCGGCGAGCGCATAGAGCTTCTCCCTGTCGACCCGCTCGCGGGAGCCTCGGTATCTTTTTCCACGCTTGGGCATTCTCTCATCTCCTGGGTCGTGGTTCGACCGGCGCCCGGGGGGGCGGGCGCCTCCCACCTGGGCTGAAAACTATTCTGCGACCTCGATCCCCATGCTCCGGGCCGTGCCCTCGATGATCCGGACGGCGCCTTCGACGTCCGCGCTGTTCAAATCCTCTTTCTTGATCTCGGCGATCTCCTCGAGTTGTTTGCGCGTCACGCTGCCCACGCCCTTGCGACCCGGCTCCTCGGAGCCCTTGGCCAGGGCGGCGGCCTGCTTCAGGAGGGCGGACGCGGGGGGACTCTTCATGATGAACGTGAAGCTCTTGTCCGCATACACCGAGATGACGACCGGAACTATCGTGCCCTCCTTGCCCTGCGTCTGCGCGTTGAAGGCCTTGCAAAACTCCATGATGTTCACGCCCTGCTGGCCGAGGGCGGGCCCCACGGGCGGTGCGGGGTTCGCCTTGCCCGCCGGTATCTGAAGTTTGATGATGCCAACCGCTTCTCTCGCCATGTTTTCCTCTCAGAACTCGCGCGGGGCCCCGAAAATCTCTCCCGAACCGCCCTCGCCCGGCGGGGGGGGGGGGGGGGGGGGGGGGGGGGGAGGGGCGTCCCGCTTTCCGGTGGAGGGGGGCGTCTCCAACCGGAGCGTCCCCGGCACCCTCGCCTCGCCTCCCAGCCCTCTTCTACGCCTTATCCGCCCTACACCTTCTCCACCTGGAGCATCTCGAGCTCCAGGGGCGTCGTGCGGCCGAAAATGCTGACCATGACCTTCAGCTTCCCCCTGTCGGGATGCACCTCGTCAATCTCGCCGGTGAAGTTCACGAACGGCCCGTCTATCACCCGGATGTTTTCCCCTCTCTCGAAATCCATCTTGGGCTTCGGCCGCTCGGCCTCTCCCTTGATCTGCTTGAAGATGTTCTCCATCTCCGCATCCGAGAGCGGGCTCGGGGACGTTCCGCCCAGAAAACCCGTCACCTTGGGCGTATTCTTGACGACGTACCAGGTCTCCTCGTCGCACTCCATCTGAATCAGGATGTAGCCGGGGAAAAACTTCCGCGAAGTCGTCCGCCTCTTCCCGCCGACCGATTTCACCACCTGCTCGACGGGCAAGATGATCTGGCCGAGCTTCTCCTCGTAAGGCTTCCCGCGAAACTGCTCCTCGATGGAGAGCTTCACCTTGTTCTCGAAACCCGAGTAGGTATGCACGACATACCACTGCATGGACATGGCCGAACCCTAACTAGAAACCGAAGTTGAGAAAGTAGCGAACGAATCGGGACAACCCCAAATCGACGAGACCCAAATATATCGCAATGATGAAGACGAAAACGAGGGCGACGGCGGTCTGCGCCGCCGTCTGGCGCATGTTCAGCCACGTCACGCGCTTCGCCTCGCTCTGCACGTCCCGCAGGAAGGAGCGCCCCTGCCGAATCCAGCCCGTCACCTGGTTCATTCCACCCGCTCTCCCCGGCACCGCGCGGCCTAAGGCGCGGCGCTCCCTGGCAGGCCAGGAGGGACTCGAACCCCCAACCGCCGGATTTGGAGTCCGGTGCTCTGCCAAATTGAGCTACTGGCCTGTGATGCGAACGCCCGCGCCCGCAAGCGCCCTTGTTGGGTCGTGTTATTCGACGACCTCGGTGACGACGCCGGCGCCCACCGTGCGACCCCCCTCGCGTATCGCGAAACGCAACTCCCGCTCCATCGCTATCGGCGTGATCAACTCCACGTCCAGGGACACGTTGTCGCCAGGCATCACCATCTCCCGACCCTCCGACAACGTCACCAGACCCGTCACGTCCGTCGTCCGAAAATAAAACTGCGGACGATACCCGTTGAAAAACGGCGTGTGGCGACCACCCTCCTCCTTCGTCAGTATATACACCTCCCCACGAAACTTCAGATGAGGCAATATCGACGCGGGCGCCGCCAAAACCTGACCGCGCTCTATCTCGTCCTTCTTCACCCCGCGCAGCAAAACCCCCACGTTGTCGCCCGCCCGACCCTGATCCAGCAACTTCCGGAACATCTCCACGCCCGTCGCCACCGTCTTGTGCGTCTCCGTTATCCCCACTATCTCCACCGCGTCGCCCACGTTCACCACGCCCCGCTCCACACGACCCGTCGCCACCGTCCCGCGACCCGATATCGAAAACACGTCCTCCACCGGCATCAAAAACGGCTTGTCCACGTCGCGCACGGGCTCCGGTATGTACCCATCCACCGCGTCCATCAAATCGTCTATCGAACCCGTCTCCTCGCCCTCGAGGGCGCGCAGCGCGGAGCCGCGAACGACTGGCAGGTCGTCGCCCGGAAAATCATACGTCGACAACAACTCCCGAACCTCCAACTCCACCAACTCCAGCAACTCCTCGTCGTCCACCATGTCCACCTTGTTCAAATACACGCAGATGTACGGAACACCCACCTGGCGCGCCAGAAGGATGTGCTCCCGCGTCTGCGGCATCGGCCCGTCCGCCGCCGATACCACCAGTATCGCCCCGTCCATCTGCGCAGCACCCGTTATCATGTTCTTCACGTAGTCCGCATGACCCGGGCAATCCACGTGCGCGTAATGACGGCGCGCCGTCTCGTACTCCACGTGTGCCGTCGCTATCGTTATCCCCCGCTCCCGCTCCTCCGGAGCCTTGTCTATCTCGTCAAATCCCACCTCCTCCGCCATACCCCGCAACGACAAATGCCGCGTGATCGCAGCCGTCAACGTCGTCTTCCCATGGTCCACGTGCCCTATCGTCCCTACGTTCACGTGCGGCTTCGTACGCTCAAACCTCGCCTTCCCCATGGCCTAATCCCCTCTCCTCTGTATCCAAGACCTCTTCCAGATCATGGACGCGAGGGGAAGCGTCTCCCCTCTTCGCGACGTTCCCGGAAACGATAGCACCCGGAAGAAACGCGCCTTTTATACCCGCTCCGCCGAAACCTTGTCCATCGGGAACGGGCGTCTTGAACGGGAGAATCCGCGAACCCCCCCTGGGATTTCGCGGCGCTTCGTCTGATTTTCCGCGGGTGATGCGCAACCCTCAAAATTCCTATGGAGCCCACGACCGGACTTGAACCGGTGACCTCTTCCTTACCAAGGAAGTGCTCTGCCGGCTGAGCTACGTGGGCTGGCCGAGGCACGGGCGGATAATACAGATTATTTCCGCCGGGGC
This sequence comes from bacterium, assembly GCA_965213685.1. Lineage (GTDB taxonomy): Bacteria > UBA8248 > UBA8248 > UBA8248 > UBA8248 > Bin107. The sequence continues at coordinate 88,459 of CBDBZY010000058.1, forward strand.
AACCCCGGGAACCGAAACCCGCGTCGGCCGGGAAGCCCCCGGCGTCCCATCATCCTGGAGCGGGAAACGGGGCTCGAACCCGCGACCCTCAGCTTGGAAGGCTGATGCTCTACCAACTGAGCTATTCCCGCCTCTGAATCCAAAAGCGCGCGTCCTTATAAAAGCGCGCGTCTCTAATAAGAAGGTCCATCAAGACGATTCATCCGCTGGTGGGGAGGGGAGGATTCGAACCTCCGAAGGCTGAGCCGTCAGATTTACAGTCTGATCCCTTTGGCCACTCGGGAACCTCCCCGAAACCTGCTATTCGTCACATCTCCTCATCGAATTTGCGCTGCAGGAAATTCCTCGGGAACCTCCCCGAAACCTGCTATTTATCGACATCCTTACCGGAAACCATCCGTTGCCCCGAACCCGCCGCCTCCACCGGCACCCGGACGAGCAACCCGCACCCGGCGGGGGGCACTTTCGGCGGCGGCCGGCCCTCGCCCCGGAGCTGGCGAGAGGACTCGAACCTCCGACCTGCTGATTACAAATCAGCTGCTCTACCCGCTGAGCTACGCCAGCCCGCAAAGGCGGATTAAATTATTCCCCTGGCACCGGGTTGTCAACCCTTCCCCCTCCTTTCGGGGGGCGAAGACCGCGCGCAACGCGCGGGAGGGACGGGGCATCGCGCGTCGTGCGGCCCGCGCGCACGGCGTAAAGCAAAATCGCCGCGGCCACCGAGGCGTTCAGGGAGGATACCACGCCCCCCTCGATGGGTATTCTCACGCGCGCGTCGCAATTTCTGCCCACCAGCGGCCGCACGCCCCTGCCCTCCGCCCCGATGACGAGCGCGCACGGCCAGGGGAGGTCGTCCAGCCCCAAGGTCCTCTCCCCCTGCGCGTCCGCCGCCAGTGCCCAGTAGCCGGCCTCGCGGAGCGTCGAGACGGCGCGGGACAGGTTCGTCACCCGCGCGAGCGGCAAGACCTCCAGAGCGCCCGAGGCCGCCTTCGCCGCGACGGGGGTGAGACCCACGGCGTTGTTCCTGGGCCAGACGACGCCGCCCGCCCCCAGGGCCGCGGCGCTCCTGAGGATGGCGCCGAAATTTCTGGGGTCCTGCACCCCGTCGAGCAGCAGGATGGGCGGGGTCGCCTCCGGCTGCGCCGCGAGCAGCTCCCCAAGCCCCGGCAACAGGGTGGGGGACACCTCGACGACCAGGTTTTGATGCTGCGCGGTGGCGGCCTTCTTCGCGAGCCGCCCGGAGTCCAGCGCCTCCACGGGAACCTGGCGCGATTCCGCGAGCCGCGCCGCCTCGGCCACCTTGCGGCCCCGGTGCCCGTCCGCGATGAACAGACGCCTGACCCGCTCCGGCCCGCGCTCCAGCGCCGCCAGCACGCTGTGCGCCCCGCACACGTACTCCGGCTTATGTCTCATTTTCGGGAAAGGATGCGGGAGAGCGGACGAAACGCCGATCCGCGCTTGCCCGTCGCTCCCGGCGCAACAACACCATCTCCGCTACCCGGATATTCTGCAACGCGCCGAATCCATCATCTGAATGCTGTTGTAATCATCGGCAGTTTTTCCTGGTTCATCGCGTCGTCGAGTCTGTTGACCGCTATTTTCGAGAGATACTCCTCCTCGGCGTCGATTCCGATAAACCTCCTCCCGTTTCGCATCGCGGCGACCCCGGCGGTCGCGCTTCCGCAGAAAGGGTCGAGCACGATGTCGTTCTCATTCGTGCAGGCCAGCACGATTCTCTCCAGCAAAGCCAGAGGCTTTTGCGTCGGGTGCCTCCCGTATTTTTTCTCTTCACTCCTCGGGGTGTTGATCGCCCACACGCTGCGCATCTGTTTGTCGGGTTTCTTGATGAGGTCTCCCGCCCATGCGGTTTTTTTCATCAATTCGTAATGGAACGTATGCTTCGCCCTTTTCGTCTTGCGCGCCCAAATCAAGGTTTCGTGACTGGCGGCGAACATTCTGCAGGCCAGATGGGGGGCCGCGTTCGGCTTATACCAGCAGATTTCATTCAGCAGATGCCATCCCTGACGCTGCAACGCGAATCCGCAGGCGTATATGGAGTGGTAGGTTCCCGAAACCCACAGGGAGCCGTTCTCCCTCAAGACCCTGCGGCACGCCGCGATCCAGTTGTAGTGAAACTCGTAATCCTTCTCTATCCCCCTGCTTTCGTCCCATTTCCCCTTGTCCACGCTGGCGCGCTTTCCCGCGTGGCAGGTAAAGCCGCCGTTTGAAAGGTTGTAGGGAGGGTCCGCAAAAACCAGGTCAACGCTATTGGCGGGGATGCCCGCCATCATGTCGACGGCGTCCCCGTTGAATATCCGGAAATTTTTCCCCGCGTGGTATGCCTTCGGTTTCCCCCTGGGCATGGTATGGCTCCGATCCGTTCATCCTGGGGCGATCCCTTTTCCCCGCCATGCCGTCAAACGAAGAGCCCGGCTCGTCCCGAACTCTATTGTATCCGCTTTCCGGCGCGCTCCCCGCCGTCACGCCTTCCTCTTCCAGAGGGTGCCGCCCGGGCCATCCTCCAGGACGACGCCGGCCGCCGCGAGCGCCTCCCGGATGCGGTCGGCCTCGGGGAAGTCCCTGTTCGAGCGCGCCTGCGCGCGCCTTTTCAGCAACTCCTCTATTTCCTCATCCAGCATGACGCCGTTTCGGGCCTCCCCGCCTCCGGCGAGCGAGACGGCCGCTGTGCCCCGGAACCACTCCTCCGGTGCGTGGGCGAACAGGCCCAGAACGGCGCCCACCTCCTCGAACACGTCGCGGGCGGGTGCCGCCGCCGACTCGGGCAGCGCGCCCGCCTCGTTGATGAAGCCGTTGATCCGGCGCGCGAAATCGAACAGGCACCCCAGGGCGCGCGCGGTGTTGAAGTCATCGTCCATGGCCTCGACGAACCGGGCGCGAAACGAGGCGACCGCCTCCTCCACCCGCTCGCCCCAGCCGTCCGCATCCTCCCCGCCGCCGCCCCGGGCGAGCCTGAGCCGCACGTTGTAGAGGCGGTCCAGCCCCTTCCTCGCCTCGCCCACCACCTGATCCGAATAATCCACCGGATGTCTGTAGTGCGCACCCAGCAGGAAATAGCGAATCACCTCGGCGGGATGGTCCCGGAGTATCGCCTTGATGGTGAAGAAGTTCCCCTTCGACTTGCTCATCTTCTCGTGGTTGATCCGCACGAAGCCGTTATGCATCCAGTAGCGCACCCAGTCATGGCCGAAGCAGCCCTCGCTTTGCGCTATCTCGTTCTCATGGTGGGGAAACACCAAGTCCTCGCCACCGCCATGAATGTCGAACCTCTCGCCCAGATAGCGGCTCGACATGACGGAGCATTCGATATGCCAGCCCGGCCGGCCCCCGCCCCAGGGGCTCTCCCACTCCGGCTCGCCGGGCTTCGCCGCCTTCCAGAGCGCGAAGTCGAGCGGGTTGCGCTTGCCCGCGCCGGGCTCTACGCGGTGGCCCGCCTCCAGCTCCTCCGTGTTCCGGCCCGAGAGCTTGCCGTAGTCCGGGAACCGGGCGACGTCGTAATAGACGTTGCCGTCCGCCTGGTAGGCGACGCCCTTGTCGATCAACGCCGAGATCATGCCGACCATGCCCTCGACGTTCTCCGTGGCGCGCGGCGATACGTCCGCCCGCCGGATTCCGAGCGCGTCCATGTCGGCGTAGTATTCCCGGATGAATTTTTCGGTCAGCTCGCCGATGGGAACTCTCAGGCGCCTGGCGCGCGCGATGATCTTGTCGTCCACGTCCGTGAAGTTGCACACGAAGCGGACGGCGTAGCCGCGGTATGAGAAGTAGCGGCGGATCACGTCGAAAACGATGGCGGCGCGCGCGTGTCCCAGATGGCAATGGTCATAGACCGTCACCCCGCAGACGTACATCCCCACCCGGCCCGCCTCGAGGGGGATGAAAGGCTCCTTTTTTCGGCGTAACGTGTTGTAGAGCTGAATGCCCAAGCGACTCTCTCCAGAATCCGCGTCATTCCGCGCTGCGATAATACGCTCCGGGCGCTCCGGGCGGCTTTCGGCGGGAAACTTGTCATGGCCCGCGAGCGGGCGTCAAGGAGAATCCACCCTTACCACGCAAACCGCCTGCGCCGCGACCCCCTCCTCGCGCCCCGTGAAGCCCAGCCCCTCGCTCGTCGTCGCCTTGACGCCCACCAGGGCGGCGGAGAGGCCCATCGTGGCCGAGAGCGCCTCGCGCATCGCAGGGACGTGGGGCGCCAGCTTGGGCCGCTGCGCCACGACCACGGCGTCCACGTTCTGGGGACGCATGCCCGCCCTCCGCCAGAAGCGCCACCACGCGCGCGAGGAGCCTCTGGCTGTCCGCGCCCCGATACGCCTCGTCCGTGTCGGGAAAGTGAACGCCGATGTCGCCCAGGGCCGCAGCCCCGAGCAGCGCGTCGCAAATCGCGTGGGTGAGGGCGTCGGCGTCGGAATGTCCGCCCAGACCCCGCTCGTGGGGAATCTCCACGCCGCCGAGCACGAGCCTGCGACCCGCCTCGAAGCGATGCACGTCGTAGCCGATTCCCACGCGAATCAAGCGCGCACCCCTCGTCTCCCCCAATCCCTCTCCGCGCCCAGCAGCCGCGCCGCCCGCTCCATGTCCCCGGGCGTCGTCACCTTGATGTTCTGCGCGCCGCCCTCCACGAGCCTCACCCGGACGCCGACCGCCTCCAGCAGCGCCGCCTCGTCGGTTCCCTCGAACCGGTTCGCCTCGGCCCACGCAAGCGCGCGCCAGAGCAGCGCCCGGCGCGCCACCTGCGGCGTCTGGGCGAGCCACAGCCCCTCGCGCGGGCGCGTCCGCTCGACGTAGCCGTCGGCGTCCGCCTCCTTCACCGTGTCCACCACGCGCACCGCCGCCGCACTCGCTCCCGTTTCCGCCGCCCCGCGCAGGCACCTCTCCATCAGCCCGGGCGGCAAGAGGGGCCGCGCCCCGTCGTGCACGACCACCCAGGCCACGCCCTCGGGGAGGGCGGCGAGCCCGTTTCTCACCGAATCCTGGCGGTGCGCGCCGCCCTCCACGATTTGCAAGTCCACGTCGATGCCGCCCGGAATCCCGGGCGGGTGCGACAGCGCGGGAACCACCAGGACGATTCGGCCGACCAGCCCCGCGCGCGCGATGCGCAGCAGGCAGTGATGGAACAGGGGCCTCCCCGCAAGAAGCCGAAACTGCTTCTCCACCGCTCCCGGCAGACGCAGGCCCCTTCCCGCGGCGGGAATCACCGCCGCCACCTCCTCGGGTGCGGGCAACGGGGACGGGGCGGGCGCGCCCTCAGACGCCGATTCTGGGGAGTTGCGCTTCATCGCGTATTTTCGTGAAAATCATCCGGCCGGCGGTCGTCTGCAGAACGCTCGTCACCGAGACGGGCACCTTCTCGCCGATGCGATCCTTCGCGTTGTCCACCACCACCATCGTCCCGTCGTCCAGATAGCCGACCCCCTGGTTGTGCTCCTTGCCCTCCTTGCTCACGAGCACGCTCATGTCCTCGCCGGGCAGAACCACCGGCTTCACGGCGTTCGCCAGCTCGTTGATGTTGAGAACCCGCACCCCCTGCAGCTCCGCCACCTTGTTCAGGTTGAAGTCGTTGGTGATCACCATGCCGCACATCTCCTTGCCGAGGAGCACGAGCTTGGTGTCCACCTCTTTCACGCGGGGGAAGTCCGTCTCCAGAATGTGGATGTCGATATCCTGGTTCTCCTGAATCCTCTGGAGGATGTCGAGGCCCCGGCGCCCGCGGTTTCTCTTGAGGGAATCCGACGAATCCGCAATCTGCTGCAACTCCTTGAGCACGAACTGGGGCAGCACCAGGGGGCCCTCCACGAAGCCCGCCTCGCAGATGTCCGCGATGCGCCCGTCGATGACGACGCTGGTGTCCAGTATCTTGGCGTGGTGGTATTTCTTGCCTTCCGCCTCCTTCCCCTTCCCGACGCCGGGGAAATGCCGCCTGCCCTGCGCCGCACCGAGGGAGACGCCCAGCCAGCAGAGCGACAGGCCGATGAAGACGCCGGCCAGCGGACGGGCGCCGCCGGGAATCGCCTCGCCCGCCACGGCGATGACGGCCAGCGAGGCCAGCAGGCCCGCGAGCAGGCCGGCCGCGCCGCCGGCCAGGGCGCCGACCGCGACGTTGCCGAGCCCCCGGACGGTCGCGCACAGAAGCGCACCCGCCAGGACGCCGGCGAGCAGGCCCGCCAGGCGGCCGGGGGTGCCCATCTCCCCGCCCATGCCCGCGCCCAGCAGCCCGCACAGGAGGATGGGCAGGGCCTCCAGGCAGCGAAGCGCGAGGGACGGCCGCCGCCCGTTTTGGGGGATCGCCATGTCCTTGATGGGTTTGGGTTTCGCCATGCTCGCCTCTCTCCCGCGCCGCCGCGCACAAGATAGAAGATAAAATGCGAGAGGCCGACCGGCGGCGGACGCGGGCGGGAAGCCATTACGCCCCGAAAACGAAATCCCCGCTTTTTCCGCCCGTCTTGCGCACCAGCCGAACCTCCGAGAGCACCATGCCCCTGTCCACCGCCTTGCACATATCGTAGACGGTAAGTCCCGCCACGCTGACGGCCGTCAGCGCCTCCATCTCCGCGCCCGTCCTGTCTTGGGCGCGCACGGACGCCTCGATGCGGAGCGCACCGGCCGGCGCGTCTGCGGAGAAGCCTATCTCCACGCTCGATATGCGCAGTGGATGACACATCGGAATGAGGTTCGCGCACCCCTTGGCCGCCATGACGCCGGCGACGCGCGCGACGCCCAAGACGTCGCCCTTGGGCAGGCCGCCCTCGAGGATGAGGCGCAGGGTCTCGGGCGCCATCTCCAGGCGGCCGCGCGCCACGGCTTCGCGACGGGTGACCCGCTTTCCGCCCACGTCCACCATACGGGCGCGGCCTTCCTCGTCGAGATGAGAGAGTTCGCGAGACACCCGAAGCGCCCTCCCCGCGCGGAATCCTCGAAACGAGCTGCTCCCCTTCTGGAGCGAAATCATACAGCAAGGGCGGGAAATGGCAAGGAGGAGGACGC
>CBDBZY010000059.1:0-3739 GCA_965213685.1 bacterium
GGTGCCCGACACCCCGGGGGTGGGCGAGGCCATCCGGTTCCGGAAGATATACCTGCGGCACGACTACGAGGTGGCCGGCTCCGCCATTCTCGACTGGCTGGAGAGGCGCGGGGACGTGGACGCGCGGCGCGCAGGGATCATGGCGTCGAGCCTGGGGCGGGTATTACGCGCCCCGAACCGCCGCCATGGAGCCGCGCTTCCGGGCGTGCGTCGCCTGGGGGGCGGTATGGGACTACCACGCCGTATGGAAAAAGCGCATCGACGCGGCGTTTCGGATTCAGCTCCCCTCTCCGGGGAACCATCTGGCGTGGAGCTTTCACGTCAAGACGGCGGAGGAGGGCTTGCGGAAACTGGAGGGCTTCCGGCTCGACGGCGTGGCACAGAGGATGCGGTGTCCCTTTCCTCCTGGTGCACGGAGAGGACGATCAGCAAATCCCGCTGGCGGACGCGGAGTCGCTCTTCCGGGCGGCGGGCTCGAAGGACAAGACGCTGAAAATCTACAGGGGGGAGGACGGCGGCTCCCAGCATTGCCACATGGACTACGTCGCGCCCGTCGTGGCGCATATGGCGGACTGGATGGCGGAGAAGCTGGAGGCTTGAGGGACGCGCAACCCCCGAGGGGCCCGCAAGGAGATTGTCATATGAGCCATAGGAGCGCGCCCGTTTTCGAGGACGCTGTTGTTCGAGGCGCGCGGGGCGGGGTGGCGATCATCCGCTTGAACCGCCCCGAGCGGCGCAACGCCATGAACCGCGCCATGCTCCGGGAGCTCGGCCAGGCGTGCGATTACGCCGAGGCGGAGGAGTCCATCTCCGTCGTGGTGCTCACCGGGGAGGGCGCCTCGTTCTCCTCCGGCTTCGACCTGAAGGAGCAGGCGGAGCGGACGCCGGCGGGCTTCGCCGAATGGCGGCGCGCGCTCAGACAGGATTTCGACGCCGTCATGTGGTTCTGGAACCTCTCCAAGCCCACCGTCTCGGCCGTGCGGGGGGCACGCCCTGGCGGGCGGATGCGAGCTGGCGCTCGCCTGCGACATCACCGTGGCTGCGGAGGACGCCGTGTTCGGCGAGCCCCGAGCTCAAGTTCGGCGCCGGCATCGTGGTCATGCTGCTCCCCTGGCTCACGAGCCCCAAGCGGGCGAAGGAGGTGCTCCTCACCGGGGAGGACCGCATCCCGGCGCGCGAGGCGGAGCGAATGGGGCTGGTGAACCGCGTGGTGCCCGGGGCGGACCTGCTGGAGACGGCGTTGGCGATTGCGCAAAAAGATGGCGCGGATGAACCCGGGCACTCCTGCGGGCGACCAAGACGGCCGTGAACCGCGCCTATGAGATCATGGGCATGGGCCGGGCGCTGGAAGCCGCACTCGACATCGACCTCGCGATCGAGGGCAGGGGCACCGAGGAGAAGGCCAGGTTCCTGGAAATCGCGAGAAACGAGGGGCTGCGCGCCGCGGTCGCCTGGCGCGACGCCCCGGTTTGAGGGGGACGCGTAACTCTCAATTCCTGCTGAGTTTTCGGTGGGGCCCTAGCGCGATACCCGGTTTGAGGGGGATGCGTGACTCTCATTATTCTCATTTAATTGTATCCTTAACCTGTGTTGTGCTAATATTCCAACGGGATTGATGGAGCGCCGGGGAGTTGAACCCCGCGAGCGTAGCTTCTAACGGCCTGCTCGGGCGCCTCTCTCCGCGCCCCTGTCATCATGTTATCCCTGCTTTGTCGCCTACTGGCAAGAATCCTAACTGCCAGACGCCGTCAATGTCAAGTGCTATCTGCAGAAAATCAATTAATTCCGATAAAAAAGTTAAATTTTTATTGACAAGACGCAGTGCGTTCCGTATTGTGTGCGGTAAGGAGGTGTTGTCATGAATGAGTCAACAGAAGCGCCGAAGAAGAAACGTGCGGGCCGAAGCCCGGGTTACCCTGCCATAGATGTTGAGACTGCGCTTAGGCGCGCTGAAGAACTTTATGACAAGGCCCAACATCGCCCTTCCCATACTAATGTTGCGGCCGGACACTGGGGATATAAGCCCGGGAGTGGAGCGACGTCTACCACCATTGCTGCTCTGATTAAATATGGGTTTCTGGCAGCTGAGGGGACAGGGAAGGATCGTAGTGTTCGTCTTACCGACTTGGCCCTGGATATAATCAAGGATAAAAGAACCGATTCTACGGAGCGTAATGAGAGGATTAAGCAAGCTGCGTTAAGACCTAAAATTCACGATGAAATGCATGAAAAGTATGGATTTGATCTAAAAATATCCAACGAAAATCTCTTATATGACTTGGAGAGAGAAAAGAAATTTACACCTAATGGAGCAAAAGAGTTTATCGCCCAATATCGGAGCACGCTGAAGTATATAAGTGGATTAAAGTATGATGCAGCTCCGCCAGTTGAGGATGTTAGCGAGGGGCAGACAGATAGGCTGACACCGGAAGATCAATCTAGCGAATCTAGCGGAACGGCCGTAGATGCTGTTGCTCCCTCAAAGGGTGCAAATGTCCAAGCAATAAAAATTCCCATGCCTCCCATGCCAGAGGAAGTGTGGCCTACTTTAACCGCCCCAGTTTCCAATGGCCGAGGAAGATTGGAAGTATATGATAGGTGTTTTGGAAGCAATGCAGTCTAAATTGGCGAAAATCGGACCCCCATCTCAAAAGGGCTGACATAGAGCAAGAGTCAAAAAATCTATAAGGCAAGACTTTCCTGATACAAGCGGGGGGATTTCCCGGCCCGGCCGGGATTCGGGTATGATGCGCGACGCCGGATTTTTATTTTGCCTAGGGAGGATATGCCGGAAATGCATCCACTCATCAAGAACCGCAGGAGCCTGCGCGCCTTCAGCGGCGCCCCGCCGGAGCCGGAGAAGCTCGAGGCGATGCTCGAGGCGTTTCGCTGGGCGCCCCTCCTCGAACAATCGCCAGCCATGGCGCGTCATCGTGGTGCGCTCGGAGGAGGCGCACGAGAAGTTCAACGACTGCCTGAACGAGGGAAACCGCCAGTGGGCGGTCGCCGCGCCGCTCAAGATGGTCATCATCGGAAACCCGGAGGAGCAGCCGGCGCCGCTTCGGGCAGGATCGCTATCTGCTCGACGTGGGGATGGCGCTGGAGAACCTGCTGCTCCAGGGCAGCGATTTCGGTCTGACCGTCCACGCCATGGCGGGATGGGACGAGGCGAAGGTGCTCGAGAACTTCCGGCATCCCCGGAGCCGTTTCGCGTGGCGGCGCTGTTCGCCGTGGGATACCCGGGCAAGACCGAGGAGCTCCACCCCGACGTCCAGGCCAAGGACAAGAAGCCGCCCGCCCGCAAGGACCCCGCCGAGATTTTCTTCTGGGATGCGTTCGGCCAGGGGGGGGAAGCCCTAGAGGGCGGCACCCGGCGGCGCGCTTCGCGTTTGACCCTCCCTTGGGAAGCCCATAGAATCCGGCGGGTTTCGGGGCGCTTCATGCCGCATGCGTCATCGTCCGTTTTCTGGCGGGCGTGAAGGGATTCTCTTGTTCTCCTCCGATTTCATGCAGCAGTTGCTGATCGCGATACCGGCCATTCTGCTTGCGCTCACCTTCCACGAGGTGGCACACGCCTGGGTCGCCGACAAGCTGGGCGACAGCACCGCCCGTATGCTCGGTCGCCTGAGCTTCAACCCCGTCGTCCATCTCGACCTGATGGGAACCCTGGCCTTTGTCGTCTCCATGATGGTGGGCGTGGGTTTTGGCTGGGCGAAGCCGGTGCCGGTGAACCCCCGAA
>CBDBZY010000060.1:0-4953 GCA_965213685.1 bacterium
TTTTATACGTATAGTGTATGTATATATGTGTGCACAAGTACTTATTATTATAGGGTGGTATAGTAATGAATGCGGTCTTGATTTGTTACAGAAATGGGTGGAGGCTGGCAAGCAACTGAAGAAACAGTTCAAAGGTGAGCTAGGCCTTGCAGAGAACTTTTTCCCCTATCTCTCTCTCTCTCCCTCCCTCCCTCCCTCCCTCCCTCTTCCCTCTCTCTCTTTCTCTCTCTCCTTTCCTCTTTCTTTCTCCACCCTGTACGTAGTACATGTACCACTTTGATCAAGAATAAACATTTTTTCTGTCTGGTGTGTGTGGTCCACTTAATTAACACAAGCCCTAGCTTAATTGCCTTGTTAGTGATCACTCATCCTCAAGGGCTCTGGTGAGCCACTTGCACTCCCACACTGTGTGTGGTGTGGACACCACTTGAGAATATATGGTTTCCATCCTCCTCAGCAATGTGGGGGGAATGCCTTTGCACAAACATGGATAGCTTCAGTGTTAGTTGGTGTATAGATTGTTGATTAGTATTGAGCATTGTAGCATACATGTAGAATGGCTCAAGTATTCAATGTCAATTCTGTTACATGGTGTATGGATAGTGTGTAAGTGCTGGGGCTCATTGACTCATTTCCAAGCTCTCCTTCAGCTGCTGCACATGTATAACTTTTGACCACACAACAATTGAAGAGTTGGGGGCAGATCAACTTGATTCTTTGATTCTCCGATTCTTGGGATGTCAGGGATAATACATCAATTGCATTGCAAGCTTAAAGGTGAAGAGCCTGGGAAAAAAGGCTGTGGACAGTGGGCTCTTATTAGTGAAGGTTCTTAGAGCCCAGCACACTAGGGGGTCTAGCTGGGAATCGGGATACTCCACCTGTTAGGGTCTAGTTGGGAATCGGGATACTCCACCTGTTAGGGTCTAGTTGGGAATCGGGATACTCCACCTGTTAGGGTCTAGTTGGGAATCGGGATACTCCACCTGTTAGGGTCTAGTTGGGAATCGGGATACTCCACCTGTTAGGGTCTAGTTGGGAATCGGGATACTCCACCTGTTTGGGTCTAGTTGGGAATCGGGATACTCCACCTGTTAGGGTCTAGTTGGGAATCGGGATACTCCACCTGTTAAACCACAAATTTTTTGCTAAGGGCACTCCCTATGTACTGTATGTGTCTTCTCCTGTGTACAAATGCTGTTGAGCTTTCAGGGCCAAAGGGAAAGGAAATATTTACACTCTGGCATCTCTACTGCACTCGGCTAGACTGGGGACTAGGGATGTGTGTATGTGCTACATAGACTGGGAACTAGGGATGTGTGTATGTGCTGTATAGACTACTAGGGATATGTGTATGTGCTATGTAGACTGGGAACTAGGTATGTGTGTATGTGCTATATAGACTACTAGGGACATGTGTATGTGCTATGTAGACTGGGAACTAGGGATGTGTGTATGTGCTATGTAGACTGGGAACTAGGGATGTGTGTATGTGCTGTATAGACTGGGAACTAGGTATGTGTGTATGTGCTATATAGACTGGGAACTGGGGATGTGTGTATGTGCTATATAGACTACTAGGGATATGTGTATGTGCTATGTAGACTGGGAACTAGGTATGTGTGTATGTGCTATATAGACTACTAGGGACATGTGTATGTGCTATATAGACTGGGAACTAGGGATGTGTGTATGTGCTCTTCTATGTGGGTTACTTCCTGCACAGGGATTCTGAAGGCTGTTTCCCTTCCGTGTGACATGTAGTACTAGTACTTGTGGCTGAATCGTGCTTCCCAGACCTACATAGCGCTGTGCGATTCACCCTCATTCTGCTCTCCAGAATACTCTAACGCCCTAGCTATAGGGAGCATGTTCTTTCACTGGTGGCAATTTGGTGGAAAGTACATGCACATGTACATGTACATGTACATGTACATGTGCATAGCTTCCTGGGGAGTGCCCAGTGGTAAAAATGAAAGGTTTCTGGTTGGCTGGTTCAGTTTTGCGGCTGTTAATTTCATTTGGCTTTTGTACTCCTCCCTCCCCCTAGCTCTCTCTCTCCTTTCCAACCTCTCCTTCCCTCCCTCCTTCCCCCCTACACAAACATGCTTTTGTGTGCCCTACCCAGACTCCTTGAGATTGCTGTAGTCACGTAGTTCAAATACAGTTAGCACCATACACCCTATACCCAGTGAATTTTTGAACCAACCCATACAATTTTTACCATAGGTGTGTACCTACATGCCACATACATGCATGTATATACATGTAGGTGATTCCATGCTTGGTATTTAATGATTACATTCAAATTGGAAGTTCCTGTACTGGAATGTACATGTATGCACCTCGATATTTTAATTACGTTTCCTTGTGTGAGGTATTAGTGTTGTGTAGTGTAGGCTTGGTGTTAAATACCACTTGTAGTCCATGAGTACCACTTGTAATGCTACAAGTGAGAGGGGCAACAAGGTCTTGTGTGTGTGTGTGTGTGTGTGTGTGTGTGTGTGTGTGTGTGTGTGTGTGTGTGTGTGTGTGAAGTAGAGTAAGCTGGTGTGGTCCAAAAAGAGTTCAATCCATCTAAGAAACCTTAATGTGTGAATGGTCTCTGTTGTGGAACTGCCTTGGCCTGTTACTCTAGCAACAATCTAAGCAACTCCCCACTCATCTCTGTTACCATGGCCACAACCCTTTCAGGGTTGAGGTGAGAGCCCCTAGCCTCTTTTCCTGGAAGGACACACACCCACAGAGGAAGGACAGGTGCAGCTCACTAGTAGGAAAAATGTTTTTCTGCTCCTATGCATGTGGTTCATATGACCATGCACAGAGTGTATGTGCATACATACACATGTGTACCATGTAAGTACTCATACGTAATTCCGAGTGCAAGAACATTAGCACACATACATGTGCAGTTTGTACCAAACATATGCATTAGCCTTTTGTTTACCCTGTTTAAAGGTTTGGCCACTAGTTCTGGTTTTAGCTTTTGGCTACATTTTCAAACTTTCTATTGCAGTTTTTAACTTTTTTTTTGTGGATAGCTAGCCCTATTCCAACCCCAGTAGCCAATGTTGGCCCTTCTGAAGCCCTTAGGAAGTGTAGTGTGTTTAAGTATGATTTATCATGTGTTTTCATCACCAAGTGTAAGCTAGCACTAATTCATGTATACATTGGCCTGGAATGAACCATGTTGTGCGTGTACATGCATTTCCCACAAGACATACCAGAAGTACCCACCTCCTCCAAATGTCTCTGTAGGTTAGTATAGACTGTAGCACAAGGCTATCATAGATTTTGGGTGTGTGTTAACTGTTTGTGGAGGCCTGTGGGTCACTGTGCAGCTGGTATGTAGAGCACCATTGCCAGCCAACATGTCCACAACCTAGGTTGCCATGACAACATTGAGGTGTCCCTGGCTTAGATTAATTAGCAGGTCACAATGTTGCCATGCCAACGCTAGTGGAGTGACCTGTTGAGGTGTATGTTGCCAGAGACAGGTTGTCTGGTGTCCTCAGTGCGGTAGTAGCGCAGCTGGTTGTTCTCTGTCAGCACAAAGAACCTCTTTCTCCTCACCTTGCCCTCCTTGATGAGCCAACCTGTGTGTGTGTGTGGGGGGGGGGGGGGGGGGGAGAAAGGTGAGGTAGGGAAAGAGAAGGGGGAGAAAGAGATGGTATAGAGTGTGGGAGGCCCTTGTCAGTGTCATCAAAGTGCATGGCTGTCGGGTATCTGCATAGGCTTTGTATGAACACATGCCCAGCGTGCTTGTCTATAGTTTGAGTGTGTGTGTGTGTGTGTGTGTGTGTGTGTGGAGAGATATTGCCCTTTTCTTGATTACTTGAAGCATTCAATGAAGGGCAGTTAGCAGTTTATGCACAACGCATCATTGTATACCACACTTCTAAGGAAACTGCACTTTCTTTCTCAGGTTTGGAATTTCAGTGCATACCAATTTTTGTTGGGTTTCATTGTTTAAATTCTACACACCATATACATGTAAACAGCCATATACCCCCCTCTCACACACACACACACACACACACACACACACACACACACATGCACGCACGCACGCATGCACACACACACACACACACACACACACACACACACACACACACACACATACCCACACACACACACACACACACACACACACACACACACACACACACACACACACACACACACACACACACACACACGCGTGCACGCACACACATGGCTAGAGTGTGTGCGTATTTATCTGACGTACAGCCTTTTATAGATGGATGCATATACATATACCACATACACCATACACACTCATTTCTGATGTAAACACATTGCTAGAAGCCAGTGAGTGGTGCAAGCTGGAGGAGGTGGCTGTATCCAGTTTCATTGCTGCCACTCCTCCACTCAGGGGGAGGACAGCTCTATAGACTGGGCACAAACCAAGCAAACAAACTTACATGTAGTGTGTATGTTGTGTTTGTGTGTGTGTAGGGGGGGGGGGGAGGGGGGAGGAGTAGGGAGGTCATATGATAATTGAGTGTAGTACTATGGCGTTATACATATCATGTTGCCATAACAACTGAAAGGTAGGTGACCTCTAAGATTAGCCCAGTTAGTGGTTAACACCTCTTTAATCAGTGCCCACCTGACGCATTCCAGCTGTTTTGAAGAGGGTGGTTGGGTAGCCACAGGGAGCTGGGTGTCTGGGCTTGGAAGGTACATAAGTACATTGCATGTACATAGTACATAGTACAGTTATTGCCGAGCGCCTTAGCACGAGGCAACTAATTCTGCATCACATCTCGGAAAGAGTTTATATGTACATATATTATATGTCACACTCAGGAATTCAATTATTGTGTGTGCTACAGGCAAACACATGTTTCATGTGTGCAGTGGCTCATCCACGCCGCGCCTGTATGTGACACGCGAGTCTTTAGTGGTCCGCGAGCCGGTACTATC
>CBDBZY010000061.1:0-40192 GCA_965213685.1 bacterium
TCTTCACACACATGTATGTGCTATACCCCCCCCTCCCCCCCCTCCCCCTCCCCCCCCTCCCTCCCTCCCTCTAGGAGGTAAATACTCTGACAAAAGGAGTAGAGGTGAAGGTCTCATCCTCCAGCAGTGAGGCTCTAGTGGTTGACATAGCAACGGAGGAGGACACTCCTCCAGCAGAGCAGCCGCAACAACCTCCTTCAGAAGACAAGAGGGAGGCAGGGGAGGAGCGAGAGAGAGTGAAGGAGGAGGAGGAGGAGCGAGAGAGAGTGAAGGAGGAGGAAGAGGTGGAGAAGAAGACAACCCTTCCTGTTGCGGGGACCAGCCCGAGGAGGAGGAGCAGTGCAGTGCTGGAGGTGGAGCCACGGAGACAGTCTTTGAACCTTATGGTTGTCGGGGCAACTGGTGAAGACATTGTAGCTGGTGGTGATGAGAGGGAGGGAGAGGAGGAGGGGGAGGGGGAGGAGGAGGAGAGGGAGGGGGAGAAGGGGGAGGAGAGAGAAGGTGATGCTGTTGGACCACTTGTGGTAGAGTTGAGTGGTGATGGAGGAAGGGAGGAGAGAGGAGGAGGGAGGGAGGTGAGGGGGGAAAAGAGGAGGAGGAGGAAAAGAAGAAGGAGAAAGGGAACGAGGGAAGGGAGCAGGAGGAGAGAGGGGAAGGAGGGAGAGGGAGGAGAAGGAAGGGAAGGGGAGTGGGAGGGGAGGAGGGAAGGGGAGTGGGAAGAGGGAAGGGAGAGGAGGAGAGGGGGGGTGGAGGAGGGAAGGAGGACAAGCGGGACTTACTCCGTGCCAGGTTGAAGCAGCTGCTACCCGAAAGTGGGTCCAAATACTCTTGAGAAAGGACAGCCGCCCTGTGAGTGAGAGGGGAAGGCACAGACCCCCAGTGTGGGAGCATCTCAGCCGCCACCAAAACCAATACCAGTTCTGAATGGAGACACGTTAACCACCCTTTCAGACCTGGCCACACCCCCTGACTACACCCCTGTGGGGACAGACACAGGTACAGACACCTCTTCCAGTGCACCAGCCCTGACCAATGGGATTTCAGCAGTGGAGACACCTGGAAGGCTGGAGGTCACAGACAAGGATGGGTCTGTGTATGTGAGAATAGAGACAGCACCAGTGAATGGCGAGGAGGAGAAAGGACAGAGAAATGAGACTGATAGCTGGCCTGAAGGGGGAGGGAGAGGGACAGAAGGAGGAGGGTCTGTGGTTGGGAAGGGACAAGGAGGAGGAGGAGGAGGAGGAGGGCAAGGGATATCGCTAACTAATGACCTGCTGTATGATTTGGACTGACACAGAGGTTTGTAGCTGCTGCTGCTGATGTTGGTGGCTGTTTTCACTGTTGATTTTATCATAAGTGCGCAGTGTATAATGATCAGTATTTTATTTATGTACACGATGCTGTGATTATAGCAGCACAACTGTGACTGTTGATCCCACCCAAGTACAGCACGCAGTTCAAAGGTCATAGTTATCACGTGATTAGTCCTCACATCCATGATCCAACCACTTCCCGTGGTCAGGGAGACCGTAAGCGCTACTTTCGCGCATGCGCAGTAATTCTTTGTCGTGCACTCACGCTGACTCGCTGAGCACATTGGCACAAGCATAACGCGACCTTCGCTAGTGTAGGCTGAACCCAGGATAATCTACTTTTGGTTGATGACAAGCACAGCCAACCACTGTACCTGTCTCGTAACACTCACTGCACTAGTCGCGTTCATAGATATCCAAATCATCTCGCAGCGGAAGCATTGAGTTTCCTCCTCTGCGTCCCTTACACATTCCTAGCATAATAGCATCATACTCCTCTGTACAGCACTATATAGGTCTTACAGTGTGTCTTGTCAACGAGATATAACTACAGAGGCTAAAGTAATATCATGGGATCGGGCATTATTTATTAATTAACCAACTGAACACCTGAGGGCTTTGGTTTCGCTAACTGTGTTTCATTAATTAATTCACACGAGTCAGTAGTATTCATAAACTAACGCGTTTAGAGCGTGGTATGCATGAGCAGGTATGTAGACTCGCATAGTTGAGTGGTATAAGTATTCATGCATAGAGACCTCCGCTCCAGTTTAATAGTTGTAGGCGTTTCGATAAGTAGCAAACATGTTCTGTGCAGTCTGGACGGTGAGAAGAACTCTCGCCTTTTTGGCGTACGTAGCGTTGCTTTTCAGAGCATCCAGCGGTAAGTCATCAGCCTCGCGATGTTCAGTCGCTCAGCGACTATTTCTACATAATGTATGTGCTTGTTTCGTGTGTGGTTTACGTTTGTACTACACTATGCATAATCAACCTATTTTCCAAGTGCCGCCAATTATTCTCTACACTGTATCTATCCATTCAGGCGCACTGGACCTCCTGTTGCCAGGTTACGACAGCATCCCCACCGACGGGAGCGGACTAATACTCATAACGGACATCGGAACATCCCCAAGCGGGGCGCACGAGGACGGGGATGCGTTGATATGTCGTCACAACATAACCAACACGCCAGGGCTGGGGGACTGGTACTACAATGGCACAGAGGAAGCGGACGTGGTGGACGGCACTGACCACGTCCTCGGCTGGAAGAGGAACAGGGGACAGGCGGAGGGCGTGGTGCGGCTGAGGAGTCTCAGCGACACGCCTCAGCGAGGCGACTCCGTGGAGGGCGTGTACAGCTGTGTGGTGCAGAGAGGCGTGGACGTTGACGTGGTGTCCGTGGGACTGTACTACAATAGTAAGTGCACTACGTGGGTCGTCGCACTAGCGCACTGCAAATGTACATACCAGCCATAGTCTATTACTAACCCACGCGCATAAATATGCAGGGAACTAGAGTAATAATTTTTTTTACTGGTACTTTTTGATATGAAATTTTGAGCCCTACTAGAGCTGGCCCAGAGATTGCTATAGCTAGTGGACATTGACATAATGAGTGGGTATGGTTTATGAGTGGAACTAAAGTGTAGAGGCTATAGTTAAATTTCTCAGTTGACCACTGTCTCAGTGGCGTGCAGTAAGCTGCAACATAACTCTCATTCATTATTTCTCTGCACAGCTTAATAGTTAGTTGTAATGAACAGAATCATATTATACCTACACATACATTATTGCATAGTTGTAACTTAACAGTCAGCGTTTAGTGTTCTGTAGTGAGTTGAAACACTATCCAACCACACTGCATTAGCTGACACACGACTCTCTGTTTAGTCTCAGCCCTCGAGATCCTGTTCCAGCTCACATCTCCGCTGACTCAGCAGTACAGTGTGACCTGCAGGTCAACCAATGGGACGGTCCTGAACAGCTCCTTCATTGGCCCAGCAGAGGAGGGCCTCGGGGAGCTGAGGCCTCTGGAGCTGGAGGAGCTCATGAGAGGGAGAGACAACTACTCCATCACTGCCAACAGAACTGGAGGGACTGATGGAGACACGTACCACTGCATGGTATGGAATGGAGTGTCCAGTCTAACAGCCAACCTCACCCTCTCAGGTATGTATTGATATGTGACTTAATTCTATAATTTGGTTTAATAATCATTTTGGACAGCGCAGGATTAAGTAAGTAGGAAGTTGACTGAATAGTCCACGACCACTGGCAGTACATAAGGAAGAATGGGGAGACGTATTTTTGTCTGGGGTGGTGGCTTGGTGCTCAGTGCACTGGACTCCCAGTCACTGGGCCCAGGTTTAGTGCCTGGGACAATAGTTTGTCTTCTTTCTCTGCCTGTGTCAACTATCACCAGACGGCCATGCCAATTAGCAAATGTTTTGCTATGTATTAGTTTAAACATGTCCCAATGCTCGTACAGTGATAGGGCTGTAGTACTGTAATGATTACATCACCCGGTCCACTGGTCTGCACCACTCCAGTATGAGCTGTTTGCTTGCTCTGGTGGCTGCTCTCCTGAGCCACAGGGTAACTGAGGAATGTCCCACTTGTGTTGGGAGCACAGTTACACAGAGAAGGACAGGAGACATGCATGTCCCGTTTCATGTTTCCCTACTGAAAGTGAGACTACAGGAAAGACCAGTCTCGCATGGCCCTCCATTACAGAACACTCAGTATAACATAATAACACCAAGAGCATAATGAGCTGTACCATTCCTTACCTTCCCTTGCCCCTCCTTCCCCTACTATTCCTTCGTTCTGTCAATTTTCTATCCCCCTCTGCCCTCCCTTCCTCCCTCCCTCCCCCTCTTCTTTCCTCCTCTCTCCTGCCTCCCTCCCTCCCTCCCTCTTTCCTTTCCACCCTCCCCTCCTCCCTCCCTCCCTCCCTCCCTCTTTCCTTTCCACCCTCCCTCCCTCCCTCTTTCCTTTCCACCCTCCTTCCCTCCCTCCCTCCCTCCCTCCCTCTCTCTCCCTCCCTCCCTCCCTCCCTCCCTCCCTCTCTCTCCCTCCCTCCCTCCCTCCCTCCCCCCCAGTTGCCGACCCTCCCACAGACATCACCATAGAGCAGCTCACCTCCTCCACAGTCAATGTCAGTTGGGCCAGCCCAACTGGAGGAGCCGCAGTGACTGGCTACATAGTCCACTACACAGGAGGTGGCCATACGGGCACTGTGTCCTCCGAATACAGTACCTCAGTGCTGGTCCATGGCCTGGTGCCTGATGGCCGCAACTACACCATTGCAGTGGAGGCACAGTCTGTGCATGTGTCTGGCGTGTCTGTGGCAGCCTTTATTGAGCCGTGTGAGTGGGGAGTGGTGTAGGGTGTGTGTGTGTGTGTGTGTGCACACGTGCGTGCGTGCGTGTGTGCGTACATGTGTGTGTGTGTGTGTGTGTGTGTGTGTGTGTGTGTGTGTGTGTGTGTGACATGCCACAGTATTTTACTGTTAAAGGTCCCACTCTGTTTACTGTAACTCAAAACCAGTTTCGTTCTGTGGCTCAATAACAACTAACCGTCTCGTGTTATGCCACCATTTCTCACGCACTACGCACTGTCATGTGATCACCATATCAAGATAGGTATTTCCTGTATCAGTCCATACTATGTACACATGGTCAGTCAGTTAATCAGTAGTTGTTTTTAATACATCAGAATGTCTATAAATAGTAACCACAAGCTTGCTAATCTCATTAATACCTTCATTCTCCCACAGGTATTGTCCCTGAGGTCAGTGTCCTGACTCTCAGCTCCACCTCCCTCTCCCTCTCCTGGGAGCCCCCAGAGCACTACAGTGGCACCATAGCAGGCTGGGTCCACTACAGCCCTGTGGCAGGGGGAGATGTGGTGAGGCTGTTCGTGGAGGACAGTGCAGCGATACCGGATTTGGTGGGGCTGGATCAGTTCACTAACTACTCAGTTCAGATGGCTCTGGTTGATAGCAGTAACCAGACGTGCCTGTTTGGGGATCCTGTTTTTGCTATGACGGGTGAGGATGTGTGTGTGTGTGTGTGTGTGTGTGTGTGTGTGTGTGTGTGTGTGTGTGTGTGTGTGTGTGTGTGTGTGTGTATACAGGGTCCCTGTCTGTCTGGGGGGGGGAGGGGCGTGGTGTAGGTGGGCTGACTCATGAATACACCAGGCACTCAACTGTACGCACACTCCAATATTCACCCTGTTGACTGTGCCTTGTGAGGGCTCTCAGATATGAATCACTTTGTTCTAATTAAACATGCATGATGGTGAATATTGAACTACCCACCCCTTTCCCTGGTTCCCAGCCATCTCTGTACAGCCACAGCAGCAAGTGACTGTTGTGTGTGTGTGTGTGTGTGTGTGTGTGTGTGTGTGTGTGTGTGTGTGTGTGTGTGTGTGTGTGTGTGTGTGTGTGTGTGTGTGTGTGTGTGTGTGTGTGTGTGTGTGTGTGTGTGTGTGTGTGTGTGTGTGTGTGTGTGTGTGTGTGTGTGTGCGTGTGTGTGTAGAAACTGAAATGGGAGGGAGAAGACATCATATGTATATCTCAGTCAGCAAAAGCTTATTACAGAATTGTGTAATTAACTAATGCAAAAACCATGGCCTGTGGTGTGGGTCACATTCCATGTCAGCACTGGAATGTGTGGTCCAACCTCCCACCCCAACCTGACCTGCACTGTGTGTGTACAGTGCTATGGGTCACTGACATAACAGCATGTGGCTGTAGACATCACCACCTTCCTTGTGTCCTCATGAGTGGCTGATGGCTGCACTTATGAGTAGTAGTTAGGTAGAGAGAGGGATACCACTTTCTTTGTCTCTCTCTCTCTCTCTCTCTCTCTCTCTCTCTCTCTCTCTCTCCCCACACAGGTCTGGGTCCAGTACAGTCACTGGTCTCCACGGTAACCACTAACAACATCACAATCTCCTGGTCCCCTCCTGATGCCCCAACTGACGCTGTCCAGCACTACGAGGTCACCTACCAGCAACTGGACACGCCCAGCAGTAACATCATCACGGTGAACACCATGAATCCCTTCCTGTCCATAACAGCTGGGAATGGAGACAGATACAACTTCTCTGTGGAGGCCCACAGTGCCTTTGGCCCAGGAGATAGTGCCACCATCACTGCAGCCATCGACTGTGAGTCAGTGACTCTGTCCTGTATAGTGCGTGTAATATCCCCACAGTAGACAGAGTGATTGGGAAGGTCTGGGGCAACCAAACCCTAACACCACTCAGCGAGCTGTGATGTGAGGTGTGCTAGCTAGATTAGTTGCTGAATGATATTAGTCAAAGGTGTGCATTTCTGAGCATTCAGAAAACACTAGGAACCCTTCCCCCCTAGTTAGAAGTCATTTTTCCACTTACATACATGTATGTCATGTGCCCGAATAGTCTTGCACCCAATCCCATCTCTACATACCCAACACAACACAGTGAGAGAATGGCCTGGTCTGCTAGGTACTGTTAATCAGGCAAACGTTTGCTCAGGCAAAAGCAGCACACAGCCTGGTTGGTCCGTGAGGGGGGGGGGAGAGGGAGAGAACTCACTGCCATATTGTCCATGATGGGGAGGAAGAAAGAAGGATAATGGGAGGAAAAGTGGACTCCTGTGGGTCTTGAACCCACGCAGTGTAGTGTGGAGTGTGTGTTGGATGATAGCTACTGGTATTCATATGGTGGTGAGTTCCGTCAATACTCTCGAGAAGTTGTATGATCACGATGTAGTGTGTAAAACAGGCTCCGCCCAGATTCTGGGGGTGTGGTCAATGGCAGTAATGGTATAGCTAGGGCAGCCTTCCGAGTACTATTCACTGGCAGTGGCAGTGTAGGGAGCACAGTACATCCAGCACTGCCAGGAGGAGGACCGATGGGCAGGAGGTATAGCGTGTCACACTCCATCCTCAGCTTGCAGTTGGCTGAGCTGAGGGACTACCCTCATGCATGCCAGGACTGTATTAGCTTACCGTGTGATGCTATACCTTACGCAAGGTATGGCAGTGTGGCAGGTGTGGGTTACTCCCAGTGGGATAGTCCGTTTGTGAGGCGGAAGAGCGTTAGGTTAAGGATGGGCACTGCGGAGTGAGTAATTATCTGCTATAGCAAACGGGGAATTACTCCATCCACTCGTGACCCTAGCTCCACCCACTCGTGACCCTAGCCCCACCCACTCGTGACCCCACTCACAACCCTAGCTCCACACGACCCTAGCCCCACCCACTCGTGACCCTAGCTCCACCCACTCACGACCCTAGCTCCACCTACTCATGACCCTAGCTCCACCCACTCATGACCCTAGCCCGACCCACTCGTGACCCTCACTCATGACCCTAGCTACACCCACTTGTGACCCTAGCTACACCCACTTGTGACCCTAGCTACACCCACTCGTGACCCTAGCTACACACACATGTGATCCTAGCTCCACCCACCATCTTGTGTTCATGGCCATCTGAAGCTCACGAAAGGTGAAGCAGCCATCAATTGGATAAAAAAAGGACATGCAGCGGTCAATCATGTTTGTGCATGAAGCACTAAAAATTCGGGCCCATGTACATAAAGTATCTTGGACCACGCCTCCATTGCCTTCAAAAGTGGAGCGGCCCAGGCCGTCCCTGCTGCCCCGCTTCCAACGGCCCTGGTGTTGCGATACTTGTGATGCTGTGCATTACATAGCTGTATCACAGCATACTCACTGTATGGAGTAACATGCTGTGTTGGATCATGTGCTGTGATCCTGTGTCTTCTTCTATCCTCCATGGCAGATGTGCTCTTCCAGTTGCTTGTTGGAGGAGTTGGGAACTGCTCAGAATGGATAGTGAGTCCGTGCATGGCAGTGGAGTCTCTCCTGCGTCTCCCTCTCTCCTCCTCTCTCTTCCTCTGACATCAATTCCTCCATTAATCCCCCTCTCCCTTTCTCCTCTCTCCCTCCCTCCCTCCCCCCTACCCACAGACCAACGGTCGCACCACAAAGCTCTCTGACATAAGCGACGAGGTCACTCAGCTCCTACAGACTCAGTGCAGCTGCATCCCTCGAGTACAGGAGGCGGAGTTCTACTGTTTCCCTGACGCTGAACAGTATGTGACCTTCCGCGGCCAACTGTACGCTCCTCTCACTGTGCGTGTGGACACACTGCTCACCCACCTGGAGGACTGGGTCAGAGGGGGGGCTTCAATTAGGGTGAACGAGTACAAGACCATCGATGCAGACTGTGAGCCAGCCATAGCCGCAGTGGAGGACATGGAGTGTGAGGCCCCTACACAGCCGAGTGAGGAGACGCCCAAGACTAGCTCTCCAGCCAGGGTGGTGGAGGAGACAGGCAGTGGGGTGTCTGTGGTGGTGCTGGGTGGGGTGGCTGCAGGGAGCTTTGTGCTGGGGATGGCGGCCATGCTTGTCCTACTGGCACTCTGCTACATGATCAAGAAATGGTGAGGAACAGCAATGGCTGATATGAGATCTCCTCCTTTGGCCATCTGTTCTTACTCACTGTATCACTCATCATTCCCTCTCCTCTCTCTATTTTTTCCATTCCCTTTCTCCTTCTCTCTCCTCTCTCCTTCTTTTCCTCATTCCCTCCCTACTCCTTTCCTCCCTCCCTCTATCTTTTCCTCCTTCCTTCTCTCTCCCCTTCCCTTCACTCCCTCCCTTCCTCCCCCCTCCCTCCCATCCCTCCCTCCTTGCAGCCGAAGAAAAGGTGGCTATCAACCAGCCTCCAACGATGCTGAGCTGCAGAAAAACCCAATGTACGATGAGCATAATGATAATCCCATTGAGCACTCCACTAGTTTCAGTGGCAGATACAGGGAACCTCCTGTGCGTTCTCTTCCCGGGGCAACCTATGAGACACTGGACACTGCACTCAACCAGGCCTACGGTGCCCCCCTCGAGCCTCGTGACAGCTTCACTAAGGACACATCTTTCAGACCACAGCTTCCTCCTCCAAGAAATAGCTTCTCCAAAACACTGGCCACAGCCACACACACCACAACCTTCCAGCCTCCCAGTAGCACTACGACCTTCCAGCCTCCCAGTAGCACTACGACCTTCCAGCCTCCCAGTAGCACTATGACCTTCCAGCCTCCCAGTAGCACTACAACCTTCCAGCCTCCCACTACCAGTCCAGTGGGAGGGATGGAGAGTGTAAGTCACGATGGTTCTGCCCCGCTACAACTCTCCCCTGGGAACAGCTTCTCCAGGACACCAGCCTCAGCTGTACACACCCAAACCTTCCAGCCCTCAGTGGGGAGTCCGGTGGGAGGAGTGAAGAACCCGGTGTATGGAGCATCAGGTGGCCATAGCAACACTAGCACTACTGACCAGTATGTCTATGTAGAAGTGGAGAAAGGCAAAGACTAGAGCCTGGCACTGAGTGTGCCTTCACTGTATATAGTGAGTGTTGTATTGCACTGAGCTGTGGGTATAAATTATAATATGTTGTCTTCTTTCAATCGCTAATACTTTTTATACAATGTCATGTCCAGTGTATCGTATGTATTGCAAGAATTTTTATACCTCACCACGCAGTGAGTGTCATGTCTATATAGCTACTGTACCATCACACTGCGTGTGTGGCCACTTTGACATTTTATGGTCCATCAAATGTATGTCTTTTGAACATTTTACATCAGAGACACATCAAACAAGGCAGGGTAACACAACTACACCAACTGAGATGGCTCACTGTCTTTTCTTTTCGAAGAAAAAGTGAGGTGGGACTCAAACCATGTCACTGTACTCTCTAGACCAGTGCTCTTACCTCTGAGCTACTGAGGCAGCTCAATGGTTGCGAGTCAAAGTAGGCAGTACAAGAGATTACATGACAATGATTGATGAATACATGAGATTACATGACACTGATACATGACAACGTAGTAAACTGTGTGGAGGCCAGTCTGAAGAACTGATGTGTACTTAGCTTCTTTCCAGTACTGAGATCCATGCATGAATACTATATACATGTATAATTGGATGGCATTATGTACACCACATAAAGATTGAGCAACTGCGTCTGTGTGAAAGGAATGTATCTAGTTCTTTCTCTCAATGTAGTGTACTATCACAGGACTATCCACAGCAATTAATTAGACTAAGTATCATTAGTCAAAAACGGAGAACGCATTAATTGGCACGCGGAACTTCTATTGCTTACATAAAGAGCTCCGCTTCAGTTCCCTCTAGTGAGTCTTATAGTCTATTTTAGCAGCAGCAAGCATGTTCACTGGGGTTGTGACGGTAGAGCGAACCCTCGCTCTTGCAGCATGCGTAGTGTTGCAATTGCTTTTCAGAGCTAGACCGTCTAGCGGTAAGTGATCATGTTGGCATGAGCCACGCATGCAGCGGCTCTAACCACAGATAAACTGACTAACGTATAGTCGTATATAATTATATGTATGTGCTTCACTGTTTGCAGTTTAGACCAACTTTTGCGCCGAAAGGTTCGTGCACTACATCTGAGCAGCCTACGTTTTGTTTTAGTGACTAATATTACGTGCATGCACGAAGTCGTAGCACAGACACTCGCAATCGCATTTTACCCCAAAATTGCCTCTGGTAAGGAGGAAGGCTCTGGGGGTTCTCAGGTAGCACTGAGTCACGAAATCCAACATTTCTAGAGGAACTTGGCATGCCCCTCCATCTAGAGGGCGCGCTTCGCGCGATTTTATCATAGCGGCACTCGAGTGTTTTTGCCAATGCCATAGAGCCTCCGTCGCCTCTGTCACTACACTACATCCATCCATTCAGGTGCTCTGGACCTCCTGTTGCCAGGTTACGACAGCATCCCCACCGACGGGAGCGGACTAATACTCATAACGGACATCGGAACATCCCCAGACGGGCAGGACGAGGACGGGCAGGCGTTGATATGTCGTCACAACATAACCGACACGCCAGGGCTGGGGGACTGGTACTACAATGGCACAGAGGAAGAGGACGTGGTGGACGGCACTGACCTCGTCCTCGGCTGGAAGAGGAACAGGGGACAGGCGGAGGGGGTGGTGCGGCTGAGGAGTCTCAGCGACACGCCTCAGCGAGGCGACTCCGTGGAGGGCGTGTACAGCTGTGTGGTGCAGAGAGGCGTGGACGTTGACGTGGTGTCCTTGGGACTGTACTATAACAGTGAGTTGGGTCGTTGGGACATGATTGTATGATGAGCGCTAGCTATACTTACTCCTGAGCCAGCTAGCTCTGGTGAAATCAAAATTAATATATATATTTTATTCTGTTAGTTTAGTGAATCTGCTGAGAGCACCAACTCTTTTCTGTAATTTTAAGTCCTACCCTAGCTGGCTTAGGGCTACTTTCTTTCTATCTATTATGTACAGCTATATCTGCATAATTAGGCTATACTTAGAATAAACAGTGTCTGAAAATTGACTCTCCTTTCAGTCTCAGCCCTCGAGATCCTGTTCCAGCTCACATCTCCGCTGACTCAGCAGTACAGTGTGACCTGCAGGTCAACCAATGGGACGGTCCTGAACAGCTCCTTCACTGGTCCAGCAGAGGAGGGCCTTGGGGAGCTGAGGCCTCTGGAGCTGGAGGAGCTCATGAGAGGGAGAGACAACTACTCCATCACTGCCAACAGGACTGGAGGGACTGATGGAGACATGTACCACTGCATGGTATGGAATGGAGTGTCCAGTCTAACAGCCAACCTCACCCTCTCAGGTATTGTACTTATTATAAAACCAATTTTAATAATTATGGAGAGCAGTTCTGCAAACTATGCTATAGCCGTTGTGATACGTACCACTTTAAACAGAATTCCAACAATGTGATGCCTATTGTATGATGTTGTTTTCATTAAGCTTTTGGTTAATGTAGCTAGCCACTCTAAGCTTCATGGATGTCTTTCATACTTTGGGAGCACTAATTGAACAGAGATAGTAGATATATGTCTCCCATTCCTGTATACTGAAAGTGTGGCTACACTCTCACATAGCCCTTGCTCATTGAACACTTAGCATAACTAGTAACACCAAGAACATAATTTACTCTATCCTTTCCTTGCTTCTCTTCCGTCTCTCCTTCTATATACGTACTAATACTGGATTTCCCTTAAGTTTTATAACCCTCCCTCTCTCTATCTCTCCCTCCCTCCCTCCCTCCCCCAGTTGCCGACCCTCCCACAGGCATCACCATAGAGCAGCTCACCTCCTCCACAGTCAACGTCAGTTGGGCCAGCCCAACTGGAGGAGCCGCAGTGACTGGCTACATAGTCCACTACACAGGAGGTGGCTATACGGGCACTGTGTCCTCCGAATACAGTACCTCAGTGCTGGTCCATGGCCTGGTGCCTGATGGCCGCAACTACACCATTGCAGTGGAGGCACAGTCTGTGCATGTGTCTGGCGTGTCTGTGGCAGCCTTTATTGAGCCGTGTGAGTGGCATGCTCATCCACTGTGTGTGTCTTTATGTGAGCGTATGTCTACACACATTCAAATTCTTCGAGGGAAAATACAGAGATTAGTTATTCTAGTGTCAAAAGCTCACTCTGAGTAATGTAACTCAATTCTCTCTTCATTCTGTGGCTATATAACAGTGACTATGTCTCATGTCATGCTACCATTTCTCATAGAATTGTGTGAACACCATAGTTATGAAGATATCTATATTTTTCTCTGTTACATACACAATTCTAGAATGTCAATAACCACTGCACACTGATCTGACTCGTTACTGTTCTCATTCTCCCACAGGTATTGTCCCTGAGGTCAGTGTCCTGGCTCTCAGCTCCACCTCCCTCTCCCTCTCCTGGGAGCCCCCAGAGCACTACAGTGGCACCATAGCAGGCTGGGTCCACTACAGCCCTGTGGCAGGGGGAGATGTGGTGAGGCTGTTCGTGGAGGACAGTGCAGCGATACCGGATTTGGTGGGGCTGGATCAGTTCACTAACTACTCAGTCCAGATGGCTCTGGTCGATAGCAGTAACCAGATGTGCCTGTTTGGGGATCCTGTTTTTGCTATGACAGGTGAGTGTGTGTGTGTGTGTGTATGTGTGTGTGTGTGTAAAGCAAACATGAAGGAAATGAAAGTGGGAGGGAAAGAGACGTTATATCTCCATCAGCAAATGCTCATTACAGAATTGCATAGCTAATAAACCATGGCCTGTGGTGTGGCTCACATGCCACATCAGCACTGGAGTGTACAGTCCATCCCCCACCCAGTGTGACCTGCAGTGTGTGTACAGTGCTATGGGTCACCGACACGACGGCATGGCTGTAGGTATTGCCACCTCTCTTGTTTCCTCATAAGTGGCTGATGGCTGTACTGGTATGAGTAGTAGGGGGATATACCTGTTTCCTTGTTTCCTCTCTCTCTCTCTCTCTCTCTCTCTCTCTCTCTCTCTCTCTCTCTGCTCCCCTCCCCTTTAACACTCAACATGACACACACAACACACACACAGCTCTGGGTCCAGTACAGTTGCTGGTTTCCATAGTAACCACTGACAGCATCACCATCTCCTGGTCTCCTCCCACTGCCCCCACTGATGCTGTCCTGCAGTACAAGGTCACCTACCAGCAGGTGGACTTGCCCAGCAGCAACATCATCACGGTGGACACCATGAGTCCTTTCGTGACCATAACAGCTGCAAAGGGAGATGTGTACACCTTCTCTGTGGAGGCCCACAGTGTGTTTGGTCCAGGAGATAGTGCTACCATCACTGCAGCCATTGACTGTGAGTCAGAAACTCTGTCCTGTGCAGTGCATGTTAATACTTTTGTCATAGTGAAAGATATACAACAAGCATAATTATGATAGCAAAGAAAAACATTTTGCACATGTATAGAAATATACAGCTAATACTGAAAGTGAAGGACTGTTAATTTACTGGTACTGGAGGTACAGGAGTGCTAGTAGTGCTGGCATTGCTCAGGGGGGTGTTCAGGGTGGTATAGCGTATGTCACAACACACTCTCAAGTGTGCTGTTCACTGACCTGTGGCAATTACCCTCATATACATGAGCACTGACTGTGTGATGGGTGTAGGGTGACTCCCAGGGGGACAGTCTGTTGAGGATGGATGGGCATGCATCCATCATGGACGACCTGTTATGGTTAAGTGGGGAATCTGTCTAGCATCATGAATGTGACATAGCTCCACCCACATTTGACCCCAGCTCCACCCACAGTCATGCATGGCAATACTGTGTAGCTAGTTTTACCACATACTCACTGTGTGGAGCAACGTGCAGTGTTAATAGACCATATGCTGTGATCCTGTGTCTACTGTTCTCCTATCCTCCATGGCAGATGTGCTGTTCCAGTTGCTCGTTGGTGGAGTTGGGAACTGCTCAGAGTGGATAGTAAGCTGATCCGCATGAGGACTGTCTCTCTCTCTGTCTCTATTCTCACCCTTCAATTTCAATCCTCTATTCTCTACCCCTTTCTCTTCCCTCTCCCCTTCCTTCCTCGCTGTTCTCCTCTCATTCTCCTTCATTCTTTCGTCTCTCTTCCCTCTCCCTCCCTTCACCCCTCCTCCTCCCCCTCTCCTCTCTCCCTCCCCCACAGACCAAGGGTCGCCCCACTAAGCTCTCTGACATTGGTGATGAGGTGACCTGGCTCCTCCAAATCCAGTGCAACTGTCTCCCTCAAGTACAGGAGGCAGAGTTCTACTGTTTCCCTGATGCTGAGCAATACGTCACCTTCCGTGGTCGGCTGTATGCCCCACCCACTGTGCCTGTGGACACACTGCTGACCCACCTGGAGGACTGGGTCAGAGGGGGGGCTTCAATTAGGGTGAGCGAGTACAAGACCATCAACACAGACTGTGAGCCAGCCATAGCCACAGTGGAGGACATGGAGTGTGAGGCCCCAACACAGCCGAGTGAGGAGACGCCCAAGACTAGCTCTCCAGCCAGCATGGTGGAGGAGATGAGCAGTGGGGTGTCTGTGGTGGTGCTGGGTGGGGTGGCTGTGGGGAGCTTTGTGCTGGGGATGGCGGCCATGCTTGTCCTGCTGGCACTCTGCTACATGATCAAGAAATGGTGAGGAACAGCAATGGCTGATATGATGAGACCACCAACCTCTCCTTACTCCCTGTATTGTTCATTCTCTCCTCCTTTCAACTTTCCTTCCTTTTCTCCCTCCCTCATTCCCCCCCCCCATCTTCTTTCCCTCCCTCCCTCCCTTCCTTCGTGCAGCCAAAGAAAGGATGTGAGTCAAACAAAGCAAGAAGCTGAAGTGACGGAGAACCCAGAGCATGCTGAACACTATGACAACTCTGCTGAGCTCCTAGCCAATGATAGATACAAACAACCTTCAGAGCATTCATCCGGTGCCCTGTACGACTCAGTGGGCACCACACTCAACCAGGCCTATGGTGCCAACCTTGAGTTACTGAGCAAGGATGCATCTTACAGACCTCAGCTTCCTCCCCCGCGAAACAGCGTCTCCAAGAGGCCTGCTGTGGCCACACCCACCAGTCCAGCTGGAGGGGTGAAGAACCCTGTGTATGGAGCTCCTAGGGTGTCGAGCAATCGCACCAGCACTGACAAGTATGGTTACGTGCAAGTGGAGCCTGGAAAGGAGTAGGAGTGGATGTTTGGAGGTACTGGAGTGGCTGTACATTGAGCTGTGTGTGTGTGTGTGTGTGTGTGTGTGTCGTATTCAGTTGTTAATACATTTATTCACATCTAGTGTCTAGTTTGTGTTGCAAGCATTTTTGATATTTTTTATACCTCGCCAGGCAGTGTGTCCCAGCTGGCTATTGTATCATCAGACTGCATGTGTGGCTGTGTGCTTTTATGGTCTGTTCCTCCATAATGAAATGTATGTGAAATGCAGAATAACTTGATGTACAGTAAGCAAAATGGTCAGTTCAACTTCGCCAAGTGTTCCACTAGCTAGATACAGGGAGCCTCCTGTGAACTAACCTTGGGGCCTCGTATGACTCACTGGACACCACACTCAACCAAGCCAACCTCGAGACACATGATGGCTTCAGTAAAGGTGCTTCTTTTAGACCACAATGGCCTTAGAAGTCAGTGACACTTGTACACACTGAAGCATTCCAGCCTCCAGCCTCCAGTGGGAGGTTAGGGGTCAAGAATCAGTGTATGGAGCTCAGTATCAGGACATGTATGGCTACTACTACTACTACTACTACTACTGCTACTACTACTACTACTACTACTACTACTACTGCTACTACTACTACTACTACTACTACTGCTACTACTACTACTACTACTACTACTACTACTACTACTACTACTACTGCTACTGCTACTGCTGCTGCTGCTGCTGTGCTGCTGTGCTACTACTACTACTACTACTACTGCTACTACTACTACTACTACTACTACTACTACTACTACTACTACTACTACTACTACTACTACTACTACTACTACTACTACTACTACTACTACTGCTACTACTGCTACTACTACTACTACTACATTTAATATTTCCTATACTGACACTGCAAGGATGGCAATCCACCATTATGCAGCCTCGTCCCCTCGAGCGAAGTCGATACGCGGACTTTTGCAAGGGGTCAAAGGTCGCGCATCCGCAGTCACTTGCAGCGTAGCTAGCTGTGCGCACATGTACATGTCCATCAGTGATCCACTCGTAGTAGTAGTAGTAGTAGTAGTAGTAGTAGTAGTAGTAGTAGTAGTAGTAGTAGTAGTAGTAGTAGTAGTAGTAGTAGTAGTAGTAGTAGTAGTAGTAGTAGTAGTAGTAGTAGTAGTAGTAGTAGTAGTAGTAGTAGTAGTAGTAGTAGCAGCAGTAGTAGTAGTGCTAGGGCGACCTCCAGTCTCTACATACCTGTCTGGAGACCCCCTCATGATTCAATTTGAATTTGAATTTTGAATTTGAATTTGATAAGTTCAAATACAGGTTCAGAAGATGTCGATACGTTTTTGAGCTAGATGTGTACAATGTGTGCCATATAATTTATGCATGCCACACTGCAGCTGGCTATGTACGTGTTCAACTCAATGTGCCTTTGGATCAGTTTTTATATGTAATCACCGTGACAGGACTATCCACAGCAATTAACATGTCATTGAGAAACTGGCATGCGGAACTTCCATTAAAATCCAACATATAGAGCTCCGCTTCAGTTCAGTCTTAGTCGGTTTTAACAGTAGCAAGCATGTTCACTGGAGTTTTGACGGTCGAGCGAACCCTCGCTCTTGCGGCATGCGTAGTGTTGCTTTTCAGAGCGTCTAGCGGTAAGTCAGCTTCGCAGCGTCAGACTAACGTATACATCGCACGTAATGTGTGCTCCATTGCAGTTTACGTTTGTGCACATAGTGCTACACTGTGCATAACCAATGCAGTCCAACATCTCCTAGCTATTCTCACACACGGTTCACTCTCTCTTCATTGCATTCAGGTGCTCTGGACCTCAGGTTGCCGGGTTACGACAGCATCCCCACCGACGGGAGCGGACTAATACTCATAACGGACATCGGAACATCCCCAGACGGGCAGGACGAGGACGGGCAGGCGTTGATATGTCGTCACAACATAACCGACACGCCAGGGCTGGGGGACTGGTACTACAATGGCACAGAGGAAGCGGACGTGGTGGACGGCACTGACCACGTCCTCGGCTGGAAGAGGAACAGGGGGCAGGCGGAGGGCGTGGTGCGGCTGAGGAGTTTCAGCGACACGCCTCAGCGAGGCGACTCCGTGGAGGGCGTGTACAGCTGTGTGGTGCAGAGAGGCGTGGACGTTGACGTGGTGTCCGTGGGACTGTACTACAATAGTGAGTTGGGTCGTTGGGACCGTGACATGATTGTATGATGCCAGTTATACTTGGCTCAAGTATAATCAAATTTCATGCTACCATGCAGATAAAAAGTTAGATATTCTGTTAGTCTATAGTCATGGATAGTAAGCCCCACGGAACCATTCCGTGAGGCTTACTATCCATGGCCTATAGTGAATCTGTAAAGGGCACCAACCCGTTTATCTAATTTTAAGTTCTACGTTAGCTGGCTCAGGGCTACTTGTAGATTCCCATGTTCAGTAGCTTGCAGTGAGTGGAAACACATATAGCTCTATTAGGCATAATAATTATAATAAAACAACTTAATAATTATTGGTACTAATTTTTAATGTTTTGTACCAGTAAAAAATTGTACTGCAACATCTGAAATGTGACTCTCCTTTCAGTCTCAGCCCTCGAGGTCCTGTTCCAGCTCACATCTCCGCTGACTCAGCAGTACAGTGTGACCTGCAGGTCAACCAATGGGACGGTCCTGAACAGCTCCTTCACTGACCCAGCAGAGGAGGGCCTCGGGGAGCTGAGGCCTCTGGAGCTGGAGGAGCTCATGAGAGGGAGAGACAACTACTCCATCACTGCCAACAGGACTGGAGGGACTGATGGAGACACGTACCACTGCATGGTATGGAATGGAGTGTCCAGTCTAACAGCCAACCTCACCCTCTCAGGTAACCCTCCTTCTGCCAATCCTCTATTTTCCCTTCTACATCCCTCCCTCCCTCACTCTCTCTCCCTCCCTCCCTCCCTCCCCCCCCCCCCCCCCCCAGTTGCCGACCCTCCCACAGGCATCACCATAGAGCAGCTCACCTCCTCCACAGTCAATGTCAGTTGGGCCAGCCCAACTGGAGGAGCCGCAGTGACTGGCTACATAGTCCACTACACAGGAGGTGGCCATACGGGCACTGTGTCCTCTGAATACAGTACCTCAGTGCTGGTCCATGGCCTGGTGCCTGATGGCCGCAACTACACCATTGCAGTGGAGGCACAGTCTGTGCATGTGTCTGGCGTGTCTGTGGCAGCCTTTATTGAGCCGTGTGAGTGGCATGCTCATCCACTGTGTGTGTTGTTATGTGAGTGTACATTGGAAATCTTCGAGGGAAATACAGAGATTATCATGCAAGGTTATTCTATCGTTGAGAGCTCACTCTGATTAATGCAATCGATGCTCTCTTAATTTTGTGGCGGGCATAACACGAGATATGGTTAACAGTGACTATTATAACATTGACCACATCTCATGTCCATGTGCCATTTCTCACACAGTCATGTGAACACCATATGATAGATATTATAATATTATTTATTTTTCTCTGTTACATTATTTTAATTAGTAGCTGTTTTAGTACAGTAGAATGTGAGTAACCACTGGCGCACTGATCTCATTACTGTTCTCATTCTCCCACAGGTATTGTCCCTGAGGTCAGTGTCCTGGCTCTCAGCTCCACCTCCCTCTCCCTCTCCTGGGAGCCCCCAGAGCACTACAGTGGCACCATAGCAGGCTGGGTCCACTACAGCCCTGTGGCAGGGGGAGATGTGGTGAGGCTGTTCGTGGAGGACAGTGCAGCGATACCGGATTTGGTGGGGCTGGATCAATTCACTAACTACTCAGTCCAGATGGCTCTGGTTGATAGCAGTAACCAGACGTGCCTGTTTGGGGATCCTGTTTTTGCCATGACAGGTGAGGGTGTGTGCATTTGTGTTGCACATGTATGCGGAATGAGAAGCAAACATGAAGGAAATAATAATTTTCAGTTGGCAAAGCTCATTACAGAATTGCATAACTAATAAACCATGACATAGCATGCGGCCGTCATTGGATTCTTTTCCCTTTCTCTTCCACACGCACACGCACGCACGCACGCACGCACACACGCATGCACGCACGTGCGCGTGTGCACACACACACACACAACACACACAGCTCTGGGTCCAGTACAGTCGCTGGTTTCCACAGTAACCACTGACAGCATCACCATCTCCTGGTCTCCTCCCAATGCCCCCACTGATGCTGTCCTGCAGTACAAGGTCACCTACCAGCTACTGGACTCGCCTGCTGTCACATCTTCACTGAGACCCCTTCCCTCACAATACCAGCCGCACTGGAGACAGATACAACTTCTCTGTGGAGGCCCACAGTGTGTTTGGTCCAGGAGATAGTGCCACCATCACTGCAGCCATTGACTGTGAGTCATTCATTTTGCCCTCTGTAGGGAATCAGTGGCACTGGAGGTATAGGCAGCAGACTTGGGGTGGGCCTGGAATACAAATTTTGTGTTGTGATAACAGCCTTTCCCCTCATGACAGACACACTGTTCCAGCTGCTTGTTGGTGGAGTTGGGAACTGTTCAGAGTGGATAGTAAGGCCACATGTTGACTCCCTCCTCCTGTCTCCCCTCCTCTTTCTCTCTCTTCCCTTGAGATCAATTCCTTCTCTATATACCAATTTCTCCTCCCCCTTCTCCCCCACTCCCTCTCCCTCTCTCTCTCCTTTTGCCCCCCCTCCCCTCCCCTCCCCCCTACCCACAGACCAACGGTCACACCACGAAGCTCTCTGACATAAGCGACGAGGTCACCCAGCTCCTACAGACTCAGTGCAGCTGCGTCCCTCGAGTACAGGAGGCGGAGTTCTACTGCTTCCCTGACGCTGAACAGTACGTCACCTTCCGTGGCCAACTGCACGCTCCTCTCACTGTGCGTGTGGACACACTGCTGACCCACCTGGAGGACTGGGTCAGAGGGGGGGCTTCAATTAGGGTGAGCGAGTACAAGACCATCGATGCAGACTGTGAGCCAGCCATAGCCACAGTGGAGGACATGGAGTGTGAGGCCCCTACACAGCCACCACCACCACTGCCAAGCGAGCAGACTACCGAGGATACGAAGTGTGAGTGTCCAGTGCAACCGACACAGCCGTGTGAGGAGACACCCCAGACATCCCCCCCTCCCACCGAGGGGGTGTGTGAAGATGGAGGAATTGGAATATCTGTAGCGATACTGAGTGGGGAAGCAGTGGCTAGTTTCATTGTGGGCTTTCTTAAGGCTGTGCTGCTGATAAACTGCTGCAAGGCCATCCTACGCTGGTGAGGAATTGATGACAGATGGTTCTTTGTGTTGACATGACTATGATCTTTCTGTTTGCCTCTTCCCCTTCTCCTTTCTTCTCCCTCTCTTTTTTCCCTCCCTCCCTCCCTCCCTCCCTTCCATCTCCTCCTTCCCTCCCTTCCTTCTGTCACTCCCTCCCTCCCACCTTTGTTTGTAGCCGAAGAAAGTACAAGTACAAAAAAGGTTCCGGGACACATGTATCTAACCCATATGCCGTTTAATCGAGCTATGGATATGCTGTCTACACTTAATTTTTTACACAATGTCAAGTCACGTTAAGTATGTATCACAAGCAATGTTATACCTTACCATGCTGTATGAGTTACACCTAGTGAATGTATCATCACATGGTGTGTGTGTGTGTGTGTGTGTGTGTGTGTGTGTGCATATTATACTCATTTTATGCTCAATTCTTCTATTATGAACTTGTTGAATATTTACATGAGATTGAGGTGAGCTGGGTGAGCACTGCTGAGCATGTACCGCTAACGTGTTTGTATTGTATTCCTGTACATGCAATGACCTAATTACGACATAATGAATAGCATATGGTAGTGTGACAATCAAGGCAGCCATCTCTATGTGGAAGGGATGTATCTAACGTCTTTTCTTATATCCGCCTCACCCTTCATCCCTCACCCCTCACAAATTAGTTTCAGCACCACTCCCATCTCCATTGTTCTCCTCCTCACTCTGGGAGTCTTCTCGAAGGGTGGCCTGGGATGGCCTCTTACGAACTGTGACACTCTGAGGGAGAGAGGAAGGGAGAATGGGGGGGAGGAAAGAAAGGAGACAGGGAGGGAGGAGGAAGAGGGAAAGAGTAGTGGAGTGTGGATAGTACCATTTAACTTCTATCACATTATCTACAGATGAAAGAATAAAATGTAATATGCATATCCAGTCCCGCCCCACCAGTCCACCCCCCACAGGACACACCAGCCCCACCAGTCCACCCCCCACAGGACACCCCAACCCCACCTGTCCACCCCCCACAGGACACCCCAGCCCCACCAGTCCACCCCCCACAGCCCACCAGTCCCCCCCACACACAGGACACACCAGCCCCACCAGTCCACTCCCCACAGCCCCACCAGTCCACCCCCCACAGGACACTCCAGCCCCACCAGTCCACCCCCCACAGGACACCCCAACCCCACCTGTCCACCCCCCACAGGACACCCCAACCCCACCTGTCCACCCCCCACAGGACACCCCAGCCCCACCAGTCCACCCCCCACAGCCCACCAGTCCCCCCCACACACAGGACACACCAGCCCCACCAGTCCCCCCCCCACAGGACACACCCCAGCCCCACCAGTCCACCCCCACACAGGACACACCCCAGCCCCACCAGTGTCTGGGACACTCCACTCTTGACTGCCTGTATGGTACTCCTGGACTGCTCCAGCTCCACAGAGAACTGGCTGCTGTCTGAGTCTGCCTGGCTGAGCTGCAGGAAGGCCAGGAGGAGGTCACCCACCGACACCGCCATGGAGAGGAGACCGAGAGCCTGGGGTGAGGTGTGAGGGAGGAGGAGGAGGGAGGGGAGGAGGAGGAAGAGGAGGAGGGGAGAGGAGAGAGAGAGAGAGAGAGAGAGAGAGAGAGAGAGAGAGAGAGAGAGAGAGAGAGAGAGAGAGAGAGAGAGAGAGAGAGAGAGAGAGAGAGAGAGAGAGAGAGAGAGAGAGAGAGAGAGAGAGAGAGAGAGAGAGAGAGAGAGAGAGAGAGAGAGAGAGAGAGAGAGAGAGCATTTTATCCTGCGCCATGTTCATGATAGGCAGGGCCATCTGCATTGATCCTCATGTATGTACATGGCAGTCATACCATGAGTTTCTCCCCCGAGAAAAAGAGAGAGAGAGAGAAATGTGTGTGTGTATATCTGAACTGAAGTATGAGCTCACATGGCAAAAGTCAGCTAGCTAATGCCTATGTCTACATATTTTGCTTCTTTAGGCATACTATACAGTAAGTGTATATTCAGTTCATCAGAATGGTACTCAAGAAAAGCAGAGGTCATTCTGCAATCTTTAAGTATATAGGAGGAGGGAGAGGAGGTGGGGGAGAAGGAGGAAGAGGGAGAGGAGGAAGAGGGATGTATGTGTTGATAGTCTTCAGTTTCCTTCTTCATTACCCTGATGCTGATGCACAGGGCATTTCTTGCAATGTGTGCTCTTATACAGGTAACCATAGCCACCAGCAGCTGGTGTGTAACTGGCCGTGAAGGTACATGTTATGGTTCAGTACACAGCAATGGGGGAAGAGGTGGTCGGCTCATGACACTTATTTATTTAACATAACATGAATAATTGTTAACCTAACACTACTAATTATTGCCATGACACACTCCACAAGAGGTGTGCACGTGGCATAGTACTCTAAAGTGACCTCCACCTCCCTCTGTACAGCTGTCTGCACACTCCCAGACCATCATGATGCCAGCACTGCACACATAGTGGTTCTCAATCCTATAGACCTCAACTGACTCACTGGCACAGATATCGATACTGCTGGTCATCATTATGTGCACATGACATTATGCCACATATTATATAGAGCAATGTGTGTATATATGCATACCTCCATACTGTATACTTCCATACTTTATACCTCCATACAGTACTGTATACTTCCATACTGTATACCTCCATACTGTATACCTCCATACTGTATACCGCCATACTGTATGCCTCCATACTGTATACTTCCATACCATATACCTCCATACTGTATAATTCCATACTGTATACCTCCATACTGTACTTCCATAATGTATGCCTCCATACTGTATAATTCCATACTGTATACCTCCATACTGTACTTCCATAATGTATACCTCCATACTGTATACCTCCATACCATACTGTATACCGCCATACTGTATACCTCCATACTGTATACTTCCATACTGTATACTTCCATACCATACTGTATACCTCAAACCAAACTATTTTATGACTCTATTTTTTAATGAGTGATATTTCTATTATTGTCTATGTTTCTGTCAGTTTGTGACAGGACTCCCAGGCAGACCAGCCTCAGGCTGATGGGACATTTCCTGTTAAAAATTAACTACCTATCTATCCCTGTGCTGTACCTCCCTACCCCACAGTCTTACAGTGGCTATCTGCAGCTGGAGGAGGTCCAGGTCCCTCCACCGGGCAAACCGAGAGTTGCCCAGCTCCGTCACCGTGGCGCTCATGATGGGGGCAGAGACGAACCAGAGGAAGAGGCAGGCACCAGCCAGACAGGTTTGCTGGGAGGAGGGGAGGGGAAGGAAAGACAAGATGGAGCAGGCTATGTTTTACTTCTAATCCTCCTCCTCCTCCTCCTCCTCCTCCTCCCTCCTAACTCACCACCACGGCCGGTATCCTCACTCCTGCCAGGCCCACCACCAGCAGAGCTCCAGCATACGCCACAGAGAACAGGCCCACGGCAATAAAAGCGTATACTCGGCCACGAAACTCAAACGAGTCTGTGTCAAGGTCCCAGGCTGTGACATCGTTGCTCTCCCAAGTGAGGGTGAGGGAGGCAGTGAGCACTCCCAGGGACTGGAGGTATGGTGGGGGCAGAGCAGTGGACATACACAGCCATGAGGGCACGGAGGGCGTACATAACTATTTACTTGTACAAACTAAGCCGTTGAGATTGTTGTGGATTGTAGTTTGTTTTATAGTGTGTGATTCTTCTTTCTTTCTTCTCTGTTCTCTTCTTTCTTTGATTGTGGTGCACTATGCACGTGATTGCTCACGTATATTAAGTACTAGCTGTAACATACATGGGAGGAGATGTTTATGGCGTACTAGCCAAGATGATATTATAACTCAAGATTGATACCTAAGAACTACACCATACTAGTGCTAGTTTTATAGTGTAC
This sequence comes from bacterium, assembly GCA_965213685.1. GTDB lineage: Bacteria > UBA8248 > UBA8248 > UBA8248 > UBA8248 > Bin107. The sequence continues at coordinate 25,066 of CBDBZY010000061.1, forward strand.
ATTTACACACTTACTCCCACTCTCTCTCCCTCCCTCCGTTTCCCTCTCTCCCTCCCCTTCCTCCCTCTCTCTACCTCACCACTGCCAGTATCTTCAGCACCAGCTGTGGTATGGTGAACCACTGGGCCACTCGGGAGCACACCTTCCTCTTTGGGAGGTTGCTGGCTGTCTGCTTGATGCTGGAGAGGGAGGGGCGGCTCAGCCGAGGGGCAGAGGTGGAGACCATTGCTGAGGAGAGGGAGAGGGGCAAGTTGAGATGGAGGGGGATGGTAGCAGATGATGATACAGTGAGTCTAGCTATTATTCACCATGTGCAGCATAATTTTCTGCTTTTTATTGTACGAGTAGGAATACGTATCTACCATGGTCCATTACGTTATGCCATACTTAGTCTCTTCTCGATACTGTCCTGTGGGCTGATGCAGCTGTTTTGTATTCCGCGGGTGGCGCGATACGCGCACTCTTACGCAAGTACGCATGCGCAGGGACATCGCCATCGCGTACGTCGGGAGCCTATGCGTGCGCAGGCTGCGGGGAGGTTTGCTCGTGAAGAAATCAGTAGACGGTAAACTGACGACAGAGCGTGAAGCGGGTACTTCTCTTCATAATAAAATTTACGTTGCAGGTGCAAACATACACATTTTCACAAGATTCATAGACAGACTTGAGAGCACTGCCTAAGACGCTAGACAAGGGGTTCAGGGAACTCGAATGTGACGTCTTTTCCTGTCAGCTTCTTGTATATGGCAGTGAACGTCTCCAACTGTGAGGAAGAGGAGCATGACATCATAGAGATTGTTGCTATGGTGAGGAACTGGTATGCAGACATAAGTACCTTGTGTTCCAGATTTGTCTGTGAGTTCTTGTCTAAGTGACTGGAGGAGGAGGAGGAGGGCAAGGAAAAAGCAGAGTCAGAGGGGGAGGTAGGGAAAGGGAGGAGAAAGGGAGGGGAAGAGGGAATGAAAGGAGAAAACAAGTGGTAGAGGATAAGTAAGGAAAAGAGAGAATTATGTGAATACTCATCAACAGTAGCATGTTGTAAACAAACGTCACATGACCAATCACATGACCACAATGCCCAATCACACTGTGTGGCTTACACTTTGATCAGTCTGGACCCATCCAGCTTCACTCTTATTCTCTTGCCCACAATCTCTGCAGGGTAGACCAGGTCCTGCAGCACGGCATCGTGGACTGCCGTGAGGGTGCGGCTGGAGGAAGGAGGGAAGATAGTACTTATGGAGCTGCTATCCGGTGATAGCCACACCCCCTCACCACACCCACCTGCGTGGTCTCAGCTGCTTCTGCTTTGTCCGCTGGTTCCTTTTTGGCTTGGGTAGGATGCGTCGATGGGCAATGAACACTACTGGACGTCCGCTGAACTTCTTCTCAAGCTCTCGCACAACACGAACCTACACACACACACACACACACACACACACACACACACACACACACACACACACACACACACACACACACACACACACACACACACACACACACAGGAACATATGAAGTAGTATCTTATATTTCAAGCAACACTAACGCATCTCACATTTCACATTTCAAGCAACACTAATGTGAGGAGGAATGATCCTCACTTCCAACTATTTCCCTCCCTCCCCTACCTGTATCTTCTGGAAGAGCTTCTGCTGGGGCACGGGGACATACACGCAGATGGCCTTCTTCCCGACTGCATCAATCTCCTTTGCACCCAGGAAGTAGATGTCCCTCAGAACCTGTCTGATATCTGTACTGCTCTCTAGCTCCACCAGAGCCTGTGCATGTGCATGTGTGTGCATGATTAAATAATGGCAAAGCAAGGCAACACACCACCACCTGCCTGTCCCGAGACAGCTCACTTTTTCTCCTTTTGAAAACAAAAGTGAGCTGCCCCAGGTGGGATTCGAACCCTCATCACTGATTGCTCTACCACTAAGCTACTGAGGCAGCTCTGTGGTTGTGAGTCGAATTTTAGGCAATACAAGCAAGGCAAGTATGCTCAAGTATGAGAATGTACGCATAACTACATGAATCACGCGTGTACCTGTACGTGAAGTACTTAACCAACATGGGAGCCATTTAGCCACTACTACAGCGGCCTATTACAGTATGCTATTCTCTCGCGGCAGCACCAGCCGCGAAGCGATGCTGCGGTTCGGTCCTAGAATCACACGTGGTGACACAGGGGAGTGTGCATTAGTTGGAGTATCACTCCTGCGGTGTCGCAGTAGATGCAACTTTGTCCCACTCCGAGCAGCACAGTGCCGCGCTGCGCCGCGCCCTCCCCTCCCTTGCTCCAGCTCACATGGGACACTTGTTCCTCCAGCTTGTCAAGCTTTTCTCCGCCCGGCTTGACTATCTTGGACGCCCCTACGTGGGCCATCTGCAAGGGCACAACGAAAGAGACGTCTATACTCCAGCCCACAGCAATGACCGATGTGGATGGACTGTTAAGATTGTGATATATGGAACAGATACGTTGGCTATATCCTTACCTTGATTTCTTCAGCGACAACGTGAGTGTCTAGAGGGAGTGTCCTTTATGCGCATGCGCATTTAACACAGCCGGTAGCAATCACGTGATCTTTACCCTTTGTCACGTGATACAACTGCTTCGACAGTAAAAACAAGTGAGTTCTTTGTCCCTTTCTACGAACATTATGTGCTGCGAATTGTATTGCACTGCCAATCACTTAAGCCGTAGAGCTTTCGGGTGTACGTGGATCTATCACTGAATGCGAAGGTTGTTTCTAATTAACGAGCACCGATTATCCACCCCTAACGCGGTGCGCATCATTTTGGAGTGGGGAAAACACCAGTGACTTCTCTGTTCCTAAGCCATTCCCTCTCCCTACTGAGTTCAGTGTGTGGCCTTTCCACAGAATGGTATCAGGACATGGAGTGAAGGGTGGGCGTGGCAGGTGCTACACTCTGTGGCGAGACTTCATGGCTTGCCTGGCAAAACACGACACAGTATCCCTCAAAGTGTGTCACAACGAGAGAGAGGACTACCTGGAGTGTCTGCACCATTCCAAATTGGTATGTGAGGAGGGAGGGAGGTGGCTTAGTTGATGGTAAAAGACATGAGATTCTCTCTCTCTCTCAGGTAAAGAGACAAGAAGCCATAAGAGCACAGAAAGCTAAACTAATAGCCGAGGGGAAATGGCCCCCTCAAAGCTGACTCTCCTCCCCCAGTGTAGCTAGCTAGTGTGTTCTGTTCCCGTACTGCCACTCAGTAGGGCCTAATCTCACAGTATGTATATTTATAATAATATTATTGTCACATGGTCACAGACTGTGGCTGTATAAACATGCACTGATGCAGTTCAACAGTGGATATGAGTGGTCCTGCAACTCCTGCTTCCCATTACTGCATGCCCATCCATTCACAGAGAAACTAGGCCTCCAGTGATGCTCCAGTCCCTCCCCTTGCCCCTGCTATTGGTTGCTCAATTATTGTCCCCCAGCTGTATACAGTGAATAGCTCTTCATGTGGGGATATACATTAAATATTTTTTTTAAAAATTAATTATACATGTACAGGTTATACGTCATTGTGTACAGTGTGACTCCATAACCCCAATTATACACTGCACCCATAGTAAGCTATACTGGCTATGATAATTATAGGTATGTTCCATTGCTATAAAGTTCAAATCGTATCCATAAACTCAAAATCAAAAGGGGAACCTAGTCAAAAGATCACCTCCCCACCCCTCACCCTCCACCCTCCACCCTCCACCCTCCTCCTCCTGTCCTAGTACACACTCTCCTGTGTGGACAGCAGTGTGGGAGGGAACTTGAGGTTGATGTACTCCTCTGGGCTCAGCTGGACTCCCTCACACAGTATCTTGTGGTCTCGGGAGCTGGAGAAGTCGTCTGGAGTGTAAGAGTTGGACGGACGGTCGTCCTTGATCAGCCCCATTCTCTGGTAGGCCGCGGCAACCAGCTCACTGCAGAAGAGGCTGCTGAGATCTTCTTCTTTGTTTTGGAAGAGAGAGAGGAAAACGTCACTGGGGTTGATGGCCGATACAGCCAGCTGTACCATGCTTTTCTCGTACGGCCGTCCCATCCACTCCTTCCGGAGCTGCAGCATGATCTTGTAGAGCCTCTCACGATCCTCTCTGGTGAAGTTCAAGAGGCGGCGCACAGCTACCCGGTCGTACCATCCGGAGAAGATCTTGTTTCGGAGCGGAAGAACCTCGACACCTGTTTGCACATGACCCGACTGGACATCCACCAGCTCTGTGAGGGAGAGGAGGGGAGATTTGGATGAGGGGTAGGGGTGAGGTAGCGATGGGGTGGTGCGAGGGAGGGAGGGAAGTGCGAGGGGAGGGAGGGAGTGAAGGATAAGAGAAAGATGTGATGAAGGAAAGAGAAAGGTGTGGGGAACACCAACAATGACAGGACTGGTCTGGCCACTCACTGGCGTGGTTGGTGCTGGCTTCCCATAGCAGCAGCTGGGATGTGTACTTGGCCTTCAGAACCTGACAAACAACAGATATGCGGTCACTACCAGTACAATGATGAGTAATGATTACCATGGTGACCAATTAGAGGGATTTACTTACAATTGTTAATCTACTCCCCCCTCCATCCCTCTCTCCCTCCTTCCTCCTTCCCTCCCTCCCTCCTCACCAGTGCTATGTGAGAGAATTGGGAGTGGTCGAAGAATTTTATGATGGCCCCCTGACTTGTGGCCCCTGTGAAAAATACCAGGTCCCCTGTGTCTAGACCCTTCACAGCTTCGTCATAGGACACAGTCTTGACATTGGCAGGAGGGTAGATCCCATCGCTGTTGGTGAGAGGGGAGGAGGGAGAGAGAAGGGAGAGAGAGGGAGATGAGAGAGGGTGAGGAAAGGAGAGGGAGGGAGAAGGAGGGGGAAAGGAGAGAGGAGGGAGGGAGGGAGGGAGGAGGGAGAGGAAAGGAAAGAGGGAGGGAGGAGGAGGGGGAAGGAGGGAGGAGGGAGATGTGAGTGGTGCTGTTTAGGTACACATGTATCAACACTCTCCTTATTCAGTTACTGAGTGGAAGATGTTGAGGACATGCATTGTGAGGCTACTGTCCTGGCTGCTGCCATGCCAACCAGACACAGCTGCCCAGTACAGGCAGCCAACATCACACACACACACACACACACACACACACACACACACACACACACACACACACACACACACACACACACACACAGGGGTCAAAGGGCAGGAAGTACACGTAACTGTACCATCCATATAGTACAGGTATTCCCAAGGGAAGTGAACTGACTAATGATGACGGGATGTTCCCTGGCCACAAGCTCAGTGCCCCAAATGAACTTATGGCCACCAGCATCCGCCTCACCACCTGTACTAGCAGGAAGACTACCATGTGGAAGAGGCTTCTTATATCCCTTCCCTTACCCATTCCTCTTCCTTCTCTTCCTTCTTTGACCTCTTTCCCACTCTCTCCTCCCTCCCTCCCCCCCCTCTTCACTTACACTAGCTGCTTCAGAAAGGGTGGCTCTCCGTGGACCATCGGCCCAAATTTCACAGAGGGCAGCCTAACGTAAATCGGGTCCCCCAGATTCAAGTGCTCATGGAAAGTGGCAGGGGTCACCTCGTCGGGCTCCTTCTGGAACACCCCCAGACGCTTGTAGTAGTAAGCGGCCATGAACGTGCAGATGATGAGGCTTCTCTCGACGTCGGACTTTGCTGCTCTGATAGCCGCTTGCTCTTTCAGAGAGAAGGGAATCCTCTCAACTTCGTCGATAGCTTTCATTGCATCCTCGACTGATATTGGAGTGTCTGTCTCGAGATACTGGACAGCAACTTTGTCGTAGTCGCCGTAGAAAATCCTGGTTGTCGCGGTGATGGGGTGGATGAAGCGAGGCTTGTTGGGACGGAACTTCTCCAGGGACAGCGGCTTTGTCTTCCCCTTCACCAGCAGCAGAGGGAAGAGAGGGTCACAGTCGCTGTGATTGATGAAGATGGCGACATTCGGGATGCCTTGTCCCCTGCGGTAGAGCAGAGCCAGGTCCCCTGTCCGAATTGTCGGCTGAATGACTTTGAATTTTATCGGCTTTGTGTAGTCCGCGGGATCGAGCCGCTCCTGTTCTCCGAGTGCTGCCAGACTCTCGGTGCTGCCCATGCTACGGAGAGAGAGCTCACTGTCCTTGTGGAGTCTCTCTACCTGGCGATTGGGCAGAGGTTTCTCTGGCATCCCTTGCCCACCTTCTTCCTCTCCCTCCCTCCCTCCCTCCTCTCCTCCCTCCTTCTCTTCCTCCTTCCCTCCGCCTCCTCCCTCCCCCCCCTCTGCCCCTCCCTCCTCTCCTCCCTCCTTCTCTTCCTCCTTCCCTCCGCCTCCTCCCTCCTCTCCTCCTTCCTTCCCTTCCTCCTCCCTCTTTTGCCCCTCCCCCTGCCCCTCCCCAGCCTCTGGAGGAGTGCCAGTTAGGTCAGCTACCTCCTTCTTCACAGCGGCCCCAGCCCCCAACTGGTCAGGAGCTGCCCCCGACTGGTCAGTTGGTTCCACTGGACTCGGTTGATATTTATTCTTTGACTTGCTTGTCCAGTTGCCCATGGTTACCTGTAGTAAGTTATCATCCGATGATCTGTGTGTGTGTGTGTGTGTGTGTGTGTGTGTGTGTGTGTGTGTGTGTGTGTGTGTGTGTGTGTGCGTGTGTGTATACACGAGCATATGATCAGTGGTGAGAGTACTGATACGTGCAATAATACTGTACCCACTCATTCTTAAGTACATGAACAATGATATTATATAGTACACTACATTAGAAGAAAGGAGGAAGGAAAAGAAGGAAGAAAGAAACGAACAAACACCAACAATTTGCAACAGCCTCAAAGGCTTAGAAAAAAATATAATTATGTGTATGTACAGTGCACTACAGCTATTGCCATCACAGGTACGTGTGTAGACAGACGTTCATCAGCTAAACCACTGCCTCCAAATCGTCATCCGCAAGCGCAAAACACAGCTAACACATACGCATAACCAATGCAGTCTACATGTACAGTAATCATAGCGGATGCGTCTATTCACAAACCGTCCCCCCCCTCCCTCCCGCCCGCCCCCCTACCCTCACCTTCCAAAGAGAACGATGGGATAGGGCGCTCTGGTAACAGTCCTAAACTTTCCAAACACCTCACGAAATAGTCTCAACCCTTCCTGGTCGAACTCTTCCAATATTCTCCTTTCCACCTCGAAGGCTTCTATCGCCAGGTGCCCCGCTCTGCTCACGACCGGGCCGAGACGGCTACACACGATATAACAGCTCAGGAGGAAGAGAAGGAGGGATACGGGAGAGACACGGAGGCGGCCGCGCCACTGAGCGAATTCACTAGCGTTACGCGAGAAGTGGGAGGAGAGATAATCTCGAACCGCTCTAGAAGAAAGTTCTCTTACAAGTAACAATATCATCGCAGTGAGTACTTGGAACCGCTACTTTCCATTCCAGACTACCGCCACCTTCTGCTTTGGCAACGCCACCCCGTCCGGTTTATAAATACAGAAACCTTGGGTGACGAAATAGAATTCGAACTATGTCATTGGACCATGAATAAATAATATCCTTAGTATACTACAATATACGGAGATAATGCTAAATCCATTTTCTCTGTACGTTGTACAGGTAGGACTTTCTGTTTTGCATCACTGGGTCATAGGTACCTGAGAGGGAGGGGGGAGGGAGGGGGGGGGGGGGGGAGAGAGAGAGAGAGAGGGGGGGGGAGTGGCTGGCTGATGCACAAACATTCATTTGGTGGTTACCAGGGCCAGGTTCCTCTTCTTGGCAACTTTTGTCCTCTGACCTCCAGCGGCTGGTGGTGGAGACAAACACACTTCCTGTGGCTTCTCTTCTGTCAGAATAGCTAGGAGCCTGAGAGATGGGGGAGGAGGAGGGGGGAGGAGGAGGGGGGAGGAGGGAGGAGGAGGAGCGAAGAGGGGAAGAGAAGGAGGAGGGAGGAGGGAGGAGGGAGGAGGGAAGAGGGGAAGGGAGGGAGGAGAGAGGAGGGAGGAGGGAGGAGGGAGGAGGGAGGGTTGAGTCATTCTAGTGCATGCAATTAAAAACATTTCCTCCCCATAGAGACCTGAAAGCAAGCTATAAACATGGCTGACTGAAAGCAACCCCAAAGGGAGTGCGATGCTACTACATGTGTACATGGGGAATCTGCTAACAGTGAAACTGCAAGCAACAATGTATCGGCACAATGGTTTGATGATATAGGATGGATGAGGTAGTTCGGTTAGCCTTCAGTCTGGTTGCAGGGGGCAGTCCTTTTTTTTAACCACACAATGCACAGCCCATACCTCCACTCAGTATAGTATCACAACAAGGTGGACATTACAAGGAGAAATCTTGAGTGACTACGTGTAGGTGTGGCCCCATTGCTAACTCTCTGAACAGTGGATGACAACAGGGAGGTGCTGAAATGTGCGTTGGGTTTTGAAAAAAGTTGACTAGGGACTAGTTTAGAGAATTAGCAAAGCAAACATTAGCTTGCTGCTGGTGAGTCACACAGTACAGAAACAGTTGCTATATATATCAATGTAGTTTGGGTTTCATTTGACAAAAAAGTAATATGAAGGAAAACAAGACCACAGTCTGGTTGAAACTTTGTCTTCACACAATTATTATTTAATTGTGTGGAGTCCGACTGCACAGACACAGCAGGCAGCTGTATGGAAGGGAGGAGGGGGAGAGGAAGGAGAAATGTGGGACGTAGTGTACAGTGTGTACGGTGTGTGTGTGTGATGTGTGAGGGGTGAGGGGTGAGGGGGTGTGTGGTTATATAGACCAATACATCCTGTCTCCTAGCAGGCATCTAGTGATGCAGGACAGTGAGTGGGAGTGTGAGAGATTGGTTAATGAGGCGAGACATTCCAGTGACATGGGAGAAGGAAGGAGGGAGGAAGAGAGGGAGGGGGAATCATACAAACACATACCTGCATAACTACACGCACATGCTCCCAAGCTGTGTGACGTACTGAGGAATTAAGCCATATCTGTGTGTTGCATGAACATGGCATGTAATACCCACACTCCCGGTCACCCCAGCGCAGCTGATGAGGCCTGGTATTGGCTGAAATGCATCCTGCGCATTGGGTGACTGTTTAACATCTAGGCCTGAGGGCCGTTCGTGGCCTAGGGAGTTGTGGCTCTCAGATTTATTTATGCAGCACTGGCCACCACCCACTGACCTGGGTCTCATAGTGGCCGGGGCCGGGGGAGGGGGGGAGGGGGGGGAGGGGCATGGCGGGGGCCGACATGCGGAGGTAGTGCTTGTGGCGATAGTGAGTCTGAGTCTGGTGCTTGCCCGAGGTGTCATGGGGGGAGGGAGAGAAGGGAGAGTAGTCTGCCGGTCCAGGACCCTGTGGGAGGGAGGGAGGGAGGGAGGGAGGGAGGGAGGTACAGACAATGAAATGAAGGAAGGAGGAAGAAAATGAGGGAGGAATAAAGGGAAAGAAAAAGTGACACTCTCAACGTACTCTTTCTCCTCCTTCCCTCTCCCTCCCTCCCTCCCTCCGTCCCTCCCTCCCCCTGCTTCTGACCTTTGCTGGCCTTCCCACTCCTTCCCTTAGAGACTTAGAGGTGAAGACAGAAGAGTGTGGGGAGGGGGAAGGACGGAGGAGACTGTCATGAATGGAGTAGTGACCGGGGGAGGGTGTGAGGGAGGAGGGGAGGGAGTGCCGCTGTGACCTGTGAGATGGGAGGAGGAAGGCAGTGGGGAGGGCAGTGGGGAGGAGGGAGGGAGGAAGGAAGAAAGGGACGAAAGGAGGGAGGGAGGGAGGGAGGAAGGGAGGAAGGAAGAAAGGGAGGGAGGGAGGAGGGAGAGGATGAGAGGATACTGGTAGAATGAGGACACACCACGCACCGAGATTTGAAGGCTGCTTCTGCTGTGATGAGGTGATTGGGTGAGGTGTGAGTGTGTGTGGGGTGATAGGTGGTGGGGGAGGGGGAGACAGTGCGAGGGGTGCCCTCAGGCTTGTTAGCTATTGGCTTCTGAAAGAAACTGCAGGGAGAGAGAGAGAGGGAGGAGAGAGAGAGAGAGAGAGAGAGAGAGAGAGAGAGAGAGAGAGAGAGAGAGAGAGAGAGAGAGAGAGAGAGAGAGAGAGAGAGAGAGAGAGAGAGAGAGAGAGAGAGAGAGAGAGAGAGAGAGAGAGAGAGAGAGAGAGAGAGAGAGAGAGAGAGACACAAACAGGCAGAGGAAGGAGGGATAGTACCAGGAAAATGGTTATCTAATCAGGCTGTAGGAAAGAACATCATCCACAGAAGATGGTTAGTAGTGGCTTCATGATAACTACATAGAGTGTGTTGTGGGGACACAGCGTGCTGGCCTCATACCTGCTGATGTTGGAGCAGTTGAAGTCGAGTCTGTTTGGAGGGATGTGCATATTGTAGGACCCTGGGAGAGGGAGGTGTGTGTGTGTGTGTGTGTGTGTGTGTGTGCAATGCATCAGTGGCTCAATTGAAGTGACACATACATGTACATGTACACTGTACACATCTATACACACAGCTATAAAGGTACGCCACACCTGGTCCAAGACCTGCCTTCTTCTCTCTTTTAAATCTGTGAGCCTGTTGCAAAGAGAAGAAAGATGCTAAACAATCTCCCTTTCCACAATTTCTTGCTTTGCTTCCTTCTCTCCCCCCCTCCCCTCCCTCCCTCCCCTCCCTTCCTCCCCCTCCCTCCCTCCCCTCCCTCCCTCCCTCCCCCTCCCTCCCCTCCCTCCCCTCCCTCCCCTCCCTCCCTCCCCTCCCTCCCTCCCTCCCTCCCCTCCCTCCCCTCCCTCCCTCCCCTCCCCTCCCTCCCCTCCCTCCCTCCCTCCCCTCCCTCCCCTCCCTCCCCTCCCTCCCCTCCCTCCCCTCCCTCCCTCCCCTCCCTCCCTCCCCTCCCTCCCCTCCCTCCCTCCCCTCCCTCCCCTCCCTCCCCTCCCTCCCTCCCCTCCCTCCCTCCCCTCCCTCCCTCCCTCCCCTCCCCTCCCTCCCTCCCTCCCCTCCCTCCCCTCCCTCCCTCCCCTCCCTCCCCTCCCTCCCTCCCCTCCCTCCCTCCCCTCCCTCCCCTCCCTCCCTCCCCTCCCTCCCTCCCCTCCCTCCCTCCCTCCCCTCCCTCCCCTCCCTTCCTCACTTTCCTTTTCCTCCCTGCATTCCTCTCTCCCTCTCTCCTTGTTTTCTTTCCCTTCCGGCCTTCTCTTTCCTTCCCCCTCCCCTTCCCTTGCCTCCCTTCCCTCTCTTTCCTCCCCTCCCTCCCCTCCCCCTCCCTTCCCTCCTCCCTTCCCTCCTACCTTTGAAGCAAATCCTCCACTCCCCCTCTTTGACATGGAGGTTGGTTGTGTGTGGAGAGACGATGGGGGGCATGAGTAGCTCCCCGGGCCAGGGTTATCATTCTGTGTGTGTATAGGCACGGTGTGAGTGTGCGCGTGTGTGTTTGCATGTGTGCATGTGTGTGTGTGTCACAATCATTGCGTTCTCTTTGCAACAGACTCTTTTCTTTACTTCCACTAGTACTCCTTACCCTCCTTCCTCTTTCCCTCCCTCCATCCATCCTTTCCTACCTTCCCTCTCTTCTTCTCTCTCTCTCTCTCTCTCCCTCTCCCACTCCTTCCCTTTCTCCCTCCCTCCCTCCCTCACCACTGCACGCTGCTCCTGAAAACGTGCTGCCTTTGAGTTGAAACCCTTTGCCTCAGAAGAGGAGTAGAAGAAGGTCTGATAGCGACTTGGAATGGACGAAGAGGTAGAGGGAGAGAGACGGTGTCTGAGAGCTGAGGAGGAGGAGAGGAGGGAAGAGGGGGAGAGAGGGAAGCAAAACAATCTGAAGGGCCAACACATGGAGGTAGGCAAGAGATGTTTGAGATAGCTGTGTCAGCCGATGCATGCGTTTCTCTTATGCGGTAACGTGCACGCCATCCCTCACCTCTGCGAACTCCCTGGGATCGCTTGAATCTCCTCTCTCCGCCGCTTCTTCCTCCTCTTCCATCGCCTTCCACGCTAATTTGAACGGAAGGACTAGCCGCAAGGGTAGACATGCTGTGCGCACAAGTGCATGCGGTCCTCAAACACCACTGTTAAACATGTGAACTTATTGCCATGACAACAAGATCACGTGAGATGATCGGTGACGTAAACGTAAAACCCGTACCGAATGGAAGATGGGATGGGCTAGTATCGGTGGGGCTATGCATGGGGGTGATTAGTGCCATAATCATATAGTTATTTTTTCTCTATACAAACGTCCCATAGAGTTGGTTGGCTTTTTTAGCGAATTTTTTTATAAGCTCTCTACGGCGATGAGCGGGGAGAAACGAGTGCAAGTTCAGTCGAATCGTGTACAGAAGGCATGGCTGATCGCATCAGCTAACTTCCTGCCCGCTCCAGTGCAAGCGCTTCTTTAACCATGACACCTATACAAATTAGTTATTTTTGTGGCAGATGGTTCGTGCTGAACGCGACAAGAAACTTCACCCTTAGGGTCAATTTAACCCTTGGGCACCCTCCAAATGGAAAGGGCTAAGTTCACCCTTCAATGATAAAAGACGTACAGATAAAAGATACAAACAACAGAAAAAAAGGAAAAGAGGAAAAGAAGAAAGAGAAAATGTGAGAGAAAGCAGTAGAAAAAAGAAGAGGAAAAATAAAAAAGGAAAGGCAAAAGAAAAAGAAAGAGCAATGAAAAACAAAAAGAAAAACAAGAAAAGAAAAAAGAAAATAAAAAGAAGAAAAAGAAAAAAGAAAAGGAAGAAAAAGAAAAGAAAAAAGGAAAACAAGAAAAAGAAAAAAGAGGAAAAGAAGAAAGAGAAAAAGTGAGAAAACAGTAGAAAAAAGAAAGGCAAAAGAAAGAGCAAAGGAAAAGAAAAGAAAAAGAAAAAAGAAAGAAAAAAGAAAAAGAAAAAGTAAAGGAAAAGAAAAAAAAGAAAAAGAAAAAGAAAAAGAAAAGGAAGAAAAAGAAAAGAAGAAAAAAGAAAAGAAGAAAAAGAACAGAGAAAAACAGAAAAAAGGAAACAAAAAGGGACGGCCTACGAGGTGAGGTCTTGGTGATTAGGTTACCACTATGTTATCCCCGCGTGAGCAGGGAGTGGCAGAGCTAGAGCACCCCTCCTCCTTGCAGCTGGCGGCTGACACCCCTAACCGCGATCCTCCGCAACTCTCTGGTGGGGTTAAGGGGAGGAGTCAGAGCGGCCCCCAGACCATACCGAGCTGCCAGCCCGTATTGCTCTGATCCTCTAGCCGGTTTCAGTCCGCCAACCCTCCGGGGTTCGAACCTATGCCGTCTAGTTCCCACGCTGAGATAAGTCACTTGGGACTACTGCTAGCCAATCGACTTGGCTACCAGGCCCTGGTCGGAAAGTAATGTAAAAGTTCTTCTATATATACCCGTCAACCAGTTATTCTGGCGGAAAAAAAAAGAAAAGAAAGAAGTCTTGGTTGGATTCGAACCGGGACCTAGCGGTTTACGAGCCCACTCACGTATACCACTCTGCCATCCACCGCTTGCGACAGGCTAGGCACAATTTTTGTCATATATAGCTGAACATTGATTTTGCCATAGGCGACACGCCAAAGCCCGCTAATACGAGGCTCCACCCTACTTTGTGGGTGGTGCCTGGTACGGGTACGAGACTTCCTACCCGTAGACCAGTCTGGTTTCTAGACCTTCCGGTATGCGCATGTGCTTACAATGCTGCTAATGGAGGACACGGTCTAATTACTGTAGCTATGTAGCCTCTTGTAGAGCGGCCAGCTACGGAGCTACCCGCCAGGCTAGTGAGCGGCTTGCTTCTTCCACTGATTGCTTGGTCTCTGACCTTATTTCCTCAGCCTAGAACGTGAGGTGTTCGACTTCTCTCGTAGCATGTGATTGGTACAAGCCAGAAGGCTGCCTCTCCTGTGAGTACGGATAGCGGTTACAGACGTGCCGGAGCTATAATGTCTGTGGTCAGACTAAGCATATTCCAGTGCGTAAATGGCCGACTGTAGCGTGGTTAGCAGCGCGGCGCGGTGCGGCACGGTCTAGATCCATGGGGTCCACGCCCAACTCAGTGCGCATTAATTAGTAATATTGACCTCGCCCATTTCGGTAAGGGACCTCTCAGGGCGACTCAGCGAAAGTCGTTGGCAGTTCTATTTTGGCTAGCTGAGTATTTCCGTGGCGGAAGACACACAAACGAGGTGGGTACAGGCCCGTCGCGAAGGTGGAAAGGTGAAGTGGGAGCAACCTCTAATTAACGCTCACTTTCAAATGCCGTGTGCGTTATTCCCGGCTCATTGCCTCCCTCAAACAAGCAGCCGGTAGTGCGTGGGTATGGCGAGTGTATTGGGTGACCACACCCTCGCTCGCAATACGTATTGACTATCCTCCAATTCACAGCCTATCAGACCCGACCCAGTACACACAAGACACCACCAGTAAAGTTTTCTAGAGAGTATTCAACGTGTAGAACGAGCTGGCGTCGGCGGTCGATGGCAGGACCATCGTCTGGTGTTGAGACAAAATGCTTTGCAGTAGCTGGACTGAAGCTCTGCCCATATTGGCTCTCGCCTTTCCCCAAATATATAGTGATCACGCACGTGATGACTATCCGTTGGAGGAAAGGGTCTGGGTATGAGACTAATCGGTGGCTGCTCAACTGAGGCAATTTGACCTCATTTCCCCTCATGGTCGATTGAGTGCTGTAGCACTCGTAATGTGTTTACATGCACAGTCGACTTCACGCTTTATTCCTTTTTGTCTTCTCTCCCTCCTCCCCTCCCTCCTCCCTTCTCCCCTGCTCCCTTTACCGTGCTTCCCTGTCTCTCTCCCTCCCTCCTTCCCCCTATCTTCCCTCTTCTCCCCACCTCCCTCCTCCCCCCCCTAGTCAGTCATGGCTGACGGAGCAGAGGACTCGAAGGTGCAGGACATGAGGGACGTGGGTGGGATCGAGGGGCCGGAGGCGATGTATGTGAAGCTGATCGCCAGCGATGGTCATGAGTTCATTCTGAAGAGAGAGCACGCCCTTACCTCGGGGACCATCAAGGCTATGCTTAGTGGACCTGGTGAGGGGGAGAGGGGAGGGGGGAGGAGTAAGGTTTGAGGAGTGTGAGGTTAGGAGTGAGGGGTGAGGGGTGAGGGTGAGGGGGGAGGAGTAAGG
>CBDBZY010000062.1:0-4595 GCA_965213685.1 bacterium
GAAGGACGAGATGATCGCCGAGCTACTCGCCGCGCTCAAGAGCAAGACGGACCACAAGCAGGTCCAGATGTCGGCCGGCGGCGAGGTGGTCGAGCTGGTGAGCGCGGGGGACCACAAGGCGCTGGAGGCGCGCGTGCAGGCTGCTGAAGAGCGCGTGGAGGAGTACGAAGCGCGGCTCGCCGCGCAAGACGCCAAGATCGGCGCGCTCCGCGACAAGCCGGCCCCGCCCAACCCGCCGGCGGCCGCGGCTCGCCCGCCGGCAGCGGCGCGGCGGCAGCTCTCCTCCGCGACTGGCGACGAGACCGAGTTCGCCATCACTGGGAGGAAAGCGACGCTCTCCTTCAACAGCCGCACGCCCGACCTGACGGCGACCCGCCTGACCGGCGAGGGAGGCGGCAAGCTGACGTGCAGCGGCGAGCTGCACGCGACGGACTTTGTCACGGCGGACGGGGAGAGTGTCACCGAGCGAATCGAAGCGCTTCGCGGAAACCTCACTGAGTTCGTCACGGAGCAGCTGAAGGACGGTGTCTCGCAGGGGCTCGCGGGCGTGAGCGAGGAGCTCGAGGCGGTTCGGCAGTTTGTGGGCATGGTGCCACCGTCGCCGCCGTCGCCTCCGTCGTCGCCGCTTGCGCCGCCTCCGGTAGCGCCGCCTCCGACCTTTCCGCCAGCGTGCGTTTGGTCGGATTGCAGAGTTGAGTCCCTCAACCTCGCCGAGACCAACTCCAACCTGAAGGGCTTCCTTGGCGGCTTCGCCACCGACGCACACGCCTACTACGTGCCGTCCAACAACGACGGCGGGCGGCACGGCTACGCGGTGCGCGTCTCGCTCTCCGACTTCTCCTCCTCGGGCGTCGAGTACCTCAACCTCGCTGACACGAACTCCAACCTGAAGGGATTCGCTGGCGGCTTCGCCACTGACGCACACGCCTACTACGTGCCAGACAACAACGGCTCGCCCCACGGCTACGCGGTGCGCGTCAGCCTCTCCGACTTCTCCTCCTCGGGCGTCGAGTACCTCAACCTCGCCGACACGAACTCCAACCTGAGGGGCTTCGGTCGCGGCTTCGCCACTGACGCACACGCCTACTACGTGCCGTTCAACAACGACGGCGGGCGGAGCGGCTACGCGGTGCGCGTCTCGCTCTCCGACTTCTCCTCCTCGGGCGTCGAGTACCTCAACCTCGCCGACACCAACCCCAACCTGAAGGGCTTCAGTGGCGGCTTCGCCACCGACGCACACGCCTACTACGTGCCGTTAGACAACGGGTCGCCTCACGGCTACGCGGCGCGCGTCTCGCTCTCCGACTTCTCCTCCTCGGGCGTCGAGTACCTCAACCTCGCCGAGACCAACTCCAACCTGAAGGGCTTCATTGGCGGCTTCGCCACTGACGCACACGCCTACTACGTGCCGTTCAACAACGACGGCGGGCGGCACGGCTACGCGGCGCGCGTCTCGCTCTCCGACTTCTCCTCCTCGGGCGTCGAGTACCTCAACCTCGCCGACACCAACTCCAACCTGAAGGGTTTCATGGGCGGCTTCGTCACTGCCGCACACGCCTACTACGTGCCGTACTTAAACAGCGGCGCGTTCCACGGCTACGCGGCGCGCGTCTCGCTCTCCGACTTCTCCTCCTCGGGCGTCGAGTACCTCAACCTCGCCGACACAAACTCCAACCTGAAGGGTTTCATGGGCGGCTTCGTCACTGACACATACGCCTACTACGTGCCGCACCACAACGGCGCGCCAAACTACCACGGCTACGCGGCGCGCGTCTCGCTCTTGGTCTAAGGAACTCGGGGGGCGTCGTCTGCCGCTTGTGTCCCTCCCCCCCGCCCCCATCTATTGGGAAGGCCTCTGCGCTCTGGGTCGTCCTGGGTCTCTTTCGAGGGTCTCTTGTAGTGGGTGCATTGGGTTGGGGTAGGCCCCTCTCTGCACCACGAGACAGTGGTGGACGGGAGGCGCGAACAGCGCCATCTTGGGTCTTCACGCCGACCAGTGCTCCCGTCAGTGACAGCGTACGTAAAAAAGAAATGTGTGCCCCGCCCCCCCCGCCCCCTTGGTTGTGTCTTGTGAGAGAGAGATTTTTAGCAATACCAAACAACTCTAACACTCACACGTCATTTGGGGCCTGGAGCCCTGTTCACGCGCGCGCGAGACGTGCAGACAGGGTTGCCAGGTGAGAGCGAATGGCGCGGTTCACGCCTGTCCGGAGTGCCAGAGAGGTCCGATGCCCTCACTACTCGCTCTCCGACCCTCGACGGTTACCACCGGCTGCTCCCGCTGCCTTCCGTCTTGGGCTGGCCCACGCGGCTTTGGGCTCGCCGACTCAGCTCTCTCGTTCGCTGCACTGGCGCGGCACACCTCAACAAGGAGGAGGGCTCGCACGTGCTGAGCGAGGATCTCTTCGACATGGGCGTGTATCGGTGCCCTGTTCCTAACTGCGGCAAGTGGAACGCGACCGTGGGGAGCAAGTGCGGGCTCTACCAGCACCTCGTTCAGTGCGACTCAAAGTTCCGCGGCGAGAAAGGCGACCAGCGGTGGCAGGGCGGGAGGGGAGGGGTTCATGCGGCATCTTCAGCAGCAGGCCGAGGTCGGCTCCCCCGCCCACTACTTCCGCACTGTCTGCTATGGCGCGCGCAAGGAGCGAACGCCGGATCGCCTGCGGGGCAGGCACACGGATTGGCTGGCCGCGGTCGCAAAGGCGAGGGCCAAGAGGGCAGCGGATGACGGCGGGAGCTCCGCCGCCACCAGCGCCGAAGCACGCCGACGCGCCAAGGCCTCGTCGGACGCAGCGCGCAAGGCGGCGTTCCATCCGTTTCGTCGCAGTCAGCCAGGAGGGGGCTGGCGCCTTCCTGAATGCGATCCCCATGCGGGATGATATGAAGATGGAGACGTGGGCGATGCGCATTACAGTTCAGCGCCGCCTCGGCCTCCCGCTCGATGTTGCCTGCCAGGCGGTGGAGGCGGGCAAGAAGGCGCCGAGCGGCAAGCCGCACGAAGAACTCGGCGATGCCGCAATGGTTAACCCGCGTGCAAAGCACGCTACAAGACACAGATTCCTACTCAAACGACTCGTCAAGACCCTTCGCTCGGCGTGGGGCATGCTCATCGAGATGGAGCCGACTGCACACCTCAGTTACAGATGAGTATCCCAAAACAACCTGACGTGGCGGCGGCAAACATCGGCAGGGCCAGGGGGCACAGAGGCGCCTTGTTGCCGATTTGAAGCTCACGAGCTCGCTTGCGAGCAAGGGCAAGGATGCGGCCGGCGACGGAGAGCTCGGCTGGAAGGGGGCGTATGTTCGCCTTCGGCAACACGGAGCCCGGGCTGCTCAATCTTGGTCAAAGGGCATGCGGCAAGTACTCGGCCAGAGAGGGGGGGTGGGGGGGGGGAGCGACGGCAGCGAGCGGTGGCGGAGGAGGAGGATGCAGAGGCGGAGGCGGAGGCGGAGGAGGAGGAGGTAGGAGGAGAGTGAGGAGGACGCGGATGCCCCCAAGGGGGCACGCTGTCACGGCCAGCTGCCTGAAGGGCGATTACCGCTTTGCGCGGGAGCAACAATTGCGATCTGCGCTTGCTTCGACTTCGAGACGTTCGGCGGCTTCGGGAAGGGCGTCCGCAGCATTCTTCGGCAGGCGGCGGACCAGCTGAGTAACAAACTTTCGCACGCTCAGCACCTCGATGAGGTCACATGGACCAACCAAGAACTGGCACGGGCTGCAGATGCAGCGCTTGTCTGTCGTCCTCCACACCGCCGTGGCGTGGCAGACGGTGAACGAGCTAGCGTGCGGGGAGAGCGGCATTGTACCTAAGGGCATTGCCGTTCTCAACGGAGTCGCTTAGGCGGCTCCGGACCTCCGGTGGTTCGCCTGTAATAAGTGCTAGCACGCGCCAGAAAGAAAGAAACAAAACAGGAAAAGGGGAGGACGGCACGCCGCCATCACCCCACAAAATTCTTCAGCTCCACAAAAGCAGCTCAGCCGAGGTCAATGGCCGTCGACACCGTGCGCTGGACCGGCTCCCTCGAGAGCACGGACACGTCGTCGTGGTCCGACCAGAGCCACTGGTCCGGAGAGCCGAACACCGCATCCCTGATCGAAATCTGCGGAGGCGTCACCGTCCGGGCCGCCCAGGCGCGCGCGCCTCTCGACGGGGGTACATGTACACATATGAACAGAATCTTGAGCCCACGCCCCTCGCCACCCCTCCCCGTCAGGCGAGCCGCGCGTCGGAGACTCTCTTGTGCGCGCCCGACTCCAACTGCACGTGCGGCGAGCATCTCGGGGCGGCGGAGCCGGGCCTCGTGATCGTGCTCGAGGAGGGCGGGCTCTGCATCGGGCCCTTCTGCGAGGGCTTTCCGCCGTCCGCGCCACCGCCTCCGATCCCCCCGCCCTCGCCGCCGCCGCCGAGCCCGCCGCCCCCCCCCCCTGCCGCCGCCGAGCCCGCCGCCGCCCTCCCCTCCGCCGCCCTCTCCTCCGCCGCCGTTGCCGCCCCCCCCCTCACCGCCGCCGCCCTCCCCGCCGCCGCCCTCGCCGCCGCCGCCCTCCCCGCCGCCCTCCCCGCCGCCGCCCTCCCCGCCGCCGCCCTCCCCCTCCG
>CBDBZY010000063.1:0-26335 GCA_965213685.1 bacterium
AAGAGGTGTTCGCTCAGAGGACGCGCGACGAGTGGGTGGCGCTTCTCGACGCCGGCGGAATTCCCTGCGGCCCGATACTGAACATGGCCGAGACGTTCGCGCACCCCCAGATACAGGCACGGGAGATGAGCGTGGAGGTCGAGCATCCCCGCGCGGGCCGGACGAGGGTTCTGGGCTTCCCGCCCAAGCTCTCGGAGACGCCGGTCGGCGTGCGAACGCCGGCGCCCTTCCTGGGCGAGCATACCGACGAGGTGCTCCGCGAGTTCGGCAAGACCGACGCGGAAATCAGAGGCTTGCGGGACTCGGGCGCCGTGGCTTGAGCGGATGGCCCAACCGCCGCCCATCCCGCCCGGCGTCTACCTGGTCGCCACGCCGATTGGCAACATGGAGGACATCTCCGGGCGCGCGCGCAGGGTGCTGGGCGGGTGCGACCTCGTGGCCTGCGAGGACACGCGCCGCACGGGCAGGCTGCTCTCTCGCCTGGGGCTGAAAAAACCGCTCCTGAGCTACCATGAGCACAACGAGAGCGCGCGGGCCTGCGCGCTGGCTGCGCGCGCGCGAAGCGGGGAGCGCGTCGCCGTCGTGTCGGACGCCGGCACGCCGGGCATCTCCGACCCCGCCTATCGGGTGGTGCGCGCCGCTATCGAGGCGGGCGTCGCCGTCATCCCCGTGCCCGGTGCGTCGTCCGTCCTGGCCGCGTTGACCGCCTCTGGCCTGCCCACAGACAGGTTCGTTTTCGAGGGCTTCCTTCCCTCCAAGGGCGAGAAGAGGCGCAAGGCGGTGGAAGCCCTCCTCGGCGAGGAGCGCACGGTCGTCCTGCTGGAATCGCCCCACAGGATCGAGAGGCTGATCGGCGAGGTCGCCGCCCTCGCCCCCGCCCGGCCCATCGCCCTGGCGCGCGAACTCACGAAGCTGCACGAGGAGGTTCTCCGCGACACGGCGCGCGGGCTGTGCCAGAGGCTGGAAGGCAGAAGAATCCGGGGCGAGTGCGTCCTGCTCATCGGCCCCAGGCGGATGGAGGGGACGGGCGGCTGAGGCGCGGGAGGGGGCTTTGCAGTCCCGCGCCTCCTCTCTCTTCGCGCCGCCGGCGGGCGGACGCCCGGGCGCGGCCCGGGAGGAGGAGCGGTCTAGTTCGGGGCGAGGCCTCGTTTTTTCATGTGCCCGTGTAGCCAGAGGGCGAGGCCCATCGAGAGGAACATGAAGGCGATGATGGACAGGAACGGAACGAGGTAGCTCTTCGTGTAGTCATACATCAGCCCCGCGAACGGGGGACCGAGAACGCCGCCGAGCCCGTAGCAAATCTCCATGAAGCCGATGATCACCCCGTAGGTGCGCCCGCCGAAGCAGTCTCCCGCCAGGGCGGAGTAGCACGCGCTCATGCCGCCGATGCCGACTCCATACACCAGCGCGAACGCATAGCCCGGGAGGAGGCCCCCTCCGAAATGGGGAATCAGGATCAGGAGCGCCAGGCCCGTGGCGACCACCATGGCGGAGAGCGCCACGCCGCGTCCGCGCCCGATGATGTCTCCCACCCATCCTCCCCCGACGCTGCCCAGGGTCCGGATGAACCCGACGGTGCCGAAGATGACGGCCGCCGAGGCGGTGCTGTATCGGATGTCGACGAGGTAGAGCTGCAGCTGGCTCATGATGGTGTTGTTGTTCAGGCCGATGGCGAAGACCATCAGGATGAGGCACCAGAAGCGGACGTCGTGCCTCACGACGGCGAAGACCTCCCGAACCCCCTTGCCCTCGCCGCCGTGGCCGATGCCCGAGCGGGCCATCTCCTCGGGCGTGCGCGGCGCGGCGCCGTCCGGCCCCTGGCCGACGTCCTCGGGCACGTCGCGCAGGAGCAGGAACCCTGAGGGGGCGACGACGCACAGAACGACCAGGCCGTAGAGCATGTAGGTGGCGCGCCAGCCGACGGACGCGATGAGGCGCTCGATGAGGGGGGCGAGGGCGAGGATGCCGATCCCGATGCCGGAGAGGGCGATTCCCGTGGCGCGGCCCCTTTTCTTGACGAACCAGCGCGGGATGATGGCGCTGTGCGTGGAGAAGCCGCTCAGCGAGAGGCCGAAGCCGCCGAGCAGGCCGATCAGAAGATAGACGTGCCAGATCGACGTGATGAAGAAGCAGCCCACGAAGGTGGCGCCCAGCAGGACGGACCCCCAGGGCATCAGGGCGCGCGGACCTCTCTTTTCCAGCCACGAACCCGCCAGCGGCGAGCCGCAGGCGTAGACGGCCATGGAGAGGGCGAAGGCTCCGCCCAGCAGGCCCCGGCTCCAGCCGAACTCCTCGATCAGGGGAACCTGGAAGATGCCGAAGGAAAACCGCGTGACGACGTGGAACGCGAGCGTGCCGAACGACAGCCAGACGATGAGCCAGCCGTAGTAGAATCTCGGTTGGTTGGCGGGGCTGCCCCGTGGAAGCGTGGCCATGCGTTTCCTTGTTGTGATGCCGGATGCGCCGCGGTTGTCGCGCGGGATTATACAGGCCGCCGGTGCTCAGGGCGAAGCCTCAGGCCTCCCAGAAGCGCATCGCCGTCTGAAAGTGGATGTCCACCGTGTCCGACGGGTCGAGGGCGTATCCGCCGCCGAGGGTGCCTGCGACGGGGATGGCGCGCGCGAGGCACTCCCCGAGCACGTATGCGTCGCGCCTTTTGAGGGCCTCCTTCGAGAGCTGGAGCGTTCCGAGCTGGTCTCCGGAATAGGGGTCCGCCCCCGCCTGATACAGCACGAGGTCGGGCTGGTGCGCGTCGAGTATCCCGGGGATGTGCTCCTCCAGGCGGGGCAGGTATTCCTCCTCGGTGGCGAGGTCGCAGAGCCCGACGTCGACGTCGCTCCTCCTCTTTCGGGGGTAGATGTTCTCCTGATGAATGGAGAACGTGAGCACGGCGTCGTCGCGCCGGAATATGGCGGCGGTGCCGTTTCCCTGGTGGAGGTCGCAATCGATGACCGCCGCGCGCGCGATGGCACCCTCCCTCTGCAGGACGCGGACCGCGACCGCGAGGTCGTTGACGTAGCAGAAGCCCTCCGCCCGGTCGGCGAAGGCGTGGTGGAACCCGCCGGTGAGGTTCAGGGCGCGGCCCCTTCCGACCGCTTCGCGCGCGGCGCGGATGGTGCCGCCCGCCGCCAGGAAGCTGGCCTGGACGATCTCCGGGCTGATGGGCAGCTCGCTCGGCATCGTGCGCGCGGTGTGGACGGCGGCGAGCAAGTCCTCCACGTATTCGCGGGTGTGCACGAGGCCCATCTCCTCCCGGGTGGCCGCGCGCGGCTCGAGGAAGGCGCCCGCCGGCAGCCCGGCCTCCCGCAGCCTGACGCAGGTCCTCTGGTATTTCTCGGCCTGGAGGACGTGGCGGCCAACGTCGGCGTAGTAGTTTTCATGGAAGACGAAAACGCAGTGCTCCGGGGGCGCTCTCATCGGAGGCTAGACGACGCCCTTGTCCCTGAGCGCGGATATGGCCGCCGCGCCGTAGCCGATCTCCTCGAGCACCTCTTCGGTGTGCCTGCCCTTCGGGGGCCCCGCCCAGCGAATCCTGCCCGGCGAGCCGCCGAGCCTGGGCGCCACGTTTTGCATCCGCAGGGGGCCCAGCTCCTCATCGTCCACGGTCGTGATGGTTTCTCTCGCGCGCACGTGGGGGTCCGCCATCAGCTGCGCCACGTCGTAGATCGGTCCCAGCGCGCCCTCGTATTCCTCGAAATGGGCGATGGTCTCCTCGAGCGTGCGCGCGCCTATCCAGTCCTGGATGGCGCCGTCCAGCTCCTCCACGTTCTCCACCCGTCCCTCCTGGGTGCGCATCCTGGGGTCATCGGCCAGATCCGCGCGGCCCACGGCGCGCATGATGCGCGCGAAGATGTTCTCCGCACTCGCGGAGATGACGACGTAGCGCCCGTCCCTGCAGCGGTACGCGTTCCTGGGCGCGGCGAAGGGAATGGCGTTTCCCGTGCGCTTCTGGACGAGGCCCAGCTGATCGTACTCGAGGGGCTGCGGGCCCAGCACCGTGGTGATGGGTTCGTAGATCGCGATGTCGATCTCCTGGCCCGGCGCGCCGTGGACGTCGCGGTGGTAGAGGGCCATCATCACGGCGTAGGTGCCGCACAGCGCGCTGATGCCGTCGGCCAGTGCGAAGGGCGGGAGCGTGGGCGGGCCGTCGGGTGCGCCCGTGATGTGCGCGAATCCGCTCATCGCCTCCGCCAGCGTGCCGAAGCCGGGCCTTTTGCGCGTAGGGCCCCTTTTGCCCGAAGCCGCTCGTTCGCGCCAGGATGAGCTTCGGGTTGAGGGCGTGGAGGCACTCCCAGGAGAGGCCCCACCTCTCCATGGTGCCGGGGCGGAAGTTCTCCACGAGCACGTCCGCACCCTCGCAGAGCCGGCGGACGATCTCCTGCCCCTCGGGTGCCGACATGTTGCAGGTGATGGATTTTTTGTTTCGGCTCGCCAGCTTCCACCAGAGCGAAACGCCGTCCCTTTGGGAGGCGAAGTTTCGGAGGGAATCGCCGCGCGGGTGTTCGACCTTGATGACCTCCGCCCCGAAATCCGCCATGTAGGTCGCTATCCACGGGCCGGCGAACAGGGTGCCGACGTCGATGACCCGGACGCCCTCCAGCGGCATTTGGGGGAGTGCGCTCATGCGATGGGAGGCTCCTCGGTTGGCTGGACCCGCACCATCGGGCGGCCAAGGGAATGGGTTGCGCCGGACGCCCGATGATAGCAAATGGCGGGGGCGGCATCAAGATTCGGGCGGGCGCCCCGACACCGCCCCGCCCGGGGAAATGGACTTGGTCCCGGCGTCCTGCGATAATCCGGGGCGCGGGGTTTTCTCATTCGGGGTCTGGCCGCTTGCGGAGGTTGCTCATGAGGGTATCGCTTATCGTTGGATTGTGCGCGCTGTGGCTTCTGGCCCCGGCGCACCTGGGCGCGCCCGCGCGGACGCCGGACGGCCTGGTGATGGTGATTCAGGAAGCCGAGGCGAGGCGCTTCGGCGGCGGCCGCTCCTTCGGGTTTCGCGGCTCGCGCGGATTCGGCGGATTCGGCCGCAGGAGTTTTTCGCGGCGCCAGAACTTCGGCTCGCGCCCTCGGGCGAGCGGCTTTTCGCGCCGGGCGCTTCCGCGCCGTTCGTTCTTGGGCGGCGGCCTGGGCGCCGGCCTGTTCTCGGGCATCGGCGGTTTTTTGCTGGGCGGCATGCTCGGGCGCATGATGTTCGGCGGCGCGGGCTATGGCGGCGGCGGTCTGGGGGGCGGCTTCGGGATTCTCGAAATCCTCCTGATCGGCGGCGTCATCTTCTTCATCTTCCGCATGATGCGCAACCGCTCCGCCGCCGCCTACCGGGAGCCCGGGCATGCGGGTGCGCGCTACGCCGAGGCGGACCCCTACGGCGTGGGCGGACATGAAGAGGAGGCGCGCGGGGACGGCGGGGACGTGTATCGCGGCCCGGACATCGGCTCGGGCCGGGGCGCGGTCGCATCGGCCGGCGGTGCCCGCCGCGATTCGCGCGCCGACGCGGGGTTGCGGAAAATCGCCGACGCCGACCCTTCTTTCTCGGAGCAGGCCTTCCTGTCCCTGGGCAGGGAGCGCTTCCTCGAGTTCCAGCGCGCCTGGACGGCGCGCGACCTCGGCCCCGTTCGCGACCTCCTCGATGAGGACATGCGCGCCGAAATCGAGCGCGACCTCGAGGGGCTGCGCCGCGAGGGCAAAGTGAACAGGCTCGACGACGTGGAGATTGCGCGCGCGGAGGTCGTGGAGGCCTGGAATGAGGAGGGCCACGATTTCATCACCGTGCGCTATGAGGCGAGCCTCTGCGATTACGTGGTGCGGGAGGGAAGCGAGGAGGTTCTGGAGGGCAGCCGCACGGAGAGGGTGCGCTTCAGCGAGCACTGGACGTGGGCGAGGCGCGAGGGGCCGAACGAGTGGTTCCTCTCCGCCATCGAGCAGGCTTGAGGCTCGGGGGGAGCCTAGGGAGGGGAGACCTCGCCCGGGGCGGGTTTCGCTTCGCTCTCCTCCTCCCCCTCCCCTTCGCCGTAGCGCCTCCCGCCCTCCAGGTCCTTGAGCGACCACCAGAAATAGATGATGGCACCGAGAATGGCCGCCATGATGACGGCGAAGCCCGCCAGGAAATGCGAAGAGAATGCGGTGCGGTAGGCGGTCGGCGCCAAAGTTGTCCCGGCCGGCGGATTCTGCCCCGCTGCCGCGGTCGTTCGCGTCATGGTTTGCCGCTCGGCCCGGAATTCGGCGTAGCCCCACCAGGCGACCGCGCCCAGGAGCGCCAGTATCAAGATGGTGCATACGGGCCACCGGACGCCGGCTTTCCCCGTCTCGCTCAATCTCTCACCTCCGGAATCACCTCCTCGGCGAGAAGCGCCATCTGGCGCATCTCCTCGTCCGCCGGCCCCGCGTGCTTGAAGATGAAGTGGCGGACGCCCGCCTCCTGGAATTCCGCTATCCGCTCGGCACAGCGCGCGGGAGGGCCATAGAATAGATACTTCTGGGCGATGCCGTCAAAATCCATGTTGTATCGTTTCGAGAGGTTCTCTATGCCGCACCGCAGGGCGTGCGCCTCATCCTCATGGGCGTAGATGAAGGCGTGGTGGGCCGGCGTCCACCCCCCTCCCTCGATGTCGAGGGGCCTGCCCGCCCCCTCGGCCCATCGCCGCATGTCCTCCAGCCCCCTGGCGAAGCGCGCGGCGGAGTACATGTAGGAGACGTAGCCGTCGCCCATGGTCGCCGCTCGTCTGCGGGCGGCGTCGCTGCGGCCGCCCACCCAGACGGGCGGGCCGCCGGGCGTGGGCGGAGGCGGGCTCTGGCGCGCGTCCCGGAAGCGCCAGAAGCGCCCCTCGTGGCTCACCGCCTCGCCGCTCCAGAGCTTTCTGAGTATCTCGAGGGACTCGTCCATCCTGGCGCCCCGCTCCCGGACGGGCACGCCGCAAAGCGCGAACTCGCCTTTGCCCTCGCCCCCCACGCCGACGCCGAAGACGAAGCGGCCCCCGCCCGTGAGGTAGTCCACCGTGGCCGCGCCCTTGGCGGCGATGGCCGGCCTTCTGAGCGGCAGGAGATACACGCTCGTGCCCAGCGTGATGCGGC
The DNA here is from genome assembly GCA_965213685.1 of bacterium. GTDB lineage: Bacteria > UBA8248 > UBA8248 > UBA8248 > UBA8248 > Bin107. Next base: position 7,072 of record CBDBZY010000063.1, read on the forward strand.
TGGTTCTGGCCGCGTAGGCGGCCAGGGTGGCGAGGCTCTCGGTGTAGTGGCCGTGAAAGGAGATGTGATCGCCTATCCACAGGGAATCGTAGCCGAGGGATTCGGCACCCTCCGCGAACGCATACATCTCCTCTGGCGGGTAGACGCGATCAGGGTGCATCCCGAAGCTGACGCCGAACCTCGTCTTCATTCTCCTCTCCCCGGCGTTTGCTGCGCGGCTCCCCCTCGGCTCGGCTCCAGGCAGTGAGGAAACTAGAGCACCCGCCCGCCCGGGTCAACCCATTCGCCAGGGGCTTCCCGACCGGCCCGTTCCGCCGCCGGACGTTTTGACAGCGGGATTTCGCAACCGTAATATCCCTTGGCACCGCTCGTCTTTCATCGCCGCGTCAAAGGGGGTCGGGAGTGGTTGAGGTCAGGGCGTTTCGCGCGCTGCGGTATGCGAAGGTCGCACCGGAGGAGATGGGGGAGGTGTCCTCCCCCCCGTACGACGTTTTTACGCCCGCCCTCAGGCGTTCCTTTTACGAGCGTCACCCCCGGAACATCGTCCGGCTCATTCAGGGCGAGACGAGAGAGGGCGAGGAGGGGGACGCCGGCCGCGTGGCGCGCGCGATCGCACACCTCAAGGAGTGGCGCGCGAGCGGGGAGATGGCCCTGGACGATGCGCCGGCGCTGTATCCCTACCGCCAGCGCTTCGCCCTTCCGGACGGAACCCGGCTGGAGAGAAATTCGTTTTTCGCCGCCGTGAGGCTGGAGTCCTACGACGGGGGGAACATTCGTCCCCACGAGCGGACCTTCCCGAGGCCCAAGGGCTACCTGTTCGACCTGTGGGGCGGCAGCGGGGCGCATCTGGGCCCCATTTTCGGTTTTTACGAGGACAGCCGGAACGCGGCGGCCGGTGCCCTGCAGAGCGCGGCGGCCGGCGCCCCCCTCGCCGATTTCGAGGACGACGGCGTGCGCCATACCTTGTGGCGGTGCGACGACGCGGGCGCCATCGAGGCCGCCCGGCGCGCCCTTGCCGGGAAGGAGGCGTTCATCGCCGATGGCCACCACCGCTATGAAACTTCCCTGAACCTCCGCGACGCCGCCCGCGCGCGGGGCGCGCCCGAGGGGGGCGAGACGGACTACACCCTCATGTGCCTCGCCAACGCCTCGGACCCCGGCATGGTGGTTCTGCCCACGCACAGGCTGCTCGCGAGCGTATCCGCCACGACGGAGGACGCGCTGGCGACGCTGGCGGAGAGATACGACGTCCTGGAGGAGGAGGCCCCGCCGGTCGGCGCCGGCGGCGAGGCGGCCGGGCGCCTGGCGAGGCTGGCGCGGGAGAACGGCGGTGCCCCCGCGTTTTGTCTGTATGCGGGGGGCGGGAGCGTTCGCTACCTGATCGGCAAACGGCCCCGCGCGCGCGGCGGGTCCATGGAGGACTCCGTCGCCTCCCTGGACGTGAGCCGCCTGCACGCCGACGTCGTGGACGGCGCGTATCGCGCATCCCGCGAGGAGGGGGACATCGGCTTCACGCCCGACCCGGAGCGGGCGCTGTCCTCCGTGAGGCGCGGCGAATGCGCGGTGGCGCTTTTGCTGAACCCCACGCCAGTGGAATCGGTGTGCGAAATCGCCCGCGCCGGCGGAAGGATGCCCCACAAGTCCACCTACTTCTACCCCAAGCTGCGCACGGGCCTCGTCGTTCACGCCTTCGCTCCGCCGGCGGCGGATTCTCCCTGACGGCCGCCCGCCGGACATGAGAATCCGAAACGCCGAATTCATCCAGAGCGCCGCGGATCGGGGGGGATGGCCGGGCGCCGATTTGCCGGAGGTCGCCTTCGCCGGGCGGAGCAACGTCGGCAAGTCGTCGCTCATCAATTTTTTGACCAACCGCAAGCGGCTGGCCAGGACGAGCGCGGCGCCCGGCAAGACCCGGCTCATCAATTTTTTTCGCGTCGATGGAAGTTTCCTGCTCGTGGATTTGCCGGGTTACGGCTACGCGCGGGTGCCGGTTGCGGAGAAGGCCCGCTGGCGGCCCATGATAGAGACCTATCTCAGAGAGCGGGAGACGCTCCAGGGCGTGGTCGTGCTGATCGATGCGCGCCGGGGGGCGGGGGAGATGGACCTGCATCTGCTCGAGTGGCTCGCGGCGGTGAACGCCCCGGCGTGCCTCGTGCTCACGAAGGCGGACAAGCTCGGGCGGGACGAGAGGCGAAAGGCCGCCGCCGCGCTCGTGAAGACGATGGCGAACGGCGGAGGGCTGTATGGCCGGTGGTCCGGGCCGATCCTGTGCAGCGCGCATGGCGGGCTGGGGAAAAAAGAGATTCTGGCGCAGATGGAGGGATGGCTGGGCGAGCCGCCCCGGGACGCACCCGCCGCCTGAACCCCCTTGGGCCCCGTTCTCGCCGCGCGCAGGCGTCCTCACGCGGTCGCCGACGCGAAATCGCGGGCAAAAACGTCCTGTTGCCGGATTGCGCTCCGGGTCAGATGATGACATAGTGTCCGGAAGTGAAACGTGGCCTATGTTCGCGGTGCCGTAACCGAGAACAACCAACGGCCGGATTTCCTGTTCCCCAGCGAAGAACCGTCCGGGCTGCCAATCTTTCATGCAAACGCGATGCGGTCGCGTCCGATGGGCCGCAGTCGTCGGGGATGGAAGCCGTTCGGGAGCCGTCTGGCCGATGGCGGCGGCGAGCCCGCGCGCAGGCATCCCCTGAGGTCGCCGTGCCGGAGAAGAAAAAGAAGAAGGCTCCCGAAGCCGCAGCCCCCAAGAAAGCGCCCCGCAGGAGAGTGGCGAGGCAGGCGGCGGACGTTCGCGGCTGGGCGCCCGGAGTCCCAAGGGAGAAGCCCAAGGGACGAACCTATGATGGCCTGCTGCGGGTCAACGCGAAGCCTAGGCGGGCGGATCGGATTTTTTTCGGCACGGGTGGGGTTCCGCATTCGGCCAGGCCGCAAACCCACCCGGAGGCGGTGCGCCGGCTCCACGCGCTGGGGCTGGGCGTCTACGAGATGGAGTTTGTGCACGGCGTCCGCATCCGGCCGCAGACGTGCGAGGAGGTGAAATCCGCCCAGGCCGAGACGGGCGTTCGCGTCACGGCGCATGGCCCCTATTACGTGAACCTGTATTCGCTCGAGGAGGAGAAGGTGGCGGCGAGCCGCAAGCGCGTGCTGGACACCGCCCGCGCACTGGCCGCGTGCGGGGGCGACGGGGCGTGCTTTCACCCGGGGTTTTATCAGAAGCGGGACCGGAAGGAGGTCTACGACTTCATCCGGAACCAGGTAGGGGAGCTCGCCGACATTCTGGAGGAGGAGGGCTGTCCGGTTCGCCTGGACCCCGAGACGACGGGCAAGGGCAGCCAGTTCGGCTCCCTCCAGGAGATCGCCGACATGGGCGGTGCCCTCCAGGACAAGAACGTCGGGCTGACGATAGACTTCGCCCACATTCACGCCCGCTCGGCCGGGGCGAACAACACCTATGAGGAGTTCGGCGCCCAGCTCGAGCTCCTGAAAGACAAGATGGGCGCGGAGGCGCTCAAGACCATGCACATTCACCTCTCGGGCATCGCGTATTCGGACAAGGGCGAGGCGCACCATCTCGAGCTCGACGAGTCGGACATGAATTATCCGGACCTGTTCCGCGCGCTGATAGATTTCGGGGTGGAGGGACGGGTGGTGTGCGAGAGCCCGGCCCTGGAGTATGACGCCCTCATCATGCAAAAAACATACAGAAAGCTGAACGGCGGCTAGCCCGCGCCCGTCCCTCCCCGCGGGGATTCCGCGGGCGGGCGAAGCGGGCGAGCCTCCCCCCTCCCTGTACCCGGTTCGACAAAGGAGCGTCGCCATGACGATTGCAGAGGAGATCGCGGCGTTTGCCGCGGCGAGGAGTTTTGACGATCTCTCCGAGGAGATGCGCGGGCAGGCGAAGATGCTCATGCTCGACACCATCGGCTGCGCCATCGGCTCCCTGGGCGCGGCACCCGTCCGCCTCCTGCGCGCGCAGGCGGACGATTTCGGCGGCGCGCCCCGCTGCGCACTCATCGGCGGGGGGAGAACCGCGCCCGACAGGGCGGCGTTCTACAACACCGCGCTGATTCGCTACCTGGATTTCAACGACGGGTTCATGGGGAGGCTCGCCACGTCACACCCCAGCGACAACGCGGGCAGCGTGATGGCGGCGGCGGAATACGCAGACGCGAGCGGGGCGGAGTTCATGACCGCCCTTGCCGTGGCGTATGAGGTGCAGTGTCGGCTTTGCGACAGCGCGCCTTATGAGAAGAGAGGGTTTGATCAGCCCATGGCGGGTGCCTATGCCGTGGCGGCGGGCTGCGCGCGCGCCCTGGGCCTAGACGCAGGCAGGACGGCCCACGCCATCGCCCTCAGCGGGGTGCGCCAGAATCCCCTCCTCATCACGCGCACCGGCGAGATCTCCCATTGGAAGGGGTTCGCCTACGCGGCCGCCGGGCACAGCGGGGTGCACTCGACGTTTCTGGCCATGCGCGGGGTGACCGGCCCCCTCCTGCTGGTGGAGGGTCCCTTCGGCGTTTTCGAGTCGGTGACGGGAGAGTTCGAGGTGGACTGGTCGGACGCGCGCCTGGGCAAGATGCTCGAGATCAGCGTGAAGCGCTACAACGCGGGCCTCCACTCCCAGACGGCCATCGAGGGCGTCATCGGCATGAAGCGCGCGCACGGCTTCCGGCCCGAGGACGTCGAGGACGTCGAGATCGGAATTTACGAGCGCGCCTATTTCATCATGGGGGGAGGGAAGGCCGGCGCGCGCGAGCACGTGCGGAACAAGGAGACGGCGGACCACAGCCTGCCCTACGTGCTCGCGGCCGCCATCATCGACGAGCAGGTTCTGCCGGCCCAATACGAGGAGGAGAGAATCCGCGCGGAGGACGTGCAGGTGCTTCTCAAGAGGGTGCGCACCACGAATTCCGACGAGATGACGGCGCGCTATCCCGCGCAATCCCCCGTCCGGATAGCCATCACCCTGAAAGACGGCGCGGTGCACGAGATGGACAAGCCCGCCTGGGAGGGGCACTTCTCCTCCCCCATGCGGTGGGAGACGGTGCGCGAGAAGTTCGAGGCACTCAGCGAGGCGCGCGCGGACGCCTCCCTGCGCGGGGAGATAGCGGACGCCGTCTCGAGGCTCGACGCCATTCGGTTCAAGGAGCTGACGGGGCTGCTGGAGAGGGTGGAGACGCCCGGGTAGCGCAAAATCCTGCGCGGGCTACGCCGGGAGCGCGCCCCGCCGCCGGGACGATTCGCGCCCGTTTCATGGGAGGTCGCCGATGTCGGACAGGAAAGTGACGGTCTATTCATCTTCCACATGAGCGCCATGCAGGTCGGTGAGAGCGTTTCTCTCCCATCATGGCGTGGCCTACACCGAGAAACTCGTGGATGAGGACGAGGAGGCCCTAGAGGAGTTGTTCCAACGGGCGAACATGCGGGCGGCGCCCGTGATATTCGTGGGCGACGAGAAGGTGGTCGGCTTTGATCGGGCGCGGCTCGAAGCGTTGTTGGGGATCGGCCGGTGAAGGAAAATGCGCGCGCGCTTCGGTGCCCCGGCTGAGGCCGGGAGGTGCCCATCCCGTGGGATGCGGAGGCGGGCGACCTGGTGGACTGCGATAACTGCGCGGGCGTGAAATTCCGCTTGGGCGCGGCGGGAGGGGCGGAAGTCCTCACCATCGTGCAGATGGTTTCATGCCCCCTTTGCGGGGAGCGTCTGCCGGTGGACGACGCGACGCCCGCCGGTGCCATCGTCGAGTGCGACGGCGAAAAACTCCGTCTCGCCAAGGCGTTCGGCGCGTTCGTCCTGGAGCGAACGCTGTAGGGGGGCTCGCCCCCGCCCGAGGGACCCCTCGCGGGGGGTTGGCATGGCGCGGGGCGGGTGTTGGCGGCGCGCAGTGGTTTTCTGCCCGCCCGGAAATCTTTTTTGGGTTCCGAAACCTCGTGCGGTCAGGCGGCCCACCGCGCCGAGAGAGCCTCGGCCTGCTCTAGAACGGTCTGCACGGCGGCGGCCCGCAGATCCGGCGGGTAGCCGTGCTTGCGAAGGATGCGCTTGACGAGAACCCGCATCTCGGCGCGCGCCGGTGCGCGTTGCTGCCAGTCCACGGAGGCCTTGCTTTTCAGACTGCCCAGCAGTTCATGGGCGATGGCACGAAGGTGATCGTTCCCCATCACCTCGACCGCACTCTCGCTCTGGGCCAGGGCGTCGTAGAAGGCTGTTTCCTCCGGGCCGAGCCCTTCCGCCTCGCCGCGCCGGCCTGCGGCGCACATGTCCTTGGCGAGCCCGATCAGCTCCTGAATGACCTCCGCCGTTGTGATGGTGCTGCTGTGGTAGCGGGCGACCGCCTCCTCCAACCGCTTGGAGAAGGCCCGGGTCTGCACGACGTTGACCCGGCTTGGCGAGCGAAGCTCCCCGTTGATGAGCTTGCGCAGCGCCTCTAGGGCGAGGTTCTTCTGCTCCATCCCCTGGATTTCGGCGAGGAACTCGTCGGAGAGGATGGAGATGTCCGGGGCGTCCAGCCCGGCGGCTTCGAGAATATCGACGATGTCGGTCGAGACGACGGCGCGGCTGACGATCTGCCGCACGGCCAGATCCCGCTCGGCGGAGGAGCCGCCGCCGGTGGGTGCGCCCTTGGCGAGCGCCGCGCGGACGGTCTGGAAGAAACCCGCCTCGTCCCGGATGGCGCGCGCCTCGTCGCTGGCGCCGGCGAGCGCGAACGCCCTGGAGAGCACCAGCACGGCGTCGTCGAAGCGGCGACGCGCGCGTCTCCTGCCCGCTTCGGTAGCCTCCCGGGCCGAATCGCGTTTTTGCATTTCGAGGATCCACTCGAGGGCGCCGGCGAGCGCAACGAGCCGTTCCTGCGGCGACCCGCCAAGCCCCGTGCGGTAGTCGAAGCCGTGGAACATGTCCCGCACGATCTCGTAGTTCTCCCGCATCGCCGTGACGGCCTCGGCCTCGTCGATGCCAGCGCATCTTCGATCCTCGCGTGAATACTGGCCGAGTGCGGACCGCAGGTTCTGCGCGATGCCGATGTAGTCCACGATCAGCCCCGCCGGCTTGTCGCGGAACACGCGGTTGACGCGGGCGATCGCCTGCATCAGCCCGTGTCCGCGCATGGGCTTGTCGATGTACATCGTGTGCAGGCTCGGCGCGTCGAAGCCGGTCAGCCACATGTCCCGCACGATCGCCAGCTGGAGCGCGTCGCCGGGATCCTTGATCCGCCTGGCGAGCAACTCCCGGCGCGCCTTGCCGCCGATGTGCTGCTGCCAGTCCTTCGGGTCCGACGACGCGCCCGTCATGACGATCTTGATCGCCCCCTTCTCGTCGTCATCGCTGTGCCACTCCGGGCGCAACCGGATGATTTCGCTGTAGAGTGCGACACAGATCCGGCGGCTCATGCAGACGATCAAGGCCTTGCCGTCCATGCCGGCGACGCGGTTCTCGAAATGCTCGACGAAGTCTTGGGCGACCAGGCGCAGGCGCTTCCCGGCCCCGACAATGGCCTCGACGTTCGCCCACTTGCGCTTGAGCCTCTCCTGCTCGCTCTCGGCCTCCTCCTCGGTCAGTTCGGCGATCTCCTCGTCGAGTGCCGGTTTTTCGTCCTCGTCGAGCTCGACCCGCGCCAGCCGGCTCTCGTAGTAGATGGGGACCGTCGCGCCGTCCTCGACGCCCCGGTTGATGTCATAGACGTCGATGTATTCGCCGAACACGGCCGGCGTGTTCACGTCCTCTTTCTCGACGGGCGTGCCCGTGAAGCCGATGAACGAGGCGTTCGGCAGCGCGTCGCGCAGGTATTTGGCGAAGCCATAGGCCATCTCGCCGGTCGTGCGCTCCACCCTCGCCCGGAAGCCGTATTGGCTGCGGTGCGCCTCGTCAGCGATCACCACGACGTTGCGGCGATCCGTCAGCACCGGGCAGTCGCTCCCGCCGCTCCCGGGCGGGAACTTCTGGATGGTGGTAAACACCACGCCGCCGGAGGGGCGCGCGAGGAGCCTCCGCAATCCCTCGCGGCTGTCGGCCTGCTGCGGGGTCTGGCGCAACAGGCCGCGGCACATCGAGAACGCGCCGAAGAGCTGGTCGTCGAGGTCGTTTCGGTCGGTGATGACGACGACGGTCGGGTTCGCCATGGACGGATGGGCGATGAGCCGGCCCGCGTAGAACGCCATGAGCAGGCTCTTGCCGGAACCCTGGGTGTGCCAGATGACCCCGATGCGGCGGTCGCCCCCGGGACGCGCGGCCTCGATGGTGCGCTCCACCGCGTGGCACACGGCGTGGAACTGGTGATAGCCGGCGACGATCTTGACCAGCCCCGCGCCCGTGTCCCTGAACGCGGTGAAGTCTCGAATCAGGGCGAGGAACCGGCTCTTCCCGAAGACGCCCTGGATGAGGATCTCGAGCTCGGGCGCGCCTTTCGGTGCGACCGTGCTTCCGTCCACGGTGCGCCAGGGCATGAACCGCTCGCACTTGGCGGTCAACGAGCCGACGCGCGCCGAGATGCCGTCCGACATCGCGAGAACTGCGTTGGTGCGGAACAGCGACGGTATCTCGCCCTTGTAGGTCTGGAGCTGGCAGAAGGCGCCTTCGAGCGTGGCGTTCCCGCCGCCGGGGTTTTTCAGTTCGATCACGGCCAGGGGCAGGCCGTTGACGAACGCCACCACGTCGGGACGGCGGTTGTGCTCTCCCTCGATCACCGTGAACTGGTTCACTGCGAGCCAGTCGTTGGCGTCCGCGTTCTCGAAGTCGAGCAGCCGGGCGATATCCCCGCCGATGCTGCCGTCCTTCCGGATGACCTCGACGGGCACGCCCTCTGTCAGGTAGCCGTGCAGGCGCCGGTTCTCCTCGATGAGGGAAGGCGTCTCGCTCTGCCCGATCTTGCGCTCCACCTCCTCCAGCGTCTCGGCGGGCAGGTGCGGGTTGAGGCGTTCGAGCGCATTGCGCAGCCGCCCGGTCAGCAGCACCTCGCCGTAGCTGCCGCGCTCGGGGGACTCACCCTCCGGAGCAATGTCCGCTCCGCGCCGCACGGCGTAGCCCAGCCCGGAGAGCCAGCCGAGTGCGGCGTCCTCGACGTCGGATTCGGTGATGCGGGTCATCACAGGACAAACCGGGCGCGCTCGCGGCGGAGCATTTCATAGGGGTTCATGCAACACAGGCCGAGACGGTCGCAAGCGTTCGGAATCTTGATTTTGTGGATGGTGTCAGCGAAGACTTCGTGGGTGACGACGGCACAGTCAAGAGCCAGCGCGTGCGCGACAAGAAAGCAATCGGCACCCCTTAGAAAGGTGTCGACGGCGGCCGACTTGTATTCATTGCCGTTCGCCCAATCGCTGACGGCGCGAAGCTTCGAAACCACGGCCTCGTCCGGCTTCAGAAAGAACCCGTCGCCCCGCTCCGCGGCCCACTTCGCCAGTTCGTCGTTTCCCTCTTGCAGTTCGCCCAAGACCTCCTCGACGCTGGCGACGGTGCCCGCGCCGTTCTGCTCGACCAGCCAATCCCAGAAGGCGGGGCAGAAATCGAAGCCGTAGTGCCGGTTCTTGGCCTGAATGAACACGTTCGCGTCGATGAGATAGGCGGTCATTCCATCACCCCGACTTCGCGCCCGATATTGTTGAAGGTCTCGGTCTTCTTGACGCCCAACATCCGGAACGCATCCCGATAGAGGGTCCGCCCTTCGAGCGTGCTCACGACCAGTGCGCGCGCGAACCGCCGCCCGACCCGTGCGACCGTCGTGCGATAGAAGTCGCCGCCCGCGCGGCGCGCCTTGACGAGCTTCCGCAGACGTTCGTTCTCTTGTGCCCATTCTTTGTCAAAACGAGCGCGGGTGATCCGGCCCGCATCGAGCAGGCGGCGCAATATGACCAGCGTGCTGACCTTGTAGAGGCCCGCCAGTCGGGGCAGCGCGTCCGGCGGCGATTCGTTCGGTTGCAGATCGGATCGCAAGGCTTCCAGCGGCACCAGAAACTCCGCTGCCACCGCGTTGCACCACACCTCCTCGCGCCGGAAGCCCGACGCCGGCGCCGCGCCGAGATTCGACAGAGCGGACACGCCAAGCCAGATATGCGCAAGCTCATGGGCGAGCGTGAACATCTGCGCCGCTTTCGTGTCCGCGCCGTTGACGAAGATTAGCGGTGCGAGGGGATCCGGCAGGGCGAAACCGCGAAACTCCTCGGGATTGAGACGGCGGCGGTTGTTGTTTGCTACCACGCCATTGATCATGACGAGGACGCCGGCCTCCTCGGCCTGGCGGATAAACGGGCGAAGGGCGTCGGGCCCCGTCGAGTGCTTCCGGCGGGCGGCCAGATCGAAACCCAAAACCTCTCGCATATCGGCCGCGACAGTTTCAGGGGATGTCTTGGTCGAGGTGCTGCCGACGAAGCCGAGAGCCGGCTCGCCGGCGGCACGAGCGAAATCCCGATACCAGCTCTGCCGTTCCTGGCAGGCGTAGATCGTGTCCAGCAAGTCCGGGCTGGGCCGCGTGACCGCGTGTCCGGCGAGGGTGCGGAAGTCCGGAATGGGAAGGGCTTCCTCCGGCGGTTCCGAGAGGAACAGGTAACCGATTGGCACATGGACCGCGCGCGCAAACGCCTCCAATTGCTTCAGGGTGGGCTGGACGTCGCCGTTCTCCCATTCGGGCAGTTTTTTGAATTTTTTCGCCGCCAGAGATTCTTGCCGGATGTCGGCGCGCTCGCGCGCCCAGCGGAGAAGATCGGGATTGACGGGGACGCGGATCATGGACGCTCTCCCGCCAGGTTCGCCAGAGCGGCCTTCAGGACTTGGAAGCAGACTTTGGCGGTGTGTTCATCCGGCGCAAAGCCCGAGATCATCTGCTCGTGTGGGTGGATGTAGTTTCGGAAATTGCGCAAGCCGTGCCCGAACTGCTTGATGTCGGGCTTCAGAACGCCGACTTCGTCAGCAACGTCGATCAACTGCGCAAGGCTCCATTCATGGAAGGGTTTCGGCGATTCTTTCGCTTTCGCTGTTTTCGGCGTCGCATTCGCCTGATTGAAGCGCGCTGGATCCTGCCTGGCTACGCCAAGCAGCAAAGCTTCCAACACGCTGCCGCACAGGAATATCACGGACAAATGAGCACCTGCGTCAAGCACGACGCACGCCTCCTTAATCCGTGCTTCGATTATTGGCACGACCTGCGCGTCAATCGGCATTTTTTGAATTTTCGGAACCGCGAACTCGCGCGCCAGAAACTCGGCTTCGGTCGTGGCGGGGCGAGGGACGGCAGATTGACCGGTCAGCCGTGCGACGATGCCGCGCGCCTTTTCCAGCAATTTCTTGTCCGGGTCCTTCTTTGCGAGGTCGCAGTATGTCTCATAGGAGTCCAGCATCTCGGACAGCACCTTGCCTACCAGATCGTCGGGTTCCAATGTCCAAAACGCACGGAGCTTTTTCGCCTTTGACGTTCCATAAGTCTTATATTTTTGCCCGTGGACGTCGACCTTGTATTTAAGAAAAAAATCGCCAAACGTAGCGTCCGTGAAGTCGAGAACATAGCCGCCGCTCATTTCGAGGAGTTCTTCGAGGTAGCGCTTATCGCTACTCGTCAACGAACTCATGAGATCACCTCCCCCGCCTCGGCGAGGCGGATTTCGCCCGAGATGAGTTTTGGAAGGAGGAGGTCGCGGGCCTCGGAGAGCGTAAGGCTTTCATTAGAATGAAGCCTGAATTGCTCGAAGAGGGGTCCAACCACCTTCTCAAAGGCCACTGCCACATCAGAACCAGATGCCGGAAACGGTATCGCTTTCAGGTTTTTCTGGTTCAGCTTTGGTTGAACGGTGCCGGTAACGTATGGAGTTATGTCTGTTTGTTGAAGGAAACACAACAACATCTCATTCGAGATGCCTTTTCCCCTGAGAACATGAGCATGGTTGTTTGCCCAGAATTGACCCCAAACATATTGCGTAAAGGGTTTTCCGTCCGGTTTGGTGACCGATCCATCTTCGCCGAGTAGGATGTGAACTCCTTCAAACAAGTAGTCCTCTACGTAATCTATCACTCCGGCCGCGCCATGATATGGATAGGGCCCTTGGCGTTGCTCGCGTTCTCGGGATGATAGCGGGATGCGTTTAGAATCGAGGATTTCGATCTGATCCCCTAGCAGCGAAACCTCCCACCCCGCCGGCTTGCCCGCATCGTCCAGTGTGTCGGGAAAGAGCTCCCAGAGTTCGGGGGCGAGGTAGGGGGGGCGGCCCTCCATCTTGGCGCGGGTGGGGCCGAAATCCACGAACCAGTCCCGGAAGATCGCCCGCGCCATCTCCTCCAGCGTCTCGTTCATCCGCCGGTTCAGGTCGATCTTGTCGTCCAGTGTGCCCAGCACGTGTGCGATGGCGCGTTGTTCGGGGAGAGGGGGAAGAAGTATTCCGTGGCGTGCCGAATAATCCCACTTTGCTCGGGGCATGCGTGTTCCTTCAGACCCGGAGACTGAATGTTCGATGAATTGCGGCGAGGCCACACAGTAGTGAAGAAATCTCTGATCTATGCCTTCCTTGGCACGGATGACCCAAATGTCGGTTGAACAAATACCATTGAATGGCGCCTCGATAACCTTGCGAAAGTATGGCCGGAGCTTTCCGAACAAAGTATCGCCCTTCTTGAAGCGTGACTTCGTACTCGTCACATCACTTGCTTGCCCATGCTTGAGTAGGGATAAGGTGTTTTCTCCAATATGCTCAAGGCCGATATAGAGCATGTTCTCTGCATCAGATGGAGATACTGTTTCGCGGATTAAATCCGCGCACTCTTCAAGCGTTACCTCCTCCCACTCACCCATGCGCGCCAATCTCCTCCAGCTTCCGCCGGATCGTCTCGCCCAGCGCCTCCGCTTCCGCGAACTGCTCCGCCAGCGTCTCGCGGAGCGCCGCGAACCGCTCGGGGAACGGCTCGCTTTCCTCTTCCGCCACAGCCGCGCCAACGTAGCGGCCGGGCGTCAGGACGTGGTTGTGCTTCCGGATCTCCGCCAGCGTGGCGGCCTTGCAGAAGCCCGGCTCGTCCTCGTAGGGGGCCGCGTCCGGCGCGCCCCGCCAGGCGTGATACTTGCCGGCGATTCGGGCGACCTCCTCGTCCGTCAACTCCTTGCGGGTGCGGTCGAGCATGCGCCCCATCTTGCGGGCGTCGATGAACAGCACCTCTCCGCGGCGGTCGCGCCGGCCCTTGCCGGGGTTCTTGTTGCGCGCCAGGAACCAGAGGCAGGCGGGAATCTGCGTCGAATAGAACAGCTGCCCGGGCAGGGCGATCATGCAGTCCACCGCGTCGGCCTCGACCATGGCGCGGCGGATGCCGCCCTCCCCGGACGCGGCCGTGAACATGGAGCCGTTGGAGAGCACCACGCCCGCCCGACCGTTCGGGGCGAGGTGATGGTGGATGTGCTGGAGCCAGGCGTAGTTGGCGTTGCCCGCAGGCGGTGTGCCGAACCTCCAGCGGGCGTCCTCCCGCAGCCGGTCGCCGCCCCAGTCGGAGACGTTGAACGGCGGATTGGCGAGGATGAAGTCGGCCCTGAGGTCCGGCAGCGCGTCCCTGTGGAAGCTGCCCTCGTTGTTCCAGCGGATGTCGGCGTCGATGCCGCGCACCGCGAGGTTCATCCTGGCGAGCCGCCACGTCGTGTAGTTGCTCTCCTGGCCGTAGATGGCGATGTCGCCGGTGCGCCCGCCGTGCTCCTCGACGAACCTCTCGGACTGCACGAACATGCCGCCGGAGCCGCAGCAGGGGTCATAGACGCGGCCCCTGTAGGGCTCCAGCATCTCCACCAGCAGGCGGACGACGGAGCGGGGCGTGTAGAACTCTCCCCCGCGCTTGCCCTCGGCCCCGGCGAAGCCGCCGAGGAAATACTCGTACACCCGCCCGAGGATGTCCCGGGAGCGCCCCCCCCCCCCCCGCCCGTGCCGATGCCGCTCACCAGGTCGACCAGTTCGCCGAGCATGACCTTGTTGAGCGCCGGGCGGGCGTAGTCCTTGGGCAGAACGCCCCGGAGCGAGGGGTTGCGGGCCTCGACCGCGCGCATGGCGTCGTCGACGTCCTTGCCGATGGTCGTCCGCTTGGCCCTTGCCAGCAAGTGCGACCATCGGGCCTCCCCGGGAACCCAGAAGACGTTGCCGGCGAGATACTCCTCCGGGTCCTCGGGGTCGGCCAGCTCCTCCGTCAGCAGCTCCTGCCGTTTCGCCTCGAACGCATCCGATGTGTGCTTGAGGAAGATCAGGCCGAGGGCGACGTGCTTGTAGTCGGACGGCTCCATGTTGCCGCGCAGCTTGTCCGCCGCCGCCCAGAGCTGCGCCTCGAGTCCGGGGCCGGCCCCGCCGTTGTTCGCCCGTTTCGTCATGTGGTCCTTGCCCGTTGTTCTCCGACGAAGACGCAGGTGCCCCTCTCCGCTCCGCGAATTGCGCTGCGGGCCGGGTCGATGCAGCTCCGGCAGCGAGAGGTCGCTCGCCTTCAGCGTAGCCGACGCTGCCCGGCAGAGCAATATATGGCGGGTGGTTCGCGGGAAGGCCGCAAGCGGTGCCGAATCGATGCGACGCCTGTGGTCAGGACGGACGCCCTCCATCCCTGGGACCCGGTGCTTCTCGGCTAGCACATCCGCCGCAATCACCCGGCGTATCGCTACATGCGCGACGGGGATGGCGACGCCCCGCTCCGATGCCGTGTATCCATGAAACCAGACAGGCTCGACGAGGCCGTCCTGGCCCTTCTCTATCGAGGATGGATATTGCGGTATGACAAATGAGACGTCGCTCGCGACAGCCAAGTCTTGCGGAACGTCTGCTGCCGAAGCCCACTTCGTCATCCAGGCTGGCGAGGTTGAGTTCCCTGACGATCAACTCAAGGAGCTTCGTTCGAAGATCCTCGCCGTTGCTCCACGACTCAAAACGGATTTCGTCGTTTTCGAGGCGGTTCCAGATTTCGTCCGTAGCGGGACCCGGGATACCCCCGAACCAGCCGGCCAGCAACAAGTCGGCGCGGGTCGTTCCGCGTTGCCGGTGCGGAATGGTGCGCTTCGCATAACCGCGGCCGACCTGCGGAAAGCGCTGCTCGATACCCTCTGGTTCGAATCCGCGCACAATGTCCACGAACGGTCGACCACTTCCGGTGGGAGGAAGCTCGCGCGGGTCGCCCGGGCGCAGATAGCGCGCGCGCCCGTCCTCGAGGCGGAATGGCACTTGGCCATTCTTCACCCCGGCCACCTCCGCAGTCTGGCTGTTGACGAGGCCGAGGCCGGCGCCGTGTTCCCGCTCTTCGACTGAACGGAATGAACAAGGAGACGTCTGCTTTGATCTATGACCGCAGAATGTTGGGAAGCCACCTCCAGAGCCTCTTGGTCGCTCCCTTTCGGGCGGATTCCTCAGTCCGCTGGAAAGCGATCGCACGCTCTCCGTAGTACCTCTCCTTCAATCTGCGCTCCTGTGTGCGGCCAGCGGTGATTCTGCTAGCTGGCCATTGCCTCGCCCATCTCACCGTGCTCTCGCTTATCCAGTAGTGCGATCGGCACTCGAAGCTCCAGTTCCCGATCGACGGGTTCAGAGAAATCGACACGCCATCGTAGATAAGGGTCCAGTCCGTGGGAGTCAGTGGTGTCACGACATCACGTCCGCATCCGCAGCAGCACTTGTGCACCACCGTCGCGTAGTTCACGGACACATAGAGCGTCCGCTCTTTGAGATCGTTTGGAATAGTCTTGACGAATTCGTGTGCGAGAACCATCGGCCACTTCATGCGTTGTCCTCATTGACGATCGCGTTGCCATCCAACGTGTACGCGCTGAAATGCTCGTTCTCCAAGTCCCGGTAGAACCCGCGCAGTTTCTTCCATTTGATCACGGCCAAAGCGGCGTTCAGCGCGTTCAACTCGGCAATCTGAATGTTCTGGGAATACACGCCGTCCGCATCGCCACCGGACAGCCCGATTCGTTTCTTGTCCCGCACGTGGTCGCGTTTGTCTGGTGTGCTGGCAGTTACCCGCACGACGCCCTGGAGCCGGTTATCGACGAGTTCGAGTCCCATCCCTACGTCGATGAACGGGATATCGAGTTCCTCTAACTTTTCGATGACGGGCCGTTTCGCCTCGCCTCGGTCCACGCATATGAACGCGAAGTCCATCCCCTCAATAGCGTCCAGATTGCCCTCACCGAGATAGCAGTCATGCTCCACAATTCCGCTTCGCATGAGGCTATAGCGGCCGGCATGATGGCGAACCTTTCGCGGACGCGCCTCGAGCTCTTCCTTGGACGGCGCGCCCGGGGAGCGGAACGCGTTGTGCTGGAGGAAGTCGTCCCCGTCGAAGACATGGATTTCCCGCACGGGGGTCTTGGCCACCAAATCAAGTATGTACGAGCCCGTCCCGCCCAATCCGACGATCGCAACCCGGTCCCGCTCCAGATTGCTTGACAGCGCCGCGATTCCCGCCCGGCTCGAGGCGGTGTCGAGGTATTTGAACACCGCCTTGGGATCGTCCGGCTCTATCTCCCGGCGGGGTCGCGCCGTCACGTTTGGATCGATGGCTTCTGCGGGACCCGCGATGATGGCGATATAGGTCGTCATCTTGTGGTGATAGTCCGTGTACCCATCGGCAGGCTTGCTCGAGAACGAGTGGTCAACCGCCAGACCATCGGAGATCTTCTCCTGAACACTCTTGTGTTTGATCTTCGCGAGTTCACACCCGTTCCGATCGCAGGGGTACTCACCCGCGAACATGGCTACATGGGTCCTCGGCCGGGTTGTAACGTCTCCCGCCAGATCCAGCGTCGATACCAGGGCGCCCAGCTTCACCTGCCCACTGGAATTGACGTAAGGCACGTGGCGGATGACGAGGTGCCCCGACACGATGGCGACGTCGTACCCTTCATCCGCCAGCTTCTTGAGGTCGGGCCTACGACTTATCAGTGACTGTGACATTAATAACCGTGCCGTCCCGCAGCTTCACCGCTTCGCCCTCGATCAGAATGCCTTCCGGCTTGCGGCCACCAGCTTTCCGATAGATGATCGTGAAGCAGATGAACTCGCCGGTGGGCGGGTCTTCGAATGCCAGAGCGACAACCCGGTCGAAAGTCAGCTCTTCGTCCTCGACCGTTTTTTCCCGGCCGTTGACGACGATTGAAAAACCCTTTTCGTTAGGGTGCCCGTGATCCTTGTCGCCATGTTCGGGATTATGCTCACGATCGCGCTTCATGCGATGGACTCCCTTCTCAGCCCTTGGGCGGATAGGGGTCGCCGCCGTGGCTGTCGCTGCCGGCGATCCGTCCGTCCCTGTTGTGAATGCGAAGCTCGGTTCCCTGGTTACGGCTCACCGCGCGGCCTCTGTCGATGGCCGCCTGCTTCGTCGCGTGGTGGCTACTGGCGCGCCGCGCGCCGCCGCGTTTGACGTCCCAGCCCCCGCCCGGGTTCCGAACGATATGGTGGGTTT
The DNA here is from genome assembly GCA_965213685.1 of bacterium. Lineage (GTDB taxonomy): Bacteria > UBA8248 > UBA8248 > UBA8248 > UBA8248 > Bin107. The sequence continues at coordinate 24,455 of CBDBZY010000063.1, forward strand.
TGGGTCCCTTTCCCATGGTCAATCTCCTTGTAGTCAAGCGTTGCGTATTGTACAGTTTGACGAATTCGTCGTGGCCTCGGCCAAGAAAATGCCCGCTGCACGGCCGTGCCGAAATCGTTATAGAGGAGTATACGATTTCGTGATGGACGAGTCAAGTACGCCAACAGAGCTGTTTCCGCAGAGGCTGCGAACCGCACGAATGGCGCGCAATCTGAGCCAGAGCGAGCTTGCCCGGCGGGCGGACCTACAAGCATCTGCAGTTTCCCAGTTTGAAACGGGCACTCGCAAGCCTTCTTTCGACAATCTCAAGCGCTTGGCCGACGCTCTGCGAGTGACAACCGACTATCTGCTCGGCCGCTCCGGTCTGATGGATGCCGCAGCCGCCACCGTCGACAAGCTCCATCGGCACTATTCCGGCCTCTCGGCCGAGTATCAGGAGATGGCCGACGATTTCGTCCAGATGTTGGCCGAGAAAGCCAGGCGGAAGGCGAGGGAGGGCGAGTAGGTGGGGCGACCCCGAGATCAATTTTTCAAAGTGCGTCAAGAGGCGGAACAGCTCCTCCGGGAACTCCGGATCGACGCTCTGCCGATCGATCCATTTGCGATTGCGCATCAACTCGACATCGAACTGAAGCCGCTCCCCGCTTCCGCTGGCGGGGCCTCAGGCATGCTGCTCCACGTAGACGGCGTATTCGGCATTGGATATCCGACCCACATCAACAATCAGGGCTTCAGGAGATTCTCCGTGGCCCATGAGATTGGGCACTACAGGTTGCCCGGACACATCGATGCCGTCTTGGATGACCGGGACCAGCATTTTTCCAAAGCCGGGTTTCGCAGCACCGATCGCTACGAGCAGGAGGCGGACCAATTCGCCTCGGCATTGCTCATGCCTGCCAAGCTTTTCGCTGCTGCCGCAGGTTGCGCCGGCGATGGTCTCCAGGCGATCGAGACGCTCCAAGCGACATGCGAAACGTCTCTTGAGGCTACGGCCATCCGATACGCACAAACCAGCCGTGAGCCCGTGGCGGTAATCCGAAGCAGCGGCAGCATTATCGACTACGCGGTCATGTCGAACCCTTTGAGGGATTTCCCGGGGCTCGCCTGGATTCGAAAGGGCACGCCATTGCCCTCCGCCAGCGCGACCGCTCAGTTCAACGCCGATGTGGAGAACATCGTCCGAGGTCGGCGCGCCGAAGGTCAAAGTTGCCTTCGGGACTGGTTTCAACGGGCTGCGTCGACAGGAGATTGTGGAAGAAATCGTCGGACTGGGCAGCTACGGCAAGGTTCTGACCGTGCTTACCGGGATGGAACCTCCCGACGAGTTTGAGGACGAAGAAACCGACTTAGAAGAGTCGTGGGAAGTGCGCTTTCGTCGATGATTCGGCCCTGTCTACCCGCCGTTCCCACCCGTCGATTCGGAATCGGAACCCCACCCGAAAGCGATCGTCCTCGCCTGCCGCTGTTGGAGCAGCACGCACCAATTGTCAAACTGCGCGACGCGCGCGACAGCCGGGGACTCCGTTGCGGACAATACACTACGTTTGTGTCGAGAAGGATGCGCAGGCAGCGGTCCATCAGACGGATTAGGGCGGCGCGGCCAGAGGTCGTCCGCGGTGCTTCGCGCCCGCGCGTCATCTCGCTTCCTTCTGGTGCACCGCTCGGCTCGAAGATGACGATCTTGACGTCGGCCGGGCAGCGCAATGCCGCCTCGGTGCGCCCGCGCGCTTTCTTTTGTTGACGATGGGACTGTCTCGGGCCGAGGGACCCTCGCGGGGTTGGCATGGCGCGGGGCGGGTGCTAGAATCCGGCCGTCGCTTCAGGTGGGCTCATCCGTTCTCGGCTGTTTTCTCAGGTTCCGGAGATTCGTTTTGGCGCAAC
>CBDBZY010000064.1:0-335000 GCA_965213685.1 bacterium
ATGAATCTTTTCATCCCAACAAGTCTTTTGAAATAATTCTCTTCATAATTTCATTAGTTCCTACAGGAAATGGAACGGCAATAATTAGACTGTAGCTGTTGACATACCCAGCAGTTGATTACAGGGTCTCACCCTCCAATATTTTGTGCACACGAGTGTCCCTCATGTACTGCTGTACTGGGTAGTCCTTCAGATAGCCATAACCACCGTGCAGCTGTAGGGCTTCATTGGTGATGTCGTAGCATGTATCAGTGGCGGCCAGTTTGGCCATGGCACACAACTGTACTGTGTTGGGTGCTGATGAGTCGAGGGCCCTGGCAGCGTGGCGCACCACGAGCCGCGAGGAGAGGAGACCGGTGGCCATCTCGGCAAGCTTGAAGCGAAGGTACTGGAAGGAAAGGAGGAAGGAGAGATTGAGTGAGAAGAGAAATGAGGATTAGCAAGAGGGAATGGTGAAGGGAGGAGAGTGGAAAAGAAGGAAGTATTGAAACTACAATAATTTTTATTGAGTTTGTGGCAGTGGGGACCAATCTGCTTAATTTAATTACATTGGCATTGTGTACACAACAATCTTGTGGTGTTGATAATAATATTGGCATGAGCACCTGGGGATGGATATGGTTGACTGAGGTGCATAAAGACAGACAACCTTCCATCCAGAGTACAAACCTGGACCCAGTGACTGGGAGTCCAGTGCACCAAGCACCAAGCCATTACTCGGAACAAAAGTTTGTCTTCCCATTCTCCCTTTTGTGCTTCCACTGGCAAAGGCAAGCACATGTTTCTGGTTGACTCGGGCAGAAAAAAGTATTGTGATGTGTATTCTAAAGGTGTGTAATCACACAACTTACTATGGCTATACTAATATAGTCATAGCTTTTGCTCAAACTCCTAATAATTACTGCACCACATAGCACAGTGCAGTGTTAGCACACATACCACTGTTTGCATTTTTACTGCACGTCACAACAGATTCATATACTTAGCAAGTCAGTGCAGTGTCCACAGTTGCAGCTATACATCATCCAGTGTGCCACACGCAGTGTGTTGCTGGCAGTGAGCATGAGAGCAAGGCCAGCTCACCTGAAACTCTGAGAGAGGCTGTCCAAATGCCACTCTACTCTTCAAGTGGGCGGTGGTCTGATCAATGGAGGCCCAGGCAGCTCCCAGACTGCAGGCAGCTATGCATGGTGGGAGGGCAAGGTACATGCATTATGATATTACACAACACATACACAAGAATGAGGGGACTATACAGTGGATCTGAAGCCCACTATGGCAGTACACCCCACCCACAATGAAATAAGCCACCCCTATATACATGTACATGCAATATTATACATGCATGTACATGAACAATCATATTATATAGTACACTACATTAGAAGAAAGGAGGAAGGAAAAGAAGGAAGAAAGAAAGAAAGAAACAAACACCAACAATTTACAACAGCCTCAAAGGCTTAGAAAAATATATATGTGTACACACTCCCAGCTTCAGCAGCTTAGAAAAATATTCATTCCATGTACAGGAAGTATATATTCATGTACATGTATGTATGATTAATAGCCTAATAGGTCATGTGAGGTGCAGATGAAGGTCATCCACCAAAAATTTATTTGTGCTGTCACAGGAACCTTCTACTTATGGCTGTAGGTTGACACCACTGATTGCTCAGATCATGATGGGAGGGGAAAAATGTTCTCAGTAGCATAATAACTTCGCCAAGACCTGGAACACCTCCTTTAGCACAATAATTATATTACTCCTAAATCTGACCACCTTTCACTGCCAAAAGAAGCGTTACTTGCAGCCTAGACGTGACTAACTGTATCTCTCACAACCAAATCACTGTTACTGCCTCACCGATGTTGATCCTCCCTCCATTCAGACCTCTCATAGCAATCTGAAAGCCCTGCAGTGGAGATAAGACTTGAGATGTGATGTGATACCAGTAGCACCATGAGAAACATGCTACACACACCTGCCCCTCCGTTCCCACCAAGTTCTCTGCTGGGACCTCACAGTCTTCGAAGAACACAATGCGAGTAGGATGAGAGTTCCACCCCACCTGGAGAGGGGGGGGGGAGGAGGAAAGGAGCAGGGAGAAAGGGAAGGAGTGGACAGAGGGTAGCCTCGTCCCCAGGCTCTCCTCCGCAAGCGTCATAACAATTGTGTGACCTTTGACCGCATGTGCAAAAATTGCAGCCTAAACTTTGCAGGGTCAAAGGTCACAATGTTATTATTGCGCATGCGGCTGCAAAGCCTGGGAACGAGGCTAGACAGAGGGAGAAGGAGGATTGGAGGGAGGAGAGGCATCATGTGAAATAGCAGTTGGATATGTGGCAAGAGATCTATAGTGAGTTTCAAGCTTGATGGTGATAGCCCTTTGTAAACCGCAGGAATAGCTCCATGCATATGTGAACAATAATCTACATGTGTAGTATAAGCACGTAGCACTTACCCTCATCCCCAGGCTTCACAGCCACATGCGCAATAATAACGTTGTGACCTTTGACCCTGCAAACTTTAGGCCAATTTTTGCGCGTGCGGTCAAAGGTCACACAATTGTTATGATGCTTGCAGGGGAGAGCCTGGGGACGAGGCTACACAGCACTCACTGACAAGACTAAATACATGTACATGTACATGTAGCTCCATGCACAACAAGGCATACATGTACATACGTATGCATGTACATGTGCAGTATAAGCATAAGGCACTCACTCACATGACTCTGTCTGTACTCACAGGTACATACCTTTTTGTCTTTACCTCCAAAATTGAGTCCAGGTGAGTCCTTGTCCACTATGAAACATGAGATACCCGAGGGCCCTGAAATCAGAGGAACAGTGTCACACTACACTCCACATGTATATTGCTACACATCATGTAAACACCACACTATATTCACTATTGCTCTGCTCCCTTCCAATGATGAGGTGACAGTCTGTACTATCCCTGACCTGGTCCACCAGTTCTGGCCATGACAATGTACACATCGGACTGGCCAGCTCCACTGATGAAGGACTTGGAGCCATTCAGTATGTAGCTGTCCCCCTCCCGTACTGCTCTGGTCTCTAGACTTGCTGCGTCACTGCCATGGTCTGGCTCCGTGAGACAGTATGAGGAAAACAGCTGGATGCACAGGGGAGGAGGGGAAGGAAGGAGATGACATACATTGTGTATACTGGGAGAGTTAAGTGCAACATTTATGCCTGTACATTGTAAATGATGAAGTGTGAGTGAGTGGGAAGTGTGGCAATGATTTTTATCTTGTTACAACATGCAAACTTAGTCATAGAGACAAGACAATGCACAGCAACTACATGTATGCACGTGCATGTGCATGTGCATGTGCATGTACATGTACAGATATGTGCAGGATGTGCAATACCCACACTCCCAGTCACCCCAGTGCAGCTGATGAGGCGCATAATGAGAGCAATGTGAGGAAAGAACTGGAGATTTCAGCATGATGCGAATGAGCCTTAGGAAGGTGTTTCGTGTGTATGAACATAGGGCAAGCATTGCTCTACACCGGTAGTGCTTACCTCCATGGAACACAGCTGAGGAACATAGTGTTTCCTCTGCTCCTCATTACCAAACTCATCGATCATCCAAGCACACATGCTGCATGGAACAGCATGGAATGGGAGGAAGAAGGGAGGAGAAGGAGCAGCAGGAGGAGCAGCAGGAGGAGAAGGAGGAGGAGGAGGAGGAGGAGCAGCAGGAGGAGCAGGAGGAGGAGGAGCAGGAGCAGCAGGAGGAGCAGGAGGAGGAGGGAGGAAAAACAAGAGGAAAGAGATGGGGAGGTAAGAGATAAGAAGGTAGATGGAACAGAGGTGGAAGGAGGAAGGGAAGGAGAATGGAATATGAATGACCGAATCATAACCAGAGAAGATGAGAGAATACAGAATATAATAATTACTATATATGCATGAACATGCACATCTGCACATGTATTCACCTAGGCCAGGAACAAGCTACTATATAATATAATACTTCCTGGAACGTATGCACATGTACATGTACATGTATGAAACACCACAAAAATGTAGTGTACCAGGTACATTGTACATACAGGTACATGTAGAGTCCACTCACTTGTGGATGCTGATGTATGCTGTGGTGCTCACACAGCCAGTGGCCATAGCCTCGAATATCACGGCTGCGTCCAGCCGACTCAGGCCACTCCCACCCACATCCTCACGCACGTACACTCCCCCAAACCCCAGGCCAGCTGCACGACGACACACGTCAGCTGGGAATATCTCCTGCACGCAAGGGAGAGAGAAGTGGGAGAAAATATGCACCGTGTGGACAGAATGATGTCCTGTTGACCTTACATGTGTATTTCACTGTATACATGAGGAAACATACAGAGTGATATTGAGAATTGTGAAGGCTGGCTGTTACCCGGTGGCCATAGCTCAGGTGGTAGAGCACTGACAGCTTAAGTCAGAGGCCCTCGATTCAATCCTGGGTGGCTGCCAGTTTTCACAGTTCTCTAAACATTTCTGAGCCTTTCCATCATGTTCATGTACATGTACACTGTACATGAGAATTGTGAGGGCTGGCTGTCACCTGGTGGCCATAGCTCAGGTGGTAGAGCACTGACAGTTTAAGTTAGAAGCCCCGGTTCAATTCGGGTGCCTGCCGATTTTCCAGTTCTCTACAATATTCCTAAGCCTTTTCATCATGTATAACTACATGTATGTCAGTTATGTATGGCTAGTGATACACTTTCAGTAGCATGTATCTCTATCTTTGCAAGTTCATAGCACATAATGAGCACAGGTGCCATAATACTAGCACACACACCCTCCCTCTCTCCACCCCCTTCCTGCGTCCATACCTCCCCCTCTGACCTGCTCGTCCCACTCCTTCATGTTGGGGGCCATTTCCTTCTGGGCAAACTCCAGAGCCACCTTCTGGAAGTGCCTCTGCTCTTCGTTGAGCCCATCCCCAGCTTGAGGTCAAAGTGCAAGGTGCAAGGTTCACATCTGCTCCCACATGTCATGTAAGTACACAATACAATGTACCTCATTTCTTTATTAAAGTTGCAAGCCTTGTATTAATAATGACAGTTCACTAAGTACCCTAACTACCAAACACCCCCACACTGTACTACATGGCACATTCATCAGCAGACCTTCTCCAGTGGGGATATCTACTGGTAATCACACGGTACGAGTGTGCGTGCTGTGTACATGTAACTGAGACTGCATGTTTTGCGATTCCTACCGTCAGGTGAGTTATGAAATACACTAAGCAACGTGTGAATTTAGTATCTCTCTGACCGTTTAATCCTAGATTATAATAGCCTACGGCATCTAGGGTTTAATCATAGTATAGACGTTGTCTATACTATCTACAGTTTAATTGAGTCTGTATTGACACCAACTAGAAAGTCACGTGCCCGTCCACAACTTACGGTCTAGGCAGGAGTTGTAGCGTTGGGAAGTAGAGAAGGTCTGCAACCTGAAAGCTCTCCGACAGAGCGCCCTACAGCACGCTCCCCGAAACAACGCTGCCATTTCAGCAAGTTTTGGCCCTGCCTCCTTTCCCTGGCCCCACCCACGAACACGCAGGCGCAGTTTGCGCATGCGTGGAACTACTCTCTAGCCTGGCCACCGAGGCCAACGCCCCTGCCCGGTGCGTGACCTGAAAGATCCAGAAATCCCAATCATCGAACACTTCTTGAGAGAGCATAACAGGGATAGTTGCATCAACTTTGACTCTACAGACCACCTCCCATCTCTCCTGTCGGGAACTGATGCCTGCTTTGTATATACCGGTAGGTTTTGGAACCTATTTAAGGCAGGACGACCCTAAGACATGATTTTGCCTGATTTATGTTTTATTGTATTCTCCTAATGATGCCTGTTAGCGAAATAACGTAGTTTTGCGTGATATGTCGGTTCATAGAATTATAAAATTTACGCAATATGCATATCGCTAATTATAGAAAAAAAATTGCCAATAACGGCTAATGCTGCAGAGACGAAACTTCGGTGGATGATTACTAAGCACGTTGGCTATCTAAGTTTGCTTTAAAAATCCGTGCTAAATCTTTCTTTCTAGACATATAATCGTTTTCTTCGTGCTGCAGAATTTAGGAAAACGGTAGCAAATTCTACCGTAAAGTAGCAAGCCAAGCCTCGAGCAACCCATTGCGCATAAAGGCTTTGCTCATCAAGTTCGAAAACAGGATGAGCAGCATGTTGGTGCACGTATCCGATGTCAAAAGTCAAAAGTTCATGGAAGCCCTACGTGGAACACAGCTGCCTGCTACAACCAGGCCTCGTCTCCAGCGAGACTAGTGAGACGGCGATAGGGCTTGTAAGCTAGACCATACATGTAGATAAACGAGAGGCAAGCGGCCTTACTAGAAAGACGGAGGATAGGGCTCATCGTGCTGCCCTGTTAAATTTCGAAGCTAGAGAAGTACGATTGCAACGACTTAGCTTCAGTCTAGCCTCGTCCCCAGGCTTCGCAGCCGCACGCGCAATAATAACGTTGTGACTTTTGACCCTGCAAACTTTAGGCTGCGCGTGCGATCAAAGGTCACGCAATTATTATGACGCTTGCGGGAGGAGAGCCTGGGGACGAGGCTAGCTTCAGTCAATAGCAGAGATTACACTCAGAAATTCCAGAGCAGAGAGCAGCCCATCTGCGGCAGGCTACATTCAACTAGCATTAGAGACACTGGCCTCCGAGACTCGGGAGCACAGAGCAGCCCGTCTGCATTCAACCAACATTAGAGACTGGCCTCCAAGACTCGGGAAGAGAGGACAGCTCGTATACAACCATGCAGGAGTAGGAAACAAGAGACCCAAGCTGCCAAAACTGATGCAGAGAGAAGAAGTAACCGACTCCAGCAGGATCAAGATTATCACAGATACCACTGAACTATAGATTACCAATCATCAGTCTTTCACCAGCCTCCTGTTTGTTCTAAGATTGCATTCTCACACAGTGACACTTGCAGTTTCCAAGTATATACATTCCCCAGAATGAATGTGAAAGCCATCTCTTGTAGCATTACTCATGCGGTTATCCATTGGAGGAACTCCCATCAACGAGTTCACTACTCAAGGCTACTTCTCCTCTGCCTTCCCCACTCTCTTCCCCATTGCATGGTGCAGCTGAAGCTAGAAAAAAATGGAGGATGGCAACTAGAGACAATAAGTAAAATGATGCGCACACACACACCTCCTTAGCAGTCTAAACACAGTGACCATGGACATTAACTTTGTTTCTGTACAGCCACCAAAATGCCAGTTTTAGGGAAGATCAATCAAGGTGCAAAAATTCAAAACGTCAATGGAAGTAGATAATCTCATTACAGGAGCTGGCCCGCTCCCGCTCACCCGGTTTACTTTGAGAGAACTGCAGCTAGGGAAGGAGATGCACCTTTCAACCAGACCATGCCTCCGGAAGAGAGCGAGAGGGGGAGCTAGGCAGCTGCCTGTTACAACCAGGCCTCGTCTTCAGTGAGACTAGTGAGATGGAGACTTCGCGATAACGCTCGTCATGTTGCCCATGCACTCAAGCTAGACAAGCGGCCGTACTAAAAAGATTGAGAATTCGCGTTATGGCTCATCGTGCTGTCCAGTCGACTTTCAAAGCTAGCAACTTAGCTTCAGTTAACAGCAGAGATTAGCCACAGAGACTTGAGAGAGCAATCCGTCTACAGCAAGCTTCATTCAACCAAGATCAGAGATTGCCCTCTGAAACTAGGGAGGAGAGGGTAGCTCATCTACAACAGAGCAGGAGTGTGCAACAAGAGACCTGAGCTGTGGAAATGGATGCAGAGAGAGTAATAGACTCCAGCAGGATCAGATTGACTTCCAATCATCACTCTTTCACCAGCCTGCTGTTCATTCTAAGATAGCCGGGTTTCATTCTCACCTGGTGGCACTTAAGGTAACCAAGTGCAGTACTTGTCTGGAGAGATTCCCCAGAATGAGTATCAAAGCTACCTCTCCTAAGTGCATACACCGTACACAGGACAAGCAAATTCCCAATGTGCAAACAACATGAATCCTGGCCCTGTTCCTCCTCAGCTGCAGATTAGTATATAGATGTTACATACTCCTGTCTAATACCAAGTATGTAGGTGTGTCCTACTTAATCTGAACACACCCACACTGACATTTGATATACATATGTATTACTTAATGCACTTTTGTATACAGGGGGCCGGGAGATGTTGATTAAACCTATCATGTCCATATACAGGTTGCCTCAACAACAGTATGGCTATGGTCAGCATGTTATTAACTTGCCCCAAGATGTGACATCATTTACCCATAGACTTCCTCAGCTATCCTCTGAGCTAGAGATCTTTAGTGTGAGAAAGCAAGGTGCCAATCACTCACATCAGAACTTTCGTGTGCAGTGCTGCAGTTGACCAAGCTCTTCAGTGGTTGTTATGTCACATCATGTACTATCATGCCAACCATGGTTGCATCAATTAGAGTGTACGTGCTCGACTGCCACAAGATGGCAATCTCTCGAATCTTGCCTCTGTTGCACTAGACAGCCTGAAGAGAATGATGAGCCAGCAGCAGATGACCTTGACTGCCACAAGTCCCATCTTGCACAGTCCTGTTGCTATCCATTCAATGATGGAGCAAGATGCATTCAGTTCAGCAGTGGCAACCGAGCCAACTTGCAGATACTTCATCTGCAACACTCATGTGGCCATCCATCAACAGAACTCCCATCAATGAGTTCACTACGAAAGGCTATATACTTCTCCTGTGCCTTTCCCACTCTCTTCCCCACTGGTACAGCAGCAGCTGGCAATGATCACACATCACCTTACATGCAGCCTCTACATACAATTTACCTCTAACCATGGACATTAACTTTGTTTCCATGTAGTCACCAACAGGCCTCTTTAAGGGGATGTACATGTTGAAGAAGATCAATCGTAACATACAAACAATAAACCTTTTAAAATGTCAATGAAGATAGATAAATTCATTACAGTAGCTGGCTCGCCCACAACGCTCTGCAGTAGCCTAGTATATATATACATGTATATAGACAGCGCAGCCGTTGAGGCGACTAGGAGGGGCTCGCTCAGACTCACCCCAATTACCATGGAATTGTTGCAGGGCATGTTCCATGCTTGTACACAGCCCATGTTTGCTTACATTTTGTATGTGGATGGCTCAAAATAAAAGGGAATGTTAATTATGTCAGTAACCTATACGTCTTTTGCTTATTCACACCCCACTATATATATTTGTATACCCTGCTTATGTAGAGATCACTTCCTACCATTGTTCCTTCCTTCTGTACTACAGCTGCAAGTGTGTCTCCTCACCAAACTATGAAAGTGGGAGATTTCAGAGGGGCAATAATACTAGCGACAGTTGTGGTGGGTATCTTAGTATCTGTGTTGTACAGCACACTAGGAGATGTCAATGGCATTACTTTAATGAGAAGTGTAGACAGTAAGAAAGACAAGATTTCAAACACAAGTATGACATCAGCTAATGTGAAGAAACAATTTAGATTTCCTATAGAAGACAAAAATTCACAACTTAACAGACACAAGAATCCATTGCAACATCCAAATATTCTGTACTTATTGGCTGATGACCTGGGCTATGGTGATGTGGAGTATAATGGAGGAAAGGCTAAGACACCAAATCTCAACCAAATGGCCCGAGGACCAAACAGTGTCCTCCTAATGAGGTTTTATTTGGGAGGTCCTGTTTGCTCACCAACCAGAGGCACTCTGTTGACAGGACATAACCACAATCGGTACTGTATCTGGCACGCGGATCTGGGTGTTCCATGTAATGATGGCGAATGCCTCTGTTTTATGCCACTACCTACCTCTGAAGTAACACTGCCTGAACTTCTGAAGAACGAAGGCTACAAAACTGCCATATTTGGGAAATGGCATGTTGGTGATTTGAAAGTTATTGAAGGGGGTAACAAGAAGTGGCCTGTGTCCCATCCTGGCATGCATGGTTTTGACCAGTGGTTAGTAACTGAAAGAGACACATCCTCAGTGGCACCAAACTGCCGATGCTCTGAACACTTCAATTGCACTGTTGAGAAGAGATGGTACCAACACAAAACTTGCAGAGATTATCACTACATGGATATGGAGTCAAAAACATTGCAGGCCTACAATGACTCCATAGCTGGAGATTCAGATTTCATTGTGGACATGTTTGAGAAATATCTTCAAGAATCGCATTCTAATGAAAAGCCATTTTTTGTTATACTTGCATTTCATGACGTGCATTACCGGTACTATGCTCTTGATCCCTACTACACTATGTACAGAAAACAAGGTTACTCAGGAGATGTTACCCATTACTATGGAGCTATATCGCAACTGGACCAAGCAATAGGGAGAGTCAGAGGTTTACTGGAAACATATGGCATTAAGAACAACACATTTGTGTGGTTCTCAAGTGACAATGGCCCACAGAAAGGCACTCCAGGCTCTACAGCTGGTTTGAGAGGAGAGAAAGGGACAGTGTTTGAAGGTGGTATTCGAGTGCCTGCAATATTAGAATGGCCAGCAGTGATTAAAGCCAATCGAAAGTCCAATTATCCTGTGGTGACAAATGACCTGCTACCGACTGTGTGTGATATCCTTGGCATTGATCCTCCTCAAGATCGACCAATAGACGGTGTTTCTATCCTACCATTTCTCAAAGGAGATGTCAATTATCGCAATAGTTCAATTGCATTTGCCTTTCACATTAAAAAGGGAGATTTAAACTCATCTTTCAATGGTGCAGTATTACAAGACTCACAGAAACTTGTTGTTGAGTACAATAAAGGAAACGTACAGAGTGTCAATCTTTACAATGTGGTAGCTGATCCTAAAGAAACAACTGATATATCTGACCAGCACACTGACATTGTACCAGTGTTGAAACAAAAGCTACAAGACTTTCTTCAGTCAGTAAACAAAAGTGCTACAGACATAGGTTGCATATCCACACATGATAGAAGGCCATCAGAGATGTTTAGTGGTAAATGTGGTTGTCCTGGAAGTTGGATCTAAAGCCTGCACTATACATCATTTTTACAGTACAGTAAATTCTGATTTATGTTGCCCACTATCACCAGTATGCATTCACATGACTTATTGTGTAATGCACTGCCACATGTACATGTTTGTAAGTAACTGGCATGGCAGAGCAGAGAGCTCTTATTACAGGCTGTGGAGTGCTAAGGGGATCCCACCTGGACCATACAGACCTGGGCACCTAGCAAAGGCTGGTTTTGTCACTGATTTCTTTGCTATGTTGCACTTACCACTCCTGATGTACACTGAACATTGAACATCATACATGTCTATAGCTCATTGAGCTATATACATGCTACAGCGTACATACAAGTGACTTTGTATACCAGCGTCTAGAACCGTTCCACTCAACAGGCATTTGAGATGTCACATGAGCGGAACACTAGCACTACCATTCTAGAGGCTGGTATACAGTCACTTATATGTAAGCTGCAGCACGTATATAGCTCTGAATGAAGTGTAGAGCCTTTGTATAAGAGTCCTGCAAGAAAACATGATGTTCCAGCAGTGTCTACTAGAGTTTGTCTACATACATGTATACATACATGTATATACACATAGCTAATATAATTCAGTTTGTCAAGCATACCCATGTAAGTACTTCTACTGCATTCTCTGTGCGCAGGAAGCTCTTAGCTATAATCATATTACCCTAGGTCACATAATTATGGTGTGTGTACCACTAACGAGTCAGTGGTCACCAGGTGTACGTGTAGGTCTATCCATAGATAATTAACCTTACGTACCGCAGGTCATTAGCGCACACTGCGCGTGCTCGAAAATTCAGCATGAAGTTTTCGCTAGTTGTACTTACTTTTCTCCTGCTAGTCTTCCAGTACAGCGGGACCAAAGCCCAAGCCCTGACTGAGTGTAAATGGGAGGTGGCCAAGCCTTGTGTGTGCACGTATGACGACCCCAACACCAGCAAGACTATGACCGTGGACATCAGTCACTACTTCAAGTATCCGTAAGTGTATTCACCAGCCATTGGCCTTATTTGTGCGCGCAGAGTTCGCAGTGTGTTGTACGATCCTGTATAACTCTAACGAGAGCAAAAATGGGAAGGGGAGGAAGAAGGAAAGAAATGTGTATAAGGACGGGAGACAGCTAAGTCAGATCGACGAGAGGCACAGAGAGGAGGTACAGAGGTGGATGTAGTCAGTGGCCAAGCTTCAAGTGTTTAGCTACCCGTTTTCTTGTACAGTAGGGGGTTCCTGAGACAGAAGTTACACTGACAGTCACACTGTACGTGCGACTCTGGGTACCACACGTTATTCTATTCCATGCCCACCACATTCAATGCAAATACACATGTACATGCATGTACATGTACGTGTACACGTACGTGCATTACTGAGTACATGTATTTGGGTATGATGGCACATAATTAGTGTGTGGTCAGTAACATGATAGTCTAGTCAGCATCCATGCATGTACATGTACATGTACATGTGCATGAACAATCATGTGCATCATGTAGCACAATACTCACTACAGAAAGGGAAAGAGAATGAAAGAAAAACCACATGCTATAAACAAAGTAAAATTTACAGCAGCCTCAGTGGTTTAGAAAAATATATAGTTTGATATTTGGTAAACAGCCTTCAGTGGCTTAGAAAAATACATATCCCTAACAACCGGCTCAGCAGCTCACAAATCTCCAACAACCTTTGAGTGGCTTGGAAAATGCATATTTCAGAACCAACAACCTCAGTGCATATACATATACCCCGAGACCTATCACATGAAGGCGCACATCAGCTGCACATTCTTACCGGAAGGGCCAACCCACATCAGGAAAATACACACACATGCATTATCACATGACAGGATGCTGTCGTTCAGGTTAAGGAGAGCAAGAGCAACGTGCTCTTTTGTTTGTGTAAGCTACCTGTGCTGTCGTGGTGGAAACAAAGTACACACACCAGTGCTACCATCCTCCACATTGGAGGGTCTTTTCAGACACTCAACTACAGTCTATCACTGTAGGTGCATGTAGAATGACACATGCACCTGAAGAAGCAACTTAGTATGTACATGTACTTGCATATATACATATTGTCAGACTGTTTTTAGGATCACACTGACAAACACCAAGGGCATCAGCATGCTTGCACAAGATTGACAAGCACCTTCCACTTGTGTTACTGTGCCTAGCATCATAAGCTTATGCCCTGTTCCAGAAAATGTTTGCTAACCCTCCGCGCGCATGTGCGCGGAGGGTTATTGTAGTCGGTGTGTGTGTGTGTGTGTGTGGGTGTGGGTGTGGGTGTGGGTGTGCACGTGCAAGTGCAATGTTTGTGAATGCTAGTCATAAGGCTGCAGTGCTAGTCATAAGGCTGACATACACTTCTACAAAGACATGCATAAAAATGAATGGCATGACTACTGTGAATACATTTATCCATTATCCATCTCTAAGCTGCGCGAGGGTTATGCACTTTCCAAGTGCTTTTCATTTCTGATTATATACGCATGACACCTCACAGTAATGACATTCTGTTACCAGATACTGAGTAGACAGAGAAAGTGCTGTGTTTGATACATGTAGTGTAAATCTTGAGAGCTGCTGTGTCACCAGGTTGCCCCAGACTGAAGGAAGAATAGCTCACTGTAGTGTATACATGTACATGTACACATGTATGTTGTGCTCAAGGAGTAGCCTCACATTACACAGTTGTGCAGCTTAAAGGGACGGCTATAGCCTTAATTTCCACTCGAGGTATTTGCATATATATACACATACATTGTATGTATAAATGTAGCATGAATATATTTCTGTGCTGCAGTCTGTTCAGTGGTGAGCCAGAAGACTGGTGAATGGTATCAGAACCCTCCTAGCCATGTTCACGTGAACCTTTGCTATATAAGTACATGTCATTGAGCTACACACGGGTTTGCACATTTGGACTGTCAACCTAACTTGAAACGGGCGTACGCATATACCTAGACAGACAGATGGATAGACAGGCAGGCAAGCAGGCAGGCAGGCAGATGGGGACAGAGACAATGCTAGTCTGGAACCAGATACATGTACATGGTACATTGTATATGCTTGCCTTGCCTTACCTTGCCTATATTACTGTAGATTTGAACCCAGCCGACTGGGCTGCCTCGGTAGCTCAGTTGGCAGAGCACTGGACTAGCAACTCGGTGGTCACGGGTTCGAATCCCATCCGAGGCAGCTCAGTGTTTTTTCACTGTCTGCCTTCGGACTTTGCCCCTCACTTATTCATGTAGTTAAACCCTCGCAACTAGGGACCTCATCTCCTCCTGTAGCATCAGCTGGCATCTCCCCCACGGCCTGTGAACTGAGTACCATATCACTATACAACCCTACAGATGCAAGTACATGTACATGTACATGTAGGTACTGCACACTGGAGACATTGTCCTATACCTACTGAGGCTGGCAACAGGACCACAGAGAGACAACCAAATGCAAAACGTAGCTTCAGATACATGTAAATGACCCCTATTTAAGGTGGCGGGGTATGTAACGACTAATGAAATATTCATAAACTTTATGTAGCGCTATTGACCAGAAGAATTAAGCTACAGAGCTTTGTAAGGCATCGTTCGAAAGGTCAAGGGATGCAGTTTTATACACACACCTTTACAAGGCCTGTTCACAACACAGGGATGTAGAATTGAAGCATGAAAAGCGAGTAGTGAGAAGTGTTTTCCACGTCAATTTTAGCCACAGTCACACTGTGGTAGCTGCGCAAACCAACACATACCGTTTGCTGTTGATCCCCACCAGGGCTAGAATCACTTCATTCGCTTTATATGCAAGCGGTGGCTACGTGAGGGTCTCGTTTCCCCCGTGCGCGCTGATTTTCTTCGCGATCTTTACAGTTCAGCAGCATGTAGCTGCTAAACCGTAGTTGTATTGACGAAATTTTTACATTCCTGCCCTAGCCCTGTGTCCTTATAATAGGAATATGAGCAATATACGGTCCAAATTTGCCTGAAGCGAACAAAAATTGACGTGGAAAAGTTGTGTTGCCAGTAAACCGCATTATGCCATAGATACGCCCACGCAACGCGCAACACTACCTCGCCACCTTAAACTCTTTGAAGACACCCTTTGGGTGTGTCACATGTACATGTATTGTATGTGTTGCATCATGTCCTGGCTCCTGATGGTCTGGTGATAAGGTTGTTGCCATAGAGACCTATAGCTGTTTGTAGGACTCTCCTACCTCTCTCCTTTCCTCCTTCCTCCCGCACTCACTCCCTCCCTCTCATGCCTATAGCACTGACCCCAAGCCAGAGAGTAACAAGTATACCTACCTGTTCAGTCCCTGTGAGAACCACAAGTGTAAGAAGACAGACACATCAGGAGTGGTAAGTGCAACATGGCACTATAGTATGTATTGCATGAGTGTGTGTGTGTGTGTGTGTGTGTGTGTGTGTGTGTGTGTGTGTGTGTGTGTGTGTGTGTGTGTGTGTGTGTGTGTGTGTGTGTGTGTGTGTGTGTGCATGTGTAGTGTACACTATACATGTACATGTACATGTACATATACACGTATAATGTACATGCACATGTACATGTATAGTACATGCATGTGCATGCTTCTGACGGCACATACAAAGTGATATTGAGAATTGTGAGGCTGGCTGTCACCCGGTGGCCATAGCTCAGGTGGTAGAGCACTGACAGCTGAAGTCAGAGGCCCCCGGTTCGATCCTGGGTGGCTGCCAGTTGTTCACAGTTCTCTAAAATATTCCTGAGCCTTTTCATCATGCATGTGCATGAATGAGAGGCTGATGAAGACTTTGACAATGTTGACACACAACTGTGTGCTAGCCTCCTCCTCCCCCTCAGGCCTGCCAGTATATCAAATCACAGAACCGTTCAGTCAGTTTGGGGAGAATAGTGGCATCCAACACATGGTCCATTAATGAGATGTCTGCCAGTAACTTCCAATTCACTATCACCTACAAGAATGGAGATCCTACCGAGATGTTATCAGCAGGGTATGTGTAGAGTGGTGTGTTTGTGACATGTACATGTGTACACATGTTTGACGCACTAGTACTGGCCTGTATACTGACCTACATGTATGTGCAATCCAGGGATGTAATCTCATTGACTCTTGATCTTACCTAGTGGCACGCGTAGATAAAGAATGAGGAGAGTCAGTAATTTGTGTATGGATAGGTGAAAATTAATAGCCTTGTTCCCAGGCCCTCTGCTTGAGCAAATTTTACATATGCACATGCACACACACTGCCTATATGCACTACACTCTTAAATCACCTTTTGGGTAGGCCTGTATATAGTAGGTCGCATACGGAAAGCCTGATCGTTCACCCAGCACAGAGCCACCCTCTTCTCTGCAGCGGCTCTCTGTTGTTAGTGGTTACCCTACATCAACTTATACATGTAGTTACAATGCCCATGTACATGTACATGTACATGTACATGTACATGTACATGTAACTCTGCAATGAACGTGCCGCACAGCATTCTAGCCCATCCTATACATGTACATCCCAATAGCTCATCTACGAGTCTGTTGTAAAAGAACCATTCTTGTTTGTGTTTGGAAGGCAAAATCAGCACATCATATGAATGTGGTTTTGCCCGCCCGTGTTAATTAAACATCTCACATTTAAGAGCCCAGGCTCTACCCCTTCCTAATTTTACGAGTTCAAAGGTCACGCATCAACAGTGTGCGCAGGGGAGAGCTTGGGGACAAGGCTAGTTTTATATGGTATGAAGTTCTTTGCAAGCCTTTGATACACCATACAATGTGACAAAAATGTATGTGAGGAAAGGCTTGAGAATATTTTTAGAGAACTGTGAAAAACCGGCAGGCACCCGGGATTGAACCAGGGGCCTCTGACTTTAGCCATCAGTGCTCTACCACCTAAACTATGGCCACCGGGTGACAGCCAGCCCTCACAGTAGTACACTGTATATGTGTGCATGTACACATGTACATGTAGTGCATGTTCCACTGGCATCTACATACACTATATCATAGGGTGTATGGGGTTTGTACCCTGAAGGCAGTTACTGTGTGTGTATTTCCAAGGGTGTATCCCGAGGGAATGCATATACTGTCTAACTGCCCCAAGGCATCACACGGAAATCACGCTATGTACAGTGCTGGCGGTGAAAACAACACAGTTTTGCAATAACGTTAGGCAAAACCGTGTTGTTTTCACCGCCATTTTGTTCACTTCACATGACGGAATGATATTACAGGGTTCATACAGGATTTTTGGTTGGGGAGGGGAAACTACAGTAGGTGGGCCATTAAAGCCCCGCCCCCAACGATGTATGCATGCATGTGCTTATTAATTAATTAACATTATGTGTTACCACACTGAGTGGTAAATGATATCAAAAACAATCACCAGGTGGACTAAGAACATCTAATGTACATGTACATGTACTTGGGTTATAGCAGTACATGTACACAAAAGATGTGAACTGACTGGACTAGCAGCTTGTAAATGCACGTGTAAATACAGTAGATGTCAATAAAAAGTTCCCTCATTTCGTCCATACAACGGGTGCCCATTCAAAGACAACGGGTGGTGAACGGGCATTGAACGGTAATCAAATGGGAGTTGAACGGAACGGACCGTACTGTTTTTCCCCATTACATTCCGTTTTCTTCCTCCTCCTCATGGAGAACATTCAAGCGATGTTGTTTTCCACTGTCACGGACAGTTTTGCTACAGCACGATGGCGTTGTGAACCGCTCTAAAGCTCATTAGCAGCAAACCAGTAAGCTATACCAAATTTTTGCCGGCTTTCCATGGCCAGCTTGCCTTGCTATAGAATTGTCACCTTCATTAGGGAACGAAGCTTCAAGACACCCCTCCTATTACCTATTACGCCTTTACCTTCCACTAGCTTGGTCGTCATAGGGATGCGATGGTCTTGGATACGCCATGAACACCGCATGGTTGATTCTCTTACCAGCTGTGTAAGAGAACGGACGGAACAAGCAAAGAATGGGCGAAAAACGGGAATGGTGGGAACGGAAGTCGCACGTGAATTGAACAGTGATTGAACAGGAACAGTGGCTCTGTTGCACTGACGGAATGTGGGAGCTTTTTATTGACGCCTACTGTACATGTAGGAATGGGTGGCCACCTGGCATTGCCAGCAACCTGTACTTAGGATAAAGTGGCTGTGTGACTGCTCTATAAACACTCACTGCTATATACATGTATGTTTGTCTGGACCCTCAGCAACCGGTCAGCTAAAGTCACCTTCAACTATGCTGACACAGACATGACAATGGAAGTTGTCAGTTCACAGGATAACACCTATGTAAGTCCTAGCCAAGATGAACATACATGTACAAGCCAGCGCAGTTGTGAACACAGCATTAATGGTACACCTACATGTACTGTACATATACATGTATTACATGCTATGTTAGAGTTTCCCCTGTTTATCAGGTGGTTAGAGATACATGTACATGCACTTACCTTACCTGGTATTGCCTAATTCGACCCACAACACTGAGCTGCCTCGGTAGCTTAGTGGACAGAACACTGGTCTAGAGAAACAGTGACATGGGTTCGAATCCCACCAGCTCACTTTTTCACTCCCCTTCAGAAAATGGCAGTGAGTGGAAGATTGGTCAAAGCTCAGAGTCACAGCTCTGGAGGAGGAGGAGGAGGAGGAGGAGGAGGAGGAGGAGGAGTTCAAGCAGGCGTTATCGGGATCGTTATCATGATACTGTAAGTACACATGTATATACATGTACATGTGTATGGAACATGCACTTACAGTACACTTACATGTACATGTGTACTTCCACCACGCGTACATGTACATGTATAGTGTGTTGCTTTGTCTCTACATCTGATGTGTTCATGTGGAATGTATTCTCTCTGCAACCAGTGTATGGCATGCAGTCTCTCTACACTTCCACTTCCTACATGTAACTCCCCCTCCCCCCTCATTCCCTTGGTCTCACTTTCCCTACCTCCAACATATCAAGGACAATGCTTTTTATTATATGCACAGTGTACAAGTGCAATGCTCGTACACTCTCTCATGTCCTGGGCCACCTCACAACTCACTCTCTCTTCCAGAGCTCTGGCTGGGATAGTGACATACTGTATTGTTGGAGGTGTGTACATGTACCGGGTAAAGGGAGCGAGGGGAGTGGAGGTGATCCCCAACTACACCTTCTGGAAAGAGATTCCATTCCTGATCAAGGTACCCTCAATCGCACATATTGGCGGTATGAGCATACATGTACATGTACATGTACATCTATATGATCACCCGTACTATGAGTGTGCGCATATAGCACAGGTTGTACATGTAGGTTCAATGTACATGTACAGTATGTGTGTATGGAGCATAAGGTCCCAATGTTTGCTATGGGCAGTGGGCCTTCTCCAGTTGGTCAGTATTGTGCCTGCATGGAGTGCTAAGTAGACACTCTTTGGTGGCAGTTTGAAGAACAGGCATTTCACATCTACATGTACACTGTTAGTGGGATGGTAGTGAGAAACAGTGGCTCTAATATCTCATCATCCTTTGCCTGAGCTCGTCGTGCATGTACATGTATGTATGTCTGCATTGTGTAAAATTTCTGTTGTACTGACTACTCCCTTACCATTCTTCCTCTCACCCTGTCACTCACTTACCTACCATCTGTTCCCCCCCCCCCCCCCCCCTTCTCCCCCTTCCTCTTGCTCAGGATGGATTCTTCTTCACCATCAGTCCTTGTTACAAGAGAGATGAGTACGAGAAGTTATAGTGTATTCGTTACACTACACACTGAAGAATCACTGACTTGCAGCATACATGTGTACACACTATAATGTACTCATAGGCACGCTTCCTTTGTACATGTCATGTTTTCCAAAAAGTGATCATTGCTGAGTAGAGACACTGCTAGCCAGCTGGGGAAAGGGTACACTGCGTCTACGAAAGGACATAAAATAATGTATCGAAGGGGACTGATGTGGGATGTCAGTATAATAGAGAATCGGGCTCTTCCAGCTGATGAGAATGATCATCAAACTCGACTATATAGAACAGTCTATCCCTGCCTGCTCAAGCTTCTTGCTTCTAAGAACTAGTGGTTGTTGTAGTCATAGCCGTCTCACAGTTCCATCATACATGACAGTTATTGTACATGACTGCATGTGGAATAGTAATTTTAACCTTTCACCTCATACAGGTGTCAGTCATGATGAAAAGAAGGTGATCTTGTACATACATGTTCACCTAACACTGCAAACTAGAGAACAGTTAGCTAATTGTGCTATAATTATGCACACTAGCTACCTTGGATTACAATTTCTCATAGGTCTTTGAGTGGTTAGTGCAGGGACTAATGGTGAGGAGAAATCCATCCTACCAGAGGGAAAAAGAGGGGCAGTTACAGTGTGGAATACAGTCATTATTGACACTGAATGTACATGTACCTTTACTAGGTATGGCAGGTTCCTCCAGAACCAGTAATGGGGGATAATGTCACAGCCTCTTGCTTCTTTTCTTTGATACTTGTAGATCCCTCCAGACACACAGTAGGTGACCAGTGCACAGAGACATCTGAATAATAATGATTATTATCATTATTTTCCACCCACATTTGTTTCCCTTTTTTTTCCTGCTTCTCCTTCTTCATTCACCATCAGATCATGTGGAGGTACATACATAACGGCTGTACCATTGTGGTTTATTGATGGGGGCCAGCATATTTTGCTGGCATATTATTGAGCACAATCAGAGTTTTCGCATAACACTAACATAATCACTAAAATTTACAGTTAGAGTCATAATATATATGGCTGCCCCACTCCTCTGAGTGTAGCCAAACAAGTTGAAACAACACATCACTGGGGTTGTGTGCCTAGTCTTGTGATCCCGATATGCGCAGAGAAAATTACGTCTGCTTCACGAGACAAAAATTTGCACCCTACTGGCAAAAACGGCGCCTAGTACCAGCAAGTATTCCAAGGGCCGGAGGCTGAGCAATTAATTGACGAGTCCATAATGCTTCCTGTACAGTAGAAGCTCTCAGCAAGCGGGAGAGATTCTGGCTCCACATAACCAGTGTATAGCAGAGACCCCTGTGAGCAAGCTTGAACTACTTTCTGCTGCTGACCTTCCTTCTCTTCAACAGAGACGCATCTAACAAACCCTTTGCCATCTTTTCAAAATTATTATCATTGATTTTCCATCTGCACCAACACTTCCTCCAGTCAGCCTGACACGCGTTCAGCAGTTAAACCAGTCTCCCTTGTTTCAAAGTCTAGAACCAGTTCTTACTTTCTCTAACACATCATCATTTTGAAACAGCTTGCCTAGAGGTATTTTCTTTCATAAGTGCATAAGAATTTATATGGAGGTTATAATACTAGGCGTTAATAATACTTTGTACAGTGTTTTCTGCTTTCTATGTTCATGTATGGCTGATATTAAAGAGGTCTGTATTACATCACTTATAATAATTCTATCTCTTTTGATTTTTGTGGGTGCACTATGTATTACTATTTGTGTATTCTGTTCTTTTGCATAAACGTATATTTTAAAAAAAGCTTCAAGCTCTGCTGAGCTTGGAAGTGACAATGATGTACTGGTACATGGAGGTGAGCATAATTGAGCATAAACTACAACATAGAGCAGTGCAGAATAGCATAAACAGCACATTCCTAGTCTCGCAGAGCCAGACTCTCTTGGCCGCAAACTCCATGAGACTACCCGACTCAGAACTGACTCGGATAATGTGATGACTAGGGTGTGCGTGTATTATTATGTACTGTACAGACACGTACTCTTACAGCTGTGTAATACCCTTATTGAGCAGTCTATGACTGTACTTGCACTGTTTCACTTACACTGCAATTATCACTAGTCCCACTACTCCAACTGGAACCTGTTTTCCTGCTTCATGAGCACTGGTACTTTGAACTGTTACATTAAGATTGCTTTCCACCTGGAATCTCTAAAACAAAAGAGAAAGAAGATGAAGAAGATGAGGAAGAAGACCAAAAGAACAACAATTTGTGGTTTAGTGTATTAGAGTGGAATGGGTATAGGTACTTATGAAGAGAACATGAGCATTGTGAGTTTAGAAGGGTTTCGTACACACATCCACCATTGTGTTTGTTGGTATCATACATTCATACACAGAATGTGTACCAACTTCATAAATGCACTATAATTATGAGATTACCCCCCATATTTATGTACATGAACTTCCAGGAATGACCAATGACCTATCATTTGCACAGCATAATTATGACTATGACATACAGAAGATGTTGTTACTTCGAATTCACTTACATAATTAGCTCTATACAGGAACACAATATAAAAAGTTTTATTTAACTCTCACTTTTACACCCTTCTTAATACTTACAGTACATTGACCCACTATATTATGTAGAGGGTTGTAAGAAAGAAACTATAAGCATGTACTAATACTCAACATACATATATTTGCTTCCTCATACTCATGTAGTTCACATTTGGATTTTGCAGATCTTTGTGAGTAAACAAGAACACTGCACTCCTGTAAAATGAAATTCACTTGTGATTGGGTGGTGATGTTTAGTAGTGTAAAACATACATCACACAGAACAGGGTACAACACACAAGACAAGTTATTCTAATAATTGTTTTTGAGTAAAACTGAAAAGTACACAGGCTATACTAGCCATAGCCTTGCCAGAGAGACAGACTGACAGGCACACAAACAGACAGACTGACAGGCACACAGAAATGGCACCTCTTATGTTTGTTTTTCTTATCTCCTCCATGATAAACTATTTGAAACTTAAGAGGATTTGTAGAGTTGACTATCCACTCTGTCTCACTTTGTCGGCCAAGTGCATACCACTTTCCATTATATAGCCACACCTGTATTGTAGAAGAGTCCAGAGAGATCATCTATATAACAATATATACATGCAGCCATGACATGCACACTAGTTTGTACAAAGTGACTAACTGAACCAAACATGTCTCAATGTCTAACTGTTTACAGATGCTCTAGCTTCTACTTAGGTTGAGCTGCAATGCTATAAGGATTGGTTTTAGAAAATTGGGCTATATTGGTTTTTAAATCTTAAGAGACGTCAGTAACTGTTTAAGGGCTCACTTGGTAAAACATCTAGTGGGCAATCATTATGAAACTGATTGTGTAGGCAGTGTTTCCTTTTCAAAGTAAGCATCCCCCAACACTACAACTGAAAGTAAACATGCATTTTGGGGACTAAACTCACCACAGCTGGTGGCTCAGTGGCATTATGACTGTTTGCTTTGCAAGGACTGTACTGATACAATGTTGTGCTGTTTTTAGCTGTAATATTCTTACTGGAGAACATAACATACAGAAAGTAAAAGAAAAACACATTAATAAGGCCATACATGCCACACTGTTAACATAATCACCTCCATTGAGTTTACTTACAAAGGCTACCATATGGGGATTAGAATTGGCATAAGTTTGTAAGGGAAGAATGATTGGAAGGAGAGAGAAGGAATGGGGGGGGATTGAGTGAACAAAGGAGGGAGGGAGGGAGAAGTGAAGGAGGATTCATAGGGTTCACCTACCTTACTATGAGGTCTAACTACCATGTACACGAAAACCCGAGGGCATTCAAATGAACACTACAAACTCACGGGTACGAGAAGAGCTTGCTGATGTCGATGGAGAAGTTGTGAGCGGAACAGCGACATAAGTTATCCGAGTTGACGGTACAGTTCTCGGAGGCGGCACAAGTGCTGAGAACACCAAACAGCACTATCGCTACCACAAAGGATATCATTTCTTCCTCGACGGCGGACATAAGCAAGCGACGGTGTGATCACGTGACTCCTTCGTCCGTGCGCGTGCATGGAGCACACATGTGCGTACTCAGTACGTAGCCTAGAAGATACGGCACCGTGTTTTGCCGTAAGCACGATAGGACAGTATAGATGTACTAAGCATCTGTACTTTCCCATTCTTGGTTCACTATATTCAGGAACCGGATGTCTGTAGCTCTGCCGAACTCGCTGGTGAAAATTATGATAATTATTTCGGCTAATTCATTCATGAATTTCTCACACTAGCGAAGTATGAAGAAAAGAAAGCTCGCTAGGGCTGAACCCCTACTGCTCGGTCCACGTTTACCGCAGGTACAACAATAAAAACGTCTGTCCCAGGCGGTTGTCATGCACGGGGCGTTGTTTCCTACTAATGGCTGATGGTCCTCAGCCTACACACAAATTTGCGTTACTTTCTTCGTCTAGCCTCGTGCCACGCCTTCTCGTACGGGGGGGCCGGGAAGGCGTGTCTCCGCGGAGCTCGCTGCGCCATTGGTCGGTATCGATACGGGGAGAACGTGTAACGTTACACCTGAGAAGGTATCCTTTATTGAAGGTCTTCCTTTGAGGAAAGCTAAGATCACAATTTTGTGTCTCGTATTGTATAACGCGCCGTGAAAATGCATGCGCATGCACAGATCTGTGCTAGACGTTCCACAGTCTAGAGAGAGCTTTGAAAACTCCTATATCTATGTTAAGTATCTACCGGGGTTTGGGCCAAGGCTTTATGACAGATGTTCCACAATCCAGGATTCCAGATTAGTCTCACGTGCCAGTCCCTCACGTGGGGCTGGCCCGCAAGACTACGAACCGAAATGTCGGTGAATTTTTATTCCCGTTAATAGGCGTACACTATTCCCTGAGAAAATTGTACAAGGATGCATTATTGACGTAGTGGATTGTGTATCACCTAACGTACTCTCCCAGCGGATACTGCGATACCACTATGAGCATTTCTAGCAGAAACATTGTTCACTAGTGAATAATATACATCTATTCGGGGTATACACTAACAGCACTCACGATACACAGTGATAAGTTACAGAGGCTATAAAGTTTACACGTAGCCTTTTAAACCGGTTTGCAAACCACTTTAGACTAACGGAAATCGTAAACCACCTTGCGACGTATATAGTCTCGCGCGCCCGCCAGCCCCTCACGTACGTGAAGCGGCTTCACGTGAGGGGCTGGCGCGCGCGCGAGACTACTATACTTGCGATGACGCGCGGCACGCGTGTGGGGTCAAAGGTCGCTCCGGTATGGCTGTTTGGTTATTTGGGGTGGTTGCACTGTTAGTCCTGGCTGTGCAGGGAGACGAGGAGTGTGTGCTGGAGCCTGGTACCTCCTGTCGATGTAGGACTAGCTCAGGACACCTTCAACTGGACATCAGTTCACTCTTCTCGTACCCGTAAGCTCGTACTCCTAGTGTGAGCCTGCATGCATACATGGTTTGAGTGTAGCGTACATGCATATTACCATCGTCATAATATAATGTTAGCGTACGTATCAGTGGTATGCTTCCCTCCCCTCGCGTAGCGAGTAGTGTGAACATCAGCTCCCCTCCCTGTTAGAGTGTGGGCGGTGGGCATGCTGCTGATAGGAGCAGAAGGTCAGGTCGTGATGTTCAGAGTGTGCCCCCACCATAGTCCGTCAATCCCACAAACTGTATGTACATGTACTGTACATGTACTATGCTGTCAACTTAGAGCGTCGTCACAGCACACAGTGGCTAGTGTGGTGTTAGCACTTGGGATTAGGGCCACTGTATGTCCAGTCATATGATTGGTCATTATGCTACATGCCCAAAGTGCAGTAGCAGTCATCACCATGGAGACAGTACTGGTGTGCATTGAGCACTCTAAGTGTGGTATATTAATGACCCCACACACACCTGGCAGCCCTCCCTCCCTCCTCCAGGGCACACCCCACTCCCAAGGACCCGTCAGCCTACAACTACACATACAACCCCTGCTCTGACACCGACTGTGCCTCTCCCCCTGCTGCAGTGAGTCAGCCACTGAGTATACATGTATGAATTAATCAAGAACCACAAAGTACACCCTAGGCCACGATTGGCCCTCAGGCTAGGCCACGAATGGCCCTCAGGCTTAGATGTTACCCAATGCGCAGGACGCATTTGGGCCAATACCAGGCCTCATCAGCTGCGCTGGGGTGACTGAGAGTGTGGGTATTACACATCATGCATGTGCAACACAGATGGCCTGTGCAGAACACTGTATACACACATACATTTACGTGCACTTTTAAAACAAGGAATGGTAATAGATGTGTTTATTTCTAAGCTGTTGAGGATGTTAAATGTATTTTCTTAAGCCATGACGCTGATATAGTCTATTTTGTTTAATTAAGCCATTGAGGCTGGGGGTGAAGCCGATGAGGCTGATTGTGTGTATAAGTATACATATATACATGTACATGTATATGTACATGTATCTTTATCAGCTGCTGAGGCTGAGTGTATATTGCCTTTGAGGCTGAGAGTTTTTCTGCTGAGGCTGAAAGATACATATTTTTCTAAGCCTGGCTGTTGTTAACCCTCGGCACGCATGCGCAGCGAGGGTTACAGTAGTTGTCCTGTGTGTGTGTGTCTGTCTGTCTGTGAGTCCACACGCTATTCTGGCGGTATGTGCAATCACAAGTAAAAACAAGGACAACATCGTGTTAAGCGTCGAATTTGAGGCAATTATGAAAAGGGCATTTTTCCTAAAAACGTCTGGTTCGAAAGTTAGAGCGCTTCTACTTACCTCGGTGAGGACGGCCATTTTGTCTTGACGTGCAATCTACGTGCAATTTTTCGTATACTCTCCATTACACGTTCGCTTACGTGTTACACACACGCTATCTTATGGGGACAAAGGTCATCTGTATGATTGTGCATGCGTGAGGAAGCCTGGGTACCGGGTACGGGGTTATAGTATGTGCATACGCACGCGTATGTACACAGACTCTACAGCATGAAAGACAAGGCAAGACACTAGACTATAGCCCAATTGAGCATTAAACCAGCAATCATCTCTGTAGGCTGTTGTAGCATGCTATGTAACTGCGCCGAGGGTTTGCACTTTAGTGCTTTTCATTAGTTGTCAGTGTGTTCGTTTGTTTCTCTCTGTGTCCTCATAGCTCATGTGTGTATGTACAGGTGCATCTGAGTGTGCCAATGAGGTTGCTTGATGTCATGTTCATCACAGGTGTGCCAGTATGTAATCTCACAGAAACGGGAGGTGGGCATTGGGAGAACTAGCAACATCACATGGACAGTGGTGAAGGAGAAGCCGCTCACATTCACAATTTTGTATGAAGGTGGAGACAAGGATAAGGACAAGCCAGCCAGGTGAGGAGGGAGGGAGGGGCAGGGCAGGGGAGGGAGGGGCAGGGCAGGTGAGGAGGGAGGGAGGGGCAGGGCAGGGGAGGAGGGAGGGAGGAGCAGGGCAGGGGAGGAGGGAGGGAGGGGCAGGGCAGGTGAGGAGGGAGGGAGGGGCAGGGCAGGGGAGGAGGGAGGGAGGGGCAGGGCAGGGGAGGAGGGAGGGAGGGGCAGGGCAGGTGAGGAGGGAGGGAGGGAGGGGCAGCCAGGTGAGGGAGGAGGGAGGGGCAAGCCGGGGGAAGGAGGAAAGGCAGCCAGGTGTGGGTTTATGGATACAAAGAGGAAGTCAGTGTTTATTGATTTACTGGTTACCAAAGTGGAGGTGTCCACCAAATGAATGCATTGCCATTCTTCCAACATGCCTGCCCTGTAGTGCACGTAGTGCAGGCATGGGTACATGTACATGTACATGTATATACAGAGAGGGGGATGTATGATGTCACTCTCGCGCTGCAGGTCTGCCCTGTTCCTGTACCAGTGGAGCAACTCTGACATGAGGGCAGTGTTTGAGAACGAGGATCAGGAGGCCCAGGAATACGTCAGTGTTAATCACTATGTACTGCATGGTGGGGTGGGGCTGTTGTGGGCATGGCCAAGGTGCTTGCAAATCATGTATAATTGAACAGGTGAATAGGGTTTATGCCTACTAGCTATACTGACCAACAAACATAAGACTGTAGCTAATACAATGTCTCTCTTCTCACTGAAGAGCCTACTATTCTGACATTCTTCTGGTATATGTGTGTACCGTATTTCCTCGAATAGACGCCTCCCTCGAATAAACGCCGGCCCCGTTTAAACACTGGGGGTATTAAGGGCAGTATAGCAAATAAACGCTGGGTCGGCCCGATACAAGCCTGGGGGCGTGGCACATAGTCCAAGGGCACCGCGCGGTAGACTCAAAGGAGATTGCTGAACTTCACCTACTGCTACTCCGATGGCACAGAAGAGATGCTTCGACGTGTCCTTCAAGTAAAAGGCTATTCAGTGTGCCTGTTGCTCCCTTGGCTTGCCATACAGTCGCACAAACTGAAGTGAATTTCGACCTCGACGTGCACTACGTAGTGTGGGTGGGCATGGGCAAGAAATACGTGAAGTAAATAAACGCCAGCCCCGTTTAAATGCCAGGTCCGCGGAGTCGCGAAGGAAATAAATGCCCGGGCGTCTATTCGAGGAAATACGGTGCATGTATAATAAGGCTGAATGTCATGTTTCCTTATCCCATCACCAATTCCCCATAATTACATGGCGTGTATTACTATGGTGTACACGTACCTCTGTGTGGGGTCATTATTTTCTGTCCCATGTCCACCTGCTTCTACACGCAGACTTCTTACACATTTCTATACTTAGTCCTTATGGCAGTCTAATGTGTATACATGTACATGTACCTTGAGGAACATTTTCTCCCCTCTTCCCTCCTCTCTCCCCCCTCCTGTTGTCTCTACAGTTCTTCAATGTCACTGGGAATAGGATTGTTGCAGTGGCTGGGAGCAGTGGAGGGGGAGGGATTGCAGTTGGGGTGGTAGGGGTGGTGATATTATCATTGTAAGGGTGTGTGTGTGTGTGTGTGTGTGTGTGTGTGTGTGTGTGTGTGTGTGTGTGTGTGTGTGTGTGTGTGTGTGTGTGTGTGTGTGTGTGTGTGTGTGTGTGTGTGTGTGTGTGTGTGTGTGTGTGTGTGTGTGTGTGTGTGTGTGTGTGTGTGTGTGTGTGTGTGTGTGTGTGTGTGTGTGTGCGTGCGTGCGTGCATGCGTGTGTGTGTGTGTGCACACGTGCGTGCATGCATGTGCGTGTGTGTGTGCGCACGTGCGTGCGTGCGTGTGCGTGTGCATGTGTGCGTGTGTGTGCACACGTGCGTGCATGCATGTGCGTGTGTGCGTGTGCGTGTGCGTGTGTGTGTGTGTGTGTGTGTGCGTGTGTGCGTGTGTGTGCATGTATTGTGTATGTGTGTGTTTGTGCACAATATGTCATGTACATGCATGCATGTGTGTACATGTACGATGTCATGTGCCCCCCCCCCCCCCCCCCCCTCCTCCCAGAGCTGTGGCTGGTGTGGTGGCCTACCTGGTCATAGGATGTGTGTACATGTACCAGGTGAAGGGAGCGAGGGGAGTGGAGGTGATCCCCAACTACACCTTCTGGAGAGAACTGCCCTATCTGATATGGGTGAGTACCAGTATATGTGTACTTGTCTATGTACACAGTGTGTACAGGACACACCTACCAGATATAAAGTAAGTACATAATATTGTGTGTGTGTGTGTGTGTGTGTGTGTGTGTGTGTGTGTGTGTGTGTGTGTGTGTGTGTGTGTGTGTGTGTGTGTGTGTGTGTGTGTGTGTGTGTGTGTGAGAGAGAGAGAGAGGGAGAGACATGTTGGGAATGAAGGCAGTGTGTCACCCCTTTCCCCCCCACTCTGTCCACAGGATGGCTGTCTCTTCATCATCAGTCCATGCTACACCAAAAAAGACACATACCAACGCCTATGACTGTCTGCATATTGTATGTAGTATATTACAAGACCATCAAGTGCTTCACTAGATATATTGTGGATGTATAGTTATTATTAGTTTGGGAATATCTTGTACCAGGCAAAATTTGTACAATGAAAATGAAAAGCACTTGGAAAGTGCATAACCCTCGCGCAGCTTAGAGATGGATAATGGATAAATGTATTCACAGTAGTCATGCAATTCATTTTTATGCATGTCTTTGTAGAAGTGTATGTCAGCCTTATGACTGGCATTCATAAACATTGCACTTGCACACACACACACACACACCTCCCTCTCTTTCCTTCCCCTCCCCTCCTCTCCTCCCCTCTCCTCCCCTCCCCCTCTCTTGTTCTAGTTTTATTAAAAAACAGGATTACATGCATTTTTACAGCTTTACACAAAGGGCTAAGAAACCTACCACTCAAGGCAGTCTCATTGATCATATATACACAAGGAACATCTCAGTACAGCTACATGTAGAAGTATCACCTCAGAAATATAATTACACTATATTAGTTCAGTGTTAGATGTTTGAGTAGGAACAGAGGCTCGCTTGGGCTTGAGCAACCCAAGAACTTACACTACTCCAATAGGTGCGCACCCAAGAACTAGCTAGGCTTACCGCTTTGGCTGGGCCGAAAAGCTCCCAACCGTGTATGTGACACCAGATCGTACCGTTTGTACTTCCATTCCACTAGTGGCTAATGGAACCTCGAAAACGCGAGTTTACACAGCCTCGAAAAGTCACCGATAGCTTCACCATCAACCGAGCGGCTCCAGAGTTCACGAGTTCCGAGAGACTACGACGCTTCTCCTATTCTCCAACTTTGAAGAGCGCAGCTTCTACGGTTACGGAGAAAATCCGGTCATGCCTGGACACACACACACACACACACACACACACACACACGCACACACGCACACACGCACGCACGCACGCACACACACACAGACCGACTACAATAACTCTCCGCGCGCATGCGCGCGAGGGTTAATGAAAATAAGAGGTATTATACCAGACACTATTTTAAACACTGAATTGAACACACACAATTCGCTGGCTAACTACAGTCTCAGTCCAGTGGAATCTCTACACATGTACAAGAACACGGCATTAGCTCTCTTGTGCTTACACGTCCACCTCTTTCTGGACACAGAAGTGCTTGTGCTTGAGTTGTTGTATAAAATGTGTAACTATGCATCTTGTCGAGTTCAGCATTAAATTTTAATATCATCACTCGCTGTGTGAAGTGAGAGCTGCACTAGCCAGACCAGGACAGCGAGGAACATTACACGTGTGCATGTACAAAGCCAGTTTCACTTCATTTTTAATCCAGTTCTGTAATGCTGTTTGAGAATCCAGCTCTGAATCACTGGCACAGATCTCTGTACACATGTGCAACATGGAAAACCTTTAGTCTTAGGCGTGTTATACAGTGCACTACACAAAATTGTTGGATTCGATCAGGATCACTCTTACTCATTCTTACCTCCTCTAACAGCCATTTTCTCAAACTACCTCTTAATTTATCACTTCATCCCTGATGTATAATATTATAGTGTCCATGCAGAATTACATCAATTGATGACAGGGTGTTTCACTATGTATGTTAAATTCTCAAGAGTGTGGTTTTTCAATTTCCTTTTCTTCGTGTGCCAGTGAAGTGTTGTACAACACACATCTAAAACTGAGCACTCCTAGGTTGAGGGAGCCGAGTGGCCTGAGCCCCCCAAAGCTCCCAGACTAGACTAACGGTTTAGTGTGTGTGGACAGCTTGGACTAGCCAGCAGTGGCTCAGCCCGAGCCCAACTCTTCATAATGTAGAAACATAACTTACATGTACAAGATTAGTCAATTTGTCACAATCTGACTTACACCAGTGAGTTCAGCATAAACATGCGAAGGCAATCACTGAAAAACTGTACATCCAAATGTGAGAAGATACAGAAGAGGTGTAGGTATGAAGGTCCTATCCTATCATGTTTACAAACAGACACTGTTGCAGTCTAGTGTATATAACCTCCAGTGAGGGCTTGTGCAACTCTAGTTCCCATCACCTCCTCCACTAGATTTGAGGACCTGAGGCTGGACCAGTCTCCCACTACCTTGCATGCCCTGCAGGGAGAAGAGAGCAGAGTGTGGAGGCCATTGCATTGGAAGAAGAAGTCAGATCAGAAGGAGGGAGGGAGAAGTGCAGAGGTCAGGAGGTGGGCAGGGAGAGAGACAGAACCTTGGGAAAGCAATAATAACAAGGTATGTTGCAGTTTATGTACATGTACATAGGTGTACTATTAGTGATTTGAATTGTTCACAACAGTACTGGCCAATATGTTAATCTTGGCTATGCAGGACTTACATAGAGGTTATTCTGTTCATAGACAACTGTCATTGTCATGTCTGTGTCAGCATACGTGAAGAAGACCTCAGTTGTCCTGTTGCTGAGGGTCAAGACAAACACGTACAGCAGTGAGTGTGTGTACAGAAACTATCTAGCCCAGTCCGGTGGCCACTCCATGACAGACTGCTGGCCCACTCAGACAGCATCCCTGTCCCCTATAGTCCTGTTGCTGTCCACTGGTTCCATATAGCCATATATATTTCAGTGCTCTTTCTTTATTAATTCATTAATTGATCTTTCTGTGACCACATACTACCAGTTCACCACAACTGAGTATTTGTGGCCAGCAGTATAAACAAAATGCCAAATGCATTCTTATAGTAGTTAATGCTACCACTACCAGGTACTAGTTCATGATACTGCTCAACTGAACCTTTCTTGCTAACTACTATTGTACCGAGGTCAAATCTGATATATACAGCATTAGTGAGTGGCTACCTTACACTGCAAACAAAAGCACTACTTGTGCTGCAGCCTCAACAGGAATTCTCTTATACATTCTGTTTAAGAAAGGGTACATATATGTCTACAGCTGAGAAAGACTCCCACAGCCTATTAGACGACTGATTGAGAGGATCCTTTCCTTGTTCCAGGGTCACTCACTTTATGGTGGCAGCCTGAAGCAGAGGTAGAAGTTTCCTGTATGTTGTCCATAATGTGCTTAAGGTGGATGAAAGCCAATCCTTGACATAATGAACCTCACATGACAAACATCATTGTCAAAACAACAGTTTGTTTTTGCTGTGCATAGGACCGCACAACACACGACAACAAATAAGGCCAACGGCTATTGAATACACTTACGGATACTCGAAGTAGTAACTGATGTCCACGATCATAGTCTTGCCGGTGTTGGGGTCGTAATACCCGCACACACACGGATCTGCCATGTCCCACGTACACTCTGTCAGGGTCTGGGCTGTGGTCTCGCTGTACTGGAGGACCAGCAGGAGAAAAGGTACACGCAACTAGCGAAAGCTTCATGTCGAATCGTGGCCGTGATGGCTTTTTGAGCACGCGCTGTGTGCGCTAAATCATACTATGGTATGGTAAGGTATGATGGGTGGCGGCATTATTTTACATGAACAATCACGTGCATAGTGCACTACAATGAAAGAAAGAAGAGAACAGAGAAGAAAGAAAGAAGAATCACACACTATAAAATAAACTAAAATTCACAACAACCTCAACGTCTTAGAAAAATATAGTTTAATTTTGGAGAACAGCCTTAACGGCGTAGAAAAATAAATATAATTATGTAACAACCTCATCGGCTTAGAAATTTATACATCTGTAATAACCTCAATGGCTTAGAAAAATATATATTTTAAAAACAAAGCAACAAGCCTACACGTATAAGAATAAAACTCAGAATGAAGGGCAGATGGCCCCACATGCCCAACCTTGAGAGTTGAGAATGGGGCTTAATGTGGTGGGCTACCATAATTGGGCGAGCCCACCTAGTCGTTGCGCTGGAGCCCTCCTCTAGTATGTCATCGGCAATGCCACCTTTTGGTTCCCGCGGGCCCCCCGCGCTACAGGCAAACGTAAAGCCGGCTCGATCACATCCGGTTACATGGTGAAACAGGGAAGTTGCTGCTTAGTGACAGTTGGCGTGTTACAAGCAAGTCTTGGCTAGTGTGTTGCGACTCAAGATTTGGACTACCCCTGCGCCTTACCTCGTCAAGGCTCAGAGCGTAGCTACCGTTCGATGCGTCGTTACACGCGGCCCGGCAAGAACCTACTTCACTGGTGGCGTGACGAGGCAGGGCTAGGACTAGACTACAGACTGCGACTAGCATGTAGTTGGCTCACTCCCACTCGCACACGGGCATTCTACTAGTAATTCTTTTTAATGCTACTCTTGGCTGATAGCAAGCCCGGCAAACAAGAAACCACAATACTCAGTGGTTGAATAACAACATTAGAGATCTTATCAACCATTTTCAGGACTTGTATTGCAAAGCGATGAGCTGCAGGTGGCTGTTCCTCGTTAATGAGATTCATAGTTTTCCTACCATGTGCAGGACCTCTGCTTCTCATCAAAAATATAATAAATCTGCAGTCATTTCTTTTGAGCTGGTCAATCCATCACTTTGTTGTACAAGGAGCAAAGCAGGTCCAATCGATTGCCTTTTTAGAATATTGTTTGTCATTAAAGTTTTATAGGGTGAAATGAAGGTATATTATACTTTTCTTGAACACTTTGGCTTATTCTGGAAAGGCTGTTTATACAAAAGGCATCGTATGTACCTCAAATGGGCTCGCTAAAAGTCGAAGATCTCTAGTTCTTTCTGCTAAGCCATTTTCATGTAGATACATTTGATGAAAACATTAGTGACATTTGACCACATGTGTAGCTGTGCTCGTACAAGATACACACATCATGTTTTGCTGGAGCGTTTTAGACTTTCTCTCTAATTGTGCTCCACATTATATATCCCAGTTTCTACATGTATGTGTGCGCCAGAGGTTGTTGAATCTACACAGGCTGAACATGGCCACGCTTTGATGTTCCACCACCTTAATCCTTTCGCTTACCAAAGTTGCACACTTGCTAAAACAGTGTAAAACAAGGGAAATATCAAACATTTGATGATGTAATGTTGGTATGTGGGCAATTTATTGATAAAAAAACTCCCACACACCCCTTGAAGTGGCCTGTCAGCGCTTGGATGTGGCGGTAGGAGCATTGAAGTAGCTTTCATCTCTGCTATTGTATACT
Source organism: bacterium (assembly GCA_965213685.1). GTDB lineage: Bacteria > UBA8248 > UBA8248 > UBA8248 > UBA8248 > Bin107. Next base: position 34,889 of record CBDBZY010000064.1, read on the forward strand.
TTAAAAAAAGCAAGAAGCCTAGCAGGCAGTGTGATAAACTGTCAGAGAGGGCTATAGGTAGCTGCAGCGATGTCTAGGCTCTGTACATAGCCATAAATCGGCCATGCGGTTTCGATCTGTAGGAATACGAAGATTTGAATTGGGTGCCAGGAGACATGTGGGGTACACCTTTACCATGGACGTAGCCAGGCTACGCTCATGCACTGGGCGACGTTTTGACCCCAGGGTTTGGAAGTACACAGAGATTTAAAAACAGCCGTGTCACTTCATTCGCTCATTCTAGCACGAGAACTCAAGTGAAAGGGTTATAGGAACACCCCTATGAAAGTCATTATCTTTTTCATTCCTGCACACCTTTTTAGTACTAACATATAATTGGCTCAGGCAGATGGTTGGTATACGAATTCTATGTCTATTGGCATATTGGAATGCTATCTACCCTGGTGCCACATAGACGTTGTAGCTGCATACCACAAACAGTTATCTGTGTTATTACATAATAATTAGGATAGGGACAGAGCAAAGTGTTTTAGCAAAGACCTTTGTCACATACATGTAAGTTGTAAGGCCATGCTCTTATAATATTATTATTTATACTACAAATTTTTCATGACAGCTATTTGGGGCCATGCTGAGGCCACACAATAAGGAAAGGTTGTAATTGTGTAGTAAGTGGGAGGGAATTATGGACTGGCATTATATATAACACGTACATGTAGATGTGCAACTCCCATAACAAAGGTCTTTGTTAAAACAACAATTCTATTTTTGCAGTGCATGCATTGACTTCCACTTTTAATGTGCCTTTAACCAATAAGTATGTCTATCTCAGTTGCACATTATATTTTGTTCCCCACCTGGTACTGAACAGATGGTGTACAAAATGTATATCCTACTAGAAGCTTAGGGCATTTAGTAATAGTCCGCCAAGCTTGAAATAGCAGTAAGCACACATTATGGGTTGTTTACCCATCACAAGTTCCAGTCACAACACAATACTTGGAGATACTCTACACATTGCACCAATGCATTCAGTCTCATACTGGAGAAATACTAGTGGCTGGAAAGCAAATTCCCTCTTCGATGTGTTTACGTACACTGTACCCAAATTTAGAGAAAATACTTGCATGTGATTTTGTAAAACTCTTAAATGCCACACATAGTCCTGAGTACCAAAACTCCTGTCTAATGAATTTTGTGTAAGCTTGTAGTGCCTTTCTTTAAACTGCACAAAAGTACTACATATTCTACCAATACGTACTAGTTGGGAAATATATACTCCATATGCTGGTTTAGCAGGGGTATTTGAGCTCAAATGAGGGAAATTTATAACGTCAAATTACGTGTAGATAACTTACCGGTCACTCTCCCTGAGTGACTGAACTTATATACCAAACTTACCTCTTCTCTGCCCACCAACCACAGTGCCATCCCTTGGATCCCCAGCCGAGGACTGAGACTGAGGCTGGGTAGAGCATGGTTCTCCATATAATTTGACCTTCCTAACCTCCCACACATCGATTATGTACTCCTTCTCTAAAGCAAGCATAGAATCGAAATTCTGCGTCCAAAGCTCACAACCTAACACAAAAGAAGCCCTTTCAATATTATCTAATGCTTCAAAGTCTTTAAAAGCCTCTCCTAATGTGGACCTGAGCTTAATCATGAACTCTTCCCTACTATCCTTGTAAGCAGGACACTCCCATAAAACATGGACAACACTCTCGCACTCATCGCCACATAAAACACACTCAGTCCTGCCATTCCTTCCCCTATGCCTACCAAACTCCTCATTCAAACCATGTGTTCCTGACCTAAAATTTAAACAAGAGTCTAGTTCCGGCATCACTAACCCCATGGAGGTACCTTTTGAACTTTACTTCCTTACTAAATGCTTTATACAACCCTAACATAACTTTGCTATTCAATCCTCCCTTTATTTTCTCTATTACTTACACAGTCATTCACATTCAACAAAAACAAGCTAAATGGACATTGCCCCCCTTCTTAATATCATCTAACAATTCACCTTTAGGCAATCCTAGCACACCAAATAATTCATCTACACACTTATTCCAAGGCTTCCTCTGTCTGCCTCTATGTGGTTTCACCTTCCATTCCTGATCAAAAAGCTGCCTTGGATACTTACTGACATAGATGCTAGTTTATACCACCACTTAAGCTTAGCCTTGTCTCTATGACTCTTCAAGGTCTCTAAACCCATGTCCCCTCTAACTGCCTCATTACAAGTCTTAGATGAGCATCCAAGAATCCTTTTTGCTCCCCCCAAGAGAATAGATTCTAAAGCACCTGCCTGACTTTTATTACACTTACTGCTATATTCTATGCTAGGTCTAAGGATCTGGTGTTAAGTATGCGTGAAAACCACGCAGAGCCATCTTGTGTATAGGCCTACAGAGTAAGTATGTGATAAGTGGCTGTGTAAGGACGTGTCAAACCTCAGGGCAATGCATACTAATAACCTCTGCTAGACCCTACTCACGCTTCACACTTGGAGTAGGGTCTAGTTCCAGGGTCTAGTCCGATAGACTAGAGAAATACATACTGGAGAAGTAAGACTCAGTGCAGGAGTGGCATGATGTCATTCAGCTGCAACTGAGATGACCATAGCAAGGTTAAGATCATGCTTTTTTTGCTATGTACACATAAATGTAGCCTTACTGTGGGCTGTATAAGCATGGGACATACATACAAACGTATCCTTACTGTTGATTTCTCCTGTCTCAGCTCAGCTTAGTTTCAGAAATGGGCAGTCTCCATAGTGTATGTTCTAGGTGGTAGAGTGCTGTTCACTTAGTGACACCATTACGGTGGGGCCATTACCTCAGTATAGTGAAACCTCTGTATAGTGTTCACTCTGTAAAGCAGCCACCTCATTATTACAGCCACCTACTCAGGTCGCTTGGGATATAATGCCCAATATTTACACCTCTATTAAACAGCCACCTCTCTATTACAGCTACAAATTTATGACCCATAGGTGACCACTCTAGGGAGGTTCCACTGCAATGGCTTAAAACTGTGCACAAAACCTGCTGGTTGGCAAAAAGTGCATGGAGTGCTAGTCGGCTAGTACTAGTGTATCGCCTTGTCAGTGGTAGCACCATGAGTAATGGTTATGTCAACCCATTGGACTACCAGGCCAGGAAGAGATACTATGAAAAGCTGGAAGCTGGAAGCTGTTGGCCTGTCTCTTAATGTTGAACCATATAGCGCTACTGATAGATTCCATTCTGACACGACCCTTTGGCCAAAGATCGAATACAGTTTAATACATTTCAGGCCTGGCACCTACGTTCAGGAACAACTTCTCTCATGGAAGCAGATGGAAGCACCCAGCTGGATTCAAAAACGTGTGTGACAAGTCCACTGACTGAGGACTGAGCACACCAGCGTCAGCCGTTGGACGGGAAGAACACTATAGCTAACACAGTGCAACTATCAGAAAACTCTAATCTATGTCTATTCCTCACTCACGATGTTTCTGTCATATTCTCTCTTCAAGAGAGGAGGTTACTGCCGTACAGTCAGTCAGGAACGTGTTTATACACAGCACGGTTGTTACTAAAACCCAGGACGGGACAGGGTGAATCCGAGACATCCCGTCCCGTCCATACGTGTATGATAGCCACGCTGGCGGCAGTTAGGCACTCCTGGCACGTATCTACTATGGACTCTACAAGTGCTTCGGCAGGACATGTAGCTACTACGGACTCTACAAGTGCTTCGTCGCATCATACCTTTACACTGTATCCTTGCAAATTTCACAGTTCATGACAAGACTGTGTTAATATTACTTTCACAAAAACAACAAAACCTCTTGTGAAGACCTACACAAGATGCATGAAACCGTTCCATACAAGTGTCACAAGTGTCACATTCAATCATGGCATTGCCATTGTCTGGGAGTCGGTATGAAAAGTATCCCTGTGATTGCTTTAAGAAAAATCTGTTTCTTCCATCTTTCGCTATTGATCGACTATTATAGTATAACACTTTTCCCAGATTCGTAAAAGCGTGCGGCAGATATCGATCTCGGTTTATTGGTCCCGGATTTTGAGTAGGCGGCCGAATCCGGGAAAAGTGTTATACTATAATAGTCGATCAATGGAAGAAACGTAAAGCAATCTCTCCGCAATCAGCTGTAGAAGCACCTACAGATGGTGCTTCATTACTTCAATCACCTGACGCCCACACATAGATGAACATGATGATTACTGGCTGCTCCCCCCACCTGTGTCAGCAGAGAAATTCTTACCATACTATCTCCAGGTGAACTAAGACTTCCTAATAATATCAGAACAGTAAATCCTCCCATCCTGGCTCCTTCCTGATGGGGACGTGTTCCAGTCGACATACTTAAAGGGGTTCTGACGGCACAAGATTTGAGGGTCTGCCAGTGTGAGGTTGGCAGATTTGCCAATGACCACTGGTTGTACTTAGGAAAGAATGGACTCCCAGTCTCTGGGTCCAGGCTCGGTGCCCAAACAGAAGTTATTCTTTCCTTTCTTTCCTTCTTCACCTGTGTCAGCAGAGTAATTCGTACCATACCATCTCCAGGTGAACTAAGACTTCCAAATATTATCTGGACAGTAAATCCTCTCATCTCGGCTCCTCCCCTGATAGGGAGGCGTTCCGGTTGTCCCCTAAAGGGGTTCTGACAGCACAAGATTTGGGGGGTCTGCCAGTGTGATGCTGGCAGATTCGACAATGACCACTAGTAGTACTTAGGAAAGAATAGGGAGATAAACTTTTGTCCTGGGTAATGGCCTGGTGCTTAGTGTACTGGACTCCCAGTCTCTGGGTCCAGGTTTGGTGCTCGGACAGAAGTTTACCTTTCCTTTCTTTCCTTCATCAACTGTGTCAGCAAATTCTTAGACTATGGCTATTCAGCCACGTATCATTCTCTCAACCCCTGGCACTGAACAGATGTGAAGAATATTTGTGTGAAATTCTTACAAGTTATGCATATGAGTCATAGAGTAGATGACAATTCTTTGGTCTAGTTACGACCTCCCATTATGGGTCATTTACCCATCACATATCAAACTCCTGCCATAGCACACACTCTAGTTACTCTGGAGACGGATATCCTATACCTAGTACCTTGTGCACATGCACCCCATCTCAAGAGTATACTCAGTGTGGGAGTGACGTGGCATCACTCAGCTGCAACTGAGATATACATCCATACCAAGGTTAAAACTAACCATCTCTCCTATCATGCCAAGGGAGAGCTACGTATCATATGCATATGCAGTAGGTGGTATGTTCAACACTGAACATTTGAATAATAAGTACCTCACATCAAAGTATACAATCAATGCATAAAGGCACAATATCTAAAACCTTCTATGACAGTTACATTTACTATCAACCACCTTTGATGGCCTTCTATCATGTATGGATATGCAACCTATGTCTGTAGCACTTTTGTTTACCGACAGAAGAAAGTCTTTTAGCTCTTGTTTCAACACTGGTACAAGGTCAGTGTGCTGGTCAGATATATCAGTTGTTTCTTTAGGATCAGCTACCACATCGTAAAGATTGACACTCTGTATGTTTCCTTTATTGTACTTAACAACAAGTTTTTGTGAGTCTCGTAATACTGCACCATAGAAAGATGAGTTTAAATCTCCCTTTTTAATGTGAAAGGCAAAAGCAATTGAACTATTGCGATGATTGACATCTCCCTTGAGAAATGGCAGAATAGAGACACCATCTATTGGTCAATCTTGAGGAGGATCAATGCCAAGGATATCACACACAGTCGGTAGCAGGTCATTTGTCACCACAGGATAATCAGACTTTCGATTGGCTTTAATCACTGCTGGCCATTCTAATATTGCAGGGACTCGAATACCACCTTCAAACACTGTCCCTTTCTCTCCTCTCAAACCAGCTGTAGAGCCTGGAGTGCCTTTCTGTGGGCCATTGTCACTTGAGAACCACACAAATGTGTTGTTCTTAATGCCATATGTTTCCAGTAAACCTCTGACTCTCCCTATTGCTTGGTCCAGTTGCGATATAGCTCCATAGTAATGGGTAACATCTCTTGAGTAACCTTGTTTTCTGTACATAGTGTAGTAGGGATCAAGAGCATAGTACACACGATGCACGTCATGAAATGCAAGTATAACAAAAAAGAGCTTTTCACTAGAATGCAATTTTTGAAGATATTTCTCAAACATGTCCACAATAAAATCTGAATCTCCAATTATGGAGTTGTGGTAGGCTTGCAATTTTTCTGACTCCTTATCCATGTAGTGATAATCTCTGCAGGTTTTGTGTTGGTACCATCTCTTCTCAACAGTACAACTGAAGCGTTCAGAGCATTGGCAGTTTGGTGCCACTGAGGATGTGTCTCTTTCAGTTACTAACCACAGGTCAAAACCATGCATGCCAGGATGGGACACAGGCCACTTCTTGTTACCCCCTTCAATAACTTTCAAATCACCAACATGCCATTTCCCAAATATGGCAGTTTTGTAGCCTTCATTCTTTAGAAGTTCAGGCAGTGTTACTTCAGAGGTAGGTAGGGGCATAGAACAGGGGCATTCGCCATCATTACATGGAACACCCAGATCCGCGTGCCAGATACAGTACCGATTGTGGTTACGTCCTGTCAACAGAGTGCCTCTGGTTGGTGAGCAAACAGGACCTCCCAAATAAAACCTCGTTAGGAGGACACTGTTTGGTCCTCGGGCCATTTGGTTGAGATTTGGTGTCTTAGCTTTTCCTCCATTATACTCCACGTCACCATAGCCCAGGTCATCAGCTAATAAGTACAGAATATTTGGATGTTGCAATGGATTCTTGTGTCTGTTAGGTAGTGAAAAATTGTCCTCAAGAAAGTTAGGAAACCTATATTGTTTCTTCTTTACTCTTCTCCTAAAAGTAATGCCATTGACATCTCCTAGTGCGCTGTACAACACAATTACTAAGATACCCACCACAACTGTCGCTAGTACTATTGCCACTCTGAAATCTCCCACTTTCATAGTTTGGTGAGGAGACACACTTGCAGCTGTAGTACAGAAGGAGAGAACAGTAGTAGGAAGTGATCTCTCTACATAAGCAGGGTACATATACACAAACATGGCCTTGCTGTGGGCCGTGTATAAACACAAGACATACAGGGTACCAACATAATGTCCCTTTTTAACTTGAGCCATTCACATACGCAAATACAGCCTGCTATGGGCTGTGTACAAGCACGGGACATGCAATTCTATGCTAATCTTAAAGTGGTGGGCTACCGTTATGCGCTTGATATCTAATTTAAAGTATGAAAAACATTTTCCAAAAATGTAGAGGAATGTAGGTATGGCAGTGCCAAAAATCACAGAAAATAGGTATAGGGATGGCGGTGTGCAGGCAAGACAGGGCACACAAAGATTACACAAGTAACACCATCCCTATATCTTTTTTCTTCACCATGCACCAGTGTTGTTCGCAGTAATCTCATAGTGTAACCTGCATAAGGATAACATGGAAAAAATCACGCTTTCTGTACATGAGCAGCCGTCTCCGAACACCTTTATCAAGGTCTTCTTCAAGGTCTTCTTGCCGAGGGGTTCTACCAGCCAAGGAGTGATACCAGCCTGGAAGCACACATGAACCCTTACACTTTACGCCAGTGCGTGACTAGTGATATACCAGTGGAGGAGAGAACGGAAACACTTATACTTAAAGTCAGTGCGAGCCCACGTACACGTACTGCACGAGGCTATTTACTGCGTATATGTACCTCTAGTACTCTTATATACTACAAATGTTTCATGACAGCTGTTTTGGGCCATGCTGTGGCCACACAATAAGGAAAGGTTGTAATTGTGTAGTAAGTGGGAGGGAATTATGGAGAGGCATACATGTACATGTAGATGTGCAACTCCCATAACAAAGGTCTTTGTTAAAACAGGAGTCCATAAGCGCTGCAAAGCGATACTAATAGAATTGTTGTTTTAACCAGGAGCCCATTGGCGTCGCTTCACGGCGCTTATGGGCTCCTGGTTAAAACAACAATTCTATTATTGCAGTGCATGCATTGACTTCCACTTTAATGCAATAAGTATGTTTATCTCAGTTGCACATTTGTTCTCTTAACACCTGGTACTGAACTGATGGTGTAAAGAATGTGCAAAATGTGTAGGTAGGATATCCTTCTAGAAGTTAAGGGCATTTAGTGATAGTGTCCTTTAGTCCACTAAGCTTGACATAGCAGTAAGCACACATTATGGGTTGTTTACCCATCACAAGTTCCAGTCACAATACAATACATACATATACTCGAGAGATACTCTACACATTGCACCAATGCATTCACGCAGTCTCATACTGGAGAAATACACACTGGAGAAGTAAGACTCAGTGCAGGAGTGGCAGGATGTCATTCAGCTGCAACTGAGATGACCATCAAAATCATCATGGTTCTTTTGCTATGTATACATGTAGCCTTTCTAAGGGCTGTGTATATATAAGCATGGACATACATACAAACATAGCCTTACTGTGGTTTTTCCTGTGTCAGTACCAGCTTAGTTTAAGAAAAGGGCAGTCTCTAGTGTATGTTCCAGGTGAGTGCTGTTCAGGAGCTGCGATTGAGCTAATCCCTCCAGGCTGCAAGGTAATAGCCTTAGGTGACTTCAATGCTGATTTGGGTGCCTTGGGAGGCCCCATGTCGTGTTCCACCAAATGAACAGGGATCCATCTCCTCATCATACTAAATGCCTGGGACTTTGCCTCTTCACATTTGCACCTCAGCCCTACTAATTCTACATACACGTATGAAAGTGAAGCACACTCCTCCTTTTCAACCATTGACCACATCATTTGTCCCCGATACATACTTTCTAACTTCTGCTCCTCAAAGGTGCTTGATGACCATCCACTAAATACCTCAAACCATCTACCAGTAACTGCAGAGTTTCTATGCTCTCTTTTTACTCCTACTTCTTCCACAACACAGGCCACACAGCAGCCAGTTCCTAACTGGAATAAATGCTCAAAAGATGAAATTCGGCAGCTGTACACTGAACCATTACAATCTAGCCCTGCTGATCTCTTCCATCAGTTTCTTTCACAAGCAAATGTCCTCTTACAGCCATACCTGTTAGATGATATTCTCCATTCTTTTGGAAAATGTTTGTGAACTAGTGCCATGAACATTCCACAGAAACAATTCCGTAAGCATAAGGTTCCCAAGTGGAATCATCGCCTAAAGGAAGCACAACAGAAGAGTAAGCTCCTGTATAAGGAATGGGTATCTGCTGGTCGCCCTTGGTCTGTGAATCATCCTGCTCGTGTGGCATATAAAGCAGCAAAGAAAGAGTTTAGAGCATGCCTCCGTCAGCATAGGAGAGATCTTAACACGGAATTTTATGAATCCTTAGATGAACAATGCTCTGACCCACAACGACTATTCCAATCTATAAGGAACTACACTAATCCTGCTAGTGCAACTTCTACTCCTTCAAAACTTATTGTTAATGGCTCTCTCTTTCAAGGGGACTCTATACTGGATGGTTGGGCTAACTACTTTGTGTCTCTCAGCATTCCACATGACACATATTTCACTCCAACTCAGCTAGATCTTGTCTATGAATATCAATCCATCTGTTCCACTGCCAGTGGGTGCTCTGATGTGTTTGTCCTGGATGAAGTGACTGATGCAATTTGCTCCCTTTCGCGTCGTAAAGCAGCTGGACCTGATGGAATAGAGAATGAACATCTCATCTTTGGTGGTTCAATGGTTCCTGTTTGCCTTACCACTATATTTAACTCTATCCTCCTTTCTGGATATATCCCAGAGTGCTTCAGGTATGCCTATGTAATACCAATCCTGAAAAGCCATAATAATGATCCTGCAATTCCTTCAAACTATAGAGGAATTTCTCTCCTGTCTGCAATTAGCAAAGTGTTTGAGAAGCTTCTACTCTCTCACCTTCACCAGCTAGCCCATTCACTTAACCCACTTCAAGAAGGTTTTCGTGTGGGATACAGCTGTCTGCATACGGCCTTTGTTCTACAAGAGGCTATTGCTTCTCGATGGAAGAAGAGTAAGAAAGTTTACATTGCTTTTCTTGATGCTAAAAAGGCCTTTGATACAGTGTGGCATATTGGCCTCATGGTGAAACTTCGCCGAATAAATATTCCCTCATATATCTGGCATCTACTGAATAACTGGTACAGCAGCTCATCAGCATCAGTGCGATGGAATAACAACAATTCAAGACCATTTCCTATCAAGCAAGGTGTGAGGCAAGGAGCTATTCTCTCCCTGTGTATGTTAACAATCTTCTAAACTATCAATCATCACTTCCATCTCCATCTGTTTTCTGGAATCTATCACTAGTGCTATATGGCTTATCATTAAGAGACAGGCCAACAGTTTCCAGCTTTTCATAGTATCTCTTCCTGGACTGGTAGTCCAATGGGTTGACATAACCATTACTCATGGTACTGCCACTGACAAGGCGATACACTAGCACTAGCCGACTAGCACTCCATGCACTCTTTGCCAACCACCAGGTTTTGTGCACAGTTTTAAGCCATTGCAGTGGAACCTCCCTATACACTGCAAAAACTACATAGTTAGTTTAACGTACATAAAACTGAATTTAACAATAACTGAATTTAACATACATAAATGCAGTTAATTTAACAATAACTGAATTTAACATACATAAGTGCAGTTAAACTAAGGCTACATTTGGTAAAATAACCTAGGGTAGTTGTAATAACTATTATCATGTGATTACAACCCTAATAAAGTTGTATTAACTATATGAATATTAAAGTAACCAAACTTGGTTAAATTACATTCATCCATGGAGATAAAATTAAGTACTTCAGCACTGAAATTAACCATTTTGCACAACAATTCTTGAAACACACTACATCTGATCACACACATTATCTACAGTTCCAGATGGTGCTTTAGTGTTACATAGAGATATTCAGGGATGAAAGAAAGACTCCAAGAGTGAAAGACAAAAGGGTCTCTTAGTGATGTCACAGGGAGAACTGACTGAAAGATGTGACGTAGTGATTGAAACCCACCGGGGGTGGCACAAATTTCTTCACTAACACCATGTTTTGTTAGGTGTTGGGTGTCAATAGCTTTTTTCTTGTTCAAATTTAACTTGAGTTCGACTTGAATGCAAGTATTGATGACAGTCTCGCAGTTGGAGTCTACGCATCAGTGCTTGTAGCCGCAAACACTGTGCATGCGCACTAAGTTTCAGCCAGCATGTGAACAGCTGCGTTCAAAGGGATCTCGTGAATGCTGCAGCTGCTTGGTGCACCTTTGGCAGATGGCTGAATTTACTCTTCCTCATGAAGATTCGTCGCCAGAAGATGTTGCCAGTTGGCTGCAGGAGTAACGGAATACCTGAGGAATACTGTACAGCTTTTAGTGGTAAGCTTTCTGTCCCTTTTTAGGGAGCCGGCAGAGGTGCGCCTGGGTAGCGGAGTAGCGGAGGCGGGTGTTCGCCCGGCAGCTCTTGCCCCCCTAGACTTGTCTTCATGACCACCCCGCGCACGCATGAGCAGGAGGGGTAAATTCACTACTAAATTGATTGGTTGGTTTTTCATCTTTCCTTAGATATATGTCCGACATATGCTGGAGCTTTTTCTCCGCACTCAAGGGCCAGCAGTGGTGAGTGTTTTTTTCCCAAACCATACACAGTTACATAATTGTATGGGATACAACTAAGTGTTAGCTTCTTCATATTGTGAAAGGTATATTTACCAGTATACCTGATATACCTTACCATGGACATTAGGTTGAGCAGGACATGGAGCTGTTCATGCAGCAGAAAGGTATTGTTCAAAACACTGCAAATACCTTGGAGAGAAACTTGGATGCCAGCTGTGTTAGAATTGGAGAGAAGTTCCTCCATTCAGACACTCCTGGAGAAGTACAAGAGTGACGAGACAGGTATATACTTATAGCTGAACATGTTGCCATCTTTTTCTCTGTGATGACTTCCATGGGCATCTTTCTCATCTGCTTTCTACATTTCTTACAGATAATGACAAAGACGTTCTTCATGCTGTGAAGGTTCTGGTGGCACTTTACTTAGCTAAGGCCGAAAAAAACTTGGACACTTTGATCCATCTATATGAGAAATATGAGGTATAGGATAAAAATAGCATGGTCTTTCATCTAGACCAAGATATTTACTTTTACAGATGTTTACTATATACAATGGAGGAGGCAGCAACAAAGGAGCCACAGCGAACCTCTCCCTGTATTGCAGCCTTCAATAGGGACAATGCCAAGCAGTATTTCTCCTTCATGTCTTCTGTGAGGCACCTAACCTCTCAGCAACACTTATTTTGTGGTTTTATAATTATATATAGTTTGGTATCTTTTGTTGTACGTGCTGATAACCTGTTACCACAGTTTTTGAAATATAATATTATCTAATCTGTCCTTGGGTTGGAATAACCTATGGTGACCTTGTATGTATCACAACCATAGAAGTTGTGTTAATAACATCAAAGATTAAAGAAAGCCTGCAGCAAAGTTAAAACAACCACAATAGCATGGTTACAGTAGTGTTTACTATAACTCTGCTTTATGGTAAATGTCACTTTGCATATATAGTTAAATTAACTTTTCAGCCATATTAAACTAACAAGAAACAATGAAGTTAAGTATTAACCACAAAATATTCAGTTAAATTAACTCTGCAGGTGGGTTGTTCCAGTTGCATGCACTTTCATACAAAATATTGGGTGAAATTAACCAAGCAGTTTTTTGCAGTGTAGTTGGTCCATACTCTCCTTGAAGGGGTCAGTACAACCAGACCTGCTAGGAAGATAAACTACAATAATAAACAGTGGGCCATCACTGTAATCCAACTTAATGCCAATCATTCATGAGGAAAGTATGTGGGGCACAGCAGAAATGAGAGAGTCAAGGTTTCTACACTACCCTATGGCAACTCCACTATGTCCTCTTACAAGGTGGGGGATACAATAGATATTGTAGCCCGTTAGCGTGGGCGTTCAAAGGTGCCGCCAGGGCAATATATCTCATACACGCTCTTTGTCATGTGAACACAGGGAAATATCGATATTTCCCTGTAGCCACGTGACAAGGGTGCACCGTGTACAGCTCGACAGCAAATACACGCAAAGGTAACGGTCGGGGTACAGGACAGTTATACCATGATAGTCAAGGCTGTTAGCGGGCTAAAAGCTTGACATACCATGGTAGCTCACGTACAGTTCGACGGCAATCACACGATCAGAGGTAGAATTGAGCTACACAGGATAGCTATACCGTGGTAGCCTAAGCTGCTACCGGGCTAGCTAGAGCATGCCTACGGCGGGCTTTATCTGAAACGGTAATATTCCTTAACCCCTCAGGCTTCGCCCTCGGGGTTAATGAATATTACCACGTGTATTTCTGATAAAGCCCTGGTAGGCATGCTCTATCCGTAACTTATCTTCAATTTCAGGAGAAGCCATTGCCAAAAATTTCAAATTCATATCCAGATCAAATATTGACTTTAGATTATAATTATGCAGCCAGTGTTCAGATAAAGCAATTATGTCAATGTCTGGACTCCAACAAGGAGGGTGGTGTTGTTCAGACACATGCTAACTATGTAGTTGAAATCATTTTTTCATCATAAGCACTGTAAACCACTCCTCACTGTCATCCATAGCCGTTGCAATGAATATAAATATTAACGGTGAAAATTATTGATTACAACACATAAAATACAACTATGTCACAGTGGCGTAGCCAGGGGGGGGCTTAGGGGGCTCGAGCACCCCCCTTACTGACTTCAGTCAGACCTAGAGTAGCGGGGAAAGCCTAGCTGTGCTAGACTATTCCTGCTTTCGATGAACTTATTACCTGTGTATGCTAGAGCATTAGTTACATGCCTTGCAAGAATTGTTAGCGTCAGTTACAGTTACTATAGTGCAAAGTTCAACATAATATACAAGCTGCCCTGTAGTCAGGCTGTATTTTTCTGGTGGGAGGAGCAAGGGAAAAAATATGGCTGGCTCGCAAGACAAAGCTGCCCTGTTGGTGTACATCGCACACGAAGGAGAGCCTAGGGACGAGGGGGACGAGGCTACCTTATCCCCAGGCCATTTGCTCGTGCTATCTTTAACCCCTGGCTCAGGATAGCGTCGTCCTCAGGCCCTCCGCTGGAGCAAATTTACGCACGACCTCTGACCCCCCGTGGACCTATGACGTAATGTGAAGACGTAACTGAGCCCCCTCACAAAAATCCTGGCTACGCCACTGTGTCATGTATATGTCATGGCCAACTTGAATTTTTCTGCATACGACAACGCAGCAGCTAACAACCATCATGCCGCTGACACTTCGCGCCACTCTTTTGCCAACCAGGTGCGCGTTAATTTGGAATTTAGCGCCCAGTGTATTAGTCTCGTGAACCAGACCGCATTCCGTGAACGCGCATGTGCGAGCGAAAGGGGGAGGGGAAGAAGGGAAAATACGGTCTGGCCAAACTCGCCAGGTTTTCGAGGCCACGACAAGATCTTGTCGTGACCAATCAGATTTCAGATCTGCATTGATTGGCGCTATGCGCGTTCCGCGAAAACCTCAAAGCATGCACATCTTAGTGTGGCATATAATTATGTATGCAAGTGTCTGAGGTGGTAGAGAAGTCTCCATGGCTCGCTATCGAGCTACGAGACTACCAGTATCTAGTCTAGCCCTAGTCTAGCCATAGCCGTTCCTCAGCCATATGATCGTATGCTGTAGTCCCTAGCCTAGCCCTTACCCTATTACAAGATGGAGCCGCAAACTCGGGGACACAGTTTTCTAGGCTTGTTCATCCAGCGCAAAACATGGGAGAATCGTCAGTTGTTAGACGTCGTCATGCTACGTGTACTTCGGAAAGTTCACCATACTATGCCACCCAACCAACTAATCGTGTCTCCGCTTTCGGCGGCAGTGACATTAGCTGTAGGTCTATCCACGTTTGTGTGTGCCGAAAAGAACAGACTAGAGCAACAGATAGAGCTGCTGTAGCCAGTGTATGGCGGAGTCTTCCTGGAGTCATGGTTCCTTGAGGTTGCTTATGTATAGTGTTAAGTTCCTATTGCCAATTATTCACAGGTGACAACATTCCAAGCGGAAACGAAAACCTGGCGAGTTTGGCCAGACCGTATTTTCCGACGGTCTGGTTCACGAGACTACCAGTGTATGTTGTCGGCACACGCACGAGGTAAGTTTGCTGACATTGATGGATGAAACTCTAACACCCTGCGTAGAGCAAGGGGGAGCTGAATTCAAAAACGTGCGTGACAAGTCCACTGACTGAGGATTGAGCACACCATGCAGCGTCAGCCGTTGGACGGGAACAACACTACATCAGAAAACTCTAGTCATGATGTCTATTTCTCACTCACGATGTTTCTGTCTTTAAGAGAGGAGGTTACCGCCGTGCAGCCAGTCAGGAAAGGTGCGACACGTCGCCAAACAACAGCACGGTTGTTACTAAAACCCAGGACGGGACGGGATGAATCCGGGACATCCCGGCGTCCCGTCCCGCCTACTCAAAATCCGGGACCAATAAACCGAGATCGATATCCGCCGCGCGCTTTTACGAATCCGGGAAAAGTGTTATACTATAATAGTCGATCAATGGCGAAAGATAATTTTCGTAAAGCAATCTCTCCGCAATCACAGGGGTAAGCTTACTTTTCATACCGACTCCCAGACAATGGCAACGCCATGATTGAATGTGACACTTGTATGGAATGGTTTCGTGCATCTTGTGTAGGTCTTCGCAAGAGGCACACTGTGGTTTTGTCGTTTTTGTGAAAGTAATATTTACATAGTCTTGTCATGAACCGTGAAATTTGCAAGGATAGGCCTATATAAGGTGTAAAGGTATGATGCGATGAAGCACTTGTAGTAGCCACGTGTCCTGCCGAAGCACGCGCCTCGGTACGCGTGAAAAGCTTAGCATAATACGTCCTGGGTTTTAGTAGCACAATATGCTCAAACTTCCGGTTCACCAAAATGGCTGCGTAATCAGGATCTGAGTGCGTTGTGAACTTATCGCTGGGTCCAGGCTCGGTGCCCGAACAGAAGTTATTTTTTCCTTTCTTTCCTTCTTCACCTGTGTCAGCAGAGTAATTCATACCATACCATCTCCAGGTGAACTAAGACTTCCAAATGTTATCTGGACAGTAAATCCTCCCATCTCGGCTCCTCCCCTGATAGGGAGGCGTTCCGATTGTCCCCTAAAGTGGTTCTGACAGCACAAGATTTGGGGGGTCTGCCAGTGTGATGCTGGCAGATTCGACAATGACCACTAGTAGTACTTAGGAAAGAATGGGGAGATAAACTTTTGTCCTGGGTAATGGCCTGGTGCTTAGTGTACTGGACTCCCAGTCTCTGGGTCCAGGTTTGGTGCTCGGACAGAAGTTTATCTTTCCTTTCTTTCCTTCACCAGCTGTGTCAGCAGAGTAATTCTTAGACTATGGCTATTCAGCCACGTATCGTTCTCTCAACCCCTGGCACTGAACAGATGTAAAGAAAATTTGTGTAAAACTCTTACAAATTATGCATATGAGTCATAGAGTAGATGACAATTCTTTGGTCTAGTTACGACCTCCCATTATGGGTTATTTACCCATCACATATCAAGCTCCTGCCATAGCACACACTCTAGTTACTCTGGAGACATCCTACACCTTGTGCACATGCATCCCATCTCAAGAGTATATTGCAGAGTGGGAGTGACATGGCATCATTCAGCTGCAACTGAGATATATCAGAGAGTCGGTAGACTCTCTATGTAGGGATGGCGCCGACCTGCCCATAGTTCGTGTACGTAGGAAAGCCTTCTTAACTCGTGAACGCTCGCGTTCTAAGCCTTTCTGTGCCCCTAGCTATTCTATTCCAGCGTTTCTCTACCCAAAAATACCTCCCCAAGTAGCTAAACAGCATCCCTTGACTTACTACCAGGAAACTGTCCAAAGGTCGTTTTGTCTTTCTTCCTTTTCTTCTTCTTCTTCTTCTTCTTCTTCTTCGTAAGAGATTTCTTTAGACTAACGTACCTCAAAACTGGCTGAAGTAATCATCGTAGTTCTTTCACGGATCCACTGTAATCACTACCAAGTACGATCTGCGCTAATAAACCTCTTAGTTCCTTTCCAAATGGGCAGAAACTAGAAGTCTCGGAAAACTTCCCATATTTGGAAACCATTTTGTAATAGTTATCGTCACGTGGCGCAAACGGTTAGCACGTGAGGGCGGGCCTCACGAAGCCACGCCTATTAATTTTAGGTTGCAATGGCCGTTGTAGTCGCTGAAAGTGGAGTGTTCGAGCAGCGTCTTACTTCACTATACTAGTAATGTAGCGGGTATGAGTTTGCCAGTTAGATATGGTGAGGTAGCTACTCTAGCTCAGGAATTTTTAGAGGGTTTCAGCCCCCCAACTTCAGAAGTGATGGTGTTCCAGCCCCTCCCCCTCAGTTCCTGACGGGTAACAACGGCTGTTATGATCACCGATTTGTTTGCTCGACTCTGAAAGAAGCTTCAGTGGCAAGAAAATTTTTCATGTTACCCTTGGGCAAAAAAAGGTTGCAAACAAGTATAAAAACATTTTCAAAAAATGTAGAGGGATGTAGGGATGGCAGTGCCAAAAACTACAGAAACTAGGTGTAGGGATGGCAGTGGGCAGGCAAGACATGTTATACAAAGACTACACAAGTAACCCCATCCCTACATCTTTTTTTTTTTCTAGCTCAAAATTGCTCTTCCCAGTAATCTTGTAGCATAACTTGCAGAATGATTTCAGGTATAAAAAAAAAGATGTAGGGATGGGGTTACTTGTGTAGTCTTTGTATAACATGTCTTGCCTGCCCACTGCCATCCCTACACCTAGTTTCTGTAGTTTTTGGCACTGCCATCCCTACATCCCTCTACATTTTTTGAAAATGTTTATATATATATATATATATATATATATATATATATATATATTCATACCACGGTTAAAACTAACCATCCCTCCTATCATGTTAAGGGAGAGCTATATGTATGATATGCATATGCAGCAGGCGGTATGGACATTTGAATAATAAGTACCTCACATCAAAGTATACAATCAATGCATAAAGGCACAATATCTAAAACTTTCTATGACAGTTACATTTACTATCAACCACCTTTGATGGCCTTCTATCATGTATGGATATGCAACCTATGTCTGTAGCACTTTTGTTTACCGACTGAAGAAAGTCTTTTAGCTCTTGTTTCAACACTGGTACAAGGTCAGTGTGCTGGTCAGATATATCAGTTGTTTCTTTAGGATTAGCTACCACATCGTAAAGATTGACACTCTGTATGTTTCCTTTATTGTACTTAACAACAAGTTTTTGTGAATCGCGTAATACTGCACCATAGAAAGATGAGTTTAAATCTCCCTTTTTAATGTGAAAGGCAAATGCAATTGAGCTATTGCGATGATTGACATCTCTTTTGAGAAATGGCAGGATAGAGACACCATCTATTGGTCGATCTTGAGGAGGATCAATGTCAAGGATATCACACACAGTCGGTAGCAGGTCATTTGTCACCACAGGATAATTGGACTTTTGATTGGCTTTAATCACTGCTGGCCATTCTAATATTGCAGGTACTCGAATACCACCTTCAAACACTGTCCCTTTCTCTCCTCTCAAACCAGCTGTAGAGCCTGGAGTGCCTTTCTGTGGGCCATTGTCACTTGAGAACCACACAAATGTGTTGTTCTTAATGCCATATGTTTCCAGTAAACCTCTGACTCTCCCTATTGCTTGGTCCAGTTGTGATATAGCTCCATAGTAATGGGTAACATCTCCTGAGTAACCTTGTTTTCTGTACATAGTGTAGTAGGGATCAAGAGCATAGTACACACGATGCACGTCATGAAATGCAAGTATGACAAAAAATGGCTTTTCACTAGAATGCGATTCTTGAAGATATTTCTCAAACATGTCCAAAATAAAATCTGAATCTCCAATTATGGAGTCGTGGTAGGCTTGCAATTTATCTGACTTTTTATCCATGTAGTGATAGTCTTTGCAGGCGTCTTGTCCATAGAATCTCTTCTGAACAGTGCAACTGAAGTGTTTTGAGCATTGGCAGTTTGGTGCCACAGAGGATGTGTATCTTAGAGTTACTAACCACTGGTCAAAACCATGCATGCCAGGATGGGACACAGGCCACTTCTTGTTACCCCCTTCAATAACTTTCAAATCACCAACATGCCATTTCCCAAATATGGCAGTTTTGTAGCCTTCGTTCTTCAGAAGTTCAGGTAGTGTTACTTCAGAGGTAGGTAGGGGCATAGAACAGGGGCATTTGCCATCATTACATGGATTACCCAGATCTGCGTGCCAGATACAGTATCGATTGTGGTTACGTCCTGTCAACAGAGTGCCTCTGGTTGGTGAGCAAACAGGACCTCCCAAATAAAACCTCGTTAGGAGGACACTGTTTGGTCCTCGGGCCATTTGGTTGAGATTTGGTGTCTTAGCCTTTCCTCCATTATACTCCACGTCACCATAGCCCAGGTCATCAGCTAATAAGTACAGAATATTTGGGTGGTGCAATGAATTCTTGTGTCTGTTAAGTTGTGAATTTTTGTCCTCTATAGGAAATCTAAATTGTTTTTTTACATTAGCTGATGTCATACTTGTGTTTGAAATCTTGTCTTCCTTACTGTCTACTCTTTTCATTGAAGTAACACCATTGACATCTCCTAGTGCACTGTACAACACAGATACTAAGATACTCATCACCATTGCCGCTACTACTATTGCCACTCTGAAATCTCCCACTTTCATAGTTTGGTGAGGAGACACACCTGCAGCTGTAGTACAGAAGGAAGGAACAATGGTAGGAAGTGATCTCTCTACATAAGCAGGGTACATATACACAAACACAGCCTTGGTGTGGGCCGTGTATAAGCACAAGACATACATGCCCCCTGCAAAAATTCCATGGTTATTTTAACCATGGTTTTCTCAGTTGCATGGTTTGCTCAGTTGTATGTATATACTGATAATCATCAGTATTACTGAAACTGAAAGGGTTAACAAATAAACGTAATGTCTCTCATATGCACTACTAGGAGTTAGTTCTAGTGCACCAAACTCATTGTTAATGGCACTGTACTTTTTCAGTTACTGTGCATTATATTGTAGCATCATAGTGTACAGGAAGAGAGAGATAATCATCAGTATCACAAGAAGTAAAGTGGTTAACGAAAATATTTATGCACTAGCCACCAATGCCATGTACCTGCATGTGCAATATCATGATTAATGGTACTACGGTTTTTGAGTTTTGTTTCTTCAACCGGAAGGAGAAGAAGAAGAAGAAGAAGAAGAAGAAGAAGATGGACAATTTGTGAAATGCAATTTTGCATATAAAACACACCTTATATAGCATTTTCCCACAATTTTTAAGGTACAGTTAACATTTTGCATGCTCTTAACTTGGATACCACTAGAAGTCAGATTGCTGCCATAGTGAAAGTGAAAATTGCAAATTTCAAATGTACAGGTTTGATGCTGAGGACCCTGGCCAATTCCTATATACACCTACTACTGTAGGTGTGATTATAGCTAAGAGCTTCCTGCGCACAGAGAATGCAGTAGAAGTACTTACATGGGTATGCTTGACAAACTGAATTATACAAGTAAGAAAAACATTTTTCAAAAATGTAGAGGGATGTAGGGATGGCAGTGCCAAAAACCACACAAACTAGATATATGGATGGCAGTGTGCAGAGGACTACACAAGTAACCCCATCCCTACAGCTTTTTTTCATCTTTGTTTTCTGCACAAAGATGTTTCCAGTAATCTCACAGCAAAGTTTAGATACACATTCTATTCAAAAAAAGATGTAGGGATGGGGTCGGGGTTACTTGTGTAGTCCTCTGCACACTGCCATCCATATATCTAGTTTGTGTGGTTTTTGGCACTGCCATTCCTACATCCCTCTACATTTTTGGAAAATGTTTTTCTTACTTGTTTGCATGCATTTTTTTCTGTACTACAGTACCATACAGGAGGTTGTCCTTCTCTAAGTTAAGTACCAACACCTTCCTCCGCGCACGGAAAAATACGGCTGGCTTGCAAGGCTAAGTATGTTTCTTGGGATCATACTCGGAAGTGAAGCTCAGTGATGCAACTTTGATTCTTGGGGGCGCCGTATCGTTTAGTAGAGAGATGCATAACGCCGCTTAGCGCTCAAAGGGGCTTGAAAAGCCTAACACGAGCGTCCGCTAGTTATAAAGAACATTTTTTGTATGTACACGCGAAATTGGTACGTCGCTGCCATTCCTACACGAACAGTTTACCGACTCTGAAACAAGAGTGAACACAGGCCACTCGGCCGCTAGGCTTTGCATTACTAGGGCGTGGCTTCGTGTGATTGCACGCGGCGCGCGAGGCCAGGCCTCACGTGCTTGCAATCTGTGTCACATGACAATTATTAGAAAATGGCTTCCAAATATGGGCATGTTGTCCAGTGCGTCTAGTTTCTGCTTATTTGAGAAGATGCTAAGATGCGATTAAGGTAGATCATACGCGGTAGTGATTACAGTTGATCTGTAAAGAACTACGGTGATTACTTCTGCCAGTTTCGAGAAAGGTCGTTTGAAAGAAATCTCTTAAGAAGAAGAAGAAGAAGAAGAAGAAGAAGAAGAAGAAGAAAAAGAATCAGAAAGAAAAAGAAATCACCACTTCGCCCGTTTCCTGGCAGTAAGTCTAGGGATGCTTTTTAGCTATCTGGGGGTATCATTGGGTAGAGAAACGTCGGAATAGGATAGCTAGGTGTCCAGAAAGGCTTAGAACACGAGCGTTCGCGAGTTAAGACGGCTTTCCAATGTACGCACACTATGGGTGGACCGGCGCCATCCCTACATAGAGAGTCTACCGACTCTCTGATTAGCTATGTGTATATACATATATGTACAAGTATGGAAAACATTTTCCAAAAATGTAGAGGGATGTAGGGATGGCAGTGCCGAAAACGGCGGAAACTAGGTGTAGAGATGGCAGTGTACAGGAAAGACAGGTTATAAAAAGACTACACAAGCAACCCCATCCCTACATCTTTCTTTTTACTTGAAATTGTTCTGTGAGTTTAGCTATGAAAATTCTGGGAACATCAATGCCATGTGGTGAGAAAAAGAAAGATGTAGGGATGGGGTTGCTTGTGTAGTCTTTTTATAACCTGTCTTTCCTGTACACTGCCATCTCTACACCTAGTTTCTGCCGTTTTGGCACTGCCATCCCTACATCCCTCTACATTTTTGGAAAATGTTTTTCATACTTGTTTGTGTACTTTTTCTTGTATAATAGTACACAAAATATTATTGCAAGTTTCATCCAACAAACATATAGGTGATCAGAGCAGCCATTGCTACTAGTCAGCGGCGGAGATACGGGTGGGCCTTAAACCTCATGATCAGTCACTTACGAAGTTGGGAGGCTGAGCCCCTCTAAAAAGTCCTGAGCTAGAGTAGTTTCCTCAGTGTATCTGACTAGCTAACTCATACCAGTTACATTGAAGTTCGTTGTACAATTGTACGGCGAAGTAAGAACGCGCTGTTTTCAGTGACAAAAGATCGAGTAGCCTTTGCTATGTCAAGCCATCGAGAAATTAATAGGCGTGGCTTCGCGAGGCCCCCCTCACATGCTTACAATTTGCGCCACGTGACAATAATTATTAGAAAATGGCTTCCAAATATGGCAAAGTTGTCTGGGGCTCTAGATTCTGCCCATAGTAGAGAAGATACTAACATTTTGTTAGCGCAGATCATACTTCGTAGTGATTACAGTGGATCTGTGAAAGAACTATGGTGATTACTTCAGCCAGTTTTGAGTAAAGTCGTTTGAAAGATATCTCGTAAGAAGAAGAAGAAGAAGAAGAATAAGAAAGAAAAACAAAATTACCTTTCGTCCATTATCTGGCAGTAAGTCAAGGAATGCATTCTAACTACTTGTGGGGTATCGTTGGGTAGAGAATCGGTTGAATAGGCCATTCGCGTGCCGAGAAAGGCTTAAAACGCGAGTGTTCGAGAGCTAAGAAGGCTTTCCAATGTACGCGCACTATGGGAGTGTCGGCGCCATCCCTACATAGAGAGTCTGCCGACTCTCTGATACATGTATGTAGACAAACTCTAGCAAACACTGCCGGAACATCATGCTTTCTTGCAGGACTCTTATACAAAGGCTCTACACTTCATTCAGAGCTATATACGTGCTGCAGCTCACATATAAGTGACTGTTTGTATACCAGCCTCTAGAATGGTAGTGCTAGTGTTCCGCTCATGTGACATCTCAAATGCCTGTTGAGTGGAACGGTTCTAGACGCTGGTATACAAAGTCACTTGTATGTACGCTGTAGCACGTATATAGCTCAATGAGCTATAGACATGTATGATGTTCAGTGTTCAGTGTACATCAGGAGTGGTAAGTGCAACATTGCAAAGAAATCAGTGACAAAACCAGCCTTTGCTAGGTTCCCAGGTCTGTATGGGGAAATTCTAAGTTGGTCCAGGTGGGATCCCCTTAGCACTCCACAACTTGTAATAAGGGCTCTCTGCTCTGCCATGCCAGTTACTTACATACATGTACATGTGGCAGTGCATTACACAATAAGTCATGTGAATGCATACTGGTGATAGTGGGCAACATAAATCAGAATTTACTGTACTGTAAAAATGATGTATAGTGCAGGCTTTAGATTGAACTTCCAGGACAACCACATTTACCACTAAACATCTCTGATGGCCTTCTATCATGTGTGGATATGCAACCTATGTCTGTAGCACTTTTGTTTACTGACTGAAGAAAGTCTTGTAGCTCTTGTTTCAACACTGGTACAAGGTCAGTGTGCTGGTCAGATATATCAGTTGTTTCTTTAGGATCGGCTACCACATCATAAAGATTGACACTCTGTATGTTTCCTTTATTGTACTCAACAACAAGTTTTTGTGAGTCTCGTAATACTGCACCATAGAAAGATGAGTTTAAATCTCCCTTTTTAATGTGAAAGGCAAAAGCAATTGAACTATTGCGATGATTGACATCTCCTTTGAGAAATGGTAGGATAGAAACACCGTCTATTGGTCGATCTTGAGGAGGATCAATGCCAAGGATATCACACACAGTTGGTAGCAGGTCATTTGTCACCACAGGATAATTGGACTTTCGATTGGCTTTAATCACTGCTGGCCATTCTAATATTGCAGGGACTCGAATACCACCTTCAAACACTGTCCCTTTCTCTCCTCTCAAACCAGCTGTAGAGCCTGGAGTGCCTTTCTGTGGGCCATTGTCACTTGAGAACCACACAAATGTGTTGTTCTTAATGCCATATGTTTCCAGTAAACCTCTGACTCTCCCTATTGCTTGGTCCAGTTGCGATATAGCTCCATAGTAATGGGTAACATCTTCTGAGTAACCTTGTTTTCTGTACATAGTGTAGTAGGGATCAAGAGCATAGTACACACGATGCACGTCATGAAATGCAAGTACGACAAAAATAGGCTTTTCATCAAATTGTGATTTTTGGAGGAATTTCTCAAACCTATCCACAATGAAATCTGAATCTCCAGCTATGAAGTCATTGTAGGCCTGCAATGTTTTTGACTCCATATCCATGTAGTGATAATCTCTGCAGGTTTTGTGTTGGTACCATCTCTTCTCAACAGTGCAATTAAAGTGTTCAGAGCATCGGCAGTTTGGTGCCACTGAGGATGTGTCTCTTTCAGTTACTAACCACTGGTCAAAACCATGCATGCCAGGATGGGACACAGGCCACTTCTTGTTACCCCCTTCAATAACTTTCAAATCACCAACATGCCATTTCCCAAATATGGCAGTTTTGTAGCCTTCGTTCTTCAGAAGTTCAGGCAGTGTTACTTCAGAGGTAGGTAGGGGCATAGAACAGGGGCATTCGCCATCATTACATGGAACACCCAGATCTGCGTGCCAGATACAGTACCGATTGTGGTTACGTCCTGTCAACAGAGTGCCTCTGGTTGGTGAGCAAACGGGACCTCCTGAATAAAACCTCGTTAGGAGGACACTGTTTGGTCCTCGGGCCATTTGGTTGAGATTTGGTGTCTTAGCCTTTCCTCCATTATACTCCACGTCACCATAGCCCAGGTCATCAGCCAATAAGTACAGAATATTTGGATGTTGCAATGGATTCTTGTGTCTGTTAAGTTGTGAATTTTTGTCCTCTATAGGAAATCTAAATTGTTTCTCCACATTAGCTGATGTCATACTTGTGTTTGAAATCTTGTCTTCCTTACTGTCTACTCTTTTCATTGAAGTAATGCCATTGACATCTCCTAGTGTGCTGTACAACACAGATACTAAGATACTCACCACCACTGCCGCTACTACTATTGCCACTCTGAAATCACCCACTTTCATAGTTTGGTGAGGAGACACACCTGCAGCTGTAGTACAGAAGGAAGGAACAATGGTAGAAAGTGATCTCTCTACATAAGCAGGGTACATATACACGAACACAGCCTTGCTGTGGGCCATGTATAAGCACAAGACATACACGCCCACTGCAAAAATTCCATGGTTATTTTAACCATGGTTTTCTCAGTTGCACATTTGTTCAACAGTGGACACTGTGCAAATATGCAGGAAATTCATCTTAAGAAGTGTGGGAGGATTGAGAAACTAAATGACAGGTTTTAGTTCATTAAGCATGACATACAATGTACATGTAACTGTAAGCATCCATTATGGACTGTAGCTACAGTGTCATGGCCAGGCCTTGCAAGAGCTCAGTATGTAGAACAGCTACACTTAGTGAGACTAGAAGACTTTGATAATACTTACAGCAAGTCAGATTAGCTTTGTGGCCTGCTGTCGAGCGTGTCCAATTTTGGGTGTATACAGTACTTCATTAAGTCTGTACACACATACACACAGCTAATAGCACGAAAGCAACTAGATGCTTTGAACTTTTTAAAAAGCATTATACACAGTGTGTTCATATCTTTGACTATTAAACGGTCACTGCAAATGCGAGTACTCTTGGTTTAGTCTATTTCATTTTTGCATGGACTCTATTTGCCTTACATTTTCACTACATTTCACGTCTGTAGTTATTCTGATGTCATATTCTTTGGGTTGAAGTTGTCACCACACTAGTAGTGGTATGTTGTTCAACTTCATTTTAATTGAGTTGTGAGAAATCATATTATATGTTTGACAAAATACCACAGTTTTTGGATAAGTAGTATGTTGTGCTGCAAGTTGTGTGCTGATCATTGAACTAAATTCTAGAAACATGTTTGAAAGATGTAGGGACGGCTGTGCCAAAAACCACAGAAACTAGGTGTAGGGATGGCAGTATGCAGGCAAGACATGTTATACAAAGACTACACAAGTAACCCCATCCCTACATCATTTTTTATACCTGATATGATTTTGCTGGCTATGCATGCCATTAGGTATTGAGAACAACAGTTTGAAGCAAAAAATGTAGGGATGGGGTTACTTGTGTAGTCTTTGTATAACATGTCTTGCCTGCACATCCCTACACCTAGTTTCTGTGGTTTTTGGCACAGCCTCCCTACATCTTTCAACATTAAAAAATGTTTTTAATACTTGTTTGTATCCTTTTTCCTGGTAATAGTTCACTAAAATGTATTCTGTTCTTGCAAGCTTCTTTCAGAATCCCTCGAACAAATCATAACAGCCACTGCTACCCATTAGGAACAGAGTAGAAAGGGGCTTAACCGGAAGGAGCTTGACCACCATCACGCCATTTTGAAGTTGGGGGGCTGAGCCCCTCCACAAAGTCCTGAGCTAGAGTGACTACTTCACTACATGTATCTAACTGGCTAACTCATACCCGCTACATTAACGTTTTTGTACAATAGAAAGACGCTGCTCAAACCTCTCTCGAATCAGCGACAACGCCAGCCTAAAATTAATAGGCGTGGCTTCGCGAGGCCGTTCTCGCTAGGTGCAGAGAAAAAGCCGCACCCGAAATTACAGGTCCAACCCTTACGTCACTGTGGTGCTGTAATTCAAGGGAAGGAATGTTGTGAAGACGAAGAGGAATACAATTGACCTTATGCAGTGAAATGAATACACTAAGTCTCTTGAACAGAGATCCAGTTACAGTGACAGTTGAATAATCACTGACCAGGTGAAAAAGGCGTCCAGCGTGAGAGTAGAACCAAGGTGTGGTGACAGTAAGCAAGAACTCGATGCTACACTCTTAGCATGCATGCTAGCAGCCCTTAGGAGTAGGCTGGACCCTGCCATGTTTACCTCTCTTTCGATACTCTTAGCCATCCTTATTTAGTACATGAAATAACATGTGCATAGCACACCAGCTATATAGAAAGAGTCAAAGAAAGTTAAAAGAAAGGTGAATTAAGGCCATAACCCCCTATACGTATACATGTAACACAATGAGCACAACACACCTGGATGCCCAGCCTTGAGAACTGGGGTGGTGGGTTGAAGATCTTTTATGGCGCCAACTCTCCAATTAAGTGCTGTCTTGAACTCACATATACACAGACACAGACATGAACAACAAAAACAGCCTCAAGACTTAGAAAAATAGCTCAGAGCAATTTAACACACCACAGCCTCTAGGCTTAGAAAATAACTTTGACATACAGTAGCCTCTAAGCTTAGAAAAATCTAAATTGGAAAACAACTAGAACAGCCTCAAGGCTTAGAAAAATAAATTTAACACACCAGCGTATACTGCGCATTGCGCAGCATTGCGCGATATCACGTGACCCTCGATGGGCCAGTATAGTACAGTACTAGTACTTGACTTGCTTACTACGTAATTTTCATTACTGCGCTTGCGTTGTTTGTTCTAAAACGGCAGCTACTACACAGGAAGTTGGAAGCGGCGACGAAATCATGCGACTTAAATCCCACACATAAACAATTGTGAAGGCATAGACTTAAGGGAGGGCGAGTCATGATTGCGTTCTTCGTCAATTACTCTACCGTCGCTTTCCCCCTACAATTACCAACGCTAAAACGACAGCAATTCTTTGGCGCGGTTGCAAATTCGCTGGGAAAAATTCATATTTTCCCTCTACCGTTGGACGTGCGGCGCTATGTGGCGCCAACCGGTGAAGAGGTGGATGCTCGCCAAAGGGGAGTGAACTAGTTTATGCGCAATGGGTTGCTCGAGGCTTGGCTTGCTACTTTACGGCAGAATTTGCTACCGTTTTTCTAAATTCTGCAGCACGAAGAAAACGATTATATGTCTAGAAAGAAAGATTTAGCACGGATTTTTAAAGCAAACGTAGATAGCCAACATGCTTAGTAATCATCCACCGAAGTTTCGTCTCTGCAGCATTAGCCGTTATTGGCCAATTTTTTTCAATAATTAGCGATATGCATATTGCGTAAATTTTATAATTCTATGAACCGACATATCACGCAAAACTACGTTATATCGCTAACAGGCATCATTAGGAGAATACAATAAAACATAAATCAGGCAAAATCATGTCTTAGGGTCGTCCTGCCTTAAAATGGAACCTTAGCCACACTTTGTACTTTTGAGTAATGAGCCTCCAAAGTGGAATGTTTGCAGGGATTTACCCTCTGCAATGTCTGCCATTCTTTGGGCATCAGCGCATTCCATTTACGTTCAAAAGTTTTTGCATGTACTAATTAGTTGCCATAGCAACCAGATGTGGCCACGCCTACCTCGTTATTGCTAGCTGAATGTATTAAGAGACTTTCAGCACTGCGCAAAACTGATTTTATACCAACTTATTTGTTGGTTTCGTGAGTCCTAGACAGGAAATAGAGTGCAACAATGTAAGCTAGTGAGTCTTTGTGTGTTAAAAGCAGAGAGTCTACTCGAACATCATGGCTATCCGGGCCACAAGACCCACAACAAGGGAAGCCCGGAGGGAGAGATCTAGGGAGATCTACAAGGCTGGTAAATCAAGAGGACCATACAGACTTAGCAGGAGTGTCAACGAGTCTCTCAATAAGAGCAGCACTGAAGGCGAAAGTTCAGAGGTGGGCACTAATTTGGACGGCATATGCACGAAGTGCCATCCGGTTCTATCAAGGTGTGTTGATACTTTTAAGTCCATAAAAAAGCAAGGATCTAGTCTAAAGATGGTGAAGAGGATAAATCCTGTACCAAGAAGAGCAGACATGGATCATTATAGAGATGTGAAAACTCAGAATGACTGGCTACGTTCAAATGTTTTTGACTCCATGGGAAATTTTCTTTATTGTGCCAAATGTATACGTGCAGCTTTTGGTATTTCCAAGCAGTGTCTTGCCCGACAGCATAAGATGGAGCAGTCTGCTTCACAAGAGCCAATCACACATTTAACGAAAGCTGAAGTCGAAGAAAAGCGATTAGGAGAGTTTGTTGTCATGCCAAGTGGATGTGATAAGCCTTTAGTACATGGTGGAAGAGGAAAGCTTCAGGTGATGTTGTCAATGTCAAATATCCTCACGAATGACACAGATTAGCTGGAAAAGTCTCAAACTCTGCTAAAACTGACACAATGCAGGAATCCGCACACTCCACGATTTTGTGATCATAAAACACATCCTCACTGATGAGGTCATCATGCATGTAAGAAAGCTGTGTTATACAGGAAGTTTTGAAAGCTCAAAAATGAAAATAGCACAGGGAGTTAGCTCAGACCTAGATGCTATTCCCAAAGAGAGTAGCTCATACAAAGCTACAAGTGAGTAAAGCTTCAAAGAAAATGGAAGATTTAAAGTCTATGTACACTAAGTTTGTATGCCGTACTAGGTGGCCAGAATTCTTGCAGGAACAGTAGACAATAATAGTTTATTGTAGTGTTCTTCATCATTGTAAGGTTATTATTTGGTCATATAGCACTGTAAAAGACAATTCTATTAATAATGAAATGATTCTGACCAAAAAGTGCATTTGGGATAGGTGTGGCTAAGGTTCCATTTTAAGTCTATGCCTTCATTATTACTATACCGTCAATGAGCATATTTAGCATATATACCAGCCGAGTTGGTAGGTTTGTGAAAGCGCTCCTGTAGCTATGCGTGTCAGGCAGGTATCGTCGCTATATATCTTCTACACTGGCCCTAGGCGCTACCTGTTTACATTGCTGAAGCTCTGTCGTGCGTTGTGCCGTAACTCGCCAATTACGCAACTGAGATGACCATAGCAAGGTTAAGATCACGCTTTTTTTTGCTATGTACACATAAACGTAGCCTTACTGTGGGCTGTATAAGCATGGGACATACATACAAACGTATCCTTACTGTTGATTTCTCCTGTCTCAGCTCAGCTTAGTTTAAGAAATGGGCAGTCTCCATAGTGTATGTTCTAGTTGGTAGAGTGCTGTTCACTTAGTGATACCATTACCCCTATTGTGTGGGCAGGGCCATTACCTCAGTACAATGAAACCTCTGTATAGTGTTCACTCTGTAAAACAGCCACCTCATTATTACAGCCACCTACTCAGGTCACTTGGGATATAATGCCCAATATTTACACCTCTATTAAACAGCCACCTCTCTATTACAGCTACAAATTTATGGCCCATAGGTGACCACTCTAGGGAGGTTCCACTGCAATGGCTTAAAACTGTGCACAAAACCTGCTGGTTGGCAAAAAGTGCATGGAGTGCTAGTCAGCTAGTACTAGTGTATCGCCTTGTCAGTGGCAGCACCATGAGTAATGGTTATGTCAACCCATTGGACTACCAGGCCAGGAAGAGATACTATGAAAAGCTGGAAACTGTTGGCCTGTCTCTTAATGTTGAACCATATAGCGCTAGTGATAGATTCCATTCTGACACGACCCTTTGGCCAAAGATCGAATTTCAGGCCTGGCACCTACGTTCAGGAACAGCTTCTCTCATGGAAGCAGATGGAAGCACCCAGCTGGATTCAAAAACGTGCGTGATAAGTCCACTGACTGAGGACTGAGCACACCAGCGTCAGCCGTTGGACAGGAAGAACACTATAGCTAACACAGTGCAACTATCAGAAAACTCTAATCTATGTCTATTCCTCACTCACGATGTTTCTGTTATATTCTCTCTTCAAGAGAGGAGGTTACCGCCGTACAGTCAGTCAGGAACGTGTTTATACACAGCACGGTTGTTACTAAAACCCAGGACGGGACGGGGTGAATCCGAGACATCCTGTCCCGTCCGTACGCATATGATAGCCACGCTGGTGGCAGTTAGGCACTCCTGGCACGTATCTACTACGGACTCTACAAGTGCTTCGGCAGGACATGTAGCTACTACGGACTCTACAAGTGCTTCGTCGCATCATACCTTTACACTGTATCCTTGCAAATTTCACAGTTCATGACAAGACTGTATAAATATTACTTTCACAAAAACGACAAAACCTCTTGCGAAGACCTACACAAGATACATGAAACCGTTCCATACAAGTGTCACATTCAATCATGGCGCAAGCATTTTTCGTAGTATGGTACAGTCTGCTTCCCTTTCATCACCCTGAAATAATGTCAAACTCTTCTCAATTGGCATAATGTACATGGCTTGGGCAATCATGTGACCGCTTCCAACCTCCTCTGGTTACTACAAGTACACCAGGCCTGACTCAGCAACACGAATGCCCTATGACATGTTAGTGAGACACATGATAACCCCTCAATCGACAAAGTGGTTAATAAAGTCTGGGGCAGCCAAACCCAGCCCAGCCTAGCCTGGTTATGTATGAGGGAGGAAAAACTCACTGCCGTATCATCTGAGTGATGGAAAGAAAGTGGAAGAAAAAGTGGACTCCTGCTGACATTCTACCGACTGAGTCAGAGCTAAAGAGCCCAGCCAGCAGGCAGGCTGTTTGTTTGTCATGTTTGTTTTCCCCCCTCATACACCAACCAGGGGTTATCATGTGTCTATACTTAAAAAAAAAACAGACCCTTAATGGGTCTCCTGCTTCAGCCACTGCCCCTCAGACTAACTAGGCTAGGCTAGGTTGGTTGCCCTAGACTTTAATAACCATCCTGTCTGTTGGGGCAGCAGGAAGCTTCATTGCAGACCAGCAGAGACTGTTGTCAGGATATGGTATCAACTTTGCCTGCTGTCAGAAGTCGGAAGAGCGTCAGCATGTATAGAAAGCTGAGAGTTGTGGGTTCGAGTCCCGCAAGAGTCCACTTTTTCTTCCACTTTCTTTCTCTTAGAGAGTCTAACTGATGAGACTAGTGTGGGCTACGGCAAAAGCCTTTGATACCAAGCGCTGCCGTTCATGATGGCTTTGCCATCAGATAGTAATGAACAAAGCACTAGTAACAGTGAAGCAAGTGGGAATGTTTCTGATCAGCGCTTCCCGTCTCCTTTTTTGGTCATGGACTGAGGGCATCTGGCCGTACCGTGGTGGGTGATCATTCACACTCAACACAATTATCTAATCATGAGACACTGACAATTATGTATTCAAATGCTCGAAGTTTGTTACCTAGATTGAAGAACTACAAGTTTTAGTGTATAGTAATCTATGTATTGTTGAATCATGGCTATCACAAGGCATATTTGACAATGAAATAACAATTATGGGTTATAACTGTCATAGAAAAGATTGTAACAGGATGGTGGAGGTGTATGTGTATATACAGGTCAGCATCTTGCCACAATGAATATGTCAGAAGAAGTTCATGCAGATCTGGAATGTATATTTGTGAATGTTTTGAAAGGTACAGTCAAAACAACAGTTGGATGTTTCTATCGACCACCCAATTCTCCAAATTATATTTTTGATACTCTCACAGATTCTATTTTTGCACTTCAGCCTAACCTGTTGACTAATTTCATCCTTATTAGTGACTTTAATGTTGATACTTCAAGAGGAATTAATACATGTCTGAACAATTTCATGGCAACATTGAGTCTCAGCCAAGTGGTCACCACAACAACACATATTTCTCCCTCTGGACGAGAGACTACAATTGACTTGTGCTTCATGTCATGTATAGAAAATCTTATTTCTTGTGAAACAAGACCTCCACTTGGAACCTCTGATCATAAGTCTCTTGTTGTCACCTTGAAAAGTGGCTGTATGCGAAGGAACAAATTTCATTACGAAAAACTTCTATGGAGGTACACTGAAGCCAATGTAGAAAGGGCATGTGCATTGATAAGGAACACTGACTGGAAAATAATCTTGACGAGTAATGTAAATGAGTCATGGCAAAACTGGAAAAGGATCTTTTTAGACATAATGCAACAGTGTGTTCCATGAGCTAAACAGCAATGCCGGCGTTATTTGCTTTGGATTAACAAAAATATTATGTGTGTTATTAAAAGAAGAGATCACTTGTATTGTAAGTTCAAGATATCGCAGAGTGTATCTGCTTGGAAGAAGTATAAAGAGATGAGAAATCGAGTGGTCAAACTCATTAGGTCATCCTGAGCTGTTTTTTTCTGTAACCTCTCCAGAATGGCAAATGATCCTCAGAAGTTTTGGAAAATAGTGAACTCTTCGAACACTGTTTCAAGTCATATTCCTACACTGGTTTCTGATAATACGTTGGTGTCGGAAGACGCTGAGAAAGCTGAAGTACTGAACATTTTCTTTGGTGAGAGCCTTAACAAATCAGATTCTTCTCTTCAACATTCTCCATCTCAACATCTGAGTGACTCCACCTCAGATATATCATTAATTGACATCTCTGAAGAGGAAGTTGTGTGCCTGATTTCTTCCCTGAAGCCCAAACGTCACCTGGAATAACTACTGTTGAAATGTTACAGTTGGTTGCCCAGTGTATTGGGCCAGCACTAATGCTGCTATTTAACATTTTCTTGCAATGGGAAAAATTCCATCGGAGTGGAAAGTTGGAAAAGTTATTCCTATACGCCATCTTCAGCTGCCGTCCAACTATCATCCAATTACGCTTCTACCCATTGTCAGCAAGATTTTAGAACGACATATCTTTAATATTCTGCGTGACTTCATGCACAACCAGTGCCCACTCTCTCCAAACCAGTGGGGGTTCTGCTCAGGGAAATCCACTAGCACTGCTCTAGCTTACATTACACATTGCTGGAATGCAAAGTTGCATACTGGTGTGGATATATGTGCAGTCTTTTTTGACTTAAGAAAGGCCTTCGATAGGGCACTGCTTCAGAAACTTTCTAAGCTAGATTTACCTCCTCTGTTGTTCCAGTGGCTCCAGGACTGCTTAACTGGTAGATTTCAGCAAGTTGCTATCGGAGAGGCAATATCCAGGTTACTTCCTGTTCTATTGGGTGTGCCTCAAGGGTCAATACTTGGTCCGCTGTTGTTCATCTTTTTCATTGATGATATTTGTGATCTCCCACTATCGAAGGATTCCACTCTTGCACTCTATGCAGATGACATCTGTTATTCCAGGCCTATTTGCAGCAGTGAGGACTTTGCAATTGTACAAAGGGACATTGACTTAATTGGAAACTGGTCCAGTAGTAACCATCTGAAATTTATTAAAGATAAGTGTCAGTGGATGTTTATATCTCCAAACGATCTAAGAACCCTGAATGTCATGCAGTCGACCTGTTTGTTAATGTAACTAAACTAAATCGTGTCTTTGAAGTGAAGTACTTGGGTGTACTTATCACTCACAACCTAAATTGAGCTGCACATATTCATTCTGTGGTCTCCAAAACAAGACAAAAACTGGGTTTTCTCTACCGCAAGTTTTACAAACACTGCAACACTACAGTTCTCCGGAAACTATATGTATCATTAATATGCCCAGTACTGTTGCATTGTATGGGACCCCTTCACAAAGGGCTCAATTGAACACTTGGAAAAAACTCCAAAGCTGGCTGCAAAAATCTGCCTGAAGAAGTGGAACTTATCATACACTACCATGTTGAGGGAGCTTAACTTGCCTACATTGCAAATTTGCAATCTAGGAGGCACATTATGAAGCTATGTGTTGTTTATGCCATACTTAATGACTCAATGTACTTCCCATCAGGTATCTTTGATCGCAATTCCAGTGTCAGCACTAAAACCAATACTCCACTGTGCCTCCAGCCTGTACATTGCTCTACCAATTATTTCATGTTTTCTTTTGTTCCTCATTCCATCCTTCTGTGTAACAGTCTCTCACCATGCATCTCTGGATCTGCATCATTGTTGTCTTTTAAACGCGCATTACATGTTTGGCTTTAGTTCCCTGTCCTTGTTCTGTCTTGTCCATTCCTTATATTTATTGACTATATTGCACTGAAGTACGTCACTAGCTATTGTACTATTGTACTTCGTATTTCTAATAACGGACTCACCCTCGGAACGCCTGGGTATGAGGCTAGTCGCTACTAAGCCTCGGCATAACCAACTCTAGCGCTTCTGCTCCATGCCGTCGCTATATACATCCGCATGTACGTGTACTCGGGTACATTTAACAGCCGATAGGCCAGCGGTCCAAATATTGCAGATACAGGAAGTCAATACGTGCTTTCATTCCATTGCGCAATTTTCTCATCACTTACATCCTGCTTCTTTTCCTCGTTATATCTCGGCAGCGACTCGACCTGGCGACTTGAGCAGGTACTAGCAAGTAGAGCAGCCCTTTTGCGTTCTACCTGTGTGTAGTACAACACTGTTCGTTACTCAAGCGCCCCACGATGACGCCGCATCCACACACTATTTGCTGGCCAGCGCTCGCAGTACCCCACGCAGAAGCTATCTCATTTTGGTTTGCCTGAGCCAATTCTCACAGTTCGAGCGCTACAGGTCAGGCATGCTGGTAGTTATAACATACAGCAAAGTTAACTGGTTCCGCTAAGTTGTAGTGGAGTTACGAGTGGTGAAAATGTAATCAAAAACAATCATTTAACGCATGCACGCAATGAGAAAAGCATACATAACAAATACACTAGGATCACGTTCTCCACTTCTGGGACCTCCAAAAACGTGTTTCACACTAGGGGACATAGCATGTATCAAGGACAGAGTTCCACAAATATAGACGAGCTGTTCCACAAATGTAGATGAGCCTCATCCTGTCTGGTAGATGTATAAGAAAGTAATACAGATATAGGCAAAAATGAATACCATGCAGGTGGCAAACAATGGTATGTTTCACATGAAGAATGTGAAGGAAAGCATCTTAAACATCACTCACTGTTGTATCACAAAATTAATGTCAGGCATAAACTTTTAACAATCATTTTCATTCCCATCTTCAGTTTCACTAGTGTCACTCTGAATATTGTTAACCATGGCAATGTTGTACTTCCACTTAACCATGCTACCAGTTACCTCTCGTTCTCCTTGCTCACTCATCCATTTCCACTGCTCTACCACAAGGGATGTTTTGGTAGTTACTACACCTATAATTATAATGAAAAGCACTTGGAAAGTGCATAACCCTCGTGAGATGGATAATGGATAAATGTATTCACCGTAGTCATGCCATTCATTTTTGATGCATGTCTTTGTAGAAGTGTATGTTAGCCTTATGACTAGCACTGCTGAATAGCATTCACAAACATTGCACTTGCAAAGACAGACAAACACACACGCACGCACGCACACACGCACGCACACACACACACACACACACACACACACACACACACACACACACACACACACACACACACACACACACACACACACACACACACACACACATGCACATAGACACACAGTACAGCAGTCTTTGCTACGTCTACCATGTACCAGCAGAGTTAGAGGAGGGTGGACATGGCGGGCACGTGATATACCTACGACAAATCAAGGCAGTCTCATTGATCATAGCTATATACACAAGGAGCATCTACATGTAGAAGTATCACCTCAAAAATATAATTACAGTATATCAGCTCAGTGCTAGATGTTTGAGTAGGAACAGAAGCTCGCTTGGCCTTGAGCAGCCCAAGAACATACACTTCTTCAATAGGTGCGCACCCAAGTACTAGCTAGGCTGGCTGGACACATTTGAGTCGAAAAGCTCCCAACTGCGTATATGACACCAGATCGTACCATTTGTACTTCCACTCCATTAGTAGCTAATGGAACCTTAACAACGCGACTTTACACAACCTTGAAAAGTTACTTTTGCTCACCAATAGCCTCACTATCAACCGAGCGACTCCAGAGTTCACCAATTCTGAGAGACTATGATGCTTCTCCGATTCTCCACTTTGAAGAATGCAGCATCTACTGTTACGGAGAAAATCCACGCATGCCTGGACACACACACACACACACACACACACACACACACACACACACACACACACACACACACACACACACACACACACACACACACACACACACACACACACACACACACACACACACACACACACACACACACACACACGTATGCGTGCGAGGGTTAACTATATTTGGCAGTTACTATACCTACTATAATTATGTAGTGGCACATCTCTTTCTAGCTTTCATGCATGCATGAGCATCTGAATGGACAGGAGCTAGGATTAATTGTATCTCTTGCCTCCACTAAAACACCGGAAGAGTCGCAGTCAACCTGCAAGCAGCTATCGCTAAGACCTAGCAGCTATCCACCGAAACCTACAGAGCAGGAAGAGGTATTAAGTGTTCTGACCAAGTGGTATCGTCATCACGTTTACGTTTCACCCCATAACTTATAGTGTCACTTTCCCTCACATTCTTCATGTAATACACAAGTTTTTGGTGCTGTGTACAGGAGACTAGTACTACACACAATCCTTCCAATACCAACACAAAGCATGCTTGCTAGTTTTAACATCAACTGTCTCACAAAATGGAATACAACACTATCATTTCCTTTATCCCATCGAAATCTGAAAGGTTCACCATGTCTATGCTTCTTCAGAGAGCGCCTAATGCTGCTTTCACAAGATTTGCACATGCACACATGAGTATGGAAGACACTTGCTCGTTGAAGAGTGTCTGCAGGGCCTCGGACCACCGTTGGACCTTCCACAGAACTTAGAGGAGCCAAGGGAGGACGTGCTGGAAAGACCCGGACTCATCCTGCCATACACGCAATGCCACGTGGAGCTGTAATCAACAAGGGTATTCGGTCCCGTGTATCTCCGTAGCTATCGAGCGGAACCTGACTGTTTTATACTATATTGTAGCCCAGCGTAAGGACTCTACGTCAGCGTAGAACTGTGAATATTGCTTCAGGCAAACCAAAATGAGATAGCTTCTGCGGAGGGTACTTCGAGCGCTTGCGATTACATAGCGTGTACAAGCGGCGCCACTACAAAGATTAGGAACGCTTTTTCTTCACGCCATTTGCACTTTTAGAATGTAGAAGGACTAGCCTACAGGAAACCTTTGCCTCGAGTCCCTAGCGTCAATCGCCTCTAAGATACAGCACGAAATATACCCAGGAAGTATGCGTTGAGAAAATTGCATAATGGAATGCGGGCACGTAGAGGAAGTTATCAAAGATCGGACACCATGTATATTCGGACGCTCCCATTCTGGTTAAGAGGTGCCTATGGAAGACATTCAGGCACAAATTCAAACCTTAGTTCAAGGCCACTCTATAGCCCAAGTTTGACTTAAACCCTCGCTATATTCAAGGAGCTGCAGGCGTTCAAACTAGAATATCGGACACAGCAATAATCGGACGAAGCTATATATCGTTGGACACCGCATATTACTTTCACGCTGGCCACCTTCTAGCCTAGTAGTGACGCAGAAAAGCCTCTACCAGCTATCCAAGAGCGTTATCTGTCCAGTATGACTCCGGATATGCCGCATATCTAACGCGATCTCCCCACCTTCGTACCCTGCGCGCGCATGCGTGTCAGGTTACACGTGAAGAATTTCCTATTTGTGGATAGCACGATGAGCTACTCCAGATAGCTGCTGTGGGTGTATTGTAGCACCAGTAGACAATGGGTTATCTGAAGTTTGTGTGTGGCAGTCTGCACTAAGTCATTTATTTTGCGGTGCGCGTTTGTGTGAATTCTGTGTTGTGTGTTGTGTAGCATAATGCTCCATTGCATAAAATAGGTGTGTACATGTGGAACTAATCACAGTAGCACAGGCTCCAACATTTCCAGAAGAGTTTCCAGGACCAAAACTTATTAATTAAAACCACGCTCACTTCCAGCATTAACTCCGTCCATACCACGCCTTTTATAAGGCACGGCCAGTGATCGTAGCCTTCTAGCCTAGTAGTGACGCAGAAAAGCCTCTACCAGCTATCCAAGAGCGTTATCTGTCCAGTATGACTCCGGATATGCCGCACATCTAACGCTATCTCCCCACCTTTGTATCCTGCGCGCGCATGAATGTCAGGTTAGAATTTCCTATTTGTGGATAGCACGATGAGCTACTCCAGATGGCTGCTGTGAGTGTATTGTAGCATCAGTAGACAATGGGTTATCTGAAGTTTGTGTGTGGCAGTCTGCGCTAATTCATTTATTTTGCGGTGCGCGTCTGTGTGGGTGTGTGGCATACCACAGATTTACAAAGTTTGGCACCCACGTCAACTCCAAGTAGCATGTGATGCTGTCAAAAACAGTCTCCACACCATGGGCTTTGGAAGTATTTTTCATCCTATGGTCAACACTGCATGATCATGTCTCTGGAAGGGTAAATGGCATGGTAGACACCGCTATAAGGACCTCGCCTTTCAAAGCGCTGAACGCCTTTCACATACCACGATGTTGGTGAGCACACCTGGTGCTTTAGACAATTTTTTTGAGGATACTCTTTTCACAAATGACCTCCTTCAAGAGCCTAGCAGAATATTCAAAATTGATGAAACAAGCATTGCCCTGAACCCTTTTTCCTTCGGGGCATCAAGTACTTTCAGATGGTTTCAAGTGGAGTTAGGAATCAGATATTTGTTGTTGGTTGTGCGTGCTGTGGTGCAGGTGGTACTTCACTGCCTCTTATGGTAGCATTTGATCACCAGAGGTTAAGACCTGAGTGGGCAAAAGGTGAGGTTGCAGGTACATTTTAGGGTCTCTCAAACAGTAGATGGATAGGTGCAGTTATTTGAGCTGTGGTTTAAGAACCCTTTTCTTGCACCTCCAACTCACCCCCTCCCCTTGTTTCTGGATGGCCATTCATGTCCTTTTCTGCCTGCTTTTATTCGTGCTAAAAAAAGATTGTTTTCTGTTTACCGCCTAACACTTTTTACCTAACACAACCCTTAGATAAAAGCCACAGCAGATGTTCTGGAATGAGGAATGCCTGAAGTACACGGTGCCGCATTTTTTTGAAGCAGTTATGTAACTTCAGTGTGATAGTAATTCATGGGGCAATGTTGTGACTAAGCCACAATCTTTAGATTTACTGGGATGTACCAGCTTATCAGAATACTCCCTGGCTGAAGCAACACAAGAGGACGTTGGCTGAGAATGTGCATATCCCTGTACTAACTCAGGTGAGGCGTAATTTTTCTCAACTTCCCTGGACACCTATACACGTACATACACTCCAGAAATCCTCATGACCATCTCCTGCAGCAAGCATGGCTGCCATCACACAGGGATGCAAGCTTACCATGTTTTGCGGAAAAGTTAGATGTTCCTGGCACACTCTTGTGAAACATAGTTCAGTGATGAACTAAATTGTACCACGCTTCCGCTTGTTCTTTTCTGGAGATCTCATCATCTTTTAGCCTTGCTGCAGCCATTGCCTTAAAAGCACATGCAGGACCATGCACAACATAACAGTCATCACTAA
Organism: bacterium; assembly: GCA_965213685.1. GTDB lineage: Bacteria > UBA8248 > UBA8248 > UBA8248 > UBA8248 > Bin107. The sequence continues at coordinate 75,600 of CBDBZY010000064.1, forward strand.
GAAAACGAGGCTACTGAATAGGCTCCAACTGTTCCGGATTTTTTGCTCTTGTCTCCGAACTCGGAAGGCCTTACTACAGTCTTCTTGCTTGTCCTGGAAGTAGGCTAGACAGTTGTATAATGTGGCTGCTTTTTACTACAATAGATTAGACCGAGCAGTATCGCGTGTAGAACTATTGGTTACTGCTAGCTAGCGGTAGCCATCGTATAAAAATCGACAACATAATTAATTTTGTGAGCGTGTCTCCAAATTGCGTACATACATGTCCATGATTGTACACGCTCGCGCCTACGTCACGTACCGACGCAACTTGCGTGAGCTTTGACGAGCAGTAATCAACCTTTGTTTTTTGTCCCAATATGCACCAGGTTCACTCTCAAAGCATTAAATTTCAAAAAACTTTTCTGGGGGAGCATGCTCCCAGATCCCCCCTAGACTGCTCTGGGCTACGCCCACATCCAAATTATATACATATCACAAATTTCCTGGCTATGCCACTGGCTATCTACTCATTATACGGTCGGAGGCTACGAACACTGGCCGTGCCTTATAAAAGGCGTGGTATGGACGGAGTTAATGCTGGAAGTGAGCGTGGTTTTAATTAATAAGTTTTGGTCCTGGAAACTCTTCTGGAAATGTTGGAGCCTGTGCTACTGTGATTAGTTCCACATGTACACACCTATTTTATGCAATGGAGCATTATGCTACACAACACACAACACAGAATTCACACAAACGCGCACCGCAAAATAAATGACTTAGTGCAGACTGCCACACACAAACTTCAGATAACCCATTGTCTACTGGTGCTACAATACACCCACAGCAGCTATCTGGAGTAGCTCATCGTGCTATCCACAAATAGGAAATTCTTCACGTGTAACCTGACACGCATGCGCGCGCAGGGTACGAAGGTGGGGAGATCGCGTTAGATATGCGGCATATCCGGAGTCATACTGGACAGATAACGCTCTTGGATAGCTGGTAGAGGCTTTTCTGCGTCACTACTAGGCTAGAAGGTGGCCAGCGTGAAAGTAATATGCGGTGTCCAACGATATATAGCTTCGTCCGATTATTGCTGTGTCCGATATTCTAGTTTGAACGCCTGCAGCTCCTTGAATATAGCGAGGGTTTAAGTCAAACTTGGGCTATAGAGTGGCCTTGAACTAAGGTTTGAACTTGTGCCTGAATGTCTTCCATAGGCACCTCTTAACCAGAATGGGAGCGTCCGAATATACATGGTGTCCGATCTTTGATAACAGTGTTGTTTTGGTATGGCACTAGCCATTTCAATTACAGTTTTGGTTACAATCTATGAGTAGTCAGTAATTTGATTTTGATTGAGTAAAAAAATATGCTTTAAAGATATCATGGTTACAGTTAAAGTTGACATATGCCAAACAGTGGTGACAATAGTTTGGTTTTAGTAATATTGGTTTTAGTTATGGTTGTGATTAATAATAATTATATACTTCAGTGATAGTGCCAGTGAGCTAAAGGAAGGACATGTTTCTCTTTAGCATGATTTCCCTCTCCAAGTTCCTGTCAGAAAGTCGATTTCGCCTTCCAGAGGAAACTAGACCGGCTGTTGAGAACACTCTTTCAACAGGGGCGCTTGATGCCGGAATTGAAAGAACATCAAAAGCCAATGAGGCAAGCAGAGGGTAAGTGCTCTCGTTCTCCATCCAAAATTGTAATGGATCAATGTCTTCATTGATGTCGAGCTCGCTTGATGCATACAATCTGACTTCTTCTTGCTCAGGCATCAAACATGGACTAGTAGACCGGGAACTTGCTTGTTCCTTCTTCTTTTCAAAAAGAATGCTTGAAAGGTAACGAAATTTCTTAGATGGTGGGGGCTGTTCTGGTTCTGTAACATCCTCTTCAGTTGTGTGCATTTCAACACTAGCACCAACATTCTGAAACTGGATGAGAGAATAACACTTATGTAAGGTGGTCATTTAGTTACACTCTAATTTTACAACCACAACAAGGTGGCGGCAAAATATCCCACAAGGAAATTGCAACATGAAGGCCCATATATTTAAGAATGCTACACATCTACAATAGCCAGGATGTATACTTTGACTAACCTCTTTCAGTATGCTCTTTTTGGCACTTTCCATCTGATCCTTGTTGAGCAAGAGGCGGTACCGTGGATCCAAGTATGTTGCCATTGTATGAATGGGGTCAAAGTTTACAGACTTTGGGTCCTGCACTTTCGCAAACCTGGTCCCTAACTCCTTCTGAAGAAGAGTAGCTACCTGCCTCAAACCTGTTTTCTCTTTTGCCTGTACAGGTGACAATATTATGCACAGTCAAGTCACTTAACTGCAACTCACACATTAAAACATACTAAACATTTTACCCACTAAACACGCAGTACACTCTGAGAATACAAATGACATACAAAGGACGTACAGCTTCAAGGTGACAATCCAGCTCCATGAGTACAGGAATAACGGTAGAGATGGTTGTGAATTCTTCTCCACTGGTCAGTGATGTATACTTTGCAAATGGCTCCAGGAGGAAGTGAATCTGCTCTAATGTCTTCCATTCGCTGTTCTGTAAACCATCCCATCCTAACTCCACCAGCACCTGTGAGAGTTCATCCTTGACTGAAAGAAGACGCTCTATTAGAAGAAAACTGGAATTCCATCGAGTTGGACAGTTACTGACGAGCTTTCGCCCTGAAAGGGCAATCAGCTTCTCAGTCGCTTTCACAGACTTGTTGACTTTCTTTACCAGTCTGTGAGCACTGGCAAGTACACGCTTAAGTGATCGAACACTATCAAATTTTCGTACCACAAGTTGAAGCACATGAGCAAAACAGCTTATCCGTTTGTGCAGGGTGAAAGCAACATCAAACTCTAATTCACACTCTTCAAAGTTGGAGATATCACCAAGCACATCAGCACCGTTTTCTTGCTCTTCACCATCCTCACTCATTGTCTCCTCTTCATGCAAAGGGGAACTGGAAGTACTTGCCACAGCAGTTTCCTCAGTATCTTCGCCTACATCTTCAGGATCTGCTTCCATATCCACCCACTCACGAAAAGCTGCAACCATATTGCTGCCATTGTCTGTCAAAATGGCGCTAACTTTGTCTCTTGAGAGCTCCCATTCACCCATCACCTCCTCCACAATTTCCTCCACCCTTTCAGCTGTATGTGGTGATGGCAATCGCCTAACAGCTATGGTTGCATTTCTCCTTTTGTGGTCAGAGCGTGTAAAAAAGTGTGCCGTCACTCCCAAGTATGAGGCAGTCATGCTCTTTCTGGACCAAATATCTACAGTGAGTGAGACCCTACGGGAGTCACGAAGTACGGACAGAAGCGACGCTTTCAAGTCCACGAACACCCGGTCCATTTCTTTCGAAATAGCCGCGCGATTGGGAACAGTATAGCGATCATCGAGTTCGGCGATCAAGTCACGAAATTCTTGACTGTCAACAATCGAGTTTGCCACATAGCCAACGCCCACAAACGTGGCTAGCTTCCGAGTTATCTTCTGATACTTTTCGCTTTCTTTTGTGTACTTCTTCGTCCTCTTGGTAGCATCCTCAATGGACAGCTGGGTCGCCAACTTCACTTCACGACCATGCTTTTGTTTCGCCTTTTCCTTTAGTTCCTCCTCCATTTTACACAATTCGGTATACCGACCAGGATGCTTCGCTTTGAGGTGCGCTTTCAGATTCGTTGGATACTTCCCGTTGATTTCCATGCCACAGACCGAGCTCTCGCTGGCGTCGCCGCTTGACACTTGGCATGTACTCTTGCCTTTGGTACTGTCATAAAAGAAATAATTCCAGACAGCGCTCTCCCTAGGACGGCCAGAATGACTACCACTAGCTTTAGACATCTCAAACGGTGGCAACAACTCAAACTTCAGCAACACGAGGTAGTCACACACTCACGTGCATGTCATATGACACAAATTCAAATGCGCATGCGCACTTACTAATACTAATACTAGTATAGTCTACTAGTAATCCTCAATTCCTGATTGGTTAGAATCACCCTTGGTCCTTCAAATTACAACACGTTAAAGTTATGGTTATGGTGGGTACTTGAGAGTAGTGTTAGTTACAGTTATGATGAACTCTTTTGTTAGTTGCACAAAACTAAGATGTTTTAGTTGTAGTAGCAGTTAACTAATACAATACTTCCTGTATCTGCAATAACTCTATTGTTTGTGGACCGCTGGCCTACCGACTGTTAAGGACTGGGACCGCGTTTCCGCCCACGCACAATTAAATGCCCCCGTTGTTTCACGTGATGAATAAGGCGTTTGTATGCGTATGACGTCAAATTATCATGTGACACCATTATAGACAAAGGAAATATAGGCTGAATCTCCACTTTCACGAGGCGGATTTGTTGCCGGGTAGCTACAACTTTAGTTTTTGTGTAGCAGTGTTGCATTTTGATGTTTAAGCATCGTATCAACGGTAAGTGTCGCTTCGCAGTCAAACAACCGAGATATAGTCCAGAGTATACCCCTGACAGGTGCCGTGTTTTGTGTTTTTTGTTCATAACTCGCTACTTCTCTAACTTTAGCGCTTTTACAATTGATACATGTAAGGCCAGCGTATAAGCTTTCTTTTGGTGTATCAAACGCTTTGCTCAACCTTCGTCTTCAAATCCGCCTTTTGCGTTTTAGTGCGAAATAGGTCAGCCGCTAAACCTTCCATATCCCATCGGCGAAAGGGTGGGTGGGGCTTACTTTTGCCCTGCCTTTTGTGGTTTCATGGCACTTTAGGATAAACCTAATTTCGAGTTGTTGATAACTGCAAAAACACGTGTTGAAAATGTTGCCAAATCTGATGATTTTGCGCGTGACCCAGTCCATAATGCACCTGAGTAGTAAATGTAAACGTCATCAATGGAACGCAAGACGTCATTGACAAATTATTATATTACGTAATGTAATCAGTGTGTATCTGGCGTTCCTCCTCGCCGCAGAGTACAAAACCACGTTTATAATGTATTGTGCAACACTAAATATTATGGGGTGTGATCTGTGTCAAAATTGGTAATGGAAGCTTTCAATAATACTTTGCATATTTATGCAGGGATACACATAATAGCAATCTGCTAACACAGGATGTGTAACCTTATATACTAATTAGCAGGCAGGGGGCATAGATGGAATTGGACCAAGATGGAATGGATAGGCAGGGGGCATAGATGGAATTGGACCAAGAGTTTTGAAATTTTGTGCTACTGCACTCTATCAGCCACTTGTTCATGCTCAGTCTTTCTCAACATTATATTCCACAAGAATGGCGTGTTCATTGTATTACTCCAATTCACAAGTCAGGAGACAGATCGCTAGTCAACAACTACAGACCAATCTCATTACTTTGTACAATATCTAAAGTCCTGGAAAGAATTGTCTACAATGCAGTTTCTGAATTTGTTACTCAGTCAATCACAACTGCGCAGTTCGGCTTCATTCGTAAGCATTCATCATTGCAACAGCTACTAATCTTTATAAATAACATTATGAGCCCCTCCAAACATACTGATGTTCTATACCTGGATTTCAAAAAGGCCTTTGACAGTGTTGCGCACAATGAACTCCTTGTGAAGCTATGGAGATTTGGCATTACCGGAAACCTATGGCATTGGTTCAGAGGATACCTTCTTTATCGCTGTCAGTGTGTTTGTGTCAATAATGTGACTTCAGGAACATTGCCAGTGCTCTCTGGAGTACCCCAAGGTAGTATCCTTGGACCATTAATGTTCCTTATCTTTGTTAATGACCTACCAATGTCAGTATCTAGCTCTCATCTACTACTATTTGCAGATGATACTAAATGCTTAAAAAAAATTGATAATTCAGAAGACTGTAGTGCCCTCCAACAAGATCTGCACAACCTAACACAATGGAGTGAGTACTGGAATCTACATTTTAATGATTCCAAATGTGTTCTTCTAAGATTCCTGTCAAGAATCCCTGACTCTTCCTTTGACCACATATATTACATCAAAACTCAACCTGTTGCTAGAAGAGAGAGCCATAAAGATCTAGGAATTTTAATATCTGAAGATCTGTCTTGGATAAAACATTATGACTACTTACAGTCCAAGGCCTACAAAAAAACTTGGCTTTCTCCGTAGAACTCTTTCCAAAACAATGACTATCCACACAAAGAAAGTTCTATACACATCTCTAGTTCGATCTCAACTGACCTACTGTTCTCCCATCTGGCGCCCGCAGTTTTTGAAAGACATTCAGTCCATTGAGAATGTACAGAGACGGGCAACTAAATTCATTCTACATGACTACAAGTCATGCTACAAAAATCGCCTTGTGGCCCTTCACTTACTTCCGTTAATGATGCAGTTCGAACTCATTGATATATTATTCTTTATATCCAGCCTTAAATGTCCAACTGAACGCTTCAACATTTTTCAATACGTTACCTTTTCTGCAACATCAACACGCGCAACCTCAAGGCATAAGCTCGTTCACAACTTGTGTAGAACAAATCGTGACAGACACTTCTACTTTAATCGTCTGCCCCGTCTTTGGAATTCTCTTCCAATCATTGATGTGGACCAGTCATTTAACACCATCAAGCGCAAACTAAAATGTTTTTTCTGGAGCTACTTTGTTGCAAACTTTGACCCTGAAAATTTATGTTCTTATCACTTTGTTTGTCCGTGTAACAAGTGTGTTACTTTACCAGTTACGTGCACCTTTCAAGATGTTACTCTATAGAAGCCATTTGTCCCCCCATTGTGTTTAATATGCATATGTATTTGTGTTAAAGGCTAGGAGTACATGTACTACTAGTCCTTCAGTACAACTGTCCATGTATCATCTGGTCACTTCCTCCTTTTCTATTTCCTGTACTGTAAAGCTTCTAATAATAATAATTACAAAGCTAAAACTAACAGGTACACTGCACAAAATCCATGGTTATTTTAACCACTAAGAATGGTTATCTCAGTTGCACATTTGTCCTCTCAACACTTGGCACTGAGCAGAGGTATAAAGAATGTGCAAGATGTGTACGATATCACGCAGGAGGAATTGAGTGGTAGAAGACAGTCCATTAGTCTACTGAGCATGACAGAGGAGTGACCCCCCATCATGGGCTGTTTACCCATCCTCTGTCAAATTCCTGTCTTAGCACACAATTACTTTTACAATTACTCACATATATTATTATTGGGGACACCCTACACTTTGCCCAGAAGGCTTCAATCTCAAGATTATAGGATAACTCTGTGTGGGGGGTTACATGATGTCATTCAGCTTCAATATTAAGAGTATAGGACAACTCAGTGTGGGAATGAGATGGTGCCACTCAGCTGCAACTGAGATAACCTTAGCAAGGTTTAAAATAACCATTTCTTTTTTGCAGTGTACAGATGGTTATGTGCAATAGGAAACAACATTTTGTTTGAAGTAACCATATGTGGAATTCAACACAGGTGAAGCCTACTACGCGTGCATGTCTTGCTAGGAATCTTGCTAGGAATGTCGCTACATAACATTGTGGCCAGCAACCACACCCGGGGGGGTGTCCGGAACAAGCCCTGAACAGACTCTCGCTTGCGGAGAGAGTCTGGCTACGCGAGACTACTCTCGGTTGGAGCCCAGTCGCGCCCTCTGGTTGCCAACACCTATTGCTTTCGGAAACCAGTAGAATCTTGTGTGCTTGGTGCCTCCGTACGCGCTACAACGTACTGCCATTTAGTACGCAACATGGACGAAAATACAATGCAATATACTGGGGCAAAATGTGGCATACTGTAATACCATAGAACGCAACATACGCTTTACCCACCAAGCGCTTTCTTACACTTTTGCACCTCGCTAAGCGCCCTCAGTTCTGCAGCACCACCCCGCACGGCTCCTGGAAAGTACATGCGAGTTCTAGCTGATATTGAAGGACGAAACCCCAACACTCTGTGTCACAATCCGCGTAGAGTGAAGGAGGGCTGGATTCAAAACGTGCGTGACTAGTCCACTGCGGAACACACCAGGCACAATGTCAGTCAGTGGGCTGGAACGACACTACGACACCATAAACTATGTCTATCACCCTACTCATTATGGTTCTTACCTAATATTCAGGAGAGGAGGGTTTTGTGCGTAAGAGGTACTTGCTATGCTTGCTGCGTTTAGCAGAAAAGGGTATTGTATGGGCCCTTTAGAGCGAAGGTATGAAGATATTTTAAGTGGCCTTAAACGGCGGAAGCGGAAGTGCCCGCCCCTTGCATGTTGGGCCATGATGAAAGCAGGTGTAGAATAGTCTCGTCCAGACCCTCACGCGCTCCCCGAAAGAGGGTCTGGCAACTATACTCGACCCTATGACGTGGCCGTCCGGCATGTGGGATGGCCAATCACAGCGCAGCATTCTTCAATTCTACGTTCCATAGTAGATCGTTGCCTGTTCAACAAGTAACGCCACCCAATCATTTATTTTTACTTGTTACCTGCATTTGTAGTCTTTGTATGCCCTGTCTTGCCTACATTTTATACACAGCAAAAATAGAATTGTTGTTTTAACAAAACAAGGCCAAGGCACAGCTCACAACAGCTGTTACAACTATATTTGTAGTACAGTTTACATGGCCCTGCAGCAAGTATAACAAAGGTCTTTATCATAGGAACAATGTCATTTTTGCTGTGTACACAGCTAAAAAGAGATGGACAATTGAAGGTTATTCCAGGTACTAGCACTCACCACATCATTCAGTTTTCTTGCCACTATTTCTCTTTCAACCTCTTAATGACAGAATAGGCGAACAATGAATCAATGCTGGTGTCAGTTTATGCTCAGTGGATTAAAAAATGTATTGTCGTACTTCTTAATCATCCCTACTATTATTATTATAATTATTATTATTATTATTATTATTATTATTATTATTATTATTATCATTATACACACACCACTAAAGGTGAAAACGTACAACAGAAAAGAATAGAAAGGAAAACAAAGTTAAGCACATGATATAATGTATATAATATCATCGAACGGAGAAAATCGACCAAAAGCAATTCTGTAATGTCGAATGACTTCAGCACGTAGCATATCCTCAGAAGAATACATTTTTATTATGTCGATGACCAGAAATGAAGTTATAACCGGTGAAGGAATATGCACACTGAGATGCTTCTTTGAAGACGTACTTAACAAGAGGTGAGAGAGATGATACAGCACGAGAAAGCATAGAATGAAACCTCATATACAACATATTAGACACTGACTGAATGTTACTAACACAGTGTACAATTCTTGTGTGAGAGTGTGGTGGTAGGTTCCATATTCTCCTAAAAATTTTGTTCAATGCACATTCAATGATACGCAAATTCTTGCAAGACAAGTACCATAGTGTGCTACCATACATAGACAAACAGAATTGCTTGACAAGAAAATTCTTTACGGAGAGATCTGCAAATGGAAATACACACTGAACAAAGTTAGCTTTCCGAGTCATATCTTTCGTTGCCCTTATAATATCAGATGTGTCATCCAAATTGTAAGACAGTACATGCCCGAGATGAGTGATTGTGTCCATGAAGTCCAGAGCAATACCACCAAAGTTAATGCAATCTTTACATGAAGATGAAGAGGACAAACCAAATCTGATCAATTGAGTCTTTTCTGCATTGAACTTGAGGCCATGAGATAGTGCGAACTCCTCACAAGTTGTCAGCATAATTCGTAAAGCAGATGGACATGGAGCTAGCAGGGCTATGTCATCTGCATAACATACTGCACCAACAAAGTGAGCCCCCCAATAACATCCAACACCAATTCGAGACAGCTTCTGCAATAATCCATCCAAATACACAGCAAACAACACAGGAGATAACACACTATACCTTGACGAACACCATTAGAAACAGAAACAAATGAGACACACAAGAAATCCAGCGAACACACATTTGTTGACTACTATACCAACTTAGAAGAAAACGAAGAATAGGAGTTGGGAGACCACGAGAATGAAGAATATCAAAAAGAATGCCATGGTCCACTAAATCAAATGCTTTGCTTGCATCTAAAAAACAGCCATAAACCTTAGATCCTTTACGTATATACCTAGAAACAATATTCTTTATGAGTCCTGTGCAAAGAGTTGTTGAATGACCTTTCTTGAAGCCAAATTGCAAAGCACTACTTGTAAAGTAGGATTCATATCTGGAGAGTATAATTCTTTCCAGGACTTTACTCAAGAGAGATGCAATTGCAATTGCTCTGTAGTTTTTACTGCTAGAACGATCTTTGTTATTTTTTGGTATGGGGACCAACGTACAATCTCGAATACACTTGGGCATGTATCCGTGATGAAGAACAGCTGTGAAAAAAGCAGACAGAGGACCAACAATGGAGAGTGCAGAGTACCTTAAATGCTCAGCAGATAGCTGTGCAGAACCAGCTGGAGAGACACCAGACCTGACATGAGTAGAGTCAGAGTCACCTGTACACAGGCTCTCACAGCCTGCTGGGGAGACATTACATGACATCTCGGCAACAGGGTCATGCTGAGGGAGGGAGACATGTGAAACATCAGAATGACCAGAAGCCCCTTTAGACTTATCTGAGAGTGATCGAGACTTCTTCTGACGCATATCGGGTGAAAGATCCTCCCGAATGAACAGATGAGCAATGTGAAAAGTTTTTAATTTCCGCCTTTGCATCAGAACCATTCTCCTGTCCCACAGAGTGGCAAACTTAATCAGCACAGGACGTGGAGGAATAGCATTTTCTGCCACCCCTGACCTCTTCTTGTAACGACCCTGCCGAAATAGGTCTTTGATAGCAAGCATACTCCCAGTGAGATATTCTAGAACCTCATCTACCCTCTCCCTTGTGCCCACCAGAGAGGCACATTCTGCAAGGCCAAAAAGTACCACATTTGACTCTCTGTCATGATGATCAGGAAGAGAACTGGAGGTAGATTTCCTGAGTGGCAGCTTCATAGGCAGGGATGAGTGGTTTGTGGATGAAGCACATTGCTCATGCTGTTGTCCAACTGGCCACCACTGAAGAGTAGATGGCCTCTGTTGTGGCTAACCTTATAAATATGTGCTTCCCCTTATCCTGCCGCTAATAAGTACCAAGCTTCAGCTTGGTCTCCAAAGCAGACACAGGAATTCGAACTCTACCCTCAGGCCTCCCCCTTGGCAGAGTGGTTATGTGCTCCATCTAGTAAACGGATGAATGTGGGTTCGAATCTGGCAGTGGGAGCCGGTTTTTTCCGGCGAGGATAACTGGTGTCTGCTACAGATACGGAGCAGGAGTGGCCTTAGGTTCACAAAAACAGAGCATTCATGCCTAGTAGATTTAAATATAACACCCTGCATTTCTTGCCTTCCATATGCACGTGAGCCTGAGGCCCGCCCCCTAGGCTGGCTAGCCTTATAAATTTGTGCACACAGGTGGACGTACAGCATTGGAGGCTTCTGATCTAGTACCTCCAGATGTAAGAAAGGTGGACAACTTCTTCTCAAGGTCCGTAACAGCAGAGGTGAGAGCAAGCAGTGACCTTGTGTTGTCCTGTACCTGCTCTGACACAGGGTCAAGACTCAGGGATGGTATCTTAGGGAGCTCTGTGGCTTCACAATAAATAGGAGGGACTGAGCTCTTTGCATCTAAGGCCCGCCCCCTAGGCTGGCTAGCCTTATAAATATGTGCATCTAATGCATCAAAAGCAGCCAAAATATCTTCTAGATCTGCATCTATCCGCTCCCTTTTATCAGAGCCACACCTCTGATGATACACAAGGCCAGTACCCTTCAATTCTTCCTTGCACGACTCCCAGAGCAACCTTTTGGAATGTTCAACGGCAGACTGATCAAACCTCTCCACCACAATGGAAGATAGGCTGGTCTTGTCACCTCGTAAACAGAATGCCTTGATAAAGGCCAAAACTACATAATCAACATTGTACTCTCAGTCTGCATAGCAACATCTGATGTGATAGGTGCTGAGGGTGTCTCAGCAGAATTACACACAAGGTTGTAGTCACTAAGAGGGAGACCACCATGAAAGAGTGAAGACTTCCACTTCTTTGCAGACTTTCCACCCAATCTTTCAAACTCTAAAGGTGTAATCCATTTAGAAGCACTCAAAACACACTGACCAACACGCTTAGCCCGCTCCTTAGGCAACCAATCAATATACAACTGACCACTCACACTGCCACACTCAACTGAGATACATGAACCATTGCGATCACTCTCAATTCTAGGCAATAACAACAAACCACTCTGAGACATAGCCATCCAACAACAACACAGGACTCACTTCGCACGTGCAGCATGCGTTAATAGGTCCACCATGGGAGACGACAGGACAGTAGAAACCCACGCGAACGGACGGACACGAAGACAGAGACGATGACTGACTTCCTCGAGTTTGCTGGACGAAGGGCGAGAGTCGGCCGCGACAGTAGACAGCCACACTAAGATCAAGCACTTTAGCAATATCTTACACATTGTACCGTAGATCGGTCATTGTTAAAATATTTTCGTCTGTGTCTCTAACGACAAAAATTGAACGCGCGAAATATTTCCACGTAATACACGCGAAATGTTTTCCACGTAGTTCGTGAAACACTTCAGCGTGTACACGTGTGCAGAAATGGCTTTGTTGAGGTATATGAAACCAATCCGTTCTTTACCTGATCTTAGATGAGACTCAATCCGTGTACGCAAGTGTACAAAGTCCGTAAAACGCCGCCTTAAATATAATTTTGTCGCGTTTAAAATTTCGTCATTTCGTCGGTGTACTGCATGGAGCGACCAAAGTAAATTAACGCGAAAATATTTAACAGACGAAAGTTTCCACCGCTGATAATTTCCTGATGTACGGTATATAGTGCGTCAGATCAGGGGCGTAAGAAGATGCTTTCGATGGGGGGCTGACCCTGTGGGCGGCCCAACCTTTAACCCTTTCGCTCTCAAAAGTGCGCATTTTTGCGCACTTTCTAAAACAGCGTAAAACTGGAGAAATATGGAACATTTGATGATGTAATGTCGGCATGCGGGCAATTAACTGATAAAAAACTCCCACGCACCCCTTGAAGTGGCCTCTCGGCGCTTGGATGTGGCGGTCGGAGCTTTGATGTAGCTTTCATCTCTGCTATTGTATACTTTAAAAAAAAAAAAAAAAAGCAAGAAGCCTAGCAGGCAGTGTGATGAAGCGTGAGGGAGGGCTAGAGGTGGCTGGAGTGAAGTCTGGGCTCTGCAAGTAGCCATAAATGGGCCGCGCGGCTTCGATCTATAGGAATACGGAGGTTTGAATTGGTTGCCAGGAGACTTGCGGGCTATGCCGTTGCCATGGAGGTAGCCAGGCGAGCGGAAGGGCCGGAAGTAAACGGAGATCTAAGAGAGACCGTGTCACGTCGCTCGCTCGTTCCATCGCGGGAACTCGAGCGAAAGGGTTATTCCTTGGTGTTGCTGCGAAAACGACACGGGATAAAGCGCCTTATTCCGAAGAGAGAGGCGTCTCTGCTGTGTCTACGGAAAGAATTAAAGAATGGAAGAGGTCAGAATCGGGCGAAAACGAGAACAGCTCGAGAGAAACGAGCTATCACGGTTAGCAGAGAGTTTGTGTGGATGTGGCTGTGTGGGTGTGATTGCGTGGGCGAGGAGGGCAGTGTGTGGGTGGGGCAGCCTTGATTGCTGCAGTTGTGTGTGTGTGTGTGTGTGTGTGTGTGTGTGTGTGTGATTGTGTGGGTGAGGAAGGGAGTGTGTGGGTGGAACAGCCTTGATTGCTGCCTCAAAGTACATATATGAAAATGTAGGTGTGTGACGGGGGAGGGGGGAGTGTGTGTGTGTGTGTGTGTGTGTGTGTGTGTGTGTGTGTGTGTGTGTGTGTGTGTGTGTGTGTGTGTGTGTGTGTGTGAGTGGGTGGGTGGTTGGATGTGACTGTGTGGGTGTGGGTGTGATTGTGTGGGTGGGTGTGGGTGTGATTGCGTGGGTGAGGAAGGGATTGTGTGGGTGGTACAGTCTTAATTGCTGCTGTAAAGTATGTATGTGTTGGGGGGGGGGGGGGGGGGGGGGGGAGTGTGGGGGGAGTGTGTGTGGGTGTGATTGTGTGGGTGTGTGGGTGTGATTGTGTGTGTGGGTGTGGATGTGATTGCGTGGGTGTGGAAGGGAGTGTGTGGGTGGTACAGTCTTAATTGCTACTGTGAAGTATGTATGTGTGTCAGGGGGGGTGAGGGGGGGAGGGAGGGAGGGAGGGAGGGAGGGAGAGGAGTGTGTGGGTGTGACTGTGTGGGTGTGGGTGTGATTGTGTGGGTGGGTGTGGGTATGATTGCGTGGGTGTGGAAGGGAGTGTGTGGGTGTGTGTAGTCTTAATTGCTGCTGTAAAGTATGTATGTGTGTTGGGGGGGGAGTGTGTGTGGGTGTGATTGTGTGGGTGGGTGTGGGTGTAATTGCGTGGGTGAGGAAGGGAGTGTGTGGGTGGTACAGTCTTAACTGCTGCTGTAAAGTATGTATGTGTGTCGGGGGGGGGGAGATTGGGGGGGAGTGTGTGTGTGTGTGATTGTGTGTGTGTGTGTGTGTGTGTGTGTGTGTGTGTGTGTTTGTGTGTGTGTGTGTGTGTGTGTGTGTGTGTGTGTGTGTGTGTGTGTGTGTGTGTGTGTGTGTGTGTGTGTGTGTGTGTGTGTGTGTGTGTGTGTGTGTGTGAGTGTGTGTGTGTGTGAGTGTGTGGGTGAGGAGGGCTCGGGGCAGCCTTGATGGATGGTGTATGTTTGTGTGGTGTGGGTGGGGAGTTAATTATGTGGGTTGGGATGGATCTACATGTATGTGGGTGGGGCATTTTTGATTGATAGTGAGTGAGTCGGTGAGGGTGTGGGTGTGGGTGTTGTGAGTAGGTGTGATTGTGTTGTATGCACCTTGAATCGGCAGCAGACTTGTACATGTACATGTAAGTGTCTTTGCACTTTCTTTAGGATAGTGATAGTGTATATTACTCAATATTAACATGCTATTGATACTGCATAATTTCACTCTACGATGTACAGAGCTTGGCCTAAGGATCTACTTGCCTTTCGTCTGGATTAGTACTTTTGGAGCGGGTAGGCTCACAGAAAGGGGTAGACCAGGAGCTGCCAAGGAAAGAGTAGATACGGTGAGAAAGAATGAGAGAGTGTGTTACTTTGTTCAAGTTTCAGATGTACATGTACATGTAGGTTTGAAGAGGAGGCACATGTACAGTACATGTACATGTACATGTAAGTGCCATTGTCACAGCATAGTAAGAGGATGCTACCACAGACAAGCTGCTTTGCTGAATTCCACCGGCACTGACAGCTTCAACTGACTCTTCTCTGTGTATTTCCTATTGATTTGTATGTATGTACATGTACATGTATGTGTGAACATGTGCATGTGGAAGTATGTACATGTACATGTACATGTATGTTGAGTGTGTATTCAGTGAGATTGTGTGCTCTACACTGTGTTTCCATGATTTTGTATGTATGCATTTGCTTTTAGATCAGTTGTTTGATGATTTCCTGAAGTTTCAAAAATTGAAGCAACCCTTAACTAGGGGCATGTCTCCCCTGGAAATTACTTCAATGTGCACGCTCTGAAATCAGTTCTAGTGCATTCTGAGACAAACCCATATTATGAAAGCAAACTAGACAGCTACAGCTACTAAAAGTTTCAGCTAAAGCAGCGAATACTTCAATAGCAGCATGCATGATAGTATCTATTACTAGTGCAATAACTGGGGGTGTGGCTTTTACACAAACATGGGGGGTTGTAGCCCCCCCAGCCCCCCTGCTTCTTACGCATTCTTGCAGATGTAGTACGAACAAAGATGCGGCAACTAACCCTCTGCGTGCATGCGCAGCCAGGGTTACGGTAGTTACCCTCGGTGCGCATTCGCCAGGTATTAATGCCTCCGTTTGTGTTTGTCCGCGGGAGCTAATCTGTGGACTGGCGCTAGTACACATCTAACGGAAGGCACTAGCGGCTTGAGCGGCACATTTTTGAAAAGGCGTTATCTCTAACTGCTTCGTTCGAAAGTTAGAAGCATAATCACGGAGTGCGGTAGCACTCTGTATATATAGGGATTGCCTAGGTCACTCGGCATCAGCCATTTTCACTATGCACTTCACATTTCACATTGAGGAGATTAGTGTTAAGAATAGGTGAAAAGGAAACTGTAGTCAGAAACTGGTGAAATGAAAAGCACTAAAGTGTAAACCCTCGGCGCAGTTACATTGCATGCTACAACAGACTGCACAGATGATGCAAGCATTGCTGGTTAGGTCCACTCAATTGGGCTATAGTCTAGTGTCGTGCCTTGTCTTGTCTAGTATGTATTTTCTTTCATTTGACGCAAGTAATTAGACAGCTCCTGGATATTGCATAATGGAGCATGTAAAGAGGTGTGGCAGGCGAGGATCTGATGTGCTGCACAGCATGGGAGTGTTAAGTATTACCTGCGTAGTGCATGTTGCGGGAGCTGTGCACATACGCCCCTTACACGCATGCGCTTACGCGGGACCATTATCGCACTAGCTGTACGGACGTGAAACGAAGAGTATACGAAACATTGCAACGTGAACAAAATGGCGGACTCGAGCTGGCTTGGTCTCGGGTAAGCTTATAACTTTCTAACGAAGCAGTTTTAGAGAAAACGCCATTTTACAAAAGTGCCGCTCAAGCCGCTAGTGCCTTCGGTTAGACGTCTACTAGCGCCAGTCCGCAGATTAGCCTAGCGTGACAGATACACACACAGACACACACACACACACACACACACACATACACACACACACACACACACACACACACACACACACACAGGACAAGTACTGTGACCCTCGTAGCGCATGCGCGCCGAGGGTTAAATATGATTATGGTACGAGATATTGGCAGTATCAGAGAGTCGGTAGACTCTCTATGTAGGGATGGCGCCGGTCCGCTCATAGTGTGCGTACATTGGAAAGCCGCCTTAACTCGCGAACTCTCGTGTTCTAAGCCTTTCTGGACACCTAGCTATCTTATTCCGACGTTTCTCTACCCAATGATACCCCCCAGATAGCTAAAAAGCATCCATAGACTTACTGCCAGGAAACGGGCGAAGTGGTGATTTCTTTTTCTTTCTGATTCTTCTTCTTCTTCTTCTTCTTCTTCTTCTTCTTCTTAAGAGATTTCTTTCAAACGACTTTTCTCGAAACTGGCAGAAGTAATCACCGTAGTTCTTTACAGATCAACTATAATCACTACCGCGTATGATCTGCCTTAACGGCATCTTAGCATCTTCTCAAATAAGCAGAAACTAGACGCACTGAACAACATGCCCATATTTGGAAGCCATTTTCTAATAGCTGTCATGTGACACAAATTGCAAGCACGTGAGGGCTGGCCTCGCGCGCCGCGTGCAATCACACGAAGCCACGCCCTAGTAAGCTACTCATGATAACGGCCGAGTGGCCTGTGTTTCAGCCGTATCTTATTTCACTGTTGTTTCAGAGTCGGTAAACTGTTCGTGTAGGAATGCCAATTGCGCGTGTACATACAAAAATGTTCTTTATAACTAGCGGACGCTCGTGTTAGGCTTTTCAAGCCCCTTTGAGCGCTAAGCGGCGTTATGCATCTCTCTACCAAACGATACGGCGCCCCCAAGAATCAAAGTTGCATCACTGAGCTTCATTTCCGAGTATGATCCCAAGAAACATACTTAGCCTCGCAAACCAGCCATATTTTTCCCGTGCGTGGAGGAAGCCGGGTGTTGGTGCTTAACTTAGAGAATTAAGGACAACCTCCTGTATGGTACTGTAGTACAGAAAAAAATGCATGCAAACAAGTATGAAAAACATTTTCCAAAAATGTAGAAGGATGTAGGAATGGCAGTGCCAAGAACCACACAAACTAGATATATGGATGGCAGTGTGCACAGGACTACACAAGTAACCCCATCCCTACATCTTTTTTTTTGAATAGAACGTGTATCTAAACTTTGTTGTGAGATTACTGGAAAAATCTTTGTGCGGAAAACAAAGATGAAAAAAAAAGATGTAGGGATGGGGTTACTTGTGTAGTCCTCTGCACACTGCCATCCATATATCTAGTTTGTGTGGTTCTTGGCACTGCCATCCCTACATCCTTCTACATTTTTGGAAAATGTTTTTCATACTTAACTAGTAGAATGCTGAGCATTGTGGGCGAGCGGGAGCGAGCCAGGTGCAATAAGCAGAAAATTATCTTGAATGATAGTTTGACATGGTTTGGAGTGAACATCTTATGAATGTAGCAACATTTGCAAGAGCAGCCAAAGTACAATGTTGGATCACTAGCTGTGATGTACAGCTCTTGTGATTGGCCTCAAAGTTAATGCCCAAGAAATTGCCTGCTAAGCTATCAAGTGGTGTGTGAACGCTCACAGCATGTATCCCAACATCCAAGTCATTTTCTCAGCCTGTTGAAGTGAAGTGGAATCATAGATGTAGTAAACAGCTTCCTATGTACTGTACACCAACTTCGTACTAGTCTACAAGCAAGTCGCAGTCCCTAGCGTCACACCACCAGTGAGCTAGTCCCTAGCGTGGGCCCTAAGCTACATGTAGCTAGCCCTTGCCGCGTGTAACCGGACGCAGCGAACAGTAGCTGCCCTCCGAGCATTGACGAGGTAAGCGGCGACCGTGGGGTAGTCCGAATCGTGAGACGCAATACACTAGCCAAGGCGATACACTAGCCAAGGCTTGCTTATAACACGTAGCTTAGATATCCTAGCCCTAGCTCTGCCTCGTCACACGGCCAGTAAGCTAGTCCCTAGCGTGCCAGTGGGCCCCAAGCTACATGTAGCTTTTGCGCGTGTAACGACGCAGCCAACGGTAGTTGCCCTCTCAGCGTTGACGAGCTAAGGGATAGTCCGAATCGTGAGACGCAATACAGTAGCCAAGGCTTGCTTGTAACACGTAGCTTAGACATCTAAGCACGTAGCGAGGTTCAGCTCTTTCCCCGTCCAAGTAACCGGATGTGATCGAGCTGGCTATACGTTTGTCCGTAGCGCAGGGGCCCGCGGGGACCAAAAAAGCTTCATCGCCCGATGACATATATATATATATATATAGAAATCCGCTCCAGCAGAACGACTAGATGGGCTCGCTCCCGCTCGCCCAAATTATTGTAATTCCTCTCTTTCTTATGCAGGTTGAAGAAACAAAACCTAACAACCATAATACCAATGATCAGGAAAGTGCACATGTTGGTACCTGCCTCTTGAGATGTTGATGATTATCACTGTCTTCCTGTACATTATAAAGCTATAGAATAGAACAAACATGAAAAACATTTTCCAAAAAATATAGAGGAATGTAGGGATGGCAGTGCCAAAAACCACAGAAACTAGGTGTAGAGATGGCAGTGTACAGGCAAGACAGGTTATTAAAAGACTACACAAGCAACCTCATCCCTACATTTTTTTTTTTAACTTGAAAATGTTCTGTGAGTTTAGCTATGGGAATTCTGGGAACATCAATGCCATGCGGTAAGAAAAGAAAAAGATGTAGGGATGGGGTTGCTTGTGTAGTCTTTTTATAACCTGTCTTGCCTGTACACTGCCATCTCTACACCTAGTTTCCGTGGTTTTTAGCACTGCCATCCCTACATCCCTATACATCTTTGGAAAATGTTTTTCATACTTGTTTGTGTACATTTTCTTGTACAATAGTACACAAAATGTTCTTGCAAGTTTCATTCAAAATCCAACAAACATATCAACTTGATCAGAGCAGCCATTGCGACCAGTCAGCGGCGGAGATAAGGGGGTAGAGTGGGCCCTAAACCTCGTCATCAGTCACTTACGAAGTTGGGAGGCTGAGCCCCTCTAAAAGGTCCTGAGCTAGCTATAGAGTAGTTTCCTCAGTGTATATGACTTATACCACTTACATTAACGTTCATTGTACAGCGAAGTAAGAACGCGCTCTTTTCAGTGACAAAAGATCGAGTAGCCTTCGCTATGTTAAGCCTTCCAGAAATTAATAGGCGTGGCTTGGCGACACCGCCCCTCACGTGCTTACAATTTGCGCCACGTGACAATAACTATTAGAAAATGGTTTCCAAATATGGTAAAGTTGTCTGGGGCTCTAGATTCTGCCCATAGTAGAGAAGATACTAACAATTTGTTAGCGCAGATCATACTTCGTTGTTATTACAGTGAATCTGTGAAAGAACTACGGTGATTACTTCAGCCAGTTTCGAGTAAAGTCGTTTGAAAGAAATCTCGTAAGAAGAAGAATAAGAAAGAAAAACAAAATCATCTTTCGGCCATTATCTGGCAGTAAGTCAAGGAATGCATTTTAGCTACTTGTGGGGTATCGTTGGGTAGAGAATCGGTTGAATAGGCCATTCGCGTGCCGAGAAAGGCTTAAAACACGAGTGTTCGCGAGTTAAGAAGGCTTTCCAATGTACACGCACTATGGGAGTGTCGGCGCCATCCCTACACACCGACTCTCTGATAAGGTTTTGTAACAGGAAAAGTATTGCTCCATTAACAATGAATTTGAGATATATACTAGAAACATATAGCAGTACACATTAAGGAAATGTACTTTCTTCGTTAACCCTTTCCCTCTTGTAATATCTGTATTTTTTCCAGTGTTTCTGTGCATTAGCTACAGTGCTGAAAATGAATGTGCTGTGAATGACATGATGTCTCCACATTGAAATATTTCCATTGAAAAAGAGGGTTCATGATTGTGGGTAGAATGGGCCTGTAAGTATTGTGTTTTTTTTATTATTATTATTTTTTTTTTTTTTTAATTATTGATAGGAGTATATATGCAGGTAGCATGAAAGCTAGTAGTGCACTCCAACGTATACAGAACAGAACAGAAATTACATGACTACATATGACAAAGCATGCTTAAACGAGGTGAGACTAGGGGAGCCAGTCACAGAGGGTGGGAGGGAGTTCCATAGAGTAACTGCATGTGGAGCAAAGGAACACATAAGATATGTTGTATTTGAGCTGTATGGCAGTAGTTGGAGGGGATTGTAGTTTCTTGTACGAACAGAAGAGTTCCTGTACACAAAAATTTCAGGAGGAAAGTACATGTCCTCATTTAGAATTCTATAGACCATGCAGAGCTTGATGTAGGTTCGTCGTGACTGAAGTGTGGGAAGGTTCAATCTCTTCAACAGGATTGCATACGAAGATGTCCAGTCTTTTAAGTCTTTTTTTGTGTTAACCCTTTCACTGCTTTAAATGTCATTCGTTACTACATTCACAATAAAAACGTTTGACAATGATGTTTGTTATGTGAGGTTGTGTCAAGGATTAGTTCCTGGACGTTGGTCAAGGGAAAAGTAACGCCTAGTAGAAATTGCGTGCACATGTGCGTAATTGGGGCGAGCCTACCGTGCTGCGCAATCCTCCCCATGTATGGTACGTACGTCGCCCCCCGGCCCCGCGCTACCGGCAAACGTAACCGGTTCGATGACGTCATTCAATAATTCAACGTATGAAGCGCTGCTTCCTCTTACGCTTTCTATACACGTTTGATGAAGCTAAGAAAGGGAAACTTGACAGTCAGACCTGTTCGGTCTATGGTAGTACTACCATTTAGTGTGCCTAAGTGACAAAAATGGTTCAATTACATGACAGGTGAACTAAGAACTAACCAAACCTCTGTCTCTGTTTGTCTCTGTCTGTCTGTCTGTCTGTCTGTCTGTCTGTCTGTGTCTCTCTCCCTGTCTCCCTCCCTCCCTGTCT
Organism: bacterium; assembly: GCA_965213685.1. Lineage (GTDB taxonomy): Bacteria > UBA8248 > UBA8248 > UBA8248 > UBA8248 > Bin107. The sequence continues at coordinate 97,315 of CBDBZY010000064.1, forward strand.
GTCTGTCTGTGTCTCTCTCCCTGTCTCCCTGTCTGTCTGTCTGTCTCTCTCTCTCTCTCTCCCTGTCTGTCTGTTTGTCTGTCTCTCTCTCTCCCTGTCTGTCTGCTATCTGTCTGTCTGTCTGTGTCTTCCTGCCTACCTGCCTGCCTACCTGTCTGTCTGTCTGTCTGTCAATCATGTATTATTCATGACCGCTCAGGCTCGCCCCAAATGATGCCCGGGCGACCTGCATCTTATTAGTTATTTCAATGAATATTCATCAAAATAACGTACGTGATGACCCTTCACGTCACTACCTAGGCTCCATTTGGAGCCCACCACCACTTCACACATACATATGTGGCCGGATCATCGTCTGTTGCACGTAGTTCTCCCTCTCTACTCCCTGAGAAAACGATTGTCAAGCTAACAATTATTTATTGGCTCCCTAAATACTTGGACAGCTGCTTCCCGATATAATTTTCAGCTGCTTCATTTACACCAGACCGTCTCAGTTGAAAGTGTGGGAGATGGATCGTTTTTGCGAAAGCTCAACCCGTTCTTCTAGAAGCGAACTCCAGCAGCCCTGGATATTGAAGTTTAGTGTAGCTGGCTATAAGCCTCCTGTACAGAGTCGAGCTCCGCACTCGCGGCTGCCGCTGACCATAACCGCTTATAGATATGGTGGCCCCGAATAACACTGTCGTACTAGTAAGCAGCTTCATCCGCCATTGATAAACTCGCACGTTACTCTAGCTGGCACGTGCAAACGTTAACATAATTATACCGGACACGTGACGAACCCAATTTTTCTATGATCCTAATTAAGCCGGACAGCGGTGAATATAATTCTTTTCTGACGTAGTCTCGTCCCGACCCTCACGTGCGCCCCCCGAACGACCTATGACGTGGCCGTCCGGAATGTGGGATGGCCACAATCACAGCGCAGCATTCTTCAATTCTACGTTCCTTAGTTAGGTCTTTGCCTGTTCAACATTCATTCGTCCTTTTTTTACTTGTTACCTGCATTTGTAGTCTTTGTATACCCTGCCTTGCCTATATATTTATACACGGGCACAGTAAAAAGAGATACATGTAGTTAAATCATTTGTTTAAAATAATTTCTTACGGTAGTTAATCCTCGGCGCGCATGCGCCAGAGTGATATTGTATTTGTCCCCTATTTGTGTGTTTGTCCGCGGAAGCTAATCTGTGGACTGGCGCTTGTAGACGTGTACCCCTTGTGCACATGCATCCCATCTCAAAAGTATGGGAGAAACAACTGAGATATCCATACCAACGTTAAAACTAACCATCTCTTCCTTCCTGTGTATCATGTCAATGGAGAGCTACGTATGATATGCGTATGCAGCAGGTGGTAGGTTCAGCACTGGATTTTTGAATAATAATTACCTCACATCAAAGTATACAGTCAATGCATAAAGGCATCTTGAAAAATATCTAAGACATTCTACAACAGTTGCATTTACTAGTAACCTCTTGTGTGGATATGTCTGTTTACCGACTGCGAAAGTCTTGTAGCTCTTGTTTCAACACTGGTACAAGGTCAGTGTGCTGGTGAGATATTTCTTTTGGATCAGCTACAAAATTGTCACTTTGTATATTGCCTTTATCGTACTCAACAACAAGTTTTTGTGAATCTCGTAATACCGCACCATAGAAATGTGAGTTTGAATCTCCCTTTGTAACGTGAAAGGTAAATGCAATTGAGCTATTGTGATGATTGACATGTTCTTTGAGAAATGGCAGGATAGAAGCAGTCTATTGGTCAATCTTGTGGAGGATCAATGACAAGCACTTAATGCCATACCGGTATGTTTCCAGTAAACCTCTGATTCTCCCTATTACTTGATCCATTTGTGATATAGCTCCATAGTAACACCTTCTGAGTAATCTTGTTTTTTGTACATAGTGTAGTAGGGATCAAGAGCATAGTACACACGATGCACATCATGAAATGCAAGTACGACAAAAAAGGCTTTTCACCAAAATGCGATTCTTGTAGGATTTTCTCAAACATGTCCACAAGGCTCCAGTTACAAAGTCATTGTAGGCCTGCAGTGTTTCTGACTCCATATACATGTAGTGATAATCTCTGCAGGATTTGTACGATCTCTTCTGAAGAGTGCAACTGAAGTGTTTAGAGCATAGACAGTTAGGTGCTACTGAGGGTGAGTCTCTGTCAGTTATTATTGTTATTATATCATTATTATTGCTGTAAGAATAAGATATCAGCAATCTCAAGCTCCATCATAAGGGGTAGCATGTTAAGACTTAATTAGCAGGCAATCATGATAATTCATTGATGCATCATCCATAATGAACTTTGTTGCTCTCCGTTTGAACGGTTTCTAAGTTTTTTATGTCTGTTAAAAGATGAGGGTGCCACAGTGGTGAAGTTTGGAGTGAGCAAATGAAAGATAAAGTGAACACTTGACAAATCTGGGAGATCATTGATAAAAATTATCAAGAACAATAGTGGACCAAGTATATACTGCCTTGAGGTACGCCTGAAATTACAGACAAAGTAATAGACACTGACTAGCCAACTGCCACATACTGAGTTCTATCTGCCAGGTAGGCTCAAAAACCATTCCCACAGACTGCCAGTGATTCCAAAATGCCAAAATTTGCATAGGAGCTCATTGTGGGCAACTGAATCAAAGGCTTTTCTGAAGTCCAAGTAAACCACATTAGATTTGTTGGATTATTAATGAGAGAAAAAGTAACTGTTGTAAGGTGGAATGTCCCTTTAGGAAACCAAATTGGACTGTTGACACTGAACTTCTCACAAAGTCTATCATGCCACTGTAATGCCATTGTAGACAACCTTCTCTAGGAGACTGTCTACAATTCTACTACCCTACTAATATGGGCCTAGTTCTTTTCATCATTTTTATTGCCAGATTTAAATAATATTAAGTGCTTACTCCACTCACGAGGCACATAGTGTTGAGATAAACTCAAGGAGAAAAGGTGATACAGAGGTTGATATAAAGGAAGTGCATAGTGCTTCAAGAGTTAATTTAGGGCTGATTCCATCACAATATGCACAATTGAGCACATCTAGAGATGACAAGACATGAGATGAGTTACTAACCACTGGTCAAAACCATGCATGCCAGGATGCAGACACAGGCCACTTCTTGTCACCCCCTTCAATAACTTTCAAATCACCAACATAATATCATGCAACAAGCCACTCAAAGTTTGGCAGCATTCGCCCTTGGAACATGTGAGTTGAAATGTCATGTGCTCTTGTCTCTCTAGCTGGTACTCTGCACTGGAACTGAAGTAGACTCTGTAATATGTGCCACTCTCTTTGGTCTCATTGAGGGAGGGGGTAAGGGAGGGACAGAGGTATGAGAGAGAGGGAGGGAGGGGGTATAGTGACTTGAGTATTATGTGGAATTGTGCAATGCTGGGATGTTTATGGGCATGCCCCCCCGAAGTTATTGGTCCTCTGAGACAGATTCTGATACAATGTGTGGGGGGAAAACCTATTTCACAGAGTCCTTATTATCAGGGAGTGGGTACACTTTCTTTGTAGGGATGGTGCCAACACACCCAATGCATGTAGCTACATACAAAAACATTTTCCAAACTCACAACTGCTTGTGCTCAAGTTCACGTTCCCCCTCCCCTTCCCCTCGATATTTCCACCCCTGATTGACTACTGCAACCATTTCCTGTGATGTGCTTGTTTCATCTACACACAAAAGTGTAGAAGTGGGGTCTATCTCTGCATTGCTTGAGAAGTTGCCATAGTTTGCCACTGCCAACAAATTAATGATATTCACTTGTTCAACCACAATTTGTAGCTGGAAAACCTGCTTGTTTAAACATAAGGTGTTTTCCAAAAAAATTCATAAAGTCCCAAAAAGCAAGGACATTAAACCATTGCGTAGGATATGTACACTATTACTGTTACAATGGACATGTGTACAAGTAGTGTCTGGGACACCACCAGGTTTTACCATAACGTTCAATAGAATTTTAGGAGTGAGACGAGTGTTGTGAGTACAAGTGAATGACCTTCAACAAATGTTTTGAAGACACCTGTCTGATACTCTAAAGTGTCACACTGTGGCAACATGCAGGTATGAAGAAAGTGCTTGGCCTGTCTCAAAGTGTAGCGGAGGAGATTTTTGTTGTGAACATGGGACTAACTATAACACACAATTTGCATAAGCATTTTTTCTTCATTGTATTGAGTACAGAGTCCAGTGTATAGCTCATTTATCTTGGGACGTTGGGAACTGTCTAGACAACAGTCCCCAAGATAAATTAGCTATACAGTCTAGACAGTTCCCAAGATAAATTAGCTATACACTGGACCCTCTATCCACCTCACATGTTTCTTGATGTTCTTTAGTTATACACTCACAGTAGAGTCAGCACCACAAGTATAATTTAACTATACTGCATGGCTGGAATCAATTTGCGAACAGAATATTGGTCAAAAAGAAGCCACTGTAGTGGCAGGTTGTGGCAACTGCTAAGCAGATTTTTGGGTACTGCCCTCTATGTTCCTCTTTTTATTCTATTTTTTTACTGCACTTTACCCTAATTAAGAATCAATTTATCACATGTTCACTGAGTCATGCATCCGTGGTTGTTGAGTGAGCAAGATGACAATAGCATGCATGAACATATATGCAGTTCCATCCTTTATGTCTGATGTCTACCTCAACAGGAGGTGCATCTCTTCAGCAGTTTTGGCATCATATATACAGAAGGCATTAAGCTACATGAAGGTAGGCAAAGCTTTCAACATGCACAGAAAAACTACCAGTATATACCAAGGGTACTGTGAGTATTGCATTTACAGGTGGTATTATTTGTGTTAGTAAGTGAATGTACCAAATACAAAAGAACTATGATATTACAAAAAATATTATTACAAAAAGTATGTGGTTCATTACAGTGATGACTCATGAGCTGCATACTGACGTTCTTATGGCAAGTTAGGAAGTGTTCGATACAATGTGAAATTCTGCAGTCTATCTGGTAGTGACTCAGATATACCTTTGGGTTGTCGATGAAATACAGCTGAGATAATGTTGCAAAATTTTGTTCTCACTAAGTGTATATGTCCCAGCATGTGGTATCCTAGAGTAGATAGGGCTAATATGTGTGGTAATGTAGCCAGTGATGTAAATACTATTGCAAGTGAACGGTCAGTAATGATATGACCATCCAACCAAATAACAACAATTCCTGATAAAAAACCAACAATTGCAAAGTGAAATGTGAGAGAAAAGTTCATGTACAATGTTTTGAAAGGCCTAATGCATGCAATAACACCAGAAAGACATAAGAATGAAAAACCAAAGGATGCATGAATGTATACATGCCACTCAAATATACAAGTATGAAAAACATTTTCCAAAAATGTAGAGGGATGTAGGGATGGCAGTGCCAAAAACCACAGAAACTAGGTGTAGAGATGGCAGTGTACAGGCAAGACAGGATATAAAAAGACTACACAAGCAACCCCATCTCTACATCTTTCTTTTTCCTTGAAATTGTTCTGTGAGTTTAGCTATGACAATTCTGGGAACATCAATGCCATGCAGTGAGAAAAAAGAAAGATGTAGGGATGGGGTTGCTTGTGTAGTCTTTTTATATCCTGTCTTGCCTGTACACTGCCATCTCTACACCTAGTTTCTGTGGTTTTTGGCACTGCCATCCCTACATCCCTCTACATTTTTGAAAAATGTTTTTCATACTTGTTTGTGTACTTTTTCTTGTACAATAGTACACAAAATGTTCTTACAAGTTTCAATCAAAATCCAAAAAAACATATCAGTGATCAGAGCAGCCATTGCTACTAGTCAGCGGCGGAGATACGAGTGGGTCTGTCACTTACGAAGTTGGGAGCCTGGCTGAGCCCCTCTAAAAAGTCCTGAGCTAGAGTAGTTTCCTCAGTGTATCTGACTAGCTAACTCATACCAGTTACATTAACGTTCGTTGTACAATCGTACGGCGAAGTAAGAACGCGCTCTTTTCAGTGACAAAAGACGAGTAGCCTTGGCCATCGAGAAATTAATAGGCGTGGCTTCGCGAGGCCCGCCCTCACGTGCTTACAATTTGCGCCACGTGACAATAATTATTAGAAAATGGCTTCCAAATATGGTAAAGTTGTCTGGGGTTCTAGATTCTGCCCATAGTAGAGAAGATACTAACATTTTGTTAGCAGAGATCATACTTCGTAGTGATTACAGTAGATCTGTGAAAGAACTATGGTGATTACTTCAGCCAGTTTCGAGTAAAGTCGTTTGAAAGAAATCTCGTAAGAAGAAGAAGAAGAAGAAGAAGAATAAGAAAGAAAAACAAAATCACCTTTCGTCCATTATCTGGCAGTAAGTCAAGGAATGAATTATAGCTACTTGTGGGGTATCGTTGGGTAGAGAAGCGGTTGAATAGGCCATTCGCGTGCCGAGAAAGGCTTAAAACGCGAGTATTCGCGAGTTAAGAAGGCTTTCCAATGTACGCGCACTATGGGAGTGTCGGCGCCATCCCTACATAGAGAGTCTACCGACTCTCCGATTATGGGTATATAAGTTACCCATTGGTACTATAAGTAAAATCAACCACATTGGTGCTGATGACAGGAATCTGAAATCAAATGTTTTGTTCATTCCATCCTTGTAGCAGCTTTCAAAGGTTTCCACAAATGTGTTGACGACTAGTTGTGTTCTTACACCTAATAGGCAGCACTTAGTGAAGATTCTACTGCGGTATAGGCATAAAAATATTGTAGGGCACAAGCCAAGGAAGAACAGTAGTACTGTTGCTGTGACTACATATGGGAGGTGCTCTGAACTGAGACTCCTTATAGTTGGATCAAGGACCAGAACAGTACTTGTGATAGTCCCATTCATAATCCACACAGGAGTTGAAAAGGTCAGACTAGCTGACGTAAAGCAGAGGCCCCAAAATGAAAGAAAAAAGAATGTTGCATATGCATGAACAATGGAGTCACTAACGCTCCATTTCCTCCTCATTTTTACAAAACATCTGTGGAAAGGCTTCCAGAGGTAAACTGCCACTCTGAAGTTTCGTGAACGCAGTTCAATGCACATCCAGGATACAAAAATCAGCAGAAGTGGGTATATAACATAAATGTACTGTAACAGAACTACTTGCAGACTCGTCATTCCTTCGTGAAAACACAGAGGTTTAAAAATGTATATAAAAGTTTGAAAATACCACCAAACCTCTGAAAATGAGAGTGAAAAATGCAAAGCAAACCTGCCACAAGTACCCATGCTATCATACATGGAGTAATAGAATCCACTGTATATTTTTGCAACTACCACATAGCCCTGACAAAATAATACACACCCCAGAGCTTTCCCAGATGCAAAGTTTAGACAAAATGTGATGACAAGGACAAAGAATATGGTTATGGGAAACATTATCAGCAGTACAGACACACCAGCAGCAAATAGGCTGCTGCACTTGGTGCACTGACTTATCAAAGAATTGATGGCTACACCATGTCCATTCTCACACTGGCCACACAGCAAGCCTTGCAGGTGATGGTCCTCACATGCTTTATTCAGTTCTTTAGGTCTCCTAGGCAGGGTAGTAAATGCTCGGATACTCTCTTGGTAACTGGTGAGATTTGGTGTGTATAGATAGCCACAATATCCCATTTGCAGCTCTTGAGATATGTTATCATAAGTCATACAGAAGTTCATAGCAATTGATACCCTCTGGTTTTCTTTATCACACCTGATCTGTCCTCCAAGTTCATCACCACATTCACAGGATCCATTAGCACTCTTTTTGAACCAAGTGGGGCAATGGCTGACTGCAGAGCTGACTGCCACTAGCAGAAACAGACATAAAGGTAAGGCCCGACTTATTGCTAGCTTCAGTTCTCACTGCTATTCTGTACAATAATGGAAGCTATATACTGAAACTGCCTGTTTATCAAGAGCTACCCAAGGTATACATGCAAAACGAAAGTTTACATAAATCATAATGTTCACAATTTTCACTCTCCAGTACTCACAAATGTTGGGGGGCCATGTAAATTGTACTCTTAACTACTACAAACTTTATCTGAGCCACAGGATAAGGCAACATTGTGATTGTGTAGTACAGCCGTTTGAATGCTCTTTGCACCTCCTATACTGCAGATGAAACATGGAAGTAATTAATTAGAAGTCAATTAGTTTCTGCAAGCTGTAGATATGCAACCCACATAACAAACATTTTTGCTAAAGAAAAGTCCTATTTTTCAGTGCAAAAATTTTGGGAAATACTACAGTAGTGATTACAGTCAACCCTGGTGGAGCCAGGTGGGGGCAAAGCCTCCTCATCAGCGCTCCCAACTTCAACCCTCTCCTGCGACTTGGGCAGGTATCCTCTCAGTCTCCTCTGCAGCTAAGTGCTGTTTTATAAGAATGAGATGTGGACAACTGATATGCCCAGGACACACCGTCACTTTCTGCTGCCATGGAAAGTTATATGGCTTGTCTTCTCTCTTCTCCTTTTTCACTTACCCCTTCCTCACTTGTTCTCTCCTTCAAACTTCTCTAAATGAAGCTGCCCCGCACCTGCCTATTGACAACAGGTACACACTCCAACAGAGTAGACATGTCCATGCAGTACCATTCACAATACGTAGTGCATACTATATACCATTCACAGTATGTGTGCATGCATGTTCTACATTCCAATACATGTGCATGCATGTCCACATATTGTGTACACCAAATGTTAGAACATACATGTATATGCCCAGTCACATGCATTAATATATAATACAGTCCTCTGTCGACTCTCTCCTCACTTCAGTTCCATAAGCACAACATGAGGGTGGTGACACCAAACCCTCATTATACGCTGTGGGCAGATACGAAATCTTTTGTTTTCTCACAACTGCAATTAACATGTTCTAGAAGGGACACTAGTGTGTCCACAAGATATTGCTTTCAATGTTTTTCCATGCACTGATAGGGCAACTGAAAAATTTGACCATCTGAGGTGTGGTATCCTTTGGCCATACAGCTGAAACTCAGGGCCGTATCTCTTCACAGAAAATATCAAGGTGCCTCCCCTCTTCCAAAACATCACTCTGTTTCCTTCATCCCTCACTCCCTCCCACTCTTTGTCTGCCTCTCTGCCTCCCACTCTCTTTCCGTGCCTCCCTCCCCTCCTTCCCTTCCCCCCCCCCCCCCCCTTTATGGTGCGATAGTAGAAATAAAACAGGAGAAAGTGAAAGTGTCAGCGGGCAAGCAGCCAAACGATGGGCGGGCTGGCACCAGCCCTAGATAGAGAGTCTACTGACTCTCTGATAAACACACAGGCTTCTAAACATGTATGTGTACTAAAGCACCATTTCATAAAATGAACATGAACTAATTTACGTGTTGCATTTACTGTTGAAACAGAACTTCTGGATTACTATGCATAATATGTAATATCTCCAAAATACAAACTACATATTATGTTCCGTAGCTGACCTAAATCTTATATACAGTTCTGTGGAATTGCTAACAGTGGCTCACCTGATAAATTTGCACACTCGCACAGTACAGTAATGCCTTCAGTGAGCAGTGAGAGAGAGAGAGAGAGAGGGGGGGGGGGGGGGGGGGGAAGGTTGTCTCATCCGGCAGGACGACCATAAGACATGATTTTGCCTGATTTATGTTTTATTGTATTCTCCTAATGATGTCTGTTAGCGAAATAACGTAGTTTTGCGTGATATGTCGGTTCATAGAATTATAAAATTTACGCAATATCCATATCGCTAATTATAGAAAAAAAATTTGCCAATAACGGTTGCATGCTTAGTAATCATCCACCGAAGTTTCGTCTCTGCAGCATTAGCCGTTATTGGCAAATTTTTTTCTATAATTAGCGATATGCATATTGCGTAAATTTTATAATTCTATGAACCGACATATCACGCAAAACTACGTTATTTCGCTAGCAGGCATCATTAGGAGAATACAATAAAACAAAAATCAGGCAAAATCATGTCTTAGGGTCGTCCTGCCTTTAAGAGATTTTTTTCAAACGGCCTACGTCAAAAGTGGCAGAAGTTATAACCGTGATTTTTCCACCAGTCGCTTTCATTCCTGTGTGCGCAGTGCCTTTTCCTGGCAGATCAGTCGTATCTTTCGGTTTTGACCTGGTGGAACTGAGAGTTCCAGCTACGTGTAAAGGCCATTGGACGCCATTAACGTTGCACCACGTGACGTTGAAGGTGACGTAATTTAATTGCTTACCCGCAATGTATTATAAATGTGCGTGGATCATACCCCGGCAGCAGTTTTGTCTTCTGTTTGGAGTTGTTCGTACCCGTTTCTCTACGTATTTGTTGACAGGTCGTGTGTACCATCTATCGCAACTGTCATTCCGCAACTGTCATTTCGCTGAGGGAACGCGTCAAGACGAGGCCTGTTTGCGAGCCTACGATCATCCTTTTCATGCCCCTCGCTGGAGACCTTTTCCGATTCCTGCGTAAGTGAGAATGTAATGGTACACTCTCGTTTTCAATGGGTACTCGGTGATAGTCGTTTGTTACCGACAATTTATTTTATAGTCCGTCGAGTTCATCTCTTCCCGTTGGACACGTTTGTGGAGTTCCACAACGTAAGTTACAAGTATATACATGTCCATTATATAATATGATTGTTCATGTACACTGTACGTATTCAGTGAATACTGATTGCTACACTTCTGACACTGACAGTGAGCCAATCAAGTCCATCAAGTCCATCTTCTGGTTGGGGTCTTGAAGTTGTGTGCAGCATCCCAGCCCTTCCTGACTATTTTGTCACAACCACCAAACCCTTCCCTACTGTTTTCTATTGTCTGTGAAAGCCCTGAAAGATAAATTGGAATACAAAGTAGTTTAAACGTGTGTGTAACAGACAAAGTTTGGGAAAGTTTCATTATGCCCACTTTGCAACGAAAAAAGAGGGCTTATCAGAAAATCCACTACAGAGAAAATGCAAACATACAGCATGCAGAGCGTGGAAATCAGGCTACATACAATAAAACCTACTATGCTAAAAATTCAGAGAAATTGGAGAGCATGGCAAGGGGTGCTGCTAGGGCCCAGTATAGAGCGAACCCTCATAAGAAAAAGGCTTCAGCTAGGGCCCAGTACACAGCTGCACCCAACAAAAAAAAGGCTGCTGCTAGGGTTGCATCTCGCATTTGTTATGCCAAAAATTACAATGCGAAACTAAAGTCATTTCGAAAATACTATGTTGATAACAAAAAAGATATATGCCTAGCTTGGAAAGCTAGGTACGTGTTGTCACCACCCAAGCCTGATGTAAGAGATCTATTTGAAGAATATACAGGGGAATTTATTGGGTGATTTTGGAGCTAGATCTGAACTTATGACAGCTTTCAAAAAGCTGCATAATGCTGACGATATAAAAAACCCTGTGTGCATGAAAGTTGTCTGTAGAATAGCAGCAAGGAGGCTGCTAAATAAGGCCTTGCAAATGCACAAGGAGCATGCTGGCTGTCTCCTGAAGAGCATTAGAACTGTAAGGTCTCTTCAGGTTAAAGGAAGGCAGGATTTTGGTAAGGGATGTCATACCATGGGAACCGAGTACTTCTATGACTCATCTTACCAGCTGGTACAGAGAGATTTTGCCATACTCATTAACGACGCTGGTCAGTGTATTGTAGCTAATGAGATTGATCCAGAGGAGGGCAGCAAGGGGATCAAAATGTGGGAGTGTTCCTGTGAGTGTAAACAGTTGACAGATGCAGAAGTTGCTGCAATTATTTCCTTCAGGGCAGCATTTGATGCACAAATGCAGGACCTTAGGCATGCCCTAGAAACCTGTGATGATGGTTGTGCACTAAGGTGCTGGAGCTTGCCCCTACTCGGGTGGAACTCATGGATGATGGAAGACTTACAGATTATTGCCCTGTTCCCCTACAAGGTCATCCCTTGGTTTGCTCTAACCACAGTGGTTGCCAAAGTAAACTGAGGGTTCTAAGGGCAGTCTCAACCCATTACCCTGTGTTGAGAAAGTTCTTGCGTCAACTGTCCAGTGCTAGAACAAGCCATAGGTGTATATTTGACATTGACATGGCTCTGTGTGCTGGTCAGTATAGTAGGCTAATGGAGATCACCCAGAGTAATGGGTTTGGAAGCTTGATCAGTAATGATGTTGAAGCAAGCTATGAACAATGCACAGATGTGGCAGATGATCAGTCCTTAGGCAGCCTAACCTAGAGGCACAGCCTTTGATCACTCATGCAGAGCTGATTAGTCAGCTCGAGAATGAGGTACAGGACTTTCCAGAGCATGCTTGCTGTAGCTGTGAGAGGTTGCACCAAAGGAAAAGTTTGACTAGAGTCAACCTGTCTGATGAGCTCAGCCATGATGTGTGGCCTCAGTTGAAGAGCTATATATTAGAGCAAACCCCAGATGCTGGTGACCATGTTCTGTTTATGTGTAAATACTGTAGGCATATGATTAAGCAGAACAAGTTTCCAGCTCGATGTGTTATCAATGGATTGCAGGTTGTTCCAATGCCACCTGAACTAAGTGCATTGGACTCATTGAGCATACAGCTAATCCAACGAGCAAAATGCTATCAAACCATTGTTAGATTGGGTACATACACTGGTAAGGTCCCCATCTATAACTCCCTTAAAGCCTGTAAAGGTACAGTGTTTTTTCTACCTCTACCACTGAACAAGACACTTGAAACTCTGGATCAGGTAATGCATGATGATTCTACCCTACCTGAGCCAGAGTTATACATCATTGTGAATGGTAGACCAACCAAGAGCAAAGTTGTGTGGCATAGTTTGGTTGATGTGAACAAAGTACAAGCAGCCATAGCAAAATTGAGGTGCATTAATTGGCTCTACAAGGACATGAGTCAAGGGTCAGTTGATACAGCAACACAGCACATTATAGAGGTTTCTAATGATCTAGTACCTCTGTGCTGGAGAAGGCTACCAAGGATGATCTTGCAGAATTTCAGGCCTTCACTATCAGAAATTTAGATAGCAAGCTGTCAACTAAATCTGACATAGAGCAGTACAAATTGCTCAGTGTCACAGAAGATCCTATTGATAATAGGCAGCAATATCTTGATGTAATGTGCTTTCCAGTACTCTTTCCGACTGGAAAGTTTGGTGAGTTTCACCCCAGGCAAGAGAAGCTTTCTCATAGTGAATACATAAAGTCTAGGTTACTGAATAGAGATTCACGTTTCCGTAAAGCTCCACAGTATGTATTCTATCTCCTGTGGCAGAAGGAAATGAGAGAGCTCTCTGCTGGTGTTTACAACCTCCTGAAAACTACAAGAAGGTGTCCCATGTCAGTTAGTATGTTCTTAGATAGTGTAGAAGCTTCTAATGAGCATCTTGAGGCAAATTTATCCACAATGCTTCAGTCAGTGCATGGTACAAAACAGCACTGGTTCTTAAGGCAGAGTGAACTGAAATGCATGATTCGTGAGTGGGGTTCACCTACTCTGTTTCTAACATTTAGCTGTGCTGAATATGAGTCTCCTGACATCACTGAGTTTCTCAGGAGAGTGAATGATGTTTCCTCAGGATATAATATTGGGAAACTTTGCACAGAAGATCCCATATCTGTCTCTAGACAGTTTTCCTTAAAGTTCCATGCTTTCTTTCATATTGTTCTATACTGAAGGGTGAGGTTCTTGGTAAAGTAGATCACTTCTACTGGAAGGAGTACCAAGCTCGTGGGGCTCCTCATTATCATGTGTTACTGTGGATAAGAGATGCCCCTGCCATAGGTAGAGATGATCCTGACCAAGTGGTTGCATGGATTCAGGACAGAATCACTTGTCACATTCCTGATAAGGATTCTAATCCTGAATTACATGGGCTAGTCACTAGGTACCAGCTTCACAAATGTAGCAAATATTGTAAGCGGCGAAAGAAGTGTGGTAAGCACACCTTTATCACTAGATGCCGCTTTGGATTTCCTCGCCAGGCATGTGATAGTGCTAAGCTGAATCCTGTGCAACAGAGCTTGAAGTCACGTAGTAGAATCTACCAGCTAAAGCGCATGGATTCAGAGGTGAGAGTGAATGACTACAATCCTTTGTTGCTAATGCTATGGAAAGCTAACATAGACATTCAGTTTGTAGCAGAATCCTCACTGGCACTTGCTCACTATGTCAGTGGTTATGTCACTAAGGCAGAGCGTAGTAACAGGCAAGAGATCTGGCAAGAGGTTAGTGAGAATAAAAGCATTTACAGCCGCCTCTGGAGCTTTGGTATGAGGAGCTTACGCTTTCGTGAGTGTGGTCTCTATGAAGCTAGTGACCTATTACTTGGTGACCATCTCAGTGAGAAATCTGACACTGTTAAGTGGTTAGATGTATCCATGCCTCATAAGAGAAGCCGTCGGCTGAAGGATCACAGAGTGTTGAAAGTGATTGCTGAACATAATCCAGATACTGAGGACATCTTTGAGGATAACCTTATTGATACCTTTTATCCTCAGAGACCTCAGGAACTGGAAGATGTTTGTCTCTACGACTTTGTAGCAAACTATGATTGGCAAGGTCGAGATGATCAGGGCAAAAGGAAGTACAAGAGGCTTACAAAAGCACAGCTTCCCAACCACAAACTTTTTGATCCAGAAAATGTCAACCAAAGGGACGAGTATTACTATTCCCTAGTACTTCTGTTCTGTCCATTCAGGGATGAGAGTACCCTCCTTCATGAAAATGAAATGCCTGAACAAGCATTTCACAGATTGGTAACTAGCCAAAGTTCTAATTGCCATGCCAAACTTCAGGTCATGTTGGCTGCTCGCTCTAATGTAAAACAGATCAATGAAGCCAGACAGGCTGATGGTGAAGAAGACAAAATGAGCAAGGAAGATGATGACCCGCAGTTGCTTGGTGAAGCCAAAACAGCTATGCATGATGTATTCAACATGAATGCCATCACATGTAATGATTTCACATTAGAAGAGAGGGTAGCCATGCTCAATGCTGATCAGAGGCGTATCTTCGAAAACGTCAAGGCTCACCACCTTCATCAGCAATGTCATGAAACCAGAGAATGTGAGTGTGATCTCAAACCACTTCACGTGTTTGTCAGTGGTGTAGGAGGCACTGGCAAACCATTTTTAATAGAAGCGATCAAGGCTTGGGTTAGCAGCACTTGGTCATTAGATTGTTTGACATGTGCTATAGCAGCACCAACTGGTTTGGCTGCTTTCAATGTAGGTGGTATTACCATTCACAGGCTATTCCAACTGCCTGTTGAGCATGAGGGTAAAAGTGCTACATATTGGTCTCTTCCCAAACCCTCACAAAAGGTGATGAAAAACACACTTTGTCATGTGAAAATATTCATCATTGATGAAGTTTCCATGGTCTCCAGTCTCAACTTGGCATACATTCACATGAGACTGGAGGAACTGTTTGGTGGGGGGGAATGGTTTGGATCAAGAAATGTGCTCTTTGTAGGTGACCTACTTCAACTGCAGCCAGTTAGTGGCAATCCTGTATTTGAAAGGATTGCCACTAAATCACTGCTTTTCAAACTTGGCTGTGCAACATCTGTGAACATTTGGAAAGAGTCGCTCATTTATGAGGAACTAACAATCAATGAGTGGCAAATAAAAGATGAAGAGTTTTCATTGATGTTGGACTGTGTTAGGCATGGTTGTCCAACAGAGGAGACTCTTTGTACACTAAAGCAACGAGTCATAGAGGTGTCGGTTTCAGATAAGTTCAGTGAGCTTCAGCAGTTGGGTCAGACACCTGTTTGCCTGTTCCCGACTAGGAAATCCTGTGATGACTTCAATGCTAAGATGCTTAAACATCTCACTTCTGAAGTACATGACCTCATGTGTACGGATGAAATAGACGAAAGTGCAAGTACACATGAGTGGAGCAAAAAAGCAGCTGAGAGCTTAGAAAAACTTAACAAAGACTGTAACATGACAGCTGGGTTGGAGGCCAAGCTTTCACTAGCAGTAGGTGCACAAGAGTCATGTTACGTCGCAATATTGACACCAAGGCTGGACTGGTGAATGGTGCCCTTGGCACTGTTTTGTCAATTACATTAACCAGTGTAACAGTTCAGTTTGATCACATACATCACCCTCATAACGTAGAAAGGGTGAAAAGCAGATTTATGGTAATGAAAAATTTTTACATCTACAGAAGACAGTTTCCACTAATCCTTGCTTATGCTATTACCATTCATAAATGCCAGGGTTTGTCACTAGACTGTGCCATAGTAGACCTGTCTGACCAGGTGTTTAGTCCTGGAATGGCCTATGTAGCACTGTCTAGAGTCCGATCTCTTTGTGGACTATACCTATCAGTATTTGATTCCAAATCAGTGATGGTTAGTCCAAAGTGTATAGGAGAAATTAACCGACTAAGGAAAGCCTTTAGAAGTGATCTCCCACTGTATGCCATGCCCCTTGAACGCGCTAAAACTAAGCGTAAACTCACTGCTACTAGCCAGCATGATGAGCCTAAGCCAAAGAAATGCAAATATGAACCCCAGTCACTTTTGAGGCCACACAAAATTAAAAGGAAACGAGCATGTACAGGTGAAGATGAGGCCCCAGCTAAGAGAGTACATTGTGATCAGGACTGTGCATTTCTGCTGGAGGAACCATGTCCATATAAGTTCAACCCAGTTGGTGAGGTATGGCAGTGCAGTGTTAGTGCCATGCTGGACCTTCAGTTTGTTAGGAAAACCAGAGTGAGGCCAGGGGGCCCAAATGTACCCCTGACACCTCCTGACATGCATACAGTGAAGCACATCACAGGAGATGGTAATTGTCTATTCCGCTCCTTTGCATACATAATGACTGGGTCTGAGGACCAACACATGGCTGTTCGCACTGCTATTCTACAACATATGATCAATGTTGGTCATTTCATTCTTGGTCATCATGTGCTGAACTACTCCAGTATTCAAGATTACATTGCAGATACAAATATGGACAGAGAATCAGCCTGGGGTACTGACATTGAAATGCTTACTCTAGCACACTTACTACAAACTCCTATTCTATCATATAGTGCACAGGATAGACGATGGAGCAAATATGCTGCTCATGATTTAGACAGAACATTGAATCATGATGTGACACAAATGTCCATGTATCTGCTGTATAGATACAACCATTTTGAGGTTGTATGCTCAGTACGTAAATAAACAGTTTGTCACCATATTCAAAACAAGAAACATGCAACACATCCTTGCATAGGGTACTTTCTAGATCAAAAGTGTGAGGTGAAAAGTGCAACAATGATCACAGACATTGTGTGAGGGGGGGAAAGGGGAGGGAAATTACATATGGTTCCCCCATACTACAGAACAAATATGAAGCAATCAATGTGGCTTCATCAGTCATGTGTGTCCATGTATGTGCTTTAATGAGTATTCGGTGCCTACCTGATGACACATTCATCTCCAATGTACATTTATATTTTACATATACATTGTTATCAGGATGCTCTGTGGCACTTACAGTGACCTCGGGCTCATGCAACCCTCACATACAGAATGCAGCTAAGTGACAAATGCCCAGCACTGCTGTCACCTAGTTCCACATCATAAGTCTGAGGTATGCCACCTCACAGATCTGCTTACACTTCAAAAATTCTGTCAAGACTGAGTACAGTCAGTTCACACCTTTTGGATGCTGCAGCTAGAGATTCAATGTCACTGTACCTCATTTGGATGCTGCATTTCAGAGTGAACTCAGCTTGCACATCCTTCAAATGGATAGTGCAGCACAGCCACATTGCCCTTTAAATGTGAGGTACTCCCAATGGTGACTATATTTATCTAGTTTGCACATCCATAGGAGAGTGGTTCTGGCTTGTCTCAGCTCACACGTGTGTGGTGACTATACCACCACACTCCTAGAGCACCACAAGAGTGACCTTATACTCTGTGTGTGTGTACACCTGCCTGTGGGCCTGCCTGTCTAGATGAGCATGACATGGACACGTGCCTAGCACTGTCTCCCTAATGCTGCACTTCCAACTTGTGTACTTTGTCCTAGAGTCTGATGACTTGTGTGTACATGTCCAACTCCTCTTTCACTTCTCTTTCAGGTGTGCCCAAGGCTGTGTACAACTGGTTGAGGTCTTGGTCCCTATGTGTGCAGTGTCACCTTACACCGTAGCAGAAACTCCTCCCCTACCCTTTCCAGCATCTGGCTTCTGGCATGTAGTTGCCAATTAAACTGCACTTGGGACTAGTCCAGGAGTCTGGGGGCTCTTGTGTGCCTATCTAACTCCTCCTTTTTCTCCTCTCTGTTAGGTGTCCCAAAGCCTGTGTGAGATCATGTCACTACCAAGTGGTTGAGATACTGTACCTAGTGTCAACTTACATGGGAGAGCATGAATTCCTCCCCCTACCCACTTCTAGCCTAGGGCTTCCTGCATGTGGTTACCATTAACACTGCACTTCCAACTGCTGAACCTAGTGACCCAGTCCTTGAGTCTGATGACTATTGCCTCTTCCCCTCTCAGGATGTGGTGGAATGATGTCATCAGTCTGTGGCAAGCATCCTCCTGTGCAGTCATCACTGTTTCAAAGGTATATTTCAGGTGGGTACTACAGCTGCAATCTTCGGAGCACTTCCATCAATCAAGTACCTGTGACACATACAATATTTCCTCTACTTCTTCAGTCTTCCTTCACCCCTGTGTTTCACTGATGTTCTCCAGAGGTATATGTGCAATGAAGTCATCACCAGCAGGTAAGATAATCACTATAATTATACAATGTGAGCAGTGTCTAGTAGCTCACATGGCTAATCATTGGTCTTTTATACTTCACAACCTCAGCCTGGCTGGATTTGGAGATCATTTCAAGAAGTTACAACTACAGGTATTTGTCATCACTCATGCAACTATTACCTTGTAATCCTTTCAGTATGTTCTATTTTCCTACCCTTGACACAGTCCTGTTGCCAAATATGCAAATACACCATAGAGCCCACTGTTCACTACCAGATGCAATGAAGACAAAGATCACAATTTTCACAATTCAGACCTGACCATTTTTGTTAATCTTGGGAATGGCACATATTTCTGTTCCAAGTGTTTCTATTTTTCTGTACACTTCCATCCCTACATCTTTTTTTTTTCAAGTGCAACCCTCTCATACCATAGCCTAGGTATACACAGTACTATCATGGAGAAAAAAGATGTAGGGATGGGGTTACTTGTGTAGTCCTTGTATACCCTGTCTTGCCTGGACACTGCCACCACCATATCTAGTTTCTGTTGTTTTTGGCACTGCCATCCCTACATCCCTCAACATTTTTTGAAAATGTTTTTATTACTTGTATGATTATAACTAAAGAGCTTCGTGCACACAGAGAATGCAGTAGAAGTACTTACATGGTTATGCTGTGAAAGTACTGTCCTTTCATTGTTTGACAAACTGAATTATATTAGCTATGTAGCTATGTAGACAAACTCTAGTAAACACTGCCGGAACATCATACACCAAATCTTTCTTGCAGGACTCTTATACAAAGGCTCTACACTTCATTCAGAGCTATATACATGCTCCAGCATACATATATTAAATGACTGTTTGTATACCAGCCTCTAGAATGGTAGTGCCTAGTATTCCGCTCATGTGACATCTCAAATGCATGGCTGTTGAGTGGAACACTATACATGTAGCTTCAGAATTTACTGTACTTTAAAAATGATGTATAGTGCAGGCTTTAGATCGAACTTCCAGGACAACCACATTTACCACTAAACATCTCTGATGGCCTTCTATCATGTGTAGATATGCAACCTATGTCTGTAGCACTTTTGTTTACTGACTGAAGAAAGTCTTGTAGCTCTTGTTTCAACACTGGTACAAGGTCAGTGTGCTGGTGAGATATATCAGTTGTTTCTTTAGGATCGGCTACCACATCATAAAGATTGACACTCTGTATGTTTCCTTTATTGTACTCAACAACAAATTTTTTGTGAGTCTCATAATACTGCACCATAGAAAGATGAGTTTAAATCTCCTTTTTTAATGTGAAAGGCAAAAGCAATTGAACTATTGCGATGATTGACATCTCCTTTGAGAAATGGTAGGATAAAAACACCGTCTATTGGTCGATCTTGAGGAGGATCAATGCCAAGGATATCACACACAGTTGGTAGCAGGTCATTTGTCACCACAGGATAATTGGACTTTCGATTGGCTTTAATCACTGCTGGCCATTCTAATATTGCAGGGACTCGAATACCACCTTCAAACACTGTCCCTTTCTCTCCTCTCAAACCAGCTGTAGAGCCTGGAGTGCCTTTCTGTGGGCCATTGTCACTTGAGAACCACACAAATGTGTTGTCCTTAATGCCATATGTTTTCAGTAAACCTCTGACTCTCCCTATTGCTTGGTCCAGTTGCGATATAGCTCCATAGTAATGGGTAACATCTCTTGAGTAACCTTGTTTTCTGTACATAGTGTAGTAGGGATCAAGAGCATAGTACACACGATGCACTTCATGAAATGCAAGTATAACAAAAAATGGCTTTTCATTAGAATGCGATTCTTGAAGATATTTCTCAAACATGTCCACAATGAAATCTAAATCTCCAGCTATGACATCATTGTAGGCCTGCAATGTTTTTGACTCCATATCCATGTAGTGATAATCTCTGCAGGTTTTGTGTTGGTACTATCTCTTCTCAACAGTGCAATTGAAGTGTTCAGAGCATTGGCAGTTTGGTGCCACTGAGGATGTGTCTCTTTCACTTACTATAACCACTGGTCAAAACCATGCATGCCAGGATGCGGACACAGGCCACTTCTTGTTACCCCCTTCAATAACTTTCAAATCACCAACATGCCATTTCCCAAATATGGCAGTTTTGTAGCCTTCGTTCTTCAGAAGTTCAGGCAGTGTTACTTCAGAGGTAGGTAGCAGCATAGAACAGAGGCATTCGCCATCATTACATGGAACACCCACGTGCCAGATACAGTACCGATTGTGGTTACGTCCTGTCAACATGTAGAGGTGCCTCTGGTTGGTGAGCAAACAGGACCTCCCAAATAAAACCTCATTAGGAGGACACTGTTTGTTCCTCGGGCCATTTGGTTGAGATTTGGTGTCTTAGCCTTTCCTCCATTATACTCCACGTCACCATAGCCCAGGTCATCAGCTAATAAGTACAGAATATTTGGATGTTGCAATGGATTCTTGTGTCTGTTAAGTAGTGAAAAATTGTCCTCAAGAAAGTTAGGAAACCTATATTGTTTGTTCTTACTCTTCTCCTAAAAGTAGTGTCATTGACATCTCCTAGGTAGTGAATGTTTGTCCTCTATAGGAAATCTAAATTGTTTCTCCACATTAGCTGATGTCATACTTGTGTTTGAAATCTTGTCTTTCTTGCTGTCTACACTTCTCATTAAAGTAATGCCATTGATATCTCCTAGTGTGCTGTACAACACAGATACTAAGATACCTACCACTACTGTCGCTAGTATTATTGCCACTCTGAAATCTCCCACTTTCATAGTTTGGTGAGGAGACACACCTGCAGCTGTAGTACAGAAGGAAGGAACAATGCTAGGAAGTGATCTCTACACAAGCAGGGTATACAAATATATATAATGGGGTGTGTATAAGCAAAAGACATACAGGGTACTGACATAATTAACATTCCCTTTTATTTTGAGCCATCCACATACAAAATGTAAGCAAACATGGGCTGTGTACAAGCATGGAACATGCCCTGCAACAATTCCATGGTAATTGGGGCGAGTCTGAGCGAGCCCCTCCTAGTCGCCTCAACGGCTGCGCTGTCTATATACATGTATATATATACTAGGCTAATGCAGAGCGTTGTGGGCGAGCCAGCTACTGTAATGAATTTATCTATCTTCATTGACATTTTAAAAGGTTTATTGTTTGTATGTTACGATTGATCTTCTTCAACATGTACTTCCCTATAAAGAGGCCTGTTGGTGACTAAGTGGAAACAAAGTTAATGTCCATGGTTAGAGGTAAATTGTATGTAGAGGCTGCATGTAAGGTGATGTGTGATCATTGCCAGCTGCTGCTGCACCAGTGGGGAAGAGAGTGGGAAAGGCACAGGAGAAGTATATAGCCTTTCGTAGTGAACTCATTGATGGGAGTTCCATTGATGGATGGCCACATGAGTGTTGCAGATGAAGTATCTGCAAGTTGGCTCGGTTGCCACTACTGAACTGAATGCATCTTGCTCCATCATTGAATGGATAGCAACAGGACTGTGCAAGATGGGACTTGTGGCAGTCAAGGTCATCTGCTGCTGGCTCATCATTCTCTTCAGGCTGTCTAGTGTAACAGAGGCAAGATTCGAGAGATTGCCATCTTGTGGCAGTCGAGCACGTACACTCTAATTGATGCAACCATGGTTGGCATGATAGTACATGATGTGACATAACAACCACTGAAGAGCTTGGTCAACTGCAGCGCTGCACACGAAAGTTCTGATGTGAGTGATTGGCACCTTGCTTTCTCACACTAAAGATCTCTAGCTTGGAGGATAGCTGAGGAAGTCTATGGGTAAATGATGTCACATCTTGGGGCAAGTTAATAACATGCTGACCATAGCCATACTGTTGTTGAGGCAACCTGTATATGGACATGATATGTTTAATCAACATCTCCCGGCCCCCTGTATACAAAAGCGCATTAAGTAATACATATGTATATCAAATGTCAGTGTGGGTGTGTTCAGATTAAGTAGGACACACCTACATACTTGGTATTAGACAGGAGTATGTAACATCTATATACTAATCTGCAGCTGAGGAGGAACAGGGCCAGGATTCATGTTGTTTGCACATTGGGAATTTGCTTGTCCTGTGTACGGTGTATGCACTTAGGAGAGGTAGCTTTGATACTCATTCTGGGGAATCTCTCCAGACAAGTACTGCACTTGGTTACCTTAAGTGCCACCAGGTGAGAATGAAACCCGGCTATCTTAGAATGAACAGCAGGCTGGTGAAAGAGTGATGATTGGAAGTCAATCTGATCCTGCTGGAGTCTATTACTCTCTCTGCATCCATTTCCACAGCTCAGGTCTCTTGTTGCACACTCCTGCTCTGTTGTAGATGAGCTACCCTCTCCTCCCTAGTTTCAGAGGGCAATCTCTGATCTTGGTTGAATGAAGCTTGCTGTAGACGGACTGCTCTCTCAAGTCTCTGTGACCAATCTCTGCTGTTAACTGAAGCTACGTCGCTAGCTTTGAAAGTCGACTGGACAGCACGATGAGCCATAACGCGAATTCTCCATCATTTTAGTACGGCCGCTTGTCTAGCTTGAGTGCATGGGCAACATGACGAGCGTTATCGCGAAGTCTCCGTCTCACTAGTCTCGCTGAAGACGAGGCCTGGTTGTAACAGGCAGCTGCCTAGCTCCCCCTCTCGCTCTCTTCCGGAGGCATGGTCTGGTTGAAAGGTGCATCTCCTTCCCTAGCTGCAGTTCTCTCAAAGTAAACCGTGTGCTAGTTGAATGTAGCCTGCCGCAGATGGGCTGCTCTCTGCTCTGGAATTTCTGAGTGTAATCTCTGCTATTGACTGAAGCTAGCCTCGTCCCCAGGCTCTCCCCCCGCAAGCGTCATAATAATTGCGTGACCTTTGATCGCACGCGCAGCCTAAAGTTTGCAGGGTCAAAAGTCACAACGTTATTATTGCGCGTGCGGCTGCGAAGCCTGGAGACGAGGCTAGACTGAAGCTAAGTCGTTGCAATCGTACTTCTCTAGCTTCGGAATTTGACAGGGCAGCACGATGAGCCCTATCCTCCGTCTTTCTAGTAAGGCCGCTTGCCTCTCGTTTATCTACATGTATGGTCTAGCTTACAAGTCCTATCGCCGTCTCACTAGTCTTGCTGGAGACGAGGCCTGGTTGTAGCAGGCAGCTGCAAAGCTCCCTCGCTCGGCGACATGGCCTGGTTGAAAGGGATAGCTTTTTCCCTAGCCGCACTTCTCGATCTCCACCTTTACCGGATGTGATGGAGCCGGCTTTACGTTTGCGCGTAGCGCGGGGGCACCCGGGGGCCAAAAGGACGTACTATATAAATATATACAATATAAATATACGATATAAATATATATGCAGACAGGGGGCCATTGAGTTCAGATGAGTTCATTGAGTTCAGATGAGTGCCGAGTGGGCTCGTTCCCGCTCGCCCATTATGGTGGTACGTACGTCATTCCGTAAATGTTCCACGTCTCGATTTATGCGAATGATGTTATTCCGTAATTCCGGTTCCGTAAATGTTCCACGTCTCGATTTATGCGAATGATGGTATTCCGTTGATTCTAGCTAGCTACAGAACTAGCTAGCTGTAAATGGTCCACGTCTCGATTTATGCGAATGATGTTGCGTGTACTTGACCTCGATCTGCACATGTACGTGTATCATAGATGCACAAGAGAGAAGAGAAGCTAGGCTTAGTCGTAGAAGAGAGCGTGAACGGTGGAATCGTGCTTTGGAAAGTGCAGAAGAAAGAGAAGCACGGCTGGCGAGGCGGAGAGTAAGGGACAGAGCTCTGCGAGCTGCACAGTCTACTGCCCAGCGAGAAGAAGCTCTACAACGCAGAAGGGAGCGCGAATTCCGCACAGAGTTTACGTACGTACGTACGTACGTCCACGTACATATACGTTTGTACAGCGCTTTTCAATTGCGTTGAGAAATTCCGTGGTTCCGGAATTCCGCCCTCATTACGTGTACAGTAATCCGTGTATTTCCGTCTTGCGCAGAGCTTAAAAATGTTTACAGCAGAGCCAGCCAGAAACAAGGCTTACTCTTCGGATCTCAGATGGAGAATAGTCTACCAAAGAATTGCAAGGAACCTAACATTTGAGAAAATTGCCAAGAATCTTAGTATATCAACCGCTACTGCTCATCGTATTTATACTCAATTTCACCGAACTGGAGGTATTGAAGTAACCCAGCAAGCCAGTGAGCACAATTTAAGGAGATTAACTGACAGAGCTGAACTCTATGTAGTAGGTTTAGTACTTGCAAATCCTCCTTTGTACCTCTCCGAGATGTGTCAGTCTGTCAAGTCTACTTTTGACATTGAAGTGTCCCCGTCAACCATATGTAGGCTTTTGCAAAGGTACGGACTAACCCCCCCCAAAAAAGGCAAGTCGTATTACAACAATGCGATGCACTACGAGGAACATTCATGTCTCAGACTTTCATGTTTCAGCGGAATATGTTTGTATGGCTCGATGAAAGTGGTGCAGACAGAAGAGATAGTTTGAGGAAGTTTGGCTACGCACTTAGCGGGACAGCTCCTGTTAGCCACCGATTTCTTTGTAGAGGGCAAAGAGTCAACGCGATTGCTGCAATAACGGCTGAGGGAGTTTTGGCAGCAGAAATCACAAAATTCTTTGATTTTCTCAGGGGAACACTCATTCCTAAAATAAGAGCGTTTGATGGAAGTAGTTCACACTCTGTGCTAGTTTTGGATAACTGCTCTGTGCACCACATTCCTGATGTAACTGAGCTGCTTTCAAACGCTGGAATTGTTGTCCTGTTCCTTCCTCCATATAGCCCAGATTTAAACCCAGTCGAAGAGGCATTCAGTTTTATTAAACAATACCTTAGGCAACATGATGAGCTGCTGCAATCATTGCCGGACCCTTCAGATGTACTGCAAGCTGGTTTTGATGCAATAACCAAGAATCACTGTGAGGCATGGATTACTCATTCTGGATATGCTAAGTAAACACATGCACATTATGCTAATCCACAATACTGTACTGAGCTTTGTTTACACACATCAATGGAAGTAGAAACACAAACAATATTGTATTGCTGAACTGAGTTTTGTTTACACACATCAATGGAAGTAGAAACACAAATGAAATGCAGCGTCAGTTTGAGATAATATCCTTGAGTAATGATGACACCAGGTGTACTGAACTATATCCTTGCATGTCCTCACAACATTATTTCTGCTGAAAGTTTTGAATGTCAGTAAATATTGCCTTCTGCAGTGCATTATACTGTTCAGTGGGCATTCCACCCTTTTCCAACAAAGAGTGCAACTTGGATAGCTGATCAATACATTCGCTACGTAACTGGACTCGTTTTGCAGGGGACAGACTAGACACCACCTGGTCAACAATTGGCTGTGCAGCAGATCCACTCTTCTTAGAACACTTTTTAAAGTAGGGCAAGTCTGGTGGGTTATCATACGAAGCATGTTTGCCCATATGTATCATATGAGCCCATGCGTTAAGCTTCTCAATAGAGAATTCTCCTTCATGTTTTTCACGCAGCTTATCAACAATATCCTCAATTGCTTGCATGCGTTGTTGACAGGTGCTTCTCTTAGCGCTTGACAATGGTTCACCTTCTTCATTTTCACGACCATGCTTCTTTGTATCAACAGCAACAGCATTATCTTTCGTTTCACACAGACACCATAGTTGTATAACACATCGCTTCAATCTATACTCCTCATATATTTGTGCAATATCACTATCACTATTTAAAACATTGTGCTTGCCCTTTAGCCCATGTCCAGGTGATAGAAATCCAACCATTTCTACCTTGCTGCCCAGGTCCTTACACAACACATCCATCATTTCCTCTTTTGAAAGGAACTTCTGTGTAGTTGTCATGTTGTGTACGTAAAAACTTGTTCTCCGCTTTGGATTCATCACCTTAACTGAATATTGGTAGAACACTTTTGAGGTTATGTTCACTCTTGTAGATGTTTTACTACTTGAGGAACACTGTAGAAAGATTGACAATAGCATACATCACCACTTACAGGAACACACTTACATCATGATTTTTTTGCTTTTAAGGGAGGGCGAGTCATGATTGCGTTCTTCGTCAATTACTCTACCGTCGCTTTCCCCCTACATTTACCAATGCTAAAACGACAGCAATTCTTTGGCGCGGTTGCAAATTCGCTGGGAAAAAAATTCATATTTCCTGCTACCGTTGGACGTGCGGCGCTGTATGGCGCCAACCGGTGAAGAGGAGGATGCTCGCCAAAGAGGAGTGAACTAGTTTATGCGCAATGGGTTGCTCGAGACTTGGCTTGCTACTTTACGGCAGAAGTTGCTACTGTTTTTCTAAATTCTGCAGCACGAAGAAAACGATTATATGTCTAGAAAGAAAGATTTAGCACGGATTTTTAAAGCAAACTTAGATAGCCAACATGCTTAGTAATCATCCACCGAAGTTTCGTCTCTGCAGCATTAGCCGTTATTGGCAAATTTTTTTCTATAATTAGCGATATGCATATTGCGTAAATTTTATAATTCTATGAACCGACATATCACGCAAAAACTACGTTATTTCGCTAAGAGGCATCATTAGGAGAATACAATGAAACATAAATCAGGCAAAATCATGTCTTAGGGTCGTCCTGCCTTAAACATAGAGTACACAAAACCCTGAAGCAAGCCTTTATTAGAATGCACGTTAAAGAGAAGGAATGTACGTATCCTTACGTCAAAATTGATCTCCTGGTGACTGTCATTCTCCCGCGGAAATGGACCGACCCTAGTGTGACAACGGGCATCCCAGTATGCACCCGCTTCAGGAGATCCACGACTCTGAGGAAGCGCAATGTCGGGGAAGAGATCGTCGCCTTCTGTGTTCTCCATTTCTGCCTTGAGGGCGAGGCACACACGCAGAAGGCGGGCTTCTGAGGTCTATTCGGGAACGGAGAACGGAAAAACGCAATTTCTCAATGCAATCGCATTCCACTGTACGGCCGCATATGTGCGGCCATGAGCAACATCCGCAAACTCGCTCAGGCTCGCCCCACAATGCCTGCATTTCTCTAGTCTTAACTTAATGTGGTGGGCTACCATAATTGGGCGAGCCCACCTAGTCGTTGCGCGCGCTGGAGCCTTCCCCTAGTATGGCATCGGCAATGCCACCTTTTGTTCCCCACGGGCCCCCGCGCTATGGGCAAACGTAAAGCCGGCTCGATCACATCCGGTTACATGGTGAAACAGGGAAGTTGCTGCTTAGTGACAGTTGGCGTGTTACAAGCAAGTCTTGGCTAGTGTGTTGCGACTCAAGATTTGGACTACCCCTGCCCCTTACCTCGTCAAGGCTCAGAGCGTAGCTACCGTTCGATGCGTCGTTACACGCGGCCCGGCAAGAACCTACTTCACTGGTGGCGTGACGAGGCAGGGCTAGGACTAGACTACAGACTGCGACTAGCATGTAGTTGGCTCGCTCCCGCTCGCCCACAATGCTGGGCATTCTACTAGTAATACCTTTTAATGCTACTCTTGGCTGATAGCAAGCCCGGCAAACAAGAAACCACAATACTCAGTGGTTGAATAACAACATTAGAGATCTTATCAGCCATTTTCAGGACTTGTATTGCAAAGCGATGAGCTGCAGGTGGCTGTTACTTGTTAATGAGATTCATAGTTTTCCTACCATGTGCAGGACGTCTGCTTCTCATCAAAAATATAATAAATCTGCAGGCATTTCTTTTGAGCTGGTCAATCCATCACTTTGTTGTACAAGGAGCAAAGCAGGTCCAATCAATTGCCTTTTTAGAATATTGTTTGTCATTAAAGTTTTATAGGGTGAAATGAAGGTATATTATACTTTTCTTGAACACTTTGGCTTATTCTGGAAAGGCTGTTTATAAAAAAGGCATCATATGAACCTTAAATGGCTCGCTAAAAGTCGAAGATCTCTAGTTCTTTCTGCTAAGCCATTTTCATGCAGAGACATTTGATGAAAATATTAGTGACATTTGACCACATGTGCAGCTGTGCTCGTAAAAGATACACACATCATGTTTTGCTGGAGCGTTTTAGACTTTCTCTTTAATTGTGCTCCACATTATATAGCCCAGTTTCTACATGTATGTGTGCGCCAATAAGAGGTTGTTGAATCTACACAGGCTGAACATGGCCACGCTTTGATGTTCCACCACCTTAATCCTTTCGCTTACCAAAGTTGCACACTTGCTAAAACAGTGTAAAACTAGGGAAATATCAAACATTTGATGATGTAATGTTGGTATGTGGGCAATTTACTGATTAAAAACCTCCCACACACCCCTTGAAGTGGCCTGTCAGCGCTTGGATGTGGCGGTAGGAGCTTTGAAGTAGCTTTCATCTCTGCTATTGTGTACTTTACAAAAAGCAACAAGCCTAGCAGGCAGTGTGATAAACTGTCAGAGAGGGCTATAGGTAGCTGCAGCGATGTCTAGGCTCTGTACGTAGCCATAAATCGGCCACGCGGTTTCGATCTGTAGGAATACGAAGATTTGAATTGGGTGCCAGGAGACATGTGGGGCACACCGTTACCATGGACGTAGCCAGGCTACGCTCATGCACTAGGCGACGCTTTGACCCCAGGGTTTGGAAGTACACAGAGATTTAAAAATGGCTGTGTCACTTTATTCGCTCGTTCTAGCATGAGAACTCAAGTGAAAGGGTTATAGGAACACCCCTATGAAAGTCATTATCTTTTTCATTCCTGCACACCTTTTTAGTACTAACATATAATTGGCTCAGGCAGATATGGCATACGAATTCTATGTCTATTGGCATATTGGAATGCTATCTACCCTGGTGCCACATAGACATTGTAGCTGCATACCACAAACAGTTATCTGTGTTATTACATAATAAATAGAATAGGGACATAGCAAAGTGTTTGAGCAAAGACCTTTGTCACATACATGTAGGTTGTAAGGCCATGCTCTTATAATAATATTATTTATACTACACATTTTCATGACAGCTATTTGGGGCCATGCTATGGCCACACAATAAGGAAAGGTTGTAATTGTGTAGTAAGTGGGAGGGAATTATGGACTGGCATTATATATAACACGTACATGTAGATGTGCAACTCCCATAACAAAGGTCTTTGTTAAAACAACAATTCTATTTTTGCAGTGCATGCATTGACTTCCACTTTAATGTGCCTTTAACCAATAAGTATGTCTATCTCAGTTGCACATTAAATTTTGTTCCCCACCTGGTACTGAACAGATGGTGTACAAAATGTATATCCTACTAGAAGTTTAGGGCATTTAGTGATAGTCTGCCAAGCTTGAAATAGCAGTAAGCACACATTATGGGTTGTTAACCCATCACAAGTTCCAGTCACAACACAATACTTGGAGATACTCTACATATTGCACCAATGCATTCAGTCTCATACTGGAGAAAT
Source organism: bacterium (assembly GCA_965213685.1). Taxonomy (GTDB): domain Bacteria; phylum UBA8248; class UBA8248; order UBA8248; family UBA8248; genus Bin107. The sequence goes on from CBDBZY010000064.1 coordinate 127,489, forward strand.
ACTAGTGGCTGGCAAGCAAATTCCCTCTTCGATGTGTTTACGTACACTGTACCCAAATTTAGAGAAAATACTTGCATGTGATTTTGTAAACCTCTTAAATGCCACACATAGTCCTGAGTACCAAAACTCCTGTCTAATGCGTTTTTGTGTAAGCTTGTAGTGCCTTTCTTTAAACTGCACAAAAGTACTACATATTCTACCAATACATACTAGTTGGGAAATATATACTCCATATGCTGGTTTAGCAGCGGTATTTGAGCTCAAATGAGGGAAATTTATAACGTCAAATTACGTGTAGACAACTTACCGGTCACTTGAGTGACTGAACTTACCAAACTTACCTCTTCTCTGCCCACCAACCACAGTGCCATCCTTTGGATCCCCAGCCGAGGACTGAGACTGAGGCTGGGTAGAGCATGGTTCTCCACATAATTTGACCTTGCTAACCTCCCACACATCAATTATGTACTCCTTCTCTAAAGCAAGCATAGAATCGAAATTCTCCGTCCAAAGCTCACAACCTAACACAAAAGAAGCCCTTTCAATATTATCTAATGCTTCAAAGTCTTTAAAAGCCTCTCCTAATGTGGACCTGAGCTTAATCATGAACTCTTCCCTACTATCCTTGTAAGCAGGACACTCCCATAAAACATGGACAACACTCTCGCACTCATCGCCACATAAAACACACTCAGTCCTGCCATTCCTTCCCCTATGCCTACCAAACTCCTCATTCAAACCATGTGTTCCTGACCTAAAATTTAAACAAGAGTCTAGTTCCGACATCACTAACCCCATGGAGGTACCTTTTGAACTTTACTTCCTTACTAAATGCTTATACAACCCTAACATAACCTTGCTATTCAATCCTCCCTTTATTTTCTCTATTACTTACACAGTCATTCACATTCAACAAAAACAAGCTAAATGGACATTGCCCCCCTTCCTAATATCATCTAGCAATTCACCTTTAGGCAATCCTAGCACACCAAATAATTCATCTACATACTTATTCCAAGGCTTCCTCTACGTGGTTTCACCTTCCATTCCTGATCAAAAAGCTGCCTTGGATACTTACTGACATAGATGCTAGTTTATACCACCACTTATGCTTAGCCTTGTCTCTACGACTCTTCAAGGTCTCTAAACCCATGTCCCCTCTAACTACCTCATTACAAGTCTTAGATGAGCATCCAAGAATCCTTTTTGCTCCCCCCAAGAGAATAGATTCTAAAGCACTTGCCTGACTTTTATTACACTCACTGCTATATTCTATGCTAGGTCTAAGGATCTGGTGTTAAGTATGCGTGAAAACCACGCATGGCCATCTTGTGTATAGGCCTACAGAGTAAGTATGTGATAAGTGGCTGTGTAAGGATGTGTCAAACCTCAGGGCAATGCATACTAATAACCTCTGCTAGACCCTACTCACGCTTCGCGCTTGGAGTAGGGTCTAGTTCCAGGGTCTAGTCCGATAGACTAGAGAAATACATACTGGAGAAGCAAGACTCAGTGCAGGAGTGGCATGATGTCATTCAGCTGCAACTGAGATGACCATAGCAAGGTTAAGATCACGCTTTTTTTGCTATGTACACATAAACGTAGCCTTACTGTGGGCTGTATAAGCATAGGACATACATACAAACGTATCCTTACTGTTGATTTCTCCTGTCTCAGCTCAGCTTAGTTTCAGAAATGGGCAGTCTCCATAGTGTATGTTCCAGGTGGTAGAGTGCTGTTCACTTAGTGACACCATTACCCCTATTGTGTGGGCAGGGCCATTACCTCAGTAAAATGAAACCTCTGTATAGTGTTCACTCTGTAAAACAGCCACCTCATTATTACAGCCACCTACTCAGGTCGCTTGGGATATAATGCCCAATATTTACACCTCTATTAAACAGCCACCTCTCTATTACAGCTACAAATTTATGGCCCATAGGTGACCACTCTAGGGAGGTTCCACTGCAATGGCTTAAAACTGTGCACAAAACCTGCTGGTTGGCAAAAAGTGCATGGAGTGCTAGTCGGCTAGTACTAGTGTATCGCCTTGTCAGTGGTAGCACCATGAGTAATGGTTATGTCAACCCATTGGACTACCAGGCCAGGAAGAGATACTATGAAAAGCTGGAAGCTGGAAGCTGTTGGCCTGTCTCTTAATGTTGAACCATATAGCGCTAGTGATAGATTCCATTCTGACACGACCCTTTGGCCAAAGATCGAATACAGTTTAATACATTTCAGGCCTGGCACCTACGTTCAGGAACAACTTCTCTCATGGAAGCAGATGGAAGCACCCAGCTGGATTCAAAAACGTGTGTGACAAGTCCACTGACTGAGGACTGAGCACACCAGCGTCAGCCGTTGGACGGGAAGAACACTATAGCTAACACAGTGCAACTATCAGAAAACTCTAATCTATGTCTATTCCTCACTCACGATGTTTCTGTCATATTCTCTCTTCAAGAGAGGAGGTTACTGCCGTACAGTCAGTCAGGAACGTGTTTATACACAGCACAGTTGTTACTAAAACCCAGGATGGGACAGGGTGAATCCGAGACATCCCGTCTCGTCCATACGTGTATGATAGCCACGCTGGCGGCAGTTAGGCACTCCTGGCACGTATCTACTATGGACTCTACAAGTGCTTCGGCAGGACATGTAGCTACTACGGACTCTACAAGTGCTTCGTCGCATCATACCTTTACACTGTATCCTTGCAAATTTCACAGTTCATGACAAGACTGTGTAAATATTACTTTCACAAAAACGACAAAACCTCTTGTGAAGACCTACACAAGATGCATGAAACCATTCCATACAAGTGTCACAAGTGTCACATTCAATCATGGCATTGCCATTGTCTGGGAGTCGGTATGAAAAGTATCCCTGTGATTGCTTTAAGAAAAATCTGTTTCTTCCATCTTTCGCTATTGATCGACTATTATAGTATAACACTTTTCCCGGATTCGTAAAAGCGTGCGGCAGATATCGATCTCGGTTTATTGGTCCCGGATTTTGAGTAGGCGGCCGAATCCGGGAAAAGTGTTATACTATAATAGTCGATCAATGGAAGAAACGTAAAGCAATCTCTCCGCAATCAGCTGTAGAAGCACCTACAGATGGTGCTTCATTACTTCAATCACCTGACGCCCACACATAGATGAACATGATGATTACTGGCTGCTCCCCCCACCTGTGTCAGCAGAGAAATTCTTACCATACTATCTCCAGGTGAACTAAGACTTCCTAATAATATCAGAACAGTAAATCCTCCCATCCTGGCTCCTTCCTGATGGGGATGTGTTCCAGTCGACATACCTAAAGGGGTTCTGACGGCACAAGATTTGAGGGTCTGCCAGTGTGAGGTTGGCAGATTCGCCAATGACCACTGGTTGTACTTAGGAAAGAATGGACTCCCAGTCTCTGGGTCCAGGCTCGGTGCCCAAACAGAAGTTATTCTTTCCTTTCTTTCCTTCTTCACCTGTGTCAGCAGAGTAATTCGTACCATACCATCTCCAGGTGAACTAAGACTTCCAAATGTTATCTGGACAGTAAATCCTCCCATCTCGGCTCCTCCCCTGATAGGGAGGCGTTCCGGTTGTCCCCTAAAGGGGTTCTGACAGCACAAGATTTGGGGGGTCTGCCAGTGTGATGCTGGCAGATTCGACAATGACCACTGGTAGTACTTAGGAAAGAATAGGGAGATAAACTTTTGTCCTGGGTAATGGCCTGGTGCTTAGTGTACTGGACTCCCAGTCTCTGGGTCCAGGTTTGGTGCTCGGACAGAAGTTTACCTTTCCTTTCTTTCCTTCATCAACTGTGTCAGCAAATTCTTAGACTATGGCTATTCAGCCACGTATCATTCTCTCAACCCCTGGCACTGAACAGATGTGAAGAATATTTGTGTGAAATTCTTACAAGTTATGCATATGAGTCATAGAGTAGATGACAATTCTTTGGTCTAGTTACGACCTCCCATTATGGGTCATTTACCCATCACATATCAAACTCCTGCCATAGCACACACTCTAGTTACTCTGGAGACGGATATCCTATACCTAGTACCTTGTGCACATGCACCCCATCTCAAGAGTATACTCAGTGTGGGAGTGACGTGGCATCACTCAGCTGCAACTGAGATATACATCCATACCAAGGTTAAAACTAACCATCTCTCCTATCATGCCAAGGGAGAGCTACGTATCATATGCATATGCAGTAGGTGGTATGTTCAACACTGAACATTTGAATAATAAGTACCTCACATCAAAGTATACAATCAATGCATAAAGGCACAATATCTAAAACCTTCTATGACAGTTACATTTACTATCAACCACCTTTGATGGCCTTCTATCATGTATGGATATGCAACCTATGTCTGTAGCACTTTTGTTTACCGACAGAAGAAAGTCTTTTAGCTCTTGTTTCAACACTGGTACAAGGTCAGTGTGCTGGTCAGATATATCAGTTGTTTCTTTAGGATCAGCTACCACATCTTAAAGATTGACACTCTGTATGTTTCCTTTATTGTACTTAACAACAAGTTTTTGTGAGTCTCGTAATACTGCACCATAGAAAGATGAGTTTAAATCTCCCTTTTTAATGTGAAAGGCAAAAGCAATTGAACTATTGCGATGATTGACATCTCCCTTGAGAAATGGCAGAATAGAGACACCATCTATTGGTCAATCTTGAGGAGGATCAATGCCAAGGATATCACACACAGTCGGTAGCAGGTCATTTGTCACCACAGGATAATCAGACTTTCGATTGGCTTTAATCACTGCTGGCCATTCTAATATTGCAGGGACTCGAATACCACCTTCAAACACTGTCCCTTTCTCTCCTCTCAAACCAGCTGTAGAGCCTGGAGTGCCTTTCTGTGGGCCATTGTCACTTGAGAACCACACAAATGTGTTGTTCTTAATGCCATATGTTTCCAGTAAACCTCTGACTCTCCCTATTGCTTGGTCCAGTTGCGATATAGCTCCATAGTAATGGGTAACATCTCTTGAGTAACCTTGTTTTCTGTACATAGTGTAGTAGGGATCAAGAGCATAGTACACACGATGCACGTCATGAAATGCAAGTATAACAAAAAAGAGCTTTTCACTAGAATGCAATTTTTGAAGATATTTCTCAAACATGTCCACAATAAAATCTGAATCTCCAATTATGGAGTTGTGGTAGGCTTGCAATTTTTCTGACTCCTTATCCATGTAGTGATAATCTCTGCAGGTTTTGTGTTGGTACCATCTCTTCTCAACAGTACAACTGAAGCGTTCAGAGCATTGGCAGTTTGGTGCCACTGAGGATGTGTCTCTTTCAGTTACTAACCACAGGTCAAAACCATGCATGCCAGGATGGGACACAGGCCACTTCTTGTTACCCCCTTCAATAACTTTCACATCACCAACATGCCATTTCCCAAATATGGCAGTTTTGTAGCCTTCATTCTTTAGAAGTTCAGGCAGTGTTACTTCAGAGGTAGGTAGGGGCATAGAACAGGGGCATTCGCCATCGTTACATGGAACACCCAGATCCGCGTGCCAGATACAGTACCGATTGTGGTTACGTCCTGTCAACAGAGTGCCTCTGGTTGGTGAGCAAACAGGACCTCCCGAATAAAACCTCGTTAGGAGGACACTGTTTGGTCCTCGGGCCATTTGGTTGAGATTTGGTGTCTTAGCTTTTCCTCCATTATACTCCACGTCACCATAGCCCAGGTCATCAGCTAATAAGTACAGAATATTTGGATGTTGCAATGGATTCTTGTGTCTGTTAGGTAGTGAAAAATTGTCCTCAAGAAAGTTAGGAAACCTATATTGTTTCTTCTTTACTCTTCTCCTAAAAGTAATGCCATTGACATCTCCTAGTGCGCTGTACAACACAATTACTAAGATACCCACCACAACCGTCGCTAGTACTATTGCCACTCTGAAATCTCCCACTTTCATAGTTTGGTGAGGAGACACACTTGCAGCTGTAGTACAGAAGGAGAGAACAGTAGTAGGAAGTGATCTCTCTACATAAGCAGGGTACATATACACAAACATGGCCTTGCTGTGGGCCGTGTATAAACACAAGACATACAGGGTACCAACATAATGTCCCTTTTTAACTTGAGCCATTCACATACGCAAATACAGCCTGCTATGGGCTGTGTACAAGCACGGGACATGCAATTCTATGCTAATCTTAAAGTGGTGGGCTACCGTTATGCGCTTGATATCTAATTTAAAGTATGAAAAACATTTTCCAAAAATGTAGAGGAATGTAGGTATGGCAGTGCCAAAAATCACAGAAAATAGGTATAGGGATGGCGGTGTGCAGGCAAGACAGGGCATACAAAGATTACACAAGTAACACCATCCCTATATCTTTTTTCTTCACCATGCACCAGTGTTGTTCGCAGTAATCTCATAGTGTAACCTGCATAAGGATAACATGGAAAAAATCACGCTTTCTGTACATGAGCAGCCGTCTCCGAACACCTTTATCAAGGTCTTCTTCAAGGTCTTCTTGCCGAGGGGTTCTACCAGCCAAGGAGTGATACCAGCCTGGAAGCACACATGAACCCTTACACTTTACGCCAGTGCGTGACTAGTGATATACCAGTGGAGGAGAGAACGGAAACACTTATACTTAAAGTCAGTGCGAGCCCACGTACACGTACTGCACGAGGCTATTTACTGCGTATATGTACCTCTAGTACTCTTATATACTACAAATGTTTCATGACAGCTGTTTTGGGCCATGCTGTGGCCACACAATAAGGAAAGGTTGTAATTGTGTAGTAAGTGGGAGGGAATTATGGAGAGGCATACATGTACATGTAGATGTGCAACTCCCATAACAAAGGTCTTTGTTAAAACAGGAGTCCATAAGCGCTGCAAAGCGATACTAATAGAATTGTTGTTTTAACCAGGAGCCCATTGGCGTCGCTTCACGGCGCTTATGGGCTCCTGGTTAAAACAACAATTCTATTATTGCAGTGCATGCATTGACTTCCACTTTAATGCAATAAGTATGTTTATCTCAGTTGCACATTTGTTCTCTTAACACCTGGTACTGAACTGATGGTGTAAAGAATGTGCAAAATGTGTAGGTAGGATATCCTTCTAGAAGTTAAGGGCATTTAGTGATAGTGTCCTTTAGTCCACTAAGCTTGACATAGCAGTAAGCACACATTATGGGTTGTTTACCCATCACAAGTTCCAGTCACAATACAATACATACATATACTCGAGAGATACTCTACACATTGCACCAATGCATTCACGCAGTCTCATACTGGAGAAATACACACTGGAGAAGTAAGACTCAGTGCAGGAGTGGCAGGATGTCATTCAGCTGCAACTGAGATGACCATCAAAATCATCATGGTTCTTTTGCTATGTATACATGTAGCCTTTCTAAGGGCTGTGTATATATAAGCATGGACATACATACAAACATAGCCTTACTGTGGTTTTTCCTGTGTCAGTACCAGCTTAGTTTAAGAAAAGGGCAGTCTCTAGTGTATGTTCCAGGTGAGTGCTGTTCAGGAGCTGCGATTGAGCTAATCCCTCCAGGCTGCAAGGTAATAGCCTTAGGTGACTTCAATGCTGATTTGGGTGCCTTGGGAGGCCCCATGTCGTGTTCCACCAAATGAACAGGGATCCATCTCCTCATCATACTAAATGCCTGGGACTTTGCCTCTTCACATTTGCACCTCAGCCCTACTAATTCTACATACACGTATGAAAGTGAAGCACACTCCTCCTTTTCAACCATTGACCACATCATTTGTCCCCAATACATACTTTCTAACTTCTGCTCCTCAAAGGTGCTTGATGACCATCCACTAAATACCTCAAACCATCTACCAGTATAACTGCAGAGTTTCTATGCTTTCTTTTTACTCCTACTTCTTCCACAACACAGGCCACACAGCAGCCAGTTCCTAACTGGAATAAATGCTCAAAAGATGAAATTCGGCAGCTGTACACTGAACCATTACAATCTAGCCCTGCTGATCTCTTCCATCAGTTTCTTTCACAAGCAAATGTCCTCTTACAGCCATACCTGTTAGATGATATTCTCCATTCTTTTGGAAAATGTTTGTGAACTAGTGCCATGAACATTCCACAGAAACAATTCCGTAAGCATAAGGTTCCCAAGTGGAATCATCGCCTAACGGAAGCACAATGGAACAGTAAGCTCCTGTATAAGGCATGGGTATCTGCTGGTCGCCCTTGGTCTGTGAATCATCCTGCTCGTGTGGCATATAAAGCAGCAAAGAAAGAGTTTAGAGCATGCCTCCGTCAGCATAGGAGAGATCTTAACACGGAATTTTATGAATCCTTAGATGAACAATGCTCTGACCCACAATGACTATTCCAATCTATAAGGAACTACACTAATCCTGCTAGTGCAACTTCTACCCCTTCAAAACTTATTGTTAATGGCTCTCTTTTTCAAGGGGACTCTATACTGGATGGTTGGGCTAACTACTTTGTGTCTCTCAGCATTCCACATGACACATATTTCACTCCAACTCAGCTAGATCTTGTCCATGAATATCAATCCATCTGTTCCACTTCCAGTGGGTGCTCTGATGTGTTTGTCCTGGATGAAGTGACTGATGCAATTTGCTCCCTTTTGCGTCGTAAAGCAGCTGGACCTGATGGAATAGAGAATGAACATCTCATCTTTGGTGATTCAATGGTTCCTGTTTGCCTTACCACTATATTTAACTCTATCCTCCTTTCTGGATATATCCTACAGTGCTTCAGGTATGCCTATATAATACCAATCCTGAAAAGCCATAATAATGATCCTGCAATCCCTTCAAATTATAGAGGAATTTCTCTCCTGTCTGCAATTAGCAAAGTGTTTGAGAAGCTTCTACTCTCTCACCTTCACCAGCTAGCCCATTCACTTAACCCACTTCAAGGAGGTTTTCATGTGGGATACAGCTGTCTGCATACGGCCTTTGTTCTGCAAGAGGCTATTGCTTCTCGACAGAAGAGTAAGAAAGTTTACATTGCTTTTCTTGATGCTAAAAGGCCTTTGATACAGTGTGGCATATTGGCCTCATGGTGAAACTTCACCAAATAAATATTCCCTCATATATCTGGCATCTACTCAATAACTGGTACAGCAGCTCATCAGCATCAGTGCGATGGAATAACAACAATTCAAGACCATTTCCTATCAAGCAAGGTGTGAGGCAAGGAGCTATTCTCTCCCTGTGTATGTTAACAATCTTCTAGACTATCAATCTATCACTTCCATCTCCATTTGTTTTCTGGAATCTATCAGTATAGTGCTATATGGCTTATCATTAAGAGTTTCCAGTTTTTCATAGTATTTCTTCCTGGCCTGCCAATCCAATGGGTTGACATAACCATTACTCATGGTGCTGCCACTGACAAGGCGATACACTAGCACTAGCCGACTAGCACTCCATGCACTTTTTGCCAACCACCAGGTTTTGTGCACAGTTTTAAGCCATTGCAGTGGAACTTAAGTGCAGTTAAACTAAGGCTACATTTGGTAAAATAACCTAGGGTAGTTGTAATAACTATTATCATGTGATTACAACCCTAATAAAGTTGTATTAACTATATGAATATTAAAGTAACCAAACCTGGTTAAATTACATTCATCCATGGAGATAAAATTAACTACTTCAGCACTGAAATTAACCCATTTTGCACAACAATTCTTGAAACACACTACATCTGATCACACACATTATCTATAGTTCCAGATGGTGCTTTAGTGTTACATAGTGATATTCAGGGATGAAAGAAAGACTCCAAGAGTGAAAGACAAAAGGGTCTCTTAGTGATGTCACAGGGAGAACTGACTGAAAGACGTGACGTAGCAATTGAAACCCACCGGGGGTGGCACAAATTTCTTCACTAACACCATGTTTGGTTAGGTGTTGGGTGTCAATAGCTTTTTTCTTGTTCAAATTTAACTTGAGTTCGACTTGAATGCAAGTATTGATGACAGTCTCGCAGTTGGAGTCTACGCATCAGCGCTTGTAGCCGCAAACACTGCGCATGCGCACTAAGTTTCAGCCAGCACGTGAACAGCTGCATTCAAAGGGATCTCGTGAATGCTGCAGCTGCTTGGTGCACCTTTGGCAGATGGCCAAATTTACTCTTCCTCGTGAGAATTTGTCGCCAGAAGATGTTGCCAGTTGGCTGCAGGAGTAATGGAATACCTGAGGAATACTCTACAGCTTTTAGTGGTAAGCTTTCTGTCCCTTTTTAGCCAGCCGGCAGAGGTGCGCCTGGGTAACGGGGTAGCGGAGGCGGGTGTTCGCCCTTAAGGCAGCTCTTGCCCCCCTAGACTTGTCTTCATGACCACCCCAGGCACGCATGAGCAGAAGGGGTAAATTCACTATTAAATTGATTGGTTGGTTTTTCATCTTTCCTTAGATATATGTCCGACATATGCTGGAGCTTTTTCTCCGCACTCAAGGGCCAGTAGTGGTAAGTGTTTTTTTTTCCGAACCATATACAGTTGCATAATTGTATGGGATACAACTAAGTGTTAGCTTCTTCATATTGTGAAAGGTATATTTACCAGTATACCTGATATACCTTACCATGGACATTAGGTTGAGCAGGACATGGAGCTGTTCATGCAGTAGAAAGGTATTGTTCAAAACACTGCAAATACCTTGGAGAGAAACTTGGATGCCAGCTGTGTTAGAATTGGGGAGAAGTTCCTCCATTCAGACACTCCTGGAGAAGTACAAGAGTGACGAGACAGGTATATACTTATAGCTGAACATGTTGCCACCTTTTTCTGTGATGACTTCCATGGGCATCTTTCTCACCTGCTTTCTACATTTCTTACAGATAATGACAAAGACGTTCTTCATGCTGTGAAGGTTCTGGTGGCACTTTACTTAGCTAAGGCCGAAAGAAACTTGGACACTTTGATCCATCTATATGAGAAATATGAGGTATAGGATAAAAGGAGCATGGTCTTTCATCTAGATCAAGATATTTTCTTTTACAGATGTTGACTATATACAATGGAGGAGGCAGCAACAATGGAACCACAGCGAACCTCTCCCTGTATTGCAGCCTTCAATAGGGACAATGCCAAGCAGTATTTCCCCTTTATGTCTTCTGTTAACTTCTCAGCAACACTTATTTTGTGGTTTTATAATTATATAGTTTGGTATCTTTTGTTGTACGTGCTGATAACCTGTTACCACAGTTTTTAAAATATAATATTATGGTAATCTAGTCTGTCCTTGGGTTGGAATAACCTATGGTGACGTTGTATGTATCACAAACATAGAAGTTGTGTTAATAACATCAAAGATTAAAGAAAGCCTGCAGCAAAGTTAAAACAACCACAATAGCATGGTTACAGTAGTGTTTACTATAACTCTGCTTTATGGTAAATGTCACTTTGCATATATAGTTAAATTAACTTTTCAGCCATATTAAACTAACAAGAAACAATGAAGTTAAGTATTAACCACAAAATATTCAGTTAAATTAACTGTGCAGGTGGGTTGCCCCAGTTGCATGCACTTTCATACAAAATATTGGGTGAAATTAACCAAGCAGTTTTTGCAGTGTAGTTGGTCCATACTCTCCTTGAAGGGGTCAGTACAACCAGACCTGCTAGGAAGATAAACTACAATAATAAACAGTGGGCCATCACTGTAATCCAACTTAATGCCAATCATTCATGAGGAAAGTATGTGGGGCACAGCAGAAATGAGAGAGTCAAGGTTTCTACACCACCCTATGGCAACTCCACCATGTCCTCTTACAAGGTGGGGCATACAATAGATATTGTAGCCCGCTAGCATGGGCGTTCAAAGGTGCTGCCAGGGCAATATATCTCATACACGCTCTTTGTCACATGAACACAGGGAAATATCGATATTTCCCTGTAGCCACGTGACAAGGGTGCACCGTGTACAGCTCGACAGCAAATACACACAAAGGTAACGGTCGGGGTACAGGACAGTTATACCATGATAGTCAAGGCTGTTAGCGGGCTAAAAGCTTGACATACCACGGTAGCTCACATACAGTTGGACGGCTACCAGAGGTAGAATTGAGCTACACAGGATAGCTATACCGTGGTAGCCTAAGCTGCTACCAGGCTATACAAGCCAGCTAGAGCATGCCTATGGGCGGGCTTTATCAGAAAACACTCGGTAATATTCATTAACCCCTCAGGCTTTGCCCTCGAGGTTAATGAATATTACCTCGTGTATTTCTGATAAAGCCCTGGTAGGCATGCTCTATCCATAACTTATCTTCAATTTCAGGAGAAGCCATTGCCCCAAATTTCAAATTCATATCCAGATCAAATATTGACTTTAGATTATAATTATGCAGCCAGTGTTCAGATAAAGCAATTATGTCAATGTCTGGACTCCAACGAGGAGGGTGGTGTTGTTCAGACACATGCTAACTATGTAGTTGAAATCATTTTTTCATCATAAGCACTGTAAACCACTCCTCACTGTCATCCATAGCTGTTGCAATGAATATAGATATTAACGGTGAAAATTATTGATTACAACACATATAATACAACTATGTCACAGTGGCATAGCCAGGGGGGGGGCTTAGGGGGCTCGAACACCCCCCTTACTGACTTCAGTCAGACCTAGAGTAGCGGGGAAAGCCTGGCTGTGCTAGACTATTCCTGCTTTTGATGAACTTATTATACTGTTAAAAATGAGGAGTGCTGGTAACTCTGGGGAGTAGAAAAATTACTCCTTCACAAGGAGTTATAGCAACACTAAGAGTTTTGTTAACACCTTGAGGAGTAGTGCAAAGTTCTTAAAGGTGTAAATTCTGAGTATATATGGAGTTATAACTACACTAAGAGTTTTGCTAACATCTTGAGTAGTTGTACAGAGTAGTGCAAACTCCTTAAAGGTGTAAATTCTTAGTAGTAGTGTCCTCTAAGTCATATGCTCACTAATATTCCATAAATTATGCCATTCTTATGGTGGAAGAATGTCTGAAAACTGGTGATTAAGTCATAAGCAAAAGGGGATATGTCAGAACCAGATAGCTGGAAGGCAGCCGGGATACTAGGCTAAGCCAGTGCTAATGTGAGCAGAATTTCTTATGTTAATTAGTGTAGACAAGTAACTTTGTCTATACTGTCTGTGTTGAATAAAGTGATGGGAGAATACTCCTACGAATCATTGACCTGCTACAAATACACGGCCAGGGAGACTGCAGCCGGTTTACGGCCCGCGGGAGTGCCCGTATTGAGCTGAGATTACTAGGATGATGAACAAAACACCAGATGGGGCGTGTACACTTGTCGAATGGCGCAGAACGCCCTTGAGCATCTTCATTGCAAACCAAGTGCACAAGGGACACATCAAAGCCACAGTCGCTGCGTACACTTCCTAATTGATGCCTCCTCGACACGTCACGTGCATTCAAATTTTGGCGCGTGTATGTTAAATGGCAGTTCTTCGGACAGAAGGTTTTTGAAGATAGACAACCCTGAAGTAGTAATATGGCCTACCTAACTGAGTTGGTTGTTTCTTTTCGAACCACCGTAAACGTAGTCGCCACTCTTTAAAGGCACAACTCGGAGTGGGGCGAGCTTGTGGACCTGGAACCTGACGTGTAAACACAGCAGTATTGGCCACTCCATCAGCAAGCTTACTTGGCGCATTGTGTTCAGACAAGGTGAGGTCGTATTTCACAGATTCTCCTAGCATTTGTAGGTAACAGTAAGTGCGCAATCATGTAACTGTCACCATAGGTATAGCTATCACGTTGATTTGTGGTCATGTGACTGTTAGTCTGCTTTGCAACTGTGTGACCGTCAGTCTGATACATTGGGCTTTGTGGTCATATGACTGTCAGTCTGATGCATTGGGCTTTGTCAGTCTGATGCGTTGGGCTTTGTGGTCATGTGACTGTCAGTCTGATGCGTTTGGCTTTGTGGTCGTGTGACCGTCAGTCTGATGCGTTGGGCTTTGTGGTCATATGACTGTCAGTCTGATGCATTGGGCTTTGTGGTTTTGTGGTCGCCCATCAATTTGAGACCCAGCCTCTCTTTACTCAATTCACCCCCAGCCTCTAAATGAGGCTGTCTTCTATTCAGAGCAGGCCTCTACTCGAGGAAATATAGTAAACATTTTGATGAGTGTATGTCCATATTACCCTCACGAATGTACATGTACCTTACATTTACATGCAGGATTGCTTGATGAGTTTGTGGCTGCTAACAAAGACAGGAGCCACACATAGTGGCTGTATATAGAGACAGGAGTTTTATATCTACATTGAACCTGAGTGTCTCCTGTCTGTTGGTTCACTTGCCAATGCTCTTGAGCACCTGCTCTATCCAAGGTCACAGAAGACTAAGATGAGCATCCTCTACTACGTACTACAGCAAGGTACTTGTTTCCTCTTCACACATTCCAGTCATTTTACAACTGCCCTTGTATGTACCTGCATGGTTATTAATTCTATAATTATGTAGATGTGTAAAATATGTGTGGATGAACCTATAGTTACATGTGCATACACTTTAGAAATTGTACTGCATGAACATGCGCACTTATGTCTCTATCATGCTACATGCAGGGATGTGTTGACATCGATGAGTTTGTTGCAGCCAACAATGTACAACAACCACATATTGTGGCAACAGAGAGTGATGAAAACGTGGAATATCACATCTATATTGAGTCTGAGTGTCTTGTAACAGTAAATTTTGTTGCAGATGTTCTTGCTGACCTCGTATGTGCTTATTTTGTTTCTAATATAGCCTATCCTAATAGTTTGTACCCTATCCTTATTTTCTTGCAGTGCTTTGTACTTGGTGTAAACCGTCACACCATGTCATCTCTCTGTTCTTCATAAAACGAAATTTGTTGATGTATTCTACAATGTTTTATTTTTGGCACCAACAAAAGCAAGTTTATAGTGAAACTACTAGCTAGGCCAATGTTTGTCATAACTCCATGGAGGAGTAATAGACTAGTTGCTATGACTCTTCAGAGGAGTTGCTATGATGTAACACGCTAGTTGACATCAGTCCATGGAGGAGTAATAGACTATATAGTTCCTATGACTCTTCAGAGGAGTTGCCGTGATTCTATAGAGTAGTTGTCATGACTCCATAGAGGAGTAAAAAATAACTCCCTTAGGAGTTTAATTTGTCCACTCGTGGGAACTCCTCTAAAGGAGTATACACAACTCTACATTTTTAACTGTGATATATATATATGCTAGAGCATTAGTTACTTAGCTTGCAAGAATTGTTAGCGTCAGTTACAGTTACTATAGTGCAAAGTTCAACATAATATACAAGCTGCCCTGTAGTCAGGCTGTATATTTCTCCAGGTGAAGGTAAATTTGCTGATATTGATGGATGAAACTCTAACACCCTGCATAGAGCAAGGGGGAGCTGAATTCAAAAACGTGCGTGACAAGTCCACTGACTGAGGATTGAGCACACCATGCAGCGTCAGCCGTTGGACGGGAACAACACTATATCAGAAAACTCTAGTCATGATGTCTATTTCTCTCTCACGATGTTTCTGTCTTTAAGAGAGGAGGTTACCGCCGTACAGCCAGTCAGAAAAGGTGCGACACGTCCCCAAACAACAGCACGGTTGTTATTAAAACCCAGGACGGGACGGGATGAATCCGGGATATCCCGGCGTCTCGTCCCGCCTACTCAAAATCCGGGACCAATAAACCGAGATCGATATCCGCCGCGCGCTTTTACGAATCCGGGAAAAGTGTTATACTATAATAGTCGATCAATGGCGAAAGATGATTTTCGTAAAGCAATCTCTCCGCAATCACAGGGGTAAGCTTACTTTTCATACCGACTCCCAGACAATGGCAACGCCATGATCGAATGTGGCACTTGTATGGAATGGTTTCATGCATCTTGTGTAGGTCTTCGCAAGAGGTACACTGTAGTTTTGTCGTTTTTGTGAAAGTAATATTTATATAGTCTTGTCATGAACTGTGAAATTTGCAAGGATAGGCCTATATAAGGTGTAAAGGTATGATGCGATGAAGCACCTGTAGTAGCTACGTGTCCTGCCGAAGCACGCGCCCCGGTACGCGTGAAAAGCTTAGCATAATACCGTACGTCCCGGGTTTTAGTAGCACAATATGCTCAAACTTCCGGTTCACCAAAATGGCTGCGTAATCAGGATCTGAGTGCGTTGTGAATTTATCGCTGGGTCTAGGCTCGGTGCCCGAACAGAAGTTATTCTTTCCTTTCTTTCCTTCTTCACCTGTGTCAGCAGAGTAATTCGTACCATACCATCTCCAGGTGAAGTAAGACTTCCAAATGTTATCTGGACAGTAAATCCCCCCATCTCAGCTCCTCCCCTGATAGGGAGGCGTTCCGGTTGTCCCCTAAAGTGGTTCTGACGGCACAAGATTTGGGGGGTCTGCCAGTGTGATGCTGGCAGATTCGCCAATGACCACTAGTAGTACTTAGGAAAGAATAGGGAGATAAACTTTTGTCCTGGGTAATGGCCTGGTGCTCAGTGTACTGGACTCTCAGTCTCTGGGTCCAGGTTTGGTGCTCGGACAGAAGTTTATCTTTCCTTCATCAGCTGTGTCAGCAGAGTAATTCTTAGACTATGGCTATTCAGCCATGTATCATTCTCTCAATCCCTGGCACTGAACAGATGTAAAGAAAATTTGTGTAAAATTCTTACAAATTATGCATATGAGTCATAGAGTAGATGACAATTCTTTGGTCCAGTTACGACCTCCCATTATGGGTCATTTACCCATCACATATCAAGCTCCTGCCATAGCACACACTCTAGTTACTCTGGAGACATCCTACACCTTGTGCACATGCATCCCATCTCAAGAGTATATTGCAGAGTGGGAGTGACATGGCATCATTCAGCTGCAACTGAGATATATATATATATATATATATATATATCCATACCAAGGTTAAAACTAACCATCCCTCCTATCATGTTAAGGGAGAGTTCTACGTATGATATGCATATGC
Organism: bacterium; assembly: GCA_965213685.1. Lineage (GTDB taxonomy): Bacteria > UBA8248 > UBA8248 > UBA8248 > UBA8248 > Bin107. The sequence goes on from CBDBZY010000064.1 coordinate 144,514, forward strand.
AGCAGGCGGTATGTTCAACACTGGACATTTGAATAATAAGTACCTCACATCAAAGTATACATAAAGGTACAATAATTATCTAAAACCTTCTATGACAGTTACATTTACTATCAACCACTTTTGATGGCCTTCTATCATGTATGTATATGCAACCTATGTCTGTAGCACTTTTGTTTACCGACTGAAGAAAGTCTTTTAGCTCTTGTTTCAACACTGGTACAAGGTCAGTGTGCTGGTGAGATATATCAGTTGTTTCTTTAGGATCGGCTACCACATCGTAAAGATTGACACTCTGTATGTTTCCTTTATTGTACTCAACAACAAGTTTTTGTGAGTCTCGTAATACTGCACCATAGAAAGATGAGTTTAAATCTCCCTTTTTAAGGTGAAAGGCAAATGCAATTGAGCTATTGCGATGATTGACATCTCTTTTGAGAAATGGCAGGATAGAAACACCATCTATTGGTCGATCTTGAGGAGTATCAATGCCAAGGATATCACACACAGTCGGTAGCAGGTCATTTGTCACCACAGGATAATTGGACTTTCGATTGGCTTTAATCACTGCTGGCCATTCTAATATTGCAGGGACTCGAATACCACCTTCAAACACTGTCCCTTTCTCTCCTCTCAAACCAGCTGTAGAGCCTGGAGTGCCTTTCTGTGGGCCATTGTCACTTGAGAACCACACAAATGTGTTGTTCTTAATGCCATATGTTTCCAGTAAACCTCTGACTCTCCCTATTGCTTGGTCCAGTTGCGATATAGCTCCATAGTAATGGGTAACATCTCTTGAGTAACCTTGTTTTCTGTACATAGTGTAGTAGGGATCAAGAGCATAGTACCGGTAATGCACGTCATGAAATGCAAGTATAACAAAAAAGGGCTTTTCACTAGAATGCGATTCTTGAAGATATTTCTCAAACATGTCCACAATAAAATCTGAATCTCCAATTATGGAGTCGTGGTAGGCTTGCAATTTTTCTGACTCCTTATCCATGTAGTGATAGGCTTTGCAGGCGTCTTGTCCATAGAATCTCTTCTCAACAGTGCAACTGAAGTGTTCAGAGCATCGGCAGTTTGGTGCCACTGAGGATGTGTCTCTTTCAGTTACTAACCACTGGTCAAAACCATGCATGCCAGGATGGGACACAGGCCACTTCTTGTTACCCCCTTCAATAACTTTCAAATCACCAACATGCCATTTCCCAAATATGGCAGTTTTGTAGCCTTCGTTCTTCAGAAGTTCAGGCAGTGTTACTTCAGAGGTAGGTAGGGGCATAGAACAGGGGCATTCGCCATCATTACATGGATTACCCAGATCTGCGTGCCAGATACAGTATCGATTGTGGTTACGTCCTGTCAACAGAGTGCCTCTGGTTGGTGAGCAAACAGGACCTCCCGAATAAAACCTCGTTAGGAGGACACTGTTTGGTCCTCGGGCCATTTGGTTGAGATTTGGTGTCTTAGCCTTTCCTCCATTATACTCCACGTCACCATAGCCCAGGTCATCAGCTAATAAGTACAGAATATTTGGACGTTGCAATGGATTCTTGTGTCTGTTAAGTTGTGAATATTTGTCCTCTATAGGAAATCTAAATTGTTTCTTCACATTTGTGTTTGAAATCTTGTCTTTCTTGCTGTCTACTCTTTTCATTAAAGTAATGCCATTGACATCTCCTAGTGCGCTGTACAACACAGATACTAAGATACTCACCACCACTGCCGTTACTACTATTGCCACTCTGAAATCTCCCACTTTCATAGTTTGGTGAGGACACACACCTGCAGCTGTAGTACAGAAGGAAGGAACAATGGTAGAAAGTGATCTCTCTACATAAGCGGGGTATACATATACACAAACACAGCCTTGCTGTGGGCCGTGTATAAGCACAAAGACATACACGCCCACTGTAAAAATTCCATGGTTATTTTAACCATGGTTTTCTCAGTTGCACATTTGTTCAACACTGGACAGTGTGCAAATATGCAGGAAATTCATCTTAAGAAGTGTGGGAGGATTGAGTTGATAAATGACAGTCTTTAGTTCATTAAGCATGACATACAATGTACATGTAACAGTAAGCACCCATTATGGACTGTCCGTGCATCACAGGTTCCAGTCACAAATCTGGCCACATGTTGCCCAAATGCATGCAGTCTCATAGTGCATGGAGAAATATAGAAACTGAGTGTGGGAAGCTGCAGTTGAGATGGCCATATAAGGTTAAAATCATCATGTTTTTTTGCCGTGAACGCACAATCAAGCGTCAGAGTGACGCACCATGCCACCTACGCATTCCGTGTAGGGATCTGAGAAATTTTTTCACTCACTCGGAGGCTACAGAGCGGCGCGGCGCTTAACCTAGATAGCTAAGCGAACGACAACGCTAGCAGTTTGCCGCAAAAGCGGGGTAGACTTGACTATGCCGGGATAACTAACCGCTCTGGGGCGCCTTCTTTTAGAACGCGGAGGCTCGATCGACAGCAAACACTGACGGAGCTCCTTCTTCCGCAAGCGCCGCTTCTTCGTCGGAGGTTCACTTCCAGCCTCTTATTGTACGGTAGTGGAGTGCTGCTATCCTTCTCTTGCGCTGTTTGCACTGCCCGCACGCTAGGTAACAAACCGCACGACGCGTAATGTACGTCACTAAAACGGAAGTACGTAACTAATGAGGATTTGGATGGAACCGGAGTTACACGCTCCTTCGCGGCTTCGCCGCTAATAAGCTCCTGGTGAGACTAGAAGACTTTGATAATACTTACAGCGAGTCAAATTAGCCTTGTGGCCTGCTGTCGAGTGTGTCCAATTTTGGGTGTATACAGTACTTCATTAAGTCTGTACACACATACACACAACTAATAGCACGAAAGCAACAAGATGCTTTGAACTTTTTAAAAAGCCTTATACACAGTGCGTTGAATATTAAATGGTCGCTACAAATGCGAGTACTCTCGGTTTAGTCTTGCATATCATTTCATTTTTGCATGGACTCTATTTTCCTTACATTTTCACTACATTTCATCTCTGTAGTTATTCTGATGCCATATTTTTTGGGTTGAAGTTGTCACCACACTAGTAGTGGTATGTTGCTCAACCTCTTTTTAATTGAGTTGTGAGAAATCATATTATATGCTTGACAAAATACCACAGTTTTCGGATAAGCAGTATGTTGTGCTGCAAGTTGTGTGCTGATCATTGAACTAAATTCTAGAAACATGTTTGAAAGATGTAGGGATGGCAGTGTGCAGGCAAGACATGATATACAAAGACTACACAAGTAACCCCATCCGTATACATCATTTTTTTATACCTGATATGTTTTGCTGGCTATGCATGCCATTAGATATTGAGAACAGCAGTTTGAAGCAAAAAATGTAGGGATGGGGTTACTTGTGTAGTCTTTGTATAACATTTCTTGCCTGCACATCCCTACACCTAGTTTCTGTGGTTTTTGGCACAGCCTCCCTACATCCTTCAACATTAAAAACATGTTTTTAATACTTCTTTGTATCCTTTTTTCCTGTACAACAGTTCACTAAAAAGTATTCTGTTCTTGCAAGCTTCTTTCAGAATCCCTCAAACAAATCATAACAGCCACTGCTACCCATCAGGAACAGAGTAGAAAGGGGCTTAACCGGAAGGAGCTTGAACACCATCACGCCATTTTGAAGTTGGGGGGCTGAGCCCCTCCAAAAAGTCCTGAGCTAGAGTGACTACTTCACTGTATCTAACTGACTAACTCATACCCGCTACATTAACGTTTTTGTGCAATAGAAAGACGCTGCTCAAACCTCTCTCAAATCAGTGACAACACCAGCCTAAAATTAATAGGCGTGGCTTCACAAGGCCGTTCTTTAATACGCTTAGCCTCGTCCCCAGGCCCTCTGCTTGAGCAATTGTTACGCGCGACCTTTGACTCCCGTGGCTTAGGATAGCAGGGGCCTGGGCTCCGAAATAGCGTACGTGACGTCACAGGGTAGAAAGGGGTAGAAAGGACTTAAGGGAGGGCGAGTCATGATTGCGTTCTTCGTCAATTACTCTACCGTCGCTTTCCCACTACATTTACCAATGCTAAAACGACAGCAATTCTTTGGCGCGGTTGCAAATTCGCTGGGAAAAAATTCATATTTCCCGCTACCGTTGGACGTGCGGCGCTGTGTGGCGCCAACCGGTGAAGAGGTGGATGCTCGCCAAAGGGGAGTGAACTAGTTTATGCGCAATGGGTTGCTCGAGGCTTGGCGTGCTACTTTACGGCAGAATTTGCTACCGTTTTTCTAAATTCTGCAGCACGAAGAAAACGATTATATGTCTAGAAAGAAAGATTTAGCACGGATTTTTAAAGCAAACTTAGATAGCCAACATGCTTAGTAATCATCCACTGAAGTTTCGTCTCTGCAGCATTAGCCGTTATTGGCAAATTTTTTTTCTATAATTAGCGATATGCACATTGCGTAAATTTTATAATTCTATGAACCGACATATCACGCAAAACTACGTTATTTCGCTAACAGGCATCATTAGGAGAATACAATAAAACATAAATCAGGCAAAATCATGTCTTAGGGTCGTCCTGCCTTAAAAAATTTGCCAATAACGGCTAATGCTGCAGAGACGAAACTTCGGTGGATGATTACTAAGCATGTTGGCTATCTAAGTTTGCTTTAAAAATCCGTGCTAAACCTTTCTTTCTAGACATATAATCGTTTTCTTCGTGCTGCAGAATTTAGAAAAACGGTAGCAAATTCTGCCGTAAAGTAGCAAGCCAAGCCTCGAGCAACCCATTGCGCATAAACTAGTTCATTCCCCTTTGGCGAGCATCCACCCCTTCACCGGTAGGCGCCACACAGCGCTGCACGTCCAACGGTAGCGGGAAATAGGAATTTTTTCCCAGCGAATTTGCAACCGCGCCAAAGAACTGCTGTCGTTTTAGCGTTGGTAAATATAGGGGGAAAGCGACGGTAGAGTAATTGACGAAGAACGCAATCATGACTCGCCCTCCCTTAATTGGCGTGCACCTGCAGTAACGTTGCCCACTCATTACGCCCTCTAAATTACCCTTCACGTAGGCCTGTTTAGCTCGCGTACGCTGGAAGAGCCCGATCGATCGCCCAGCACAGAGCCGCTCTTTTCTTTGCTGGGATTCTCCGTTGTCAGTGGTTACCCGACGTCGAGTTTCAGGTACAATGCATGCAAACGTGCGCATAGTTCTACCTCGCTCTGCGATGGACTCTAAGTACCACACAGCATTCTAGCCCATCCTATACATCCCAATAGCTCATCTACGAGTCTTGTTGTATATAAAGAACCACTCTGTGTTCGAGTTTAGAAAGCAAAATCGGCACCTCACGTGAATGTGGTTTTTCCCACCCACGTTAATTAAACTTCTCGCGATTACGCTATTTCGGAGCCCAGGCTCTCCCCCTTCCTAGTTTTACGAATTCAAAGGTCACGCATCAACATCGCGTGGGCAGAGAGCCTGGGGACGAGGCTAGCTAGGTGCAGAGTAAAAGCCCCACCCGAAATTACAGGATCTCACCCTTACGTCACGGCATTACGGCGTAAGCTCTCTGGAAGCTAAGGTGTTCACGAAACGCACTCGCACATATGTTTTATCAGTCTGAGAAGCTGGTCGCTTTTTATTGTCTGCAAGCTGCCAATCAACGCCGAAGCGCCACCATGCCTAGCTTCAATGGTGCAAGAGTTGGGTTAACCTGCTGTATAGCCTTGCTATTTACACTACAAAACTTTGCTGCAGTACCCCTCAACTTCAACCGGGTAGTTTGCACATGCAGTATCAAGATGTAGCTAGCAGACACACTGACATTTACCTTTGCCAGCTGGTTATGGTGGCACTTACCAGGGGCGGATCCAGAGTTAGAGTGGGGGGGCACAATTGTACTGGGTATCTTACTGTATTTGAACGAACCTGATTGTGGAACCAATTCACGAGTTCAAGTAAACGCAACGCACAATGTCATATACGTATGTATACGTGTGTACACTGTAGATGTGAAATATGTTGTTGTTGTTTATTTATGTAAACATTTTCGTCTTACCGTGCTTTCTGTTTTCATGGATTTTGAAAATGGGGGCTGCTACTTTCACATCATCCCATGTCCCCTCATGTGATAAGCTAGTAGGCGTGGTCGAGTAGCGCACAAGCACTCACGCTCAACGCCGCGCTCCGAGCTCCGGCTGGCGCGCGCCTTCTCGCACGCGGAGAGGGCCCGGTGTCCTGCCTATACGCGAGTTGTTCCCTTTGCAGGAATAGCTGCAAACCAATCAGCTAGTGTTCTAGGTACTAGTACCAATCACCTAGTGTTCTAGGTACTAGTACCTAAAGCAACGCAAGAATATGCCATTACCCAGTTTCTACTTGGCAGAGATGTGTTTGTGGCCCTACCTACGAGCTACGGGAAGAGTCTTTGCTATTTCACTCTGCCGTTGATATTTGACCGTTTGAGGACAGTCACCAACCAATCATTTGTGTTGGATGTCAGTCCCCTAGTAGCACTAATGAAGGACTAGGTGGCTCACTAGTTTAGCTGACACAGAACTTCCTTCCACATGTCCCTCACCTGCTCTTCATACTTCCACATCTCCTTCACCTGCTCTATTGTATGCTCGGTTCAATACTATAAAATTTGCATTGATAAAAACAAGTAATATTACTCTAAATAAAAAAATACGCATTGATATAAACAAGAAGGAAAACAAAATAAGGACTGTGATACCTATATTACAGAAAGTAAAATACGATGGTAATGCAACATGGATGAATTAAGTGACTCTGCTACTACAAGTAGATTCGCTTGCGTTTCTGCATCACCCACAGTAGACCGAGTGCCCCAGATACACTGTATGGAAGATCTCAGGAGAGCAAGAAATAGCTTGCTTTTCATCCATCCCAAGGTGCTGCCGTAGCACTGGTCCTATTTCTCAGCTAACACTGATGCAAGCTTCTTGTAGCTGACTCTTGCAGCATTGCCCACTTTTCCAGACTGGGACACCACAAGGGGTGTGAATGAGCCTTGCTTTACTTTCCAAACATGTTTGTTCCTTTTCCATGCTGAGCTATGAGCTGGAGGGCAGCATTTGTTTTTCCTTGGAACCCGGGGGCGTCAGTCTCCAAGTAGGTGGCCAAGGCCTCATCTATCATCTTCAACAATGTACCCAAGTCATGGTCCCCCCAAACTAAGGACTCTGAGGGTTGGGTAATGGGTAGGCCTGCGGAGGTGGAAGGTCAGAGAGTAGAGACGACTGTGCCAGTGTGGTTGCATAACATGGTGGGCAGTAATTGGGGCTGGGCTAGTGGAGTATCCTTTATTCCTGGAGTCGATGATCCCGACAACTGCGTCAGTGTTTGTGGCTGATGTCAGCTTGTCTGAACGGAGGAAGGGAGTGAGACATCAGCTATGCTGGCTGTGGTGGCCGGTGACTGCGAAGCTGATGATAGCTGCGTGTTTATACACTTTCTACACTTTCCACACACAGTCATCCTGAACGTACCGACGTCCTACTTGGGAGCCACGCCTACTTGCAAGGCTAAGAACACGCCCCCGCCCACGACATCGCGTATTGTGGTCAGCTTGTTACGTTCCTCGGGAACAACTCCATACACCAGGCCTTTCCGCGTGCGAGGCTAGCGCATGGCCAGCCCGCAACTGACGCCATTACGTCACTGGCTATGCACGTGATAGGGGGCATCGGATTGCGTGAAAGTAGCAGACCCCTTTTGAAAATTACATGTACGGGCACGCGTGAGCATACGCAGCGACTGGCATTGCACAATGCGTGAACGAGGTGAAGGCTGCTGGCGCTCAGCGGTACGCAGGGGATTGCGTAAAGGGGGGGGGCACGTGCCCCCTATGCCCCCTATGCTCCCCCCCCCTTGGATCCGCCACTGCTTACTAGTTACTTAGGCGTTAGATGGTCTCGCAAACCGTTTGCCGAGAGGGTCTAACCCGCGAAACTAGGCGTTGGATGGCAGCTTTATGGCAATCAAGAGACAATAAGAAGCGAGAAACTTGAAATGTATGCATGTGTATGTGTGTGCTTTGGAGAAATCGAAAGTTTTTCTTCAACATATATAACCTGAAAGCATATGCAACAGTGACTAGACAAAGCAGCAGATGTAGGTAGCAGATGCTTATTCTCTTGTTATATACTGGTGTCTTGCATACGCAGAGACATGATAAGTTTTTTCAGGCGTTAGATGGTCTCGCAAACCGCTTGCCGAGAGGGGCTAACTCGCGAAACTAGGCGTTGGATGGCAGCTTTTTGGCAATCAAGAGACAGTAAGAAGCGAGAAGCTTGAAATGTGTGCATGTGTGTGTGTGCTTTGTGGCTGTGACCACTCACAGACTACCCATGGACCACTATAGGCTAGCTAGCAAGCTAACACCGTGAACTCTTCTACCTTTGTAGCTAGGCATGATGGCGCGTTGGCGTTGGATGGCAGCTTGCAGACACTAAAAAACGACTAGCTTTTTAGAATGAAGAAACTTGTTCGTTTGTGCACGAGTACGTGTACATGCTACCATAGATGCTACAGATGGCTGATCATAGACAGTAATTCCATGATGTAAGAGGGAGATCCTGTAATTTCAGGTGCGGTTTTTACTCTGCACCTAGAACGTCGCGAGGCCCGCCCTCACGTGCGTAAGGTAGGGCGGGGCAACTCCGTACGGTGGGTAACTCCGTACACTTCGTATTCTGAGCTGTGTATCTCTGGAACGAAGTCGCTAATAGCCTTCCAACTTGGTGAAAGGGATGTTCTAGGAGTTTCCTTTCTCTTAACAGAAAACGAGATGGATTGCTGTATTTGCTAGGGATTTAGGCGGCGTTGACTTTATGCTGTTCACGCAAATCGCGTATCAGGCAGGTATCGTCGCTATCTTCCTGGCGCTACCTGTTTACATTGCTGAAGCTCTGTCGTGCGTTCTGCCGTAAATCGTCAATTACCCAGGAGGTTGATGGCCTGAAAGCATTTTTCCTAGTATGGTACAGTCTCGTCACCCTGAAATAACGTCAAACGCTTCTCAATGGGCATAATGTACACGGCTTGGGCGATCACGTGACCGCTTCCAACCTCCTCTGGTTACTACAAGTACACCAGGCCTGACTCAGCAACACGAATGCCCTATGACATGTTAGTGAGACACATGATAACCCCTCAATCGACAAAGTGGTTAATAAAGTCTGGGGCAACCAAACCCAGCCCAGCCTGGTTATGTATGAGGGAGGAAAAACTCACTGCCGTATCATCTGAGTGATGGAAAGAAAGTGGAAGAAAAAGTGGACTCCTGCAGGACCTGAACCCACGAATCTCAGCTTTATATGTTGACGTTCTACCGACTGAGTCAGAGCTAAAGAGCCCAGCCAGCAGGCAGGCTGTTTGTTTGTCATGTTTGTTTTCCCCCCTCATATACCAACCAGGGGTTATCATGTGTCTATACTTAAAAAAAAAAAAACAGACCCTTAATGGGTCTCCTGCTTCAGCCACTGCCCCTCAGACTAACAAGGCTAGGCTAGGTTGGTTGCCCTAGACTTTAACAACCATCTTGTCTGTTGGGGCAGCAGGGAGCTTCATTGCAGACCGGCAGAGGCTGTTGTGAGGATATGGTATTGACTAGAAAGCTGAGAGTCGTGGGTTCGAGTCCCGCAAGAGTCCACTTTTTCTTCCACTTTCTTTCTCTTAGGGAGAGTCTAACTGATGAGACTAGTGTGGGCTACGGCAAAAGCCTTTGATACCAAGCGCTGCCGTTCATGATGGACTCACTCTCGGAACGCCTGGGTATGAGGCTTGTCGCTACTAAGCCTCGGCATAACCAACTCTAGTGCTTCTGCTCTACGCCGTCGCTATATACATCCGCATGTACGTGTAGTAAATGTAAACGTCATCAATGGAACGCAAGACGTCATTGACAAATTATTATATTACGTAATTTAAACAGTGTGCACCTGGCGTTCCTCTAGGCAGCAGAGTACAAAACCACGTTATAATGTACTGTGCAATACTAAATATTATGGGGTGTGATCTGTGTCAAAATTGGTAATGGAAGCTTACTACGCGTGTCTTGCTAGGAATCTTGCTAGGAATGTCACTATATACCATTGTGGCCAGCAACCACTTAACACCCCCTGGGGGTGTCCGGAACAAGTCCTGACCAGACTCTCGCTTGCGGAGAGAGTCTGGCTACGCGAGACTACTCTCGGTTGGGGCCCAGTCGCGCCCTCTGGTTGCCAACACCTATTGCTTTCGCTGCTGCAAGGAAACCGGTAGAATCTTGTGTGCTTGGTGCCTCCGTACGTTCTGCAACGTACTGGCATTTAGTACGCAACATGGACGAAGGTACAATGCAATATACAGGGGCAAGAATGTGGCATACTGTAATACCATAGATATTATTGCTAACGGAACAATAATATCTATGGTAATACCATAGAACGCAGCATACGCTTTACCCACCAAGCGCTTTCTTACACCTTTGCACCTCGCTAAGCGTCCTCAGTTCTGCAACACCACCCCGCGCGGCTCCTGGAAAGTACATGCGAGTTCTAGCTGATATTGAAGGACGACACCCCAACACTCTGTGTCACAACCCGCGTAGAGTGAAGGAGGGCTGGATTCAAAACGTGCGTGACTAGTCCACTGCGGAACACACCAGGCACAATGTCAGTCAGTGGGCGGGAACGGTTCTTGTTCCGGTTGAAGAAACGAAACTCAATAACCGTAGTACCATTAATCATGATAATACACATGTAGGTACATGGCATTGGTGGCTAGTGCATTGGCCTTTTTTTTTTTTCGTTAACCACTTCACTTCTTGAGATATTGATGATTATCTAGAATCTCCATGTACTTTGTGTATTGAAGCATAGATATTATTGCTAACGCAATAATATCTATGATTGAAGATACATTATAAATTCATATGAGGGTAACTACGCGCGCTTTAATGAGCGCTTAAATCACCAATTTTTGCGCTTACGTCTGGGATACGGTACATAGATACTTGAAATCCACTTACACGCATATGTCGCGTGGTCACTGACCGGCTGCGCGCGCCGCATGCTCACGTGCACGTGCGCCGCGCCGCTCGGACCGGCCTCTAGCGCGAGCCGTGCGTGTACCCAGTACTTCTTAGACGATGGACGGCATTAGCTAAACGGGACTAGCGCGGCGAGTGTAGCCATATTCTCTAGGCGTGTGATAGCGCGATGTGGCCCACCGGTTGGCGTACCTTACAACGCTTCAGCCTCGTTCCGTGGTAAAACTGTTTGGGGGTGTGGACTACTGCACGCAGTGTACGGTACTCGTTCGAACTGGAGACCATTGAAAAACGACTAGAGCAGAGACTAGTGCGGTACCGTCCCATACTGTACGTACATGCATATATCCTAGGCTACATTCTTAGGCCGTTTGGAGGCCGTGTGGGGCCGCCATAGGCTGGGCCTTAGCAACGCATAGACCCAGGAGTTATTTTTATGCCTTGGTTACGCAGCTGCCAATTTCTGACCTGCGTTTGACTGTGATATGTGTTGAAGTTACTATCAGGTCTGTGTTTGTTGGGCTCGGAAGCTAAGAAGGCGTGCTCAACACAGGCTGATACGAACCAGAGACGTCTATATCACTGCACTGCTACATTATACATGTACTCTACATCACGTGCATATCACAGTGCACTGTACTAACACAAGTAGTCTTCCTGCATATATCATAGCACCTGTTAAAACTCTACACTACTGACTGCACATTAGTTGCTGCTCTTAGTATATAGACACCATTTACTTCATCAAGTTAACACTCATAACTAAGTTAATTGTACTGTGTCACACTTAGGTTCATTGCTGTTATTTATGAAACCTGTGTATTGGTTGATTATCTATTGCTGTCATTCATGAATATACCATACTTATTGCCACAGTTTATGAGCATTCACCTATTGCAATTCATGCACAATTGAAAGAAGTTCTATAATCAGTGAAGTAATGTTGTATGTTATATTTGGTTAGTGACAACATCTTTGCTGAAAGCAGCAAAAAATGTGGGGAGACTAGTAAATTAAAAAATTAAATTTTAGAAAGGGATATAGGGATTGCATAAAAAGGTACAGAGACAAGGCTTGGATGCAGAGTATACGCTATGTTGCAACCAGTTGTCATGGGAGCGATGATGAAATGTGGAGTACCTCATGCCTGATTATACAACACAAGCCCTATATTGTTGAGCAGCTACAACCACTTCCCTTCATAAGCTATTATCACTACACAAAAGTATGCAAGTATGCATGTCTTCATTTTCAGTGCTTGGGCATAGTTTAGTGATATACATGTGGCATATTTCAACCAACATAATGTTATTTCACAGTGTAAGTGTAATGGCAAGTACAGTATGTACCGTTGCACAGAGAGTGGTCAAGTGTGCTGGGATGCTCTTCAGAGTATGTGTAAGAGTGCCAAGCTATGAGACAGATGACAGGGATAGGGAGTATACAGTTTGATATCAGACTTAAATTCTGTCCGATGGTTTCTACATGTGACATCATGCAATGGTACAAGTACCACGTTGGTCTGGAATGGTCCCTCCATGGTTATTGATGGTCCTTCATTGATTGATTCCTGTGTTTCCATGAAACTCAGCTCAACAATATAGGGCTTGTGTTGTATAATCAGGCATGAGGTACTCCACATTTCATCATCGTTCCCATGACAACTGGTTACAATATAGCGTGTACCCTGCATCCAAGCCTTGTCTCTGTACCTTTTTATGCAATCCCTATATCCCTTTCTAAAATTAATTTACTAGTATACATAGGGATTGCCCAGGTCACTCAGCATCAACCCTGTACATTTGAAAATTTGAGTTTTCATTTTCACTATGCACTTCACATTTCACATTGAGGAGATTAGTGTTAAGAATAGGAACTGTAGTCAGAAACAGGTGAAAATATGATTATGGTACGAGATATTGGCAGTATAATTATTGTAATTCTTCTCTTTCTTATTCAGGTTGAAGAAACGAAACCCAACAACCATAATACCAATGATCAGGAAAGTGTACATGTTGGTACCTGCCTCTTGAGATGTTGATGATTATCACTGTCTTCCCGTACTGTAACATTATAAAGCTATAGAATATAAGGTTTTGTAACAGGAAAAGTACTGCTCCATTAACAATGAATTTGAGACATATACTAGAAACATATAGCAGTACACATTAAGGAAATGCACTTTCATCGTTAACCCTTTCCCTCTTGTAATATCTTTTTTTCCCAGTGTTTCTGTGCATTAGCTACAGTGCTGAAAATGAATGTGCTGTAAATGACATGATGTCTCCACATTGAAATATTACCATTGAAAGAGGGCTCATGATAGAATGGGCCTGTATCAAGGGAAAAGTAACGCCTAGTAGAAAAATTGCGTGCACATGTGCGTAATTATTTCAATGAATATTCATCAAAATAACGCACGTGATGACCCTTTACGTCACTACCTAGGCTCCATTTGGAGCCCACCACCACTTCAAGCACAGAACGCACATACATATGTGGCCGGATCATCGTCTGTAGCACATAGTTCTCCCTCTCTACTCCCTGAGAAAACGATTGTCAAGCTAACAATTATTTATTGGCTCCCTAAATACTTGGACAGGTACTTCCCGATATAATTTTCAGCTGCTTAATTTACACCGGACCGTCTCAGTTGAAAGTGTGGGAGATGGATCGTTTTTGCGAAAGCTCAACCCGTTCTTCTAGAAGCGAACTCCAGCAGCCCTCAATATTGAAGTTTAGTGTAGCTGGCTATAAGCCTCCTGTACAGAGTCGAGCTCCACACTCGCGGCTGCCGCTGACCATAACCGCTTATAGATATGGTGGCCCCGAATAACACTGTCGTACTGGTAAGCAGCTTCATCCGCCATTGACAAACTCGCACGTTACTCCAGCTGGCACGTGCAAACGTTAAGGGAGGGCGAGTCATGATTGCGTTCTTCGTCAATTACTCTACCGTCGCTTTCCCCCTACATTTACCAACGCTAAAACGACAGCAATTCTTTGGCGCGGTTGCAAATTCACTGGGAAACAATTCATATTTCCCGCTACCGTTGGACGTGCGGCGCTGTGTGGCGCCAACCGGTGAAGAGGTGAATGCTCGCCAAAGGGGAGTGAACTAGTTTATGCGCAATGGGTTGCTCGAGGCTTGGCTTGCTACTTTACGGCAGAATTTGCTACCGTTTTTTCTAAATTCTGCAGCACGAAGAAAACGATTATATGTCTAGAAAGAAAGATTTAGCACGGATTATTAAAGCAAACCCAGATAGCCAACATGCTTAGTAATCATCCACCGAAGTTTCGTCTCTGCAGCATTAGCCGTTATTGGCAAATTTTTTTTCTATAATTAGCGATATGCATATTGCGTAAATTTTATAATTCTATGAACCGACATATCACGCAAAACTACATTATTTCGCTAACAGGCATCATTAGGAGAATACAATAAAACATAAATCAGGCAAAATCATGTCTTAGGGTCGTCCTGCCTTAACATAATTATACCGGACACGTGACGAACCCAATTTTTCTATGATCCTAATTTAGGCAGATCATACGCGGTAGTGATTACAGTTGATCTGTAAAGAACTACGGTGATTACTTCTGCCAGTTTCGAGAAAAGTCGTTTGAAAGAAATCTCTTAAGAAGAAGAAGAAGAATCAGAAAGAAAAAGAAATCACCACTTCGCCCGTTTCCTGGCAGTAAGTCTAGGGATGCTTTTTAGCTATCTGGGGGGTATCATTGGGTAGAGAAACGTCGGAATAGGATAGCTAGGTGTCCAGAAAGGCTTAGAACACGAGCGTTCGCGAGTTAAGACGGCTTTCCAATGTACGCACACTATGGGCGGACCGGCGCCATCCCTACATAGAGAGTCTACCGACTCTCTGATTAGCTATGTGTATATACATATATGTATACATGTATGTAGACAAACTCTAGCAAACACTGCCGGAACATCATGCTTTCTTGCAGGACTCTTATACAAAGGCTCTACACTTCATTCAGAGCCATATACGTGCTGCAGCTCACATATAAGTGACTGTTTGTATACCAGCCTCTAGAATGGTAGTGCTAGTGTTCTGCTCATGTGACATCTCAAATGCCTGTTGAGTGGAACGGTTCTAGACGCTGGTATACAAAGTCACTTGTATGTACGCTGTAACACGTATATAGCTCAATGAGCTATAGACATGCATGATGTTCAGTGTTCAGTGTACATCAGGAGTGGTAAGTGCAACATTGCAAAGAAATCAGTGACAAAACCAGCCTTTGCTAGGTTCCCAGGTCTGCATGGTGAAATTCTAAATTGGTCCAGGTGGGATTCCCTTAGCATTCCACAGCTTGTAATAAGGGCTCTCTGCTCTGCCATGCCAGTTAATTACATACATGTACATGTGGCAGTGCATTACACAATAAGTCATGTGAATGCATACTGGTGATAGTGGGCAACATAAATCAGAATTTACTGTACTGTAAAAATGAGGAATAGTGCAGGCTTTAGATCCAACTTCCAGGACAACCACATTTACCACTAAACATCTCTGATGGCCTTCTATCATGTGTGGATATGCAACCTATGTCTGTAGCACTTTTGTTTACTGACTGAAGAAAGTCTTGTAGCTCTTGTTTCAACACTGGTACAAGGTCAGTGTGCTGGTCAGATATATCAGTTGTTTCTTTAGGATCGGCTACCACATCATAAAGATTGACACTCTGTATGTTTCCTTTATTGTACTCAACAACAAGTTTTTGTGAGTCTCGTAATACTGCACCATAGAAAGATGAGTTTAAATCTCCCTTTTTAATGTGAAAGGCAAAAGCAATTGAACTATTGCGATGATTGACATCTTCTTTGAGAAATGGTAGGATAGAAACACCGTCTATTGGTCGATCTTGAGGAGGATCAATGCCAAGGATATCACACACAGTTGGTAGCAGGTCATTTGTCACCACAGGATAATTGGACTTTCGATTGGCTTTAATCACTGCTGGCCATTCTAATATTGCAGGGACTCGAATACCACCTTCAAACACTGTCCCTTTCTCTCCTCTCAAACCAGCTGTAGAGCCTGGAGTGCCTTTCTGTGGGCCATTGTCACTTGAGAACCACACAAATGTGTTGTTCTTAATGCCATATGTTTCCAGTAAACCTCTGACTCTCCCTATTGCTTGGTCCAGTTGCGATATAGCTCCATAGTAATGGGTAACATCTTCTGAGTAACCTTGTTTTCTGTACATAGTGTAGTAGGGATCAAGAGCATAGTACACACGATGCACGTCATGATATGCAAGTATGACAAAAATAGGCTTTTCATCAAATTGTGATTTTTGGAGGAATTTCTCAAACCTATCCACAATGAAATCTGAATCTCCAGCTATGAAGTCATTGTAGGCCTGCAATGTTTTTGACTCCATATCCATGTAGTGATAATCTCTGCAGGTTTTGTGTTGGTACCATCTCTTCTCAACAGTGCAATTGAAGTGTTCAGAGCATCGGCAGTTTGGTGCCACTGAGGATGTGTCTCTTTCAGTTACTAACCACTGGTCAAAACCATGCATGCCAGGATGGGACACAGGCCACTTCTTGTTACCCCCTTCAATAACTTTCAAGTCACCAACATGCCATTTCCCAAATATGGCAGTTTTGTAGCCTTCGTTCTTCAGAAGTTCAGGCAGTGTTACTTCAGAGGTAGGTAGGGGCATAGAACAGGGGCATTCGCCATCGTTACATGGAACACCCAGATCCGCGTGCCAGATACAGTACCGATTGTGGTTACGTCCTGTCAACAGAGTGCCTCTGGTTGGTGAGCAAACGGGACCTCCTGAATAAAACCTCGTTAGGAGGACACTGTTTGGTCCTCGGGCCATTTGGTTGAGATTTGGTGTCTTAGCCTTTCCTCCATTATACTCCACGTCACCATAGCCCAGGTCATCAGCTAATAAGTACAGAATATTTGGACGTTGCAATGGATTCTTGTGTCTGTTAAGTTGTGAATTTTTGTCCTCTATAGGAAATCTAAATTGTTTCTTCACATTAGCTGATGTCATACTTGTGTTTGAAATCTTGTCTTCCTTACTGTCTACTCTTTTCATTGAAGTAACGCCATTGACATCTCCTAGTGCGCTGTACAACACAGATACTAAGATACTCACCACCACTGCCGCTACTACTATTGCCACTCTGAAATCTCCCACTTTCATAGTTTGGTGAGGAGACACACCTGCAGCTGTAGTACAGAAGGAAGGAACAATGGTAGAAAGTGATCTCTCTACATAAGCAGGGTACATATACACAAACACAGCCTTGCTGTGGGCCATGTATAAGCACAAGACATACACGCCCACTGCAAAAATTCCATGGTTATTTTAACCATGGTTTTCTCAGTTGCACATTTGTTCAACAGTGGACACTGTGCAAATATGCAGGAAATTCATCTTAAGAAATGTGGGAGGATTGAGAAACTAAATGACAGGTTTTAGTTCATTAAGCATGACATACAATGTACATGTAACTGTAAGCATCCATTATGGACTGTAGCTACAGTGTCATGGCCAGGCCTTGCGAGAGCTCAGTATGTTGAACAGCTACACTTAGTGAGACTAGAAGACCTTGATAATACTTACAGCGAGTCAGATTAGCTTTGTGGCCTGCTGTCGAGCGTGTCCAATTTTGGGTGTATACAGTACTTCATTAAGTCTGTACACACATACACACAGCTAATAGCACGAAAGCAACTAGATGCTTTGAACTTTTTAAAAAGCATTATACACAGTGTGTTCATATCTTTGACTATTAAACGGTCACTGCAAATGCGAGTACTCTTGGTTTAGTCTATTTCATTTTTGCATGGACTCTATTTGCCTTACATTTTCACTACATTTCACGTCTGTAGTTATTCTGATGTCATATTCTTTGGGTTGAAGTTGTCACCACACTAGTAGTGGTATGTTGTTCAACTTCATTTTAATTGAGTTGTGAGAAATCATATTATATGTTTGACAAAATACCACAGTTTTTGGATAAGTAGTATATTGTGCTGCAAGTTGTGTGCTGATCATTGAACTAAATTCTAGAAACATGTTTGAAAGATGTAGGGACGGCTGTGCCAAAAACCACAGAAACTAGGTGTAGGGATGGCAGTATGCAGGCAAGACATGTTATACAAAGACTACACAAGTAACCCCATCCCTACATCATTTTTTATACCTGATATGATTTTGCTGGCTATGCATGCCATTAGGTATTGAAAACAGCAGTTTGAAGCAAAAAATGTAGGGATGGGGTTACTTGTGTAGTCTTTGTATAACATGTCTTGCCTGCACATCCCTACACCTAGTTTCTGTGGTTTTTGGCACAGCCTCCCTACATCTTTCAACATTAAAAAAATGTTTTTAATACTTGTTTGTATCCTTTTTCCTGGTAATAGTTCACTAAAATGTATTTTGTTCTTGCAAGCTTCTTTCAGAATCCCTCGAACAAATCATAACAGCCACTGCTACCCATCAGGAACAGAGTAGAAAGGGGCTTAACCGGAAGGAGCTTGACCACCATCACGCCATTTTGAAGTTGGGGGGCTGAGCCCCTCCAAAAAGTCCTGAGCTAGAGTGACTACTTCACTACATGTATCTAACTGGCTAACTCATACCCGCGTTTTTGTACAATAGAAAGACGCTGCTCAAACCTCTCTCAAATCAGCGACAACGCCAGCCTAAAATTAATAGGCGTGGCTTCGCGAGGCCGTTCTCGCTAGGTGCAGAGAAAAAGCCACACCCGAAATTACAGGTCCAACCCTTACGTCACTGTGGTGCTGTAATTCAAGGGAAGGAATGTTGTGAAGACGAAGAGGAATACAATTGACCTTATGCAGTGAAATGAATACACTAAGTCTCTTGAACAGAGATCCAGTTACAGTGACAGTTGAATAATCACTGACCAGGTGAAAAAGGCGTCCAGCGTGAGAAAGGTGTGGTGACAGTAAGCAAGAACTCGATGCTACACTCTTAGCATGCTAGCAGCCCTTAGGAGTAGGCTGGACCCTGCCATGTTTACCTCTCTTTCGATACTCTTAGCCATCCTCATTGAGTACATGAAATAACATGTGCATAGCACACCAGCTAGAAAGAGTCAAAGAAAGTTAAAAGAAAGGTGAATTAAGGCCATAACCCCCTCTACGTATACATGTAACACAATGAGCACAAGACACCTGGATGCCCAGCCTTGAGAACTGGGGCGGTGGGTTGAAGATCTTTTATGGCGCCAACTCTCCAAGTGCTGTCTTGAACTCACATACACACAGACACAGACATGAACAACAAAAACAGCCTCAAGGCTTAGAAAAATAGCTCAGAGCAATTTAACACACCACAGCCTCTAGGCTTAGAAAATAACTTTGACATACAGTAGCCTCTAAGCTTAGAAAAATCTAAATTGGAAAACAACTAGAACAGCCTCAAGGTTTAGAAAAATAAATTTAACACACCAGCGTATACTGCGCATTGCGCAGCATTGCGCGATATCACGTGACCCTCGATGGGCTGGTATAGTACAGTACTAGTACTTGACTTGCTTACTACGTAATTTTCATTACTGCGCTTGCATTGTTTGTTCTAAAACGGCAGTTACTCCACAGGAGGTTGGAAGCGGCGACGAAATCATGCGACTTAAATCCCACACATAAACAATTGTGAAGGCATAGACTTAAAATGGAACCTTTAGTTAGCCACACTTTGTAGTTTTGAGTAATGAGCCTCCAAAGTGGAATGTTTGCAGGGATTTACCCTCTGCAATGTCTGCCATTCTTTGGGCATTAGCGCACCATTTACATTCAAAAGTTTTTGCATGTACTAATTAGTTGCCATAGCAACCAGATGTGGCCACGCCTACCTCGTTATTGCTAGCTGAATGTACTAAGAGACTTTCAGGGCTCTACAGCACTTCGCAAAACTGATTTTATACCAACTTATTTGTTGGTTTCGTGAGTCCTAGACAGGAAATAGAGTGCAACAAAGTAAGACCCACAACAAGGGAAGCCCGGAGGGAGAGATCTAGGGAGATCTACAAGGCTGGTAAATCAAGAGGACCATACAGACTTAGCAGGAGTGTCAACGAGTCTCTCAATAAGAGCAGCACTGAAGGCGAAAGTTCAGAGGTGGGCACTAATTTGGACGGCATGTGCACGAAGTGCCATCCGGTTCTATCAAGGTGTGTTGATACTTTTAAGTCCATGAAAAAGCAAGGATCTAGTCTAAAGATGGTGAAGAGGATAAATCCTGTACCAAGAAGAGCAGATATGGATCATTATAGAGATGTGAAAACTCAGAATGACTGGCTACGTTCCAATGTTTTTGACTCCATGGGAAATTTTCTTTATTGTGCCAAATTTATACGTGCAGCTTTTGGTATTTCCAAGCAGTGTCTTGCCCGACAGCATAAGATGGAGCAGTCTGCTTCACAAGAGCCAATCACACATTTAACGAAAGCTGAAGTCGAAGAAAAGCGATTAGGAGAGTTTGTTGTCATGCCAAGTGGATGTGATGAAGCCTTTAGTACATGGTGGAAGAGGAAAGCTTCAGGTGATGTTGTCAATGTCAAATATCCTCACGAATGACACAGATTAGCTGGAAAAGTCTCAAACTCTGCTAAAACTGACACAATGCAGGAATCCGCACACTCCACGATTTTGTGATCATAAAACACATCCTCACTGATGAGGTCATCATGTGTGTGAGAAAGCTGTGTTATACAGGAAGTTTTGAAAGCTCAAAAATGAAAATAGCACAGGGAGTTAGCTCAGACCTAGATGCTATTCCCAAAGAGAGTAGCTCATACAAAGCTACAAGTGAGTAAAGCTTCAAAGAAAATGGAAGATTTAAAGTCTATGTACACTAAGTTTGTATGCCGTACTAGGTGGCCAGAATTCTTGCAGGAACAGTAGACAATAATAGTTTATTGTAGTGTTCTTCATCATTGTAAGGTTATTATTTGGTCATATAGCACTGTAAAAGACAATTCTATTAATAATGAAATGATTCTGACCAAAAAGTGCATTTGGGATAGGTGTGGCTAAGGTTCCATTTTAAGTCTATGCCTTCACAATTACTATACCGTCAATGAGCATATTTAGCATATATACCAGTCGAGTTGGTAGGTTTGTGAAAGCGCTCCTGTAGCTATGCGTGTCAGGCAGGTATCGTCGCTATCTTCTACACTGGCCCTAGGCGCTACCTGTTTACATTGCTGAAGCTCTGTTGTGCGTTGTGCCGTAACTCGCCAATTACGCAACTGAGATGACCATAGCAAGGTTAAGATCACGCTTTTTTTTGCTATGTACACATAAACGTAGCCTTACTTTGGGCTGTATAAGCATGGGACATACATGCAAACGTATCCTTACTGTTGATTTCTCCTGTCTCAGCTCAGCTTAGTTTAAGAAATGGGCAGTCTCCATAGTGTATGTTCCAGGTGGTAGAGTGCTGTTCACTTAGTGACACCATTACCCCTATTGTGTGGGCAGGGCCATTACCTCAGTAAAATGAAACCTCTGTATAGTGTTCACTCTGTAAAACAGCCACCTCATTATTACAGCCACCTACTCAGGTCGCTTGGGATATAATGCCCAATATTTACACCTCTATTAAACAGCCACCTCTCTATTACAGCTACAAATTTATGGCCCATAGGTGACCACTCTAGGGAGGTTCCACTGCAATGGCTTAAAACTGTGCACAAAACCTGCTGGTTGGCAAAAAGTGCATGGAGTGCTAGTCGGCTAGTGCTAGTGTATCGCCTTGTCAGTGGCAGCACCATGAGTAATGGTTATGTCAACCCATTGGACTACCAGTCCAGGAAGAGATACTATGAAAAGCTGGAAGCTGGAAGCTGTTGGCCTGTCTCTTAATGTTGAACCATATAGCGCTAGTGATAGATTCCATTCTGACACGACCCTTTGGCCAAAGATCGAATTTCAGGCCTGGCACCTACGTTCAGGAACAACTTCTCTCATGGAAGCAGATGGAAGCACCCAGCTGGATTCAAAAACGTGCGTGACAAGTCCACTGACTGAGGACTGAGCACACCAGCGTCAGCCGTTGGACGGGAAGAACACTATAGCTAACACAGTGCAACTATCAGAAAACTCTAATCTATGTCTATTCCTCACTCACGATGTTTCTGTTATATTCTCTCTTCAAGAGAGGAGGTTACCGCCGTACAGTCAGTCAGGAACGTGTTTATACACAGCACGGTTGTTACTAAAACCCAGGACGGGACGGGGTGAATCCCCGTCCGTACGCGTATGATAGCCACGCTGGTGGCAGTTAGGCACTCCTGGCACGTATCTACTACGGACTCTACAAGTGCTTCGGCAGGACATGTAGCTACTACGGACTCTACAAGTGCTTCGTCGCATCATACCTTTACACTGTATCCTTGCAAATTTCACAGTTCATGACAAGACTGTGTTAATATTACTTTCACAAAAACGACAAAACCTCTTGCGAAGACCTACACAAGATACATGAAACCGTTCCATACAAGTGTCACATTCAATCATGGCGCAAGCATTTTTTGTAGTATGGTACAGTCTGCTTCCCTTTTGTCACCCTGAAATAATGTCAAACTCTTCTCAATGGGCATAATGTACACGGCTTGGGCAATCATGTGACCGCTTCCAACCTCCTCTGGTTACTACAAGTACACCAGGCCTGACTCAGCAACACGAATGCCCTATGACATGTCAGACTCTCTTAGTGAGACACATGATAACCCCTCAATCGACAAAGTGGTTAATAAAGTCTGGGGCAGCCAAACCCAGCCCAGCCTAGCCTGGTTGTGTATGAGGGAGGAAAAACTCACTGCCGTATCATCTGAGTGATGGAAAGAAAGTGGAAGAAAAAGTGGACTCCTGCAGGACCTGAACCCACGAATCTCAGCTTTATATGCTGACATTCTACCGACTGAGTCAGAGCTAAAGAGCCCAGCCAGCAGGCAGGCTGTTTGTTTGTCATGTTTGTTTTCCCCCCTCATACACCAACCAGGGGTTATCATGTGTCTATACTTAAAAAAAAACAGAGGGTCTCCTGCTTCAGCCACTGCCCCACAGACTAACTAGGCTAGGCTAGGTTGGTTGCCCTAGACTTTAACAACCATCTTGTCTGTTGGGGCAGCAGGGAGCTTCATTGCAGATCGGAAGAGACTGTTGTCAGGATATGGTATCGACTTTGCCTGCTGTCAGAAGTCGGAAGAGCGTCAGCATATAGAAAGCTGAGAGTTGTGGGTTTGAATCCTGAAAGAGTCCACTTTTTCTTCCACTTTCTTTCTCTTAGAGAGTCTAACTGATGAGACTAGTGTGGGCTACGGCAAAAGCCTTTGATACCAAGCGCTGCCGTTCATGATGGCTTTGCCATCAGATAGTAATGAACAAAGCACTAGTAACAGTGAAGCAAGTGGGAATGTTTCTGATCAGCGCTCCCCGTCTCCTTTTTTGGTCATGGACTGAGGGCATCTGGCCGTACCGTGGTGGGTGATCGTTCACACTCAACACAATTATCTAATCACGAGACACTGACAATTATGTATTCAAATGCTCGAAGTTTGTTACCTAGATTGAAGAACTACAAGTTTTAGTGTATAGTAATCTATGTATTGTTGAATCATGGCTATCACAAGGCATATTTGACAACGAAATAACAATTATGGGTTATAACTGTCATAGAAAAGATTGTAACAGGCATGGTGGAGGTGTATGTGTATATACAAGTCAGCATCCTGCCACAATGAATATGTCAGAAGAGGTTCATGCAGATCTGGAATGTATATTTGTGAATGTTTTGAAAGGTACAGTCAAAACAACAGTTGGATGTTTCTATCGACCACCCAATTCTCCAAATTATATATTTGATACTCTCACAGATTCTATTTTTGCACTTCAGCCTAACCTGTTGACTAATTTCGTACTTATTGGTGACTTTAATGTTGATACTTCAAGAGGAATTAATACATGTCTGAACAATTTCATGGCAACGTTGAGTCTCAGCCAAGTGGTGACCACGATAACACATATTTCTCCCTCTGGACGAGAGACTACAATTGACTTGTGCTTCATGTCATGTATAGAAAATCTTATTTCTTGTGAAACAAGACCTCCGCTTGGAACCTCTGATCATAAGTCTCTTGTTGTCACCTTGAGAAGTGACTGTATGCGAAGGAACAAACTTCATTACGAAAAACTTCTATGGAGGTACACTGAAGCCAATGTAGAAAGGGCATGTGCATTGATAAGAAACACTGACTGGAAAATCATCTTGACGAGTAATGTAAATGAGTCATGGCAAAACTGGAAAAGGATCTTTTTAGACATAATGAAACAGTGTGTTCCACGAGCTAAACAGCAATGCCGGCGTTATTTGCTTTGGATTAACAAAAATATTATGTGTGCTATTAAAAGAAGAGATCACTTGTATCGTAAGTTCAAGATATCGCAGAGTGTATCTGCTTGGAAGAAGTATAAAGAGATGAGAAATCGAGTGGTCAAACTCATTAGGTCATCCAGAGCTGTTTTTTTCAGTAACCTCTCCAGAATGGCAAATGATCCTCAGAAGTTTTGGAAAATAGTGAACTCTTCGAACACTGTTTCAAGTCATATTCCTACACTGGTTTCTGATAATACGTTGGTGTCGGAAGACGCTGAGAGAGCTGAAGTACTGAACATTTTCTTTGGTGAGAGCCTTAACAAATCAGATCCTCCTCTTCAACATTCTCCATCTCAACATCTGAGTGACTCCACCTCAGATATATCATTAATTGACATCTCTGAAGAGGAAGTTGTGTGCCTGATTTCTTCCCTGAAGCCCAAAAAGTCACCTGGAATAACTACTGTTGAAATGTTACAGTTGGTTGCCCAGTGTATTGGGCCAGCACTAATGCTGCTATTTAACATTTTCTTGCAATGGGAAAAATTCCATCGGAGTGGAAAGTTGGAAAAGTTATTCCTATACCCAAGGGAAAACATCTTCAGTTGCCATCCAACTATCGTCCAATTATGCTTCTAACCATTGTCAGCAAGATTTTAGAACGACATATCTTTAATATTCTGCGTGACTTCATGCACAACCAGTGCCCACTCTCTCCAAACCAGTGGGGATTCTGCTCAGGGAAATCCACTAGCACTGCTCTAGCTTACATTACACATTGCTGGAATGCAAAGTTGCATACTGGTGTGGATATATGTGCAGTCTTTTTTGACTTAAGAAAGGCCTTCGATAGGGCACTGCTTCAGAAACTTTCTAAGCTAGATTTACCTCCTCTGTTGTTCCAGTGGCTCCAGGACTACTTAACTGGTAGATTTAAGCAAGTTGCTATCGGAGAGGCAATATCCAGGTTACTTCCTGTTCTATTGGGTGTGCCTCAAGGGTCAACACTTGGTCCGCTGTTGTTCATCTTTTTCATTGATGATATTTGTGATCTCCCACTATCGAAGGATTCCACTCTTGCACTCTATGCAGATGACATCTGCTATTCCAGGCCTATTTGCAGCAGTGAGGACTTTGCAATTGTACAAAGGGAAATTGACTTAATTGGAAACTGGTCCAGTAGTAACCATCTGAAATTTATTTAAGGGTGGTCGGACATCATGAATATTAATAAGGCATGTGGTTGCTATGCTATTATATCTCGCAAAGTATGGTACCTACCATACATGTCGCGTTTGGACCCTTATAGACATTGCAGACACTGCAATTCGTATACCAAGTTTCACAGCTCCAGCTTACCTAGTCACCGAGAGTTACGGCGGTAAAGTCTTAGACTCTTTCTCTATAAAACTTCTTAACCGATTTACCTATCTCCCTGAAACTCAGGCACCAGAGTTATTCGAGCAAGCGCTAGCCATTAACGTGGCCGTTTTCAACGTATCTAGTACGCAAGCACGGGTTTTTGAACTTTTCTCGAATTTGGAGCGTTCAATTCGGAAAAACTCCACGTTACGGTCTGCGGTACCTGCCCACGATGACGCCAACGGAAGGGCGTCCCGATCAGGAAAAGCGCTACGGAGTTTTACAGAGTTATGCACGCTGCATACTTTAGACGGGCCAGATCTACTACGCTAATGCGTGCAGCTGTTGCATTTGGCTTCCACTAATTAACCACGAAGCCCAGATCTGCGCATTCCTTTAGAGCCGCACAGTATCCATGTCCGAGCACCCTTAAGATAAGTGTCAATGGATGTTTATATCTCCAAACGATCTAAGAACCCTGAATGTTATGCAGTCGACCTGTTTGTTAATGCAACTAAACTAAATCGTGTCTTTGAAGTGAAGTGCTTATTATTATTATTATTAGAAGCTTTACAGTACAGGAATTAGAAAAGGAGGAAGTGACCAGATGATACATGGACAGTTGTACTGAAGGACTAGTAGTACATGTACTCCTAGCCTTTAACACAAATACATATGCATATTAAACACAACGGGGGGACAAATGGCTTCTATAGAGTAACATCTTGAAAGGTGCACATAACTGGTAAAGTAACACACTTGTTACACGGACAAACAAAGTGATAAGAACATAAATTTTCAGGGTCAAAGTTTGCAACAAAGTAGCTCCAGAAAAAACATTTTAGTTTGCGCTTGATGGTGTTAAGTGACTGGTCTACATCAATGATTGGAAGAGAATTCCAAAGACGGGGCAGACGATTAAAGTAGAAGTGTCTATCACGATTTGTTACTTGGGCGTACATGTACTTATCACTCACAACCTAAATTAGGCTGCACATATTCATTCTGTGGTCTCCAAAACAAGACAAAAACTGGGTTTTCTCTACCGCAAGTTTTACAAACACTGCAACACTACAGTTCTCCGGAAACTATATGTATCATTAATATGCCCAGTACTGTTGCATTGTATGGGACCCCTTCACAAAGGGCTCAATTGAACACTTGGAAAAAACTCCAAAGCTGGCTGCAAAAATCTGCCTGAAGAAGTGGAACTTATCATACACTACCATGTTGAGGGAGCTTAACTTGCCTACATTGCAAATGTGCAATCTAGGAGGCACATTATGAAGCTATGTGTTGTTTATGCCATACTTAATAACTCAATGTACTTCCCATCAGGTATCTTTGATCGCAATTCCAGTGTCAGCACTAGAACCAATACTCCACTGTGCCTCCAGCCTGTACATTGCTCTACCAATTATTTCATGTTTTCTTTTGTTCCTCATTCCATCCTTCTGTGGCACAGTCTCCCACCATGCATCTCTGGATCTGCATCATTGTTGTCTTTTAAACGCGCATTACATGTTTGGCTCTAGTTCACTTGTCCATTCCTTATATCTATTGACTAAATTGCACTGAAGTACGTCACTAGCTATTGTGCTATTGCACTTCGTATTTCTAATAATGGACTCACCCTCGGAACGCCTGGGTATGAGGCTAGTCGCTACTAAGCCTCGGTATAACCAACTCTAGCGCTTCTGCTCTATGCCGTCGCTATATACATCCGCATGTACGTGTAGTAAATGTAAACGTCATCAATGAAACGCAAGACGTCATTGACCAATTTTTATATTACGTAATGTAATCAGTGTGTACCTGGCGTTCCTCCTCGCCGCAGAGTACAAAACCACGTTTATAATGTACTGTGCAACACTAAATATTATGGGGTGTGATCTGTGTCAAAATTGGTAATGGAAGCTTTCAATAATACTTTGCATATTTATGCAGGGATACACATAATAGCAATCTGCTAACACAGGATGTGTAACCTTATATACTAATTACAAAGCTAAAACTAACAGGTACACTGCAAAAAATCCATGGTTATTTTAACCAATAAGAATGGTTATCTCAGTTGCACATTTGTTCTCTCAACACTTGGCACTGAGCAGAGGTATAAAGAATGTGCAAGATGTGTAGGATATCACCCAGGAGGAATTGAGCGGTAGAAGACAGTCCATTAGTCTACTGAGCATGACAGAGGAGTGACCCCCCATCATGGCATCCTCTGTCAAATTCCTGTCATAGCACACAATTACTTTTACAATTACTCACATTATTGGGGACACCCTACACTTTGCCCACAAGCCTTCAATCTCAAGAGTATAGGATAACTCTGTGTGGGGGGTTACATGATGTCATTCAGCTTCAATATCAAGAGTATAGGACAACTCAGTGTGGGAATGAGATGGTGTCACTCAGCTGCAACTGAGATAACCTTAGCAAAGTATAAAATAACCATTTCTTTTTTGCAGTGTACAGATGGTTATGTGCAATAGGAAACAACATTTTGTTTGAAGTAACCATATGTGGAATTCAACACAGGTGAAGCTTACTACGCGTGCATGTCTTGCTAGGAATCTTGCTAGGAATGTCGCTACATAACATTGTGGCCAGCAACCACACCCGGGGGGGTGTCCGGAACAAGTCCTGACCAGACTCTCGCTTGCGGAGAGAGTCTGGCTACGCGAGACTACTCTCGGTTGGAGCCCAGTCGCGCCCTCTGGTTGCCAACACCTATTGCTTTCGGAAACCGGTAGAATCTTGTGTGCTTGGTGCCTCCGTACGCGCTGCAACGTACTGGCATTTAGTACGCAACATGGACGAAAATACAATGCAATATACAGGGGCAAAAATGTGGCATACTGTAATACCATAGAACGCAACATACGCTTTACCCACCAAGCGCTTTCTTACACTTTTGCACCTCGCTAAGCGCCCTCAGTTCTGCAGCACCACCACGCGCGGCTCCTGGAAAGTACATGCGAGTTCAGCTGATATTGAAGGACGAAACCCCAACACTGTGTCACAACCCGCGTAGAGTGAAGGAGGGCTGGATTCAAAACGTGCGTGACTAGTCCACTGCGGAACACACCAGGCACAATGTCAGTCAGTGGGCTGGAACGACACTACGACACCATAAACTATGTCTATTACCCTACTCATTATGGTTCTTACCTAATATTCAGGAGAGGAGGGTTTTGTGCGTAAGAGGTACTTGCTATGCTTGCTGCGTTTAGCAGAAAAGGGTATTGTATGGGCCCTTTAGAGCGAAGGTATGAAGATATTTTAAACGTGAAGTCTGACTATGTATAGTAGCGAAGCCCCCCATACGCACACCTGACAACCGTAAGTGTAGTCGCTTCCGTCGGTCACGGTATAAAAGGCCCCTGCCCCGGGCACAACCTTTGACCCCTCCTGCACATGGCGGACAGATTCAAAATAGCGAGCAGCAACCAGCGCACTATCCACGTCCATCACAGCACCCTACCCTTCGCTATGTACCGCTTTTGGCGCGAATAACGTTCATTTCACGTGGCCGCGCGTCTTCGAGCGATTGTCTGGTCGAAATAGCCCTGAACAGTTTGCCATGGCAGAATGACATGAGAGAAGCACTGAAGAGGGGAAGCCTGAGATCCAGGTATACAAACAAGTGAATATAGGTACATACAGATGAAAAATGAAAGATAAAAGTACACTGCTAGGTACAGGTGCACTGTGGTGGTCGTCAGCCTCCTCAGACTTTTGTCGGTAGCTATATAGGCTGAATAGATTCCTCCAGGAGTCCAGGCCAGAGGAGTTTAGTCCGTCAGTCAAGTGGATGGAGGATGAGTGTGTGTGTCCAAAAAGGAGACGTACAGGAGATAAACAACTTGACCCTGTAGCGGCAAGTGAAGATGCTTGCACTTACAATTCTTACATTTACATATGCAGACGGACACATAAAGGAGATCACCCCGTACTGGGTCACCCCACTGACAAAGCCCACTGCCCTCACTGTCTGTGCACACCGTGTGTGGTGGCACAGCCCCCAGACTTTCTGGTTGGCAGTTCAGCTGCCAGTCTGAACAACGTATCCAAGCAATACAGCCTGTACAGAAAGTTCTGGGCATTACTACAGCAGTTGGGAGTGTGGGAGCACCCAACGTACTTGGAATAAAACAAAACACCACCACACACCAAGTATACCTTACCACCATTTGCATAACTGGCTTTCACTCCTCCACTGCGGCGAGAGTGTGACACACGCTTTCACAACATCTGTGTACTGCTGCTTCTTGTTCACTACAAGAACGCAAGAGAAGCACACAAATCACGAAGTGCTTTCTCCTCGCAAAGGAAGAGTTCCTGTCCCAGCAGCACAGCACCATCACTGTACATCCCTGTAGTACACATATACATGTAGCAAGAAACCTATCAAGTTCAAGGACAAACATGGCGACAGGCTAACACCTTTACTACTACTTACCTGCATTTTCCAACATACAGCTAGTTGTTGCTACTCTTGCACGTGGTCTGCGGATACTAGAATACTGTACCACAGGTTGGATGGGTGTACTGGGGACGCTACTTCGCTCTTCCACCAGGGACAGCAAGTTCGAGTAGCTCGCGTTCATTGAGCTGTGGTGCGCCTTGGGGTGTCAAAAAACTTCGCATGGCACTCAGACGCTGTAGAAAGGATGCTTTGGCATCATCAGTTGGAAACTTAAACGACCCTAAGACATGATTTTGCCTGATTTATGTTTTATTGTAATCTCCTAATGATGCCTGTTAGCGAAATAACGTAGTTTTGCGTGATATGTCGGTTCATAGAATTATAAAATTTACGCAATATGCATATCGCTAATTATAGAAAAAAAAATTGCCAATAACGGCTAATGCTGCAGAGACGAAACCTCGGTGGATGATTACTAAGCATGTTGGCTATCTAAGTTTGCTTTAAAAATCCGTGCTAAATCTTTCTTTCTAGACATATAGATCTAATCGTTTTCTTCGTGCTGCAGAATTTAGAAAAACGGTAGCAAATTCTGCCGTAAAGTAGCAAGCCAAGCCTCGAGCAACCCATTGCGCATAAACTAGTTCACTCCCCTTTGGCGAGCATCCACCTCTTCACCGGTTGGCGCCACACAGCGCCGCACGTCCAACGGTAGCGGGAAATATGAATTTTTCCCAGCGAACTTGCAACCGCGCCAAAGAATTGCTGTCGTTTTAGCGTTGGTAAATGTAGGGGGAAAGCGACGGTAGAGTAATTGACGAAGAACGCAATCATGACTCGCCCTCCCTTAAGTGGCCTTAAACGGCGGAAGCGGAAGTGCCCGCCCCTTGTTGGGCCATGATGAAAGCAGGTGTTGAATAGTCTCGTCCAGACCCTCACGCGCCCCCCGAAAGAGGGTCTGGCAACTATACTCGACCCTATGACGTGGCCGTCCGGCATGTGGGATGGCCAATCACAGCGCAGCATTCTTCAATTCTACGTTCCATAGTAGATCGGCGCCTGTTCAACAAGTAACGCCACCCAATCATTTATTTTTACTTGTTACCTGCATTTGTAGTCTTTGTATGCCCTGTCTTGCCTATATTTTATACAAAGCAAAAATAGAATTGTTGTTTTAACAAAACAAGGCCAAGGCACAGCTCACAACAGCTGTTACAACTATATTTGTAGTACAGTTTACATGGCCCTGCAGCAAATATAACAAAGGTCTTTATCATAGGAACAATGTCATTTTTGCTGTGTACACAGCTAAAAAGAGATGGACAATTGAATGTTATTCCAGGTACTAGCACTCACCACATCATTCAGTTTTCTTGCCACTATTTCTCTTTTAAACTCTTAACGACAGAATAGGCGAACAATGAATCAATGCTGGTGTCAGTTTATGCTCAGTGGATTAAAAAATGTATTGTCGTACTTCTTAATCATCCCTACTATTATTATTATTATTATTATTATTATTATTATTATTATTATTATTATTATTATTATTATTATTATTATTATTATTATTATTATTATTATTATTATTATTATTATACACACACCACTAAAGGTGAAAACGTACAACAAAAAAGAATAGAAAGGAAAAACAAAGTTAAGCACATGATATAATGTATATAATATCATCGAACGGAGAAAATCGACCAAAAGCAATTCTGTAATGTCGAATGACTTCAGCACACAGCATATCCTCAGAAGAATACATTTTTATATGTCGATGACCAGAAATGAAGTTATAACCGGTGAAGGAATATGCACACTGAGATGCTTCTTTGAAGACGTACTTAACAAGAGGTGAGAGAGATGATACAGCACGAGAAAGCATAGAATGAAACCTCATATACAACATATTAGACACTGACTGAATGTTACTAACACAGTGTACAATTCTTGTGTGAGAGTGTGGTGGTAGGTTCCATATTCTCCTAAAAAGTTTGTTCAATGCACATTCAATGATATGCAAATTCTTGCAAGACAAGTACCATAGTGTGCTACCATACATAGACAAACAAAATTGCTTGACAAGAAAATTCTTTACGGAGAGATCTGCAAATGGAAATACACACTGAATAAAGTTAGCTTTCCGAGTCATATCTTTCGTTGCCCTTATAATATCAGATGTGTCATCCAAATTGTAAGACAGTACATGCCCGAGATGAGTGATTGTGTCCATGAAGTCCAAGCAATACCACCAAAGTTAATGCAATCTTTACATGAAGATGAAGAGGACAAACCAAATCTGATCAATTGAGTCTTTTCTGCATTGAACTTGAGGCCATGAGATAGTGCGAACTCCTCACAAGTTGTCAGCATAATTCGTAAAGCAGATGGACATGCAGCTAGCAGGGCTATGTCATCTGCATAACATACTACACCAACGAAGTGAGCCCCCCAATAACATCCAACACCAATTCGAGACAGCTTCTGCAATAATCCATCCAAATACACAGCAAACAACACAGGAGACAACACACTATACCTTGATGAACACCATTAGAATGAGACACACAAGAATTCCAGCGAACACACATTTGTTGACTACTATACCAACTTAGAAGAAAATGAAGAATAGGAGTTGGGAGACCACGAGAATGAAGAATATCAAAAAGAATGCCATGGTCCACCGAATCAAATGCTTTGCTTGCATCTAAAAAACAGCCATAAACCTTAGATCCTTTACGTATATACCTAGAAACAATATTCTTTATGAGTCCTGTGCAAAGAGTTGTTGAATGACCTTTCTTGAAGCCAAATTGCAAAGCACTACTTGTAAAGTAGGATTCATATCTGGAGAGTATAATTCTTTCCAGGACTTTACTCAAGAGAGATGCAATTGCAATTGCTCTGTAGTTTTTACTGCTAGAAGGATCTTTGTTATTTTTTGGTATGGGGAACAACGTACAATCTTGAATACACTTGGGTATGTATCCATGATGAAAAACAGCTGTGAAAAAAGCAGACAGAGGACCAGCAATGGAGAGTGCAGAGTACCTTAAATGCTCAGCAGATAGCTGTGCAGAATCCACCTTGTTAGGCTTGATTAGATGGATTGCATTCAGTAAAACATCAATGGAGACATGAACAGTTGAAAGATGATCAAAGAGATATTTAAAGCTTGAAGCAAAGTGTGCCGTAAAGAGGAACTGTGTGTATTGAGAAGGCCCTGCAACTTAGAAGCCCACAAGTTTGCAATGTCATTACCATCAGAAACACCATCAACAACTGGAGCACATCTGGAATTTCTGGGTTTTGTCAATTTATTGACTAGTGACCAAAAGTCTCGAGGGTTTTTTCGACAGTAAGACTTAGCTAACTTATCTCGTAACAAATACATCTGTTGCCTTTTGACTTTACGGGCTGCATATTTATACCTCTTTTTTGCCTTCTTTATATCAAAGAGAGCGCCGGATTTAGGGCATCCAGCTTCCAACCAAACATGATACTAGAAATTGGTTTCATGCCTCAACTTCCTCGGCCCATCATTCTAGCCCACCAGCCCTCTGTGCTTCAACTTCATGTGAGAAGGAATGCAGGATGCTGCACATTTCAAAAGGCATGTGATAAGCATATCAGCAAAGCGATCAATACAACTAAGATGTGACAAGCAATTAGGGGAACAACAAGAAGCAACATCAGGAGGAAACGGTGGAAGTGACTGAGCAACTAACTTAGAGTAATTATCAAGATCTTCTTTAGATGCTTTGTCCCAGTCCAGACTAGGAGAGGAAGAAAACGAATGAGAAGTAGTATCTATCAAAGAGCAATCGACGTTAAGAGTTAGATTATGGTCAGAAAGATTAGAACCCAGAAGCACACTTGTAACATGTGACACTATATTTGAGTTATGAATAGAACACAGAACATGATCAACCCAAGATGTTACAAGCCCATCATCTCGCTCATAAGTAAATTGAATAGCGTCTGGAAAGGAAAGATCTCGTGCACAGAGATCCCACTCATCCATAAAATCCAAAAGCAACTGTCACCCCGAGAAAAATCCACATTAAAATCACCAACAAGTAAATTCACATCACACTTATGAAACTCCAAGAAGCCCTCCAACTCACAAATTGTACTTAGGTACTCATCAAAGTAAAATGAATGCGACTGAGCAGGCATATACACACAAACCACAAGGACAGAAACACCACAGGAATCATGCAATTTGACAGCACAAAAACGATTAGAATTACATAAAAGTGGTGTAATGGAAGAAAACAAAGATCGCGGATACAAAATGGCACAGGCCCCATATGGCCGTCCACACAACAACACACTACCATCAATACCACTAACCGAGACACTGTGAAAATCAGGGTGAAACTCATTCAGCAGATACAGCTGATCAGGTAGCAACCAATGTTCCTGAATGAAACATATATCAAGAGAACCAATCAAGTCCCAAAGAGTTTGTTTACCACTATTCCAACCTCTACAATTATAAGTAAGGCACTGTAGCGAGGCCATTAAGAATGTCCTGTGTCCTTGCTGAAGGTCAAATCAGATGCAGAAATATCAAGGGAGGTGATGGAAGGGTGGGTTTGTGTTGATTGCAAGGTAGAGTCAGAGTCACCTGTACACAGGGACTCAGAACCAGCTGGAGAGACACCAGACCTGACATGGGTAGAGTCAGAGTCACCTGTACACAGGCTCTCACAGCCTGCTGGGGAGACATTACATGACATCTCGGCAACAGGGTCATGCTGAGGGAGGGAGACATGTGAAACATCAGAATGACCAGAAGCCCCTTTAGACTTATCTGAGAGTGATCGAGACTTCTTGTGACGCATATCGGGTGAAAGATCCTCCCGAATGAACAGATGAGTAATGTGAAAATTTTTAATTTCCGCTTTTGCATCAGAACCATTCTCCTGTGCCATGGAGTGGCAAACTTAATCAGCACAGGACGTGGAGGAATAGCATTTTCTGCCACCCCTGACCTCTTCTTGTAACGACCCTGCTGAAATAGGTCTTTGATAGCAAGCTTACCCCCAGTGAGATATTCTAGAACCTCATCTACCCTCTCCCTTGTGCCCACCAGAGAGGCACATTCTGCAAGGCCAAAAAGTACCACATTTGACTCTCTGTCATGATGATCAGGAAGAGAACTGGAGGTGGACTTCCTGAGTGGCAGCTTCATAGGCAGGGATGAGTGGTTTGTGGATGAAGCACTTTGCTCATGCTGTTGTCCACTGGCCACCACTGAAGAGTAGGTGGCCTCTGTTGTGACTAGGCTTATAAATATGTGCTTCCCCTTATCCTGCCACTAATAAGTCAAAGCAGACACAGGAATTCGAACTCTACCCTCAGGCCTCCCCCTTGGCAGAGTGGTTATGCATTTCGTCTGGTAAACGGATGAATGTGGGTTCGAATCCTGCAGTGGGAGCCGGTTTTTTCCGGCGAGGAAAACTGGTGTCTGCTACGGATACGGAGCAGGAGTGGCCTTAGGTTCACAAAAACAGAGCATTCATGCCTAGTAGATTTAAACAAGTATGAAAAACATTATCAAAAAATGTATAGGGATGTAGGGATGGCCGTGCCAAAAACTACAGAAACTAGGTGTAGGGATGGCAGTGTGCAGGCAAGACATGTTATACAAAGACTACACAACTAACCCCATCCCTACATCTTTTTTATATCTGAAATCATTCTGCGAGTTATGCTACAAGATTACTGGGAAGAACAATTTTTGAGCCAAAAAAAAGGCATAGGTATAGGCTTCAATTCTTCTTCACTCCTACACTTCTATAAAAGACAAGTTCTTGCATTCAAAAACTAGATATCACTTCACCATTACTCACTAAGGAAGCCACATAAATGGGAAGACTTAGAGTGCTTCCTGAGTGGTCACACCATACATGATACCCACAAGATAGGATGTGGCCAATTCATTGCCAACATCTGGAGAAGGAAGGAGAGTCATGCAAGTGTACATGTTTGTTCACAATATATGGCACTTTCCCCCTTACCTTCATGCAAAAAAGCTTCGTGCCAGTTGAGGTAGTTGACAGGCAGGTCTTCTGGGGAGGGGTAGGGTTACACAGCTCGTGTTTAATAGCGCTAGTTTGAGGTGATAGGAGTGCTCTATAAAACATGACAAGGGACATACTTCAAGCACAAAAACGAATATATGGCTTACGAAAGTTCATGCTTGCCCAGAGCTCACCGAAGCACGCACAATGAGAGATAAAAGTACATTCTTGCCTCGTTTATCTTCCACTGATCTCAGGCCGGGTATCGTTTTTCACGCGGGAGGTTTTCATGGTAACTCTGCCATCAATCCGTGATTTTCACTGCCCTCTAAATATGATGGGAACTTGCGCTTTGAAGAAATCACGACTGGAATATCCTTTCGCGTTCGAACGACGCTACCGCGCTTTTTTTTGTGCGCAGGCGCACGTCGTTTTTTGGGCGTGCACTCGGCCGGGCGCGGCGGCCAAGTGGCAGTTGACCTTGACACAGAAAGCGCGCGATGTGTTAGGAGCCGTGAGGGGCTGTTTCTACACGCATCACTCTGCGATTGCTGGAGGAGACCAGTGAGTTTATTACTAAGCGCTAGTCTTTACCCTCGCGTAACCTAATCCCTTCGTATAAAAGGCATGCCGATTTATGTTGTCTAAGTTTGTACCCGTCCGCCATATATGTGACTGTACGGTTGTCAGTCTGATGCGTTGGACTTTGTGGCAGTGTGACTGTCTGTCTGATATGTTTGTCTTTGTTACTGTCAGTCTGATATGTTAGAGTTGTGGCAGTGTGGCTGTGTGTTGGTCGGATACATTGTACATTGTATATTTGGCTGTGCGGCTGTCAGTCTGACATGTTGGGCTTTGGTGGCCATGTGGCTGTCAGTCTGATATGTTGGGCTTTGGTGGCCATGTGGCTGTCAGTCTGATATGTTGGGCTTTGGTGGCTGTGTGGCTGTCAGTCTGATATGTTGGGCTTTGGTGGCCGTGTGGCTATGATGAGTATCAGTCTGGTATGTTGGGCTTTGGTGGCCGTGTGGTTGTCAGTCTGATATGTTGGACATTGGTGGCTGTGTGGTTGTCAGTCTGATATGTTGGGCTTTGGTGGCCGTGTGGTTGTCAGTCTGATATGTTGGGCTTTGGTGGCCGTGTGGCTGTCAGTCTGATATGTTGGGCTTTGGCAGCCGTGTGGCTGTCAGTCTGATATGTTGGGCTTTGGCAGCCGTGTGGCTGTAAGTCTGATATATTGGGCTTTGGTGGCTGTGTGGCTGTTAGTCTGATATGTTGGGCCTTGTGGCTGATGACCTTACCTTAGAGTGAATTATATTCTGGTTGTTTCCATGGACTGTATTAATTTTTGTTATTAATTACGTGTATTTACACTAATACTATCAGCTACATTTGTAAGTTTCAGAAAACACATATAGGTCAACGCTAATATGAAAAAAGTAATATACAAAGAAGGCAGAAGGTAAAGTGATAGAGTACAAATCTCTGCTCCACACTGTGACCCATAACTGATGCCAGACTAATGATCTCACTTCCTCAACCTGTGGAATGTGAGTGTAAAGTGCATTTGTAGGGCTTATTGTCCTTTCTCCTTTCTTGTGACTTTTCTCTCATTTCTACAGGCTATTTTCATCCGTAATCTAGCTATCTGGATTTGTTCATTCCAATCTTTGTTCTTAATATATACTCTCATATGCATGCTCCATGACACTGAAAATATCTTCAATTATATATAGCTGTCAAGATAGCACATCTTTTGATGGGCAGCTCTCGACTTTATTGTGAACAAATCCAGCTCTCATTGGTGTTGCATTCACATTTACTTTCTCACTCCTCTTTGATGGGATGTTGGTAGTTTTCCTGTGGTGTAACTTTCCTTTTTCTTTTCTATAGATTTAGACAAATCCACAGTATTATATACATTATGTGAATATAATAATTATTATTATTATAATTGTTATAATCATGAGACATCACTTTCGATGACCATTGTGTAGTTATTATTGCATGATGTTCACATAGGTATAGGTTACATATGGTACCATAGACATCAAAATTGGCAGTGACCCCCTTGTGGGTGCTAAGATGACCACAGGTGCTACATGCCTGGACACCTGGCATGTTAAGGTAACACCCCAGGTATGAGTGTCACAGTGTTGCTGTAACCACCAGGGTGTTCCAAAAGCACTCCTAGCTTTGACACCTGAAATCAAGGTGCTGAGACAGCACAAGGGGTGCTCCATTAGCACCCCATTGGTGTTATCTTGACATTGGAGTGTTGTGGGAACACTTAGGTGTCTGCATGACACACAGAAATTTGACACCCTGGTGCTCTGATGACACCCCATTTTTAGAGTGTAGGCAACCGATCAATATACAACTGACCACTCACACTGCCACGCTCAACTGAGATATATGAACCATTGCGATCACTCTCAATTCTAGGCAATAACAACGAACCCGTCTGAGACATAGCCATCCAACAACAACACAGGGCTCACTTCGCACGTGCAGCATGCGTTAATAGGTCCACCATGGGAGACGACAGGACAGTAGAAACCCACGCGAACGGACGGACACGGAGACAGAGATGATGACTGACTTCCTCGAGTTTGCTGGACGAAGGGCGAGAGTCGGCCGCGACAGTAGACAGCCACACTAAGACCAAGCACTTTAGCAATATCTTACACATTGTACCGTAGATCGGTCATTGTTAAAATATTTTCGTCTGTGTCTCTAACGACAGAAATTGAACGCGCGAAATATTTCCACGTAATACACGCGAAATGTTTTCCACATAGATCGTGAAACACTTCAGCGTGTACACGTGTGCAGAAATGGCTTTGTTGAGGTATATGAAACCAATCCGTTCTTTACCTGATCTTAGATGAGACTCAATCCGTGTATGCAAGTGTACAAAGTCCGTAAAACGCCGCCTTAAATATAATTTTGTCGCGTTTAAAATTTCGTCATTTTGTCGGTGTGCTGCATGGAGCGACCAAAGTAAATTAACGCGAAAATATTTAACAGACGAAAGTTTCCACCGCTGATAATTTCCTGATCTACGGTATATAGTGTGTCAGATCAGGGGCGTAAGAAGATGCTTTCGATGGGGGGCTGACCTTGTGGGCGGCCCAACCTATACCTGGGGGCATGTCTCCCCAGGAAATCACTTCAATGTGCACGCTCTGAAATCAGTTCTAGTGCATTCTGAGACAAACCCATGTTATGAAAGCAAACTAGACAGCTACAGCTACTAAAAGTTTCAGCTAAAGCAGCGAATATCTATAGCAGCATGCATGACAGTATCTATTACTAGTGCAGTAACTGGGGGTGTGGCCTTTACACACACATGGGGGGCTGTAGCCCCCCAGCCCCCCTGCTTCTTACGCATTCTTGCAGATGTAGTACGAACAAAGATGCGGCAACTAACCCTCTGCGTGCATGCGCAGCGAGGGTTACGGTAGTTACCCTCGGCGCGCATTCGCCAGGTATTACTGCCTCCGTTTGTGTTTGTCCGCGGGAGCTAATCTGTGGACTGGCGCTAGTACACGTCTAACGGAAGGCACTAGCGGCTTGTGCGGCACATTTTGAAAAGGCGTTATCTCTAACTGCTTCGTTCGAAAGTTAGAAGCATAATCACGGAGTGCGGTAGCACTCTGTATATATAGGGATTGCCCATGTCACTCGGCATTAACCATTTTCACTATGCACTTCAGATTTCACATTGAGGAGATTAGTGTTAAGAATAGGTGAAAAGGAAACTGTAGTCAGAAACTGGTGAAATGAAAAGCACTAAAGTGTAAACCCTCGGCGCAGTTACATTGCATGCTACAACAGACTGCACAGATGATGCAAGCATTGTTGGTTTAGGTCCACTCAATTGGGCTATAGTCTAGTGTCGTGCCTTGTCTTGTCTAGGATATGTATTTTCTTTCATTTGACGCAAGTAATTAGACAGCTCCTGGATATTGCATAATGGAGCATGCGCAGCGAGGGTTGCGGTAGTTACCCTCGGCGCGCATTCGCCAGGTATCACTGCCTCTGTTTGTGTTTGTCCGCGGGAGCTAATCTGTGGACTGGCGCTAGTACACGTCTAACGGAAGGCACTAGCGGCTTCAGCGGCACATTTTTGAAAGGGCGTTATCTCTAAAACTGCTTCGTTCGAAAGTTAGAAGCATTATGACGGAGTGCGGTAGCACTCTGTATATATATATATAGGGATTGCCCAGATCACTCGGCATCAACCCTGTACATTTGAAAATTCGAGTTTTCATTTTCACTATGCACTTCACACTTCACATTGAGGAGATTAGTGTTAAGAATAGGAACTGTAGTCAGAAACTGGTGAAAATATACGAGATATTGGCAGTATAATTATTGTAATTCTTCTCTTTCTTATTCAGGTTGAAGAAACGAAACCCAACAACCATAATATCGGTTCACCAAAATGGCTGCGTAATGAGGATCTGAGTGCATTGTGAACTTATTGCTGGGTCCAGGCTCGGTGCCCGAACAGAAGTTATTCTTTCCTTTCTTTCCTTCTTCACCTGTATCAGCAGAGTATTTCGTACCATACCATCTCCAGGTGAACTAAGACTTCCAAATATTATCTGGACAGTAAGTCCTCCCATCTCGGCTCCTCCTCTGATAGGAAGGTGTTCCGATTGTCCCCTAAAGTGGTTCTGACAGCACAAGATTTGGGGGGTCTGCCAGTGTGATGCTGGCAGATTCGACAATGACCACTGGTAGTACTTAGGAAAGAATAGGGAGATAAACTTTTGTCCTGGGTAATGGCCTGGTGCTTAGTGTACTGGACTCCCAGTCTCTGTGTCCAGGTTTGGTGCTCGGACAGAAGTTTACCTTTCCTTTCTTTCCTTCATCAGCTGTGTCAGCAGAGTAATTCTTAGACTATGGTTATTCAGCCACGTATCGTTCTCTCAACCCCTGGCACTGAACAGATGTGAAGAAAATTTGTGTAAAATTCTTACAAATTATGCATATGAGTCATAGAGTAGATGACAATTCTTTGGTCTAGTTACGACCTCCCATTATGGGTCATTTACCCATCACATATCAAGCTCCTGCCATAGCACACACTCTAGTTACTCTGGAGACATCCTACACCTTGTGCACATGCATCCCATCTCAAGAATATATTGCAGAGTGGGAGTGACATGGCATCATTCAGCTGCAACTGAGATATATATAAAAGTATGAAAAACATTTTCCAAAAATGTAGAGGGATGTAGGGATGGCAGTGCCAAAAACCACAGAAACTAGGTGTAGAGATGGCAGTGTACAGGCAAGACAGGATATAAAAAGACTACACAAGCAACCCCATCCCTACATCTTTCTTTTTCCTTGAAATTGTTCTGTGAGTTTAGCTATGACAATTCTGGGAACATCCATGCCATGCGGTGAGAAAAAAGAAAGATGTAGGGATGGGGTTACTTGTGTAGTCTTTTTATATCCTGTCTTGCCTGTACACTGCCATCTCTACACCTAGTTTCTGTGGTTTTTGGCACTGCCATCCCTACATCCCTCTACATTTTTGGAAAATGTTTTTCATACTTGTTTGTGTACTTTTTCTTGTACAATAGTACACAAAATGTTCTTACAAGTTTCATTCAAAATCCAACAAACATATCAGTGATCAGAGCAGCCATTGCTACTAGTCAGCGGCGGAGATACGAGTGGGTAAACCTCGTGATCTGTCACTTACGAAGTTGGGAGCCTGGCTGAGCCCCTCTAAAAAGTCCTGAGCTAGAGTAGTTTCCTCAGCGTATCTGAGTAGCTAACTCATACCAGTTACATTAGCGTTCGTTGTACAATCGTACGGCGAAGTAAGAACGCGCTCTTTTCAGTGACAAAAGACGAGTAGCCTTGGCCATCGAGAAATTAATAGGCGTGGCTTCGCGAGGCCCGCCCTCACGTGCTTATAATTTGCGCCACGTGACAATAATTATTAGAAAATGGCTTCCAAATATGGTAAAGTTGTCTGGGGTTCTAGATTCTGCCCATAGTAGAGAAGATACTAACATTTTGTTAGCAGAGATCATACTTCGTAGTGATTACAGTAGATCTGTGAAAGAACTATGGTGATTACTTCAGCCACTTTCGAGTAAAGTCGTTTGAAAGAAATCTCGTAAGAAGAAGAAGAAGAAGAAGAATAAGAAAGAAAAACAAAATCACCTTTCGTCCATTATCTGGCAGTAAGTCAAGGAATGCATTCTAGCTACTTGTGGGGTATCGTTGGGTAGAGAAGCGGTCGAATAGGCCATTCGCGTGCCGAGAAAGGCTTAAAACGCGAGTATTCGCGAGTTAAGAAGGCTTTCCAATGTACGCGCACTATGGGAGTGTCGGCGCCATCCCTACATAGAGAGTCTACCGACTCTCTGGTATATTCATACCAAGGTTAAAACTAACCATCCTTCCTATCATGTTAAGGGAGAGCTATACGTATGATATGCATATGCAGCAGGCGGTATGTTCAACACTGGACATTTGAATAAGTACCTCACATCAAAGTATACATAAAGGCACAATAATTATCTAAAACCTTCTATGACAGTTACATTTACTATCAACCACTTTTGATGGCCTTCTATCATGTATGGATATGCAACCTATGTCTGTAGCACTTTTGTTTACCGACTGAACAAAGTCTTTTAGCTCTTGTTTCAACACTGGTACAAGG
Organism: bacterium; assembly: GCA_965213685.1. Lineage (GTDB taxonomy): Bacteria > UBA8248 > UBA8248 > UBA8248 > UBA8248 > Bin107. Next base: position 187,514 of record CBDBZY010000064.1, read on the forward strand.
TCAGTGTGCTGGTCAGATATATCAGTTGTTTCTTTAGGATCAGCTACCACATCATAAAGATTGACACTCTGTATGTTTCCTTTATTGTACTTAACAACAAGTTTTTGTGAGTCTCGTAATACTGCACCATAGAAAGATGAGTATAAATCTCCCTTTTTAATGTGAAAGGCAAAAGCAATTGAGCCATTGCGATGATTGACATCTCCTTTGAGAAATGGCAGAATAGAGACACCGTCTATTGGTCGATCTTGAGGAGGATCAATGCCAAGGATATCACACACAGTCGGTAGCAGGTCATTTGTCACCACAGGATAATCGGACTTTCGATTGGCTTTAATCACTGCTGGCCATTCTAATATTGCAGGCACTCGAATACCACCTTCAAACACTGTCCCTTTCTCTCCTCTCAAACCAGCTGTAGAGCCTGGAGTGCCTTTCTGTGGGCCATTGTCACTTGAGAACCACACAAATGTGTTGTTCTTAATGCCATATGTTTCCAGTAAACGTCTGACTCTCCCTATTGCTTGGTCCAGTTGCGATATAGCTCCATAGTAATGGGTAACATATCCTGAGTAACCTTGTTTTCTGTACATAGTGTAGTAGGGATCAAGAGCATAGTACCGGTAATGCACGTCATGAAATGCAAGTATAACAAAAAAGGGATTTTCACTAGAATGCGATTCTTGAAGATATTTCTCAAACATGTCCACAATAAAATCTGAATCTCCAATTATGGAGTCGTTGTAGGCTTGCAATTTTTCTGACTCCTTATCCATGTAGTGATAGGCTTTGCAGGCGTCTTGTCCATAGAATCTCTTCTGAACAGTGCAACTGAAGTGTTTTGAGCATCGGCAGTTTGGTGCCACTGAGGATGTGTCTCTTTCAGTTACTAACCACTGGTCAAAACCATGCATGCCAGGATGGGACACAGGCCACTTCTTGTTACCCCCTTCAATAACTTTCAAATCACCAACATGCCATTTCCCAAATATGGCAGTTTTGTAGCCTTCATTCTTCAGAAGTTCAGGCAGTGTTACTTCAGAGGTAGGTAGAGGCATAGAACAGGGGCATTTGCCATCATTACATGGATTACCCAGATCTGCGTGCCAGATACAGTATCGATTGTGGTTACGTCCTGTCAATAGAGTGCCTCTGGTTGGTGAGCAAACGGGACCTCCCGAATAAAACCTCGTTAGGAGGACACTGTTTGGTCCTCGGGCCATTTGGTTGAGATTTGGTGTCTTAGCCTTTCCTCCATTATACTCCACGTCACCATAGCCCAGGTCATCAGCCAATAAGTACAGAATATTTGGATGTTGCAATGGATTCTTGTGTCTGTTAAGTTGTGAATTTTTGTCCTCTATAGGAAATCTAAATTGTTTCTCCACATTAGCTGATGTCATACTTGTGTTTGAAATCTTGTCTTCCTTACTGTCTACTCTTTTCATTGGAGTAACGCCATTGACATCTCCTAGTGCGCTGTACAACACAGATACTAAGATACTCACCAACACTGCCGCTACTACTATTGCCACTCTGAAATCTCCCACTTTCATAGTTTGGTGAGGAGACACACTTGCAGCTGTAGTACAGAAGGAAGGAACAATGGTAGGAAGTGATCTCTCTACATAAGCAGGGTATACATATACACAAACACAGCCTTGCTGTGGGCCGTGTATAAGCACAAGACATACACGCCCACTGCAAAAATTCCATGGCTATTTTAACCATGGTTTTCTCAGTTGCACATTTGTTTAACACTGGACACTGCAAATATGCAGGAAATTCATCTTAAGAAGTGTGGGAGGATTGAGAAACTAAATGACAGGTTTTAGTTCATTAAGCATGACATACATTGTACATGAAAATTCATACTTATAGCACACCACAATCCTAGGGACTGCAAGAAAGAAAGAGGGCTAACAAATGGCTACTAGGGCTACGGTAGGGCAGGGCTAACAAGACACAAAAGACAACACAAGTACACCACCAAGTCACAACAATCCACAACCACACAACAACAAAGTTAAGCCCTAACAGAAAGGTTGCAGGGGCCAGAATTTAAAAAAACTTAGCAATAGAAAGTTTAAAAAACGCAAGGCCCAAAAAGTTAAAAAATGTGTAGCAGTAGAAAGGTTAAAAAGAAGGGACCAAAAGTTTAAAAATGTAGCAGTAGAAAGGTTAAAAAGAAGGGGCCAAAAGTTAAAAACTTTAAAATAGAGTTAAAAACATTGTTCATAAGTTAAAAACATTAGTGGAAAGGTTAAAAACTTATTAGCAAAGGGTAAGCTTAAAATGAGACAATGTGGACACTAGAAGCCTTGCCTTGAGAGCAAGGTTTGGTGGGTTAAAGATCTTTTATAGCCGACTAACTCTCCCCACTCTTCCAGTGTCCACACAAGGCAAACACACACACACACACCCATACACAACAATAACAACAGCTAACATACCTTATCAAAAGACAGTCCATACACTCAAACCGAATATAGGAACTACTCACAAGAATGAAAGGATAGTAGAAAGTCCACAGATACAGTAGCCACAGATGGCATTTGGCTAACAATGGGTTTGCAACTATGTATTCCTTTGGGTAACATGTTTCGTCAGGCGACTAAGGCCACAAACTGGCAGGCAAATACCTACAAAAACATGCTGCTTCAAAGTTGCATTAAACTTAGAAAAGATACTTTGATGTTTCTGTGAAAACTACATGTACAATGTACAGAAATACAAAAATACAATGTACATGTAATTGTAAGCATCCATAATGGACTGTAGCTACAGTGTCATGGCCAGGCCTTGCGAGAGCTCAGTATGTAGAACAGCTACACTTAGTGAGACTAGAAGACTTTGATAATACTTACAGTGAGTCAGATTAGCTTTGTGGCCTGCTGTCGAGTGTGTCCAATTTTGGGTGTATACAGTACTTCATTAAGTCTGTACACACATACACACAGCTAATAGCACGAAAGCAACTAGATGCTTTGAACTTTTTAAAAAGCATTATACACAATGCGTTCATATATTTGACTATTAAACGGTCACTACAAATGCGAGTACTCTTGGTTTAATCTATTTCATTTTTGCATGGACTCTATTTGCCTTACATTTTCACTACATTTCACGTCTGTAGTTATTCTGATGTCATATTGTTTGGGTTGAAGTTGTCACCACACTAGTAGTGGTATGTTGTTCAACTTCATTTTAATTGAGTTGTGAGAAATCATATTAGTATGTTTGACAAAATACCACAGTTTTTGGATAAGTAGTATGTTGTGCTGCAAGTTGTGTGTTGATCGTTGAACTAAATTCTAGAAACATGTTTGAAAGATGTAGGGACGGCTGTGCCAAAAACCACAGAAACTAGGTGTAGGGATGGCAGTGTGCAGGCAAGACATGTTATACAAAGACTACACAAGTAACCCCATCCCTACATCATTTTTTATGCCTGATAGGATTTTGCTGGCTATGCATGCCATTAGGTATTGAGAACAGCAGTTTGAAGCAAAAAATGTAGGGATGGGGTTACTTGTGTAGTCTTTGTATAACATGTCTTGCCTGCACATCCCTACACCTAGTTTCTGTGGTTTTTGGCACAGCCATCCCTACATCTTTCAACATTTAAAAAAATGTTTTTAATACTTGTTTGTATCCTTTTTCCTGGCAATAGTTCACTAAAATGTATTCTGTTCTTGCAAGCTTCTTTCAGAATCCCTCGAACAAATCATAACAGCCACTGCTACCCATCAGGAACAGGGTAGAAAGGGGCTTAACCGGAAGGAGCTTGACCACCATCACGCCATTTTGAAGTTGGGGGGCTGAGCCCCTCCAAAAAGTCCTGAGCTAGAGTGACTACTTCACTACATGTATCTAACTGGCTAACTCATACCCGCTACATTAACGTTTTTGTACAATAGAAAGACGCTGCTCAAACCTCTCTCAAATCAGCGACAACGCCAGCCTAAAATTAATAGGCGTGGCTTCGCGAGGCCGTTCTCGCTAGGTGCAGAGAAAAAGCCACACCCGAAATTACAGGTCCAACCCTTACGTCACTGTGGTGCTGTAATTCAAGGGAAGGAATGTTGTGAAGACGAAGAGGAATACAATTGACCTTATGCAGTGAAATGAATACACTAAGTCTCTTGAACAGAGATCCAGTTACAGTGACAGTTGAATAATCACTGACCAGGTGAAAAAGGCGTCCAGCGTGAGAGTAGAACCAAGGTGTGGTGACAGCAAGCAAGAACTCGATGCTACACTCTTAGCATGCTAGCAGCCCTTAGGAGTAGGCTGGACCCTGCCATGTTTACCGTCTCTTTCGATACTCTTAGCCATCCTCATTTAGTACATGAAATAACATGTGCATGGCACACCAGCTAGAAAGAGTCAAAGAAAGTTAAAAGAAAGGTGAATTAAGGCCATAACCCCCTATACGTATACATGTAACACAATGAGCACAAGACACCTGGATGCCCAGCCTTGAGAACTGGGGCGGTGGGTTGAAGATCTTTTATGGCGCCAACTCTCCCCACACACCCAAGTGCTGTCTTGAGCTCACATATACACAGACACAGACATGAACACCAAAAACAGCCTCAAGGCTTAGAAAAATAGCTCAGAGCAATTTAACACACCACAGCCTCTAGGCTTAAAAAATAACTTTGACATACAGTAGCCTCTAAGCTTAGAAAAATCTAAATTGAAAAACAACTAGAACAGCCTCAAGGCTTAGAAAAATAGATTTAACACACCACAGCCTCTAGGCTTAGAGAATAACTCTCACATACAGTAGCCTCTAAGCTTAGAAAAGTAGAAACCTTCTACAAAACTACAAGTACACAATATATACACAAAATTATGTACAGTAAAAAGAAAGTAACCATGAAGACACTGCTCACCTTTAAACAATCTGCTAGCAGCAGCAAATGCTCACAAATGAGCCCTTGAGGTCCTGTCATACGGTTTGGTTACTATCTCCACTATAATCCATACATCCCACTTACAAGCTTACAAGGTCAAGGTTGTGATATGTACATGTACATGTAAACAGGATTACGAACGTAGACAGACGTTACGGCTCAAGAAACCATCATTGGCTGGCAAGCAAATTCCCTCTTCGGTGTGTTTACGTACACTGTACCCAAATTTAAAGAAAATACTTGCATGTGATTTTGTAAACCTTTTAAATGCCACACATAGTCCTGAGTACCAAAACCCCTGTCTAATGAGTTTTTGTGTAAGCTTGTAGTGCCTTTCTTTAAACTGTACAAAAGTACTACATATTCTACCAATACGTACTAGTTGGGAAATATATACTCCATACGCTGGTTTAGCAGGGATATTTGAGCTCAAATGAGGGAAATTTATAACGTCAAATTGAAAACTATCCCTTTTGTCATAAACCGTAGTAGAGTATTTCCCATTGTTTATTGTAATAAGTACATCTAAGTACGACAATGTCGTGGGACTCTCTGTAGTATTTTTAAGCTGAAGTTCTGGGGGACATATGTCAGCAATTGCCCTTTCAAACCACCTGTTGTTAAGCGTCAGCAAATCATCGATATATCTCATTGTGTTATTAAACTGCTTTGCCAATATTATGTTGTTCTTTAGTAGGGTCTTCATGTACCCATACTCATAATAAAAAAGTATGAAAAACATTTTCAAAAAATGTATAGGGATGTAGGGATGGCCGTGCCAAACACTACAGAAACTAGGTGTAGGGATGGCAGTGTGCAGGGAAGACATGTTATACAAAGACTACACAACTAACCCCATCCCTACATCTATTTTTTTTATATCTGAAATCATTCTGCGAGTTATGCTACAAGATTACTGGGAAGAGCAATTTTTGAGCCAAAAAAAAGATGTAGGGATGGGGTTAGTTGTGTAGTCTTTGTATAACATGTCTTCCCTGCACACTGCCATCCCTACACCTAGTTTCTGTAGTTTTTGGCACGGCCATCCCTACATCCCTATACATTTTTTGAAAATGTTTTTCATACTTGTTTGCATCCCTTTTTTTGCACAGGGGTACCATTAAAAAGTATTTTTCTTGCCACTGAAGCTTCTTTCAGAGTCCAGCAAACAAATCAGTGGTCATAACAGCCATTGCTAAGGCGGGTAGGGAGGGGCTTGAACACCATCATTTCTGAAGTTGGGGGCTGAGCCCCTCTAAAAATTCTTGAGCTAGAGTAGCTACATATGTACCTCACTGTATCTAACTGGCCAACTCATCCCCGCTACATAATAGTATAGTGAAGTAAGACGCTGTTCGAACGCGCCATCAGATATGAAGCAGCCTTTGCTATGTCTCGCGAACCTATAATTAATAGGCGTGGCTTCGCGAGGCCCGCCCTCACGTGCTTACCGTTTGCGCCACGTGACAGTAACTATTACAAAATGGTTTCCCAAATATGGGGAGTTGTCGGGGACTTCTAGTTTCTGCCCATTTGGGAACGTACTAAGAGTTTTATTAGCACAGATCGTACTTGGTAGTGATTACAGTGGATCCGTGAAAGAACTACGGTGATTACTTCAGCCAGTTTTGAGATACGTTAGTCTAAAGAAATCTCTTAAGGGAGGGCGAGTCATGATTGCGTTCTTCGTCAATTACTCTACCGTCGCTTTCCCCCTACATTTACCAACGCTAAAACGACAGCAATTCTTTGGCGCGGTTGCAAATTCGCTGGGAAAAATTCATATTTCCCGCTACCGTTGGACGTGCGGCGCTGTGTGGCGCCAACCGGTGAAGAGGTGGATGCTCGCCAAAGGGGAGTGAACTAGTTTATGCGCAATGGGTTGCTCGAATCTTGGCTTGCTTCTTTACGGCAGAATTTGCTACCGTTTTTCTAAATTCTGCAGCACGAAGAAAACGATTATATGTCTAGAAAGAAAGATTTAGCACGGATTTTTAAAGCAAACTTAGATAGCCAACATGCTTAGTAGTCATCCACCGAAGTTTCGTCTCTGCAGCATTAGCCGTTATTGGCAAATGTTTTTTCTATAATTAGCGATATGCATATTGCGTAAATTTTATAATTCTATGAACCGACATATCACGCAAAACTATGTTATTTCGCTAACAGGCATCATTAGGAGAATACAATAAAACATAAATCAGGCAAAATCATATCTTAGGGTCGTCCTGCCTTAAGGGAGGGCGAGTCATGATTGCGTTCTTCGTCAATTACTCTACCGTCGCTTTCCCCCTACATTTACCAACGCTAAAACGACAGCAATTCTTTGGCGCGGTTGCAAATTCGCTGGGAAAAATTCATATTTCCCGCTACCGTTGGACGTGCGGCGCTATGTGGCGCCAACCGGTGAAGAGGTGGATGCTCGCCAAAGGGGAGTGAACTAATTTATGCGCAATGGGTTGCTCGAGGCTTGGCTTGCTACTTTACGGCAGAATTTGCTACCATTTTTCTAAATTCTGCAGTACGAAGAAAACGATTATATGTCTAGAAAGAAAGATTTAGCACGGATTTTTAAAGCAAACTTAGATAGCCAACATGCTTAGTAATCATCCACCGAAGTTTCGTCTCTGCAGCATTAGCCCGTATTGGCAAAATTTTTTTCTATAATTAGCGATATGCATATTGCGTAACTTTTATAATTCTATGAACCGACATATCACGCAAAACTACGTTATTTCGCTAACAGGCATCATTAGGAGAATACAATAAAAACAAATCAGGCAAAATCATGTCTTAGGGTCGTCCTGCCTTAAGAAGAAGAAGAAGAAGAATAGGAAGAAAGACAAAACGACCTTTGGAGAGTTTTCTGGTAGTAAGTCAAGGGATGCATTTTAGCTACTTGGGGGGTATTGTTGGGTAGAGAACCACTGGAATAGAATAGCTAGGGGTCCAGAAAGGCTTAGAACGCGAGCGTTCGCGAGTTAAGAAAGCTTTCCTATGTACACGCACTATGGGCGTGTCGGCGCCATCCCTACATAGATCTGATAAGAACAAGTTGGCTAGTAATGGTGCACAATCTGTGCCCATAGGAATGCCCACACCTTGCCTATATACTCTATTCCCTACACTAATGTATATATTATCTATAAGGTATTCCACAAGTTTGATAAGAATCTCTTCTCTTATGCTGTATTTAGAAGACGATGTAGATGGAGTATCAGACCAAATTGCTGTACCTCTTTTATTGGCAATCAGGAAAACACTGTCTCTCACTCTATATGCTTCTTTAATGAGAGTAGTCAATGCATCTTTAAGAGATGTGTGTGGAATACTTGTATATAAAGTAGAAAAATCATAGCTATCAAAATGTTTGGCAGTAGAAAAATAATTAACATTATTTAAAGGTGAAAGGACCTGCTGGGAGTTATCAATAATCCAGAAGCAATTGACTCCTGTTCTGGAGTAAATACCGCTACAGTATTGTTTGAAGTGTGATACTACCTTACTCAAGCATGTAGTAAGTAGCTTTGACAGCTGCTTCATACTACATTTGTTAGAAGCAGCTATGAATCTTGTGCCATACGGCTGTTTATGTAATTTAGGTAGCCAATAAAATGATGGCAAATGTCGAAAATCAGGTTCTACTTCAATTCTATTAATTGCCATAAATTTCAGGAGGTCATTTACTACATTCATACAACCTCTAGCTTCACGATCATACGTACAAGTAGTTGTGAGCTCCTTGAGAACAACCTGTAGGTAGTACCTTTTACACACTACTACAACATTGTTTGCTGCTTTGTCTGCTGGTACCAAAACATATTTAGACTGTAGCTCTTGCAAATAATCTAAATGCTTTCCAGGTTTCAGAACATGTTGCCTCCTTCTATTTATATGCTTTCTTCAGAGTAACCTGATTCGCTGTTCAATGCACTCATTAACCTTATGTTCCCATTCATTCAATACTCTTAAATCTACCCTTTCCTTTCTTGACCACTCACGTTTGTATGATGCTACAGCCTCTCTACATATCTCCATATTTACTCTCCAATCAATGCCATTCTGTTCCCTATAAGATGGTCCCTTCATAATCAATGAGCGAAGTTTGGCCTCTCTAATAATATTCAGGTCACCCGTAACATGTCCAGCAGGCTCATAACAGTATTTAGATGAAGAACATTCACAATGCATATCCTCAGTACCAACTTCAAAGTCCAATTCCTCCACTACTCTTTTGTGATTAAATAGCTTGCCTGAAATGGTTTTGGTATAACTCTTGGAGGTTTGCGATGGCTCAAAAAGGTAGGTACCGTATCCCTGACACACTTACTGTTGAGTATTTTAGGCAATTGTATCATTTCCATCCCTTTATTGTGGTACTGCACGATCATATATCTGGAATCCTTTTTCGAATATCTACCTCTACTATACGCATCATTTAAAGCCATATGCGAGGTTCCTTTCTTAAAGGCAATCAAATCCTTCACTAGTACCACAATGCGATGAGGTAAATCATGCACAGTAATCCACCTGTTAACAATATTCCATAATGCCTGCATGCACTTCCTAGGTAAACTGAGGACCAGACTCCTTAAACTAAAACAAAAACTGTAAGACTTATAATCTGATAACAAGGTCTCCAGTTGTACAGAAAAATCATCTAGATCAATCTTTCTCCTACTCCTCTGTGGTTTACGTTTTCTGAACCTCCGTGGCTGTTTATTAAATAGTGCGTTCACAACTACTGCCTCCTTACATTTTGAAATATTGCCAACCTTTCTGACGTTATCATTAAGACCATATGGGTAAATAGTACAAAGCTCCAAGCCCGTAGGCAGCAAATGGAGTGGGTGGGTGCTTTCTTTGATTAAGTGGACCTTATGAAATAAGGCTATTAAACTTTACTCATTCAGAGAATGTTATATAATTATGTCAGTTCAAGTACTATAATACCGATGATATACACTTTTCAAAGGTGGTGTACACTTAAAACAAAAAAAACCTGTTAAGTATCGTACACACAGACGTATATATGAGCAATGACTCCAATTCAAGCATCGTTTGTTCACGTACCCACACAGTACAGTAAGCGTGAGCTAGCCGTATTCCGTGAACGTGCATGCGTGAGCGAAAGGGGGAGGGGAGGAAGAGAAAATTGTGCATGAGCGTTCATCGAATACGGTCTGCATCTGGTTCACGAGACTAACATGTGGGCAAACATATTACTCACTTCTTTGAAAGTAGGCATGACACGCTCGCTCCGCACGCATCAACGCTGAGTTATGCAACAACGTACATTAACTAAGAATGATCAAGGTGGACCTCTGTGCAAACGGGGTGGGTGCGTACGCACCCTACGCACCCCCCCTGCCTACGGGCTTGAAGCTTCTACACCAAAAGTCCTCTCTCTCCAATCTTTTAGTGCTTAAACTATTCCTGTCACTAGATGTAATTTCTTCAATAGGCATAATAAGAATATCATCTTCACAATGGCCATCTGAACTAAAATGTTTGTACAGGTCAACTTTCTCAGCCGATTTCTATGATTATTCAACCTACTCCTCAATTTCTGACTAGTTTCACCCACATATTGAACACCACACCTCTTACATGAAATGAGGTATATAACATTAGCCGTGTCACAATTCATTGAAGAGTTGGAACTGGTAACAGCATAACTCTTCTGTGTAACATTACTCACAAAAGTACTCCCTTGAGACACATGCCTACAAGTCTTACAACGTGAAGAACCACAAGTACAAACAGTACAAACAGCACAATCTACTGTATTGGTCTGTGTATGAATATCAGTTGTATCCCGTCCTGTATCAACAGGCTTTAAGGAAACAGCATTATTAGCACAAACCGTGACATACAAACGGGTTGAGACTGCCTCTAAAGGACCCAGTCCAAGGTCCACCACCTTGGTTTGCCGGGCTAGCAGCCGCCCCCTATTAAACGACGTGAAGGCTGATGTGACTATAATGAAGAAAGAAGAAGAGGAAGAAAAGAAGAAAGACAAAAAGACAGAAAGGCAAGGTCCCAAAGAGCTATAAATGGAACGTGCATGGAGCCGCGACCAGGGTATGACACTGGTACTACTGCTTCCCCATACATCCTAGCTCCACAGCACCCAGAGAAAAAGCCAGTGAAAGCTAAAGCATAAAATATGCTTGATTCTAGTTTCAACACAGTACAGCCTGCCAGGGTAATAAAACCACCAAGCACAGGTCTGAATGTTGAAAGTATACATGAAATAACATGTGCATAGCACACCAGCTAGAAAGAGTCAAAGAAAGTTAAAAGAAAGGTGAATTAAGGCCATAACCCCCTATACGTATACATGTAACACAATGAGCACAAGACACCTGGATGCCCAGCCTTGAGAACTGGGGCGGTGGGTTGAAGATCTTTTATTGCGCCAACTCTCCCCACACACCCAAGTGCTGTCTTGAACTCACATATACACAGACACAGACATGAACAACAAAAACAGCTTCAAGGCTTTGAAAAATAGCTCAGAGCAATTTAACACACCACAGCCTCTAGGCTTAGAAAATAACTTCAATAGTTCACTAAAATGTATTCTGTTCTTGCAAGCTTCTTTCAGAATCCCTCGAACAAATCATAACAGCCACTGCTACCCATCAGGAACAGAGTAGAAAGGGGCTTAACCCGAAGGAGCTTGACCACCATCACGCCATTTTGAAGTTGGGGGGCTGAGCCCCTCCAAATAGTCCTGAGCTAGAGTGACTACTTCACTACATGTATGTAACTGGCTAACTCATACCCGCTACATTAACGTTTTTGTACAATAGAAAGACGTTGCTCAAACCTCTCTCAAATCAGCGACAATGCCAGCCTAAAATTAATAGGCGTGGCTTCGCGAGGCCGTTCTCGCTAGGTGCAGAGAAAAAGCCGCACCCGAAATTACAGGTCCAACCCTTACGTCACTGTGGTGCTGTAATTCAAGGAAAGGAATGTTGTGAAGACAAAGAGGAATACAATTGACCTTATGCAGTGAAATGAATACACTAAGTCTCTTGAACAGAGATCCAGTTACAGTGACAGTTGAATAATCACTGACCAGGTGAAAAAGGCGTCCAGCGTGAGAGTAGAACCAAGGTGTGGTGACAGTAAGCAAGAATTCGATGCTACACTCCTAGCATGCTAGCAGCCCTTGGGAGTAGGCTGGACCCTGCCATGTTTACCTCTCTTTCGATACTCTTAGCCATCCTCATTTAGTACATGAAATAACATGTGCATAGCACACCAGCTAGAAAGAGTCAAAGAAAGTTAAAAGAAAGGTAAATTAAGGCCATAACCCCCTATACATATACATGTAACACAATGAGCACAAGACACCTGGATGCCCAGCCTTGAGAACTGGGGCGGTGGGTTGAAGATCTTTTATGGCGCCAACTCTCCAAGTGCTGTCTTGAACTCACATATACACAGACACAGACATGAACAACAAAAACAGCCTCAAGACTTAGAAAAATAGCTCAGAGCAATTTAACACACCACAGCCTCTAGGCTTAGAAAATAACTTTGACATACAGTAGCCTCTAAGCTTAGAAAAATCTAAATTGGAAAACAACTAGAACAGCCTCAAGGTTTAGAAAAATAAATTTAACACACCAGCGTATACTGCGCATTGCGCAGCATTGCGCGATATCAAGTGACCCTCGATGGGCTGGTATAGTACAGTACTAGTACTTGACTTGCTTACTACGTAATTTTCATTACTGCGCTTGCGTTGTTTGTTCTAAAACGGCAGTTACTACACAGGAGGTTGGAAGCGGCGACGAAATCATGCGACTTAAATCCCACACATAAACAATAATTATTACTATACCGTCAATGAGCATATTTAGCATATATACCAGTCGAGTTGGTAGGTTTGTGAAAGCGCTCCTGTAGCTATGCGTGTCAGGCAGGTATCGTCGCTATCTTCTACACTGGCCCTAGGCGCTACCTGTTTACATTGCTGAAGCTCTGTCGTGCGTTGTGCCGTAACTCGCCAATTACGCAACTGAGATGACCATAGCAAGGTTAAGATCACGCTTTTTTTTGCTATGTACACATAAACGTAGCCTTACTGTGGGCTGTATAAGCATGGGACATACATACAAACGTATCCTTACTGTTGATTTCTCCTGTCTCAGCTCAGCTTAGTTTAAGAAATGGGCAGTCTCCATAGTGTATGTTCCAGGTGGTAGAGTGCTGTTCACTGAGTGACACCATTACCCCTATTGTGTGGGCAGGGCCATTACCTCAGTACAGTGAAACCTCTGTATAGTGTTCACTCTGTAAAGCAGCCACCTCATTATTACAGCCACCTACTCAGGTCACTTGGGATATAATGCCCAATATTTACACCTCTATTAAACAGCCACCTCTCTATTACAGCTACAAATTTATGGCCCATAGGTGACCACTCTAGGGAGGTTCCACTGCAATGGCTTAAAACTGTGCACAAAACCTGCTGGTTGGCAAAAAGTGCATGGAGTGCTAGTCAGCTAGTACTAGTGTATCGCCTTGTCAGTGGCAGCACCATGAGTAATGGTTATGTCAACCCATTGGACTACCAGGCCAGGAAGAGATACTATGAAAAGCTGGAAACTGTTGGCCTGTCTCTTAATGTTGAACCATATAGTGCTAGTGATAGATTCCATTCTGACACGACCCTTTGGCCAAAGATCGAATACAGTTTAATACATTTCAGGCCTGGCACCTACGTTCAGGAACAACTTCTCTCATATCCCGGGTGAAAAATCAGCTGTCGGTACGCGCTATAACGTGCAATTATCCGACAAAAAATCTCGCGTTAGTCCATAGTTTTCCGCGGCTACACTAGAAACAACGCCAAGACTACACGTTAAAATACGCGTCATACCGCTGCCAAACGCACTGTACTTCTCCGTGAAATGGCTTTATAACGCGTTTTTGTGTAGCGGAGTGCAACTACAACCTTCACGCTAGTGCACGCGAGAGAGCCCAGCCTAGCCGCATTGAGGTGTGCGATCGCCGTCATAATACCAGTGAACGTTCGTGACCTCACGCGCTCGCATGCGCACTGCCATGTTCAAAATGTTATGGATAAGCTATGTAGTATTTGTTATGTTGTATATACACACAATTAAGTAGAGTGCGTGAAGTCATGAAGTCGCATCTGACATCTGGACGTGGGTTTCTATGGAAAAGTTCTGCTTTGCAGGCGCCACTTTCATGCGTAATACAAACGTAGCGGTTGCTGCGGTCCGGCATGCACGCTCATGTGCATGCCGTACTTTCTAGAGGAGTAATGCTGGGCTAGTAATAGATTCATATTTAGAGATAGCAGCTCTATGAGCTAGCCCCTCCCCATCGCAGGGGTAAAAGTCGCACAGTCGCCGTTAAACAGCGTCGAGTAGAGCGCTGTTATATCGCGGTTTTTGTACTTGAAGCGATACAATATGTAGCAAATCGTGTTTTCATGACATCACGCGTGATTTTGCGCTATACGCGTTTTTTTGGAGTGAATGACGACAACCTTTTCACCCGGGATGGAAGCAGATGGAAGCACCCAGCTGGATTCAAAAACGTGCGTGACAAGTCCACTGACTGAGGACTGAGCACACCAGCGTCAGCTGTTGGACAGGAAGAACACTATAGCTAACACAGTGCAACTATCAGAAAACTCTAATCTATGTCTATTCCTCACTCACGATGTTTCTGTTATATTCTCTCTTCAAGAGAGGAGGTTACCGCCATACAGTCGGTCAGGAACGTGTTTATACACAGCACGGTTGTTACTAAAACCCAGGATGGGACGGGGTGAATCCGAGACATCCCGTCCCGTCCGTACGCGTATGATAGCCACGCTGGCGGCAGTTAGGCACTCCTGGCACGTATCTACTACGGACTCTACAAGTGCTTCGGCAGGACATGTAGCTACTACGGACTCTACAAGTGCTTCGTCGCATCATACCTTTACACTGTATCTTTGCAAATTTCACAGTTCATGACAAGACTGTGCAAATATTACTTTCACAAAAACGACAAAACCTCTTGCGAAGACCTACACAAGATGCATGAAACCGTTCCATACAAGTGTCACATTCAATCATGGCGCAAGCATTTTTCGTAGTATGGTACAGTCTGCTTCCCTTTCGTCACCCTGAAATAATGTCAAACTCTTCTCAATGGGCATAATGTACACGGCTTGGGCAATCACGTGACCGCTTCCAACCTCCTCTGGTTACTACAAGTACACCAGGCCTGACTCAGCAACACGAATGCCCTATGACATGTCAGACTCTTAGTGAGACACATGATAACCCCTCAATCGACAAAGTGGTTAATAAAGTCTGGGGCAACCAAACCCAGCCCAGCCTGGTTATGTATGAGGGAGGAAAAACTCACTGCCGTATCATCTGAGTGATGGAAAGAAAGTGGAAGAAAAAGTGGACTCCTGCAGGACCTGAACCCACAAATCTCAGCTTTATATGCTGACATTCTACCGACTGAGTCAGAACTAAAGAGCCCAGCCAGCAGGCAGGCTGTTTGTTTGTCATGTTTGTTTTCCCCCCTCATACACCAACCAGGGGTTATCATGTGTCTATACTTTTAAAAAAACAGACCCTTAATGGGTCTCCTGCTTCAGCCACTGCCCCTCAGACTAACTAGGCTAGGCTAGGTTGGTTGCCCTAGACTTTAACAACCATCTTGTCTGTTGGGGCAGCAGGGAGCTTCATTGCAGATCGGCAGAGACTGTTGTCAGGATATGGTATCGACTTTGCCTGCTGTCAGAAGTCGGAAGAGCGTCAGCATATAGAAAACTGAGAGTCCTAGGTTCGAGTCCCACAAGAGTCCACTTTTTCTTCCACTTTCTTTCTCTTAGAGAGTCTAACTGATGAGACTAGTGTGGGCTACGGCAAAAGCCTTTGATACCAAGCGCTGCCGTTCATGATGGCTTTGCCATCAGATAGTAATGAACAAAGCACTAGTAACAGTGAAGCAAGTGCGAATGTTTCTGATCAGCGCTCTCTGTCTCCTTTTTTGGTCATAGACTGAGGGCATCTGGCCGTACCGTGGTGGATGATCGTTGACACTCAACACAATTATCTAATCATGAGACACTGACAATTATGTATTCAAATGCTCGAAGTTTGTTACCTAGATTGAAGTTTTAGTGTATAGTAATCTATGCATTGTTGAATCATGGCTATCACAAGGCATATTTGACAACGAAACAACAATTATGGGTTATAACTGTCATAGAAAAGATTGTAACAGGCATGGTGGAGGTGTATGTGTATATACAAGTCAGCATCTTGCCACAATGAATATGTCAGAAGAGGTTCATGCAGATCTGGAATGTATATTTGTGAATGTTTTGAAAGGTACAGTCAAAACAACAGTTGGATGTTTCTATCGACCACCCCATTCTCCAAATTTTTTTTTGATACTCTCACAGATTCTATTTTTGCACTTCAGCCTAACCTGTTGACTAATTTCGTACTTATTGGTGACTTTAATGTTGATACTTCAAGAGGAATTAATACATGTCTGAACAATTTCATGGCAACGTTGAGTCTCAGCCAAGTGGTCACCACGACAACACATATTTCTCCCACTGGACGAGAGACTACAATTGACTTGTGCTTCGTGTCATGTATAGAAAATCTTATTTTTTGTGAAACAAGACCTCCGCTTGGAACCTCTGATCATAAGTCTCTTGTTGTCACCTTGAAAAGTGACTGTATGCGAAGGAACAAACTTCATTACGAAAAACTTCTATGGAGGTACACTGAAGCCAATGTAGAAAGGGCATGTGCATTGATAAGAAACACTGACTGGAAAATAATCTTGATGAGTAATGTAAATGAGTCATGGCAAAACTGGAAAAGGATCTTTTTTGACATAATGCAACAGTGTGTTCCACGAGCTAAACAGCAATGCCGGCGTTATTTGCTTTGGATTAACAAAAATATTATGTGTGCTATTAAAAGAAGAGATCACTTGTATCGTAAGTTCAAGATATCGTAGAGTGTATCTGCTTGGAAGAAGTATAAAGAGATGAGAAATCGAGTGGTCAAACTCATTAGGTCATCCAGAGCTGTTTTTTTCAGTAACTCTCCAGAATGGCAAATGATCCTCAGAAGTTTTGGAAAATAGTGAACACTTCGAACACTGTTTCAAGTCATATTCCTACACTGGTTTCTGATAATACGTTGGTGTCGGAAGACGCTGAGAGAGCTGAAGTACTGAACATTTTCTTTGGTGAGAGCCTTAACAAATCAGATCCTCCTCTTCAACATTCTCCATCTCAACATCTGAGTGACTCCACCTCAGATATATCATTAATAATTTATTGACATCTCTGAAGAGGAAGTTGTGTGCCTGATTTCTTCCCTGAAGCCCTAAATGTCACCTGGAAAAACTACTGTTGAAATGTTACAGTTGGTTGCCCAGTGTATTGGGCCAGCACTAATGCTGCTATTTAACATTTTCTTGCAATGGGAAAAATTCCATCGGAGTGGAAAGTTGGAAAAGTTATTCCTATACCCAAGGGAAAACATCTTCAGTTGCCATCCAACTATCGTCCAATTATGCTTCTACCCATTGTCAGCAAGATTTTAGAACGACATATCTTTAATATTCTGCGTGACTTCATGCACAACCAGTGCCCACTCTCTCCAAACCAGTGGGGATTCTGCTCAGGGAAATCCACTAGCACTGCTCTAGCTTACATTACACATTGCTGGAATGCAAAGTTGCATACTGGTGTGGATATATGTGCAGTCTTTTTTGACTTAAGAAAGGCCTTCGATAGGGCACTGCTTCAGAAACTTTCTAAGCTAGATTTACCTCCTCTGTTGTTCCAGTGGCTCCAGGACTACTTAACTGGTAGATTTAAGCAAGTTGCTATCGGAGAGGCAATATCCAGGTTACTTCCTGTTCTATTGGGTGTGTGCCTCAAGGGTCAATACTTGGTCCGCTGTTGTTCATCTTTTTCATTGATGATATTTGTGATCTCCCACTATCGAAGGATTCCACTCTTGCACTCTATGCAGATGACATCTGTTATTCCAGGCCTATTTGCAGCAGTGAGGACTTTGCAATTGTACAAAGGGACATTGACTTAATTGGAAACTGGTCCAGTAGTAACCATCCGAAATTTATTTAAGATAAGTGTCAATGGATGTTTATATCTCCAAACGATCTAAGAACCCTGAATGTTATGCAGTCGACCTGTTTGTTAATGCAACTAAACTAAATCGTGTCTTTGAAGTGAAGTACTTGGGTGTACTTATCACTCACAACCTAAATTGGGCTGCACATATTCATTCTGTGGTCTCCAAAACAAGACAAAAACTGGGTTTTGTCTACCGCAAGTTTTACAAACACTGCAACACTACAGTTCTCCGGAAACTATATGCATCATTAATATGCCCAGTACTGTTGCATTGTATGGGACCCCTTCACAAAGGGCTCAATTGAACACTTGGAAAAAACTCCAAAGCTGGCTGCAAAAATCTGCCTGAAGAAGTAGAACTTATGATACACTACCATGTTGAGGGAGCTTAACTTGCCTACATTGCAAATTTGCAATCTAGGAGGCACATTATGAAGCTATGTGTTGTTTATGCCATACTTAATGACTCAATGTACTTCCCATCAGGTATCTTTGATCGCAATTCCAGTGTCAGCACTAGAACCAATACTCCACTGTGCCTCCAGCCTGTACATTGCTCTACCAATTATTTCATGTTTTCTTTTGTTCCTCATTCCATCCTTCTGTGGAACAGTCTCCCACCATGCATCTCTGGATCTGCATCCTGCATCATTGTTGTCTTTTAAACGCGCATTACATGTTTGGCTCTAGTTCGCTTGTCCATTCCTTATATTTACAAGTATGAAAAACATTTTCCAAAAACGTAGAAGGATGTAGGGATGGCAGTGCCAAAAACCACACAAACTAGATATATGGATGGCAGTGTGCAGAGGACTACACAAGTAACCCCATCCCTACATCTTTTTTTCATCTTCGTTTCCTGCACAAAGATGTTTCCAGTAATCTCACAGCAAAGTTTAGATACACGTTCTATTCAAAAAAAAAAGATGTAGGGATGGGGTTACTTGTGTAGTCCTCTGCACACTGCCATCCATATATCTAGTTTGTGTGGTTTTTGGCACTGCCATCCCTACATCCTTCTACATTTTTGGAAAATGTTTTTCATACTTGTTTGCATGCATTTTTTACTGTGCTACAGTACCATACAGGAGGTTGTCCTTCTCTAAGTTAAGCACCAACACCTTCCTCCGCGTACGGAAAAATACGGCTGGCTTGCGAGGCTAAGTATGTTTCTTGGGATCATACTCGGAAGTGAAGCTCAGTGATGCAACTTTGATTTTTGGGGGCGCCGTATCGTTTGGTAGAGAGATGCATAACGCTGCTTAGCGCTCAAAGTGGCTTGAAAAGCCTAACACGAGCGTCCGCTAGTTATAAAGAACATTTTTGTATGTACACGCGCAATTGGTACGTCGGTGCCATTCCTACACGAACAGTTTACCGACTCTGAAACAACAGTGAAGATAAGGCTGAAACACAGGCCACTCGGCCGTTATCATGAGTAGCTTTTCTTGGAGAAATTACTAGGGCGTGGCTTCGTGTGATTGCACGCGGCGCGCGAGGCCGGCCCTCACGTGCTTGCAACCTGTGTCACATGACAATTATTAGAAAATGGCTTCCAAATATGGGCATGTTGTCCAGTGCGTCTAGTTTCTGCTTATTTGAGAAGATACTAAGATGCCGTTAAGGCAGATCATACGCGGTAGTGATTACAGTTGATCTGTAAAGAACTACGGTGATTACTTCTGCCAGTTTCGAGAAAAGTCGTTTGAAAAAAATCTCTTAAGAAGAAGAAGAAGAAGAATCAGAAAGAAAAAGAAATCACCACTTCGCCCGTTTCCTGGCAGTGAGTCTAGGGATGCTTTTTAGCTATCTGGGGGATATTATTGGGTAGAGAAACGTCGGAATAGGATAGCTAGGTGTCTAGAAAGACTTAGAACACGAGCGTTCCCGAGTTAAGACGGATTTCCAATGTACGCACACTATGGGCGGACCGGCGCCATCCCTACATAGAGAGTCTACCGACTCTCTGATTGACTAAATTGCACTGAAGTACGTCACTAGCTATTGTGCTATTGCACTTCGTATTTCTAATAATGGACTCACCCTCGGAACGCCTGGGTATGAGGCTAGTCGCTACTAAGCCTCGGCATAACCAACTCTAGCGCTTCTGCTCTATGCCGTCGCTATATACATCCGCATGTACGTGTAGTAAATGTAAACGTCATCAATGGAACGCAAGACGTCATTGACAAATTATTGTATTACGTAATGTAATCAGTATGTACCTGGCGTTCCTCCTCGCCGCAGAGTACAAAACCACGTTTATAATGTACTGTGCAACACTAAATATTATGGGGTGTGATCTGTGTCAAAATTGGTAATGGAAGCTTTCAATAATACTTTGCATATTTATGCAGGGATACACATAATAGCAATCTGCTAACACAGGATGTGTAACCTTATATACTAATTACAAAGCTAAAACTAACAGGTACACTGCAAAAAATCCATGGTTATTTTAACCAATAAGAATGGTTATCTCAGTTGCACATTTGTTCTCTCAACACTTGGCACTGAGCAGAGGTATAAAGAATGTGCAAGATGTGTAGGATATCATCCAGGAGGAATTGAGCGGTAGAAGACAGTCCATTAGTCTACTGAGCATGACAGAGGAGTGGGCTGTTTGCCCATCCTCATGGATGGGCTGTTTACCCATCCTCATGGGCTGTTTACCCATCCTCTGTCGAATTCCTGTCATAGCACACAATTACTTACAATTACTCACATATTATTGGGGACACCCTACACTTTGCCCACAAGTCTTCAATCTCAAGAGTATAGGATAACTCTGTGTGGGGGGTTACATGATGTCATTCAGCTTCAATATCAAGAGTATAGGACAACTCAGTGTGGGAATGAGATGGTGTCACTCAGCTGCAACTGAGATAACCTTAGCAAGGTTTAAAATAACCATTTCTTTTTTGCAGTGTACAGATGGTTATGTGCAATAGGAAACAACATTTTGTTTGAAGTAACCATATGTGGAATTCAACACAGGTGAAGCTTACTAAGCGTGCATGTCTTGCTAGGAATCTTGCTAGGAATGTCGCTACATAACATTGTGGCCAGCAACCACACCCGGGGGGGTGTCCGGAACAAGTCCTGAACAGACTCTCGCTTGCGGAGAGAGTCTGGCTACGCGAGACTACTCTCGGTTGGAGCCCAGTCGCGCCCTCTGGTTGCCAACACCTATTGCTTTCGGAAACCGGTAGAATCTTGTGTGCTTGGTGCCTCCGTACGCGCTGCAACGTACTGGCATTTAGTACGCAACATGGACGAAAATACAATGCAATATACAGGGGCAAAAATGTGGCATACTGTAATACCATAGAACGCAACATACGCTTTACCCACCAAGCGCTTTCTTACACTTTTGCACCTCGCTAAGCGCCCTCAGTTCTGCAGCACCACCACGCGCGGCTCCTGACGAAACCCCAACACTGTGTCACAACCCGCGTAGAGTGAAGGAGGGCTGGATTCAAAACGTGCGTGACTAGTCCACTGCGGAACACACCAGGCACAATGTCAGTCAGTGGGCTGGAACGACACTACGACACCATAAACTATGTCTATTACCCTACTCATTATGGTTCTTACCTAATATTCAGGAGAGGAGGGTTTTGTGCGTAAGAGGTACTTGCTATGCTTGCTGCGTTTAGCAGAAAAGGGTATTGTATGGGCCCTTTAGAGCGAAGGTATGAAGATATTTTAAACGTGAAGTCTGACTATGTATAGTAGCGAAGCCCCCCATACGCACACCTGACAACCGTAAGTGTAGTCGCTTCCGTCGGTCACGGTATAGAAGGCCCCTGCCCCGGGCACAACCTTTGACCCCTCCTGCACATGGCGGACAGATTCAAAATAGCGAGCAGCAACCAGCGCACTATCCACGTCCATCACAGCACCCTACCCTTCGCTATGTACCGCTTTTGGCGCGAATAACGTTCATTTCACGTGGCCGCGCGTCTTCTAGCGTTTGTCTGGTCGAAATAGCCCTGAACAGTTTGCCATGGCAGAATGACATGAGAGAAGCACTGAAGAGGGGAAGCCTGAGATCCAGGTACACAAACAAGTGAATATAGGTACATACACATGAAAAATGAAAGATAAAAGTACATTGCTAGGTACAGGTGCACTATGGTGGTCGTCAGCCTCCTCAGACTTTTGTCGGTAGCTATATAGGCTGAATAGATTCCTCCAGGAGTCCAGGCCAGAGGAGTTTAGTCCGTCAGTCAAGTGGATGGAGGATGAGTGTGTGTGTCCAAAAAGGAGACGTACAGGAGATAAACAACTTGACCCTGTAGCGGCAAGTGAAGATGCTTGCACTTACAATTCTTACATTTACATATGCAGACCGACACATAAAGGGGATCACCCCGTGCTGTGGTCAACCCACTGACAAAGCCCACTGCCCTCACTGTCTGTGCACACCGTGTGTGGTGGCACAGCCCACAGACTTTCTGGTTGGCAGTTCAGCTGCCAGTCTGAACAACGTATCCAAGCAATACAGCCTGTACAGAAAGTTCTGGGCATTACTACAGCAGTTGGGAGTGTGGGAGCACCCAACGTAGTTGGAATAAAACAAAACACCACCACACACCAAGTATACCTTACCACCATTTGCATAACTGGCTTTCACTCCTCCACTGCGGCGAGAGTGTGACACACGCTTTCACAACATCTGTGTATACTGCTGCTTCTTGTTCACTACAAGAACGCAAGAGAAGCACACAAATCACGAAGTGCTTTCTCCTCGCAAAGGAAGAGTTCCTGTCCCAACAGCACAGCACCATCACTGTACATCCCTGTAGTACACATATACATGTAGCAAGAAACCTATCAAGTTCAAGGACAAACATGGCGGCAGGCTAACACCTTTACTACTACTTACCTGCATTTTCCAACATACAGCTAGTTGTTGCTACTCTTGCACGTGGTCTGCGGATACTAGAATACTGTACCACAGGTTGGATGGGTGTACTGGGGACGCTACTTCGCTCTTCCACCAGGGACAGCAAGTTCGAGTAGCTGTGGTGCGCCCTGGGGTGTCAAAAAACTTCGCGTGGCACTCAGACGCTGTAGAAAGGATGCTTTGGCATCATCAGTTGGAAACTTAAACGACCCTAAGACATGATTTTGCCTGATTTATGTTTTATTGTATTCTCCTAATGATGACTGTTAGCGAAATAACGTAGTTTTGCGTGATAAACTAGTTCACTCCCCTTTGGCGAGCATCCACCTCTTCATCGGTTGGCGCCACACAGCGCCGCACGTCCAACGGTAGCGGGAAATATGAATTTTTTCCCAGCGAATTTGCAACCGCGCCAAAGAATTGCTGTCGTTTTAGGGTTTTGTAAACGTAGGGAGAAAGCGACGGTAGAGTAATTGACGAAGAACGCAATCATGACTCGCCCTCCCTTAAGGGTGGTCGGACATGGATACTGTGCGGCTCTAAAGGAATGCGCAGATCTGGGCTTCGTGGTTAATTAGTGGAAGCCAAATGCAACAGCTGCACGCATTAGCGTAATAGATCTGGCCCGTCTAAGGTATGCAGCGTGCATAACTCTGTAAAACTCCGTAGCGCTTTTCGTG
Source organism: bacterium (assembly GCA_965213685.1). Taxonomy (GTDB): domain Bacteria; phylum UBA8248; class UBA8248; order UBA8248; family UBA8248; genus Bin107. Next base: position 211,211 of record CBDBZY010000064.1, read on the forward strand.
ATCGGGACGCCCTTCCGTTGGCGTCATCGTGGGCAGGTACCGCAGACCGTAACGTGGAGTTTTTCCGAATTGAACGCTCCAAATTCGAGAAAAGTTCAAAAACCCGTGCTTGCGTACTAGATACAGTGAAAACGGCCACGTTAATGGCTAGCGCTTGCTCGAATAGCTCTGGTGCCTGAGTTTCAGGGAGGTAGGTAAATCGGTTAAGAAGTTTTATAGAGAAAGAGTCTAAGACTTTACCGCCGTAACTCTCGGTGACTAGGTAAGCTGGAGCTGTGAAACTTGGTATACGAATTGCAGTGTCTGCAGTGTCTATAAGGGCCCAAACACGACATTGGTAGGTACCGTACTTTGCGAGATATAATAGCATAGCAACCACATGCCTCATTAATGTTCATGATATCCGACCACCCCCCGAAAGAGGGTCTGGCAACTATACTCGACCCTATGACGTGGCCGTCCGGCATGTGGGATGGCCAATAACAGCGCAGCATTCTTCAATTCTACGTTCTTCAGCGCAGCATTCTTCAATTCTACGTTCCATAGTAGATAGTTGCCTGTTCAACAAGTAACGCCACCCAATCATTTATTTTTACTTGTTACCTGCATTTGTAGTCTTTGTATGCCCTGTCTTGCCTATATTTTATACACAGCAAAAATAGAATTGTTGTTTTAACAAAACAAGGCCAAGGCACAGCTCACAACAGCTGTTACAACTATATTTGTAGTACAGTTTTACATGGCCCTGCAGCAAATATAACAAAGGTCTTTATCATAGGAACAATGTCATTTTTGCTGTGTACACAGCTAAAAAGAGATGGACAATTGAATGTTATTTCAGGTACTAGCACTCACCACATCATTCAGTTTTCTTGCCACTATTTCTCTTTTAAACTCTTAACGACAGAATAGGTGAACAATGAATCAATGCTGGTGTCAGTTTATGCTCAGTGGATTAAAATATGTATTGTCATACTTCTTAATCATCCCTACTATTATTATTATTATTATTATTATTATTATTATTATTATTATTATTATTATTATTATTATTATTATTATTATTATTATTATACACACACCACTAAAGGTGAAAACGTACAACAAAAAAGAATAGAAAGGAAAAACAAAGTTAAGCACATGATATAATGTATATAATATCATCGAACGGAGAAAATCGACCAAAAGCAATTCTGTAATGTTGAATGACTTCAGCACACAGCATATCCTCAGAAGAATACATTTTTATATGTCGATGACCAGAAATGAAGTTATAACCGGTGAAGGAATATGCACACTGAGATACTTCTTTGAAGACGTACTTAACAAGAGGTGACAGAGATGATACAGCACGAGAAAGCATAGAATGAAACCTCATATACAACATATTAGACACTGACTGAATGTTACTAACACAGTGTAAAATTCTTGTGTGAGAGTGTGGTGGTAGGTTCCATATTCTCCTAAAAATTTTGTTCAATGCACATTCAATGATACGCAAATTCTTGCAAGACAAGTACCATAGTGTGCTACCATACATAGACAAACAAAATTGCTTGACAAGAAAATTCTTTACGGAGAGATCTGCAAATGGAAATACACACTGAATAAAGTTAGCTTTCCGAGTCATATCTTTCATTGCCCTTATAATATCAGATGTGTCATCCAAATTGTAAGACAGTACATGCCCGAGATGAGTGATTGTGTCCATGAAGTCCAAGCAATACCACCAAAGTTAATGCAATCTTTACATGAAGATGAAGAGGACAAACCAAATCTGATCAATTGAGTCTTTTCTGCATTGAACTTGAGGCCATGAGATAGTGCGAACTCCTCACAAGTTGTCAGCATAATTCGTAAAGCAGATGGACATGCAGCTAGCAGGGCTATGTCATCTGCATAACATACTGCACCAACGAAGTGAGCCTCCCAATAACATCCAACACTAATTCGAGACAGCTTCTGCAATAATCCATCCAAATACACAGCAAACAACACAGGAGACAACACACTATACCTTGACGAACACCATTAGAAACAGAAACGAATGAGACACACAAGAATTCCAGTGAACACACATTTGTTGACTACTATACCAACTTAGAAGAAAACGAAGAATAGGAGCTGGGAGACCACGAGAATGAAGAATATCAAACACAATGCCATGGTCCACCAAATCAAATGCTTTGCTTGCATCTAAAAAGCAGCCATAAACCTTAGATCCTTTACGTATATACCTAGAAACAATATTCTTTATGAGTCCTGTGCAAAGAGTTGTTGAATGACCTTTCTTGAAGCCAAATTGCAAAGCACTACTTGTAAAGTAGGATTCATATCTGGAGAGTATAATTCTTTCCAGGACTTTATTCAAGAGAGATGCAATTGCAATTACTCTGTAGTTTTTACTGCTAGAAGGATCTTTGTTATTTTTTGGTATGGAGACCAACGTACAATCTCGAATACACTTGGGCATGTATCCATGACGAAGAACAGCTGTGAAAAAAGCAGACAGAGGACCAGCAATGGAGAGTGCAGAGTACCTTAAATGCTCAGCAGATAGCTGTGCAGAATCCACCTTGCTAGGCTTGATTAGATGGATTGCATTCAGTACATCATCAATGGGGACATGAACAGTTGAAAGATGATCAAGAGATAAAGAGATATTTAAAGCTTGAAGCAAAGTGTGCCGTAAAGAGGAACTGTGCGTATTGAGAAGGCCCTGCAACTGAGAAGCCCACAAGTTTGCAATGTCATTACCATCAGAAACACCATCAACAACTGGAGCACATCTGGAATTTCTGGGTTTTGTCAATTTATTGACTAGTGACCAAAAGTCTCGAGGGTTTTTTCGACAGTAAGACTTAGCTAACTTATCTCGTAAAAAATACATCTGTTGCCTTTTGACTTTACAGGCTGCATATTTATACCTCTTTTTTGCCTTCTTTATATCGAAGAGAGCACCAGATTTAGGGCATCCAGCTTCCAACCAAACATGATACCAGAAATTGGTTTCATGCCTCAACTTCCTCAGCCCATCATTCCAGCCCACCAGCCCTCTGTGCTTCGACTTCTTGAATGCAGGATGCTGCACATTTCAAAAGGCATGTGATAAGCATATCAGCAAAGCGATCAATACAACTAAGATGTGACAAGCAATTAGGGGAACAACAAGAAGCAACATCAGGAGGAAACGGTGGAAGTGACTGAGCAACTAACTTAGAGTAATTATCAAGATCTTCTTTAGATGCTTTGTCCCAGTCCAGACTAGGAGAGGAAGAAAACGAATGAGAAGTGATATCCATCAAAGAGCAATCGACGTTAAGAGTAAATGCAATTGGATAATGGTCAGAAAGATTAGAACCCAGAAGCACACTTGTAACATGTGACACTATATTTGAGTTATGAATAGAACACAGAACATGATCAACGCAAGATGTTACAAGCCCATCATCTCGCTCGTAAGTAAATTGAATAGCGTCTGGAAAGGAAAGATCTCGTGCACAGAGATCCCACTCATCCATAAAAGTTAAACTGTCACCCCGAGAAAAATCCACATTAAAATCACCAACAAGTAAATTCACATCACACTTATGAAACTCCAAGAAGCCCTCCAACTCACTAATTGTACTTAGGTACTCATCAAAGCAAAATGAGCAGGCATATACACACAAACCACAAGGACAGAAACACCACAGGAATCATGCAATTTGACAGCACAAAAACGATTAGAATTACATAAAAGTGGTGTAATGGAAGAAAACAAAGATTGCCGATACAAAATGGCACAGCCCCCATATGGCCGTCCACACAACAACACACTACCATCAATACCACTAACTGAGACACTGATTGGTTCTCTTGATATATGTTTCATTCAGGAACATTGGTTGCTACCTGATCAGCTGTATCTGCTGAATGAGTTTCACCCTGATTTTCAGTGTCTCAGTTAGTGGTATTGATGGTAGTGTGTTGTTGTGTGGACGGCCATATGGGGGCTGTGCCATTTTGTATCGGCAATCTTTGTTTTCTTCCATTACACCACTTTTATGTAATTCTAATCGTTTTTGTGCTGTCAAATTGCATGATTCCTGTGGTGTTTCTGTCCTTGTGGTTTGTGTGTATATGCCTGCTCAGTCGCATTCATTTTACTTTGATGAGTACCTAAGTACAATTTGTGAGTTGGAGGGCTTCTTGGAGTTTCATAAGTGTGATGTGAATTTACTTGTTGGTGATTTTAATGTGGATTTTTCTCGGGGTGACAGTTTAACTTTTATGGATGAGTGGGATCTCTGTGCACGAGATCTTTCCTTTCCAGACGCTATTCAATTTACTTACGAGCGAGATGATGGGCTTGTAACATCTTGCGTTGATCATGTTCTGTGTTCTATTCATAACTCAAATATAGTGTCACATGTTACAAGTGTGCTTCTGGGTTCTAATCTTTCTGACCATCATCCAATTGCATTTACTCTTAACGTTGATTGCTCTTTGATGGATACCACTTCTCATTCGTTTTCTTCCTCTCCTAGTCTGGACTGGGACAAAGCATCTAAAGAAGATCTTGATAATTACTCTAAGTTAGTTGCTCAGTCACTTCCACCGTTTCCTCCTGATGTTGCTTCTTGTTGTTCCCCTAATTGCTTGTCACATCTTAGTTGTATTGATCGCTTTGCTGATATGCTTATCACATGCCTTTTGAAATGTGCAGCATCCTGCATTCAAGAAGTCGAAGCACAGAGGGCTGGTGGGCTGGAATGATGGGCTGAGGAAGTTGAGGCATGAAACCAATTTCTGGTATCATGTTTGGTTGGAAGCTGGATGCCCTAAATCTGGCGCTCTCTTCGATATAAAGAAGAAGGCAAAAAAGAGGTATAAATATGCAGCCTGTAAAGTCAAAAGGCAACAGATGTATTTTTTACGAGATAAGTTAGCTAAGTCTTACTGTCGAAAAAACCCTCGAGACTTTTGGTCACTAGTCAATAAATTGACAAAACCCAGAAATTCCAGATGTGTTCCAGTTGTTGATGGTGTTTCTGATGGTAATGACATTGCAAACTTGTGGGCTTCTCAGTTGCAGGGCCTTCTCAATACGCACAGTTCCTCTTTACGGCACACTTTGCTTCAAGCTTTAAATATCTCTTTATCTCTTGATCATCTTTCAACTGTTCATGTCCCCATTGATGATGTACTGAATACAATCCATCTAATCAAGCCTAGCAAGGTGGATTCTGCACAGCTATCTGCTGAGCATTTAAGGTACTCTGCACTCTCCATTGCTGGTCCTCTGTCTGCTTTTTTCACAGCTGTTCTTCGTCATGGATACATGCCCAAGTGTATTCGAGATTGTACGTTGGTCCCCATACCAAAAAATAACAAAGATCCTTCTAGCAGTAAAAACTACAGAGTAATTGCAATTGCATCTCTCTTGAGTAAAGTCCTGGAAAGAATTATACTCTCCAGATATGAATCCTACTTTACAAGTAGTGCTTTGCAATTTGGCTTCAAGAAAGGTCATTCAACAACTCTTTGCACAGGACTCATAAAGAATATTGTTTCTAGGTATATACGTAAAGGATCTAAGGTTTATGGCTGTTTTTTAGATGCAAGCAAAGCATTTGATTTGGTGGACCATGGCATTGTGTTTGATATTCTTCATTCTCGTGGTCTCCCAACTCCTATTCTTCGTTTTCTTCTAAGTTGGTATAGTAGTCAACAAATGTGTGTTCACTGGAATTCTTGTGTGTCTCATTCGTTTTCTGTTTCTAATGGTGTTCGTCAAGGTACACTGCAAAAAAGAGATGGTTATTTTAATCTTGATACGGTTATCTCAGTTGCAGCCGAATGACATCATGTCACCCCCACACAGAGTTATCCTATACTCTTGAGATTGAAGGCTTGTGGGCAAAGTGTAGGGTGTCTCCAATAATATGTGAGTAATTGGGTGTTGTAAAAGTCATTGTGTGCTATAACAGGAATTTGACAGGGGATGGGTAAACAGCCCATGATGGGGGGTCACTCCTCTGTCATGCTCAGTAGACTAATGGACTGCAATTTATTCTACAGCTCAGTCCCTCCTGGGTGATATCCTACACATTCTTTATACCTCTGTTCAGTGCCAAGTGTTGAGAGGACAAATGTGAAACTGAAGTAACCATTCTTATTGGTTAAAGTAACCATGGAGTTTTTGCAGTGTACTGCTTAATCAGCCATTTGAACACCCATTACTTAGAGGATATCCTACACATTCTGCACATTTTATATATACCTGTATACCTGTTCAGTTGCATGCACCCAAGCTGAATATCATCGTATCATCTCCACACTGCAATTTAGCCAATACGACTTCTCAGTTGCAATGTCTTATTTCTCCCATAGTCCTAAGACTAAATGCATGTGGGCATGCATGTGTAGGGTGTTCCCAGAGTAATACATGTTGTGACGGGGTGCTTGAAATGTGGTGGGTAAAGCAACACACCTTTCATGCACAATCAACACCAGTGGGTTGTGGAACTACTACTGCTTAATCAACACCCGTTACTTAGGGGATATCCTACACATTCTGCACATTTTATATATACCTGTTTAGTACCAGGTGTTGAGAAAGCAAATATGCAACTGAGATAACCATATGTATTGGTTAAAGTAACCATCACTTTTTTGCAGTGCACGTCATAGAGTCGAGTATAGTTGCCAGACCCATTTCGGGGGGCGCGTGAGGGTCTGGACGAGACTATTCTACACCTGCTTTCATCATGGCCCAACAAGGGGCGGGCACTTCCGCTTCCGCCGTTTAAGGCCACTTAAAATATCTTCATACCTTCGCTCTAAAGGGCCCATACAATACCCTTTTCTGCTAAACGCAGCAAGCATAGCAAGTACCTCTTACGCACAAAACCCTCCTCTCCTGAATATTAGGTAAGAACCATAATGAGTAGGGTGATAGACATAGTTTATGGTGTCGTAGTGTCGTTCCAGCCCACTGACTGACATTGTGCCTGGTGTGTTCCGCAGTGGACTAGTCACGCACGTTTTGAATCCAGCCCTCCTTCACTCTACGCGGGTTGTGACACAGAGTGTTGGGGTTTCGTCCTTTAATATCAGCTAGAACTCGCATGTACTTTCCAGGAGCCGCGCGTGGTGGTGCTGCAGAACTGAGGGCGCTTAGCGAGGTGCAAAAGTGTAAGAAAGCGCTTGGTGGGTAAAGCGTATGTTGCGTTCTATGGTATTACAGTATGCCACATTTTTGCCCCTGTATATTGCATTGTATTTTCGTCCATGTTGCGTACTAAATGCCAGTACGTTGCAGCGCGTACGGAGGCACCAAGCACACAAGATTCTACCGGTTTCCGAAAGCAATAGGTGTTGGCAACCAGAGGGCGCGACTGGGCTCCAACCGAGAGTAGTCTCGCGTAGCCAGACTCTCTCCGCAAGCGAGAGTCTGGTCATGCAGGACTTGTTCCGGACACCCCCCCGGGTGTGGTTGCTGGCCACAATGTTATGTAGCGACATTCCTAGCAAGATTCCTAGCAAGACATGCACGCGTAGTAAGCCTCACCTGTGTTGAATTCCACATATGGTTACTTCAAACAAAATGTTGTTTTCTATTGCACATAACCATCTGTACCTGTTAGTTTTAGCTTTGTAATTAGTATATAAGGTTACACATCCTGTGTTAGCAGATTGCTATTATGTGTATCCCTGCATAAATATGCAAAGTATTATTGAAAGCTTCCATTACCAATTTTGACACAGATCACACCCCATAATATTTAGTGTTGCACAGTACATTATAAACGTGGTTTTGTACTCTGCGGCGAGGAGGAACGCCAGGTACACACTGATTACATTACGTAATATAATAATTTGTCAATGACGTCTTGCGTTCCATTGATGACGTTTACATTTACTACACGTACATGCGGATGTATATAGCGACGGCATAGAGCAGAAGCACTGGAGTTGGTTATGCCGAGGCTTAGTAGCGACTAGCCTCATACCCAGGCGTTCCGAGGGTGAGTCCGTTATTAGAAATACGAAGTACAATAGCACAATAGCTAGTGACGTACTTCAGTGCAATATAGTCAATAAATATAAGGAATGGACAAGACAGAACAAGGACAGTGAACTAGAGCCAAACATGTAATGCACGTTTAAAAGACAACAATGATGCAGGATGCAGATCCAGAGATGCATGGTGGGAGACTGTTCCACAGAAGGATGGAATGAGGAACAAAAGAAAACATGAAATAATTGGTAGAGCAATGTACAGGCTGGAGGCACAGTGGAGTATTGGTTCTAGTGCTGACACTGGAATTGCGATCAAAGATACCTGATGGGAAGTACATTGAGTCATTAAGTATGGCATAAACAACACATAGCTTCATAATGTGCCTCCTAGATTGCAAATTTGCAATGTAGGCAAGTTAAGCTCCCTCAACATGGTAGTGTATCATAAGTTCTACTTCTTCAGGCAGATTTTTGCAGCCAGCTTTGGAGTTTTTTCCAAGTGTTCAATTGAGCCCTTTGTGAAGGGGTCCCATACAATGCAACAGTACTGGGCATATTAATGATGCATATAGTTTCCGGAGAACTGTAGTGTTGCAGTGTTTGTAAAACTTGCGGTAGACAAAACCCAGTTTTTGTCTTGTTTTGGAGACCACAGAATGAATATGTGCAGCCCAATTTAGGTTGTGAGTGATAAGAACACCCAAGTACTTCACTTCAAAGACACGATTTAGTTTAGTTGCATTAACAAACAGGTCGACTGCATGACATTCAGGGTTCTTAGATCGTTTGGAGATATAAACATCCACTGACACTTATCTTTAATAAATTTCGGATGGTTACTACTGGACCAGTTTCCAATTAAGTCAATGTCCCTTTGTACAATTGCAAAGTCCTCACTGCTGCAAATAGGCCTGGAATAACAGATGTCATCTGCATAGAGTGCAAGAGTGGAATCCTTCGATAGTGGGAGATCACAAATATCATCAATGAAAAAGATGAACAACAGCGGACCAAGTATTGACCCTTGAGGCACACCCAATAGAACAGGAAGTAACCTGGATATTGCCTCTCCGATAGCAACTTGCTTAAATCTACCAGTTAAGTAGTCCTGGAGCCACTGGAACAACAGAGGAGGTAAATCTAGCTTAGAAAGTTTCTGAAACAGTGCCCTATCGAAGGCCTTTCTTAAGTCAAAAAAGACTGCACATATATCCACACCAGTATGCAACTTTGCATTCCAGCAATGTGTAATGTAAGCTAGAGCAGCGCTAGTGGATTTCCCTGAGCAGAACCCCCACTGGTTTGGAGAGAGTGGGCACTAGTTGTGCATGAAGTCACGCAGAATATTAAAGATATGTCGTTCTAAAATCTTGCTGATAATGGGTAGAAGCGTAATTGGACGATAGTTGGATGGCAGCTGAAGATGTTTTCCCTTGGGTATAGGAATAACTTTTCCAACTTTCCACTCCGATGGAATTTTGCCCATTGCAAGAAAATGTTAAATAGCAGCATTAGTGCTGGCCCAATACACTGGGCAACCAACTGTAACATTTCAACAGTAGTTATTGCAGGTGACTTTTGGGTTTCAGGGAAGAAATCAGGCACACAACTTCCTCTTCAGAGATGTCAATTAATGATATATCTGAGGTGGAGTCACTCAGATGATGAGATGGAGAATGTTGAAGAGGAGAATCTGATTTGTTAAGGCTCTCACCAAAGAAAACGTTCAGTACTTCAGCTTTCTCAGCGTCTTCCGACACCAACGTATTATCAGAAACCAGTGTAGGAATATGACTTGAAACAGTGTTCGAAGTGTTCACTATTTTCCAAAAACTTCTGAGGATCATTTGCCATTCTGGAGAGGTTACTGAAAAAAACAGCTCTGGATGACCTAATGAGTTTGACCACTCGATTTCTCATCTCTTTATACTTTTTCCAAGCAGATACACTCTGCGATATCTTGAACTTACGATACAAGTGATCTCTTTTAATAGCACACATAATATTTTTGTTAATCCAAAGCAAATAACGCCGGCATTGCTGTTTAGCTCGTGGAACACACTGTTGCATTATGTCTAAAAAGATCTTTTTCCAGTTTTGCCATGACTCATTTAAATTACTCGTCAAGATTATTTTCCAGTCAGTGTTTCTTATCAATGCACATGCTTTGCCGTAGCCCACACTAGTCTCATCAGTTAGACTCTCTAAGAGAAAGAAAGTGGAAGAAAAAGTGGACTCTTGTGGGACTCGAACCTAGGACTCTCAACTTTCTATATTCTGACGCTCTTCCGACTTCTGACAGCAGGCAAAGTCGATACCATATCCTGACAACAGTCTCTGCTGATCTGCAATGAAGCTCCCTGCTGCCCCAACAGACAAGATGGTTGTTAAAGTCTAGGGCAACCAACCTAGCCTAGCCTAGTTAGTCTGAGGGGCAGTGGCTGAAGCAGGAGACCCATTAAGGGTCTGTTTTTTTAAAAGTATAGACACATGATAACCCCTGGTTGGTGTATGATGGGGGAAAACAAACATGACAAACAAACAGCCTGCCTGCTGGCTGGGCTCTTTAGCTCTGACTCAGTCGGTAGAATGTCAGCATATAAAGCTGAGATTCGTGGGTTCAGGTCCTGCAGGAGTCCACTTTTTCTTCCACTTTCTTTCCATCACTCAGATGATACGGCAGTGAGTTTTTCCTCCCTCATACATAACCAGGCTGGGCTGGGTTTGGTTGCCTCAGACTTTATTAACCACTTTGTCGATTGAGGGGTTATCATGTGTCTCTCTAAGAGAGTCTGACATGTCATAGGGCATTCGTGTTGCTTAGTCAGGCCTGGTGTACTTGTAGTAACCAGAGGAGGTTGGAAGCGGTTACGTGATCGCCCAAGCCGTGTACATTATGCCCATTGAGAAGAGTTTGACATTATTTCAGGGTGACGAAAGGGAAGCAGACTGTACCATACTACGAAAAATGCTTTCAGGCCATCAACCCCTTCCAACCCCTGGGTAATTGGCGAGTTACGGCACAACGCACGACAGAGCTTCAGCAATGTAAACAGGTAGCGCCTAGGGCCAGTGTAGAAGATAGCGACGATACCTGCCTGACACGCATAGCTACAGGAGCGCTTTCACAAACCTACCAACTCGGCTGGTATATATGCTAAATATGCTCATTGACGGTATAGTAATTGTTTATGTGTGGGATTTAAGTCACATGATTTCGTCGCCGCTTCCAACCTCCTGTGTAGTAACTGCCGTTCTAGCACAAACAACGCAAGCGCAGTAATGAAAATTACGTAGTAAGCAAGTCAAGTACTAGTACTGTACTATACTAGCCCATCGAGGGTCACGTGATATCGCGCAATGCTGCGCAATGCGCAGTATACGCTGGTGTGTTAAATTTATTTTTCTAAGCCTTGAGGCTGTTCTAGTTGTTTTCCAATTTAGATTTTTCTAAGCTTAGAGGCTACTGTATGTCAAAGTTATTTTCTAAGCCTAGAGGCTGTGGTGTGATAAATTGCTCTGAGCTATTTTTCTAAGCCTTGAGGCTGTTTTTGTTGTTAATGTCTGTGTCTGTGTATATGTGAGTTCAAGACAACACTTGGGTGTATGGGAAGAGTTGGCGCCATAAAAGATCTTCAACCCACCGCCCCAGTTCTCAAGGCTGGGCATCCAGGTGTCTTGTGCTCATTGTGTTACATGTATACGTATAGGGGGTTATGGCCTTAATTCACCTTTCTTTTAACTTTCTTTGACTCTTTCTAGCTGGTGTGCTATGCACATATTATTTCATGTACTAAAGGATGAGGATGGCTAAGAGTATCGAAAGAGACGGTAAACATGGCAGGGTCCAGCCTACTCCCAAGGGCTGCTAGCATGCTAAGAGTGTAGCATCGAGTTCTTGCTTACTGTCACCACACCTTGGTTCTACTCTCACACTGGACGCCTTTTTCACCTGGTCAGTGATTATTCAACTGTCACTGTAACTGGATCTCTGTTCAAGAGACTTAGTGTATTCATTTCACTGCATAAGGTCAATTGTATTCCTCTTCGTCTTCACAACATTCCTTCCCTTGAATTACAGCACCACAGTGACGTAAGGGTTGGACCTGTAATTTCGGGTGCGGCTTTTTCTCTGCACCTAGCAAGAACGGCCTCGCGAAGCCACGCCTATTAATTTTAGGCTGGCGTTGTCGCTGATTTGAGAGAGGTTTGAGCAGCGTCTTTCTATTGTACAAAAACGTTAATGTAGCGGGTATGAGTTAGCCAGTTAGACACATGTAGTGAAGTAGTCACTCTAGCTCAGGACTTTTTGGAGGGGCTCAGCCCCCCAACTTCAAAATGGCGTGATGGTGGTCAAGCTCCTTCCAGTTAAGCCCCTTTCTACTCTGTTCCTGATGGGTAGCAGTGGCTGTTATGATTTGTTCGAGGGATTCTGAAAGAAGCTTGCAAGAACAGAATACATTTTAGTGAACTATTGCCAGGAAAAAGGATACAAACAAGTATTAAAAACATTTTTTTAAATGTTGAAAGATGTAGGGATGGCTGTGCCAAAAACCACAGAAACTAGGTGTAGGGATGTGCAGGCAAGACATGTTGTTATACAAAGACTACACAAGTGACCCCATCCCTACATTTTTTGCTTCAAACTGTTGTTCTCAATACCTAATGGCATGCATAGCCAGCAAAATCATATCAGGTATAAAAAATGATGTAGGGATGGGGTTACTTGTGTAGTCTTTGTATAACATGTCTTGCCTGCACACTGCCATCCCTACACCTAGTTTCTGTGGTTTTTGGCACAGCTGTCCCTACATCTTTCAAACATGTTTCTAGAATTTAGTTCAATGATCAGCACACAACTTGCAGCACAACATACTACTTATCCAAAAATTGTGGTGTTTTGTCAAACATATAATATGATTTCTCACAACTTAATTAAAAAGAAGTTGAACAACATACCACTACTAGTGTGGTGACAACTTCAACCCAAACAATATGACATCAGAATAACTACAGACGTGAAATGTAGTGAAAATGTAAGGCAAATAGAGTCCATGCAAAAATGAAATGATATGCAAGACTAAATGGAGAGTACTCGCATTTGTAGTGACCGTTTAATAGTCAAAGATATGAACGCATTGTGTATAATGCTTTTTAAAAAGTTCAAAGCATCCAGTTGCTTTCGTGCTGTTAGCTGTGTGTATGTGTGTACAGACTTAATGAAGTACTGTATACACCCAAAATTGGACACACTTGACAGCAGGCCACAAAGCTAATCTCGCTGTAAGTATTATCAAAGTCTTCTAGTCTCACTAAGTGTAGCTGTTCTACATACTGAGCTCTCGCAAGGCCTGGCCAGACACTGTAGCTACAGTCCATAATGTATGCTTACAGTTACATGTACATTGTATGTCATGCTTAATGAACTAAAACCTGTCATTTAGTTTCTCAATCCTCCCACACGTCTTAAGATGAATTTCCTGCATATTTGCACAGTGTCAAGTGTTAAACAAATGTGCAACTGAGAAAACCAAGGTTAAAATAACCATGGAATTTTTGCAGTGGGCATGTATGTCTTGTGCTTATACATGGCCCACAGCAAGGCTGTGTTTGTGTATGTGTACCCTGCTTATGTAGAGATCACTTCCTACCATTGTTCCTTCCTTCTGTACTACAGCTACAGGTGTGTCTCCTCACCAAACTATGAAAGTGGGAGATTTCAGAGTGGCAATAGTAGTAGCGGCAGTGGTAGTGAGTATCTTAGTATCTGTATTGTACAGCACACTAGGAGATATCAATGGCATTACTTCAATGAAAAGAGTAGACAGTAAGAAAGACAAGATTTCAAACACAAGTATGACATCAGCTAATGTGAAGAAACAATTTAGATTTCCTATAGAGGACAAAAATTCACAACTTAACAGACACAAGAATCCATTGCAACATCCAAATATTCTGTACTTATTGGCTGATGACCTGGGCTATGGTGATGTGGAGTATAATGGAGGAAAGGCTAAGACACCAAATCTCAACCAAATGGCCCAAGGACCAAACAGTGTCCTCCTAACGAGGTTTTATTCGGGAGGTCCTGTTTGCTCACCAACCAGAGGCACTCTATTGACAGGACGTAACCACAATCGATACTGTATCTGGCACGCAGATCTGGGTAATCCATGTAATGATGGCGAATGCCCCTGTTCTATGCCCCTACCTACCTCTGAAGTAACATTGCCTGAACTTCTGAAGAACGAAGGCTACAAAACTGCCATATTTGGGAAATGGCATGTTGGTGATTTGAAAGTTATTGAAGGGGGTAACAAGAAGTGGCCTGTGTCCCATCCTGGCATGCATGGTTTTGACCAGTGGTTAGTAACTGAAAGAGACACATCCTCAGTGGCACCAAACTGCCGATGCTCAAAACACTTCAGTTGCACTGTTCAGAAGAGATTCTATGGACAAGACGCCTGCAAAGCCTATCACTTCATGGATAAAAAGTCCGATAAATTGCAAGCCTACCACGACTCCATAATTGGAGATTCAGATTTTATTGTGGACATGTTTGAGAAATATCTTCAAGAATCGCATTCTAGTGAAAATCCCTTTTTTGTTATACTTGCATTTCATGACGTGCATCACCGGTACTATGCTCTTGATCCCTACTACACTATGTACAGAAAACAAGGTTACTCAGGAGATGTTACCCATTACTATGGAGCTATATCGCAACTGGACCAAGCAATAGGGAGAGTCAGAGGTTTACTGGAAACATATGGCATTAAGAACAACACATTTGTGTGGTTCTCAAGTGACAATGGCCCACAGAAAGGCACTCCAGGCTCTACAGCTGGTTTGAGAGGAGAGAAAGGGACAGTGTTTGAAGGTGGTATTCGAGTGCCTGCAATATTAGAATGGCCAGCAGTGATTAAAGCCAATCGAAAGTCCGATTATCCTGTGGTGACAAATGACCTGCTACCAACTGTGTGTGATATCCTTGGCATTGATCCTCCTCAAGATCGACCAATAGACGGTATCTCTATTCTGCCATTTCTCAAAGGAGATGTCAATCATCGCAATAGCTCAATTGCTTTTGCCTTTCACATTAAAAAGGGAGATTTAAACTCATCTTTCAATGGTGCAGTATTACGAGATTCACAAAAACTTGTTGTTAAGTACAATAAAGGAAACATACAGAGTGTCAATCTTTATGATGTGGTAGCTGATCCTAAAGAAACAACTGATATATCTGACCAGCACACTGACCTTGTACAAGTGTTGAAACAAGAGCTAAAAGACTTTCTTAGGTCGGTAAACAAAAGTGCTACAGACATAGGTTGCATATCCATACATGATAGAAGGCCATCAAAGGTGGTTGATAGTAAATGTAACTGTCATAGAAGGTTTTAGATAATTATTGTGCCTTTATGTATACTTTGATGTGAGGTACTTATTATTCAAATGTCCAGTGCTGAACATACCGCCTGCTGCATATGCATATCATACGTATAGCTCTCCCTTAACATGATAGGAGGGATGGTTAGTTTTAACCGCGGAATGGATATATATATATATAAAGTATAAAAACTTTTTCAAAAAATGTAGAGGGATGTAGGGATGGCAGTGCCAAAAACTACAGAAACTAGGTGTAGGGATGGCAGTGGGCAGGCAAGACATGTTATACAAAGACTACACAAGTAACCCTATCCCTACATCTTTTTTTTATACCTGAAATCATTCTGCGAGTTATGCTACAAGATTACTGGGAAGAGCAATTCTGAGCTAGAAAAAAAAAAGATGTAGGGATGGGGTTACTTGTGTAGTCTTTGTATAACATGTCTTGCCTGCCCACTGCCATCCCTACACCTAGTTTCTGTAGTTTTTGGCACTGCCATCCCTACATCCCTCTACATTTTTTGAAAATGTTTTTATACTTGTTTGCAACCTTTTTTTGCCCAAGGGTAACATGAAAAATTATATTTTTCTTGCCACTGATGCTTCTTTCAGAGTCGAGCAAACAAATCGGTGATCATAACAGCCGTTGTTACCCGTCAGGAACTGAGGGGGAGGGGCTGGAACACCATCACTTCTGGAGTTGGGGGGCTGAGACCCTCTGAAAATTCCTGAGCTAGAGTAGCTACCTCACCGTATCTAACTGGCCAACTCATACCCGCTACATTAATAGTATAGTGAAGTAAGACGCTGCTCGAACACGCCACTTTCAGCGACTTATATCTTACACTTATATCGTGATCTTGGGGTCATTCTAACGAGCAACCTGAGCTGGAATGAACACTACAAGCATTTACTGTCTAATGCATACATAATCTTAAGTCTCATTCGACGCACTTTTATCGCCACTCATTTCCCTCAAAACAAGAGAACTCTATACCTTCTACTGGTTCGTTCACGACTGATGTACTGCTCTCCTGTTTGGAGACCTCAATTTATTAAGGATATAAAAGTCATTGAGAGGGTGCAGAGACGAGCCACAAAGTTCATCCTTGATGATTATGGATCAGACTACAAGAGTCATCTGACTAGCCTCAATGATGCAATTTGAACTCAATGACATTATTTTCTTTGTGAGCTCTCTAAAGAACCCAACTGCCTCATTCAATATTCGGAACCATGTTATATTCTGTAGTAGCACCACAAGGTCCTCTTATGCTCTTAAACTGCAACATCCAAAGTCACCATCTAATTTATCTCGCCATTTTTTCTTCAATCGACTACCAAGGCTCTGGAACTCCTTACCCATCATAGACTTGAGCCTCTCTGTCTCTTCCATTAAAAAACTCCTGAGACTTTTTTTCTGGGACCATTTTGTTCATAATTTTCATCCTGACAATCCTTGTACTTACCACTTTATATGTCCATGTAGCAGATATTCCTCATCCCCTATCATCACTAATTTTAGTACACTACATAACACTGGCCATTAATCAACTGGATTAATGGACCATCAGTGCAGCTGTCTTTGTATCACCTGTACATGTATTCATTTATTGTGTATCCTGCACTGTAAAGCATAATAATAATAATAATAATAATAATAATAGTTGGGGGGCTGAGACCCTCTAAAAATTCCTGAGCTAGAGTAGCTACCTCACCGTATCTAACTGGCCAACTCATACCCGCTACATTAATAGTATAGTGAAGTAAGACGCTGCTCGAAAACGCCACTTTCAGCGACTACAACGGCCATTGCAACCTAAAATTAATAGGCGTGGCTTCGTGAGGCCCGCCCTCACGTGCTAACCGTTTGCGCCACGTGACGATAACTATTACAAAATGGTTTCCAAATATGGGAAGTTGTCCGAGACTTCTAGTTTCTGCCCATTTGGAAAGGTACTAAGAGTTTTATTAGCGCAGATCGTACTTGGTAGTGATTACAGTGGATCCGTGAAAGAACTACGATGATTACTTCAGCCAGTTTTGAGGTACGTTAGTCTAAACAAATCTCTTAAGGGAGGGCGAGTCATGATTGCGTTCTTCGTCAATTACTCTACCGTCGCTTTCCCCCTACTTTTACCAACGCTAAAACGACAGCAATTCTTTGGCGCGGTTGCAAATTCGCTGGGAAAAAATTCATATTTCCCGCTACCGTTGGACGTGCAGCGCTGTGTCTTGTATTACGTCATAACTAAAATTCAAAGTTGTCCGGACAATATACGGAAAACCAACGTGGTACTGACAAACGATTCCGAATCCTGTTTTAAATTTAGGGGGAGTATCCAACCGGTGAAGAGGTGGATGCTCGCCAAAGTGGAGTGAACTAGTTTATGCGCAATGGGTTGCTCGAGGCTTGGCTTGCTACTTTATGGCAGAATTTGCTACCGTTTTTCTAAATTCTGCAGCACGAAGAAAATGATTATATGTCTAGAAAGAAAGATTTAGCACGGATTTTTAAAGCAAACGTAGATAGCCAACATGCTTAGTAATCATCCACCGAAGTTTCGTCTCTGCAGCATTAGCCGTTATTGGCGAATTTCTTTTTCTATAATTAGCGATATGCATATTGCGTAAATTTATAATTCTATGAACCGACATATCACGCAAAACTACGTTATTTCGCTAACAGGCATCATTAGGAGAATACAATAAAACATAAATCAGGCAAAATCATGTCTTAGGGTCGTCCTGCCTTAAGAAGAAGAAGAATAGGAAGAAAGACAAAACGACCTTTGGAGAGTTTTCTGGTAGTAAGTCAAGAGATGCATTTTAGCTACTTGAGGGGTATTGTTGGGTAGAGAACCACAGGAATAGAATAGCTAGGGGCCCAGAAAGGCTTAGAACGCGAGCGTTCGCAAGTTAAGAAGGCTTTCCTATGTACACGCACTAGATATAACACCCTGTATTTCTTGCCTTCCATATGCACGTGAGCCTGAGATCCGCCCCCTAGGCTGGCTAGCCTTGTAAATATGTGCTTCCCCTTATCCTGCCGCTAATAAGTACCAAGCTTCGGCTTGGTCTCCAAAGCAGACACAGGAATTCGAACTCTACCCTCAGGCCTCCTCCTTGGCAGAGTGGTTATGCGTTCCGTCTGGTAAACGGATGAACGTGGGTTCGAATCCCACAGTGGGAGCCTGGTTTTTTCCGGCGAGGAAAACTGGTGTCTGCTACGGATACGGAGCAGGAGTGGCCTTAGGTTCACAAAAACAGAGCATTCATGCCTAGTAGATTTAAATATAACACCATGCATTTCTTGCCTTCCATATGCACGTGAGCCTGAGGCCTGCCCCCTAGGCTGGCTAGCCTTATAAATTTGTGCACACAGGTGGACCTACAGCATTGGAGGCTTCTGATGTAGTACCTCCAGATGTAAGAAAGGTGGACAACTTCTTCTCAAGGTCCGTAACAGCAGAGGTGAGATCAAGCAGTGACCTTGTGTTGTCCTGTACCTGCTCTGACACAGGGTCAAGACTCAGGGATGGTATCTTAGGGAGCTCTGTGGCTTCACAATAAATAGGAGGGACTGAGCTCTTTACATCTAATGCATCAAAAGCAGCCAAAATATCTTCTAGATCTGCATCTATCTGCTCCCTTTTATCAGAGCCACGCCTCTGATGATACACAAGGCCAGCACCCTTCAGTTCTTCCTTGCACGACTCCCAGAGCAACCTTTTGGAATGCTCAACGGCAGACTGATCAAACCTCTCCGCCACAATGGAAGATAGGCTGGTCTTGTCACCTCGTAAACGGAATGCCTTGATAAAGGCCAAAACTACAACAATCAACATTGTACTCTCAGCCTGCATAGCAACATCTGATGTGATAGGTGCTGAGGGTGTCTCAGCAGAAGTACACACAAGGTTGTAGTCACTAAGAGGGCGACCACCATGAAAGAGTGAAGACTTCCACTTCTTTGCAGACTTTCCACCCAATCTTTCAAACTCTAAAGGTGTAATCCATTTAGAAGCACTCAAAACACACTGACCAACACGCTTAGCCCACTCCTTAGGCAACCGATCAATATACAACTGACCACTCACACTGCCACACTCAACTGAGATATATGAACCATTGCGATCACTCTCAATTCTAGGCAATAACAACGAACCCGTCTGAGACATAGCCATCCAAACAACAACACAGGACTCACTTCGCACGTGCAGCATGCGTTAATAGGTCCACCATGGGAGACGACAGGACAGTAGAAACCCACGCGAACGGACGGACACGGAGACAGAGACGATGACTGACTTCCTCGAGTTTGCTAGCTGGACGAAGGGCGAGAGTCGGCCGCGACAGTAGACAGCCACACTAAGATCAAGCACTTTAGCAATATCTTACACATTGTACCGTAGATCGGTCATTGTTAAAATATTTTCGTCTGTGTCTCTAACGACAAAAATTGAACGCGCGAAATATTTCCACGTAATACACGCGAAATGTTTTCCACGTAGATCGTGAAACACTTCAGCGTGTACACGTGTGCAGAAATGGTTTTGTTGAGGTATATGAAACCAATCCGTTCTTTACCTGATCTTAGATGAGACTCAATCCGTGTACGCAAGTGTACAAAGTCCGTAAAACGCCGCCTTAAATATAATTTTGTCGCGTTTAAAATTTCGTCATTTCGTCGGTGTGCTGCATGGAGCGACCAAAGTAAATTAACGCGAAAATATTTAACAGACGAAAGTTTCCACCGCTGATAATTTCCTGATCTACGGTATATAGTGTGTCAGATCAGGGGCGTAAGAAGATGCTTTCGATGGGGGGCTGACCTTGTGGGCGGCCCAACCTGTACCTGGGGGCATGTCTCCTCTGGAAATCACTTCAATGTGCACGCTCTGAAATCAGTTCTAGTGCATTCTGAGACAAACCCATATTATGAAAGTAAACTAGACAGCTACAGCTACTAAAAGTTTCAGCTAAAGCAGCGAATATCTATAGCAGCATGCATGACAGTATCTATTACTAGTGCAGTAACTGGGGGTGTGGCCTTTACACACACATGGGGGGCTGTAGCCCCCCCAGCCCCCCTGCTTCTTACGCATTCTTGCAGATGTAGTACGAACAAAGATGCGGCAACTAACCCTCTGCGTGCATGCGCAGCGAGGGTTACGGTAGTTACCCTCGGCGCGCATTCGCCAGGTATTACTACCTCCGTTTGTGTTTGTCCGCGGGAGCTAATCTGTGGACTGGCGCTAGTACACGTCTAACGGAAGGCACTAGCGGCTTGAGCGGCACATTTTTGAAAAGGCGTTATCTCTAACTGCTTCGTTCGAAAGTTAGAAGCATTATCACGAAGTGCGGTAGCACTCTGTATATATAGGGATTGCCCATGTCACTCGGCATTAACCATTTTCACTATATGCACTTTACATTTCACATTGAGGAGATTAGTGTTAAGAATAGGTGAAAAGGAAACTGTAGTCAGAAACTGGTGAAATGAAAAGCACTAAAGTGTAGACCATCGGCGCAGTTACATTACATGCTACAACAGACTGCACAGATGATGCAAGCATTGTTGGTTTAGGTCCACTCAATTGGGCTATAGTCTAGTGTCGTGCCTTGTCTTGTCTAGGATATGTATTTTGAAGTTAGTAAAGGTGTTGGTGCTGAACTTAGAGAGAGACAACCTCTTGTATGGTAGTGTGGTACAACAAAAAGGCACACAAACAAGTATGAAAAACATTCTCCAAAAATGCATATATGGATGTAGGGATGGCAGTGCCAAAAACCACATAAACTAGATATATGGATGTGCAGGCAACACAGATGACTACACAAGTAACCCCATCCCTACATCATTTTTAAAAATAGAACATGTATCTAAGATTTGTTGTCAGAGTACTGGAAACTGCTTTGGGCAAATAACAAAAATGAAAAATGATGTAGGGATGGGGTTACTTGTGTAGTCATTTATGTTGCCTGCACACTGCCATCCATATATCTAGTTTGTGTGGTTTTTGGCACTGCCATCCCTACATCCATATATACATTTTTGGAGAATGTTTTTCATACTTGTTTTTTCTTTTGGATCAGCTACAAAATTGTCACTTTGTATATTGCCTTTATCGTACTCAACAACAAGTTTTTGTGAATCTCGTAATACCGCACCATAGAAATGTGAGTTTAAATCTCCCTTTGTAACGTGAAAGGTAAATGCAATTGAGCTATTGTGATGATTGACATGTTCTTTGAGAAATGGCAGGATAGAAGCAGTCTATTGGTCAATCTTGTGGAGGATCAACGACAAGCACTTAATGCCATACCGGTATGTTTCCAGTAAACCTCTGATTCTCACTATTGCTTGGTCCAGTTGCGATATAGCTCCATAGTAATGGGTAACATCTTCTGAGTAATCTTGTTTTCTGTACATAGTGTAGTAGGGATCAAGAGCATAGTACACACGATGCACATCATGAAATGCAAGTACGACAAAAAAGGCTTTTCACCAAAATGCGATTCTTGTAGGATTTTCTCAAACATGTCCACGAGGCTCCAGTTACAAAGTCATTGTAGGCCTGCAGCGTTTCTGACTCCATATACATGTAGTGATAATCTCTGCAGGATTTGTACGATCTCTTCTCAAGAGTGCAACTGAAGTGTTTAGAGCATAGACAGTTAGGTGCTACTGAGGGTGAGTCTCTGTCAGTTATTATTGTTATTATATCATTATTATTGCTGTAAGAATAAGATATCAGCAATCTCAAGCTCCATCATAAGGGGTAGCATGTTAAGACTTAATTAGCAGACAATCATGATAATTCATTGATGCATCATCCATAATGAACTTTGTTGCTCTCCTTTGAACGGTTTCTAAGCTTTTAATGTCTGTTAAAAGATGAGGGTGCCACAGTGGTGAAGTTTGGAGTGAGCAAATGAAAGATAAAGTGAACACTTGACAAATCTGGGAGATCATTGATAAAAATTATCAAGAACAATAGTGGACCAAGTATATACTGCCTTGAGGTACGCCTGAAATTACAGACAAAGTAACAGACACTGACTAGCCAACTGCCACATACTGAGTTCTATCTGCCAGGTAGGCTCAAAAACCATTCCCACAGACTGCCAGTGATTCCAAAATGCCAAAATTTGCATAGGAGCTCATTGTGGGCAACTGAATCAAAGGCTTTTCTGAAGTCCAAGTAAACCACATTAGATTTGTTGGATTATTAATGAGAGAAAAAGTAACTGTTGTAAGGTGGAATGTCCCCTTAGGAAACCAAATTGGACTGTTGACACTGAACTTCTCACAAAGTCTATCATGCCATTGTAATGCCATTGTAGACAATCTTCTCTAGGAGACTGTCTACAATCCTACTACCCTACTAATATGGGCCTAGTTCTTTTCATCATTTTTATTGCCAGATTTAAATAATATTAAGTGCTTACTCCACTCACGAGGCACATAGTGTTGACATAAACTCAAGGAGAAAAGGTGATACAGAGGTTGATATAAAGGAAGTGCATAGTGCTTTAAGAGTTAATTTAGGGCTGATTTCATCACAATATGCACAATTGAGCACATCTAGAGATGACAAGACATGAGATGAGTTACTAACCACTGGTCAAAACCATGCATGCCAGGATGCGGACACAGGCCACTTCTTGTTACACCCTTCAATAACTTTCAAATCACCAACATAATATCATGCAACAAGCCACTCAAAGTTTGGCAGCATTCGCCCTTGGAACATGTGAGTTGAAGTGTCATGTGCTCTTGTCTCTCTAGCTGGCACTCTGCACTGGAACTGAAGTAGACTCTGTAATATGTGCCACTCTCTTTGGTCTCATTGAGGGAGGGGGTAAGGGAGGGACAGAGGTATGAGAGAGAGGGAGAGAGGGAGGGAGGGAGGGGGTATAGTGACTTGAGTATTATGTGGAATTGTGCAATGCTGGGATGTTTATGGGCATGCTCCTCCCGGAGTTATTGGTCCTCTGAGACAGATTCTGACACAAGGTGTGGGGGAAAACCTATTTCTCAGAGTCCTTATTATCAGGGAGTGGGTAAACTCTCTTTGTAGGGATTGTGACAACACACCCAATGCATGTAGCTACATACAAAAACTTTTTCCAAACTCACAACTGCTTGTGCTCAAGTTCACGTTCACCCCTCCCCCTCCCCTTGATATTTCCACCCCTGATTGACTACTGCAACCATTTCCTGTGATATGCTTGTTTCATCTACACACAAAAGTGTAGAAGTGGGGTCTATCTCTGCATTGCTTGAGAAGTTGCCATAGTTCGCCACTGCCATTCCTACATCTCTGTTCATTTTTGAACAAACTAATGATATTCACTTGTTCAACCACAATTTGTAGCTGGAAAGCCTGCTTGTGTAAACATAAGGTGTTTTCCAAAAAATTCATAAAGTCCCAAAAAGCAAGGACATTAAACCATTGCATAGGATATGTACACTATTACTGTTACAATGGACATGTGTACAAATAGTGTCTGGGACACCACCAGGTTTTACCATAACATTCAATAGAATTTTAGGAGTGAGATGAGTGTTGTGAGTACAAGTGAATGATCTTCAACAAATGTTTTGAAGACACCTGTCTGATACTCTAAACTGTCACACTGTGGCAACATGCAGGTATGAAGAAAGTGCTTGGCCTGTCTCAAAGTGTAGCGGAGGAGATTTTTGTTGTGAACATAGGACTACCTATAACACACAATTTGCATAAGCATTTTTTCTTCATTGTATTGAGTACAGAGTCCAGTGTATAGCTCATTTATCTTGGGAAGTTGGGAACTGTCTAGACAACAGTTCCCAAGATAAATTAGCTATACACTGGACCCTCTATCTACCTCACACGTTTCTTGATGTTCTTTAGTTATACACTCACAGTAGAGTCAGCACCACAAGTATAATTTAACTATACTGCATGGCTGGAATCAATTTGCGAACAGAATATTGGCCAAAAAGAAGCATCCGTGGTTGTTGAGTGAGCAAGATGACAATAGCATGCATGAACATATATGCAGTTCCATCCTTTATGTCTGATGTCTACCTCAACAGGAGGTGCATCTCTTCAGCAGTTTTGGCATCATATATACAGAAGGCATTAAGCTACATGAAGGTAGGCAAAGCTTTCAACATGCACAGAAAAACTACCAGTATATACCAAGGGTACTGTGAGTATTGCATTTACAGGTGGTATTATTTGTGTTAGTAAGTGAATGTACCAAATACAAAAAGAACTATGATATTACAAAAAAATATTATTACAAAAAGTATGTGGTTCATTACAGTAATGACTCATGAGCTGCATACTGACATTCTTATGGCAAGTTAGGAAGTGTTCGATACAATGTGGAATTCTGCAGTCTATCTGGTAGTGACTCAGTTATACCTTTGGGTTGTCGATGAAATACAGCCGAGATAATGTTGCAAAATTTTGTTCTCACTAAGTGTATATGTCCCAGCATGTGGTATCCTAGAGTAGATAGGGCTAATATGTGTGGTAATGTAGCCAGTGATGTAAATACTATTGCAAGTGAACGGTCAGTCATGATATGACCATCCAACCAAATAACAACAATTCCTGATAAAAAACCAATAATTGCAAAGTGAAATGTGAGAGAAAAGTTCATGTACAATGTTTTGAAAGGCCTAATGCATGCAATAACACCAGAAAGACATAAGAATGAAAAACCAAAGGATGCATGAATGTATACATGCCACTCAAATGTATTATGGGTATATAAGTTACCCATTGGTACTATAAGTAAAATCAACCACATTGGTGCTGATGACAGGAATCTGAAATCAAATGTTTTGTTCATTCCATCCTTGTAGCAGCTTTCAAAGGTTTCCACAAATGTGTTGACGACTAGTTGTGTTCTTGAACCTAATAGGCAGCACTTAGTGAAGATTCTACTGCGGTATAGACATAAAAATATTGTAGGGCACAAGCCAAGGAAGAACAGTAGTACTGTTGCTGTGACTACATATGGGAGGTGCTCTGAACTGAGACTCCTTATAGTTGGATCAAGGACCAGAACAGTACTTGTGATGGTCCCATTCATATTCCACACAGGAGTTGAAAAGGTCAGACTAGCTGACGTAAAGCAGAGGCCCCAAAATGAAAGAAAAAAGAATGTTGCATATGCATGAACAATGGAGTCACTAACGCTCCATTTCCTCCTCATTTTTACAAAGCATCTGTGGAAAGGCTTCCAGAGGTAAACTGCCACTCTGAAGTTTCGTGAACGCAGTTCAATGCACATCCAGGATACAAAAATCAGCAGAAGTGGGTATATAACATAAATGTACTGTAACAGAACTACTTGCAGACTCGTCATTCCTTCGTGAAAACACAGAGGTTTAAAAATATATATAAAAGTTTGAAAATACCACCAAACCTCTGAAAATGAGAGTGAAAAATGCAAAGCAAACCTGCCACAAGTACCCATGCTATCATACATGGAGTAATAGAATCCACTGTATATTTTTGCAACTACCACATAGCCCTGACAAAATAATACATACCCCAGAGCTTTCCCAGATGCAAAGTTTAGACGAAATGTGATGACAAGGACAAAGAATATGGTTATGGGAAACATTATCAGCAGTACAGACACACCAGCAGCAAATAGGCTGCTGCACTTGGTGCACTGACTTATCAAAGAATTGATGGCTACACCATGTCCATTCTCACACTGGCCACACAGCAAGCCTTGCAGGTGATGGTCCTCACATGCTTTATTCAGTTCTTTAGGTCTCCTAGGCAGGGTAGTAAATGCTCGGATACTCTCTTGGTAACTGGTGAGATTTGGTGTGTATAGATAGCCACAATATCCCATTTGCAGCTCTTGAGATACGTTATCATAAGTCATACAGAAGTTCATAGCAATTGATACCCTCTGGTTTTCTTTATCACACCTGATCTGTCCTCCAAGTTCATCACCACATTCACAGGATCCATTAGCACTCTTTTTGAACCAAGTGGGGCAATGGCTGACTGCAGAGCTGACTGCCACTAGCAGAAACAGACATAAAGGTAAGGCCCGACTCATTGCTAGCTTCAGTTCTCACTGCTATTCTGCACAATAATGGAAGCTATATACTGAAACTGCCTGTTTATCAAGAGCTACCCAAGGTATACATGCAAAACGAAAGTTTACATAAATCATAATGTTCACAATTTTCACTATCCAGTACTCACAAACGTTGGGGGGCCATGTAAATTGTACTCTTAACTACTACAAACTTTATCTGAGCCACAGGATAAGGCAACATTGTGATTGTGTAGTACAGCCGTTTGAATGCTCTTTGCACCTCCTATACTGCAGATGAAACATGGAAGTAATTAGTTAGAAGTCAATTAGTTTCTGCAAGCTGTAGATATGCAACCCACATAACAAACATTTTTGCTAAAGAACAGTCCTATTTTTCAGTGCAAAAATTTTGGGAAATACTACAGTAGTGATTACAGTCAACCCTGGTGGAGCCAGGTGGGGGCGAAGCCTCCTCATCAGTGCTCCCAACCTCCTCATCAGCGCTCCCAACTTCGACCCTCTCCTGTGACTTGGGCGGGTATCCTCTCAGTCTCCTCTGCAGCTAAGTGCTGTTTTATAAGAATGAGATGTGGACAACTGATATGCCCAGGACACACCGTCACTTTCTGCTGCCATGGAAAGTTATATGGCTCATCTTCTCTCTTCTCCTATTTCACCTACCCCTTCCTCACTTGTTTTCTCTTTCTAACTTCTCTAAATGAAGCTGCCCCACACCTGCCTATTGACAACAGGTACACACTCCAACAGAGTAGACATGTCCATGCAGTACCATTCACAATATGTATATACCATTCACAGTACGTGTGCATGTTCTACATTCAAATACATGCACATACATGTCCACATATTGTGCACACCAAATGTTAGAACATATAGACTTTATGCTTAGAGCATTTAGTCACACCCCTTGTCACATGCATTAACAATCCTCTGTTGACTCTCTTCTCACTTCAGTTCCATAAGCACAACATGAGGGTGGTGACTCCAAACCCTCATTATACGTTGTGGGGAGATAAAGCAATGTTGTGATTGTGTAGTACAGCTGTTTGAATGTTCATTGCACCTCCTATACTGCAGATGAAACATGGAAGTAATTAATTAAAAGCTATTCACTGGACAGTGTTTCTATGAAGCAACATAATATTATGCATATGTTTGGATGGTGAATATCCATGCACACTGATGAAACAAGATCCACTGTCCTGACAGAGGCAAAATTTTAATTTCAAGTGAACTTCACATGAATTGCTTGTATGCTTTATTGTATACTCTGGTAGGTGTTCTGATCTCTATATACCACTATCTAATCTAGTACACTACTAGCTTTGTAACTGCATGAAGTCAGCTGAACACCAGGAGTGTGGAAGGGTACAAGTTCTTCATGGATGGATGGGTATTTGAGACAATGTGGAAGCTGTTTGGTCTACGTTGAAAGAATGAAAAATGTCTACGCAGTCAGTCACTTAGCACTGAGACCATGGCATTAGAATGGCATGGTGGAATGTATACATTGCACGTGCAAGGCCAGTCTAACAAAGACTTGCTCCCATGTTGCCGCTACACCTCAGCTCTTCAGAGGAAAGTAAAATGGTGCCGAGTCGTGAACAGAGCTTGCGGAAACTCTGAACCCACAAGACCTATTTCTTCTCCAATTACATTTACAGCTCATATGTCTTTGCCCTGCAGAAGTAAACTGACATCACGAAAATGATGCCAGTGCAGCTGCTCTACAAGTCCATGCAGACTTCACTTCCATAAACTAAGATTTGCAATTTCTTTTTCACAAAATACGTACATATGTGAGAATTGATTAATCTTCCATTACGTAGGTAAATGTTGCCTTGGTGGACTCTTTGAAAAAGTAATTTTTGTTTTCCTGAAAAGAGAAGAGGTTACTATCAACATTATGTTACTTACGTAAGTGCTGATTAAATTATTACTTAACATACAATATATGTAAAGAATGTAGATAGACACTTGAAGTGCTAAATCCTCTGCTTAATGGCAAAAAATGCTGAATACAACTCTTTCAGTTGAAACTGCTTGCACACATGCACCATATGAACACCTCAAACTTATCAGAGAGTCGGTAGACTCTCTATGTAGGGATGGCGCCGGTCCGCCCATAGTGTGCGTACATTGGAAATCCGTCTTAATTCGCGAACGCTCGTGTTCTAAGCCTTTCTGGACACCTAGCTATCCTATTCCGACGTTTCTCTACCCAATGATACCCCCCAGATAGCTAAAAAGCATCCCTAGACTTACTGCCAGGAAACAGGGCGAAGTGGTGATTTCTTTTTCTTTCTGATTCTTCTTCTTCTTCTTCTTCTTCTTCTTCTTAAGAGATTTCTTTCAAACGACTTTTCTCGAAACTGGCAGAAGTAATCACCGTAGTTCTTTACAGATCAACTGTAATCACTACCGCGTATGATCTGCCTTAACGGCATCTTAGCATCTTCTCAAATAAGCAGAAACTAGACGCACTGGACAACATGCCCATATTTGGAAGCCATTTTCTAATAATTGTCATGTGACACAAATTGCAAGTACGTGAGGCCTGGCCTCGCCGCGCCGCCGCGTGCAATCACACGAAGCCACGCCCTAGTTATTTCTCCAAGCAAAGCTACTCACGCTTACTTCACTGTTGTTTCAGAGTCGGTAAACTGCTCGTGTAGGAATGGCACCGACGCACCATTTGCGCGTGTAAACTTACATACAAAAATGTTCTTTATAACTAGCGGACGCTCGTGTTAGGCTTTTCAAGCCCCTTTGAGCGCTAAGCGGCGTTATGCATCTCTCTACCAAACGATACGGCGCCCCCAAGAATCAAAGTTGCATTACTGAGCTTCGCTTCCGAGTATGATCCCAAGAAACATACTTAGCCTCGCAAGCCAGCCGTATTTTTCCGTGCACGAAGGAAGGTGTTGGTGCTTAACTTAGAGAAGGACAACCTCCTGTATGGTACTGTAGTACAGCAAAAAATGCATGCAAACAAGTATGAAAAACATTTTCCAAAAATGTAGAAGGATGTAAGGATGGCAGTGCCAAAAACCACACAAACTAGATATATGGATGGCAGTGTGCAGAGGACTACACAAGTAACCCCATCCCTACATCTCTTTTTTGAATAGAACGTGTATCTAAAGTTTGCTGTGAGATTACTGGAAACATCTTTGTGCAGAATATAAAGATGAAAAAAAGATGTAGGGATGGGGTTACTTGTGTAGTCCTCTGCACACTGCCATCCATATATCTAGTTTGTGTGGTTTTTGGCACTGCCATCCTTGCATCCTTCTACATTTTTGGAAAATGTTTTTCATACTTGTATTAGATGGGACACACCTATTTTCAAGTATTGCATATATGACAGCCTTCTTAAACTCCCGAGTGGTCAGGGGCTAAGCCTTTGTGGATGCCAAATTAATGATACAGTTAGCTAATACCCCACAGTAAGTATGCAGACAAAAACCAGCTAAGCTGCTGATTTATTGAAGATTAACTCATAACTGGCATCACTGTTGGAGGCCATTTCCAACTCTACCTTGTGGCATTTGCATGATGTTGTTCTCATGCACAGAGAGTTGCTTGTGCGTACTTTAGTATATATACAAAAGCAAATATACTCCTTAGCAGCATACTGCATAGAGTGAGGGTTGATCTATTCCCATTGAATTGCTATATATACAGTGGTGAAACAATATCAAAAGGGACAAGAATGTAGGAAGCAATGCAACACTTTGCACTACATGCAAGGCAGAGATGTGATGAAATGCAATAGAATTTTAATACAATCACTGTGTGTCTCGTAACTTTTATGGTGAATGTTGGCAGATATACTCAGAAGACTCAGAAGAGCACGAGTAAATTGTATGGGTGTACAATTGTGAAGTTATGCATGTGTACACAGTGAAAAATCTAGGGAATTGGTTAACTTATTGCTGCATGTATAATCATAACCTTCTTTACAAATTTGCACTGCTTACCCTACATTTCAATATCAGTGTACACAAAACTCTTCATCATGGATCCAACATGGATATTACATTAGGCACCATTGACTATTGAATAAAACTGGTGAAAGGAAAGCTTAATAATAGTAGCGAAGTTACACTTGCAAACCATTCTATATTCATGATACAACCTATGGGAGAAATAACATACCCACACAGAGCTCAGCATGTTGCTACAATGTCCTTTTCTGTGTACGTCTCTAGTATATAATAGTTAATGTGTACATTTGTGTTTGAATGTGGTTTTAGCACATGCCTGCAGCTAAACATGCACAATGTCATGAATAGGCATATATACCACAGTACATATTCTGTAGCGTCAGTACATGCACAACTTACAACGCTAGGTTCACCAGTACTGCCTTCACACACAGCAGCCTTACATGGCATGAATGAAAACTCGTACTTATTGTTGCTGTAACACTGAATAAGGAAAAAGAAGTATTTTTGCAAATGACACCATGCAGGCAAGTATACTTTGGCATAGTCCAATATATAACAAGTGTTCATAGAGCGCATACCCCGTGCGCATGTACAATACAGGTGTGGTGCAGATGCACTGAAGTATAGGTGTTGCCATTGTATTACATTTTGAATATATAGACAGTTCGAAGAACAAGTAGCTAAAGCACAGCATGGGTAGGTAAGTAGGTGGCTACGATATAGGCTACTAACTTCGTGTTGGCTCGAGACATACAGTGAGAGAATGTTACGACTCTGCGCTATCTAACTAGATCTATAGCTGTTGCCATTGCATGTGCATGTGGTGCAGATGTACTAAAGTATAGGTGTTGGCATTGTATCAGAAGAGAGCTTTTCATACTACACACAACTCTACGTACCGTCACGAACGTGAAACGGAGGTATACGAAACATTGCGTGAACGAAATGGCGGACTCGAGCCAGCCGGGTGAGTTTCTAACGCTGCTAACTCTCGAACGAAGCAGTTTTAGAGAAAACGCCACTTTACAGGCAACTTTTTTCACGAGATCTATCTGTCAGGATTTAAACGAGCCCTTGAACCTTCCTCAAACGCGCAAACGGCCCAAAAAGAGCGGACAAACAAACTTTCAAACAAACAAACTGACAGCAGAACACTATACCCCTGCTGCGCATGCGCGCGCACGGGGTAACTACCAGACCATCTGACCAGTACTTTGGGCCACCAGCGCTGACACCACGTATACAGGAAGGAAATTCAAACCACGTGT
This sequence comes from bacterium, assembly GCA_965213685.1. Taxonomy (GTDB): domain Bacteria; phylum UBA8248; class UBA8248; order UBA8248; family UBA8248; genus Bin107. The sequence continues at coordinate 242,919 of CBDBZY010000064.1, forward strand.
CTCCGATTTCCTCACAATCATTTTACACTGATGCTGCGAGAGCAGTTCTGAGTCAGCTATACCCTGGAGTTCCAGGGTGGAATGACCATATAGCTCTGGTCACTTCTGATGCAGGTGCAGTCAATAGCATCAAAGGGCTGAATGGCCATACATTGTGCCTCCATACAATCTGTGCCCCACCCTTTTTGTCGTTTTGCGAGGAAATTAAATTAGCCACTAGAGCGACCTCATAGGAACTTAGCCTGCACACGCGCGAGCGCGTGTGTGTGTGCGTGTGTGTGTGTGTGTGTGTTGTGTGTGTGTGTGTGTGTGTGTGTGTGTGTGTGTGTGTGTGTGTGTGTGTGTGTGTGTGTGTGTGTGTGTGTGTGTGTGTGTGTGTGTGTGTGTGTGTGTGTGTGTGTGTGAGGTGGGTGTGTGTGTGCAAATCACACGTGCATAAACACAGAGTACCATGCATCAGCAAAGCTACAGTGGTAGTTGAATTGCCCCAATCCTCATACAATACGCAGGTATACTTTGCTATAGTGCTAGTTATAGTCCTTAGAGGCTATAGGTACACGTATATATACAGTATAAACTCACGGAAACGAAAGCCCGATGTGGTTGAGATTAACTGTCAGTTTTTTAATTAATTAAATTTTTTTTATAACAATGTATGCAAAAGGCAAAGGATATGCAATAGAAATAACCTAATGCAAGTGCACACCCCACACTTACTAATCTAAATGTAAAGTATTATATCACTAGTGCATAACTTAATCATAATAATTATATGCAACGTTTAAAATGGTTCGGTGATAAGGTCACTACTGACTCAGGCAACTCATACCATGCTTGGGCTGTGTGTGGCACAAAGGAAAATTTATATGCATTGGTTCGTGTGTATATGGCAGGAATATTCTGTTCATTCTTTCACAAAAGTTTTGCCTCAGAGTAACAAAGTTGGGAGGGCTATAGCAAAGACCATGAACAATTTCAAACTAGTGCACAGGCTGGATTGGACTTGATGATCCTGTAGTGGTGTGAGTTCCACTAGCTGTAGGAGGTCTTGGTAGCCTAGGTCCCATTGCCAAGTGATCATTTTTATTCTCCACCTCTTCAAGTTGTTTAAAACATGTTCTGAAATAAAAGTTCCAATTCTGATTTGCTGATATCGTTCACTTTTTGTGAACTTACAAAACATTTGCTGAAAATTTTATCATTTTAAGCCAAAATCTAGTAAAGGAAATGGTTAAATTGTAGTCTGTTTTACTTAAATTTTGATAAATATTTGCTATTTACAAAAAGATCACAAATGTGTGAACAATCATTTCTTACTTAAATGAGTGGAAGAATGGAAGTTTATAAATTCACAAATTTGTGAACAATCAATTTGCTTTAAAAAATTGGAAGAATGGAAGTTAAAAATTCACAAATTTGGAAGAATTGAAGTTAAAAATTCACAAATTTGATAATTCAACTGTTCGGAAAATGGTACATTTGTTGTCCATTTTGAACATTTTGCAGTAATTTTACCAAAATAGAAGATATTACACTAAAATGCTGTTTTTCTGTCAGTTTTTCCACAGTAATTGCAAATCAGAATGGGAACTTTTAGTTCAGACTGTGTTTTAGTGTTCTTTTTCAGATAAGGGTTCCATACTGGACTTGCATATTCAAGGTGTGGTCTAACAAGGGAGATATACAGCTGCAACAAGGCTTCACTACTGGTGTTCTTGTAAAATTTTCTATACAGGAGACCATGCAAGTATATATCTTTCTAGCTTTAGTGCAAATAGTCTCTATGTGTTGTGAGAAATATAGGTTACTGGAAAGCAGCACACCCAACTTCCCAACTACTTGAAGCTTTCAACTTGCTCTAAATGTAGGCCATCAAGGGTCAATATGGAAGAGTAGGATTGAGACTTCTTCCTCAAAACTATCATGGATTTGCACTTAGAGGTGTTTAACATCAGATGATTACTTTGTGTCCATTTTTCTACAGATGCTACATCATTCTGTAGATGTTGGATATCCACCTGATCTTTGACTGGTTGGAATAGTAGGAGATCACCAGCATATAGCACACACTGACTACCATCAGTCAGGGGTAGGCATGCCAAGTCATCCGCATAAATAAGAAACAACAGTGGCCCGAGCACCGAGCCCTGTGGTACACCTGAAACAACTGTTTTAGAAGAGGAACACTCTCCATTTACCACTACGTTTTGCTCCCTGTTGGTGAGATAATCTGTAATCCATCTAAAAACATGGGGGTTCACTCCAGTCCATTCAAGTTTGTCAATCAGAGTTTTATGTGGAAATGATTCGAAGGCTTTGCGCAAGTCAAAGAACACAGCAGCAACATCTCTACCTTCTTCTAATATCCTTATGTTATTGCTGTGCCGACAAATAACCATATATTTCATCAAAATCTACTCTGAGTCACTACAAGCATGCCAAAATTTGGCATAATAAATTACAGCTACATTGAATAGCGTGTATGTGAATCACCAAGTTTTGTAATTGGCTATTACTGTCTTGACTTTCTTACTGTCAGCACATACTTTTCAGACCCATATACCACATTTGATTTTGTCGTGGCATTTTATATGCAGCCAGTGCTCATTTCCATCGTTGATCCCCTTCCTCTAGCTCCTACACCTGAGGTCCCAGATTAGTGCATGGTTGTAGGACTAAGTCCTTGAAATTGTATACTATAGACTGTACATAGTGGGAATGGCATATTGGAGGAAACAAGAGTTCTCCTGCACTGCAATCTTCTTAAATTTTGATGGTTGCTTGGATGGCTGAGAACCTGTGAATCCTAGCTGATGTTAGCATTATTTTTACCAAATGTTCTGTCAACTGTTGGAAATCCCGTTCCCTTGCCAGTGGTGACATTATACTAGAGACAAAAGGCACTGCATAAGTGCAGAATAGAGTCCTTTAGTAAACACCTGAAATTAATATTATTTTTGGTTATCAGAGAGCTAGTAGACTCCCTTACCGACTCTCTATGTTGCCAACACGTCTGTAGTACGTAAACTTGGTATGACAGTACAAGCACTCCTATTCATCATTGACAGACTTATTCACACATCCTGTTGAGGTTTTATCAACACAATATATACATCAGTATAATACACTCTTCACTATGTATATATAACTTGTACACTTCATGGCTACGCTACCAACTCTTCAGTGCATGAAATATAACTAGAGAGATTGGTACTTTTCACCTCTCTTGTAGCAAGGACTAATCATAAACAAGAAACCATCCTGAAAAAGAGTGAGGTAATTTCAGTTAATTTACAGGTACAGATAACGATATAAGTAGTGTTGTGTGAAACAAAACTGTACAAAAGTCTGTTATTATGAAGTTGATTTCAACATCAATCGAGCCAATGCTCTCCAGAAATTATTACTGTGTAAAGCATTGAGGACTAGTGTGTATCTACATCTAATTTACCACTGTGCATTATGAATTTTTTTCACCCACCTTAATAAGAAAAGGCAAATCCTTCCAAAATGAATAATTGGGGATCACCTCCAAACCTCGTGCTCCTTTTTGAACATACATATAGATACCTCCAATCACAAAGTATGCTATTAATGCACCAAGAGCTCTGCAATAGGTGAAGAAAAACTGTGGTGGAGCAATGCCTTTGACATGATTCTGCAAGTAAGTCACATCCATTTCCACTCTATACCCATACAGTGGTCTATATAGCCCCTCAACCCAAAATAAAGAGTAATTGCTTGATTGCAATGTTTGATACTCATGTTTGTAATAGTATTAACCCATTTCATAGGTTTCATAATAATATATTGGCCTGGGCCTAGGAATGCACACGAGACGTTTGGAGTCGTCATCAATGCACTATCGATATGAGTGCAGACAATGACTTCATGTCATGGTCCTTTACAACGTTACTGCTATTGGCTTGTTGAGCATTATTTGGACCAGATGGACTACCACACAAGAACCCCCTTTAATGAACTTGAAATGCAGTGTGACATACTGATGTCATAACTGTAATACCAGGAGGTTAAAAGTGCTGCCAGTACCTGTATGCTCCTAGGAATACCTGAATTGTATTTTGAGCCAAAACAGCTACAGAAGTCACACCAATAAATAAGACCAATCAGAGAGTCAGTAGACTCTCTATGTAGGGATGGCACCTTTTCATATATTTTTGTATTCAGCACACTTGCTTGAATATCAGGGTTTGAATGTAGCTTTCACACAAATTTACTTCTGTTTCCACCGAGTATTATCTTTTATAAGTGCACACATTAAATAATGAGATCACTTACAGGAAAATTATTACCAGACCTATGGGACCTGCTATGGTTCCTCCACTTCCACTTCCACTTCCACCTCCTCCATATGGAGCTACTCCTTTGCCATTTACCTCAAAGTACTGCGTGTAAAGGAGGAAGAGCAGTAATAGAAAGAAGACAAGATGAAAATTCGATTAAAGTATGAAATAGGGTTTTACACGTTTGTAATGTGTCATACACGAATACTTCCACAGCTACGTAGAAGAAAGGTACACAGTGTGTACAAAGGTACATAGGGTCATTTCATCTCAAACATATATGATAGATATTGTGGAGTTTATACACGTACATAAAGCAGTGTCTTGTCATCTTCCCTTTCATACTTAAATGTAGTAGTAGTATCTGTGTTTCTTGTAAAGGTCACTTTTGTTTCTCTGGAAAGATGGTGAAATCACAATCAGGAGTACATTTACTTTGCAGTTCAATCTTTTTTAACCAGAGTCATCTCAACATAAGCAAGCATTGTTGCAGGGAAGTCAGAGCAAAAAAGCATCATTTAAGCATGTGATAGTAATTTAACAGCCTTTCAATGACCACAATTGTCCAGACATCCCCTCCTATACATGACTCCCCTACTGTTTTGTGGCTTCCTTGTATTCATGCACATAGCCCTTAACAAACACATCCTTGTTCTGTTTGTACAGGTTGTACGGATGAAAGTAACTAGCAATCATTGCAAGATACAGTTATGCGGTATAATTATAGAGACACACCTTTTGCCATCTCCATCTTTATACATGATTTCAAACTTCAGAGAACTGGAATTAGAATTGATGATGGTCCAATTCATGTTTGTGGCTCGGCCCAGTGAGACTGATGTTTTTTGGCTCAGAATATCCTGACAAACCTGTGTAAAAACATACTCTGATAGGCAAGTATAAACATGTAAGTACTAAGCATACTGATTCTTTATGACATCCAATCATTTTGATTACTGCATTTTCATTCAAAGGGATCTGTATATACATTGTTGTACTGCTTGAGTTCTGGTGTATTTTTCATTTCAATCTAAGACTTGAGTGCTGCGTTATGACTTCTTGTCACTTGTACAGATCAGTTAGTGGTCATGGACTGCCTAGTAAGCATGTGTAGTAATTTCAGTGTTTATGCTCAAATTTATCATGTATTCAGTACACTTTCCCAGTAAGCATGCAATATGATCCACAAGCACATACATAAGTAAGTACAATGAAGACAGATAATACGCATGAATGCTCACACAGAACTTACAACGCTGGGATCACCAGTACTGCCTTCACATACCACAGGCTTACATGGCATGTATGAAAATTCATATTTGTCCTCTGAGTCTGTAGCTTTAGCACTGCATGGAATACGACAATGAAAAAGGATGACAGTTAATGTTATAACAAACATCTAAAGGTTGAAGATGTGCTATAATACCAGTACTGCTGCCCAAAATGCATAGCCAGGCTGTGACAATTATATATTGAATTGAAGGGTGGACACCTAGCAGAAGCTAAACTCTGTAGGTAAAGAAAAATACAATCTTTTTTGTGAGTCATCTTGTACCCTTGTACCCTTATGGACACTGTGTTGAACAGGTAGAAAACAGTACCAATATGAATTCATATTCTTATAATATTCAGGAGAATTTTCCTCTCTCCATAATTATATCCCACAATAGTAAAGCAATATTTATGGTTGTGCTTTATTCACACTCCAGCTAGATTATTTGTCTCTCAGCCAAGTCACATGATCCTCAGAAACATAAGATATAGTGCTATGAGCTCACTAAAGAGAAGAGAAGTGGATCACTGTACAAGAGGCAGTAATACATACTAGTAGGAGGACACTGATTATACAGCAAACCATTTGTATAGCTTTTGAGCAACAGAGAAAGCTATGCATATATATTATATAATTATATACATAAAGGCTGGTTACTCTACACCTGTCTCCTGCATGTATACAGCAATGTGGCTACCGAGGCAAATGAAAACCATCAGGTGTGTATTATTTACTGTTGGTCTTACAACTTGGTGTACAAAGTCACCTGGCAGGTCCAGGCAACAAAAACGGAATAAGGGTGGTGTATGCACACGCAGACCAAAGACAAAGTGAACTAAGCACACAGGTATTCATCATGCAGAGAAATATAGAACCTGGCAATAGTTGAGTCCCAGCTACAGTGAATTTCATAACTCAGATTGGAAACTCATTTCAGTGGTTCCCAAGAGATTCTCCTTGTTCAACCTCATGGCACCATACGTGCACTTTTTAGTGATACATTCTAGCTCGTAGACTATAGTTCTCTTGATGGGTCACCCTAAACCATGCACCAACACTCAACGGCATCTGTAACATAACACCATTGTGTGTAAGAACTGTCCACTACTGGAAAGTGTAGTTGTTGTTATAAGTATTGTCACCTACTCTAGTTACGTGCACATGCCTGAGCTAGTGCAACACCTGTACAGCGGCGCATTAAGGTAATCCCCCAGGGAATAGAATAGAATATGCACAAGCTCTAGGGGAAGAGGAGGGAACAGATAGCCTTGCCACAACAGCACCCCACCCACTTTCAATAGAAGCGACGTCTAAGAAGTGTACTAGTACTCTGACTGGCTGCAACAGTGACTACCACGGCGCGAACGAAACCGCTGTAGTTAGCTGCGCGTAAGGCTGAATTCTCTCACGTTCAGCGCACAGGTAGTGTCGTGGTGTATACATGTAGTAGTTTTCTGAGGTTCCTTAGTGGCTAGGTACATACGTGTATGTATGTATACACAGACTTACGGGTATGAAAGGCCGATGTGGTTGAGATTAATGGTCAGCTTGTTGTCACTAGTTGTACAGCTGCAGTGGTCAGAAGATACATGGCATTGCTCGGCGCTCCTCACTAACGCCAGTCCTGCCAGAGCCAGTACTAAACACGCCCAGCGATTATCCATAGCGTTTGGAAAACACAGAAGAGGAGGGTCTTACTAGGGCTCTTTGTGTCTACGCTGCTAAACAAGAGTCATGTGATTTGGTCTACACGCGCATGCCCACGCAGATAGGGTCACATCTCGCCCTATGTCCATCCATCGGCGAATGAATGAGCTTAACGCCTGAGTATGCAAGTCTACCTTGCAAATTTCGCCCACTTTTCACAAGGCCACAATTTACGTGTATCAGTCACAGCTCTACAGTCCCAAGACTCGTCTCCCATGCACGCGCAAAAATCAAATTTTTGGAATGCCTATAGTGTATCCTGTGCTCCTAAGGGACGGAGTGCTTTCCTCTGCCTACGCATCGTAGTTACATACCACACAGCATTTCTTGCATGTTATCTTCAAAGGACATAGGTAGGTGAAGAAAGTGAGCAATGCACTGCACACAGAGATTTTAAAGCTTGGTACGAAGTATCTATAGATCTAGGTATCTCATATCTAGGCACTCACTATAACAAAGGAGTTTAAAGTGACATTTCCTTTGCAAATATGATCATTTGTTACTGTAGCATTTCTTGTCCAGAGTCACCTCAATGTATGCAAGTACTTCCATGCTTTAGGAGGTGGGAAGCTAGAAAACTGGGACAAAGCACATCATCATCTCTACATTCAACAAGCCCTTCAGTGTCTGCATGTGCAATCATGTAGAAAGTCTCTCCAATATATGACTTCTTATGGCCTCCTTGGATTTTTGATAACTATATTTACACCATTTGTATAGATGCTTGAAAAGTAACTACATGTAGAAAGTTCAAACTGTACAAAAAATGACAAAGCAAACATAGTTATGTGACAACACATCTATCATGTAGTATCTCAATCTCTGTATGTGATTTGAAATTTCAGAGAACTGGATCAAGCATAGAATATGGTCTAAATCATGTTTGTATTCCATCCCAGTGAGATCAGTGATACTTTCTGTTTCAAAATATCCAGACAAACCTGTGTACAAGTATGCATACTCTAGAAAAATAGACATGTAACTGTTATAAAGTGCTGGCATTTCAGTATTATTTTTTTCTATGAGTTTATACAATTCTGCAATGGATATACACATAGCAAGTATTGCTAATACACGACATCCCTTACAACAATATGCTTCTAAGTGACGACTTAAATGATGATAAGGTACTACACTGGGTTGCAAAGGATGAGGATAGGTTGTCACATGGAGTACATTGTGGCACATTTCCTCTGTGGGTGTGTAATGGCTTGGCTGTTTATGTGCTGTTTGCATTATGACTTGGTTTACTCAATTCACATGACAGGCCCCATCAACTTGAAAGGTAGTGTGCAAACCTAAATAAATACATTACTGAAAATACATGGCAATAGATGAGCCTCACCTACACTGATTAAAAAATACTCCCCTTCCCATCAGAGATGATGATCATATTTCCTGCAGCACCCCAGCCACGATACAATACAGAGAGCAAACTCATTTCTAGAAAGCAAATGGGTTCCCACAAGATTTTCTTTGTTGATCCTCATTGCATACAATGCACAGGCAGAACCTTTGAGCTCATAAACTGGTGCACCTGCATGGTGGAATACACTCTACACCTTGCATCAACACCTCAGAGTATATGTGCTGCATAACAGTCCCATGTACAGGAGCTACCCTCATCCCCACTAAGCCTTCGGGAAAGTGTAGTGATATGTTGCCGACCCTATTCACCTTCCCTTGTGAATGAGGTAGTGCAGCATATTATGTGGTGATTCAATGATCTCCCACATAGCAAAGGTGATCTGTAAATTTTAGTGGAAAAGCACGAAGCAAGTAGTGTTACCACAGCTGAAGCTCACTCACTCTCAATAGAAGTGACATCTAAGATTCTAAGAAATGGGACTGCAGGAATGACTACCAAAACCATGGTTTTATAGCTACATCCAAAGAACAGAATGTAGGCAATTTTGAGGGCAGGGCAATTTGCGATTAAAAGCATCATGTGAAGCACTTCTCACATGATGCTTAAAGTTTACTCCTCTCAGATCCCAGGCCCAGTGCCTTACCTTACGTTGGTTCTTCAGTGGCTATGCATGCATGCCCACGCAGATGAGCATGTACGTAGTCTATGGGCTTTCGTACCAGTGTATGAATGAGCTCAGTAGCTATATTCATGGGTCTACCTCAGGTTTCGCCCACATTTCACTCGGCCACAAACCATGTGTATCAAAATATTCCCTTCCCTGCTCTTTGGAATACCCATAAGGTATCAGGTGCATGTAAAGGTACCAAAACTGCGGAGAAATGTTCTCTCCCTAAGCATTGTAGCTATATGTACCACACAGTATTTCTTACATGCACACATATCCTATATAATCCAAGTTTAAAGTACAGTATTGAAACAAATTGAGCAATGCAGTACAGACAATACTGAGCAACAGTGTTTATCCACTTTGGTGTGCAATTATCAGCAACTCACAAGTAACATAAACATATTGCACTCAAATAATAGCAACAATGAATGCTAGTGTGAGATGTCGTGTTTTAGTTAAAAGGATTGGTACTTTTCAGTCCTCTTGTAGCAAGGACTAATCATGAAAAAGAAACCATCCTGAAGTAAAAGAAGAAAAGGTTAATCATACTGTGGTTGCACCATCATTAGAAACAATACCAAAATGCACCAAATAGGCCTAAAACTTCATTAATTTTGATGGCTTTAGTGAGAGCTAAATTCTCTCTACCCTCCTTCCTTATACAATATACATTACCTTGATAAGGAATGGAAGATCCTTCCAGAATGCATAGTTTGGAATCACCTCCATACCTCGTGCTCCCTTTATACGATACATGTAGATACCTCCGACAACAAAATATGCAATTACTGCACCTAAAGCACTAGAGAGAGACATAACAAAAGCACTCCATACAACATAGTCCTGTGAATAACAGAGCATTTGCACCATGTTATACATTTGGTAGAGGATGCTGGTCATAATTGTAACCCTGACTCACAGAAATATGAGCACAAGGCCTATTGGGCCAGCTATGTCATCGCTTCCTCCACTTTTCCCTCCACTGTTTCCCTTGTATGGAGCTATGCCACTGCCTACAACATTGAAGTACTGTGTGCATAAAGTGAAAGTAGGCGTTGAGAGGAGATGAGTACAACTAAGATCACATCAATGCAGTTTCTTGACCAATGCTCTAAACAATGGATGAATAATTTACGTACGTATATATATTGATCGTCGTCTTCTTGATCAAAGGTGAAGGTGGTACTTGATGTGCCCTTACTGAATGATATTACTGCAGATCTGAAAGTAGGAATAAACATTACTAAGTACAGTCTCATGACTGCTGGCACCTCACATGATATATGAGGGGCTAGCATGAATGACAATACCAATGTAGTCTGAGGTTTTAATTCCTACTGACACATTATACTCACCTATTTAAATAACCAAACTATACACAGATGTTTACTTGATGGCTCGAGGAGGTATAATACACTATCAATGTACCTTACTATTCCTTTTGCTTCATCTCCTCCTCCATAAGTGATTTGAAACTGCAGATTGTTTGGGTCCGCATTTGTGATGGTCCATTGAAAGTTGGTATACCTTGACACAGAATACTCATTACTTTCTTGATTAATCGCCACCTGGCAAACCTGTACACAGTTGTAGGAAACCACAAAGCATTATACTTGCTTTATCTACTGAAGGTAAGAAGCTAAAGCTCAACCTACACCAAGTGTAGCCTACTGACTGTGCTCATATTTATGTGTGTATACTCTACCCCAGAGTCATACACTCACAGTGCTGGGTTCACCAGAGCCACATTCCTGAGCTGGACATGGTGAGTAGTAATAGAAATAGTTTTTTATAGTGTCCTTATACTGAGCACTGCAGAATTGTAAATGAACAGAAGAATGATATGTGCATACAACAAACTGTAGACAAGCTTATTGCATTATTAACATAATGTTAGATGCAGCAGAGTTAATACAACAAGTTATTACAGAACTAATACAGAAGCCACAAGAATAAGCTCAGGTAACAGTTCTATTAACTAGCCAATTGCTGGTGTGCTGCTGATGGCATGTACCTTTCATCTACATGTCTTGAATGGATGTGTATAGCTTTCTTAACCAGTGGAACAGGGATCCCAGAAGCTTCATCCAGTATACAAACACTACTCCAATTAGCTATCTATCCTGCCTCATAGGCTCTGCAACAACTGATCTGTCAACTTTTACAGATGAGCTACAGCTGGGTATTCCCATGCTACACCTCTTCTTTGAAGCACATGATTGTTACATACTACCAAACAGGGCAGTGCAAAATCACATTCATTGACTATATACATCACCTATTCCCATGAGATCACCATGCAAACTATGACCATATCAATGTTAAACACATTCCACCTCTCCACTCTTAGTTACATGGTTCCTTTAAATAATACATATATGGGGGAGGCAAGCAACCCCCAATTCTCTCTAGTAGTCTACTTTGTTCATGAATCAAACCTTCTCTTACTTGGTTTACATTGCAATGCTGACACCTACAATTCTGCTAGTCTCGTGAACCAGACCGTAGGGAAAATACGGTCTGGCCAAACTCGCCAGGTTTTCGTTTCCGCTTGGAATGTTGTCACGTTTGAATAATTAGCAATAGGAACTTAACACTATACATAAGCAACCGCAACGGGAGGATTCCGCCATGAGCGATACAGCTAGCTCTTGCTTTTGCTAGTCTGTTCTTTTCGACACACACAAACCTACAGCTACTGAATGCCACCGCCTTGGTTGGCTCGGTTAGTTAGTTGGGTGGTGGAGTATGCACTTTGTCTCCGCATAGGTAAACGAAACGGTAAACGAGCGGTCTATGGTCTCCGAATCACACATAGCACAATGACGTCCATCCTTCTAACAACGGACGATTCTCTTATGCGTTTAGCTGGATCAACAAACCTAGAAAACTCAGTGTGGAGTCACCCGTTTGCGGCTCCGTTGTGTAATGGGGTAAGGGCTAGGCTAGGGACTACAGCATACGGTCATTTGGTAGAGAAACGGCTACTATGATGGCTAGACTATGGCTAGAATAGAGCTAGACTCAGAGACTGGCATCTGCAGGGCTGGCTAAGCTTGTAAAGGTAGAAGGTTGATTGGGTTCCAAACGTTCCGTATTAGATGATTACCGCATACCGGTAATCTGATTGGTCGCACCGAGATCTCAATGCGAGATAGCTTATTCCACGAAAACCTGGCCAGTTTGGCCAGACCGTATTTTTCCTTCCTCCCCTCCCCGCATGCGCGTTCACGAAATACGGTCTGGTTCACGAGACTACAATTCTGCATTTCCAGCCTTCAGACCCTGCTAGACAGTGTAGACCGATGCAAACATGTTAGTTTTCACAAAACCTTCTCCTATGCTTACTGCCTATACACTAAACCTTGACGTGAATACATTAACCTGCACAATATCAAACTGTCATATAACTGACCTTCAAGGTAACCCATCATAATAATTGTACAATACCCCTACTACAGAGAGAGCTGATTATGGCCCTATATTTGTCATGCCATGCCATGGCAGTGAGGGAATTAAGTCTTCCTGTGCTGGTAGTAAGGAGTATACTAGCACCAACCAGGGTTCTATCCACTGGGGGGGGGGGGGGGGGGGGGGGCTTCTCCTCCAACCCCCCAACTTCCCCCCCAAAACTTGGTCACTGATCATGGCATCCAAGAAATTTTTGCATCAAAAGTGACTTAAAGACACCTCAAAATCAGAAAATTTCCTGGAGGATACTCCCCCATACCCCCTACACACTATGTATTTCTGTGGTAGGCTATTATATTTAAGACGCTTTCCCCCCCAAAAGTATTTTTCTAGATAGAACCCTGCCAACAACAGTGCAGTGTGGAGAGAATACTGCTAAGGTTTGTTTACACTCCAAAGAAATACACGTAGATATTGCCGGCACACAAATGAATGTCTACGATAGCAAATAGACTCAAGTATGAGTGTAGACACAGTATCTTCCTACAGTACTTCTTGTACAGAGCTCACTAGCAGATCTCACTTCCAGCGGTGCGCCGCTAAACTTACGGGTAGGTCAGGCCTATGTGCCGGATGTCGATGGTAATGCTCCCGTCGCTGGTTGTGCATTTGCAGAAGGTGTCATCCGGGATGCAGTCCTGCGCACCTGCCGCTGCTAAACATCCAGCTAGGGCCAACAGCAGGTGAAGCAGCTTGGCCATCGTGACACTGGTGGTGCTGCATATATGAATGTTTGTTGTTTCCACCTACCTATCATGGGATGCATATATCGCGTGAGTAGCACGTGCGCCGCGGAATGTTCGCTCTTTCGCACATTCCCGCGAGCGAACGGAATCGCATTTTCCCGTTTTCCTCCGCTTTTTGCCGTTCGCTACACTCAATCACAATTTTGTGCACAATGCCCTATTTCTAATGCTGAAGGTCCCAGACTGCGCCACGTGGGCGGGAAAAATACGGCTGGCTTGCGAGACTAGCTTTTTACACAGGAATGACATTTACACTGCACCCGCGACGGCTTTGTTACGCACGTTCAACTGTAGAAGGAACTGAAGGGTTCCTTGTTGCTGCTGCCACAGATGCTGTCCGGCATAAGGGCATGGAGAGTGCATCATTGGTGTAATTCTATAGCTGCCGCACTCAATGCAATCAGTGAGGCAACGAAGGGACCTTGTAAGCTTTTTTCACACACCATTTACAGTTTATAATTGCCAGTCTGGTTCTCTCGTGTAAAAATGCATCATTCTAAGCTCTATAGCTATATGCATACAAAGAGGAGAGTCAGCAGACTACATAGGGTAGTTTCTTCTTCTACCTCATGAAAAAAATTTTATTACTCAGCTAAGAGATGAAGATCTTAACACTAGAGTTCAACCCTCCTCCATGAGTCAGGCAAAGGTCAGTGCCCACTGAGTTCCTCAAAGTAGGAAGGTGTATAGCCACATTGGGTGCACATGTAAAATCCCCTCACAAGATCAGTGGAGAGGTGAGCTGTCACTGCACATCAGGTTCACCTCTGCCAGTAGTAGTATACCATGCTCTCTCTCCTCTTCTTCCTGCTCTTCTTCCATTTGACCCTCAGCCTCTTTCCACTTCCCTTCCTATTATTTCCTCTCTTTCCCTTCCCTACTTTGCACCACAAACCTCACCTCCTCTTTCTCTCTTTCCCCTCCTTTTGCCCCTCATCCACTACCTTACCTCTTCCATCCTCCTACCCACTTTCTTAGTAGTGCCATTTCCACTCCATAACAAACATATGCAACGGTGTACAGCCATGTGATGCACTGGCACACAATGTATATACATGCCTGAAAATATGACTCTGTGTTAGGATATTTGTCATGCAGCTACAGCATGTGAGAATGTCACTGTGAATAAAAAAGTCAGTATACATGTATGTGTATATGTCTTGCTTGCTTAGGTGTACAAGAATCCCTGTGTGTTGCTATTAACAATCTTCCAGGTAGTTATACTGTAATGATCAGAGTTCTTGATAGCTCTGTGTTCTCCTAATGGAGGGGCTGATAGTAAGCATGACTCCATCCTGGATATAGGTAGAGGATTGAGGTAGTTATTTTGGGTTAGATGTACTGGATTACAATGTAGTCATACCGTGAATAGGAAGGGAAGGTGAGTGCAGAACAGACTTCTTTTCTTTACGGGCCCCCCTCCTGGTGTACATGTAGATCCCTCCAATCACAAAGCATGACACAATAGCAACTACAGCTCTGGAAGAGACACAAATACAGGTAGCACAAAGTTATAACCTTGATGTGTACACAGTTTCCTTAGGCCACAAAACACATGCAGTTTTTTCCAGGTGTATAGAAGTTACGTAGTCCTGTAAGATGTGCTTATGTCAGGCTCATATACATGTACAGTGACTGGGAGTGCTATAGTCCCCTACAGTGGAGGAGGTTGTGGAGTAGCAGGAGGAGTGATTGGCTGGGTGCTGATTTCCACGGGATTTTATAATTGCGGAGTGGAGTTGTACATGTATAGTGCAATGTGCAGAGTAATGAACCTATACTTTGTTGTATGATTATCTGTGTACGGTAACCAGTAGAAGTTATAGAAGCACATCTGACTTACTATTAAGACAAGTTTTAGTGTTGAAACACATATGCAGCAAGAAAGAAGTGTATCAATGTACATGTAATTGCATCCTGTATTATAAGACATCTGGGGTAAACTTTAAAGTATGTACATGTATATGCACATATAGCTTCTGCCTACATGCTGTGGATTTCAGTTCACAATCAGCCATACAGATCCCCCAAATATTGCTCCACTAGAATATATATGTATGGCTATCAGAGAGTCAGAAGACTCTCTCTGTAAAGATGGTCCCGATACACTCATAGTGCATGTACAAGCCTCGTACCAGGCTCTTTGCAAGGGGAGAGCCTGCATGGGTACGAGGTTATACATGTACACAAGAGCGCATAAACGGAGGGAGGGGGGAAGACCGTGTAACTCTCTATAGTCACTGTAGGAACAGCAGAATCTCCCACGTGTTACTATGTATAGAACTTCCTGCCATTCATACGGCTTTGCTAAGCAGGTGCATAAGCGTAACGCATCCTTAGAAATGCTTCCGTTGCTACTGTAACACTCTATTTTTAGTACACGTGGGAGATTCTGTGTGTTCCCAAAAAGGTCGAAGTTACACGCTCTTACCCCCTCCCTCCGTTTATGCACTCTTGATGTACATACAAGAACCTCTTTAACACTCGTGTTCTAAGCCTTTCTGGGCACCAAGCTATCCTATTTCAATGCTTCTCTACCCAACGATACCCCCTAAGTAGCTAAAATACTTACTGACAGAAAACAGCCAAACCATTGATTTTTCATTCTTTTTAAGGAAGTTTTCTGGCTGAAGTAGTCACCAAAAGTTTTCACTATAATGTCTATAGGATATGATGCTAGTTGAACAAAATCTTTGTAGACCTTTCTAAATCCAGGCAAGCAAAAATCACAAAGAGACCCAGAGTCTTCCCCATGCGTCAAAGCCATTTTCTAATATATTTCCACATGGCACAGCTTTTGAGCATGTACATGTACACGTGGGCTGATCCCCATGTGAATGCATTGTGCAAACCAACCTACATGTACATGTACATGATGAAAAGGTGTAGGAATATTTAGAGAAATTGTGAAAAACCGGAAGTACACGTACACTGGGGGCCTTGCACATATGATTGTACATGTATAACTATATGTTTGGTGGAAGCACACATGTAGGTATACATGCACATGACTGTATAAGTGCATGTTCTGTACACATGGCTTGTACATGTACTTACAGTATCATGATAACTATTCCAATGATGCCTGCTAGAACTCCACCTTTCCCCCCTCCTCCTCCTCCTCCTCCTCCTCCGGAGCTGTGATTCTGAGCCTTGACCAATCTTCCACTCACTTGCATGTTCTGAAGGGAGGGAGAGGGGAGTGGTGAGGCCATTGGATGGGAACAGATCAGAAGGAGGGAGGAGGCAGGGAGAGAGAGAGGGAGGACAGGAAAGGCATACATACATTTAGTATGCACATGTACATGTATAGGTGTACCATTAGTGCTGTGTTCACAACAGCACTGGTCAATCTTGGCTAGGCAGGACTTACATAGGTGTGCTCCTGTGCACTGACAACTTCCATTGTCATGTCTGTGTCAGCATACTTGAACGTGACTTTAGCTGACCGGTTGCTGAGGGTCCAGACATACAATACACAGCAGTAAGTGCAGTGTGTGTAATATAGAGAAAGTTGAGGTGGCCATACTGGCCACTAACCACCAGGGCAGGTTTTTTGGTTGCCTGACTCTCACTTGAAGCAACCGAATTTGTGCCGCCCACATGCACTAATTAATTTGCTCACACATTAATTAGCGTTTAGCGTTTAGTAGTATGTGGGCGAGATGTCTCTCTCACATGCAGGCATCGGGTTCTTGCTTTTTCTGCTGCCTTTTTCTCCAAAAAGTGAGCGCTCATGTAGGGACTATATTACCTAAATGTGTACACTCGTACAATATGTATGGTTGTGTGCGTGTAGCGCAAAGTATGCGAACGAGTCACTGCGCCACATCTGACCCATTGTAGAAGTGGAGGTCACCAGGAATGGTGACTAGTTGGTCAAAGTAGGTCACTACAGAACGTTTAAAGGTCGCCTGGGACCGCCAATTTCACACACTGAAGTATGTGTGGAACACAGTCACACAGCCACTCTATCCTAGGTACAAGTAGGTGGCCCTGTGCACCAAAATGGAGAGGATAGGTATTACAACACTTGTCACCAAACAGAACAGATCTTCATCTTCTCTGAGACATGTTACTAATTGTTTGGTGGAAGGAAAGGAATGTGGGGAGGGGAATGAGAATTGTTCATTACCTCTTCAAAGAATGGGCATGCATGCAAATACAATAATTGTATTCATATACATGCCATTCTGTGAAGAGGTAATGCATCTCAATTACATAATCATGTACACACAAGATGTGAACAGACTATACTAGCAGCTTTGGATAGGATGGCTGCCCTACATTCCAGGGATGTGCTAATTGCCTGATCTTGCTCATCCTTAGCCCTCCTCTGCCCATATGGACAGAGAAGGGAGGGAAACACTGTGTGTACATAGTACATACAGTATGTACATACACTGTACGTACATTCAGCCCTCAAGCTGGGGCAGAGGAGGGCTAAGGATGAGCAAGATCAGGCGATTAGCACATCCCTGGAATGTAGGGCAGCCATCCTATCCAAAGCTGCTAGTATAGTCTGTTCATATCTTGTGTGTACATGATTATGTAATTGAGATGTATCAACCAAGGCAAGGCAACACAACACCACCAACTGAGATGGCTCACTTCCTCTTCTTTTCAAAGAAAAGTGAGCTGCCCCAGGTGGGATCCGAACCCACGTCATGGTTTCTCTAGACCAGTGCTCTATCCACTAAGCTATCGAGGCAGCTCAGTGGTTGTGGGTTGAATTAGGCAATACAAGGCAAGGCAAGTACATGAACAATCAAGTACATAGAGCACTATTTAGAAAGGAAGGAGAAGGGAAAGAAAGAGAAAGAACAACAACCTCAACGGCTTAGAAAAATATAATGTATACAGCCTCTACGGCTTAGAAAAATAGATGTGCACAGCCTTTATGTTTTAGGAAAATTGAATCTGTACAGCCTCCATGGCTTAGGAAAATAGAATCTGTACAGCCTTTATGACTTAGAAAAATAGAATCTGTACAGCCTCTACGGCTTAGAAAAATATAATCTGTTCAACATCCAGCTATCCAGCTTAGAAAACAACTTAGAAAGATACACACATACAAATTAGCATAACAGATGGTCCACATGCCCAAACCTTGAGAGCTGGGAATGGGGGTTGAAGATCTCTTACGGTGCACCAACTCTCACCACCCATGTGGGCTAGTACATGTGGCAAGTACACTGTACAGTGTACACAGTGTCTCCCCCAGTACATGTACATTGCATATACATGTACTGCTATAGCCCAAGTACATGTATGTGTACATGTACATAGATGCCAGTGCATGGCACATACATGTACATGTATAATGTACACGTGTACATGTACATGTACACATGGACATGCATACACGTGTATGTACATTTTTGTCCCCATGCATGGGTGTATCAAGTGCCTGGAAAAGACTATAAAAGCCACAATTTGTAGTGGTACTGAATAGGTAACTTAAGCCTTTTTGGGAGCCAGAAACGTTTGAGAGGTATACCCATTGCTATTTGGAAAGCCCAGAAATGCGTGGATAAATTTTGACACATCATTGTTGAAAGGAAAGCAGGAATAATTAAAATGTTCCAGTGACAAATTACTTAAATCACAGCTGACTATGGTACATACAGTGTGTCAGGTATAAATATCTGAAAGCACTTTATACTGGATGAGTACTGTAATCAGCCATGGTTTAAGAACTAAATACATGTACAATGAAAAGCACCCGGAAAGTGCATAACCCTCGTGCAGCTTAGAGATGGATAATGTATAAATGTATTCACCATAGTCATGCCATTCATTTTTTATGCATGTCTTTGTAGAAGTGTATGTCAGCCTTATGACTAGCACTGCTGAATAGCATTCACAAACATTGCACTTGCACGCACGCACGCACGCACACACACACACACACACACACACACACACACACACACACACACACACACACACACACGCACACACACACGCACACACACACACACACACACACACACACACACACACACACACACCTCCCTCCCTCCCTTCCTTTCCCTCCCCTCCCCTCCCCTCCCCTCCCCTCCCCCCCCCCCCCCCCCCCCCCCTCTTGTTCTAGTTGTATTAAAAAACAGGATTACATGCATTTTACAGCTTTACACAAAGGGCTAAGAAACCTACCACTCAAGGCAGTCTCATTGATCATATATACACAAGGAACATCTCAGTACAGCTACATGTAGAAGTATCACCTCAGAAATATAATTACACTATATTAGTTCAGTGTTTGAGTAGGAACAGAAGCTCGCTTGGGCTTGAGCAGCCCAAGAACTTACACTACTCCAATAGATGCGCACCCAAGAACTAGCTAGGCTTACCGTTTTGGCTGGACACGTGAGCCGAAAAGTTCCTAACTGCGTATGTGACACCAGATCGTACCGTTTGTACTTCCACTCCACTAGTAGCTAATGGAACCTCGAAAACGCGAGTTTACACAGCCGAAAAGTTACTTTCGCTCACTGATAGCCTCACCATCAATCGAGCGGCTCCAGAGTTCACAAGTTCTGAGAGGCTACGACGCTTCTCCTATTCTCCAACTTTGAAGAG
Source organism: bacterium (assembly GCA_965213685.1). Taxonomy (GTDB): domain Bacteria; phylum UBA8248; class UBA8248; order UBA8248; family UBA8248; genus Bin107. The sequence goes on from CBDBZY010000064.1 coordinate 263,044, forward strand.
CGCAGCTTCTACGGTTACGGAGAAAATCCGGTCATGCCTGGACACACACATACACACACACACACACACACAGACGCACACACACACACACACACACACACACACACACACACACACACACACACACACACACACACACACACACACACACACACACACACACACACACACACACACACACACACACACACACACACACACACACACACACACACACACACACACACACACACACACACACACACACAGACCGACTACAATAACCCTCCGTGCACATGCGTGTGATGGTTAATAACCTGTATGCATAATATGTGTGGTATGATAATCATGTACACATACATGTACACATACATGTACACAATGTACATGTACATCACAGACACAAGCTGATTTTTTAAAATCATGTTCACTTATGCATACACGAATTACTGACTCCAATCATTCCTTATCTACACATGCCACTAGACAAGAGCCAGTGAGATTACATCCCTGGATTGCACATAGGCCAGTATACAGGCCAGTGTGTCAAACATGTGTACACATGTATGTATACCCATACATGTCACAAATACACCACTTTACACGTACCCTCCTGATAACACCTCGGTAGGATCTCCATTCTTGTAGATGATAGTGAACTGGAACTTACTGGCAGACATCTCATTAATGAACCATATGTTGGATGCCACTATTCTCCCCAAACTGACTGAACGCTTCTGTGATTTGATATACAGGCAGGCCTGAGGGGGAGGGGGAGGTTAGCACACAGTTGTGTGTCAACATTGTCAAAGTCTTCATCAGCCTCTCATTCATTCATGCACATGCATGTATACATGTATGTACATGTACATGTATAGTGTACACTACGCATGCACACACACACACACACACACACACACACACACACACACACACACACACACACACACACACACACACACACACACACACACACACACACACACACACACACACACACACACACACACACACACACACACACACATGGACACACATGTGCGATACTATAGTGCCATGTTGCACTTACGTACCACTCCTGATGTGTCTGTCTTCTCACACTTGTGGTTCTCACAGGGATTGAACAGGTAGGTATACTTGTCACTGTCTGGCTTGGGGTCAGTGCTACGTGTATACATAAGAATGGGAGGGAGAAAGGAATTAAGGGACAGAGGGAGAGAACGAGGGAGAGAGAAAGGGAGGAAGGAGATTCTTTCACAATCAGAAACAAACATTTTCTGGAACAGAGTATACATACATGTACATGTAAAAGCTTGTGATGCTAGGCACAGTAACACAAGTGGAAGGTGCTTGTCTTGTGCAAGCTCTTTAAATCTCAGTAGTGCTGTACTGACTGACCAGTGTTCTATGGCTTTTCAGAGTCGTGCTTTGTGCTGATGTTTGTCATAGTGATCCTCGTTGCCAGTAAGCCTAAGTATTAGTAGAATGCCGAGCATTGTGGGCGAGCGGGAGGGAGACAGCCGCAAGAATCAGATACTTACCTGGAAGGATAGTTTGATGTGCTATATGTAATACATGGATAGCAAATCTTGGTAGCAACTATCACAAGAACAGCCACAGTACAAGTTGGATCACTAGTTGTAATGTACAAACCCCCAAGACTGGCCTCTCGGTAGCTGCACATGTCCATGGTTACAGAGAAATTGTGTATATAGCCTGCTAAGCCATAGAGTGATGTATGAACGCACACTACATTAGCTAGTGCATTGTATCCCAACAGCCAAGTCACTTTCTCAGTCTGATTAGTCAGATTTAATTATTATTATTATTTTTTTATTGATAGGAGTATATATGCAGGTAGCATGAAAGCTAGTAGTGCACTCCAACATATACAGAACAAAAAGGTTAGAACAACAATTACATGACTACATACAACAAAGCATGCTTAAGGGTGGTCGGACATGGATACTGTGCGGCTCTAAAGGAATGCGCAGATCTGGGCTTCGTGGTTAATTAGTAGAAGCCATATGCAACAGCTGCAAGCATTAGCATAGTAGATCTGGCCCGTCTAAAGTATGCAGCGTGCATAACTCTGTAAAACTCCGTAGCGCTTTTCCTGATCGGGACGCCCTTCCGTTGGCGTCATCGTGGGCAGGTACCGCAGACCGTAACGTGGAGTTTTTCCGAATTGAACGCTCCAAATTCAAGAAACGTTCAAAAACCCGTGCTTGCGTACTAGATACGGTGAAAACGGCCACATTAATGGCTAGCGCTTGCTCGAATAGCCCTGGTGCCTGAGTTTCAGGGAGGTAGGTAAATCGGTTAAGAATTTTTATAGAGAAAGAGTCCAAGATTTTACCGCCGTAACTCTCGGTGACTAGGTAAGCTGGAGCTGTGAAACTTGGTATACGAGTTGCAGTGTCTGCAGTGTCTATAAGGGCCCAAACGTGACATTGGTAGGTACTGTACTTTGCGAGATATAATAGCATAGCAACCACATGCCTCATTAATATTCATGATGTCCGACCACCCTTAAACAGTCTTGGATTCATTGAAGGTACGTTTACTGTTTTCTGCCCACTGTGTTATTTTATCAATGTCATGTTGGATATCCTGGAATGTACTTTGGTCTAGTACTGACTGCAAGTAACAAATATCATCCGCATACAAGGTCAGAGAGGCTCCTTTAGGAATCATACATAGATGTATTCTAAAGTACACCAACTGCCTACGATGTGTACAAGGCTAGTCTCAGTTTGTAATCTAGCCCTAGAACTAGTTCCTAGTTTGAGCCAAAGCTAGTCCTTGCCTCGTTTAATGATGCAGCAGACGGTAGCTGTGCTGTACAGTATGTATGTACACAAATTGGCTGAAACCTATGCAATTAGGTACTCGGTGAACGTACATGTACATGCATGCGCACATGCACATGTACATGTACATGTATAGTTGTACGTGCTGGGCAAAAATATGGTGGGCATGGAATAGAATAGCCTGTGGCACACAGAGTTGCATGTAACGTCTGTCCACCACTACATCAGAAAATCTAAACACTTTAAGTCTGGCCACTGACTACATCCATCTCTCTATCTTTATGCCTCCGATTTAGCCTGTCGCCAGTCCTCATTATTTCTTCCATCCGTCCGCTCCTTTCTCTCCCTTTTTTTGCTAGCTATATCCCTCCCTTCGTGGGAGTTACACAGCACCGTACAACGCACGACCACTCTACACGCACAAATATGGCCAAGGGCTATTGAACTCACTTAGTGTTGAACTTACGGATACTTGAAGTAGTGACTGATGTCCACGGTCATACTCTTGCCAGTGCTGGGGTCCTGATATGTGCACACGCAAGGTTTGGCCATGTCCCAGTTACACGAAGTCAGGGCTTGGGCTTTGGTCCCGCTGTACTGGAAGACTAGCAGGAGAAATGTACATACAACTACCGAAAGCTTCGTCATTGCGAGTACTGTCACGCGAAGTGATCCGGTCCAATTTATTTTGGTATGCGATAATTACTCCGACCCGGAAATAGGTGGTCCGACCTGCGCGCGCGATTCGCGATCGCATTTCAAGTGCTCTGGCCTACCACAGAAAGTGTCACAAATTGTTGACAGAAGCTAGGAGAAAAGAAATTGCCAATCAATCATACTACACCATGCATGCCCGGCTACAACATAACCCATAACCCTAGTAGAATTAGCATAGCTTGCAGTCATGAATCTGTGTTTTATCATGCTATAAACCGTGTACTGCGTACGCTGCTCCCCCCGTAGAGTCTTAGCTGCAAAGCTGCGGTATACACTTCTACCTTAACTGTGTACACAGCGCCTTGCCTGCCTTTACCCCCTCTCGCAGTGCCTCCCCCTGCCAGTTTTTCACGTGCCCGCAAGCTCTTTTCGAATTTTTACCCTCGGACCACTTTTGGCAAGGGGGGACCGTTTTTAGGTGCAAAAATTGGTCCCCCGGACCACTTTCATTGGTTGCCAAAGTTCCTCCGCCCGGACCACTTTTGGCTGCCAAAACTCAGCCAAAACTGACCGCTTTTTTCCGATTATCGCATGACAGTACGCGCTGTGTGCGCAGGCGATAAGCGTAAACCCAGTGACCGCAGACTCATTAGTAGCTTACTAGTGGCCTCTCGGTGGCTGCATACCCATGCTTACAGAGAAATTGTGTGTATAGTCTGCTAAGCTATAAAGTGATGCGTGAACACACACTGAATTAATGTAGTCTATTCCCCAACAGCCAAGTCACATTCTCAGCCTGTAGAGATCAAGTGTAATCATAGATGTAGTAAACAGTTTCCGAAGTAAGCTTACACCAACTTCGTACAATGTCTACAAGTCTAGTCTAGCCCTACCTCTAGCCCCGACTCGTCACACGATCAGTGAACTACTAGAGTCCCGCCTAGCTTGGGCCCGAAGCTAGCTAAACCTTGCGGCTCCATTTAACAAGGCAGCGAACGGTAGCAGTGCTCTGAGGGTTGACGAGTAAAAGGATAGTCCGAATCGTGGACAGTATGCAAGATACAGTGTTGTGCACTGCGTACGAAAGCTGTTTTACTGAATCCTCCATGCTTTTTCTTACATCCTGGTATTTCTGGATAGGAGTTTTCATAAATCGTGAAGTAGCGGTGAGAGTAGATTTAAATACGTGCAGCTATATAAGTCAGTTATACTGGAGCAAAGAGACTTGGTGGTCGAAGGACTGTCCCTACTGAACGTTCCGATACTGTAATTCCGGTACCGTATCGCGCACGTTTACGTCCTCGAATCGGGATCACATTTTTGGCTGTGTATGAATCCTAATATCTGATTGGTCAGTGTGAGGTCCTTTATTTTGCTTATTAGACCTCTGATGGTGGGATTTTGTCACCGTATTGGTCAGATTTACTTCTGACGGTGGAATTCTGTCACCTGATTGGTCAGATTTACTTATTAGACCTCTGAAGCTACACGGCCAAAAACGCGATCCCGATTCGATGACGTAAACACTGGCGTGAGAAGCAGGGGGGCTGGGGGGGCTGTAGCCCCCCCATGTTTTTGGAATGGCCACACTCCCCAGTTATTGCACTTACTGTGACACTGCTTTAGCTGTAGTTGTCTAGTTGGTTCTAATAGTTGTAAGTATAATGTTTTTTGTCTCAGAATGTACCAGAATTGATTTCAGAGTGTACACATAAAAATTTCCCGCATGCCCCCAGACCCCCGTAGGTAGGATGTGCCGCCCACACGGTCAGCCCCCCCATCCAAAAGCATCTTCTTACGCCCCTGGTAAACGTGCGCGAAACGGTACGGATTACAGTATCGGAACGAGCTAAGAGGTACCAAATGTTGCGTAATACTGTAACTTCCATGATTCGTAAATCTCGAAGAGCCTACTTCAATACCTTAAGTTCAACTAACAAGAAACAGTTTTGGAAAGCAATCAAATGTCTTAGCAAACAAAAATCAACCATTCCTACTCTTATGTTAAATGATGTGTCTGCATCTACCAACTCAGCCAAAGCTAAGATGCTGAATGACTTCTTCTCCAGCTGTTTCAATCCTGCTGTTCCACCATTACTTGAATCCCTAAATGATTGTCCATCTAACCACTGTCCAGATGATTTCCTCTGTTGTGAAGAGGAAGTAGCAGCCCTTATTCGCTCTCTGGATGTGTCTAAAGCCAGTGGACCAGATGGAATTTCTTCTAGGATGTTAAAAGGCACACTTGAGAGTATTGTTCCATCACTAACAAAGTTATTTAACATTTCAATCAGGACTGGCAAGTTTCCTCAATGTTGGAAGGAATCATCCATCATTCCCATTCCGAAGGGTGGTGATAGTAGTAAACCTGGCAACTACCGGCCAATCTCCCTCCTCTCCATAATGAGCAAATTGCTTGAACGACACTTCCATTGGCTGCTTACTGATCATTTCAACACCTCTTACCAACTTGCTCTTAACCAGTGGGGGTTTCAACATGGAAAGTCAGCTGTGGCTTCTCTCCTAACTGTGGTCCATGCATGGCTTCAAGCATTGGAGACTGGCAAGGAAATTCTTGCCATCTTCTATGACCTTCGCAAAGCGTTTGACTCAGTTCCTCATGTACCCCTACTTCAGAAATTAGAAGCTACTGGGCTTCATCCCCATATTCTGAAATGGGTGCGAAGTTACCTTACTCGGCGATTTCAAAAAGTGGTTGTTGGTGGTGAATCTTCAGCTCCTTTACCAGTGCTGTCTGGAGTACCACAGGGCTCAGTGTTAGGACCCTTGCTGTTCCTTATCTACATCAATGATGCTGCTAGCTTGCCTTTCTCCTCTGGTACCTGCATTAACTTATTTGCTGATGACATGTTGTTGTACAGAGGTCTCAATTCTCCAGATGATGCTCAACACCTTCAGCAGGACAATGACTTATTAAATACTTGGGTTCGCACACATCATCTGACTATGAATCCATCTAAGTGCAAATATATGAGAGTGTCTCGAAAGAGGAAACCAACTGATGTCCCAGCCATACTTCTAGAGGGTATTCCACTGGAATGTGTCGATACCATCAAATACCTTGGTGTCATCCTATCGTCAGACCTCTCTTGGACACCACACATTGAATCTGTTTGCACCAAAGCAAGGAAACTCTTGGGCCTACTTTACAGACGCTTTTACAATAGTGCCGGATCTGACACTCTCTTTGAATTGTATACCACACAAATCAGGCTACGTTTAGAATATGCAGCCCCAGTTTGGGATCCTTGTACAGCCAGAAGCATCAAAAAACTGGAAAATACACAGAAACCTGCATTGAAAATATGTTCTAAACAATGGGATAATCTGGGTTATCAGGATTTACTTGACCTTGCTAAGTGTCCTACTCTCCGTAACCGTCGTCTGTATTTTAAGTTGTGTACTCTTTATAAGATTGTTCATAAATTAATTTACTTTCCTGTTGATATATTGCCACTTAGGTCAAACCTCTCAGCACCTGTACCACTTCTTCATCAACCCTTTGCACGCACCAATTCTTTCTTCTCATCTTTTGTTCTTTCTTCTATATCACTATGGAACAATTTACCCCACGAGGCTTTAACTGCTGACTCTATACACTCATTTAAGGGAGGGCGAGTCATGATTGCGTTCTTCGTCAATTACTCTACCGTCGCTTTCCCCCTACAATCACCAACGCTAAAACGACAGCAATTCTTTGGCGCGGTTGCAAATTTGCTGGGAAAAATTCATATTTCCCGCTACCGTTGGACGTGCGGCGCTGTGTGGCGCCAACCGGTGAAGAGGTGGATGCTCGCCAAAGGGGAGTGAACTAGTTTATGCGCAATGGGTTGCTCGAGGCTTGGCTTGCTATTTTACGGCAGAATTTGCTACCGTTTTTCTAAATTCTGCAGCACGAAGAAAACGATTATATTTCTAGAAAGAAAGATTTAGCACGGATTTTTAAAGAAAACCTAGATAGCCAACATGCTTAGTAATCATCCATCGAAGTTTCGTCTCTGCAGCATTAGCCGTTATTGGCAAATTTTTTTTCTATAATTAGCGATATGCATATTGCGTAAATTTTATAATTCTATGAACCGACATATCACGCAAAACTACGTTATTTCGCTAACAGGCATCATTAGGAGAATACAATAAAACATAAATCAGGCAAAATCATGTCTTAGGGTCGTCCTGCCTTAAGTCATCTCTCTGTCCCTTGTTTCTTTGTCCTTAGGTTGCATACCTTGTATTAGCACTCTGCTACTGTATGTAACCTTTGCATTTGGCATAAACTTTTATAGAAAAAAAAAAAAAAAAAAAAAAACGTTCAGTTGGGGCAGTCCCTTCGTATATCGAGATGTATCGTGTTTGCCTTACAGCTCGAATCGACATGTAACCCCAGTGTCGGTTCGAGGCCGTAAGGGCCTTACGTGCTCGATTCGAGCTCCTCCCGGTCCTCGATTCCGGTACCTTACGGCACACGGCATCGAATCGAGCCCAATTATTTTTGGTTGTGTACTTATTAGACCTCTGAAGGCTGTGCGTATTTGTACACGCTTTTTCCTCGTCGTAGTCTCAGGACAAGTCTTGTACGTATCACGCGCAAAGCGTCGCGCGTACGTCGCTTGCGCGTGGAGTGCGCGCGTCGTATCCGGGCCCGCGGGGCAGAGAGTACAGCTATCACGCGGAGCCATGGCGCGCATATACGTGCCTAGTACATCTGCATGGTATATACACCTTATACCATGTGTTTGTGCACGCTTTCTGCGTGGTAGCCTCGGGACAACTGTTGTACGTATCACGCACAAGGCGTCGCGCGTAAGTCGTTTGCTCGTGCGTCGTATCCGGGACGCCCGAGCCCGCGGGGCATAGAGTACAGCTATCATGCGGCCGCAGCCATGGCGTGTACGTGCCTAGTGCATCTGCATGCATGGTATAAATACCTTATACCATGCCGTGTCGGTATACCGGTATACGGGAATGCATAAGACCTTGGAAACCTTAGACCTTGCGCTTCGCGCGCGGGTCTCTAAGCCGGTTTCCGCGGTCTTATACATTCGGGGGCTGTTACTTTCACATCATCCCATGTCCCCTCATGTGATAAGCTAGTAGGCGTGGTCGAGTAGCGCACAGCGCTCACGCTCAGCGCCGCGCTCCGAGCTCCGGCTGGCGCAGGCCTCGGAGCCACGCCTTCTCGCACGCGGAGAGGGCCTGGTGTCTGGCCTATACGCGAGTTGTTCCCTTTGCAGGAATAGCTGCAAACCAATCAGCTAGTGTTCTAGGTACTAGTACCTAAGGCAGCGCAAGAAGATGCCATTACCCAGTTTCTACTTGGCAGAGATGTGTTTGTGGCCCTACCTACGAGCTACGGGAAGAGTCTTTGCTATTTCACTCTGCCGTTGATATTTGACCGTTTGAGGACAGTCACCAACCAGTCATTTGTGTTGGATGTCAGCCCCCTAGTAGCACTAATGAAGGACTAGGTGGCTCACTAGTTTAGCTGACATAGACCTTCCTTCCACATCTTCCTCACCTGCTCTTCACACTTCCTTCCACATTTCCTTCACCTGCTCTATTGTATGCTCGGTTCAATACCAAAGTATAAAAAAGAAGGAAAACAAAATAAGCACTGTGATACCTATATTAGAAGGAATACAGAAAGTAAAATATGATGGCAAAGCAACATGGAGGACGAATTAAGTGATGTCAGACTTGGCTACTACAAGTGGATTGGCTTGCGTTTCTGCATCACCCACAGTAGACCGAGTGCCTCAGATGCACAGTATGGAAGATCTCAGGAGAGCAAGAAATAGCTTGCCTTTCATCCATCCCAAGGTGCTGCCGTAGGACTGGTCCTATTTCTCAGCTAACATTGATGCAAGCTTCTTGTAGCTGACTCTTGCAGCATTGCCCACTTCTCCAGACTGGGACACCACAAGAGGTGTGAATGAGCCTTGCTCTACTTTCCGAACATGTTCGTTCCTTTTCCATGCTGAGCAAAGAGCTGGAGGGCAGCGTTTGTCTGGCCCTGGAACCAGTGTCAGTCTCTGAGTAGGCGGCCAAGGCCTCATCTATCATCTTCATCAATGTACCCAAGTCATGGTCCCCCCAAACTAAGGAAGGGTTGGGCAATGGGTAGGCCTATGGAGGCGGAAGGTCAGAGAGTAGAGATGATTGTGGTTGCATAACATGGTGGGCAGAAATTGGGGTTGGGCTAGTGGAGAATCCTTTATTCCTGGAGTCGATGATCCCGACAACTGCATCAGTGTTTGTGGCTGATACCAGCGTGTCTGAACGGAGGAAGGGAGTGAGACATCAGCTATGCTGGCTGTGGTGGCCGGTGACTGCGAAGCTGATGATAGCTGCGTGTTTATACAGTTTCTGCACTTTCCACCTCCGTTGCACTGGCAATACAGAGTCATCCTCGAACGTACCAACGCCCCTATGACACTGCAAGTAGCTGAATAAAACTCGTTACGCTCTAGTTCTTGGGAGCCACGCCTACTCGCAAGGCTAAGGACACGCTCCCGCCTACGACATCGCGTATTGCGGTCAGCTTGTTACGGTCCTCGGGATTACGTCATTGGCTATGCACGTGATAGGGGACATCGGATTGCGTGAAAGTAGCAGACCCCTTGTCCTCATACTCTACGCCGGCCTGCGCAAGGATGAGACGAATGACTTCGGCACGCCCGCGCCCATTGAAGTAGCTCAGCTTATACTGTGCCATCTTCGGTAGTGACAAACGTCTTCCGCTCGTCGACTATTAGTAGGTGCGTATGGTACAGGATTCACACACAAGCCCTAACTCGGTAGCTGGCCCCATTCTCTTCGAAGGCTTTTGTTCTTATACTCCACAGTGACCTGTACAAAAGACTCTAGTTCTGATAACCAAATCAGTTCCCAGTGTCCTTGTGTGCTTAGCAACGGCAGCATACTGGCTCAATCTGAAACAGATGCTACAAGTAGCCCACAACCTTGTATTGTGACTGGTGACAATGTTGTTTCCCCTCTACAATTGAGCATTGTTCCTTAGTATCTCAGATGTCTGATGCTAGTCATGATAATATGAATGGCAACAATGAAACGCACATCAGCATTGATATTGACTCTGACCGTACTGCTCATCCATTTTTGGACAACTGAATACACCCTCTCCCTCTTTGAGAATTCTATATGCTAATGCTAGAAATATATTGCCAAACATTGACGAATTAAGAACTGTTGTTTGCTGTGATCTCCCTGATATGGTTTGTGTTGTGGAGACTTGGCTCTCTGAGGAGATAGCAAATGAAGTATCGATTGAGGGTTATGACTGCTTTAGACATGATCGAAATAGACAAGGTGGAGGCGTGTGTATTTACACAAGTCAATTCTTAGGTGGAGCACAGCATCTACAACTACAAATGCATATAAATTTGGAATTTGTTATTTGTAAGTGTTGATAAGGGTGCAGTACTCACCACAATTGGATGTTTCTATCGCCCACATGCTTCAATCAGTGATGATCTACAGGATTAAATATTCTCATTGCAGCCGGCACTACTCAATAATTTTGTACTCATTGGAGATTTTAACATTAATTTTGCAACTGGAAGTTCGAAAAATTAACAAATTTTATGAAAACATTAGACCCAGTAAACTCTCTCTTAACGGACACTCCGAATAGCGGACTTCTACCAAATAACGGACGAGCCTTCTATCCCGGTGAAATTCACTATAGACAGATATATTAAAAGGGGTCTGCTACTTTCACGCAATCCGATGTCCCCTATCACGTGCATAGCCAATGACGTAATCCCGAGGACCGTAACAAGCTGACCGCAATACGCGATGTCGTAGGCGGGAGCGTGTCCTTAGCCTTGCGAGTAGGCGTGGCTCCCAAGAACTAGAGCGTAACGAGTTTTATTCAGCTACTTGCAGTGTCATAGGGGCGTTGGTACGTTCGAGGATGACTCTGTATTGCCAGTGCAACGGAGGTGGAAAGTGCAGAAACTGTATAAACACGCAGCTATCATCAGCTTCGCAGTCACCGGCCACCACAGCCAGCATAGCTGATGTCTCACTCCCTTCCTCCGTTCAGACACGCTGGTATCAGCCACAAACACTGATGCAGTTGTCGGGATCATCGACTCCAGGAATAAAGGATTCTCCACTAGCCCAACCCCAATTTCTGCCCACCATGTTATGCAACCACAATCATCTCTACTCTCTGACCTTCCGCCTCCATAGGCCTACCCATTGCCCAACCCTTCCTTAGTTTGGGGGGACCATGACTTGGGTACATTGATGAAGATGATAGATGAGGCCTTGGCCGCCTACTCAGAGACTGACACTGGTTCCAGGGCCAGACAAACGCTGCCCTCCAGCTCTTTGCTCAGCATGGAAAAGGAACGAACATGTTCGGAAAGTAGAGCAAGGCTCATTCACACCTCTTGTGGTGTCCCAGTCTGGAGAAGTGGGCAATGCTGCAAGAGTCAGCTACAAGAAGCTTGCATCAATGTTAGCTGAGAAATAGGACCAGTCCTACGGCAGCACCTTGGGATGGATGAAAGGCAAGCTATTTCTTGCTCTCCTGAGATCTTCCATACTGTGCATCTGAGGCACTCGGTCTACTGTGGGTGATGCAGAAACGCAAGCCAATCCACTTGTAGTAGCCAAGTCTGACATCACTTAATTCGTCCTCCATGTTGCTTTGCCATCATATTTTACTTTCTGTATTCCTTCTAATATAGGTATCACAGTGCTTATTTTGTTTTCCTTCTTTTTTATACTTTGGTATTGAACCGAGCATACAATAGAGCAGGTGAAGGAAATGTGGAAGGAAGTGTGAAGAGCAGGTGAGGAAGATGTGGAAGGAAGGTCTATGTCAGCTAAACTAGTGAGCCACCTAGTCCTTCATTAGTGCTACTAGGGGGCTGACATCCAACACAAATGACTGGTTGGTGACTGTCCTCAAACGGTCAAATATCAACGGCAGAGTGAAATAGCAAAGACTCTTCCCGTAGCTCGTAGGTAGGGCCACAAACACATCTCTGCCAAGTAGAAACTGGGTAATGGCATCTTCTTGCGCTGCCTTAGGTACTAGTACCTAGAACACTAGCTGATTGGTTTGCAGCTATTCCTGCAAAGGGAACAACTCGCGTATAGGCCAGACACCAGGCCCTCTCCGCGTGCGAGAAGGCGTGGCTCCGAGGCCTGCGCCAGCCGGAGCTCGGAGCGCGGCGCTGAGCGTGAGCGCTGTGCGCTACTCGACCACGCCTACTAGCTTATCACATGAGGGGACATGGGATGATGTGAAAGTAACAGCCCCCTTATACATTCCCGTATATACCTTCACATAATAGTTAGACGCTGAGTCCAGGGTTCGACGGTATTTAGAAACCCGAGGGCCCTGGACTGTAGCGTCCCGAGCGCAGTGAGGATGCTACTAAGAGCCCGAGGGTTTCTAAATACCGTAGATCGAGGCGTCTAACTATTTTAGAGCACGGCCACAGCGTCTGCGCGTTACTGCTGGCACGGGTCTAGCGAACGCGCGTGGAGTGCAGACGTTCTTACGTAATATTGCATGCTGTAAAGGGGTGGAGTTAATGAACAGGTTCGGCACGAAAAATAGATACCACGCCCGTCGCGTGATTTGCTCGAGGCACGAAAAATAGCTCACGGACCAATCAGATCACCGAATTCGGAGTAGCCGTGTTCTAATGCATGGTATAACCTATATTTATCCCATATATGGTGTAGAGTATACAAACGTGGCAAAGACAAAATGGCCACAAGTTGTCCGAGCAGAGGGAAGTTGCCGTACTTATCTTTTATAGACATGACACAGCCAGGGTGGCTATATGTCTTATTTGACTAATAACAAAGACTGGTATGCAAAATTAGCTAAACAATTAACCACATAAGGGTCATGAGTCTGCATGAGTAAGATAAATTTCTGTATACGGCTCAGGGATTCAAAGTGCGGGTATAGACTCTCCCTACCAGGTTGAAAAACTCCCTCCTTATATGTGCATTGCGGGTACATGTGCATAGCAGGTGAACTTCATCTTCTATTAAATTACAGGCAAAGCAGTCTTTGTTCCACATGAAGTGATGACGGCTTATGGTACTGACCAGTTTCAATAGCTAAGTGATGGCAGCTTACTCGTAGTTTTGTTAAGGCTTTTCGATCGTTTGCTGAAGTAACACATGTAAGACAGTACTCTAGCTGAAACACTTTTTTGAATAGTCGGTATGTTCGTAGCTTATTACTCATATTCTATTTCCTTCCCCCAGGTCTACTTAGTTGGACATACGAGTCCTGAACATGCAAACTGATCACTCAGTTGTGTCATCATCAACACATTATTAATCAAGCTAGGGAGCCCGGTTATGTTAGTCTGTGGCCATGTAGGTACGTGCGGAATCACGGCGCCCAGCTCCATCGGAACTTACGTAATACGGGTAGCTATTTGAAATAGTGGCCAATGTCCAGCTGCGTCCCGTTACTTGTCATGCATAGTCTGTGGAGCATGCATCTTGAGTGCACACGAAGCTGAGGAGCGCCAGGCTAAGAGCACTGAGGAGTAGCCAGCACCTATCCTCCATTTTGCATTTCTTGATTAACCCTCGGCGCGCATGCGCAGCGAGGGTTACTGTACTTGCTTTGTCTGTCTGTGTGTGTGTGTGTTCGCTCTACCACTACCGCAGCAACCCCTCATCTCTACGCCCTCAAGTACGTACAGGTTTATTATAGGTTTTACGTACAGGTTTATTATAGGCTTTTGTTGGATTTCAATTCGTGGATTTTCGAATAAAACTTCCGTTCAAGAGTTATGGCGTTATTTGCTTACCACGATTACTGCCGCGCGATCCATGGCTCTTTTTTCGACTGGATAAGCTTTTCTAGTTGCTGCGAGGCCAGCTGTACACTAAACCTACGTAGAATACTTGTCAGCGTTGCCAAGTAGTGGCCAAAAAGTTCTACTCCGCAGTTCACCTTCCGTATTTGCTCGGAATACCTCTGTATTACACGTGGTTGTTGTAGTTTTCCCTATACGTCCTCCGGTGCGTGCACGCGCGTAGCATACGTAATGTGATAGTGTGTGTACATGTACATAATCTGCCAGCTACCGCATAGCGCTAACAGCGCGCATGCGCTCGCAGTACAGCTTGGCACACCTCTTTACATTTATCAGCTGCTGATGTGGTACAGACTAGAGCTAAACAGTGGGGTGTGCTGTACACTGATGATGAAGTTTGTGCATTATTTGAGGACAAGTCCAACTGGCCAAGAAGCAACCCTGTTACTGCAGGCTAGACATAGAATCTGATTATAGTACTTTTCTTTGAAATCTAGTACCAAGCCATTCGTTGAAATTGGTATAAGAATAGAATTCGAAGCCTGAGGTTCCCCACATGTACACTGTGTCCTATGGGTGAAAGATGCACTGGCGTAAGAAGCAGGGGAGCTGGGGGGGCTGTAGCCCCCCCCCCCCCCCCCCCCCTCCATGTTCATGGAAAGGGTCACACCCCCAGCTATTGTACTAGTAATAGATACTGTGACACTGCTTTAGCTGAAAATTTTAGTAGCTGAAGTTGTCTACTTTGCTCTAATAGTATGAGTCCATGTTATGATATTTGTCTCAGAATGCACCAGAATTGATTTCAAGGTGCACACGTATAAAAAATTTCCCAGGGAAGTATGCCCCCAGACCCTCCTGGGTAGGTTGAATCGCCCACAAAGTCAGCCCCCCCCCATCCTCTTACACCCCTGAGATGCTCCACAGTTTGGAGTTGATAACGATGTAGTGTGACTTCATTGACAAATTAATATGTGTCATGTGAGATTCCAAAGAATGAAAGCAAGTTGAAGGGAATAGTTTAACAGCACAAGCACTCCTCATATAATTGGTTTCCCTAACCACCTAGCAGTAGAACATTGATAACAACAGATGAAGTTGAAAGTGATCTTCTGCAATACAATGTCAGGAATTATGCATGAATGCGTATTCATCACAAAGAGGGTTTTCCACTATTGTGTACTAATTACTATGTGTAGCCTGCTTACCTCATGAGTACAACAGTCATCAATAGAATTGCGCGTGTAGGAGGAGAAGGCCTAGCTTGGGTACGTGGCTATAGTATGTGCACACGCGTATGTACACAGACCCTAGACAAGGCAGGACACTAGACTATAGCCCACTTGAGTGGACTTAATGCTTGCATCATCTGTGCAGGCTGTTGTAGCATGCAATGCAACTCTGCCGAGGGTTTGCACTTTAGTGCTTTTCATTTCACACAGTAGATGCCGTGGCTTAATTGTTCACTGCACCCCGAGCAAATTCACAGTCGTCTGTTTCCTATCACATGACTGTCATGACTTCACTAGGGGCGGGGCTCTGTGTACAAGTAGTAGTGTACTAAGACGTAGGGCTATGCACCTCCTAGTAGCTTATAAGTTACAGTGTCATTTGATTGAAGTTAATAATAGTGGGTGTATGTACAATATAAACATGCAAAAAGCCATATGACTTAGTACAAAAAGAGCATAGTTTCCCACTCCATACCAGGCATAAAGGGTGTAGAGCCATATGCATATGATGCACTGGCGCATGCATGACTGCATGTACATGTCTCAGTTATTATACATACTTGTCATGCAGCTACAGTATGTGGGAATATGATCACATACAATCATGCATGTATATACCAAAAAGTAAGTATGCATCTTGGTCGATTAGGTAGAAAAAAATGGTGTGTAGCTATTAAATGGATGATTACAATCTTCCAGGTAGTCATACTGTAATGATCAGAGTTCTTAATAGCTCTGTGTTCTCCTAATGGAGGGGCTGATAGTAAGCATGACTCCCTCCTGGATATAGGTAGAGGATTGAGGTAGTTATTTGGGGTTAGATGTACTTGATTACAATGTAGTCATACCGTGAATAGGAAGGGAAGGTGAGAGCAGAAGAGACTCCCTTTCTTTACTGGCCCCCCTCCTGGTGTACATGTAGATCCCTCCAATCACATTTAGCACAAAGCATGACACAATAGCAAGTATAGCTCTGTAAGGGACATGCACAAATAACACAACCTTGCAACCTTGATGTGTACACAGTTCCTTAGGTCACAAAACACAGAGTTTTTTGAAGAGGCTTGCTACATGTTGCTATTCGAGCATGCATTGCCTGAATACTGCCATAAGACTCTACTATGTTTCTTTACTCTTTGGTAGTGCGATCCCTACATCCCTTCTTATTATTGGGCGAGCGGGAGCGAACCCACCTAGTCGTTCCGCTGGAGCGGATTTCTATATAATTACTTATCAGAGAGTCGGTAGACTCTCTATGTAGGGATGGCGCCGACACACCCATAGTGCGTGTACATAGGAAAGCCTTCTTAACTCGTGAACGCTCGCGTTCTAAGCCTTTCTGTGCCCTTAGCTATTCTATTCCAGTGGTTCTCTACCGAACAATACCCCCCAAGTAGCTAAAATGCATCCCTTGACTTACTACCAGAAAACTCTCCAAAGGTCGTTTTGTCTTTCTTCCTATTCTTCTTCTTAAGAGATTTCTTTAGACTAATGTATCTCAAAACTGGCTGAAGTAATCACCGTAGTTCTTTCACGGATCCACTGTAATCACTACAAAGTACGATCTGCGCTAATAAAACTCTTAGTACGTTCCCAAATGGGCAGAAACTAGAAGTCCCCGATAACTTCCCATATTTGGGAAACCATTTTGTAATAGCTATTGTCACTGGCGCAAACGGTAAGCACGTGAGGGCGGGCCTCGCAAAGCCACGCCTATCAATTATAGGTTAGCGAGACGTAGCAAAGGGTGCTCATATCTGATGGCGCGTTCGAACAGCGCCTTACTTCACTATACTATTATGTAGCGGGGATGCATTGGCCAGTTAGATACAGTGAGGTACATATGTAGCTACTCTAGCTCAAGAATTTTTAGAGGGGCTCAGCCCCCAACTTCAGAAATGATGATGTTCAAACTCCTCCCTACCCGCCTTAGCAATGGCTGTTATGACCACTGATTTGTTTGCTGGACTTTGAAAGAAGCTTCAGTGGCAAGAACAATACTGTTTATTGGTACCCTTGTGCAAAAAAAGGGGATGCAAACAAGTATGAAAAACGTTTTCAAAAAATGTATAGAGATGTAGGGATGGCTGTGCCAAAAACCACAGAAACTAGGTGTAGGGATGGCAGTGTGCAGGCAAGACATGTTATACAAAGACTACACAACTAATCCCATCCCTACATCTTTTTTTTTTTGGCTCAAAAATTGCTCTTCCCAGTAATCTCGTAGCATAACTCGCAGAATGATTTCAGATATAAAAAAGATGTAGGGATGGGGTTAGTTGTGTAGTCTTTGTATAACATGTCTTGCCTGCACACTGCCATCCCTACACCTAGTTTCTGTAGTTTTTGGCACGGCCATCCCTACATCTCTATACATTTTTTGAAAATGTTTTTCATACTTGTATATATTGATCTGGCGATGAGGCCTTTTTGTTCCCTGCGGGCCCCCGCGCTACGGGCAAACGTAAAGCCGGCTCAATCACATCCGGTTACTCGGGAGAGAGGGCAAACGGAGTGGGCTAGCTCTACGTGACACAACCAAGCCTTGGCTCGGGTATTGGACTCACGATTCGGACTACCCCTGTCCCTTACCTTGTCAATGCTCAGAGAGTAGCTACCGTTCGCTGCGTCGTTAAAACGAGCTGCAAGGGCTAGCTACTTTCAGGCCCAAGCTAAGAGTTCGTGTGACGAGGCAGGGCCAGGGCGTGGGGCAAGGGCTACTCACGACTTGGACTACCCTGCTCCTTACCTCGTCAACGCTCAGAGGGCAGCTACCGTTGCTGTCATGGTCCACTTTGACAGCTACTCTGGCCCCACTTTCCCTGATGGCACTGTGCCCATCATTCCTCATCGCCGCTGCTGGTACCCCTCAGGAGGCCAGTGCTCACGTCTCCAGCTGCCCCTCAAGCTGGCATGGGCAGTCACTATCCACAAGTCCAAGGGTCTCACGCTGAACAAGGTGGTCATCGATGTTGGCAAGAAGGAATTCTCACGTTTGTGGCCTGCTCTCAAGTTCGTGAGCTCCAAGACTGTGCACATGTGCAGCAAAAGTGTGTGTGTGCATGTTGGTTTGGGTGTGGTTGGATGTGCGTGTGGGTTCATGTCCCGTATTATCAGATTCTCTCAAACCATGCACATCATAAGCTGAAGCAACTCTGACACACATGAATGGGCATGCCTTGCTCCCGCTCACCCACAATGCTCAGCATTCCACTAGTTAAAATCCTATTTGCACTTGTTTCACACTGCAAGAGCATTGCGTATAGTTGGGCGAGCGGAAGCGAGCCCACCTAGTCGTTCTGCTGGAGCAGATTTCTATATGTCATCCAGTGATGTAGCCTTTGGTCCTGGAGGGCCTCCGCGCAATGTGCAAACGTAAAGCCGACTCAATCACATCCAGTACCTGGCAAATGTTGTCTCTAGTGTGGGCCCCAAGCTAGCTAGCTCTTGCTGTGTGCAACGACGCAGTGAACGGTATAGCTCCGCTCTGAGCATTGACGAGGTAAGGGACAGGGGTAGTCCGAATTGTGAGTCGCAATACACTAGCCAAGGCTTGCTTGTAACACGTAGAAAGGTCCAGCTTACCATCTATGAGCTCACTCAGTCTGATTAAGCTTTACTGGTTGTGTGACGAAGCAGGGCTAGGGCTAGAATAGGGACTGCGATTAGTTTGTAGATATCGTACGACGTTGGCGTACATCGAAAGCTGTTTACTACATCTATGATTCCACTTGATTCTAGCTGTGACTCTGAAGTGACTTGACTGTTGGTACATGCAGTGCATGTGCGTTCACACATCACTTTATGGCTTAGCAGACAATTTCTCCATAAGCATGGACATTAACCTTGTCTCCAAGAGACCAGTCTTAGGGTTTGTACATTACAACTAGTGATCCAAAATTGTACTTCAGCTGCTCTTGCAAACGTTGCTACTTCCATTATGTTGTTATTATTATTATTATTATTATTATTATTATTATTATTATTATAACCATGCAGCTTATGGGCAACCCTCATTGCTATTTTGTGGAGACTGTGTCCTGGAATCAGCTGAGAGAGTACAGCAGGGGGATCCTCTTGGTCCACTTTTGTTCTGCCTCACCATTCAGCCCCTTATTCTGAAGCTTCGCTCTGAGTTCAGCGTATTTTATCTGGATGATGGCACCATCGGTGGTCAAGTTGAAGACATCATCCATGACCTCCAGCTGGTGGAAGAAGAAGCAAGCCACATAGTATTGCGGTTGAACCGTGCCAAGACTGAGCTCGTGTGTGACGATGCTTGCACCAGAAACGCCGTACTCTCTGTGGCTTCGGAGTTACAGGTCACTAACACTGGGCAAGCGACACTACTGGGCACCCCTATTGGGAGCCTTGGGCTCATTGACGACACCATCACATCCAAGATCAACAAATTGACAATCATGGAAGAGAGGTTACTACATCTCCCTCGCCAGGATGCTCTACTCGTCTTTCGCAATTCGCTTGCTATCCCCAAACTTTCTACATCCTCCGCACTGCACCCTGTTCTCTTTCTGCACAATTAGAAGCATTTGATGGGGCCCTTAAACGCATTTTGAGTCAAGTGTTGAATGTTAACCTTAGCCAAGACTCGACGTGGTTGCAGGCATCACTTCCCCTACATGCTGGAGGTCTTGGAGTACGAAGAGCGACTCAGCTGGCGCCTTCTGCCTATTTGGCTTCTGCTGCTGGTTGCTCCACTCTCGTGCAACAGCTTATTCCTCCTTCTGTTGCTCTTCCCGATCCAAATATTGAATCTGCTATTTCCCATTGGAGTCTTGGCCATTCAGAACCACCGCCATCACCTCCAGACTCATTCCAGCAGCGTGTTTGGGATGCACCTCACGTTGTGGCCACATACAACTCTCTGTTGGAACAAGCTCAAGACCACCAAACGAAAGCTCGTCTCATGGCAGTCTCTTGTTCCGAGACTGGTGCATGGCTTAGCACTCTTCCTGTTGCCTCCTTGGGCCTGCGCATGAGCGACGACGTGGTTAGGATTGCAGCTGGTCTACGACTAGGGGTTCCCCTCTGTCGGTCTCATCCCTGTATAAGTTGCGGCGCAGCTGTTAACGTCCATGGTACACATGGTCTCAGCTGCCGCTTTAGCAAGGGACGTCACTCTTGGCATGCCTCGATAAATGACATCATCAAGCGGGCATTAGAGTCGGCTAAGGTACCCTGCCACCTCGAGCCAACTGGTCTTTTTCGCTCTGATGGCAAGAGGCCAGATGGGGCCTCTATAGTTCCTTGGAAGTGTGGAAAAGTCCTCGTCTGGGATGCCACATGTCCGGACACCCTGGCTCCACACTCGTCGTTGGCGGTGAGGGAGGCGGGTGCTGTTGCAGCAGATGCTGAGTACAAAAAGACCCAGAGGTACACGCATCTCTCATCATCCCACAACTTTGTTCCCATCGCTGTGGAGACATTGGGGGTGTTTGGGAAAGATGCCCACAGGTTTTTCAAAGAGGTCGCTAGACGAGTAAAGCTGGCCACTGATGATGATTTTGCGTACCAGTTTCTGGTACAACGCATTTCGGTGGCAGTCCAGAGGGGGAACACGGCTGCCGTTCTCGGGTACTCTGGGATGAGAGGTGGTGTGTGAGGGGTGGACGTCTTCTTTATTTCTCTGACTTCTCATGTTCTTTTGTTGTTGTGTTTCTCTTTCCCATTTCTTTTGTTTTTTTTGTTTTGTATTATATTGCATCTTTTCTTTCATTACTGTTTTCTTGTATTGAATTATCTGTTTTTTGTCTATTGTGTATTGTATTGTATTATGTATTGTATTATTATTATTATTATTATTATTATTATTATTATTATTATTATTATTATTATTATTATTATTATTATTATTATTATTATTATTATTATTATTATTATTATTATTATTATTATTATTATTATTATTATTATTATTATGCTTCACAGTACAGAAACATGGAGGTGAGTGAAGCAAATGCATGAAGGATGAAAGACAGGTGTACTGTAGGTCCATTAGCACAAACTAATGGCCTTAAGTTATAATTAAATAGTACATGCTGAAAACTTCAATGAAACTGGCAGATGGGAACATTTGGAACATGGACATAAAAAGTGATATGTACATACATTGTCAGACATGAAGTGTTGCATGAAGTGATCCCAAAGAAATTGATGGATGTTCCTTTTTATGCTGGAAATAGATTGATTCATGTTTACAGGAGGTAGAGAGTTCCAAAGCCGAGGCACTCTGTTGAAATAGAAATGTTGTAAAGTTTTTGCTCTAGATAAAGAATGTTTCAGTTTGAAATAGGTAGAGGAACGTGTGGAGTTAGAACTGAAAGTGACATGGTCTGAAATGTTGAAGGTGTTGGTAGGCTCTTTAAGGCATCGAACAAAAAAACATGTCATAGAGTTCCAGCTGCATCATTAGTGGCAACACTTGTAGGGCCACTAACCGAGATCTATAATCTGTTGATGGGTCACTTAAAATATAATTATTTGGTTGCACGTCTTTGAATCCTTTCAAGGGCCATTACATCCTTCAGGAAGTGTGGTCACCAAATTTGTGAACAGTATGTTAGTTGAGGGCGAATGAGGGATATATAAAGAGTCTTCTTTGTTTGAGGACAATGTCCACTGTTAAATGATCTTCGAATAAGACCTAGAGTTTTGTATGCCTTAGATAAAATATATTTTATGTGTTCACTCCAAGATAGTTCACTAGACATGATTATGCCCAAGTCTTTCTGATTCTCTTGAACAGCGATATCATGGCCCTTGATATTATATCCATATATTATATGTGGATACCCAGAAGAAAATCTGAGAAGAGCACATTTGCTTTTGTTGAAATTCAATTTCCAGTTCAAACTCCACAAAGACAAGTTATGTAAGTCTCTTTGCAAAGAGAGACAATCAGAGAAAATTTTCACAGGTAAGAGGCATTTCGTATCATCAGCAAAGAGAAATATACTCGAGGATGTAACTGACATAGGAAGATCATTCACAAATATGAGAAATAGTAGTGGACCCAGAATACTTCCTTGAGGTACTCCAGACACTACAGGTAACAGGTCTGAGATGCAATGATTTAAAGTCACACATTGCATTCTAGAAGACAGGTAGCCTCTGAACCACTTCCAAAGACTTCCTGTGATGCCAAAGGACCACAATTTGACTAAGAGTTCACCATGTGCAACACTATCAAATGCTTTCTTGAAGCATGTAGATGTATATAGACTATAGTGTATAAAGTAAACCAATTGGCTCGCTCCTGCTCGCCCACAATGCTGGGCATTCTACTAGTAGAAGTACGGTGGCTGCATGCAAGACTTAGGGAATTACATCATGCACAATGTTACGTGGTACAGTACTAGTGCAATGGCGTCCAACATTTGTACGATGTTGGAACTCCAGCCTCCACTGAGTCGAATTGGCTCGCTCCTGCTCGCCCACAATGCTGGGCATTCTACTAGTAGAAGTACAGTGGCTGCATGCAAGACTTACAGAATTACATCACGCACAATGTCACGTGGTACAGTACTAGTGCAATGGTGTCCAACATTTCTACGGTGTTGGAACTCCAGCCTCCACTGAGTTGAATCGCAACGGTACGAACATTCTGGTAGTAAAAAGCACTGCACACACAAGATTGCGTGCAAAAGCCACAGTGATAGCTTTAGCCAGTAGTGACGTAGGCGGTTTGAAAAAATCTCTTAAAGAAGACGAAGAAGAAGAAGAAGAAGAAAGATGAACAAATCTAAGGTTTAGCCGTTTTCTGGCAGTAAGTATAGCAATGTGTTTTAGCCACTTAGGGGATATCGTTTGGTAGAAAACGTCGGAATAGGATAGCTAAGTGCCCAGAAAGGCTTAGAACATGAGTGTTCGCGAGTTTAGAAGGCTTTTGTATGTACGTGCACTATGGACGTGTTGGTGCCATCCCTACACATAGAGTCTACCGACTCTCTGATTATGGTCTGCCATATATTGGCCTGGGCCTAGGAATGCACACGAGACGTTTGGAGTCGTCATAAATGCACTATTGATATGAGTGCAGATGATGACTTCGTGTCATGGTCCTTTACAATTGGCTTGTTGAGCATTATATGGACCAGATGGACTACCACACAAGAACCTGTGACATACTGATGTCATAACTGTAATACCAGGAGGTTAAAAGTGCTGCCAGTGCTTGTATGCTCCTAAGAATACCTGAATTGTATTCATCTTAATTTGAGTCATAACAGCTACAGACGTCACACCAATAAATAAGACCAATAATTATAATACAACACTTGCTCCATCTCTGCATTGGACTTGATGACGAGTAATAGGATTTGTTCCAAATACAGAAAAAGGAAGCTATTGGTGAAAGACAGCTGTATATTAGTAACTTATGGGAAATATTAATGAAAGGGTTAATTGAACACAACTGTCCAGGAATGTTCAATTCTGATTTGTATTCAGCACACTTGCTTAAATATCAGGGCTTGAATGTAGCTTTCACACAAATTTACTTCTGTTTCCACCAAGTATTATCTTTTATATGTGCACACATTAAATAATGAGATCACTTACAGGACAATTATTACCAGACCTATGGGAAATGCTATGGTTCCTCCACTTCCACTTCCACTTCCACCTCCTCCATATGGAGCTACTCCTTTGCCATTTACCTCAAAGTACTGCGTGTAAAGGAGGAAGAGAAAGAAGACAAGATGAAAATGGGATTAAAGTATGAAATAGGGTTTTACACGTTTGTAATGTGTCATACACGAATACTTCCACAGCTACGTAGAAGAAAGGTACACAGTGTGTACAAAGGTACATAGGGTCATTTCATCTCCAACATCAATGACAGATATTGTGGAGTTTGTACACATACATAAAGCAGTGTCTTTTCATCTTCCCTTTCATACTTAAATGTAGTAGTAGCATCTGCTTGTCTTGTAAAGGTCACTTTTGTTTCTCTGGAAAGATGGTGAAATCACAATCAAGAGTACATTTACTTTGCAACTCAACCAGAGTCATCTCAACATAAGTAAGCATTGTTGTATAGGAAGGCAGGAAAGCCAGGGAGTTAGGACAGAGCAAAAAAAGCATCATTTAAGTGTGTGATAGTAATTTACTTTAATTAGGCTAACATATGAGACACACCTATTGCCATCTCCATCTTTATACATGATTTCAAACTTCAGAGAACTGGAACTAGAATCGATGATGGTCCAATTCATGTTTGTGGTTCGGCCCAGTGAGAATGATCTTTTTTGGCTCGGAATATCCTGGCAAGCCTATGTAAAAATATACTCTGATGGGCAAGTATAAACATGTATACATATACTAAGAATACTGATTCTTTATGACATCGTGTATACTGCATTTTCATTCAAAGGGATCTGTATATACATTGTTGTACTGCTTGAGCTCTGGTGTAGATGATCATGTTCATTATACTTTCATTTCAATCTAAGACTTGAGTGCTGCATTATGACATCTTGTCTCCACACAGGTAGACACTTGTACAGATCAGTTAGTGGTCATGGACTGCCTAGTAAGCATATGTACAGTAATTCCAGTGTTTATGCTCAAATTATCATGTTTCAGTACACTTTCTCAGTGAGCATGCAATATGATCCACAAGCACATACATAAGCAAGTACAATGAAGACAGGTAATACGCATGATTGTTTACACAGAACTTACGACGCTGGGATCACCAGTACTGCCTTCACATACTGCAGGCTTGCATGGCATGTATAAATATTCATATTTGCCCTCTGAGCCTGTAGATTTAGCACTACATGGAATATGAAAATGAAAAAAGATGACAGTTAATGTTGTAACAAACATCTAAAGGTTGAAGATGTGCTATAATGCCAGTACTGCTGCCCAAAAATGTATAGCCAGGCTATCTTATACAATGACACATAATTATATTGAATTTGAAGGGTGGGCACCTAGCACAAGCTAAACTCTGTAGGTAAAAAAATACAATCTTTTTTGTGAGTCATCTTGTACCCTTGTACCCTTATCAGAGAGTCGGTAGACTCTCTATGTAGGGATGGCGCCGACACTCCCATAGTGCGCGTACATTGGAAAGCCTTCTTAACTCGCGAATACTCGCGTTTTAAGCCTTTCTCGGCACGCGAATGGCCTATTCGACCGCTTCTCTACCCAACGATACCCCACAAGTAGCTAGAATGCATTCCTTGACTTACTGCCAGATAATGGACGAAAGGTGATTTTGTTTTTCTTTCTTATTCTTCTTCTTCTTCTTTTCTTACGAGATTTCTTTCAAACGACTTTACTCGAAAGTGGCTGAAGTAATCACCATAGTTCTTTCACAGATCTACTGTAATCACTACGAAGTATGATCTCTGCTAACAAAATGTTAGTATCTTCTCTACTATGGGCAGAATCTAGAACCCCAGACAACTTTACCATATTTGGAAGCCATTTTCTAATAATTATTGTCACGTGGCGCAAATTGTAAGCACGTGAGGGCGGGCCTCGTGAAGCCACGCCTATTAATTTCTCGATGGCCAAGGCTACTCGTCTTTTGTCACTGAAAAGAGCGCGTTCTTACTTCGCCGTACGATTGTACAACGAACGTTAATGTAACTGGTATGAGTTAGCTACTCAGATACACTGAGGAAACTACTCTAGCTCAGGACTTTTTAGAGGGGCTCAGCCAGGCTCCCAACTTCGTAAGTGACAGAACATGAGGTTTACCCACTCGTATCTCCGCCGCTGACTAGTAGCAATGGCTGCTCTGATCACTGATATGTTTGTTGGATTTTGAATGAAACTTGTAAGAACATTTTGTGTACTATTGTACAAGAAAAAGTATACAAACAAGTATGAAAAACATTTTCCAAAAATGTAGAGGGATGTAGGGATGGCAGTGCCAAAAACCACAGAAACTAGGTGTAGAGATGGCAGTGTACAGGCAAGACAGGATATAAAAAGACTACACAAGCAACCCCATCCCTACATCTTTCTTTTTTCTCACCGCATGGCATTGATTTTCCCAGAATTGTCATAGCTAAACTCACAGAACAATTTCAAGGAAAAAGAAAGATGTAGGGATGGGGTTGCTTGTGTAGTCTTTTTATATCCTGTCTTGCCTGTACACTGCCATCTCTACACCTAGTTTCTGTGGTTTTTGGCACTGCCATCCCTACATCCCTCTACATTTTTGGAAAATGTTTTTCATACTTTGGACACTGTGTTGAACAGATAGAAACATATTCTTATAGATTTTCCTCTCTCTATAATTATACAGCAAACCATTTGTATAGCTTTTGAGCAACAGAGAAAACTATGCATATATATTTTATCAGAGAGTCGGTAGACTCTTTATGTAGGGATGGCGCCGGTCCACCCATAGTGTGCGTACATTGGAAATCCGTCTTAACTCGTGAACGCTCGCGTTCTAAGCCTTTCTGGGCACCCAGCTATCCTATTCCGACGTTTCTCTACCCAATGATACCCCCCAGATAGCTAAAAAGCATCCCTAGACTTACTGCCAGGAAACGGGCGAAGTGGTGATTTCTTTTTCTTTCTGATTCTTCTTCTTCTTCTTCTTCTTAAGAGATTTCTTTCAAACGACTTTTCTCGAAACTGGCAGAAGTAATCACCGTAGTTCTTTACAGATCAACTGTAATCACTACCGCGTATGATCTGCCTTAACGGCATCTTAGCATCTTCTCAAATGAGCAGAAACTAAACGCACTGGACAACATGCCCATATTTGGAAGCCATTTTCTAATAATTGTCATGTGACACAGATTGCAAGCACGTGAGGCCTGGCCTCGTGCGCCATGTGCAATCACACGAAGCCACGCCCTAGTAATTCCTCCAAGCAAAGCTACTCATGATAGCGGCCGAGTGGCCTGTGTTTCAGCCGTATCTTACTTCACTGTTGTTTCAGAGTCGGTAAACTGCTCGTGTAGGATTGGCACCGACGCACCAATTGCGCGTGTAAACTTACATACAAAAATGTTCTTTATAACTAGCGGATGCTCGTGTTAGGCTTT
Source organism: bacterium (assembly GCA_965213685.1). Taxonomy (GTDB): domain Bacteria; phylum UBA8248; class UBA8248; order UBA8248; family UBA8248; genus Bin107. The sequence continues at coordinate 290,619 of CBDBZY010000064.1, forward strand.
TCAAGCCCCTTTGAACGCTAAGCAGCGTTGTGCATCTTTCTACCAAACGATACAGCGCCCCCAAGAATCAAAGTTGCATCACTGAGCTTCGCTTCCGAGTATGATCCCAAGAAACATACTTAGCCTTGCAAGCCAGCCGTATTTTTCCGTGCACGGAGGAAGGTGTTGGTGCTTAACTTAGAGAAGGACAACCTCCTGTATAGTACTGTAGTATAGCAAAAAATGCATGCAAACAAGTATGAAAAACATTTTCCAAAAATGTAGAAGGATGTAGGGATGGCAGTGCCAAAAACCACACAAACTAGATATATGGATGGCAGTGTGCAGAGGACTACACAAGTAACCCCATCCCTACATCTTTTTTTTTAATAGAATATGTATCTAAACTTTGCTGTGAGATTACTGGAAACATCTTTGTGCAGAAAACAAAGAAGAAAAAAAGATGTAGGGATGGGGTTACTTGTGTAGTCCTCTGCACACTGCCATCCATATATCTAGTTTGTGTGGTTTTTGGCACTGCCATCCCTATATCCTTCTACATTTTTGGAAAATGTTTTTCATACTTTAATTATAAAGGCTGGCTAGTCTACACTTGTCACCTGCATGTATGCAGCAATGGGGCTACTGAGGTAAAAGGAAACCTTTAGACAAAAGTGTGTAATGTTTACTGTTGGTCATCCGAAAGCTCGAGATAAGTTTTTGATAATATACTGCTGCCAATTGCTATCTGCTATATGCACGCAAGCATGCCCCCCAAGTGGACCTCAAAGAGACTGAGAGGATACCTGCCCGAGTCGCAGGAGAGGGTCGAGGTTGGGAGCACTGATGAGGAGGCTTCGCCTCCTTAGGGGGCGTCGCCCTCACCTGGCTCCGCCAGGGTTGACTTGGTGTACAAAGTCACCTGGTAGGTCCAGGCAACTAAAAAGGAATAAGGGTGGAGTAATCACATGCAGACCAAAGACAAAGTGAACTAAGCACACAGGTATTCATCAGAGAAATCTAAGACCTGGCAATAGTTGAGTCCCAGCTACAGTGAATTTTATAACTCAGATTGGAAACTCACTTCAGAGGAAGCCAGTGGTTCCCAAGAGATTCTCTTTGTTCAACCTCATGGCACCATACATGCACCTTTTAGTGGTATATACATTCTAGCTCGTAGACTATTTTAGTTCTCTTGATGGGTCACTCTAAACCATGCACCAACACTCAACGGCATCTGTAACATAACACCATTGTGTGTAAGAACTGTTCACTACTGGAAAGTGTAGTTGTTGTTATTAGTATTGTCACCTACTCTAGTTACGTGCGCATGCCTGAGTTAATGAAACACCTATATATAGTCAGCACCCCACCCACTTTCAATAGAAGCGACGTCTGAGAAGTGTATTAGTACTCTGACCAGCTACAACAGTAACTACCACGGCGCGAACGAAGTTAGCTGCGCGTAAGGCTGAATTCTGTCGCGTTCAGCGCACGGGTAGCGTCGTGGTATATACATGTAGTAGTTTTCTGAGGTTCCTTAGTGGCTAGGTACATGCATGCATGTATACACAGACTTACGGGTATGAAAGGCCGATGTGGTTGAGATTAATGGTCAGCTTGTTGTCACTAGTTGTACAGCTGCAGTGGTCAGAAGATACATGGCATTGCTCGGCGCTCCTCACTAACGCTAGTCCTGCCAGAGCCAGTACTAAACACGCCCAGCGATTATCCATAGCGTTTGGAAAACACAGAAAAGGAGGGTCTTGCTAGGGTTCTTTGTGTCTATGCTGCTAAATAAGAGTCATGTGATTTGGTCTACACGCGCATGCCCACGCAGATATTGAACTTTCTACTGGCATTGTTGCAGCTACACGTGTGCACGTGGCAGCTACTGAGTCGTTTCCTATCTGTCATGGTGGGATGGGTAGCCCCTTCAGCACATGTTGCCGACAGCTACAAGTCAGGTGGAGGACAAGGAGCTGCAGGAACACTGCCTGAACGCCGTTTGTTTTTGTATGTCCGGTTGATTTATGTTTTGTAATTATCGCGCATACCCCACGGGTCAGTCGCTACATGAACTATAGGTTTTTTTTTGTATTGTATACCACCATCTGCATTCTTTATCTCCCTTCATCCCCTCTCACTGGGGGCTAGTATTCACAAGTAAATTAAAAAATTGAAATTTCGAAGGGGATATAGGGATTGCATAAAAAGAATGGAGACAAGACCTGGATGTAGAGTACATGCTATTATTGTAACTAGTTGTCATGGGAACGACGACAATTTGTGAAACACCTTATATAGTATTTTCCCACGATTTTTAAGGTACAGTTAACATTTTGCATACTCTTAACTTGGATACCACTAGAAGTCAGATTGCTTCCATAGTGAAAGTGAAAATTGCAAATTTCAAATGTACAGGTTTGATGCTGAGGACCCTGGCCAATCCCTATATACACCTACTACCATAGGTGTGATAAACTTTTGGGTCACATCTCACCCTATGTCCATCCATCGGCGAATGAATGAGCTTAACACCTGAGTTGCAAGTAGTACCTTGCAAATTTCGCCCACTTTTCACAAGGCCACAATTTACGTGCATCAGTCACAGCTCTATAGTCCCAAGTCACGTCTCCCATGCACGTGCAAAAATCACGTATGTAGCTCACAAGTAACAGAAACATATTACACTCAAATAATAGCAACAATGAATGCTATTGTGAGATGTCATGTTTTAGTTAAAAGGATTGGTACTTTTCAGTCCTCTTGTAGCAAGGACTAATCATGAAAAAGAAACCATCCTGAAGCAAAAGAAGAAAGGGTAATCATACTGTGGTTGCACCATCATTAGAAACAATACCAAAATGCACCAAATAGCCTAAAACTTTGTTAATTTTGATGGCTTTAGTGAGAGCTAAATTCTCTCTACCCTCCTTTCTTATACAATATACACTATATACCTTGATAAGGAATGGAAGATCCTTCCAGAATCACTCCCTTTATACGATACATGTAGATACCTCCGACAACAAAATATGTAATTACTGCACCTAAAGCACTAGAGAGAGAGATAACAAAAGCACTCCATACAACATAGTCCTGTCTGAATTACAGAGCATTTGCACCATGTTATACATTTGGTAGAGGACGCTGGTAATAATTGTAACTCCTACTCACAGAAATATGAGCACAAGGCCTATTGGACCAGCTATGTCATCGCTTCCTCCACTTTTCCCTCCACTGTTTCCCTTGTATGGAGCTACTCCACTGCCTACAACATTGAAGTACTGTGTGCATAAAGTGAAAGCAGGTGTTGACAGGAGATGAGTACAACTAAGATCACATCAATGCAGTTTTTTGACCAATGCTCTAAACAATGGATGAACAATTTACGCACGTATATGTATTGATCGTTGTCTTCATGATCAAAGGTGAAGGTGGTACTTGATGTGCCTTAACTGAATGATATTATTGCAGATCTGAAAGTAGGAATAAACATTACTAAGTACAGTATCATGACTGCTGGCAGCACACATGATATATGAGGGGCTAGCATGAATGACAATACCAATGTAGTCTGAGGTTTTAGTTCCTACTGGCACATTATACTCACATATTTAAATAACCAATAACCAAGGCAAACTATACACAGATGTTTACTCGATGGCTTGAGGAGGTATCAATGTACCTTACTATTCCTTTTGCTTTATCTCCTCCTCCATAAGTGATTTGAAACTGCAGGTTGTTTGGGTCCACATTTGTGATGGTCCATTGAAAGTTGGTATACCTTGACACAGAATACTCTGTACTTTCTTGGTTGATCGCCACCTGACAAACCTGTACACAGTTGTAGGAAACCACAAACCATTATACTTGCTTCATCTACTGAAGGTAAGAAGCTAAAGCTCAACCTACACCAAGTGTAGCCTACTGACTGTGCTCATATTTATGTGTGTATACTCTACCCCAGAGTCATACACTCACGGTGCTGCGTCCACCGGTACCAGAGTCACATTCCTGAGCTGGACATGGTGAGTAGTAATAGGAATAGTTTTTTATAGTGTCCTTATACTGAGCACTGCAGAATTGTAAATGAACAGAAGAATGATATGCGCATACAACAAACTGTAGACAAGCTTATTGCATTATTAACATAACGCTAGATGCAGCAGAGTTAATACAATATGTTATTACAGACCTAACACAGAAGCCAGAAGAATAAGCTCAGGTAATACCGTGTTATTAACTAGCCAATTGCTCATGTGGCTGCTGATGGCATGTACCTTTCATCTACATGTCTTGAATGGATGTGTCCAGTGGAACAGGGTTCCCAGAAGCTTCATCCCCTGTACAAACACTACTCCGATCAATGCAGTGTCTATCCTGCCACATAGGCTCTGCAACAGCTGATCTGTCCAATTGTTAAAGATGAGCTGCAGCTCAGTGTATGTTACACCTCACATGAAGCACATGATTGTTCCATACTACCAAACAGGGCAGTGCAAAATCACATTCATTGACTACATCACCTATTCCCATGAGATCACCATGCAAACTATGACTATATCAATGTTACACATTCCACCTCTCCACTCTTAGTCACATGGTTCCCTTAAATGGATAGGCAGATATGCATGTACATACAATAAGTCACTTCAAGGTTTTCAGAAGTGATATGAGACTCTTACTGAGTGTGTACAGCCATGTAAATGGCAGCAAACTATAAACCTTGATCAATGAAAGCTATATGACAACACTTACAAAGGTTTGTCTTCACTGCTGTCCACTACATGGTCACTGCATGATACTCTATTGGACATGAGACTACAAAGTTATAAAGTTCTGCATGACAATTATGTTTGCTCCTCATTGTATACAGATAGGTCCTATGGACAGGGGAGGCAGGCAACCCCCAATTCTCTCCAGTAGCCTAGTGTGTTCATGAATCTTACTTGGTTTACGTTGCATCAGAAATAGTTACTGACACCTACAACTCTGTGTTTCTTGGAGAAAGCCTTCAGACCTGACCTTGCTAGACAGTGTAGGCTGATGCAAACATGTTAGTTTACACAAAACCTTTTCCTGCATCTGCTGTCTATACATTAAACTTGTATTAATTCTTAACTCAATCTCCCCATGCGTGCACACACACACACACACACACACACACACACACACACACACACACACACACACACACACACACACACAGCAACCTAGTGTTGCATTACAGCTGGCTACCTTAACCTGCACAGTATCAGACTGCCGTATACCCATCATAGTAATTATCGTTTATACAACACCCCTACTACAGAGAGAGCTGATTATGGCCCTATGTTTGTCATGCCATGCCATGGCAGTGAGGGGACGTTTTCCTATGCTAGTAGTAAGGAGTAAGTAAGCACTGGTCAACAACAGTGCAGTGTGGAGAGAATACTGCTAAGTTCGACGGTTTACGCTCCAAACAAATATATTGGCACACAACTGAATGTCTACGGTAGCAAATAGACTCAAAATTGAATGTAGACACACTATCTTCCTATAGTACTTCTTGTACAGAGCTGACAAACAGATCTCACTTCCAGCGGTGCGCTGCTAAACTTACGGGTAGGTCAGGCCTATGTGCCGAATGTCGATGGTAATGCTCCCGTCACTGGTTGTGCATTTGCAGAAGGTGTCATCCGGAATGCAGTCCTGCGTACCTACCGCTGCTAAACATCCAGCTAGGGCCAACAGCAGGTGAAGCAACTTGCATGCATTTTAAGCTCTACAAAGAGGAGAGTGAGTGACTACATGGAAGAGCTTCGTCCTCTACTGCAAAAATTCACCCTATAAAGGGGACACTACTTAGCTTAGAGATGGAGATGTTAACACTACAGTTCAATCTGCGTGTCAGGTAAGGGTCAGCGCTCAGTGCTTTAATGCAAGAAGGTGTATGGTCACATTGAGTTTGCATGTAAGGATGTCTGAGCAGATGGATAGGTAAGGTGTCACTGCACATCAGGCTCATCTCTACCAGTGGTAAAAGAATGCTCTCTCTCTTCTTCTGTTTCTATCTCCTGCTCTCCTTAGCCACTTCCATTTCCCTTCCTGCATTTTCTCTTATTTCCTCTCTTTTTTCCTTCCCTATTCTGCACCCCTGACCTCCCCTCCTTTCTCATTCTCTCATTCTCTTTTCACTTCTTTTTGCCACTCTTCTGCTCGCTTGTTTCTTCCCTTCTCCTATGCACTTTCTTAGTAATGTCTTTCCCCCTCATGGAAGGTATATGTGGTATATCTTCTATGCTACACTGGCACATACTTGCTCAGAAAATATGTGTTAAGGTACTTGTCATGCTGTCACAGTATGTGAAAATAATTTGATCAATTTTTGAATTTTCTCCATCCTCTATGCAGCATAGAACAGTATTGGTATGTTGCTATCCATTTGGTGACAGCAATGTATCGAATAGTCATACTGTACTGGTACATCAAAGTTCTCGATAGCCCTGTGTTCTCTTGACACAGGGACTGATAGTAAACATAAATCCATCCTGGATGTGTAGGAATCAGGTAGATGATTATTCTAGGTGTAATGAGGTCGTACCTTGATAAGAAAGGGAAGGTCAGTCCAGAATCCATAATTGGGGATCACCTCCAATCCTCGGGCCCCCCTCCTGGTGTACATGTAGATCCCTCCGATCACAAAGTATAACACAATAGCACCTATAGCTCTGTAAGGGATAATAGTACAGATGTAACCTTAATCTCAACACAATGGTCACAATATACACAGTAGTTTTCACAGGGTGCTTATGCCAGGCCTATACATTACATGCAGACAATAGACCACATTATACTTCTTCTTATTCAGTACATTGCCCTATTCATGCATATATTTATGTACTTCTAAATACATTATGTGCTCTTAACATTTAATAATACTCACATGGAAATCAGCACCCAACCAACCACTCCTCCTTCTACTCCACCACCTCCACCATGTCCTCCACTGTAGGGAGCTATAGCACTCCCAGTCACTGTGAACGTCTGTGTACAGTAACCAGTAGATTATGCAATGGAAGCATATTTTCCCGAAGCTGACTTATTCTGCTGATCACAGGTGCTAGTGTTGAAGCACATACATGTGGCAAGTAAGAAACACTATCAGTGTAGCTGTCTCCTGTGCAAGACGTCTGAGAAAACATGCCTCTTAGTGCTGTACATGGTTTTATGCTACCAAAGAAATGCACTACCACAAACATACGGATATGTAAATACATGTATGTATAATGTGATTATGATTATTTAACATACATAGAGACTGAGACCAGTGTTCTCACTCCTGAAACTGATTGATGACGCTCCATTTGTGTGCTCAAATGAGAACTTGGAGTTCCTATGTTAAAATGTCCACATAGTGACAATAAGTGTGGAGAGCAGTGGATGATTGTAATATACCTTTTAAACACGTACTGCTCTATACTTAACAACCTTTTGTCATCACCATTTTTGTATGCAATATCAAACTTAAGTGGACTGGTGGTAGATATGGTCCACTTCATATCACTCTGTCGACCAAGTGCATGCCACGCATTTTGAGAGATCACCTTCTGGCATGCCTGTAGAAAGTTAATATAATTATAGGGAGAATGCATATTAAAACCATTTTTCATTTAGTATAATTATGCAACACCCTTTGTAACAGTACCACGTGCCCAAGTGGGGCTCACCACTGCAGGCTCAGCTGAGGTAACATCTCCACAGTGAACTTGAGTGCAGGGGCTGAACTGGAAGGTATACTTAGGTTCCGAGGGAGATGGTACCACCCTATGAAAGTATGCATTATAATATATGTATTATACATACAATGTATGATATTTCCTATAGAGAAGTAGCTTCTAAAGCCTAATTGGTATGTACGCATCCTTGAATTGTACATGTGTCATAAGCTGTGCAAACAAAGAGACTTATATGGCATGAATATGTGTGGATTCTCCTTTGACAGTATTCATGACTCATGTGACTGCGTGGGGATGCCCTCTATTGGCCTGTAGGTAGCTACATGTATCCATGCGTGACTGTGTAAGAGGCAGTAACGTCTCGTCTAGTGTGGCAGAAGCACTGGGCTATAGATATACTATGAGAGTAACTACAGCACTGTATATCAATGTGCTACCGCATATATACATGCACAACTTCGCTCCTAGGCCTACGCTGGGTGTAGTTACGCGTGCAGGACTCACGGATAGTGGAAAAGACCGGAAATATCGATAGTGAGGCTTTTATTTTTGGTAGAGCAGCGACAAAAATTGTCCTGGTGGACAATGCAGTCCTCCATCGCTGTTACTAAGGCGCAGAAGGTAACAACTAAGACTACAGTAGCGAAAAACCTCCATGGTATCTCGCTGAACGCATACATAGTTCAGTCAGGAATTATATCTCCGAATATTGCCTCGTCCGCGTTTCTCCAACATATTAAAAGTCACATGACGCAACCAATAGTAGTCTGGCGTAACCAGAAGGGTGTGGTCAGGCTACGCCAGACTAATTCTGGGGCGAACGTGAGCCAGCTTTAAGAATTCAAAAGTGCGTCAATAAAGCAGCTTTCTAATGAATTCTGAGCTCACTGGAGCTGCAAAATATTGCATGCACTACCAATTCAGAATCTATGAACTACATGCTTTCCTTTGTAGGTCTATATACTACTTTCTGGGCCTTTAATTCTGGCAGCCATCCATAAACACAGTCCTGGAAGCAAAACAGTATATATATGACAGACATTCTTGTTAATGTAACAGACACTATCTAATTGCTCTATAGTGGTGCAATGTTTTTGAACAGCCATCATACCTCTTCCCCCCCTTCCCCTTCCCTCTCTCCCCTCCCTTCACTTTATAGACCAAACACTACAATAGATTATAGTACTTAATACTGATAATCTGCTCCTTGTCATCAGGTCAACACAAACTGAACAGGATGCTGCAGCAGCACCATACTCTGTGTTGTACTAGAAACATTTATCTTTACATGGTATAATCAAGTAGTTCTGCATGGGGGTTGAGTCTATTAAGTACCTTGGACTGCTCTTGTCTTCAGACCTTTCCTGGGCACAGCATATTGATGCAATTTGTGCAAAAGCTAAAAAACTGATTGGACTATGCTACAGATGATTTTATAAACATACAGGCCCCAAGTATTTTCTTCAACTATATCTCACATTGATAAGACCTCATACTGTATGCAAGTCAAGTATCACAATGGAGCCCATATCTGCAAAAAGACATTGACCGTCTTGAAGGTGTGCAAAAATTTGCACTGCACATGTGCTCTAAGCAGTGGAAAGTGGGATACCATAATCTATATATGTGTACATTTTGGTGTTCCCAGTTTGAGTGACCGCAGACTGTACTTAAACCTGTGTATGATGTATAAGATAATATATACATAACTTAATTTACTTCCCAGTTGGTGTTTTTGTCCCACCTGTCATGTTTTCTTGGAAAATAAGGTTATAGCATGGTCCAGGTCATCTGCTATATAACCAGTTGTATGTTCAGCCGTTTGCTCACACCAATGCATACTATTATTCCTTTGTACCTAGCACATGCTCTGTTTGGAACGCTTTACCTTCCTCTATAACACAGTGTAGTACCTTAACATCATTTAAGTCGTCACTTGGAAACTTTTTGTTGTAAGGGTATGCCATGCATTAGCATATATACTGCTATGTGTATATCTATTGCAGAATTGCATAAACGTTCATAGAAAAAAAATGGAGTGCACAAAGATAAGACTTGTATGGAAAGCCTCCCTCAACTCAGTTGTGTGAAAAAGACCCCTGAATGGTCAAAATGGGTTGGGCAACTTGGATTAGAAGGTCTCCAGTATTGGTGAAAAAATATTTGTTTAGAAGGGCCCTCTAAACTGGTTGATTTCAGGTATGCTGAAACTTCATGCTGGTTATTAGGCTCTTGTTTGTCCATCAATGCCAGCAGCCAACTCGTCAGCATCAAGATATTTGTTCACTCTCTCTTCCCCTCTTGATGTACTTTTCTAGTGGAGCCACCAGAGCCTCTCTATTTTCTGTTTTTGTCCTTCAGGGGGATGTCTAACTAAGTGCAACCATGTAGTCCCCTGTCCTTGGCCTCTATCTCCCAGACGTCTTCTTCTTCTTCTGGCAATGAGCTATGTGGCAAAGTTCAACGACACTTAGAAGTTGTTTTGTTGTTCATTCCAATGACCATTAAATTTTTGGCTGCAGTATGTGGCAGCAGATTGTTGTTGAAGGGCAGGTACATGTTTTCTTGGAAAATAAGGTTATAGCATGGCCCTGACTTGTATCTTTTACTGCATGAGAAAACCTTCCCATGAACAGACAATGAACAGGAAAAGAGAATCACTGCAGCAGGAGATCTGTCAACTCAAGCCATTTAAAATCAGCAGTGTGAAGAGATGCTGATGGAAGCAGTGAAAAGCAGTGGAACTCACAAAAAGTGTCAGGAAGCCTTCATGAACTCACAGCTACTGGACATAACCAACAGAGATTAACTGGCAAAACCACAGGCAAGCTGTTGGACCAGTAGCCAGTGAAGTGCTGGAGAAACAGAAAGAGAACTGAACCAACTAGGAGACTTATGAGAATTTCTATTCCACCTGGTAAGGTGGAGGTCATTGGATAGGGATCTGATTAAGCAAAGCTGTGCTGGCAACCTTTGGTGAAGACCCCTGAGGCTGTTGAGAGTTATTTGGTGTGGAAACGAGAGAAGGAAAAGCAGTGGGAACGAGTAAGGGAGACCAAGAGAACAAAAATCCCCATCAAACATTCTGTAACAGTGAATATTATGAGCATTGTTAGTGATGAGTATCATGACTTGGGTTCCTCTGTCATGACTGAGTATTGGCATGATTGTGGTTCTCTCAGCCTGATCCACGGCAGTGGGAACATTCCAATCAAGCCTTCTATGATGATGCCAGCACAGAACCCCTGAGATGTGGGAAGAATGGGAGGATGTAGTCATGAGTACACTGCTATTCAGTACATAGCTATTCATTCACAGTTTTAGGTTTGAAATAAAATCCCTTAAGAAGAAGAAGGTGCACAAATTGTTTTCTGTCAGTAAGTCTAGGGATGCAATATATAGCTACTTGGAGGGTATTGTGAGGTAAAGAAACATTGAAGTAGGGTAACTAGGTGCCCAGAAATCCTTAAAACACAAGTGTTTGCGAGTTAAGAAGACTTTCATATGTACACATACTATGGCTACATAAAGAGTCTACTGCCTCTCTGATAGATTAGTAGTTGCCAATGGACTGCATTTACTTGACAATCATCAGCAAATAAAAATACACTGATCATACAAATACACAGATGACATGGCTATTTACACCACATTAGTTTTGTACATAGTGTTCTTTTATGTTCTGTTTGTAGCTATGTTCTTTCATATCCTGATACTCCTCTGATTTTGTTAACACAAGGCTTGAAAGTGAACACAAATCCATCCTACAGTGGAAGTAGACATGTGGATCACTCAGCATGTCACAGTTCACATATTGTGAATGCTAAGAACATGTATACTATATCAGATGACCTAACACACAATGCACACTGATGCTGGTGTGTGTATTATAGTCTACCTTAATGAGAAATGGCAGTTCCTTCCAGAAATGTATGTTTGGAATCACCTCCAACCCTCTGGCTCCTTTCACTTTGTAATTTACTATACTCCCAATAATGAAGTATGCAATCATCCCTGCCAGTGCACTGCAGATGGTGGTTGAAGTAATCATCAAGCGTCGCATAGATTATACATACATGTACATGATATAATTATGTTATCCTGATACAAAAGTAACAGCATAATGAAGACAGTAAAGGATGCTATGACGAAGATACCCTGCTTGATGATGCGCTCACTGTGGTGGAACTCACAGTGAAATAATGACCAATCCAATTACTCCGGCCACTCCTCCTCCTCCTCCTCCTCCTCCTCCTCCTCCAGTGCTTGGTGTGTAGGGACCAACAACTCTTCCTGTCATTTCAAAATCCTAAAATAATGTAAAACTATAAGCAGCACAAGTATGAAGTATATAATCTGCTAGAATAATTGTAGAATGTAAATAATTTTTGCTTATAATTCATATAGAAATAACATAAAATATTTAGCCTAATTGGGAAAAGAAGTGTGCTGAAGCTGCATATGATCCGTGCATAAGAGAAAGGCTATGCTTACATAGACAAGTTGTGGATATTCTTCTACAAAGGTAATGCTAGGCTGAATGGTGTCCGAGTATGTGAAGGTGACCTTTGTCTCCCTGGAATAAGATGGGGTGTATGTAGATGGAGTAATTTGCAATGTGAGAAAGAGGGGGAAGAAACGTGAATATCCTGAAAATTATTGTGTGTATCAAAATTAATGAGTACTGACATCCCATTATTGTTTTTCTCTGTAGAGATAATCACAAGTGTCACATACTACATTTGAGTACCTGGGTGTTCCATCTGGGCCTGGTTCTCCATCCGAGTAGGTTATGGTGAAGTTCAGGGGCTCATACTGATAAATTGTCCATGACAATCCATTGAGTCGTCCGAGCACGAACCACCGATCAAGATCAAACGCATACTGACACATCTATATAGAATTAGTATACACCAGCTCAAAGTAGCTTCTACTGCTTGCAAAGTACACAGGTTATTAAATAGAGAAAAACAGGTTATTTTACGGACAGAAGTCTTAATTGCATATGTACATATAAAAAGTATATAGGGTGGTGCCAGAAGTAGAAGGTACTCCACACAATGAGCATAATAACAGTCTACTACAGCCTACACAAAAACACAGGGAGCTGACAACCATAGTATGGATGTGGAATGACTATTGTAGTGGTTATAGTTTACTACAACGCATACAACTTATGTATGTACAGTGCAACATCACCAAAGTTGAAAGTTCACATTGTCAATTTAGTTCAAAGCACTTACTGTGCCACCCTCAATGTCAGCAGCACAGGAGATTTCCTTACATGGGCTGAATTTGTATGAATACTGAGTTGGGTTTGGAGAGATTGCTTCTACACTATGTGTGAGGAAGCACATATGATAATAAACAAACATGTGGTATATACTCTGTACATCATATAGATACATGTGTTATGCACATACAAGAGCAGTGCAAGTATCTAGATGATGTGCATAGGTGTATGCGAGGCATAAATATTGGGGGGGCTGACAAGAGTGCAAAGCCTTTAAGCACTTTGGGGAGGAGTTTATAGTTACAAGGCATCTACGATCCAGAGAAATATTGGGGGGGGGGGCTCCAGCCCCCACAGCCCCCCCCCCCCCTTATGAAATTGTAGTCTCGCGCGCCAGACCCTTGTTTTTCCAAGGGTCTGGCACGCGAGACTAATGAAATTGTGCAGAGTGAGGGGGAGGGGAAATGCTATAAGACGCACCCGCACGTCTCCGCGTAAGCTTAGAGTAGACAAACATCGCGAAGACAAAATGGCTACAAGGTGTCCGAGCAGAGGGAAGAATCAAGCCCGGTTACGCTAGCCTGTGGCCATGTAGGTACGTACGGAATCACCGCGCCCAGCTCCTTCGGAAACTTACGGGTATTTGAAATAGTGGCCAATGTCCAGGCGCGTCCCGTTACTTGTCGTGCATTGACACTTATTGCTGGAGTCTATCAAGCATGCATCTTGAGTGCACACGAAGCCGAGGAGCGCCAGGCTAAGAGCACTGAGGAGTAGCCAGCACCTATCCTCCATTTTGCATCTCTTGTTTTCACACAGTAGATGCCGTGGCTTAATTATTCACTGCACTGCGAGCAAATTCACAGCCGTCTGTTTACCTATCGCATGACTGTCATAACGTCACTATGGGCGGGGCTCTGCATGTGCACAGTAGTGGTGCACTAAGACGTAGGGCTATGCACAGTTAGAACTCTCCCGGGGGCGGAGGAGCCAGCTGAGTATTGGGGGGGGGGGGGGGGGGGGGGGGGGCGAATCTCCATCGCGAGCTCATTGTACGTACGTACGTATGTAAAACTGCCGCCCCTGTCTCCTAGTAGCTTATTGTCGGAGTCCGACATGCAGAGTCACCGTAAATGTATTACTAAAGCACCTATTCCCCGAATGTAGCAGGTAGGCTGCAATCATGTGCCTTGATATTCTGGGTTCACTCTACGAACCAGACGTTTCCCTCGTGAATGCAGCTTTGAGAATGAATATATCAGTCTCGACAGCAATAATACTTGCACAGTTCTTAGCTATATGAATAATTATGCTTGTAATTATTCATGTACAATACTACCCTCGGACTATAGTAACGTTTGTGCGTGCGTGCGCGTGTGTGTGTGTGTGTGTGTGTGTGTGTGTGTGTGTGTGTGTGTTTGTGTGTGTGTGTGTGTGTGTGTGTGTGTACAAAAACTTTTAAGATTTGTGCCTTCAACATGTAATATGCATGCCTAGTAATAAGTTACAGCGTCATTTGATTGAAGTTAATAATAGTAATAATGCAAAGGGAATATTATTGTGAAGAGATGCAGGCATACGTACAATATATACATGCAAAAAGCCATATGACTCAGTATAAAAAGAGCACACAGTTTCTATGTTCACAGGCAGAGCTATACAGTCTCATACACATCACATTTTTTCATATCCTAGTCTTCCTCTAATCATGTTGACACAGGGACCAAAAGTGAAAACAAAACCATCCTGAAAGAAACAGATAAAGGAGTATATATCAGCATATGAACAGAGTGTTGAACTCTGGGTTAGTAACCTTAATAAGAAAGGGTAGGTCCTTCCAGAATGCCAAATTAGGAATAACGTCCAATCCTCTAGCCTCCTTTGCTTGGTACATGTAGATTCCTCCGACCACAAAGTAAGTAATCACTCCGACAATTGCCCTGTAGGTGAAAGTCAGTTGACAATGTAAAGCTATTGTCTATACTAGCAATCCAACAGGCCACTAAAACAGAGGTTCTGTATCACATGGTTCTACAACTGTAGCACTAGCCAAAACATAATATTATAAGCCAAACGTTTCGACTGCCCTCCAGCAGTCTTCTTCAGTGGCAAATGACACACAGAGTACAGCACACAAGTACATAGCAACGAACAATACTACAGTTGTAGAACCGTGTGTTATGGATTCACCTAGCCACACAGGCCTCTATAGAGGCTCTGTATGATGTACAGTGGAGCCTCTGAACAACGGACACATTGGGAGCAGGCCTTTTGTCCGTTGCAGAGAGGTGTCCCTATCTGGGAGATTGACTCTCATGTAACTTGGTTCTACCCTTAAGTACACTCTACCAACTGTTGCTTAAGCATATTAGTGGCCATAGCAACTTGGCCTGAGCTACGCCGTAGTATCCTTGGTACACACATGGAGCCACGCCTTCTCTTGTGCAAGGGGGCGTGGCTTTCAGTCTGTCCACTCTTAGAAGCTTTTTTTTACAGCCATGATCATTCTGGGCCTAGCTGAGTGTTCGTTGTCCAGAACAGAGAGGCTACAATTGTCCATTTCTCGGAGGTTAAAAATGTACTAGATGCATGCTAAAATCAAACGGTGCCTTTCGTGCTGTCCGTTGTATGGAGGTTGTCCGCATCTCGGAGGGTCCGTTAAGGGAGGTTCTACTGTAGTAGCAGATGTATAGAGATACTGAAGAGAGCATTGCATGCCCCCATCGTTATTCCTCTTTGTCATTAGAATCACTCAAAAATGAAGGCTGTAAAATCCTCAAAGTAATCAAAGATCAGAATAGAAATGTCATCCCTTCAATCCCATGGCACAGTATGCTCTGTTCAATACTAGAAATGTACGCCACCAGTGCTTGGAAGCAGGCACCTTGTGAATGTGTCTGCCACAAATAGTCTAGTGCCTATGGTTCTATCAGGGAAGGCAGTGAACTCCAATACCTACATGCTCCTATACATCTTCTATCTAGTCTACTATGCAACTATTAATGTCAATACACATGTGGACAAACGTTGGTTACTGACAGTGCAATGATGACCCAGCCAATCACTCCAGCTTCTGTTCCTCCTCCTCCACCTCCTCCTCCACTGCTTTGTGAGACAAAAGCAACAACCTTTCCTGTTGCTGCAAACTCCTGGATTTGAACAAAAAACTATACTACATAAAACATTGATGGTGTAAATCTATTGGCAATTTAATAAGGAACTATCTGTATTTCACTAAAGGTTTGCCTGAACCTTCATGCATTATAGTGAGTCTGGCTACATAGCCTGAGAGCTTTACAAGTACGTACATTAAGTGAGGAGGCAAGAGGCCCTTTGGATGCTTCTGCAGTTGAATGAACAACTTTGGAGAATTAATAGAGAGTGCCAACACCACACAATGGATGTATTCTCCGAAGCAGAATGATGAGGTGTGATGGGATATGCTCAGGTTTCCCAAGCCAAAACATTCTAAAGGAAGGTTGACTCATATCTCACATGTATTGAGGAAGTAGAGAGCTCATCCCAGTTTATGCATGAACATCTAGGCTAAAGATTCAAACTGGGATTAATACACCGATGAGAGATAAACAAACGTGTTGGAAAAAATATAAAAACAGACTTATGGATAACGTACAATGGTCATTACTGCCATGTCAAAAAATAGTGTACTGCATGAAAATACAACAATACTTTTATAATATCAACCTACATAGGTAACATCAGGAAGTTCCTCTGAAAATGCAATTGTTGGAGGGTCCGTTTTTGAGTATGTAAATCTCATTTTTGCTTGTCTAAGGGAAGAAGAGCGATACCGATCAATATGCTACTATTATAGAGTCAGTAGACTCTCTATGTAGGAGTGGGGCTGACACACCCATGGCATAATGCGTGTACATTTCTAAACTCCTAAACATCATTGTCACAGCACAATGCTGTTCCCTATAATCTTCTAGCATAGGCTAAAGAGAATGCCATGCAAGTACTAAAAACGATGCAGGAATGTGGTTTTTGTGTGCCCTAGCTGTCTTCCCTGCACACTGCCATCCCTACGCTTAGCTTCTGCGGTTTTGACACTGCCATCCCTAACATCCTTCTACCATTTTTGAAAATGTATTGATAACGTATGTTGCAGTTTTGCATACTGCTTACCTTGCAGTACCATCTGAATCAGGATCTCCATCAAAATAGTTAATAGTAAAATAGAGGGGGTCGTAATCATTTATAAACCACGTCATGTCACTAGTCTGTCGGCCCAGTACAGTCCAACGATCTTGTGAAATTATGTACTGGCATACCTGCAATGCAGATAGTAGTAATTTAGAGAATATGCCTTTGTAAGTACAATGTACGTATTATATAGTAAGTGCTAATGTAGAGTAATGTGACATAGCCTATAGTAAGAAAGTTACTTTTTTCTGTCACTCTGAGGCAGGTTATGTGACAGCATACAATAAGCATGATCCATGTACACATGTTAGCTATCAAGGGGCTAAGACAATTATTTGTACTTACTGTTCCCACATCAACATCTGGCTCACAGACCATCGGTGTACAAGGATTGAATTTGTATGAATACTTTGCTGGGTCATCAGACAGAACGTCCACACTGTATGGGTAGAGCCCAGAATGGCAACAGTACATGTATACATGTATCCTCCAGCACTTTCTACTTGTTCAATATTATGTATGTGTATAGTTAGGACAATGAAGGTGTTCATAGTTCCACCGTCCCTGCGCAATGAATCTTTTGTTTCACTGAATGACCTTGGACTCTCTAACTCTCCTGATGTTGGAAGACTGATGCTATGCACAGTCATGCGATTAATATGTCATTTCCTACCCACAGTTAGCGTCAGTGCAGGAATACGAGTGTCATATCTATGTGTCTACACTTACATATTATCAGTGTAAATATTTGGTTGTACTATATATCCCTGCACCATGTCATCATACTCCATGTGTAATTAGCTACCTCCAAAGTATCCTGTACTACTCACAATGTCATCATAAATATGTCATTAATGAGACATTTTTGTCATACAGAATTGTGACATGGCAGAGTCTTTTACCTGTATAGTATAGCAAAAACATATATAGGAGGGCTAAGAGTATCAGTATACAGTATAGGCCATCATGACAGTCAAGAAGGAGTCAAATGTCACTTCAGGTACTTTCAAGTAGAAGGACAGATGTATATATACATTGCTTAATTTCTATGATCCCAACCACCAGAAACAAAGTAAATTGGTGCTCTAGAGTGAGGAGGATTATCCTTCCAGAGCACTCCATACCAAATTTGGTGCTAAAGCATGTAGTACTCATTTGGCTTGGTGTGCCATCACAATCAACATGCAAGATTGCATGCACATGTAGCAGTGTATAGCCGTGTACATAGTGCCCATTGTTAATAGTCTACACCATCATGACACAGAGGTTTCCTATTTCCTGTTGTTGGAAACTGCAATCAGTGAGAGACAAAATCAGTCATTGCTCAGCATTGTTCTGTCTCAGTCTGGCCCCAGCCCCCGTAGCTACGCCCAGTGCGGTGACAACGGGGACGGTGTACGCTTGTACAGCTTCTCGGCTTATCCGCCGACTCTAGCTGTTCCGATCCAAAATCAAAAGACGTAAATACGAACCTCGGGTTTGAGATAGTCTCGCGGGCCAGACCCTCTCGGCATGCCGAGAGGGTCTGGCCCGCGAGACTAGGTTTGAGAAAACAGCGCGAAACCCCAGTGGGTGACAGCTATGAACAAATGGCAGGGCACGCCTACTACTAGCGCTTATCTAGCTATAAACCTTAGTTGCAGCCTCGCCACAAGGCTCCTGCACGGTCTGGAGATTTGGCAGCGTGTTTAGTGTTCGCTGCAGTACACAATACAACGCTACACAGTTCTACTCAACTCACGGGTACTTGAAGTAGTTGGAAATGTCCAGCGTCTTATTATTTGGCGCCTTACACTTACACTTGTTCGAGGCGTCTATAGTGCACTTGTCCAGACTGTGCACAGCATCTAACAACGCTAGGCAGAGAAGGCAGAACACTCTTAGTGACCAGCTCTCCATATCTCTACATCCGAAATGCTGGTATATTAAACTGACTCAGTATTATTCATAACATTACGCCGTCACGTGTTGGCGTCACGTGGTTTACATAGTATATAATTATAACCGTAGTATGACCCTCCTACGTCCAAAATTGATAAAAACGTAACTATCTAAAATCTTTACTTTTGCTGCTTTACCTAGGCTTACGTACATAACTACACTCCCATCACTGATGATGATGATGATAAGGTCCACAGCCCTGCACTTCATCAGTCAGCTAGTCAGCTATATAACCATCACGTGTATATATAGGATTCAAGCATATGCCGAGAGCCTGAGACACATGTCATATGTGTCTAACTAGCATGTGGCTATAATAACTTGTCCTCCCCAATTCTCATTCCCTTATTCACTTCCTTTTGTCCCTCCCCCACCACCTTATAACATCCAGTGAACAAAAAACCGAATTCTTACATGGCAAATCTGCATGACCTGTCTCACATGTTTTTAGTACAGGATAGGGATAAATGTCTTATACCTGACATTTAGCCCTATCCTCTACTGAAAATGTGTGTGTGTGTGTGTGTGGGGGGGGGGGGGGGGGGGGGGGGGGGGGGACCAGACATAAAGAGGTGTAGAGTCATACAAGGCACTGGTACAGACATGACTGTACATGCCTAAAGATATGACATTGTGTTATAATACTTGTCATGCAGCTACAGTATGTGAGAATGTGATCACATACATCACTGTGAATATACAAAGTATTATTATGTATACATCTTAGTTGATTAGGTAGAAAAAAAGGTGTGTAGCTATTAAATGGATGATTATAATCTTCCAGGTAGTCCTACTGTAATGATCAGAGTTCTTGATAGCTCTGTGCTTTCCTAATGGAGGGGCTGATAGTAAGCATGACTCCATCCTGGATATAGGTAGAGGATTGAGGTAGTTATTTTGGGTTAGATGTACTTGATTACAATGTATATAGTCATACCATGAATAGGAAGGGAAGGTGAGTGCAGAATGGACTTCTTTTCTTTACGAGCCCCCCTCCTGGTGTACATGTAGATCCCTCCAATCACATTTAGCACAAAGCATGACACAATAGCAACTATAGCTCTGTAAGGGACACAAATAGCACAACCTTACAACCTTGATGTGTACACAGTTCAATACCAGAAGTGTATATACACCACCAGGGCCTTAAAAACAGGTACCCGATGAATGTGTCAGTCACAAAATTAGTCTAGTTCTATTGAGAAGACAATACATACCTATACTCGTATCTTCTACCTATTCTTTACTACCGTATAGCGGGTATTTTTTGGGGGGTGAAATTTTAATGAGGAGTGAATTTTTGGCCAGTTCGTGGAAAACGTTTCATGGTTGCGGTATACTAAACCACACCCCAGTACATTGCGCTACTGTTTCGTGGGTAAAGAGTTCGTGGTTCGCCTCTCAACCACGAAAACCACGAAACTTGTACCCCCCGAAAAATACCCGCTATATGGTACTACATGACAATACACATGTGGGCAAACACTTGGTTACTGACAGTGCAATGATGACCCAGCTCTGCTCCTCCTCCACCTCCTCCTCCACTGGTTTGTGAGACAAAAGCAACAACCTTTCCAGTTGCTGCAAACTCCTGGGTTTGATAAATATTGATGGTGTAAATCATCAACATGCTCCTTCCTTTCCTCCCTCCCTCACTCTTTTCCTCCTTTTTTTTAAACAAATGCACATTATGTAGACAAGAACTATACTTGTTTTCACATAACATTTTGTCTAAACCTTCATGCCTTATAGTTAGTCTGGCTTTAGTCAACCCTCAACATGAGAGCTTTGCAGGTATGTACATTAAGTGTGAGGAGCCAAGAGCTGATCAGGCCATTTGCTTCTGCATGCAGTTGAATTGAACAACTTTTAAGAATGTTTGATGACTACCAACTGATCAAACATGCACAAATATTGCAAAATACTTTTGGAAATCTGCCTTGTGTAGAGTCTGATGGGATATGCTCAGGTTCCCCAAGCTGGTGTGGAAATATGCCAAAGAGTTCTAAAGGAACCCAGTGTGTTTGATTCACACGTATTGAGGCGGTAGAGACAAAGATATCGCCCCATTTTATGCATGAACATGTAGGGCATAAAGTATCAAACTAGGAATAATGTACCGCCAAAAGACAAACAAACATGGTCGATGAAAACATATAAGTACTGACCTATGGATGACCTACAATGGTCTTTACTGCCATATAAATAATATAGTGCACTGCATGAAACTGCAACAATACTAATACACACTTTTGATTGCAAAGTACATATTACAAATGTATCAACCTACATAGGTGACATCAGGAAGTTCATGTGAAAATGCAATTGTTGGAGGGTCCGTTTTTGAGTATGTAAATCTCCTGCCTGAATCTTCATGCAATATAGTGAGTCTGGCTATATAGTCTGAGAGCTTTGCAAGTATGTGCATTAAGTGTGAGGAGCCAAGAGGCCCTTAGCTTCTGCAGTTAAGTGAACAACTTTGGAGAACTAATGGAACATGTACATTAATAGAGAGTGCCAACACCACACAATGGATGTATTCTCCTAAGCAGAGTGATGAGGTGCGATGGGATATGCTTAGGTTTCCCAAGCTGGTGTGAAAACATGCCAAAACATTCTAAAGGTTGACTCATACATGTATCTCACATGTATTGAGGAAGTAAAACAGAGATATCATCCCAGTTTATGCATGAATTACATCTAGGCTAAAGATTCAAACTGGGATTAATACACCAATGAGAGATAAATAACATGTTGGAAAAAACATAGGTACATACTTATGGATAACCTACAATAGTCATTACTGCCACATCAAAGAAATAGTGCACTGCATGAATACGTTTTGTTTGCAAAGTATTTCAATTGTATCAACCTACATAGGTAACATCAGGAGGTTCCTCTGAAAATGCAATTGTAGGGGGATCCGTGTTTGAGTATGTAAATCTCATTTTTGCTTGTCTAAGGGAAGAAGAGAGATACCGATCAATATGCTACTATTATAGAGTCAGTAGACTCTCTATGTAGGAGTGGGGCTGACACACTCATGGCATAATGCGTGTACATTTCTAAATTCCTAAACATCCTTGTCACAGCACAATGCTGTTCCCTGTAATCTTCTAGCATAGCCTAAAGAGAATGCCATGCAAGTACTAAAAACCGATGCAGGAATGTGGTTTTTGTGTGCCCTGTCTTCCCTGCACACTGCCATCCCTACACCTAGCTTCTGTGGTTATGACACTGCCATCCCTAACATCCTTCTACCATTTTTGAAAATGTATTGATAACGTATGTTGCAGCTTTGCATACTGCTTACCTTGCAGTACCATCTGAAATAAGGATCTCCATCAAAATAGTTAATAGTAAAATAGAGGGGGTCGTAATCATTTATAAACCACGTCATGTCACTAGTCTGTCGGCCCAGTACAGTCCAATGATTTTGTGAAATTATGTACTGGCATACCTGCAATGCAGATAGTATATAGTAATTTAGAGAATATGACTTTGTAAGTACAATGTACGTATTATATAGTAAGTGCTAATGTAGAGTAATGTGACATAGCCTATAGTAAGAAAGTTACTTTATTCTGTCACTCTGTGAGGCAGGTTATGTGACAGCATACAATAAGCATGATCCATGTACACATGTTAGCTATCAAGGGGCTAAGAAAATTATTTGTACTTACTGTTCCCACATCAACACCTGACTCACAGACCATCGGTGTACAAGGACTGAATTTGTATGAATATTTTGTTGGGTCATCAGATTGAACGTCCACACTGTATGGGTAGAGCCCAGAATGGCAACAGTACATGTATACATGTATCCTCCAGCACTTTCTACTTGTTCAATATTATGTATGTGTATAGTTAGGACAATGAAGGTGTTCATAGTTCCACTGTCCCCGCGCAATGAATCTTTTGTTTCACTGGACTCTCTAACTCTCCTGATGTTGGAAGACTGATGCTATGCACAGTCATGCGATTAATATGTCATTTCCTACCCACAGTTAGCGTCAGTGCAGGAATACGAGTGTCATATCTATGTGTCTACACTTACATATTATCAGTGTAAATATTTGGTTGTACTATATATCCCTGCACCATGTCATCATACTCCATGTGTAATTAGCTACCTCCAAAGTATCCTGTACTACTCACAATGTCATCATAAATATGTCATTAATGAGACATTTTTGTCATACAGAATTGTGACATGGCAGAGTCTTTTACCATCTGTATAGTATAGCAAAAACATATATAGGAGAGCTAAGAGTATCAGTATACAGTATAGGCCATCATGACAGTCAAGAAGGAGTCAAACGTCACTTCAGGTACTTTCAAGTAGAAGGACAGATGTATATATACATTGCTTAATTTCTATGATCCCGACCACCAGAAACAAAGTAAATTGGTGCTCTAGAGTGAGGAGGATTATCCTTCCAGAGCACTCCATACCAAATTTGGTGCTAAAGCATGTAGTACTCATTTGGCTTGGTGTGCCATCACAATCAATATGCAAGATTGCATGTACACGTAGCAGTGTATAGCCGTGTACATAGTGCCCATTGTTAATAGTCTACACAATCATGACATGAGGTTTCCTATTTCCTGTGGTTGGAAACTGCAATCAGTGAGAGACAAAATCAGTCATTGCTCAGCATTGTTCTGTCTCAGTCTGGCCCCAGCCCCCATAGCTACGCCCAGTGCGGTGACAACGGGGACGGTGTACGCTTGTACGGCTTCTCGGCTTATCCACCGACTCTAGTTATTCCGATCCAAAATCAAAAGACGTAAGTACGAACCTCGGGTTTGAGAAAACAGCGCGAAACCCCAGTGGTGACAGCTATGAACAATTGGCAGGGCACGCTATCGGTTATTTAGCTATAAACCTTAGTTGCAGCCTCGCCACAAGGCTCCTGCACGGTCTGGAGATTTGGCAGCGTGTTTGGTGTTCGCTGCAGTACACAATACAACGCTACACAGTGCTACTCAATTCACGGGTACTTGAAGTAGTTGGAAATGTTCAGCGTCTTATTATTTGGCGCCTTACACTTACACTTGTTCGAGGCGTCTATAGTGCACTTGTCCAGACTGTGGACAGTATCTAACAACGCTAGGCAGAGAAGGCAGAACACTGTTAGTGACCAGCTCTCCATATCTCTACATCCGAAATGCTGGTATATTAAACTGACTCAACCTTATTCATAACATTACGCCGTCACGTGTTGGCGTCACGTGGTTTACATAGTATTATTATAATTATGACCGCAGTATGACCCTCCTACGTCCAAAATTGATACAAACGTAACTATCTAAAATCTTTACTTTTGCTGCTTTACCTAGGCTTACGTACATAACTACACTCCCATCACTGATGATGATGAGGTCCACAGCCCTGCACTTGATCAGTCAGCTAGTCAGCTATATAACCATCACATGTATATATAGGATTCAAGCATATGCTGAGAGGCTGGGACACGTCATATGTAGCACATGGCTATAATAACTCGTCCTCCCCAATTCTCATTCCCTTATTCACTTCCTTTTGCCCCTCCCCCACCACCTTATAACGTTCAGTGAACAAAAAACCGAATTTCTTACATGGCAAAGCTGTATGACACATGAATGACCTGTCTCACAGGTTTTTAGTACAGGATAGGGCTAGATGTCTTATACCTGACATTTAGCCCTATCCTCTACTGAAAATGTGTGTGTGTGTGTGTGTGTGTGGGGGGGGGGGGGGGGGGGGGGGGAGGAGGGGACCAGACATAAAGAGGTGTAGAGTCATACAAGGCACTGGTACACACATGACTGTACATGCCTAAAGATATGACATTGTGTTATAATACTTGTCATGCAGCTACAGTATGTGAGAATGTGATCACATACATCACTGTGAATATACAAAGTATTATTATGTATACATCTTAGTTGATTAGGTAGAAAAAAAGGTGTGTAGCTATTAAATGGATGATTACAATCTTCCAGGTAGTCCTACTGTAATGATCAGAGTTCTTGATAGCTCTGTGCTCTCCTAATGGAGGGGCTGATAGTAAACATGACTCCATCCTGGATATAGGAAGAGGATTGAGGTAGATATTTTGGGTTAGATGTACTTGATTACAATGTAGTCAAACCGTGAATAGGAAGGGAAGGTGAGTGCAGAATGGACTTCTTTTCTTTACGGGCCCCCCTCCTGGTGTACATGTAGATCCCTCCAATCACATTTAGCACAAAGCATGACACAATAGCAACTATAGCTCTGTAAGGGACACAAATAGCACAACCTTACAACCTTGATGTGTACACAGTTCAATACCAGAAGTGTATATACACCACCAGGGCCTTAGAAACAGGTACCCGATGAATGTGTCAGTCACAAAATTAGTCTAGTTCTATTGAGAAGACAATACATACCTATACTCGTATCTTCTACCTATTCTTTACTACCGTATAGTGGGTATTTTTCGGGGGGGGTGAAATTTTAATGAGGAGTGAATTTTTGGCCAGTTTGTGGAAAAATTTTCATGGTCGCGGTATACTAAACCACACCCCAGTACATTGCGCTACTGTTTTGTGGGTAAAAAGTTCATGGTTCGCCTCTCAACCACGAAAACCACGAAACTTGTACCCCCCTAAAAATACCCACTATATGGTACTACATGACAATACACATGTGGGCAAACACTTGGTTACTGACAGTGCAATGATGACCCAGCCAATCACTCCCAACTCTGTTCCTCCTCCACCTCCTCCTCCACTGGTTTGTGAGACAAAAGCAACAACCTCTCCAGTTGCTGCAAACTCCTGGGTTTGATAAATATTGATGGTGTAAATCATCAACATCCTCCTTCCTTTCCTCCCTCCCTCCCTCACTCTTTTCCTCCTTCCCTTCCTCCCTCCCTACCTCACTCTTTTCTTCCTTTTTTTTAAACAAATGCACATTATGTAGACAAGAACTATATACTTGTTTTCACATAACATTTTGTCTAAACCTTCATGCCTTATAGTTAGTCTGGCTTTAGTCAACCCTCAACATGAGAGCTTTGCAGGTATGTACATTAAGTGTGAGGAGCCAAGAGCTGATCAGGCCATTTGCTTCTGCATGCAGTTGAATTGAACAACTTTTAAGAATGTTCGATGACTACCAACTGATCAAACATGCACAAATATTGCAAAATACTTTTGGAAATTTGCCTTGTGTAGAGTCTGATGGGATATGCTCAGGTTCCCCAAGCTGGTGTGGAAATATGCCAAAGAGTTCTAAAGGAACCCAGTGTGTTTGATTCACACGTATTGAGGCGGTAGAGACAGAGATATCGCCCCATTTTATGCATGAACATGTAGGGCATAAAGTATCAAACTAGGAATAATGTACCGCCAAAAGACAAACAAACATGGTCGATGAAAACATATAAGTACTGACCTATGGATGACCTACAATGATCTTTACTGCCACATAAATAATATAGTGCACTGCATGAAAATGCAACAATACTAATACACACTTTTGTTTGCAAAGTACATATTACAAATGTATCAACCTACATAGGTGACATCAGGAAGTTCCTGTGAAAATGCAATTGTTGGAGGGTCCGTTTTTGAGTATGTAAATCTCATTTTTGCTTGTCTAAGGGAAGAAGAGCGATACCGATCAATATGCTACTATTATAGAGTCAGTAGACTCTCTATGTAGGGGTGGGGCTGACACACCCACAGTACGTGTGCATGTGAAAACCTTCTAAACTCTCCTGAACATTGTTTCACTGCATAATGTTGCTCCCAGTAATCTCATAGCATAGCTAAAGGAAGATGCAATGTTATAAACATGATGTAGGAATGGGATAGTTGTGTGGTCTTTGTATGCCCTGCTTTGCCTGCACGCTACCATCTCTACACTCACATGTAGTTTCTGTGGTTTTGGTCACTGCCATCCCTACATCCTTCTAAATTCTTGGAAAGTGTACTGGTGACATTATGTAAGCACTATATACATACTGCTTACCTTGCAGTACCATCTGAATCAGGATCTCCATCAAAATAGTTAATAGTAAAATAGAGGGGGTCGTAATCATTTATAAACCACGTCATGTCACTAGTCTGTCGGCCCAGTACAGTCCAACGATTTTGTGAAATTATGTATTCGCATACCTACAATGCAGATAGTAGTAATTTAGAGAATATGCCTTTGTAAGTACAATGTATTTGTAAACTGCAAACGTACAGTAATGTGAAATAGCCAATAGTAAGTAAGTGACTTTATTGTGAGGCCATTTATGTGACAACATACAAAAATATGCATGATCCATTTGTGCATACATAGTGAATATCGAGGGGCTAAGACAATTAGAGTTAAAGCAACGTGCAAGTATACTGTGGGTGTTATTGAACATGGTTGAGGTTGAGAGAATGATAACGCACTCGGCTTCACTATGTGATTATTATTTCTCGAGAGTGCAACAGCAGGACTGGTCAACTACACGTATGTTCTGATAAGGCGATAAGGCATTTCTATGAGGTTGTGAGCTACTGCATGTATTTCCCACAGCTGTATGTTAACTTCCACCGCCTCTAGCATGGAGTTTATTGTACTGTTGGCACTTTTGATACGCCCATGCAGCTGTACTTACTGTTCCCACAGCAACATCTGGCTCACAGACAATTGGTGTACAAGGACTGAATACGTATGAGTATCTTGTTGGGTGATCAGATTGAACTTCCACACTGTATGGGTTGAGCCCAGAACAGCAACATAATTATTGAGTACATGTATCTATCATCCAATACTTTCTACTTGTACAATATGATGTATGTGAAGTTTGGACAATAATTGGTATGATCATGGCAAGCACACAACTCTATCATAATATATATGGAAGGTGTTCAGAGTTCCGATGTCCCTGCGCAATGGAATGACCTCAGACTCATTAACTTTCCTGATCTGATGATATATATGCACAGTCATGTGATTAATATGTCATTTCCTACCCACAGCTAGCATCAGTGCAGGAATACGAGCGTCATACCTATATGTATGTACTTGCATACTATTGTGAATAAGAGGGCAGAGAATATCAATACAATATAAGCCATCATGACAATCAAGGAGTCAAATGTCACTCCAAGTACTTTCAATATAGCCCATCATGACAATCAAGGGAAATTAAAGGAGTGTTAACTGACAAAAATGGATGATGTCATAACATTAAAGAGGCTGCTGCAAATACGCACTAGCAGTGCGAGAAGAGGCCATGGTGAATGCATGCACCATGTACGTTTTGCAAATATACATGGCTCACAAGACTACATGGGTATAAAGCCAGGACTACATCTTTCAGCTTCCCTCTGTTGGACAAGGAGAGAAATTCAAAGTGGAATGACACTGTCAGCTGAGTGATAACATTCCATTCATTTCCCACACAGAAACCTACTATATGTGCATGTACATGTATATTGCTTGATTCCGACCGCCACAAACATAGTAAACTGGTGCTCTAGAGTGAGGAGGATTTTCCATCCAGGGCACTCCATACCATATTTGGTGCTAAAGTATGTAATACTCATATAGCTTGGCATGCCATCACAATCAATATCAAGACACAGTACCCAGTGTACATATATACTTTTTTTCATACAGAATTGTGACAAGGCAGAGTGCCTTTTATGTGAATATGACTCTATAACTAACCATCTGTGTAGTATAGACAAAACATAAGTAGGAGGGCAGAGAGGTTCAGTACAATAAATAGGCCATCATGACAGTCAAGAAGGAGTCAAACGTCACTTCAGGTACTTCAAGCAGAAGGACAGATGTATATATACATTGCTTAATTTCTATGATCCCGATCACCAGAAACACAGAAACAAAGTAAATTGGTGCTCTAGAGTGAGGAGAATTTTCCATCCAGAGCACTCCATACCAAATTTGGTGCTAAAGCAAGTAGTACTCATTTGGTTTCACAATCAACATGCAAGATTGCATGTACACATAGCAGTGTATAGCTGTGTACACGGTGCTCATTTCTAATAGTCTACACCATTATGACACAGAGGTTTCCTGTTTCCTGTGGTTGGAAACTACAATCAGTGAGAGACAAAATCAGTCATTGCTCAGCGCATAGTTCCGTCTCAGTCTGGCCCCAGCTCCCGTACGCCCAGTGTGGACGGTGTACGCTTGTACAGTTTCTCGGCTTATCCGCCGACTCTAGTTGTTCCGATCCAAAATCAGAAGTACGTATACAAGTAGCTACGAACCTCGGGTTTGAGAAAGCAGCACGAAACCCCAGTGGTGACAGCTACGAGCAAATGGCAGGGCACGCCTACTACTAGCGGATCAGGTCGGATATACGGCACCTGCGTAATTACGAGTCCTAGCCTACTGCTGCTAGTTTCTAGCCTACTCCTAGCCCTTGCCCCGTTACAAGATCGAGTGGACTAGCCTATGTCCCTAGCCTACCCCTAGCCCTTGCCCTGTTACAAAATCGAGTTGTGACGGGGCAAGGGCTAGGGGTAGGCTAGAAACTAGCAGCAGTAGGCTAGGACTCGTAATTACGCAGGTGCCGTATATATCCGACCTGATCCCTACTAGCGCTTATCTAGCTATAAACCTTAGTTGCAGCCTCGCCACAAGGCTCCTGCACGGTCTGGAGATTTGGCAGCGTGTTTAGTGTTCGCTGCAGTACACAATACAACGCTACACAGTTCTACTCAACTCACGGGTACTTGAAGTAGTTGGAAATGTCCAGCGTCTTATTATTTGGCGCCTCACACTTACACTTGTTCGAGGGGTCTATAGTGCACTTGTCCAGACTGTGCACAGCATCTAACAACGCTAGGCAGAGAAGGCAGAACACTGTTAGTGACCAGCTCTCCATATCTCTACATCCGTTCCCAGGGGTGCGAGCATCTACATCCGTTCCCAGGGGTGCGTGCGAGCGAACCTTTGACCCTTGCAACTTGAGGTCGGAGAGCCGTATGTGAAGCCATTCGAAAGCCCACGATGCAACTGGCTATCCGTGGCTAAACGAAGCCAAGCTTCTTTTCTTTTCGCCACATCTTGCATTGAACTGATGCAGTGCAGTTACTAGGCATTCTTGTGATGTAGATATTTGCATTTTAGTTGAAGAATTTGTGTTGGCGCTTCAGTATAATGATCTGTTACATTGACAAGTCATGAGCTGATGTTTTAGTCATCTGGCAGCATGTATGATATTGTTGCAACATATGTTACACAGGAGTATGCATGAAGAATTGCATGATACATTAACTTGGGTAGCCTACACCAAATGATTCCACGTTTCATGGCATGCAACATATATTAGCTGCACAAAGGTCAGGGGCGTAGGAGCCAGTACGGCTACTCCGGCTTTGGCCGTAGTAGATTTTGGCCCCACGTACTTAGTTGGTTTGCTTCGAGCTACTTACTCTCGTGCTACGTCACTACATGCTACAGTCCTTGTCACTGAGCGAAGATCAGAGCCGGGTGCAGCTTACGCATGCGCATTACTAATAGCCTAGTACTAGACACATGCATGTTGAGCTGTAGTATTGAGATACATGTTCAAAGCAACTACATGAGCATACCTTTTGCAGACACTAATGTTCAGGATTGAGGGGTGGGGACATGTATGTAGAGGGGTGTGTCTGGCCTTACTAGATCTGTTGTGCTTCCTACTCCTCTGAAGGTTATACACATTTCAAGCAAGTGCTTTTAATAACTTTGGCATTATTGTAGTCATGTCACAGAGTAGATTGTCTTCATAGTAACCTGCACCCCAGGCACTTTACCTCAGAGTGACTTGTCCTCCCTCAGACATCTAACTCTGGAGCGGCTGTCCCCCCAGACACTTCACTCCTGAGCAAGTTGTCCCCGGACAATCTGGGGCAAAGCATCCCCCAGACAAGTTACTCTTGACTAAACATTCGGGGGGGAGGTTACTATGAAGGGCAATTACTCCATGACAGACATTGAACGAACAGAGCATGAACCAATAGTCTTCTTGAAGCAATCATTTCATAACTGGTTGACAAACATTGAAGATACATATGCATGGAAGTGCAAAGTTCCTACCACCTAGAAAAATGACCTCAACCTTTAGTATCAGTGCCACTACATAATGATTGTAACACATGTTCATCAGCGACATCTTCCTGATTTTGCTGCTCTTCTTTGGATTGCTGAATGCTTTGCTCGATCACATACTGCTCTAGAAGAACTCGTGCTCGAAGCCCACTGCTGAAAATCTGCCCCATTTCCTCTCCAACCATCCATCCCAGCGCAGGGCTGCCCACCTTACCCCCAATTTCAAAACCACGCTCAGAAAATATTAGGCTCTGGTCTTCCAGAAACTTCTCTTCCTCCTTTGCGCTGACACACTCTGGTGATTCCACCAGTCTGTTGTAGTTTATCATCACCATGGCAGGCTGAGCCTTCTTGTGCATGGCACGCAAAGCAGCAAACCAGAAGGAGCTCAGCCAGTGGTCACGGTCTGGGAGTGAGGACGGATCTCGAAAACCAGTAGGGATGATCGGTAGAGCTTCTGAACAATGAGGACTTACTTTAACAACATCATTGAGTGTGGCTTTTATTTTGTCAACCCATTCGGCAATTTTATATTTGAAAAGCTTAGACAACTCCTCCTTATCTTCCTTGTGCCTGGCAAGCATCATGTCGTCATTTATCATCTCAAGCTCATTGGCATACGTGAGGGCTATCACAGCGTGATCCCAGAGGCTGTGCCCAAAGGCATCTGTCAGCTTCTCCAGGGCCTTGACCTCTTTTGAGTCACTCGTGAATCGCGTGGTCGAGATGCTAACACAGAACACGCAGAGATCAATGTCAGTGCACTTCGCCTTCATGTCCGCAATGTATTCTGCCTCTCTCCCCGTGCCGTCCTGCAAGCCTGGGGAGTCCCACACCTTCACTCGGACCCCACTCACTGTTGTCTCGTAGCACGTCACCTCAGAGGTCATCGGGTCAAGCTCTCCGCCTTCCTCAGCCAATTTCTGACCAATCATAGCGTTCACTAGCGTAGACTTTCCTGCGCCCGTTCTTCCCGTCACGAAAATGTTGACGGAACTGCTGGATTGAATCCATTCCTTAAGCTCTTCCTTAATTCTTTCGGACTGTACCGCACGGAGGACCTCTCCTAGCAGTTCCTCTAAGACACCACTCTGCCGCTGCCCCATACCTAGCCGTATTTTTCGCGTGCACGGAGGAGCTGGCAGCTTAGCCACGCCTCCTCGCACGCGTGCAAGAAGGCGTGGCTAGATGGCGCGCCCCTTCCCAGTAATTTTGATCACGCGGATCGATAAATGGCGTCTAAAGCCCTTCTAGACAAGCTGGGTTTAACGCGAGAGGAAAGAAAGAAATTCGAAAAGACGCTTCGACAGGCGAAATTAGATGTCCACGTTTTAGTGGCGGGTAAAACTGGCACTGGAAAATCGAAGCTGGTCAACGCCCTCACTGGGGCCATCGTGGCACGTGAGGGGCACAGCACCGACCCAGAATCGGGCTCGGTGCAGCAATACCAGGCTCGTACTGAAGGCGGCTACACGGTCAATGTTTGGGACAGCCCCGGTCTCTTTGATGGCTCTGGTAGGAATCGCGACTATGTGGAAAGTATGCGAAGAGAGTGTGGTGACAAAATCGACATACTGCTCTACTGCATTAGTATGTCTGACAAACGAGCAGATCTAGATGAGATGACGTCAGGAATGAGGTTATTGACCGAGACCCTAGGACAAGATGTTTGGAGTCATGCAATGATCATTCTCACATTTGCCAATGTTGTCGCTGAAAGAATTGCTAAGGAATGCTCGGATGCAGAAACAGTGGAAAGCAAGTTTCAGGCAAAGGTTGAACAGTGGAAGAAGAAGGTGCACTCTGCACTCGAGGGTGCTGGTGTGCAGCATGAGATGATTGCACAGGTCTCCATTGAACCAGCCGGGCATTACCTCATTCCTCACCTCCCCGACCGAATCCACTGGCTTGGCTACCTTTGGCTGCTGTTCCTCTTCCACATAAAAGACGAGGCCAAGCTAGCTATTCTTATCACCAATGAAAACCGCATATGGAGCTCAGAGTACCTTCAGCCTAGTGAACTGGCTGGACTGATTGAAGGAGCCGAAGACACCAGCCAAATACCACTAGTCATAAATCGTGAACATGCCATCAAGATTGGAATAATCGGTGGTGTAGGAGGTGCAGCCACGCTTGTGGGCGGAGTCACGGGAGCTGCCGTTGGGGGAGTACTGTTGGGCACTCTCACGGCTGGTGTGGGGGCTGGGGTGGGGGTGGCGGCAGGTGGTGCTGTGGGAGTGGGGGTCGGTTTGCTCTGCTCTCATGCAGTCACCAAGATGCTGGAAAGGAGAAAAACTAAGAAAGAATCGAGAGAATCATCATGATTGTGTCCTTCTCCACCAGTGTCGTGTTTGTACTTGTGTGTAATAAAATATTATTTGGACTAGTCTCATGGACCATATGTATTTTCCAAGTGTATGCAGCATGTTCATGAAAAAGAGGAAGGAATCAAGAGCAACTCAGAATTGCCTATAGTGGAGAAGTATGAGGCTCTGTCTCTAGACGGTTACACCATCAATGTTTGGGATAGCCCCGGTCTCTTTGATGGTTCTGATAGAAAGAGCATATACGTGGAAAGCATGAAGAAAGAGTGTGGTGATAAGATTGACATGCATGCTCCTCTACTGCATTGACAAGACTGAAGTGAGGGCAGGTGTCGATGAGATGTCATCAGGGATGAAATTATTGACTGAAGCCCTAAGACAAGATGCTTTGCCTTCATATCCGCAATGTATATTATATTATGTATGCATTCTCAAGGGTGAGCCTCTTCTTTGATTCAAAGAAGAGGCTCAACTGGCTATTCTTATGACCAATCAAAATCATATAGGGAGTTCACATTATCTTCAACCCACAGATTATCATGCTTTGCAAGAGCTACCACTCATCATACATCATGAAAGTAAGAACAAAGTACACTTGCGTGACTTTTGTGTTCTTGTAGTCAAGAAGATGAAAGTCAAGTATAAGAGGAAGAAGCTTTGAAGTAATGTAATGTTCTAGATGCTGCTTTTTGTAGACTGTGAATAATATACATAAAAATAACATAAGTTTCATTCTTATTTACGGCAATGAATTACACAGCTAGCACAAGTTCAGACATCAACAGTAACATCAACCTTGCCAGCTGATGGTGTGGCAGTGAATAAGGAGGGAACTATAGTTGTATCATGTGACAAGACTGTGGAATTTAATGTCATCTGGAGTTTGCAACAATGGGCTTCTAGAGTGTATTAGGTCTGAGGCTGAAGGCAGTTATATGTATGCATTCCCAAGGGTGTAGCCTGAGGGATTGCATAAAGCTGCAAGAAAACATGGAGGGTAACAGCTTATACTTGTATATACCACAATGTCCTCAAGTAGTTCAGACAAGAACGATACAGTACATAGTAGCCTGCATGTGCCCTCCTTACCTGTGTAGGGAGATACATGTATGTACACTGCATTGGTTCATATAACAATATGGGAGTTGTATCAATAGTTGCTGCACAGCTGCAACACAACTGCTCATTTTGCTGTGTGTGTGTGTGTGTGTGTGTGTGTGTGTGTGTGTGTGTGTGTGTGTGTGTGTGTGTGTGTGTGTGTGTGTGTGTGTGTGTGTGTGTGTGTGTGTGTGTGTGTGTGTGTGTGTGTGTGTGTGTGTGTGTGTGTGTGTGTGTGTGTACTGTGTATGTGTGTGCATGTGTGTGTGAGTTACATCTAGCTATGTAACCCTGTGTCAGTAGGTTTGCTCCCACATACTCTGTATGTTGTATGTGCACGTGTGGGCCCTACTTATGATTAAATTTCACTGCACTACACATCCACGAGTGTATGTAATTATTGTAAGCCTGTACAGGCACATACCAGTACTGCAAAGCTTGTACAGGTATATACCAGGTGGACAAGAAAATGCACTAGACACCTCACTGATGGTGGCAGCCACTACAGCACAGTTCTACATGTACTCAGTAGTACATGTATCACTAATGTACATTACTATACTTACAGACAGAAGAGAGCTAATAATATTACTTCTACTACTATTCTACAACTACTTCTATTTTTCATATGTACCTAGCGTTATTACTGTTTGGAATACTTTACCAGTAGACATAAGATCATCATCATCTGTTTCTGTTTTTAAGCATAACTTACTGCACTGGGCTCATGTCTTGTATTAGCTTACAGCTATTTACATGTTGCCTCCCATATCTTTGTACTGTACTTCTTATCTCACTTGTATAGAAAAAAAAAAAAAAATTACTGCAGTGCAGAAGGACTAAAAATAGCCACTGCATGCTTGGCGAGTAGATCTACAGGAGCTAAGCGGCAGGAATAGCCAGCCATCGTGAATGCTATGACGTTTTGCCAAAGCCCACTAGTCTCCCGCTTGCCGAGAGAGTCTGGCTACGCGAGACTAAAAGCCCACTACTCTTCCATGCGTCATCCACGATACGCCCACGTTAAAACACGTGGTTTCAGCGTGCGCAAACAGTGTGTACCGGGCTCTTTTGAGCCTGGGAACGAGGCTATGTGGAGGCAAGCCGTCACTAGCACTAAAGCTCACTCGCAGAAAAGATAGGTTCTGCTGAAGGCTGCCACGACTGAACGCTGCTCAAGCACCGTACTACGGTGGCCCGTTAGGGCCATTCCGTAGCCATTTTGGAGTTAGACGTTTGGAGCTAGCCGTTTCGGGCATTTGTTCTAGCCATACTGGAGTTTTGCTCCAGCCGTTTTCAAGTTCGTCGTTAGGCGCTAGCCGTTTTAGATATATATATGTGTGTAGATATATGTGTGTTTAAATATGTGTGTTTTAATCAGGAATTAGCTTTCTCGCTGAGTTGACATAGACCTCTATCAGCGGTGAGCGGGTTGACCGAGTGTGTGGACAAGAACTCCATCAGCGAACTACCAGCAGACTACCAGGTGCTCCCAGGCGCTGGGGCTGGGGCGTGTGGGGGCTGTGGTGTGCGGGGTGAATCCCTGGTTAACGGACCGCACAAGTAGGGACACGCACAATAAGCGGCATATTCTTTTAGCGTAATAGGCAGGCTACGTGAAGCAGCATAATGCCGGCATAATAGGGCTAACTTTGCACTATGACATAATTAAAATTCACGTGAGTAGCTGAGAACGCACACGTAGACTATAGAAATGGTTGATGCACCTTGTTCCAACACTTGTGCAATCGGCGTCCGCCAAATTGAACGGGTTTCTCCACCTTAGGAGAGCACTAAGAGCAAGTAAAGTAGCGCTCTCGATTGCTACAAGTGCTGTTGCGCTTAGCGTCATTCTGCGCAATCCAGGAATTCCTAGACCGCGTCAATTCTTAGAATGCGCGGAACATACATACACATATGTACATCATAATGTCAAAATAGCATAATAGGTTGGAAAACAAAGCATAATTGGTGCGTTTTGTGAGCATCGGAGCATAGCATAATGGGTAAAATTTGAAGCATAATGTGCGTGTGCCTAGCGCTTACTCTTTACATAAAGAGGAGAGTGAAGACGCTAGCAGCACTTTGTGTGAGACAGTTGCGGTGCAACCAACAGCTGTAGGAAGAAGGAAGTGTATTCAGTCATGACGAAAGGCCTGAGCGTCATCAGGAGCTTTAGTCAAGCATCCCGCTCGTTTATCTATGGTCAAGCAGGGGCAAAGGCAAGGTGGGCTCTAGGTACTTGCATACCAATCATAAAAACACAGAAAGGGGCATCGGTTGTACTCCCTTACATGCATACGATGTTGAAAGCAAACTGCAGGGAAGTCTCACAAAGTGAAATTTACGCCGTGACAGGAATATTCTATGTATGTGGAGTTTGATTAACCGCACCCCCAGGCATGGTGTGTTGCAAGTGAAATAGATCGAGCAAGTGTAGACAATGCGCCTGTGTAAAGGCCGGCAGAAAATGTTCTGATTGTCTACCGTGTCGTGTAGGGACTTGCTGCAACCTGTCGGATACTAGTCAAGTGGGAGCTGCTCCCGCACCCCATTTAGTGCCCACCGAGACAGCCCTGTCTCCTGGCGAAGACTCATCCTCATCACAGCATTCACCCAACATATCCAGGGCACTGGTATACCCAGGGTGACCTTCAAGGAGTCGAACTCCACCAGACAATGAAAGAAATGTTTGATGAAGTCCACTGGCACCGTAATTTGTTTCAGGTACCCTCTGGATCCGCCAGAAAGGCCTTTGTTGCCGAACTGGCACAGCTGTATCAAGCATATGCCGACGGTTCAAGCCTTGAAAGTGTAGCATTGATGGCATGCAATGTAGCTCCCATCCTCCTGCTACAGAAGCCTGGTCGTACCAGCAAAAGCAAAGACCATATGATCCATCTACAAAGAAGACTGGACTTGTGGCTCAATGGCGAGCTTCGTGCTCTAGTGAACGAAGGGAGGTGCATTCAGAAACACCTGAGAACAGGCACAAGATGGAAGGATGATGAAGTGATAGCCAGGACCTTCAGGGATCTCATATTGAATGGGAAGGTCAGAGATGCCATGCGTTATCTGTCCAGGAAAACCGGTGGTGGGGTCCTCCAGCTGGACGAAATGATTCTGGACAGAAAAGAGGGGGATGACACAATAATGCGATCTGTACAAGAGATTCTCAAGGATAAACACCCTTTAGCCATTCCCCCCGCACCATGTACCCTGTTAGACGATGAGGATAATCCAGAGCCTGTCAGTCCTATTCTGTTTGACCTTCTAAACTCTGAGGCAATCCTTCAGTCAGCTTTACATACCCAAGGTTCCGCTGGTCCCTCAGGTCTTGATGCCCAGGCATGGCGGCGCATGTGCACCTCGTTCAAATCTGCCTCCACCAATCTTTGTGCTGCCCTGGCCAATGTTGGCAAGCGTATAGCCACCACTGCTGTACATCCTGATGGTCTCACTGCTTTTGTTGCGTGCCGCCTCATTCCCATCGATAAGTGTCCTGGAGTGAGGCCCATTGGTGTTGGAGAAGTACCCAGATGCATAATTGCCAAGGCAATTCTGAGGATCCTGAAGAAAGACATTGAAGATGCTGCAGGATCTCTTCAATTGTGTGCAGGTCAAGACGGTGGCTGTGAAGCCGCTGTCCACGCAATGAAACAGATCTTCCTGGATGAAGGTACTGAGGCCGCCTTACCAGTGGATGCAACAAACGCCTTCAATTCCATCGACAGGTATTCTGCCCTCCACAACATCAATGTGTTATGCCCTCCTCTCGCACAAGTGCTCATCAATACATACCGACATCCTGTTCGTCTGTTCATAACAGGCAGTTGAGAAATCCCATCCACCGAAGGCACCACCCAAGGTGACCCTTTAGCTATGGCCATGTACGCTATCGCCATCATGCCTCTAATCACTCATCTGAAAGAAAGCTGTCCAGCCGTTAAGCAGGCTTGGTATGCAGATGATGCCACAGGAGCCTCTACATGCAACAATCTGAGGTTGTGGTGGGATGAACTAACTAAACTTGGGCCCCTTTTTGGCTATCACCCAAACCCATCCAAAACCTATCTGGTTGTGAAAGAGGAACACATGGAGAATGCCACTCAGGCCTTCACAGACACAGGAATTCAGATCACTACTGAAGGGAAGCGTCATCTTGGAGCAGCAATAGGTTCCCATACATTCACTAACGAGTATGTCGGTAACAAAGTCCATGAATGGACAGAAGTCAAACGGCTTGCCCATGTTGCAACTTCGCAACCTCATGCTGCATATGCAGTGTTCGTACATGGTCTGGTAGGCAGATGAACATACGTGCTGAGAACAATCCCTGACATACAAGATCTTCTTCTCCCGTTAGAGATAGCAATCCAACAGCACTTTATTCCTGCTCTGACGGGGCTTCCACTATGCTCAACAGTCGTGAGAGATCTGCTCGCTTTTCCTGCGAGACATGGAGGATTGGGTATTGTTAACCTGACAACACTATCATCACCGTACTACAGTGCATCTGAAATCATAACAAGACCCTTAGTCTCTTTCATTGTGTCTCAAGAAGCACACCCGGCCATGGATTCGGAGACTATAGAGGCCACCAAAAAGGTGGTGAGAACCATGAATCGCACAAGACATGCTCAACAAGCCAGTAATGTAAAAGACCAGCTACCTGAAGATATGAAGCGCCATGCAGAAGTGGTAAGTGAAAAAGGTGCCTCCTCATGGTTGGCTGTTCTACCCATTGGGGAGCACGGCTTCCACCTACACAAAGGGGAATTCAGGGATGCTCTACGTCTGAGATATAACTGGCAGCTTGACAACACCCCTAAGACGTGCAACTGTGGTGCACAGTTCTCTGTAGATCATGCAATGATCTGCCACATGGGGGGTTTCCTGACCATCCGTCATAACGAAATCCGCGACATTACAGCCTCCTTGCTTACAGAGACATACTACAATGCTGCTACTGAGCCACCCCTCCAGCCCCTTAATGGGGAGACTCTCAGTGCCAGATCAGCTAACACAGATGACAATGCCCGCGTTGATATCCGTGCACGAGGATTCTGGAACAACCACCAGGATGCAGTTTTTGATGTGAGGGTTTTCTACCCAAACGCACCTAGTAACTGTTCCACAGATGCCTACAGGAGACATGAGATGGCAAAAAAGCGTGAGTATGGACAAAGGGTATGTGAAGTCGAGCATGGAGTGTTTACCCCATTAGTCCTATCAACCAATGGTGGAATGGGCAAGGAAGCTGCTACTTTTTACAGGCGACTTGCAGACTTGATTGCACAGAAGAGACAGCACCCATATTCCAGGGTCATGGGATGGCTCAGATGCCGGCTCTCATTCGCATCCATCTGATCCTCAATCATGTGCATTTGGGGAAGCCGCTCATCGCTACACAGACCCATATACATGGGCAATATCACACTTGCATCTCAGGAGGGGCATGTGCCCCCCCTAGATGTTTGAACTATCATAACCTGTCCTTTTGTTTTTTTATATATATTTTCCTACTTAACTAGTCTGTCTTTTATTTTACATTGTCATTGTTTGTTTCACACATTGCACTGCTTATAACTGTTAAAAAAAAAAGTTGTGTGGTCTATAAAATAATATTCTATGTATTACTTCTCATGTATCACTGTGTTCGTACCCCCATCAATGATCATGACTTACAGCACTACATGCACCGTGGAGTCTTTGCCCCTGCTTGACTAATGCTCCTAGTGATGCTCAGGCCTTTCTGAATACACTTCCTACTTCCTACAGCTGTTGCTTGCACTGAAATTGTCTCACACAACGCGCTGCTTGCGTCTTCACTCTCCCCTTTGAGCTACCAATTGGTTACCTAGTACGCTGAAGAGTAAGCGCCTTACTTCCATGCTTCCACAATCAACATTCGAATGGGTGTAATCTCACGATTGCGCATGCGTACATTGGCTTTGAAGAAGATTTTAAGTCCAAAGTGGTTCCAAAAAAAAATTCGCGTGCTCTGGTCACATGATAAGGAAAGGTTGTGATTGTGTAGTACATGGGAGGGAAGTATGGACGGGGGTACAGATATGCAACTCGCATAACAAAGGTCTTTGTTAAAAGAACAAAGCTCTTTGCAGTAGAGAATGTACAAAATATGTAGCCAAGGAATGTGGGGGATTGAATGATAGACTAAAGTACAATTCATAGTCCATCAAGCATGACACAGCAGTTGCCACCTTTTATGGGCTGACCCATCACATGTCAAGTTCCTATCTTAACACATACATGTATAGCGGGTATTTTTCGGGGGGTAAAATTTTCGTGGTTTTGAGGCGAACCACGAAATTTTAACCCACGAAACAGTACCGCATAGTACCGGGGTGTGGTTTAGCATACCGCGACCACGAAAATTTTGCCACGAACTGGCCAAAAAATTCACTGCTCACGAAAATTTTACCCCCCGAAAAATACCCGCTATACGGTATCTGTATTGTAGTTCTGGCAAAAGGAATGGGGCAGCAGCTCAGTAGCATTGTAGAGAACCTCATTGAAGCGGTCACCCGCTGGGGGCTGTCAAAGGAAATTAAGTATAAGCTCACAGAATGGATACGATCTAGCCGCTCCGTAAGTATTTTCGTGACTGGTAAGACAGGTTCCGGGAAGTCCACGCTGGTTAACGCCTTGTTGGGTCAGAAATTGGCCGAGGAAGGAACAGCGCTCGACCCGATGACCTCAAAAGTGAAGTGCTACAAGAAAACTGTGAACGCGATCCAAATGAAGGTGTGGGACTCCCCAGGCTTGCAGGACGGCACGGGGAGAGAGGCAGAATACATTGCGGATATGAAGGCGAAGTGCACTGACATTGATCTCTGCGTGTTCTGTTTTAACGTATCGACCGCGCGATTCACAAGAGACTCAGAAGAGGTCAAGGCCCTGCAGAAGCTGACAGATGCCCTTGGGCGCGGCCTCTGGGATAACGCTGTGATAGCTCTCACGTTTGCCAATGAGCTTGAGATGAGAAATGATGAGATGAGGCTTGCCAAGCGAAAAAACAACAAGGAGGAATTATGTAAACTCTTCCAGGATAAAATTGCTGAGTGGGACAACAAAATAAGAGCCACGCTCACTGATATGGTAAAGTTAAATCCTGATCATGCAAATGCTATACCGATCATCCCAACCGGTTTTCAAGAGCCATTATCACTCCCAGACCGTGACCACTGGCTGAGTTCCTTCTGGTTTGGTGCCATCCGTTCCATGCACGAAAAAGCTCAGCCTGCTATGGTAATCTTAAATATTGACAGGCTGGTGAAATCACCGAAGTGCATCACTCAGGAGGAGAGTCAGAAGGTTTTGCTAGAACAGCGTCTAATATTTTCTGAGCGTGGTTATGAAATTGGGGATGAAGTGGGTAGGTGTGACATGGGACAGCAAATGGGAGCATCGCTTTGCTATGAAGTTCAGGCTAGAGTTCTTATAGAACTGGAAAGTGCTCGACTGTCTGAACTTCAGAAGCAGAACAAGGAAAGTGTTGATAGTGGACTTAAGTCTATATCATCTGTATGTGGTGGAACTGATATGAAAGGCTGAGATTAGTGTTACATCTAATTTCGAACTGGACTCTTTATGCGTGTTCCTTTTGGTAAATGCATTTTGAATAATTATTTCACATTAGTACTTGCCACCATGCCACAGCTGTATATATAGAGATGAAAATAATTTGAAGTAATGGGATATGTGGAGCTGTTAGAACCATTTCCTTGTTTGTCCTAACAATATGCTAGAAGTACACGCAGCTAGAGATGACCATGACAATTACCACAGTATGGGTGTAGGCGAACCCATGGCTTCTGAGGGTATACTGTGCAAGGTCAGCAAATTTAAGGAATGCAGGATGTGGATGGATTTTGCTTATTATATTTGCATGCTAGGACACACTATCCGTCGCTCATTAATAACTCTACTTGTGTCTTTAAAACTATATAACCTCACACAATCAACTCGCCTGATAGCAGGGCTCTTTAGCTACTGGTATGTCTAGTGAAGCTTTGCCAAACCATCCACAAGTCTGGGAGAAGTTTCACCAGTCCGCTCTGTGAAGTCTTAGTAGGGTCACAAAACTCGTCTGAAAAAATTTTGTGCAAACGCTCTCAATGTACATGTAGGATTTTGCCTATGCATAAATAACACATAGCCCGAACCCTTCTGAGAAACCTTACATGAGGGTACACACACCGCAGCCCTCACTGCAGATACCAGTGACAACTTGTACCACAAAACAATCATGCAATTAATGGCCATGCCACAGTGTATGATGATTGATAGGTCATTTCCACTGACAACATTGACTTTGTATGCAGCTATGCACAAATGCATTGTGGTACACAGCCTAGTAGCTGGCAAGGGACAACCTTTCACGCTGTCCAACCATAGATAATAGCTTCGTCCGAAGCAATCACATGTATATCTATGGTCCAACCAATGCTCAATGCACTCTGGCCTGTACTCGCTCTACTCGCTTCTGTTCATGATGTCCTTTGCCCGTACGTTACTTCTTCATGGTATACGGCAGTATTGTGAAGTGTCAACCTTTGCAGAAATCGACGGAAGTCATTTACGGAATGACGTAAGTACGATTCTCTATCTCTACCTAGACTGCCCAGACGTTGTACGGACTACGTGGGGCTCGCAAATTATGGCGTCCGAAGAGGTAACTGCCCTGTTAGACCACTTGGAATTAACGGCAGAAGAAAGACAGAATTGTGAGGAAGCGTTTTCACAAGCGAGATTAGATACCCACATATTAGTGACGGGTGAAACTGGCACTGGAAAATCGAAGCTGGTCAACGCCCTCACCGGGGCCATCGTGGCACGTGAGGGGCACAGCATCGACCCAGAGTCGCATTCAGTGAAGAAATACCAGGTTCGCTCTGAAGACGGCTACACGGTCAATATATGGGATAGCCCCGGTTTCTTTGATGGCTATGGCAAGGAGCGCGATTACGTGCAAAGTATGAAGGAGAAGTGTGGCGGTAAGATTGACGTGCTACTCTACTGCATTGACATGTCTGCCCCACGGGCGGATGAAGCTAGAATGTTATCAGGAATTAGGTTCTTGACTGAAGGCCTAGGACAAGATGTGTGGCAAAATGCAATGATCATCCTCACATTTGCCAATATTGTCGCTGAAAGAATCACCAAAAAATCAGCTCCTGAGGAAGAAACTGTGAAGAAGTTTCGGGCAAGTGTTGCAGAGTGGAAGGTGAAGGTGGGGTCTGCTCTTGAGCGTGCTGGTGTACAGCGTGAGGTAATTCCAGAAGTCCTTGTTGAACCAGCCGGGGATTACCTCGATCCTCACTGTCTCCCTGACCGTGTCCACTGGCTTGGGTACCTCTGGCTGCAGTTCTTCTTTAAAATCAAAAGAGAGGCTGTACTGGCTATTCTTACGACCAATCAACACCGTATACAAAATTCGGAGTATCTTCAACCTACAGAATTGGATCCTTTGCAGCAGCAGAAACTGCTCATTGTACACCAGGAAAGCTGTGAGAACACCCTTTGGTGGAAAATATTCAGTAAAATATCTGGAGCTAAATCATATGCAGAGAGTAAAAGTGAGTTGACTAATAAAGTTTTTGCTCTTGTAATCAAGAAGGTGCTGGAAGGAAAGATCAAGCTTAAGAGAATAAAAGCTTCATAATAGTGTGATATTGTATGATTGTGTATTTTCTTTCGTAGACTGGACGTATACATGAACATAAGATTATAATTAAGTTTCTTATTCAAACATGGCTATACCGTAGGTTCAGAAGTCAATAGTAGTACATGTATATACATGTACCATGA
>CBDBZY010000064.1:342500-642500 GCA_965213685.1 bacterium
CAACTACGCCGCCTACATGTACATGTACATATACTTCTAGTTTCTTAAACATGAATTTCGGTAGACAGACCTTGAGAAGCATGATTCAGCCTTCAGAGTTTAAATGGCGAGCATTGTAAATCCTAAGCCATGCCCTCCACATGCCCCTTGACCACACCCCTTGGCCAGTCTAGAAGTGCTTCCTAAGGGCCTGTTGTGTATAGATCGAGCACCAAGTCAGCAGTGCATGCACACACACGTGTACATAATTATGTAATGTTTTTAACTAACAATCAATTCACATGTACATGTACTCT
Organism: bacterium; assembly: GCA_965213685.1. Lineage (GTDB taxonomy): Bacteria > UBA8248 > UBA8248 > UBA8248 > UBA8248 > Bin107. The sequence goes on from CBDBZY010000064.1 coordinate 342,797, forward strand.
CGAGTAAGGGAAAGACAAGTAACCCTGGAGAGAGGCATCTAAAGATTCAGCCTGGCCAGCCGGCCTGCCTTGGTAACTCAGATGGCAGAGCATCTGCCTAGTATGTCGTGGGTTCAAATGCCGCCTGAGGCAGCTTTTGCCTTGCTTTGCCTTGTCTCTATGACTGACTGTTCATGTACATATGAATAGGAAATAGGATATAGGAATGTTTGCGGCCTAGGGAGTTGTGTTTCTCAATTTATAGTGTACATTTACGTACCTGATATCTTGTGGGAGGGGCTTTTCTGATGCTCTATAGCCATCATCTGGCTACGTAGTGTCAGCATCGTGTGTCTGAGGTCCTCCATCTGTATACATGTACATGTTTATCAATATGTGCATCTACAGTAGCAGTAGCAGGTACATGCACGTGTGTGTCAGGGAGTGGAGCAGTAGTACATGCACGTGTGTGTCAGGGAGTGGAGCAGTAGTACATGCACGTGTGTGTCAGGGAGTGGAGCAGTAGTACATGCACGTGTGTGTCAGAGAGTGGAGCAGTAGTACATGCACGTGTGTGTCAGGGAGTGGAGCACACTACAGTTTTGAGTGCTACAAGGGCAAGTTTCCATGACAGGTCCAAGACACGGTTCTATTGTATTGCAACAATGTGTCTTTGAAAATGGTACAGTTGTAGTGCCAGAGACTGTAGCACTGAAGGAGTGTACACATACTACCTAATATTGCTACATATAGACACATACATGTATGTATATACATGTACATGCTCATTGTACAAGGCATACTGCTACAGTCTTATATGTACATGTACCTGCTGTGCTACTTCATAGTCATTTTCCAGCTCTGCCTCTGGACTTATCCTGGGGAGGGAGACAACACATCTCAGCTCTTGATTCTGCACATTTAACTGTAACAGTTCTGACTAAAAAGATCTAAGACAACCACTTCCACTTCCACACACACACACACACACACACACACACACACACACACACACACACACACACACACACACACACACACACACACACACACACACACACACACACACACACACACACACACACACACACACACACACACGTGTACACACACACACACACACACACACACACACATGCACACTCACTCTGGTAGCACTGGCGAGGGCATTCTGGGCCTGTCCAGCTCGGCAGTATCAACATAAGAGTCACAGCTCTCAGCTGGCGACATCTCCTTTCTGTGGGCAGGGGCAGAGGCCACCGGCTCAGGAGGGGGCGGGGTGGGCTCTGTTTGGGGTGGTGGTGGCAGTGGTTGCTGTGGTGGTGGTTGTGGTGGTTGCTGCGGTGGTGGTTGCTGTGGTGACTCTTTTGATGACTTCCTCGGAAGTCGTGGAGACACTGGGGGTGGAGGTCGGGCTCCTTCCGGTTGCCTGGGTGGTGGGTGGTTGGCTGGGAGAGGGGGAGGAACGTCAGTGCCCGGGACAGAGTGAGAGGGAGACTGGGTATCGAAGTCCACCTCAGTGTACTCGTCCGAGTCCTGGTCTGAATCACACCCTGGCCAGGAAGGATGATGTAAGTTGAAGTATCACGTACACTGTACTCCGAAACTTTCCCCAGTAGATAACAGCTCTCACATGTACATGTACAAGTCCCGGGTGGCTGCCGAATTTTCTCAGTTCTCTAAAAATATTTCCAAGCCTTCCCTCAGCATATACACGTACATACATGTATACTTCTTACTCTCCTCCTACCCCGCCTTTTCTTGCCCCTCAGACACATTTCTCTTTCCCCAGAATCTCTCTCCCACTTTCCCTTTCAGCTTCTTACATTTCTTTCCCCAGTTCAACCTCAGTAACCTACTGTACATATGTACTCCTAGTTTCACCCTCTTTAATCTCCTCTCATTCTCCTCCAATTTCCCCTCCCCCCCCTTTCCCTCCCCTCCTCCCCCTCCCCTTCCCCTTCCCCTTCCCCTTCCCCTTCCCTCCCCTCCTCCTCCCCTTCCCCTTCCCTCCCCTCCTCCCCTTCCCCCCCTTCCCTCCCTTCCCCCCCCCCCCCACTGTCCCCACCTCTCTTCGGCTGATGTGGCTCTCTCTTGGGGAGAGGAGGAGGCTCGTCCTGGTCTTGAGACAGAGAACGGTCTCCATGAGCTGCTCTGTGTTTGGTGCCTGGAGGAAGACAAACATACATGTACATATACGTAGGTTTGGGTGTGGAGGAGAACCATCACAACTAAACCTACAGGGTATTTACCCTCCCCTAGTGCTACTGCCAGCTATTGCATGACCATAGACCTAATCAATTCACCCATTCTTTACCCATGACATCACATGCAGTATGAAAGTCACAAACTCTGCCCCCAAATTTTGCTAGTCATGGTGATATGCATGTACCCTTGCAAGCATGCATGTCACTATGAACAGCATGTGCACACTTGTCATGTATATTCAGTCATTGAGACAATTAAGGCAAAGCAGGCAACTGTGCCTAAAGACAACTCCTCTGCAGGCCTCGAACCTGTGCGTACTAGGCAGATGCACTACCAACTGATCCACCGAGGCAGCTCAGTTGGGCAGGCCAAATCTCTAAATGTTATTGGGGGCAAAGGCATCTCTTCTCTGATAAACAGGGTAACTCATTTCAGTACTGTATACCTTTAAAGTATGCATATTTTGCATGTACATGTACATGCATATTTGCATGCTGACATGCCACTCTACATACATGTACACATGTACTAACAGAGTGATGGTCAGTGGTTCCTGCACATGCACAGCCACTGACCTGGAGGGATGAATTCTGGGTGGGCTGGGTCATAGTTGTAGTATGGGGGCAGCTCGAGGTCCACTCCACTGTACATGTTGTTCTCATCAATAGCCATGTGGAGGCCAGTCCCGTCCCCAGACTGGAGCTTCCGCAAGTCAAACTCTGCGTACACCTTGTCAGTGTACTCGTAGATGTCCTCTCCCACCTCCGGGGGAATGATGGAGAACTCAATGTCGAGGGAGAGAGGGATGTCATAGATGGTCTTCAGAGCACTGTGTTGTGTGTGTGTGTGTGTGTGTGTGTGTGTGTGTGTGTGTGTGTGTGTGTGTGTGTGTGTGTGTGTGTGTGTGTGGTGTGTATGGGAAGGGGGAGGGGGGGAGAGGGGAATGAGTGAATATGTATGTGTTGAAACACTGGTTCAGTTATTATTGACCACCCATACTGTTCATGTTGGGCATGTCCTGTACATCCGGTCTCTCTAGTTCATATTCTAAAACACATATTGCATCTAGTTTATACTCTAAAACACACTGCATCTAAATCACATTGCATCATTGCAGAGAGAGAGAGAGAGAGAGAGAGAGAGAGAGAGAGAGAGAGAGAGAGAGAGAGAGAGAGAGAGAGAGAGAGAGAGAGAGAGAGAGAGAGAGAGAGAGAGAGAGAGAGAGAGAGAGAGAGAGAGAGAGAGAGAGAGAGAGAGAGAGAGAGAGAGAGAGAGAGAGAGAGAGAGACATAGGTGCTAGACAGATTCTGGAGACACATGCACACTAGGCCCATGGATCCTAGATACAGGTGTTCCAAAGAACAGTTAGAACTTCTATCACTGGAGGGATGCTACATACATTTAGAGCATAGCTGTTACTAATACGCAAATCTGATTGGTCAGTAGGCAGTTACTGAATGGTGTAGTTACCCAGTACAATTAATTAATCTACAATATCTACAAGAAGTACAAGTAAGGAACCTACAATTTCTACAAGAAGTACAAGTAAGGAACCTATGCTCTTAGGAACCTACAATATTTACAAGAAGTACAAGTAAGGAACCTACAATTTCTACAAGAAGTACAAGTAAGGAACCTACAATTTCTACAAGAAGTACAAGTAAGGAACCTATGCTCTAAACAACTTAGATACTGTGTCCAATGGGATCTACGGTATTTAGAAACCCTCGGGCCCTTAGTAGTGCCCTCGCTGCGCTCGGGACACTACAGCCCAGGGCCCTTGGGTTTCTAAATACCGTAGATCCCTTGGACACAGTATCTAACTGTTATGTACATACCTAGTGTCCCGTTCAGCGAAGGGGTCCTGCGGAGGTGCATGGCTAGCTCCCTCCTGCTCCTCTGGGCACAGGGTAGTGATGAGAGACTTCTCAACGTACTGCCGCTTCACCTTCACTGTCTCTGTCACCAGGTGACCTGCAGTGGAGACCACCCACTGACAGACATGTACAGGCAACAGTGTGGACTGTATTGACAGCACTGACATGTACATGTACATGTATACACTGCACAATGAGGTGATGCTGCATAACTGCTATTGAAATGAAGAAGTTGGAGTGAAGGTCAGTAAACTCTTGATAGGGAATACACTTCTCTGGCACTGTACTTGTGTAGGCAACATAATACGGTAATTACACCTCCAGAGCAGCCAGTAATGTTTGGCTTAGGGCAAGCACTACATGTGTATAATTTTCTTTGTTTTGGAAGTTTTCTACACAGGGTATATCTTAATTTGCACGATACTTGTCTGGGTGGACAAATTTACACAATAAGTAGGAAAACAGGAAAACATATCAGTTATGATAGCTTTTGAGTTTCCCCCTGCCCCTCTGTGCACCATGCCCATGGTTACCATGGTTACACGTGCTTGTTGAGTGGCCTCTCAAGAAAACAGACTGCAGATGGTACACCCACAAAACCATCTCCTAACAGGACGGACACACACACACACACACACACACACACACACACACACACACACACACACACACACACACACACACACACACACACACACACACACACACACACACACACACACACACACACACACACACACACACACACACACACACACACACACACACACACACACACACACACACACACACACACACACACACACACACTTACTGTTGCTTCTCTATACATGTACGTTTACAGTAGCTACAGGTACTGATCTATGATCTACCATGTGGTATTCTAAACAACATGCTGATCTAATTATGCCAGTGGGAAAAAAATGATTTATAACATTAATGCATTTAAAGGAACTACTCACAATCTCTTTCCTTAAAAACTGTACGTATATGTACATGCACTCCAGTGGGCAGCTCTATACATTCACTGGACATTCACTTGAGCATGCAGTGCACATGCAGTGCACATGCAGTGCACATGCATGTATAGGTATGCACCTGGGAATCCCATGTCCTCCACATCCACTGTGGGGCAGAGCTTGGCCATGCCAGGGATCATCTCAGGAACCTGATTCACTATGTCTATCAGGGGAAGCTGAGGGAGAGGTGAACAACGTGGAGGAGGAGGAGGGAGGGAAGAAAGGAAAGAAGGGACAGAAGAAGGGAGGGAGGGAGGGAGGGAGGGAGGGAGGGAGGGAGGGAGGAAGGGAGAGAGGAAGGGAGGGAGGGAGGGAGGGAGGGAGGGGAGGAGTGAGGGTATGAAATAGGGAGGGAACACGAGTGAAGGGAGGGGGATTGAGAAAGAGAGGGAGGGAGGAAGGGCCAACGAGAGAGTGTAAAAGTGAATGCAGGGTGTGACAGAACCACACAATCGAGGAACTCATAGAGTGACTTATCACCATGTATGGTATTGGATCGCAATGGCTGTACCTGTGTGTACATTGGGTCAGTGGAGAATGCCACAGGGCAGTCAGACGACAGTCTCTTCTCCTCGAGGTTGTTCAGGCTCAACACTTTCAGAGACTTGGCCCGCCTCACCTTAGTAGTGTAGATACCCTTCACCACCATCACCTCGTCCTTCTTGAACGAGAACCTCTTGTCATTGCTCGTGTGGCTATCAAGAGAGCAGATGAGTTTGGGCGGCTTTTCTGCATTGATTATATCAGCCACACACTTGTACACCTCTGGCTGGCCCTCCTGTTCAAATCCCATTCTCATGGCAGCGTTCAGGGGCAGGACAAATTTTTCACCCATCGTATCAGTGATTGCAATTACGCGTGCTTTCTTGAGAAAGTGTATGTTGTAGATCTCTCCAGCAACGATCTCTGCTCTGTTACTGTAGAATCCTTTCTCAACACGCACACGAAATGGAAAATACTTCCCAAATCTTCCAACCAGTTCGTGGGGTGTTAATTTGTCATTTTCAATATTCTTCAGAATCTCCAAGAGCTCTTCAGTGTTCTGCGACTGCATTCCGATCCGTGCTCTCAGCTGCTCAGGGGTCAAAGTAGAGACGGATGCTGGCGTGGGGGTGAGCTTGGGCCGCTCTGTGTATCTTGGGTCCGCCGATTTCGGAGGGGCCAGGGAGCCAGCCGAGGGGGGAGGGTGGAAGGAAGGGAGGGAGGCAGGGAGGGAGATGGTGGGGTCCGATGGGAGGGCGGCCGGCGGCCTCCCCGTGGAGAAGCCCGGGATGAATGGGCGGGGAGCCGAGGGGACCGGGGGAGGGGGGGAGGAGCCTGGGGGGAAGGTGTGGTCAGATGCGCTGGGGGGAGGGGAGGTGAGGGTGAAGGAGGAACTGTGAGTGGAGGACTCAGATTCAGAGACGGAGACAGAGTGACGGTATCGGGAGAGACCTCCAGCAGGACGGGGAGGGAGGGGGGGAGGGACATTGCCGTTTTCTGAGAGTGTGTGTGTGTGTGTGTGGGTGTGTGTGTGTGTGTGCATTATGTACAGGTCTTTAGTAGACATACATGTACATGTACATGTACCTCTGAATGTACACAACTAACTCCAATACTGTATAGTGCCAAATTTTTGAGGAGCATAATTTTCGCGGTTTTCGCGGATTAGCTGCGAATCGCAAAAATAATGCTCCACGAGATAAAAGCTAAGTTCTCGAAGATGCGTACAATGTACATGTACATTGCTGCAACTTCAGTAGTTGGTGATCAATCGATGGTACACTATTGCTATACTTTAAGCGAAAATCCAACGATAAGCTGCCCAATCGTCGAGGTCCTTGTCAAGAGATCGGAAGTATTTTGGCCTCTATCGGGTCAGCCAATGAAGGGCTGAAACATGCGATCTGGGAGCCAGTGAAAAACGGCTTGTACGCTAAGGTCACTTCAGGGCAAAAATGAAGTTGCGTAAGGGAAGCAAGTAGTAGAACACTGATGCTGCAAACAACCGTCTGAAAACATGTGCGGCTGTCCAGAAGTAGGCGTGGCTAACTTAAATCCTTGTGACCCGTGAAAATTGTTTCCGCAAAAAATTCAAGAAATGCTATTCCATAAAAATTGTGTCCCTTGAACATTGGTGCCATATGGTAATACATGTAGTCTACATGTACATGTACATGTACTGTACATGTACATGTAATGTTCCCAAGCCTTTCCTCATGTACATGTACATGTACATTGAGTCTGATTGACCTTTTTGCCACATACATGTACATGTACATGTATACGTGTACATGTATACTTACGTTTGTTCAGGTTTGGGGTGTGCATGCTCTGAACACGTTTAGCTTGTCTTGGACTCTTTGTTCTTTCAGCCATTTCAGTTTTTGAGAGCTGAGATGTGTGTTTGTGTGTGTGTGTGTGTGTGTGTGTGTGTGTGTGTGTGTGTGTGTGTGTGTGTGTGTGTGTGTGTGTGTGTGTGTGTGTGTGTATGTGTATGTGTGTGTGTGTGTGAGAGAGAGACACAGAGGGAGAGAGAGGGGGGGAGAGAAGATAAGATACCAATCTCATAAGAGGGTCTACTACTGACACCCACACAGAGCCACTACAGTTGGCACTCCTGTTATCAGGAGGTCAAGGGTGGGACCCCCCCCCCCCCCAAGAGGTTGATTGCACCATCACTGCCACTCATGTGTGTGGCCACAGTATCCTCTGCACTGGACATGTTTACTCCATGCACATAAACAGATACAGGGAGCCTTTCCTACACACCACCAGGGGAGAGGGGCAGCTGCAGGAAGTGTGCATGTACACAAAGGAAGTTCCACAAAGGAAGTTCCATGAAGGAAATTGTCTGCCTACACTTTGTGACTCCCACCAGAAGTGGGAAGGAGGGATTGAGAAGAAAGTCCTCATGGGAAGGAAAGCCATGGTAGTGGTACTTTCATGTACAGATGTATTACAACACACTGCTGTGTGTGTCAGTAAGATAAGACATGCCTACACCTGTTGCACAAGGGGTCAAGGGTCGTTATGTTGTGCATCATGTGGGAGTAGGCTTCCTGTAGTCCACCATCACTTCTCATAACGCTGTTTCTTGTTGACAGTGAAAGAGTCCACAAGTACATCAACGTCTCGTGGGAATACTGGAGGTATGCGCTATATACATGTACATGTACGTGTACATGTACATGTACATGTACATGCATGTATCTCCTGATGCAGGCTAAACCAATACTGCACAATTCCAGGCTGGCTTGCAAACACAGCCAAACCAACATGCTGTGTTAGCTAGAGAGGCCAAAATGAAATCAATTAAGCAGCACACTCCACTTCTCATTTCACCAACAAGGTTTAGGTGCACATCAACAGTTGACACAGCAAATGGAAGTTCTACTCAACACACTCCTCCTTGCCTGGCCTGGCAGGTGATGTCACCTCACCTTCCTTACTGGCCTCACCTCAACCAGGCCTCAGAGACTAGCCCATTACACCATTCCAATTATGGCACTCAAAATCACTTCTGTTGATTCTCTTCCTCTCTCCACTAATAGCTACGCTAATGACTCCAACCAGAAGCAGCTCCATATCACCTGGTCCCCCTGCACAGACCACAGACCCGGCCCCCCTGCACAGCCCACAGACACACCCCATATACCCGGCCCCCCTGCACAGCCCACAGACCCGGCCCCCCTGCACAGGCCACAGACCCGGTCCCCCTGCACAACCCACAGACCTGGCCCCCCGCACAGCCCACAGACCCGGTCCCCCTGCACAACCCACAGACCCGGCCCCCCACACAGCCACAGACCCGGCCCCCCTGCACAGCCCACAGACCCGGCCCCCCGCACAGCCCACAGACCCGGTCCCCCTGCACAACCCACAGACCCGGCCCCCCACACAGCCACAGACCCGGCCCCCCTGCACAGCCCACAGACCCGGCCCCCCGCACAGCCCACAGCGGTACTCGGAGGCCCTACTGCCAGACACTGCCATGTCTGAGAGGCAGGGTGAGGACGCACATGCACATATTGCTGGTGTCTGCTCCCTAAGCTTGCCCGCTGGATCATACTGTGGCACGAATGTTCCGCCACCAAGAGACTCGCAGCCACTGCAGCAGTGAGCCAGTGAGTCTGCATGTCCTCCTGGCCCGCAGCCTATCAGAGTGGGTGCAGTGCGTGGAGGGATGGCATGTACAGTACATACTGCTACCGTCACAGAGAGATGGTGGCACTTCATATTAACTGCCAGGGACTCAGGCAGGGTCATGTGATGGGGTCACATGACAGAATGGGATACGTGTACACATATATGTGCAGATGGTGTGTGTGGATGGGATGTGAGTGTGGGTGGACACAGGGGGCATTTTTATGGCCAATTCATGAACTGATCAGCCTAACCATGAATTCTCTATATACACAGTGTATACAGTATATGTGTAGTTACATGTATATGGGTATACCTGTATAATATACGTGTAAATACGTTTGTGTAGTGGCAGGTGCAGTGGTGTAAGAAAAGTGTTCATAGTCTACACAGCTCATAAGTACACGTGTACAAACCTCAAATCTACTTGTACATGTACATGTACATGTACTGTACATGTGTGCGTACATGTACATGTACATGTACACTACAGCAGCCCACACATATCAGAAACTCTTCTAACACGATGATCAACAGTTTGTGTTCAACTGGTGCCTGTTAGACCATTCTGCAATGGACTATGGGTGTGTCGTGCAGAAGTACAGGTAATATGCACACTCTATAGCATGTACATGTACTTGTACAATGTACATGCACTATACATGTACATGTACTTGTACATGCATGTACACACACTTGTACACATGTGTACATGTGCTGTCAGCAGTTCAGGGTCACTAGTTACAAGCACAGTGCAGTGGAGTGAAACGTCCACACAACTGCTGCCCACAGACAGCAAATACATGTACGTACATGTAGCTGCAATTGGACCCACTTACCACAGCCATTTGCACTGAGTGCTCAATTTCCACTATGCCAGTGTGTGCTTAAGACTAAGCATTGCAACACAAAATGTTTGTCCTGCCTTGTACGCTGACAAAGTAAACTGAAGATATTTAGAATACTATATGCAAGTACATACATGTAAGTACCAATTATCCCTCCTCCCTCCCTCTCTCTCCTTTCCTCCCTCCCCCTGCTCCCCTTCCCTCCCCCTCTCCCCTTCCCACACACATGCTAGGTTCCAGCTAGGCTAGCTCAACACCCAGCAGTGATCCATACCCAGTGACTAGCCACACAGAGCACATCATGAATAGAGTTACTGATGAATGCCTTCACTGAAATGTCTGAAATAGTGTACTCTATGAAAGGTCATGTAATCAATTATCATAAATTCACTACAGAGTGTTCATCAAGAGCTACATGTATGTACATCCATTTGAACAGAAAGCCAGACGAGCCAGGAAAGCACATGTTTGTTATGCTGCTGGATGGCCGGGAATGGCCCTCTCCCCACCTCTCCACCTGCTGACAGACACCGCACACCCACAGCTAGTGGAGGGGCTGGCTTGGTTTACTCACACTCCACAACAATACATTCCCCACATTCCCCACCTCAGTCAAAACACTGTGATTCTCAGAGAGCACTCGTGGAACACACTGTTTGCTGCAGTCCATGTTCAGTCCATGTTCAGGGAGTATGTGTTGGGAGGGAGAGCTCGGACACAAAGGGAGGCATTGGGTATTTGTATATAAACTCATTTGAAGGTCACAAGGTTTATTATCCGGGTGCAAGCAATGCCTTGTGTGTGCCTGCCTGCCTGCCTGCCTGTTAAAGGTGCTCTATAGGGAAGTGTCTGCTGGCGAGCAAGCTGCTGCATCAGCTAGCACACAGCTGAGCACTGTGAGTGTACCTTTCCTCCCCTCTCTTATCTATCATCTGTTTGTACATGTTGTTATCATACTCCCTACATTTCCATAAAAGTATAGAGTGTGAGTGCCAAGTAATGAACATGCACCTACGCACAACCCATAGCACAACCCATAGCACAACCCACAGCACAACCCATAGCACAACCCATAGCACAACCCATAGCACAACCCATAGCATGGGGACATGCACAACCCATAGCACTGCTACAACTACTCTATGTAAATACTACTCCAGACATTTATCTGTGCAATCTTTTGAAGGTCCCTGTACATGTACACACATGTACATGTACAATGCAGATGCATGAGTATATACATTTGTTGGAAGTTGCTTAGCAACTGAAATTTTAAAGGGCACATATCTTGAAGCTGAAGTGGTAGAGGAGGTCATGGGGTGGCTAGGGTGAGTAGGCCCGAAACTTCCAACAAAATGGTTACATGACCCTAATGGGGACGCATTCGCCCATGCAACTCATGCATCCCAATTAGGGTCATGTAACTATAATGAACATGTACAATGCAGGTGCAGGCGTATATACATGTACACTGCAGATACATGTAGCTGTACTAGTTTGGCTAACACATTGAGAGGTAGTCTAGACTATGGGCTGTGTTTGACATGTACATGTAGCTACATACGTGTGTATGTTCCACCACCAGCCACACTGCTACCACATACACTGAACCTCATGTGGTGCAGGGTGCAATGCTCTGTGGTACCCACACACATTCTACAGACTTTTCATTTCAGACAGGAATTCATAGTATACACTGTGTGGCTTGAGAGCCCAAATGAGTTTATCAGCTTCCTGATATTGCAAGCCACTTCAATATGGTAGCTATTACTTGGGACACTCTACACCATTCCGAAGGGCTAGGGAAGTGTACATAGAGAGTAGTGCACAAAACGGTAGCGTCCATGTGCCATACACCCACATACAAATACAGCAAATAATAAGAGCGGCACTCAAATATTGGGTGGGGAATCAACTTGGCTCCAAATGGTTGATAAATTGAGTTAGTATAATAATCTTTTGTGGCATCATTTAGAGCAGTCCGGCCACCAGTGAAATATTATGGCAGTCAAAAACTAGAAATACATACCACAAGTATAGCACGTGCAAAGAATAGCTACGCAGCATGTTATTCTTTTCATAGGATGCTTTTTTTCCTGCCCATACTCCTCCACTGTCCTTCCAATTGGACTGTGACCACTTTGGCAAGGAGCTTGGCTATGTCTCACAACTGAAGTGTTCGTTGTCACCTTACAATGAGGTAACATCACTCAATTATCACAGTGGCTTCTGCATGCTTTCCTAGTCCTTGGATAACACGTTTTCAGTGATCAGCTGCTCATTTCCTGCTGTGAGGGCATATTCGGACAGGTGGGCCTAGATCACTGGTGTAATGTACATGTACTTGCATAGTTATAATATGCATGTACAGCATTTGTTGGGGGTGTGCTGTGCTAACTCTCTAACTACACACATCTATTGAGATATGCATATACTGACAGGCTATACATACACCTCAAAGCATGTAGTGTGCATACGCATACTGTACATGTGCTTGGAACTCATATCCAAACCAATATTTCTGAGAGTTCGCTGTACTCATAAGCATATAGTTGTACATATATGCTAGTACCAACTGTGTACATTCGTAGTACACAGACTAGCATGCAGTTCGAGGAAAGGAAAATATATTAGCAACTCTCCTCGGTAAGAAACCAAATGTACACTTATTTCATAGTAGATGTACCGGCAGCAATACACCATGAGGGACTGGACCAACAGGGCACTGTGAGCACAAGCAACAGTCAGCACCCTCCACCATGAATCATGCAAAACATCCTTGTTTGCTATGAGACTAAGTAGACCCCCCTCCATGCCAGGGGTGCATACTTAGGTTAGCATCCTTGTTTGCTATGATGCTCCAGGCTTGCTATGATGCTAAGTAAAGCCCCATGCCAGGGGTGCATACTTAGGTCAGCATCCTGGTTTGCTATGCTGCTCCTTGCTTGCTGTGATGCCAAGTAGAGTCCTCTTCCCTCAATGCCAGGGGCTAGAGCCACCTCCTCCTCCCTCCATGGCTAGGGGTTAGCCCCCTCCATATCAGGGGTGCATACACAGGTCAGTTGATAAACATGGTACAGTGATAGTATGTGTCCATGTTTCAAAACAGGCTCTGAGGTTTGCAGAGAATAGACAAGCAGGTCTGGCCATGGGGTGGGCACAGGGTGGGCACAGGGCTGGACACAGGCTGGGCACAGGGCTGGGCACAGGCTGGGCACAGGGCTGGGCACAGGCTGGGCACAGGCTGGGCACAGGGCTGGGCACAGGCTGGGCACAGGGTGGGCACAGGCTGGACACAGGCTGGGCACAGGGCAGGGCACAGGGCAGGGCACAGGGCTGGGCACAGGGCACAGCACAGGGTTGGCCATAAAGCTTCGCAAGAACATGGAATGCACACACTGTACTGTCATAAGTGTCTCTGCAGTAAAGAAAACTTTGACTTGCAAACATTGCCTTCCAGGGGTCAGTAGCTCAACACACATACATGTAGCTACTGATAGTGTTGCATGTTTAGTTGTTCCAAATATCTCACAAGGCTAAAAACTTTTGGAAACTGCTGTTCTGTGGTGGGAGATGAGAAGGGAATGGAAGAGGGCGGAGGTAAAAGAGGCAGACCAACTAGTCCTAGCATAACTTGAAAGGGTGAGCATCTTTCTTCCCCGGTAGAGTGCGTATGGGTTGTGTTGTGACAGTTAACAGAACAGTGCGTGTGGTGCTCCATGCGCATGTGAATCCTAGGCTAGCGCACTGTAACAAACAACAAACTGAATACTCTCCCCCCCCCCCGGTTGAAGAAGGCTTGTCAGTGGCGATTCACTACAACCCAATGTGCAGGAGACACACAATACGGCAACCGTCGCTCCACTACAGCACAGTTTACGCAGACTTACAATATCTGCGTGGTCTCCAGATCCTTCCAACGTGTTTGTCTAGCGGTAGGCCACTGTGCACTTGCCTCCAGATTCTCTGCACATTGACATTGGACGTGTTTTGCTTCAATGGAAAAGTATTTGCATGTAACTCCACCTACTATGTCCCGGATGCGGAAACCTATATAGTAGTCTGGCGAAGCCACGCCCGCGCTCGGGTGTGGCTTCGCCAGACTAGTACGTGCTCCATGAATTCATTACGAGCAAAACCTCGAGATAGGAAATCAAGCCACAGGCATTACATCAGCAGTTCTAGGGCCCGCCATGCATAACCCTCTTATTACCACCCTCCCTCACAAGTTGTACAGTGACATGCTACTTAGTGCAGTCTTAAAAATGAAAGAAGCTGATCATAATGTGATTTACCTAGACTTCAAGAAGGCCTTCAATAGTGTGGCACACAATGAGCTCTTGGTGAAACTGTGGAACTTTGGTATCACAGGAAGTCTATGGAACTGGTTTAAAACTTAACAAGAATCCAGTGTGTGCATTTATGTTATTTCTAATCCCCTACCAGTTATTTCTGAGTTCCACAAGGAAGTGTCCTTGGACCTATACTGTTTCTAGTATTTGTTAATGACATATCTGACTCGGTGCTATCTTCCAAAGTTCTCCTCTTTGCTGATAACACAAAATGTTTCAAAGCTATACATGATTCCCAGGACTCTCACTCTTTGCAGTTAGATATTCGTCAACTTTCTTCATGGAGCCACCACTGGAGTTTATTTTTCAATGAACAGAAGTGTGTTTCGATCAGATTTTCTCTTAAAGCTCCAGCTCTAATCAGCCACACTTATTACATTAATGGTGAACCAGCATTGCTACATGATACCCATAGAGACTTGGGCATTATCATGTCCAACAATCTCAGCTGGACTGCTCATTACCAACATATATTATTAAAAGCCTATAAAATGTTACATCTCCTTCCGCGTGTTTTTAGCAATGCACACTGTCCTCAGACCAAAAGGTCTCTCTACTTGTCTCTAGTCAAATCTAAGCTTCTGTATAACTCTCCAGTTTGGCGACCTCAGTTTATAAAAACATAACCATCATTGAATGAATTCAAAGACGAGCAACTAAGTACATTCTAAATGACTACACTTCATCTTATAAAATACGTCTTATCAGTCTGAACTTACTTCCACTAATGTTCTTTGTGAGCTGTCTTAAACATCCTACCACAGCTTTCAACATATATGACTATGTCTCTTTTAGTAGTCACTCAACAAGGTCTTCTAAGGGCCTCAAATTGAAGCACACTGTGTCAAGAACTAATGCTGTTGGTCACTTTTATTTCAATAGACTTCCCCGACTCTGGAACTCCCTTCCGGTCATTGACTTGGACAAGTCTCTCCCCTCTATCAAGAACTTATTAAAGCAATTTTTCTGGCAACAGTTTCTTCTTAAGTTCAATTCTGATAACCCATACACCTATCACTTTGTGTGTCCCTGTGCTAAGTGTTCTCACTCCTCTATTACATGCAACTTCACACATTCTTGAGTATTTAATTAATTATTGTAACGTAATCTTGGCCGTTAGTTTATACTCTCGGACCTTCAATGCAGTTTGTCTTTTGTACCACATGTCACTTCCACTCTCTCATTCTTCTGCATTGTAAAGTATAATAATAATAATAATAATAATAATAATAATAATAATAATAATAATAATAATAATAATAATAATAATAATAATAATAATAATAATAATAATAATAATATAATTATAATAATAATAATAAAACCACCTCATCCCACCCCCATGTCTCCATGATGTATGTATAATTATATAAAACTCATGCTTCATTTTCACCAGTTGTACATACATGTAGGCGTAGGAACCTTCCAAAAAGTGGGGGGACCCAAGTTTTGTGACGTATTACTGAAAATCCGCATAAATGCGCGCAAACTGTGTAGACTATGCGCGCGAGCGCACACACATGCGACTATGCCGCTCTTTGGAGACAGACGTTGTCGTATGTGTGATGGTTCTATACCTGAGGATACTAGCTTCTTCACACACCTATCTCAGGACCATACTCCCAGTTCTGTTGACATCGAGAGTCTTCTAGTCAACCTCAGCTCTCAAGACTCTGATCCCAGCACAAACTCCTTTCACTGGATGAGGTCAGTTGTCTCTGTATGTCACTCTTCCTCCTCACCTTCATAATCTTATTACATATCACTGCATCTGCATTGTCAGCCACTTATTTATCTATCCCCTTCATTGGGGGCAAAGTACATGAACTTTGACATTTGCGATAGTGTAGCCGCCCTTGGGTATTACAGTCAAGAATAAAAGACAACATTATATGGTAGAATTTACAGTTGCCGTGTCAAATAGTGGAAGCCATGGCCTTCTTGGCCCCCCCCCTCCACTTCCTAATAGTGCCCCTGGCCCCACCCCTGCTTCCAATGCATAATTATGGTTTAGAGAAAATTAATACCCCCAACACAATACATTGCAACAGACAATAATTATTTCAATATCACAATTATTGGTTTATTGCAAGTATATTCATGATCATGACAGCCAGTAAATCATTTGCTTCTAGGGGAAATCTGTTGCTTCTAATAGGTGTGTACAAATTAGATGAGGTGAAGGACCAGTACTGGCTAGTTTAAGAGCATGGGCTTTGGTTGGCCAGTAGAGCTGTGGCTGATGTCCTGCCACGGATGACTTGCAGAAGCTGCATACAGTGTATCCTACTGGACACTCCAAGATCTTCTACAAGGATCTTCTCATCACATTCTGTGAGGATTTCCCCTGTAATATGCTCTGAAATGAATCTCTCACAGTACTGAGACAGGTTCATAGCCTGCAACAGCTCTGCCACCTGCATATTGGTGAAGATGAATAAATCATCAGAGTACCATGTTCCAACACAAAGAGTTGAATCTATTTTCTAAAGGTGATTGATAAGCGGGTAATAATATGTGCAGACTACACAAATCTAAAATCTCACATAACCTGACCCTTTTGATGGAGAATGTTTTCAAGTGTTGTATATTTTCTTTCTGAAGTGCTTGTTCTTTGGACATAACTGTGCCAGACCCACCTGTGGTGTTGTGTGTGATACATGCATGAAAATCTACTTACCCTGAAATTATTATGTACGTACTTTCCTTCCCCCCCCCCCCTCCTCCCTCTTCTCCCCTTGTCTCTTGTTCCCCCCCTGCTGGTAAGTCCCTCAATTATGGTGATATGCTGGCAATAACAATACTAGCATGTAGTCATGGTTGATGTTTATCCAAATACAGCATGTAAGAGTAAGATCCTCACCAGTTTGAAAAAAAAAGGCTCATAGTGGCTTGCCTAGCGTCATGGCTTACTACACTCACTCAATGCACATAAATAAAGTTCACTAGATACTTAGACATACCCTGTGACTTGAGTGTTGCTATTTCAGAACGCAATGCATACACTTCTCTCTCCAACATTTCCACTCGAGCAAGTAGTTTCCTAAATTCAATCAAATTAGTTGTGGTGCCCATTTCACTGCTTTTAGTGGTTGTGAGGCTACCACTGGGTCTGACTGAAGAAAGATTGGGCCTACACGTCTCATAAGATTTTCTCTTAGTAGGCGTTAGTATGTTCAATGGCGTGTAATTATGGCGGACACCTTTTTTTGAATCTTTTGCTGGAGCACTACCTGTTTCAGCTTGTGGTGACTGCTGCTGCTTGCTGTGGAGCTTAGGTTTGGGTGTTGGATGTAGAGGAGTACTGGGTCCACTTCTATTGTGGGTAGCTAAGGCATTCACACGTTGTGGTATTACGGGGGATTGGGAGGGGATAAGGGTATCGTAGACTGAGTCTGGTTTTTGCAGCTCAAAGCCTTCCCTCTCAAACCCACTCCTGACTGCTGTGCATAGCTTAGAGGAGCTTGTTTTGATGGACAGAGTGCTGAATGCATCAAACCTCTCATAGAGCTTTCTCGTGTAGGCATACAGTCTCTCCAGCTCTGCCTTCTCCAACTGTATGACTTTCACATCTATTGGAAGGTCAACTGGGATCTCAATAGGCTTCTGATCTTCGTCTTCTTTCAAGGTGGTAGAAACAACAAGTGATGTTTCTGTATGCACTCCTGTCAAAAAGGATGCTTCAGATGTGATTTCGTAAGGTATATTCTCTGGCATGCTTGCCTCTTTCATAACCACTTGCACTTCTAGCGGAAATTCATTGGAAAAGTGCTCAATAATGTCAGGCAGGTGAAGGCAGCTTCCATAGGGATCTGTTGTGAAACGTCCCAGACAATCGCTATCCAGCATTTTCTGCTCCCTTCTTGTGATGCTGTACACTTGCAGTGCTTTCTTTTTCATTGGAGTTTGCACAATCTTTTGCACAACCAAAATTTCGTACTGCTCAACAGAAGATTTGGGGTTGCTCCGGATGTGTGGTTTTGTTGCCAGAATAACCTTTGGCAGTTGTATCTGAGCCATTACGTCGGATACCCGCTCAAAGCGATATCCCTGCATAGCTGCTTTTAGATCACCCTTGGGGTTGAAGATTGGCCCAAACTGAATGGCTGAGTTCAGTGGAATATTGTAGACCTTATCGCCTAAATCTCTCAGCAAAGCCACCTTATTGCGCTTCACAAAGTGAACATTGTAGACATCTCCTGTGGCTATGGAGCATCGCTCGTCACAGACAAAGTAACCCTTCTCCACGACGATCCGAAGGGGCAAACTGTGCACACACTTCAACATGAAATTGTCCAGCGTGAGTGTCTCTTCAGCTTGTCTGTTTGGAGAACTGTGTTGTTCTTCTGAGCACTGAGACCTCCCTGGTGAGTGACATTGGGACGATGATGCTCTAGGGTACATGGGGACATAGCGGTTTGCAAGCATACTGAATACCCTGTGTAGTGAAGGAAACAAAGACCTATGATCCTGCTTGTCTTTTTAAGAGTACACAATACCACACTCAGTGGCATAGCAATGAATACTACACACAGGAATGGGTATAACACAGAGGAGTAGGAAGCATAACAGATCTAGTAAGGCCAGACGCACCACTTTGCATACATGTCCCCACCCACTTTGAACATGTATCTCAATAGTACAGTTCAACTTGCATGTGCCTAGTAGTAGGCTAGTAATGTGCATGCGTAAGCCCAACCCAGCACTATTGACGCTAAAGAGCTGATCTTGTACATCTCACTCGGTGACAAGGACTGCTTCACTGTTTAAGGATGGTCAGACATCATGAATATTAATGAGGTGGCTGGTTGCTATGGGATTATATTTCGGGAAGTATGCTAGCTATACACAGTGCGATTGCACCATTATAATGCCTGCATGCACTACTGCTGATATACAAAGCTTCTCTTGATTACCCGCAGATCAGATGCTGAAGTAGTCAAATCTTGGCCATTTTTTAATAAAACTTCCTAATGAAGTCACCTACCTCTTTGAAACTCAGGTACTAGGGCTATTCACACTAGTGGAATTGATTAACGTGGCCATTTTCGCTATAGCATACGCATAAGCATGAGTTTTTGAATGTTTCTCAGTGTTGGAGTGTTGAATTTGGAATAACTCCACATTACGGTCTGCGTCACCTGCTTAGGATGACGTAAATGGCTGAAAATCCCATTCCCAAACAACCTGGAAGTTTTACAGAGTTATGCACGTTTAATTGCTATGACATGCAAGGATTCCGTAGTTTTCATGGCGCAAGAATGTATGTTAAGTACCAATTAACCTTGTATGCGGACCGAGCCCAATACGTCATCTGGCTGTGTGAGCGAGCTAGGAGCAGGCAAAGGGAAGCTTTTGTACATGCGGTGGCTTTTAGAAAAGCCGGTTAGAGAGAAAGAAAAGGAAGAAGAGGCAGGAAAGTGGACCCCGAATCAACAGCGCGGCATGATCTCTCCCTTAGTGGCTGATTAGGGCAGGAAAGCAGGACCCCGAATCAACAGCACGGCATGATCTCTCCCTTAGCGGCTTGCTCCGTACTCCCTGTTGCCAAAGAATGCTCTGGAACTCATTACTTGTCTCACACTGAGACGACCTCAGTTCACATACGGCTGAATACGTCAAGTGAAAGGCACCGCTCCAGGCGCTTGGCTTGGGTAACAGTGACACGCTTTCCCAGAGACTGAAGAAGAGCACACACATGACCTCTCTGTTCCTTATGACCATAGACTGCAAGCAAGCCTATAGCATGCACTCGTAGCTACTAACAAGCCCATAGCATGCACTCGAAGCTATGTACTAACAAGCCGCACTCTAGCTCCTAAGGAACTGCAATGTAAATGTGCCCAGCTGTTGCATGTTTGTGGCTTTCACTAATTAACCCATGAAGCCCTGCTGTGCACATTCCTTTGGAGCCACATAGTATCCATGCTGGACCACCCTTAAGGTGGTGGGGTATGAAATGGATAATTAAATTTTATGTAGCGCTACTGACCAGAATAATTAAGCAACAGAGCTTTGTAAGGCATCGTTCGAAAGGTCAAGGAATGCACTTTTATACACACACCTTCACAAGGCCTGTTCACAACACAGGGATGTAGAATTGAAGCATGAAAAGCGAGTAGTGAGAAGTGTTTTCCACATCAATTTTAGCCACAGTCACACTGTGGTAGCTGCACAAACCAACACATACCATATGCTGTTGATCTCCACCAGGGCTAGAATCACTTCATTCGCTTTATATGCAAGCAGTGGCTACGTGAGGGTCTCGTTTCCCCCGTGCGCACTGATTTTCTTCATGATCTTTACAGTTCAGCAGCGTGTAGCTGCTAAACCGTAGTTGTATTGATGGAATTTTTACATTCCTGCCCTAGCCCTGTGTCCTTATAATAGGAATACGAGCAATATACAGTCCAAATTTGTCTGAAGTGAACGAAAAGTTGTTGCCCATAAACCGCATTAAGCGGTAGATACGCCCGCGCAACACGCAACACTACCTCGCCACCTTAAGGTGAACATCTGACTAGAGCACTTAGAGAAAAGTTTAGTGCTAGGGGGTATGCTGATATAGTTAGTATTACACGATTATCATTGTTTCCTTATCATCATGGCAAAGTACGTAGAAACATCTCAATATCGCTATGACAATAAATATACGGTCAGTGTATTTTTCGGCCATTCTGTTTTTAGCTTTTCTTTCATGCCTGGTTACCTGAAACGTATATACTGATTTCAGGATTTGGCTTTCATCGCTCACCTGAAATACGCTTCAGCTTTCAGCTCTCAGCCATTTGCCCGATGAGCTCAACCAAAACGCTATGACACTCCTACTTGAAGGTACTATTCGGCCAACGTGTTTCCAGTCCCTCTCTCCTATCTACTTGAACTTGCATTGCAACTTGCTTAGATCACTAACCTAAAACCTGAAATACGCTCAGTTTTCAGCTTTCAACTTTTCAAATCGGTGGACTACACAAAGCACGGTATTCTGTGCAGTACTTTTCGGCCAAGCGCTTTTAAACTCGCAGGATCATATGGCATCAGCTAATCTAGCCCTGCCTCCTAATTCTCCACAGTAGGTTTAGCTCTAGAACTAGTGTCTATAGCAATCCCATACTACGTTTTATTACCCATAGTTCTAGACCTAGTGTCTATAGCAGTCAAAGTGTCATTTAAAAGGACTGAAAGTCATTTTAAAAAATGTCAAGAGAACCAAAGGGCTTGGAGGACAGCACATGAAATAGTTTTGAAGAAGAGTTACAAAAGACTGAGTTAAGGAAAAGAAGTGTCTCACTGCTTGTTTAAAGGGTAAACCATCACTATACTGCACATTTTCGAAAAGTTCCTCCATACTTGGCATGTGCAAATAGAAATCACGCTCTCTTAATAGCTTGAGTTGCTCATGGCCTTCCAGTGGGTCTTGGCCAAACACATGTTCTTGCACTAAATTTCCTCCTCTTTCTTGATGCATGTGAATTATTTCGGCTGTAGATGGCACTGTTGTAGGCATCAATGTGCTAGTCTGTGGAGCACAACTACAGAGCAAAAAAGAGAAGGTTACTTTAACCTTGCTAAGGTTATCTCAGTTGCAACTATCACTCCCCTATTGAGTTTCTATTTCTTCTATACCCCTGAGACTGATAGCATGTGTACGTCACCAGGTGCAGATATCATGCGTACATTGTGTAGGGTGTCCCCATGCAGAGTGTAACCAGAGTAATGCTCACTATGGTAAGAACTTCACATGTGACATGTAAACAGCTCATAGGGATGCCACAGCTAGGCCATGCTAAATGATTAAAATTACTCTATCCCTCAATCCTCCACATTTCTTGAAGGATATCCTACACATTCTTTATACCACTTCAGTGCCAGATGTTGAGAGAGCATATGTGCAACTGAGATAACCATACCAATGGTAAAGTAACCATGACATTTTTGCAGTGTAGCCAGAGCATTAGGCATACCTCCACATACTCCTGGAATCCTGTGTGCATTCCAGGCTGCTACAAACTTCAATAGGTGATCTTAGCACATTTACAGTTATCCATGATACGCAAAATGTTACTGTCTCATCAGTCATATTGATTTCATCATTTCCCTCCATTTCAACTAGTATTCCCTTGACTGGATAATTAATCCTTTGATTAACCTCAGGCCACATTCTCTCCACACGATGGTTCTGGCAGGAAGTGCTTTGTAGGACTGGAAGACTATTTTGCCACTCTCGATAGTGTGCTAGATGCTGCTGTGCTTCTAGCACTAAGACAATTCTGTTCCATGGTCCACTCGAACTTGTTGCCAGAGAGTATAGTGAAGCAGCAAGGGTTTCATCGGGACATTGTAGATGGCAATGGAGTTCTTCACAGGAATTGTTTTGCAGCTGAATCCGTCAATTGCCATGACATGTGTTAGGTCATACATAGCTAACTTTTCATTTTGATCGAAGTGCAGTTTATCTCCGAAAAACCTAGCTGTGTACGGAGGAGGGTTTAGGTGGCGACATGCTCTTTGTCTTCTTCCCAGTTGGACTGCTATAGGTACTAGAACTATGGGTAATATAACGTAGTATGGGATTGCTATAGACACTAGAGCTACGAGTATCTGTTCCATACAGAACAGAAAGATTCAGACTCAGATTTTGAAGAGCTACCACCATTCTCTATGAGTAGGAGTGATCAAAAACACACAGTGAGACGGAACACTTCATATTCTATGCTGACATGCAAAACATAACTAGCTGTCATCTAAAACACATCATTCTTTGTTCTTCAGAGTATCTGTACTTGAGTTTTCACAGATCTTAATTATTGTCACCTCCGATCATTAGTTTCATTTGACACTTGGACTGCTATAGATACTAGCACTAGAACTATGGGTAAATAAAACATAGCATGGGATTGCTATAGACACTAGAGCTACGAGTAATAAATCTACTGTGGACAATTAGGAGGCAGGGCTAGATCAACTGACGTCATGTGATCCTGCGATCGTGCAAGTGTGCAAAAGTGCTTGGCCAAAAAGTACCGCATGGAATATCGCGTTTGTGTAGTCCACTAAAGTCGTCAATTTGAATCAAGCTGAAAACTGGAGCGTATTTCAGGTTTTAGGTTAGTGATCTAAACAAGTTGCAATGCAAGTCCAAGTAGATAGGAGAGAGGGACTGGAAACACGTTGGCCGAATAGTACCTTCGAGTAGGTGCGACATAGCATTTTGGTTGAGCTCATCGGGCAAATGGCTGAGAGCTGAAAGCTGAAGTGTATTTCAGTTTTCAGGTGAGCAATGAAAGCCAAATCCTGAAATCAGTATACATGTTTCAGGTAACCAGGCACGAAAGAAAAGCTAAAAACGGAATGGCCAAAAAGTACACTGACCATATACACACACAATTAGCACAATGTGCATGCACATGCTAGTTAATTAAAGCTTAATGCACAAGTGAGCATAGTTCATGAGTTTTCTGCAGCAAATTGAACTGCACTATATGGGAGACTGTAGTTTTCTCCAGAGCTCCTACTCCCGTAAACCTCAATGATGCAGGTAAAAACAAGTGCCTGGGTTATTGGTGGAGAAGTGATCTCTATGCTACTCGTGCAATTGATAAAATGAGCACGCCAGGCCCTTTTTCTCTTTGGAAGTGTTAGAGCCATCTAAGCCTAAAGGTGATCCTTCCCCACTTCCATCTGTCTGTCTCTATAGTAGAAACCTGTCTTTGTCCCCTCTTATTGTATGGTTCTGAGAATTGGATTCTCACTGATCCTTAGTGAAGAGATTGGAGTCGTTTCAGAAGGGAATTGGGTACGTGAATTTCTGAGATGACTGAAATCTCATTCCAACACAGCAGCGGTAGTAGTTCTTGAATTGCCATCCATGAGGTGCAAGCTGTTGCTGTGAAAGTTTTTTGAGGAGGTTGTTGAAGTATGGGTGCAGTTGGGGTTGGGGGCTGAATTGCATGCATGTGCTGATAATGTTGTGGGGGAAAGATGTTGATTTCTGATCTATGAAAAAGGTTATTATGCAGAAAGATCGCAACATGTCCATTCAAAAGTGTAAGGCCCCTCTGATTGTTGAGGTATCAAAAATGGCCCAGATGTTTTGATGGAATTCTGGAGCATGGTGGAAGGTACACTGCCGGGTTGTAAGCCTCATAAAACTGATGTCACACCATGGCAGAGGGAGGAGGCCTTGCCCCTTCTGTGATGACTATGACTTTGATGTAACAATCCTGGAACAATAGCTTTGTCATTTTGGTCGTGTGAGTTGGCGAAGCTAGACTTTGAGATAGGAAGAACTACTGTGTCACTTGCCTCTGAGTCCAAGAGGGATATGGCAGTCAAGGTGGGAAGGTCTGGTAGCAAAGCTGAAGTGTGTATCAAGAGTGTGGATACTTTGGGTTCCAAATGAGGACGGCCAGCCACAGAACATCAACAAGGCCATCTGTAAGCTACGTATGTGATAGATCTACTGGTCACTTACCAAAGGCTGTAGCAGTCCATGCTGGCAATACCTCGAATTTTCCACCTCCAAGTTCGTCATGCTGAATTCCACTCCCAGGTGAAAGCAGCTATGGCTGAAAAAGACACCAGCAAAAACGACATTCAAGGCACCACACGAACAAACAACAATCACTGACCCCTTCTCAAAGGTTCAAGCTTACCCCCATGGATAAAAGAATTGGTGGAGTGTGACGCACTCTATTGCAAAGGATATGATGTCATTTCATACAGTGGAAAGGGAGGGCTTAAAGATACCAGCACTACCAGCCCTACCAGAGAAACTGTCATAACTGAAGTCAGTAAGGCTCAGTTCTTCTCGGATACAACTGATATGTGGTCCAGCAACACCATGAACTCTCACATAAGTTACACAGCTTACTGATGACTGGAAACTGATTAGCTACTGTCCGGAGACCTTCTTTCTTCCTCAGGACCACACAGGCGAGAACATCACAGAATTTCTGGACTCTATCCTTAAGTCCTGGAATCTCAGAACAGATCACCAAGTGTGCATCACCACAGACAATGGAACAAAACATCATCACTGTGACATCCAAACTTGGATGGACACAACTCTCCTGCTTTGGTCATAACTTGAATCTAGCTGTGACAAATGCTACCAAAGATCATTTGAGAATCTCAAGAGCTGTTGGTGTGTGCAAGAAAATAGTCACATCATTCTTGCACAGTTGGGGAAAAAAAGCATGAGCTAACACTGGCCCAAATTAAGAAAGGGCTTCCAGAATACTCATTAATCACGGATTGCCCTGCCCGATGGGATTCACAGCTGAAGGTGGTTGCTTGTTGAATCCTTGAACAAGATATGCTGCCATTCGTCAGGTGCTAAGTGAGGACAGGTAACTTCACACCTGATTCCTGCCTGGCAGGATACAATGGTGCTAAAGTCCATTAGTTCTGCCCTCACTCCTCTCCATGACTTCACTGATGTCAGAGGAGGACATGCACTAGTTATACCATGGCAGTCTGGGCTGTGTGGGTCTGACATACACTGAGGGCAGGAAGTAATTAGAGCCTGAGGGCTGTAATTACTTCCTACATGAGGTGATCCCATACAGCCTGGACTACCATGGTTTGAAAAGTCTCAAACCGCTGTTTTTGCCTCCTGCTGCCTGTGCTACTTGTCCTTTGCTACATGCATGAGCCACACACATAGCACTGCTAATTGGTGATTGTGTAAACTGTCAAAGCCACAGGGTATAGGTATATTGCCCTCACCACAGGGTACAGCTGATTTCCTACCGTTGCAACACAGCTCTTATTCAAGGCTAAACCACATGCACATGCATACATGGCTTCTGTGTTTACTTAGCCTGCCCACCACCCTAGCAGTACTGCTAAAGAAACACGTGTGATGTGCTTGGCAGACTTTCACTGTGCCAGTCTGTGAGTGAGGACTTAGCAAGCTAAGGCAGACTCAGTGGGATCTGGATGGCTCACTATAACCATTTCTACGCCACTGGAGACACTAACGCCTGTCAATTGAGCATCAGCCATGTTCATCGTTGGTCAGCCCTGATGTTGGAGCAAATATGGTAATGTGATGGGATACACATGGGTTAGACATCAACTTTGTTTAGGAATGGTGTATGTATCCTTGCAGAGCAGTAAATGTGGGGCTCTAAATAGAGTTCTTCCTTTGTATGTATCTGTATAGGGATTTGATTGCCGGTATGTCATTATTTACAGGATCCACACCTCAGTCCACATCCACAACCCTCCCCATCTCCCCACTACCAATATTTAGTACACATTATTAACCCTGAACAGAAAAGTAAGCATGTCAATAGAATATGGCACGGCATTCATACCCAATTTAAACATGCAAATGAAATAAAAAAGAAACTCATTGAAGATTTTGAAGATAAACTTCTTGAGCTTGCTGAGTTTGAATGTGGTTATATGCGTAATACCTCAAAAAGATGGATTGAAAATGATCAAGACCTGGAAGCTATGTATAAGGCATTTAACAGTGGTGATGAGATTACAATTTGGTGTGAAGGAAAGAAAGATACTACAAGAAACAGTTGCAAAAGAAAAGCAGAAGAACCTGACATAACACCATCTACCAAGCAAACTGATGCAATTGATGAACTGGCCCACGAACTATATGAAAAACACACAGTCCTATAGTATGCCCCAGTTGCGTCTCTGGGCCCGGATGGTGCTAAACAAGCAATATAAAAGTATGGATATAGCTCCCCCATATCGGTCACCAAAGCGTGACAGTCTAACTGATGCACTTACCTCAGCTGCAACTGCTGTAGTGAATTTGCTAAACGGGCGTGACTCACCTGTCTCAACTGCTAGAAGTATGTCACCTGGGAAATGGCTCGTGTTTCAGGCCAGTATTTGGAGCACCTGGAGAGGCTCAAGGGCCTCCACCAGTCTGGAGTTCTATCTCTTACAGAGTTTGAGGAGCAGAAAATGCTTATACTGGAAAACCTAATGATTAGAATACAGCATCATGTATAACTGAGACAAACAACTGCTACATTTATATATATGACATAGTACATGTGTTGTTGTTCATATTTATCCACAGTCCCATAACAGCCATCTGCCGTGATGCTTGCAAATGCTGACAGTATCAGTTCTTCCATTTCTGACTCATGCAGTATCCCGACAAGAGGATCACAACTCCTCAAATAACTCTTAACATTTGAAAAGCATTCTTCAATTGGCATGTAGTCAGGAGACTAGGGTGGGAGAAACACGGCAAGAGCTCCTGTTTCTTCTATCAGTTCTGTGGCTGGGTGTGCATGATGAATTGCAGCATTGTCAAGAATGACAACACTTCTGGGGTTGGTACCATTGAATGGTAGCAACTGAGGCTGTAGATAGCGTTTGATGAAGTCACAAAATGTGTCACCATTGATACTCCCTGTGGTAATTTGCACATCAATAATCCCATCTATACACATTGCTGCAATAGCCGAGTATCTCTGTCCCCTAATCAGTGGCTTTTCTGATAGTGCACGCATTCCTTTAAAAGAATATCCAAATTTACGAAGTGTGCTACGTTTGTCTGAGCCAGTTTCATCGACAAAGATGAACATGTGTGGCTCAAACAGTGAAATATCAGACAAAAATTGCCTTCTAAGGTCCTCTGTTGAGCTGTAAGTCTTAATTTTTTTCGGGAAAATCCCTGATGGTATAAGAATTTGCAGATGGTTGCTGTGCTTAGTTCCTGTTAACTGTAGAAGAGAGGTCTGTATCTCATGGAGATGCATAGATGGGCAGTCTAAGATCATCTGAAGTATAGCCATTTCATCAGAAGAACTCAATTTTTTGTTGGTATTTTCATGACAGCCTTGAACACTACACACTGTGCCTGTTTCTTCAAAAAGTTTTACAGTTCTGTACACATGCAGTAGAAGGATCTACATTTAGGTTCCCACTGATCTCCCTGTATGACAGCCCCAGCATGCATCGTTGATGGACCATTCTCCACCGCAACTCACTGGAGTAAGCTTTGGAGTCGATGGAGAACATAGTAGCTATACTCAGATCAAATTTCAAAACAAGCTCATACACTCGCAAGTCTGAACTAATTACATCACTGCATAAACAGAAGCCTTCCATGTACAGTAGTACTTCAAGTGTGGTTTAGCATTCTGTTTGCAAAGGTACAGAAATACACTGTATGAATGCGATATAGTGCCCTGGTGGCGCCTTTGAATGTAAACAGGCCACAAGTGTCTGTTTCATTGACAAAACCACTCACACGACATACTCCTCACTGGGGAAGAGGGTACGTGAATCGGGATCTGACAAAAGACATCAAGTGAAATGTCTTTCATTACCTTGAAGAGAAGTACAACAGTCCAGATACTGCTAAGCTTCTGGATGTTTGTATTTTCCTGGATCCTTGCTTCAGAGTAGACCATCATCTGGAGGGTCACTGCGCTAATGTTAACAGTAGAAGCAATGCTTATTGCTGAGAAGAGGGGTAGCATATCCACCACCGCTCAGCAGCAGCTAACAGCTGAAGACAGCATGCCACAAGGGCCACCATCTAAAAGAGATTGTTTGCAGATACTCTAAAGAAGCCCAGAATCAGCAAGGGCGTAGGAGCTGCAGCGGCCGGGGCAACCATGGCCGCTGCACTTTTTGCTGCTTATTGAATATTCATGACCACTTTTGGCGGCGTGGGCCTGGCCACGAGTCTGCGAACAGCATATAGTAAACTAAACTATGACGTTATCGACGCTCAGGCTAATATCCGCGACCATCATCCTTACCAACCGAGTGAATTCAAGTTCCCCAAAAGAGAATTCGATTGGAAAATGAAAGTAAAGCGGTCTTTCCACACAGGTTCCACGGCGTGGTTAAAGCAATTGAGTTGGCTGAAACAGGCTCAAAAACCACCTCAGAAGAGCTGAAATATAAAATTTTTCTGGGGGGGGGGGGGGGGGCACCCCAGACCCCCCCCTAGTAAGTGCGTGCTTAGCACGCACAATCATATTTCTGTATGTCGCTATTGGCCTCTCCACTTTTTACTTGCTTCCTATGGGCCTGATCAGTAAATCTGAATGACCATATCAGGTGGTTGAAAGAGAGGAAGACAGATACTTGCAGTCTCCCCAGCCTGAAACAGACACTAAGCCCTTAGAATGAAAGTTCACAGTGAACACTATCCTCATTTAGCTATTCTCGCAACCAGTTTAATGTCGGAGAGGGTTCTAGTTTAGCTGGCTACGTTGTGTCTGACAGGAGGCCTTGCCTAAAACCACACAGGGTTAACATGTAGTCTTTTTAGGTAAGAACTCTGAAGTACATATTTTGTTATGGTATGCTTTTCATGAAACACTGTTGTGTTGTATTTCTTGTTAGTTCAAAGATGCAGTGTAAATATATCGTGATGTCTAGCTCATATTATTGGAGTATTTACTTATGTCGTCATAGGCCTATACCACCCAGCACTAAAGTCTGGAAGTAGCAGCAATACCCTTCACCGATAACACATAGTTGTGCACTGCTAGAGGAACAAGACGTAGCTCATTGACCACAACCACAAAGAGCCCTTTTGACACTGTTGGTGGGTATCAAAATTAAACTTTAAGACAAAATTCATTGCCATCTCTACATGTCCATTATGTTGCAGGCACTCACTATGTACAAACAGTGTCTCTATAAGCTAATTGGCCACACTACCACTAATCACCTGTTGGCTGACTTCTGCTTGCCCCCAGTGTTCAACATTCCACTAGTATTGGATCCTGGCTTTGATGAGGGTGTCACCTCGGCTTAACTAGGTACCTACACCATCCAAAACAAGACTGAATGCTGAGCACAAACATGAAAGCTAACCACCTACCAGTAGGGGGGGGGGGGGGAGTGGACACTATTATGCTGTGACAAGCACTAATGAATAAGCATTGCTATTCCAGGCACAGCAAAGATAAGCTAGGGAGAGATAACAGAGATGCACTAAGGAGACAGTAATCCTATTAGGGGTGAAGTGTCAAAAGTACCTTTTTTACCTCATGTGTAATCCAGACCTTGAGAGCAATGAGTTAGTTAAGGCTAATTGGTTCTCCAGTGTCTATACAACAGTGTGTACAAACAAACACCAGGTCAGAAAGTGGTCCCCCTATGGCTCATGCAAGCACCCCACGAAAGCAGAAGGAAGTAGTGGATGCAGTGAACGAGCGGCAGTCACTCTGTCCCGCTTCTAGCTCGACAATCATTAGAGTGAGTCTGCGACAACTCCCTACTTTCCCAGACATGGAACTGGATACCTGAATATATTCAGTCCTTCATTCACTTGTAACTAAAGCCCCTGACCTCAAAGTTCCTTGGACTTCCAGTATGCCCAAACGGGTACATTCATAGGCTCAGGACGCTCCTACGCAAACGATGTACCGTACCACTGTAGAAACAGCTAATCAGGGTTTGCATTAAAGCTCCAGAATACACACACTGAAACGCACGCTTGTTTGGCAACCCGGCCCACCCTGCAACACGTGACGGCCCTACAGCTATCACTCACTGCCACCCAACCATCACCTTTTGAAAGCAGGAGGGATATCCAGGAGGAGAAATCGACTGGGCGACTCGTGCAGTTGCAGATCACACACACGGCTGGAGCCCTGACCCTGATAGACCTTGACCACTATTAATTGCACAAAGGGGCGCCCGCTATAGCGCCAGCGGGTTAGTAAAAAATCCTTATCGCATAGCTTAGTCTCCGCCTACCGTAAGCTATAAGCTTACGTCACTGGGGTACCCGCCGCCCAATAGGCTTGTGCACATCATTCCATGAATTCTGCCTATTATTCTATTCCAGTATTCCCACTTCTTCTACAGATTATTCCCCATATTTCACCTCAGTATTATTCCCATGAATTTTACGTATTATTCTTATACGACGAAAGATCTAGAAGAGCATATGCAAGTGGGTGAAGTAGGGAGAGTGCAAAGGTAGAGAATTCTAGGCACTTCCTTGACTCCACTACGTTCTTCACTTGCAAAAAGGAGTAGCAGGGCTTAATAGAGTGAGGAGTGAGGATAAAGACCTACTTTGCAGTGAGGAGGAGGTGGAATTTCTTCTTTCATCTGTTGACCCCAACAAAGCCACTGGCCCTGATGGCATATCAGCTAGAATGCTGAAGTCAACTGCTGCTAGTATTGCACCTGCAGTTATGGCAATCTTCAATTTGTCTCTGATTCAAGGCCAGTTGCCTATGGAGTGGAAAGTGGCTCAAGTCATACCAATACCCAAGTCTGAACAACTATCTAATCCTACTAACTACAGACCAATTTCCTTGCTCTCCATTCTGAGTAAATTGTTAGAAAGGTATGTGCAAACCCACCTCCTCAACCATTTTTGCTTCTCAAAAGAAAAATCCACTACTGGTGCTCTCTTACCTGCAACGCATATGGCTCTTGAAGCTGGAGAGGATGTTTGTTGTGTATTTTTGGACTTGACAAAGGCTTTTGATAAGGTTCCGCATTTACCTCTCTTACAAACACTTGCTGAACGTGGAATTAATGCACACCTATTGAATTGGTTATATGACTACTTAAGCCAGAGGTCCCAGTTTGTAGTTGCAAATGGTGAGAGGTCAAAGTGCTCAAATGTCATTTCTGGAGTACCTCAAGGATCTGTGCTTGGTCCTCTTCTCTTCATCATCTACTTGGATGGCATAACAAAACGTCCACTTCATGATGGATCTTGCTTATTGTTATATGCTGATGACATCCTACTGTATCACTGGACACAACATCATGAGGACTATCTACTTCTGCAACAGGATATTGCTACTCTGGAATTATGGCTGCAGCAAAAATACTTGCAGTTGAATGTTACCAAATGTAAGTACATGGTTTTGACAAGGAAACGCCATCCCATCGATCCCTCACATCCCTTAGCAATCCAAGGAGCTCCTATTGAGAGAGTTTTTGAGTTTAAATACTTAGGAGTATACTTGACTCACAACTTATCTTGGAAATCTCATATACTACAGATATCTAAGAAGGCTAGGAAGCAGGCAGAAATTATTTACAGAACCTTCTATAAGTATTCAAATCCTGACTGCCTGAAGCAATTGTATCTGTCATTAATTTTGTGAGACCTCATCTTGAATATGCTGCACCTGTGTGGGATCCCTACTGTTCCTCTCATGTTGATATTCTAGAGAAAGTCCAAAAGTTTGCTCTTCGTATTTCCTACAAGGCTTGGAAGGAACAGTACACATCTCTTCTTGAGAGATCTGGACTGCAGCCTCTGGCTATACAAAGGAAACTTTTGAAACTCTGCTACCTATATCATCTCATACAGGATGATGTCACTTTTTCTGAGGCTCCAATTATTCCTAGGAACCTTGATCCCCGGCTCAGAAACTTCTACCCACAACTTCTTTGCCAGCCATATTGTACATCCACCTCATACATGTTCTCATTTTTTCCGCATGTTATTGCATTATGGAACGCTTTACCTTCTGCATTGCATTGTGTTGATACATTTTCTGAGTTTAAATGTAATGTTTTGTCCTTCCTGCAGGCTGATTGTGTTGTGTTGGTGTAATATGGGTGCATTGTTTATTAGCAACATGTTACTAATGTATCCTTGCGTGTATGTGCAAACTTTTCATAGAAAAAAAATGATATAAATGTACGTGTACACACACATTGTAAGAACTGACTTAATAATTGACTGCTAGTTACACAACCTTGGGCCTTAAAATTCATCTGGCATTACTACTCAAGCGTATACTGGTTTCCTGCCCAAAACCTTCCGATCATTCCCGCATAATTCTCGCTGATAAACTGTACCTATTATTCTCAGAATCATGCAGGCATAATGTGCACAAGTCTACCGCCCAAGCTCTTGTTGTGAACACTTTAAAAAGTCATGATGGACTGCACTGCATTCACGCCGGTTTATTGTGTACCCGATGCTCGAGAAATCCGTGCACGAGAAAAATACGGTTTTTTGTTATGCCAGTGACGCAAGGGAGTTTGGCGCGCGCCGCTACAAGTGACTTGTATGTAAGCCCCGCCTGCTGTGAATTAGTAGTATCGTAGTAATCTCTAATCAGCCTGCAACAACTTGAAGCGAGCTGCAACTTGAGAGGCAGTAAAAAGAAGGTGAGTGTGTGCGTGTGTGTGTGTGTGTGTGCATCTTCTGTCAGCATATAGCGACTGATTGTGCGTATAACTGCGTGCCAGGCCTCCAAACACCAGCAGTGATTATTTTGCGCTTACGTCAGTGTCACTGTGTAAGTGGGCTCTGCGGGCGCGTGGGTATGCTTTAATGGCCTCGCGCTGCTTACCTATACGCTTACGATCTATTTGTCTAACATGTTCATGCACTGGAGGCGTGTTGCCAGTGGGTAACATGACCACTGTCTGCTCAGATTACCAGCCGTTGTAGGCGAACCTGCGCAGTAAGAATCTCATTATGATTCACCACAAATCCACGACCAGTTGTCGTTCTGACCTTGCATTGATCAGTGATGGTGACGAGGTGGCCACGTTTTCGGCAAACGCTGTTTGAAGCGGAAGAGCACCTGTGATAAACAGTGGTGTATGGGGCACTCCCAGGTTTACATATACAGGAGGTGTTTGCAACTGGATGCAAAGTTGTGAATCCCATTCATCTGGTTACCAAACAACGAGGCCTGGTGAGGTTAAAAGCCTCTGCTTGGGTTGGGATGACAGGAGAGCACCAGATATAGAGATGTGAGATGAAACCAGTAGCATACTCTTGTGACAGTTTTGCCTGTGAATCTGCATGGCAGCATCTCATGCATGATTTATGTATATGCCACACAAGCTCAATGCCATGCCGTAATCAATCTCCTGGAATGCACATGATTTCTTGCGGTTACTCACTACCTCCTGTGTGCATGTATGTAGTCTAAAAGAAGGGTCAGTATACCTACACATGCAATGCACCCTCCTTTGCCTCATGCCAGGCTTGCTGTAACTACAGCTGGTGCTCAGAACTATGCAAACAGGCCATATGTTAGCACATGATGTCTCACTACTCTGTCTTCTGTTGTGGCAGATATCAGAGATCAGTGAAGCAGTGGCTGATGCAGTACATACCTCTGAGGTAAATGGATAGTCTTGTTGACAAACATATTGCTTGCTTAGTAATATAATGAGAGGAACGTATGATTGGGTTCGTGGGTAGTCATCAGGTTCAGTAGCCCTGTTGCCAAAGTGTGGAGCCACCTGCACAGTCCTAATCCTTCAGGAAACACCGCTGGTTGTTTCTCTGGTCCCTTGTACTGTATCCAAGCATTACATACATGTTTGTGTGTGGAGTGTTGAGATGAAATTAATGATTGTGTATTCTAGGAACAAGTTCATGTATTCATTAGCAATACATGCAGAGAGCCATACGTTTTGAGCCAACATTTGTTGTACCTGTGTCAATATTGTGAGCATACATTTGCCCTCATTGTGACTATGTTCTGTGTGTGTACCCTTTATCCCTTGGGAAATCATTAACTATTCTGACCACTTACTCAGTAATCCCTCAAGTGGAGCAAGGAATTCACTGAACCTTTGATAAAATCTCTAATGAGTATATATTCAGTAAACATGATAAATAGATGCTACAGAGAATTAGGAACGCACACATTATTCGGGAAACTCTTTGGAAATAATAGGCCCTTCTATGTTAAAAATAGGTCCCACATTAACGAACATGCCTCCTTTACCACGTCACCACACGGTCCCTCATTTGTAATGGCCAACCTTAACAACTGCAAAGACTCTAGGGAGGGCAGCAGTGGAAGCTCAGCTTGTATGCTCCTCGCTGATGCCACAGGAGTCGTCAGGGCCTAACGCCTTCAGTGACAAAGATCACCGTGCTGCTGTTTTTGATTGTTTTCCAGAGCTTTTTATACGCTTTTAATTGAAAATAATAGGTTGATGTCGAGAGGATAATGGGCAACAATCATGGGAGTTTAGGAATGGAATTTTGGGCCATTTGAAGAGCATAATGTGCGTGTCCCTACAGAGAATTGTACTCTCTGTATGAGGATGGAAACATATTGTACTTTGTGTTACATCAGAGATGTCCTTGTAGACCAGCATACATATTATGTGCACATGTACATAGTTTTCTCCCAATTGTTGGCATGGAAATACTGTGTGCTCCTCTGTTTTTGCATTGATCCTATCACTTCACCATTGCTGGGGGGGGGGTTAATAAATGTTTGTGGTATACTTGTAACAGTGCCTTAACAAGACCACGCTTGCAGTTCTGTACACTACCAGTACATTGCTGAAAGTGAAAGACAGAAGTTCCATTGCAGCCTACCACCATGCCACTTCTATGGTACTTTCATGGATGGCTCTGCAGAAAAGGAGAGAGTGAAGATAGTCAGCCTCTCTCAAGTGTCTGTACATGCAATAGCTTGCACACGAGTGTGACAGTTGCCAGCTAGAGCCTTCATCTGCACCCTTTCTTTCCCCTGCTTTTGGCTATCTCCAGGACCAGTGTCCATTACCCAAACACTGTAGTATGCTATCTAGTTTCATCAGGCTTGGCCTGCAGTGTTGTGCTTGTCTATTGTGCGTTTATTTTCACTATCCCTGTGATAGGTCTTCCGATTCTGTTTCAAGGTGGTGGAGTCGTTGTGTAGGACGCACCCACCATATGATGCAAGCACAGATCAGAAATGTGCAACTGTGCAACTGTGCACTGCTTTGTATGTGAGTGTACTAGACTTTGTAGAAAGAGGTCTGCAAGACCTGGCACTCACTCCTAGGGTCTCATGGCAGTGTGTACGCATCATTGTTCCTCTCTGAGGGTGGCTCAAGTTACAGCCTCACCTGGATAATGAATTTCAAAACCTGCATGTGGGAGGGGTCTAGTCTGAGTGTACTGTACTTTGGCTGTCATAAACATGGTAGACATGTGGCATGAGTGACTGCACTAACAAAGAGCAGCTTGTTGAACAGCTATTACTCTATTCATGTATGTACATAATCATGTGTGAATGCACCTTGACAAACCTGTTAGTGTGAGTGATTCAGAAGTACTCAGGCTGTGGTATGGTGGCCATGCATCACAACTGACTGCACAAACAGAGGGCACTCTGACAGCTTGTTGAACAGCTATCACTCTGTGCATATGTAGAAGGTGGGTACTCTGGGTTTCATATCTACATTCATAGCACTCCTGCATGTGCTGGGGACTGCTCTCCTGCAGGTGCTGGGGACTGCTGGGTGCTGTTCCCTGACCTCTGTAGCACTATAAAGAATGATAGTAGTACACAACTCTTCTTCACTAAACTGTTTTGAAATGAGGTTGTAAACAACTCTTTTATCAATGGTTGCTGACAACTACAGAGTTGGTGTGTGTGTCTCACTGGTGGCAGTTGGGACTAGACCTCTGTAGCATTATATGAATGATAGTAGTACACAACGTTTGTTCACTGAACTGTTTTGAAATGAGGTTTGTAAACAACTCTTGGTCGCTGACAACTACAGAGTTGGTGTGTGTCTCATTGGGACTAGGAGGTTGTTTGCAGTTGCCTTTCTGGGAGCACACAGTGCTCATGTGTTGGGGTTTGTTTCAGTTGCCTTACCTCTTTCCTTCCTCCTCCCTTCCTCCTCTCTCTCCACCTTCAGTGGAGTGGCTGTTTTTTTGCCCCATCTGTAGACACATGGCATTGCTATGCTTTTCACTTCCCTATTTCCAGGCAGGAAAGGGACTGACCAAGAAATGAATACTACGAGACATGAAGGAAAGGGACTATGAAAGCCCACATGTAGGGAAGCCAGTTGGTGGAGGGGATTCCCCTTACCATCCCCGGGCTTTGCTGGTGGCCTGTTACCTTCCCTCCCTTTCCTTTTCCTCCTGCTAATCTTCCCAACCTTTGCCCTATTACTTGTTATACTCAGCAGATGGCTGATATGATAGCACACAAACAAAACAATGTGGTCTTGCTCTGGCCCCTTCTGTTGCCATAGGATACCACAGCTTCTTGTTTCTAAACTTTTCTTTCAGAAATACATGTTATTTTACTCCATTTGCTGGGACCACAAGGCTACTACTGTATGGCCATAAGCTATACCTATGGGCAAGCTCCCCTGACATATATTATATCTCTCCTCGATCTCCCTTTCCTACCTCCTTCCATTCCATTGTCCCTGACTGAACTGTCTAGGCATCCATTTATCCTATCCCTATGCATGGCCTTGTTTCATTGCTCCTATCCTCGGGAGAGAGAGGAATATTCACACACAAAGAATAACCTAGTATTCTCTGCCTTGTAAGTGATCCATGTATATATGCATGTGGCTCCTGGTTTTTCACCATTTCTCTAAAAACTCCCTAAGCCTTTTTCATCATATATCAGAGAGTCGGTAGACTCTCTATAATATATAATAAGCAGGTCTATAATAATTATAAATAGCAATAGAAGGAGCACAGAAGGTACTACACTATCACATCAGCTATCTACCCAGTTGATTTAAACCACACATGATGAGGGACAAGGGAGGGAGCGAGGGAGGGAGAGAGGCAGAGAGGGTACTATTGTCTCATAATCATCCAGAGAACTTTCCAACTAGTCACAAGACTAGGGGAAGGATGGCAGGACAGGGGAAGGCAAGAGGAGGGGGCTGGGTGGTTGGGGGTATGTATGCTGTTGGGTAGACTAAACACGACTTGCACTCAAGTAACTATAAAGGTGCTGTGATGTAATAGAGGGGAAGAAGGGAAGTTACTGACTACATAAGTAGTGGGGATGTTCCCTTCCATGGGGGGAGGGGGGGGGGGGGGGGGGGGGGGGGGTGGGAGGTGACGTGTGCCACACACACACACACTCTTACTCTATCACACCTGCTATCTACTGCCCGGACAAACCCTTTCCCCCTAGTACCAAGAGAGTGTATAATAAGTGAGTGAGTGTAAGTCACTTGTTATGTACTCTTGCTAGTAGTGTTTGACTTTGGCTCTCTACAGCCTGAGCTATTCACAGAAGCATAGCAATGTCAGGATCGGGTGTGCATAGGATTATGTGTATGTATATGCACAAGATTATGGAGTATGGGATTGGAGAGCTAGGTACAGTGATAGGAGAATGCACTGCTCTTCTGCCGTAAAGCAGGAGAGATGTTGCTCCATCTCTTAGCTCCCTCAATGTATGTCATCTCCACCATCCTATAATTATGTATTGTCTCGCTCACTCCTGATACATGTACATGTACATACTTTGCATTGCATCTCCCATGAAGTTTGTGTATTGAATGCAGTATCAAAATGTGTAGTTATTCAATGTGTACGAGTCGTGTCCCCCACCATGCCCACATCTCCATGCTGTATCTAGACTCTCCACCAGTAATTCTTTG
This sequence comes from bacterium, assembly GCA_965213685.1. GTDB lineage: Bacteria > UBA8248 > UBA8248 > UBA8248 > UBA8248 > Bin107. The sequence goes on from CBDBZY010000064.1 coordinate 381,541, forward strand.
TGCACTGTTGCATGTGATGCAGATAGGTGTACATGTATATGTACATACTAGCCCCAGGAAGGAATGTGTGTACGACAAACATTGTAATGTGTGGGAAGTGGAAGGAGGAGGGCTTAGGGAGGTCATTGCTAAAGTGGACTGCATTAGACGCTGAGGCCAATTAGTGGAGCAGTTGTCCTCGGTCTAATGGAAACCACTCACTATCTGATCCATAACAGTGATGTAGTGGAGAAGTAATTTGGATGAGGTAGCTAGGCCCACCCTCCAACAGGAATCTCCCATTAGCTCATGGGATTACTCATGTTTACTTTCAATTCCGGTTCTGTGGCTATCAGATCATGGCCCTCATGGGGTGGGGTAGGTCTGGTGTGGTGGTGGGTAGTTAGGGGGAGGTAAGGGGAGGGGAGGGAGTACTGTGGAGGGTCAGTTATGATGTATATTCTTGGAACTATTATCTGATGAGGTCAGACCATCTGCCCACAGAATTACTAACAAGTACTTAAAATTGGATAGGATGTGATGGGTGTGAGTGTGGGGGGAGGGGAATTATCAGTTGAGTACAGTCCATCACCATTAAAAGGAATGTGACTCTTGTGGCTTCCAAGATTCTGCAAGTCCATGCAGTCTATAATGGATCATAAGAAGGAACCCATGGAAAAGAGCAAGCAAACTATGTATGCTAGTGGAATGCTGAGCATTGTGGGCAAGCGGGAGTGAGTTTCTGCACAGAAATAGTGTGTGTAGCCTGCTAAGCTATATAGTGATCCATGAACGCAAACTACATGCATCTCTACAGCCACGTCACAATATGATATCTGTAGCAACATTTGCAAGAGCAGTCAAGTACAATTTTGGATCACTAGCTGTAGTGCGCACTAGACTGGCCTCTTGGAAACAAAGATAATGTCCATGCTTACCGAGAAATATAGTTGCCTGCTAAGCTATAAAGTTATGTGTAAACACATGGCACTGCATGTATACCAACAGCCAAGTCATATTCTCAGCATGTTGGAATCGAGTAGAATCATCGATGAGTACACCAACTTCGTATCTATACAAGCTAGTCGCAGTCTTTAGTCTAGCCCTAGTCCCCCCTCTTTACACTACCAGTGAACTAGTCCCTAGCGTGGGCCCCAATCTAACTAGCCTTTACCACATGTAACGACTATGTACCATGTCTACAAGCTAGTCGCTGTCTCTAGTCTAGCCCTAGACACACGACCAGTAAAACTACAGCAACCAGTAAACCTACAGCGTGGGCCCCAAGCCAACTAACCTTTGCCGCGCGTAACAACGCAGCAAATGGTAGCTGCCCTCCGAGCGTTGATGAGGTAAGGGACAGGGGTAGTCTGAATCGTGAGTCGCAATACCCGAGCCAAGGCTTGGTTGTGACCCGTAGAGCTAGCTCACTCCATTTGCCCTCTCTCCCCGTTTTACCAAGTAACTGGATGTGATCAAGCCGGCTTTATGTTTGCCCGTAGCGTGGGGGCCTGCGGGGACCAAAAAGGCCTCATAGCCGGATGAATATATATAGAAATCCGCTCCAGCATAACGACTAGGTGGGCTCACTCCCACTCGCCCAATAAGTGGAGAATGCCTTGTAGCTATAGTCTGGTATCTGAGCAATGGCTTCTCCAGGCTCTCCACCCTCACTCTGCTCACCCAGTCACAAGTAGGCCTGACTGGCTTACGCAGCACTTCACCAGGTGGCCCCACCAATTGAATTTGAGCAGTGGGATTACTTGGCTCTACACTTCACAAGTACTGGTGTTTGTGCAGAGGTGTTGGATAGTTAGGAAAAGTGTGTGTGGGGAGCAAGGGTTGTGCGTTCAAGGCATGTGCCACTTCTGAGCTCATAATTATTAATAAGGATTGGCATTTCCTTTGCATACTGAGTAACAGAGCATGTAGATCCATACTACCATCGCTAGCAATGTTTTGTGACCTCTGCCCGCGGTTCTTCCCGGCCATCCACTACATAGACATGAAGTAGTTAAGCTGGAATGTGTGTTGCTTTCAGGTGGTCTGGGAACAAGACTAGGCACAAAGCAAACAGCCACCACATACGAAGGCAAAACCTCACGTCAGGCCACTCCCCTCAGTAAACAGCCAGCGAGTGCACTGAAACATGTGGCCAGGAGTTACGTTTGACTTATCATTGAAATTAGTGGGTTACCAGTACTTTTTGATTTCATAGGCAGTGTACTGACTCTCTGATACCGTCTCTCTGATAGACGTCGTTATGCGTAGCGTCTAGTCTTTACATACAGCTCATTTGAGTAGCATGTGTCAGCGCTATTCCCACAAGAGAGTCATTCGAGCAGCCAGACAACAATAGGCTTAGGCACTAGGCGTGGTCTCCATGCAAGTTATCTCTCATGTACTCAAAGTTATCCCACGTGACATGTCTTCTATAGACCAAGCATGGGAAAGCGAGTTCACCAAGGTTTGCCAAGATACCATCGATTTGTTAGTAAAAGGCACTGCGCACACACGAATGAAGGTGATTGGTTGGAAAACCATAGTTAAAACTTCAGCCACTTCTGACATAGGCTGTTTGACAAAATCTCTTAAGAAGAAGAAGATGAACAATTTGACCTTTCGGCAGTTTTCTGTCAGCAAGTGTGGCGATGCATTCGTGGGGGGTATCGTTGAATAGAGAAACATTGGAATAGGCTAGCTATGTACCTAGAAAGGCTTAGAATGTGAGCACTAAAGAGCTTAGAAGCTAGGCTTTCTAATGTACGCACACTATGGGTGTGTCAGTGAATAAAGTCTACTGACTCTCTGATATTTATGTATTTATTACATGCAGATGGCACAGTCTAGGCAACAACCCGGCTACGAACTTGTGAGTCCACCTCCAATTAGTGAGAATGGCAAAAAAGGAATCTTTCACAGGAATAAACGCAAAGTGAGCAATGGACCTAAGCCAGCCCCTCGAAGACATGTGAGTGAAACTACTAGGTCTCGCCGACGAGCTCAGTCCACAAGTTTTCTTGATGAGCAGCCCAACAAACCACAGCGCTCAGTCTCCCAATACTACAATATTCGAACCCCAGACATGGCAAAAGGACTATCAGCAGTCCGGGACAGGGGATCAGAGATGATGCTGGCAGAGTTTGCTGCAAAGTATCAGAATGACCTCCCTCAGCAGGTGAGGGTGACAAAGGGCGTTTACTGTGCAGAGGACGAAGACTTCACCATCTCAAACTCAGAGAGACTCAACATCCACTTCATCCGTCACCGAGAATCTGTAAGTACATACTCAGGGGAGATTAGGCATGACTTAGTGTACATGTATATTGGGATTTTTCAGCCAGTAGCAACAGTCACACAAACTCTATTTTTACTCTGTAGTTTTGTATATTAAGGTCTCTATGGTCAATAGGACAACAAAGAAATTAACTAATTAACTATTTAGTTGCCATGACAACAATTTATTAAGAGTTTAACAGCCCCTCAAAGTAAGCACTCTCATTGACACTAATATGCTAACTAAAACAACTTCAAATTGTAGCATATCTTCCATATCACTGGACTCGCCGTGTTACAAGCTGCGTGGAACTGACGGTCCTCTACCTTGGAGAAAGGTGATAGAGTTACAGCTTAAAACCTGGGTGTGAGTCAAGTGCTACCTCATCTAGCTTCAAATTGGAAACCATGTTTCCAGTCAGATCAAGGGAGAGAAGACACTTAGCTACCCGTACAGCAAGTATGTATCACAAACATATTAGTTCCCAAGCAAGTCAACCATATCTATCCATGCCATCTTTGGCCGGATTAAGCAGTCTTTTGAATATGTGCATGACATCACACATCCACTAACCAATGAAAATGTAGCACTTCACCCACTAAGTGAGCTACAGACGTAAGTCAGTTGGACATTTGAACACGCACAGGACTCCTGGAGTCCAGTGCTCTAGCTTACTCCTTGAGAGTACAAGTCTAGCTATATACATCATGACATCACCACTTAGGCGTCAGGTGTGCACATGGTTGTGGATGTTGCTAACAGGGGTCGTGTTTTCTGATAATTTAGTTGTCAGGTCCTAAGTATATCACATGTTGGAGGCTGTAGAGTGTAACATCTGCTGTCGTACATTTTATGTAGTATGTCGCAAGCAACTAAACATTCCCTTAGTGAAGGGGACAGGGAGGTCTTGCTATGAACTCCACTAGCCTCGTCCCCAGGCCCTGCCCCGAAAAATCGGAAGAGGGCCTGGTCACACTTGCACCATTTCCCGTTAGTGCTGAGTCAGCATATTATGTAACTAACACATTCTTAGGTAGGTATACAGGCACGTGTCATGGTAGAGGTAGGCACACATAGCACAGCGAGTTATCGCCACTCGCGGGGAGGGAGACGAAACTTCACTTCTGCCGATGAAGGCTGTCACAGCGTCTTTCTGCTCCATAGTAGTGACATTATAGCCCAGCCTTCTAACTGCCCTTCGATCGCAGCATTAACTTCCTCTATCCTAACTCCCAGAGCAAGTGTGGGAATGGCTACCACGTCCGTCCTAACTCGCTGTTCGTCTGTAAATGGCTTGCCACGCCTTAAGGTATTTAGTAATTGGCACGGTAATTGAAAATGGATGAACGTGATTGGTCTACCCAAGATCAAGACTGCTGACTCAGCAGTAACGGGAAATGGTGCAAGTGTGACCAGGCCCTCTTCCGATTTTTCAGGGCGGGGCCTGGGGAAGAGGCTAGAACTGTATAGTGTCATGTGTAGTGTGTGAAGCACCACTTGCATGCAGTAGGTCAAGTTGTGTAAGCACCCACTGAAGAATAAGCACTCATTCAAGCGCAGGATCCATTCATATGCAAACAGGAAGTTCTGTTAGTGGCTTTGATTTGAAATGCCCTACCATAGACTTGGGTTAATAGGCGCATGTGCCTATTGCTCTGGGTGGCAAGAAATATGCAGCCAATAAAAATGTGTGCTTGTTACAAAGTGGTCACGCCCAGATTTTGTGCAGCCACACCCTAATTTTTAATGGATGACCATGGATTGGTTGGTACAGGACGAACCTACACTTATTTGAACATGAGATCGCCGTGAACCACACTTTTCTTGTGATTGACAACAAGATCAGCCACTGTTGCACAGTATTTGGTGCATGCACCTAATATGCTGGGTTAGTAACATGAAGTACACATGCACCTATTTGAAAAAGTGTGCCTGTTACAAAGGTGCGCCTATTAACCTGAGTCTACAGTATTGTACTGATATGCTACAAAGTGGTGGATGTCATTATTCAAAGTAAACAGGGTTTTTGGCTATAATTATGTGTGTACATGTACACACATGTACTGTACATAGATACCTCTAGGCATTTGTGATCGATAGCTCCTTGTTTTTGTCAAAATGTGGCAAGTCTATTGAAGACAATGAGAAAACAATCTATGTACAGGATGAATTACACATTACCATACAAGGATATACATGTATAAGAACTGAAAATGTTATTTCTGGCACAGCAAGTCTCTCATAGCAGATATATAAAAAAACATGGATAATTGCATGTTTGTGGTAAGCAGTTTACACAACCACAACCTTCTTGTGGAACAAGCATAGATAGTGTACCAATGCATGTAGAAACAAAACACCTGCCTGAGCCAATCAAAAGTTGGTGTTGGAAAGTACAGTATTGATAATGACATCAGTTAGGATGCACCTGCAATCAGAGGTGAGCAAAGTATTCTGCACGTTTTGAGATGAGGCCCCTGCAACTCAAATATATAACTAGGAGTACACATAGTGCAAGGAGTGCATGCACGCAGGGAGACCGTTTTCGAAGTTCTTTTGAAGATTCTTTCAATCTAGATCCATTGCATGTGCATGTATTCAGCATTCAGCACTATAGCAGCATAGTCCTTATGGTATCCATGATTGAAGTGTTACTTTGTAGTTGGGGCTAGATGCTGCATGGCAAAACAAAGTCACAAGGATGCGTTTGAGGATGTGTGTGAGATGTGGATGTTGCCCAGCACTAGCATTCATACACAGTGCATGTGAAATGTGCACACAATCAACACGCGAACATAATGTCAGTCGCACATAATTGATTGAATTCCTAAACATAAGAGACACACACACACACACACACACACACACACGCACGCACACACACACACACACACACACACACACACACACACACACACACACACACACACACACACACACACACACACACACACACACACACACACACACACACACACACACACACACACACACACACACAATATGATACCATCTTCCTGGAACCATTTCAGACCCTCAGATAGGACTAATGCGAAAAGCACTAAAGTGCAAACCCTCCACACTAGCATGTACAACAGCCTGCACAGACGATGTAAGCATTGCTGGCTTAGGTCCACACAAATGGGCTATAGTCTAGTGTCCTGCCTCGTCTTGCATGCTGTAGGGTCTGTGCATGTATGTGTGTGCACAGACCCTACACCCTAAAGGGGCTAGCCTGGATACGAGCCCCATACCCAGGCTAGGCCCTTTCCTCAGTCCTCACACATGCGCAATTAAACTGGTGACCTTTGTACCCGTAAGATAGCGTGTAACACGTAAGTGAACGTGTAACTGAGAGTATGCAAAACATTGCACATAAATTGAAAACCCCCTTTAAATTTTCTTAAAAACTAAAACTATAATTTAACCCCCAAATTCGACACTTAACTCTTTGGTTTTACTTGTGATTGCACATACTACTAGAATATCCTGCAGATGGACAAACGGACACGTGCACACACACACACACACACACACACACACACACACACACACACACACACACACACACACAGAGGACATTTACCGTAACCCTTGCTGTGCATGCGTACCGAGGGTTAATTATGTACATGTGTAGACTCAGGCCTCATGTACACTACATACATGTACATACATGTATGATTTAATGTCAATGTTTATAGTATGTGCAGACCTTTTATGATATGCACATACATACATACACGTACATGTATATCTTCCACACACGCACTTTTTAACCTTACACAGGTTAAGATCAAGGAGCTGGGCAGTGATGTGGAGTACTCTGTGCCACTCACCTCCACCATGGAGTTCGGACTGGTCTACAACCCCTACAGAGATGAACAAAGCGTGTTGCGTGGGTTCACCTATCCCACCGTTGCTGAGATGCTGGAAGTTCTGGACAGCGGTCCACTCCCAAAGCTGGTCTGTGCCATGCAGGACTCTGATCCAAGCAGCCCCGGTGACCGCGTCAGAAAAGGAGAGATTCTCCTCGTCAAGAATGTGGTTTCAGAGGCTAGCAGTAGGCGGCTGCATGTGTACAGTATCGAGAGCGGCACTAGTAAGTTCCTTGATGAATCCTGTGCTGGGAACTTTTCTACAAAACCAGAGAGAGTTAAGCTGCTGCTGGAGAAGATCATCAAGCACATTCCAGATGCCCTGCCAATGCATGCCAAGATATTTCCTGACGAAGCCATCCTGAACGAGGGCAACTACCCAACCCACCTGTTCCAGAAAGTAATCAAGTTGTGCCGCACCTTCACTGATGTACTATTCGTTGCCAGTAGCGTTGTGGAGTCAAGCATCTGCGATGGGAGGGAGCCATTCGAGATCCCCCAAGAAGTAGACCTGGAGTTGAAGGTGGTAGAGCTCCCGGAGGACAGCTACAAGCAGCTGTGTGAGAAGAGTAGGCAGGTCCATGACGAGATCCAAGGAGAGTACATTAAGCATTACCGCTACGCCCACTTCGACCAAGCTGACTACGTCTTACAGGAGATGTTCCTGAGGGCTGTTTCGAGCCCAGATAACGAGTATATTAACATCCCAGGGAAGGATGACTCTACAGTGTATTCCTACCCTAACGTCCACCCTGTTTATCAGAAAGTGCTTGCGCGACTCGACACCATGGCAGAGAGGTTGACAGAGATTGAGGACATGACCTCTACATCTAAATTAGAGAGAAAGGCATCACTTGAGCAAGGGCTGGATGCTGTCAACAGAGGTGAGGTAGAAGCATTAGGCACACAGCTGCAGAAACAAATGGAAGTCTTGGAGGTCACAAAAACTGAGTTGGCGGAACTTAATGCACAGCAGCAATCAGCAAGAGAAGAGTCCAATAACCTTGCAACACAACACAAGCAACTCGAAGAAGATGTGCAGCAACTGAGAGCGGAGAATGTGGCACTTAGAGAGGAAGTAGAGGAGGTACGGAAGGAGATGAAACAGCTGCAGGAGAACCCTCTCCAATCCAGCCAGGTGGCCTCCCTTTATCGTCAGGAGTTACTCTGCACCCCAGAAACAACCGAAAGGAACAAGAAGATACTGGCTACCCTTAATGAAGTGCAGGTATTTATAACAATGTTATGTATGAGGATTTTTACCGTTACAGAACAAGAAACAAACACATTTAGACAAATACAGCCACTTACTCCACTCTCCAAAATATTCATCTCCTCTATGTACGTATGTACATACATGTAGTTATGTCTACTTACTGGCAGTGCATTTGAATCCTCTGAGCAGGGGACTTTCCCCCACTGTGGCCACTAGGGCATGAGCTTATCTAGAGTTTGCCTAAGAATTTTAGAATTTCCTGCCTGGAAGGCCAAGAAAGGCAGCCACCAGTCTACGCTACCATATTTCAATCATCCCTGCCACCCCTCAACCACCCAATCATGCCTTGCCTTAGGTACTACCATAGATCTAAAAACTTTTGCCTCTCAAACTATATATCTGATGGATGCGTGAAATGTAATGTTCAATGCTATAAACACACAGAGTATAGGTGAACACTCATTTTCAGAGTGGCAGTTGATTTTGATTTAAATATGAGAGCTACTATTATTAGGAAGCCAAAAATATGGAGTGTATGTCTTGAGCCGTTATTATTGACCTAAGTAAATGTTCTCAGCACTTGCATCTTGTGGGTCATTAAATATATCTGGTTTAAAAACCAAATCAGTGTTTAGCACTACATTGGCTAAGAGGCCCCCAAGTAAACCAAATACATACAGGTATATTCTAGTTGTTAGGTGATGCCCTCAGAAATGTCTAATTAATGCACACTGTGTGTAACATGTCAGGCGGGCAGGAAAGCAGCAGCTTTTGCTCACCAGCTTGGTTGGCTCAACTCATCGGACTCTCAACACGTGCAGTACACATTGCATAATCATACACAATCACAGACATGCACACACATATGATTGTGACCTTTACACGTGACACAAACGCACTACACCATACATGCACAATACATTAGGAAATAAATAATACAAGGAATGGAAATGCAAATACACCACATCTCCTCCCTCTTAACATTGATGTCCTGTCCATTAGTCCTGTAGAGTTCAATACAGACAATTGGGGGGTCTCCGTATTCGTGACGGGTAACGAGAAGCAGAAGATGGATCGGATGAGGAAATGGAAGGTGGATCAATACGTGGCTGTAGCGGTTGTGACCCTCCTTGTGAAGGTACACTTGGTTGTGTCAGCTGGCTTCCATCTGTCATGGATGGCACCGATGAGAAATCCTCCTCAGGCACTGGAGGACTAGTCAGGTCAGCTGATGCATTCGGATCAGCTTGACTGCCATGTCTCACATGGTCCACATGACGACGCCACAACGTGCCATCTGGCAGCTGAATCAGATAAGTCAACGGTCCAAGTCGATCAGCTACCATGCCAGAGATCCTGCGAAGGCCGTCTCTGAAGTTACGGACCCACACAGTCTGTAAAAAGGTAAACTCACGAGGTTTGCTCCTCTGATCATGCCGATCCTTCTGTTCTGCTTGGGAATCTCTCACTTGGCCTCCTATGTCTGGCCTTAGCAGATCAAGCCGAGTACGGAGAGGTCATCTGAAGAAGAGGGAGCTAGGAGATATCCCAGTAGTGGCATGTGGTGTGATTCTGTACCGTAGTAGGAACACAGCGGGTGCTCGGTCCAAGGAGTTTCCACGCTGCAGACCAGCTTGAACTGCTCTCTTGACTGTCTGCACCATTCGTTCAGCAGCTCCGTTGCTGGAGGGGTGATACGGTGATGTAGTGATGTTTCATTCCATTCGATGCCAAGAATTCCTTGAACTCGTTAGATGTGAATTGTGGCCCATTGTCGGATACAATCTGGTGGGGCAGACCGTATCGAGTGAACATCTCACGCAGGACTGTGATGGTTTTGGAACTCGTCGTACTGTCCATCACCATCACTTCTGGCCACTTGGAATGGGCATCCATAACGATCAACAGCATCTTTCCTGCAACAGGCCCAGCAAAATCGATGTGTATCCTCTCCCACGGGGAAGAAGGCCAGTTCCAGGGGTGCAATGGAGCTTTAGCTGGCGCATGCTTGTTAGCTTGACAAGCCGAGCAGACCTTGGCACATTCTTCAGTCTCCTTGTCCAGCTCAGGCCACCACACATGGCTCCGAGCAAGAGCCTTCATGCGAACCACACCTGGGTGGCCATGATGTAGCTCCTCTAGAACCTTCTTGTGAAGCTTGGCTGGCACGACTACCCTCACTCCCCACAGAATGCAGTCACTCTCAATAGCCAGCTCCTTCTTCCTTCGCCAGAAAGGAGTGAGTGGTCCCTGGGTGTCCTCTGGCCATCCTTGTTGGAGGCAATGCAGAACCTTGCTGAGGACTTCGTCTGTTCGAGTGGCTGCTCTGATCTCAGACACCTGGACAGGGAGAGAATTAAGCTGCATAACATTGAAAGCTGTAGGGTCAGTAGAATTGACAACAGGGGTCTCTGTGGCTAAGGGTAGACGTGATAGCCCATCGGCATTCCCATGTGATCCAGTCGGTCGAAACTGGATGTCCTACGTAGGCAGAAAGCAAGAGGGCCCACCGCTGCATTCGTGCAGCTGCTAGTGGTGGAATGTTATTCTTTGGACCTAAGATGGTCTTGAGAGGCTTGTGGTCTGTAAGGATGGTGAACTGTCGACCGTACAAGTACTGGTGAAATTTACGCACACTGAACACCAGTGACAAAGCCTCTTTCTCCACCTGTACCTAGTTCCTTTCACTTTTGATGAGTGTACGTGAAGCGTAAGCGACAGGGCACTCCAAACCATCTGGTAGTCTGTGTGAGATAACGGCACCAACCCCATAGGCGGAGGCATCTCCAGCAAGCATGATTGGGTAGTCGGGGTTGTAGTGAGCCAGTACGGGTGCCTCTACCAGTTTCTGCTTCGCTGCTTGAAAGGCTCTCTCACAAGAATCGGACCAGTGCCATATATGGCTCATCTGCACGTAGCAAAACATGGAGAGGGTGCAGGGTGCTGGCTAGGTTGGGAAGGAAACGAGCATAGTAATTCAACAACCCTAGAAACGACCGCAACTCCTGAAGGTTGCGAGGTGATGGCGCGTCGACTACTGCCTTCACCTTCTGAGGGGAGGTGTGCACTCCGGTCTTGTTTATCCGGTGGCCTAAGTACTCAACAGACTCCTGAAGGAATTGGCACTTTTCCTTCCTGAGCCGGAATCCGTGCTGCTGGAGTCACTGAAGTACCTCCTCAAGGTTGTGGAAATGCTCACTGTCAGTCTTCCCAGTGACCAAGATGTCATCCAGGTAGCATATGACTCCTGGAACACTCTGCAGAATGGTATCCATAGCTCTCTGAAAAACTGCCGGAGCAGAAGCTACCCCGAACGGCAGCCGGGTAAACTGGTACAACCCCTGATGGGTGTTAATGGCCACAAGCTTAGAGGATGCCTCATCCAAAAGCATTTGTTGATATGCTGAAGTAAGGTTAAGTTTAGTGAACCGCTTTCCTCCAGTCAGACATGCCATGAGGTCAGAGGGTTTGGGCAAGGGGTACTGATCGAACCTGAGGGCCGGGTTTATGGTAACCTTGAAATCCCCACATATGCGGATTGACCCGTCCTTCGGTACAGGCACAATAGGGGCAGCCCACTCAGAATGGTTGACACGGCATAGGATCCCTTCCTCCTCAAGGTGATCCAATTCCTTGCCCACACGGTCCCTAATGGCAAAAGGTACAGACCGAGGCTTACAGAACCGGGATTCTGCCTGCTCCCTTAGGCTGAGGTGTTCCTTCAGCTGGGTCATGGTGCCAGTGCCAGGTCGGAAAACATCCTGGTACTTCTCGACCAACTGGGTTAGACTAGGGTGACCACCAGCTCCTGCCCTGATGTCAGCCCAGTTCAAACAGATATGGCTCAGCCAGTCACGCCCCAGGAGGGTGGGACCCTTCTCCTTCACCACATACATCCACAAGGTGCCAGCAAATGTCCCATACTGGACAGCTACATCAGCCTGTCCCTCAACCGATATGGTCTGAGCAGTGTAAGTACGAATGGACACAGATGTCCTAGCAAGGGGAATCTTAGGGAACAGAGCTAGCCAGCTCTCCGTGGACATAATGGAGACAGATGCACCTGTGTCTACTTCCATTTCCACAGGTTTCCCCTCTATCTGCAGGACCACCTTATAAGGAGGAGACCGGCCTGAAACTTGATGCAAAGTACTAATAGGGTCATCTGAGGGTGGCTTATCCTCAGTGGTGTCCACCTCCACCACATTTGCCCGCCTCCGAGGCCCCTTGGCTGGCTTCTGTTGTCTACCGCTTCTGCGCACACGGGCTAGATGGCCCTTCTTGCCACAGGTATGGCATGTAGCATCTTTGAAGTTGCACTGAGGGGCTAAATGGCTGGTTTTTCCACACCGGTGGCATGCCCTTCCCTCAACCGGGGACCTAGCCTTCTTGCGCTCCACGAGGCCAACGGCTAAATCAGTGGTAGCCTTCAGAGTCTGCGCACTCTTAGAGGTGGCTTCGAGGCTCTGCGCTAGGTCTACGGCCTTTGCCAGGGTCAATTCGGCTTCAGATAAGAGCCGCTTCTGAATGGACTCGCTGCGCAACCCACACACTAGGCGGTCACGCAAGGCCTCCTCCAAGTAGTTGCCAAATGCACACCTAGCAGCTAGCCTGCGAAGCTCTGCCAGGTACTCTGCCACGGACTCGCCATGGTTCTGGCCACGCTTGTGGAATTGGAAGCGTTCTGCAATCACAATATGCTTCGGTTCAAAATGTGCCTTAAGTTTGGCGGTAAGGTCTGCCAGGCTCAGATCGGCAGGTTTCTCAGGCGCAACCAGACCCCGCAACAGACTGTACGTAGTACTACCAATGCAGTTCAAAAAGATGGGTACCTTCTTTTCCACCGCGACATCGTTCGAAAGGAAGAAGAGGTCCACTCTCTCCAAGTACGTGCTGAACTCCTCTGTGCTGGGCTTGAACTCCACGAGTTTGCCGAAGGTCGTCATCGGAATCGCTGCAGGTTATTCCGATCCTCGTCGCCAGTGTAACGTATGTCGGGCGGGCAGGAGAGAAGCAGCTTGCGCTCACCAGCTTGGTTGGCTCAACTCAGCGGACTCTCAACACATGCAGTACACATTGCATAAACATACACAATCACAGACATGCACACACATATGATTGTGACCTTTACATGTGACACAAATGCACTACACCATACATGCACAATACACTAGTCGAAATGCAAGCATTGTGGGGCGAGCCTACTTCCGACTTTACACGCATGCGCAGTCCCTGCTGTCTTCTCTGCCGTAAGTCCCTCTCACGCTGAATAGTGGACTGCGAGGCACGTCGAGCTCTATCTCTCACTCTTCGCTTAGACAATCGCGTTTCCCTTTCCTCAGCGGTTTCGGAAGCGCGACGCTATCTCTCGCGTTCTCTTCTACGGCTCAGCCTTGCTTCTCTTCTCTGCTCGGAGTCCATGTTGCGACGCTGCGCCAAGTCGACCTTTGAGACCTTTGAACTTCAACGTCCGATATACGTTCGATGTAAACCCCACGTGCCGCTTTTGAATTTAAATCGTACGCATGCGCCCTCGGAAGGTGACGGTCGTACGATACATGATAATATATATAAATATATATATAAATATATATATATATATATACAGACAGCGCAGGTGTTGAGTGGACTACAAGGGGCTCGCTAAGGCTCGCCCCAATTAGGAAATAAATAATACAAGGAATGGAAATGCAAATACACCACACTGTGGTCATGTGATCACTTGAATTTGCCACTAATGTAATGCATGGTTGCCTCCATTAACATGTACTAATCAATCCTCACACTCAAAGGTCTAAAATTACATCCTCTCTGAACTTGGTGTTTTGTAGCCTGGGAAGTTATAAGATGAAAGGTACCATCCGCTGTAACCATGCCCGCAGCGTGCATTCCTTATATTTGCTGATGATGCAGAGTACATTTCTTGTGCACAGTGCACTGTCAGCAATATACCATGCAGCATCAGCAATATACCACTCATCTAAGTGGTTGTCATGGCTAATAAGTGGTTGCCCGGGCTACAAATAGGTTAACCCATGGCTTCTGCAGTGTACAGGGAATATATGCCCTCATTCGCCCTCTGTTGGTACTGTTAACCACCTCAGTTGTATTCCCTGTACACCCCCAGAAGCTATACTTATTGTTTACATATCTGGTAGAAAAAACAAAATCAAAGTGTTTAACACTAGAGTGGCCCTACAGGCCCCCAAGTGAACCAAATACAGAGTTATAGGCAATAAAATCTAGTTGCTAGGTGATGCCCTCAGAAATGTCTAATTAATGCACACTGTGGTCATGCAATCCCTTGAACTTGCCCTAACATTTTGACTCTAATTAATACATGATTGCCTCCATTAACATGTCCTAATTCTCACAGTCTAAGGTCTAAAAGCTACAAAAATACAAACTTGGTGCCATGCAGTTAATTGTGCTGCAAAAAAGGGCTCTATATTCACTATACGTATGTCTGTATACAGGTTCTGCAGCTGCTGCAGGCTGCTGGCATCACGGAAAACTTCGAGAACATAAGTCAGGAGTGTATTACTGGTGATATCCTGGTGGAGTTGGATGATGATGTTCTTCACTTTGAGCTTGGCATCACAAAGCGTGTCCAGAGACTAAAACTGCTCAAGATCATTGATGGTACGCGGCCTGTCACTCAGTACATCAAGGTTGAGGAAGCCATCCGGAAAATGGATACTCTCTGCTAGTGTTTAGTATATGCATATACATGAGTGATAAAATCGACTACTACTTTATTTTTGTAAAGACAACTTTTCTGTTCTGTATATATGCATTTTGGTATTCAGTGTGAGTCATGTTGATAGTGTATTGGTTCAGCAGTGTAATTATAAAATTTTTTGTCCTGTTTCCAAACTTAGGAACTGCAATCTTGACCTGGAAGAGTCACTTGTTGTAGAAACTGGTGGAGTTGCTCTTCCTTTCCCTTCCCTAAAAGGAGATTTTCTTCATGGCACATTACTATTGTTACTCCAATGCAGTAATCTCAGAATAGTTTAGATGAGGATGTCATGCGAAGATGTAGGGATGGGGTTACTTGTGTAGTAGTCATCTGGTATTTAGGCTGCTTCTTACCTGCTCACTGTAACTAATCAGGGAATTGAGCGCGCTTATCGAGGACCGGGTACGCGATCCGTAACAAAATTAATGCAAAACCTTATTATATATACTGGGCGAGCGGGAGCGAACCATGGCCAGCTGCAATAACTTAACGTACCTGGAATGATTGATGCACTATTGTTTTACATGCATAACAGAGCTTATTAAAAAATAATAACAATCACAAAGCACAATGTTGGATCACTGGCTGTAATGTATATCCCCTAAGACTGGCCTCTCAGTGATTTCATATCCATGCTTATACTGTGTGCATAGCTCGCTGAGCTATAAAGTGATGTGTGATGCGTGAACGCACACCTGCATGCTTTCCAACAGCGCAATTGATGCCCGATTTGCGAACAAAATATCAGTAGAGTCCGCCGTATGAAGAAACATTGTTCACTTCGTATACTTTATCCGTTCACTCCGCGTACTTTATCCGTATACTTGCAGTACGTAGTACAGAGCCACTTAAAAGCCGCACACCCGTGGCCGTAGAGATTCAATCCGTGTACGCAAGGTGTACGGATTCCGTATACGCTACTCGCCCGCGTGAAAATATTGTCGCGTTTGAATTTCGTCGGTGTGCTGGAATATATTAAATTTTCGCGTAACACACGAAGGTTTCTACAGCCGAAAATTTCCCGATCTACGGTATGTTGCCGAGCGCCTTAGCGCGAGGCAAATAATCGCGACGTGTGGGCATTTGATCTCGCCTTGAGTTTCTATGTATGTATGTATGTATGTATGTATGTATGTATGTATGTATGTATGTATGTATGTATACGTACGTACTTCCGGTGTCGCACGTGTCTGCGCGTTTGTGCACGTGTGCATGTACGTACGTAAGTATGACGTACGTACGTATACGCACATGCGTACTTGGGTTCATGTGTCTTGCACGCGTTAGGCCAGCCATGAGAGCTACACGCGCTTACATACACACATACGATGTTGCTGCACATTGTGCTACTGTTGGCACGACGCCATCGCTACTCGGGCACGATGAGTCCGCACGTACTACTTGGGTTTTCTTGCATGCGTTGGGCTAGCCATGAGAGCTACGCGGGCTTACATACGCACAAACGATGTTGCTGCACATTGTGCTACTGTAGCAGGACGCCATCGCTACTCGTACGCGATGACACGGTCCGCACAAAACTGGCTAGCTCTGCAAACTGATTCATCCGCGCTAGGCACTCCTTGCGTACTCCTAGTATAATATATTATGATGTACATCGTAACATTCTGAACCATTACAAAATTTACATGACGAGAGAATTATGAGCCATATCTTCCTACAAGTTGCCCAGAGGAAGGAATTACAGTTCATAACCTTCTCCCACTTTATGGCAGTAATGTACAAGGTGGGATATACAGTAAACTCTCTCTTAACGGACACTCCGAATAGCGGACTTCTACCAAATAACGGACGAGCCTTCATCTCCCGGCGAAATTCACTATAGACATATACATTACAAACATCCGAATAGCGGACAGGGGGAACTGCACCGACTGATCCAGCTCCGTAGAAAAGTTACCCTGAATAACGGACGGTGTGCGTGGGGCTAGCCCTAACCACACCCAACAACTGCCGCCGCCATCTACGGTGCGCAAGCTCGGCAACATTAGGGCGTTAAATAGAATCCTGACTTGCTCCGCTGACATTCATCTAGTAAATATTATTCTCTGTCCACTAAAGATTGGATGTACTCTCGTAGCCTTGCGATATATTCACGCGGCTCACATAGCCTGCATTTGCAAGGAGCTTATGTTATTGGCTCCAGTGTATCATCATATTCAACGTTAAATGTGGATACAATAATTCCTCAATAAAGGACATACACCGAATAACGGACAGTAGGCCTTGCACCAAAGTGTCCGTTATTCGGAGAGTTCACTGTAATCCCGTAAATACCCGTAAATAAAACACAATGCATGCCTACAAATGTTTCCACTCCCATACCTATACACAGCTTGGAAACCTGGAACTGATTCAGTGACATGTTTGTATATGTGGGGGCGCCCACTATAAGTAATGA
Organism: bacterium; assembly: GCA_965213685.1. Lineage (GTDB taxonomy): Bacteria > UBA8248 > UBA8248 > UBA8248 > UBA8248 > Bin107. The sequence goes on from CBDBZY010000064.1 coordinate 399,049, forward strand.
TATGTTGCTTGGTTAGCAACTTTGTCTATCTGTAATCTTTTCTGCAGTCTTTAGCTACACGAAAACCTATGCATTGGGAGTGATACTGTTGAAGTCTCCTTCAAAATGAGAGTGCCCCAGCAAAGTCCTCAGTCAACTGAGGCACCTATTAACATGCAGCTAACACTCCTCCTCCTCTCACTATGGTCACTACATGCGGGGGTGCAAGCGCCACTCCGTTACGTAAACAACACTTCATTCCACAAGTGTAGAGTGCTCTTTACTTTAATTTCTTTACTTGTTTGCAGTACACTGGCCTGCATGCAGATGTATATCAGTGTTGATTTATTTGGTGACATCACCCATAATTTGGCTTACTTAGTGGGCTTTGACAAATTATGCTAGCATAATTTTGAGCAGAATAGGTACTCAATAGCATAATACTTGCTCTAGCCCTTCCGAGAAAATCAATACATGTAGGGGTACTCTTAATTACCGTGTATGACTATAAAACTGATACAGAGGGCATGCAATGAATCAAGTAATGGTTAACTTTTTGCAATTTTTAGAAACCATAATGGGGCAACTTTGATGCACATCATGATTATAAGAGAATACCATAATAGGTAATTAATTTTATCAAGGCGCATTGCTTAGTACATTCCCACTTGTTTGCTAGTCGCTAAGGCCGGCGGCTGTGGTGACATCACTCATAGCTTAGCTTGCTTAGTACACCTGGTTGTTGGCTCCTATCGTGATGGCTCAACAGCAGTTCCGCTTCGGCACTCTCCGTCTGATGCGAGACGCCACCCTCGGCACGGGAGCGTACGGACAGGTGTGTAAGGCCACGCTCGACGAGCTGCCCTGTGCGGCCAAACTCCTCCACCCCATCCTGGTGGATCCCAACAACCCCAGGAACCGGACAAAGTTCGAGCAGGAGTGTCGCTTCCTCAGCGATATTCGGCACCCCAACATAGTGCAGTATCTGGGCGTAGCGCAGTATGGAGAGACGGGCCTGCCCGTTCTGCTGATGGAGTTGATGGACGACTCCCTCACTCACTTTCTGGAGCGATCGGAGGAGCCTCTGGCCTACCACGTGCAGGTGAACATCAGCCACGACATTGCCCTTGCTGTTGCCTTCCTGCACTTGAATCGCATCGTTCATCGAGATTTATCCAGCAACAACGTGTTGCTTATCGGTACTGGCAGCAAGGCAAAGGTGACCGATTTCGGGATGAGCAAGTTGACCGAACTGAATCCTCGCATGACTGGCCTAACCAAGTGCCCAGGTACCCCAGCCTACATGTCTCCTGAGGCTTTGCTTGACCCTCCTGTTTACACAGAGAAGCTGGACTGCTTCCAAGCAGGAGTGCTTATGATCCAAACCATCACTCGCAAGTTTCCTGACCCAGGCCCAGCAATGAACAGAGTGAGAGATGCGAGGTACCCAACAGGGTGGGCTAATATTCCAGTACCTGAAGTGGAGCGGCGTCAAAACCACCTTATTCTTATCCCCCAGACTCACCCGATGTTGCGTATTGCTGTGGACTGCTTGAAAGACACGGACAGTGAACGTCCCTCAGCCCAGCAGATTTGTCAATACCTGTCAGCTCTGAAAGAGGCTCCACAATATGGCCAGAGCCTTGAGGGAAGGGGAGGAGAAAGGGATGGAGAAGTCATAGAAAAGGAAGAATTGATTCAGCAGCTGAAAAAAGAGAACCAGGAGAGAGAGAGAGAGGTTAGAGAAAGGGAAAGGGAGGTTAGGGAGAGGGAGGGAGATATCAAATGTCTTCAGAACCAGCTGCAGCAAAAGGAGGGAGAGGTGAGGGATAGGGAGAGGGAGGTTAAGGAGGTGAGGAAAATGGCAAGAGAGAGAGAGAGGGAGAACATTGAAGAAATCCATCGTCTTCAAACGGTCATTCAGGAGAAAAACCAGATGATTCATCAGCTGCAGCAGACACAGCAGTCTGCCCCCTCCTACACTTGCCTGGTCAGTGGCCCAGGCCTACAGTCAGCCACTGCCAACCACCCAACACATGTCATAGTTGAGGCGAGTGAGTCCAATGGTAGGCCATTGTCACGCAAACAGAATGTCACTGCTGAGCTAGTGCCACTGCCCACCTCACAAGCCACACCCACAAGTGGTCGATGGCCATGGTCCAAAAAGGTCAGAATCTCAGTAGCCATGATATCTCCCTCCCGATATGAGGTGTCCTACATAGCAGTCAGACGAGGCCAACACAAGCTCCATGTTCGAGTCAATGGTAGTGAAATCAATGGCAGTCCCTTCACCATGACCGTGTACCCTGACCCCACTCAACTAGGCTCCCCAGTGAGGGTTGTGACAGGCCTAATCAGTCCATATGGTATTGCTGTCAACAGTCGTGGTGAGATGGTGGTCACTGAATCTGATGGTCATCGAGTTTCTGTGTTTGATGTCAGAGGACAGAGGGTTCGAACATTTGGGTCACATGGTGACAGACCAGAGCAGATGATCAGCCCTAAAGGCATGGCAGTGGATGATGTGGACAATATTTATGTGAGCAGTCATGACAAGCTGCAGAAGTTCACTAGCAGTGGTGAACTGATCAAGTGTGTCGGTCAGAGGGGCAGTAAGGAGGGGGAGTTTGATGATCCACATGGAGTCACCATACACAGCAATCAAGTGTATGTATGTGATTCATATAACCATCACATTCAAGTGTTTGACCTGGACTTGAACTTCATTCAATCCATTGGCTCACATGGCAAGGGAAGAGGAGAATTTTATTGGCCACATGATGTTGCATTCGACACTGCTGGGAACATGTATGTAGCTGAGTATGGAAATGAGAGGGTGCAAGTGATGGACAGCAGTGGACAGTTCATAAGAGCATTTGGTCAGGAAGGAGAGGGAAAACTGACTTGGCCAACAGCTCTTCACATTGCTGACAAGTATGTGTATGTATCTGACTACAGTCAACACCGTATTGTGGTGTATCAGACCTCAGGTCACTTTGTCACCTCATTTGGGAGGTATGGTGATGGGGAGGGAGAGTTGAGTTATCCATACTGTATCACCTCTTGTGCCAATGGGTTTATACATGTGTGTGATTGTGTAAACAAGCGAGTCCAAATATATTGAGTGGATTATATATTTAGTGTTCATGTACATGTCATTATATTTTGGGTTCATGTACATGTCGTAGTTTTTTAATTCCAAGTTTTGTCCTCTTATGATTGTATGGGCTTCATATGATACTAGACCAAGTGTTGTTATGTAATCAGTGGTAATCATATCATGTACAATGTGAGTTGTGTGCATGTGTGTGCTTCAATGGTTAGAATGCAGTTTCTCTTTGTATCACCTAATTGCCACAGTCATGTGATATGGTTCAGCTGCTCATGATTGATGAAACATGAACTTTTCCTAGTACCACAATTCACCTCACGATACTCACATAAATACTCAAGCCTGCCATTGACCATGTACCCAGTGTAGGTAGAACCAGTTGGAAATCTTAGTCCACCTGGAGATGGTATGGTAATAATTACTCAGTTGACACAGGTGAGGAAGGAAAAGAATGGAAAGATAAACTTCCATCCGGGCATCGAACCCAGCACTCAGAGACAGCACCAGGCCATTACCCAGGACAAAAGTTTATATCCCCATTCTTTCCTATGTACTGCCAGTGGTCGTTGGCGAATCTGCCAACCTCACACTGACAGACCCCCCAGTTTTACATGAACGTACACATAACAAACCGTCATCTGTCACCCGGTGGCCATAGCTCAGGTGGTAGAGCACTGACAGCTAAAGTCAGAGGCCCCCGGTTCAATCCCGGGTGGCTGCTGGTTTTTCACAGTTCTCTAAAATATTCCCAAGCCTTTCCTCACATAACAAATTGTCAGTTATACATGGAGATGACTGGTCACTCTCCATGAGTGACTGAACTTGCCAAACTTACCTCTTCTCTGCCCCCCCAACCACAGTGGCATCCCTCAGATCCCCAGCCAAGGGACTGAGACTGGGGCTGGGTAGAGCAATATAATTTAACCTCCCACAAATCAATTTTGTACTCCTTCACTAAAGCGCAATGCTCTCTTAGTCAAAAAACAGTTTCCCAGCACCATGTTGTGTCACACACTCACACAATGCAAAGAAACACAACACAGACAGCCTCTATAAAGTGTATAGGACTAGAGTCTGGAATGTGTGCATCTCATTTGAAGTTGAACTGCACTTTCACCAGATACCGCATCCTAATCTGCAGAGGGAGGAGTGAGAAGGGGCAGGGAATCAGTGAGAGGTGGGACTGCATAATAAGGAAAGGAGGAAGAGAGAGAGAGGTGGGGGGTAGTAAAATGAATAGGGGTATCCCCTACCCCTTATATACCTGCTTCGTATCATACACCACAAACTCTGGGAGAAAAAGAAAGACATTAAAATCACATCATGAATATTCATCAGCAGACGTAATAGACTTCTGTTATGAATATTATGTACTGTTGTAGTTGAGGGTGTAGCCAGAGGGTTGTGGACTCCTGTGTTGATACTGGTGCTGAGAGGAACTACACAGCCATCAGGACTGGGGAGGAGGGAGGAGGGGGGGGGGGGGGGGGGGGGGAGGGGGGGGGAGAAGGTAGGAGAGATGGGGCAGGGAAAGAGGAAGAAGTTAAGGGTGAAAGGAGGAAGGGGAGAAGGAAGGTGAGGTAGATGAAAAAATATGAACAGTCTGACAAAGAGGATTTCCCCTCCCTTCCCCACTTACCTCCATCCCCCCCCTCCCCCCTCCCCCCTTCCTCCCCCTCCCTCCCCCCTCCCTCCTTCCCCCTCCTCCCTTCCCCCCTCCCTCCCCCTCCCCCCTCATACAGGGTCTCCTACTGGGCAGGATCTGGTGCCACTTTGCCCAGTCCTCTCGTACTGTGCTTCCCCCTTGGCAGCTCATCAGCCAAGTAGTCTGCAGCAAGAAGATCATTGGTCTGTCCCAGGGCAACATCACACAAGACAAGCAGCCCCTCCTTCCAAGATGGAGAGGCAAAACAGTAGTTTGCACTGTTCGAGCACATGTCGGCAAAGTAGACACCCTTGCCAAACTGTGATAGGAGGAGGGGGGGAGGGGAGGAATGAGGGAGGAATGGAGGGAACAGGGAGAGTATCCTAAAATCTGTGTTGTTTCCTTTTCAATTGCATGTGCTATACCTATTTTCATGTATAATTATTTCATAATATCTATGTTTTTGTGTATATTACATAGATGCTTATTGCTATTTGTTTCTGTAATATATAGACTTTCATTCCTTGTATATTCTCTATGGACAATTTAGTCACACCCACTGAATATTGCAAAGTCGAACCCTTTTTGTTGGATTCCCGAAATACAGACATCACAATCATTCTGCCAAACACGCAGAGTCTTAAACGCATGACCATATAAACTTGCACATATCAACACTTCAGATCCTCTATATGTCGCATTACCAACATCCACCTCTTTAGGCCTACCTCCCAATACAACGTACTGTAAAATATCGTGGACACAATGGATAACAAAGCTCGCTAGGCTGTAGCTACAACTATAATAAGTTCAAAAAAGTCACTTGACTCTAGTCTCGTAAGCCACACCTCTTAAAGGGAGTCTGATTCATGAGACTAGCTCAACTTGGCAGGTACATGTTCATGTATATGCATTCACACTACTGATCTTCACATCAAGGGTGGTCCTAGCTTTGGTGTCCAGTACACATGGCAGCCTCTCATGAACGATTGGATTAGCAGCGAAGTAAGATCTCTACTAGCTGGCCTACGGGCTGACTTGCCGTCTACAGCACAGACGGCTGGTCTCAGGTCTCCAAGTCCCCACAGCTTGGTACGTGGACTGGCCACCTGCACCAGCTCCACAGAGCCAGCTCACTCCAGCCACCCAAGTCCAGACAGTCCTTGATGGTGAGGTGGGTCATCATCTTCATGCACAGGAGCAGGTCCTCACACAGCTCCTCCTCCTCCAGGGACAGGCGGCTGTACTTGCCAACACTGGACTTGGCGTATGCCTGTATGAGACTCAGACACACCTCATCAGTAGAGCTGCAAAGTGTGTGAGAGAAAATTAGCTATTAATAACCCTGCCTGCTGGCATGCCTCCCTCCCTCCCTCCCTCCCTCCCTCCCCACTCTCCCACTTTCTCTCTCCCACTCCTGAAATGGAGAGGTATGTTAGAATCAGCCATCACCTCCTCCTCACCATTCTGGAGTCCACTGCCCGCAGGTGGGATACAGTGGTGAAGACGGAGTCAAAGAGTTTCCATCTGTTAGTCTCCAGAGTGGCCGTCTTCACCAGTCCAATTGATGGTGCAGTAGAGAGTTAGTTTTCAGCAAACACTTAACAAATTTCTTCCATGATTTGCAAGTCCAGGGGCTATCCATAAACTGCATGACTCAGGTCAGGTAGATCGAGAAGGTCTGGCCACACTGGGGTGGAACCCTTTTTGGCATTAGACAAGACTGGCATTGAAAATCATCTCGGGCAGAGCATCATTAGCCAAAGGAATGGACAAAAGTGAGCTGTCTCTGTTGTACAATGTCATACATACAGGTTGTTCCTATAGAGAATACAGCAGATGTCCTACATCAAGTTGGTAGCCCCTGGATTGTATGAAGGATTTTGTGGTGAACACGCTCATGGATGCTAATCTCTGTGTCTTGGTAACGGACCAGAGTTCACAGCCATACAACAGGAAGACCTTGAATATACTTCTTGCTTCTGGCAGTCTTCCAGGATAAAGGTGATTTACCAAGAACTAAACACTTGATATCTGTGCATTGAATTCATAGCACCAAGATAAGGCATATGATGATACAATATGTTTGCAGATCAGTGTCTGAGGCAGCAGTGAGAGCCAGATTGTCAGCATACATTGGTGCACCACAGTAGATTGACTCTATTTTTACACCACAGCAAAGAAGCCAGTATATCAAGAAGATTGTCCACATACACTGAGTGGAGAAGAGGGGAGAGAATAGCTCCTTGCCTCACACCTTGTTTTATAGGGAATGGTCAAGAACTCTTGTTGTTCCATCAAACTAGTGCTGGGGAGTTGCTGTACCAAAAATTAAGAAATTATATATATATATACAGTGGGATGTTCTTGTGATAGAGCTTCACCATAAGTCCGATATGCCATACTGTGTCAAAAGCCTTCTAGCATCAAGAAATGCAACACAAACTTTCTTCTTCATTTCACGCTGAGATGCAATAGCTTCCTGTAGAACAAAGGCAGTATGTAGGCAGCTGAAACATGAGTGAAATCCACTCTGTAATGGATTGAGTGACTCATGAAGACGAGAGAGGAGAAGCTTCTCAAAAACTTTGCTAATGGCGGATAGAAGAAAAATGCCTTTGTAGTTAGAAGGATTAGAAGGATCTTTATTATGGCTTTTCAGAATTGGTATCACATAAGCATGTCGAAAGCACTTTGGAATACCGGTATCTACAAGGGAGTATAGAGTTAAATATAAAGGTGGGCAAACAGAGGCCAGTGAACCACCAAAGATGAGATGTTCATTATCTATTTCATCAGGCCCACTGCTTTCCGACACGGGAGGGAGCAGATGGTGTTAGTGACTTCATCCAGTGCAAACACATCAGAACATACATGTATACTATCAGAGGAACAAATTGAGTTGTACTCACAGATAAGGTCTAGCTGGGCTGGAGTAAATGGAGTGTTATATGGAATGCTGAGAGATTCAAAGTAATTAGCCCAACCATCCAGTATAGAGTCCCCTTGAAACACTGGACAATTCACAATGAGTTTGGAGGTACTAGAGGCAGCATTAGCAGGGTTTGTGTGGTTCCTTATAGAGACGATGTGGATCAGAACAGTGCTTATTCATAAAATTCTGTGTTGAGGTCTCTTCTATGTTGACGGAGGCATGCTCTAAACTTGTTCTTTGCTTCATTAGCTATATGCCAATCGAGCAGGATGATCCATGGAACGGGGGCGACCGGCAGCGACCCACTCCCTGTACATATACACACCCGTTGTGCTTCCTTGAGGTAACGATTCCACTTCGGGACCTTGTTTTTGGTATTACTTTCTTGGAATATTCATGGTACTAGCTTTCAGACATTTCCCAAAAGAATGAAGAATATTGTACTGTGAGGTTTATTATCCATGCTACATGTATACCCGCTGAATTCAGTGCCGAATACTGGAAAGGGGACATAGAAGTTGGTTTCAGATGAGTAGATATAAATATTAATCTACTCAATAAGGGCTTTCGAATGATATGCCCATCTGGATGATTGCAGTGGGTTCATCACACTGGATGTTCATGCATAAGGAAACCTAATAAGTGAGGGTGCACGTACAGTCTCGTACCCAGACCCCACCCCCACTCACAAATTTAAATGCGCACGTGCGCGATTAAATTTGTGGGTGGGGGTTGAGGTCTGGGTACGAGACTAGGCACGTACGTGGGTGTGCCTGTCAGTGGAACAGACCATTCCAGCCAGTGTTCATCTCATCAAAAGTAGTCATGTCCAGACGTTTGACAAGACTCCAGGTCCTAGTAGTTGTTATTCTAGCGTTCGTGGCCGTGGGCGTACTTAGACTGCTCAGAACTACAGGCCGTAAGCAAGGAACACTACATGTTGAACAAATTTTTAGGGCTCTTCATGCTGGGTATCAGCACAACTCTGCAAGTGAAGCAACAGATGGCGAAGTATACAATCAAAAGCCGTTGGAGGAGGTACTTGATGGTAACAGTAACAGTACGCGCCTGGGCTTCTGGGATGTCTTGAACAGATCATATGTGGATCAGCATGTGCCTCGGCCGTGGATTGGCTCATACCAGTGCAAGGATGTGATATGTTCTGAGTTCTTGAACAATCATGATTGGATTCAAGTGGACAAATTTATGAGAACCATGAAAAAGGACAGGCTGCTTAAAATCAGTCCTGCTTGTCACTTTATGAATGGGACATCACGAGGAAGTGTTGCCCTGCTCAGTTTTCCTGGCAGTGGGAACACGTGGCTGAGGGGACTGCTGGAGAAGGCCACAGGAATATGCACTGGTGAGGGTATTCTCCCATACCGAAGAGATTATGCATGGTGAGGGATATTCCCATACCAATTATGAATGGCCAGCATAAATGACAAAGGAGTGCATATTATATATATACATAATATTATACAGAATTATGCTTGTATGTGTATTCATATACATGCACTCTCGTGAAGTTGAGAGGGATCAACATGATTATACTACTTATATTCCTGTAGGATCTCATTATCATGATTGGAGTATTTGGCGTTCTGGTTCAGTTGGGGAAGGACTCACAAGTAGTAGTGTCCTGGTAGTGAAGTCCCACAATGCTGTTTCTATGTGGACCAACCAGTCTATCAATGATCCTGACTGGGTGAACTTACTTTTAACAATCTTAACAACAATCAATCCAATCAATCTCTCTCTCTCTCTCTCTCTCTCTCTCTCTCTCTCTCTCTCTCTCTCTCTCTCTCTCTCTCTCTCTCTCTCTCTCTCTCTCTCTCTCTCTCTCTCTCTCTCTCTCTCTATATATATATATATATATATATATATTTATATTTATATATTCATCCTTACAGAATCAAGCTGCTATCTTAATTGTTCGCAATCCTTTTGACGCAATTGTCTCCTATTACAAATGGTATCTCTTTTACAATGGCATTATTAAAGGAGGAAGAAATTCTCATGTCAGTGAAATCAGACCAAATATGTTCAGTGAGTGTTGTACATATACCATAGTAAATCCTTATGTACACAACACTTGCACTGCATACTTTAATGTAGGAAACTATTCTCTATGGAACAAATTTGTAAATATAAACAGAGGGTACTGGGCTAGCTTCATCAGAAAAGTGGTGCTGAAGAAAAGCAGTGGTCGTCCTATTCTGGTTGTCCGATATGAGAATACAAAGAGAAATCGAACCACAGAGGTAGAAGGGTATAGGGGAGGAAAGGGGAGAAGGGGGGGCAGTGATTTTGCTATATTTTCACTGCATGGGCAATCATTATACTGCTTGTCATTGTGTCTGCTTAGGTATTACACATCTTAGACTTTCTAAATACGAGTTATTCACCACAAGAAGTGAGTGAGAGACTGCTGGAGAATGTCACAACATTTCAACGCAAGCAAACTGTGAACACTGATCTTTACACACCAGTACAGCGGGAACATGTCAGACAGGAAGTTCAACACATCATAGATAAGCTAAAACAGGAGAACAATGGAGACACATTAGGACTGGAGGAATACTTAGACTCTAGTTAGGTTCCTATTTTTGTTGTTCAGAATAATATATACATGTAAACATAGATTGGAAATAGAACATTTTTACCACAAGGGGTCTAATCATATGCATATAGTCAGCACCATTAGCAGGAGAGCTGCTCAAGTTGCACTGTCCGATGACACAGAGGAGGATAAGATGCATGATGGCACGCCAGATTCATAAGATGAGCTATCAAACATTGCATAGGTACCTGGTGATGAATATATTAAGTTTGTTTGGTGACTCAGGCGAAGAAAGGACAAACTTCTGTCCCGAGCATCAACGATCACTGGCAGCATAGAAGGAAGAATAGGGAGACAAACTTTTGTCCCAAGTAATGACTTCTGCCTGATTCACCTGGTTCACTTACTGGAATCAAGAAAGACTAATAGTGGTAGTTTGGGAGGGTAGATAGCTTTGTTGCTTCCCTAGCAAGCCATGGTCCTGCAAAATTGTAAGTGGAGTGAGCTTGAACTTTCAACTTTTATCCACTGACCAATCAAAATGACCCACCCCTCTTGTAAAGCTGGCTACGGGCCTGTGATATGTACACAATCATGCAGCATGTACTGTGGACCTCTCCCCACCAAAAAAGGTACTCATGCACTGACACCATGCAACTGCAAGCCAGGTGGAAGCTTCTACAAAACCCTGAAAATTTGAAGAAAGTGTGGGTTGACCTTTGAAGTGATTATGTCATATATGCATGGTTGCCATAATTACACATTTCGCTACTTGGAGGATGTTACTAGGGTTACCAAAGGGTGTGTGTATGTTTGGTCCAATTAAAAGCCAATATTATTGAACATTGAAAGTAATCAATTTTTGGTAATTATGGCCTCCAACATACATTGAATATTAATTTCAAACTGCAATTTTTGATTTTTGAGATCCAAATTATTTTGGATTTTGAATACTCTCAGAGCACGGTACGTTTGGTCCATGCTAGTTTCAATCCTCAATAGCAAATTAGATATTCATTTTGTGATTGATTATTGATTTTAAGCTCCACCTTTTCATTTCAGAGATCCAAATTATATTGAATATTGAATAATGACAGAGTGTGGTATGTTTGGTCCATGCTACATTCAATTTTCATAAGCAAATTAGAAATTGGTTTTGTGCTTCATATTCAATATCCAATACAAATTGAAAATTGAATCACGATTCAATATTCAATATCCAATATTCAATTTTGAAAAATGAAATTCCTGCAAAGGGCCTACTTTTATTCCCAATTTGTCGAGTTGTTGGAGAACATCCAAAATGAACTAATGTGCATTTATTCACCAACTCCTCATAGAGAAGTTATAGGCCAATGCATGGTAGTTATGATGCAATAAATATGATGTAATATAATGACATCATTTATTATCATGCAGCCTGAGCGAGTACCTCGTACCTCGTACCTCGTACCCAGGCCCCTCCCCGAGGGGCCTGGGTGTGAGGCTAAAGTCAAAGGTCACCAGCTGGGTGCACGTGCTGTGGCGAAATCGCAAGGTAATCAAGTAGCAAGTTGACAGCAGTAATCAAGTAGCAAGTTGACAGCAGTAATCAAGTAGCAAGTTGACAGGAGGTAGGGGCATGCAGTTCAGTTTTGTGCTACTACTAGACCTATACTACAGTTCAGTTCTCTGCTACAGCCCTGCTTGGCCCCTCTGATCCTTGGACCAGTGGCTGGATGGTTGTAAGGAAGTCGTCTAACCCTTTGAAGATGCAAGTGCCGGCATACCCACGCTCAGCACGACATCTTGGGCAGCTCTGCATGAGGCCTGATTCGCCTCTATACCACTGGTCCACGCAAGACTGACAGCCAATCAGAGACTTGCAGCACCGACCAAATATAACTGGAGGAACCATGATGGATTGGCATATGACTCATCTAAATGTGCCATTTAGAGCTTTCCGCAGTCCCATCGGAATGGGTAGCTGTTTGTCCACTTCAAAGAGATGGCCAATGCTTTTCCTGAGTCCCCGCACTTCAGAGAGAAGCTCCTCAAACTCATTCGGCTGTTTGCTGGGCGCAATCCTGCTTCTCTTGGGAAGAGGCATGAACTCATCATCACTGCTGTCTGAATCAATAGAGATAGTGGTCTTGTTGGTCTTGGTTGATCGACCTGGTTTCAGGTCAGTCTCTCTGACAGCATATATTCTTCGACTACCAACCTTCTAGAACTGGATACCTGTGTTGTGGTGGAAGACGTACGTACCGTGATAGAGAACATGATGGTGTCCTAGCATACATGCATGTGTAGTGTCACATGGACGCATCCACAGATGCCTAGTACATGCTGACATTCCTCAATTGCATACGTACCTTGAGCAGAATCGTCAAGTTTCAGACCATCAGAAGTAACCAACACATACCCTGACCCCCATTTCCTCTGAACCACCTGGCTGACATAATCAAGGTTTGCTGTCCCTTCAGTGACTGTGATGTAGGTCTGGTTTTCATTGTTGAACTCATATTTGCCATTGGAGAGTTTCTTCATTGTTGCCTGGACCACTTTGACCTTCACAGATACCTCCTTCTTACTGGAGGAGATGGGTTTGCCACCGTAGCTTGGCCCAGGTGTACCCAATACCACACTTGTAGAGGGAGGGCGAATATTTACATGCGAACCCTCAACAATGAGAGAGAGAATTGTTACTCCCACACTGGTGGGCAACTGAAAATCGTTGTCTGCATCCTGGAAGAAGGCTCTCTGACCAAACTTCCCTCAAATAGACCGTATCAGGATCCACCTGGGTAGACAAAGCATATCAGCACTTGTGACATAGTACATTTTTAATCTTGTGTTCACAGCTATGAAACAGGGCAGGGCGTTAATGATTCTACATATTGCTGTCACACCATAAACATGCAGTCTGGGCCAAACTTGTGTGAAGGACAACATTGTTGTTACTTTTTCCAATAGCTCCACCGCATCGCAAACGCGCCCGTGGGAACATGCAGATTTGCACAACTGCTGTGGCTATGCATGCAGCTGTAGCCTGTGCATGGGCCTCTTGTATCACTAGGATGCATGTGTGGCGAGCATGCAGCTAACGTGGCCACGTGCTTACACCATTTATATGACACAGCCGTAAACCTCTCCCCCCCCCCCCCCAAAAAAGATGCAAAAACCTCCGCTGACAGAGCTGTATATACAGTACGAGGTACGCGGTACCCACTCGGGCTGCATGATAATAAATGATGTCATTATATTACATCATATTTATTACATCATAACTACCATGCATTGGCCTATAACTTCTCTATGAGGAGTTGGTGAATAAATGCACATTAGTTCATTTTGGATGTTCTCCGACAACTTGACAAATTGGGAATAAAAGTAGGCCCTTTGCAGGAATTTCATTTTTCAAAATTGAATATTGGATATTGAATATTGAATCATGATTCAATTTTCAATTTGTATTGGATATTGAATATGAAGCACAAAACCAATTTCTAATTTGCTTATGAAAATTGAATGTAGCATGGACCAAACATACCACACTCTGTCATTATTCAGGTGGAACTTAAAATCAATATTCAATATATATTGAAGGTCATCGTCACCAAAAACTGTCATTATCAGCTAGCAATCCATTGGACTTGGACCATGCATACACACACTTTACAGACATTTCATTCTTTTTTCAAAATTGATTATCGGACAATGAATTTGATTGGATATTGAATATGAAGCACAAAATGAATATCTAATTTGCTATTGAGGATTGAAACTAGCATGGACCAAACGTACCATGCTCTGAGAGTATTCAAAATCCAAAATAATTTGGATCTCAAAATCAAAAAATGCAGTTTGAAATTAATATTCAATGTATGTTGGAGGCCATAATTACCAAAAAATCGATTACTTTCAATGTTCAATAATATTGGATTTTAATTGGACCAAATATACACACACCAAAATGGTGAGTGGACATTGTGGCCATTAAATTTTTTAATAGAATGAACAATGGAAATCACTCTCTAATTACATGATTCCAAATTTCTATCCCATGAAATAGTGATGCACAGCATGAATTTATATTTGAATTTTTTCATTTTATACTGGATGATGGCTTGCATTGTATTTTTGCATTCAATGTTTGTATTTCATGTTTCTTGTTTATGGGTGGGGTAATGTGGCCATTTCACTTGCTAAACAATAGATTTTGAATGTACTCTGTATTCCTATTACATCAACTTTCTATATTCCAAAGAAGTAGTGAAGCATGCTCCCGACACAATCTCCCACTTTGATTTTTCCCAAAAGGTTCCGTTTTTTTCATCTCTATCACGCTTTCAAATTTCAGAGTTTACTGTGTGCAGGTGGGGTACTATGGCCATTCAATTTGCAAAGAGCATTGAAATCTACCATCACTACTTTAATTATCCATTCAGGAAGTAGTGAGGGATGGCCCAACTCATTTATTGTCTGAAGGTTGTAGGTGGTGGCACTGAGGGAAGCCCTAACAATCCATTGTTATCAAATTGCTGAGGAACTGAAATGATTCATTAAGTACTTGTTTGGAGTGTCTTACACCTTTCAGGGTTCTGTTGTCATACATGTGTTTACAGCAGAGGTTACATGCTTGCAATTGGATTTGAAATTCATACATGTATGCAGAACTTGCATAGTCATCAAGCACAGAGTAATGATTACGCACAATCACTTGCAAACTATCTAAATGTCATAAGAGGCCATACAGGTATAGCTAACACCAGGAGTCTAACATGGGCAGTTACTGAAGTGATACAGAAAGAAACTCCTCTTCCTCCTCCTCCTCCTCCCCCTCAGATTGATTGGCCTTGTTACTGATCAGAGGAGCAATGCTAGCCAGAAGGTTATCCAACCTTTTTAGCACACTACGTACTTGTTCATCATAACAATGAGGACAGCCATGGATCATTATTGGAGCTTCAGAACATCGCTTCTTTCTTACTTGTTGAGCATTGCCAGATTCTGATACTCTCTTGCGTGTGCCAGGCACTGCTGGATCAGATCCCTCCACAATTAAACTAAGTGACACCTGGGCAACATCTGGAGGGAGGTCAAACTTCACATTCATTGTGTATGGGAAAAATGCATGGCTTCCATACTGCTCCCGTAACCACACAGTGGATGGATCAAGCTGTGTATGAACACATAGCACATGTTGAATGTTGGATAACGTGGTACACTTCACTTCCAGCAAGCTATTAATCACATGCATGTACAAGGCATCGAACGCACTAAGCCAAGTAACCTCTCCACAGAAAACAGTGGTTCTAAGAAGGTAGTATGGACTATACAGGTGTGTCTATGCTTATCAGAGAGTCGGTAGACTCTCTATGTAGGGATGGCGCCGACACGCCCATAGTGCGTGTACATAGGAAAGCCTTCTTAACTCGCGAACGCTCGCGTTCTAAGCCTTTCTGGGCCCTTAGCCAGTCGTTCTCTACCCAACAATACCCCCCAAGTAGCTAAAATGCATCCCTTGACTTACTACCAGAAAACTCTCCAAAGGTCGTTTTGTCTTTCTTCCTATTCTTCTTCTTAGAGATTTCTTTAGACTAACGTATCTCAAAACTGGCTGAAGTAATCACCGTAGTTCTTTCACGGATCCACTGTAATCACTACAAAGTACGATCTGCGCTAATAAAACTCTTAGTACGTTCCCAAATGGGCAGAAACTAGAAGTCCCCGACAACTTCCCATATTTGGGAAACCATTTTGTAATAGTTATTGTCACTTGGCCCAAATGGTAAGCACGTGAGGGCGGGCCTCGCAAAGCCACGCCTATTAATTATAGGTTCGCAAGACGTAGCAAAGGGTGCTCATATCTGATGGCGCGTTCGAACAGCGTCTTACTTCACTATACTATTATGTAGCGGGGATGCGTTGGCCAGTTAGATACAGTGAGGTACATATGTAGCTACTCTAGCTCAAGAGGTTTTAGAGGGGCTCAGCCCCCAACTTCAGAAATGATGATGTTCAAGCTCCTCCCTACCCACCTTAGCAATGGCTGTTATGACCACTGATTTGTTTGCTGGACTTTGAAAGAAGCTTCAGTGGCAAGAACAATACTGTTTATTGGTACTTTTGTGCAAAAAAAAGGGGATGCAAACAAGTATGAAAAACATTTTCAAAAAATGTATAGGGATGTAGGGATGGCTGTGCCAAAAACTACAGAAACTAGGTGTAGGGATGGTAGTGTGCAGGCAAGACATGTTATACAAAGACTACACAACTAACCCCATCCCTACATCTTTTTTTTGGCTCAAAAATTGCTCTTCCCAGTAATCTCGTAGCATAACTCACAGAATGATTTCAGATATAAAAAAGATGAAGGGATGGGGTTAGTTGTGTAGTCTTTGTATAACATGTCTTGCCTGCACACTGCCATCCTTACACCTAGTTTCTGTAGTGTTTGGCACGACCATCCCTACATCTCTACAAGTATGAAAAACATTTTCAAAAAATGTATAGGGATGTAGGGATGGCCGTGCCAAAAACTACAGAAACTAGGTGTAGGGATGGCAGTTTTTGAGCCAAAAAAAAAAGATGTAGGGATGGGGTTAGTTGTGTAGTCTTTGTATAACATGTTTTCCCTGCACACTGCCATCCCTATACCTAGTTTCTGTAGTTTTTGGCACGGCCATCCCTACATCCCTATACATTTTTTGAAAATGTTTTTCATACTTGTTTGCATCCCTTTTTTTGCACAAGGGTACCATTAAAAAGTATTGTTCTTGCCACTGAAGCTTCTTTCAGAGTCCAGCAAACAAATCAGTGGTCATAACAGCCATTGCTAAGGTGGGTAGGGAGGGGCTTGAACACCATCATTTCTGAAGTTGGGGGCTGAAGTCCCTCTAAAAATTCTTGAGCTACAGTAGCTACATATGTACCTCACTGTATCTAACTGGCCAACTCATCCCCGCTACATAATAGTATAGTGAAGTAAGACGCTGCTCGAACGCGCCATCAGATATGAAGCAGCCTTTGTTACGTCTCGCGAACCTATAATTAATAGGCGTGGCTTCGCGAGGCCCGCCCTCACGTGCTTACCGTTTGCGCCACGTGACAATAACTATTACAAAATGGTTTCCCAAATATGGGAAATTGTCGGGGACTTCTAGTTTCTGCCCATTTGGGAGCGTACTAAGAGTTTTATTAGCACAGATCGTACTTGGTAGTGATTACAGTGGATCCGTGAAAGAACTACGGTGA
The DNA here is from genome assembly GCA_965213685.1 of bacterium. Lineage (GTDB taxonomy): Bacteria > UBA8248 > UBA8248 > UBA8248 > UBA8248 > Bin107. The sequence continues at coordinate 416,522 of CBDBZY010000064.1, forward strand.
TTACTTCAGCCAGTTTTGAGATACGTTAGTCTAAAGAAATCTCTTAAGAAGAAGAAGAATAGGAAGAAAGACAAAACGACCTTTGGAGAGTTTTCTGGTAGTAAGTCAAGGGATGCATTTTAGCTACTTGGGGGGTATTGTTGGGTAGAGAACCACTGGAATAGAATAGCTAGGGGCCCACAAAGGCTTAGAACGCGAGCGTTCGCGAGTTAAGAAGGCTTTCCTATGTACACGCACTATGGGCGTGTCGGCGCCATCCCTACATAGAGAGTCTACCGACTCTCTGATATACGTCTTGCTTGTACCAGCTATGATTGTACACTGAGGGCACAGGAAGATAAGAGTGAGGGAGCAACATTTATAGTCTGTACCAAGGACACCACAGGGTACAATACAATACCCTGTCAACTGAAAATGCACTTATACACTATGGAATGAAGAGTCTCACCCAGCAAAAGGATTTGTTGTTCTAACAGCGATGCAATTGTGTGACATTCCTACACTATACATACACTACAAGTAATGCTTCTGTTTGCAATGAAGTATGTGGAAGTAGTAGCAATGCACATAACAATCATACCAGGTTTGAAAAGTGTATTCAAGGCAGGGAAAGCTACCCACACTCTACGAAACACTGTTGTTCATCAACTGAAATATTCCTTAGTTGTTCCTGTGTAAATATCTGCTGCACTATTGTTGTTGGCATTATTGAGGGCCACAGGTAATGGCCGAAATGTTTAGCAAAAGTAAATTCATTTCAAATGTGTAATGTATAAGGAATAGCATTGCAAGAATTCATCATTAATAGCTCACTTTTTCTGAGCAACCTGTGAGAATACCACCTCATCAATATATCCTCTATCATCAGGACTTGCTGTCGTTGAAGTTCCTCGTGACAGTTCATTGTGGTGTGACTGGTGGTGGAACAGCCAGTGCTCGTAGTTTGCTATCTCATAATCACTGCCAAGTCAGTCATGTCCAAACATTTATCAAAACTGCAGGTCCTAGTAGTTGTTATTCTAGCATTTGTGGGTGTACTTAGACTGCTCAGAACTCTGGACCATGACCACAGAATACTACATGCTGAGCAATCTTATGAGGCTCCTCATGTTGGGTATCCAAATAATTATGCTAGTAATGCAAGAGATGATGATATATACAATCAAAAGCCATTGGAAAAAGTTTTTGGAGCAGCCACAAACAGTACCCACCTGGGCTTCTGGGATGTCTTGAACAAATCATATGTGGATCAGCATGTGCCTCGGCCGTGGATTGGCTCATACCAGTGCAAGGATGTGATATGTTCTGAGTTCTTGCACAATCACGATTGGATTGAAGTGGACAAATTTATGAGAGCCGTGAAAAAGAAGGACAGGCTGCATAAAATCAGTCCTGCATGTCACTTTATAAATGGGACGTCACGAGGAAGTGTTGCCCTGCTCAGTTTTCCTGGCAGTGGGAACACGTGGCTGAGGGGACTGCTGGAGAAGGCCACAGGAGTATGCACTGGTGAGGGTATACTCCCATACCGAAGAGATTATGTATGGCCAGGATAAATGACAAAGGAGTACATATTATAATATTATATATATCATGTGACTGTGAAGTGTGACTGTGTGACGAAGCTGTGTGACTGTGAAAACTTAAGGCCAGCCATCTGCGTTGCACGTGCATGACATGTAACACCCACACTCCCAGTCACACCAGCGTGCCTGATGAGGCCTGGTATTGGCCGAAATGCATCCTGCGCATTAGGTGACTGTTTAGTATCTAGGCCTAAGGGCTGTTCGTGGCTAGGAGTTGTGGTTCTCGATTGATTCATTTATGTATGCACGCGTATATGCACTCCCATGAAAGAGATGAACTATTCTATTCCTGTAGGATCTGCTTATTGTGATTGGAGTATTTGGCGTTCTGGTTCAGTTGGGGAAGGACTCACAAGTAGTAGTGTCCTGGTAGTGAAGTCACACAATACTGTTTCTATGTGGACCAACCAGTCTATTAATGATCCTGACTGGGTGAACTTACTTTGAACAATCTAACAACAATCTAACAACAATCAATCCAATCAATCTTTCTCTCTCTCTGTCTCTCTCTCTCTCTCTCTCTCTCTCTCTCTCTCTCTCCATTCATCCTTACAGAACCAAGCTGCTATCTTAATTGTTCGCAATCCTTTTGACGCAATTGTCTCCTATTACAAATTGTATCTCTTTTACATCGGCATTGTTAAAGGAGGAAGAAATTCTCATGTCAGTAAAATCAGACCAAATATATTAAGTGAGTGTTGTACCATAGTAAATCATTATGTACACAACACTTGCACTACATACTTCAATGTAGGAAACTCTTCAACATGGAACAAATTTGTAAATAATAAGGGAGCATACTGGGCTAGCTTCATCAGAGAAGTGGCGCTGAAGAAAAGCAGTGGTCGTCCTGTTCTGGTTGTCCGATATGAGAATATAAAGAGAAATCGAACCACAGAGGTAGAAGGGTGTGAGAGAGAGAGAGAGAGAGAGAGAGAGAGAGAGAGAGAGAGAGAGAGAGAGAGAGAGAGAGAGAGAGAGAGAGAGAGAGAGCTGAGATTTCATTCCATATTTACTGCATGGGCAATCATTATCCTGCTTGTCATATTGTCTGCTTAGGTATTACGCATCTTGGACTTTCTAAATATGAGTTATTCACCACAAGAAGTGAGAGAGAGACTGCTGGAGGATGTCACAACATTTCAACGCAAGCCAACTGTGAACACTGATCTTTACACACCAGTACAGCGGAATATGTCAGACAGGAAGTTCAGCACATCATAGATAAGCTAAAGCAAGAGAACAATGGAGACACATTAGGACTGGAGGAATACTTAGACTCTAGTTAGGTTCCTATTTTTGTTGTTCAGAATAATACATACATGTAAACATGTGGGCACATAGAGTGGAATTTTACCACAAGGGGTCTAATCATATGCATAATATGCATATGATTAGACCCCTTGTGGTAAAATGTTCTATTTTCACTCCATGTGCAACAGTCCAACTTGACAGTCCAACTTGAGCAGCTCTCCTGCTCAAGTTGGACTGTCTGATGACACGGAGGAGGATAAGATGCATGATGGCACGCCAGATTCATAAGATGAGCTATCAAACATTCCCATATATGACATAGGCACCTGGTGATGAATATATTAAGTTTGTTTGGTGAATCAGGTGAAGAAATGACAAACTTCTGTCCCGAGCATCAACGATCACTGGCAGCATATAAGGAAGAATAGGGAGACAAACTTTTGTCCCAAGTAATGACTTCTGCCTGATTCACCTGGTTCACTTACTGGAATCAAGAAAGACTAATAGTGGTAGTTTGGGAGGGTAGATAGCTTTGTTGCTTCCCTAGCGAGCCATGGTCCTGCAAAATTGTAGGTGGAGTGAGCTTGAACTTTCAACTTTTATCCACTGACCAATCAAAATGACCTACCCCTCTTGTAAAGCTGGCTACGGGCCTGTGATATGTACACAATCATGCAGCATGTACTGTGGACCTCTCCCCAAAAAAGGTACTCATGCACTGACACCATGCAACTGCAAGCCAGGCGGAAGCTTCTACAAAATTCCAAGAAAGTGTGGGTTGACCTTTGAAGTGATTATGTCATATATGCATGGTTGCCATAGTTACACATTTCGCTACTTGGAGGATGTTACTAGGGTTACCAAAGGTCCATGTACGCACTCCAGGACCTAATATTCGATAGATAGTTAGTGATAGTTGGTGACAGCTCACGTAGAGGCACTATGGTGAGCTTTGACAACACAGCGGAAGGGTCCATTTATGGCGGCAGGGCACCCAAAACTATAAACTTTTCTGCCCACCGCCCGCATCACTTAAGACAAAGTGGCGTTCGTATTGTTGAGTATGACCAATCCTGCTCCGCTGCTGCCGTGGCCATCTTTGAACTCGGCGATGATCATTTAATGTCTTCGCGACTTCTATCGTCACGTTACCATTGCTACAAATATTGCTTTATAGAGCAATTTCAAACTTTGTCACCGAAAATAATAATAATACTGAATAATGGCCCGCCCGCTCGCATGCACAAGTTAATTAGTTTTTCTATGTACGTATCCTCAATGATAGATCTGTGTGCCACCTGTGCAAGTGGAGGAAGACAGTCGCTCTTTCGTGCCGCAAGTTCTCTTGGCATTGAAACTGGAGGGCACAGTAAAGATCACCACTTCTGGAGCTCGGGGAGCGTGAGCACGCATGATAATATAGCCGTACCCGTGGTCTAGCGCATGATCGACGTACCACTCCGCGTAGCAAGCGCAGCTTGCGTGTGTTTCTGTCCTTTAGTTCTATTCTTTAACCACTCCGCGTAGCAAGCGTAGCTTGCGTGTGTTTCTGTCCTTTAGTTCTATTCTTAAACCAGGCGCTATACCCTTAGAGATTTTAGGAAAGGCAGAGCCCCCCCCCCACCCCCCCTCCCGATTTTAGGAGGGCAGCAGCATCCAAAGAGAGTTGTGAGGATGGGGCCTGACATGCCCATGCATGGTGTGACAAAAACGTTATAGTAAAATCATAAATGATCTGTGTTCTAAGCCCTTATCCAGTATCGCTCTTCTTAATAATTATTGACAGACACAAACAGATTTCATCTTCTCACTTTCAACAATGTACTCTGATCCTTGTCACTGGGCTAAAGATGACAATTATAGTCCTATAATACTTTAGCCAAATGCTAAGGAGCACATGTACATAGCATGACTACTAATTACAATGATAAGACCCGTAGAGTATATAATTCAACTAATAGTGATAGGTGAGACTAAAACAAAAAAGCTAAAAGACAAATACAGAACAAAACAAGAGAAAGCAAAAACTTGTCATCTATAAACAGCTACTGCTCTGTGCAGTGCTAGTGGCTCACTTCCCACACTGATCAGCTATGACCTCCAGACTCACAGTTATCCATAATATATACGTCTTGCTTGTACTAGCTATGATTGTACACTGAGGGCACAGGAAGGTAAGAGTGAGGGAGCAACATTTATACAAGGACACCACAGGGTACAATACAATACCCTGTCAACTGAAAATGCACTTATACACTATGGAATGAAGACTCTCACCCAGCAAAAGGATTTGTTGCTCTAACAGCGATGCAATTATGTGACATTCCTACACTATACATACACTACAAGTAATGCTTCTGTTTGCAATGAAGTATGTGGAAGTAGTAGCAATGCACATAACAATCATACCAGGTTTGAAAAGTGTATTCAAGGCAGGGAAAGCTGCCCACACTCTACGAAACACTGTTGTTCATCAATTGAAATATTCCTTAGTTGTCCCTGTACAAATATCTGCTGCACTATTGTTGTTGTACATTGTCATTATTGAGGGCCACAGGTAATGGCCGAAATGTTTAGCAAAAGTAAGTTCATTTCATGACTACCTAATGTATAATGTATAAGGAATAGCATTACAAGAATTCATCATTAATAGCTCACTTTTTCTGAGCAACCTGTGAGAATACCACCTCATCAATACATCCTCTATTGTCAGGACTTGCTGTCGTTGAAGTTCCTTGTGACAGTTCATTGTGGTGTGACTGGTGGCGGAACAGCCAGTGCTCATGGTTTGCTATCTCATAATCACTGCCAAGTCAGTCATGTCCAGACATTTATCAAAACTGCGGGTCCTAGTAGTTGTTATTCTAGTGTTCATGGGCGTACTTAGACTGCTCAGAACTCCGGCCCATGACCACAGAATACTACATGCTGAGCAATCTTATGAGGCTCCTCATGTTGGGTATCCAAAAACTTATGCTAGTAATGCAAGAGATGATGATATATACAATCAAAAGCCATTGGAAAACTTTTTTGTAGCAAACACAAACAGTACGCGCCTGGGCTTCTGGGATGTCTTGAACAGATCATACGTGGATCAGCATATGCCTCGGCCGTGGATTGGCTCATACCAGTGCAAGGATGTGATATGTTCTGAGTTCTTGCACAATCGTGATTGGATTGAAGTGGACAAATTTATGAGAGCCATGAAAAAGGATGGGCTGCTTAAAATCAGTCCTGCATGTCACTTTATGAATGGGACATCACGAGGAAGTGTTGCCCTGCTCAGTTTTCCCGGCAGTGGGAACACGTGGCTGAGGGGACTGCTGGAGAAGGCCACAGGAATATGCACTGGTGAGGGTATACTCCCATACCAAAGAGATTATGTATGGCCATGATAAATGACAAAGGAGTACATTATATATACAGACTTTTGCATGCATGTGTATACATATACATGTACTCTCGCGAAGTTGGGAGGGATCAACATGAATATACTATGTTTATTTCTGTAGGATCTGCTTATCGTGATTGGAGTATTTGGCGTTATGGTTTAGTTGGGGAAGGACTCACAAGTAGTAGTGTCCTGGTAGTGAAGTCACACAATGCTGTTCGTATGTGGACCAACCAGTCTATCAATGATCCTGACCAGGTGAACTGACTTTGAACAATCTAACAACAATCAATCCAATCTCTCTCTCTCTCTCTCTCTCTCTCTCTCTCTCTCTCTCTCTCTCTCTCTCTCTCTCTCTCTCTCTCTCTCTCTCTCTCTCTCTCTCTCTCTCTCTCTCTCTCTCTCTCTCTCTCTCTCGCTCTCCTCTCCCTCTCTCCCTTCCTCCCTCCCTCTCTCTCTCTCTCTCTCTCTCTCTCTCTCTCTCTCTCTCTCTCTCTCTCTCTCTCTCTCTCTCTCTCTCTCTCTCTCTCTCTCTCTCTCTCTCTCTCTCTCTCTCTCTCTCTCTCTCTCTCTCTCTCTCTCTCTCTCTCTCTCTCTCTCTCTCTCCATTCATCCTTACAGAACCAAGCTGCTATCTTAATTGTTCGCAATCCTTTTGATGCAATTGTCTCCTATTACAAATGGATTGTCTCTTACCGTGGCATCATTAAAGTAGGAAGCGAATCTCATGTCAGTGAAATCAGTCCAAATATGTTCAGTGAGTATCGTAGTAGTTGTACCATAGTAAATCATTATGTACACAACACTTGCACTACATACTTCAATGTAGGAAATTCTACATGGAACAAATTTGTAAAAAGAAATAGAGCATACTGGGCTAGCTTCATCAGAAAAGTGGTACTGAAAAAAAGCAGTGGTCGTCCTGTTCTGGTTGTCCGATATGAGAATATAAAGAGAAATCGAAGCACAGAGGTAGAAGGGTATAGGGGAAGAAGGGGGGAAGGGGAAGAAAGGGAAAGAGCAGAGATTTCATTCTATTTTCACTACATGGGCAATCATTTTCCTGCTTGTCATATTGTCTGCTTAGGTGTTACACATCTTGGACTTTCTAAATATGAGTTATTCACCACAAGAAGTGAGAGAGAGACTGCTGGAGGATGTCACAACATTTCAACGCAAGCAATCTGTGAGCATTGATCCTTACACACCAGTACAGCGGGAACATGTCAGACAGGAAGTTCAACACATCATAGATAAGCTAAAACAGGAGAACAATGGAGACACATTAGGACTGGAGGAATACTTAGACTCTAGTTAGATTCCTGTTTATCAGTTTGTATTATACAATATACACAGTCAAAAAGAATTGAACACCCAGCAGAAATCGTTTTGATGCACAGATTCTAGTGCTCAGTCTGTACCTCTTGCACTCTGTGCAGGTAGTTGTTTGTGCATAGGAGTACTCACTTCCTCTACAACACCTAGACGTCATATGGCTTCATTGCCTGTAGTTAGGAGGTGGAGCTATTGAGTGTTCTCACCCACACACATTAGCGCGTATTGGTTCACGATGTAGATTCTGCAGAAAAGGTGCACTAAAATCTCAGACAAGTAGCAAGACTTTGAATGTATCTTCTGGAGATAGCAAGCATCATATTTCTATCAATATTCTATTAAAAATTGCCTGTTATTTGGTAGATAAGTGGCAGTTAGAGAAAAACGTTAAAAATATCGGCTGTTGAGTAGGAGCAGTCTATCACGAGCTCCAAACAAAGCAGAAAAGGGGTTCAATGAATGAAACACTCATACGCTGTAGAAAACAGGCCATTACAGAACTGAACATCGAGTTATCAACATGTAGTGTGCGGGCCAACAAGATGGAAACGCTACCGTGGTTGCGAACGAGCGTAACAGAGCGCCATGAAACATCGATCTCTGTAACCTCAGTCAAGTGATGGTTCAGGGAAATAGGCCTGAAGGTGTACAGAGCCCTATGAAAGCCAAAGCATGAGCGACAGCATCGATAGAAACGAACAGAATCGCTTTGAAGTCTCGCTACTGGGCAGCGTTCATCCGAAGCGAAGTTGCTTCAGTGATAAAGCATGATTCCAGCCATTCAGGGACAATGCTAGTCCTTTTGCACACCACAGAGCTAGAGAGGCATACAGGTACGACTGTATTCTGCACACACTGAAACACAGCAGCAGCAATGTGTGGTGGGAAGGGCTGTAAAATCAAGATGGATGTGGGCGAGCTCAAGCAAATTTGCGTCATCTTTGTGTAAAGTCCATGTCCATAGGTGCCAACTGTCCCGGAACGTCCGGGATAGTCACGGAATTGTTGGTCATGTCCCTCGTCCCGCACGGATCGCTGCTTTGTCCCGGATTCTGGCGTTTACTGTTAGTCTAGGGAGGAGACTAGGCGCAAGTCTTGGAACGACAGAGACCACGTGTGAGAGTCAAAGTACATGTGATAGCGTCATACGTGATAGCGTCAACTGCGAGCGAGTATCCTCTCCCTAACGTAAAATATGACCTAAAAATGAGTGTCATTGTGATTTGTCATAGATCAGACTTTCATGCAATTCGCAGGAGCTCTAAAGGTAACACATTCGCGCGATGCGTGCTTTGCTCGTCGGACTTTAGTGTGATTCTGTCATCATGGATGACTTGTCTCGCATAATGATTTGCTTTAGCGAATTGTTGTACAAATATTTTGAACTACCGTGCTGATTAATGGGGGTCCTACCATAAGTGCTATAATTATGTATATCACTTGCAATAAGAGGTGGGGGTGAAGGGACCAAAACAAAATGTCCCTGAAGTTAGTTTTCAAAAGTTGGCACCTATGCATGTCACTTTTCTGAGGAGGGCTTTTCCGGCTACCACGCAGTCTCTGGGCCTGGACACGGACTACATCTTTCACCAGAGTGATACCATTAGCCACTTAGTCAAGTACACAGTGAGCTGAATGGTCCAGAATGGACAGAACCTTCTAAATTAGTTTGCACTGAGCCATAATCCAAACCTGGTAGAGCATCTTTGGGATAATCTAGGGCACTTCCAAGGCAGTGTGACTTCCTTGGACGAGAATAAACTGCAAATCAATCACACTACAGAAAGACAGCTTTCACGGTCACAATTTTTCACGCTGGTGGAAGATTATGCATAGTAGCAATTAAAGCATAGGGGTACAGCCAGAGATATACATTCTCTCACAATCCTTGATTTGAATGTGTGGGTTATTATTATGACAAGACATATTTCGAGTCCTACTACTTGTTTGAGAGGAATCTTTTATTGCAGTACTGCAGAGCAACAGGATAGCGCACTAATGTGTGTGGGTGAGGACCCTCAATAGCTCCACCTCCTAACTACGGACAGTGAAGCCATATGACGTCTAAGTGTTGTAGAGGAAGTGAGTACTCATATGCACAAACAACTACCTGCACAGAGTGCAAGAGGTAGAGACTGAGCACTAGAATCTGTGCATCAAACTATTTCTTCTGGGTGTTCAATTCTTTTTGACTGGTAGTGTATACATGTAAACATGTGGTCACATAGAGTGGAAATAGAACATTTTACCACAAGGGGTTAAAACCTACTGATTAGCATATATATAGTCAGCACCATCAGCAGGAGAGCTGTTCTAGTCTGATGAGCATGATGGATGAGCTATCGTACACTCACCACCTTCCATTGCAAGAAGTACTGGGGATATCAATGATGCAGACCCATAGCTGGGGGGGACCAAAGGGGTCAGCTTTCATGTGTAAAGGAGATAAAGAGTTCCAAAGCCGAGGCATTCTAGAAATGTTGCAAAGAATTTGTTCTAGACAGAGAATGTTTCAGTTTAAAATAGGTAGAGGAACGTGTGGAATTAGAACTGAAAGTGACATGGGCTGAAATGTTGAAGGTGTTGGTAGGCTCTTAAGGCACTGAACAAAAAACATGTGCATCATTAGTGGCAACATTTGTAGGGCCACTATCCGAGATTTATAATCTGATGATAGCACTGTAAAAAATACAGTGTGCCTAGCACACCGTATACAGTGTGCTCACCATGTCTCCATACACACACCACATTTGGTGTGCTGGGCACACTTTCCTGAAGCACACCAATTTGGGTGTGCATAGCACACCAATTCTGCTATGTATAGCACACCAGAATGGGTGTGCTGGGCACACTTTTTGAGGTGTGCTAGCACACTTAATTTGGTGTGCTTACACATCAGTCATTATTGTTACCTTCTTTAACCTAACTAAAAATTATTAAAAAGAGAATGCAAATTGCAGAACTAAGTTGAAAACACTCTTAGTTGGCTAGGATAACTCATAGTTCTAGGTACTCAACAAACACTAGCCGCAAATTTGCTGTTCAAAAACAACTCTTTATTCCAAACGTTTCGGTCACTGATCTGTGACCTTCTTCAGTGGCAAGTACACAAACAAAGGCAATGCAGTGGCTCTTTATACACTAGGGAAGCAAAACGTTTGGCATAAAGAGTTGTTTTTGAACAGCAAATTTGCGGCTAGTGTTTGTTGAGTACCTAGAACTATGCAGAACTAAGTACTTCACAAACAAGCTAACAATGTCTTCTTGCTGTCTTCACTGCACTGTGTGATAGTTATGGTGTCTTCAGCCACAGCATGCAGATGCTTACACATTTCTGAAAGAAAAGTCGGTGTTATGTATTTTTAAATCCACCTAGGTAAAAAGTAATGTTAAATTATGCATATTGCTACTACTTAGTACTTACAGATTAGAAGTGTGCAAGGGTCACCTTTGCTTGATTCTGAGCTGTGGAAGGGTTAGAGTGTATAACTTGAGGGAGTTACATGCCCAAGTACAATGCATAAAAGGGAAACCACAGTCACTGCACATTGCTAGATAATTATATCGCCCACCATCAAGATTTTAGGGCAGATATCTTTTCCAGGCTGGCCCGCTAGTTTTAAAGAACGCTTTTGTTTGTACATAAACAATTAGTGTGTCATTGCCATTCCTACACGAACTGTTTACCGACTCTGAAACAACAGTGAAGTAAGATACTGCTGAAACCATAGTCTTAGCATAGATAAACGAGCGGAGCACAGGCCACTCCGATAGTCTCGACCGTAGTTAAAGTTCGTGGGAGAAATGACTAGGGCGTGGCCTCGTGCGCGGCGCGCGCACGGGGCCAACCCTCACGTGCTTGCAATTTGTGTCACGTGACAATTATTAGAAAATGGCTTCCAAGTATGGGCATGTTGTCCAGCGCTTCTACTTTCTGCTTATTGGCTATTAATAAGGCAGATAATACGCGGTAGTGATTACAGTTGGTCTGTAAAGATGCGTAATTTTGACTGACTTTTCGTCGCGTGAGTTGCTTCTCTCAGGCTTAGCCTGAATATCCTGTAAAACCAGACTTAGCAGAAATCTGCCATCAAGCGCAGAAGTAGCACCACTGTGTAACAGCTAGCAATTGCGTACATCTCGTACGCTTGATGGGTGCACATCTTTTCGTTCACACTCAGCCGATCTGTGTGAAGCAATTGCTTCCTTATAGCCAAAAGAATTTGCACAACCAATGTAGACCCCAAGGGTCTAGAGGTGGCTTGTACTAGACAAATGTCCTGGTGTCAGACTGATTGGAATTGGGGAAACGTATGTTGAGAGCAATATCAAATATGATATCCAAGATGCAGTAGGACCATGCACTCCAGCTCTGTGCAAGTGATGAAAGTGGCTGTGAAGTTGCTGTACACACTATGCAACATCTTTTCAGCCTTAAATTCCACATGTTCACAGGGTAATCCAGGTCAATGCCTCTAATGCCTTCAACTCCTTGAACCATCAAACAGCACTTAGAAACATTCTTCATCTCTGTCCTGCAAATTGCAAAAGTTCTCATCAATAGATACCGATCTGATGTCAACCTTTTCATTGATGGAGAGACCATTTTGTCACAAGAGGGTACAATGCAAGGTGACCCCCTGGCCACTGCTATGTATACCATCAGTACCATACCCTTGATCAGGGGCATAGGAGCCAGTACGGCTACTCCGGCTTTGGCTGTAGTAGATTTTGGCCCCACGTACTTAGTTGGTTTGCTTCGAGCTACTTACTCTCGTGCTACGTCACTACGCGCCTAGTCCTTGTCGCTATAGTCCTTGTCACTGAGCGAAGATCAGGTGCCGGGTGAAGTTACAGCACCTCTTGTTAAGTTAGTCATTGGTCAGTCAGTGGCCTTCCCTCTTGCAGCTTGAGATCTAATTCAGGCCAAAAGAATTGCACAACCAGCTAAACAACTGTGTCCAAAGCAGATGATTACTTGCAAACCTTCCAAATTCACTTCAGAAATCAGTTGAGATTTTGAGAGAGAGTGGGGCTTCCACATGGCTCACTGCCTTGCCACTTTCTGAGCATGGGTATGCCCTTCACAAGGGAGCCTTTCGTGATGCCTTATGCCTCTGTTATGGCTGGCATCCACCACTCCTACTGTCCAAGTGTGTGTGTGACAAAACCTTCAGTGTGGAACACTGAGCTGTCCCTATGGTGGTTTTCCAACAATTCGGCATTACAAAGTAAGGGATATCACAGCTCACCTCTTGAGTGATGTTTGCCAAGGTGTGGGGATTGAACCACTCCTATAAATCTATCACAAGTGAGCAGATTTCTCACCGAACTGCCAACATCGAGGATGGAGCACGTCTTGATATCAAGGCACAGGGCTTCTGGGAGAACAATAGACGGTGTGCATATTTTGATGTTTGGGTGTTTAACCCCCTCCGGCACACACTTATCACTGTCTCCCATTACCTACCTGCTACAGAAGACATGAACAGGAGCTTATGATCAAAGGATTAGAGAAGTTGAACATGAATGCTTTTCTACCCTTGTTTCTCGACATCTGGGGGAATGGGTCCAACAGCCAAAGTAGTGTACAAGAAGTTGGCCTCCATGAGAGCCTCAAAACACAATCAGCCCTACAGCCAAACAATCAACTGGTTTTGCTGCAGATTCAGCTTTTCACTCCTTCGGTCATGCAAAATGTGTTTGAGGGGATCTTGCTCATCAGTCAACCACCCTTCTCACCCTCAGATTCTTGAAGCCGCCATTGACCGTGCCCTCTGCAACAGCAGAGTGACTATTTATGTTTCATCCATTTTCTTTAATTGTATCTATTTTTGTTCTTTGGTTTTGTTTTTGAAATGTCATTCTATTGTATTGCTTGTACTACCTCACTTGTAGTATTACATGACATTGAGCGTACATTCCGGCGTATACTCTTCGGTAGCTTGGTAATCTAGCGAGTGCGCATTGTACTTATCGTCTTGACAATAAAGATCTCACAGCCTTTGTATACATAGTAGCTCCTCACCAAACGCACGCATTTATCTCGTGCCCGTGAGCTAGCCGTTCAGCTCTCTGAGACTCAGATTATTATTAGGGGGGCCATTATTAGAATTATATGGGGTTAAAGTTCCTTGTGACAGTTCCGGTGTCACAGGATAATCTGTCGCCCGGAAATTCTGTCGCTGCGACAGTATTTCCTAGGAAATTTGGTCGCACGCTAAAACAGAGCGACAGAATTTCCTAGGGAAAATTGTCGCACCTTAGGAAATTCTGTCGCCTCGAAGTGCATTCATAGAGAACGTGTCGACGTGTCGAATATGGACCAGGTGGTGTACGACGTTCTTCAGAGCTGTCTAGTGACCTCTACGTTCCCAAACGATTACACTAAGAACCAGAAAGCTCACTCACTATGCTCACTTCCACTGTACAAGGCACCAACGCCACACATAATTGATCACATAACTACAACGTAGCTCGGGTCTAATACCTCTACAACGTACGAAGAGGGGCTTGGTAGTTACTGAACTCCATTGTAACAGGCGTCGTTTGTTACCCGGACTCAGCCATAGCCGTCACAAAAAACGTGTCTTACATGACTGTAGCGACATAATTTCCTAGCCGCGACAATTTTCCCTAGGAAATTCTGTCGCTCTATTTTAGCTTGCGACCAAATTTCCTAGGAAATACTGTCGCCGCGACAGAATTTCCGGGCGACAATATTTCCTGTGACACCGGCCTTGTTGGTGCGCCTGGCAGTGGCATTCCAGCCAGTGCTCATCTCGTAATCACCATCCAAATCAGTCATGTCCAGACGTTTGACAAGACTCCTGGTCCCAGTAGTTGTTATTCTAGCGTTCGTGGGCGTACTTGGACTGCTCAGAATTACAGGCTGTAAGCAAGGAACGCTAAATGTTGAGGGGCAAATTTCTAGGGCTCCGACTCTTCGTGCTGGGTATCAGCACAACTCTGCAAGTATAGCAACAGATGGCGAAGTATACAATCAAAAGCCGTTGCCGGAGGAGGTACCTGATGGTGACAGTAACAGTAGTGACCTGGGCTTCTGGGATGTCTTGAACAAATCATATGTGGATCAGCATGTGCCTCGGCCATGGATTGACTCATACCAGTGCAAGGATGTGATATGTTCTGAGTTCTTGCACAATTGTGATTGGACTGAAGTGGACAAATTTATGAGAGCCATGAAAAAGAAGGACAGGCTGCTTAAAATCAGTCCTGCATGTCACTTTATGAATGGGACGTCACGAGGAAGTGTTGCCCTGCTCAGTTTTCCCGGCAGTGGGAACACGTGGCTGAGGGGACTGCTGGAGAAGGCCACAGGAATATGCACTGGTGAGGGTATACTCCCATACCAAAGAGATTATGCATGGCCAGGGTAAATGACAAAGGAGTACATATTATAATATTATATATATTGTGGTTCACGATTTATTCATTTATTTATGCATGTGTATATGCACTCCCGTGAAAGAGATTATACTGCTTTTATTCCTGTAGGATCTGCTTATCACGATTGGAATATTTGGCGTTCTGGTTCAGTTGGGGAAGGACTCACAAGTAGTAGTGTCCTGGTAGTGAAGTCACACAATGCTGTTTCTATGTGGACCAACCAGTCTATCAATGATCCTGACTGGGTGAACTTACTTTTAACAATCTTAACAACAATCAATCCAATCTCTCTCTCTCTCTCTCTCTCTCTCTCTCTCTCTCTCTCTCTCTCTCTCTCTCTCTCTCTCTCTCTCTCTCTCTCTCTCTCTCTCTCTCTCTCTCTCTCTCTCTCTCTCTCTCTCTCTCTCTCTCTCTCTCTCTCTCTCTCTCTCTCTCTCTCTCTCTCTCTCTCTCTCTCTCTCCATTCATCCTTACAGAACCAAGCTGCTATCTTAATGGTTCGCAATCCTTTTGATGCAATCATCTCCTATTACAAATGGAGTCTTTCTTACCGTGGCATCATTAAAGCAGGAAGTGATTCTCATATCAGTGAGATCAGCCCAAACATGTTCAGTGAGTGTCATAGTTGTTGTACCATAGTAAATCATTATGTACACAACACTTGCACTACATACTTCAATGTAGGAAATAATTCTCTATGGAACACATTTGTAAATAGGAATAGAGCATACTGGACTGCCTTCATCAAAAGAGTGGTGCTGAAGAAAAGCAGTGGTCGTCCTGTTCTGGTTGTCCGATATGAGAATATAAAGAGAAATCGAGCCACAGAGGTAGAAGGGTATAGGGGAGGAAAGGGGAGAAGGGGGGGCAGTGATTTTGCTATATTTTCACTGCATGGGCAATCATTATACTGCTTGTCATTGTGTCTGCTTAGGTATTACACATCTTAGACTTTCTAAATATGAGCTATTCACCACAAGAAGTGAGAGAGAGACTGCTGGAGGATGTCACAACATTTCAACGCAAGCAATCTGTGAGCATTGATCCTTACACACCAGTACAGCGGGAACATGTCAGACAGGAAGTTCGACACATCATAGCTAAACTAAAGCAGGAGAACAATGGAGACACATTAGGACTGGAGGAATACTTAGACTCTAGTTAGGTTCCTGTTTTAGTTGTTCATATACATGTGTACATGTGGGCACATAGAGTGAAAATACAACATTTTACCACAAAGTGTCAAAATACTAAAATAATTGGTCGAGCGGGAGCGAACCCGTTCCACTGGCCAGAAGTATGAAAAGCATTTTCCAAAAATGTAGGAGGATGTAGGGATGGCAGTGCAAAAAACCACAGAAACTATATATACATATTGCATAAAAAGGAATGGAGACAAGACCTGGATGTAGAGTATATGCTATTATTGTAACTAGTTGTCATGGGAATGATGATGAAGCGTGGAGTACCTCATGCCTGATTATGCAACACAAGCCCTATATAGTTGAGCTGAGTTTCATGGACACACAGAAATCACATGACTCGATCAATGAAGGGTCATCACTGACCACGGAGGGATCACCCCAGACCAATGTAGTACATGTACCAATGTCACATTTAGGAAAGAATTTAAGTATGATTTCAAACTATAATTATACTCCCTATCCCTGTCATTTGTCTTGTAGCTTTGCACTCCTACACCAACTTGCATACTTTTGTGTAGTGATAGTAGCTTTTCGGAAGGGACACGTTGGTGGCTGCTCAACAATATAGGGCTTGTGTTGCATAATCAGGCATGAGGTACTTCATGCTTCATCATCGTTCCCATGACAACTAGTTACAATAATTGCATATACTCTACATCCAGGTCTTGTCTCCATTCCTTTTTATGCAATCCCTATATTCCCTTCGAAATTTCAATTTTTTTAATTTACTTGTCTCCTCTCCCTTTTTTGCTGCTTTCAGCAAGAGTGTTGAAATAATACAATGAAAGCCACATTAGCACACAGTTACATGTAGCTATCAGTAACCTAATTCTGCATGGATTTTAACATGGTGCACTGTGATATGCACATGATGCAGAGTACATGTATATGTAACAGTGCAGTGTGCATATAGATGTCTCTGGTTCGTTTCAGCCTGTGTTGAGCACGCCTTCTTAGCCTCCGAGTCCACCAAACACAGACTTGATAGTAACTTCAACACATATCACAGTCGCACGCAGGTCAGAAATTTGGCAGCTGCGTAACCAAGGCATAAAAAGAACCCCTGGGTCCATGTGTTGCTAAGGCCCAGCCCATGGCGGCCCCACAAGGCCTCCAAACGGCTTGAAAATGTAGCCTAGGATATATACATGTACGTACAGTATGGGACGGTACCGCACTAGTCTCTGCTCTAGTCCGTTTTCAATGGTCTCTCACGTGTCACCGAGATTTTGGTCCGCCAGGGATTTTGGTCCGGGGGACCAAAATCCCTGGGCATATTGGTCCGGGGGACCATTTACTCCAAAATTGTGCGTTAGATAAAACGGTCCGCATTGGGGATAACGGTCCGGTACATATCCTCAGTTGGTTTTCTGGGAGTAAGTCAAGGGATGCACTTTAGGTATTTGGGAGGTATCGTTAGGTTGAGAAACGCTGCCACAGGATAGCTAGGTGCCCAGAAAGGCTTAGAACGAACGCGAAACGTCGCGAGTTTGATGTACGCGCACTATGAGTGTGTCGGCGCCATCCCTGCATAGAGAGCATTCTGACTCTGTGGTAGTGCCTTTAGGATCCAAGCTGATGCAGGTGATGCGCTTTAGTTCGAGACTGCTTAGCGCGGGGCTGCTATCCCGGAGAGCTCAATTTGATTGGTTGCAGGCCGAGTTGCAGTCGCTAGTCTCGAAGTCCCAGATAGAGCACATTACCGCCTCTCTGCCATCTATGGGAGTGTAGCTGTCGGAAAAGTGTTCTTAGTAAGTCGTCATGGAGAGCTTTAGCCTAGATACCAGCTGTGCCGAGACGGACTTTGTGGAACGGACCTGAAGTCGGACCAATATCACTTGTGATTATGGTCCGGCGGACCAAAATCCCCGCGGAACAATATCGGAGATTTTGGTCCGCCCGGACCGAAATTGCCCGGACCAAAATTCTGGTGACAGGTCCCCAGTTCGAAAGAGTACCGTAGAGTAGTCCACACCCCCAAACAGTTTTACTACGAAACGAGGCTGAAGCGTTGTATAGTACGCCAGCCGGTGGGCCATATCGCGCTATCACACGCCTAGAGAACGTGGCTACACTCGTCCCGTCGGGCAGCTAGTCCCGTTTAGCTAAAGCCATCCATCGCCTAAGAACTACCTGGGACAGCGGGGATACACGCACGGTTCTAGCGCTAGAGGCCGGCCCGAACGGCGCGGCGCACGTGCACGTGAGCATGCGACGCACGCAACAGATGCCGGCGCGCGCGGCCGGCCAGTGACCACGCGACATATGCGTGTAACGTAAGTGGATTTCAAGTATCTATGTACCGTATTCAAGACGTAAGCGCAAAAACTGTACTACTGTAGGTGTGATATATATGGCAGTGTGCAGGCAACACAGAGGAGTAGTCTACACAAATAACCCCATCCCTATATACATCTTTCTCATTTTTGTCATCCACACAAAGCTGTTTTCAGTACTCTCACAACAAAGCCTAGATATAGGTTCTATGTAGGGATGAGGATGCTTGTGTAGTCCTCTATGTTGCCTGCACACTGCCATAAATCCATATATCTATATAGTTTCTGTGTGGTTTTTGGCACTGCCATCCCTACATCCTTCTACATTTTTGGAAAATGTTTTTCATACTTGTTTATGTGCTTTTTTGCAACACAGTATATACCATACAGAAGGTTAAATTAAGCACCAAAACCTTTCGTGTGCATGTAATAATATGATAGTAAGAGAGACTGAGCCCCTGAAAACTTTGACTTTAGCTACTTGGGGATATTTATTATCAAAAAATTTACATCTCACAAAAGCAAATACTGGTAATAGTGGTACAGTTATTTTGTACAGGACCAGTAGTATCCATTTTTGGAGGCAGAATTAATAACAATAATGGACTAGCTTATTGACATCATACAGTGTCGGTGTAGCCATCACTCTTCTCCTTGTTCATCATGGAATTGGTGAAGATTGTGGTGCAGGTCAGTAGTACAAAGCAACTGGCCACGAATCACGAGGGAGTCAGAAAGTTCCAGGCCAGTTGGGTCACTCCCGCTTGCCAAAAATGCATCAGCAGGAGAGCTGCTCAAGTCCAATGAGGATAAGATGCATGATGGCATGCCAGATTCATAAGATGAGCTATCAAACATTCATTGCTAGGATGATGTGGGGGGGGGGGGGTCAAAGGGGCCAGCTAACCCCCCCTCATTCATGCCTGAATCACTGTGACCTGGTTCACCTATATACTGATGACTAATAGTGGAAGTTTGTGAAGGTCTCATTGCTTCCCTAGAAAGCCATGGTCCTGCGAAATTGTAGGTGGAGTGAGCTTGAACTTTGAACTTTTATCCACTGACCAATCAAAATCACCCACCTCTCTTATAAGCTTCAACCTGGCTACAGGCCTGTGACATCATACTGGTCTGCAGCATGTACTCACAGTGGACCTCTCCCCACCAAAAAGCACTAACTAGCAACTACATACAAACCAGATGGAGGCCTCTGAAAATTCAAGCAAGACTGTGGGCTGACCTTTGAACTAATTATGATATATATGCATGGTTGCCATAGTTACACATTTCACTACTTGGAGGATGTTACTAAGGTTACCAAAGGTCCACTACGCGTTTTGGCACTCCGGCAGGAGCAGCTCACGTAGATGTAGGCCTACTATGGTGTGAGCTTTGAACTGAAAACTTTAATTCTAAACTTTGTCACAGAAAATAATACTAAAATAATGGCCCGCCCGCTTGCATGCATGAAGCAGACTTTCCAAGGACGAAATATATTAAATTTTGGAGTGGCCTAATTTGTCTGTGTACGCATACTCAATGACAGATCTGTGTGCCACCTGTGCAAGTGGAGAAAGACAGTCGCTCTTTCGTGCCGCAAGTTCAAGTTGGCATTGACACTGGAGGACACGGCAAGGACCACCACTTCTGGAGCTCGGGGAGCGTGAGCACGCTTGATAATAGCCGTACCTGCGGTCTAGCGCATGATCGACGTACCACTCAGCGTAGCAAGCGTAGCTTGCGTGTGCTCCTGTCCTTTAGTTCTATTCTTTTACCAGGCACTATGCCCTTAGGAGGGCACAGCCCCCCGATATACCTATATTTAGGAGGGCTGCAGCCCCCAAAGAGAGCTGTAAGGATGGGGCCTGACATGCCTTGCATCATGAGTGTAAACCTTCTAGCTAAACTCGTAAATGTTCTGTGTTCTAAGCCCTTAACCAACTAATAGCAATAGGTGAGACTAAAACAGAACAGCTAAAAGACAAATACAGAACAAAACACAAAGGATTATATAAAGTGTACCCTATACGTTATGTTTACTAAAAGAGTACAATACAAATAGGCAATACATAAGGAGAAGTAGTATGTACTTTTTAAATGCTAAGTAACTACTGAAAGATACACAGTCTGCAGGCAGGTTACTCTACGCTGTAATGGTTCTTGGCATAAAGGAGCATTTGAGATGGTTGGTACAGGCTGGTATTGCAGATCTTGATGGAAAGTAGTGGCTCGGAAGGTGGTTCGGTGGATAAATTACATGTCCCATAATGACTTCATGAAAAAGACAAAGGGATAAATATATTCGATGGTTTTCTAAACTTTACCAGCCACTGCTCTGTGCAGTGCTAGTGGCTTACTTCCCACACTGATCCTATAAAGCAGCTATGACCCCCCAGACTTATATACATTTATACGCCTTGTACTATGATATACACTGAGGGCACAGAAAGATAAGAGTGAGGAAGCCACATTTATAGTCTGCACCAAGGACACCACAGGGTACAATACAATACCCCGTCAACTGAAAATGCACTTACACACTATGGAATGAAGACTCTCACCTAGCAAAAGGATTTGTTGTTCTAACAGCGATTCAATTATGTGAAGTTCACTAGTTTTCTACACTATACAAGTAATGCTTCTGTTTGTAGGGAAGTTGTAGCAATGCACATAACAATCATACCAGGTTTGAAAAGTGTGTTCAGGGCAGGGAAAGATGCCCACACCCTGCTGAAAATTCCCCCTTTCCTCTTGCCAGGGTGGACCTTGGTTGCAGATTGAAGCATAAAAGTAAAAGATTCCCATGTGCATGTCCACACAACACTCCAGGGCACTGGCAAATACATTTTTATTGTGGATGAAAAGTCTATCTTTGGTGCAGTGAATCTATCATAACATACATCATTGTAAACCTGTTTTGCTGTGTGCAACCTCTTGGTAGACAAGTTTTCCATGTTCCTGCTTCCTAGATTACATTGTTTTTCAGTTGTCCCTGTATAAATATCTGCTGCACTATATTGTTGTTGTACATTGCTATTATTGAGGGCCACAGGTAGTAGCTGAAATGTTTGGCAAAGTAAATTCATTTCATGCATGGCTAGCTTATGTAAGATGTATGAGGAATAGCATTACAAGAATTCATCATGAAAAGCTTGCATTTTCTCAGCAACCTGTGAGAATGCCAATATCCTCTATCATCAGGACTTGCTGTCGTTGAAGTTCCTCGTGACAGTTCATTGTGGTGTGACTGGTGGTGGAACAGCCAGTGTTCGTGGTTTGCTATCTCATAATCACTGTCAAGTCAGTCATGTCCAGACATTTATCAAAACTGCGGGTCCTAGTAGTTGTTATCCTAGCATTTGTGGGTGTAGTTAGACTGCTCAGAACTCTGGGCCATGACCACCAAATGCTACATGCTGAGAGGGCTCCTCATGTTGAGCAATCTTATGGGGCTCCTCATGTTGGGTATGAAAAACATTCTGCTAGTAATGCAAGAGATGACGATGTATGCAATCAAAAGCCATTGGAAAACGTTATTGGAGCAAACACAAACAGTACGCGCCTGGGCTTCTGGGATGTCTTGAACAAATCATATGTGGATCAGCATGTGCCTCGGCCGTGGATTGGCTCATACCAGTGCAAGGATGTGATATGTTCTGAGTTCTTGCACAATTGTGATTGGGTTGAAGTGGACAAATTTATGAGAGCCATGAAAAAGAAGGACAGGCTGTTTAAAATCAGTCCTGCATGTCACTTTATGAATGGGACATCACGAGGAAGTGTTACCCTGCTCAGTTTTCCTGGCAGTGGGAACACGTGGCTGAGGGGACTGCTGGAGAAGGCCACAGGAGTATGCACTGGTGAGGGTATACTCCCATACTGAAGAGATTATGCATGGCCAGGATAAATGACAAAGGAGTATATACATGTGCATGTTGAATTATGCATACATGTGTATGTGTATACACACATGTGAATTGGGAGCAATATACACTATTCATGTTCCTGTAGGATCTCATTATCAAGATTGGAGTATTTGGCATTCTGGTTCAGTTGGAGAAGGGATCACTAGTAGTGCAGTTCTGGTAGTGAAGTCACACAATGTTGCTCATGTGTGGACCACACAGTCTCTTCAATGGGTGAACTTACTTTTAACAATCTTACAGCAATCAATCCAATCAATCTCTCTCTCTCTCTCTCTCTCTCTACATTCTCACAGAACCAACCCACTATCTTACTTGTTCGCAATCCTTCTGATGCAATTGTCTCCTATTACAAATGGTATCTCTTTTACAAGGGCATTATTAAAGGAAGGAATTCTCATGTCAGTCAGATCAGCCCAGATTTGTTCAGTGAGTGTCGTACCATGCATAGTGTACACAACACTTGCATTACATGCTTCAATTATGTAGGAAATTATGCTCTATGGAACAAATTTGTATATAACACTAAAGCATACTGGGCTAGCTTCATCAGAAGAGTGGTGCTGAAGAAAAGCAGTGGTCATCCTGTTCTGGTGGTCCGATATGAGAATATAAAGAGAAATCGAGCAAAAGAGGTAGACGAAGGAGTAGGAGGAAAGATGTGGGATGGAGAAGAGATCTTGCTCTATTTTACTGCATGGGCAATCATTACTGCTTGTCATTGTGTCTGCTTAGGTATTACGCATCTTGGACTTTCTAAATATGAGTTATTCACCACAAGAAGTGAGAGAGAGACTTCTGGAGGATGTCACAACATTTCAACGCAAGCAAACTGTGAACATTGATCCTTACACACCAGTACAGCGGGAACATATCAGACGAGAAGTTCGACACATCATAGCTAAGCTAAAGCAGGAGAACAATAGAGACACATTAGGAGTGGAGGAATACTTAGACTCTAGTTAGGTTCCTATTTGTTTGCTACAAGAGTCATTTTTTGACTTTTGACTATCAGAGTTGGCAACTCTCTATAATTATAATAAGGCTGGGATCCAACATGCTCATAGTATAACAAACAACTTCTAAACTCATAACTATCTTAATCCATGTTGTTTAACCAAAATATTTCACAGCAAAAAGGAGATGGTTATTTTAACCTTGCTATGGTTATCTCAGTTCCACTTGAATGACTTTATATCACTCCCACATTGAGTATACTTCTCTACTCTTGAGGCTGAATGCATATGTGCAGTGTGTAGGGTGCCTCAAGGGGAGCATGAGTTATGACAAGATTTTGGCATGCGATGGGTAAGCAACCCATTATTGGTGGTCTCTGCTATGTCAAGCTTAATGGACTAAAAGACGCTCATTTACTATACTTATTTTAGTCTATCACTTAATTCCTTAGCCATTTCTTGGAGGATATCCAAGTTTAACATAATAGTTATGTCATTATACACATTCTTTACATCAGTCCAGTTGAGATATCAAACATGCAACTGAGATAACCATAATTCTGCATTAAAATGGCCATGGACGTTTTGCAGTGTTGACACATTGGACAGACCTCATATTCTCATCATCTATACATGTAAAGTATAGAAAAGCACTTTCAAAAAATGTAGAGGGATGTAGGGATGGCCGTGCCAAAAACTACAGAAACTAGGTGTAGGGATGGCAGTGGGCAGGCAAGACATGTTATACAAAGACTACACAAATAACCCCATCCCTACATCTTTTTATATACCTGAAATCATTCTGTGAGTTATGCTATGAGATTACTGGGAAGAGCAATTTTTGAGCCAGAAAAAAAAAAGGATGTAGGGATGGGGTTACTTGTGTAGTCTTTGTATAACATGTCTTGCCTGCCCACTGCCATCCCTACACCTAGTTTCTGTAGTTTTTGGCACTGCCATTCCTACATCCCTCTACATTTTTTGAAAATGTTTTTTTATACTTGTTTGCATCCTTCTTTTGCCCAAGGGTAACATTAATAATTATATTGTTCTTGCCACTGAAGCTTCTTTCAGAGTCCAGCAAACAAATCAGTGATCATAACAGCCGTTGTTACCCGTCAGGAATGGAGATAAGGTGGGTAGGGGGGGGCTGGAACACCATCATTTCTGAAGTTGGGGGGCTTGAGACCCTCTAAAAATTCCTGAGCTAGAGTAGCTACCTCACCGTATCTAACTGGCCAACTCATACCCGCTACATTAATAGCATAGTGAAGTAAGACGCTGCTCGAACACGCCACCTTCAGCGACTACAACGGCCATTGCAACCAAAAATTAATAGGCGTGGCTTCGCGAGGCCCTCACGTGCTAACCGTTTGCGCCACGTGACAATAACTATTACAAAATGGTTTCCAAATATGGGAAGTTGTCCGAGACTTCTAGTTTCTGCCCATTTGGGAAGGTACTAAGAGTTTTATTAGCGCAGATCGTACTTGGTAGTGATTACAGTGGATCCGTGAAAGAACTACGATGATTACTTCAGCCAGTTTTGAGGAACGTTAGTCTAAAGAAATCTCTTAAGGTGGCGGTTCAACCTTGGGTAATACGCGCACACAGGTACTACGTTGTGAGTACGTTATAATGAGATTCATAGTTCGTGTACACGTGCAGCCTTTGAAGTGCTAGGCCATTATGCGTACTTGTGCGTGTAGAGTGTACCTTAGTATCTAGATGCTAAATATCTCGGGACTGAAATTTTGGAGCGGATCCAAACCAACGGCAACCGAATGTCTACTCGTAGACCTTTGCGGCGACGCATCATGAGCGGTAGATCTACAAAATTGTGCACAAAACGGCAAGTTTAATTGACCCCCGCGCGCATCGCGGACAAACTTTTAGCGCGCCTGCCTTGTACTTACACGCTAAATGCACGAGCATGCGTCGCCGCAAACAGCGCAGTTGTGGGGTAATTTAGCGTATTTTTTCATATTTTTGCTAGCTGTCCCAAGTCAGATATTTGTTTTTTTATGGAGCCCAGTTTTGTGGACTCCATTAACTTAGTGCTGCTTTGTGGACAATTATAAAGTAGATATTCAGGCAGAGCAGTTTTCAAGCTTTAAAACAGTACCAATATTGCTACAAAAGTGTTTAGGATATGACACTGAGACTATGTTTTTATAATGACTGTTTGGTTTGTGAAAGGTTGAACCGCCACCTTAAGACGAAGAAGAATAGGAAGAAAGACAAAACGACCTTTGGAGAGTTTTCTGGTAGTAAGTCAAGGGATGCTTTGTAGCTACTTGGGGGGTATTTTGGGGTAGAGAAACGCTGGAATAGAATAGCTAGGGGCCCAGAAAGGCTTAGAACGCGAGCGTTCGCGAGTTAAGAAGGCTTTCCTATGTACACGCATTATGGGAGGGTCGACGCCATCCCTACATAGAGAGTCTACCGACTCTCTGATATATTCAGCCACTGCTCTGTGCAGTGCTAGTGGCTCGCTTTACACACGTATAAATCAGTTATGACAGTCTATGCGCAGGAGTGCTGGGAGTGCACATATACAGCAAGATGAGGGTGAGGGGGTGTCACGTATACGTAATAGACTGTACCAAGAACACCACAGGGTATACCCATGCACCCTAAGCTGTGCATAATATATGTCTACCCTCAGGCCTGCATGGCTTGAAAACATGGCTTAACCATTACTCTTACATAGCTGCATGTCTTTGAGAAACACGCTGCATACTCCTCTTGAGTCTCACACTGACCTTCAGCCATGATAAAGAACTGTCTCTCTTCTCAACCTTTCATAACTGGCTCGATTCCTTGAAGAGCACTCATCCAAACTTTGCACCCATCACATGTGTTATGACAGGAACTTAGCATGCGATGGGTAAACAGCCCATCACTGGTGGTCTCTGCTATGTCAAGCTTAATGGACTAAAATACTCTCATTTACAATACTTATTAGTCTATCACACAATCCCTTAGTCATTTCTTGGAGGATATCCAAGTTTAGCGTAATAGTTGTCATTATACGCGTTCTTTACACCTGTTCAATGCCAGATGCTGAGATGTCAAACATACAACTGAGATAACCATAATGCTGGGTTAAATGACCATAGAGTTTTTGCAGTGTAGTATTAAAAGGAAGCAGGAAACAAAATGAGGAAACGGAAATTGGGAATGAAAGCGCCTGAATGTGCCAAATAAACCTAGCTATTAAAGAATAAGTTTAAGTGGGGACTGGGGAGAAATAACCGTTTTATCTGCACCTGAAGTCAGGGTGGTGGGGTAGAGTAAGTCATCATATCTGTGCCTGAAAACAGGCAAGTAGAATCATAGGTTACGGAGTCTATACAATCTATGGTAGAATGAAAGATGCAAGCATTACTCCTTTGTCTTCTTGAACTAACAAATATGTACTAAATAACAGCCCTCTTCAGGCAGCTCATGTGGGCATTGCAATGAGAATTGCTTTCCTGCCCTAGAAACTGTGACAAGGTTTGGTGCCATTTGGTGAGCTCTGCAAGACTCATAGTGTGGTGGACCCTTCACAGTTCTTGTTGCATATGTATCTCATTTTGAATGAATAGAATTGTTGCAAACTCATGACTTGCAATACCTCAGGTCTGGATTCCATTGTGTATACTATGCCACACACCACACTCATCCACCCCCTCCCTCATTACAGAGAGGGGCTAGGGTGGGCAGAAAAGGGTCCACTGTAGTGAGATAGTAGTCCTATGGCTTGTTAATGCAGAACACCTGGTCCTGCAATAACAATGTAACCACAAATGTGTTGCTCTGCAGTGGCTGGGGAGTATAGTGTAATTTTTCTATCCCCTACATGTAGTCTCCCAGGTGCGTATGATGTTCTCTTGCTGTATGTTATTATGTTCCCTTGCTGCATGTGTGCTGCTGGTGTTCTGTCCCACAGGATACCAAGGAAATGCACTTCTCAACCAAAAGGCAGTGTTTCCTATGGTTAACCAGCTGTACAGCTTCAAGGGCAATCTGTACTGTACATTCAGGATATGGTGATCTATAGTATATGTAGTCATATGACTTGATAAGTCAGTACACATACTGTTCATGGATTATTCCTACTGGGTTCTGTTGCCACAGGAACCAGACCTTGCACATTCCACAGAAGAGAAGCAAGCAGAACTAATACAAGAAGTGCGTTTGCCCAATAAGATTAGCATAGTTTATATAGTCATAGTATCATACCTCTTGTCATTTTCAGGTTCTAAGTGCAAATGATGCAGATGCTGATAACAGTGCTTTTCTCAAAAAGCAGGAAGCAGTGCTTTTGTAAGACTATCTGTACACCCATGAGGGCAGATAGTCAGATAGTGTAATTTTTGTAGGTTGTGAAAGCTGTAGTGATGTCGTATGCACACACACACACACACACACACACACACACACACACACACACACACACACACACACACACACACACACACACACACACATCTCTGTCATCAGTCAACCGTCACTCTGGCTCCATGGCCTCCATGTCTGCTGCTGATGATACGGTGTACATGGAGTACCAGAGCAGCAAGCCACAGCACCCTCTGTTCAAACTCAGAAGGCACTGACTACCTCCAGCTATATTCTGCAATGCATGTGTTGTTCAGTGATGTGTGTGGCAAAGTTTTGCTCATACTGTATGATGATACAGTGCATGTATGTAGCTAACGTTATTGAAGCAGTGTAGTAAATTTTGTATGAACTTGTCTTCACGTGTGCCCTTCCCACAAGTGCCTGTAGTTTACTGTACAGTAGGTTTGAGTCTGCATTAGGCAATGAACGATGTTCGTTGAAAGTAGCTCAATCCTTCTTATCTACGTTAAAAACACCCTTACAAATGTGTGCACTGTTTCCTGTGTAACTAATGTAAGTGAGGGGACAGGCTCTTAAAGATCTGTGTATATAGAACTATAGCAACACACAAACACAATTGCGCGCGTGTAATTACGACGATTACAGGAATGCGTTTGCGGTGCATTTTTCTCAGTACAGTGGGCAACCGTGGTCTCGACCTGCCGGATCGGACCCATTCATATTGAAGTGAGTTCGGGCGTTGGTATAATGATTGTTCAAACAACTACACCACAGTGAAGCCCCTACCCGTGTTACTTAAGCAGTCGACCACTGACCAGGTTGTGCAAATAATATTCTGTAGGAGTGGTGATCGTCTGCATTTGCTGTTACGATGGCTACAACTCCACTCATGCTGTGCCTTCTCTCCGCTCTGGTGGAGGTCCACTCTCAGACTACTCCTTATATCAGCTTCATGGGTACTAATCTGCCCAACCACAGCTACGTGAACCTCACTCTAGTGGGGAGTGCTAGGAACGGTAGTGACAGTGTACAGTGCCACACTGACCTGAGCACATGCTGTAGTGGTGCTCAGGGTGCTGATCGTGGAGACTGGCATGCGCCTGGTAGCCAAGACAGACTGCCATTTGCTGGTGACCCTGGTGACATATATCAGTCTCGTGGAGCTCAGCGAGTTGACTTGCGTCGTAGGAACAATGGTGACACATCTGGTATATATCTCTGTACTATTGAGACCCGTTATACAGTGAATGATGATGATGATCAAGATATTGTGTATGTGGGACTGTATGCCAGTGGAGGTGAGTTTCTCTCCAATGATTACATAAGAGTTACTAGTTAACAAGTACCTAATGTACATGCAGGCTGTGAAGGTAGTGATCCTTACTTTCCATGCTTTCTTGCAGGCATATACTTTACCTCTTAGCAAGCACAATGTTGCTTACTGCATATCATTTGACTCTGTTTGCCACAATACATTCAACCTGATCTACACTGTTAATGTCATAAACTAATTGAAACTACAAACTATACTTAATTCTCTGCAGTTCAATTCTGACAATGCAGTTGTGTGTCTATGTTAATAATTATGATATATCTCAGCCAACCTTCAATATCTTCTGAGCCGTGTTTTCTTCTACAGCCTAATTATGTTTCTAATGAATGCCAGCATCTTTTTAGTTCCATGTACTGAAATGGACTCTGCCTGTACAATCCACTGCATTACATAACTTCAGAAACTACCCACATCATAGATGATTGTAGTCTCTTGTGTTACTCCTCTCCTCTCCTCCTTTCAATAATGTAGGTGATGTTACTGTAAAAGATGATATAATATTCACTGTAGCCACTGACCTTAACGGAGAGAGCCCCCATTTCACCCTTACCTGCATTTCGATTGGTGGTCCTGCTACCACTGTCACATGGACCAGAGACTCTGAGACAGTCTTGGGAGGGATGGCTGTGTTAGATGACCCTGTGACTGCACAGTACACCCACACCCTGACTGTGACTAGGAGACTGGGAGGGCAGTATCATTTTATTGTGTCCAACAACAAACCATCTAGTGACACTTCAAACTTCACAGTGCAAGGTAATGGTTGACATTGGCTGTTGTGGTTAATATTATTACCATAGCTGAGCATTCTTGGTAATGTGTGACTGTATGTAGTGTAGGATATTGTGCATGAGTGCGTATGGAGAGAGCAACAGTAACCTAAATGCCAGCCCTTCATCCCCTAGGGAAGGGAGGGAGGGAGGGAGGGAGGGAGGGAGGGAGGGAGGGAGGGAGGGAGGGAGGGAGGGAGGGAGGGAGGGAGGGAGGGAGGGAGGGAGGGAGGGAGGGAGGGAGGGAGGGAGGGAGGGAGGGAGGGAGGGAGGGAGGGAGGGGGAGAAGGAGGAAAGGAGGAAGGGAAGGATAGACAGATAAAGGAAGAAATGGAGAGAGGAAGGAAGAGAGTGAAAGGAGC
Organism: bacterium; assembly: GCA_965213685.1. Lineage (GTDB taxonomy): Bacteria > UBA8248 > UBA8248 > UBA8248 > UBA8248 > Bin107. The sequence goes on from CBDBZY010000064.1 coordinate 446,673, forward strand.
AGACAAGGAGAACCTGTACTTGTGAGTAAACTCTTCACACTAGAAAGATCTTGAATCTGGGTCTATCAAAATCTTCTCTTACTCTGGAATCATGCTATAAATATAGGTTAGATACTGAGACCATGGGATCTATGGGCTTTAGAAACTCGAAGACCCTGGGCTGTGCGCGAGGGCACTACTAAGGGCCTGAGGGTTACAAAGCCCACAGATCCCATTGGTCGAGGTATCTAACCATTTTAGAGTATAGACATGTTTTCATTTAGAGCATAGCTGTTACTAATAGGCAAATCTTATTGGTCAGTAGGTAGTTACTGAATGGTGTAGTTACCCAGTACAATTAATGAATCTACAATATCTACAAGAAGTACAAGTAAGGAACCTACAATTTCTACAAGAAGTACAAGTAAGGAACCTATGCTCTTAGGAATCTACAATATTTACAAGAAGTACAAGTAAGGAACCTACAATTTCTACAAGAAGTACAAGTAAGGAACCTACAATTTCTACAAGAAGTACAAGTAAGGAACCTATGCTCTAAACAACTTAGATACTGTGTCCAATGGGATCTACAGTATTTAGAAACCCTCGGGCCCTTAGTAGTGCCCTCGCTGCGCTCGGGACACTACAGCCCAGGGCCCTCGGGTTTCTAAATACCGTAGATCCCTTGGACACAGTATCTAACTGTTATTTAGGAGTTGTAATGGAGGTGGAACATTAGACATGTTTCCAGAAATTGTAGAAGAGATGTAGTTTTTCATGTTTTCATGTAAAGTTTGTAGGTTCTCTATATGTAGAAAACCAGAACCAGGTCTCTATCACAAATAGAGACCTGTAATGGACCAATCAAATGCGCTGAAGTAATAACACTATACTCTAATGTAGATCATAATGTCACAGCCTATACACATGGGGTACATGGAGTCCTGCCATACTACATTGTCATGCTCTCCTAACCTTATTAGGAGTCAACTCTTCATCATGAGAGTAGCCAAACGTACAGTGTTTTCACTGGCCTAAGTTTTAATATAAGCCCTAGACCAGTGTGCACAAACAACAGGGAATGTGGCTACAAGCCACGCAAAGCGTTCTTTGCCATGGTCCACATATAATCAACTGTAGGCCTAAGACAACAACACCTCTTTTGCTTTTCTTCTGATGGTGCAGTTGAGTTGAGACAGGTGTGAGGCAAGGTCCTGTCACTGCATGGAAAGTTCTAGATTTTCTACTCACACCACAAACTCTGATACGCCAGGATTATTATATCCAGTGAGTATAGTTGGAATGCAACAAATACACTGCTTCAATGCCAGGCCTCTTGTAGCTCGATCAGCAAGAATAGCAACTGGCTGTTAATCAAGGAATCTGTAATCACATACTGGCTGAATTTTAATGTATCAGACTAGGTGCCTTCAATTTCTGAAGGTACTGCATGCATATGCCCTTGTCTTGGAGATCTACATGTATCTAGATTGCAAGTCCTTCATAGTTTATTCTACTCCATATACAGCTGCCACACCTCCAACCAATCTCTGGGCAGTCCCGGAACGTCCCACTGGTATTCATGTCTTCTGGACCCCACCCACTCCACTGGGCTACACAACTGGGTACAGGATCTACTATAGAGGTGGCAGCAATGGCAGTGTGGATGTTAGTGGTGGCTCCACAGACTATCACACTTTGACGGGTCTTCAGAATGGAGCCAACTACATTATATCTATTGTGGGCACCTCAGAACACTTCTTTAGTGCCGAGGTGGAGGTGACTGTTAGTTTAGGTGAGAAGGACAGTCCACTCTCACTTCAATCATCATTCCTGTACATGTGTGTGTACCACTGCAGTTCCTGGGCAGCCAAGTGTCACTGTGAGCTCAACAACAGCCATCACCATCTCCCTCTCCTGGAGTGTTCCCGGTGGCTCAGTGGAGGACAGCTATGAGGTGATGTGGGAGAGAGATACCTCGGGAGAATGTCGAGATGAGGATGAGGGGAGTACCACCATCACTGATGGCTCTGCCAGCTACACCATAACAGGACTGGAGGAGGACAGTAGCTATGCCATTGCTGTGACAGCAACCAATGCAGCTGGGAGTGCAGTCAGTGACCCTGTCACTGGGATCACTGGGGAAGCAGGTGAGGGACTAAATAACATGGTATGAATAGGGAACTATGGCAAATCGTCTCTTGTCCTCCAGCTCCAACTGCCCCTCCCACTTCTCTTAGTTCATCCGATGTGGCCTTCTCCAGCATCACTGTCCAGTGGGGGGCAGTGGACTGCATCCACCGCAATGGAGACATAACAGGCTACTCAGTGCGGTATGGGGTACAGGGGAGTGGGAGTACACAGACTGTGAGTGTCTCAGGAGGTGCTACCACTGAAGCCACCGTCTCTGGTCTAGAGTCAACCACTAACTACAGTATTGAAGTGGCAGCAGTGAACAATGCTGGCACTGGAGAGTACAGCAGTCCCATCACAGCACAGACTGATAGCAGTAAGAGCAATATGCATAGACAAAAGCTATGGAAGAGCTCTTTTGCAAGTATTTATTCTTCTTTACGTTTGTCTCTGTCTATTTTGTGTCTATTACTCATTACTCATCACAGGTCCTTTGTCTGTGGCTGTAGTTCATAGTGCTACTAATTTGACCATCTCATGGACACTGGCTGATGGTGCAGCAGTGACTGGCTATGGCATCTCCTACTCCAACACAGACACACAGTGTTTTACTGACTCTGACACTGTCACTGGTATTGCTGCTGGTGAGATAAGTCACACACTCACAGATTTGGAGGAGGCCACTGAGTACACCATCACTGTGACTGCACTGTTGGCTGGTGGGGAGTCTGTTGCGGACAATATCATAGCCACCACACTTGCTGCGGGTGAGCTTACATGTACTATCATAGCAGCTGGGTCTGATTTAGCCCTTCCCATCCTGGATGGACAGATGAACAACCTCCAAAACTGACATTCCTTCACACCTACTATATACTGAGCTTTCAGTTCAAACGAACATGTGCACAATAATTAATATAAGGGTGAAAGTCGCCAGATGTGAGCTTAATAGTTCACAAGCATGTGTTATAGACTTTGATTGGATGTGGATAAAACACTGTGTATATATATAAGATACATAGCACTATCATGAGAAGATATAACTTAATGTACCCACTATTGTATTCCCCGTGGCAACACACAGCAAAAAGGGATGGTTACTTCAACCTTGCTAAGGTTATCTCAGTTGCAGCTGAATGATACCATGTCACTCCCACACTGAGGCTTTATTTCTCCTATACTCTTGAGACTGAGTGCATGCAAGCAAATGTGTAAGGTGCCTCGAGAGTAATATGTGTTATGAAACGAACTTGACATGTAATGGATAAAGGGTCCATAATGGGTAAACAGTCCATAACAGGTGTTCACCTCTAGGTTGTACACAAGGGACTATGGGACTTGTCGTTCACTCTAACCACATTCCTTCATACACATTTGCACCTTCTTTAGATCTGTTCAGGTGTTGAGAGATCAAACATGAAACTGAGCTAACCATATTCAATGGTTACTATAACCATGGCATTTTTGCAGTGTATCTAATGACGAATTCATATGGTTGTTGTAGTCTTCACTGCATATAACATGTATATGTCTCTTTCATCTCATTGTTGTTGTTCTTTCTCTCCAGTTCCGTTCTCTCCTCCCACATCATTCCAAATGACAAACAGAGTCTCCTCCAACATCACTGTCCAGTGGGGGCCAGTGGATTGTATCCATCGCAATGGGGACATAACAGGCTACTCACTGTGGTATGGGGTACAGGGGAGAGGGAACACACAGGCTATGGGTGTCTCAGGAGATGCCACCACTGAAGCCACCATCTTTGGACTGACTCCCTCCACCAGCTATGTGATAGACATAGCAGCAGTGAACAGTGCCGGTATTGGAGTGTACAGTGAGCCACTGACTGTGGAGACCTCAGTGGCAGGTGAGTCTAGTCACAAGCAACTTGTGTTGTTATTGTTAATGACCTCAAACATGCATCTCATCAGGTGCCTTTGTCAGATTCCTGGGAGTGGATCTCTCCAACCACAGCTATGTGAACCTCACTGCAGTGGGCAGTGCTATGGATGGTAGTGACAGTGTACAGTGCCACACCGACTTGAACACATGCTGTAAAACTGCTTTCGGTCCAGGCCGTGGAGACTGGTACTTTCCCAATGGAAGTCGACTGCCAGTACCAAATATTTTGTTCAATATTTTTGAGAGTCGACAAGCTCAGCAAGTTGACCTGCGCAACAGAGGCATGGGTAGTGTCACATCTGGAATATATCTCTGTACTATTGAGACCAATGCAGTCCATGATGATGATGGTCGGGAGACTGTGTATGCAGGAATCTATGCCAGTGGAGGTGAGGAGGAGATGAAGATCTCTTTTCCAATTCTCATTTTTTTACCCAATTCTCTGCAGGTGATGTCACTATACCAGGTGGTATGACATTCACTGTGGACTCTGACTTCAATGGAAGGAGTCCTCAGTTTACCCTCACTTGTACCTCCACTGGTGGCCCTGCTACCACTGTCAATTGGACCAGAGACTCTGAGACAGTCTCAGGAGGGATGACCGTGTTGAGTGACCCTGTGACTGCACAGTACATCCACACCCTGACTGTGACAGGAAGACTGGGAGGGCAGTACCAGTGTTCTGTGTCCAACAGCAAACCATCAACAGCCACAGCACAACTCACTGTGGAAGGTAGTGCATGTAATGATAAACTATATGTACCTATTGTGTGTACTCCAAGTCCCCTCCCCCAGCCCCTGACCCTCCCTCTGGCCTGACTGTCTCTCAGAATGGACTGGACAGTGCACTAGTTTCCTGGACAGCTTCATCAGGAGGAGCTGCTGTGACTGGCTACACCATCTACTACCAGCAGGAGGGAGGAGAGAGGTCCTTAATGAGTGCTGGGGCCAGTGACACCACTGCCACCATCAGTGGACTAATTGAAGGGGCAACCTACTCCATTACCATAGTGGCCACCTCCAACACACTGCCCAGTACAGTGACTGGCCCACAGACCATCACTATAGGTACACACTATGTGCACTGGACCACACAGTGTGTGCCAGCAACACTACATGTGTAGTGTCCATGGGAGCATGACTATGGTAGTGATGTGTGCCACAGTTCATTGTGTGTGTTGTTTCCCTGCAGATCCCTTGATCATCTCACTCTCTCCCTCCACCTCTTCCCCCATGGCTGGTAGGTCTGTCTCTCTCACCTGCTCTGTTACTCTACCTGGTACAGTGAGTGGTAGTCCAGTGTTCCAGTGGGTGGGGCCTGGAGACACCCCAATTCCACCCACCCCCTCCACTAGTGGTCAGGTGGTCACCAGTACCCTCACACTCAGTGCTGTGAGGACATCTCAGGCTGGACAGTACACCTGCACTGCCAGTGTGGAGGGCACAACATTAACCAACAGCAGTACTGTGGACATTAATGTTCAGAGTAAGTGGACTTGTGGTTTACATGATTGTCATAGGTTTACACATGTTCCTCATTCTCCTCTAGTTCCAGACCCAACAATGGTGTCTATTATGACCAGTCACAGTGCTCCTCTGTATGCTGGTATATCGTTCAGTCTGACATGTGACTTCACTCTGAGCCCATCAGTGGACACTAGTCCAGCCACTGCAGTTAGCTGGAGAGTCAGTGGTACAGCAGTGGACACCTCCCCAGATCGGATCACTGCCTTAGGAGCCAGCCTCAGCTTCAGTCCTCTGGCCACCTCAGACAGTGGCAGCTACACATGTGAGGTGACTGTCATTGCACAGGAACACACTACTGTGGAGGGGCTGGGTCAGAGTGCAGCAGTGGAAGTCACAGTGGCAAGTAATGAGTGCTGTCTCCACCTCTCACCTTCTGTTGGTCCACAGTTGACATTTTTCTCTCCCCCAGTCCCCCCACCTGATGTGACTGTCTCTGCCAGCCGTACTGCTCCCCTGTATGCTGGCACTGGCCTCACCCTCACCTGTACTGTCTCATTGGACTCAAGTGTGGACACTGATGTGAGTGTCTCAGTCACATGGACTGGTCCGAGGACCATCCCTGGAGAGCGGTACTCAGTGATGGAGGTCAGTGGCTCTGGAGGGACCTACACTGGCAGCCTCACCATCAGTCCTCTAGCTGAGGGTCAGGATGATGGACAGTACACATGTAGTGTGACAGTCAGTGGAGGGAGCAATGTACTGGAGGCCACTAATTGTGACTCAACTGCCATTCATGTGATGGGTAAAGACTACCTACATATTAATGTGCAGAAAAGAATAAGACCCTTGTATGACATCTCAGCTTTGACTTCTAAGCAATATATGTACTGTACATACATAATTATGTACACGTGTGATACACTTGCCAATACCTTGTGCTAATATCCCATCTATCTGTCCTTTCTCTCCAGTCCTCCCCTCCCCAAATGTCTCCATCACTGCCACTGGCTCCCTCACTGCTGGCCAGACCTACTCCCTCACCTGCTCTGTGTCAGTAATGGAGCACCTGGTAGTGCAGCCCAGCATCATGTGGAGGGATGGGCAGGGGAGGGAGGTGGCTGGGGGCTCTGGCTCTGATCTGCAGCTCACATTTGACCCCCTGAGGACCCCCAATGGCAGCCACTACACCTGTACAGCCAGTGTCAGTGTCCTTGACATATCCCTCTCAGTCAGTGGAGAGACCTCCACAGATGTTGTGGTCTCCAGTAAGTCAGTGATACATAGCTCACATCTTCACTGTACAGACTGTGAGAGTGTCCTGTGTTGTCTCTCCAGTACCACCACCCACAGTCACCATCCAGACCAGTCGTGTTGGCGCTGTCTATGCTGGGACTGAGTTTGGGCTGACCACTGACATCTCCTTCAGTGATCTGAGCGGGGTGGATATGGCCATAACAGTGGGCATTAGTTGGAGTGGAGGGGGTGGGGTGATAGCCAATGACAGTCGTACAGCAGTCACTTCTGTCTCTGATGGTGGTGGCAGCTACACAGCCTCCCTCACCTACAGCCCCATCACCACCTCAGATGGTGGCCAGTTCACTGCCAATGTCACCTTTGGTCCCACAGCTGAGTCCATGTACATACTGGGAGGATCAGTACAAGATACAGAAATGATCATGATTAATGGTGTGTTGAAAGTCAGCAAGAACCACACCAACACATGACCTCACTCTGTGCTTCTCTTCCTCCAGACCTCCCTGACCCAGTGGTGGAGATATCACCAGATCCTGCCACTGCCACAGCTGGAGGGGACCTGGTGCTGACATGTACAGTGACTGTGGAAGAGCATCTTGTAGTCCAGCCCACAGTGGAGTGGATTGGAGGCAGTGTGGGTAGTGAGAGTGTCTCAGTGGCAGATATCACAAGGACTGGATCCACTAGTACACGTCAGATAACATTCACTTCTTTGTGTATATTTCTTGGAGGACAGTATGTGTGTCAGGCTGATATTGACATACCATCCATTAGTCTGAAAAAGACTGCCAACAGCAGTAGAGATGTGTTGGTGCAGAGTGAGTACCTGCACATAACATACAGATAGTCAATATCATTAAATGTACACACTCCCATGCAGTCCCCAGTCCAGTGGTGGCTGTTTCTGGAGTGTCTGGTGGCCCAGAGTATGTGTCTGGCTCCTCCCTCTCCCTTACCTGCTCCATCCAACCTCAGGGGGTGGAGCATGTAAACACACCCACCACTGTCATGTCCAGTTGGGATGCTCCTAAGAGTATGACAGAGACAATCCAGCCAATACCTCCAGTGTGGTCCTGGACATAGCCAGTCTGCAGACAGCAGACACTGGAGACTACACCTGCTCAGCTAGTGTGACTGACTCTAGTGGCAGTGAATATGTTATGGACAGTGAGGAGGTGACTAACACTGTCAGCATCACTGTCAGTAAGTATGGAGAGTGGGGTGGTCTGTACCATATTGCAGTGGTATGTATGTGTGCTTCGCATGCAAGCGTGTGTGTGCAATGTGAAGCCCCCTCATATGGTCATGCATCATTCATTGCGATACCCCCCACAGAACTGAATATAACAGTCATCCCAGACTATATTACAGCACTTGGGGAACCCCCTGGGGGATTGGCGGCTGATAGGTTTACAGCAGGCAGTGTCCTTAGCCTCACCTGCATGGCACTGGGAGGCAGTGGAGACCTAACCTACAGCTGGTCTACACAGGGGAACCCACCACTGCCCTCAGGATGTGGTGCCTGTGCCCTACCCATCTCCAATACAGCTATTCTGGCTCTGGGTCCTCCCCTGTACTCCTACTATGCTGGTACCTATACATGTACTGTCAGTGAGAGTGGTAGGCCCAGCAGTGGGAACAGTGACTCCTACACTGTCACAGTTGTAGGTGAGTGCCATGGAGTGTGTACATGTGTGTGTTCTGTACTCTAACCAGTGGACATCTTTGCAGGTGCTGGAATATATGTGGATATTGCAGCCACTCAGTATGATGACCAGCCTATAGCCAACAATGGACTGATCATAGGTCGGCACTCTGGTAACAGCCTACAGTTTGACTGTGTCTCCAATTCCAGCAAATCTGGTGTGGGAGTAATCACTGAACGAGATGGGACACGTTTGAGAACAGGGACAGCATTGGGTGCACTGGGTGGTAGTGGTTATTGGATAGTTACCAACCCATCCTCCTATCCCGGTGTTCGTCGTGTTCAAACCAATGGTGTGCTCACAGCTCGTGACCAGGGGATATATACCTGCACTATCCCTGATGATAATGGGAACACTATTAACATCAATGTGGGGGTGTACCCTGATGGCTTCAGTGGTGAGTACTACATAAATGTATTGCCATACTGCCACCACTGGGGTTCCAGCAACAGCCAGTAGCACACAAGGACTGTAGGTACACTGGTGTACTGGCTGATGGAGAGAGTCCATGGGTAGCACAGTATACATAATATATCAGTTATCACTGTACTGTTGATGGTGTGATCAGGTGATGGCACACCTTGGTCTTATTGTTGCCCCTTTAATTGAAAGTCAGCTCATAAGCCACATGGATTTTCACTTCCTTGGGCCTTCATATAGATGTGTCTAGTACATGTGAAGCACATACATGTGGACCACTCTGTAGTATCTGCAGATTTATTATAGCCCTGTGTGGTTTTAGATCAAACAGTTCTAGAGAGCTGTAAATCCCGTAGCTACTACTAATAGTTACAGATCCACTGCACCACACAGTCCTGTACTTCTATCATGGACTTTAAATTTAGTCACTTCACCTTCCTCAACATAAGCACACTGAGCTAAAAATTCGAATTTTTCCTCGCACTCGTATTTCGCATGTACCAAGCACATGTAAAAACGGGAAAGGCCTGGGAACGAGGCTACATCAAAGGTACCATTAATTACTAGGCAATCACCTACTCATCACCATGGATATGCTTATAAATAGTCTCTTGGCAACTGTCCTGTTGCTAAGGATGGGCTATAAAGTAGTTATACCATAGCAGCTTGGGCTGTATGATTTCATCAGCCCACTCCACTATAATTACTTGTGTACAATAGATCTATGAAACAGGTTATGAAACACATGGGAACTTCTGCTGCTGGTGTAGACCAGTTTGCCTACTCAACTGACACCTCAGGCAGCCTACTGTGAAAGCCGATAAAGTATTCAGTGAATCCACGCTGCTGTTCTTCCACATATAGCAGTTAGTAGTGATGAATGCAAAGGGTTCACAGAATTTAATGATACGTACCAGGCTATAGACTCTAGTTTCATAAGGAGTGTGTGTGTACCTGCATACAAATATACTTAGCTCAGTCTTTCTTCCTCCCAGTCTCCCCCACCATCACTAATCTGACATACGATGAAGATGCCCGTACTCTGATTTGTGTCTCCACTGGCTCCCCACCTACCACTGTCTCCTGGATGAAGGATGGTGTCTCCCTCTATATTGATAGATCCACCTACCAGCTAGCACAGACTGTCACTGATAGGTTCTCCTCCACATACTCTAATGTACTAACAGTCAGTGAGACAGCCCCCAATGGTATACCTGGTACATACACCTGCACTATCAGCAATGATCTTGGAACAGACTCCAGTGATGTCACAGCTGTAGGTGAGTGATGGTTGTAGCTGTCGACAGTGAGGAGAGGGTCATCTGATGTCTGTCGCCCACTTTAGGCATCACCATTGGTGGTCTGGAGCAACCTCTCATTGCTGGACAGTCTGCTACTATCACATGTACCATTAATGTTGTAGTATCCTCTATTGAATGGAGAAGTGGGGAACGAGTATTGATGAATACCACTAAACAGCCAGGGTTGGGTTTAGATTTTTCTCTAGTGGCTGATGACCTTCAAGGACAGCAGTACACATGCATTACTGAGACTGCTGGTGGCACAGTGTACACTGAGACAGTGGAGGTACAAGTAGTTGGTAAGTTGTAATAAGACAGCACTGACCTACTGCAGTACAACTGCTCACTGCCCCTCCCCCAGTCCCTCCTGGTGCCCTTGAGGTGCTGACTGAGGCCTCAGTGGAGGGTCCAGTGGAGGCTGGCAGTGGAGAGCTCACTCTGACCTGTACAGTGCATGAGGTCATTTCAGGCCTAACCAACATGCCCTCTGCCCAGTGGGAGGGGCCCTCAGGAACTGTCTCCTCAGGAGATGACATCACTGTGACTGAGGTCCTCCGTAATGCCACCACTGCCATCCTCACCCTCACCCTCTCCCCTCCACACACCTCACATGCTGGAGAGTACACCTGTCAGGGGACGGTGGACACACCAGCACCAGAGGGACCTGTGACCTCCTCCTCCTCCCCACCCACCACTGTCACTGTCAGCAGTGAGTGATAGACTTATGGTTATCCAAGTTACTGCATGTGACATATCAAGTTCTTAGCCTCATTTCCAGGCAGTCCCGTGTGTGTGCATATTTAATGCACATGACCTGTGATCCACATGATCTTGGGGGGGGGGGTCAAAAGGTTACTTAAACCTAATGTATGCTCATGAGACAGAGCCTAGGAATATGGCTGTTGAGTTCTACCTTCTCTCCTTCACTCCTCTTCACCCCCCAACCTACCTTTCTTCTTCCTCTCCTTGCCTGGACCTCTCTCCTGCTCTCCTGACCCATCCTCTCCTCCCTCCATCCCTCCTCTCTTTCCTTTCTGTTGCTTATGTAGTCCCTTCTCCCACCATCACCATTGGAACGGTTGGGAAGCCATACAATGGCACCACATACTCCCTCACCTGTACTGTCACAGTCGACAGCAGTGTGGACACTGACATCTCCACCTCCAGCCAGTGGAGCTACTCAGGGGATGTGACATCATCTGACACCATCACCAGCACTACTGAGAAGCAAGGACTGCTACAACACACCAACCTGACCTTTAACCCTCTCCATAGTTTGGATGGGAAGAGCTACACTTGTACTGTGGACATTGAACCTACCACCACCTTTGTACTGAGAAATAGTATGTCTGAAGACACCTTAATATATGTCAAAAGTGAGTTTAAGAGTGTGCCTATGTTTTCAGTTGTTTCATGTGTTACCACCCCCTCTCCCAGGACTGCCTGCCCCTAACATCACTACCACTGTCCACTCCAGTGCTGGATCAGGAGAAGATGACTGTATAAGAGTGGGCTTCTCTGAAGAGACAGACTCCCTCCTCTGTGAGGTGGGTGTGGTCAACAACCTGGAAGCTACACCTATAATCAAATGGATGAAGGGATCTAGTGAAGTGGGATCTACTAGTGGTGGTATGTTGGTCTATGAACTGGCCTCTAGTGAGAAGGGAACCTTCACATGTGAGGCATGTGTTACAGTGGATGCTGCTGACATAAGAGACCATTGCAGTCAGAGAACTGTAGAGATCACAAGAGAAGGTGGGTGTGAGCACATGTGTGTGGAGTAGAGGAATGAAATACTTGTGGGTAGCACCTCGTGTGCATGTGTCAGTTGGTAGAATGTGTGTGTACCCATGTACATGTGTGTAGGCAATATCTTGCAAACTGGGAATGTTAAAAATAACTATATGGAACTAGGAATGATATAACTTGTAATTGTACAATGTATCAGAGAGCCGGTAGACTCTCTATGTAGGGATGGCGCCGACATGCCCATAGTGCGTGTACATAGGAAAGCCTTCTTAACTCGCGAACGCTCGCGTTTTAAGCCTTTCTGGGCCCCTAGCTATTCTATTCCAGCGTTTCTCTACCCAACAATACCCCCCAAGTAGCTAAAATGCATCCCTTGACTTACTACCAGAAAACTCTCCAAAGGTCGTTTTGTCTTTCTTCCTATTCTTCTTCTTCTTCTTCTTCTTCTTCTTCTTCTTCTTAAGAGATTTCTTTAGACTAACGTATCTCAAAACTGGCTGAAGTAATCACCGTAGTTCTTTCACGGATCCACTGTAATCACTACCAAGTACAATCTGCGCTAATAAAACTCTTAGTACATTCCCAAATGGGCAGAAACTAGAAGTCCCGGCAACTTCCCATATTTGGGAAACCATTTTGTAATAGTTATTGTCACTTGGCGCAAACGGTAAGCACATGAGGGCACGGGCAGACCTCGCGAAGCCACGCCTGTTAATTGTAGGTTCGCAAGACGTAGCAAAGGCTGCTCATATCTGATGGCGCGTTCGAGCAGCATCTTACTTCACTATACTATTATGTAGCGGGGATGAGTTGGCCAGTTAGATACAGTGAGGTACATATGTAGCTACTCTAGCTCAAGAATTTCTAGAGGGGCTCAGCCCCCAACTTCAGAAATGATGGTGTTCAAGCCCCTCCCTACCCACCTTACTGTTATTGTTTGCTGGACTCTGAAAGAAGCTTCAATGGCAAGAACAATACTTTTTAATGGTACCCTTGTGCAAAAAAATGGATGCAAACAAGTATGAAAAACGTTTTCAAAAAATGTATAGGGATGTAGGGATGGCCGTGCCAAAAACTACAGAAACTAGGTGTAGGGATGGCAGTGTGCAGGCAAGACATGTTATACAAAGACTACACAACTAACCCCATCCCTACATCTCTTTTTTTGGCTCAAAAATTGCTCTTCCCAGTAATCTCGTAGCATAACTCGCAGAATGATTTCAGATATAAAAAATATGTAGGGATGGGGTTAGTTGTGTAGTCTTTGTATAACATGTCTTGCCTGCACATTGCCATCCCTACACCTAGTTTCTGTAGTTTTTGGCACGGCCATCCCTATATCCCTATACATTTTTGAAAAATGTTTTTCATACTTTATAACTTGTATGGGAGCAACTGTACAAACAGAGTGCAATATTCGACGATATTGCAGGTTACTAGGGATGATATTGCACGTTGCGAAGGCTGATATTGCACGCCCCATAGAAACTAACAATTGATGGCATGATTGAGAGTGCAATATGGGATTAATAGCACTCTCAATTGTGCCATTAACTACATAGCAAATTTGGAAGTGGGGAAGGGGTATATAGTGCACAGCGTGTCTCTCTTGTGATAGGTTCTCTACATGTATACATAAAGTATGAAAAACATTTTCCAAAAATGTAGAGGGATGTAGGGATGGCAGTGCCAAAAACCACAGAAACTAGGTGTAGAGATGGCAGTGTACAGGCAAGACAGGTTATAAAAAGACTACACAAGCAACCCCATCCCTACATCTTTCTTTTTGCTTGAAATTGTTCTGTGAGTTTAGCTATGAGAAATTCTGGGAACATCAATGCCATGCGGTGAGAAAAAAAAGATGTAGGGATGGGGTTGCTTGTGTAGTCTTTTTATAACCTGTCTTGCCTGTACACTGCCATCTCTACACCTAGTTTCTGTGATTTTTGGCACTGCCATCCCTACATCCCTCTACATTTTTGGAAAATGTTTTTCATACTTGTTTGTGTACTTTTTCTTGTACAATAGTACACAAAATGATCTTGCAAGTTTCATTCAAAATCCAACAAACATATCAGTGATCAGAGCAGCCATTGCTACTAGTCAGCAGCGGAGATACGAGTGGGTAAACCTCGTGATCTGTCACTTACGAAGTTGGGAGCCTGGCTGAGCCCCTCTAAAAAGTCCTGAGCTAGAGTAGTTTCCTCAGTGTATCTGACTAGCTAACTCATACCAGTTACATTAGCATTCGTTGTACAATTGTACGGCGAAGTAAGAACGCGCTCTCTTCAGTGACAAACCTTTGCCATCGAGAAATTAATAGGTGTGGCTTCGCAAGGCCCGCCCTCATGTGCTTACAATTTGCGCCACGTGACAATAATTATTTGAAAATGGCTTCCAAATATGGTAAAGTTGTCTGGGGTTCTAGATTCTGCCCATAGTAGAGAAGATACTAACATTTTGTTAGCACAGATCATACTTCGTAGTGATTACAGTGGATCTGTGAAAGAACTATGGTGATTACTTCAGCCAGTTTCGAGTAAAGTCGTTTGAAAGAAATCTCGTAAGAAGAAGAAGAAGAAGAAGAAGAAGAAAGAAAAACAAAATCACCTTTCGTCCACTATCTGGCAGTAAGTCAAGAAATGCATTCTAGCTACTTGTGGGGTATCGTTGGGTAGAGAAGCGGTTGAATAGGACATTCGCATGCCGAGAAAGGCTTAAAACGCGAGTATTCGCGAGCTAAGAAGGCTTTCCAATGTACGCGCACTATGGGAGTGTCGGCGTCATCCCTACATAGAGAGTCTATCAACTCTCTGATAAGAGTTAACATTATTATTATCTATTTCTGTCTACCTCAGTACCAGACCAGGTTGTCCCTGCTCTCTCCTTCAATAATGATATTGAGGCCACTATCATCTGGAGCAGCTCTAGTGATGTCAGTGATAGTGCTGCGAGGTACATTGTGAATGTGAGGCAATACTTCTCAGATGGAGATGGAAACGTTAGAGTCGCTAGTATTAATGGTTACCCTTTGGAAGTGCCTGGCACCGTCCTGCGACATGTGGTGACATCTCTTGGTAAGTCAAAGAGTCTCTAGCAGTACACATTAGTGTCATCTTCACTTCCTTACCTCTTCTTTCTCTCACAGAGCCTCTGGTGCCGTATGATGTGCAGCTGGTGGCTGGGAATGTGGCTGGCTGTGGAAAGCCAGTCACCTCACCGCCATTCTTCACCCGAGAAGGAGGTGTGTGTGCTCATATCGTGTTATGTGTATGATCCACTGTGGTAGTTCATTCCCTTGATACATTGTGTGCAGAACCACAGAGGCCTCCTCATGATGTAAAAGTGGAGCGGCTTAATGGTACAGCCATGAATGTCTCATTGACCAGACTGAGTATTGTAGAGTCTCAGAGTATTGCAGTATCATATGTTGTAAGCTATTCCCCTCGAAAGGCTCGTGAGAGACAGGTCAGAGAAGTTGCTGTACCAGCCAGTCAGAGTTATGTGGTGATAAGTGGCCTTGATCCTAAAACTCTTTATCAAGTGGAAGTATTTGCTGTGAATGGTCATGGTCAATCATCATCAGTCACTGCAGAAATCACTGGTGAGTTATGCAAGTATATGTATATTATATTTTGGAGACTCTACAATGTAAATCAACACCATTTCAGATCCAGATCAACAGTTCCAGCTGAGGCTGAGTGGTATAGCTGACTGTCTTCAGTGGGTACTAAGTTTTAAAAAAATTCTCAGTAAAGTGGAGGTCTCACTGATAATCTCTGCAGGATAATGATGGTGTGAGGAAACTAGAAGATGTTACAAATGAACTTCAGATGGAGCTGGTTGAACTGTGTCACTGTCAGTATGATGCTGGGAATATAACGAAAGAATCTTTTGTCTGTTTCTCTAGTGAGTATGTGACATTTCGAGCCCAGCTGAGCAGCACAGCTGAGGCAGACAGTACCACCCTCCTCAGCCTCATTGAGGGCTGGGTCTCCACTGGGCCCACCATCCGTGTGAGAGGTGTCCTAAGGAGAGTGGACAAGAACTGCCCTGTGGCCATATCAGACTTCAGCGAGGGAGAGTGTGTGATGCCTGACACTGCTGATCCTGCCAGTTCTCAAAGGGATTACCCTGCAGCCATTGTGGGAGGCATTATGGGTGTTGCTGCTGTCCTAATAATTGCAGTGACAACTGCGATTATGGTAGTGGTAGCTCTGGTCATGAAGTATCATCGTCGGAATTTCAGTATCAAGAAAAGAGAGGAGTGAGTCACAAAGGCTTGTACCACTCTATGGAAAGATGATTGCTTTACATATCCCTGTGTTGCCTTCTTTCAGACACCCAATGACACCTCTAGGTGAGCCCAGAGGAGGGGAATACACAGACATAATGACCAGCTCTAATGTGGCCTATAAAATGGTCAAGCAAGGGAAAAGAGCAGGAAGAGTGGAGAAAGGGAATAGAAGTGCAGAATATGAGGTGGTCGGTGCTTCTGATGCTCAACTGCCATCCCATACACAATTCCCGGCAGCATTGGCTGAAGAGAGAGGTTATGAAGTGCCCTGTCCACCTGAACAGCCCCGACATGCTCAACAGGCACCGGCCATGAATGTTCCTCCAGTCCCTCAAGGTGGTGGTGAGCAGGGTCCTGATGAGGCCATCTATGAACCTATTCCTGGGGACCAGTAAATATTAGCTTGTGTTTTCTTGTGTCAAAGAACATATATACTTATAATTATGTATGATGGACCACGTGTATTGTAGGAGTGTACTGGTTTCAAAGAATGCTATGATGTTTTGCTATTTTTTGTATAGTAAAAATATATACATACACTTTCTAACAATGAAGTTTTTGCTGTACTGTATTGCACATTTGTCTTTAGCAGGAAAACAAAGTTCAATATTGGAACATAAATTGTGATGACTGCAATTTCTTTATAGGTAGAATACCACTGATCCATACCTCCATAGTTGCATAGAGCTATGTAATTGCATAGCTAAATTATTGCAGTTGAAAAAGTATGTCCATGCATGTACTTGTACCGTTTGTGATTGTAATAATGAACTTTGAAGTCTTTGCATTACCCTATACTATTGTGGAGGTGAAATAATGAACAATATTGACCATCCATTTGTGTGATAGTGTTAGATATGACATCACCAAGATCCTTATATATAATTATATTACCCCACATGAGAACTCCAGCCAACATGGAGTGGGTTAACGTAGGAAGACTCAATTTAAGTGTTGTGTTTCTCAACTGTAGTGAAAAATTGTTTGAGCCCCGAATAAATAAATACACAGATATATGGCCCACATGGGCAGGGAGTTGCAAGTTCATATAATATATCCCTGATCTGTTTGTGAATGATATGCAGGATATGCATGGCCACATCCCTCATCATTTACCTGTCACCAGTCATAACCACAGTTATGGTATTAACTGTATCAACATAGGATCACTATACAGTCACTGGGAGGCTGCAAAGCAGATAGGGTTCACCAGGTCAGCATGCACTGTGCAAGCTGACCTGGTGAATCCCATCTGCTTTATAGCCTTCCAGAAGACTGTAAGGTAAGTTCTTCTGCCACAAGTGTGACCAAATCAGTGTTAACAGTTCGGAAGATGGAGGGTAATACATGTAACATCCACTCCCACACACAACCCTATTGTCAGTACCTTATTGATTCCTATAAGGTGTGTTCATGTATACGTATAGTCATATCTTGTGTTTGTGTATGTTGCATATGAGAATGAACAGTAGTAAAGTCTACACAGCAAATTATGCCTGTCATGTGAGATGCAGTACTTGTTTGTTAACTTCTTTTTCACTAGAGGAGTGCACTGGGATGTTGTGTTGACCAGTCAGGAGGATGATTTCACGCTGGTATGCAGCCTAGAGCAAAGGAAAGTGTTTCTCAGAATTTGTAGTCCATTATCACTAGAAACGTTTCCAAGCCAGAGAAGCATCTTTTCTTTTGTTTACTCCAGGTGAGTTGTAGCTAAACATCACACAACCAAAAGCACTTCTTAACCCAAATGCAAAGTAGCCAGGGACAAAGCTTCAAAGTCAGCCTGTATTGTACATACAAGGAGCAGACAGGTCATCCGAGTGGCAGCTGTGCAGGCTCTAATTCTCTTGTGTCTCTCTGCCTCCATGCAGGTTGTTCCTAACCTTGGAGTTGATGAGGTAAACATAGCTGATCCCTTATGCACACTAGGTCTGTTGAGTTCTGAACCAAGCCTGGCACTCATCTGAGAAAAAGAGTATAACTATAAAAGACAAGTAACTGCTGCATTGTTGAATGCTTCTTCCTGAAACCAAATTGTGATGAAGATATTGAGTTGGAGACAAAAGGAATGATTTTGTTGTATATTAGAACCTTAGAGATCATGCACAGGAGTGAAATAGGTCTATAGGTATTCATAAATGACTTATCTCCTGATTTGTAGACAGGTGTGCATGATTAGGTGAAAACGCCATTCTGTAGATAAACAGTGATGCTTGAAACAAATATAGGTGGTGAATAGGCTTGAAACGTGCTAAGGCACAATGCTTTAGTATTTTTGCATTGATGCATGCTCATAGCTTTCACAGGGTTCAATGAAATTAGTCCTTCATATACATCAGATTCAGTTATAGTGATCTCACTAAGAGTTGGTTGTGGTAGCTCATCTTTCATCATTCCCTACCTGTAGTATCTGGAGTACCTCAAGGAAGTATTCTGGGTCCACTACTATTTCACATATGCATCATTGAGTATATTTCTCTTTGCTGATGATCTGAAATGCCTCTTACCTGCGAAAACTTTCTCTGATTGTCTCTCTTTGCAAAGAGACATACATAACTTGTGTTTGTGGAGTTTGAACTGGAAATTGAATTATAATTAACTCTTCTCAGATTTTCTTCTGGGTATCCACTATGGATACAATATCAAAGGCCATGATATTGCTGTTCAAGAGAATCACAAAGACTTGGGCATAATGATGTCTAGCGAACTACATATCTTGGAGTGAACACATAAAATATATTTTATCACCACAAAACTCTAGGTCTTATTCGAAGATCACTTAACGGTGGACATTGTCCTCAAAAAATTATATATATATATATATATATCTCATTCACCCTCCACTAACATACTGTTCACAAATGTGGCGACCACACTTCCTGAAGGATGTAATGGCCCTTGAAAGGATTCAAAGACGTGAAATCATCAGATTATAAATCTCGGTTAGTGGCCCTACAAATGTTGCCACTAATGATGCAGCTGGAACTCTATGACATCATGTTTTTTGTTCGATGCCTTAAAGGGCCTACCAACACTATCAACATTTATCACTTTCAGTTCTAACTCCACACTTTCTTCTACCTATTTCAAACTGAAACATTCTCTGTCTAGAACGAATTCTTTGCAACATTTCATTTGCTTTGGCTTTGAATATGAATCAATCAATATCCAGCATAAAAAAAGGAGCGTCCATCAATTCTTTTGGGATCACTTCATGCAACACTTCAAGTCTGGCAATGTATGTACACATCACTGCTTATGTCCATGTTCCAAATGTTCCTGTCTGCCAGTTTGATTTAAGTTTTCATCATGTACTATAATCATGTACAATAATAATCATGTACTATAATTTAAGTCATGTACTATAATTTAAGTTTTTTAATAATTTAGTTTTTGCTAATGGACCTACAGTACACCTGTCTTTCATCCTTCATGTGTTTGCTTCAAGGTGATCAAGCTATCTTTCTACTGTTTCTGAGGGCAAATGGCACAGAGAGGGCCTTGTGGAACTTTGGCTAAGCTTTTGGCTTCACTACCAGGTCCTGGCTAACTCCAAAGGTTCTCATGTTTCCCAAACCCTCTCTGAAACTTCTTTGTACTTGTGGAGTAAGACTTGCATCTTTTGTTGGCTGCTTGCCACAGAGGTCATCCTAATATGCTGGCCCAATCCAGCTTTAACACCCCCAAACAGTCTCTTCCCAGCAAGCTTGCACCTTCCCCCTCAACCACATGAAGGCATAGTATAGCCCCTTGTCCCCCATCCTCACCTCAACCTCCATCTTCTCAGCCACTACCATCTGTCTTCATGTGTAGGTAGACACACTCTTGCAATGGACCTCTCTCTCTGGGTTGCTGAGGTCCCAAAGTCTCCAAACCATGTCAGTGTCGCCACCTTTCAGCTTCCTGGTGTTCTTTTCTGCTGCTTGTGCACCTTGCGCAAGCCCAATGGCCTTTGCAAACATCAGCTTTGCTTCAGACAAGAGTTGTTTCTGGGTCTCGCTGTTATGGAGTCTGCATACGAAGCGGTCATTGGAATGCTGTGATAGTGCTCCCAGGCTCCATCAACTGGAGTTACTGACTGGCTAGAGTTTCAATTAGGTGCTGCCCCAGGCACACAGGATGAGAGAGCTGCATGTGTTTTCTACTGCAGAGATCTACATGCACGCACTATGAGTGATTTTGCAGGTGTAGAGTGTAGAGGGACAGTCCCCACCACATGCATAGCTAATGTGAGGCACATATCAGATCTCTCCTGGAGCACTCTGTTTATTTATTATTTGTGTACACAGCAAATGAACACATACTCTTCCAGGTAGGAGTACACACCCAAGTGCTAATCTTCAAGTCAATACAGTGTGTACAATCACTACATAAGGAGTACATCTCTGCTCAGAGCTGCTCCAGGAGTGAGTCAGAGAGGCTGCAGGTGAGGCCAACACCATCTGGCTCTATGTACAGGGATTTCACCACTGAGTTCTCAACAACCATGGCATACCTGAGGACAGGGGGGGCAGAGGGAGGGTAAACAGGTGTACATGGCTAATGCACTACACTGCAGTACACAGTACACATGTACTGGAGTACCGTTTGGAACGGAAATTGCCCAGAAACTTCACGGCATCTAACTCTAGATCCACAGCCTGCATGAGATCGTGACATGCTCCTGTCAACACACAGACGAGCACATGCCCCTGCGAGTCACACGCATCCCCTCACCTTGGTGAAGGTGCCATTTGTGTCAGCCAGCATTCTGATCTTGCCCTCTGCACCACTGGCCTCTCCCCACGCTGCCATCACGAAGGAATCATTCACAGAGATGCAGGCAATCACCTCCACCCCCTTGGCCTTCAGCTTCTCGTAGTCTTCCACGTAACCAGGAAGGTGAGTCTGTAGCATAAATACATGTACATATGTCTGTAGCAAGGCCTAAGAGAATGACCGTTTGGCCCTCCTCTCTACATCAAGCCCCACCTTGGAACAGCCTGGAGTGAAGGCTCCAGGCACGCCAAACAGTACACCCTTCTTCCCGGCAAAGAGTTCCTTCACGTTCACCCTGTCACTGGGAGTCCCTTCGTGGACGTCCACTGACGGGAGTGGATCTCCTACCTACGAGTGCGCGTGCTCGTCAAGTACGCAGGACCCCGGGTCAGCGAACACCCCCTCTCACCTTAATGGGCATCCTGAGAGCAGCAGCCCCTGACAGACCTCTTTTTCCCGACACACGCAGCACGACATAATGAGATTAGGCTACAGGTACTCAGTACACATGCAGCAAATTAGGCCTAGTTATCAGTTGGTGCACGTGTTTTCAAAAAGAGTGTTCATTCAACAC
The DNA here is from genome assembly GCA_965213685.1 of bacterium. GTDB lineage: Bacteria > UBA8248 > UBA8248 > UBA8248 > UBA8248 > Bin107. Next base: position 468,213 of record CBDBZY010000064.1, read on the forward strand.
TTCCACAGCTACAGACTGCTGTACAAAAATTCTGGCAATGAAATTTGAGATGACATGGTCTAGTACTGGAACATCATGCTCACCGAAGCTTTATCCTCTCCACCTCTTCAGCTTGAAAGTCAGCATTGCAGTAAGGGCACAAAGAATCATGTGAACACACAGCACTCGACAGTTGCACTGCACTTACTCACTGAAGGTGGAGCCTACACATGGCATATGGGGTATGTCTCCACATCATGCTGCTTCCCCAGTAGTCAAAGAGTTCGCTGACCTGACAGGGGGAAAGGTGCAGGGCTAGAGTATTCCCCTCCTAATGCCATCCTACAATACACAACCCTACTGTCTCCAGAGTTATGTGGGAGATTTGCATGAAATGAGCAAACTTAACCATTGCCTCATCCTCAACTGTGACTCCACCCTCAGCCATGGCCTCACCCCTACCTGTGACCTCACTCTCAACCATGTCATCACCATCCCCTGTGACCTCACCTTCACATTTGCCAAATGACAAAAATGTGATATTTGAACCTAGAGTAACCAGTGAGGATTCTGTAAATGATTTGGTACAGAGTGATGAGGTTACCGATCCTGCTGCAGAGGACTTTGACAATCATGATCAGAATGCTGCAGGTACTTTTTTATCCCAAGTCTCAACAACACATACACTGTGTCGGGGTTCTGCAGAAGACAAAAAGCTATCAACTCATCTACCTTATGAACAATGCTCCTTGTATTGTAGTATAGCAGCCTAACGTAATCACAATGGGCTTTTACATGTGGTGCAGGAGCTCTGTCTTCAGAGCTCACTGCTTGGCTAGATAGTGATGTGCAAAATGTAGAGATCTGCATTCCAAACTATGAACTGGTTCGCTTGGATAGAAACAGGCATGGTGGTGGAGTTGCAATCTATGTTGCCAGTCATCTTCCTCTTTCAGTTGTTTCTTCAGGTTCTTATTGTCTTGAGTTTTTGGCAATTTCTGTAAAAACTCCTTATGGTCAATTTGTAGTAGCAGTTCTGTATATAGACCACCTTCTTCCTCCATTTCTTTCTTTGAAAATTTACATTTAGCATTGGAAGATTTGTATGTTACTGTATGTTCTAACTTCTTTATTTTTGGAGACTTCAATGTTGATGTATCAGTTCCAAGTTATCTGTGTAGTTGTTTGTGTAATGTAACTTGTCAGTATGGCCTATCTATCATCCCTACAAGTCATACGCATGTAGCCACATCATCTGCTACCACTATTGATCTCATGCTTGCCTCTTCACCAGAATCTGTCATGAGCTGTGAAACTGTTCCTCCACTTGGCACATCTGACAATAATGGTATTCTTACTGATATATCACTACGCACCCCTTTAGCTGCTCCTCAAGTGAGTAGGAATTTTAAAGTCTGGAGATACAAATATGTAGACTTTGAACGTGCTCAAGAAATGCTCTCACAGATTGACTATAATAGTGTTGTTGTGGAAGGAGATGTCAATGCATCATGGAAAAACTGGGAGAGGATGTTTTTGAATATTATGGAGATATGCATACCAACCACAACTGTGCCCACACGAAGGAACCTTCCATGGCTGTCCAAGTCTATTCTGCAACTGATAAAGAAGAGGAACATGTACTACAGAAAATCAAAGCAGTCTCCTCATTACTTTAATAAGCACAGACTTGCCCAAAGCAAGGCATTGTCTCATCTCAGATGTGAGAGAAGGCAATACCTTCAGCAACTCCAGACAGGTAGTAAATAGTCCTTTCATGCCTGACTAAAGCTTGTTCTTGTATCCCCACTCTACAAACAGAGCATGTGATCGCAACCACACCTCAACAAAAAGTAGACCTTTTAAGCTCAACTTTTGAAAAGAATTTTAATGTCTCTGCTACACCTTTAACTCAAGAAGATGTACTTCCAGCCCCCATTGGGGTATGTCCTACTGATCTTCTATGTTCGGAAGATGATATTATCAGATTACTTCTTACCTTGGACACTACTAAGGCTACTGGTCTAGATGGCATCTTGGCTACAATGCTTAAGAAGACAGCTGCAGCTGCTGCACTCTTCTTAAGCATTGTAGCCAAGATGCCATCTTCACCACTGTGAACACATCTATGCAACATGTCACGTATACATGGCACAGTCCCAGAACATTTGAAAACCTCCATGGTTGTTCCAATATATAAGCAAGGTGATACATCCAAACCTGAGAACTATCGGCCCGTGTAATTGCTACCCATAATTAGTAAGATTCTTGAGTGATATATATTTGAAAAATTTTGCACCTTTTTATATATTTCAGACAATCAGTGGGATTTCAATCTTCAACAGGTGCAGTATTGTCTGCTGTTCATGATTGGCAGTATCATCCAGACAGGGGTGATGAAGTTCAAGCCATATTTTTTGACTTACAGAAGGCATTTGATACCATCCCTCATGCCAAGTTAATCTCAAAGCTAGCTGACCTTGACATACCACCACACTTTTTGTCATGGATTTCAAGTTATCTGAAACAGCAAGTTGTTGTTTCTGGTGCAATGTCACCCTCCATCAACGTTGTATCAGGTGTGCCTCAGGGCTCAGTTTTGGCACTCTTCTCTTTCTAGTTTATGTTGATGGTCTAGCTGACATGCCTCTGCATGATGGGCACCTCATGGTGTTTGCTGATGATGCTCTGCTCTACAAGGCAATTCGTAGTTCAAATGACTTGCAGGATTTGCAAATGAATGTGGATGTGTTTACTAAATGGATTGATGAACATGATCTATGTCTCAATGTCAAAAAGTGTAAATCACTGCTGCTATGAAGAAGACAGGAGCCACTCTGTACCTACACCATCAGAGTCAATGACCATCCTATAGAAAAAGTTCAGTCTTACAAGTATCTAGGAGTTATTATATCTAGTGATCTATCCTGGGGCAATCATGTCTCTAGTGTGTCTTCCAAAGCTATGAAGCATATGGGTATGCTGTATCGTTGCTTCTACCGTGACTGTACACCAGACACATTGAGAACACTTTATATTTCATGTGTGAGACCACTACTGGAGTATGCTGTACCTGTTTGGGACTCTCATCTAGTGAAAGACATTCACGCTTTGGAGTCTGTTCAACAATTTGCCACTAAGGTGTGTACAAAAACCTGGAGGGATGTCAGCTACTCTGAACGTCTTCCAACTCTTCAGGTTAGGTGCATGCTTCTGAAACTCTGTTTGCTTTATAAAATCATTCATAGTAATGCCTTCATGCCTAACTGTCCTGTTAAGTTCAGACATAACCAATATTTACTCCACAAGGTCCAGTTGCTACAACATTCAAGTGCTTTTTGCTCGTACTGCAGGTTTTTATAACTCATTTTTCTGTCACTCCACTCGCCTATGGAACACTTTGCCTGTTGAAGTTCATCATTGTCATCTTTTAAGAAAGCTTGCAACTCCCTGCTTACACTGTGAGCTATATTATTTGTTATATATATTTTTCTCCTTTTTGGGTACATGCACTGTATTAGCTTATTAGCTATCTATTGTATCCTATGTCTTGTACATGAACTATTATAGATATAAAAACACACACACTGGCCAACTGGTATGGGAGCCTATCAGAACCTGCAGGTGTCTGTCCAACGGCACACCTTCCAACTGAGGGTGAGAAGACAAGATAGGTCTGGAGGTGGGGCTGAGGGTGGGGCTGGTTGTGGTACAAAGAGTGGGGCTGGGGGTGGGGCTGGAGGTGGAACTGAGGGTGGGACTGAGGGTGGGACTGAGGGTGGGGCTGGGGGTGGGACTGAAGGTGGAGCTGGAGGTGGGGTTGAAGGTGGGACTGAGGGGGGGCTGGAGGTGGGACTGAGGGTGGGGCTGGGGGTGGGACTGAAGGTGGAGCTGGAGGTGGGGTTGAAGGTGGGACTGAGGGTGGGGCTGGGGGTGGGGCTGGAGGTGGGACTGAGGGTGGGGCTCAGGGTGGGGTTGAAGGTGAGACTGAGGGTGGGGCTGGGGGTGGGCTGGGGGTGGGGCTGGAGGTGGGACTGAGGGTGGGGCTCAGGGTGGGGTTGAAGGTGGGACTGAGGGTGGGACTGGGGGTGGGGCTGGAGGTTAGGCCTAGGAAAGCACAGTACATACATGTACATATTTACCTGATTGAAATCACATTTAAGAACAGTCACCTCAGAAGTGATCTCTGAGAAATACATGCTTGAATACAGGAGTGAAGCAAGCACTCTGGGGGGTAGCTAGGGAGAAGTGAGGGAGGAAAGAGGGAGGGCATGAGGTCAAAAAGAAAGTCAATTAAGAGAGCAGGAGCTATACGTATACCACAGTGAGCTTGGTCTCAACAGTGGACAGCACTCAACAGTGGACAGCAGCTGCTGTACAAATGGATCAAACATAGTCCTCCTGCAGGAAAGTGAGGGTAGGGTCAAAGGTTAGTCTGGCATGCGAACCTTGTACCTCCACTTTTAAAATTAGGACAGAAAAGGAGTACAAGGTCAGCCTGCTAACTAGGGAGAGTATAGTCGTAACAAGGGCAGTGGATTTAACATTTGGACAGGGCAGAGGTACAAAGTCTACCTCCCAGCTTGGATAAAGGGATAGGGAGGGGTAGCGTGGTGTGGTGTGGTGTAGTGTGGTGTGGTGTGGTGTGGTGCGGTGTGGTGCGGTGTGGTGTGGTGTGGGGTGGTGTGGTAAGGTGTGGTGTGGTGTGGTGTGGTGTGGTGTGGTGTGGTGAGGTGTGGTGTAGTGTGGTGTGGTGTGGTGAGGTGTGGTGTAGTGTGGTGTGGTGTGGTGTGGTGTGGTGTGGTGTGGTGTGGTGTGGTGTGGAGTGGTGAGGTCTTCTGTCTCCTCAGAGCTGCCTGGCTGACTTCAGTAGTGTGGTTGTCATGTTCAAGGAGTTGCAGCAGGCACTGGTGGGCTGTTCACTGCAGTATGCGCTGATGTGTGTTCCTGTGCAGATGGGTGTGAGACAATTGCAAGTTGTAGAGGAATTGGTGATCCCAGGAATACAACCAGCAACTGAATTCTCTGTCCTATCTGGCAGGTAGACTACTTGTACCTCAGTTCAGTCCTATAATTTTATAAGTGGTGGTACAAGGTCAGACCAGTGATTGAAGTGTTTACCCTCAGCCACATCCTTTCCGAGGTGTACGCAGCCTCTAAGGCCCTTGTTACAACTGTACTATCCTCCCTTACATGACATTGTACATGTAGTAGTTTCCTTCTAGTACTGTCAGATTAAGCCATAGAGCCCAGCTTATTGCACTTCATCTTGAAGAGTAGATAAGAAGGTAAAGTATTGTGGGAGAGGCACTGGTTGTCACCTGCCTCCTTGCCTCCAGCTCCTTTGTTAGCTTCTTAGTGTTCTCAATGCTCCCACCAGTGTTATTCTGAGCATTACTTGAGCAACAACACCCACACCCCTCACACCTCATACTCTCACTAGTCCCGCTCCCTCCTTCCCTCTCCCACCTCCTCTCCTCTTTATCAACTGAACATGTCTACTAACATCACTCTCACACTGCTGGCACCACTCTCACACTCATACTGCTGGTATCACTCTCACACTGCTGGCACCACTCTCACACTGCTAGCACCATTCTCACACTGCTGGCACCACTCTCACACTGCTGGCACCATTCTCACACTGCTGGCATCACTCTCACACTGCTGGCATCACTCTCGCACTGCTGGAACCACTCTCTCACTGCTGACACCATTCTCACTGCAATTTGTTGCTTGAGATCGTCCCAGCCCTAGCCTACAGCTTTTTGCGAAAATTTAGACCCGCGAAATATAAGTGCCATATGGTATACAGCCCATCTTGTGTGACTGTGGCAAGAAGACCCACAACTGGCAGTGGTTTCCTCACTGCAAATATTTACAGACATGACTTCATTGGTGCATGGTACTCATTGGAGCATGTTGGCTGGTATTTCAATGGCCCGTTTGAAAAGACAGTGGAACCTTTCTTAGCAGGGCACCCTATGATACCAACACCTTAAAAGTACTATTCCTACACCAAATGCCAATTTTGACACGTGAAATGAGGAAGGAGGAGACCCATTTACTAAGGACAATCTTGTCCAATTAGTGGGTACTACTGGGTACCTTCTCAACTGTTGTGCTTTTTATTCCAAGAAGAAAATAAGAGTTTTGGGGTGTGAGCACGTAAGCAAAAGTTCTGTGGCAGTAAGAATCCTAGTTCTTGGTAACGAAGGAAGATGGCTTGACAGAAATGAAGGGGAGCTAGAGCCGGCCGGATCTCGGAGCTGCGCTAGCGGCGCGCGCCCGTGACTGGCGGCGCACGCAGCTGTACTGTATTTATTGTGGACTTTGTACTGTGCTGGCGTGGCTGAGTGAGTTACGACTGCGGGGTCGAGACTTCGTTTGCTGATTTACCGTGGTGCCTGCACACTCCATCCCCTACCACACGCCTAGACATGGAGCGCTATGTCCGCGTGCTGTACATCTTCGCCACGTGCCCCAGTGCTCCTGTGGTGGGTCTCTACCTGCTCATGTGCTTCTCCGCACCTCACCTCATGAAGCTCTTCCGACCCTTTGACCTCCGACAACCCCTGGCGCTGCACAGCTTCATCTGCTCGGCCTTCAGCCTCTACTCCCTCGCTAGTTTTTTGATGGCCTTCAAGGAAGATAACGATGTATTTAGCACTGAAGACAAGGAGGGGACGTTGAAGCATGCAATCTTTGTGATCTGGATGTCAAAGTGGTACGAACTCCTGGACACAGTTTTCATGGTCTTACGACACAGGAGCAAACAGATTTCATTCCTCCACGTATTTCACCACGCCTCTGTTCCAATTTTAGCCGACTATGCCTACCACCATGCATGCTGGCCGGCCTTTCTGATCATTGGCTCCCTCAACTCATTTGTACATGTTGTCATGTATGGATACTACGGCCTCACTGCACTCTTCCCTCTCAAGGATTTCAGCTTCAAGAAGAGGATCACACAGCTACAGATGTTTCAATTTCTGGTTGCCACCCTGCAGGGAGTATGGGGATACTTGCACTATAAGTACTGCATCTACTCCTTCCTCTATCCTCTGGCACTGTTGGCTCTGTTTTCCAACTTCTATTACCAAGCTTATCTCAGGCAAAAGAAAAGGAAAATTGCAGAAGTAGAGAAGAAGGTGGATTGAATCACAGACATTGAGATTTATACCTGGAACGTTTTTGTACAGTACCTTGTGTACATAAAATTATCAGACAAACTTGCCAAGTGTGGGACTATAATTTCAGCTGCTATAGAATGGCCTTACATCATAGACAATTGCTCTGTGCTTCAAATGAGGATGAATGGTTGGTGAAGAAGCCTTGCTAAGCCCTAGCCTCACCTCAGCTCGCTCTCTCTCTATATATATAGTCCTAACCCTCCCCTTCACACCTTCTATTGTCTCCACTTCCTGCCTTTAACAATCCAATAGTTGATGGAATCTGGACCAAAGGAACTCTGCTCACATAGTTTGCAGGAGAGAGAGGTGACCCCTGTACTGTACATATTGTACAAAGTGGAGCAGGGTCATGCAGCAATGCACTAGTCTCATAGCTGGCCACACTTTTTGTGGGAAGAATAGAGAGGAGCACCTCTGACAACCACCAGTGCGAACATATAGTATCTTCAGGGTACCTTTGTAACATTAGATATTGTTTCTATCACATATATACACTTGTACAATACTGTCACACTGCCATTTCCTAAAGCTACACCAGTGCCACACTACATGCAGACACAGGTAGTTCAGTCCAGCCAGACCTGCAACAGCTATAATGCCCACTGGCACTCCTAAGGGTGGAGAGTTGCCTAACATGAGTAGCAACCCTGGCCTGGTTCACTCACACTTGCGTCACAATGCTCAGCATTCTACTAGTATAATTATAAAGATAATGATTATACATAATTTCATAGACATTGCAGGCATTGATTGGACTAAGTGGAGCTTGCTAAGGCTCGCCCCACTAATTTGACGATAAAACATGTGACCAGTATATGATACAGTTAGGTCATTGGAGACGAGTTTTACGTGTTGTTTCAGGCAGTGGGAGGGAGGCACAGGTGCCTGCCAGCAGCACACAGGCCACCAGGAGGATGGGGATGCTGGGGTTGACATGAATGAAGAGCCCAAACAGGTTTGTGCCGAGAATGGCTCCTACACGAGCGGAGAGGAGGTGGATCCCAGTGGCTGTGGACCTGCAGAGAGAGGGGGAAACAGGAGTCACACACCAGTAGCTGCATGATGGATCTAGAGTGACATGACTCTCTGCTACATGTAATTCACACACCACACCCACTGCACTACCTCTGGCTGTGAGTCAAAGCTCACGCCTGCAAAGGCAGCAGACCTACATGTACATGATGAAAAGGCTCGTGAATATTTTTAGAGAACTGTGAAAAAACTGGCAGCCACCCGGGATTGAACTGGGGGCACCTGACCTAAGCTGTCAGTGCTCTACCACCTGAACTATGGCCACTGGGTGACAGCCAGCCTTCACAATTCTCTGTATGTACATGTATGAGCCTCCAGTCTCCCACAGGCTGTGTTGCAGGCCAGGGGAGGTTGGAAGCAGTGGTGTTATAGATCATGTGACAAGGTAAACTGTTGCAGTGTCTATGGAGCGAATGTACACGAAACAGAAACCATTTTTTAGTACATATAGAAAGAACTTTTAGCGAACTCTCCTATACATGTATATACATGTATTTCTATGCATATCTTCAACCACACAATGGAAGGAGGTGATTTCTCACGCATGTACATGTACATGACTGTACATTGCTGTGGTTATCATTCGGCTCACTATTCACAAGCTCTGTGTAGCCGATCTGCTGAGCTATTGCATTCTTATAGTCATGTGACAATAATATTATTACACAACATTACAATCGCTTCCAACCTCCTCTGGTTGCAGGCTGCAGCTTGCTTGTCAGCACCGTCTAATACGGGGCGTGGCAATGACTCACACACAGAGCACATGATGGTCATGTGACTACATACCGGAGGTGGGTGGGATAGAGCTCTGCAATGAGCAGACCAGTGGCGTTCCAGGCAGGGTTGGCGAGAGCAGTGAAGACACAGAGCATGACCACGACAAACACCTCCGAGTGAACCACGTAGAGGACAAAGACAGAGGCTGTGGAAGCTAACAGACTCATGGCTACAGACCACAAGGAGGGGGTGGGGAGGGGGAGGAAAGGAAGGGACAGAGGAGGGTGAGAGTGGTACATGTGATTGTAAATGAGTTGAAATGAGGGGAGGACTTGTTGAGGAGTGAGAAGAGGAGTGTAAGGTTGAGAGCATGGAGGGAGGAAGGGAGGGAGGAAGAGAGGGAGGGAGGGAGGGAGGGAGGAAGGGAGGGAGGAAGAGAGGGAGGAAGAGAGTGAGGGAGGGAGGGAGGGAGGGAGAAAAAGGTGAGACAAGGAAGAGGTGAGGGTGAGAGTGACGTACTTGTTAAGTGGTTTCTCTTGAGAAAGTATACAGCGATGGCAGTGAAAACGTAGCCTGGCACTGCTGAACCAGTAATGAAAAAATTCTCCATGTATACTCTATCATTTGTCTCCTCCTCACACTTCACCTCCACACCCTCACAACTGGTATTCACCCCCACTAGCACTGTCACCAGTTCACCATCTCCACTCACCCCCTCCCCATCCACACTTGTTCCTCCCCCACCCTCCATGTCACTCACTGATCCATTACAGAAGGTGATGTCAGAGAAGGTGACATCACTTAAAGTGACCCCATTCCATACCACATTCCGGAAGCTACCTGATTTGAATGTCATGTTCTCAAACTGGCATGCACTGAAACTGCAGTCCTCCAGTGACACATGTGTCAGAGTCACGCCAGTGAATGCTACGCTGGAGAACTCAGCCCCACTCAGTTTGAAGCTGTGCAGGGAGAGCTGAGAGAAGTTATGTCCACTGAAAGAGGCTCCCTCACAGCCACAGTAGTCAGGCAGGGCAGGGGAGGAGGTGTTCCTGCGACAGAAGGTGCTGAAGTCAGAGTGTTCCTGCTCTTCAGTGACCAGCTGCACGTAGGAGGGATACCAGAGAGTCACCCCATATGACCTGAGGGGAGGGGGAAAGGAGGAGGAGGAGGAGGAGGAGGAGGAGGAGGAGGAGAAGGAGGAGGAGGAGGAGGAGGAGGAGGAGGAGGAGAAAAAGGAAGAGGACTGACATGCAGAGATGCTCTTAAAAATGCACAGTACATTGCACACCCACTTGCTGTCACATGACCTGGCTCACCCAAATGAGAGGCAGAAGAGGATAATGAGGAGGAGGGTTGTCCGCCGCAAGAGGTGTCGATGGAACAGCTCAGCTGTCTGGGACAGTACCTGCAGTCAGACCACGCACAAATGAATACACACACACACACACACACGAACACACACACACGCACACACACACACACACACACACACACACACACACACACACACACACACACACACACACACACACACACACACACACACACACACACACACACACACACACACACACACACACACACACACACACACACACACACACACACACACACACACACACACATGTACACACACAATGTGAGTCATGACATGGTACAGGTACTGTATATCTTCAGAATAGGACTGCAGAGCTTGCCTGACGTATTTGTCTAGTGAAGACCCTCAGTCCTTGAAGACATCCCTTTCCTCTGAGTTCAAACAGCTTATGATTCTCATCCACATCCAACTGGATTCTCTTCACAGGAAACTCCTTCCCTCTCTGCTTGAGGTGGTTGAGGCGATGGGCCATTTGGAGAGCTTTCAGAGCCTTTTGCTCTTTACCTGTCTGAGAGGGGGAGAGAGAGAGAGAGAGAGAGAGAGAGAGAGAGACCCCTTTCTCCTTCCTTCATGACCACCTCCTTTCTCCCTCACCTCCAGCAGAAACCTAGGGCTCTCAGGAAGCAGCAAGTACAGCAGTGCCCCAACGAGTGCTGGAAGAGCCACCACTGCAATGTACACTCTCCAGCTGCGGATGGTGAGGGAGCTGATGGCAATATTGACTGTTGCCTGTGGGAGGAGGATCCAGGCTAGTCCACCACACAGGAAACGACCAGAGGTCCAGAACACTGAGAGCAACACAAGGTAGGGTCCCCGGTACTTGTTACTGGTGAACTCAGCGAGGTAGGGTATGATGACAGGGATAGAGCCGCCAACACTACGAGGGAGAGGAGTGGAGAGTGACGGGGGAGGGGAGAGGAGTGGAGAGAGTGACGGAGGAGAGGGAACAGTTAAGAAGAGGGAGGAAATGGTAGTGATTATACTTCTCTGAACATTGTCATTGTGTAATTGCTGCGCCTATATATGCATAGCAAAAACATGTACTTCTGGACATGGCAATGATAACTTAAAGGCATGTGAAAACGTGAAAACAAGAGTCCTCATCTTGAAAAGTAGGAATGGAAAGTGAAAGTCCACTCTGCTTGAATGTGCACATGTACATGCATGTCTACTACATGTGTGTACATGCTGATGCACCCACCCATATAGGTAGCCACACCCACAACCACACCCACTCCTCACCCTAGCCCACTGATAAAACGACAGATGAGGAACATGAAGAAGTTGGGGGAGAAAGCCGACAGCAGTCCAAACACTCCATTGAGTGTGAGGGAGAGCAGCAGCACTAGGCGACGACCCACCACGTCCGCAAACCCACCACAGCAGTAGCTGCCGAACAGCATGCCGATGAAGATCACAGAGCTGAGCAGAGCGTTCTGCGAGTCTGTCGCGCCAAACTCCTCCCGCTCTCGTAGGATTGGGAGGATGAAAGAGACGGCTAGGATCTCCACTGCGTCTGACATCAGAGACACACCATTCACAAAAAAGAGTAAGACGTGGAAGAACCCAAAACCCACGTGCTTCAAGGCCACCTCATAGTCTCTCACCACCCCGTTCTCCTCCTGTTTTAAGAGGCTCCTGCGGTCCTCCCTGGCTTCCAGAACCGGCTCTCCATCAGAGCCTGCATCGACCTCCGCCTCTCCATGCCCACCCTCCAGAGGAAAGGTAGTCAACTCAATTTGGCCCTGCTCCTCCTCCTCCTCCTCCCTTCCCTGACTGAAGAGGACTCGGTAGGATCCAGACATACCAAGACGTCGGCCACAGGTCTCTTTACTGACCTTTTATCACCACTTTGGCAGCAACATCGTTACGCAAAGTGCTCTAAGATACTCACTGCTCAGCCTCGCCACGCCTGTTTATTAGCTTCGTCCCCAGGCCCCGCCCCCCCAAATCCTTAGCGCTCTGTCGTACATTCCTGGCGGCGGATGGCGTCGCGCGTGTGTTGCCAAGAGGCGAGTCCTGGGCAGTGAAAGACCAGCCACAGATTTTACATCTGCACTACTTGTTGTTGTTGTTGTTGTTGTTGTTGCACTACTTGTTGTAGTAGTTGTTGTTGTTGTTGTTGTTGTTGTTGTTCTTCTTCTTCTTCTTCTTCTTCTTCTTCTTCTTCTTTTTCTTACTTCTCAGCAAGTGGCCTCAACAAAACGGGCGAAATAGATGGTATCCGGACCACAGGAACTCCGCTCACCATAGCTCGCTGGAGAGAGGTGACCCCTGTATTGTACAAAGCTGCACGTAGCATTGCGTGCACCGTGTTTTTCTAACCAGCCGTGATTTCGGAAAACACACGGAAATTAATTACGGCTGGCTTGCATGAATAAATCGAAAACTGGGCCTAGACGTTAACAATCACCCAATGCGCATGCATGATTGCACTGGGTATAGTATATTTCTTCGGTACAGTGGAACGAAATAGGTTACCCGTTGAAGAGGGTGTCAAGTCTCTTTGGAGCAGTAAACTTAGGTCTACATGCGCCATTGCGAGCGTTATAATCTACATGCGCCATTGCGAGCGTTATAATCTCTGCCTTTCTTCATGTGGAGTCTCTCTCTCCCCCCTGTTCAGTGTGTACATGTACTGCTTGAAGAAAATAGTTCAAAGCAGCCATTAACAAACTGTTGAGCGTGCTTCTAATTAATAATAATAGTGAAGTCCGTACGAGTGAAAATCCTACGCTCGTGCTGTCTGGACAACCTGTGGCCCGTTTGGAGCGCTCTGGTGAAGCTACAAAATAGTCAGCTACAAAACAGTCAGCAGATATATGCCCACACCAATTGTGCAAATGTCAAGGAGATGCCGCCTAAGAGGACGCAGTCTCGTGTGCAGAAGACGCCTGCAGGACAGGTGCCTGTTCAGACGCGAGCAAAGACAGAACACTGTGCTTTGTGCTGTCAGAAGATTGTGCACAACAAGGAGGATGTCTTGTTTTGTACTGCCAAGTGCAACGGTCCGATTCACCGTTACTGTGCTGGTGTCTCTGTTCTTCAGTTCGAAGAAATGAAAGCGACTTCTGCGACGGCCACTGCACCTACCCCTGGTTCCAAGCGAGTACCATTTTTGTGCCTCGTATGCACACAGCACGCTCACAAAGAAGAGGTCCATGAGCTTAAGAGCATAATCGCTGCCATGAAATTTAAGATGCATGACTTGCAAGATACTGTGCAAAAGCTGTCAGTTTCCGTTGCTTCTTGTTGCAATGCTGGTCTCCCTTCATCGTTTGCTGCTGCTACGGCATCAAACCGTGGGCATGCTAAGCATAGGAAACATGCAGACAAGTTCAATAGAGGTGGGAATGGTGGAGTTGGGTCAGGTGGTGTGGTTGGGAGAGGTGAATTTGAAATGCAGGGTGACAGCTGTGATGGTGTGACTGGTGTGACCAGTGTGACTGGTATGGTAAGGAGTGGTGGTTGTGGGGCTGGTGCAGATGGCCGTGGAGGTGGGCGTGGTAGTGCTGGTGCTGGTGCTGGTAGTGGGCGTGGGTCTGGGGGTAGTGGTGGTGGGAGGAGTGGTGGAGAGGTTAGGAGGAGGTTGCACAGATTTGAAAGAGGTGTGCCAGTAGAGAATGCAAGAAAGATTTGGGGGACCCTGAAAACTACTACCTGTTCAGTTATCACCTCTGTCATCAGAAAGTTTACATCCAAGTCACTTGCAGATAGCCTCATGGTGAAGAGGAAGTACAAGACCAGTCAGGATGGTTCACTAAAGAGATGGTGGTATGTGGTGTGTGGTGAGAAACCGGATGTGGAGAGGCTTGTGGTGAGAAACCGGATGTGGAGAGGCTTGAACGAAAATGGGAAGCCATTGCTATACACACTGGATGGAAACTGCAGGCCGTATTTCGTTTCGATGGTTGTGATGCAGCTACTCCCCTCTCCTCTGATGTTCCTGCTACACCCACTTCTGATAAACAGGTATCAGATACACAGCCTGCTGTTCAACACATTAGCTCTCACAATGGTGATGTATTTGAGCCTGTCCACTCATTGTCAGCCAATGATAAAGGCAGTGGTGGTGAAACCATCGTTGTCACTAACACTTCTAGCCCAACCAGTTCTTTTTTAGAGTCCCATCCAGAGTCTCCTCTACTGGAGATCAAATCCCCTCAGTGCTAAATTGTCCAAGGCATGCCGTGGAGGGTGTACGCTCTCATTTCAGTAATGAAAAGCAACTACAAGTATTGTACTTTAATGCAAGAAGTTTAACCCCAAAGTTGGATGAATTGCGTGTTCTCTGTGACTTAAGAAAACCAGACATTGTGTGCATTACTGAAAGTTGGCTATGTGAAGACATTGGTCCATCAGAATGCTCCATACATGGATACCATTGTGTAAGATGTGATAGGCACAGACATGGAGGTGGTGTAGCATTGTTCATATCTGATCTGTTAGAGTCTCATGTAATTCTGTGTGGTCCTAACAAGCTAGAGCTGCTACTTGTCTCAGTTCACAATACACACCATCCCAACCACAAGTTATACATTGGTGTGTGGTATAGGCCACCAGACAACTCGGATGCTTTAGATTCTTTATATTCTGTTCTGGAGACCCTTGACATTTCTATTTTTTCAAGATTTTTGTTGGTTGGGGACTTCAATGTTGATTTTTCAAACAAGCAGCATCCTCTCTTTTATAAGCTCCTCACTATATTGGATAGTTTTTTACTGGCGCAGGTGGTACCTGGTCCAACACACATCAGTTCCTCTGGAAATCAAACACTTATAGACCTAGCCCTACTTTCAAATCCAGCTCTGCTGGTATCGTGTTCCATTACAGCACCTTTTAGTAACTCGGACCATGATGGAATAAGTATTTATCTCTTATGGAATAACATAGCATCCCCAAGCATTAAGACAAGAACAATATGGAGATATGAGTATGCGGATTTTGAGAGGGCCAATGTACTGATAAACACTGTTGATTGGTCACTCTTTTACACTGAGGCTGACATTGACAAGGCCTGGGAGTTGTGGTTGAGAACATTCTTGTCCATAATGAATGAATGCATTCCAAAGAAAACTATCACCCAGAAGTGCACCCTTCCATGGATGAACAAGTTCATTCAGACTAAAATTAAAAAGAGAAACTCAGCATACAAAAGGGCAAAACAAACTAGAGTCTTTGATGGTTACAAGAAACTTAGGAATGAGGTAGTGAATCTGTTGCGCATTTCGAAGAGAGACTATTTGAGGAAGTCATGTTTGGGAGGAAGTAAAAAGTTTTGGAAAGTTGTAAAGCATATCAAGAATTCATCCAACCATGCTATTCCAGCTTTAAGAGTGAAATCTACTGTTGCATCATCTAATGTTGAGAAAGCTACTCTATTGAATCTAACACTTGCAACTAACTTCAATCATAGTGTTCATCCATTGTCTCCTTCTAATATCCACATTTTCCAGGCAAATCCTTCATCACCAATATCCAATGAAGTCCTTTGTGTAGAGGATGACATTTTTTGTTTATTAAACACTATTGATGTCACAAAAGCTTCTGGACCTGATGGAATATCTGGATACATGCTGAAGGGTACAGCGGAAGCTATCACACCAACAGTAACGCATCTGTTTAACCTGTCATTAAAATCTGGTAAGGTACCTGAGGCATGGAAAACATCATCTGTGGTTCCAATACCTAAGGCTCACAGACCATCTGATAATCCTATCAACTACAGACCAATTTCTTTGCTGTCTACAGTGAGCAAGCTTCTAGAAAAGCATGTTTATAAGCTGCTGTGGCAACATCTTAATGCAAATGGACTTGTATCTGATTCTCAATGGGGATTCTGCCCAAGTAGATCAACAGTTACAGCCTTACTGTCCACCTTTCATGCAATATTTCAATTGTTGGAAAAGGGATCAGACGTGTGTCTAATATTCTTTGACTTGCGTAAAGCATTTGACAGTGTGCCACATGCTCCTCTACTTCAGCATCTAAAGGATATTGGGCTTAACTCACACATCCTCCAATGGATCTCCTCATATCTGTGTTGTAGAAAACAGTATGTTGTTGTTGAGGGAACATCATCCAGCACTACTTCTGTTCCATCTGGGGTCCCACAGGGATCTGTCCTGGGTCCCTTGCTCTTTCTGACATACATAAATTGTGTAGCTGATCTTGGCTTCTCTGATGGAACATTGATCTCAATGTATGCTGATGACATACTTTTGTGGAAGCCCATCAAGTGCTCCAATGATTATGTCTACCTACAGACAGATATTAATAACATTTCCAACTGTATTAAAAGCTTATATCTGTCACTGAACTCTTCTAAATGTAAGTACATCATTGCATCACGAAAGAGACAGCCTACACTACCATCTTCAGGGCTACATCTGAATGGTGAAGCTCTGGAACATGTTAGGAGTTATCAGTACCTGGGCATACTTGTCACTGAAACTCTTACTTGGTCTGAGCACATACAGCAAGTGTGCTCAAAGGCAAGAAAGCTAATTGGAATGATGTACAGGCAATTCTACTTCTGGACAAGCACATCTGTTCTTCGATCCATATACATAACATGTATTCGCCCTCACTTGGAGTATGCTGCTCAGCTGTGGGACCCGCATGTCAAGAGAAACATTCAAATGTTAGAGTCAGTGCAAAAGTTTGCATGTAAAGTGTGCTTGAAATGCTGGGACATGGACTATGATAACATGCTGCACTGTCTTGATTTACCTCTTCTTCGTGTCAGGCGTCAACATCTTAAGCTCATCACTATGTTCAACATTATTAATGGAAACATAGTTTTTCCAGCAGGTATCTTCAATCTACACCAGCATTTGTCACAGAGAAACAATTCATCTGTATTTCACAGACTCCATTCTCACACCAACTACTTCTATTTTTCATATGTACCTAGCGTTATTACTGTTTGGAATACTTTACCAGTAGACATAAGATCATCATCATCTGTTTCTGTTTTTAAGCATAACTTACCGCACTGGGCTCATGTCTTGTATTAGCTTACAGCTATTTACATGTTGCCTCCCATATCTTTGTACTGTACTTCTTATCTCACTTGTATAGAAAAAAAAAACAAAAAAACAAAAAAAGTGCTGGTGGACTGCTGATTTCCCTAGCCTGGCGCCTCGTATCAAGGACGCGCCGAGTGGAGGAAGCACGTGCGGGGGGCCGCGTGCGGAGAAGGAATCTGGGTACTTTGTAAACTAGTCTACTACGCAAAACATTCAGTAAATGTTTACTGACAAGCGATTTCGATGCTGCGTTAACGTTGTTGTAGGTTTTGTCTTTAGTAAAGCAAGGCTAGAACGTGCTGAGCAAAGAGAGGTAGCTAGTATCCTTGGGACGCATTCTGCTTGAAGAAAGACGTCTCTAGCTCTCTCTGGCCTGAAATCTGACTTGGACCCAGCTTCTGCTTGTTGCAAGCAACTGCGGAAATGAAAAGTAGGAGATAGCATGCGAGCAGGAAGGTAAGGTAGGGGCGGGGATTCCCGAACGGGTTAGCCTATTTAAGCGCTCTTGCATCAAACGAAAGCGTCACTGCTTTTGGTGCTAAGGTGAGCAGGTCTCCTTTGCTTCTGCTCCAGCGCTTAGCGCTATCCCTTTCTACTGTGGTTCCAGAGCTAAGGCGGCTAGAATAGCAATGGGTGGGGCTTCCAAAGTTCAAAACCTTTAGTACTCTATTTCACTAAAGCTAGACTAGCGCAAACCGTAAGAATATGCTGCCATCACGAAGCACGTGTATCTAGACTGAGGCGGAGAGATTCTCGCCCACGTTCGTTAAAGTTTTAAACTGCGCACGCGTGTTGTGGAGTTTTCAAATGGCATGCAAGAAAACACCCGCTACACGCAGGAAGATTTGCAATTTGCTCTCCGAGCAAATTGCTATCACTCTTGTAGTCAGCCATAATCACAGCTGCTTTTTGTTCGTCTTATATATTATCTATGCCCTCACGTACAACTGTGTCACTCCATCATCATCAGATGTCCATTTTACTATTCTCACATCTAAAACAGTCCTTAGCAATTCTTTGAGCCCGAGTACAGCGACAAAAAGTCCATGGTTCTCGTCCGATAGCTTTGTTGCACGCGTTCGGGATTACCAGCCGCTCTTGAACGAAGTAAAACCCTCAGCGATAGAAGGTAGCGTATGAAGCGCAAGTCTTCAGAGGTCCGTTAGTGAAAATGGCATCGTTTTAAGTGAAGTACAAGAAAAGTTGTAGCGCAAGATATCAGACCAAGTTCAAAGTTTGTTCGGGAATCTCCGCCCTTACCTTACTTGCTCAATACTCCCGAACTGAAGAGGGCTCTGTAATGCTTCGACTCTATCGCACAAACACAGAAGCGGCTAAACGGTATGCGTACATAGACATATTATAAAACCCGCTATCTCTTCTTGTTCTCACGTGCACTCCGTATTCTTGGCCAGCGTAATTCACTCCGTTCATGACACGCATGCGCAAGCAGTGTACCAGGCCTACACTCGACATCCAATAGCGCCAAACACAATCATCGCCATCTGAACGCTGTCAAAATTCATAATGATGGCTACACCCTAGAGGTGACCCCGGTGCCCGCTGCCGCAGTTTTTGTATACAAAGGTGGGCGCGAGGTCACGTAGCTGAGTGACTATAGCGTATCTCCTAAGTACGGTCAACCGAAAATGGATTACCTGTTGAAAATCGAGGAGAGGTTCGACAAAGCAAAGGCCGTCTCGTTCATGCAGAACTACTGGCACTACTCGCTGTACATTTCTGCTTTCTACGTGGTCAGTGTGTTCTCTTTGAAGCGGTACATGCGCCATCGCGAGCGTTACAATCTCCGCTTTCCTCTCTTCATGTGGAGTCTGTCCCTGTCCCTGTTCAGTATGGTGGGGTTCGTGGTTTCCGGAGTACGACACGTTACTCACCTCTTTCACAGCGGATGGGAGAGCAGCGTGTGTGATGATGTGTTCACCACCGGCAGGCCAGGTCTCTGGGCTTTCCTCTTTTGCTTCTCCAAGCTACCAGAGCTTACTGACACCTACTTTATCATTGCACGGAAACAGAGACTTATATTCCTTCACTGGTATCACCACATCACTGTCTTCGTCTACTGTTGGTACAACTATGGTTATCAAACAAACCCAGCTCAGTGGTTTATAACTCTCAACTACTTTGTTCATTCCATTATGTACCTGTACTATGCTGTTCGTGCATCGGGCCGGTTCCGTCCGCCGATATGGGTAAACATGATCATCACAGTGTTGCAGATCCTGCAGATGGTCCTGGGGGTGTACATCAATCTATATATCTACGTTAGAATGGCCCAAGACTCCAACTGGAAATGTGACAGAACCACGTACTCGTTTCTGTACTTGTCTTCTGCCATGTACTTCAGCTACTTCGTACTCTTTGCTCACTTCTTTTGGAGTACCTATTTCAGCAAGTCACTGAAATCCGACAAAAAGCCACGGGCAGAAGGAGAGCAATATAGTGGGAGCACTCCTGAAATGGATACACGTGTTCTCTGCAATGGCCTCTCAAGTAATAGATCAGTCATCCACAGGGCAAATGGGGTGGGCCCCAAGTGTCAGGGTGGTGTGATTGGCACAAGACATTAATGAAACTGTCCCTCCCATCCCCCAAGATGCCTCTTACTCAAAATGAACCAGGCAATTCTTTTATATGGCAACTAGTTACATGTACATATACAAGTGTGTGTGTGACAACTCTACTATTTTGATGACGTTATTTGAATGGTTTGTAATTGACATAGATCATACAGTAGTATCATCCCACATACCATGTGCATACCATGCACAAGGCAAGATCACCAGACTGCAGGCCTGGTCCCATCCCCCAAGATGCCTCTTACTCAAAATGAACCAGGCAATTCTTTTATATGGCAACTAGTTACATGTACATATACAAGTGTGTGTGTGACAACTCTACTATTTTGATGACGTTATTTGGATGGTTTGTAATTGACATAGATCATACAGTAGTATCATCCCACATACCATGTGCATACCATGCACGAGGCAAGATCACCAGACTGCAGGCCTGGTCCCACAAAGGCAATTAGCAATGCCTAGTTCAGGTGACACGATAACATTCCTTTTCAGGGCCAACAGGTCACCTTAGTGCACAATGCAATTCATAACTCACCCTAGCTGCTGTCATACCACTTATCAATCATACTACATGTGGTTACATGGGCTAGTGTTCAGCTGAACCACATTACAAAATACCTGCACTTCTATATTCACATCCCCACATGAACATGATACTAGTATAGCAAGTTAGTACAGAGGCAAAGGCTAGATATTTTGCTGCCACAAATCGGTGAATGATCAATTCATCACCTAAAATTCTCACAATGTGTACAATGCAACAAGAAAGACAAGAAGTGAAAATAAACATCAACAGAAATGTTGTCACATTATAGATGAAATGGCATTAATCTCTCTTAAAATTAAGTGCATAGGTATACAGTGAACAATGCCACATAATAAGTATACAGTTAGCTGTTCAAGAGCTATCGAATACGGGGTACACCATTGGAGATCTGCCCATTTAGCTGAACATGTCCACTGGTCACTTCCGATTTTAGCTTTGAAGCTAGCTCCCCTTCTTTCTTTAGCTCCTTCAACTTGCTCTCACTGCCCTTCTTTGGTGGACGCTTGTGCAGGTATGCCCAGTAGAAGAAATTACCAAACAAGATGGCATAGGAGACGTAGAAGAACACTGATATGCCCACATCAAACCAAGAAGTCCTGCATGTCTTTCCATTGAGTAGTGCGTTCACCCCAACATAGTTGATCCACATTCCAACAAACATCTGTGAGAGTTGGATGGTTGTGATAGAGGTAGCAATCCAGCGTGGTGGGCTACGGCCACTGGCCTTCACTGCATAGTAACCGTACATAATCCCATGCACCATCAAGTTAACAAAGCCAAACCAGAGCCCAGTGGATATCGGATAGGCATAGCTGTACCAGCAGTAGATAAACACACTGAAGTGGTGGTACACGTGGAGGAAACTGAGTTTCTGCTTACGTAAGACAATGAAGACTGTGTCGACCAATTCTGGCAGTTTGGAAAAGGGAAAGAGGAATGACCATAGGCCCGCGCCGTTACTGCCAGTGTAGGCCCACAGATCACAAAGTGCATGATTCCACCCACCATAGTACACCATTTGGCTTGCATGGCGTGTGCCTCTGAACACAGCAAAGAAACTGAAGGCACAAAGGAGAGTGCTCCACATGCACAGAGCACGGCGAAGGTCCATTGGCTTCCGATTCTTCATGAAGCGCTGCCCATACCAAACAAGGAAAAGGTAGAGAGCAGAGAAGTAGAAGGACCAGTGCCATCGCTTAGTCATCCATGGAATTGCTTTCTTGTCATCAAACTGGCTCTCTATACGATCAAGAAATTCAAATGGATGCAGAAGATAGTACGTCATATTGGTACAGGTAGTGAGTTGTACACAGTTGCCTGCAGGAAAAGAGGGACGGAGGGAGGGAGAGAGAGAGGAAGTGAAAGGTTGCCCACCCATGCACACACACACACACACACACACACACACACACACACACACACACACACACACACACACACACACACACACACACACACACACACGAGCACACACACACACACACACACAGCTATTTTTCCTTCCACATCTCAACATGTTCATGACAAAGTGGACCAACATTTCTTCATTCTTGTGTGGTCAAGAAAGATTCATTCCCTAATATCAGGAGCTTATGAGCGGCAAAGCCGGCCTCACCACTCATAAGCTCCTGATATTAGGGAAGGGATCAGTTGGTCTGAGACTACCAGTATATGAATGTACTGAATCCAGATACAATTCATCCTAATGTAATACACTATAATCAGGGTGTACATTGGGGACCTACGTATGTTGCTTTGGCTGAAGACATTGCAGGCTGTCTTACATACCAAGGGCCAGGTAGGTAGGACTTTACAGTCAATAGCTGTGCTCCTGTAAGCACCAGGCCTGACTCCAGGAGTTTATCCAACTCGGGCCCTAGTTCATGAATAGCATGCAGGAAGCCTGGTACCTCGACCAGGCGAACCAGCTTGCTTAAGCGGAACTAATTATCCATCTATATAAACTTAGGTGTATGTGTGTGTAGTGTGAGAGTAGGTCTTAGCTGGTAACCATAGCAGCTAGATTTCTACTAGTACTCCATTCACAAGGACGCGTGTTTCCATTTAGCATTGTCCATAATGCCTGTGTTCCGTGCAGGGAGGGAGTCTGAAGAGCCATTTTCCTAGCATTTGGTTGGCTATCCACTCTAGCAACCACTTAAGCATTTTAGCCTGTTATTTGCCATCACTTCTTTGAGCTACAGTGCACTAGACATGAAAGGCTTGTGAAATGCTGAGGCTACCAACCATAGATCCACAAGTATTACTTATTGCACACCGTATGACGCAGTATGGTTTCATGTTTTGAAAAAGAATGCTGAGTAGCATCATGGACATGGGATCACACAATTCATGATCCATATCAATGGTTAACCTTGTTCCCAGGCAAAGGTCATACACGTGCGCTAGGGGGGAGAGCCTTGGAACAAGGCTAATCAGTGGTCTCTAGAGGACTAAGAAATGATTAGTTATACGGTTCCACTATATGTACATATTATACACATTTCAGTACAGAGTTTGGACCGATTTTAATTTAAGAGGACCATACAATTGATGCATGATAATGGTACTCCTATAGGGAGAACAACTCCCCAACTACAAAGCTGTGCATATTAGGAAGCAACCACCTTGGAAGCCATGGAGAAGGTCACTCCATACAACTGTGAGGTCAGAGTACAGTCCCACACATGTGTGCCATCAGTTTTTCAATGTGATTGTTAATTAGAAGGAGCAGAGGAGAACCCAAAGGAATGCAGGCTAAGAGGACTGAGGGGCACAAGAGGAAAGATGAAGAGGAGGAGGATTTGGGGTGGAGGAAGGAGCACAGGAGGACAAGGAGGGAGGGGGGATGGAGGGGGGGATATGTATGAAGTGAGGAAAGGGAGACAGAGGGTATAAGGTACTACGGAATAAGCAGTAGCCAACCCTACAGTGCAGGGTGTGGGATGAAGATGGTCGGTGGAGAAAGGGTACAAAACGACCTCAGAATATGAAGTAGCCAGCTATGTATGCAGTAGCCAACTGTAATATGTACCATACAGTGGGTGGGTTGTCAATACTCGTATTGATGCGTTGGCAGCACCATCTCTTTGTTCCCCTTGTTGTGCTTTGCACACATATTATTATACTGTATACATACTATGTTCTTTGAAGACCGCTATTTTACTAGTTGTGCCGTACATTACTAGTGGCATATAATGGTATTGGCAACGTTATTTCACTGCACGCAGCAATGAGGAGAGAGAGGCACTAGTGCAGCCCCTTCCTAATCTCGCAATTCTCCCCCCACGACTATCCCACCGTCATTACAGACTCGGAAGGAGTCACAGCATAGCCAGCAGCCGTGCAACACGCACGTATCTGCATCAAAATGTATCAGAATACTTACCTCAGGTGTAACTTTGGGTCGTAAAAGGTAACTGCTTCAGCCTTCCCAGCTTTGTAGCCGTAATGGAGATTTCTGTTGTGGTACTCTAGTAATCTACAGTTCTACAGCACTTCGGCAGTAAGGGAGTGACCTTTCCATGTGTATTTGTGTCACGCGCTTACTTAAGTGGGCATTTTGCACGTGATGCGATCATCCGATCGCGCAGGCTTGGCCTAGAAGAGGTGACTTTCCGTCACAGGGAACAAAGGCCATGAGCGACTGCGTGGGCGGGAGTTTATATAATGGGATGCGTCGACGTGTCAACGAGCTGCGGTGTGGATTATCGGAATTGAGGACAATCGAGCCTAAATGCGCGATTATACGTTACATCCAACATCAATCGTCTATTTCTCTGGCCTTGAAACCGAATGACGACCACAAGGTTGATCTACCTATCTATGCAGTTTCTTAATGGTGCCAATTTAGCAATTTTGCCAGCCCAAATAATCATTACCGTATTTGTGATTGCAGAATGGGTAGAGGAGTGGTTGTGTCGCAATATGAAATGGCTAGTACTAGTCGTGCTGTTGCCAGCGCTGTGAGTTCAAATCGTCAGTAGCGCAGCCACACCCACACGACTGGTTCATAAGGTGAAGCCATCCTTCATACTGTGGAGCATCGCTGATTGGCATACATGCTTAGGTACATTTATGAATACCAATACGTCAGTCTATGCACGTCTGATTATACTGTCCCTGTAGCCTCGTTCCCAGGCTCTCTACGCGTGCGCTAGGGGGGAAAGCCTGGGAGGGTACTGTGCCTGTGGAGGCGTAGCCTGACCACACCCTTCTAATCGCGCACACGCGAAAGTAGAGTCTCATTCCCAGACACTTTCACGCCTCACTGAGGAACGCGTGTATGTGGTTCCAAATTTTGTCAATATTCACAGGCTCCTGCTGATCGCGAGACTCGGCTGTTCTTCGCGAGCTGGAACGCTGTATGACAGCGTTCCTAGACGTTCACGCAGTACGCGAGATCGTCTTGGTAAGACGATTTAACTGTGTTTGTTGTGTTGTGATAGAAATCATTTTAGTAGTGACTCAATGCAGCATCAGCCAGTTAATTAAGATATAACTTAAAAGCATGGACCTCAGGAAACAATGCCGTTACGTCACAATGCATGTTAGCACGTGACAACTGAAGACTATTAATATTTCATAGGCGTAGGAAGGGGGGCTGGGGGGCTGGAGCCCCCCTCAATATTTTTCTGCAGGGGGCAGAGCCCCCCCAATATTTTAGGCCTGACTCTTGTTGACATAATCATAAGCTCCTCCCCAAAAGTGCTTAAAGGCTTTGTGCTCTCCAATATTTATGCCTCACATACGCCTATGTATTTGCGACGATGCCTCAACTTGAGCTGGAGTGCATCCTCCCATTCTGTAGTTACACGTTAATTGATCAACAGTCTACAAGTGCCAATGAATGATCAATCTCTCTCTTTCTCTCTCTCTCTCTCTCTCTCTCTCTCTCTCCCTCTTGACACTGATCCTCCCCTCGGCTCAGTCAGCTGAGAGAATATGGGGGTCTCCACAAAGCAACAAACTGCCAACTATACCCTGAGGTATCTCCTGACTGTTTCAGCTTCTGATGTGGCAGAATTTGGTAGGTCCACGCACAGGAATAGATCAAGAACCACAAGTCCCTGGGCCATGAACGGACACATACATGTACATGTAGACTTAACTTTGTGTTAAGACACAGCCAAAACGGGAACAATGTGGCATTGTGTGGGCTACATAACACTAGTAGTGAGCTATGGTACACTGAATTCTTGTGTAAGTAGGAGTTCAGAAGTGCGAAAGGTTTTGAGAACCGTACATGCTGTCCATACCCTTCGATATCTCCTCACTTCTCTCTTCCTCTGTTGCTATCCTCTTTGTGTCTCCCAGTAACCTTCCCACTAGACATCACAAAGACCAGACTACAGGTACAGGGTCAGTTAAACTGTACAGCTCCGTACAGAGGAATGACAAAGACAGCCCTGGGCATTGGTAAGGAAGGATTAAGATTCAGTGTACTAGGTTGAGTATGTGTTATATCCTTGGTGTTCTTGTTGCAGTCCATGAGGAAGGTTTCCTGAAGCTGTGGAGAGGAATACCACCTGCTCTTTTTAGACATTGCTGTGAGAATGTACAATGTCATGTAAAGACTTCATCTTAACAAATAGATTGTACGGAGACTACATGTACTAGTTTGTACGACCGTTCTTGATTCATGATAGAGAACATTAAACATAGTTACATATGGTTTCTCTTAATCTCGTTTCTCTCTGCACACAGTTTACTCATCTCGAGTTCTGTTTTATGAGATTATCAGAAAACATGTCTTTAAACGGGACAAAAATGGCAGATTTCCACTCTGGTGAGGTGACCTTCAGTAACCAGTGTGCCTGTCAGTAGTGATCTGTTGCACTGTTGTTGCTGCTGCATGTTCTATGAACAACAACCGTGACACAGGAAATCAGTACCATCAGCAATGATTGCTGGGGTGATGGGGCAGTTCTTGGCTAGTCCAACCGACCTGGTGAAGATCAGACTACAAGTGGAGGGGAAGAGATTGCTAGAGGGCCATCTTCCAAGGTTAGTGACATGAAGAAGGTGGTCAAGTAGAGCAGGGAGGCAGGGAGATTTGTAGGCACAAATCTTTCCTGGTAAAGCCTGCTTGAGAGGCGAAGCCTGCCAGGAGTAGTGCTTCCAACCTCTCTCCTAGCCACAAAGTGAGGGAGGGAGAAGGAAAAGTAGGGGAGAGAGAGAACAGAGATAATGAGTCCCTACTCTGACATAGGCATCACGGCATGTGGGACGCATTCCGGGCTATAGTGAGATCAGATGGGGTAAGAGGACTGTGGAGTGGTTGGGTACCGAACTGCCAGAGAGCGGCACTGGTGTGTCTTGGAGGTAGGGATATCTGGTGACATGCTGAGCTACACCTTATTATGTCTCAACTATGCCACTTTCCACTGCAGGACTCACAACCTATGACATAGCGAAGCAAATGATACTCAGAAACACTAGGCTTGAAGATGGTACAACTACTCATACTTTGTCAAGGTACACCTTCATATACATCTAATTTTAATCTACTTTCAAACTTCTACTTTTGTTTTCAAAAGCCATTTTTAGTTTCTTTTGAAGTGTACAGTAGATGCTCACGTAGTTTCAATTTTTATGTTGTCAGTATGCTGTTTCTCTCTTCTCCCACCCTCTCTCTGTCTGTCTGTCTGTCTGTCTGTCTCTGACATGTGCAGTGCATGTGCTGGTCTGGTAGCCTCTATTTTGAGCACCCCAGCTGACGTGATAAAGTCCAGGATGATGAGTCAGAGTTATGAGAATGGTAGAGGAATCCACTACCCATCAACTCTGCAATGTTTACACTTGACTGTAAGAGCTTACCACTATGCATACAGTGCTCAACAATATTGCTAATGTAGATGTTATTTTCCAATTTCTCACAGGCTCCTCTTAGGTGTATTATTGTTTCCCATCTCCATACAGGTTCGTGGTGAAGGATTCTTTGCTCTCTACAAAGGTTTCTTTCCCACGTGGATAAGACTGGTGATTATGCAATACTCATAAACCTTCCACAACTACCAACATCAGATTCTGCTTCTAATGTACATACATTTCATTTCCTTATCCCCATACTGCAGGGTCCATGGTTGTTAACCTTTTGGATTGTGTATGAGGAGATCAGAGTATTGGCTGGAATTGATACTTTTTAGTAAAATGTCATCAGTCAAAATTATTTATTTTAATGTTTTTATTACCTGTGTGGACACTCAATATCACAGACGTAACTTATAATTAGGACTACAAAACTTCATGGTGGAATTATGCTCACTATAACATTAGCAATACAGTCCGGGAACTGAATAACTCATTTTGGGTATGTGGGATGCACAGCAGTCGTCAATGTATATTCCTGACATCCTGTCACTGATCAGGAAGTCTTGTCTTAGTACGTACTCACGCTCATTTTACTTTGAAGAGTTAGCCTGGTCAACTGGCCCTCCATCCCCGCATGGTGGAATGGTGAGACTCTCTGTTATAGGAGTTTATACGTAACTATGATACACCAGTCATGTAAGGGAACTCTCCGTACTATGTGTAAACCGAGTAGCTGTGGAACTTTACCTCGTAAATACTAGGGTCATGATAACAAAAAAGCTCTACATATAGATTTGCTGCGTACATTTTGAATAGCAGCAAATTAAAATGGACAATGAAGTCCCCTAGCTTGGTAGCTCATTCTTCGCTCGGTTGTTTTATTCCCAAAGTTCTTGCAAAGATTATTCTGGTGGGAGGTAAGGTTCATCACCACTCGCGGTCTACATAATTATAGACCTACCCGATTTCCGGTTGGAAACTAGCCCCACCCACCACAAAACCACCATCATGTCTGACCCTTGACCCTTCCACCACTTAGCGAAAACTGCAGGTGTGTAGCAACTCTGCGTGCGTTGAAGTGTAGCTCGGCCGACGGTCAACCAATTCAAATGGTGTATTGCTTGTCCTGTGCACAGATCCAGTGGTATGGCGCCTTCTCCCAGGGATAAGGACCCTTTTGTTCTGAAATACCTTCTGACAATATCAGCTGCAGCTGTTGCAGAGTTTGGTAAGGACTCTGAAGTGATAGAATACAAGTAGATAAGCCAAGTGGATACAGACATTCTAGAAGCAGCACACAGGTCTATTTCAACTGTTTTCTGTTTCCTTACAAACACAAGTAATAATGTGTTCATGTTAACCTTCACTCTGACTCTGTCAGTTCCTGTTTCTGTATATAACCTTCCTTCCTACTATCGCATCTTATGACCCAATCTCTGTCCTCACCCTCCTCTACTCTTCCTCCCTTTCTCACATCCTTTCTTTCATTTTCCTTTCTACCTCCCCTCGTTCTCCCATTCCTCCTCTTCCTCTCTCTCCACCTACTCTTCCGTTACTCCCTACTCCATGCTCCCTCTGTTTGTATCAACCAAACTTCCACCCCTTCATCTCACTCACTTTATTCTCCTGCACGTATCTGTGTGTCATCTCCTTTCATTTTGTTTATTGTTTGCACTTCCCCTCCCCTCTCCCCTTTTCCCCTCCCCCCCTTTCTCTCTATGCCTCTTTACACTCCCCCTCCCTCCCTTCCCCCTCCGCCCCACCCCCCCCCACCCCCCCCCCCTTTCTCTCTATGCCTTTTTACCCCCCCCCCCCCCCCCTTCCCCTCCCCCTTCTCTCTATGCCTTTTTGCTTCTTCCTGCTTTCCTCCCTTTGTATTTTAGTAACCTTCCCTCTGGACATCACCAAAACTAGGCTGCAAGTGCAAGGCCAATTGCAGTCAGCAACTCCATACAGAGGAATGATAAGTACTGCCATCGGCATAGGTCAGTTACTTTTAAAACATCCCCACTCACAATTATTATGCTAAGTCTAGTGTGAGTGGTATAGAGGCATAATATTTCTTCATGTAGTTCGGGAAGAAGGATTCCGGAGATTATGGAGAGGGATCAAGCCAGCCATACTAAGGCACACTAGTAAGGCTAAAATGCAGGGTGCTAGATCTAGATGGCAACTCTGAAGGTTACATACAAGCTGTGTGACTATGAAGACTTAAGGCCAGCCATCTGTGTTGCACGTGCATGACATGTAATACCCACACTCCCAGTCACCCCAGCACAGCTGATGAGGCCTGGTATTGGCCGAAATGCATCCTGCGCATTGGGTGACTGTTTAACATCTAGGCCTAAGGGCTGTTCGCAGCTTAGGGAGTTGTGGTTCTCGACTTACTCATGTATACTGTAGTTCACCTCAGTTGTGTATACATGTGAGTGTGTTGTATGTACAATGGAGGCATGGCTGCTAATTGTTCTTCCTGCAAGTCTATTCTGGATGCCGGATGTCATTTTATGAGGCCATTCGAGACCACATATTCAAAAGAGATAGTTCAGGAAGATACCCTCTCTGGTAAGGCACGATGCACCTGTGTTTGGAGTTTGAATGTGCATGTATTTAGACAGACACATCTCAAATACATGTATATAAGATATTATCAATCCCTCATGTAAGTAGATTTACTATGGACACACCTTGTACATATGCATATTCTGAGCAGTAACAGCATCAGTGCCACTTAGAGCGTTTTTGTAGCTCAGCCAGACACCTCTTACAGCTGAGTCTTGCCATGCATTTACAGTAATTATCTATGGCATATTTCACTACATCTGAAAGCCATTCCTGATAATTTCTGAGGTAGTGTCATAAGCCTAAGCTAATAGATTGCTGGCCACAGTTTGTGGATTGCTACAGGCAGTAGATCACTTCTAGATAATACAGCCCTCCATTGCAAGTCTGTGTTCCCACATGCAGGAAAGCAATCCCAACTGGTATGATTGCAGGGGCAGGGGGACAATTTTTGGCTAGTCCAACTGACCTGGTGAAGGTCAGACTGCAAGTGGAGGGGAAACGAGTGCTAGAGGGTCACCCTCCAAGGTCAGTTACACACCCCAAAACTAACAAAGGAGAGGCAGGGGAGGGTTCTGCTACCCATCTTGCACCTGATGAGAGACGGGGTCTACTACAAGTGTCTGTGTAGTAAAGTGATAGACATAAATACACAAGAAGTGTACATGCACGTACATGTATTTTGCTTCATGCTGGCCACTACACATGCATGCACAGATGTGGAGTTAACCATTTCTGAGCATGACTAGCTCACGTTCCTGAGTGTGACCAACATGTATATACATATGTACATGCATTGCAAGATAGATCCTGGATTAGTTTCCTCGCACTAATGCACTCACTATTAGTGTTTTATAATCAGGCTTGACTGTAGGAATAGGTAGAAAGATCATTGGATATAGAGGCAATAAGATTGGGAAGGAGGGGAACAGTTACTACACAACAGAAAGAAGTGAGTTCCACAAGCCTATCATGACCTCACCCTCTCTCCCAGGTACCGTGGCACATGGGATGCATTTCGCTCCATTGTGCGTTCAGAGGGTGTGAGGGGGTTGTGGAGTGGCTGGGCACCAAACTGCCAGAGAGCTGCTCTAGTGTGCCTTGGAGGTAGGAACATTCTTGTACAATTCATTTTCATCAAGAGGTGGAGGGATGGTTTTATGTTTTACCTTCTTGTGGATACTGCACTGCCTACCTTTTCTTTCTTTGCTTCCTGGCCTGAAATTGCTACATCTGCATGACAATAATTATAGTTGTCTCACTCTCTTTGCACAATAATAGCGGACATTAGTGTTTCAATCACTCTGCACTTCAGCTGTGCTAGAAAATATAATGAACCAAATTTTTGCAGTGCTGGAACTCAAAATTGTAATTGTAAGAAAAAGATATGAAAGTGAAATGTAGCAACACATTTCATACTTGGGTTATATAATTCAAAAGATAGACCAATAATTACATATGATGCTAAGTATGTTGGTGTTCACGAATGTAGAAAGCTCTATAGTCATGGTAGTGCTATCCCTGCATAGAGAGTGTGCCACCTCTCTGACATAGGCTATGTTGATACATATTATATGTAATAGCAGAAGAGAGTAGAGGGAGTATACTAAGGTTTATAGTGTAGAGTTGGGTAGGGTATAGATTATCTTCTTTCATGAGTGAAATTTCTTACCCATAGATCTTACTACATATGACACAGTGAAACAAGCAATACTCAGAAACACTAATTTAAAGGATAATGCCATTACCCATGCTATGTCAAGGTAGGTAATAAACAGTGTTTGTATTATATAGGCTTAGAGATTTGTGTCTCGGTTCAGTGCTCCTGTTCAACTGCTACCGTGTATGAATGTTGACACACATGTAGCGGGGCTTCAGGTCTAGTATCTGCTACCATGGGGACACCAGCAGATGTGGTAAAGACGAGAATGATGAGCCAACCTTATGAAAATGGAAGAGGACTCTACTACTCCTCTACTATGGACTGCTTGGTCTCAACAGTCAGTGAAGCACACTGCTCTAGTTGCCTGTGTTTGTGAATATTATGATTTCAACTATGGTATATGTTTGTTCTCTCTCTACAGGTCAGACAAGAAGGAGTCTTTGCTCTTTACAAAGGCTTCATTCCAACTTGGTCTAGAATGGTATATTTCTATTCCTCATTCATGTATCAATATTACCAAATACTTGGTTACTGAGTGTAAATTTAGCACCAGTGCTTTCCTTTGTGTACAGTGTTCCTACCATGCTTACTTTGTAACCTGACTCCTCCATATTATATTGGCTAAGAACTGCCTATTTCAAAATATAGTGTTATAATGTGAGTGTGCTGCAGCACTGCACTTAAGAATGTAAACACAAAAGAGTGATGAGTTCATACTCAAGAAGGTCATTTTTTCCAGCAGTTTCACCATTCCCATCACTCATAGTGCAACTCCTTGTTTATAGGAAGGCAGCTACTTATCTCCAGGTGCACCAATGACATTTATAGCTCCTATTTTCAATATTGCATTCCTCATCAATGAACAATTTCAAAGCAGTAGCTCATTTTCTTTGGTGTGTCTGCATGCTTCCACGTAGTTTGTTAGTAGTTCTAATGTGCAATACTATGTGCTATCTCTCTCCTCAGGCTCCATGGTCACTAACATTTTGGCTGGTGTACGAGGAGATTAGAGTTTTAGCTGGTATTGGTAACTTTTAGGTAGTAATATATCATGCTATGACAGTTAGGATTCAAATGTGTATTTATGTGAAACAATAGCACATAGTGTGAAATACAGTAAAGTATTTATTCATATATAACACCAACAAAATTGGCTGTATGCTATCATACAAGAGATTAGTATAGTAAGATGGGGATTGCGTGTAAACAATGCAGTGCATGGTATATAGGTTAGGGGTACCATATAGGGAAGAAAGCAGTGAAATAGTGATCACAGTGTTAATTTAATTGAATGCGAGAGGTTATTGCTAATCGATTATAGTAGGCCTACATGATTGTAGTATAAAGTAAAATTAATGCTAGAATTATGGGAGTGTGATAAAGATCAAGGGAGTTCAAGAACACGCAACAAGGCTGAAAGTTTAATTCAGGCAATCTTTTACTTCCACTGATGGTTGGTAAGTAATACCTGAAGCAGGAGACGTTGCTGATAACGCCTGACAATTTTTGCTTCAATCCGTGACTATAACTTTACCTCACACATATGGCAGGAGACTTAGACCCACAAGATGGGGCTGAAATATGTTGGTGCCAAAATCTTTATACACAACATTGACAATCTTTTGATAAATTATAATAAACAACGTTTCGGCCCCTGTCTTTCCTGGCCTGGCCGAAACTTTGTGAATAATATATGATTATCAAAGATTTTTGCAACAATCTTGGCACCAACATAGTCCAGCCTGTCTTCTATATCACTTGGAAATTTCTAGCTGCGACTGACTTCAATATGTCATGAGATGACAGGTACAAAATGCATTGTGCAATTAAAAAGATGTAGAAATTAGATTAATTGTGTAGTCCTAGTGTACCCTGTCTGACTAGTTTTCATGGTTTTATGGCGCTGCCATTCCTTTATACTTGTTCTTTGCTGTACAAAATACACAAAGGCAGACGCGGTTCTTGCATAGTCCGGCGTAGCCTGACCACACCCTTCTAACCGCGTGTGCGCGATTAGAAGGGTGTGGTCAGGCTACGCCAGACTAGTTCTTGCAGACTCCTTGCAGACGCTAGCAAACAAATAGTAACCACAGCAGCTTTTGCTGTGTGTCAGAGTAAGGGAACAAGGGGACCACCACTTAGTGGGTGGGGCTGAGGCACACTAGAGACACTAGTTAGCCCGGCTATAAAGTACAGCGTCCACACGTCGTGTATGTAACTCGTAAAACTAGCATCAATATTTGTTGTACAATAGTACAGTGAATTAAGATACGGCTCATACAAACTCATATCAGGCATAGAGAAAACTACAGTAGCCGCGAACGCTCGGGCGAACGAAAAATTTATAGGCGTGGTTTCGCGTGACCAGCCCTCACGTACTCCAAGAGTAGAGAAGTGTCTGGGGCTTCTAGTTTCTGATCACCAGGATTGGAAAGGTAAAAACATTCTGTTAGCAAAGGCACTACGCACACAGAAATGGAGGAGATTCGTACGAGAATCACGGTGACATCTTCAGCCACTTGAAGAAAAAAAATGGAACGAACGATCACTGCTTCTTTTCAGTAAGTCTAGCGACGTCTTTTAGCCTTTAGAGGGTATCGTTGGATACAGAAACACTGGAATAGGATAGCTAAGCGCCCAGAAAGGTTTAGAACGGGAGTATTCGCCCGTGTTTAAACCTATGCACGCGCACCATGGGCGTGTTGGCGCCATCCCTTCTACGGACTCTGATGTACCACTATCATAGTGAATTCAAAATCAAAACCATACATGTGTACTCCATCTACATTTTGCTCTGCATACTGTAACAGCTGTAATGTCATATCCAGCCTATATTCTTATCAAATATAATTGACGGTGTTCCAGACCTAATTTTTTCGCATGTACTCCTTTGTTCCTGAAGCATGGTGCTGCTGTTACGAAGTCTGTAGCTGTGTGAAAGTTACTGCAGCAATATGGCAACCAGTTGTCAAGAGTAACCTGATCTACAGAGATCACAGTTCCTGACTAGTAACATGATCAGCAGAGATTACAATTCTTGTAACCTGATCTGCTTGAATGCGGAGTGCCAGACTTTACATAAGCAGGCATAATTAATGTTAATGAATGTGAAGCAGTGTAATAGCTGACCCACCCAAGGACCGTTGCTGATTCCCACTTTCAATCTTCCAATTGTTCAATAAAAATATTAATAATAATAATAATAATAATAATACTTTTATTGACAACGGAAGCCGGGGTGGCTTATTTGCCATGCAGTGGTACACAAATGCAATTTAAATGACTTATACACAAAAGCAGATAGTTCACATAGAATGTGCACATTTGTGGATGTTAGCAGATATATGAACTTGTCAGTTGTGCTGAGCCACTGGAAAGGCGGATAATAAGCATGAACCATTGCAAAAAGTTCCCGACGTAATGTCGAGAATCTGGGACACACACAAATGAAGTGTATCTCATCTTCCACCATCTGGCATCTCCGACACAGCCGAAGGGGTACAGGAGTAGGTGTTGGCTTATGATACCTGCCGACTTCAATTTCAAGGCGATGGCAGCTTAGTCTTAATCGAGTGAGGGCCACTCTATGCTTTACATTTGCCACGATAGATAAATATGGTTCCTGCTCAAACTTTCTTTTAAAAAGTTGATAGGTTCTTAACTTATTTCTACCACTTCCTCTTGTACTAGTTGTTCTATGGAGCTTCTGATACCAGGATTGGATGTACTGGTCTCAGTAACGTAGCATTATTAAGTTGGTTAACTCTTTGTCACAGCCATTATATGTAAAGGCAGAAGCAAAACCTGCCCCCTCAAATATTGCTTGCACCTTGGTTAGCCAACATTGTTTGCCTTTTTCAAGCAAGTGCTTTAGATGAAGAATTGCATGTCTGAGTAGTACTGGAGCATCCTCTGAGCAGAGTCTGTTCCAGTATCTCAAAATCCTCTCTTTCCATAACAGATGGATAGGTAGTTCACCAAGTTCACCTCGAATAGCTGCTGTAGTTGCATTAGGTGGGAGGTAAAGAACAAACTTAAGGTAGTGGTCTTCAACTCTCTCCAAATCTTGCCCTCATGAAACCCCCATAACTCACAACCATAAAATAGAATGGGTACAATCATTACATCATAAAATGTTAAGGCCACTGGGACTGGAGGGTAGAGCAGCTTGGAGAGTGCTGATTTAAGGGAAAAAACTGCCTTTTTTCCTTGATTACTAAGATGTCTTTTAGCTGTCCTGAATTCCCCATTTGATGTTACCCACACTCCCAGATACTTGTATGCACTCACTCTCTCCAGTGGGATACCTTCCCAGAAGAATGGCAATTTATCATGATTGTTACCAAATATGCAAATCTTAGTTTTCTCAGTATTGATTATTAGGTTCCACTTGTGACAGAATGTTTGCAGGGAGCTCAGGTGTTTTCTCAAACCATTTGCACTTGGAGACAATAGCAAAACATCATCTGCAAACATTAATATACTTAAAAACATATCATTTAATTGAGCTCCATCATGGTTGCCCAAAATGTCTGACTCCAGATCACTTATGAATAGGCTGAAGAGTAGTGGGCTAAGGTTGCATCCTTGTCTCACACCTTTCTGACTTGGAAATGGCTCTGTACTCTCACACCTGGACACTCTGACTCTCGATACAGCCTGGAGATACATTGATTTGATTACGTTAAGGCACTGCTGACTTATTCCTAATGCAACCAGTTTATTCCATAATAAATTGTGATTCACATTATCAAAAGCTTTACTGAAATCCACAAAACAGGCAAAGAGAGCTCTCTTTTGCAACTTTGCACTTTGAATGAGACTGTTAAGGATGAACAAACAATCTGGTGTTCTCCGATTCTTCCGAAATCCAAATTGTGTTTCAGGTAGTAGCTATAGACCTCTCATTTCAGCCCAGTCATTAAGTCTGTTGAATAGCACAGTAGTGAAGAGCTTTCCAATACAGTTGAGTAGTGTTATTCCTCTATAATTATTAGGGTCCCATTTGCCACCTGCCTTGTGAATAGGGCATATAACTCCAGTAGACCAAGAAGCAGGATATTCACCAGTTCGCAAAACCTGATTTAACAGGATGGTAATTAGTCGTTCATTTAAGGCTTTGTATACATCTGGTGGGATTCCATCATCACCTGGAGATTTTCCTGATTAATGATACTCATAATTCAGTTGTTGTTCATTATTGTAACAGTAGTTCACAAAAGTTGCTAATACTCAAGCATTCTTCTGTAAGTACTAACTAATGTAGTAAATTGCTGAGAAAGCCTCTTCCCTTCCACATGCATGCACAATGCAGAGGGGTAGCAGGCACTAAAAATGTGGGGGGGCAAAAACTAAAGACCACATTTTCTTGTATTGCGTATCAATGGTGAAAGCATAATTTAGTACGCACGCTATACATTTATTGAAATAAATAGTGTCATCTGCCTATGCAGAGGCATTGCTAATAGCAAGAAATTGTTGGCAATAAAAAGTGGGGGGGGCAGCTACCCCCTCATGTGCCAGATGCAGCATGCATTGGCAAAATTCGTTGACCTTTAAAACATATTTTTCAGTAGCAAATACAACTCCAGAGTCCAAACACAGCACAGCTACTGTCCTATAGTGGCCTATAAAATATGCAGATACCTTACAAGAAAAGAGTTCCAATGTATGTAGTTGGATACTATAATACTATATGTAATCGGCTAGTGACTGTCTCTACATAGGGATTCCTTACTACTGTATACTGTCATTTCCACGTCATCAACACCTGTACAAATGGTAAATACATTCAGGAACTTTTGATGCTACCACGTAACAGGTATATATACCATACAATTATACTTTACGTCGCTATATTATTTTGCATTCTATTTGACTGTAGAATGTGAATACATCAGTATACGTACCGTTGCACTTAACGGCAGCGAGGAAGATGAACCCGAACACACACATCAGTGGGAAAGGCCTGCACGTAGACATCCACAGCTACGTTTCCCTTAGGTACTGGAACTGTGATTGGGACTTTAAGTGCCAGAGGACTGACTCGAGAACAGTCATTTGCAATGGGCCTGTAGCACAGATTACCATTTCCTGTGGAGGGAAAGATTTAAGTTGTCAGCTCGCGAGTTGTTCAGTTGTAATGCCTTAACGCATGTATGCATATAGTAAGCCTAGAAAATCATACGATGTGCTACGTAAAACACTCACGGTCACAGACTCGGACATCCACAGTCACCCTTGCACCGAGGCTGATACCCAGGAAATTAGTACCGCCAACATCCACCTTTACCCATCCACATTGGTTAGGCGTCACAGAGCAAACGTCCACGTTGACGAATGGAACATTCACGGGCACGCGGTCTCCCATACACTGTTGCTGCTGTACCTCCACCAACTCCCGAGGGTACTGCGGGTAATACATGGGCGAACGTGCCTCTGCGTCTTGAGCTCTCACAGACGCGAACGGCTGGTAATACATAGGCGGCCGGTAATTAGAAGGAGCCCCAGCGTCATCAGCCATGGCTTCCTCAGTGTAAAGGGAACGAGCAGAGGCCGTGCACATGAGCCCCAACACGAGAATGGCTGACAGCGCGAGTCCAGCTGGATACATGGTGCGTGGTCGTAACTGCTGAATGAGTGCGATAGTCTTCAAGTTGTCGACAGAGTATCGTGGAAACGGCTCTCCTTTGTCCTCCTTGTGCTGTGAGATTTAGTTGTTGTCGCTGCCGATGACTCCAGGCTGAGCGGTGGCCCTTTTATACTCGTTCTTCCCCCCCGAGCTCAGAGGCCTCCCCCTCATTCCAGGAGCACTCCTGTTTCAGGAGTGCTCCTAGAAAGGGGGGGGGGCATGTCCGAATGAATGCTCCCAAACCCACGTAGGACCTAATTCGTTGGAATTGCCGCAAACGTACAGTGTAAATGCAACCTTCGTGGAATAGCTTTATCTGCATACCGAGAGGGTTTTGCTCATGAGTAACAAGTTCCCTGAATTTTAAACAAAAGGTTACCAACGGCCGGCATTAATTTACGTGTTGTACCAGGTTACAGAATTGTGCACGAACTGCAATATCAATGGCAACTGTCGCTACCGTTTGTTTATGCCCTCAATTTTATGCGCATTTACGAGGTGCGTTTGCGGGAATTTCAACGATTTAGCCAGGACTGGCCAGGGCAAATGGATATGCTGTGAGCAGTACGTTTTAGCAATGGGTGATATCCCATCTGGACCACTTGCTGTGTTGTTACTGCCGATGACTCCGCGCTGAGCAGTTGCCTCTCGTTCTTCCCACGGAGCACAGAGGCCTCCTCCTCCTTCCAAGAGCATCCGTTTCTGACAAAACTCACTCCGCAGATAAGGATGTTCCACGAACCATGGAATTAAGGGACACATTTGAGGCTATTACAACGATTTAGGTTAAAGACATTGCTAGTACTAGCTAGTGCATGCATATTGGTCATTCTCATAATTATTACGAGTCGTAAATATCCTGAATGTAAAAAAGAAAACAAAGGCCGGCCGTATTCTGGGTATTGTGTCAGGTTCCAAGATTGCATGTGCAGGGTTGCAATATCAATGGCATGCAGTTCCCACTACTGTTAGTTTATGCTCTAAATTGTATGCATGCTTACCGAGTGTTATAATACACTGACTGTCGGTCGTATGAAGAGTAGGGACAGGTGGCACAACTTCAGTTTGCCTTTTGGGGAACAGCTAGATGATAGCATACATTCCATTTTGATATAGGCCTAGTACCAGCACCAGTGTAGTCGTTGGCTGCTAATGCTATCACATGCTTGATAAGAAGTCTGACACAAAATGTGTCATTAGTTCGACGAGGATTGTCAGGGTTCTATGTAGAAAATTACTTTTGAGGGGGAAGCGTCTTGCAGTGCAATGAAAACAATAGCTTACTACAGAAGTACACATTGTGTAGGGGGTCTGGGGGAGTATCCCCCAAGAAATATTCTGATTTTGAGGTGTCTTTAAGTCATTTGATGCGATTTAGACCAAAAATCTCTTGGATGCCATGATCAGTGGCCAACTTTTGCGGGGGGAAGCTTGGGAGTTTGGGGGAGAAGCTTCCCCCCTGCCCCGCCTCCCCCCCCCAGTGGATAGAACCCTGATTGTTCTCTTTTCTATCACGCTTGCATGCATGACGGTTGTCTTCCACGCTAGCACGTATGTACATGTACGTGTCACATTATCGTGACCGTTAATTCGTGACATTTTCGTGTCCTCTGAGGAATAAAACACTCTTCTCTTAACTTGTAAGTGGTGTGTTTGCTTTGCGAAGTACATATTACAGATTGGCACACCAGTTACACTTGGTAATAGCTGACTTCGATTGTGATAATTATGTCATAAGTCATAATGCGTTCGAAATTTGTGTGGGTGCTGTCTGCATCGCGGTACGTTGGGGCAGTAACTTCCTCCACTGCTCTCAAGTTACTATGTTTCGTGTAATTCCCAGGACAGCTGATAGAATCTAAACAAGATTAAGGGCACCTTTCTCTGGTATCAATGGAATGCGTGCTTACCAAGTATTTCACTCGCACTGTCGGTCCCACGAATAGCTATTCACATTTCGCGTGCTTCAGAGAAAGCCGTGGACAGCTGTCACAACTTCAGTATACTTCCTGAAATCTTGTAGGAACAGATAATCTCATGCACACCATTCCATTTTCCTACTAGTGGACTCTCCCGGAATTCAAAGTGAGGCCTTAGCACAAGAAGACAAGTGTCATGTCCGCTGAGTTAATTGCTCCTGTGGCCAGTACTCAGGCAGTAGAACCCAGTTGGACCATAAATACTATATTACCCACGTATCTGTGGTTGGACATACCTCATGATACTGTCTCAGCCAGTAATATACATACTTTTAAGTTACTTATATCTCCCTTATTTTCTTAATGTATTCATTTCTTTGGTTGCACTTGTATATTAGCTTACAGCTATTAGTGCTGCCTTGCCATGTGCAGAAAGTTATTATAAAAAAAGTACGTCTTGCCGTGCAAGATCGTACCACAAGTTTAACTTAGAACTATCTTCAGCCGTGTTACATCATACGTCATAACGCGTTTAGCCCTCCTGCTAATATTTGTGGGGGTATAATTTCCGATCGCTCTCAGGGTACAGTATACCTGCCTAACTCCCAGGATCTGCTGATAGTCCTTAAAAAAGAGAGCACCTGATTCCCAGGTACTGACTCCTCGCCACAACAACACAGATTGAGAAGGACGAGCCAACATCGCACTCCGTATACTGATCCGTATACTTAGAATATGTTAGCACAGAGAAGTGATGGGACACCGCCCTTATCCAACACAGTTGGCACCCCACGGCAATATTGCAGGGTCGAATTCTAGCCACGCTATGATGTATCCACTGGCATTATGCACCTGCAAAATGCTAGGCCAAGCTGCCAGCCAGGTTGGAAACTCTCCTAGCAAAACTATATGTCGCTGCGGCGACGGAAAGTTTCAGATTCTTTAATACTTCACAAGCATGCGCCATTATAGCAGCAAGGCAAAACAAGAACGGGCAGCGAAAAACTACTCAGCAATGAAGAGGGGAGTAGCAGGCTCTATAAGAGGAAAGAGGAAGCGGGGGTGGGGAGTTCAGGAGACGACTAGGGAGGCCTATCATGAATATATTGTTCCCCACAGTAACAACTTACTCTGTGAATACCCTGCGACTGCGTGGATTGTTGTATCGTACCAGCTATCTAGGCTGGGTAAAGAGATTGGCTAGGTCCGTATTGATCCATTTCAGGTGTTATATGGGTGAAGTATACGGCAGTACTTCGTCGTCATTCCGTTGTCGTAATAATCGTACCTGGGAATCAGATCCACTCTTAATTGAATTACAAACTTCATAGTATCGTTTTATCTGTAGAGCAAGTTTTGCTCAGAAATAGGGGTGCTCCTGGAACGAGGAGGAGGTCTCTGCGCTCCGCGCGTATATAGTTCCTGACAAGTAACGTGATCAGCAGAGATTACAATTCTTGTAACCTGATCTGCTTGAATGCGGAGTGCCAGACTTTACATAAGCAGGCATAATAATAATGTTAATGAATGTGAAGCAGTGTAATAGCTGACCCACCCAAGAACCGTTGCTGTCAAAGATTCCCACTTTCAATCTTCCAATTGTTCAAAAAAAATTTTAAATGATACTCATAATTCAGTTGTTGTTCATTATTGTAACAGTAGTTCACAACAGGGCACTATCAAATGTAGTAAATTGCTGAGAAAGCCTCTTCTCTTCCACATGCACAATGCAGAGGGGTAGCAGGCACTAGAAATGTGGGGGGGCAAACACCGAGAAAATTAAAGACCATTTTTTCTTGTATTGCGTATCAATGGTGATAAATATTTAGTACACACACTATACATTAGATAGTGTCATCTGTCTATGCAGAGGCATTGCTGATACCAAGAAGTTGTTGGCAATAAAAAGTGTGGGGGCAACTGCCCCCCCTGCCCCCTCTTTTCCTACCCCTCTGCAATGGGAACACAAATCCCGATCCTGCAGCATGCATTGGCAAAATTCTTAATGGTTGACCATTAAAACATTTTTTTTCAGTAGCAAATACAACTCCAAACACAACACAGCTACTGTCCTATAGTGGCGTATAAAATATACAGATACCTTACAAAAAACGAGTTCCAATGTATATGTAGTTGGATACTATAATACTATGTAATGCTAGTGACTGTCTCTACATAGGGATTCCTTACTACTGTATACTGTCCACTATTGTAATTTCCACGTCATCAACACCTGTACAAATGGTAAATACATTCAGGAACTTTTGATGCTACCACGTAACAGGTATATATATCATAGAATTAACTATACGTCGCTATATTATTTTGCATTCTATTTGTAGAATGTGAATACATCAGTATACGTACCGTTGCACTTAACGGCAGCGAGGAAGATGAACCCGAACGCAAACATCAGTGGTGGGAAAGGCCTGCACGTAGACATCCACAGCTACGTTTCCCTTAGGTACTGGAACTGTGATTGGGACTTTAAGTGCCAGAGGACTGACTCGAGAACAGTCATTTGCGATGGGTGTGTAGCACAGATTACCATTTCCTGTGGAGGGAAAGATTTAAGTTGTTCAGTTGAAATGCCTTAACGCATGCATGCATATAGTAAGCCTATAGAAAATCATACGATGTGCTACGTAAAACACTCACGGTCACAGACTCGGACATCCACAGTCACCCTTGCACCGAGGCTGATACCCAGGAAATTAGTACCGCCAACATCCACCTTTACCCATCCGCATTGGTTAGGCGTCACAGAGCAAACGTCCACTTTGACGAATGGAACATTCACGGGCACGTGGGTTCCCATACACTGTTGCTGCTGTACCTCCACCAACTCCCGAGGGTACTGCGGGTAATACATGGGCGAACGTGCCTCTGCGTCTTGAGCTCTAACCTGCTCCACAGACGCGAACGGCTGGTAATACATGGGCGAACGTGCCTCTGCGTCTTGAGCTCTAAACTGCTCCACAGACGCGAACGGCTGGTAATTAGAAGGAGCCCCAGCATCATCAGCCATGGCCTCCTCAGTGTAAAGGGAGCGAGCAGAGGCCGTGCACATTAGCCCCAACACGAGAAGGGCTGACAGCGCGAGTCCAGCTGGATACATGGTG
Source organism: bacterium (assembly GCA_965213685.1). Lineage (GTDB taxonomy): Bacteria > UBA8248 > UBA8248 > UBA8248 > UBA8248 > Bin107. The sequence continues at coordinate 511,406 of CBDBZY010000064.1, forward strand.
CGTGGTCGTAGCTGCTGAATGAGTGCGATAGTCTTCAAGTTGTCGACAGAGTATCGTGGAAACGGCTCTCCTTTGTCCTCCTTGTGCTGTGAGATTTATTCGTTGTCGCTGCCGATGACTCCAGGCTGAGCGGTGGCTTTTTATACTCGTTCTCCCCCCGAACTCAGAGGTCTCCCCCTCATTTCCGGAGCACCCCTGTTTCTGACCAAAACCCTCTCGGTATGCAGATAACGCTATTCCACGAAGGTTACATTTACAAGGTACGTTTGCGGCAATTTCAACGAATTAGGTCTTACGCTGGTTTGGGGGCACATGAGTAACAAGTTCCCTGAATTTTAAACAAAAGGTTACCAACGGCCGGCATCAATTTACGTGTTGTGCCAGGTTACGGAATTGCATGTGCACGGACTGCAGTATCTGTCGCTACCGTTAGTTTATGCCCTCAATTTTATGCGCTTTACAAGTACCGTTTTCCATAACATTTTTGCAACAAAACAGTGCAAAGGACACATAATATAGCCAATCAGGGTATGCACCCTTTATTACTTTACACAGAGCAAAGTGTTTATAAAAAACGGAGCTTCAATATATTGTTTAAAATATGAAATGGAGGATAACGAGTGAGTATCCAAAGTAAGATTATTCCAAGGAGGAATTACACTTGGAAGCAAGTTATGACATATTATGTTCTAGTATATGGGCAAATGATACAAGTATATATAATTATCAAAAAATAGTTTCTGTTACTGGTACTACACTGCAAAATCTTCATGTTTTAACCAATAAGAACACAGAGGTATGAACAATGTGTAAGCTGTGTATAGGATATTCCCAAAGAAATATGATCAAGGGATTGAGTGGTAGAGTGAATGACAATCAATTAGTCTACACAGCAAAGAAGGGATGGCTATTTCAACCTGAGTATGGTTATCTCAGTTACAAGTACTTGAGCTCAATTCTACCAATATGTTCACACTGTTCTCAGTTGCATATTATCATATCTGCTATACTCTATGGAATGTGTAAGGTGTCTCCAAAGTAATGGGTGTCGCGACATGTACTTAAAGTGTGACGGGTTGGAACATGCATGCCTTTCATGATCAATGCTGTGGTCATGGATGATCAGTGTTTAAACTTACTCATGCCCAGTGACCTAGTGAACTACCTCTTCCTCTACTGCTCAATGACCTGTATTATTGGAGGATATCCTACTCATTCCACACATATTACACATCCAATCAGTGCCAGATGTTGAAGGCATAAACCTGCAACTGAGACAACCATACTTATGGGTTAAACTAACCATAAAATTTTTACAGTGTGGATAAGTTATGTAGATATGAGCTTGACCCTCACATAGTCACATTGGCACATAGCTGCTTGACAGACAGACAACAGCATGTGCATGGAGTGAGTATGCATGATTGAACAGTCTCTGGCATTTATACAGCATCATTCTAAGGAACATTATGATGTGTGCACTGTGTGCCTGTAGTGCCTATACTCAGGTTTCAGGAAGCATATCATATGTCCAACAGAATCCATAAGATTAATGACTCATTCATGGATGTTCTCTGAAAGATACCATGTAATAACTGTGCCAACATTCCTCTATCTCAATAGCAAACCGTAGTATGTAATCAGTACATTTCTACCTCCGAGATAAGGACAACCCCTAACCTCGGGACAACAGACAAGCTTCACACCCTGTGAAGACCAGTGGTCGTACAAAATTACCTATGTGAATGGACAAGTGGAAGCTCCACTTGAGGAGGACAGGGTAGAGTCAAAGGCCTTTTGAAGGTCATAGAAACACACAACATTGTACATTTTTCATTGTACATTTTTTCATTCTTCTAGGAGTACCCTCAAGGGTAGAAAAGACGGCCTCTGCTCTTCTCCAGTATGCTGTCTGGTTGAGGTGAGGTATGTCTCTCTCAGCCAGGTGACTTAGAAGACAAGCTAAAACTAAGGATTCCAACACTTTGACAACAGCATGTGCATGGAGTGAGTATGCATGATTGAACAGTCTCTGTTTTAGGCCCCCATGCAAATATATATGTGGAAAGTATGAAAAACATTTTCAAAAAATGTATAGGGATGTAGGGATGGCCATGCCAAAAACTACAGAAACTAGGTGTAGGGATGGCAGTGTGCAGGCAAGACATGTTATACAAAGACTACACAACTAACCCCATCCCTACATCTTTTTTTATATCTGAAATCATTCTGTGAGTTATGCTACAAGATTACTGGGAAGAGCAATTTTTGAGCCAAAAAAAAAAGATGTAGGGATGGGGTTAGTTGTGTAGTCTTTGTATAACATGTCTTGCCTGCACACTGCCATCCCTACACCTAGTTTCTGTAGTTTTTGGCACGGCCATCCCTACATCCCTATACATTTTTTGAAAATGTTTTTCATACTTGTTTGCATTTCTTTTTTTGCACAAGGGTATGTATTGTTCTTGCCACTGAAGCTTCTTTCAGAGTCCAGCAAACAAATCAGTGGTCATAACAGCCATTGCTAAGGCGGGTAGGGGTAGGGAGGGGCTTGAACACGGTCATTTCTGACTGAGTTGGGGGCTGAGTCCCTCTACAAATTCTTGAGCTAGAGTAGCTACATATGTACCTCACTGTATCTAACTGGCCAACTCATCCCCGCTACATAATAGTATAGTGAAGTAAGACGCTGCTCGAACGCGCCATCAGATATGAGCAGCCTTTGCTACGTCTCGCGAACCTATAATTAATAGGCGTGGCTTCGCGAGGCCCGCCCTCACGTGCTTACCGTTTGCGCCACGTGACAGTAACTATTACAAAATGGTTGGGAAGTTGTCGGGGACGTCTAGTTTCTGCCCATTTGGGAACGTACTAAGAGTTTTATTAGCGCAGATCGTACTTGGTAGTGATTACAGTGGATCCGTGAAAGAACTACGGTGATTACTTCAGCCAGTTTTGAGATACGTTAGTCTAAAGAAATCTCTGAAGAAGAATAGGAAGAAAGACAAAACGACCTTTGGAGAGTTTTCTGGTAGTAAGTCAAGGGATGCATTTTAGCTACTTGGGGGGTATTGTTGGGTAGAGATCCACTGGAATAGAATAGCTAGGAGCCCAGAAAGGCTTAGAACGCGAGCGTTCGCGAGTTAAGAAGGCTTTCCTATGTACACGCACTATGGGCGTGTCGGCGCCATCCCTACATAGAGAGTCTACCGACTCTCTGATAATGTCCTATAACTCACTGATAGTGTATACTCACTCTTTTTGCTGATGACCTGTTGCTATACAAACACATCAAATGCAGTGGAGACTACTACCACCTTCAAGATGTTCACAGCATATATGATTGCATGAACATGCCCAAACAATTTCACTTTAAATTATGCTAAGTGTACAATTATGCCTGTCACCAGGAGGCACTTCCACAACTTCACTTGAATAATAGGCCAATTGAACAGGTTTATGCATACAAATGTCATCATCAGACCTATCATGAGCATCACACATCATGTTGTACAGGCAATTTTTCAACTACACCAGTAATCAGACTGAACTAAAACTCTATAAAATATTAGTGTGACCTCATCTAGGATAAATGTCCCAATTCTATACAAAATTGAAGACAATAGTTGAAATTGCTATAAACTGTTTATCGTTTATATCTCCTATTCTCCTTCCTACACTGCAAAAAGGAGATGTAACTTTGCTGTTTTTATCTCAGTGCAGCTGAATGACATCATATTACTCCCACACTGAGTTCTTGTTTCTTCTACACTGCAAAAAATTTCATGGTTATTTTAACCAATAAGAATAGTTATCTCAGTTGCACATTTGTCCTCTCAACACTTGGCACTGAACAGAGGTATAAAAAATGTGCAAGATGTGTAGGATATCACCAAGGAGGGATTGAGTGATAGAATACATGACAGTCCATTAGTCTACTGAGCATGACAGAGGAGTGAGTTATCCTATACTCTTGAGATTGAAGCTGAATGACATCACGTCACCCCCCACACAGAGTTATCCTATACTATTGAGATGGAAGGCTTGTGGCATAGATAATATAGACGCGTAACCCCCTACGCGTTCATACTATCTATGCTTGTGGGCAAAGTGTAGGGTGTCTACAGGAAATTGACAGGGGATGGGTAAACAGCCCATGATGGGGGGTCAGTGTGGGGGTGGCTTGCACATGCGTATGACCTTTGACCGATTCTTGTACGGTCAGAGTATGGTTATCTCATGAGCTCAATTCTACCAATATGTTCACACTTTTCTCAGTTGCATATTATCATATCTGCTATACTCTGTGGAATGTGTAAGGTGTCTCCAAAGTAATGGGTGTCGCGACATGTACTTAAAGTGTGATGGGTTGGAACTTTCATGATCAATGCTGTGGTCATGGATGATCACTTGGCACTGAACAGAGGTATAAAGAATGTGCAAGATGTGTAGGATATCACCAAGGAGGGATTGAGCGGTAGAATACATGACAGTCCATTAGTCTACTGAGCATGACAGAGGAGTGACCCCCCATCATGGGCTGTTTACCCATCCCCTGTCAATTTCCTGTAGACACCCTACACTTTGCCCACAAGCATAGATAGTATGGACGCGTAGAGGGTTACGCGTCTATATTATCTATGCCACAAGCCTTCCATCTCAATAGTATAGGATAACTCTGTGTGGGGGGGTGACATGATGTCATTCAGCTTCAATCTCAAGAGTATAGGATAACTCAGTGTGGGGGTGACATGATAGCCTCGTTCCCAGGCTCTCCCCCCTAGCGCACACGTATGACCTTTGACCGATTCTTGTACGGTCAAAGGTCATACGCATGCGCTAGGGGGGAGAGCCTGGGAACGAGGCTAGTGACATGATGTCATTCAGCTGCAACTGAGATAACCATAGCAAGGTTAAAATAACCATCTCCTTTTTGCAGTGCATGAGAGACTGATGAGGCACAGAGTCAAATGCTTTCCTTATATCAAGCAAAATGGCCCCGATATCTCTACCATGATCCAGTGTTTTTGCCACTCATTCACTACTGATTTCCTGCTTGAAACCCCATCAGTTGCTATAGAAACCTGCCTTGCTTCATTGAGGTGTTCATGCAGTTAGCATAGGCATTGAGGATGATGCTCAATCAGTATGCTTAAAAGTGGTAATAGGCCTGTAGTTGGATGCTTCATTGTGGTTTGATGATTTAGGAACTGGCACTATACAAGAGTTTCCCCAAAGTTTTGGAGATTGGCCAGGGAGAATGGATATAATAAACATTGTGTTAAGAGATGGTGCTATGCTGTGAGCAGTACGTTTTAGCATTATGGGTTATATCCCATCTGGACCACTTGCTTTGTTGTTACTGCCGATGACTCCGCGCTGAGCAGTCATCTCTTATTACACTCGTTCTTCCCACGGAGCACAGAGGCCTCCTCCTCGCATCCCTGTTTCCGAGCAAAAGTCACTCCGCACATAAGGATGTTCCATGAACCATGCAATTAAGGGGCACGTTTGAGCTATACCACATGGTTCTGTGAGGTATGGGTGACAGCGATTGTGTTATGTCATAAGTCATAACGCATTCGAAATTTGTGTGGGTGCTGTCTGTATCTCGGAATGCTGGGGCAGTGACTTCCTCCACGGCCCTCAAGTTACTATGCTTTGTCTTAATTCCCAGGATCAGCTGATAGAATCTTAAAGAGTGGGCCTGATTCCCAGGTACAATTACTGGCTGGATCAAGCAGCAACAGAATGATGAAGAAGTACTGCTCGTGCACTTCGTAAACTTCGTCCATAACATATTTCTAGTGTTGTATATTTTCTGTTTAATTTATATACTGGTAGTAGATCTATGGTGTCACATCTCACATTGGCATTATGTGTATAGCCATGTCCACCTGAAATGGATCAGTACTGACCTAGACCTAGACCAATCTCTTTACCCAGCCTAGCTGGTACGCCACAACAAACCACGTAGGGTATTCACACAGTAAGTTGTTAATATGGGGAACATGACAGGCCTTCCTTGTCATCTTCTCAACTCCCCCCCCCCGCTTCCTCTTTCCTCTTATGCGCCTGCTACTCTCCTCTCCATATGTTAAGTAGATCTAGTTTTTCCCTGCCCGTTCTTGTTTTGCCTTGCCTCGCAGCGCATGCCCGTGAAATACGAACCTTTCCGTCGCAGCAGCGACATATCAGAGAGTCGGTAAACTCTCTATGTAGGGATGGCGCCGACACGCCCATAGTGCGTGTACATACAAAAGCTTTCTAAACACCCCTGCGCTAGCGTTCTAAGCCTTTCTAGGCACATAGCTACCCTATTCAGGCGTTTCTCTACCCATAGATACCTCCCAAGTAGCTAGAGTCTATCTACAGACTTCCTGCCAGGGAACGGCTGAACCGTCGGATTGTTCATCTTTCTTAAGAGATTTTTTCAATTGACCTACGCCCAAACTGGCTAAAGTTATCACGTTGGCTTTTGTACGTATGTCCTTCATTCCTGTATGCGTAGTGCCTTTTACTACCAGAATGTTCGTACCTTCTCGATTCGATTCCGAGCAAAACGCAGTAGCCCCAGACTCTTCCCCACACTTAGAAGCCATTTTCTAATATAATGTCACGTGGCGGAGTTTTGAGCACGTGACGGCTGACCCTGCATGCGCGCGCCCCACGCGCGAAGCCAAGCCTAGATCTTTGACCTAGCTCTGTACAAGTAGCATCGTACTATTAAAGCTACACCTATTTTCGCTAGAGCACCTACAATAGCTACTGTAGCAACTGATTTAATTTTCCTTATGTTTGTATGTTGATGATGCTTGTTTGATGTAGGCAGTCGCATACATGCAGTGAGTATATAGCTAAGAACTTTTTAAAGGGGCTCAGCCCCTTCCTCAAGTGGTGGTCCTCAACTTCTTCTTGCTATGTACTCCCAGCCCATGACACATAGCAAAAGCTGTCTGTGGTCACGAGTTTGTTTATTAGTGCCTGAAGGAAGTGCACTTGAACAGCACCCTCCTATATGGTGTACTATTGTACAGCAAAAAATGACACAAACAAGTAAATAAAACATTTTCCAAAAATGTACAGGGATGTAGGGATGGCAGTGCCAAAAATCACAGCAACTAGGTGTAGAGACAGGGCATACAAACACTGCACAAATAACCCCATCCCTACATCTTTTTTTGTGCGTGACCTATTCTTTATTTATGCTCTGAGATTACTGGGAAACGACATTGTGCATGAAAAAAAAGATGTAGGGATGGGGTTATTTGTGCAGTGTTTGTATGCCCTGTCTCTACACCTAGTTGCTGTGGTTTTTGGCACTGCCATCCCTACATCCCTGTATATTTTATTTACTTTAATATAGAAGAGTTTCCAACCTGGGTAGCCTGGTAGCCCGGCCTAGCATTTTGCACAGGCACATGATGCCAGTGGATACAACAGAGCATGGCTATATTTCGAACGCAACACTGGCGTAAGAAGTAGAGGGGCTGGGAGGGCTACAGCCCCTCCCCCCACCATGTTTTTGGAAAGGGCCACACCCACTCAGTACACCATCAATGTTCGGACGCTCTCTCGCTGCTGTCGCTCAATGCGTGTATTTTTCTGTGTACCTAAATGATAGTTCATAACCAGATACTCCACTACTAGGATTGGGGCAAGTCCTCGTGCCCCCGTTTTTTCGCTACTGGGCGACAAAAATAGATATCGGACACAGGTATGTTCGGAACTGAGAATGTACCACCGGACTCACGCGAAACGTTACTCCACCGTACCGAACAACGCGGTGGAGGACACCACTCCCTAACACCCGACAACTGCGCTTGCGTCCCATCACATACTAACCTTTGACCTCGACGATCGGCTGCCTAAAACTGATCATTCACCGCTATTGTCCGCACGTACGAATAATGGTAAGACAACAACGAAAATGATGGAAAGGCAAGTATTCATACGGAGATCGGTCACAAGTAAAGCTAAAACTATCTGGCTTGGCTTCACTGACACGAACGCCCACGCAGCAGTCGTACCAGCCCCCGCAGTGGATCCACTTCAGTGGCGTAGGATGATTGTTTCATTAGTGGGGGCACTCCATCAATATGCGGTCTAGATGAGAAGGCGTGGCTCCGCGCACTTAAGATACGGCGCAGTTACGCACGACCTTTGACCCCGTATTTGCGTGGACACGACACATCCACAGACGGTTCTATTATCTATGACGCATCGCGATGCAGCGCGTGACGAGAAGACTGCGAGTGAGGCTAGAGCCAACGTCTGGGTTAGCTCAAGGCAAGCTAAGTAATTTCTCTACTACATAGTACTATTGCTTGGGACATGAAGATACGGCTAAGTCATTACATACGCCTGCGCTCCAGCGAAATTGCCCCCCCCCTTCCCCCAAGTTTTAGTGTGGGGGGCACTAATTTCGCTGGAAAGTAGGCGTATGTAATGACTTGGCCATATCTTCATGTCCTATATATGTGAGGCACCATGTATAAATCTAAGGCTACAATTATAGAGAGAGGCCACAATTATTGTTGTGAAGCTACATTAATATACAAATGTAAGACTGTGAAGTACATGTAGGTTTGTCACATGCAGGTCACACGAAATCATGTGATAGCTAACCAGCCTCATTAAAATGGCTACTAGAGAGGCTTTAGAGTTGACAGTTAGTGTTGCTGCAGGTGCAGTATAGCAGGCAGTGAAGAAGACATTTATTATGATCAAGAGTGAGAATAATGTGTAGTGCATGTGCTAATAAGACTAGCAAGTGAATTGATGAAATGGAGGCTTATGATACTCCATCATTTTGTAACACATCCACTCACCATTCAAAATGACACATTACCATAAACTCCTATTCCACAAATGTGAGTCAATTCACTTGCAAAATTATATTAGTACATGCATTACACAACAACAATTATTTTGACTCTTGACCATCATAAATGCCTTCTTCACTGAGCATGATGCCTGCAAGCTGCAAGTTGCAACTGCCCCTGCAACGACACTAACTGTCAGCTCTAAAGACTCTCAAGTAGCAACTATAATGACATGATTTCATGTGATCTGCATGTGACAAACAACCTCACATTTATAAATGTAGCCTTACATTTGTTTCACATTTCTAAACGAGGCCTCATACACACAATTTCCCACACAATTCCCATAGATAATAGAACCGATCATTCATTATCTATGGACGCGTCATGTTCCACGCAAATACGGGGTCAAAGGTCGTACGTAACTGCGCCGCATCTCACGTGCGCGGAACCACGCCTTCTCATCTAGACCGCATATTGATGGAGTGCCCCCACTAATGAAACAATCCTCCTACGCCACTGAAGTGGGTCCACTGCGGGGGCTGGTACGACTGCTGCGTGGGCGTTCGTGCCAGTGAAGCCAAGCCAGATAGTTTTAACTTTACTTGTGACCGATCTCCGTATGCCTTTCCATCATTTTCCGCTGCCGTCTTACCATTATTCGTACGTGCGGACAATAGCGGTCAATGGTCAGAATTAAGCAGCCCATCGTTGAGGTCAAAGGTTAGTATATGATGGGACGCAAGCGCAGTTGTCGGGTGTTAGGGAGTGGTGTCCTCCACCGCGTTGTTCGGTACGGTGGAGTAACGTTTCGCGTGAGTCCTGTGGTACATTCTCAGTTCCGAACATACCTGTGTCCGATATCTATTTTTGTCGCCCCGTAGCGAAAAAACGGGGGCACGAGGACTTGCCCCAATCCTAGTAGTGGAGTATCTGGCTATGAACTCTCATTCAGGCACGCAGCGAACTACACGCATTAAGCGACAGCAACGGGAGAGCGTCCGAACATTGATGGTGTCCGAGATTTGATGGCTTACTCTATAGTTGTCTAGCTGGCTCTAATACATTAAGAAGAAGATGCCTCTTACATCCTACAATCCATAACTCTTCTAAACTACAAATTTCTGAAACACAACTTCAGCATAAAATGTTGGCAGCCAAAGCTAGTTTTGAAGCAGATTTAATTCAAGAATCTTCTCCAAAGAATATCTCAAGGGTTTATAGATATATTAACAGCATCACTAGGCATGATACAATACCACCAACTGTCAGCCTGGACTCCCATATCGCCACCTCTGATATTGAAAAGGCTAATCTCTTCAACACATTTTTCCACTCAGTCTTTACACACAGCTCCTACAACTTGCCTCCTCTAGAAATACTACCCATGCCTCCTTCAACAATTAGTGACATAACTATATCTGAGTCTGACGTTTATGATGCGATGACTTCATTGAACCCAACTAAAGCAATGGGAATTGATGGAATTGGACCAAGATTACTAAAGCATTGTGCTTTAGCACTGTATCAACCTCTCCACCATCTATTTACTTTGAGCCTTGTTCAGCATTATTTGCCCCAAGAGTGGAGATTTCACCTGATCACACCTATCTACAAGTCAGGAAATAAGTCTTCAGTGAAAAAATATAGACCTATCTCACTCCTCTGCATTGTTTCTAAAGTACTTGAAAAAATTGTTTATGACAAAATTGTTTCATTTGTTTCCAGATCCATTTCTTCGTGTCAGTTTGGTTTCAGGCAGAATCACTCCCCTCTTCAACAGTTGCTACTATTCTTGAACTCTGTACATGAGTCCTTCAGCACAACTACACAGACTGATGTTATCTACCTTGATTTCAAGAAAGCTTTCGATAGCGTTGCACATAATGAGTTGCTCGTCAAACTATGGTCTTTTGGCATCCAAGGAAATCTTTGGAAATGGTTTAGAGGTTACCTTACTTCAAGAATGCAGTGTGTGTCTATAAATACTTCCATCTCAGCCCAATTACCTGTTATTTCTGGAGTGCCTCAAGGTAGCATTCTTGGCCCACTATTATTTTTAATCTTTGTGAATGACCTTCCTCCATCAGCGTCAACCTCAAGTGTTTTTCTCTTTGCAGATGACACTAAATGTCTCAAAACTATCCGTAACATCTCTGATTGTCTTTCTATGCAGAAAGATCTGCAAAACCTAACAATATGGAGTCAGTGCTGGAAATTGATCATGAATTTCAATGTTGCAAAGTGTGCTCTCCTCCGCTTCTCCTCTGGATGTTCATCTGTTATCTTCAATTACACCATCAATGACAACTTAATCTCTGCTCAAGAAACTCACAGAGATCTAGGCATCATTATGTCCAGTGATCTCTCATGGAGAGAGCACATGAAAAGTATTCTGTGCAGAGCTTACAAAACTCTCAACCTTGTTCGACGCTCATTTAGCAGAGGACACAGTCCTCAAACCAAGAAGATCATCTATTTGTCCTTAATTCGTTCACAGCTTACATATTGTTCACAGATTTGGCGTCCCCACCTTCTGAAAGACATAGTAGCTCTTGAAAAGATCCAGCGCCGTGCAACAAAATATGTTCTGAATGACTACACATCAGACTACAGATCTCGTCTTATTGCTCTCCACATCCTTCCCTTGATGATGCAACTAGAGCTATTTGATGTCATGTTCTTTATTCGATGTCTGAAAGCACCAACTGATGCCTTCAACATATATGACCATGTTACCTTTCACACTAGCTCTACACGTTCTTCCACCCACCTCAAGTTGAAACATGTTTTGTCAAGAACAAACTCTGCAAGACATTTTTATTTCAACAGAATTCCTAGATTGTGGAATTCTCTGCCTACCTTTGACTTGGACCAGTCCATTTCCTCTATTAAGAGAGAGGTAATGCGTAACGCACTTCTGGCCATTAGTTTCCACTAATGGACCCTCAGTACATCTGTCTTTGATCGTATCACCACACTATCCACTCCCTTTCATTTCTGTACTGTGAAGCATAATAATAATAATAATAATAATAATAGTTTTCGTAGTTCCTATTAATGTTATTTGTCTCAGAATGCACCAGAATTGATTTCAGAGCATGCAAGTAAAAACTTTCCTAGGGAAGCATGCCCCCCGACCGTCCTATAGGTAGGTTGGGCCACCCACACGGTCAGCCCCCCCATCCAAAAGCATCTTCTTACGCCCCTGCGCAACATCGCCGTGCATGGGGTGCCAACTGTGTTGGATAAGGGCGGTGTACATATTAAAGTATACGGATCAGTCGGAGTGCGATGTTGGCGTTTGTCGTTCGTCCTTCTGTTGTTGTGGCGAAGAGTCAGTACCTGGGAATCAGGTGCTCTCTTTTTAGGACTCTATCAGCAGATCCTGGAAATTAGGCGAGGCACCGCAACCTGAGAGCGATTGAGGGAGCTACCCCCACAACATGTCAATTAAGGTGGTGGGAAATACCCCAACAAGTATTTGCAGGAGGCTGAACGCGTTACGACGTATGATGTAACAGGTGAAGCAAGGCTGAAGCTAGTTCTAAGTTAAACTTGTAGTACAGCAAGGCATACTTTGCTAAGGTGCGTGTATTAACTATCACATGGGATCAGTGATGCAGGAACTGGACTTCTGTTCCAATTCAGCCGCGGTTCAGGACCACATGATTTGAATGAAGGGTTAGGCAGGTACAGGGGCCAGTCTGGCAAAACAGAGTGTACTTTATGTGATACTGAGTGTAAAAGTGTGGTTCATGCCTTGTGGGAGTGTCCAGCTTATAAAAGAGAGTAGGGATGAATTTATGGACTTGCTAGGAAGAGTTTCAGGACTTCAAATCACTGAGCATTGTTGAGAGGTCTTCTTATATGTTCTTGGTTGTGAGCTTTGGGTGGAGAGATTTGAATTGTTGCTTCCTTTAGTGAAGGAATAAGGAGGAATACATGTCTGATCCAATTTGTGGGAGGTTAAATTGTATGGAGAACCATGCTTTCCTCAGCCTCAGCCTCAGTCCTCGGCTGGGACTCTGAGCTGAGGGGTGCCACTGTGGACCAAATGAAATTGGTAAGGCTGCTAAGTTCCGTCACTCATTTCTTACAGTGAAAGTGACAGGTAAGTTGTATAATAGAAAGGCATTGTGAAAAACTGGCTCCACCCAGATGTCTGGGTAACTGCGTGGTCAATTGCAGTAAACGTGTACCTGCGTTTCAAACTGTGCATCGACTGTGTGGAACACACACAATAGTATTTACACCGAAAAACAAGAGAGATACTGGCACTAACAAGAACTCTTTGCTAGATTGCCGGGGAAGGTGGAAATGTATGTCCAACTGGTACTGCCTGCAGCTGAGTACTGGACACGGGCGAAATTATTTTAACTCAGCGTGCATGACACTTGTCTGGTTGTCTAAGCCCTCATTTTCCAGGAGGGTCCACCATATAGTAGGAAAGAGGAATGGAGTGCATGACTTCCTACGAGGTTTCAGGAAGTATAGTAAAGTTGTGACAGCTGTCCATAGCTTTCTCTGAAGCACGAAATGCGAGGTTGAAAAAGTATGCGTGGGAACGACAGTAGGTGAAACATGCAGTGAAATACTTGGTAAGCACTCATTCCTTGATACCAGAACACGCAGCCTTGGGACATGGCAGAATACAACCTTGCGTAATTCAGGGAGCTTACTTGCATGGCAATGTCTCTACCTATTTCGTTGTAATTCACCGCAAAGGTGCCCCTTACTTGAATTGCAAGCTTCGTGGTAACTTATAGCTTTATCTGTAGGGCAAGTGTTACTCAGAAATAGCGGTGCTCCTGGAACGAGGAGGAGGTCTCTGTGCTCCGCGGGGAGAACGTGTGTAATTAAGGCGACTGCTCTGCCTGGAGTCATCGGCAGTGACGGCGGCTGAAACTGCACTATATTGCGAAGACCAGGGTGACACGCCTCACTGTCGACAACGTGAAGATTATCGCACTCATTCAGCAGCTACGACCACGCACCATGTCACCAGCTGGACTCGCGCTGTCAGCCCTTCTCACGTTGGGGCTCATGCACAGCCTCTGCTCGCTCCATTTACGCTGAGGAAGCCATGGCTGAAGACACTGGGGCTCTACCGCTGTTCGCGTCTGAGGAGCAAATTGTACCCTCGGGAGTTGGTGGAGGTACAGCAGTAGCAGTGTATGGGAAACAACGTGCCCGTGAGTGTTCCATTCGTCAACGCGGACGTTTGCTCTGTGACGTCTAACCAATGTGGATAGGTATAAAAGATGGACGTTGGCGGTACATGTACTAATTTTCTGGGTATCAGCCTCGGTGCAAGGGTGACTGTGGATGTCCGAGTCTGTGACCGTGATTATGTATAGAATGTAGCACATCATATGATTTCCCAGGATTACTAGTATGGCTTTTAAGCTAGCACGCTGCTTATAGTCGCAATGGCAGTTTGATTTTATGAATAAATAATTAGGCAAACACTTCACCGTTCACAACTGAACAACTGGTGTGCTGACAACTTAATCTTGCCTTGGGAAACAACGTGCCCGTGAGTGTTCCATTCGCCAACGTGGACGTTTGCTCTGTGACGTATAACCAATGTGGATAGGTAAAGATGGACGTTGGCAGTAAGTTCATATGTACTCATTTTCTGGATATCAGCCTCGGTGCAAGGCCAGGGTGACTGTGGATGTCCAAGTCTGTGACCGTGATTATTATTATAGAACGTAGCACATCATATGATTTTCCAGGCTTACTAGTATGGCTTAAGCTAGCACGCTGCTTATAGTCGCAATGGCAGTTTGATTTTATGAATAAATAATTAGGCAAACACTTCACCGTCCTTAAGGCATTACAACTGAACAACTTGCTTGCTGACAACTTAATCTTGCCTTCCACAGAGATTGGCAATTTGTGCTACACGCCCATCACAAATTACTGTTCTCGAATCAGTCCTCTGGCACTTAAAGTCCCAATTACAGTTCCTAAATACCTAACGTAGCAGTGGCCTTTCCCACCACTGATGTGTGTGTTCGGGTTCACCTTCCTCACTGTCGTTAAGTGTATGTATAGACAGTTCATGTGTTATGAATTAGTAAGGAACCTCCATAGAGACAATCCATAGCTTAAATTGATGCTGCACATTGTCTTTTGTAATTATTACATGTGTAGGGTATAGGCAATTACAGGAGAGTAGATGTGCTACTTTTCGGAGATGTACATGCATTTGCTGCTAAAGAAATGTTGTGATGGTCAACTACAATTCAAATCTTCTCCCAAAGCATGTTATATCTTATGGGTGGGAAATTGGTGGTGCATTATTTGTGTTCACTTTGTGCATGTGGCTTTTGAGCAAGTAGCCTTTGTTTTCTTCTTTTACTTTTTCCTATCTATACGTATAATAATTACTATTGTATGCCAACACTATTTCAATAGTAACTGCTTGTTAAATAAGTTCAACCTTTGTGCACATAATCATTAAACCCAGAACCAATCTCAGTTTATGAGCAGAGTTGTAGCTTAGCTGTTAAAGTTGGAATTTGCTTTACTCAGTAATGTCAGCGTGCATTATGACACACAACCATGCATGGTCCTGCCAGGTTAAGTGATAGTCAGAGACGAGCAGGCTGCTCTTGAGATGTCAACGTGTAACATTATAGGGGATTGACAGCTCGCTCTTTGCAACAAGCTAGGGACAAGTTAGGCCACAGAAGAGCTCCTTAACTAGATCAGTTACAGCTCCAGGTTACAGCTTTCCTTCATCAGCATCCTGCAATGAGCACTTCAATATTTAGCCTGTCATCCGTGTAATTCGGAAGATTTTTCAAAGTTGATTAAAACAACCAGGTCACCTTACAGTCAAAAGGAATAATGTGTAAGAGCACAATGCACATTGCTATACAAGAAAGTACATAATTTACCATAATCATCATTTTGCACGCTCAGGTCACACCACCACAATTACAATGTCTCCTCTAATTCCCAGCTATGAGCTCATAGGTAGGTTCCTGTATCCGAGTTCCAGTTTGTGGTACTGAATGGGAACTGACCAACTTCTGGGAGGGGTCAGCTGTGGAGAGCTTCTGTCTGAGACTGTGACTGGTGCAGAGCCAGCAGCTCGTACTCATGCTCTAGGTCTCCCTCCTCAGGGTCATGTGATATTACCACTGTAACATTTTCGTGATTGCTTTAACCAATATTCATTCTATACAGACCTGTGTGGTTATAGGTGTACATGTACTCATATCTGACCTTGTTAAACCAACACTAGCCAAAACGACAAAATGAAAGCTAGTGTTTGGTATAACAAGTTTAGACACCAATATTTATGGTTATGTCAGTTGCACATTTGCTCTCTCAACACCTGGCACTGAAGAATGTGCAAGGAATGTGCAAAAATTAATGTGTAGGATAATTCCTATGAAATGATAATAGGGGATTGAATCACACAGTCCTTAGATCACGAAAACATTCATCCATTACTCCGGAGACACCCAGTGTATTGCATATATACATGCATTCTGCCTCAAGAAAGAAGTAAAACTCAGCGTGGGATTGACATATGAAGTCATTCTGTTGCAACTGAGACAACCATAACAAGGTTAAAACAACTCCCTGTGGGCCTGGTTGCTGGAAGTGGACATGGTAGCATCCTTGGTCACTCCAGCCTCACTACAGAAGGATTTGAATGATTGCTAGTATGTATAGGGCATATCCAATCCTTACTCACTTCTTTTGACTAAATTTTCTATGTATCTTCAGATGAACTACTACAACCACAGCCACACTAATAACTACTGCTATACTGCCATTTCTGCTGCTCCGTCCACTGCACCAGATGTACTGACAGTCTCTGTGGGGGTTACTGTGAGCCTGATATTGATGCCATGCCTTTCTACTGCTGACCTAGGAGGTGCAATGCTGTATATAGCACTCTTCTCTCCTGTTAGTAGCCCACACAAGTATCATGTACATGTACATGTACATTCCTACCATCAGGTCATTAATCACCACCAGGAACATATGAGTAGCAAAGCCACTCATAAGCTCCTGTCACCATTTTGGGTGGGGTGTGTGGCCATATTGTTTGTCTTGAAAAACTCTTCATTCAACTGAATGACTTCTATTGAGTGAGTCAGAACACACATGCACTTGAGAGCAGGCAGCCCACCTTCCCTGGCCCCTGTCTCTTCCTACATTTGCCTGATGGCATGAGTTGTGTGTTGCATGCAGTGTGTGTGGTCAACACTGCTGTGTGTGGCCCCCAGGTGCTGACTCATGGAGTCTATACTAAGAACAACTGGTAGTCATACCCATGGCACATCTCCTCTCTGCATCTCTAAGGTACACAATGACTGGTGGGGGTGGAGTGTGTGCATATTCGTAGGGAGGTACACAGGTACTAGTGTTGACTGTTTATGTACACAGTGTAGGTACTGTCCAGTAGAGCATGTACACACAGTCAGGATATTAATGAAGGAGATACAGTAGTGTTTGTGTAAACCCAACCAGTCCTAACATGTACTGCACATCAACGTGCCGTCTCAACCATATTGTGTACTGCAAACAACATGCCATCTCAAGCTCATGGTATGTGCTGTGTCTCTCTCTAGCAGGAGACAGCGTGGGGCACCTCCACTCGACTAAACCCAGACAACTTGAATGAGGTTCATCTAGTGGACCTCTTAGTGGGCCCTGTGACTCTGGAGTACCTGCATGGCACCATATATATAACAGCCCCCCCAATCTTAAAACTATTCCTACACCTATGCCTGGACAGCCTCCACTCCTACCACCTGCCAGTCAGTGGACACTGCATACTGTTCATACTCTCCCACAGTACACATAAGCAAAGCACACTGAGATCATGTACTCACAATGTATTGCTGTATCATCCAATGCTGTGTTTGTGTCTGCTCTCGGCTCTGCAGGAGCTGCACGCTGCATTCGACCACAAGTGCTGAGACACAGATAGACTAGAACACTTTGTGTTTTAGTTACATCACATGATTGTACCTTGTACAAGTACCTTCAGAATGATAATGCACCATGTTTAACTACAACTAACAGCACACTGATTATCTAAGCACTACAAAATTCACACTGTCTTGTACACACCCTAAGATGCAAACTTCAAGTCACAGATCCAATGATGTGTGTTGTGATGATCTACTGCCTAGCCACGAGTTCATAGGCAGGTTCCTGTGTCCCAGTTCCAGTCTGTGGTATGGCATGGGGACATACATGCTTTTGGGAAGGGTCAGGTGCAGAGGTGTGCTGTGTCTGTGGCTGGTTCAGGGCCACCAGCTCATACTCATGCCTCTGGCCTCCCTCCTGAGGGTCATGTGATACCACACCATAGGCCAGGTTACTTGATGTGGACATGGAAACATCACCATTGGCTGCTCTGGTGATCTCACTGCAGAGAGATTTGAGTAATTGCTAGTACGTGTATGTAGGGCATATCCGATCATCCTGACTTACCTGTTATGACTAGATTTTCTTCGGGACTTCAAGACAAGAAGAACTACTACAACAACAGCTACACCAATAACTGTAGATACACTAACAGCTACTGCCACAGCTACTACTCCACCTAGTACAGCAGAGGTCCTGGTGGTCTTTGTGAAAATATATTGCCTCATTGATACTAGCATAATTAAATAGTTAATGCTGACCTAAAAGATGGAATCCCACAGCACTCTTCTCCCCTGCTCCAGCTGAGTTTGTAGCCCACAGAAGTACTGAGTATGATCCTATCATCAGGTCATTAATCACCACACTGTTTTGCATTGGGTGTGTCGATATATTGTTTGTCTTTGTAGAGTCACTGTAGGTCACTGTGTAGCTGAGGACATGGCCCCTGGCCTCATCAGGTGAGAGCAGAGCCCACTCCACTCTCACATGAGTACTGTCAAGCACACTGGTACTCAGATGGCCAGGGGCTCTGGGAGCTGGAGCAATGCACAAGTGGACACTCGGACAATGACCACATACAGTGTTGGCCATCAGCTGCACTCACTCAGCTCCTCAGTGAACACATACTCAGTTGCCCTCCACTCTCCCTCTCCAGCACTGTTCACTGCAGCCACATACACCCTGTATGGCACTCCACTGTCTGCAAGAGAGGGAAGGGGTAGTCCTTGCAGTGTGAGAGGAAGTGTATCATTGAGAGAGAAGCTCACCCAGTTGGCTCACTAGCACACTCTGAGCATGAGCTGGGCCACTGGTCATTAGGTACTGTGAGGATGAGTTGACCCACACAAGGTAGTGGGAGGTGACTCCATTGGCCAGCTGGACTGGTCCCCAGGTGATGTCCAGACTGGAGCTGTTTACAGTCTTGACGGTAATATATGACACAGGACCTAAACCTACATGTATGCATAGTGTGAGATAAATGTGTGTTATACACAATGACATAGTCCTAATAAATTAAGTTACCTGTGAATAGAGCAACCTCAGACGTTTGTCTGCTGCCCCCACCATCATACTCAGCTACACATGTGTACTGGCCACCATCTGACATTCTGAGAGGCTGAAAATGTAACTCAAGGGTCGTCACATGCCCACCAGTGCTTGTGTTGAGAGTGTGGCCTGTGGAGTTCCTCCACCTCAGACCACTTAGTTGTTGATCACAGGGCAAATGTACTGTGCATGCCATTGTGTAGGTGTGCCCAACTACAGAGACTCCAGAGGACTGGATTTGAAATGCTGTAAAAGAGACCAGTCTTTTACACCCACTTATATCTGTAGAATATAACTCACAGCTATCTCCTGTCCTGAAACTCTGCACACCACTTACAGACTTGTCTGCTGTGTTGGTGGCCACCACTTGGTACTGGTAGTTGGTGGCTGGCTCCAGGTTGGATAACTGTACTGAGTAGGTCACATCTGTAACGATGATGTCAGGTCCACTCTTCTGAGGGTAGCTGGTCAGGTTCAGGCTGTCCTGACTGGTCCCATACTCCACCACATAGGTTTCAGGAGTGTAGGCTATGGAGGGCACTGTCCACTGGATAGTGGCTCTGTTCCCACTTATAGCAATCACTGCAACATTCTGTGGCGGGTGAGGGGCTCTTGGACCTGCACACATGTGAAGGAGGAATGAGATGTTGAAACTAGCAAATCAGTACTTACCAATTAGTGAGACAAATGCTTGGTCTGTGCGATGAATGTTGTCAGTTCCTTCCAGGTCAAACCTGCACCAATACCCAATACTGCCATTGATTGTCTCACTCATAATCAGTGTACTGCTACTCCCATTGTCAGTGTGGAACATGTCACTGACGGGCAGAAATGAACCACCTCCCACTCCTCTTTTCTTCCACTGCCACGTCCTCCTCAGCTGTTCCCTCCCCTCCAGTCCAGTGACCTCCACTGTGGCAGAGCAGGTGGCAGTGAATGTGTTGTATGGAGGAACGTCAAGTATCCCAGTGGTGGCTGTTGTCATGATAACAGTCACTCTAGGAACTGTAACGATGAGCAATATAGCTCATACATGTATGAACAACATGAAGCATTTAGTCATATGAATATATATCTGCCTTGTGGACAGTCTAGTTCACTAACCTGCTACTTGTAGAGGTGTATTGTTGGATACTCCTGTCTGAGTCCTCAGATATGTGTACTGTGCTGTAGGACTAAGGACTACTTCACAGGAGTAGGTTCCATTATCATTTCTGTAGCTGAGAGGAGTGAATTTAGTAGTGCAGCGATATAGAGTAGGAGAGAGTCTTTCAGTGTCAGGACAGCTCCTGAAGCTCCGCCCATTCTTCCTCCATTCAACAGATACATTCACATGTGTATCAGTCACAGTGAGCAAGGTCACATCACACTGCAGGGTCAGGTTCAGACCAGCATAGAGTATGTCTGGAGCACCTAATGCTGTGGCAGTCACTGCAGGTGGGGGCACTGGAGAAGAAAGTTTGGTACTACATATAAATCAACACACTTACACACACACACACATTCATGATGACTCACCTGTGACTAGCACCACCTCAGACGTTTGTCTGCTGCCCCCACCATCATACTCAGCTACACATGTGTACTGGCCACCATCTGACACTCTGAGAGGCTGAAAGTGTAACTCAAGAGCAGTCACATGACCACCAGTGCTTGTGTTGAGAGTGCGGCCTGTGGAGTTCCTCCACCTCAGACCACTCAGTTGTTGATCACAGGGTACATACGTAATGCATTTCATTGTGTAGTTGTGTCCAACTATAGAGTTTTCAGATGACTGGATTTGAAGCAATGCTGTAAAAGAGTATTTGTTATTTATTTGCACAAATTGAAACTGTAGGACATAACTTACAACTGCATATATCTCCTGCCCCAAAACTCTGTGCACCACTTGTGGACTTGTCTGCTGTGTTGTTGGCTACCACTTGGTAGTGGCTGTAGGACTAAGGACTACTTCACAGGAGTAGGTTCCATTATCATTTCTGTAGCTGAGAGGAGTGAATTTAGTAGTGCAGCGAAATAGAGTTGGAGAGAGTCTTTCAGTGTCAGGACAGCTCCTGAAGCTCCGCCCATTCTTCCTCCATTCAACAGATACATTCACATGTGTATCAGTCACAGTTAGCAAGGTCACATCACACTGCAGGGTCAGGTTCAGACCAGCATAGAGTATGTCTGGAGCACCCAATGCTGTGGCAGTCACCGCAGGTGGGGGCACTGGAGAAGAAAGTGTGGTACTATATCAACACACCTATACACACACTAATGATGACTCACCTGTGACTAAAACCACCTCAGATGTTTGTCTGCTGCCCCCACCATCATACTCAGCTACACATGTGTACTGGCCACCATCTGACACTCTGAGAGGCTGAAAGTGTAACTCAAGAGCAGTCACATGACCACCAGTGCTTGTGTTGAGAGTGTGGCCTGTGGAGTTCCTCCACTTCAGACCACTCAGTTGCTCCCCACCAGACACATGTACAGTGCATGTCAGTGTGTAGTGGTGCCCAACTTCAGAGTGTCCAGAGCTCTGTATATGTAGTGCTGTGTATACTATGATACACAGCTATTCAATATGATGTACACTGCTTATAGAATTGTTGCACAACTTACAACTGTCTGATGCAAGGAAAGCATGCACACCACTTGCAGTGGACCTGTCTGCTGTGTTGGTGGCCACCACTTGGTAGTGGTAAATGGCTGGTTCCAGGTTGGATAACTGCACTGAGTAGGTCACATCAGTAACAGTGATGTCAGGTCCACTGTGCTGAGAGTCACTGGTCAGGTCCAGGCTGTCCCGACTGGTCCCATACTTCACCACATAGGTCTCAGGAGTGTAGGCTATGGAATGCACTGTCCATTGGATGGTGGCTCTGTCATTACAGACCTCAGTAACCATCACATTGTACGGTGGTATTGGGTTAGTAGGACCTATATGTTTGTGTTGTATGGATGTTATTATTGTAGTAAAAGATCAAGACCAGAGAATACATTTCTATTGAGCTCCCTGAAATACATCTCTTATCAACGAATTCATAGTGATTCATACCTTGTACTTCCAGAGTTGTTTCATTGTATCCTTGAATACTTCTTTCTGGAATAAACCTAGCTCTACAACGATATAGCACTTTCTTCATTGTGTCAGTCTCAGTGGTGGTCAGAATGCTCTGGTAGCCATCCTCAGGGGAGCCCGTTGTCACATACTTAGTGGAAGGAACAGCCGAGAAAGATGGTTGATCAGATGAAGCCTCTGCCTTTCGTACCCAGTACACAGTCATCTCCAGAGGAAGAGTCTCCCCCTCAACTTCAGCACTAACATTGCAGGTCACTGTGAACTGGTTGTAGGGAGATATATTGAGGATATGAACTGAGGAAGGAGAGGACTCTACCATCACTGACGGAGCTGCAGGAAGAGTGGGTGGAGGAAATCCTTGTTCATTAGGAATATACCTCACATTTTTGCAACTGTATACAGATACACAGTATGAACTAACCAACCACAGTCAGGTTCATGTCTTGAGAGGCAGTAGTGGAAGAGAAGGTTCCCTGTAGAGCAAAGACAGTGGCCTCACACTCATACCTTTCACTGTCAGAGGACAGGAGGTGAGTGAAGGACATGGTACTCTGAACAAAACCACCAGAACCAACTGGACCAGCAATTATGACTCTGCCAGCGACTCCAATGAACTCACTGCCAGCTTTCAACCACCTCACAGTTACACCAACATCACCACCATCCACCACCCCAGTCAACAGAACACCACACACAACAGTGATGTCATTGCCAACATAGGGCACTTTGTTGTTATTGATTCCCACACTCAGTGATGGTGGTGGAACTAAAGAAAAGGTATCACAGTTAGCACACAGGAATGAGTAACTACAGTCCATCACTCACTGATAACAGCAACAGTGACATTGCCACTCCCCTCAGGAATCTCATCCATAGTGTAGGTAACTGTGCAGGTGTAATCTCCTGCCTGGGAGAGAGTGAGAGGGTTGAGTGTGTGTTGGCTGGTGTAGGTACTGCCACTGCCCACCACACTCCCAGTGGTGGAGAGACCTGGCCCCTCCCACTGGACAGTGGGTGTCTCTAACACTCCAGTGGGGAGGGTAATGGTGCAGGTGAGGGTGAGGGAGGAGCCAGCTGTGGCTGAGTCTTGGGCTGTTACAGTCACTGTGGGAGATGTAGCTAGAGGAATAGAAGCATTTTAAAAGTGGATTAGGTTCATGTGAACAAAAAATGATAAAAGTACAAGTTGCAGTTTGCCGAGGGCGGACATGATCACGTGATACACGCTCTTAGAAAGTTAAGCGCCTACCTCCTATTCAGGTTGGCTCTCCGTTTTCGTAGCAAGAGCATGCAAGACATACATATCTTTCAATAGCTCTGATTGAGCCAAACACGAATACTGCGTGAACCCTGTTGAACCCCTAGGTCGCTGAAGAGATACAGCCGTTTGAAATTTAGACAGCCGTATCTCTCTGTTCCCTCCGGGGAAGGGAACAGTACGGTTAGGATGAGAATGGTCGAGCCTACAGCATAATCCTTGATTACGATATCGGCTGCTCCTACACTGTAGCAATCCAGGTGCGGGTTCACTTTTATGTACATACGAATGTAGAGGGTGTACTTTGAACTCGAAAGCATGTAATTATTACGATACAGTACGTGCGCGTGGTCATGTGATAGTCATGTCGAACCGCCTCCGCCAGACAACCACAATAAGCAGGCTAATTGCCCAGTACATTTGAGAGCAGCAGGCACGTATTGTACTGCCTCCTGCTGCAAACCTATGTACTGACCTAAGTGAGAGGCCTCTAAGAGACATACATGGCTTCAAGTGTAAAAGAGAAACTGAATATGAAACTGTGATAGTACTACATTCTGAAGAACCACATTTCAGCTGGGAGATATGTGGCAGTTATCTACATGTTCTGTAAGGGTGATCTATGTATAGTTAGTGCATGTAGAGCAAAGACCACATGTGGGGCTCTAGCTATGGTAGTATTAAGGTATGATGTGCATAAATACCTTGTGGCCAATATCCTTGCAAGTATATCTACTGTTACCAGCTAAAACTACACATGAATAGAGAACATTTAGGAACATTTTATAGGCAGCCATCATCTCATGTTGCAGGGGCATAGGAAGATGCTTTTGGATGGGGGGGCTGACCTTGTGGTGGCCCAACCAGGCAATTTTTTTTATGTGCATGCTCTGAAATCAATCCTGGTGCATTCTGAGACAAATTATAATTGATAGGAATTATACTTAAAATGGGCCCATACTCTTAGAGCAAACTAGACAGCTACAGCTACTAAAATTTCAGCTAAAGCAGCTAATTGCTAAAGCAGCTTCACAGTATCTATTACAAGTGCAATAAATGGGGGGTGTGGCCCTTCCATAAACATGGGGGGGCATTATAAAGCCCCCCCAGCCCCCCTGCTTCTTACGCCAGTGTGTTGCTATTTTTGACAGCTTGTTTGATGTTATTTGTTCATTAGATGTTTCTTATTTTTCTAATTATTTTATTCTTCTTGGTGATTTTAATGTTCATATGCTGTCACCCTCTTCTCTTTGCTATCATCTCAATTCTATTTTACATAGATTCTCTCTTGTACAGATTGTTACTGAGCCCACTCACATCAAACACGATGGATCTTCATCCCTGCTAGACCTTGTTATAACTTCTACTCCGGAAGCTGTTTCCACTTGCTCTACTCTTCCTCCATTGGCCAATTCAGATCACTATGGAGTCCTTATCAATTTTCAGTGCAAGCTGGTTAGAGTAACAAGGAAAAGAAGATTTGTATGGAGGTATGAGCATGCTGATTTTACCTTGACTTGTGCACTGTTGAGATGCTTTGACTTTGGGCACCTTTTTGATGGAAGATCAATTGATATGTGTTGGACTCAATGGAACAATGCATTTTTGGAAGTTATGAATAGCTGCATTCCTAAGGCCATTTTGCCTGAAAGGAAGTCACCCACATGGATGAGCAAGAAAATTGTTCAACTAATAAGGAAAAGGAACTACCGTAGATCGGGAAATTTTCGTCGTTAAAAATATTTCGTCGGTGCCTGTAACGTCGAAATTTTAACACGCGAAATATTTTCCACGTCGAAAAATAAGAACACGCGAAATATTTTCCAAGTCCAATAATAAGATCGCGAAGCACTTCAGCGAGTAGCCTCGTACCCAGGCCTTCAACGCGGGGACCTGGGTACGAGGCTATTCAGCGAGTACACATGTGAAGCAAATGGCTGTGTTGAACCAATCGGTTCTCTACCTGATCCTAGAGGAGACTCGATCCATGTACGCAAGTGTACAGATACCGTAAACGCCGTTAAAATTTTGTCAGGTTTATAAAATTTCGTGTTTTTAATTTTCGTCGGTGTACTGGAGCGACGAAAATATTTTAACGCGACAATTTGACAGACGAAAGTTTCTACAGTTGAAAATTTCCCGATCTACGGTACTACTTCAGAAAGCACAAAGCAACCAAGTCTACCATCATGCATGGAAAATACAGGTCTCTCAGAAATAAAGTGGTTGCAAGTCTACGTCAGTCGAAGTGCAGTTTTTACATGAATCTCAAGCCAAAGTCAAGCAAGACTTTTTGGAAAACTGTTAATACTCTTTCTAGAAGTAAGTCAGCCATACCAACTCTTGTTCATAACAATGTTGCTGTTGCTTCCGATAGGGGTAAGGCTGAAGCTCTTAATGCCCATTTCACAAAGTGTTTTAGCTATTCTGTTCCTCCTATCATCTGTGGTAGCTGGCACTATTCCACTTCTGATGAGATCTCAGACCTACTTTGCAGTGAGGAGGAGGTAGAATTTCTTCTTTCATCTGTTGACCCCAACAAAGCCACTGGCCCTGATGGCATATCAGCTAGAATGCTGAAATCAACTGCTGCTAGTATTGCACCTGCAGTTATGGCAATCTTCAATTTGTCTCTGATTCAAGGCCAGTTGCCTATGGAGTGGAAAGTGGCTCAAGTCATACCAATACCCAAGTCTGAACAACTATCTAATCCTACTAACTACAGACCAATTTCCTTGCTCTCCATTCTGAGTAAATTGTTAGAAAGGTATGTGCAAACCCACCTCCTCAACCATTTTCACTTCTCAAAAGGAAAATCCACTACTGGTGCTCTCCTGTCTGCAACACATGCCTGGCATATGGCTCTTGAAGCTGGAGAGGATGTTTGTTGTGTATTTTGGACTTGACAAAGGCTTTTGATAAGGTTCCGCATTTATCTCTCTTACAAACACTTGCTGAACATGGAATTAATGCACACTTATTGAATTGGTTATATGACTATGTAAGCCAGAGGTCCCAGTTTGTAGTTGTGAATGGTGAGAGGTCAAAGTGCTCAAATGTCATTTCTGGAGTACCTCAAGGATCTGTGCTTGGTCCTCTTCTCTTCATCATCTACTTGGATGGCATAACAAAACTTCCACTTCATGATGGATCTTGCTTATTGTTATATGCTGATGACATCCTACTGTATCGCCAGACACAACATCATGAGGACTATCTACTTCTGCAACAGGATATTGCTAGTCTGGAATTATGGCTGCAGCAAAAATATTTGCAGTTGAATGTTACCAAATGTAAGTACATGGTTTTGACTAGGAAATACCATCCCGATCCCTCACATCCTTAGCAATCCAAGGAGCTCCTATTGAGAGAGTTTTTGAGTTTAAATACTTAGGAGTATGCTTGACTCACAACTTATCTTGGAAATCTCATATACTACAGATATCTAAGAAGGCTAGGAAGCAGGCAGGAATTATTTACAGAACCTTTTATAAATATTCAAATCTTGACTGCCTGAAGCAATTGTATCTGTCATTTGTGAGACCTCATCTTGAATATGCTGCACCTGTGTGGGATTCCTACTGTTCCTCTCATGTTGATATTCTAGAGAAAGTCCAAAAGTTTGCTCTTCGTATTTCCTACAAGGCTTGGAAGGAACAGTACACATCTCTTCTTGAGAGATCTGGACTGCAGCCTCTGGCTATACGAAGGAAACTTTTGACACTCTGCTACCTATATCATCTGATACAGGGTAATGTCACTTTTTCTGAGGCTCCAATTATTCCTAGGAACCTTGACCCCCAGCTTAGAAACTTCTACCCACAACTTCTTTGCCAGCCATATTGTACATCCACCTCATACATGTTCTCATTGTTTCCACATGTTATTGCATTATGAAACGCTTTACCTTCTCCATTGCATTGTGTTGATACATTTTCTGAGTTTAAGTGTAATGTTTTGTCCTTCCTGCAGGCTGATTGTGTTGTGTTGGTGTAATATGGGTGCATTGTTTATTAGGAACATGCTACTAATATATCCCTGCGTGTATGTGCAAACTTTTCATAGGAAAAAAAAGGTATACTGAAAGAGTATGGCCTGGAAAATGAGAATACAGATTGATAGTGGTTAAGTATATTTGATTCCTTTATCCACGTGCACAACATTCACGATTAACTGGTTCTCTGAATACCTTTACAGTGGAACCCCTCTAAAGCGGACACCATTGGGACCAGGATTTTTTTCCGCTATAGCGAAGTGTCCGTAGCTCAGGGGTTTAGGTGCTCACGTGTGTGAATGCGCGCGCATGTAGCTAGTGTCCGTATAGGCTATACACACTCATAGGCTGAGGTCAAGATGCGAAAATCTGACTTCGCTGGGAATCCAATCGTTCGTGAGAAGCCGCCACATGTACCGTACATCACAGATACGTGTAGTTTAGTCTTGACCTACGTGAAGATCATGAGCTTCAATGCTATATATACTTACCAAGTTGGTATTATTGCTGTATCTACAGTCTAGTTTGTTGTAGCTATTGGGATATAGATGTCCGTAATACAAAATATCGAGGTGTCTGTATCTGAGGGGCTGATTTGTGAACTTGAACTTTATATAGGCATGCGTTTGAGACCTTTGATGTTCCTCGTTTTTCGGGAGTCCAGCATAAAGGGATTTACTTTACAATACTAAACTGTCCGTTGTGCGGGGTTTTCTAGTATTGCGAGTGTACAATTGGGAACGGATTACTGTCCGTTATACGGAGTAGCGTGGTGTCCGCTATTCAGGGGTTTCTAATGTATTCAGTCTATGGAGAAACGATCGGGACTTTCAGAACTGTCCGTTATATCGTGGGTGTCCGCCGTTGAGGGGTGTCCGTTAAGCGGGGTTCCACTGTACTCCTTAAACCATAAAATACTCACTCACCATTTCCTGCTGTGTCTCCTATGTTGGTAGTAGCCAACATCAAGGCAGAGAGTAGAAAGAAGTTTACTGTAACTTGTACCATGCTTCTCTTCTGCATGAGGTGTTTGTGCACAACTTCTACATATGTTAACAACATCTGTTACACTGCAGACACTCTACATATTGCATACATACATTCAGTCCCAAAGGAAAAGTAAAATCTAGTGTGGGAGAACAAAAACGTAGTGTGGGAGAAGAAAAACTTTGTGTAGGAGAAGTAAAACTCTCTTGACAGGAATGCAACTGAGATAACCACAACATGTTAAAAATAGCTATCTCAGTTTTTCTTTGTAGGTAGGTTGAAGTCTGTCATGTGCTCCACAAGACATTCCTATCAGCCTGACAGGGATTTCACTTTCTGAGAAGTTGGCATAACATAATGCCACATATCAGCTGCAGGGTAATGACAAACTCTGGAATAGAAAACACTCCTGCTGTCTGCAAGTGCAAGAACAAAGATTATTAGACCATGACCTGATCTAACATGCCACTGTCAATTACTCTTGTGTCCCAAGAGAGTGCTCATACCTTGCTTATCACACATGCATCTTGTTCAGTAAGCAATGACTGGAACGAGAGAAGAAATATCTCTACTACTATCAAAAGAGCTGCAGGAGAAATGCAACAAAACTATTGTCATAGTCAACAGAGGTGAATATGGTGAAGATGTTCCTTTGACATAAGCATCCATACAGTCGTTAACCCATTAAGGGTGGTGTGACATTATGAATATTAATAAGGTGCTTGGTTGCTATGGGACAGTATTTCTGAAAGTACACTAGCTAAGGACGCCGGATTGGGCTAGAAGCGCTGCACACACCACAGCTGCTATACGAAGTTTCAGAACTGTAGCTTACTCTGTCACCGGAAGGTGAAGCGGTCAATTCTCGACTTTCTTTTTCATAAAACTCCCTAACTAAACCATCTACGTTCTTGAAACTTGGTTCCTAGGGCCATTTCCACTAGCCCAATCGATTAACAGAGCCGTTTTCGTTCTACGCAGTACGCAAGCATGACTTTTTGAACTTTTCTCAGAATTGGAGCGTTGAATTTGAAAAAAACCCTCTGTTACGGTCTTCGGTACCGCCCCAGGATGACGCAAACGGCTGGGCATCCTTTTCCGGACGAGCGCAGAGGAGTTTTACAGAGTTATGCATGCTACATACCTTACACGGGCCTTATTGATTCTATGGTTTCCGTAGTTGCCATAGCAAAACCATAGGAATGCTAATTTATCTGGTTGTGAGAAGGGCGCTATACGCGTAAGCGCCCGTAGGCAACGTAACAGCGCAGCTGTGGCATATGCATGGTTTCCACTAATTAACCGCGAAGCCCAAGCGCTGCACATTCCTTTGCAGCAACGTCGTATCCATAAAAAATACATTTTGATCCCCCGCTTATGCATGGTAGTCAAGAAATATAATACGGATTGTTGGGAAAAAAGAAAGTACAGAAGGCCATCACTTGGTGGTTGTTTTCTGAATACTAGGTTGGGAACATGAACAGGGCAGTTGGTGCTGAGAAGTTGGAGATTAATGTCGGTGTTGCCTTGGACATGTGCAAATGCAGATTGATTGTACACGTTATGGTAACAGAATCATGAAAGCACAGAAGTACAAACACTCAGCGCAATGGACTCATATATATGTGCATGCCCAGCTTTGCAATGACATTGGGCGTAAACACATGCAGGTAGGTTCTTCATATCAGAAAGTCGGTAGACTCTCTATGTAGGGATGGCGCCGACACTCCCATAGTGCGCGTACATTGGAAAACCTTCTTAACTCGCGAACACTCGCGTTTTAAGCCTTTCTCGGCACGCGAATGGCCTATTCAACCGATTCTCTACCCAACGATACCCCACAAGTAGCTAGAATGCATTCCTTGACTTACTGCCAGATAATGGACGAAAGGTGATTTTGTTTTTTTTTCTTATTCTTCTTCTTCTTCTTACGAGATTTCTTTCAAACGACTTTACTCGAAACTGGCTGAAGTAATCACCATAGTTCTTTCACAGATCCACTGTAATCACTACGAAGTATGATCTGTGCTAAAAAAATGTTAGTATCTTCTCTACTATGGGCAGAATCTAGATCCCCAGACAACTTTACCATATTTGGAAGCCATTTTGTAAGCACATGAGGGCGGGCCTCGCGAAGTCACGCCTATTAATTTATCGATGGCTTCACATAGCAAAGGCTACTCGATCTTTTGTCACTGAAAAGAGCGCGTTCTTACTTCGCCGTACAATTGTACAACGAACTTCAATGTAACTGGTATGAGTTAGCTAGTCAGATACACTGAGGAAACTACTCTAGCTCAGGACTTTTTAGAGGGGCTCAGCCTCCCAACTTCGTAAGTGACTGATTATGAGGTTTAAGGTAGGAAGGCCCCTAAGTTGCGTTGCATGAAAAGGTATTTTTCTAACATTCTCCCCATGTGCAGATTTACGGTATGGCGTTATTCTCTGGATATTTCCTGCTTCGAACCATCTGTACCACCCGCAAGATGCATATCGCTAAGTTTAAAAAAAAAATTCCGCAAGAACTACGCATGATAGAAGGATGAACCTTCGCGACTGTATAAAACACTTCTGGCTACACACGAATTGCGGAAGCCTTTTTGCTAGTTAGTCCTTGTTTTGGATGAAAAACGCATTTATTTTCTAGGCAAAATATTTGAAAAAGCTTCCTAAGAATGTTTTGTGTATGGTCCGTGAAGTCGTTTGACGCCAACTGCGCATATTTCGGTTGGTCGTATCTTGCGGAGTTGATGGCCAACTCGAAAGACAGAAATGTGGAACCGGATCCTCCCATTTATATCACGTGCGCGGTATGGCACACGTACGTACACGTGCGTACGGTATGAGTACACAGTCTGCGATTCCCTAAAGGGGGCGGTGTCTCCGTATATTCTTACTACACGTTAGTAAAATGTTATGACGTAATTATTTGCGCAGCGCCGCACGTCGAGTTGGAACGACATTTAAAACATTTTTCCACTAAACACTTTGCAAAAATTCCACTGAATAATGGTATTTCGCTAACCAGTACAACAACAAAAGTGTGTTAAAAATAGATTTGGCCAGATTCAGAACTCAAGTATTTCCTACCGGCCCACTCGTATCTCCGCCGCTGACTAGTAGCAATGGCTGTTCTGATCACCGATATGTTTGTTGGATGAAACTTGCAAGAATATTTTGTGTACTATTGTACAAGAAAAAGTACACAAACAAGTATGAAAAACATTTTCCAAAAATGTAGAGGGATGTAGGGATGGTAGTGCCAAAAACCACAGAAAATAGGTGTAGAGATGGCAGTGTACAGGCAAGGCAGGTTATAAAAAGACTACACAAGCAACCCCATCCCTACATCTTTCTTTTTCCTTGAAATTGTTCTGTGAGTTTAGCTATGAAAATTCTGGGAACATCAATGCCATGCGATGAGAAAAAGAAAGATGTAGGGATGGAGTTGCTTATGTAGTCTTTTTATAACCTGTCTTGCCTGTACACTGCCATCTCTACACCTAGTTTCTGTGGTTTTTGGCACTGCCATCCCTACATCCCTCTACATTTTTGGAAAATGTTTTTCATACTTGTAATATTATGTTCTCATGAAAATATCACACCTTTCTTTATACTGCTTGGTTCCTTGGGTTCCCTGTGGTTCTTTGAGTTTCTTGAGTTGTTGTGGTCCCTTGAGTTCCTTTGGTTCCTTGAGTTCATCCCGATGAAGGATCACCGTCATCCGAAAGCTCGAGATAAGTTTTTGATAATATACTGCTGCCAATTGTATGCACACAAGCATGCCCCCCAAGCAGATCTCGAGGAGACTGAGAGGATACCCGCCCGAGTCGCAGGAGAGGGTCGAGATTGGGAGTGCTGATGAGGAGGCTTCACCTCCTCGGGGAACTTCGCCCCCACCTGGCTCCGCCAGGGTTGATTGGGTTCCATGTGGTTCTTCAAGTTCTTTGGGTTCCCTGTGGTTTCTAGAGTTCCTCTGGTGCCTTTAATTCCTCTGGTTCCTTGGGTTTCATATGGTTCCTTGAGTTTCTCTGGTTCCCTGTGGTTCTTTGATTACCTCTGGTTTCTTGAGTCCCACTGCTTCCTTGGTCCTGTGTGGTTCCTTGAGTTCACTGTGGTTCCCTGGTTCCCTGGTTTCCTGTGGTTCCTTGAGTTCCTCTGGTTCCCTGTGGTTCCTTGGATTCCTCAGTTCCTCTGGTTCCCTGTGTTTCCTTGAGTTCCTCTGATCTACCCTTCTTTTCCAGCCAAATTTGGCTAAAGAAAAGAACATTGTGTAGACAACGGAGAACCATATTTTCTATATGTACTTGTACTAGCCATTAAAATTTGGACTGTTCACTTCACATACAAACAGCTGGCAGCTCAATGAGATGACTGGCATTTCTAGCTATGTCAGAGAATAAATATTAGGGACCTATGGTGATAGGCTTCAAAAGCAGGTTTCACTGAAAATGCCATAATGTTGATATATGACAGCAAGAATCATGGAATATGCACTTTCACTTGAATGCCGAAAACTCCAGGCCAGACTCAGTCTTCTATACAAGATTATCTACAAGCTATGCTATTTCAATGAAGGCATATTCATACCCAATACTTCAGCTACTCACCATGCCTGCCATCCTGTTAGAACTAACACTTACTTTTATTCATTCTTACTCTTGTCTTTGCAATTTTGTTTGTTTGTTCCTTTTTTTAGTTCAATAGATGCCTTGTATTAGCCTATGTGCTATGTACCTGTGTTCGTGTCTTCAATGACATTGGCATTTTTGTCCCTATACATAAAGGAAGAAGCAGAGATCCCCAACAGCTACAGGGAAATCACACTAACTTCAGTGTTTTATCAAAATGTTGGAATCCTTAGTTTTAGCTTGTCTTCTAAGTCACCTGGCTGAGAGAGACATACCTCACCTCAACCAGACAGCATACTAGAAAAGGGTCTTCTGTGCAGAGGCGCTGTCTTTTCTACCCTTGAGGGTACTCCTAGAAGAATGAAGTATGTACAATGTTGTGTGTTTCTATGACCTTTAAAAGGCCTTTGACTCTGTTCAGTACCCTGTCCTCCTCAAGTGGGGCTTCCACTTGTCCATCACATAGGTAATTTTGTATGACCACTGGTCTTCACAGGGTGTGAGGTTTGTCCGTTGTCCGGAGGTTAGAAGTTGTCCTTATCTTGGAGGTAGAAATGTACTGATTACATGCTATGGTTCAATGCATGCTACAGTCGGTTGGGGGCAGGCATTTTGTCCATTCTACGGAGGTTGTCTGCTTCTCGAAGTGCCTATATCGGAGCTTCCACTGTCTGTAGGCTTTGCTATTGAGATAGAGGAATGTTGGCACAGTTATTACATGGTATCTTTCAGAGAACATCCATGAGTGAGTCATTAATCTTATGGACTCTGTTGGACATATGATATGCTTCCTGAAACCTGAGTACAGGCACTACAGGCACACAGTGCACACATCATAATGTTCCTTGGAATGATGCTGTATAAATGCCAAGGTAAATTTTTGAGCAACACTGATTTCTACATGTATATGGCCATGCCAACTGTTTTTGGAATATAAGCAGTCATTATCCAGTAGATAGACGTAGGCTTTTTGATTGCATTAGACTACTCTTTAAGGTTAGGGATGGGAATGCAAAATTTTTCATCACTCAGGGAAGTAGGAGCTATTGAGGAGCTATGCTGTGCACTGTACTTTTGTGCATATATTACCCCATTTTAGAAATGGAATTTCTCTCTGGTCTGAAGAGGAAGAGCTCTGAGCGTAACCTCAGGTGGTTTAGTTGTGCAAGTCATACTTGTTGGTCCATCATCACCCCAAGGAGTAAACTACGGTAAACCTACAAAAACTGAAAGTGCAGAAGACTAGTTTGAATGTAATGATGAGGGATATTCACTTTACACATGACAATGAGAGTGGGGTAGTGTCCCTGGTCATTAGTTTGGCATCCTGTTGAGTGAATGAACCAGCTCTATATGCATGGCAGTGCAGACATGGCCTATAGAAGTGTGCCAGTGGGGCAGAGATCATTGATTCTCATACTTGTTTTGCAATGCATGTGTCTAGACACTTTTACACAGTATCTACATGTACATCCACCAGCTCAGGCTCCAGATGGAGATTGTAAGCAAACAACTTTCAGACACAGCTGTTTTTATTACCGCATTAGTACCTAATAAATAGATCATGTGCAGCCTTTGAGGTGCCTCTGTGTATGAGAACTGGTCTGGAAAAACTACCACTCTGTATATGGCTTCATTACTGCTTGTAATACCATTCAATATTCCAAATCATAACAAACCATTTCATCTTGAGATTATAGTTGTCTTCTTTGTCTGGACTGTCAGCCAATGCTGGGAATAAGCACACAGAGGATGCATCACAGCAAAAATGAAGGAAGACCTGTAGGAGTGTGGAATGCATGAAATCACCTGATCCTACTAAATCCCAGGAAGTAAACGTGCAAGCTCTGCCACCTGCGTCGAATTGATTTTCTCCAGTCGGTTCCTCTGAACAACCAAATATGTGGTTGAAGAAGAAATGTTCATGGAACGAGGAGGAGGGGTTCTGCGTTCTGGAGTATAAGAAGAGGCGACTGCTCAGCCCGGAGTCATTCGGTAGCGGCGACAACGACTGAAATCGCACTCCGCTAAGCAGAAACTTAGCCACTTCCACAAAAACCTGAAGACTACTTCACTCATTCAGAAGCTACGACCACACACCATGTCACCAGCTCGACTCGCGCTGTTAGCCCTTCTCGTGTTGGGGGCTATGTGCTCGGCCTCTGCTCGCTCCGCGCACACAGAGCAGGACTTTTCCAGGCTTTATAAACGGCCGTTGTACGTTTATGAGGGGGAGGAGATCAATGCCCAAGCTGCCGCATCACGAGCGCCCATGAACTACCCGCAGCTCACCTCGGAGCTGGTGGCGGTTGAGCAGCAGATGTGTATGGGAAGAGACTTACCAGTTCCATCCGCAAGTGTGGAGGTTTGCTCTGTGACGCCTTTCCATTGTGGATTGGTGAGGGTGCACGCTGGCGGTAATACTTTCAGCTGGGGTCAAACAAGAAAGACTGCGGCGGTTCGAGTCTGTGACCGTAAGTATTATGCTACTGACTTTAGGCATACAGTGTATTAAAGACTGACTTAGGTGCTAAACAACTTGCATGCTGACAACTCTAATCTTTCCTTCCGCAGAAAAAGGTAACATGTGCTACATGCCTATGGCAAATGACTGTTCTCGAATTCGTTCGTGGGCACGTAAAATCCCCATCAAAGTTCCAGCACCTAACGGAGACATAACTGTGAATGTCAACCTACAAGCCTGGCCAACTGAGGCGTGTGTTCAGGTTCACCTTCCACGCTGCGTGTAACGGTATGTGTGATAATGATAATTATTGTACTATAATTATAGCTATTGTCTATTTGACTTCACCTGAGCCCTCGAAAAATTGTTATAACTTGTCTATTTTACATCCCATCTAAAAAAACGCTAACACCATTGGAATCCTCGCAACTTTCCCGCTCTGGTGATGTCCTACACTAAACATGAAAGCCTACCAGTCAAATGTTAGCTGTATGTCCCACAAAGAAAGTATGTAGATACCACTGACCACAAGGAATTTAGTCCGCGTGACCTAACGGAGTGCGCGCGCCCCTCACGCAGCACTCGCGTTCTCGTTTCCAGAGGAAAAGCTCCAAGAAACGCAGGCTATGAAGATCAGGAAGGATTTTGGTGCGTACTAACCTCCTGCAAAGGCAGCGCAAGAGTAGAAAGCAGATCTACTCGGAGTCTCGCGCGTATACACAGCTCAGACCACGCCCAGATGCCCGCGCATTCCGCTACCCGCAAATATGAGGGAATTTGTAATAACGACGCGCACTTGCGTAAGCGAGTGAACCACACCTACTTCCGGGGCTCAGGTGAACGCGAATAGACAATAGTTAGTAGTAAAATGTGCACTCCCATTGTTTTATTCCTCACAAATTTTCATCCATTTCCTTTGTACCATTACTTGTACAGGTCTTTATGATTGCAGTACTGGACAGTAAATATGTCATGGAGTAGTAGAAACCTGCATAAAGATAGTCTATAGGAATAAGCTTATGCTGCTTTTAGGCTTTAATGAAGTACACAAACCTTTTTGATTTATACAATTAAAGACAGTAGATGTGTTTGATGTATTAGGTGCTGACTTAAGCACTGGTAAATTATACTTGATCTTTTCATATTATGCTATGTACTAGCAATACTCAAAACAATTATACTGACCAGAAAGTATATATTATGCTGAAGATTATGCTCAAGTGCATGGCATCTGAGCATGTTCGGTAGCTTCAAAGCTGGTTGTACATGGCCTCTGAACATGCTCAGAGAAGAGGGTGTTCAACACTCTACAATCGCTTTGGAAATGACCAAAGCAGAGCTGCAGAAGCAAACTGTTATTTATGTTACAGTACAATGAAAGAATCTATATACAGTATATACCGACCATTTTCTCACAGTCTAATTATACACTAAAAAGAGATTAAGTTTGCAAGTATTATGCTCCTTACACAAAAATAGCAATTAAGCCTCTCTCTCATCAGCAAGCATAAAATATTATCACAGGAGGCACACCAGTATATGAGAGCCATGTCCAGAGGCAAGATCCACAGTATTGCTCCACAGAGGAAGGCAATAATGGCAGACATCGCCAGGACAGAGGATGGCTCCATGATCAAGGGAATGAAACAATGTATTTTAGCAGAGGGAGCTCCAGGCGTGCATGGGAAATCAACGTTTGTGTGGAAACTGTGCCGAAAGTGGAGTAAGGGTAAGATACACTAGCAATTTAGACAAGTGGTGCCGCTTAGGCTCAGGGAAAGGAGAGTCAGAGAAACACAAAGAGCCAGTGACTTGTTTAGACGATGTCAACAGACGGATGGATGCCCAGCTGAATTACATGAAGAATCCATTTCTAGACCTAGTCCAGGGCCAAGAACTACCTGATGCCACTGTTCTGATGACCAGCAGGCCTCATGCAAGTGAGGTGATTGTGACCAAGTGTCAAGACCACTTACTGTCGAGTGGAGAAAGTTATAATTGTGACAGTGCAGCCCCTTCATCCATATACAGCTCTGGAACACGCTGCATCAGACCTAGCTATCCTATTCCAACATTTCTCTACCCAATGATACCCCTCCAAGTAGCTAAAATGTATCCCTAGACTTACTGTCAGGAAAATTCTTCTTCTTCTTCTTCTTCGTAATTAGCCAATCAACCAATCAGATTTGACCCTCTGAAATTCCGTGGAGTACAAATTATTCTGTCTGTACCAACTGTACCATACCCTCCTCTCCCGTTTTCGAACGTAATGGGTAGTTAGTAACTGGAGAGTAGAGGGTCTGGAAACGAGACTACTAACGCTCTAACTCGAAGTAGTATTAGAAGTGCACTTATATATAGCACGATGATGCATGGAGAAGGTTTTAGAAGGTGAATGATACAACACTAAAGGTATATCCTGTAAGACTTATAATGAAACCAACTAGAGGTGTAAATAAAATCATACAGGTTGAATATAGAACTACTAAGTCCTCCCTCGCTAACAAAACTTTCTGGGGGATGACCAACTCCAATGCACCGTTTTCGGCTAAAAGCCTCGTTAGTGTCGTGACGTTTTGGAGACGCTTCGCGAGGTGAGTATAAACTTAAACTACAACGAATTTACAATTGACTGCCGAAGTATCGGAGCTTAACTCACAATCCTGTGCATTTCCCGATGCTAACGTTAAAAACCTTTACTTTGGCTCGTGCTGTCGAAACGAAGTTGCTCTCTTCAGTGATGATCCGCCTGCTGCAGTTTCAGACCTTAAGGCAGGACGACCCTAAGACATGATTTTGCCTGATTTATGTTTTATTGTATTCTCCTAATGATGCCTGTTAGCGAAATAACGTAGTTTTGCGTGATATGTCGGTTCATAGAATTATAAAATTTACGCAATATGCATATCGCTAATTATAGAAAAAAAATTTGCCAATAACGGCTAATGCTGCAGAGACGAAACTTCGGTGGATGATTACTAAGCATGTTGGCTATCTAAGTTTGCTTTAAAAATCTGTGCTAAATCTTTCTTTCTAGACATATAATCGTTTTCTTCGTGCTGCAGAATTTAGAAAAACGGTAGCAAATTCTGCCGTAAAGTAGCAAGCCAAGCCTCGAGCAACCCATTGCGCATAAACTAGTTCACTCCCCTTTGGCGAGCATCCACCTCTTTACCGGTTGGCGCCACACAGCGCCGCACGTCCAACGGTAGCGGGAAATATGAGTTTTTTCCCAGCGAATTTGCAACCGCGCCAAAGAATTGCTGTCGTTTTAGCGTTGGTAAACGTAGGGGGAAAGCGACGGTAGAGTAATTGACGAAGAACGCAATCATGACTCGCCCTCCCTTAACTCCCATGTTTTTACGGAAATTTAGACCCTAACGTTATTTCTAAGTTCATATATGAAGCCCTACCACATGCACAGCAGCTGACTGTCACATGACAAAGTATTATCAATATATTACCTTGGTGACATGTGACTTGTGTCAACTACTTGTACAGTGTTCCACGCGAAGAGACAGATCGCCACACTTTTAAAGTTTTTGTAATTTCACTCTCTCAGGGTATAATTATGCTAGTGGGTCATACTATATATCAAATTAATCTTCCATCATCAGGAAATACAGGGGTGGCGGAGCAGGTCCGGCAGAACGGGCGGCCGCCGGAGCAATATTTTTGATGGTCGGGGACGGGGCACCCCGTGGACTTGACCACTAGTCTTGCGCGCGCGTAATAATTGAAGACCCCTAGTCAAAAAGGGCGTTAAAACGACGTTCGTATACTTTGAGAAAACGGCCATTAAAAGATTTACGGGGGTTGTCCACGAAGGTTTCTTCTGTTTGCTATACCTTCTGGGCGTTTCAAGGCGCTTTCTAGACTACAAATATTGTGAACTACCCATGCGGGGAATGCAGAAAGAGGTGAAAGCACATGACAAGGCCCTTTTGGTGCGAGGTTGAAGGTTATAAATCACATAAGGCATATACTATTTAGACTGTAATACTTCGGCAGCAGATAGTTGAGTCATAGTCCGCTACTTTTCATGCAAAAGTCTTCTTTTTACCTCGAAGTGTTTTAATGTCCTTTTTGACCGGAGCCCTTCAATTGATGACCTTTGTACCCGTAAGGAGCCTACGGGTACAACGGTCATCAATTACGCGCGCGCAGGGGCTAGTCTTATTGACTGTACTGTAGGTCTCACTACGTGTACGTGTACTGTAATGGAGTCTCACTACACGTACGTGTACCGAATAATGTTGTCTACCGTTGCGCAAGCGTTTTACCGTAAGTACACTTGCACAATTGGTGTGGGCACGCACTGTACTACAGCAAAATAACAAAGAACACCACAGGGATGAACGTAAGTCTTACGTTTATCCCTGCGGTGTGCCGTGTCTAGCCTGCTCTACGCGTGACCTTTGACCCCGTGGCTTAGGAGTTCAAAGGTCATGCATCAACGCGGGGAGAGCCTGGGGACGAGGCTAATTTGTGTCCTCTGCGGTTCTTTTGCAGTTGTATTCTGCGTACCCACGTGCAGAGCTTTAAATGGCGCAATCGCAGTGTTCATTGCTAGTGTACTTTTCATAGCTAGTGTACTTTCCGATATATAATCCCATAACGTCCAAGCATCTCATTAATAATCATGATGTCAGACCACCCAGACTCTCGCCTGACCAATCATTATTAGCTTCCGCCGGTCCTTGAATAGGGAGTTGCCTGCAAAGTTTGGAAGCTAACTGTGCATTTCCCGAGCCTAATGGCAAAGGCCCTCAAAAACCACCGTGACTGTTTTCTTCTGCTGTGCAAAAATTGTTGAGGTTTGCTTCGTGACAGTGAGTTCACATATACCCCCCCCCCCCCCCTAGGGAAGAAGTATTTTGCTGCATTTGCGTGGAGCACTGTAAGGTCTTTAAAAAATGTGGAAATGTGGCCATTGCACTCTTCTAGTGTGAAACACTGTCTTCAGTATCG
Organism: bacterium; assembly: GCA_965213685.1. Classification (GTDB taxonomy): domain Bacteria; phylum UBA8248; class UBA8248; order UBA8248; family UBA8248; genus Bin107. The sequence goes on from CBDBZY010000064.1 coordinate 552,061, forward strand.
ATGAGAGTCCTGGGTGTTCAGCAGTTTGGTGAGAACACCTTCAACCCACTTGGGGCCCTGTCTGTAGTTCTGGACCATAATGTTCTGTCCAACACTAAAATGCCTGGGTCGGGTGTGTTGTTCGTGATATGACACTTGATCAGCTTGCTTCTTGTGAACCTGTGTCTCTGTGCTGAGATAAAGCAGGGAGAACCGAGTGCATAGCTGACATTGAAGAAACAGAGTGCATAGAACTCTGTTGGTTGTGGCATGTGGTGTGGAACAATATGTGAAAAGGAAGTTAGCCAAATGATGAGACAAGGTGTGGCTTTCCTTATCACTTGCCTTCTTTGCTTGTTTGAATGTCTCGATGAAATGTCCACTGCTCCATTTGAAGAAGGATGATAGGATGAATTATGGGTATGATTTACTCCATTTCCCTTCATGAAGGCTTTGTGTAAATTGGGGGCCATTGTCAGAGACAACCTGCTCAGGCAGGCCATACATGATACAGGCTGATGTAGAACAGCATTGGTCTTGGCTGTAGACATTTCAAAAAATTCAGGCCACTTTGAGTTGGCGTCAACCACCACTAGAAATGATCTTCCTAGGAATGGCCCAGTGAAGTTGATGGGTAGGCGTTGCCATGGTTTGGCTGGCCAAGTCCAGGGATGTAGAGGTGCTAAAGGAGGTGCATGCTTGATGCTCTGACAGGATAATGCATCAACACACTGAAGATGCGAGGGCTTCTTTGGCTTGTTGGAAGGCCTGAGAACATTCCTTTATCCATGCCAAAGATCATCCATTCTGTGGGCACGTGCACACACACACACACACACACACACACACACACACACACACACACACACACCTTAGCCCTTCTCCGAGGACTTCTGGCTCACACTACAGCCCTTAACTCAGCTTCACTATGCTACAGTTCTTAACTCAGCTTTGCTATAGAGGAATGTAATAACATGGCATCTTTCAAAGAACATCCATGAGTGAGTCATTAGCACCTGGTATACAAGGCAAACATGGACTCTGTTTGAGATATGATATTCCTCCTGGAACATGACTACAGACACATAGTGCACCCACATGAATAGTTATTTTGGCTGAATGATGCTGTACAAATGCCAAGACACTTTATGTCAATGTTACATGTGTCAATGTTACATGTGTCAATGTCTCTGTATCAAGTTCATCACTACCATCACCTACAGACCTTGAAGTAATTACAGTCAGTATTGATCTTTCTAATGATCCCATCACACTCTGTACAGTCTATGTGCCTCCTAATTCTGGAGTTGATTATCATAATTCTTTGCTGTCTTACCTTGCTTACATTGCGTCATCAATGAAAACCCTTATTATAGTGGGTGACTTCAATCTTCCTGACATCTGTTGGTCTACTCTATCTGGAACTTCTCCTCTCTCTAACTCTTTGTGTGATCTTGTGTATGAATACAACCTTACCCAACTAGTCAGCTGTCCTACGCATATCAAAGGGAATATTTTAGACCTTGTCATCACTAGTGCTGAAAGCAGCATACACGATTTAACAGTGTCTGAGGTACATCCATTACTTCCTACTGATCACCTTACTGTTTCTTTCAATATTCAGCACACTATGCAGTCAAGGCAAAGAAGCAAGTCCACATATGTTTTTGACTATTCTAAGGCAAACTTTGAGGGTCTTTGTAATCATCTGCTTGAGTCAGATTTCAGTGACTGCTACATCTTGGACAACGTGGAATACGTTTGGACAAAAATTAAGCAAACTATTCTAAGGGCCATGCATATGTACATTCCTAAAGTCAAATTAAAACCACACAAACAGCCTAAGTGGTATAATTCAGACATTCAGCATCACCTAAACTGTATTCGTACATTGAGAAGGAAGAGCAGTACCCATCCCACAAGTTATAACCTTTCCAAACTGCAAGCTTCAGAGATCCAACTTCAGGACAAAATGACTGCAGCAAAATCCATTTATGAGTCAAATTTACTCCAGAACTTTTCAAAAGGGAGTGCTACAGAAGTGTATAAGTACATCAGTAGCATGATGAAACAAGATGCTATCCCACACACTGTCACTTTTGGTTCTTCTGTTGCTACAGCTGAATATGAAAAAGTTAATTTGTTCAACAAGTTTTTCCACTCAGTTTTTACTCAAAGCTCATTCAACATACCACCTTTGGACCAGCTACCACAACCACAATCAACTCTCAGTGATATCACTATAACTGAATCTGATGTATATGAAGGACTAATTTCATTGAACCCTGTGAAACCTATGGGCATCGACGGTATTGGGCCAAAAATACTAAAGCATTGTGCCTTAGCACTTTTCAAACCTATTCACCACCTATTTGTTTTAAGCATCACTAAGCATTGTTTACCTACAGAATGGCGTTTTCACCTAATCGCACCTGTCTACAAATCAGGAGATAAGTCATCTGTGAAAAACTATAGACCTATTTCACTCCTGTGCATGATCTCTAAGGTTCTAATATACAACAAAATCGTTCCTTTTGTCTCCAACTCAATCTCTTCATCACAATTTGGTTTCAGGAAGAAGCATTCAACAATGCAGCAGTTACTTGTCTTTTTGGAAAGTATATACAAGTCTTTTGGCTCAAATGCACAAACAGATGTCATATATTTGGACTTCAAGAAAGCATTTGATAGTGTTGCACATGGTGAAATCTTAGTCAAATTGTGGTCCTTTGGCATCACAGGAAGTCTTTGGAAGTGGTTCAGAGGCTACCTTTCTTCTAGAATGCAATGTGTGACTTTGAATCATTGCATCTCAGACCTGTTACCTGTAGTGTCTGGAGTACCTCAAGGAAGTGTTCTGGGTCCACTACTATTTCTCATATTTGTGAATGATCTTCCTATGTCAGTTACATCCTTGAGTATATTTCTCTTTGCTGATGATACAAAATGCCTCTTACCTGTAAAAACTTTCTCTGATTGTCTCTCTTTGCAAACAGACTTACATAACTTGTCTTTGTGGAGTTTGAACTGGAAATTGAACTTCAACGAAAGCAAATGTGTTCTTCTCAGATTTTCTTCTGGGTATCCACATATAATGTATGGATACAATATCAATGGCCATGATATCGCTGTTCAAGAGAATCACAAAGACTTGGGCATAATAATGTCTAGTGCACTATCTTGGAGTGAACACATAAAATATATTTTATCTAAGGCATATAAAACTCTAGGTCTTATTCGAAGATCATTCAACAGTGGACATTGTCCTCAAACAAAGAAGTCTCTTTATATTTCCCTCATTCGCCCTCAATTAACTTACTGCTCACAAATTTGGCGACCACACTTTCTGAAGGATGTATTGGCCCTTGAAAGGATTCAAAGACGTGTAACCAAATATATTTTAAATGACCCATCATCAGATTATAGATCTCGGTTAGTGGCCTTACAAATGTTGCCACTAATGATGCAACTGGAATTCTATGACATCATGTTTTTTGTTCGGTGCCTTAAAGAGCCTACCAACACCTTCAACATTTCAGCCCATGTCACTTTTAGCTCTAACTCCACACGTTCCTCCACCTATTTCAAACTGAAACATTCTCTATCTAGAACAAATACTTTACAACATTTCTATTTCAACAGACTGCCTCGGCTTTGGAACTCTTTACCTCCTTTAAACATGAATCAATCTGTTTCCAGCATAAAAAGGAACGTCTATCAATTCCTTTGGAATCACTTTATCCAACACTTCATGTCTGACAATGTATGTACATATCACTTTTTATGTCCATGTTCCAAATGTTCCCGTCTGCCAGTTTCATTGAAATTTTCATCATGTACTATTTAATTATAACATAAGGCCATTAGTTTGTGCTAATGGACCTACAGTACACCTGTCTTTCATCCTTCATGTATTTGCTCCTCACCTCTGTGTTTCTGTACTGTGAAGCATAATAATAATAATAATAATAATAATAATAATAATAATAATAATAATAATAATAATAATAATACATGTATGTTAATATGTAGCCTCGCGGAGCCACGCACGCGAGAAAATTTACACAACAGGACTACCGTGACTAGAACTAAGCGGGTATGTTTGCGCGTTTGAGTTCAAGGGCTCGTTTAAATCCTGACAGATAGATCTCGTGAAAAACGTTTCCTGTAAAGTGACGTTTTCTCTAAAACTGCTTCGTTCGAGTGTTAGAAGCGTTAGAAACTTACCCGGCCGGCTCGAGTCCGCCATTTTGTTCACGCAATGTTTCGTATACCTCCGTTTCACGTCCGTGACGGTACGTAGAGTTGTGTGTTGTATGAAAAGCTCTCTTCTGATACAATGCCAACACCTATACTTTAGTACATCTGCACCACATGCACATGCAATGGCAACAGCTATATATATGGAAAGAGTGCAAAAATGTGCCCTAAGAATATGTTCAAGAAAATGAACCAGTAGTTACTTGAGATGTTCAAATTGGAAAACTGCCAAATGTATTGATCCTTTTAATAGTATTGTTACTGGGCATATATATATTATATCCACCCAAACACCTCCTGAAGCATCAAGGTCTACACATATATAGCTACAGGGTTTAATCTAGAAAACTTTATCAGGGGGGGCGGAAATTCAGTCATTATAATCAAATGACCAAATGAAAAGTAGGTGTGGTTTCTATTCTAAATTAGGATATTGTGAAGGGGTGGTTGAAGAATTTGGGGGGAAGTTGGAGAGTTAGGGGGGAAGCTTTCCTGACACCCCCTCAGTAGATGAAACCCTGAATGTATCTGTAATACTGCATACCTTCAGCCCGTACCAACCATCTCAAAATAATGTTCCTTTATGATAAGACCTATTACAGTATGAATGCTGACTATCACCATTACTGTGTATTTGAAGCAGTTACTTAGCATTTAAGAAGTACATACTATATACTACTCTTTTAGTATATGTACACAACTTAAATGGGCGCACTTTATATTAATTAACATTTAAATGCTATTTGTGTGTAACTGCATGAGAAATCATGACATCCCTGGTCTGTACCAGGTATATATACTTAAACCTGAATTCCATCATCAAAGGCCAAAGACCGCGCCAAGACGAAGCATGCGCATGCGCAAATTCAGTGACGTAATTTGGCGCGCAATCTACGCGCGAAATCGCGAAAGAAGTAACATTCCGGAAGTTAGGTTTGTAGTAGTGATATGCATATCTGATACCATGATCCAGTGTACGAGTACCCAAAGAGAAGCGAAGGAGCAGTGTATCTGCAGAGCAGGAACGTCTTGACAGACAGGAACAGTTGTACAGTACGTTTAATGAGTACATGAGTGGTACCGCAGCGTCAGCGTGTGTAATAATTTGCCGTTCAGCAACTTTTTGGGCCGTCCTGTAGTACCGTTACTGTGTGCTTTCTGTGTACATACTGTACACTGTTACCTTCTAGGGTGCTGTAGAACAGCGCTATCACTGCATTCACTTCCTAGCGCCTATACAACTGACTGCTCAGCAACCGATGCAAGGCGGGATGCTTTTGCTAGTGCGTAGCCTTGACACTGCGGCCTTGTTACTAACTTGCTTAGCGTATATGTGCCGAAGAGACAGTACATTTGCGGGCGATCACATTTGCCAGTATACCGTTGTCCTTTACTACTGACAGTATCCAGCGCGCTGACCCAGCCACGCACATGTGTATTTACTCTCCCGTTCTCTTATTCTTCCAGCTGCTTCTGCAGTGCGAGATAACAATCCTACGTGTACATGTGGCGGCAGTTTAGCGTGCATTGCCGCCAGTCCATCATGTTTAGTACGTTTGTATGTCTACACATCCCCTCTTAATAACTGGAGTGGTACTTCGAATCCAGCTTGATCAGTTGTTGCTGGATCACGTACGGTGCAGCACCTGTTGCCTGGCTTTGTAGCCACAATATGCCCTCGGGTTCCCCAGTGGGCTACAGGGCATAGTGGTGGAGAGAGGTGATACAACCACAGTGGAGGGCTGTAGGCCAAGTAAAGGCGGCCAGCTGATTAGTAGGCTCTGTGAATCATAGGGTGTGTATGTTACACAGATGCTGTAGTGGGTGTTACTTATTAGCACATACTGTGCTCTGAGACTGAACCACTCTGGCCCTTGATGTAATGGCAACTACTGGACCTTGTGGGGACTTGTGCTGGTGCAAAGTGCACACTCTTAAGTTCTCAGGCTGCACCTTGCACCCAATGCTTCCACAAAACTGGAACCAAGGCTAATCTCTGGCTGACCACTGGCTAAACAATGTGGGTGACAATTGGATGACTTCTAGCTGGCCACTGTGCTGCCCAATGGTCCAGTTGGGAGTGGAGTACTCCTCCCATGGCAAGTGGGAGTTGTGGCTATGGAAGGAATTCTTTGTGGCCACTGTCAGGTAAATGCAACTAGCTGAACAGGTTTGCTATTCTTGCGTTACATGTAGGTATTTGTAGGTATTTGTGTAAGCCACAAGTATTATTTCCTGCGTACACCCACAGATGCTTTAGTATCTATGGTACACCTGACTGCCTTGAGTCAATGACAAGCCTTGACAGTATCACTGCAGCAGAATCTGCTAGTTTGTACTCTCCACAAGACCACTCTCCTCATGTGGTCACAAACGTGTGCTAGTGTTGATATCATATGCCCATCACAAGTGCCCATAGTGGGAGTACTACATGTACATGTAAGTATGGTGAGTATTCTTTGTGTCTGTAGCACGAGGGAATTTAGGAAGTTTCTGGCCATGAATAACATGTACACAACACACAATGGTCTTTGTTTGCTGGAGGATGATGTGTTGGGCGCTGTAAGTGTCTGTATTTGTGCACGCAACTTCATGTGATGTGCTAAGTGCTGTCTGACCATAAGAAATGTCAACAAATGTCGAGTATGGCTGGCAGGCAGGCAGGCAGGCAGGCAGGCAAAAAGCCAGGCAGGCAGGCAAGCAGGCAAAAAGCCATGGTGTGCATGTTTGCTGCAGGGGCCTTGTTTATTCACTTGTTTTCATAATTGCTTCTCAAGAAGTATCACCATGGAGTTCCCCACCCCACACTACAGGCGCCAGTGACCAGTAGGCAGCTGTTGTTGCACTGTAAGAACAATCCAATATTGAAAGTGTGTCCTAGTGTGTTAACAGTGTGCAGTCATGCACTGTACTACTATACCTTGTTACTCTCCTGGAAGCTCATAATGACTTTCCTAAGTGTCTAGCACTGTATGATGTGGTTTGCTTTGGTGGTGCGCTAATTGATGTATACACCAGCACAAGCCACTGAAATGTCTCATGAGACTCTGAGTGAGCAAAGGTTAGGGAGTAGTTATGCCAACATTAGTGTACAGGTAAGGTTATGCTACATGACATCTAAGTGGCAAGAAAATTTTGTTGACCACATGTTATTACATGTACCTGTGGACACTTGACATAAGGCTTCACCTGGGAACCTTATCAGCTCTCAAAATGAGCCCCACCCCCCCCCCCCCCCCCTCTGCCATTGCTGCTTGTATGGCCCTAATCTGTCCCTCTGCAATGTGAAGAGGAAGTCCAGTCATAGACAGGAAGTGAGTAGTGGGTGCTGAGGTCATTAAGTTCCCCAGGGAGCTTGCACAGCACTCTTTATCAGTTGTTGCTGACCACTACACACTCTACACACTAGCTAGCCTCCATCACTGTCAGGACAGACCCAGGACTTCCTGGCAGAGGGTTCGCATTAACAGTGCTAGCTTGCCACCCCCCACACCGTTGGGGCGCTGTTCATTGCATGGGCACGATGTGCTCTGGCAGGGCCCAAAGGGAATGTCCCCTGACTCCTTGCGACTGACCTTAAGTACATGTAGTAATCTGGTAACTTCGTCATGCCATTGCTACATCTGTCAAAATTTGAAATGCCTCACCTACAAGAAAGTAGTGTCATGGAGTGGCTGGTCCTCTTGGTCCCCGGCAGGGCTAGAGCAGCAAGGGATGATAGCCTCATCTACATTTGTGATGCAGTCAAGTGCCCCTAAATCTATCCTTCTATCAGAAGGTCTTGTCATTCATGGACATGTATTGTGTTGGTATTGCAAGACTCTGACATAGTCATAGCAGTACAAGTTGAGGGTGGTACCTCTCCACCCTGTGAGTGTGACGTGCTTGGGGCCTCCTGCCTTGGCTGTGCTGTTCTGTTGCAATGCATGTACACGTACAAATGCACCATCCCCTTACCATACACTGGCTGCTGGTCTGGAAGTGCTGTACAAATACATGAAAATCTGCACAGTGTTGAGAGCCTGTTTTATCTCCCATGGATTAAGAATCTGAAGGCACCAGTACCTCTCCCTCTTCATACTATACTGTATATGTCCTCACTATATACAATGTACATGTATGTATGTACATATTATGTACATGCAGCATGCAGCATTAGTTCTGCTGGTATATGGAGAAGGTATGGAGGAGGACCATGTGACTTGCATGATGCATTCCTGCGTGTGCCATGATCACACCACCACCATACTGGGAGCGAGGTACTTTGCTCAGGAATGGTGGCAAGTGTGTGTGTGTGTGTGTGTGTGTGTGTGTGTGTGTGTGTGTGTGTGTGTGTGTGTGTGTGTGTGTGTGTGCATACATGTACATGTATGTATGTGTACATTGCTGGCTGTGACAGAAGAATCAATGGTCATTATGTGCAGGTGCATGTCTATCTCCCTGCAGCAGCCCACACTGGGAGAGGGAATCACAGGCCCTAGTTTGTCAACACTTCATATGCTGCTTGGACTAGAGGCTACAAATGGGATATGATCTCCCATAGACTTCCTTCTGCTTCACTTGCATCAGAAGCAATGCATGTACACATGTTTGTGTGCTGCTGTGCCTCCAAGACATAGCTCTGAGGCATAGCTCTGAGGTGAGGTGGCCCCTGCCTGTGTGCCTGTCTCTCTTCCTGTGGGCCAGGTGTGCACACACCACACCACTAGGCCAGCCCTGGCTTCCTCCCCTGAGCTGGCTGGGCATGTGCTGGGCATGAGGTGGTGAGTGGGTGCAGAGTGAGGGGAGGGGAGAGGAGAACAAAGGCCATTGCAGACCTACTTCAAAGGGTTGCATCTGGGAATCAGGAAAGCTGCCCATGCACAACCCTCCATGCTGTAGGAGACTGTCCACTATTACATAACACTGACACTAGTGCCAGATGACTGCAGTGGCATAGGAATCATGGGAGGGTGCCCCCTATTGTATAGCTAATATCGTTTTTGTTCACTGTACAATTGTTCTCTGTACAAACTAGTTTTGCTAGTTAGTCTAGTACTCTGCTAGTGCACTGTACACTATGCAGTGTGCACCAGTGCCACCCTCGATCCGAGATCACATGTTGAAGATGTGTGTGTACTCTTGTGATGAATTGTCAGTTCTAATGAAAGTGGTGCTCCCTATAGAAAAGTACATGTATCTTCCTATGCCACGGAACTGCACTTTATATTATTAGCTGCACAGTAAGCTACTGTACGTGTACATGTATGTGTGTGCATACTGCAGTACCCCATCCACCATGATCCATGCACACTTTGTTGTGCCACATTCTCCTGTGCCAACTCCTCCCCCGCCCCCCACTTCACGCCCGGGTGAACAGACGTTGGTGTGGGTGGTATGTAGCACCCACGCCACTCCATCCCCCCTGCCATACTGGTCAGCCTGGAATGTGCACATGTCAGGTGCCCCATGGCCGACCACATGCCGCCTGGCCAATGGCCCGGGCCACGTCTCATCACATAATGGCTCCTCCTGCCATATTAGCAGTGGGCCATCGCTGGTTCCCACGAGGTGCTGTGCAGTGGGTGCAGTGAGCTACGCCTCATTCACTCCTGGCTGCCATTACTGGTCCTCTCCCTCCCACTCTGCCTCTCTGCCTGTGTCGCCTCTGTCTATCTGTTGAGGACACAAGGAGAGATTTTGAGGCTCAGTTGATAGAGCGTCTGCCTCTTACGCAGAATGTTGCGGGTTTGAATCCCACCTGAAGCAGCTCATTTTTTTCTCTTGAGAAAAAAGGAGTTGTCTTCAGGTGTAGTTGCTTTGCTTTGCTTCGTCTCATTGACTGAGTTTACATGTACATGATGAAATGGCTCAGGAATATTTTTAGAGAACTGTGAAAAACTGGCAGCCACCCGGGATTGAACTGGGGGCCTCTGACTTAAGCTGTCAGTGCTCTACCACCTGAGCTATGGCCACCAGGTGACAGCCAGCCCTTACAATTCTCAATGTACATGTACATGTACATGTATGCAAATCTATGGCATACATACATGTACATGATTTACTAAGCCACTGAGGCTGAGAGACTATATTTCTAAGCTGGTGAAGCTGTTGTTTGTGTGTACAATATGCTGCCTGTGTGTGTAATATGTTTGTTTGTTTCTTTCTTTCTCATCTTTCCTTTCTTCTTCTTTCTATAAGTGATTTTTCATCATGTGTGTGTACGGCACATACATGTACATGTATATGTGCATGCATGTTGTGTGTGTGAGGGGGGGAGAGCAGGAGGTAATGGGCAGTGTGTCAACAGCAGGAGTGCTCGCCAGGAGTACCACTCTTCTTCTTTTTCCTTTTCCCTCAGAACCTACATGTGCCACCACCAGCCCTAGCCCCAGCCACAAGCCCCGCCATCAGTAGCAGTGCAGCCATAATCTTCACTACAGAGAGTACAAGAAGTTCTTCAATTGACCTCATCTCCCCCTCTCCCTCACCCTCTCCACTATCCCAATCCGATTCCTCTCCCATCTCATCTCCCATCTCATCTCCATCGACTGGCATGGCCAACCCAGATGACAGACTCTATGATGTGGTGGGGCCACGTGTTGCTCGGCAACCACGTCGTGCACGCACCGTCAATTACCCTCCGAACAGCGCCTTCACTAACTATGCTGTGCCGCGGAGCGTGAAGCCACCCAGCCCTCCGCCCCCTCGTGCCATCCCTCCCGCCGTTCCCCCTCGGAACAAGACCAACGGCGAAGGAGACACATTCTCCAGTAGTCTGCCCAACACTTACGTCACTGGTTCTCCGAGTGACCGCATGGGATTAATGTCACCCATCAGGAATCGCACCACAAGCTCATCATCACAGCCAGGTGAGGCTACTCACACACACACTCACACACACACACACACACACACACACACACAAACACACACGTACTATTTTAATAGTACGCAGGTCCACACACACAAAATGTACACACACTCACTCACTGTGTACACAAAACACTAGTCCCAAGTCCATCTTTTATTGTCACCTCAAGATCTTAATCTTCAGCTGTTTTGAGAAATCTGATCAAGATCAGTACAGCAAAACCTCCACACATCTTGTAGGACTCTAGCACTGTAACCTCACCCACATGTACATGTACATGGTGTACACGTACACTCTCCGGCCCACTCCCTAGTACTGAGTCAGAATTACAGTAGCGGTCAGCGACAAGGTACATGTATATTGCATTTATCTCCAGCGATAAACGAGTTTGTCTCCAGTGATGAAGGCGTTTCTCTCTAGCGATAGCGCATTTATCTCCAGTGATGAATGTGTTTATCTCCAGTGATACACGTGTTTTTATTGCTGGAGATAAACATGTTCATTGCTGGAATTAAACACGTTTATCTCCAGCAATAAATGTGTGCAAAACGCAAACATGTTATACCTTATTGCTGACCAGTACTTTACCTGTTTACCAGGGGAGAGACACTCTTTCCCTAGCATCATGACCTTTGTAGTTTTGGCCTGCCCAGCTGAGCTACATATGCACCTCAGTAGCTCAGTTGGTAGAGCATCTGCCCAGTACGCAGTATGTCACAGGTTCAAGTATGCCGAAGATGGCTTTTTTCCATGTACAGGCATACACTGTTAATATCTAGGCCTGGGGGCTGTTTGCGGCCTAGGGAGTGGTGGTGCTCAATCATGTAGCTCCTTTGCATTGCCTAGCTCTTTCCTGTGACTGAGTTGACATGTACTTCACAGGGAGGGCATCATGTGACAGTCATGTGCATTGCATCATCCTCCATAATTATTAGTACATGCTGCAACTGAGATCATGAGGGCATCATGTGACAGTCATGTGCATTGCATCATCCTCCATATTAGTACATGCTGCAACTGAGATCATGAGGGCATCATGTGACAGTCATGTGCATTGCATCATCCTCCATATTACTACATGTACATGCTGCAACTGAGATCACCACTCACTGCAGGTCTGGTTGGAACTGCATAGCTAGCCCAGTAGGGGTGGCCAGTATTTACTAGCGGTATAGTAGGGGGCTAGTGATGTGGCTGGCTGTGGGCATGTTTCCTCATGTGTGTGCAGAATGTGTTTGATGGGGGCTGAGCTGGGAGGCAACTCTGCTGCTGTGTTGAGACAACACTGTAGTGATATCACGGACAACATGGAAAACAACAGACACGTACACACATGTACACACGTACACAACACATGTACACATGTACACACATATGCACACACATGTACACGCATACACACACATACACACACACACACACGTACACACATAGTTACACACACATACAAATTACAGCAATTCCACAATGCAGAAGGCAATTGCATATGACACGTGAGTGTCTTAAATTGCCTCCAGTCTCGGATGTGAGGAGGTCAAGCCTCAATGTACATGTTAATACACATGTGCATATAACCTGCCCATCATACCTGCAACCATGTACATCTGTACATGTAAGATATACTTATTTGGGATACTGTAGCTATATGTGGCTCCATCCTACAGAAAAAGCACTTCAAACAGTGTCTTCAAACAAACTCTGAAGTGTTTACTCCGCCACAATCACCTTGAGGATAGCGATCTGTGCTATGGCAACACTGGGTAGTAACATGACTCTATTGGCCTTGGGACCTTTGTGCGATAGTGGGTATATAGCAGGCCATCTGGGCAGTGTGCATCAGTTGGGAAGTGAGAGCAGCTGCCAGAGGAACTAGGAGGGGGGCTACTATTGGAGATTTGAGTCAGCTAGGAAAGAGGGAGCAGCAAGAGTGACTGAAGAGGGTGACCTGAGGGAGGGAGTAGAGTGGCCAGCACAATGGCAGCAGCCCGGGTGGTCATCACTGCTCCAATAGACATTGAACTGCCTTGTGAGTTCACCTGCAACTTAGCACCTCATCAAGTGCCTTGAGGACCCTCATTTTGTTGTCATGGTGACCACCTACATGTACATTGTATGTGCTCATATTGTACTAAGTGCAACTCCATATATGGTGAAGAATGGAGGGTGGAGGGGGAGGGGGAAGGGGAGGAGTTAGTCTCTCCCCTAGTGAGAGGGCGGGGCACAGAGGCATGTGGCATGGGTTGCAATGTTGATGCTTGGCATATGGGAGTGTAACAGATCAGGGAACGCAGAAGCCAGTGTTCTCTCTGCTAAGCAGAACTGATAGGTCTGTGTACTGGCACTGACCTCCACACAATGAGTCTGGCACAAGGTTGTGACCTATTGTGATCAGGTGCCTTACTACTGTGGCAGTGATAACATGGTAGAGAACTGATAGTATCTTGGGAGTGGGCCTTGGTGACTTAACCCTCTCCCTCCCTCTGTCCCCCCTTCCTTCCCTCCCTCTACCCTTCCTTCCCACCTCCTTCCTCCCTCTTCCCTACCCCCCTCTCCCTCCCCTCCCTCCCCTCCCTCAGCCAACCCCGCCATCTTGTCCAAGTCCCCCAGTGTGGTGTCAGTCAGCTCCTCCCACTCGGCCTCGGAGGAGCTCTCCCTCAACGAGTTCATGCTCAAGTACTCCAAGAACCTTCCCCTCAAGGTCAAGGTCTGCAAGGGCTTCTTTGGAGTGTCTGAGGAGACAGCAATCAACACAGGTATGCCTCCCCACCTTCAGTCTGGTGGAGGGTCAAAGCTGCTGCTGGCACAGTGGGGACACGTACGTGTGCAGTGTTTCTGTAGCTTGTGTGTACATATGAGTTACAGCGAGAGCACCTGTGGGTGTGGCTAAAAGATTGGCACATTGTTAGCATGTGTGTGTGTGCTGCTGTGTGTGACTGAATCTGTGGAAACCAATCACTTTGTCCCTGCAATGAAACCAAGACAGCATAAGTGGTGTCATAGGGGTGTGGTCAACAGGTGATGAAATTTTTTAACAATTACCTTTGAGATATAATGTATTAAACTGCACCCAGTCCATTGTTTTGGTACGCCCATTTCTGGGAGAATGCATTGCAGTTGCTATGTACATGTATTTGCATGTACTCACATGAATATTCATGTTTGGTCGTAATTTATGTAGCCACCATTCAAACTTCAAGTCATGAGCGAGGCTTGCAGAACGTGTTCCAAGCTTTCTGTGGTGTGCTCAAATAGACTATACTAATTTTAGTGAACTATGATTACTGTTTAATACTTGTGTTTGCTTGTAATTGGCTAATCGACTACACGATGTAACCATCAGTCAAACTTCCAGCCACAAGCATAGCTAATAGCATATGTCTGAATAATGTAACCATGTAGCTGTTTTACAGTGTAGGTACATGTACTGGTAGTCTGAAGTCTTACAAGATCAAAGGAAAAACTGTTACTACAATTCCCATGGAGAGTGCAGCTGAGGCTTGTCAGTTTTGATAAGGCACCAATTACACTCTATTAATTGGGAAAATAGAGCACAGTTTGGGAAAATAGAGCACAGTTGGGAGAGATGACATAATTGCCGTAGAGTACGAACGTACAGGCACTTTTACTGGTTTCTAGTCCAGTCAGCTGGGAAACAAGGTAGCTTAGACGGGATGCAAGTCCAGAAACAAATGAAGAACGCCGCCGCAACGCTCGAATCTATCGAATCAATCTGGAGGTGGAGCAGGCAGGCTTGGGATCGTCGTCCAGTAGCTAACCGCCACGTATGAGGTTTGATTTGAGCGTCGCGGCGGTTTGTTTGTTTTGTGTATTGAGAGCCACTCCCTGGCACATACGCACACATTTGTGCAGGTGATGTTTTCAAGTTGCACTTTATGAAGCACTCCAAGGTGGCGATCATCGACACTCAGGATGACATGAGATTCAGTGTCCCGCTCAGCTCCTACCTCAAGTTTGCCCTCCTCTACAACCCAAATGACAACCTGGAGGAGGCCAGGAAAGGGTTCATGTAAGAGCATTCCTCTTTTTCTCCCCCTTCTTCCATGTCTTTGCCCCCTCCTCCTCCCTCCTCCCTCCTCTTCCTCCTCCTCCTCCTCCTCCTCTTCCTCCTCCTCCTCCTCTTCCTCCTCCTCCTCCTCCCTCCTATTCCTCCTCCTCCTCCTCCTCCTCCTCTTCCTCCTCCTCCTCTTCCTCCTCCTCTTCCTCTTACCCCCTCTCACTCATTTCTCTGACCTACACATGTACATGTACTTAATTGTACATGTATTACCACCAGCTCAATTAAGTCCCTCCTTCCCTCCTTTTGCCCCTCTCTCTCTCTCTCTCTCTCTCTCTCTCTCTCTCTCTCTCTCTCTCTCTCTCTCTCTCTCTCTCTCTCTCTCTCTCTCTCTCTCTCTCTCTCTCTCTCTCTCTCTCTCTCTCTCTCTCAGGTTCGAAACAGCTGGGGAGCTACTCAGTTGTAAGGTTCTGCCAAAGGTGGTGATGGCCACTCGCAGTTTCCAGGGGGGCACTCCAGAGTCTTCTGTGGCACAGGATGAGCTGCTCGTCATCAAGAACACCAAGAGCAAAGGTGAGATCTCTCTTCTACCTCTTCTCTCTTCCTTCTGTTCTCCCCCCTCCTCTTTCTCCTCCTGTTCCTCGATCCTCCTCCTCCTCCTCCTCCTCCTCCTTTCCCTCCTCCTCCCCTCTGTACACATGTACATCCTCCCCCCCCTACACACACACAGGCAAACACCTCAAAGTGTTCAGTGTGACTGCAGGCAAGAGCAAGTCACTAGGAGAAAACTGCGCTGGTCATTTCTCCACTAACCCTGAGGTAGTGCAACCTCTTACACTATCACATGTACATGTGCATGTATATACATGTACATGTACATGTACACTGTACAGTGTACATGACCATACTACATCCACAGCACTACATAAATAGTGTGCATGTACCTGTATTCATGGAGACCACACCACTCACGCAGTTGGAGAGCCATATCACCAGCTACAAGTGTTTGCATATTATATACATGAGTAACAGTGATT
Source organism: bacterium (assembly GCA_965213685.1). Lineage (GTDB taxonomy): Bacteria > UBA8248 > UBA8248 > UBA8248 > UBA8248 > Bin107. Next base: position 568,205 of record CBDBZY010000064.1, read on the forward strand.
GTGGTTCCTTGAATGTTCGCCCATAGGCCCAGTCACATGTAAGTGTGTGTACTGGTACAGGTGTAGGTATGGGCTTTCAGTGCTGAGGTACCACCTCCCCCGCCCCTGACATCGATTTCATAGTGTGTGCAGTACAGGAGGTGTGTCCATGGTCAGCTGCAGTCTCTTCTCTGGGACATCTGTGCTGTGTAAACTGTGCAGTTGATAGTGTCTTTGAATCTTCATATCTGGTGTGTATGATTGGAATGCTTGAACCTGGAACACCAGACACATGCCTGCAATATCTTTATAATCTCGTCCCCTTCCCTCGTCTCTCACACCTTCTTCATTCTGGTACCCTCTTATCCTTTCACCTCCCGGGGCCTCCTCTCTCCCCTTCCCTCCCCACCTCTTTCCTCCCCTCCCCTCGTCTCCTTTCCCCTCCCCTCTCCCTTCCCCTCCCCTCCCCTCCCCTATCCTTCCCTTCTCACAGGATGTGGAAATGCACCTGTTTGAGATAACGGTGCATGCTCACGACGTCATGCCCTGCAACACTCTCCTCATGGTGAGAGGGAGGGAGACAGGAGTGTTGGCAGAGCTGGACAACACTGTGGTGACCCTCAGACAGACTGTAATAGAGAGTTCCGTCATTGCTACCAGGTACACATGTACATGTACATGTAAACATCACAAGAGTCATGTACATGTGTGTGCTTTCGTGTACATGTGCATTGTACATTGTTACAGTATATGTATGTACGTATGGGTGTGTACATGTACATGTAGATATTCATGTACACACACATGTACATGTAGGTGTGTGAGTTTGTTGTGTTTGTGTGTGTTGGTTTATGAGCTTGTGTTTTCATGTGCATCCATGCATAATCTTGTGTATTACTGCTCCCTACCCTCCATCTCTCCCTTCCTCCTTCCCTTCTTCCATCTCTTCCTTGCTCCCTTCCTCCATCTCTCCCTTCCTCCATCTCTTCCTTGCTCCCTTCCTCCATCTCTCCCTTCCTCCTTCTCTTCCTCCATCCCTTCCTCCATCTCTCCCTTCCTCCTTCTCTTCCTCCATCCCTTCCTCCATCTCTCCCTTCTTCCTTCTCTTCCTCCATCCCTTCCTCCATCCCTGTCTCTCCCAGTGGTCTGGATGAGGAGGGGGAGAGCAGTGACGTGGCGGAGATGCCGGCAGACCTTGACATTGAGGTGGAGGCCGTGCCACTGGACGAGTATGAGCTGGAGCGCCTCAGACATGATACCAAGTGAGGGGGGAAGAGGGAAAGAGGGAGGGAGGAGGGAGAGAGAGAGGGAGAAAGGAGAGAGAGAAAGGAGGGGTCGACAAATGGGGTGTACCAGAGAGCAGAAATGGTTGGAAGTGGGTGTAAAGGAGGAAAGCTGGACTGTTCAGGGTGGAGGTACATGAACAATCTCGTGCATAGTGTACCACAATCAAAGAAAGAAGAGAACAGAGAAGAAAGAAAGAAGAATCACACACTATAAAACAACATAACAACCTCAATGGCTTAGAAAAATATAGTTTAATATCTGGAGAGCAGCCTCAGTGGCTTAGAAAAATAAATATATGTAGCAACCTCATTGGCTTAGAAATCTGTAACATGTACACCAAGTGAGGGTGGAAGAGGGAAAGAGGGAGGGAGGAGGGAGAGAGAGAAAGGAGGGGTCGACGAGGGGGGCAGTACCATCGTACCGGAGAGCAGGAAGGGTGTGAAGGAGGAGGGCTCATGGGTGGAGGCACATGTACATGTACATGTAAGTAGCTAGCAAGCATTAGTTAAACACTTCAGGCATGTAATGAAAGTGTATGTGTACATTTCCAGGAATGCATGAGCTAACTGCCTCCACTTGTTTGGAGTGGACTAGCCAGCTGGTCCGGTTATGTGGGAATGCTGTGATCTTATCTCTCTGCCTGGAGCCATGGGGACGGATCACCTGTCACAACTCATGCCCCAATAGGGGGGGAATGTACTACCATTGTAGCCCCACCCCCACACTCCCTCCCTCCTGCTCACTCACTCACTCACTCACTCACTAACTGCTCCTTCTCTCCTCTCTCCCTCCCTCTCCCTCCCTCTCCCTCCCTCTCTCCTTCCCTCTCCCTCCCTCTCTCCATCCCTCCTCAGGTATATGTACGAACTCTTTGACCCCTTCTCTGTCACCCTCTACATGACCAAATCCTCCAAGCGGGTCTACGACATTCAGTGTGAGCTGTACAAGGCCATCAACACAGAGCTAACAGGGCTGGAGATAATGCGACCGCATGCCATCACCCAGGGCACCAAGACCACTGCTGCCAAGAGCAATGGACCCTATCAGCCCCTGACCCTGAACAGACAATCTGATGAGAAGTGCACAGACTATTATGTAGTAATGACCTCAAATAGAATTGTCTCAAGCGAGCATGACTCGGATGTGTCTGGCGAGTCCAACGCAAGCGAGAATCTCTCTCTGCTGGAGCAGCACAACACAAGGGTTGAGGACAGGCTCGGCCGAACGGTGGAGGAGCTGCACTCGCTGCGGGCGGAGGTGGCCAAGCTCCAGACCTTCACGGAGCACCTGAGGAACCGCTGCGACTCCCTGCAGGCCCAGATGAGAATGATGGGCTCGGAGAAGATGACGAATGGCATAGACAGCAGAGGGCCGGCCTCCCTCCCTGGTGAGGGCTGCATGCTGCTCATTCCCCAAGCCCCTCCCACAAAGTGGGATGTGCATGTTGTACACACTGTTGTTGTTCTGCTCCGCAGAGCTCATTAACTTTTAACCATTCCACTGCATGTGCATGTGCGTATAGTAACGAGCCAATATCACGGTACACACACTCCTCACATGTGAACTATTATGAAAGCAATAGTGGGAAGATGCAAAGAATTGAGTATGCCTCACTTGGTAAGGGAATGTCACAGCATTGGAAGGTGTCTCTGTCACACATGTCCAGTACTGCCACAAGTAGTCCCAAGTTGTCTTGTGGACATTCCCAGGATACCCCTAGTAGCCCAGTATACTTAGTATTCCAGGACCAGTGAAGTAGTCCTGTTGTGTTAGGGACTTTGGGACTCCTAAGAACATCCCAGGATAATCTGTGGCAGTACTGGACGTCCTCATCTCTGTAGCGTTAAGTCCAGCAGCACCACTTGCATTGAAGTTTGCCACTGCTAGTAGACAGTCACATCTGGCTGAGACAGGAGGATGCATACACGTGATTTCAAGTCGTAGTGCGGTGTGGGTTCAAACTGGCCTGCAGCAATAAGAAATAATTACATGTATGTCAAAGTGTGTATTTCATGACAAACAGTGTACATTGTTCTGAACGTTTCCTCACTCCTCACTTGTGGAGGGTCTGATACTACCTCATATGATGATAGGACTCAGTTTTGATGTATTCCACATGACACTTGGCACAGTGCTGATATTCAGTATACATGGAGCTCCTGCAAATCCTCTAGTTCACGCAAATACAGTCAGTGTATTGCCTGTTGAGAGAGGGAGGGAGAGAAAGGGACTCATCATGAGAATGCAGCTGGAGCTGTGCTGTACACGTGCATGTGTGGGTATGTGGTGTGCTGATAACACTGACAGCTTGGCCTGGCCACAAGACAACCTCTGCCCTCCATCCTGGCACTGTTGACACCCACAGATACCCCACTCAGTACTGGCCCATAGGATTCTCCTGGTGGTATCTGTTGTATGGGTGTGTCCTCAGCAGTGCTGGGGAGACATACATATACACAACGTGTACATTGTACACATGTATATATGTACCCCTTACATGTGATGAGCCATAATATCAAGGGTCAACAGAAGTTGACATAAAGGACTTTCTAGTTTCATACATGTACTCAGTATGTACATACATGTACGTGTAGGAACATGATGTACATGTGTGCATGCAGTTACGTGTAGCTTGTTCCAAAAAGCAACTCGTCGGTGTATAGCCACACCCACCAGAGCCACGCGCTGCCCGTGGCAGTGAGTCTGAGTGCAGAGCCTCCTGCCAGCACAAGGTTGCTTACAGCATTGTCAGAGTGAGAGGTAGCCATGATTACGACAAGACGTTGAGTGGAGGTGCTCTTGGGCCAGCGTGCCAAGTTAGGCCTCCCGGCAGTCTCCAGCTGCTCCGTTCCCAGGAGACCAGTGGCCCTGCCTCAGTCACTGAATGCCATGCAATGAATACTGAGCATTGCTGTGATTGTGGGACGTGTAGGGAGCATAATGGTGACAGTGGTAGTGGTGACAATGGTGCTGTCTGAGAGTGCTATTGACTCTCCAGAAGTGAAGACACCCTCTTCGCTCCCTCTCTTCCTCTCCCTCCCTCCCTCCCCTTGCATGTTGCTGAAATGCTATATACATAATTACAGGTATGTACATGTATGCACATGCCCTTTGATCAACCCGCAAGCATTGGAGACAACAAGCTGTGTACGTATGCATATACACATATACATGTGTATGTAGAGCCCAGCGAGACATACATGTGCATGTGCATGTACATGTATATGTACATTGGCCCGTGCAATGCCCATATATGCCAGGCCATGGCCTTCACCTGTGTATTGTGGAGTGTCTCCCATGTACACACTCATGCACCAATGTACATGTACATGTCGGAGTGCTCTCATGCATGCATCATGTTGCTTGGTGACCTCCAAGAAGTAATCTCCTGTACATGAGGTTGCTTGGTAACTTCCAATTATAGACGTATCTGTAAGTGTTGCTATATTTGGCCCAACGTTACTAAGCAGCCTGGTGTGTGACAGCACTTACTACATGTACATGTACGTACATGTAACAGACTTGTAATTATTGTATATGCATGTACAAAGGTGTACAAAGGGTACTGAGATAGAGCTACATGTAACCTGTTTATCAGGGAAGAGACGCCTTTGCCTTTGCATAATATTTAAGGTTCGGCCTGCCCAGCTGAGCTGCCTCGGTGGCTCAGTTGGTAGAGCGTCTGCCTAGTATGCAGGACGTCGCAGGTTCGAATCCCACCTGAGGCTGCTCTTCTTTTTCTCTTGAGAAAAAGGGGTGTTGTCTTCAGGCGTAGTTGCTTTGCTTCGCCTTGTCTCAATGACTGATTGTTCATGTATATACATGTATGTGCCCTCACACACTTGCAGGTGAAGCTAACTACAGTCTGCTAGGAGGCTCGGGCTCCACTAACGGCCGCAGTCCCTCTCCTGCAGAGCAGCGCAGTGCGGTGGCCCAGTTGGACCACCTGCAGGTCAGTCCACTGCTGCACCACACCCTCCAGTGCAGACCCTTTGGCACAATATGTACAGTACACGTGTGTCTGTTGCTCTGAGTATGTGTGTATGTGTAGTGTGAGGTCTGTTGAGATCATTGGAAGTTGCATCAGCAGATGTTTGTGAGCAGGTACATGTATGTTTGCACGTGTGTGTGTGTGTGTGTGTGTGTGTGTGTGTGTGTGTGTGTGTGTGTGTGTGTGTGTGTGTGTGTGTGTGTGTGTGTGTGTGTGTGTGTGTGTGTGTGTGTGTGTGTGTGTGTGTGTGTGTGTGTGTGTGTGTGTGTGTGTGTGTGTGTGTGTGTGTGTGTGTGCATGCATGCATGAAAGCATGTACACATGGGTGTGTGGGGGGACAGAGAAATAACTTTGTCTGGGGGCACTGTTGAGGTAAATTGCCTCTTCACACTGGGTGTGGTGGGCTCTAAGGTCGACATCCTGTTGTACTGGTACTCACAACCCGCCATACCAGTATTCCTCATACCAGCATTCCGCTCCACATCCCATGGCTGAGCTGGAACTGTCTTATCTCCCACTACACCCTATCCAGCTTTGTGGGAGGGCTTGTGTTTAGCCAGTGCACTGTGTGCTCCAATCACTCTGCATACCACTGGTTAGAAATTGGTTCAGAGGTGGCCCATGGTGTTGGTGGAGACCCTATGGAGGGAGGGAGCCTGGGAGTGAGGCTGTGGACACCCACCACAACCCAATCAACACCCCTTATTGCCCCATGTGGGTTGTCTTGCAGCAGGAAGTTGGTAGAGCAGCCATTCCATGGACTAGTGTCTGGATGATGTTCTGTGGTAGAGTAGGTAGTAGATATGTGTGGGTCAGGAACCACATGTATGATACTGTCAGGACAGCCTGCACTTGGCTAGTCAGCAGGGCTAGGCATGAATGTTAATGAGGAGCTGCAGAGAGGGCTATTTTCAGAAGTACATCTGGAAACAGTCTGGGAATCTCAACCCATCACACACAAAAATTAATTAAGCTTTCATTCATGTGACTTCACATCCCAGTTTCTGCTGTCATCATCGATAGTGCGCACACCACCTATCTTCAGGGGAAGGCCCTGTAATCAAGGCTAATATTCCCACTGTTTGTTGACAAACGAATGCCATCCCAGCAGACACTGCTACTGAGTGGGTGTGGTGTGTGCTGGAGTGGAGGTAGTGCCTGGCACTTGGCATCCTACATGTATCACAACATGTACACACATGTATTAGTGACACTGCCCCACATTGACAGCATCTCTCACTACCTTACAGTTGGTCCTGTGCTCTTGTGCATGAGGTATTGGCTGGATATGTACATGTACATGTCTCATGTGCTCATGTGACAGAATGTGATGCATCATGTGAGTGTCAGTCTTCCTGTGAGGAGAGTGGCTACACTCGTAGTGCATGTCCATGGTCACTATACTCATAGATACTATACCTTGCAGGGTATGTACATGTATGTGTGTACATGTGTGTTGCAACACCATTGACTCCTGACCCCTCCTCCCTGTATGTCTCTCACATACAAACATGGCCATATCCTCTCGGCTTTCCTTGTAGTGTGGATCAATTCCACTGGAAGTCCATATAAACACACACACACCTGTACACATACGATTCTTTCCATTCCTCTCCTTTGTTGCAGGTCATGAATGCTACATGTATATAGCTCGCATAGTAGAGTGTACATAGACTCATTGTACTGTCCTAGAGTGCATGTACATGTACTATAACCCAGGAAGGAGTGTGGCCATACAGGAGGTGAGCAACTCACCTGACTCTGGTCTGACTTGAGTGGTATGATGGATGAAAGGAGGAGAGGGGGAGGGAGAGTGGAAGGGAGGGAGGGAGGCAGGGAGGGAGGGAAGGAGAGAGTGGGGGGGAAGGAGGAATGGAGGGAGGGAGGGAGGGAGGGAGGGAGGGAGGGAGAAGGAAGGGTAGTAGGGGAGGGAATAGTGTTCACGATGGGCATCTGGTGGGTGTGTTTGTTAGGCATGTAAACACTTCCCCTTATCTCAGTCTCCAAGGACCTCTAGTACCGCATGAATTCTCTCCAGCCCTAGGGAGCAGACCAGCCACCCGAAACACTGCCCCAGCCCCCACTGCAGCTGCCGGGGAAAGGGGAGGATGGCATGAATACCATGACAACAATGTTGATTGTAGTGGAGGCAGCTCAGTCTCCATTGGGTGTGGTGCTACATGCCTGCAAGTACATATTGTCTCTCTGATCAGGGCACCCTTGGGACAAGAAGGAATGTCCTCAGTAACAGGGTATTCAGGGGTCAAATGTACTCCATTATGGTATGTGAAGACAGCAGTAGGGTCTTGTGTGTCAAGTTGTTGGTGTCCTGCTGAGAGGAGCTCCACTGCCTGTACATGTGCTAGTGTAGGCCAGCCATTCTGTGTGCAGGTACCTCAACTGTGTGCATTCTCAGTACACTCTCGATCGAGAGGAACGAAGTTCCACGTGTCCATATTGATTACATATTACATATGTAGAGACATGCACACAATACACTGCACCATATACTACATCAGGCATGTACATCTACATGTACATAGATGCATGTATGTATGTGTGCGCTGAAACTCTGTGTGACCTGCTGTGTGCTCATCCAACATCTGAGCCTGTGTTTCCACCTACTTTTCTAGTCTATTGATTCCGTCTGCTGTGATCCACCCCCCAAACAGTGAGATAAGATTCCCCATAGCCTGTGAATGAAGGGATGAATACAATCTTGCTGCAAATTTCCCGCCAAAACAAAGTGACAAAATGTAATGATGGCACACTAGTGGGTGGGTGGAGCCTATTCATAGGTGGCATGTAAACATTCAGTGAATACAGCATTTGATTGTGTGCCTGTGTTGTAGCCATATATGGAGGCATTCCCACAACCTGATACCAGTGAATACATTACCCACAAACAGGACAAACCAGTCCAACTAACCTGTTTATTCCAGACATATTGTGTAGGGATTGCATGTTCACTCTTTGTTGTGGCTACTCTCAATGTGGTGGTGTGTGGGAGTGCCCTGTGAAACACTGTGTCTTTGTGCATTCACCAGCTTCTCTTTGTGAGTATACCACTGGAGACCACTGCTATATGTTTCCTGTACATTGGGTGGAACCAACAGTTGTGGCACTACATACATGTACATGTACATGCTCCTTAACACTGAGTTAGAGTTACCCGGGGAGAGACACCTCTTGAAAGATTCAGCCTGCCCAGCTGGACTGCCTTGGTGGCTCAGCTGGTAGAGCATCTGCACGGTATGCAGGATGCCGTGGGTTTGAGTCCCACCTGAGGCAGCTCTTTTCTTCTTCGGAAAAAAAGAGTTGTCTTCAGGTGTAGTTGCCTTGCAGTGCCTTGCCTTTGTGACTGATTCCACATGTACGTACATGTGCATGAATAAATCGAGAACCACACTCATGAACATGCATCGCATATGCTATGCCAGCACAAGACAAGACGTGTGGCATCCTGTATAGTGCAGTGGTGCACACGAGAGCACTGCCCATTGCTCTTGCATGACTTCCCTCATACGCTATGTATGTATATCACATTTAATTACCAATCTTAGCTTTCTGAATGCTTCCAGATACGAAGCATACATACATTTATGATCACAATGGGTATTCACACACACACACACACACACACACACACACACACACACAGGTTCTCAATCTACTTGAATCTATTGGTATGAAACAGTACACAGCAAAATTTCAGGAGGAGCATATCGATGGAGAGGCACTAGCAGAGCTGGACGATGAGATGATGAGGAGTGATCTCGGCATCTCCTCCAAGTTTCATCGAACGAGATTGATGAAGGTACTTGTGTGGGGTGGATGGGCAGGAGGTGGGTCACTGCACAGATTGAATCAAACAGCAGTTGATATCTCATTTGATAGACAGTGGCATGATTAAACAGAGCCCTGGTTTGGTCCCTGCATGCACTGGACTGCCAGACACATTTAACCTTGCAGGATGTAATACAGAGAAGCACTACAGATTTAATTTGAGTTGTGTGCTGGCTTTTTCTGAGATTCAATCCTAGGCCAGCACATATTATGTGCACTACTGTTAGTCTGTCTTGTCAACTGCTGAGTGGGTACGTAGGTCACTGCTAGTTTCAGTAGAGCTGCATGTATATACATCTCAAAAGAAAATTATTCCATCATTTGTTTTTCAACTGCAGGTAATTACAGGCCAGCATTCAGCAGCTAAAAACATCCTAAAAGGTGAAGATCCTTATGCCCACAAGAAACAAGACTCTCCCAGCCCCCAGCCCTCCATCTGAGGAGACCATTGATTGGTGAGTCAATGTATGTATATAGATGAAGCCAAAAGAAAGAGACTTGCTATGTTATGTAGATCATATGTACATCTATGGGTGTCTGAGTAGTGTACATTTATATTGGGAACACTGGACTCAATCACTCCTTATCCGCTTTCCAGCTATGTGATGGAACTTACGAGTTTGTACATGTATATTAGGAGCTGAATAATCCATAGGCTCACTAGATATGTCTACTTCCCCCCCCCCCCCCCCCCCCCCCCTCCACACACACACACACAAATACAGGCACCAACCAACCACAGCTACTAATTTCAGAGTGATTGTGTGTTCCTTCATCTCCTCAGTTCTTACATGTTCCACTTGTACAGTCACTGAATATTCGCAGTGTTATATCATACCTTCGTTCTGGGAGGGCCTATTTATTATTCTCATCACACCTCCTACCTAAGACACTTCACTATCATTTCAGCTACATGTACATGTATGTATGTGTGATTTTGTGTGTATGATGTATCACTCTTCACTCGTGTGTGTGTGTGTGTGTGTGTGTGTGTGTGTGTGTGTGTGTGTGTGTGTGTGTGTGTGTGTGTGTGTGTGTGTGTGTGTGTGTGTGTGTGTGTGTGTGTGTGTGTGTGTGTGTGTGTGTGTGTGTGTGTGTGTGTGTGTGTGTGTGTGTGTGTGTGTGTGTGTGCCAATTGATCCAAGTTTAGGGGTCTGCGTGTACAGCATCTGTGCTTATTCTAATTATGCGTGAGTAACAGTTCAACTTTTTGTAACTATTGTGCTGAACTTCAACATAGCTGGTACATATTATGTATTCTAGTAACACTTTTTAAAACAATCATAATGTACATGGTGGACAATGCATTTTTCTTTACACTGCTGTACATAACTTACAGTTCAACTATTCCCTCTGTACGTGGCTAATGAAATGTTGGAGTGATTCAAAAGAGAAATAAAATTCAATGATGAGTTGTCAAAAATGTAGTGAGAAAAGAAGGAAAACTTCATCTTCTGCGCTCAATGTACTGCACCACGTCTTCCCATGCCAGATTGTCTCTGCTCCTTGAGATGTTCTTCTCATGACTTGCTCTAATGCAGTCTGCAGGACAGAGTACCTCCAGCACTGTACACACATTTATAATTATGCTCTATAACCTTCTGTGGATGCCTGATGAAATCCTCACTGTGGATATATCAATATCATATGTGCAAACTCTAGACACTTTCACCACTGTTTTAGCATACCAGATCGATACAATAACTATTGATACTTCAATTCCACAAACATTCATTCCACTGTGCACTCTGTCTGACGGCCTTCATGTCATCTTCATGGGCAAACCGAGAGCACTAGTTGCTCTCATGTATATGCAACATAAAACAATTGGCACTTCAACAACATGTTAACAACTGCTTTGGACCTGCTGAAATGTGATGTACCAGAATTAATGCTGCAGAGAGATATTCTCTACTCTTGTCACTGATGACATTCAGCTGACGGAATGCTCCCTGCCAAGGTGTTGAGGTGTGAACTTACCTTTGTCTTCCTCACTCCTCCACCCACTCATCTGGATGGCATTGTTGTAGCTATTACTGTAGATCTTGCTGAAGAGCACACTTCTGTCCTGCAGTGAGCTGGGTCTGTCCAGCAGAGTGCACTCCTCCAGAATCCTGTACTTGTGGTTACAGGGTTTGGGTGTGCACATCCATCATGCTGCCAACGTTAACGATGCTGTGACCACTTCCGGGGTAGCCAATGAAAAGGATTAAATTTTCTATGCTATCCATTTCAGATTTCTGGGAGATCTTGAAGTCGAAGGAGAACTCTAACTGTGACAAACCAAGCCTTTACAATCACAACTAGATTTCACTCAGGCAAGCAGCAGAAGAGAGTTGGATCGTGCTCTGCCTAGATATTTGTAAAATTCCATAGCACAATGTTTCTGCCCACGGCCTTCCTCAGGTGTACAATGGACAGACTGAGACTACTTAGCAATTTGTACAACAGTGCATACCAACAAAAGTGCACAGCAGGTACATGTATGCAGATGACGTGCACGGTGACAAAGCTTATCAGTGAATGAATGGGTATATATGATCATCTATAAGGATTCAATCAATTTAATTTCAATGCTTAGGTTCATTCCCTTTTGTGTCCAGGGTGGAGACCCATCTGCTCTCCCTGATCTTTTGCATAATTCCTTGGAGGACGTTCCTGACATCTGTTCAGTGCCAGCTGCTGTGATCAAACATGCAACTGCATATTTGTGGGTTAAAATGACCGTGAACTTCTTGCAGTTTGATTGACATGTAAAGAAGTATAGACACATGAGTTTAGGAGTGTGGCCCGTGGGCGCACGATTGGAAACGAATCACATGCTCGTATACCTTCCGCGGACTAGTCACGTGCACAAGTGTTGGAAAAAGGAGAAATCGAAATTGAGGTCGGAAGAAGTAGTGACACCCAAATCCTTACACTGGTCATTGACTACAATTTTAAATTCGTTCAGATGATAATTGTAATTGCCTTCTTTTTCTCAGGAGAAGCATGATACTGGGCCCTGGCAGCAGCCTTTTTTTATTACAATGTTCTTGCTAGTGAACCCTAGCCTTATTTCTCAAGCGTTGTGCATTCTGAACATAGTACTCCTTATTGTACTCCCTTCTACTTGCACACGCTTGGTTCTCTATTGACAATTTACTTTGTTCATAGTACTTTTTGTTGTAAGCTTTCCTCTTTCGTTACAAAGAAGGCATTTCTGACACTATTTCGGAACCTCTTGTATACTTATGTAGGCTCTTGCTGATACTGTAACTTATCTTTCAGTTGATCCACAAGTAGAAGCGTGCAACCACAAGTATGATTCCAGAAGTGTGTGGTAGTAGGCGCACAGCAGGATACTACTCGGCCGTATTGCTATATTTAAAGAAAACAAGTGACATTGCAGTGAGCACAGCCTAACACCAAAATCAGATGCTGCACCTTACCTCAAGTTAACGAAGGTCAGCACACACAAGGTAACAGGACGCGAGGACACTTCGCTGGTATTGCTGTATGTAATGAAATCAGTAAAAGCGTAGTCCGTCCCCCAGCCGTAGCCTATTACGTTGCTGGGAAACCTTGCATCTCCTTACCTCCAGTAACTCTTAGCGAGGAGAGTGAAGACAATTGAGAATGCTCCAGCACAATTACAACACAACAGCGGTTGAACCAGCTAAGTCGCCTCTTCGATATGAAACTTCTTAAACGCCCAGTCCCACTGAAGGCGAGCTCGGGATGCTGAAGAGCCGACACAATATGCAAAGACACAGTGGCTGACAACAGGACGGCGGATGCCTAAGTGATGCGTCAGTGAGAGACAGAGAGAGACAGAGAGAGAGAGAGGGGGGGGAAGCTAGCAGAACTATCGTCAGATCCACACGCAAACGAACACGATCCGAAAACTGCAGTGTGGTCACTATACTTTGCATCTTATACATTCCATGTACATGCGGGCGCACGCACCGACTCATACGTACGTACGGCCGGCCGCGGCGTTCAGGCACGTGACATAATTGGAAAAATGGCTTCTAACTGTGGGGAAGTGTCTGGGGCTTCTAGTGTTTTCTGCGGACCAATTTCAGGAAAGATACAAGCGTTCTGTTAGTAAAAGGCACTTCGCATACAGGAGTGAAAGAGACTCGTGCGAAAACCACGACGATATCTTCAGCCAGTTCTGACGTAGGCCGTTTGAAAAAATCCCTTAAGAAGAAAATGATGGAGAAATCGACGATTCGACCGTTCTTTGTCAGTAAGTCCAGAGATGTGTTTTAGCTACTTTGGGGGTATCGTTGGGTAGAAAAACGCTGGACTAAGATAGCTAGGGCCCCTGAAAGGTATAGAACGCGAGCGTTCGAGAGTTTAGAAGGGTTTTGTATGTACACGCACTATGGGCGTGTCGGCGCCATCCCTACATAGAGAGTCTACCGACTCTCTGATAAGGCCGCAGTATCAGAGTCAGAGGCAGCTCACGTGATAGCCAATTCCGAGAGTGGAGACTGCAAATTAGCCAATATAATGAACCGGTGCGCGGGCGGCGACGAGAAACTGACAATCTAGTTTGTGTGGCCTAGGAGAGTGAAAATAGCCATACATTAACAGTTACACTGTATCGTTGGCATTTAATCAAGTCGGTTAATAAGGACGAATATGTGTAGCCACTATAGAATGTCTCCCAACAAGAAGAAGGTTCTCATCGGCTATACAGTCTGCCTGACGCTTGTTGTGCTCACTTTGTTGAGCGTAAAGCAAGAAATCCAGTCTCCTATCGCCAACAACAGTGTCACGGCTGTGTACACCAGGGAGAGGACAAGCTCGCTAACTCAACACTAACGGCGAAGGAAAGAAATGGACACCACACGGGGAGAGAGACGGTCAAAGTCCCACAAACAGCGGAACAGCGTGGCTACTTGGTGGTTTTGAATTTTCCAGAACAGTTAACTGCAGCCACAGACGACCTAATCCAGTTGTACACGTTTAATCAAAAGTACTTGAAGTTGAGAATGATAGAGCCCTATGTACTAGGATCTCACCTGAAAACTGTACCTCCAGTATCTGAAGATTTCAGGTCTCTTCCACTGATTAGTACCTTCTTGAATAGGACTGCCATGCTTACTATTCTGAAGAGGTGTTTTCATTCAGACCATGTGGACTGGCATCCTTTCCCTGATTTCCTGATCAACGCTGCCAGACAGTTCGTTGTTGTGACATTTGTTACAGCAAAAGCAACAATGTAAATGGGAATATTTCTACCTGTAGTTCCAATATGGAACATATTGAATATGTTTTCAATTATCACTTGAAGAAGGTGAGCAATAGAGCACTTTCCAAGCATGGAGTGAACTACACTTTCAGAGGTGTACATTCACTGTGTGTGAAAGCAAAACCTGGGGAACCTTTCTCCATGAAAGATGTGGTACGGTTCATTAGAACATGGATGACCAACACTTCCCATGGAACTAAAGAACCTTTCTCTCCCCAATTTTCTGTTGTCATTCCAGAGTGGAGAGCTGTAGGGAACACAGAGAATCCCTTCTACTACTATGATCCTAGTTACGCAGGCAGGAATATGACAGGTTCGTGTCAATTACGGTCTCTAGCACACACCTCATATGTTACCGAAGTTGCCAAAAGTATGTTCCAACGTTTTTCACTCTCTCGACCATTCATTGCTGTACATGTATGTTCTGAAAGAATCTCAGAACAAGAACTGAAGCAGCACAGAACAGATTTTATCAATAGCTGTATCAGTAATTTTCAAAGATTCTTCAGGTTGTAATGAAAGTGCACAATATATCGCTGGAAAATGTTGTATTTGTTCATGATGGAAGTCAGCATGGTAGTGATTCAATGGGAAGTCAAAAAAGTCAAAAAAGGAGTGCATCCAATTACATTATATCAAGAATAAAGGCAATTGGGATTAAAAATGTACAATACAAATCACAAAATAGCCCTATTAACGTCAATTCAAGTGCTACAGAATCTGCACTTGTTCAGTTTGTTGAGAAGGAGTTTCTAGTGTCAGCTGATGTTCTTATTGCACTGGGCTATGGTGGGTTCCAGAACAGTCTCATCAGAAGATTCAAGGCAAAGAGCAGTGGTGGAAACAATTGGTACAAACTCTGTTCTAATTTTGCAAAAAAAATGATCGTCTTCCAGTAAACATTTCTTTCTAAATAAATGCTGAACACCAAAGAGTGTAGCAATATAAATGTAATATGGCACTGCAAAATTTCATGGTTACTTTAACCATTTGATATGGTTACCTAAGTGCACATTTGCTCTCTGAACATGTGGCACTGAAGTGATATAAACAATGTTCAAAATATGTGTAGTTCAAGAAATGTGGAGGATTGTAGGATAGAGTAAATTTAATCACTTTGTCCATTGAGCCTGGCCTAGCAGCGACGTCCCTATGGGCTGTTTACCTGTCACCATAGCAAACAACTCTGGTTATGCTATGGGGACACCCTACAAATTGCACACATGCTATCAGTTTCAAGGGTATAGGTGAAATACATGTAGGAACCCAATGTGGGAGTGACATGGTGTCATTTGGTTGTGGCATATGTATACAATACTCAATGACAGTGGAAGCTGTCCGGAGTGCTATGAAATGTGAAGACCCCCCTCATCACCATTACCTTACGTTAGTGTTAGAAGTGATTACTGCAATTGCTGGGAGTGCATATGAGTGTTAGTGATGGTGATGGATACTGTCTGGAATTGCTATGATCTTCCAAAGTGATGATTTTCTCTCTCTCTCTCTCTCTCTCTCTCTCTCTCTCTCTCTCTCTCTCTCTCTCTCTCTCTCTCTCTCTCTCTCTCTTGGGGGGAGAAATCCTTCATTGAGTTGATACATGTGACATATACAATGCAATGAGAGGAGGGTGACCAGTCATGTCATAGCTTAAAAGCTGCACATAAATAAACTGGACCCTTTCGCAAGTGTATACAATATAGGGAAAACACAAAGTACATGAAAGCAACTCTAAGCAAAGTACAATGAATACCGTATGTACCCAGTGTGAGACAGTTACGCAATGTAAAACATATAACTAACAAATAGACGATCACGAATGCATGCTGTATAAAATATTTTAAGTGGGAAAGAATGACTGATTCGTTGTACACCATACTTTTGAAAGAAGCAGCAACTGTCACTGGAGATTTGGATCAGCATTGATTGAAAGGTTGATGTGTAAAAGCAATTGGCATAAAATTTCACCTTAGTGCAACCATCATATACACAGCGCACACAGCTAGACTTTAACAGGGGTATTTTGTGCGAAAGTAATTGGCATAAAGGTTTGCCTTGAGTAACACAAAGGCAGGTTTGGCATAAAATTTTTCCTTTATGTAAAAAGGCAACATTGGCATAAAATCTTCCCTTTGTACACAACAACAAAAATTCCTATTTTAGACTGTGCTACTTTTGAACTGACCAATCACAATGCGTATCGCGTGGAAAATAAATCACTTACACAGCCAAAAAAAATTGACATCGATTCGATGACGTAAACCCGTACAGTTCGAATCGAGGACGGAATGGGGCCCGTATCGAGCACGAAAGGCGCAATGACCTCGTACCGATGCCGTGGCTCAATGTCGATTCGTGTCGAGGAAAAGGCATGGCTGAAGAGCGTTACATGTCGAATCGTGGTGCCTTCGTACGTGAACGAATCGATATCTAAGTAGTGTTCGATGTCGAATCGAGAAGTCCGGTTGCTTAGCGACATTCAGCCCTGGTGACGGACGGAGATACCTGAAAGCAGCTGTACACAGCCAAAAAAATTTGACATCGATTCGATGACGTAAACCCGTACAGTTCGAATCGAGGACGGAATGGGGCCCGTATCGAGCACGAAAGGCGCAATGACCTCGTACCGATGCCGTGGCTCGATGTCGATTCGTGTCGAGGAAGAGGCATGGCTGAAGAGCGTTACATGTCGAATCGTGGTGCCTTCGTACGTGAACGAATCGATATCGAAGTAGTGTTCGATGTCGAATCGAGAAGTCCGGTTGCTTTAATAGCGACATTCAGCCCTGGTGACGGACGGAGATACCTGAAAGCAGCTGTAACCGCTGCACCGCACTGCGGCGCAAGGGATATAATGCTCTGTAAGAGCTGCCAGAGCTTTGCGACCTCTAGCGAAGGTAACGGAAGCAAAAGAAGACCGGAATGCCATACTGGCTCTTGCGGCAAGAAAGCAGCTGCTTGGGAAATCTCCTATATCAACATTATGTAAGATACAGTGTTTTACACTGCGTGAGTTCTGCATACGAACGCTGTTTTACTGAATCCTTGCTTGTTCTTATCGTATAAACCCGGGAGTAGTGAGAGTAGACTAAATACGTGTGCAGCTAAGTCAGGAGCAAAGAGACGTGGTGGTCTCTGAGTGGACATTTTCATCTGAGGCAGGAGGTGTTTGAGACTATTACGTTGGTCACTTAAAATGTGAGGTAATAACAACATGCAAGCATGTATGTCACGAGATTGCTATCTTGTTACTTTTTACCATACAGCTGCACGACTGGAGTAACTTGAATTGGAGCTGATGAATACTACAAAGAATATGTAAGCTGCTATGAATGCACAACAAAATGGCATTGTAAACAACCTTATCCACATTCGTTACAGAACTATTGTCTATTCGCGTTCACCTGAGCCCCGGAAGTAGCTGTGGTTTACTCGCTTACGCAAGTGCGCGTCGTTATTACAACTTCCCTCATATTTGCGGGTAACGGAATGCGCGGGCATCTGGGCGTGGTCTGAGCTGTGTATACGCGCGAGACTCCGAGTAGCTCTGCCTTCTACCCTTGCACTGCCTTTGCAGGAGGCTAGTACACACGAAAATCATTCCTGATCTTCATGGCCTGCGTTTCTTGGAACTTTTCTTCTGGAAGCGAGAACGCGAGCGTGCGTGAGGGGCGCGCGCACTCCGTTAGGTCACGTGGACTAAATTCCCTGTGGTCAGTGCTATATACATACTTTCTTTATGGGACATACAGCTAACATTTGACTGGTAAAGTTTCACGTTTAGTGAAGGATATCACCAGAGCGGGAAAGTTGCGAGGATTCCAATGGTGTTAGCGTTTTTTAAATGGGATGTAAGGTAAACAAGTTATAGCAATTTTTCGAGGGCTCAGGTGAAGTCAAATAGACAATAGTACATGTTCTTGCTGATGGAGACAGAGACAAGGACAATTCACATTCCTTTCAATACAGCTAGAAGTGTAATACTTTCACCAACAAACCAAAGATATACCTGCTTTTCCATTCAGTTGAGCAACTGTAACCTTCAACCCTGGAAGGTAAGTTCAGCACTTCAGTTTGCCCATAGTACTAATGAATATACAAAATATTAATTGCTGCTGTTCTTCCTTTGCAGATGTGAACTGCCATTCAACTCATTGATCCACAGTCAAAGTACTTATGGCAACTGATGTGATTCTAGTAAGATAATAATGATACCAGTTATATACCACGTTATCTGACTTTCACCAATAAACACATACAGATGCTGCTGCCATGGTGTACAGACCACCTGCAACTTAACACTGAAAGGTAAGCTCAATATACTTCAGTTTTCCTATAGCAATTATTTATAGAGTTTGGTGCTGTTCTTCTGTTGTAGGTGTGTCATTCAAGTCACTGACCCACAATCAAAAGTGTTTACAGCAACAGACATGCTTCTAGCAAGACATTGATCACTCACAGTTTTGCCAATATCAATGGTATGTATTCAAGTGAAGATAGTTAGCAATAATTTATAGTTCCCCATTTTCCATTACTTCACAGGTGTAGAGAAGACCTCCACCGAAGTTATTCAACCTAAATTCTTTGCTCACAACTCTTTTACGCCTTCAAAGATGTTGGACAGATGGTTTTACTCACTGAATACCCAGTTTGACTGTCCCCTATACTGTTAGCGACCAATTCAAAAGAGACTGTTCCTTCCAGATGCGCAGTGTTTGAAGGTCATGGGGGTTGGACCGATATACATTCCAACAGAAAAGCACTACAAGGAACACTTTCACTATATTATACATCTAGCGTCCCCTTTTTCCTGTGTATGCATCCTGTATTCTTCATCTTGCAGTACAAAGTTGACTCGAGACAAGCTTCATGCGAGCGGGGGGAGGGGGCGTATAAAACATACTAACCCGTACCGAGCTGTAGAGACACGCTCTCGAATCGATGCTCGAGAACCATCGATACTGGATGTATACGATGTCGAAGGGGACTGTAGCGGGCCTCGATACAGGCTCGGAAGCAAATCTCGATTCGAAGGACTCGTCCTACTGAACGTTCCGATACTGTAATTCCAGTACCGTATCGCGCACGTTTACGTCCTCGAATCGGGATCACATTTTTGGCTGTGTATTTCCACCCCGCGTAAACTTATTTCCATCGCGGAAAAACTTATTTTCCAAGTGCGTGAATGTACATGATTGCCATTGGAAGTAGCCGGGGGGCGTGGTAACGACGCGTTGGAATACGCGGTATGGAAGAGAGGCGGGGCCTGGAAACGGGTGCAGCGACGGAGAGCTGGACGGTAGAGCATGGCGCAGGTAGTTTAGGCCGTACGTTGGGTCGTGACGGAGTCAACAATATCCGCTCGTAATGCTGGCTTGCTGCCAGCATGAGCGCATCAATGTCGAGCTCTGCGTCGTCTGTTTCGTCGCAGAAGAAGGCTTTCATCTCTACCGGCGACTGCACTAAACTTGAAATCTTGTTGCTACGGACGCTTGTTACTAAGCACACACTAAGCAATGTGTACGCACAGTCTAAACCGATTATACGGCTCGTCCAATGCGTCGTGCGCACAGTCTAAACCGGTTATACGGCTCGTCCAATGGAAATACGTGATTTAGAAACCCTCGGGCCCTGGGCTGTAGCGTCCTCGCTGCGCTCGGACGCTACAGCCCAAGGCCCTCGGGTTTCTAAATCACGTATTTCCATGGACTCGCCGTATAAGCTTAAGGCAGGACGACCCTAAGACATGATTTTGCCTGATTTATGTTTTATTGTATTCTCCTAATGATGCCTGTTAGCGAAATAACGTAGTTTTGCGTGATATGTCGGTTCATGAAATTATATAATTTACGCAATATGCATATCGCTAATTATAGAAAAAAAAATTTGCCAATAACGGCTAATGCTGCAGAGACGAAACTTCGGTGGATGATTACTAAGCATGTTGGCTATCTAAGTTTGCTTTAAAAATCCGTGCTAAATCTTTCTTTCTAGACATATAATCGTTTTCTTCGTGCTGCAGAATTTAGAAAAACGGTAGCAAATTCTGCCGTAAAGTAGCAAGCCAAGCTTCGAGCAATCCATTGCGCATAAACTAGTTCACTCCCCTTTGGCGAGCATCCACCTCTTCACCGGTTGGCGCCACACAGCACCGCACGTCCAACGGTAGCGGGAAATATGAATTTTTTCCCAGCGAATTTGCAACCGCGCCAAAGAATTGCTGTCGTTTTAGCGCTGGTAAATGTAGTGGGAAAGCGACGGTAGAGTAATTGACGAAGGACGCAATCATGACTCGCCCTCCCTTAACCTATATTTAGACTGTGCTAATTTTGAACTGACCAATCACATTGCGTATCGCGTGGAAAATAAATCACTTATTTCCACCCCGCGTAAACTTATTTCCACCGCGGGAAAACTTATTTTCCAAGTGCGTGAATATACATGATTGCCATTGGAAGTAGCCGGGGGGCGTGGTAACGACGCGTGGAATACGCGGTATGGAAGAGAGGCGGGGCCTGGAAACGGGTGCAGCGACGGAGGTAGAGCTCGGTGCGGGTAGGTTAGGCCCTACCTTGGGTGGCGACGGAGTCAACAATGTCCCTTCGTAATGCTGGCTTGCTGGCAGCATGAGCGCATCAATGTCGAGCTCTGCTTTGTCTGTTTCGTCGCAGAAGAAGGCTTTCATCTCTACCGGCGACTGCACTAAACTTGAAATCTTGTTGCTACGCACGCTTGTTACTAAGCAATGTGTACGCACAGTCTAAACCGGTTATACGGCTCGTCCAATGGAAATACGTGATTCAGAAACCCTCGGGCCCTTAGTAGCGTCCGAGCGCAGCCCAGGGCCCTCGGGTTTTTAAATCACGTATTGCCATGGACTCGTCGTATACCCCTTTCGCTTTGAGTTCCCGCGATGGAACGAGCGAGCGACGTGACACGGTCTTTCTTAGATGTCCGTTTACTTCCGGCCCTTCCGGTCGCCTGGCTACCTCCATGCCAACGGCATAGCCCGCAAGTCTCCTGGCAACCAATTCAAATCTCCGTATTCCTACAGATCGAAGCCGCGCGGCCCATTTATGGCTACGTGCAGAGTCCAGACTTCACTCCAGCCATTTCTAGCCCTCCCTGACGCTTTATCACACTGCCTGCTAGGCTTCTTGCTTTTTTTTTACATAAGTATACAATAAGTATATAATAGCAGAGATGAAAGCTACATCAAAGCTCCGACCGCCACATCCAAGCGCCGAGGGGCCACTTCAAGGGGTGCGTGGGAGTTTTTGATCAGTTAATTGCCCGCATGCCGACATTACATCATCAAATGTTCCATATTTCTCCAGTTTTACGCTGTTTTAGAAAGTGCGCAAAAATGCGCACTTTTGAGAGCGAAAGGGATAAACTAGCCATAAAGTGAAAAGGCCAGACCATATGTCGGACTTCCATCTTTATCGCAATGACCCGGCAGGCTGGATTAAAGAAAATCATTTAAACCTGACCTTGACCCCTTTTGATGTAATAGTATTAAACTTTCCGAGGAAGGATGGTGTTGAGACCTCGTTTCATAACGACCGAACAGTGAAAGCCATTTTTCCACCATGCCGTGTGCACGTGCCTTCAATGTTGATGTAGTACATGATCCCACTCACATTATTTTTCTACCAAGCTGGCTAGTGGACCCGCCAGATTTGTGAAACAGAAAATTGATTTTGGTCTGGCCTAGTCAGCACTTCTATTTTGTAAAAGATGATGTACACATGCACTTTTATGCATGGAGAAAGGAAATGTGGGCTGAACTATTAACAGTAGTGGTGAATTGTAGTTTTTTGCATAGGCCATCTCATTTAGTATCAATGGGATTTCTCACCAGTGTATTTAGCTTGTATATAGCCTTCTGCTAAAAGCAGGCAGGAGAATAGTGCATAATAAAAAAAAACAATTGTGGAAGGGGACATAGGGATTGCATAAAAAAGAATGGAGAGAAGACCCCTGGATGCAGAGCACACACTATAATGCACTGAGTTTTACAGGGACAATGATGACAGGATAAGTATGCTACGTCTGATTATACAAGTATATAGATTAAACAGGAGCCAATAAGCGCCGCAAAGCGGTGCCAAGGAGCGTCCAACACCTCATGATAGCGTGGAACAGCGATGTACTAACCACAGCAGCCAGGTTATACCCTTATTTGGATCGCAGTTTCGTAATAGCTGCTACAGAAGCTACACAAGTGTACAACTACTATTGTAGTGACTGCCCTATATGGTCAACAACTGAGAGGTCTTTAGGACATCGCTGTTCTCCATAGTTGGATGCTCCTTGGCGCCGCTTCACGGCGCATATGGGTTCCTGATTTAAATTATGTTATGTAGGTATTGCGTCTACACTCAGTACATGCATTCACTTTAATCAACAGTTTGACGATTATGGAATAACGAACGCTCGAGAATATATGAAGCATCATACATTTGTAGGGTGTGAGTGCAAGAGCAGGTGTTGTGAAATAAATATTGTATTGATCATGTGTTTCTGCTGTCTTTCCACACATACATGAAACACCAATGCAGTACTGTTCAACAATATAGGTCTTGTTTTGCATAATCAGTCATACCGTACTTGTCCTGTCATCATTGTTCCCGTGAAACTCGGTGCATTATAGTGTGTGTTCTGCATCTGGGTCTTGTCTTCATTCTTTTCATCAATCTTTACATCCCTTCCACAATTTACATTTTTCATTCACTGTAAATGATGTAAGTCTGATGGTAGATCAAATCTTTCTGCATAATTATGATGATGAATCCAAAAACGAATATGTCACTTTATTTGGATTACTGTTACAGCTGTCGGAGTGTGTCCTTGTCCGATAGTTGATCATTCACTATGTCCATGTATAACAGTTACTATAGCTCTTGCATGATATGTGTACTATTCGCACTGGCCTAATTTACACGTTTTACTCAAGCCACCTTAAGCCAATCAATAGTTTTGTACAGTCTGTTGTACACTAAAGTGCACTACATTGATATGAATAGAGGTCATAAAGCTCACATCATTACCACATCATTGAAAACATGTAAAATGTCACAATTGAAAAAACTACATCAGTAAGGTAATTAACTACTCCTAGTGGCACTGTACTAAACAAAAGAGTGCAAACATACTTTCATCCATATCTTTACAGTGACATGATGTGATCTGATTTGTCGACTTATACATGCAGAGCACCAATGGCTGGCGTGCCCATTGAATGTGGCACCATATCCCTCTATGAATCCAATCCTCCATAGTAACCTCTTCTTCCTTCGGGCTTAATAACATAAATGATCTGTTTTCTGTAGTGAGGTTGGTAGTTATCTTTACATACTCTTTGCGCCCGAAATACAATAGGGGGTTCCACCACCGAGCCATTCTTCCACTAGTAACATAAGCATCGACATTGCCTATATCAAATCTCTTAATAACAAATTCATTGGGAAGGTGTTTACTTGTTGGCTCAATACAGAATGGAGTTGCCGAATCTTTGTTAGTTGTTCCTTCAATTATTCCTTCTTCATTCACCATCAGAAACATTGGTTCATGAAATGAACCACACTTAATGAAGAAAGGTCCTGTAGCTGAAATTGATGGATTGATGGATATAAGTACCATGTTTATGCTAAGCCTTTTACATAATGGTACACTACAAAAAGAGATGGGTAGTTTAACCTTGCTGAGGTTATCTCAGTTGCAGCTGAATGACATCATGTCACCCCCCACACTGGGTTATTTCTCCTATACTCTTGAGACCGAAGGCATGTGGGCAATATGTAGGGTGTCTCCAAAATAGCCACGTATGTGAGTAAATGGGTGTAGTAAACGTAATTGTGTGTTATGACAGGAATTTGACAGGGGATGGGTAAACAGCCCATGATGGGTGGTCACTCCCCTGTCTTGCTCAGTGGACTAATTGGCTGTCATATATTCTACTGCTCAATCCCTTATATTTCTTGTGAGATGTCCTACACACCTCAGTATACCTCTGTTCAAGGCCAAGTGCTGAGGGAACAATTGTGTGAACATACTTATTGGTTAAAATAATCATGAAGTTTTTGCAGTATATAAAGTATGAAAAACATTTTCCAAAAATGTATAGGAATGTAGGGATGGCAGTGCCAAAAACCACACAAACTAGACATATGGATGGCAGTGTGCAGGCAACACAGATGACTACACAAGTAACCCCATCCCTACATCATTTTTCATTTTTGTTATCCACCCAAAGCTTTTTCCAGTACTCTGACAACAAAGCTTAGATACACGTTCTATTTAGAAAAATGATGTAGGGATGGGATTACTTGTGTAGTCATCTGTGTTACCTGCACACTGCCATCCATATATCTAGTTTGTGTGGTCTTTGGCACTGCCATCCCTACATTCCTATACATTTTTGGAAAATGTTTTTCATACTTGTTTGTGTGCCCTTTTGTTGTACCACACTACCATACAGGAGGTTGTCTCTCTCTAAGTTTAGTACCAACACCTTTAGTATGCATATTAGTGTGCACTAATATGTATGCATATTAGTGCTACTCTAAGTTGGGAAGCCAGTATCAGTGGCTTCCAAGTACGACCCGGCAGATTATATAACTGTTCACCACTGTGACAGTTTGCTAAGATTTCGTTTCCTACTCGGAAGTGAAACTCAGTGATGCAATCTTGGGGGCGTACCGTTTGGTAAAAAATCGCTGGAACAATGCCGCTTGGTGCTCAGAGGGGAACACGAGCATCCCCTCCAAGAAAGCTTTTGTAGGCCTATGTATACGCACAATTGGTTGTTGGACGCCATCCGTACACGAACAGTCCGACTCTGAAACAACAGTGAAGTAAGATACTGCTGAAACAGGCTACTCTGTGCTGGGGAGAAATTACTAGGCCGTGGCTTCAAGCGATTGTGCACGAGCGCGAGCACGCGAGGCGGGCGGCCCTCACATGCTTGCAATTTGTGTCACGTGACAATTATTAGAAAATGGCTCCCAAATATGGGCATGTTGTCCATGCTTCTACTTTCTGCTTATTTGAGAAGATGCTAAGATGCCGTTAAGGCAGATCATACACCGTAGTGATTACAGTTGATCTGTAAAGAACTGAGGTAATTACCTCTGCCAGTTTCGAGAAAAGTCATTTGAAAGAAATCTCTTAAGAAGAAGAAGAAGAAGAAGAATTAGAAAGAAAAAGAAATCACCACTTCACCCGTTTCCTGCCGGTAAGCCTAGGGATACATTTAAGCTACTTGGGGGCTATCATTGAGTAGAGAAACGTTCGAATAGGAGAGCTAGTGGTCTAGAAAGGCTTAGAACATGAGCGTTCACGAGTTAAGACGGCTTTCCAATGTACGCACACTATGGGTGGGTCGGAGCCATCCCTACATAGAGAGTCTACCGACTCTCTGATACAGTATTTCTTTTAGGAATGTGGTCAGGGGAGAACTCACTGAATACAAATTATTAGGCAGTAAGTAATGGATGCACGTGTACAATGTATACATCCAAAGGGAGGTTAAAGGTGCAGAAAGATGTAAGAATGGCAGTGCCAAGAACAACACAAACTAGGTGTAGCTGTGGTATGCATGCAAGCAAGGCAGGACATACAAAAAAAAAAAAAGTAGCCACATCCCTATACCAGATGCTTCATACAAAGCATCCTTCTGCATAACAATAAGACTTTGCTGGTTTTGGTGGTATTATCTCATGAAATGGAGCTAATGTCCTATTTTTCTTGCTTGCACACCGCCATCCTGGGCTGTTTTGTTTTGGCACTGCCATCCCTACTACCCCCTACGTGCTTGGAAAAAGCTATTTTTTTAAATACTTGGTTGAGTAGGTTTGTACAAGTAGAATGTTGGGCATTGTGGGGTGAGCGTGAGCATGGTGAATGTTTTGTAAAACAACTCATACCAAGCAACTGTGTTTGTGATATATAAATCATTCAACGCAGAATACTGGAAAAGGGACATAGGGGTTGGGTTCAGATGAGTAGAGTTCAATGAGGGCTTTCGAATGATATGCCCATCTACATGTAGATGATTGCAGCGGAGTAAGGTTCCTTTCCAGGTATCATACTGGATTTTATACGGAGATCTCCATAAGGAAACCTCATAAGTGAGTGTTGGCATGTGTGCCGAAATTGCGTTTATGATGCCTGTCCACTGCGTTCTTGTTAGGTGCAGGGTAAAAGCTGCACCCGAAATTACAGGATCTCACTCTTACGTCACCGCATTAGGGCTCCGCTGCCGTATGCCCTCTGTAGCTTAGAAGCTAAGCTGTTCACGTTAGTTACGAAACACACTCGCACACATGCCATTAGTCTGACAAGCTAGTCGCTTTTTATTGTCTGCAAGCTGCCAATCAACACCGAAGCGCCACCATGCCTAGTTGCAAAGTAGTCTTGTGCGTTCACGGAATATGGTCTGGTTCACAAGACTAGTTGCAAGGGTGCAAGAGTTGGATTAGCCTGCTGTATAGCCTTGTACTACAAATCTTGTACTACAAATCTTTGCTGCAGTACCCCTCAACTTTAACCGGGTAGTTTGCACATGCAATATAACGAGCGATATAGCTAGCAGACAAACTTTGCCAGCTGAGTATGGTGGCACTTAGCTACAGGGGACATACGGCAACGCAACCGTAATGCCGTGATGTAAGAGTGAGATCCTTTAACTTCGGGCGCGGCTTTACTCTGCGCCACCTAGCAAGAACGAACACCATAGCGCGCCATCAGAGGAGGTGTGACAGGGTCACGAGGTTCACCTATTATGATCACGTGCACCATATACAATACACTGCACTGTTTCACCATAGATATTATACCTTACTGAAGGTATAATATCTATGGTTTCACCACCACGCCCCAAACTTAGATTGTTGAAAACAGTCTCTACGTGCTTCTGTTTAGTTTCAATGCTATTTTAGTCGCCGCACCCTCCGAGTTCCCATCTGCGACTTGCTGTTTAAGTGAAACACCATGACCTCTGACCTTGTAAGGCAAGCACAGTAACTACAAACGGTGGTTTCACTTGATAGGATCTTCCCTGAAGAAGACATCCTCTAGCTTATTTTCTCCACTTTCATCATCCAGATTGCATGCTTTAGCTCCACAGTAAAACAGTAAAATAGTTAGACGGTCTTGTCCAACGAAAACTAAGGGATTTAGAAGGCCTCAGATCCTTAGTAGTGCCCGAGCGTAGCGAGGACACTACAGCGCAGGGCAAGGGCTAGGGATAGGCAAAGGACAAGTGCCATTTAACAACCTCTGCTAGGGGTAGATCTAGACAATATGTAGTAGCCCTGTGAAGGGGCAAGGGCTAGGGGTAGGCTAAGACTTAGTCGTGTGACCGGGCAAGGGCTAGGGGTAGTCTCGTGAACCAGACGTAATCCCGCGGGGAATTACCGCGGGATTACGTCTGGTTCACGAGACTAGACTAGGGGTAGGCTAGGGACTTAGTTATGTCACTGGGCTAGGGCTAGGGTTAGGGGTAAGCTATAGGGACAAGTTCACCTATAAACCTCTATGAGCGCAATGGTATCCGTGGACAAGACCTAGTGGACACAGTGGACACAGCAGACTGCAGACAAGTCTTGGCCTATCCCAAGCCCTTTCCTTGGTCGTGTGACAGGGCAAGAGCTAGGGGTAGGCTAGGAACATAAAACCGCTTTGCGCACGTGTGACCTTTAACCCTGTAGGATGTCTGTACATAACGGGACTCGAAAGTAGCGACCAGCGTTACTATTCAGCGTCTACGGTATGTATCAACAAATTCACCAATATACAAAATGCATGTACAATATGCACATGTTCAAGCATGTGATATGTAACAATGTGGTAACAAGCATGTATGAACCTGGTTAACTTTACAATCTGGTAGCATCCCTGTTACAACCTTGTCACTACCTCAGGACAATTCCAATTCCAAAGTTGTTCAAGGTTGTCGCCAAGTTGTGACAAGCTTGTGCTGTTTGCTTGTTACAATCTTGTTGCAATGTAGTCGCAAGCAGCCAGACAAGGTTGTTACAATCTTGTAATTTCTATATGGGATATCATTTAAGAGTGGATGTCTGTACAACCCTGCCCCATTTGTGAAGTTTTGATTCAAGGTCTATTGATTGTGTAGATTGCCTGATTCTGGCTAAAGTATGGTTTTGTGCTCAAAATCATTGTAAAGAATGGTATCACTATACATGCATTGGAATTAAGCTGACTGGTCACGGGAATTGTGGTCATTGTTGAATTCATTATATTCAGTCATCATTAGTCATCATATCTTCAGTAAAGTACTAGGCAAGTGCTTTGTAATGTAAAATCTTTATTGCTTGTGTACAGTGCCTGATTCTGGCGACAGTATGGTTTTGTGCTCAAAATAATAGTAAAGAATGGCATCACTCTACATGCATTGCTGACTGGTCACTGGAATTGTGGTCATTGTAATACATGTAGCGTCTAGGCGTGTGTCAGACTTCAACACGGTGAGGCATTTGCTTTTAATACATAGCCCTAGTCTGCATCCATGTAGTTTAATATGACTGTACTGTGAGTAACCTGGGAACAAGGCTGCACCTATATACTGTACTAAGATATCGGTGAATGCCCACTGGTAACGTCGTCAGAAAACGGGTAAACGGCAAAGACGAGTGTGCTTACGGTGGCAATATACCCGGTAGTTAGTTTGTGGTTGGCCCTTGCCACCGGCTGCTGGCATTAGTTAGTTTTCTTGTGGCTGTGACACCGACGGGTGGCAATAACTTGTTTTGCGGCAGGCCCCTACCACTGGCCAGTGGCAATAGTTAGTTTGTGGTTATGACACCGGCCAGTGGCAATAGCCTCGGCCTAATATTTTAGCCGGTGTGTTCACACATCATCCTCTCAGCTATTTTGCCCTTGCTCAACAGCTGGCTCACTCCCGCCCATCCACAAGGCTACAGTGTACTAGCCTCATCCCCAGGCTCTCCCCCGCACGATGTTGACAAGGACCTTGTTACATGGTTGCACATGTGTAACCCATGCCCATACTTCACTCCCATGTACTACACAATCACAACATTTCCTTGTCATGTGGCCCACAATACAGCCCAAAACAGCTGTGATGGTAATATTTGTAGTATTATAGAGTACAGTTTACATGGCCCTGCAACGTATGTAACAAAGGTCTTTGTCAAAGAAACAATGTCAGTCTAAGTAGCTTAGATGAGTGATATGATATTTTCTGCCTTCTATGCTTAGCACAAACTAGCTGGCGTTACTTAGATGAAAAATTGGGGTTCTACTCCTTTATAGAACATGTATACAAGCGATACAAACTTACACTTTGGTAGTCCCTCCGAGCAATACATTGCAACAGCATCCTTAAGGGCTTCTGCTAGCTTTGGCGTCTCTTGCACCAGTGTGTAAATGGGGACCATTTCAATCTCAATCACAGCCTCTTCTGTTACTGAATCATCAGCTGCAAATGTACCAAATCTTTTCATTTCTTTTTGTTCGGTTTTGGATGTATGACTATGTTTGCCTCGTACTGTAGCTGATGGAGCTTCAAGAATGGGTGCCACAACACTGGCGGTCACTCCTGATGACATCTGAGTGGCTTGTTCCTCAGAGCCTTCTACTTCGCACTTCATTGCCCCTAGCGTAATAGCGGCCGTATAATGCGTGACAGAGTGCTCTTTTACATACCCTTCGCACGCCTTCCTTAGGGTCTGCTTGTATTCGGCGTCGTTTCTAGTGCTGTCGAAGTTTACAGCTTCACGAAGTTTCTTCTCGAACCATGTTTCACTTTCATCATCGACTTTAAACGCCACTGTACGAGTCTTCACCTTTGTTACTGCGACTTTCTGCGAGTGGACAAGCTTGCGAGAAAAACTAGTATCCATACCGAGTTTCACGGTTTGGATAAGAGCACCAGAATTTCCTTCGGCCGAAAAAAATAGGTCCCTGCTCTTTACAGCTGATCTGCTATATTTCTCTGTCTTTGGCTCGCGTATCACCCATATATCATCCTGGGAAGCGCGGGGTCGAAGTTGAAAATATCTTTTACTTTTCCATGGATTGTTTTCCGTGGCGTTAAGTCCAAGACCAAGGCCGTGCTGCCATGCGTCTTCAAGGTCTCCCGGTGTTGCAGCCATGTATAACAATAGCGAAGTGATACCAGCTGGGTGGCAACTACTTTCCTGTTTGACTCAAATGGCGAGATTCCCGACCTACAGTTTGTGGCGGAGAGAAATCGTATTTCCTTTTTAAAAGGGAGAAGGGCCGGTACACATCGTGTGCGCATGCGCCTAATTACTACCGTTGGTCCACGTGTTTCAGTAGGGACTCGGGAAGGGGGTTGTGACCTAAGCTAGAATTTGGGGAGCCAGAGACATCTTCATCTACAGCAGACCGAACGTTTAAGTCTTGTTCATGTCGCTGGACAGCTCTAACGTGGCTAGCCAGCCATGTTTCTTGCTGTTCGGTCGTGGAAGTCTCCGTCAACATTTGCTCAAGGGTTGCTAGTGGTGAACCGCTACGGCGGGATATTAACACGCATGTGCACACAGTGTGTAAGACTTACCGAGCTGCTTCGTAGATGCATACACACATCAATAGCCTAGAAAAGCAGTAGCAGGCTGACTGCACAACATTTGTGCATGCTGCTGATACGTATGTGTGCACTGAAATTTCGTGTGACCTGCTGTGCGTTAATCCATCAACTGAGCCTGTGTTTCCACCTGCTGCACTAGCTTTTTTGCGTACGCACACACGCACGCACACACACACACACACACACGCACACGCACACACGCACGCACGCACGCAGCCTCGCGGAGCCACGCCTTCTCGCATGCAGAGAAGGCGTGGCTCCGCTAGGCTGCACACACACACACACACACACACACACACACACACACACACACACACACACACACACACACACACACACACACGTACTCACACTTGCAAAACATCCACATACTGCCTAATTTATTGTAGTCAAATAGGAGCAAGCATCCCTTTTGTGCGCGTTGCCCATTTCTTCTACACATTTACACGCATGCGCGCACTTTTGCGCAAGCGCGCAACCTACGCGCGGGATAGCAGCTGCTAATTGAAGCTGGAAAGTGAGAAGGTGCGTTCTGTTTACTTAGGCATGTATTACCTATTTACCACGTAGCTATGTAAACCAGGTATTGTTCTTGGTGCACTGATATTGTGTAGACCTAAAACCTATCTGCATGTACTTTTAGGACACTATACTGTGCAGGCTTCCAGCACACCTTAACTAGGCACATCAAAAAATCTCTCTAAAACTAATCTTGGATGCCGGACTCCAATTTATGGGAGTGGTCCCGCCCAACTCTGGAGTTAGCCACGGGTCGGAAGGTTAAAGGGACCGAAACCTGTGGTTAAACTATGATGGATTTGGGTACTTCCCTGATGACCGGCCTTAAACTACTTCTAAGCCCCGTGGTAGAGGAATGCTGGTATTCGCATACTTGTACATGCACGCACACACACACACACACACACACACTCAAACTATAGACAGGCACACTGGGCATGTGTTCATACAAAGCCTATGCAGATACCCGACAGCCATGCACTTTGATGACGCTGACAAGGGCCTCCCACACTCTATACTGTCTCTTTCTCCCCCTTCTCTTTCCCTACCTCACCTTTCTCACCCCCCCAAACACACACACACACACACACACACACACACACACACACACACACACACACACACACACACACACACACACACACACACACACACACACACACACACACGTACTCACACTTGCAAAACATTCACATAGAATGCCTGCTGCCTAATTTATCAGGCAGACAAATGCAGAGACAATAAATAAAGAAAACGAAGTGGAACTTTATAAGTGCATAATAAACCAAATAAGCTGTTTAAAAAATAGAACAATAAACAAGCAGACAATTGCCGAAACTGTTTGAAATCAGGCAACTGAGTGTCCACCTATAAAATGCCGCCACAGAGTTCAGGCACCGCAGTGAGGCGACACCCGTGACTCAGAGATCGCACGGTTGATGAAAGGGTAGCTTGATTTGAGGGCTCTCCCTGCTGAAGAACGTGATCCATGAATAGCTTGAATAGATGATCGAAGTAGTGAAAAAGACAGTATACATCTAAGCCAGCACTGACATTGTGGAGCTGTAGGCTTGATCCCACTTGTCTGCAAGGAGGGAGGTTAGGCGTTTGTAAGTAGATGTAGCAATATGCCCAAGACCTCCAGCCTAACTTATTGGAGTCAAATAGGAGCAAGCACCCCTTTTGTATGCAGATAATATCATAATTATACGCATTGCCCATTTCTTCTACGCCATGTACACGCAATTGCGCAAGCGCAGGGTACTAAAACTACGCGCGAATAATAGCAGCTGCTAATTGCAGCTGGGAAATTGAGAAGGTGCGTCCTGTTTACTTTGTCGTGTATTACAGGTAGCTATGTAAACCAGGCATTGTCCCATGGGTGCACTTAGAGTTACAACTATAATTATGTATGTGCCTCTATGACACTATACTGTGCAGGCTTAGCCCAGTACACCTATAACTAGGCACATCAACAAAAAAAAAAAAACCTCTTTAGAAACTAATCCTGGATGTTGGACTCCAATTTATGGGAGTGGTCCCACCCAACTCCGGAGTTAGCCACAGGTCGGAAGGTTAAAGGGACCAAAATCTGTGGTTAAACTATGATGGATTTGCGTACTTCCCTGATGACCGGCCTTACACTACTTCTAAGGTTTCATGTGCTTGGGTATGCCCCAGGTAAAGGCAGTTGGGATGCTGGCATTTGCACATGCACACACATGCACACCCACACACGTACACACACACACACACACACACACACACACACACACACACACACACACACACACACACACACACACACACACACACACACACACACACACACACACACACACACACGTACTCACACTTGCAAAACATCCACATACTGCCTAATTTATTGGAGTCAATTAGAAGCAAGCACCTCTTTTGCATGCAGATATACACATTGGCCCATTTCTACTAAGCATGCACACGCAATTGTGCAAGCGTGCAGTACTAAAACTACCCGCGGGTAATAGCAGCTGCTAATCGCAGCTGGGAAACTGAAAAGGTGCGTCCTGTTTACTTTGTCGTGTATTACCCATTTACCAGGTAGCTATGTAAACCAGGCATTGTCCCATGGGTGCACTTAGAGCTACAACCTATTTTCATGTGCCTTTAGAACACTATATACTGTGCAGGCTTAGCCCAGTACACTTAATCATGGGAAAAAATCTCTTTAAAAACTAATCCTGGATGCCGGACTCCAACTTATGGGAGTGGTCCTGCCCAACTCCGGAGTTAGCCACAGGTCGGAAAGTTAAAGGAACCGAAACCTGTGGTTAAGCTATGATGGAATTGGGTACTTCCCTGACGACCGGCCTAAAGCTAAATACTTACCTGTTGGCCTGTATATACATGTATTTCTATAGTCTCAAGTGTATAAATATATACCACAAGGTAGAAACAGTTGGGGCACTGGGTGTGTGAGTGTTGGTGCATATAGGTCAGGTTTGCCTGGACACTGGGGACTGCTGCTGGTGAAGTGGACAAAAGCCCTCCCAACTCTGTTCTCTCCTTTATCTTTCTCTGCCTTATCCACCCACAAACACACACACATACACACACACACACACACACACACACACACACACACACACACACACACACACACACACACACTCAAACTATAGACAGGCACGCTGGGCATGTGTTCATACAAAGCCTATGCAGACACCCGACAGTCATGCACTTTGATGATGCTGACAAGGGCCTCCCACACTCTAATACCACCTCTTCACAGCAAATAGGACATTGTTCCTTTAACAAAGACCTTTGTCATGTGAGTTGCAGATGTATGTAAATTGTACTCTCATATACTACAAATGATATCACCACAGCTGTACTGTGGCCACACGACAAGGAAATGTTGTGATTGTGTAGTACTTGAGAGTAAAGTATGGACAAAGTTACACAGGTGCAACTCACATGGCAAAGGTCTTTGTTAAAAGAACAATTCTGTGTTTCTCCCTCCTTCTTTTCCCTACCTCACATTTCTCCCCCCCCCCCCCCCCCCCCAAACACACACACACACACACACACACACACACACACACACACACACACACATGCATACAAACACACAGAGCTAGAAGTCATGTGTCTTCTTATCAGTGCTCACGATAACGTCCGGTCATCGGACAATTTCCGGGTAATTATGCCACGTGACCGATCAATCTCGTACTTGCGCGGATAAAATGTCTGGACGAAAGCGTGTTGCATGCTCCTCGGCCTCCCTTGACGAAGGTCCACCGATGAAAAAGCACGGAATAACGGTGAAAAAAATCGACAAGTGGATCACAGAGAGCGACAAGGAGATTAGTACGTCGGCATGGCTTAAGTATGAGAAGGCGGATCGCGATTACGCGGCGACGCTGAGCATCGAGTTTAACGAGAAGCTGCGAGGAATGCGCAACTACAACCCAGCGTTTATCGTTGGTTCCAAGAACCTGCGAGCGTCTAGTTACTAAGACCACGCTGCTACCGACGTACACAAGCGAGCAATGTTTCTTCTTTTAAGAAGCAGAGCTCGAGTGACGTCACTGAATACGCGCCAATAGCCAAGGCCCTAGATGCTGAGATGAGGGTAGAGCATTTATGTCAGGACAAGACTGGTACTTGTCAGGTCAAAAGCAATGATGTTCTGACATTATGTCAGAGCAACTTGAAATCGTTATTGTGAGCACTGCTTATGTACACATTCACACGTGAAAGAATGATTGCAAGTCTGATACATGCAGCTAAGTGTGTCATATCATTATGCCAGGTTACATGAAGAAAAGTTAGTGGAACACTGTGTAGAGACTTCTTCACGGTTTTTACATATGTACTTCTAATTCTCTGAATACGACCTGTACAGTATGTGAGCTGCATGGCTGTTTTGCTGTGATCATTACAAGTTAGATCGGTTAGTGTATTGTGGACCCAAATTTGTGTGTGTGTGTGTGTGCTGCTCCTATACCACTGTAACACTATTCACTATGGGCTGGATCTTTAACAGATTCATTGCACAGCAAAACAGCCAATATCTAGGCCTGAGGGCTGTTTGCGGCCTAGGGAGTGGTGGTGCTCAATCATGTAGCTCCTTTGCATTGCCTAGCTGATTCCTGTGACTGAGTTCACATGTACTTCACAGGGAGGGCATCATGTGACAGTCATGTGCATTACATCATCCTCCATATTAGTACATGCTGCAACTGAGATCATGAGGGCATCATGTGACAGTCATGTGCATTACATCATCCTCCATATCACTACATGTACATGCTGCAACTGAGATCACCACTCACTGCAGGTCTGGTTGGAACTGCATAGCTAGTCCAGTAGGGGTGGCCAGTATTTACTAGCGGTATAGTAGGGGGCTATAGTGATGTGGCTGGCTGTGGGCATGTTTCCTCATGTGTGTGCAGAATGTGTTGTGTGGGGGCTGAGCTGGGAGGCAACTCTGCTGCTGTGTTGAGACAACACTGTAGTGATGTCACGGACAACATGGAAAACAACAGACACGTACACACATGTACACACGTACACAACACATGTACACATGTACACACATATGCACACACATGTACACGCATACACACACATACACACACACACACACACACACACACGTACACACATAGTTACACACACATACAAACAGCATGCAATTCCACAATGCAGAAGGCAATTGCATATGACACGTGAGTGTCTTAAATTGCCTCCAGTCTCGGGTGTGAGGAGGTCAAGCCACCTCCATCCCATACCATACAGTACTGTGCACAAGCCTCAATGTACATGTTAATACACATGTGCATGTAACCTGTCCATCATACCTGCAACCATGTACATCTGTACATGTAAGATATACTTATTTGGGATACTGTAGCTATATGTGGCTCCATTCTACAGAAAAAGCACTTCAAACAGTGTCTTCAAACAAACTCTGAAGTGTTTACTCCGCCACAATCATCTTGAGGATAGCAATCTGTGCTATGGCAACGCTGGGTAGTAACATGACACTGTTGGCCTTGGGGACCTTTGTGCGATAGTGGGTATATAGCAGGCCATCTGGGCAGTGTGCATCAGTTGGGAAGTGAGAGCAGCTGCCAGAGGAGCTAGGAGGGGGGCTACTATTGGAGATTTCAGTCAGGAAAGAGGGAGCAGCAAGAGTGACTGAAGAGGGTGACCTGAGGGAGGGAGTAGAGTGGCCAGCACAATGGCAGCAGCCCGGGTGGTCATCACTGCTCCAATAGACATTGAACTGCCTTGTGAGTTCACCTGCACACTTAGCACCTCATCAAGTGCCTTGAGGACCCTCATTTTGTTGTCATGGTGACCACCTACATGTATGTGCTCATATTGTACTAAGTGCAACTCCATATATGGTGAAGAATGGAGGGTGGAGGGGGAGGGGGAAGGGGAGGAGTTAGTCTCTCCCCTAGTGAGAGGGTGGGGCACAGGGGCATGTGGCATGGGTTGCAGTGTTGATGCTTGGCATATGGGAGTGTAACAGATCAGGGAATGCAGAAGCCAGTGTTCTCTCTGCTAAGCAGAACTGATAGGTCTGTGTACTGGCACTGACCTCCACACAATGAGTCTGGCACAAGGTTGTGACCCATTGTGATCAGGTGCCTCACTACTGTGGCAGTGATAGCATGTGGAGAACTGATAGTATCCTGGGAGTTGGCAGAGGTGACTTAACCCTCTCCCTCCCTCCATCCCCCCTTCCTTTCCACCTCCTTCCTCCCTCCTCCCTTCCCCCTCCCTACCCCCCCTCCTTCTCCCTCTCCCTCTCCTTCCTTCCCCCCTTCCCCCTCCCCCTTTCTTCCTCCTCCTCCCTCCCTCTCCCTCCCTCAGCCAACCCCGCCATCTTGTCCAAGTCCCCCAGCGTGGTGTCAGTCGGCTCCTCCCACTCGGCCTCAGAGGAGCTCTCCCTCAACGAGTTCATGCTCAAGTACTCCAAGAACCTTCCCCTCAAGGTCAAGATCTGCAAGGGCTTCTTCGGAGTGTCTGAGGAGACAGCAATCAACACAGGTACGTCTCCCCACCTTCAGCCTAGTGCTTCAGTTGGGAGGGTCAAGGCAACTGCTGGCCCAGTGGGGTCGTGTACATGTGCAGTGTTTCTGTAGCTTGTGTGTACATGTGAGTTAGAGCGAGAGCACCTGTGGGTGTGGCTAAAAGATTGGCACATTGTTAGTATGTGTGTGTGTGCTGCTGTGTGTGACTGAATGTGTGGAAACCATGCAATCACTTTGTCCCTGCAATGAAACCAAGACAGCATAAGTGGTGTCATAGGGGTGTGGTCAACAGGTGATGAAATTCGGAAGCAATTACCTTTGAGATATAATGTATTAAACTGCACACAGTCCATTGTTTTGGTACGTCCATTTCTGGGAGAATGCATTGCAGTTGCTATGTATATGTATATGCATGTACATGAGTATTCATGTTCAGTTGTAATTTATGTAGCCACCATTCAAACTTCAAGTCATGAGCGAGGCTTGCAGAACATGTTCCAAGTTTTCTGTGGTGTGCTCAACTAGACTGTAGTGAACTATGATTATGATACTTAATGTTTAATACTTGTGTTTACTTGTAATTGGCTAATTGACTACACGATGTAACCATCAGTCAAACTTCCAGCCACAAGCATAGCTAATAGCGTGTGTCTGAATAATGTAACCATGTAGCTGTTTTACAGTGTACATGTAGGTACATGTACTGGTAGTCTGAAGTCTTACAAGATCAAAGGAAAAACTGTTACTACAATTCCCATGGAGAGTGCAGCTGAGGGTAGATAAGGCACCAATTAGTGGTTAGCACTCTATTAATTGGGAAAATAGAGCACAGTTGGGGAAAATAGAGCACAGTTGGAAGAGATGACGTAATTGCCGTAGAGGGTACTTTTACTGGTTTGTAGTCCAGTCAGCTGGGCAACAAGGTAGCTTAGTGCCGTTCAGATGAGATGCAAGTCCAGAAACAAATGAAGAACACCGCCGCAACGCTCGAATCTATCGAATCAATCTGGAGGTGGAGCAGGCAGGCTTGGGATCGTCGTCCAGTAGCTAACCGCCACGTATGAGGTTTGATTCAAACGTCGCAGCGGTTTGTTTCCGGAGTTCCATCCCATTTTAACAGCACCAATCTCCTGAGCTACTAGACTACAAACCAGTTAAAGCACCAGTGCGAGTACTCTATGACAATTATTGGACTTGGGGAAAGTTCTCGAAGCTCATGTAGCACGAGCACTTTGCGCTCGTGCTACATGACCTTCTCGAACTTTCCCCATGCCCAATAATTGCCGTAGAGTACTCGCACCGGTGCTACATGTACATGTACAGTATACAGTGTATATACATGTACATGTACCTGCACTGTGTATTGAGAGCCACTCCCTGGCACATACGCACACATTTGTGTCCCGCTCAGCTCCTACCTCAAGTTTGCCCTCCTCTACAACCCAAATGACAACCTGGAGGAGGCCAGGAAAGGGTTCATGTAAGAGCATTCCTCTTTTTCTCCCCCTCCTTCCCTCTCTTTGTCCCCTCCTCCTCCCTCCTCCCTCCTCTTCCTCTTCCTCCTCCTCCTCCTCCTCCTCCTCCTCTTCCTCCTCCTCTTCCTCCTCCTACCCCCTCTCACTCCTCCCTTATTTCTCTGACCTACACATGTACATGTACATGTACTTAATTGTACATGTATTACCACCAGCTCAATTAAGTCCCTCCTTCCCTCCATTTGCCCTCTCTCTCTCTCTCTCTCTCTCTCTCTCTCTCTCTCTCTCTCTCTCTCTCTCTCTCAGGTTTGAGACAGCTGGGGAGCTACTCAGTTGTAAGGTTCGGCCTAAGGTGGTGATGGCCACTCGCAGTTTCCAAGGAGGCACTCCGGAGTCTTCTGTGGCACAGGATGAGCTGCTCGTCATCAAGAACACCAAGAGCAAAGGTGAGATCTCTCTTCTACCTCTTCTCTTTTCCTCCTTCTGTTCTCCTCCTCCACTTTCTCCTCCTGTTCCTCGATCCTCCTCCTCCTCCTCCTCCTCCTCCTTTCCCTCCTCCCCCCTCTTCCCCTCTGTACACTGAGTATACAGTTGATGTGCATCACACACACACACACACACACACACACACACACACACACACACACACACACACACACACACACACACACACACAGGCAAACACCTCAAGGTGTTCAGTGTGACTGCAGGCAAGAGCAAGTCACTAGGAGAGAACTGCGCTGGTCATTTCTCCACTAACCCTGAGGTACGTAGGCCAACCTCTTTCACTATCACATGTACATGTGCATGTATATATGTGTACATGTACATGTACACTGTACAGTGTACATGACCATACTACATCCACAGCACTGCATAAATAGTGTGCATGTACCTGTATTCATGGAGACCACACCACTCACGCAGTTGGAGAGCCATATCGCCAGCTACAAGTGTTTGCATATTATATACATACATGCACACAGGATAATAGTGATTGTGGTTCCTCGAATGTTCACCCATAGGCCCAGTCACATGTAAGTGTGTGTAGTGGTACAGGTGTAGGTATGGGCTTTCAGTGCTGAGGTACCACCTCCCCCGCCCCTGACATCGATTTCATTAGTGTGTGCAGTACACAAGGTGTGTCCATGGTCAGCTGCAGTCTCTTCTCTGGGACATCTGTGCTGTGTAAACTGTGCAGTTGATAGTGTCTGTGAATCTTTATATCTGGTGTGTGTGATTGGAATGCTTGAACCTGGAACACCAGACACATGCCTACAATATCTTCACAATCTCATCCCCTTCCCTCGTCTCTCACACCTTCTTCATTCTGGTACCTCTTATCCTTTCACCTCCCGGGGCCTCCTCTCTCCCCTTCCCTCCCCACCTCTTTCCTCCCCTCCCCTCGTCT
Source organism: bacterium (assembly GCA_965213685.1). Lineage (GTDB taxonomy): Bacteria > UBA8248 > UBA8248 > UBA8248 > UBA8248 > Bin107. The sequence goes on from CBDBZY010000064.1 coordinate 608,587, forward strand.
CCTTTCCCCTCCCCTCTCCCCTCCCCTCCCCTCCCCTCCCCTCCCCTCCCCTCCCCTATCCTTCCCTTCTCACAGGATGTGGAAATGCACCTGTTTGAGATAACGGTGCATGCTCACGACGTCATGCCCTGCAACACTCTCCTCATGGTCAGAGGGAGGGAGACAGGAGTGTTGGCAGAGCTGGACAACACTGTGGTGACCCTCAGACAGACTGTAATAGAGAGTTCCGTCATTGCTACCAGGTACACATGTACATGTACATGTACATGTAAACATCACAAGAGTCATGTACATGTGTGTGCTTTCGTGTACATGTACATTGTACATTGTTACAGTATATGTATGTACGTATGGGTGTGTACATGTACATGTAGATATTCATGTACACACACATGTACATGTAGGTGTGTGAGTTTGTTGTGTTTGTGTGTGTTGGTTTATGAGCTTGTGTTTTCATGTGCATCCATGCATAATCTTGTGTACTACTGCTCCCTACCCTCCATCTCTCCCTTCCTCCTTCCCTTCCTCCATCTCTTCCTTGCTCCCTTCCTCCATCTCTCCCTTCTTCCTTCTCTTCCTCCATCCCTTCCTCCATCCCTGTCTCTCCCAGTGGTCTGGATGAGGAGGGGGAGAGCAGTGATGTGGCGGAGATGCTGGCAGACCTTGACATTGAGGTGGAGGCCGTGCCACTGGACGAGTATGAGCTGGAGCGCCTCAGACATGATACCAAGTGAGGGGGGAAGAGGGAAAGAGGGAGGGAGGAGGGAGAGAGAGAGGGAGAAAGGAGAGAGAGAAAGGAGGGGTCAATAAATGGGGTGTACCAGAGAGCAGAAATGGTTGGAAGTGGGTGTAAAGGAGGAAAGCTGGACTGTTCAGGGGTGGAGGTACATGAACAATCTCGTGCATAGTGTACCACAATCAAAGAAAGAAGAGAACAGAGAAGAAAGCAAGAAGAATCACACACTATAAAACAACATAACAACCTCAATGGCTTAGAAAAATATAGTTTAATATCTGGAGAGCAGCCTCAGTGGCTTAGAAAAATAAATATATGTAGCAACCACATCAGCTTAGAAATCTGTAACATGTACACCAAGTGAGGGTGGAAGAGGGAAAGAGGGAGGGAGGAGGGAGAGAGAGAAAGGAGGCGTCGACAAGGGGGGCGGTACCATCGTACCGGAGAGCAGGAAGGGTGTGAAGGAGGAGGGCTCATGGGTGGAGGCACATGTACATGTACATGTAAGTAGCTAGCAAGCATTAGTTAAACACTTCAGGCATGTAATGAAAGTGTATGTGTACATTTCCAGGAATGCATGAGCTAACTGCCTCCACTGGTTTGGAGTGGACTAGCCAGCTGGTCTGGTTATGTGGGAATGCTGCGATCTTATCTCTCTGCCTGGAGCCATGGGGATAGATCACCTGTCACAACTCATGCCCCAATAGGGGGGGAATGTACTACCATTGTAGCCCCACCCCCACACTCCCTCCCTCCTGCTCACTCACTCACTCACTCACTCACTCACCCACTGCTCCTTCTCTCCTCTCTCCCTCCCTCTCCCTCCCTCTCCCTCCCTCTCTCTCTCCCTCTCTCCTTCCCTCTCCCTCCCTCTCTCCATCCCTCCTCAGGTATATGTACGAACTCTTTGACCCCTTCTCTGTCACCCTCTACATGACCAAATCCTCCAAGCGGGTCTACGACATTCAGTGTGAGCTGTACAAGGCCATCAACACAGAGCTAACAGGGCTGGAGATAATGCGACCGCACGCCATCACCCAGGGCACCAAGACCACTGCTGCCAAGAGCAATGGACCCTATCAGCCCCTGACCCTGAACAGACAATCTGATGAGAAGTGCACAGACTATTATGTAGTAATGACCTCAAATAGAATTGTCTCAAGCGAGCACGACTCGGATGTGTCTGGCGAGTCCAACACAAGCGAGAATCTCTCTCTGCTGGAGCAGCACAACACGAGGGTTGAGGACAGGCTCGGCCGAACGGTGGAGGAGCTGCACTCGCTGCGGGCGGAGGTGGCCAAGCTCCAGACCTTCACGGAGCACCTGAGGAACCGCTGCGACTCCCTGCAGGCCCAGATGAGGATGATGGGCTCGGAGAAGATGACGAATGGCATAGACAGCAGAGGGCCGGCCTCCCTCCCTGGTGAGGGCAGCATGCTGCTCATTCCCCAAGCCCCTCCCACAAAGTGGGATGTGCATGTTGTACACACTGTTGTTGTTCTGCTCCGCAGAGCTCATTACCTTTTAACCATTCCACTGCATGTGCATGTGCGTATAGTAACGAGCCAATATCACGGTACACACGCTCCTCACATGTGAACTATTATGAAAGCAATAGTGGGAAGATGCAAAGAATTGAGTATGCCTCACTTGGTAAGGGAATGTCACAGCATTGGAAGGTGTCTCTGTCACACATGTCCAGTACTGCCACAAGTAGTCCCAAGTTGTCTTGTGGACATTCCCAGGATACCCCTAGTAGCCCAGTATACTTAGTATTCCAGGACCAGTGAAGTGGTCCTGTTGTGTTAGGGACTTTGGGACTCCTAAGAACATCCCAGGATAATCTGTGGCAGTACTGGACGTCCTCGTCTCTGTAGCGTTAAGTCCAGCAGCACCACTTGCATTGAAGTTTGCCACTGCTAGTAGACAGTCACATCTGTCTGAGACAGGAGGATGCATACATGTGATTTCAAGTCGTAGTGCGGTGTGGGTTCAAACTGGCCTGTAGCAGCAGTAAGAAATAATTACATGTATGTCAAAGTGTGTATTTCATGACAAACAGTGTACATTGTTCTGAACGTTTCCTCACTCCTCACTTGTGGAGGGTCTGATACTACCTCATATGATGATTGGACTCAGTTTTGATATATTCCACATGACACTTGGCACAGTGCTGATATTCAGTATACATGGAGCTCCTGCAAATCCTCTAGTTCACGCAAATACAGTCAGTGTATTGCCTGTTGAGAGAGGGAGGGAGAGAAAGGGACTCATCACATCACAAGAATGCAGCTGGAGCTGTGCTGTACAAGTGCATGTGTGGGTATGTGGTGTGCTGATAACACTGACAGCTTGGCCTGGCCACAAGACAACCTCTGCCCTCCATCCTGGCACTGTTGACACCCACAGATACCCCACTCAGTACTGGCCCATAGGATTCTCCTGGTGGTATCTGTTGTATGGGTGTGTCCTCAGCAGTGCTGGGGAGACATACATGTACACAACGTGTACATTGTACACATGTACATATGTACCCCTTACATGTGATGAGCCATAATATCAAGGGTCAACAGAAGTTGACATAAAGGACTTTCTAGTTTCATACATGTACTCAGTATGTACATACATGTACTCAGTATGTACATGCATGTACGTAGGAACATGATGTACATGTGTGCATGCAGTTACGTGTAGCTTGTTCCAAAAAGCAACTCGTCGGTGTATAGCCACACCCACCAGAGCCATGCGCTGCCCGTGGCAGTGAGTCTGAGTGCAGAGCCTCCTGCCAGCACAAGGTTGCTTACGGCATTGTCAGAGTGAGAGGTAGCCATGGTTACGACAAGACATTGAGTGGAGGTGCTCTTGGGCCAGCGTGCCAAGTTGGGCCTCCCGGCAGTCCCCAGCTGTTCCATTCCCAGGAGACCAGTGGCCCTGCCTCAGTCACTGAATGCCATGCAATGAATACTGAGCATTGCTGTGATTGTGGGACGTGTAGGGAGCATAATGGTGACAGTGGTAGTGGTGACAATGGTGCTGTCTGAGAGTGCTATTGACTCTCCAGAAGTGAAGACACCCTCTTCGCTCCCTCTCTTCCTCTCCCTCCCTCCCTCCCCTTGCATGTTGCTGAAATGCTATATACATAATTACAGGTATGTACATGTATGCACATGCTCTTTGATCAACCCACAAGCATTGGAGACAACATGTCGTGTACGTATGCATATACACATATACATGTGTATGTAGAGCCCAGCGAGACATACATGTGCATGTGCATGTACATGTATATGTACATTGGCCCGTGCAATGTCCATATATGCCAGGCCATGCCCTTCACCTGTGTATTGTGGAGTGTCTCCCATGTACACACTCATGCACCAATGTACATGTACATGTCTGAGTGCTCTCATGCATGACGTTGCTTGGTGACCTCCAAGAAGTAATATCCTGTACATGAGGTTGCTTGGTAACTTCCAATTATAGACGTATCTTTAAGTGTTGCTATATTTGGCCCAACATTACCAAGCAGCCTGGTGTGTGACAGCACTTACTGCATGTACATGTACGTACATGTAACAGACTTGTAATTATTGTATATGCATGTACAAAGGTGTACAAAGGGGTACTGAGATAGAGCTACGTGTACCCTGTTTATCAGGGAAGAGACGCCTTTGCCTTTGCATAATATTTAAGATTCAGCCTGCCCAGCTGAGCTGCCTCGGTGGCTCAGTTGGTAGAGTGTCTGCCTAGTATGCAGAACGTCGCAGGTTCGAGTCCCACCTGAGGCAGCTCTTCTTTTTCTCTTGAGAAAAAGGGGTGTTGTCTTCAGGCGTAGTTGCTTTGCTTCGCCTTGTCTCAATGACTGATCGTTCATGTATATACATGTATGTGCCCTCACACACTTGCAGGTGAAGCTAACTACAGTCTGCTAGGAGGCTCGGGCTCCACTAACGGCCGCAGTCCCTCTCCTGCAGAGCAGCGCAGTGCGGTGGCCCAGCTGGACCACCTGCAGGTCAGTCCACTGCTGCACCACACCCTCCAGTGCAGACCCTCTGGCACAATATGTACAGTACACGTGTGTCTGTTGCTCTGAGTATGTGTGTATGTGTAGTGTGAGGTCTGTTGAGATCATTGGAAGTTGCATCAGCAGATGTTTGTGAGCAAGTACATGTGTGTGTGTGTGTGTGTGTGTGTGTGTGTGTGTGTGTGTGTGTGTGTGTGTGTGTGTGTGTGCATGCATGCATGAAAGCATGTACACATGGGTGTGTGGGGGGACAGAGAAATAACTTTGTCTGGGGGCACTGTTGAGGTAAATTGCCTCTCCACACTGGGTGTGGTGGGCTCTAAGGTCGACATCCTGTTGTACTGGTACTCACAACCCGCCATACCAGTATTCCTCATACCAGCATTCCGCTCCACATCCCATGGCTGAGCTGGAACTGTCTTATCTCCCGCTACACCCTATCCAGCTTTGTGGGAGGGCTTGTGTTTAGCCAGTGCACTGTGTGCTCCAATCACTCTGCATACCACTGGTTGGAAATTGGTTCAGAGGTGGCCCATGGTGTTGGTGGAGACCCTATGGAGGGAGGGAGCCTGGGAGTGAGGCTGTGGACACCCACCACAACCCAATCAACACCCCTTATTGCCCCATGTGGGTTGTCTTGCAGCAGGAAGTTGGTAGAGCAGCCATTCCATGGACTAGTGTCTGGATGATATTCTATGGTAGAGTAGGTAGTAGATATGTGTGGGTCAGGAACCACATGTATGATACTGTCAGGACAGCCTGCACCTGGCTAGTCAGCAGGGCTAGGCATGAATGTTAATGAGGAGCTGCAGAGAGGGCTATTTTCAGAAGTACATCTGGAAACAGTCTGGGAATCTCAACCCATCACACACAAAAATTAATTAAGCTTTCATTCATGTGACTTCACATCCCAGTTTCTGCTGTCATCATCGATAGTGCGCACACCACCTATCTTCAGGGGAAGGCCCTGTAATCAAGGCTAATATTCCCACTGTTTGTTGACAAACGAATGCCATCCCAGCAGACACTGCTACTGAGTGGGTGTGGTGTGTGCTGGAGTGGAGGTAGTGCCTGGCACTTGGCATCCTACATGTATCACAACATGTACACACATGTATTAGTGACACTGCCCCACATTGACAGCATCTCTCACTACCTTACAGTTGGTCCTGTGCTCTTGTGCATGAGGTATTGGCTGGATATGTACATGTACATGTCTCATGTGCTCATGTGACAGAATGTGATGCATCATGTGAGTGTCAGTCTTCCTGTGAGGAGAGTGGCTACACTCCTAGTACATGTCCATGGTCACTATACCCATAGATACTATACCTTGCAGGGTATGTACATGTATGTGTGTACATGTGTGTTGCAACACCATTGACTCCTGACCCCTCCTCCCTGTATGTCTCTCACATACAAACATGGCCATATCCTCTCGGCTTTCCTTGTAGTGTGGATCAATTCCACTGAAAGTCCATATAAACACACACACCTGTACACATACGATTCTTTCCATTCCTCTCCTTTGTTGCAGGTCATGAATGCTACATGTATATAGCTCGCATAGTAGAGTGTACATAGACTCATTGTACTGTCCTAGAGTGCATGTACATGTACTATAACCCAGGAAGGAGTGTGGCCATATAGGAGGTGAGCAACTCACCTGACTCTGGTCTGACTTGAGTGGTATGATGGATGAAAGGAGGAGAGGGGGAGGGAGAGTGGAAGGGAGGGAGGGAGGGAGGGAGGGAGGGAAGGAGAGAGTGGGGGGGAAGGAGGAATGGAGGGAGGGAGGGAGGGAGGGAGGGAGGGAGGGAGGCAGGGAGGGAGGGAGGGAGGGAGGCAGGCAGGCAGGCAGGCAGGCAGGCAGGGAGAGAGTGGGGGGAGGGGGAAGGAGGAATGGAGGGAGGGAGGGAGGGAGGGAGGGAGGGAGAAGGAAGGGTAGTAGGGGAGGGAATAGTGTTCACGATGGGCATCTGGTGGGTGTGTTTGTTAGGCATGTAAACACTTCCCCTTATCTCAGTCTCCAAGGGCCTCTAGTGCCGCATGAATTCTCTCCAGCCCTAGGGAGCAGACCAGCCACCCGAAACACTGTCCCAGCCCCCACTGCAGCTGCCGGGGAAAGGGGAGGATGGCATGAATACCATGACAACAATGTTGATTGTAGTGGAGGCAGCTCAGTCTCCATTGGGTGTGGTGCTACATGCCTGCAAGTACATATTGTCTCTCTGATCAGGGCACCCTTGGGACAAGAAGGAATGTCCTCAGTAACAGGGTGTTCAGGGGTCAAATGTACTCCATTATGGTATGTGAAGACAGCAGTAGGGTCTTGTGTGTCAAGGTGTCGGTGTCCTGCTGAGAGGAGCTCCACTGCCTGCACATGCACTAGTGTAGGCCAGCCATTCTGTGTACAGGTACCTCAACTGTGTGCATCCTCAGTACACTCTCGATTGAGAGGAACGAAGTTCCACGTGTCCATATTGATTACATATTACATATGTAGAGACATGCACACAATACACTGCACCATATACTACATCAGGCATGTACATCTACATGTACATAGATGCATGTATGTATGTGTGCGCTGAAACTCTGTGTGACCTGCTGTGTGCTCATCCAACATCTGAGCCTGTGTTTCCACCTACTTTTCTAGTCTATTGATTCCGTCTGCTGTGATCCACCCCCCAAACAGTGAGATAAGATTCCCCATAGCCTGTGAATGAAGGGATGAATACGATCTTGCTGCAGATTTCCCGCCACAACAAAGTGACAAAATGTAATGATGGCACACTAGTGGGTGGGTGGAGCCTATTCATAGGTGGCATGTAAACATTCAGTGAATACAGCATTTGATTGTGTGCCTGTGTTGTAGCCATATATGGAGGCATTCCCACAACCTAATACCAGTGAATACATTACCCACAAACAGGACAAACCAGTCCAACTAACCTGTTTATTCCAGACATATTGTGTAGGGATTGCATGTTCACTCTGTGTTGTGGCTACTCTCAATGTGGTGGTGTGTGGGAGTGCCCTGTGAAACACTGTGTCTTTGTGCATTCACCAGCTTCTCTTTGTGAGTATACCACTGGAGACCACTGCTATATGTTTCCTGTACATTGGGTGGAACCAACAGTTGTGGCACTACATACATGTACATGTACATGCCCCTTAACACTGAGTTAGAGTTACCCGGGGAGAGACACCTCTTGAAAGATTCGGCCTGCCCGGCTGGGCTGCCTTGGTGGCTCAGCTGGTAGAGCATCTGCACGGTATGCAGGATGCCGTGGGTTTGAGTCCCGCCTGAGGCAGTTCTTTTCTTCTTCGGGAAAAAAGAGTTGTCTTCAGGTGTAGTTGCCTTGCAGTGCCTTGTCTTTGTGACTGATTCCACATGTACGTACATGTGCATGAATAAATCGAGAACCACACTCATGAACATGCATCGCATATGCTATGCCAGCACAAGACAAGACGTGTGGCATCCTGTATAGTGCAGTGGTGCACACGAGAGCACTGCCCATTGCTCTTGCATGACTTCCCTCATACACTATGTATGTATATCACATTTAATTACCAATCTAAGCTTTCTGAATGCTTCCAGATACGAAGCATACGTACATTTATGATCACAATGGGTATACACACACACACACACACACACACACACACACACACACACACACACACACACACACACACACACACACACACACACACACACACACACACACACACACACACACACACACACACACACACACACACACACACACACACACACACACACACACACACACACACACACACACACACAGGTTCTCAATCTACTTGAATCTATTGGTATGAAACAGTACACAGCAAAATTCCAGGAGGAGCATATCGATGGAGAGGCACTAGCAGAGCTGGACGATGAGATGATGAGGAGTGATCTCGGCATCTCCTCCAAGTTTCATCGAACGAGATTGATGAAGGTACTTGTGTGGGGTGGATGGGCAGGAGGTGGGTCACTGCACAGATTGAATCAATCAGCAGTCGATATCTCATTTGATAGACAGTGGCACGATTAAACAGAGCCCTGGTTTGGTCCCTGCATGCACTGGACTGCCAGGCACATGTAACCTTGCAGGATGTAATACAGAGAAGCACTACAGATTTAATTTGAGTTGTGTGCTGGCTTTTTCTGAGATTCAATCCTAGGCCAGCACATACTATGTGCACTACTGTTAGTCTGTCTTGTCAACTGCTGAGTGGGTACGTAGGTCACTGCTAGTTTCAGTAGAGCTGCATGTATATACATCTCAAAAGAAAATTATTCCATCATTTGTTCTTCAACTGCAGGTAATTACAGGCCAGCATTCAGCAGCTAAAAACATCCTAAAAGGTGAAGATCCTTATGCCCGCAAGAAACAAGATTCTCCCAGCCCCCAGCCCTCCATCTGAGGAGACCATTGTTTGGTGAGTCAATGTATGTATATAGATGAAGCCAAAAGAAAGAGACTTGCTATGTTATGTAGATCATATATGGGTGTCTGAGTAGTGTACATTTATATTGGGAACACTGGACTCAATCACTCCTTATCCGCTTTCCAGCTATGTGATGGAACTTACGAGTTTGTACATGTATATTAGGAGCTGAATAATCCATAGGCTCATTACATATGTCTACTTCCCCCCCCCCCCCCCCCCACACACACACACAAATACAGGCACCAACCAACCACAGCTACTAATTTCAGAGTGATTGTGTGTTCCTTCATCTTCTCAGTTCTTCCATGTTCCACTTGTACAGCCACTGAATATTCGCAGTGTTATATCATACCTTCGTTCTGGGAGGGCCTATTTATTATTCTCATCACACCTCCTACCTAAGACACTTCAATATCATTTCAGCTACATGTACATGTATGTATGTGTGATTTTGTGTGTATGATATATCACTCTTCACTCGTGTGTGTGTGTGTGTGTGTGTGTGTGTGTGTGTGTGTGTGTGTGTGCCAATTGATCCAAGTTTAGGGGTCTGCGTGTACAGCATCTGTACTTATTCTAATTATGCGTGAGTAACAGTTCAACTTTTTTGTAACTATTGTGCTGAACTTCAACATAAGCTGGTACATATTATGTATTCTAGTGACACTTTTTAAAACAATCATAATGTACATGGTGGACAATGCATTTTTCTTTACACTGCTGTACATAAATTACAGTTCAACTATTCCCTCTGTACGTGGCTAATGAAATGTTGGAGTGATTCAAAAGAGAAATAAAATTCAATGATGAGTTGTCAAAAATGTAGTGAGAAAAGAAGGAAAACTTCATCTTCTGCGCTCAATGTACTGCACCACGTCTTTTCCCACGCCAGATTGTCTCTGCTCCTTGAGATGTTCTTCTCATGACTTGCTCTAATGTAGTCTGCAGGGCAGAGTACCTCCACCACTGTACACACATGTAGAATTATGCTCTATAACCTTCTGTGGATGCCTGATGAAATCCTCACTGTGGATATATCAATATCGTATGTGCAAACTCTAGACACTTTCACCACTGTTTTAGCATACCAGATTGATACAATAATTATTGATACTTCAATTCCACAAACATTCATTCCACTGTGCACTCTGTCTGACGGCCTTCATGTCATCTTCATGGGCAAACCGAGAGCACTAGTTGCTCTCACGTATATGCAACATAAAACAATTGGCACTTCAACAAACTGCTTTGGACCTGCTGAAATGTGATGTACTAAAATTAATGCTGCAGAGAGATATTCTCTACTCTTGTCACTGATGACATTCAGCTGACGGAATGCTCCCTGCCAAGCTGTTGAGGTGTGAACTTACCTTTGTCTTCCTCACTCCTCCACCCACTCATCTGGATGGCATTGTTGTAGCTATTACTGTAGACCTTGCTGAAGAGCACACTTCTGTCCTGCAGTGAGCTGGGTCTGTCCAGCAGAGTGCACTCCTCCAGAATCCTGTACTTGTGGTTACAGGGTTTGGGTGTGCACATCCATCATGCTGCCAATGTTAATGATGCTGTGACCACTTTCGGGGTAGCCAATGAAAAGGATTAACTTTTCTATGCTATCCACTTCAGATTTCTGGGAGATCTTGAAGTCGAAGGAGAACTCTAACTGTGACAAACCAAGCCTTTACAATCACAACTAGATTTCACTCAGGCAAGCAGAAGAAGAGAGTTGGATCGTGCTCTGCCAAGATATTTGTAAAATTCCATAGCACAATGTTTCTGCCCACGGCCTTCCTCAGGTGTACAATGGACAGACTGAGACTACTTAGCAATTTGTACAACAGTTCATACCAACAAAAGTGCACAGCAGGTACATGTATGTAGATGATGCGCATGGTGACAAAGCTTATCAGTGAATGAATGGGTATATATGATCATCTATAAGGATTCCATGCTTAGGTTCATTCCCTTTTGTGTCCAGGGTGGAGACCCATCTGCTCTCCCTGATCTTTTGCATAATTCCTTGGAGGACGTTCCTGACATCTGTTCAGTGCCAGCTGCTGTGATCAAACATGTAACTGCATATTTGTGGGTTAAAATGACCATGGACTTCTTGCAGTTTGATTGACATGTAAAGAAGTATAGACACATGAGTTTAGGAGTGTGGCCTGCGGGCACACGATTGGAAATGAATCACATGCCCGTATACCCTCCGCGGACTAGTCACGTGCGTGAGTGTTGGAAAAAGGAGAAATCAAAATTGAGGTCGGAAGAAGTAGTGACATCCAAATCCTTACACTGGTCATTGACTACAATTTTAAATTCGTTCAGATGATTATTGTAAAGAAAAGGAGCTTCGCGAAGATAATAATGAACAACTGAACATTTGTGGTAATTCAGTAAGATCGCTTTGGAATAGGGAACAGTCTTCCATAGAAGAGATATCTTTGGAGCACTTCACATCATCTGCAAAAAGAAATAGTGTGCTGAACTTGGAGAAAGCTGGAATATCATTGATAAAGATCAGAAATAATAAAGGGCCCAAAATGCTGCCCTGGGGCACACCCGACACGACAGGAAGAAAGTCAGATACTGTACCATTAACTGAAACACACTGTACCCGTTTGGTTAGGTATGCACGAAGCCACTCCCACAGGTTATCTGTAATTCCGAAGCTCCACAATTTGTGCAGTAATATATTATGGACAATGGAGTCAAAGGCCTTCTTGAAGTCCAAATATATTACATCACCTTGACAAGCATAACACAGTTTCTCAAAAAGACACTCGAAGAAAAATATAAGTTGCTGTAATTTGGAACGATTTGGCAAGAACCCAAATTGACAGGGCGACACATAAGTGTCCACAAATTCAATAACGTTCTGGTGAACAAACTTTTCAAGGACCTTTGAGATGGAACTTAGCAGTGAAGTTGGTCTGTAGTTTTCGATTGATGCTATATCAGATTTATGGATGGGGTTTATTATGTGCACCCGCCAGTCTTGAGGGAGATAATGCTGAGACAAACTCAGATGATGCAGTGAGACTGACAGGGGACAGTTGTGTTAAACATGGAGTGGAAATATTGCTGGTAGGTTATAACTACCTGTGATACTCCAAACATATTTGTACACAACTGAGGAATTACCAGAGTGTAGTGATTTGATTAGGTTGGTCTCAAAAAGAGATTTGGCATTTAACATCTTAAGTTCCAGTAAAAGTTCAGAATTAATCCTGGATCTGAGGTTACTTGAAGGGTGATATAAAGACACAAAGACACTTTAAATGATGCCGAATGTCAGAATCAAACCACTTTGGGCTATTATGCATGTTTACACGAACTTTAGGAACAAACATTGATATAGCACTGATTTGATGAAAAACCAGACAAACTCAATATCATTACAAGAAAAACAAGAACTGAAGTCAACATCCATCAGGTAATAACAAATGCTACCATAATCTGTTTTGGAGTAATCCAAGACATAGGAAGGCCCAAACTTAGTATAGTGTTTCAATACATTGAAGGAGAAAAACTGATAACACAGTGATCTGATAAAAGAGTGACAGATGCTGAAGATAAAACTAGATCAAGGATATTTCCTTTAACATGAGTAGGCAGTGACACATGTTGGGTAAGATTACAATCATATATGAAATCACAAAACTTATTAGATAATTCAGAGGAGGCAAAAAGGGATGACCGATGATATCAGGAAAGTTGAAATCTTCTACAATGATACAGTGAACTGAGGATGATTGTAAATCAGTGAGATAATCAATGAGTAAACCAACATATATATGAATGACTAGCTGAGGGTGGAACATAGACACAGCATATCAGAGAGTCGGTAGACTCTCTATGTAAGGATGGCGCCGATACTCCCATAGTGCGCGTACATTGGAAAGCCTTCTTAACTCGCGAATACTCGCGTTTTAAGCCTTTCTCGGCACGCGAATGGCCTATTCAACCGCTTCTCTACCCAATGATACCCCACAAGTAGCTAGAATGCATTCCTTGACTTACTGCCAGATAATGGACGAAAGGTGATTTTGTTTTTCTTTCTTATTCTTCTTCTTCTTCTTCTTCTTACGAGATTTCTTTCAAACGACTTTACTCGAAACTGGCTGAAGTAATCACCATAGTTCTTTCACAGATCCACTGTAATCACTACGAAGTATGATCTGTGCTAACAAAATGTTAGTATCTTCTCTACTATGGACAGAATCTAGAACCCCAGACAACTTTACCATATTTGGAAGCCATTTTCTAATAATTATTGTCGCGTGGCGCAAATTGTAAGCACGTGAGGGCGGGCCTCGCGAAGCCACGCCTATTAATTTCTTGATGGCCAAGGCTACTCGTCTTTTGTCACTGAAAAGAGCGCGTTCTTACTTCGCCGTACAATTGTACAACGAACATTAATGTAACTGGTATGAGTTAGCTAGTCAGATACACTGGGGCTCAGCCAGGCTCCCAACTTCGTAAGTGACAGATCACGAGGTTTACCCACTCGTATCTCCGCCGCTGACTAGTAGCAACGGCTGCTCTGATCACTGACATGTTTGTTGGATTTTGAATGAAACTTGCAAGAACATTTTGTGTACTATTGTACAAGAAAAAGTACACAAACAAGTATGAAAAATATTTTCCAAAAATGTAGAGGGATGTAGGGATGGCAGTGCCAAAAACCACAGAAACTAAGTGTAGAGATGGCAGTGTACAGGCAAGACAGGTTATAAAAAGACTACACAAGTAACCCCATCCCTACATCTTTCTTTTTTCTCACCACATGGCATTGATGTTCCCAGAATTCTCATTGCTAAATTCACAGAACAATTTCAAGTAAAAAGAAAGATGTAGGGATGGGGTTGCTTGTGTAGTCTTTTTATAACCTGTCTTGCCTGTACACTGCCATCTCTACACCTAGTTTCTGTGGTTTTTGGCACTGCCATCCCTACATCCCTCTACATTTTTGGAAAATGTTTTTCATACTTGTAACAAACTTGTGATGAAGACCTAACTTAACTGTTACAACCTCAAGATCAGGAGGTGAAGGCAAAGTGACAGAATGATATGAGCTTACAAAAGACAACACCACCACGAGAAGGTCTATCTTTACGATATAAATTATCTCATGGTCATGAATATTATCAGACAACCAGGTCTCACAAACACAAAATATTTCAAAATCATGGGAGTACACAAATAAAGACATTATATTAACAAGGCTACACACATTACAAAGACAAACAGTGACAGTCATAATACTATCGACCGGGTTATGTGGAATAGGAAGAGAAGGACCAGGAAGAGATGAAGGAGAGTCAGAAGGTGCAGAGAGAGGTTGTGAAGGAACAGAAGCAGAAGAGGAAGAGTTAGATGGAGCTCACTGGTGATGGAGAGGATGTAGGAGTTGTGGAGCTGGCAGTCATGTTCATGACTTTATCAGACGACTTGGAAGTCACAAGGGCTTGTAATCTTGAATGGAACTCGTTTGTGGCTGATTTGTAGATGTTGTAATGGCAACATTCCCAGAGCTTGTGAGGTCATCCATGGAAGAAAGTGCAGATTGTTGAGGCTGTTCAGAAACAAAGGTTCTGTCAATGACACGACCATACAGCTTTTTGTGCACATAGAGCACTGCAAAAATAGAATTGCTGTTTTAACAAAGACCTTTGTCATGTGCGTTGCACATCTGTATCCCTCTCCATACTTCCCTCCCACTTACTACACAATCACAACCTTTCCTTATCATGTGGCCACAGCACACCCCAAAACAGCTGTCATGATAAAAATTTGTAGTATATAGGAGTAGAATTTACATGGCCCTACAACTTATGTGACAAAGGTCTTTGTTAAAACAACAATGTCATTTTTGCTGTGAGGTAATCACCTCTGATCGCGATGAATTTGCGGTCAACGCCATTTTGAATCAATTTTCATCTCTGTTTCAACAACGGGGAATTCTGAACACGTTGAAATGGAAGGTCAGGTTTGAGTGAGAAGGGATGGGAAGGGTTAGATCTTTTGGTGAGGATTCTGTTGGCATCAGCAACCCTGAAGAATCTGATGAGAATTGGCCTTGGACGAGATGACTGTGAAAATTTCCCTAATCTGAAGCAGTCACTTATGGAAAGTGACTGAAAGGTGGGATCAATGGATGAAAGAGCTGACACTACGCTGGAGGTCAGAGTCCTGCCGAGCAGATCTAGACATGCCTGAAGGGCATTCCTGCACATCGTAGAGTACAACATTGAGTTTCTTTGCATGGTTAGCTTCACGGGATGAGGAGAGGTCAGATGAGGCAGCAGGCAAGGTAGGTGATGTAGCTGGCTTCAGCATTTGCTGAACATGCATGGAAGTCTGACCACCAAATCGACTGGGAGAGAGCACGTGTCCTGGACTCCTGCAGGTATTTGTATGCCAGGTGCATGCTGGAATCATGGCACATCAACCAACTTGCTGACCCATTGAACAGAGAGCGAGGCCCCCTGCCGAATATATATTGTTCACTTTTGTCTTCATAACTTGTCCTTCTTTGTCTTCGTACTTACATGTGTTCGTAACTTGTCTTCCTTTTGTCCCTTGTCATTGTCACTTATCACTGTCATCATTGTCACTTATCACTGTCATTATGGTTGCTGTGGTTTGTGTAATGACTAGACTAAGTGTGAATGACCATTGTTTGCATAATTGTTTATCCGTTGTTTTTCATTTTTGCTGTCTTACACTTGCGTCTATTTATACCACCTGCCTTCACCCTTCTCCATTCCCTGATGATGATACTGGTATGAGTGTTGAAACGTCGGATATAAGTCAATCCTGGCTAGAGTTACCTAAGATAATTATATTAGCTATGTTGAGTCTTGCTCTTGGGCGGCATTAGGAGGACGCGCGTCTGCGCCTCACGTGAAAAGCGCATGTGCGCGTGCGTATGTGATGTCACCCGAAGTTGCCCAAATACGTAAGACCGGTGAGACTACTAAGCCTAGTTTTTATTTTCCTGCGAGTTCAGTAGTCTCATATTGCTTTTCTGCAACTAGCACAGCCGTACATGCATGTTTTCGTAGGCTCGTGTACAGGTTGGAGTTAGGTATAGGTGCAGACAATATATAAGGCCGCAGTATCAGAGGCAGAGGCAGCTCACGTGATAGCCAATTCAGAGGGTGGAGACTGCAAATTAGCCAATAATGAACCGGTGCGCGGGTGGTTTTAGCGGCGACGAGAAACTGACAATCTAGTTTGTGTGGCCTAGGAGAGTGAAAATAGCCATACATTAACAGTTACACTGTATCGTTGGCATTTAATCAAGTCGGTAAATAAGGACGAATATGTGTACCCACTATAGAACGTCTCCCAACAAGAAGAAGGTTCTCATTGGCTATACAGTCTGCCTGACGCTTGTTGTGCTCACTTTGTTGAGCGTAAAGCAAGAAATCCAGTCTCCTATCGCCAACAACAGTGTCACGGCTGTGTACACCGGGGAGAGGACAAGCTCGCTAAGTCAGGCTAACTCAACACTAACGGCGAAGGAAAGAAATGGACACCACGCGGGGAGAGAGAGGGTCAAAGTCCCACAAACAGCGGAACAGCGTGGCTACTTGGTGGTTTTGAATTTTCCAGAACAGTTAACTGCAGCCACAGACGACCTAATCCAGTTGTACACGTTTAATCAAAAGCACTTGAAGTTGAGAATGATAGAGCCCTATGTACTAGGATCTCATCTGAAAACTGTACCTCCAGTATCTGAAGATTTCAGGTCTCTTCCACTGATTAGTACCTTCTTGAATAGGACTGCCATGCTTACTATTCTGAAGAGGTGTTTTCATTCAGACCACGTGGACTGGCATCCTTTCCCTGATTTCCTGATCAACGCTGCCCGACAGTTCGTTGTTGTGACATTTGTTACAGCAAAAGCAACAATGTTAAATGGGAATATTTCTACCTGTAGTTCCAATATGGAACATATTGAATATGTTTTCAATTATCACTTGAAGAAGGTGAGCAATAGAGCACTTTCCAAGCATGGAGTGAACTACACTTTCAGAGGTGTACATTCACTGTGTGTGAAAGCAATACCTGGGGAACCTTTCTCCATGAAAGATGTGGTACAGTTCATTAGAACATGGATGACCAACACTTCCCATGGAACTAAAGAACCTTTCTCTCCCCAATTTTCTGTTGTCATTCCAGAGTGGAGAGCTGTAAAGAACACAGAGGATCCCTTCTACTACTACGATCCTAGTTACACAGGCAGGAATATGACAGGTTCGTGTCAATCACGGTCTCTAGCACACACCTCATATGTTACTGAAGCTGCCAAAAGTATGTTCCAACATCTGTCACTCTCTCGACCATTCATTGCTGTACATGTACGTTCTGAAAGAATCTCAGAACAAGAACTGAAGCGGCACAGAACAGATTTTATCAATAGCTGTATCAGTAATTTTTCAAAGATTCTTCAGGTTGTAATGAAAGTCCACAATATATCGCTGGAAAATGTTGTATTTGTTCATGATGGGAGTCAGTATGGTAGTGATTCAATGGGAAGTCAAAAAAGTCAAAAAAGGAGTGCATCCAATTACATTATATCAAGAATAAAGGCAATTGGGATTAAAAATGTACAATACAAATCACAAAATAGCCCTATTAACGTCAATTCAAGTGCTACAGAATCTGCACTTGTTCAGTTTGTTGAGAAGGAGTTTCTAGTGTCAGCTGATGTTCTTATTGCACTGGGCTATGGTGGGTTCCAGGGCAGTCTCATCAGAAGGTTCAAGGCAAAGAGCAGTGGTGGAAACAATTGGTACAAACTCTGCTCTGATTTTACAAAAAATGATCGTCTTCCAGTAAACATTTCTTTCTAAATAAATGCTGAACTTCAATGAGTGTAGCTATATAATAATGTAATATGGCACTGCAAAATTTCAGTACAAGAGTGACGAGAATACTTATAGCTCAACATAATGCTACCTTTTTCTCTGTGATGACTTCCATGGGCATCTTTCTCATCTGCTATACAGATAGTGACAAAGACGTTCTTAATGCTGTGAAAGTTCTGGTGGCACTTTACTTAGCTAAGGCCGAAAAAAACTTGAGGACACTTTGATCCATCTATAATTATGAGGATTATGAGGTATAGGATAAAAATATGGTCTTTCGTCTAAACCAAGAAATTTTTTTTACAGATGTTGACTACAATGGAAGAGGCAGCAACAAAGGAGCCAAAGTGAACCTCTCCCTGTATTGCAGCCTTCAATAGGGACAATGCCAAGCAGTATTTCCCCTTCATCGAGGAAGATGTCTTCTGTGAGGCACCTAACCTCTCAGCAGCACTTTTTTTGTGGTTTATAATTATAGTTTGGTATTTTTTGTTGTACGTGCTGATAACCTGTTACCACAGTTTTTGAAACATAATATTATGGTGATCTAATCTGTGCTTGGGTTAGAATAACCTATGGTGACGTTGTATGTATCACAACCACTGAAGTTATGTTAATAACATCAAAGATTAAAGAAAGCCTGCAGCAAAGTTAAAACAACCACAATAGATAGCATGGTTACACTAGTGTTTACTATAACTCTGCTTTACAGTAAATGTCACTTTGTATTTATAGTTCAATCTTTTGAGCCATAATGAACTACAATGAAGTTAAGTATTAACCACAAAAGATTCAGCTAAAGTAACTGTGCAGGTGGGTTGCCCCAGTTGCATGCACTTTCACCCAAAATATTGTATGAAAATTTTGCAGTGTACCCATCCCCTGTCAAATTCCTGTCATAGCACACATGTAATTACTTTACAATGCCCAACTACTTTTTTTTTTCTATACAAGTGAGATAAGAAGTACAGTACAAAGATATGGGAGGCAACATGTAAATAGCTGTAAGCTAATACAAGACATGAGCCCAGTGCAGTAAGTTATGCTTAAAAACAGAAAGAGATGATGATGATCTTATGTCTACTGGTAAAGTATTCCAAACAGTAATAACGCTAGGTACATATGAAAAATAGAAGTAGTTGGTGCGAGAATGGAGTCTGTGAAATACAGATGAATTGTTTCTCTGTGACAAATGCTGGTGTAGATTGAAGATACCTGCTGGAAAAACTATGTTTCCACTAACAATGTTGAACATAGTGATGAGCTTAAGATGTTGGCGCCTGACACGAAGAAGAGGTAAATCAAGACAGTGCAGCATGTTATCATAGTCCATGTCCCAGCATTTCAAGCACACTTTACATGCAAACTTTTGCACTGACTCTAACATTTGAATGTCTCTCTTGACATGCGGGTCCCACAGCTGAGCAGCATACTCCAAGTGAGGGCGAATACATGTTATGTGTATGGATCGAAGAACAGATGTGTTTGCCCAGAAGTAGAATTGCCTGTACATCATTCCAATTAGCTTTCTTGCCTTTGAGCACACTTGCTGTATGTGCTCAGACCAAGTAAGAGTTTCAGTGACAAGTATGCCCAGGTACCGATAACTCCTAACATGTTCCAGAGCTTCACCATTCAGATGTAGCCCTGAAGATGGTAGTGTAGGCTGTCTCTTTCGTGATGCAATGATGTACTTACATTTAGAAGAGTTCAGTGACAGATATAAGCTTTTAATACAGTTGGAAATGCTATTAATATCTGTCTGTAGGTAGACATAATCATTGGAGCACTTGATGGGCTTCCACAAAAGTATGTCATCAGCATACATCAAGATCAATGCTCCATCAGAGAAGCCAAGATCAGCTACACAATTTATGTATGTCAGAAAGAGCAAGGGGCCCAGGACAGATCCCTGCGGGACCCCAGATGGAACAGAAGTAGTGCTGGATGATGCTCCTTCAACAACAACATACTGTTTTCTACAACACAGATATGAGGAGATCCATTGGAGGATGTGTGAGTTAAGCCCAATATCCTTTAGATGCTGAAGTAGAGGAGCATGTGGCACACTGTCAAATGCTTTACGCAAGTCAAAGAATATTAGACATATATTGGAGACACCCTACACATTGCCCACATGCCTTCAGTCTTAAGAGTATAGAAGAAATAAGAACTCAGTGTGGGAGCGCCATGATGTCATTCAGCTGCAACTGAGATAACCTTAATTAGCAAGGTTAAAATAACCATCTCTTTTTTTGCAGTGAAATAGGTCCATTTCAACTGGGCTTTGTTATCACCATACCATTTGTACATGTGGATATAAAATTGGCCAAGCACAGCATGAATACTCAGTAGCTGTACTCTACCACCAGCTCCTCAACTGGTTTGTTCCAGAGCGCAAAGACAAACACCTTGATAAGGCACACACATGCTGGACTATTGTGCTTTCAATCTTTAAACTGAAACAATACACTTCCACTGTTTTCATAACTATAGAAAAGTACAGTTTCCATAGAGTATGTGTATGCAAGTCATTCTGAAGCACAACACAGCAATGTTTTGACAATCATTCTCAAGGGGCATATAAAGATGCATGAGCAATTCCTCTCAGAGCTCCATCCAGCATCACTTTCTTCTCACCAGCCAATTACAGTAAACCATGAAAGGAATCTTGAGCCTTGCCATGGTGCTCCTGGCTACAGGACTGCCGTTTGCCCCTACTTCCTGTGTGCCAATTCGTGCTCCACGGGTGGGCCCAGGTACCATCCCATCACTCCAGAGCACTAATGGACAACCCCAAGCAAGCCGCACTTGGAACATGCCACAGGCTCAGGAAGCATCTCCCAATGAACAAGTGGCAGAGAAGGAACAGCTAAGATCATTGATTCGGGGAGCTTGGAATATTTATAGGAACAGGCACACCCCCAGTGACGCATCAAACATGCAGACCGACCGGAGTGACTTTGCCACGAGTGGGAAAATCAACCTGGGTGCTCCTACTGACCAACTGAATGCTCTTACTCTCCAGCTGTTGAATAGTCAGCCCTCTGCACCTACCCCAACTGAGCCAGTGGCGGAGGCTCAGCGCAAGAGGTACTGGCCAATCGTTAGGAATTTCCTGGACAACATTCTCTCTCCAACAGACGCGCCAAGTGAGCAGCCTGACACAAATGCACTTGCTGAGAGTCTGGAGAATACCTTGAATAGGCAAATTCTCGTAGGAGCAGGCCGTCAGCCAGTAGCTTAGTCTAGCACGCTAGACCCTCTCCTTCCGCTATGCGCGCGGCGAAGCCGCGGCGCAGAAGGAGAGGGTCTAGCGTGATAGACTACCAGTAGCTAGGACTCAGGTCTGGTCATCTATGCGCAAGTTTGTGGGAGACCTCTTCGGTAAGTCGAGCGGAACCGTGCTTGAGGATTGCACGTGTTCAGATGCGTACAAGTAGGTAAACTTATAATGCGACAGATTTGTAGACGTGCGTACATATAGCAGGTTATGCACTACAGCCATGTTGTATATGATTGTAAGAACTACCACGAATATGCGTGTACGTGCATTTTTTTCCTCCGCAATGAGCTCTCCCACTCCTTCCCTCCTGCAGCCCCAAAATGCAGCGTACCGCGGGGAGAGGACAAGCTCGCTAAGTCAGTCACTGCTACTTTGGAAGAAAAAGTGTTCTCTATAAGGGAACAGCCTATCGCCTTTGCCTGCTGGCTGGGCTCTTTAGCTCTGTCGGTAGAGCGTCAGCATATAAAGCTGAGAATCGTCAGTTCGAGTCCCGCAAGAGTTTTTCTTCCACTTTCTTTCTATCACTCATATGATACCTTCCCCCCTCATACACTAACTTGGGTTTGGTTGCCCCAGACTTTATTAACCACTTTGTCGATTGAGGGATTATCATGTGTCAGGCCCGCCCCCTGGGCTGGCTAGCCTTAAAAATCTATACATAATACAATGACACAAGAAGAGTTAAATTGGTGTTAGCCTCGTACCCAGGCCGCGTGGGAGGGGGCCTGGTGTATACTGTTTGCGCATGCGCGTTCGCGTCCGTGAACTTAGATTTCGTGAATTCACTTCTCCTGAACGGAATGAATATGCGGGCCAAGAATGAGGACTTCACGTTCTTGAGCGTGTAGAGATGGCGAGTTCCACGCATACCGTTTCCCGCTTCTGCGCCTGTGCGGTACAGACGAAACACTACACGGCCCTCTTCAGTCCAGGAGGCTTGAACAAGTATCTTCCTGCTCGCATGGCAAAGCTATATGAAGTACCTATAAGCTTTATCGCTTCTCTCTACTCCTTCTTCAGGACGATGTCACCGCGCTTAACTGAAGACAGGGGGGCAGCATCGAACTCGCTTGTCGCGCGAACAGTCATCGTTGCAGAAACAGAAACGGACGCGAGCGATGATTACGTATTCGTTTACGGAATGTTTTACGAAGTAGTTTACCGAAAAGTACGAGTACCCAGATTTTGGGTACTTCTGGAACAGTGTATACCATGTACCAGGCCGCTTCTCATCCGCACGTGGCCCCTCCCCAGCACGTGCCTCCCCGCGCGGTGCGGCCTGGATACGAGGCCAAATTGGTGTATATGTTCCGCCCGGATGCGCAACCGCTGCCCCGTTGATTAACCGGACATCCGGTTAATCAACCGGATGCCCGGTTGATCAACCGGACAATAAGTTTGCGCACTGAGGATTTACGGTCTTACGTACTGTCGAGGCGTCAGTCAACTGTCGATGTGACACGTACACGATGGCCAACGGTAGCGAGACTGTCTTTCAGACGTACCTGGACGAAACGTTCCCAAGTGATGGCAAGCGTACGAGGAGTGCGATAGTCAGAGAGTCCTTTGCACGGAAGATAGTCAACTACCTTAAAGGCGAGCAGCAGGACGCAGACAAGGGATTTCGCCACTTCGTCAAGAAGAGCGGTTTCGAACTTCTCGATCTGCCTTCTGTGGGGATTAGGGATGCTTTGGTGATTCGAGTGAAAGAAGAGAAGAAGGTGCGTGTATATAGTAGTAAACCAGTTATATACAACTGTACACGTACATGTTGGCATAAAGTAGTGTCTGTTTAAGACTTGTAGTTCACCTCTAAAATCAAGCCAACACTTGCTTCAGAAAAGTACTACTCACAAGTGGATATCACATTGTAATTCTTTGTTTTTACCACCTGTGTTTACTTCCATAATGAGAATGACCGCACCATGATGAGTGGCTACAGGAGAGTGGCAGTGGCAGAAGAGTTTTATGGGATCTTGCAACAAGTCCATAACAAGGACTGCCTACATGCTGGCCTAAAGAAAACCTTTGCCAGGGTATGTTGGCTGCTGAACTTTCTCACACTTGCGATGTACTCTACATGTATGTCTTGTAGGATCAGCTGACATTGAACATGAAATTTTTTCACATGTGTATGGCCTGCCTGCACTTCTTTAATCTCGCATCACTTACTTGATATGTTTTCCTTTGATAGATCCAAAGTGTGTACTCCCACCTGCCAAGAAGTGTGGTCGAACAGTACGTGAAACTGTGTCCTACATGCAACCTGCGCAAGCCTCAGGCTACTCAGCCTCCACTACGTCCCATTTTGACTAATGGGCTCTTCTCTCGTGTGCAGGTAGAAACTCAAAAAAATTTTGGATTGCATCATCAGGGAATTGTGTCTAATCCATGTGGCATATTTTTTCTCTCAGATTGATCTTATTGACATGAGGCATGCGCCTCACAATGGCTACAAGTGGATTCTACATGTAGTGGACCACTGGTCCAAATTCCACTTTGCCTACCCCCTGGTCTCCAAGTCTGCCAGGGATGTTGCAAATGCACTTGAGAAGTGGGTGTTCCCAGTCATGGGATTACCCAGCATTCTCCAGAGCGATAATGGCCGGGAGTTTGTTAACAAACTCATAGAAGAGGTCGTAGCGACTTGGCCTGGACAGGTGCAACTCGTGAGTGGTCGGCCTCGCCACCCCCAGTCCCAAGGATTAGTGGAGCAGGCTCACTACACTCTGGAGCGGATGATGAGTGCAAGGATTTCCGAAAGTGGAACGCAACAACCTCCATGGTCAGATTGGCTTCCCCATATTACCTGTAAGTACATTCATGTATTAACTGGCTGTGTCTGATGGCCATGCAGTCACTTTGTGAAACTTTGTTCACCTAGATACTCTGAACACTCAAGTGCATGAAACAACAAAGCACACACCATATGAATTGGTGTTCGGACAACCCCCCAGATCCTTGGTGATTCCGGACACAAAACTGAGGGGGAAAATCGATGAAGAAGATCTGGGAGAGGTAATTACTTCAGGGGATACATTACCTCATATACGTGTGTACATCTGCTCAAGGCTAGGCATCCTCTTTGTATGTGTCCTTGGTTAATAATAACATGGTGGGTTGTAGTGTACATTTTGTGTACATGATATTGTTAGAGTAGTTTTCCAGCAATCAATCCTATATGAAACCCTGGTGTTCTTCCTGCCTCCTTCCTTTCTTTCTTTGATTTAATCTTTGGAATATACATGTTTTGATGTAATTATGAAGATGATTGTGTACACAAGCATTGTACATGTACATGTACATGTCAGTGATGTTTGTCTACATACTTACACTCAGGCTTCTGACAGTGGAGAGGGCAGGATATGTGATGCAACAGTCCGTAACAATACAAGACAGGATGGTGGGCAAGAAGAGGATGACAGCCAACACAACAGAGACAGTGGTGGGCAAGAAGATGACAGCCAACACAACAGAGACAGTGGTGGGCAAGAAAATGATGGCACCGTAGAGGGTGGGTGCGGAGAAGATCCTCCTAGAGAGGATGTTGGACATGGAGATGACAGCCAAGACAAAGATGGCAGTTCAGATGACAGTAACAGCGAGAGGCTCCGGGAGAACTAACTGTGGGAAATGCAGACCAACATGTAAGTGTTACAAAAACTATTGGATGCTAGGTGTAACTATGTGCTTTCAAACGATGTTCTTTTGTCCATCTTTGTTTCATCCAGGCTCCTGGAACACACAATGCAGAAGAAAGGAGTGGTGAACAACATGCAAAAGAGGTATAACTGTGTACACATAAATGTAGGACATTCAACATGTGAATGTGTATGGTGGTGATCAGTGTCAAAATTGAGTGTACGTTCCGTGATAGTCCACACATTTCACTTTTAGGCTCTAAAATAGGAGATGTGCTCTGTGGAAATGGGCTCGTCTTCTGTGTGAGGGGATATGTCTTGTTAACCCTCAGTGTGCTTGTGCAGTGAGTTGTGCCATTGCAGCCACTGTGTGCCGAAGGGTTGCACTTCAGTGCTTTTCATTTTGTAGGAAGTACAAGTGTATGTGTTCTGTCTGTGAGGGGGGGTACATGTATGTCTTAGTTTTAAAGTGGGGATGTCTTGGTTTTGAAGGGAGCAAGACATGCATGCACCTCTTCCCACAGAACCCGCCCACTTACAGAACACACACTAAAACAAGACATATCCCCTACAAGATGTACCCCTCTCACAGAAAGAGCACATACTCCCTTTAAAAACAAGACATACCCCCCTAATGGAACACATACCCCCTATTTTAGACTATAGCCTAAAACTGAAATATGTCGACTATCGTAGAACACTCAATTTTGACAATCCATGGCATTGTAAGGATGACTGTACCTCAGAAAGTAGGACAAGCACAATAATCACATGCATGACTAACTCACTTCATCTCGTCTTTGGGCAGACAGAAGTAAGGCAAGCTATAGCTCCACTACATAGTCTGATGTCTTAGTACTTACAACTATAGATAGCAAAGTTGAGTATCTATGGTGTGCATTATGTGAGTAGTTTCCAATCCCGGTTATCTACATGTATGGGTGTGTCAACAACCTACAGCTTTGTGCTAGTCCCCCCCCCCCCCCCCCCCCCCCCCCCCCCCCCACCCCGGCTATACCGACCTCATTGAAGATAAGGAGGCCCTATAGTTCACCACATACCTGTACATGTACATGTACAATAGGTCCCATCTAGTTGTGATTCTTGACTAATTGATGTAGAGCATTACCAGTATGTAGCACTGTTACAAGTTGTTTCTCTCTCCACGTACAATGCTGAAAGCACTGGCTACCCTTCCAAAACACCGAGAAGTTCGAGAGAAGCACATTGAAGTACGTTATGCAGACGTACAATGGCAAAGCGGGGTCAATGACTGTGGCCTGTTTGCAATAGCATTTGCTACTAGTATTTGTTCTGGAATAGACCCCACCACAATCACTTTTGAACAGCGGATCATGAGAAGCCACCTCCTCGACTGCATCCTGTCTGGCAAACTGACCCCGTTTCCAGTAAGAAACAGCACCCGTAGACCAAAACCTTTCAAGAAAGAATACATTTCGATCTATTGTGTCTGCCGTCTAATCGACAATGGCTCACGAATGGTAGAGTGTGCATCGTGCCTTGAGTGGTTCCACCAATCTTGCGCAAGGGTGCCAGGACGTTTTTTGAAGAACAAAGAACTGGACTGGAAATGTTTGAGCTGTGCATAGTGAAGTCTACTCAGTTGTATTTGTTGTATATGGTACTTCTAGTGTGTTACAATAACAGTGTAGTATTAATTTTTGTATTGGTTCTATTGTAACTCAATGTGGTACACAAATTATAAAAAGTCACTTCTAGTGCATGCTATGTTTTTGGCATGGCCAATGTACTAGCCGTCATAATTTCAGTACAAAAAAGCTGGGTAGCATGACCAGCTGTCATATATGTATCTCAAACTTGGTAGTTGGGAGGCAATGTATAGCCTAGATTCTCATTATCTCTCTCCCTCTGCTTCATGTCCCCCACCACTTCCCTAGCCTCTCTCCCTCCACTTCATGCCCCCCACTTTTCCCTAGCCTCTCTCCCTCAGCTTCACACCCCCCACCTTTTTCCTAACCACAGCCCCATTCAGATAAGGAATAGCACATTTCCACAAGGCAAGGGGACTGTGAATAATCTGTTGTGTGTGCACATTGCAACTTGTGCAGAACAGTGTGCTTTGATTAGAAAACAAAGCCTGCATGGACTGTTCAAGTGTTGAATACACAGTAACATACGTACATTAATTGTACCATGTTCTTGGCTGTCCCTCTCGAGTTCTTCCAGTTACAAACAAACTACCTGGCAGCGCAACCAGGAACATATCTCATTCTCAACGTTGTCTTCTCCCCTCAGCTTGCTGTGATAAACAACAGGTATATCTACATAAAGCAGGCACTATACCTTTTGCAACTTGTACAGCACAGTGTGCTTTAATTAGAAAAGGGTGGGCTAGCTGCTGCACGGAGCACAGAGTGCTTTAATTAGAAAACTAAGTATGCACTGTTCGAGTGTTGAATACATAGTAACGTACGTACCTTGTTTTTGGCTGTCCTTCTCGAGTTCTTCTGGTTAGCAACAAACTATCTGGCAGCGAAATTTCGCATTTGCGGTTGTGTAGTTAACTATCCGGGACAGCCGGTTGGACAACCGGACGGCTGTCCGGTTACGCAACCAGGAACGTATCTCGTTCTCAACGTTGTCTTCTCCCCTCAGCTTGGTGTGATAAACAACAGGAACATCTACGTAGAGCAGGCAGCACACTTTCTATCGCTTGAACACCGGGACAACGGGTTGCTCATCCGGACGGCTATCCGGTTGTACAACCGGGCATAGCATACAATGGGTTGAGCATCCGGACTTCCGGTTGATCAACCGGGCATCCGGTTGATTAACCGGCGTCCGGTTGATCAACCGGCTGGGTTGCGCATCCGGGCGGAACATATATACTATTAGCTAATAGCATGTCTGTTGGTAAAGTGTAATGTAATTGAACTGCTTCCTTATATGTCAGTCTATAGAAGTGCTGCAGGACTGCAGTCATTGCCTAAAATTATGACACAATATGATGTAACATACTTTCTCTAAGTGTGGTGTACACTTCACCTCAGGCAAAAGATTATACTGTGCTCTATGAAGTACAGCTGTAACATTCATTGGGGCTTCATCCTCACTGAGTCCAATAATGAAAAACTGTATCTCTTCCATCTGGGATAGAAATATTTGCCACTACTCTGAATATACGCACACACAAGTAAGTACGTACAACAGCAGGTTGCTGAAATGGCCATGTAGTTGCATATCTTTTAAGTAACTGAGAAAGCCAGCTTCATGTAAGTAAGTAAGATTGCCAATTTTCTTCTTTGGCTTCTCTACAAAGTTGTCTCAGGTATAGCTGTGGTGTGTATATAGAATCATGTAAAAGTACATGAATTGCAAGAACACCTCTTTTTCTTTCAATATCTGCCTCAAAGATGACAGGGATATGCCTTAGTCTCGGCCCCAGACCCTTTCCGCGACCGCAGAGATCACGTGCGGAAAAGGGGGAAGGGAAGGGAAGGAAAGGGTCTGGCAAATACGGTGCACCTAGCACGGGAAAGAGCTGGAATGTGGGCTCGGGTGTGAAAAATGTAATTAGATCTAACCTTTTGAACCTTGATTGGGGTAGTAGCTTGGCGGCTCACACCGAAAAGCTCTGGAAGACGCGCTACGTTTCGCCTGTAGTGTAGTAGGTATTAGCCATTGAAGAAACAGCAAACGGAGACTATACTAACATTTGCACGGGGACTTGACGTGTTTGTTTGTCTGCCGACCGGCTTTGGGAAGCCTCTTTGCTACGCTTTGCTACCGCTAGTGTTCGACTACCTCCTTCCCCCATCGTCTTCCCGTGCACTAGTCTCGCCGCAAGCCGTAATTTTTGCACAGGTGTTCCGCTACAACTTCATCTGCGGGTTTGCACCTACTTAACACGACTACAGCCTGCATTCCAATAGCCGCGCTAGGTGCATCGTATTTGCCAGACCCTTTCCTTCCCTTCCCCTCCCCCTTTTCCGTACGTGATCTCTGCGTTCGCGGAAAGGGTCTGGGGCCGAGACTAGATATGCCTGGTGGTAGCTCACTGTGTAGGAATATGGCAGGAAGTTCTTTGTGAGGGACGTTTGACAACTTCTGTATATGCATTGTATGTTAAAACGAGCAGAGCTATAATACGTACACTAAGCTCGGTACCGGGCGTATATTGTAGTACTAAGCGTGGTACTAATTACATGACATAACTTCCGGCCGGTCTGACCGGCTGAACCATTCCAGCACGGAGCCTTTCTGGCACGTCACAGTCACCCATAGTCCATAGTCCAGGTTTTACAATTACCCCCCCTTGGCAGGTTTTACAATTACCCCCCCTTGGCACGTAAGCGCGTACGCGCGTGTGGGCCTCCCAGTGCCGGCGCGGCCGCGCCGGGAGGCCGGCCTCGAGGCCAGGGGGGGTAGGACAAGATCACGTGTGAACGTCATTGCTGATTCAGCAAGTCAAAACGTGCCATTGAAAAGTTGTACAGTTCATAGCTCTAGAAGGAAGAGGCTGCACAGTTTGGTAGACTATATACAGTTTGAGTAGACAACAACGGATAGGAATTTGCCATGCGCCGCCCTGCGCCACACTTCGTCTAGGAGCTAGTTGTCTCTCTTGTCAGTCCAGCATCGATGCTGACTGAGCTAGAAGGCTTTGACCGTCTCATACTGAGTTGAATAGCAGCTCTAAAAGCCATAATTCTAAAGTCAGCGCCAGTGACAGTCAGCTTTCTCCTACAGAAGGCCTTGTAATAGTGGATATTGAGGGCGTATACGAACTAAAGGAAACAATACTCGCTTTGCACCAGGTACGTTCGAGCTGTAGAGTACTGGATTGTATAGTTCCTACCACACTTAGCCTGATTGCTTGGTGAACAGAGGCCAGAACGCTAACGAAATTTCGAGGCAGTATACGCACGCTTCGTTTTGCTTCTCGGCCGAATGCCTTGCTCTTTGTTCCTACCTGCAGAGTTCTTGTAAGAGCGAACTTAAAGACTGCACCTGTCGCTTTGCTCTGGCGAGAACCAGCAGCGGTATATTACGTTAGTACAGGCCTTATGCAACTGGAATGTGCAACGTAAATGATTGGTCATGTGACAATTACGCACTACCCGGAGGCAAATTTTTATCTGACGCACCCTTTTCGAACTTAGAAATTTGCGTGAGGTCAAGGTTCACAATAAAGTGTGGAGGCGCGCGCAGCCGCAGTACATGGCAGTGCGTTCCCAACGTGATGTGAAAGGTGAACGTTTTGTTTCTTACATGGGGGTAAGAATAGGTGGGAGCAGGGGTGGCCATAGTCCCCCATGTTCCAGCTATTGTAGTGCTTATACAGTTTTTGTAGGCGGATATGGGTGTGGCTAGATGCCCCCTCCATTTACTTCGTATAAACACAAAACTTTGTCGGTCACCATAACAAAACAAACGTAGTGCTTAATGTAAGTCTTGCGTTTATACATGGAAGTAGGAAGTACATGGTGGAGGGGGCATTTATACAAAAAGTCAGCCTACAAAAACTATATAAGCTTTGATAGCTGGCAAGTGGGAGGGCATGGCCACCCCTGCTCCCATCTATTCCTGCCCTCCATGTAAGAAACAGAAAGCTCACCTGTCACGTCATGTTTTCTCTGCCGGGGACACACTGCCGTGTACTGCGGCCGCGCGCGCCCCACACATTATTGTGAACCTTGACCTCACGCTAAAGCGTCTAATTTCGAAAAGGGTGCGTCAGATAAAAATTCGCTACCCGGAGCTTGTCCTACCCCCCGGCCAGGGCTAATTTTTTTTTGGACGTACTTTCGACTTAGTCTCCGAGTGCAACACGTTATGCACATGCGCAGTAGCGGTTGGGGCGGAGCCTAGCCCTGAGCTGGGGGCGAGGCATGTGCATGTGAGAGTGTGCTGGTAAAGACGCATAGTCAGATCCTCCGCTTGCCGAGAGGGGGTCTGGCTCGCGAGACTACAGAGGAGCCTCCGAACAACAGACACATTGGGAGCAGGCATTTTGTCCGTTGTAGAGAGGTGTCCCTATCTGGGAGGTTGACTCATAACTTGGATCTACCTCTAAGCACACTCTACCGACTGTTGCTTAGGCATTTTAGTGGCCATACCAACCTGGTCTGAGCTATTTAGTTCAATAAACGTAGATACTACGCCGTAGAATCCTCGGTATAGGTACCGGTACACACGGGGAGCCACGCCCTCTCTCGTACGAGGGGGCGTGGCTTTCAGTCTGTCCGCTCTTAGAGGCTTTTTTGTACAGCCACGATCATTCTGAGCCTAGCTGAGTGTCCGTTGTCCGGAACAGAGAGGTTACAATTGTCCGTTTCTCGGAGGTTAAAAATGTACTAAACGAATGCTAAAATCAAACGGTGCCTTTCGTGCTGTCCGTTGTACGGAGGTTGTCCGCATCTCGGAGGGAGGTTCCACTGTACATACCGTCAATAGATGTGCAAGGTAAGTAACATGCATGAGAACAGGTACTGAGTCACTACTTCCCAGCATTCTGCCGTCCAGCTTGAATGTTTCTTGGGTTCATTTCGGATTGCAAGGTAGTGCCTCGATTGCTTATGCCATAGATATTATTGCTAAGCCTTCTGGGACACAAGTGAGCCTTCGCTAGGTCGTCGAGACACCTGCCTACCCTCCCTCTCCCTGCCGATGTAGCTTGTACAGCAATTCATTCAGTTTGCCGTGCCGTAGTTGACTAGCTTGTATAGTTGTAGCTGTACCAATCACCCATCCGAATTGTTGAAAGCCGATGCAAGCTTGGGGCGCAATGTCAGTGGAGCTGAGCAGCAGGAAGGAGGAGAAAGGGTAAAATCTCATGGAAAGGGTAGGCAGGTGTCTGGACGACCTAACAATTGCTCACTTTTGTCCCAGAAGACAGCAGAAGAGCTGAGACACAATCTTTTTAATCTGAAATGAACCCAAGGGACATAGAATCCACTCTTTACATAGAAACACTCAAGCTGGGCAGCAAGGGAAGTGGTGACTCAGTACTTGTTCTCAAGCATGTTACTTACCTTTCACATTTACTATGTACGTATATACAGCTTACCAGTACATTCTTACATGCACAGGCCTCGCCCCCAGATTATTGCTCAGGGCTAGGCTCAGCCCCACCCGCTACTGCGCACGCGCAGAACGTGTTGCACTAAGTCGTCCAAAAAAAATAATAATTATTTTTCCCGGAACACGGGCACGTGATACACGCTCTTAGAAAGTTAAGGGCCTACCTCCTATGGGAAAACGTACGGGAAAACTTTCAGGTCGGATCTCCGTTTTCGTAGCAAGAGCATACAAGATATACATATCTTTCAATAGCTCTGATTGAGCCGAACACACGAATACTGTGTGAACCCCGTTGAACCCCTAGGTCGCTGAAGAGATACAGCCGTTTGAAATTTAGACAGCCGTACCTCTCTGTTCCCGTCCAGGTGTGGGAACAATACAGTTAGGATGAGAACGGTCGAGCCTACAGCATAATCCTCGATTGAGATATCGGCTGCTCCTACACTGTAGCAATCCAGGTTCAGGCTCACTTCTATGTACATAAGAATGTAGAGGGTGTACTTTGAACTCGAAAGCATGCGACGCGCGTGGTCATGTGATAGGCTAGTTATGTCGAATTATGTCATGTCCAACCTCCTTTGTCTTGAGCCATTGTTTCTTCTCCACCACAAATTTTGCGCCTGAAATCTCGCAGTTTGATTTGAACTGGCAAGTGGTCTTCGTTGCTATATACCATCCAGCCGACAGCTATCGTCGTGTGGAAGTGTTTCGACATTGCCGTACATGGCTGTAAGAGACGGTTCCCAAATCGACACCAATTCCACAGGAATTCTCCCTGATCTGAAGAAGGCAAAGGCCTGTGGCCTTGGTTTTGGAATTGATGTCACGGATCACAAACCATGGAAGCTCAAATACTTCGATGTTCGACAGAACACTGCCCCAGATGATATCTTGGAGTTACGAGAGCCAGGTGAGGTGGAGTATTATGAAAGATCAGTTCAAAATAGAAACGACCTAATTTTGAAGGCTGGTGCTCTTTATGAAGCTGTGAACGTGAGTATGGATGTTGGTTTTTCTCGCAAGCATTCTCACTTGCAGGAAGTGAGGGGAATAAAGGTGCACACTCGTACAGTGTGCTTTAAAGTCATTCCTGGCGATACAACTGAAACATCGTTTGAGCGGGAACTTCATAAGGACATAAACTTCGACAGCATTAAAGTAGATGATAAACAGACCTTAAGGAAGGCATGCGAAGAATTCGTAAGAAAATATGCTATCACGCATTACGTGACAGCTCTTCTGCTAGGGGCACTGAAGTACCAAGTTGTGAGTTCAAACCAACAAACAACTCAGTTTTCATCACGAATGACTGCTGTATCAGGTGTAGCCCAAACAGATGGAAGTTTTACCTCAGTAAAGTTTTCTAAAGATATCGTATTGCAAGAAATTGGTAGATTAGCCGACAATTATTCAGTGCCAAGGGAGGAAGTGATTGAGATGAAAATTGCCCCCATTTACACACTGGTGAGGACACCAATGCTAGCTGATGCCCTTAAGGATGCTGTTGCAATGTATTGCAATGAAAAGCTGCCAAACCGTACGTTACATCTTTTGCATGTTGCATGAACATAATTGAAACCAAAATCCTAACTAATGAATTGGGGCGAGTATGAGCAAGCCCCACCAAACAATGTCACTGTGACCCCACATATATGTATATATATTTTTTGTAACATGGGTCACATTTTCGTCACCTGGTGGAGCTTGCTCACATTCACCCCAATAATTAGAAAGCACCATGCAGATAAACATGGTATTTATTACCATTCATTTCAGCTGATGGACCATTCTTTATTAAATGTTGTTC
>CBDBZY010000064.1:645000-740000 GCA_965213685.1 bacterium
AATAAAACCAAAGACCCTCATGTTAAGCGTCGAATTTAGGGCAATGATATAAAGGGTTTTTTCCTAAACACGTCTGGTTCGAAAGTTAGAGCGCTTTTACTTACCTCAGTGAGGACAGCCATTTCGTACATGTATGTGGAACGTTCTGTAAACACTCTCCCCCCCAACCCCCCATCACCCTAATTTTCATGGTCACTACTTTTGATATGCTATATATTGTCCTCAAATGCTTCATTCAAAGTACATGTATATGTACATCACACTGAAGTATTATAGAAACTGTTCAATGGATTGCTTGATAGCTCAGTATGTAGCATTTACCCTGATTGTGCTTAAGCATCAAAACACATCGCATTATGGTCTTCATGTCCCAGTGACTGACATCCTCTACTCTATTCTCCTCCACTGCAAAAATTTCAATGTTTATTTAACCAAAATTTATGGTTATCTCAGTTGTACTTTTGCTCCCTCATCACTTGGCACTGAACAGATGGAGAAATATGAGAGATCAAGTGACAAAGTAGATGACAGTCCTTTAGTCCATTGAGCATTTCAGTGGTGACCATAAATGATAGGCTTTTTCCCATCCCTTGTCAAGCTCCTGTAACAACATCCATTACACTGTATGTATTCTACGCATTACATAGAGGTATTTAGCCCTAAGGGCAAAGTAAAAACTGAGTGTGGGAAAAGTTAACTCAGTATGGGGGAAGTAAAAGTTGGTGTGGGTTGACAGGAAATCATCATAACCACCTAAGTGCAAATATGTCTATTTCAACTGGACTTCGTTATCACCATACCATTTGTACATGTGGATATAGAATTGGCCAAGCACAGCATGAATACTCAGTAGCTGTATTCTACCACCAGCTCCTCAACTGGCTTGTTACAGAATGCAAAGACAAACACCTTGATAAGGCACACACATACTGGACTATTGTGCTTTCAATCTCTACACTGAAACGATACACTTCCACTGTTTTCATAACTATAGAAAAGTGCAAAACTTTACAGTTTCCATAGAGTATGTGTATGCAAGTCATTCTGAAGCACAACACAGCAATGTTTTGACAATCATTCTCAAGGGGCATATAAAGATGCATGAGCAATTCCTCTCAGAGCTCCGTCCAGCATCACTTTCTTCTCACCAGCCGATTGCAGTAAGCCATGAAAGGAATCTTGAGCCTTGCCATGGTGCTCCTGGCTACAGGACTGCTGTTTGCCCCTACTTCCTGTATGCCAATTCGTGCTCCACAGGTGGGCCCAGGTACCATCCCATCACTCCAGAGCACTAATGGACAACCCCAAGCAAGCCGCACTTGGAACATGCCACAGGCTCAGGAAGCATCTCCCAATGAACAAGTGGCAGAGAAGGAACAGCTAGGATGATTGATTCGGGGAGCTTGGAATATTTATAGGAACAGGCACACCCCCAGTGATGCATCAAACATGCAGACCGACCGGAGTGACTTTGCCACGAGTGGGAAAATCAACCTGGGTGCTCTTACTGACCAACTGAATGCTCTTACTCTCCAGCTGTTGAATAGTCAGCCCTCTGCACCTACCCCAACTGAGCCAGTGGCGGAGGCTCAGCGCAAGAGGTACTGGCCAATCGTTAGGAATTTCCTGGACAACATTCTCTCTCCAACAGACGCACCAAGTGAGCAGCCTGACACAAATACACTTGCTGAGAGTCTGGAGAATACCTTGAATAGGCAGATTCTCGTAGGAGCAGGCCGTCAGCCAGTAGCTAGGACTCAGGTCTGGTCATCTATACGCAAGTTTGTGGGAGACCTCTTCGGTAAGTCGTGCTTGATAGATTGCACGTGTTCAGATGCGTACAAGTAGGTAAATCTTACTATAATGCGACAGATTTGTATACGTGCGTACATTATAGCAGGTTACGCACTAGCCACGTTGTATATGACTGTAAGAACTACCACGAATGTGCGTGTACATGCATTTTTCCTCCGCAATGAGAACATTTCCTCTCCCACTCCTTCCCTCCTGTATAGCCCCAAAATGCAGCGATGCACTATACATCATGGTCTACACCGGCAGAACCAGGAATGCATCCACCGCGGACACGCCCGACGTGGAGTTGCAGGTGGGTGAGGAAACCGAATTGGTTTCTCTGCCCGAGCTCCCGGGAGAGGAATTCGTCGCAAACAAGGGAGACCTGTGGAGGATCAACCTCTCGGACTTCGGCTTCACAGATACCTGCATCACTAAGGGAGATGTGCAGAGGATCACTCTGGTTGAGGAAGGGAACGATGGATGGCTGATAGACTCCGTTGTGACGTTCCTGAGGACCAAGGACTCCTTCACTCTGCTGTCCAGCGATATCGACGTAAGCCGCTGGATCGATGGAAATGGAGGGTTGGAGTTGGAGCGCTTCAGCCTGAGCATCGCCTAAGTACACATGTCAAACAGAGAGTGCAATTAATGTAATAATGTGCAAAAAAACACTCATCTAGAGGATTCTGTAGCCGTAGGAAGTGTGTTCCCTTCACATAATTTGTGTTGAAATAATCAAAAATACTGAAACAACCTTAGAGATGACAATGCAATGAAATATCAAAAGAAGGTACGTTTCCAAATGTGTCTGAGTTGCCATAAAGCCTCCTGTAGTACAAGTACAGCCTTAGCTGTCAAGCAATGATAAAATAATACTCTTGTCCACAAACGTCCTGATACCTAATAGTACAAAAATTCCGGAACACAAGTACTTTTTCGTAGCATACACAATCTACTTCTGACTCCCTTTTTCTCAATGACCATGTGTTGCTGATTTAATTGACAGCAAAATTATAGTAATGGTTGTCAGCTACACAGCCTTAGATGCAACAGAAGACTGTGCCCAGCTAGAACACTGCGCAGAAAATTCTTAATCAGAAATGAATGCTTTGTGGCTCACAGTGGCAGGTGGATTGTCACACTCTCTTCAGAATGCAGTGCACCTACATGTATGTTTGGAGCACTTCACATCATCTGCAAAAAGAAATAGTGTGCTGAACTTGGAGAAAGCTGGAATATCATTGATAAAGATCAGAAATAATAAAGGGCCCAGAATGCTGCCCTGGGGCACACCTGACACGACAGGAAGAAAGTCAGATACTGTACCATTAACTAAAACACACTGTACCCGTTTGATTAGGTATGCATGAAGCACTCCCACAGGTTATCTGTAATTCCAAAGCTCCACAATTTGTGCAGTAATATATTATGGACAATGGAGTCAAAAGGCCTTCTTGAAATCCAAATATATTACATCACCTTGACAAGCATAACATAGTTTCTCAAAAAGACACTCGAAGAACAATGTAAGTTGTTGTAATGTGGAACGATTTGGCAAGAACCCAAATTGACAGGGTGACACATAAGTGTCCACAAATTCGATAACGTTCTGGTGAACAAATTTTTCAAGGACCTTTGAGATGGAACTTAGCAGTGAAGTTGGTCTGTAGTTTTTGATTGATGCTATATCAGATTTATGGATGGGGTTTATTATGTGCACCCGCCAGTCTTGAGGGAGATAATGCTGAGACAAACTCAGATGATGCAGTGAGACTGACAGGGGACAGTTGTGTTAAACATGGAGTGGAAATATTGCTGGTAGGTTATAACTACCTGTGATACTCCAAACATATTTGTACACAACTGAGGAATTACCAGAGTGTAGTGATTTGATTAGGTTGGTCTCAAAAAGATGATTTGGCATTTAACATCTTAAGTTCCAGTAAAAGTTCAGAATTAATCCTGGATCTGAGGTTACTTGAAGGGTGATATAAAGACACAAAGACACTTTAAATGATGCCGAATGTCAGAATCAAACCACTTTGGGCTATTATGCAAGTTTACACAAACTTTAGGAACAAACATTGATATAGCACTGTCACTGATTTGATGAAAAACCAGACAAACTCAATATCATTACAAGAAAAACAAGAACTGAAGTCAACATCCATCAGGTAATAACAAATGCTACCATAATCTGTTTGGGAGTAATCCAAGACATAGGAAGGCCCAAACTTAGTATAGTGTTTCAATACATTGAAGGAGAAAAACTGATAACACAGTGATCTGATAAAAGAGTGACAGATGCTGAAGATAAAACTAGATCAAGGATATTTCCTTTAACATGAGTAGGCAGTGACACATGTTGGGTAAGATTACAATTGAATATGAAATCACAAAACTTATTAGATAATTCAGAGGAGGCAAAAAGGGATGACCAATGATATCAGGAAAGTTGAAATCTTCTACAATGGTACAGTGAACTGAGGATGATTGTAAATCAGTGAGATAATCAATGAGTATACCAACATATATATGAATGACTAGCTGAGGGTGGAACATAGACACAGCATATCAGAGAGTCGGTAGACTCTCTATGTAGGGATGGCGCCGATACTCCCATAGTGCGCGTACATTGGAAAGCCTTCTTAACTCGCGAATACTCGCGTTTTAAGCCTTTCTCGGCACGCGAATGGCCTATTCAACCGCTTCTCTACCCAATGATACCCCACAAGTAGCTAGAATGCATTCCTTGACTTACTGCCAGATAATGGACGAAAGGTGATTTTGTTTTTCTTTCTTCTTCTTCTTCTTCTTCTTCTTACGAGATTTCTTTCAAACGACTTTACTCGAAACTGGCTGAAGTAATCACCATAGTTCTTTCACAGATCCACTGTAATCACTACGAAGTATGATCTGTGCTAACAAAATGTTAGTATCTTCTCTACTATGGGCAGAATCTAGAACCCCAGACAACTTTACCATATTTGGAAGCCATTTTCTAATAATTATTGTCACATGGCGCAAATTGTAAGCACGTGAGGGCGGGCCTCGCGAAGCCACGCCTATTAATTTCTCGATGGCAAAGGCTACTCGTCTTTTGTCACCGAAAAGAGCGCGTTCTTACTTCGCCGTACAATTGTACAACGAACGTTAATGTAACTGGTATGAGTTAGCTAGTCAGATACACTGGGGCTCAGCCAGGCTCCCAACTTCGTAAGTGACAGATCACGAGGTTTACCCACTCGTATCTCCGCCGCTGACTAGTAGCAATGGCTGCTCTGATCACTGATATGTTTGTTGGATTTTGAATGAAACTTGCAAGAACATTTTGTGTACTATTGTACAAGAAAAAGTACACAAACAAGTATGAAAAACATTTTCCAAAAATGTAGAGGGATGTAGGGATGGCAGTGCCAAAAACCACAGAAACTAGGTGTAGAGATGGCAGTGTACAGGCAAGACAGGTTATAAAAAGACTACACAAGCAACCCCATCCCTACATCTTTTTTTTTCTCACTGCATGGCAATGATGTTCCCAGAATTCTCATAGCTAAACTCACAGAACAATTTCAAGCAAAAAGAAAGATGTAGGGATGGGGTTGCTTGTGTAGTCTTTTTATAACCTGTCTTGCCTGTACACTGCCATCTCTACACCTAGTTTCTGTGGGTTTTGGCACTGCCATCCCTACATCCCTCTACATTTTTGGAAAATGTTTTTCATACTTGTAACAAACTTGTGATGAAGACCTAACTTAACTGTTACAACCTCAAGATCAGGAGGTGAAGGCAAAGTGACAGAATGATACGAGCTTACAATAGAAATTAAGATAACACCACCACGAGAAGGTCTATCTTTACGATATAAATTATCTCATGGTCATGAATATTATCAGACAACCAGGTCTCACAAACACAAAATATTTCAAAATCATGGCAGTATACAAATGACTGAAAGAAATACATTTTACTACACACATTACAGAAGGACAATTTGGTGACAGTCATATATTATTGACCGGGTTATGTGGAATAGGAAGAGAAGGACCAGGAAGAGATGAAGGAGAGTCAGAAGGTGCAGAGAGAGGTTGTGAAGGAACAGAAGCAGAAGAGGAAGAGTTAGACAAAGCTCACTGGTGATGGAGAGGATGTAGGAGTTGTGGAGCTGGCAGTCATGTCCATGGCTTTACCAGATGGCATGAAGTCACAAGGGCCTGTAATCTTGAATGGAACTCGTTTGTGGCTGATTTGTAGATGTTGTAATGGCAACATTCTCAGAGCTTGTGGAGTCATCCATGGAAGAAAGTGCAGATTGTTGAGACTGTTCAGAAACAAAGGCTCTGTCAATGGCACGACCATACAGCTTTTTGTGCACATAGAGGCAATCACCTCTGATCGCGATGAATTTGCGGTCAACACCATTTTGAATGAATTTCCATCTCTGTTTCAACAACAGGGAATTCTGAACACGTTGAAATGGAAGGTCAGGTTTGAGTGAGAAGGGATGGGAAAGGTTAGATCTTTTGATGAGGATTCTGTTGGCGTCAGCAACCCTGATAAATCTGATGAGAATTGGCCTTGGACAAGATGACTGTGAAAATTTCCCTAATCTGAAGCAGTCACTTATGGAAAGTGACTGAATGGTGGGATCAATAGATGAAAGAGCTGACACTACACTGGATAGGTCAGAGTCCTGTCAAGCAGATCTAGACATGCCTGAAGGGCATTCCTGCACACCGTAGAGTACAACATTGAGTTTATTTGCATGGTTAGCTTCACGGGATGTGGAGAGGTCAGATGAGGCAGCAGGCAAGGTAGATGATGTAGCTGGCTTCAGCAATTGCTGAACATGCATGGAAGTCTGACCACCAAATCGACTGGGAGAGAGCACGTGTCCTGGACTCCTGCAGGTATTTGTATGCCAGGTGCATGCTGGAATCATGGCACATCAACCAACTTGCTGACCCATTGAACAGAGAGCGAGGCCCCCTGCCGAATATATATTGTTCACTTTTGTCTTCATAACTTGTCCTTCTTTGTCTTCGTACTTGTATGTGTTCGTAACTTGTCTTCCTTTTGTCCCTTGTCATTGTCACTTATCACTGTCATCATTGTCACTTATCACTGGCATTGTGGTTGCTGTGGTTTGTGTAATGACTAGACTAAGTGTGAATGACCATTGTTTGCATAATTGTTTATCCGTTGTTTTTCATTTTTGCTGTCTTACACTTGCGTCTATTTATACCACCTGCTTTCACCCTTCTCCATTCCCTGATGATGATACTCGTATGAGTGTTGAAACGTCGGATATAAGTCAATCTTGGCTAGAGTTACCTAAGATAATTATATTATCTATGTTGAGTCTTGCTCTTGGGCGGCATCAGGAGGACGCGCGTCTGCGCCTCACGTGAAAAGCGCATGTGCGCGTGCGTATGTGATGTCACCCGAAGTTGCCCAAATACGTAAGATCGGTGAGACTACTAAGCCTAGTTTTTATTTTCCTGTGAGTTCAGTAGTCGCATATTGCTTTTCTGCAACTAGCACAGCCGTACATGCATGTTTTCGTAGGCTCGTGTACAGGTTGGAGTTAGGTATAGGTGCAGACAATATATATTAAGGGTGGTGTGACATGGATACGACGTTGCTGCAAAGGAATGTGCAGCGCTTGGGCTTCGCGGTTAATTAGTGGAAACCATGCATATGCCACAGCTGCGCTGTTAAGTTGCCCACGGGCGCTTACGCGTATAGCGCCCTTCTCAGAACCAGGTAAATTAGCATTCCTATGGTTTTGCTATGGCAACTACGGAAACCATAGAATCAATAAGGCCCGTGTAAGGTATGTAGCATGCATAACTCTGTAAAACTCCTCTGCGCCCGTCCGGAAAAGGATGCCCAGCCGTTTGCGTCATCCTGGGGCGGTACCGAAGACCGTAACAGAGAGTTTTTTCAAATTCAACGCTCCAATTCTGAGAAAAGTTCAAAAAGTCATGCTTGCGTACTTCGTAGAACGAAAACGGCTCTGTTAATCGATTGGGCTAGTGGAAATGGCCCTAGGAACCAAGTTTCAAGAACGTAGATGGTTTAGTTAGGGAGTTTTATGAAAAAGAAAGTCGAGAATTGACCGCTTCACCTTCCGGTGACAGAGTAAGCTACAGTTCTGAAACTTCGTATAGCAGCTGTGGTGTGTGCAGCGCTTTTAATAGCGCAATCGCGGCGTCCTTAGCTAGCGTACTTTCTGAAATACTGTCCCATAGCAACCAAGCACCTCATTAATATTCATGATGTCACACCACCCTTAAAGGCCGCAGTATCAGAGTCAGAGGGAGCTCACGTGATAGCCAATTCCGAGAGTGGAGACTGCAAATTAGCCAATATAATGAACCGGTGCGCGGGCGGTGACGAGAAACTGACAATCTAGTTTGTGTGGCCTAGGAGAGTGAAAATAGCCATACATTAACAGTTACACTGTATCGTTGGCATTTAACTCTTTAACTACGAAAAGAATGCATTTTGGCATTCTGTTTGATTGTTTATACTGCTGGCCACAAATACTCGATTGTGGTGAACTGGTAGTATGTGGGCACAGAAAGATCAAATAACGTGTGTATCGCGTGGTAGCGTCATACAACGCACAGGGGCGCTACAACGGGGGCGGCAACTTGTCGTTCGAAACTGCTGACTCAGCATTTTTTTATCGTACTTCGCCCGCGTTTCTACCTTTGCCTTGGGGCACGAAGGTTCATTTTTGTTCTGAATGCTTAGAAGTATTCGTTAGAGAACTAGGAGAAGTAACTCGACTGTAAACCTAAGACTTTCTCCGTTATGCGCTCCCCGAGCAATACCGCTTCAATATACACGCGTAATGCGGGCAAGCTCGAACGGTACTCACGCAAGGCTCTATGAGCTGTCCATTTTGGAATCAAACGGTTTCTAGCCCAAGTACAGTTCTTCCATATGCATCAGCGCTCCCAACTAGCCTGGTGTCATAAAAATAAGATCCAAGGGTGCGCAAACAAATAACCGCATGTGCTAACTTGGCTAATTTTGCCTTTCCGTATATAAAGAGTTAATCAAGTCGATAAATAAGGACGAATATGTGTAGCCACTATAGAACGTCTCCCAACAAGAAGAAGGTTCTCATTGGCTATACAGTCTGCCTGACGCTTGTTGTGCTCACTTTGTTGAGCGTAAAGCAAGAAATCCAGTCTCCTATCGCCAACAACAGTGTCACGGCTGTGTACACCGGGAAGAGGACAAGCTCGCTAAGTCAGGCTAACTCAACACTAACGGCGAAGGAAAGAAATGGACACCACACGGGGAGAGAGACGGTCAAAGTCCCACAAACAGCGGAACAGCGTGGCTACTTGGTGGTTTTGAATTTTCCAGAACAGTTAACTGCAGCCACAGACGACCTAATCCAGTTGTACACGTTTAATCAAAAGCACTTGAAGTTAAGAATGATAGAGCCCTATGTACTAGGATCTCACCTGAAAACTGTACCTCCAGTATCTGAAGATTTCAGGTCTCTTCCACTGATTAGTGCCTTCTTGAATAGGACTGCCATGCTTACTATTCTGAAGAGGTGTTTTCATTCAGACCATGTGGACTGGCATCCTTTCCCTGATTTCCTGATCAACGCTGCCCGACAGTTCGTTGTTGTGACATTTGTTACAGCAAAAGCAACAATGTTAAATGGGAATATTTCTACCTGTAGTTCCAATATGGAACATATTGAATATGTTCTCAATTATCACTTGAAGAAGGTGAGCAATAGAGCACTTTCCAAGCATGGAGTGAACTACACTTTCAGAGGTGTACATTCACTGTGTGTGAAAGCAATACCTGGGGAACCTTTCTCCATGAAAGATGTGGTACGGTTCATTAGAACGTGGATGACCAACACTTCCCATGGAACTAAAGAACCTTTCTCTCCCCAATTTTCTGTTGTCATTCCAGAGTGGAGAGCTGTAAAGAACACAGAGGATCTCTTCTACTACTATGATCCTAGTTACATAGGCAGGAATATGACAGGTTCGTGTCAGTTACGGTCTCTAGCACACACCCCATATGTTACTGAAGCTGCCAAAAGTATGTTCCAACGTCTGTCACTCTCTCGACCATTCATTGCTGTACATGTACGTTCTGAAAGAATCTCAGAACAAGAACTGAAGCGGCACAGAACAGATTTTATCAATAGCTGTATCAGTAATTTTTCAAAGATTCTTCAGGTTGTAATGAAAGTCCACAATATATCGCTGGAAAATGTTGTATTTGTTCATGATGGGAGTCAGCATGGTAGTGATTCAATGGGAAGTCAAAAAAGTCAAAAAAGGAGTGCATCTAATTACATTATATCAAGAATAAAGGCAATTGGGATTAAAAATGTACAATACAAATCAC
The DNA here is from genome assembly GCA_965213685.1 of bacterium. GTDB lineage: Bacteria > UBA8248 > UBA8248 > UBA8248 > UBA8248 > Bin107. The sequence goes on from CBDBZY010000064.1 coordinate 655,198, forward strand.
AAAATAGCCCTAATAACGTCAATTCAAGTGCTACAGAATCTGCACTTGCTCAGTTTGTTGAGAAGGAGTTTCTAGTGTCAGCTGATGTTCTTATTGCACTGGGTTATGGTGGGTTCCAGGGCAGTCTCATCAGAAGGTTCAAGGCAAAGAGCAGTGGTGGAAACAATTGGTACAAACTCTGCTCTGATTATACAAAAAATGATCGTCTTCCAGTAAACATTTCTTTCTGAATAAATGCTGAACGCCAATGAGTATAGCTACATAAAAATGCTTATGTAATACTGCACTACAAATTTCATGGTGTTCATAAGTGCACATTTTTTTGCTCTCTCAACATGTGGCACTGAAGTGATATAATGAATGTTCAAAATATGTGTAGGATATGTTTCAAGAAATGTGGAGGAGTGAGGGATAGAGTAAGTTGACTGGTTATCTCAGTTGTAGCTGATTGACATCATGTCACTCCCACACTGAGTTTATACTCTAGAGACTGAAGGCATGTGTGGGTGTCTCCAAGCATGCTACCACAGCCTGCACAGATGATACAAACATTGCTGGTTTAATACTCAACTTGGCTATAGTCTAGCCCTAGTGTCCTGCCTTGTCTTTCATGCTGTAGAGTCTGTGCACGTACACGCGTGCACATGCTATAGCCTCCGAGGCTCGTACGCTAAGCCCCCTCCTCACGCACGCGCAATCATACAGATGACCTTTAGGATAGCGCGTGCGCAACACGTAAGCGAACGTGTAACCATAGATACTATGAACTACGTAACCGGGATTGGAAACTACGTAATTATTGCGTGCCAAAAAGCATCTGCAAATAATAACTAAATACAACTGCACCACACGCAAACATGTGGAGGATGGCATTTGTCTGCCAACAGCAAATAGTTTCCTTAGTCGCCATGTGTCATGCAGATAGAGTTTTTTCAATATCTCTATTTTTAAATACGTGTATGTGCAGCTGTCATCACACTACGTGAGTTTTAAGCTATCTATTTTTCTACTCAGCATTGTTTCTATCTCATTTTGTAACTTAGTATTCGTAGTATATTTTATCATGGGGAAGTTGGGACACTGGGTGTGTAGGGAGAGTTGGGCCCATAAAAGACTCTTTAACCTACCGCCCCAGTTCTCAAGGCTGGGCACCCAGGGTCCTGCTTTCTTGTTTTTCTGTTTTGTATGTTGTGTCTTCTGTGTTTTATGTGTACGTGAGGTTCTTTCTCTTCTTCTTTCTTAGCTAGGATGCTATAAACATGTTTTTTTCCATGATCATTACGGCTCAGAAGCGGGCCGGGACCGGGAGGCTTGGGAGTGAGAACGCAAGTAGTCAGCTGTCTACACATTTTGTCCATACCTTCGTGGCAATTTGGAGTGTGAATGTTCATTCTGACTAGGTAGAGCCACCGCACCATTATAAATCCATTCACGTATGTAAGCCTGACACAATATGTGACTCTGAGAAAACATGTTACAGTCTCATCCTTCATATCCTAGCAAAAGATCTTTCTAGTTTAGCCACTATAGTCTAATCCCATATACGCTACGCGGAAGTAGTCAGGGGACGTTAGCACCAACGACTTGTATCTTAGGAATGTGACATTGCGTAAGAATGCGCACGCTAATATCACGTGAACGCGGAGACACAACCCTCATACGTCAGTGTCAGTGGCTGTCAGTGGGGATACTACAAGCACAATGGACAGGTGGCTGCTAGCGTACACTTGGTCAACTGAGATAACCTTAGCAACGTTAAAACAATCATCTCTTTTTTTGCAGTGAAATAGGTCCATTTCAACTGGGCTTTGTTATCACCATACCATTTGTACATGTGGATATAGAATTGGCCAAGCACAGCATGAATACTCAGTAGCTATATTCTACCACCAGCTCCTCAACTGGCTTGTTCCAGAATGCAAAGACAAACACCTTGATAAGGCACACACATACTGGACTATTGTGCTTTCAATCTCAACACTGAAATGATACACTCCCACTGTTTTCATAACTATAGAAAAGTACAGTTTCCATAGATTGTGCATGCAAGTTATTCTGAAGCACAACAAAGCACTGTTTTGACAATCATTCTCAAGGGGCATATAAAAATGCATGAGCAATTCCTCTCAAAGCTCTGTCCAGCAGCACTTTCTTCTCACCAGCTGATTGCAGCAAGCCATGGAAGGAATCTTGGGCCTTGCCATGGTGCTCTTGGCTACGGGACTGCTGTTTGCCCCTACTTCCTGTATGCCAATTTATGCTCCACGGGTGGGCCCAAGTTCCATCCCATCACTCCAGAGCACTAATGGACAACCCCAAGCAAGCCGCACTTGGAACATACCACAGGCTCAGGAAGCATCTCCCAATGAACAAGTGGCAGAGAAGGAACAGCTAGGATCATTGATTCGGGGAGCTTGGAATATCTATAGGAACAGACACACCCCCAGTGATGCATCAAACATGCAGACCAACCGGAATGACTTTGCCATGAGTGGGAAAATCAACCTGGGTGCTCTTACTGACCAACTGAATGCTCTTACTCTCCAGCTGTTGAATAGTCAGCCCTCTGCACATACCCCAACTGAGCCAGTGGCGGAGGCTCAGCGCAAGAGGTACTGGCCAATCGTTAGGAATTTCCTGGACAACATTCTCTCTCCAACAGACGCACCAAGTGAGCAGCCTGACACAAATACACTTGCTGAGAGTCTGGAGAATACCTTGAATAGGCAGATTCTCGTAGGAGCAGGCCCTCAGCCAGTAGCTAGGACTCAGGTCTGGTCATCTATACGCAAGTTTGTGGGAGACCTCTTCGGTAAGTCGTGCTTGATAGATTGCACGTGTTCAGATGCGTACAAGTAGGTAAATCTTACTATAATGCGACAGATTTGTATACGTGCGTACATATAGCAGGTTACGCACTAGCCACGTTGTATATGACTGTAAGAACTACCACGAATGTGCGTGTACATGCATTTTTTCCTCCGCAATGAGAACATTTCCTCTCCCACTCCTTCCCTCCTGTATAGCCCCAAAATGCAGCGATGCACTATACATCATGGTCTACACCGGCAGAACCAGGAATGCATCCACCGCGGACACGCCCGACGTGGAGCTGCAGGTGGGTGAGGAAACCGAATTGGTTTCTCTGCCCCAGCTCCCGGGAGAGGAATTCGTCGCAAACAAGGGAGACCTGTGGAGGATCAACCTCTCGGACTTCGGCTTCACAGATACCTGCATCACTAAGGGAGATGTGCAGAGGATCACTCTGGTTGAGGAAGGGAACGATGGATGGCTGATAGACTCCGTCGTGACGTTCCTGAGGACCGAGGACTCCTTCACTCTGCTGTCCAGCGATATCGACGTAAGCCGCTGGATCGATGGAAATGGAGGGTCGGAGTTGGAGCGCTTCAGCCTGAGCATCGCCTAAGTACACATGTCAAACAGAGAGTGCGATTAATGTAATAATGTGAAAAAAAACACTCATCTAGAGGATTCTTTAGCCGTAGGAAGTGTGTTCCCTTCACATAATTTGTGTTGAAATAATCAAAAATACTGAAACAACCTTAGAGATGACAACGCAATGAAATATCAAAAGAAGGTACGTTTCCAAATGTGTCTGAGTTGCCATAAAGCCTCCTGTAGTACAAGTACAGCCTTAGCTGTCAAACAATGATAAAATAATACTTTTGTTCACAAACGTCCTGAACAAAACAATATAGCTACCTATTAGTACAAAAATTCCGGAACACAAGTACTTTTTCGTAGCATACACAATCTACTTCTGACTCCCTTTTTCTCAATGACCATGTGTTGCTGATTTAATTGACAGCAAAATTATAGTAATGGTTGTCAGCTACACAGCCTTAGATGCAACAGAAGACTGTGCCCAGCTAGAACACTGCGCAGAAATGAATGCTTTGTGGCTCACAATGGCAGGTGGATTGTCACACTCTCTTCAGTATGCAGTGCACTTACATGTATGTGTAGGTTAGGAACCCAACGCGAGACAAATCGAAATTCTCGAATCCCCGGGCCCAGGGTGTAGCTACCTCGAGGGCGAAGCCCGCACGTGGGATTCTAGAACCGAGGATTTAGAAAATGGCTCGAGGTATTGTTGGCGGCCGGAGCGAAAAAGTCATTATCACCTCGGCACTTTATAGATGCCATTTTCTTATTTTAAGGAAAGAATATTAACCTGAGAAGCGGGCAACCTTCGTAGAGCCATAGATAACTAATGTCCGCATCCATCATCTATGGTACATGTATAGAACGGATAATCTACCGTGTTGGTACTTGCTACAGATACACAAGATTGGTACTCTGCATTGGAGGATGACAAGGAAGTCTGTGCTATGGTCTTTGACTGTCAAAAACCATCTTACACTGAACCCATCAACCAGTGATTGAAAAATCTCTTTCAGTCCATGCATATTAGGTAATTATCTCATGACTTAACTCGTCAACTATGGCGGTGAGTGGACAATCATTAGGAACACGGCTGATTATTGACTTACACCAAGATAATAAGTTCTATCTTAAGGTGACAATTTTTTGCGGGTACTAAATAAATGTTTGAAATATTCGCGGACTGGCACAAAAACACAAAATTTTGTACACGTAAACAAACGTTTTACTAGCTTGTAGCCTTCTCAACATTACCACATTTCTATTGAAGACTATACATGTTCACTGCCATCATTCCTTATGTACATGGTTGAAGAAATGTTACAGTGTTTCAAAACAAAGTAAGTGATTTCTGTTTGGATAGGATATTAGATCATGAGTTATCAAAACTGTACTGAGAAAAGAAAGGAAATCTCTTCATCCTCCACTCAACGTACTGCACCACATCTCTCTCCCACACCACATTGTCTCTGCTCCTGGAGATGTTCCTAAAGACCTTCTCGTGGCATGCCGTAACATAGTCTGCAGGACAGGGTACCTCCAGCACTGTACAGATATGCTTTATGACCTCCTGTGGATGTCTGATGAAATCTTCACTGTGGATATCAATCACATGTGCAAACTCAGACACTTTTAGCACTGTTTCAGCAAACCAGAATATCATTTTGATGTAGTATCTCAACTTCTGAAGTTCCAAAAGTACTTGATTTCCACTCTGTCGCATGGCCCTCATGTCATCTTCATGGGCAAACCGATGCAAAGCACCGGTTGCTATCATGTCAAATGGATTTCTCACCACATGAAACATAACAATTGGCACTCCAACAACATCTCTTAGCATCTCAAAACAAGCCTTTGACTCATTAAAACGTCTACTAAATGTTGCAGAGAGATATCCTCCACTCTTGTCACCGATGATTTTCAGCTGACGGAATGTTCCCTGCCAAGATGTTGGGATACGTAGATTATAGCCCTTACCAATGTCCCTCTCACTCCTCCACCCACTCATCTGGATGGCATTATTGTAGCTATTATTGTAGAGCTTGCTGAAGAGCACGCCCTTGTCCTGCAGTAGACTGGGCCTGTTCAGTAGAGCACATTCTTCCAGTATCCTGTACTCGTGTGCTATTACAATGTTTGGGTGTGCATCCATCATGCTGCCAATGATACTGTGACCACTTCTGGGGTAGCCAATGAAGAGGACTAACTTTTCCACACCATCCACTTCAGATTGGGACAGTGAGACATTGACACCAGTTGTCTTGTCTTTGTACAGCACAGAGCACATATATAATAGCACTAAGAATACCAGCACCACGACAACAGTACTCCTCTTCATCCTACACTTCCCTCTGTAACTCATGTAAGTAGCTAGGTGTACATATAGCTCTAGCTCTGGCATGCTCTGCACAACTACATGTGGAAACACAGCAAACGTTCTTCTGCTAGTATCTATGGGAGGACTTGCAGGCTCCATGCCATGTGTACATAGGGATATGATGCATTGGAGGGAATGCATGAAACCCCTGGCTGGCATGCATTCCACTGCAGCTAGGTGCTTCATACCAGTAACAAATATGCAAGCTGGAATTTGCCAGTAATCAATAATAATTACATCAATTGATCTTTGTTACATTGGTAAGGTCGAACAGGTTGAAAGTGAATTCCTTGGCTTCTTCATCTGTCATGACCTGGATGTGAAGTGTCCAGTAGACAAAGTGCATGTGCCAGTTCATATATACGTGTAACACTATATCATAGCCACATATGTATACATACATACATACATACATACATACATACATACATACATACATACATACATACATACATACATACATATGGGTGACAAGAAATCATAAAAACATTACAACCCCCAAACACATTATGTCATTGAATCTCCTGTACATAATACAATTAATGTTATGCAAGAGGTACGCACTGTGTGTATGCCGTACATACATATAGTTCCCTTGGCCAATAGCCTTATAAAGGTCTCTGAAGGCATATTATGGATTAGTGCCTACAACAATGTCACCTGTTCATGGAACATATACTTGATGCCCTGATTGGTTGGTGCACTGACAAGATAAGGGAGGAAGGAGGGAAGGAAAGGGAGGAGGAGAAAACAGACAAGAAGAGGAAGTATGCAAGTGAGAGAAAGAGAGAGAGAGAGAGAGACAGACAGACAGACAGAGAGACAGACAGACAGATAGACAGACAGAAAGACAGACAGACAGACAGATAGACAGACAGATGGATAGACAGGCAGACAGACAAACAGATGGATAGACAGACAGACAGACGGACAGACAAACAGAGAGACACACAGACACACAGACAGACATGGCTTGTAACAACTGTGGTGGGCTCACAACAACAACAGCTGGCACTTAGCAGTCACATTCAGATATATACCAGTTGTGGCCAACAACTAACTGTTCTAATGGACTGAACTGCAGAAAGCTTAGGCAGGAATACATAATACACAACGTTTCAGCTATGATGCCTTCTTCAGGTGTGACTATACACCTGAAGAAGGCATCATAGCTGAAACACTGTGAATTATTTACACCTGAAGAAGGCATCATAGCCGAAACATTGTGAATTATGTATTCCAGCCTAAGCATTATCTGCACTTCAGTCCATTAAATTTGATTTACACAGACAGACAGACAGACAGACAGACAGACAGGGAGAAAAAACATTTGCCCTATAGCTCTCACCTCCTATGTAGGTAACATTTTCACGTAACTGATAAGATTACATTCTCGTATGACCACATTGGCTATGTTAACAAAATAATTCAAAGAGCAAGGATGCTGGTCTGTTCAATGAGTCTCTCCTCAAATCCAGCAAGAGTGACATCATCGTGGTGGTCTTCCTCATCTTCCCCACGGGGACCAACAGCTTCAACGTGGAGAGTCTGAAGGGGCAACTACAGCGAGGAACAGCTGCAGTGAGGAGCTTGCATGTGTGTCTTAAATATATTTACTCTATGCTAATCAGTACACATAATAGTTATACCGCGAGTCCAAGAATTATTCTACGTGGAGCTAATGGCGTCACAGGGATGCTCAAGACACTCTGTCCATAGATTTGATGGTTAACACTCTATGCTATGTCGTAGCCATGACCCTCCCCGCGCGCGGTGCTCGGTGTGAAATAGCGCGTAGAGTCGAAACTGTAACAGGGCTAAGTCGGGAGGGGGGGGGAATGACGTAATCGCAAAGGGTCTATATATTGGCTAGGCTGCTCGCGCATACCACAATCAAGAGACTCTCCCTCTCCGCTCGGATATGCCTGCCCATTAAGCGAAGACTACGCTGCTACACGCGCCCGTCATGTCCTTGGAGCTAGAACCGACAGTTTAATACCCTGCGCTCATGGAGCCAAGATCAACCGTCGGTACGTGTGTATGTGGATGTACTGAACTCTTAGTACCTTTCCATTAGGTCTCTTCACTTTACAGCGTTTATCCTCCGGAAGGACCACTTGGAGCCACTGCTACGTTTCGTGGGAGAGGCCGCAGCTAAGTGGAGGGAGGTGGGGGCGGCCCTCGGGTTCCACCCAGACGTGCTGAAGATTATCGAAGAAGACAACAGAGGGAAGTCCGTCAACTGCCTTGCTGACCTGCTGAGTAGATGGCTCAAATGGGCTGCCCCCAAACACAAGCTCCCTACCCTCGACACGCTGGCAGATGCCCTCCGAGAGAACACAGTGGGGGGGGAGAGAGTGGCCTACAATCTGGAGCAACATTTCCAATGTACATGTAGAGTTGTGTATGGCAGCATTAGCATTCAGGATAGGAAATAGGAGATATCACGCATACATTGTGTGTTGTGTGATAATAAACCTTCGCAGAAGCTACCTTATAACAAATTTTTTCCACCATTCTGACAGTAAATACTATACCTTACAAAACCATAAGGTATTATAGTATCTATGTTCTGACAGACATGTATACTCTCCCAGAGACATTATCTGTACTCCCTTCTCTTCCCTCTGTAGTCATCCTGCCTTGTGAGACCTCTGAGACCACACCCACACAGCCGTTATCATCAATTTCTGAGGCCTCTACTATTCCAGCTGATCTGGGAGGTAACTGAAGCTATACATGTGTATCAATAGCCTAAATTACTCAATCAATCAATACTCTAGTGATCCTTACTCTAGTGATCCTTACCTCCATTCCATAACTCCAGTCCAAATTGCTCCCACTAGTGATGAACTGAATGATGGAAAACCATCCTCCGGTAAGTGTAAAGGCACATATGTGCATCTATCATGTTCAGTTGGCAATGTGTGTACAGTACATGCCGAATATTAACCACAACTCTGGTGTTCCATGGGCTACATGTGGCTCAAGTCACTCCTGAATAGTTCATGCTGGACATTCTTGCTCTTGTTATGTTAGCCCTAGTTCTGCTTTCAGTTCCCTTTCTAGACACATTCCATTTATTAGTGTCAAGTATACTGAAAGTGGAAATTCTTCAAAGTGGAAGCTTTTGCTCAGGTAATTAAAACACAATTGTCCTCTGGCGTTTCATGACAAAAGTGAAGAAAAGTTAAGGGTAGCAAGGATGTTGTGTGTGGAACTCCAACACTAGTGATGTCACTACAGATTTGCATGTAATAGCTTTCATGAATGTACATGTATGTGTACGTATATGCTTCACTTGGCAATGAACAGGTCCATGTGCAGTTGAAAACACTCAATCAAATATTGAGCAACTCCAAAAGCAGTTCAATGAGCTTAAATCTGCTGTGCAAGCTGAGCTGCAGAGGGCAGGAGTTGGTGTTGAAGCTCTTGTGGATAAAATAATTTCCCTCCCAGCCAAGAAGATAGAGCCACACCAAGAGTTCCTGAAAGAATATAGTAAAGCATTCCACAAGTGCAACAGCACATCTGAGGTTTTCTCCCATCTCAATACTCACTGGAACTATCTCAACTATGACTTGTTGGGTCACCTCATCACTGACTTGTCTCTTAGCAGCCTCTTTGTGCAACTGAAGGAGTATGAGCTGAAGATGCAGCATTTTCTCGATGAAACAAGCTTGGAGCAGTTCTCTGAGGCTGATGAGGAAGAGAGGTACATGCAACCACCAGAAGGCTTCCAGAAGTTGGTCTCACATCTGAAGTGTGCACCATCTATGTCACTGAAAGAAATTGATGCATTACGGCGAAGGTTTGCTCACAAATACAACCTGCGGGCCTGTGCCATATTCCTCCTTAGCATGAGGAGTGGATCAGTCATCATCACTATGCTGGTTCCAGAATCGGTAGAGATGATGATGAAGTCTACAGATCCAGAGTTCTTCAGAGAGAACAGTATTGTTCACTTAGAGCTGAATGACACCCTCATCTATGAAAAGGCAATTAAGAGACTTATATGATGTATGCTTTGTGTACCTGAAGTCTATCAACACTATACTCAACATACACAAGTAATAACTCCCTCTCTCTCTCTCACACACACGCACACACACACACACACACACACACACACACACATTCCAAACAGTCTGAAGAGAGTGTGGACAAACTTTCAGACCAAAGCATGTTTGCTACAACAGATGAACCTAGGAAACACAGACTTCAACTGGTTAGATACACATTGTCTCTTTGTGAAATTTGTTTTCTATGTGCATGATGCCTTTATCTTCCCTTTCTTTCTTTCTTCACCTGTGTCAGCAGAGTAATTCTTACGATATTACTCTCTCACGTAAAGTTCAATCTTTATCACTGTTGCTTTCTCCACTTTCTCCATTAGTTAGAAGAATACATCCATGTGCTTCCAGAACAGCTTGCCACAGAAGATAGTTTGGCTACTACTGATCTGCCTGGGAGAGAGAAATCTGACCTGGTTGGAGACTCACATTTCTTCACATTATGTATACATAGCTTCATTGTTAGCAACATTCCCCTTTTCATTCAATATAGCTATCACCTAACTTGTCTGATGCCAATGCCTCATGTGATTCCAATGGAGATAGCATACAAGCATTTGATGTGGATGAGTCAGATATTATTGCTCTACAAGAAGGAATGGTAAGGGTCAAAAATTGTGTTAACTTTTTGACAATTACGCAAACACAGGAATTAGAAAGCCATAACCTGTACACATCTGGGTGAGTATCAGTGTGTGTTTGTGGTAGGGGGGAAAGGGAATGGCATATGTATATTCACAAACTCATTAGAAATCCTCTCTTTTGATGAGTGTCAGTATTTTACACATAATTTTTAAGGCTAGCCAGCCTAGGGGGCGGGCCTCAGGCTCACGTGCATATGGAAGGCATGAAATAGTATTTTACACATACATATTTTCAAAGCAAAAAACCCCTAGACAAGTGGAGAGAGTTGCGGGTGAGCAGAAACATGATATAGTTATACTTGCTGAACTTACATGCATGGCTATTATCTACTTTGGTTTGTATGCTGTCACACTGTAGATAGTAAATGATTGCTGCATGGACATGATACTGTACACTGTAAACATATAGATCATTCACCTCAAACGTGTTAGCATAGGCACAAAAGCTAAATAGAAGCTTGTGTCTGAAAGCACACTTTATGGGTACCAGAGCCAAGGTCTGCTGGTAACATACAACTGCCTAGCTTGCTTGTTCACTCTCTTTCTCTTTATAATGTGGTTATCCAGAGACAAAATGTGATTGAGCTGGCTTTAAGATTGTTCATAGTGCTGGGGCCTATCATTGCCAAATGTTCAGCCGGACATTGATATTATTACCATCTGAAGCTATACTTTCAAAGGCACAACAAGGTGCTTACCTTTTGTACACCACATGGCTGCTATACTTCAGGATACAATATCTTGCTGGTGCACTGTACATCACATTGATTTATTGTCTAAACTTCAGCTCAGGCAGGTAGGGCAATATGGTTGTACATAAAGTAGAAACCTACATGTACCTACAAGTTTATGCATTCACATGGTTAAGGCTAGATCTCCTGTAGGCACTTCACAGTGTGCATGCACTATCATGTGTCATTCCCGGAAATTATGGGATGTTATCTCTATTGGAATCAGTGGAATCTTTGCATTGTTCATAAATACTGCTCTCTGTCTATCTCTCTCTCTCTCTCTCTCTCTCACACACACACACACACACACACACACACACACACACACACACACACACACACACACACACACACACACACACACACACACACACACACACACACACACACACACACACACACACACACACCACACACACATGCACGCACGCACACACACACACACACACACACACACACACACACACACACACACACACACACACGCACACACACACACACACACACACACACACACACACACACACACACACACACACACACACACACACACACACACACACACACACACACACACACACACACACACACACACACACACACACACACACACACCACACACACATGCACGCACGCACACACACACACACACACACACACACACACACACACACACACACACACACACACACACACACACACACACACACACACACACACACACACACACACACACACACACACACACACACACACACACACACACACACACACACACACACCACACACACATGCACGCACGCACACACACACACACACACACACACACACACACACACACACACACACACACACACACACACACACACACACACACACACACACACACACACACACACACACACACACACACACACCACACACACATGCACGCACGCACACACACACACACACACACACACACACACACACACGCACACACACACACACACACACACACACACACACACACACACACACACACACACACACACACACACACATTCTTTAATAGGATGAGGAATATGCTCACAAACTGCAAGACCACTTTTACACAGAAGGTTTCACAGAAGGCTTTTCAGCTGCTGTAACTGCTACTTTCCAACTTGGCATGGACATCACACAAATGGTTAACTTCTCTGTATATTTGTCATTGCCCTTCTCCTGTCCCTCCATTCTCTGTCACTGATACTGTAGTACACATGTAATTGTACACATGTGTACTGCTCCTCATTCTGTACCTTCTGTTCTCTTTCCCTCTGCTTTTGTCTTCTCTTTCCTTGTCCTCTTTCTTCCTCAGTCACTCCTTAACTAAATAATTATGTCCATTGCCACTCACTTCCTCTCATATGTTATTCTCTAATGAAAACAAGATAAATAGTATGTGCCCTTCAACCTCCAATGAAAAGAAAACTTCTTAGCAGCATTTCACCTTTCATGCATGCATACAGACTGGCACAACTGACACAGACTGAAGGGCAAAACGTTGCTAAGAATTTTCATTTGGGGGTTGGAGAGCAGATACTATTAAACTTGTTTTTGTTCATAATGGATACCCTCAGGAGAGCACTATGACGGATTCAAAACTCTTTTTTTTCTCCCACCCCCATCTTCCTTCCTACCCTTCCCTTGCCTTCTCTCCCTCCTTCTTCTCCATGCTTCACCCAACAGGATGAGCAGTATGCTATTGAGCTACAAAACATGTTCTGGGCAGAAGCCTCTTCAGCTCGTAAACATACCACAAATCTGCCAATTGAGGAAGCCACACAAGTGAGATTGGTGCCGCATGTAGAATTTTTTTTCCTTCTACTTCTTGCCTTTGTGTGTCAATAATGCTGGATGAGATAATTATTTTGATATAATTTGTAGGAAGTTAGGTTGCCAAATGTATTCAAATGTTGCATGAATATCTGTAGTAGTTAAACACAAAATTTGTGTATAAATTAAATTAACCCCCAAATTTTTGTATAACTTGCTCTTAGCAAATTATACACAAATTGCAAATATGTTTGTTTGTACATGTGCACATGGGTCACATGTTTAATGTATAATACGCAGGGTACTTTTAGCATGTTTTCAGCACCCAAGCACAAAAAGTCTCTGTTGTGTTGTTATTAACAAGGTTTAACTTTACATCTGGATTTGCCATGTGTTGTTTGTCAGTAAGGAGTGAATAATTAGCTCAAAAATAGTAATGGAGTGATAGGAAGATTTTTAGAAAATATAGCTAAGGAGAAAACAAGAACAGAATGGTTGGTAACTAGAAACAAATTAATAATCCTTCAAGGATTATGTGTATGTGTGCTGCCTCACCCTCCCTCTGTGCCTACTAACATGCACAGTACTTTCCTCCCTCCACTACCTTGCCCTCTCTCCCTCCTTCACTCTCTTCATCCTGCCTTCTTCCACTCTCCTTTATCCTCCTCCCTTCTTCCTCTCCATATTTCTCCATCATCCTATTAATGCAAGGATTACACTGACAATGCTTTGGCTACTACTGACTTGCCAGACAGAAAGAGAAGCAAACTGGTTGGGTATACAATATAGTATATTCTTGTATATTTGCCTCCCACTCCTGCTTTTTTGTTTGTTTTTTGTGTTTTTTCTACACTATATGGTGAAATATACTATCAATATACTGTCTGTCCCACTCTAGGATCCACAGGTACCATCCCACATATCTGATTCCCAGGGAGCGAGCACACAAGGAAGTAGTGTGGATCCACCACCCAACAAGTTCATGTACATGTATGACACACCACATAATATGGTGAGTGCAGTATATGTGCATAGTGGTTACAGTATTATACACACATTACAAGACCCAATGTGGCATGCTGCAACACGTTGCGACATGTGCCTTGGTCAAGGGGAGAAAGGATGACGTATTTGTTTGTAGATTAGCTCTGAACTGAAGGAGCTGGCTATATATATACGCCTACAGTAGTACTCCTGCTCCTCACTGATGATGTATAGATATTGCTTCATGTTGGTATTCCTAATCTCTACACTGTCCATGAAATACTAAGTTACTCAACTTACATACATGTCAATGTAAAAAGTACTGTAAGGCAAGTTGAAGGTGGTGCACTGGAGAGCGTTGGCCTGTAAGCATGTGTATGGACAAAGGGATGTGGTTTAACTATATAACCTGAAACATTTCTAGCAGTCACTATTTTACTGCATCAGGTGTTATGCCTTTGCCTAGTATTGGAGTTGTACTGGTCTGGTCAGTCTCCATTGGGCCACCTTACCTCAAATGCATGAAGCATGGAAGAGTACAGATTTGACAATAGCTGTAGGGGATGTGGTCAAGATCCAACTGACCCTTCACATTTCTTGTGCTACTGCACCACCTAGGGAAGTCTTGTTACAAGGTAAAGTTTCATCAGTATGCAGATATTGACTGTACTGTATGCCATTAGTATTTACTGCACTCCACACGTGCCATCAATCATCCACACACTCACACTCACTGGATGTAGAGCAGGAAACTGGGGGATGCTGCTTTGCATGGTGATGTAGCAACAGATGCTATGCTACTTGATGAAGGAGCTGATACTAACACCACAAGTGGATACGTGAATGAGAGACAGCGTACACTCTCCAAGTAGATAGTACTTTACTCTGTCTCATGTCTATGGCTCAATGAGCTAATTTTATGAGCTAATTTTATATTTCCTCTTTCACATGAAAGATTATGATGATTAGACTCCACTAGTCTTCCTCAGGTCACTACTATATACAGCCACTGAAAAGACAGTTACATTGCAGTTGTAGTAGACACTCCACACATACCATCATGCACGTAACAATGTATAACAATGGCAATGGCACAATAGAAAAGGAAGTAGAAAGAAAGATGACTAGACCAAAATAGAGTAAATGAAGTATGAAAGAGAAGGAAGATAAAAATAAAATCTAAAAAGGAACCATCAATACAAACAGTTACAAATATGTCACATGAGTGTTCCAAATAGGGCTAACAGCCAAACCCTGGACATATATAGTGTACAAGGTTGACAGACTTCACATGGTTGACAGAGTTTACAAGGTTGAAAGGGTTAATAGGGTTTGCAGTTGACATGGTTGAAAGGATTGACAGTTAACATGGTTGACAGCTTTGACACTATGGGAAGTTAGGACAAGGCTACTATTATACCATGTGGCCTAGTTGAAAACAATGGCTCAGTGTCACCCACTCTGCAAAAATATGTGAAGTGTCACTCATGGTTCAGTAAAACAATGTTCTTAACATGTCTGCTTTGGATACTACATGTATGTGCAAGTGTAACAGAGTAATGTACTTTGTGCAATAGGTTTTAAAGAAACTTTGAGAATAATCTGAAACATGTAAAGAATAATAGATGAAGTATTGGGAATAATCTGAAGATTTGAAAGAATAATTCTGGGAATAAAGGAATAGAATAATAGGGAGACTTTGGGGAATAATGGCCTATGTTAGTCTAGTAACCAATCAGAGATTTGTGGCACATGTTGTGATGGAGGAACAAACATACTGCACTCTGTCATTGTCAAAGTTCAATACAATTTGGATGTCTGAAATCAGAATTAGCCGTTTTAATGCAGCATATTGAAGGCATTAATTACAATGTTCAGTAATATTGGACTTGAATTGGACCAAATATTCACACACTGATTATCACCTGTATCTTCTTGTCTTTTGTTTGGTATTGTTTGTGTGTGACTAGTGTTGCTATGGTTATTCCACACCAGATGCACAGTTAGGAGTATATTGTGATGTGAGCTACATGTATGACTGTAATGCTCTGAGCTGTTGTGCATAAAATAAGTAAACACACACTTGAAGAAGCTAAAGCAACACTCAGTACACTCTAGAATATACAAAATCACTAATGATAAGCACTCTATACAGCAATATCAGTTGCTATTAAGTAACAATAATTTGTGTTTGGGTTCAAGCATGTGTAGAAGGCATTAATCGGTCTCTCTCAGTTGGATGTCTCTCATTCGGGTCACGAAGAGAAGGAAGATCATCATCATTGTCGCCTGCAGAAACCCTCTCCAGCCTCCACTTCTTGTACCTTGTTATCAACTTCTCTGTTGCAAGAACAATAACACACATGAGTGGTAGAAAAATCAGTACAGTTTGAATTGTCGATGTAATAATGACAGTCTTCTTCATAAATCGCTGCTCTCCTTTTCCATACACTGCTTCTGAGAAGTTGTACAGTGTAATACTATTGATGACAGTGAGGTTAGTGAGGAGCAAGGAATCAATTATGTTGTGTTTTCTTTCCTTGTAGGGTTGAAAAATTGCATGCAAAGCCAGGATTAGGATCAGCTGCAGTTCTACAACTGTATAAAACTGCAGCAGAGTTCGACAGTATGCGTAGGCAGCCAACGCAATTGCACGATAAAGAAAATATAAACCTGCAAAGAAGCGCAGGTTGTCTTTGAAAGAACTTTGAAAGGAATCCAGGAGTTGAATAGGCATTACTCTCCACAGCACAGTGGCAATCTTAGACTCGCTCAGTTTGCAAATGCCTAGTGCTTTAAAAGACAGCGGATAGAGTAGCAGGAGCAAGGGGGGAATAATGACTAATACAGTCAGAAAAATGATGGCTGTTGTTGCATACTTCAAATGCTCTGCACCCAGATAGTCCATGTGCCCACTACGATACACAACTGACTTCTCACATGACAGACCTTGGGAAAACAAGCAGAATTTGTTTAGGATTTGGAATGATACTCGAGCGCACTGGGAATAACACAGCATGAAGAAGGCTGAAAAACCATGAATAAGGACACTCCTAGGCTTGTACATCTTCAGAAAGTAACAAAGTTTTCCACATTTTCCTCTGCTGATAAGGATCGTTAACAAAACTAGGCCTAAGGCAACACCAACAGTCACATACTTCATCACCAATGCATCCATCACCGTAGCACTTTTCCACAAACAGAACGATAGGGACTCTAAGCTGAAAAAGTCTAAGTTAAAGAAACGATAGACAAAATGTTGTACATGGCGAATCATGACAACAAACTGTGGGAATTCTATTGCACCATTTGCATCAGTCGAAAGAGAGTCAAGGATCTGTGCAAACAGTACAAAACAACTTATGTTGCCATGTGTGAAGCTTATGTTGAAGATTATTATGGCAATGAAGCAGAGTGTGAGGGGAAATACCTCTGACAGAATGTAGAACAACCAGCCCAAGTGGCACAGATTGTCCTCACCACATTTGTACTTCCAGGAATGGAAATGGACTGAGTGATTGGGTGCACATTTGCCACACACTCTTCCTGTTCTTGTGGGGCCACATATGAATTGATCTAATTCAGCTGATGAATTTGGTAGAGTATGTGTATAGGAGGATGACCTTTTGGTAGTATTATATGAGCAGAATCCATATGGACAGTATGCTGTGCAGAGCTTTGTGATGTCACTTTCATCACAGTATCCCATCCAAAAGCCATTGATTAATAGAGCATTAGGATCACACCTTGCTATACCAAAGTACTCTGTTGCTGCACACTCACATCTTCCACTCTGGTTATTGTGAGAGTATCCTGGTGGGCATGACACTAACATTATGTCCAAAATCAAAGTAACATCATATACTTCCAACATCAAGCTTGCAGAATAATTAGTAGTTCCCAAGACGTTAATTTTATTGTGAGACACTTGACCATATGCAGGGTCTACCATAACACCACCACCCTTTGACCTTATGGAAGCTCTGTAGACTACGTCTGAGACTTTGTTGCTGGCTTCATCGGTGACATTTATGGCTAAAGAATATTCCGAGCCTGGAATCACTTCAAAGGGAAGGTTTTGTGACACATTGAAATTTACTGGGAATGTGGCAATTAATGAGGAGTTGCTGTTATTCCCATCATCAAAGTGAAAGTCACCAATGCAAGCCAGAATGTCCTGAGGGGATGAAACATGTGTGTCACTACAGTATTTCTTGCAAGGATGAAAAGAGGTTGCATATATTGAGTTACTGTTAGCATTTTGAGCACTGTTTTTAATAAAGTGAAATTCAGTGTTTGTCAATGGGTGCTCTGGGGAGTTGGGCTGAATGAGGCAGTTTTGGTAAGAGAGTTGTGGGATGAGGGTTTGAGAAAATATTGCACCTCCAGATAAAGATGCGGTATTACTCACAAAACAGAAGGTAGAGTCGTTGTGAATGTGAAGATTTGAAAATGCATACATTGCAATGGCACCACCATTGATTCCAGAGTTCATTGTGAATTCTACCTCAGAATGCTGGCTGAACTCCAGCACACTACCAGACAGGTAGACTGCTGAACCACTGTTGTTGACAAAGACTATGTTCTGTTCAAATGTCACCTTACATTGGCTGATGAATACTGTCCCGAACCCTGAAATACGTTTTCTGGTACTATTGCTTAATTTGACTGAGCGATGGGAAGCTTTGTTCATAGAGAATGTGCAGTTGGAAAAGGATATATCTGACAGCACTCCTTGTTTGGTGTAGTCCCAGATACCAGGTGAGATGTACACAGCAGCTCCTGTTGGGGAATGGTTGTTTGTCCAGACACTCTTCACAAAACGCACTGTGTTGTTTTGGGCCTCATGTTGTTTGGTACTGAAAACAGCTAATCCTCCACCCATTTTGGCATAGTTGTGATGGAATTTGCACCTCTGGCACAAGAATGAGTTGTAATCAGGGACCATCTGCTTCACATCAGACTGCTTGTAGAGCATTAATCCAATTGCAATTCCTCCACCTCCGTAGAGAGTGCACTCATTATCCCTAAATGCTGAGTTGTGAAGAGCAACACTGTTGTTTTTTGGAGAGTTTAGCCATTCCGCATTGAGTCCCCCACCCCATAGCCTAGCTGAGTTGCTTCTAAACATAGTGTCCTTAATGATAACAGTGTTGTATGATGAGCTATCGAAATATCCGATGTAAAGTCCACCACCCCAGTATGCTGCATGGTTATGCTGGAAGACACACTGAACAATGTGTATAACATTATTGGAGGTATTAGACCCAATTTTTATGTACATCCCACCACCTTGCCCACTGCTTGGAACAACTGAATGTGGTGTGTAATATTTCACTGTTTCATTCATTTTATCACCTGCATAGTTGTGTGCAAAGGTAGTGTTGCGTATGGTGTATGTGGCGTCTCTACCAACACTCTCACACTGTGTACAGTTGCAAGGGGTACAGCTAGTGAACTTAATGTTTAGTCCACCCCCTCCAGCTGTTAATGGATGCTTCATTGAGTTGGTGTGAAGAGCACAATTTTCAATTGTCACCACTCCATTTGTGTTGTGAACAGAAAGACCTGTACCATTGGAGTGTGTTAGAACTACATACCGTATATTCAAGTGGATGCAGTTGAGAATGTACAAGGCAGAGTTGAGGAACAAAGCCGTATTTGATTCTGCATCATAGCTATCATGCTGCACTCCACAGTGCTGGAGAGTCACTGACGAAATAGTAAGATTCTGAATACAAGCAAAATACAAACCAGCATCTGGCATACTGCAGTTGATTACTATTCCAGTACTGGTATTTGCTGGTGTGAGAGTGAGATCAGTGAATTGAAAAAACTTCACATGTGATGTCATGTTCAGGTGAGGACTGTGAACTTCAATCACCAGTGGGCTGTTCTTCAATTGCTGTAAGTTGTTAGCGACAAATTCAAGAGACTTGCACATATGCTCTGAAGAATTTGAAATCAAACATGTTTCATTATCAAATCCATCCTTGCCATCGATGTAGACAAAATGCCCTTTATCAGATGTACTGCTAACATTCCAAGACATCCAAACCACTAGCAGAAGAGCTAGAGTACCACTCTTTACAATGGCCATCCTCTGGACTGCTCTTAACTAAAATGCAGTACATGGCATAGTGCTATTTATACCACTTCATGCACAGAATTGTGACTTACTGCACCTTTTGTGTAGGCTTGGGACAGCATCATGAATACTGAACACTTTCATTGTTTCTTCATGTATCCAAAAACACTCAGTTGCTTATGCTTGGGAACAACAGAAGCGTTTCTAAACTGTCATCTAAAAGAGTCATCTGTTCAGTGATGGAGAGGGACCATGCAATGCAACAGTAAGATTCTAAACACAAGCAAAAGACAAACCAGCATGTACCGCAGTCAACTACTATTCCCATACTTCAGTTTGCTGGTGTGAGAGTGAGATACAGTGAATTGAACAAACTGCACATGTGATGTCACATTAAATTTAGTACTGTGATTTTAAATCAAAAGTGGACTGTTCTTCAACTGTCATGAGTTGTTAGTGATGAATGCAAGAGATTTGCATATACACTCTGAAAAAGTTTTCATTATCAGATCCACCTTTGCCATCAATGTTGACAAAATTCCTTCTGTTCGATGTACTACTAACATTTTAAAGCATCCAAACCTCTAGCAGGAGAGCTAGAGTACTTCTATTTACAAAGGCCATCCTCTATGTTACTCATACATGAAAGAGTGCTATATATATATACCACTTTGTGTGCACAGACTTGTGGTTGCTAAACTGAGAACAGGCCCGTACGCAGGGGGGGTTCGGGGGGGTTCGGACGAACCCCCCTTTCCGCAGGCATACCCTTAATTGCCGTTAGAAAGCTGTGCAGAACTCCGGGAAGCTTCACCTCACGCCCGGCGAATTCTACAGGGACCAGTTCACGATGCACAACGGGGCTACGCTGATTACCGCTCAGTTCTGGGATCGATGAACTGTGAAGGCGGGCCGGTGCCACAGGCCATGGCCGCCCCAGTTTTTGGCCCCCTCCCCCAATATTACGATATCTTCAAGCCCAGATACGTAGTCGGCACCTCGAAAAGTTCAATTCGCTGCCAGGCGATTATCGCGTCGTATGCACGTGCAGATTCTTACGCATGCTACAGAAGAAGGCGTGGTGTTCCTAGTCACGTTTCCAGATGCAAAGGTGCGTGGATGCCGTTTCCTCTCTTTCAGAGAGCACGCTATCAGACGTAACTTCGCAGCCGCTTTCACCTCTGAACAGGGACATAGCCGCTAATACGTTTGGTTTCAAGCGAATAGCTTTCTGCCATCACTAGATCTAAATTACTATGTTGCATGCATGTACAGTTGCTCACTAACTTTAGCCGTACAAACTAACATGCAATTTACTCTTGCAGTATTACCCCCAAATTGCTCTAGATGCGATCTCAGCATGACTAAAATTCAAAAATTTTCTGGGGGGGCATGCCCCCAGACCCCCCTATACTAGGGCGCGCTTCGTGCGCCACAACTCTCGCCAGCGTATCAGTTCATACTCGAGTTCTACACCCTGCTTCACGGCCACCCCACTTTAAAAAAGCTGGCGCCGGCCCTGGAAGGCGAAAAGCGTGGTTTTGCTGCCACTTGACGGTGCGTGTGTAGTTCAGGATAGACCGCATTATCAGCAATTTGCCAAAGAAGTTATCGAACCCCCCTTTTAAGAATCCTGCGTAGGGGCCTGGAGAAGAGGTACATGTATAGGGCACCTGATACGTATAATGGGCATACTTATAACAGGTGTGTAGATAAATTTGGGGAAGGGCCTCACAGATTGCTATGCTTATTACTGCACTCACTTATGTAGTTTGAAACAGCAACATCTCAATTAGAAATAGTGAAATTAACTTTTGTTGCTCATTGCATGTATCTACAAAAACCCAATTGTTTATGATATGGGAGCAACAGAACAGTCATCTTCTTACAGTTCTATATAGGCCACTTCATGGTCTGTCTATGTTGTATTCCCATTAACCTACAAAATGGTGGTCTACAATCTCATTACCTTTGACTACATTCACACCAGCACCACCCAAGCACTCTCCCACTGATAATGATGACTCGAACGGATGAATGTTAGGATAATAAATGCTAGGAGATTTAATGCACATGCGCAAACTCGTGCTTCTTGTTACATTATGTACTAAGTGGAAACAGTAATAAACTGTGGGGCCGGGCTCAGAAGAGAAGAAAACGCAGAAAGTAGCTACTAAGCGCTTACTCCATGTGTATGCATGTCTGTTATTCGCTCACACACAGCAGGTACATTATGAATAATGAGCATCACAACCGTTGGTCTAGGTCCTGCAGACTCGGGACCTGTGGTACTGACTCCGGCACACCTGTACATCTGCTGTGTACATCATACATGGTGCTGGATGACTACCTATTGCATCATCCTGATTAATAATGACTACCTGCAGTTGCAAAACTACAAGTGCAAGTCTTGCTACAATGGGTCAGAATGCCTAAGTGCATGTCGCGTAGATGCATTGAGTATTAGGCACATTACAAGCTGCCCTCCAGTATATATACCTCTCAATAGCTCTTCAAACTTCATGCAACTACATAATGCACATGATAGACATGTATGTGTGTGCTCAATGTACTCTTCACGCACCATGAAGTTTGACTCATGCTTTTATCATGTGCAGAGGATGTTATGATTGTAACAATACTGGTACACTGTATTCTGAACATAGTCTGGTTAGCAAATGGACTTACCTTTTCCAAACCATCCCAGACATCAACAGCATCTTAGATCCTTTGGAACTCACCCTCAGGACCAAATTCATCCCTGCCTTGACAGGAAGGCCACCCTCTAATGATCAAGAATGCAACTTGTTGCCTCGGAGGTCTTGGCTCAATGAATCCAGTGAAACAGTCTGCCATGGCGCTCTCTGCCTCTCAAAGGATCTCTGGACCCTTGAAAGTCTGTATTACCCAGCAGATCCCTGAAATCCCATTTGAGGCTTGGGAGGAACAAAATATATACTCAAGAGGCTGCCCTAGCAATCCTGCCTTTGACAACGCGCCCAGTGCAGGTGGAGCCAGTTTTACGTGAACGTACACATAACAAATTGTTGGTTATACATGGAGATAGCTTACCTGTCACTCTCCCTGAGTGACTGCACTTACCAAACCTACCTCTTCTCTGCCCCCCAACCACAGTGCCATCCCTTGGATCCCCAGCCGAGGACTGAGACTGAGGCTGGGTAGAGCATGGTTCTCCGTATAATTTAACCTCCCATAAATTGATTATATACTCCTTCACTGAAGCAAGCATAGAATCGAAATTCTCTGTCTAAAGCTTAAGCTCACAACCTAACGCAAAAGAATCCCTCTCAATAGCTTCAAAGTCTTTAAAAGCCTCTCCTAATGTGGCCCTAAGCTTAACCATGAACTCATTCCTACTATCCTTGTAAGCAGGACACTCCCATAATACATGGACAATGCTCTCACACTCAATGCCACATAAAATACACTCAGTCATGCCCTTCCTTCCCCTATGCTTACCTAACTCCTCATTCAAACCATGTGTTCCTGACCTAAACTTAAACAACAGTCTAGTTCCAGCATCACTAACCCCATGAAGGTACCTCTTGAACTCTACTTCCTTAACAAATGTTTTATACAACTCTAACCTAACCTTGCTATTCAATCCTTCCACATATTCCTTACTTTTCCTATTACTTACACATTCATTCACATTTGACAAAAACAGGCTTAATGGACATTGCCCCTTCTGAATATCATCCAACAATTCTCCCTTATGCAATCCTAGCACATCAAATAATTCATCTACATACTTATTCCAAGGCTTCCTCTGTCTTCCTCTACGTGGCTTCACCTTCCATTCCTGATTAAAAAGCCACCTCGATACCTCCTTACTAGCATCGATGCTAGTTTGTACCACCACCTAAGCTTAGCTTTGTCTCTATGACTCTTCAAGGTTTCTAAACCCATGTCTCTTCTAACTGCCTCATAACAACAGCAGGCCAAAACTGAAATCCACACAGAGAGACGTTCACTGGAATTTGAAAGAACTTCTGTCTTAATTCTCTTCCTAATTTCCTTCAACAGTCAATGTCCCTAGCTCAAGAGAGAGGAGCCTCAAGCTGGCGGACTGCCCTACCCATTTCAGAATTAGGCTTTGCTTTGCACAAAGGGGCTTTTCATGATGCTCCGTGTTTGCGGTACGGATGGCAACTGGCACGGACACCAGAAAGTGCGACTGTGGCCATCAATTTTCTGTGGAACATGCTCTATCATGCCCTATGGGGGGTTTCCATCTCTGAGACATAATGAGATTCGGGATCTCACTGCAAATCTCCTCTCTGAGGTGTGCAATAACATTTCCATCGAACCCCACCTGCAACCATTAGCTGAAGAGCACCTCTTTCAAGCCACAGCCAATTTGCAAGATGGTGCACGTTTGGATGTGGCTGCAAACAGATTATGGGGGGGTCGTTATGAGCAAACCTACCTTGACATCAAGGTATTTAACCCCTTAGCTCCCTCTAACCGGCATTGTAACCCTTCTTCTTGCTATCGCAAACACGAAAACCAGAAGAAAAGAGAGTATGAGCAAAGAATCCTGGAGACCGAGCATGCCTCCTTCTCACGAATTGTGCTGGCATGTACTGGAGGTCTTGGGGCATATTGCTACATCTACTTACAAACGCATAGCCTCCTCCTTGCAGACAAGTGGGATCAAGCCTACAGCTCCACAATGTGCTGGCTTAGATGTATACTGTCTTTTTCACTACTTCAATCATCCATTCAAGCTATTCGTGGATCACGTTCTTCAGCAGGCAGAGCCCTCATATCAAGCTACCCTCTCATCGACCGGGCGATCTCTGAGTCACGGGTGTCGCCTCGCTGCGGTGCCTGAACTCTGTGGCATTTTATAGGTGGACACTAAGCTCACTGATTTCAAACAGTTTTGGCAATTGGCTGCTTGTTTATTGTTCTATTTTTTAACAGCTTATTTGGTTTATTATGCACTTGTACAGTTCCACTTCCTTTTCCTTGTTTCTTCTCTCTGCATTTGTCTGCCTGTTTATCCCTTCTCAAAATTAACTGAGCATAGTCTCGCGAGCCATACGTATTTTGCGCAACGCACGCAGTGTGCGCAGGAAAAGGGGGAGGGAAGAAAACATGTCGGACAGAACTTTGCGTAAAAGTGATGTAATTGCCATGATGTACAGCGCAAACGCCAGCCCGTTGACCTCTGACCCTAGCCCCAGCGCAAACGCAAATCCGTTGACCTCTGACCCTAGCCCCACCTACCACGACTGAGCCCCACCCACATAGAAAATGCCAAGGCTAATGGTGAGTGCCGTGGTGTGCACAAAACAGGATATTGGTACACACTGATATTAGAAAGTGTGGGAAGCAAAAGGAGAAGTGAAAGTGGCTGAGTGGATTAGAGGAAGTTTGCAAGACAGTGTCATGTGGTAGGACTAGAAGTTGCAATCATGTACTGATAAAAGTAATGGGCACTCTGCTGTTTGTCACCATTAGATAAAGGCAAACAAGCTGTGTGTGTCTTTACCATGCAGTAAGCTAGTCTCGCGAGCCAGACCCTTGTAAATCGGGGGTCTGGCTCGGTGACAAGAGCAGCTTCAAGACTTGACAGTTCAGCCTGGGTGAGCTATGAGTAGCTATATGACTGTAATGTATGAATGTAATGTCTTTATGGAGCCAGAAGTTGTGTTGGTTCATTGGTAGGGCAGTCAGCCAGGCAGAAGCTCCACGTTGACTGATTAGGGTCAAAGAGAGACTTAAACTTGGGAAAACTTCACTCATTAAAGATTCTCTCTTTAACTCATTTTGGCTCCTTAGGTTACGTTTCACTCCAATGGCCTGTTCATAAGCGTAAGAGATATATGAACTTTCTTCTGGTTGTAAAATAGCCTCTTGCAGAGGAGAACAAATTTGTACAGCTGCTTCATAGGCCTGTTGGGATTAAGATGCTGGATTTGGTATATGCCCAGCCCTCCTAGGTGGACTGGAAGTTCAAGGACTGTCCGTACTACTTCACTCAAAGCTGTTTGGCCTGTGATGGATGGTAGCAGCCTGTGACAAATGGCTTCCTCCAAGGGTTGGAATAGGTGTGACGTGTTTGGAATTGTGCGTTGAAGATAAGTCCCCATTTGGACATGACACCATGTGCGAGAGCTGAGTAGGCAGCATGTGGCTGGGATTGAGCAGTGTTACAGAGTGTGTCCAGCACTTTTATCCAGCCAGACACCTTGGAGGAGACAAACTCGTCAACAAAACATTGTTGACCTATGGCTGCCCCAAGATAAGGGCGACCTTTGTCTGAGATCTGAATGCCTGTATTGGGGAACACATTGTGTGCTTGTTCGACTAAGTGGGGGTTGACGACTAGCCAGCACTTGTTGACATTGACTTCATACCCAAAGCATGGGCCCAGGCTATCCCACCATTCACAAAGGTTGGTGAGGCGGAAAGCTGCAGCTGAGTCATCTGCAAACCATATCTGGGTAGTATTGGCACCTTTCTGGTTGGGCTTTCTGAATAGAGGTGTAGCCCCTAGAGCATACATGGCCATACCGAGGGGGTCGCCTTGTGTTGTGCCCTCTTTGGACCAAATAATTTTGCCATTTGACATGTGCATTGCTACGGGATCTTGATAGCAGTTGATTAAGATGTGAGCCAATGATGGACAAATAGTCTGAGTATTACGAAGGGTTGCCTGTCAGTTCAGTTGATTGAATGCATTTGTGGTGTCAACCAACAAGACTCCTTCTGTAGAGAACCTCTCAAAGAGAGAACGCAGAGCGTGTACTCCTACTTCAAAACCTGCTAGTTGACCAGCACAGAGTTGAGTTGGGCCTGTGGCTTGCATGATGTCATCCTTGACTATAAGGCCATGATAGCCTTTCCAATTATTCTCCTAACAACTTCACAGATACCAATTGGTCAAATACCAGGGGATTTGTCAGGCAACAAGAATTGTATGCTTCTACACCTTCAGGGTGCAAATAGGAGGTGCAGAGATGATGAGCCATGTGAGCTAAGGCTTTGCACAAGTCAGAGGAAGAGCGACCAAAGGAACAACATAGGCATCTCCAACCTGCAGCATCTATCCCTGAAGGCCCGGCACCCCCTTTTGTACACAGAGCTGCAGATCAAATGGATGATTCATTAATCCTGGATTGGATGAGGGCCAGGAGAGGGAACATTCTGCAAGTGAATCAGTACTGGCTTGTTGGCTATCTGGGTGCTTTTCTTTGAGGAGTTCCATCACAGATCTCTTGGTACCTCCGGGAACCTCCACAATCTTGGAAGGGTTTAAAAGGCTGCTGCTGGAGTCCTCTGACAGCAGTTGAAGATTGAGCACCTTGAATCTTCCCAGAGGACATGAGATGTGCAAACCTTACAGCCAGACATGATTCACTTGTTTCGAAAGATCTATAATTTGGAAGGTATATATTTCTGAATTGTTCTTCCCACTTGGATAAGATCATTCATCCTACCCTCCTTCCAGAGAATTAATTGCTTGCTAAGGCACCGGCTGTGTTCTTTGCATGGTGTTTGATTTTCAGGATGGTTTCTGGAGTAGAAGTACTGGGGCAGTCATTGCAGCCTTAAGGGCGATACATTCCATTGCCATGGCTTGTGTAAATGCTTCGAATAATCTGGTAAGCTCATCTACAAATGACTCTTCAACAGCACCAGTTGGAACAAGAGATATATTCCGACGCCATGACCTAGTTTCCTTGTAAGCTGCCGTTGTGGCAGCACAAAATTCAGGGCCATCAACACATCGTTCTCCTTTTCCCCACTTAAACAGTGGCGGAGAGAGTGGCTCTGGGGAAGGGAGGGGAGGTACTTGCTCTTCGCGCTGCGGCAGAGGTGGCGCTGATGTGCCCTGCGATGGTGTTGGCACTGACAATGGTAGATCAGTCGGAGATAGCGACGTGCCCTGCGATGGCGATGGCGATGGCAATGGCGATGAAGAGAGTACCTCATTCGAGGGAGGTGACGTTGACTGGTCAAGTCCGAGAGTCCGCTAATTTGGAACGGTATTTTGGCATCTCTGCTTTCTTGACGGCAAGCAGTTCGTGCAAATGCGCTTGTAGTCACAGCGAACACAACGACTACTATACCGTTACACCGACAGCAGGTCATCTAGCTTACTGTTCAAAAACTCCTAGCTGCTAGACTCTACATTACACACTACATTATCTATGGTCCCATGATAGAATCATGGCAATTACATCACTTTTACGCAAAAATCTGCACGACCATCCTCATTACGGATGTACGTATAACTAACAACACAGGGTCTTAGTGCAGTGACTCCTCGATTCTTCATGGATACTAACGTAACCAACTCGAGCGACAACGCTACGGCGTGTTATTTCGAGGGTGGGTCAGACGCTACTTCCAATACCAACTCCGACTGGAACGTCTATCCACCAGAACCGGAAGAGAGAGTCGACAACGGATACTTCAATGTCCTTCTATTCGGAAAAACAGGCATGGGGAAAAGTACAACAGGAAACAAACTTTTAAACAGCCACTCAGCAGAGCAGGTCATTCGCCGATGGGAGATGGAAGGGGACGAGGGATACCTGTTGGTTCCTAGCGGAGAGGATGGCGAGCCAAAGTACTTCGAAGAAGGAAAGGAAGACTCAACCAAATCTACGACAACGGTTTGTGAACTTCTCAGCGACGAAAGCGGAGAATTGGACGGAACCAAGTTTCGCGTTCTGGACGTGGAAGGATTTGCTCCAACTAACCGCGGTGAGGGCGAGTCTTGCAAGCAGAAAAATCTTTCCATTCTACGCAGAGTGGTGAAAGTTCAAAACTCTATGAATCTTTGCTTTTCTCGAATCCTTTACTTTATTCCCTCACGCGGACGGCTCCAGAAAGCGGACTATAACATCTTCGAAGAACTTCAGGTCTTACATCACTTCTTTGGCAGAGACATATTCCACGCCATGATCGTTATTGCTACGGAAGACCCACTGGATGACGTACAAGAGTGGCCACAAAGAAAACTAGAACTGACAAAGGCAGCATTTTTAGATGCTTTATGTGAAGTCATCGGCCGAACTCACGATCCCCCTGATCCACCAATTGTGTTTTTACCACACTCAGCAACCGCTAGTAAGGTCAGGATGTCGATTAAGAGCATTCATGTGAACTGCGAGTCGTTTGTTTTGAAGTTTCGTCAGGGAGTGTGTCACCGCTGTGGACTGGAGTTCACAGCTCGAAAAGTGGACGGAAAGGTATTCGGCCTAACCTGCACTGCAGACACAAGGACTATCCCATACGGTGAAACCAAATGCCATCCTATGATAGTTACCAAGTTCACAGGAGTCGAAAAGTTTGCCGCTAATGTGATACACATTGCGACTTTAGGAGCAACGTACGTTTACAGAAAGAGCCTTGGCATTCCTGGCTTTGGTGTGAGCTCGCATGAGTGGTGTCCACATTGTCAACAGAAACCAGGTTCTCCGGGCTGTATTCCAGTGGAACAAATCTATGAATACCGTCCAAGGGAGAGTCTGTATTGTACAACTGTACAGGTCAATCACTCAAGCAATATCAAAGAGTCATGACTCAACAACTGATTATGCAAAGCTCTAATTACAGCACATAATATAGGCGTAGCTACTGTGCCTAAATTTTGAGTATAATAACTTTTATGTATATAAATGACTACAAAATTCAATGCTTTCATTTTAGGCTCATGCACCCAATACGAGTGTCGCCTTTGTCTTATCAACCGTTTTCAGGACTTGTATTGCACAGCCACGAACTGCAGGCGGCTGTTCTTCGTGAGATTCATAGTTTCTCTACTACGTGCATGGTCGCTGCTTCTCATCAGAAATATGAATCTGCCTTTTTTTAGCCGGTCGAGCCGAGCAAAAACAGGTCCGACCATTGCCTATTTAGGATACCGTTTGTCGTTAAAGTTCTATATAGGGCTGAAAACGAAGGTATACCGTGGCAATACTTCTCCCCAACGGTATGGTTTATTAGGAGAACGAAAGGCTGTTTATAAAAAAAAGGCGTTGTATACGGACCTCGAATGGGCTAGCTAAAAGTGGACGATCTCTAGTTCTTTCCGCTATAATTGGCATTTCCAGGCGAAGATACTTTGATGAAAATATTTGCGACATTTGACCACACGTACAGCCGCGCTTGTACAAGATACACACTCCATGTTTTGCTGGGGTGTTTTCTGACTCTTTCTCTCTTTGTGCTCCACGTTATATAGCCCAGTTTCTATGTGTGCGCCAACAGGAGGTTGTTGAATCTACACGGGCTGAACATGCCCCCTTCGGTATATTCCACCACTTTCAGGAGGAGGGTAGGGACCACTTTCAGGAGGAAGGTGCAATGTCATGATCTCAAAGTGGGGTTGGGAACAAGGGAGGAGTTCTTCCCCACTTTTTGATTCCATGCAGTATAACCATTGTTCCAACTCCCATGCACTTTTCATGAAAGGTGTAATGACATTTTATGCCTTCTAAAATAGCTGCTGATGCAATCCTGGGTACTATTGCAAGACCTAATCGCCTTTCATCGTTTTACATCATAGTGAGCAACTACCGAGAGGGCGTGACTCTGCAGCACAGAACGCAGCAGTTACTACCGTGAGTACGAGTTAAAGCACTGCAAAAACAGAATTGTTCCTTTAACAAAGACCTTTGTCATGTGAGTTGCACCTGTGTAACCTTGTCCATACTTCACTCTCAAGTACTACACAATCACAACATTTCCTTGTCATGTGGCCACAGTACAGCCCAAAACAGCTGTGATGATATCATTTGTAGTATATGAGAGTACAATTTACATACATCTGCAACTCCCATGACAAAGGTCTTTGAAAGGAACAATGTCCTTTTTTATCTGAGTGACGCGAGCGCGCGCTTGAAATGCGTAAACGTGGGCGGGGAAGGGTCTTGTTACGGCCCTGAATAAAGGACGCGCAGCGGTCGAAAGTGTTTCTGCACGAAGCGCGAAAATATTCGGGCCAGTAGTTTGGGTCCGTGTGCGTCTGCATGACGGTACGTGAAGTATCAGGGGTCACGCCTCCCTCGCCTTCAAACGTGGAGCGGCTCAGGCCGCCCCTGCCGCCCCGCTTCCGACGGCCCTGTAAAAGCACAGATGTTGTACATGTATGCCATAGCAACTGACTATACCTTTACACTATATGATCATCTTATAGACTATATCACTTCTACAGGTGTACGAAGATGCATGTAGAGGGAATACCACTTGCTATTGTGTCAGAAGCCAGTGTATGTACTAAACTAAAGAGTGAATGTTGGAAGTGCACACACTCCTGGTGCAGGACAGCATTCTTGTTCACTTTATTTAATGCCTCGCCAAGCGAGCGTTGAATCACGAGATTGGTGTAAACGTACGTAAATTCATGCGCGCACGTGCCGTGACTCGTGACTTAACAGGCTGTGTTCTGTACCGTGTATGCATGGAACAGAACCTTTGAAGTCACGAGTCAAACAGTTCGTCAGCAGTTCTGCTTGGTTTTGCAGAGGAGCAAGAGACGAAGGAGAGCCGACATGGGGTCTCTGTTCCGCTCTGAGCAGATGACACTAGCTCAGCTGTTCCTCCAATCCGAGGCGGCCTATGCATGCGTGCGGGAGCTGGGCGAGTTGGGCAAGGTCCAGTTCAGAGACGTGAGTGCGGGGAAGGGGCACTGATGGGCGGCTGGCGCGTACAAAAAGGATTCTATGTTCTATATCTGTTCTGTTACGGGGAGATCGTTTTCAGCAGTGGGCTAGGTGGGCTTTTTCTTGTCAGTAGAGAAGGTGGACTTAACCAATTCGTTTGTACATAAACATGTACACGTGAGGCCTGGTACTGGCCGAAACGCGTCCTGCACATTGGGTGACTCTAGGCCTGAGGGCTGTTCGCGGCCTAGGGAGTTGTGGTTCTTCATTTATTCATGTATGTACATGTACATGTGCAATGTCATGTATGGACTTGTGTCCATGGTTGCAGGTTAACTACATGTATGTTGCCAACAGTGCTTGCTATGTATCCATCAGGTGCCCACTGCATAATTCCTCCCACACACAGTAGCCCTGTTCTTACCTGTGTGTGCTGGAGCAGTACTACTGCTGGAACTCATCATCCACATACTGTACATGTACAAATGTAGTTCAGATGCACTGTACATGTACATGTATAGACCCTTTTCGCAGAGATGTGTGAAGGAATGTTGTCACTGAATAATGATGAGATAAGGCCGGAAGTAGCATGTGCCACGCCTCTTGGTGGGAAAGATAGTATGTGGAGAGATCATGAATGAGTACTTCAAGGCTCTTAACCCAATCGCCCAGCGCAGGTACATAGCAAAGCTACAGCTGCTAGACCTTGCGGAAGAAGAAGACCCATACGCCCAACAAAACGGTGGTAAATTTGTAGATGACGTGAGTAAATGGCTGGTGGAGGAGTATGGCAACATATTTTTCTACTACATCGAGCATCCCGGAGTTCACACCAGGCGTGAACTGATGCAGTGGAAGAGCTTAGAAGCCTACAATTACTTTCAAAGTGGGCACATCAGGAACGTTACAATCTGGCCACTCTAACTCCTACTGCATTCTACTTTCACTGCAAATCCTCATGTGTGCTTTCGGTTCCCAATGGTCCCTGCACACAGCTGTTGCCCATTTTGCTGCTCTACCTCGATCAGCCATCGGGAACTGATAGAAAGGAAGTCCCATTAAAAGAGTTTACCTTCCCAACGTACTCTGTGCATCCAACAACGCAACAGTTTACCATCTTCGCTCGTCTATCATACTCGCAATACAACACGTGTCAGCTTTCCCACCAAGAGGCGTGGCACATGTTACTTCCAGCCTTATCTCATCATTATTCAGTGACAACATGTCTCCGTGAAAAAGGTCTATACATGTACCAGTACATGTACATGTAATGTGTATGTGTGTACATGTCTATCTCTCAACTGTTCAGCTTGTAGTTTACTGGCTGTACGTGTTAGTGGCAGTGTGAGCAGGAGTAGTGTGACAGCAGTTGGGCACACTTATAGCAGAGTGCTGTGCAATGGCTTGCCACTGTTACCAGATCAGCTTCCAGCGTTCATAACATCCTATACACCTACAAATGTAGATGTGTGCACACGTATCCCATAAGTGAAAGCCTCCTGAGATTGCATCTGGTCCTCTCTGAATCTCCAGAGCATACCACTGTACATGTACATGTACATGTACACAGTAATGTGTATAGAGTGCTGAGCTACATGTATGTATATCCATGTACATGTACATGTACATGTACATGTAGCTCAGGTGGTAGAGCACTGACAGCTAAAGTCAGAGGCCCCGGTTCAATCCCGGGTGGCTGCCAGTTTTTCACAGTTCTCTGAAAGTATTCCCAAGCCTGGCTGAAGGCTGCATTATTCTAGGCATAATTATGTTGAGGTCAATTGATTCCCACATCAGTGTGCAGCTGTTCTCGTTGTCATGTGATCACTGGTACGATGTGTAGCACTCTTTTGTTTACCGTAAATATAATTGTATGCACTCACACACCACACACACACACACACACACACACACACACACACCAGCTTAACCCTGAGGTCAGTGCATTCCAAAGGAAGTTCATTAACGAAGTCCGTAGATGTGATGAAATGGAGAGGAGACTGCGTAAGTAGCAACAGCAGTAGGACCATCCGTCATCAGTTGTGTGATACAGTTGTACATGTACATGTACATGTAGGTACATGTATACATGTACATGTATGTCTACATGTGCTATGGACATATACAATGTCAACTACATTGTACATATACATGTATTATATTTAAAAATTTAAAAAATGTAAGTACATGTACATGTGCATGTATATCACATTTATATGCCTGTACATGTACACATATACATGTATGTAAGTACATGTACATGTATATGTATATACATGTGTAGCTTGTGGCCTGAAATTTGTTCTTTAATTACGGATGATGTCTGCTTTGAGTCTTCAAGATACATGTACAGTTGTACATGTACATGTATGTGTACATGTACATGTATGTGTACATGTACATGTATGTGTATATGTACATGTATGTGTATATGTACATGTATGTGTACATGTGTATACATGTGCCACTCATTAACATCCACGTGTTGAGTGGAGGCACAGTGACCCCTCCCTCCTCTGCTGCTCCAGGGTTCCTGGAGGGGGAGCTGGAGAAGTCTGCCATTGAGCCAGTGCCTGGTGGAAATGTGGCAGCTCCTGACCCTCAGGACATGATCGATCTCGAGGTACTGCACAGTACATGTACGTGTATGATACTGTACATGTGCTGTATGTGTGTGTACACTGTTCATACGTGATTGTGCACTTCCCCATGGTGCTCCTTTCTTTCTTCTCTTTGTCCTCTCACTCTTTCTGTGCTCTGTAGCACACTATGCATGTTCATGTACATGTACATGTGTATGTACCATACATGTACATGTACATGTACATGTACACATGCAGCTATGAAAAGTCAGAGGTCACTGCTTGCAGTTGACTGGCTGTGGTACTTTCATCTTTGGCTAGTGTGCTATACACATGTCATTCGATCCATGTACAGATTGTACATGTACATGTAAATGTACATGTACATATACATGTACTTGTACACATATACATGTACATGTACATGTATTGATGTACATTTACACTGTATGTATAGCATGCATGTACTGTGGTACATGTGTAGGTACACCATCCACTCTCCCCTTGACCTACCTCCCTCCTCCTCTCCTCCCTCCCTCTGTTCCTCTCCCCCTCCCAGGCCAAGTTCGAGGTGCTGGAGGCAGAGGTGAAGGAGATCAATACTAACAAGGAGACGCTGAAGAGGAACCTCCTCGACCTCATTGAGCTGCAGCACATTCTGCAGAAGACTCAGGTCTTCTTCGAAGAGGTAGTGAGGGAGGGCAGGAGCAGGAGCTGTCTTTGATGTATACATGTACATGTATACATCAAAGACAGCTTCTTCCGCGATCTTCTGCCTAGAACGCAGAAGATCGCAGGTTCGAGTCCCGCCCGAGGCAGCTCTTCTTTTTCTCTGGAAAAAAGGAGTTGTCTTCGGGTGTCGTTGCTTGCATTTGCCTTGTCTCTATAAGTGATTATTCATGTATATGTGGTGTCGAGGTAGTGAGAGGCCGGGGATTTGTTGCCTTCAGGTTATGGTTGCTGCAAATGCATCCATAGTTCTACATACAGTGTACATGTATGCATTGTACGTACATGTACGTGTATTGGTGTATCTGTACTTATACATGTACATGTACTGTACTGTACATGTGCTTCCTCCTCCCTTTCCTCCGCAGGCTGAGTCCTACATCCTGTCTCCTGAGCAGCAGCAGCAGAAGATACCCTACCCTGCAGATGAGGCAGAAAGAGGTCAAGGTGAAAGTGTGTGCACCTTTTACTGTTCTCTTGGAATTACATGTACATGCATGTACATGTACATGTAACTTATGGCAGCGTACTGGAGTAGCAAGCAATCTGTACATGTACAGTGTACATGTACACAATCATGTACATGTACGTGTACATGTACAATGCAACTTTCCATAGCAATGGATCTGCTAGGAATATACAGTACATGTACATGTATTTGAACACAGCATAGGAAGCATTTAAAACAGTCCAACAGTGATAGTTTGTGGAAAGGAGATTCATGACCACATGTTCTGTGTTGCTTTGGGCCCAATAGGAAATTACAATGTATTTCAACTCATGGATGCTGGGACCTACATGTACAGTATGCGTCAAAAAAACTTCCCATAAACGGCCCGTTCAACGGGCGCCCGTTTAGAAAAAAAGGGGAACGAACGGACACTGAACGGATGTTGAACGGATGTCAAACGGCCTCTGAACGGGGATTGCCCGCTCCGTGCCCGTTCCGTTTATTTCGAACCGTCCAATGTCCGTACGCGTAAGCGGGTTATTTTTCACTCTGGGGAATGCAAGAAGCAGAAGGAAACAGTACGGGGGTGAAGACTGAAGACGTGAGGACTAAGGTGCGCCGCTCTTAGCTGCTCGCTTACCTGTTTGACCGCCACACACTCAAGAATACACGCACTGTACTGCTACGCGTGTTAAAAGAGGAGTGTCCGTGCACTGCTAGACGGCATCCAAAGCTTTTTTGGATAGTTGTCCGCTCGTAGGTAACCAGGAGATGCTCCCAATGTACTCTAGTGGCATTACAAACGCACGCTTGCCTCAGCAGTACGCCAACACCAACACGTGGAGCACCCATTTGAACGGGCGCTAAACGGTAATTCAAAATGAACGGGAATCAAACGGGCGACGAACGGACACTGAACGGATGTCGAACGGACATTGAACGGGAACGGAACGGGAACGGGCGGTCCGTTGAACGGGCCGTTTATGGGAAGTTTTTTTTGACATGTACTGTATATACATGCACATGTACATGCACGTGTACATGTACATGCACATGTATACTGTGCCTGTACATGTATTGCACTTTTGTATTTGACCTCCTCTGTTCCTCTGTTCCTCCTTCTCTCTGCCCTCACGTGCAGGCCTGTTGCAGGCTGCTGACACTGACAGTGAGGTGGCCCCCCAGGCTGGCCCCCAGACACGCTTCACATTTGTGACAGGCGTGATTGCCCGGGAGAGGATGCCTGTCTTTGAGCGGGTGCTGTGGAGGGCATGTCGAGGAAATGTGTTCCTGAGACAGGCAGAGATCTTTGAGCCTCTGGAAGATCCCACCACTGTGAGGGGGGGAGATGGAGGGGAAAGTTTGCACATGTACATGTACCTGTATTTGTAAAAACACAGTTTTGTATTACATGTAGTTGGATGATTCCAGAAATGAATAGTTGATTGACATCCAGCCTGAAGTGCATGTACATGTACATGTAAATGCATTTTTTCCACCATAACATCTGAATCTCTCTCTCTCTCTCTCTCTCTCTCTCTCTCTCTCTCTCTCTCTCTCCTTCCCAGGGCCAGCAAGTCTACAAGATTGTGTTCATCCTCTTCTTCCAAGGAGACCAACTGCGTTCAAGAGTTAAGAAGATTTGTGAAGGGTAAGAGGAAATGCTAGTGATACATGTACATGTACTTGTACTAGAATATCTTGTTTGTGCTCATGTACATATAATTATATACAGTAGGGGGCATAGAAAAGTTCCCGTTCCGTTGCCGTTACATTTCCGTGCAACGATATTTACCGTTCCCGTTCCGTTGCCGTACCGTTTCCGTTTCGCACTTAGACCGTTCCTAGGAACGGTAGAATGGTAAAACTCCGTTCCGTTTTGTTACCGTGCATTTTGAAGGTGTGAAAAGATAGCAAGCGAGACACAGAGGATACCAAAGCAGGGAAGAAAAGATACAGTGAAGAAAGGAGACATCGAACGAAATAAAACAGCGGACCACACGAAGGAGACAACGATCAGCGAGCGACCCGAGGGAAGGAGATAGCGAGCGACCCGAAGGAAGGAGATAGCGAGAGACCAGAAGGAGATAGCGAGCGACACGAAGGAGATAGCGAGCGACCTTAACAAAGCAGACGGTGAGCGGCAAACCACACAGCGAGCGACAGAAGACAGCGAGCTGAAGATGGTTTTTAGTGAGTATACGAAACGGGCACGGGGAAGACGGCACTTCGCACGCAAAACGGTCACACCTCTCTATTAAACGCTGAAATAATTTCTTCCGTTTAAACGGAACGGAGCGTTGCACGGAACGGTAGCCAGCGTTCCACGACCGTTTTCGTTCCGTTGCACGAAAACAGTAGCACCATAGCACGGAAACGGAACGGGAACTTTTCTATGCCCCCTACTGTATGTTGCAAGACCCTAATTGGGATGCATTCGCTCATGCAGCTGATGCATCCCAATTAGGGTCTTGCAACAAATTTGTTAGCTGTTGCGGTGCCTACTAACCCTAGCCACCCAATGACCTCCTCTACCACTTCAGCTTCGAGATATGGGCCTTTGAAATTTTGGTTGCTAAGCAACAGCTAACCAGTACATGTATATATATAGTATGTATGCATATACATGAAATACATGTATGCATGAGGTGGGAGGGTGTACACTGTACATGTACATCCTCCCACCTCCTCCTTTCCTCCTCCCCTCCCTCTCTCCCTCCCTGCCCCCCTCAGTTTCCATGCCACCCTCTACCAGTGCCCTGAGACAGCTGCTGAACGCCAGCAGATGAGTGCTGCCGTCAACAACCGCATCCACGACCTGACCAGTGTCCTGCAGACCACCGAGGACCACAGCATCACTCAGCTGCAGGAGATCGCCCAGGAGATCGACACCTGGAAGACCAAGGTCAGGGCTGGTCTGATCAATCAGCTCAGGTCAAACACACACAGTTG
Source organism: bacterium (assembly GCA_965213685.1). Classification (GTDB taxonomy): domain Bacteria; phylum UBA8248; class UBA8248; order UBA8248; family UBA8248; genus Bin107. The sequence goes on from CBDBZY010000064.1 coordinate 693,659, forward strand.
TGATTTAATACGTACATGTACATGTACACACTGTAAATTGAGAACCATGACTTCCTAGGCCGTAAATGGCCCTTTTGTGCATGTGTGTGGAGGAGCTGGGGTGGAGGAATATATACATGTTCTACTAAGAAAATGGGTAGTGGAGGTGTGGAGAGAGTTTTAATCACACATACATGACATGTACATGTACATGTACATGTCTATGCCCCCACAGGTGAAGAAGATCAAGGCCATCTACCACACCATGAACATGTTCAACCTGGACGTGACCCAACGCTGCCTCATCGCAGAGTGCTGGTGCCCTGTGGAGGATCTGGACGAGATCCAGAGGGCCCTCACCAGGGGGACGGTAGGAGGAGGGAGAAGAGGGGGGGAGGGAGAGGGGAGTGGAGAGGAGGAGAGAGGAAGGGATTGTGGGGAGGGGGTGGGGGGGGGGGGGGGGGGGGGGGGGGGGGAGGAGCCTCAGGGGGGGGATTGTGGGAATGTGTGAGCACCACTACGAGCGTAGCCTTTTCTCTAGCAACATGTACTGTGTACATGTACATGTATTAGCTCCCCCTCCCCTCCCTCCCCTCCCTCCCTCCTCTCCCTCCTCCCCTCCCTCCCTCCTCTCTCTCCTTCCCTCAGGAGAGCAGTGGGTCCACAGTTCCCTCCATCCTGAATCGCATGGCCTCCTCTGACCCTCCTCCCACCTACTTCAAGACCAACAAGTTCACGAGAGGCTACCAGGCCATTGTGGATGCCTATGGAGTGGCCACCTATGAGGAAGTTAACCCTGGTAGGGTGCAGGGTGCATTGCGCAGCTGTGTGTGGGTAGTACATGTACATGTACATGTCTGGGTTTCATTGGGGGGGGGGGGGGCATTTGCACCCTTTTACTGGAGCCTTGCCCCCCCTTGGACATTTTCTTCAAGGTCACTATCTTTTAGCTTGTCTTGTGATTCAATTGCAATTTGAAAGCACTTGGTATGCTAGACAGCTATTAATTAGAACTACATGATTGTACATGTACATGCATGGAGGTTAGAGAATGTGCTCCCTGAGGGTCTCAAATTCAAAAACATTTCTGGGGGAGCATGTCCCCAGGCCCCCCTAAATAACAAGTCCACTTCCCCCCCCCCCCCCCCCCCCCCCCCCCCCCCCCCCCCCCCCCCCCCCCTTGAAAATTTTATGCATGAAACACTGCACGTACACGTACATTGTACATGTATGTGTGTACATGCACTGTATGTATAGCTGTACCTGTGCACATGCAGCTCTCTACACGATCATCACGTTTCCCTTCCTGTTTGGTGTGATGTTCGGGGACATGGGCCACGGCTTGCTCATGTTCCTCTTTGCACTGGGACTCATCATCTTTGAGAAGAGGCTGGTCAACTTCAAGGGTGGAGGAGAGGTGAGGCAAAGGAAGGAGGGGGAGGCAGAGGGAGGAGGGAGGGGAGGGGAGGAGGAGGGAAGGGGGGGGAAGGGAAGGGGAGGGAGGAGGAAGAGGGAGGGGAGGGAAGGGGAGGGGGGAGGAGGAGGGAGGGGGGAGAGGGGGGAGAAGGAGGAGAGAAGGATGCAAGAGAGGAAGAAGAATAGAAAGTGGTGAAGCAGGCTTTGGGGGGTAGGATTTTGAACATCTTTCATTCAGTTTTGTCTGACTGATGATACTTGGTCTGCTTACTCTCTTTTTGCTGTCCATGTTCCTCCAGATGTTCACCACCATATTCCAGGGTCGCTATATCATCGTTCTGATGGGAGCCTTTTCCATCTACACCGGGTTCATCTATAACGACATGTTCTCAAAGTCGCTCAATATATTTGGATCCTACTGGGACCCAGCCTATCCATACAACAAATCTTCCTTGCCCTACCTGAGGTACATGTACATGTAGCTGGCTGATCACACAGACATACAGTACCTTAACTGTACACACTAGACTAGGTTGTTGGTTTTTGCAATCTCCTTAGACGTACCTACATGTACATGCACATGTAGTGGTACAGCAACCTTCTGGGATATGGAAGAACATCAATGAACTTCATATACCACAGCAAGGCCATGGCTAGAGGTTGGACTGCATGTAAAGGCTGAGGCAAAAAGTTTTAGCAATCTTGTTATGCAGTGTTAAAAATTTGTTTAAATTTTGTTGCCCATGCTACTGATGAAATTTTCAACAACAAAATTTCCAGATTTACAGATTTTTTCACACTGTACATGTACATGTATACATATTGTGCAGCTGAGCTGCCTCAGTGGCTCAGTTGGTAGAGCGTTCGCCTAGCACGCAGAACGTCGCGGGTTCGAATCCCGCCCGAGGCAGCTCATTTTTTCTCTCGGGAAAAAAAAGGAGTTGTCTTCGGGCGTAGTTGTTTACTTTGCCTTGTCTCTTTAAATGAGTTTACATGTACATGTATATACATGTATGTGTACATGTAGCATGTACAGTGTAGTATTTTGTACACAAGTACAGTAGGGATCACAATAAAGTTCCCATTTGATTTCTGTTCCAAACCTGTTATGAGGTGTTAACATTTCTAGCTGTGCAGTGTCTGCTAACACATGGTGTGAACAGACACTCGTCCTCCTACCCAGTCAGCACTCACTTTCTGCAGCAGATCAAGAAGACATGTGTACGTGACACTAACTTCATACGATGTCTACAAGTTCCACTAGTCTTACTAGCCTTGCAGAGACCCGCCTTTTTGCTCCATACATGTACATGTACGTGTACATGTACGTGTATGTGAGAAGGTGTGGCTATGCGTGGATACACGTGGCTGGATGTAGCCCTGCTTGCATTCCAGAGCCACTGAAGTAGTCCCTAACACTTTTACTAACAGAACACCATCACGCGATTGAGCAACGCAGCAAAGCACACCCTACATGTACATGTACTTCGAGTGTTTATAAACACGCGCATGGCAGAAGACGTGTAGAGAATGAACACAGAACGGAAACGGTAAACATTGTATTGTTGCACGGAACAGAGGCAGAAACAAAATGAAAACTTCATGATCCCTACCATACATGTACATGTATGGATGGATTAATTGGTAATCAGTTTGTGCTATTACATGTCCGTAAATCTACTGTGCATGTGTACTTCCACAGGCAAGGTGTGACAAGCCTCACTGAGTGCTGTGATTTCGGTGAAAACTGTGTGCTGCTGGGCACTGGAGAAAGCACTCTCTCCATCTTCCCACGCGAGGCTGCCTCTCCTGGAAATCCCTACCCTATTGGCCTTGACCCAGTCAGTGCCCATTACACCTGCATGAATAAGTGAATCTGTACATATACATGTACATGTTTATGTATACTGTACACTTACATGTACATGTACATGTACATGTACATGTAGTAGAAACGTACTTGTTTCCTATCCACTAAACAGTCATTTCATGAGAAATTGCAAATTACAGGCAGTCCATCTAGCATTGTCCTGTTTCACTGTACATTGTACATGTACATGTACATGTACGTGTACATGCTGTTCCATTTCATTCCATTTCTATGCCTGTTTCGCACGTTCCATTTTGGCCAGTTATTCTGTGGTGTTTGGCAAGCACTCAGCTGTGAATAACTCTGCAAGTTGTCAAGCTCTGTAGCAACCAGCCAGGATACTCTATGCATACATGTACATGTACAAAAAATGCAGTTTGTTATGTTACCCATTTAGGTTCCATAGTAAGTGCTCTACATGTACATGTACATGTAAGTGCTCTAGAACACGACAGACAAAAGTTACATGTACATGTATATGTGCATTGTACATTAGCTGCCAGGTGTACTGTATGGCATGCCAGAGAGAGGTTTGGCTAGTTGATAGTTCACTTGTCATGTACATGTAAATACTATGAATGACTTTTGTCACTTAGGCACACTAAAAGTAGTATTGCCATAAGACTAAACAAGTCTGACTGTCAATTTTTTCTCTTCTCAGCTGTACCAAACGTGTGTAAGGAGTAAGCAGCCCTCAAGCAGCAGACGGAACCATCCGCTCTGCCATGCCACATACGTTGAATTATTGAATGATGTCATTGAGCCGGTTACGTTTGTGCGTAGTGTGGGGCTGGGGGGCGACATACATGTACATGTACATACCATACATATACAGTACATGTACATGTATATACCAGAGGATTGCACAGCACGGTACCGCTAGTGTGGTGCTCGCTCAGGCTCGCCCCAATTAAACAATAGGCATCAATAAAAAAGTTAACAAAAATTCGGTTCGATTGTGGTGCAGTGCTGGTACTGTCAAGGTTTGGTGGAAGTGCGGTGTATTGAGCGTGGCGGTTCACAGCAAGTGTGGTTCGGTGCGGTGCGAGTGCTATGCGGTACACTGCAGTGTGGTTCGGTGCGGTTCAGTACAATAAGCTACGCTTGTGCAATTGCGCTAGTGCACTCTTGAAATGCAGCTAACAGTTCAAGAAACACCTGCTTCTGGCAACAGTGCGGTGCAGTGCAGTGTGGTACGCCATGGTACAGTTTGGTATGCTGAGGTTCACTAAGGTTCGCTGCGGTACACTTACATCCAGTACACGTGCAATTAAGAGTGCAGAAGAGGTGTGGTTTAGGTACTGTTACGATGCGGTACTGTTCGGTGCGGTGCATGAACTTTTCATTGACGCCTACTGTATATACATGTATATGCACACACAGATATGGCAGGTGGCTGATAACAAGCTGGTCTTCACCAACTCCTACAAGATGAAGATGTCCGTCATCCTGGGCATTGGCCAGATGTTCTTTGGAGTCATTCTCGGCATATTCAACTACTTGTGAGTAGAGGAAGGGATGGTCCCACTTCGATGAGATTATAACCCCTACTACTGGTCCCTTTCACCTCTGCATTCTCACCCCTCTCACCCTCCCTCTCACCCTCCCACCTTTCTGTTACCTCCTCCTCCCCCTTCCCCTCCTCCTCCCCCTTCCTCCCCTCCTCCTCCTCCTCCCCCTTCCCCTCCTTCTTCTCCTTCTCCTCCTCCTCCTCCTCCTCCTCCTCCTCCTCCTCCTCCTCCCCCTTCCCCTCCTCCCATTCTTGTTTCTTCTGCAGTCATTTTAAGAGCTACCACAACATCTTTATGGTGTTCATACCTCAAATGTTGTTCTTACTTTCCATATTTGGTTGGCTGGTGTTCCTTGTATTCTACAAGTTCTGTGTCTACTATGCCAGGGCATACACAGTGAGCAAAGCCACCTCAGTACTGACATACATTGTGCATGTACATAATTTCCGTACCCCTAGTTGTACATGTAGTTGTGCTATACTGTGGCTTATTTTTTCATTCCCTTCCTTCTCCTCCTCCTCCTCCTCCTCCTCCTCCTCCTCCTCCTCCTCCTCCCCCCTCCTTTGCCTAGGCTCCCAGTCTGTTGATTACTCTGATCAACATGTTCCTGGAGTTCAACAAGGCACCCAAAGCATACGTTGATGAGAGTCGTGAAGGTGCTGATATACTGTTGAATGATTACTCTGTGTTTGGGGATACCCAGAGCGATGCAGCTATTCAGGTAAGGGAACAGGGGATATGGGGGGCCACCCTGTAATTGAGAGGACAGCAGCTGTCACCAGGGATTGACAGTGGATATTATTATACATGTACATGTATGTACACTTTGCTCTCTCTCTCTCTCTCTCTCTCTCTCTCTCTCTCTCCATTACTACATTTTCATCTACATGTATATACATGTACATTATACATGCATAATTATAATATGAGGTTTAACTAATTAAACCAGGTTAACAAGGGCACGGTGCATGTCGGGGCTGTGTGGTGTAGCACTCAGGCCTAGCTATAACAAAGGCTGTCATTATGTAATCATTAGGTCATCTGAGGGGCAACACATACACAGTGGGCACATGTCCAGCCATCCCAGGCACATCCGTTACCGATGCAGCTAGAGTCTGCTGTCTAAAAAAGTTTCTCTTCCACACTTGTTGAACAGCCTTTCAGTGGATTCACGTGTAGTCTCCTGTCCATTGCCATTCACCCAGCAGTATGGATAGCATGTGTTGTAGAGCAGGCCATGCATATACATGTACATGTATATGTACATATGAGTATTGGGCATATCCTCTCATGGTTCTCATGATTGTATGTGTATACATGTCTCCCTTTGCAGGCGTGGATCATGAAGATCTTGGTGGTGATTGCAGTCATCTGCATCCCGTGGATGTTGGTCGCCAAGCCGGTCTACCTACTCATAAAGCACAAGCAGGCCATCAAGCGTGGGGTGCGATGTGTACATGTAGACATGCATGTACATGTATGTATATGTACATGTACCCACTCCTCAGTATTGAGCTAAGGGTTGCCATGGGAGAAACACCTTTGCCTTTGCATTTTGCCTTTGTATTGCACCTTTAAAGATTTGGCCTGCCCAGCTGAGCTGCCTCAGTGGCTCAGTTGGTAGAGCATCTGCATCGTATGCAGCATGTCACAGGTACGAATCCCACCTAAGGTTACACATGCACAGAACACCATGAAGAGAAGGAGCAAGAGAACAGCAGGGGTTGGCATGAGGCAAAGTATGTACGTACACATTCCTAGTATTACTTTGCCTTGCCTTGTCTCCTTGACGAATGTTTTATGTACATGTACATATGCATGTACTGTACATGTACTATACATGTACTATTCAACGAGCATTTGGTCTGAATGTGCGTGTTCAATGCTTACCTTCAGTGTAAACGAGTTCGTGTTAGGATTTTACAGTACTGGCTCAGCTATGTACATGTACATGTATGTACAGTACTCAACATGAGATGTAGTGCTAAATAGACCATTTGTGCATAAGACATAGGCATGAAGGAGTAGGAACAATCATGCCATATTTTAGGCCGCCATATTTATTAATTATTGTTAAATACCATAAGCAGCTTCTGGAGAAGTGCTAACTGGTGAGAAGGAGCATGTTCAGACCTTACAATATTCATGGCATAATTACCTTGTAGGTCAAATATTTCAGGTTGTTGGGATTATTTGCTGATATTGCATATGATCAACGGTAGGCCAAGTACAATATGTACGCATACTTACATGTATATACACATGTACACTTTAGGCGTAGTTGCCTGCCTTTGCAATAACTGAACATACATGTACATGTACATGTAACTATTATTCTGTGCTGTTTGTCCCATAACAGAGAAACTACCATGCCTTTAATGTGCAGAGTGATTGGGAGGATGTGGAGGAGAGGGAGGGCATGGTGGCCAATGAGGAGGAGCAGGCAGAGGGGGGAAAGAAAGTGGCTGAAGAGGTTAGTTAGTCAGTGTTCATGTAGGGTGCAAGTACATGTATGTACAGTACATGTACATGCACACTGTATGTACTCGTGTAGATGCCTACATGTACATGTACCTGTATATTTTCAACTGTGATACTAGCTGTTACTACATTGGCATTAAGACATGTACAGTACATGTATGTACATGTACCATGGTCCAAGTATGCATGAAAATCACTTATATAAGCACTTGTACAAGTGTACATGTACATTATAAATGATACATTCCTGAGAATCCTCAGTGGCGGATCTAGGAATTTCAAAAGGGGGTTTCAGTCCAAAGCCCTTGCAGAAGAAACCCGCACCGTAATTACATAATTGTGTGCGTTGCACATGTGCAGTATTCGAGCTGATCTAATAGTATTCATAAGCCAACTGCAAACCCTCTGCATAATAAGGAGCGCTTTCCTTATAAGGATAAGTACTTGACCTTCGGAGCCCTAAATAGCTTCCAAGTGCACAGCGCGTTCACACAGCTTCAGGCTTGCACGCGTGGAGCTAGTTGCAGGTAATGAATTCTTAATGAGCAATCGAAAGGGGGTTTCAATGGAAACCGTGGAAACCGGTCTGGATCTGCCACTGATCCTGATCACTGTGTATATATATTTATGTGTACAAATACAATGTACATATATGCAATACTGAGGAAGATGTGTGCCTTGCAAGAGCCTTCTTGGCTCTCTTGACGTTGTCTGGGGTTGAGTGTACTGTACATGTAGGGGCAGGGCCAGCATGTCAGTCCGGCCATGCATGTGCGATAACACCACCCATGTGTGTGTGTGTGTATATATCTGTACTGCATATGGTCTTCACCTTCCCTCACTGGCTCCTCGATTTCTTCCTCTTCCCTCAGTTTGAATTTTCAGAGGTGTTCATTCATCAGGCTATCCATACCATCGAGTACTGTCTGGGCACCATCTCCAACACTGCCTCCTACCTGCGTCTCTGGGCCCTCAGCTTGGCCCACGCTGGTCAGTGTGTGGGATGTACATGTACACGTACCTATACCAATGTACACAGGTGTATGTGTACACACACACACACACACACACACACACACACACACACACACACACACACACACACACACACACACACACACACACACACACACACACACCATGGTCTGTCTTACTTCCTGTCTCTCTCCCTCTCTCCAACCAGAGCTGTCTGAGGTGCTGTGGACCATGGTTCTTACCATGTATGGGTTTCCCAATGCCATTAAGTATGTGTGGATTGGCTGGATAGCGATATTTGTCTTGTGGGTGTTCTGGGCTGTGCTGACTATTGGCATACTGCTGGTCATGGAGGGCTTGTCTGCCTTCCTGCATGCCCTCCGGCTGCATTGGTAAGAGCATTCCATGTTGCTAGATCATGTGGTGTTTGTCATTTGTTAGTCCATGTCATGATAACTGTCCCCCCCTTCACCTCTTCCATACACATGCATGCATTCCTGCACACACACACACACACACACACACACACACACACACACACACACACACACACACACACACACACACACACACACACACACACACACAGGGTTGAATTCCAGAGTAAGTTCTATGAGGGTGATGGCTACAAGTTCCTACCATTCTCATTCGAGCGGATCTTGGCAGGAGAGGACACTGAGGAGTAGCCGACCACTGGGCATGTGCTGCCTGCTAGTAAATACATGAGTGATTGGAACAAATGAACTATTGTTGACATTTTAGCTTGTCGTGAATAACCGTAATTGTATTGTGCGTGCATTGTTTTGCATGACATGTACATGTAGGCTGCTGATTGAGGCAGGACCAGTGGGTAGCACTGGCCTGCACTGCAATTGATTGTACTATTACAATATGAGCAGTACATCTATGCCAGTTGGATAAAACAGTGTAGGGCAAGAATGTAGGGGAAGTACTGCATGTACGTGTATGTAGATCCTACCATGTGCAGGAAAGCCCTACATATAAATGGTTTCAGACATGAGTTGTGTAAACTGAGACAGTTGGTAGCAGGCTACAATAGTGGCTACCCTAGTCTATCGAGCTAGACCCTACTCTGAGCATGAAGTGCGAGTAGGGTCTAGCAGATGTTATTAGTATGCATTGCCCAGAGGTTTGACACATCCTCATGCAGCTACATGTACTTATCACATGTTTACTCTACGTAGGCCTATAGTGCAGTGGTTTTCACACATACTTAACACGTGGATAATATTACCTCTAATTACTGCTCCAGATTCAGCTACTGAATCTGATTGGTCAGAATTTAATGCATACTAATAACCTCTGCTAGACACTACTCCGCTTTGCGCTCCTGAGTGGGGTCTAGCTCGATAGACTATGGTTACCCTCACCAGCTTACTCCCAAACTGTGTGACCCTCAGTACTTGTCAAACTGGACATTCTCGATCTGTTCCACATGACAATGATTTCTGTCACATATACTCTGCTGGTATGCAAACTATTCACAATAGACATGTGAAGTGCTGTATCATGATTGTATTCCAGAAGCACAACAGTCATGCATGTGACATTGAACATGACAGTGGTTACAGTCATGTAACAGTGGGACTCTGCACTGGTATGCAAACTATTTGCATTTTTGGAGACACATGAAGTATGCATGAAGATGCATGTAGTGATCTTAAGTTAGCTCCAACATGTACAGTAATTGGAATGTGTTAATAAGAGTGCTTCAGTTGTACAAGTACGTACAATGTCATGTAGATGGAAGGACTTGCACTCATATGGATCTGCAGCTGTCACCCCCCCCCCCCCCCCACACACACACACACACACATACTTGTGAGAGACTGGGTGTCTCCACAGTCTCTGGTTTGAGTTGGTTGGTCTGAGTTTGCTTTTGGACACTGCAGTGTCCTTCCTGTTAGGTGTATTTCCTATTACATTCCCCCTAGGTTTTGTCATTTTCCCCATCTTGTTTGTATAAAAGCTGTATGTATAATATTATACTAATGTTGTATTGAAGTGACTGATTGTGTGGTATGACATGGGCTCATGATCACTAATGTGACTGTTGCAGTGATGCATGCCAAACCCTCCTCCCGATCCCTCACAGAGGTCCTTTGCAAGAACATGCATGTACATTGCATGTTGCATGTAAAGGGGGTATACGCATACATACAAACAGGTAAGTATGTCTTCCCCTTTCTGACATCATACGCATTCTTTTGTCACCAACATTCCTTATCCACTCAGTTGTCTCCATCATCCTTTGCACATCTCCATTCCCTTATCACTAACATTCCTTAGTCTCCCACTTGTCTTCACCATTTGTTGTATTATATACTTTTAAGCGTGCAGTTGTATATTCACTGATGATGGTAGCTGAATAGCTTCTGAAACGTTTGCAGAAACTTTTCAGATCTTTCGCTAAAGTAGTTCTCAAGATTCTTACAATACTGTCTTAGAAATTCTATACATAAATGTATAAGTTATCAAATACAACGATGCAGTGTTGCAAAATTGTAACCAAGTACATTTCCTCCTGCCCTCACCATCTTATAAGTATACTAATTATAAAATTATAGGTGGCTATGAAACAAGCAATATATGCAAAGGAATGAGCACACAGAGTACAAAAAACTGAACCAAAATGTATAGAGTTCAACTAGATTATTCAGTGGTGCATTGTGGTACACCAGACCTAATTAGCATGCTCTAGATGAAAAAGCATAAAACTATTTCTATTGTTATGGGATTTAGATGATTTTTCAACAAATAACTGGTATTGGGGGGGATTCCCAACTTCTTTAACACATAGTTTGCCATTCCCACATCGAATGAAGTACCATCCATTCCCTATCATCCAATCATCTGTGTCTACTGCCATTTTTTCTTCCTGGAGTGGATCTTTTAATGACATTCTTGTGTTCTCCTTAGTGATTTGTTGGGTGGTAATTTTTGGCCGATTTACAATTGCAATATAAGCACTGGCATTACCTTCATCAACTTTTCTTATTGCAAATTCATTTGCACATTCTTGTTCAATAATAAATTTTGTTGCTTGTGTACTGTCAGTTGTTCCAACAATTCTTTCTCCTGTATCATGCCCCATTAGATATAGTGGATTTTCCTTTGAACGACACATAATACGATAGGTCCCAACAGCTGAAAAGTACAGAAACAAATACATGCATTGTAATTATCTGGTGACTTTCTACTAAGATACATGTGTTAGAAATGTGTATGAATAAGACTGTTCTTTGTGGTAACTGTAGGGACACAATTATTGGAGATGACACAAGTACCAGTTATCAAAATTACATAGCTATCAACATACATACACTGAATATTTCACTCACATTTCTTCAGCCTTTCCTCGCAGTACTGCTGCACAGCTTGCTGAAGTGCTCTTGCTAGGTCGGGTGTCTTCACCAGTCTGTCAATGGGCATGATTTCAATTCCAATCACCTCCTCCTTTGCCACCGAAAACCCATCAGCCAACTTCCCAATCACATCTATCTGCACATGTTTAGAAAACCTCATCACTGCATGTGTTAGTTCAATGTGCGCTGAAACTGATGATGCTGCAGGAACAGGAACTGCAGCGCCAGCTTTCCCTCCAGCACTGAACAGACAGTTATATTCCTTTAAGCTTACCACTTGATACTTCATTGCTCCAAACATGAGAGCGGTGGAGTAATGCGTTATACCATATTTGGTGATAAATTCTGTGCACAAACCTACTAAGGTCTGCTGTCTCTGCTCGTTCTCTTCGATGTTGGCAAAATCTATTGCCTTGCGAAGGTCACTCTCGAATGATGTGTGCTCTGCGTCGCCAGGAGTGACATTGAAAGATATTGTACGAGTATGCACTCTTGTTCCTATTACTTGTTGCGAGTAAGCGACCTCGTGGGAGAAGCCCTCATCCATACCGACTTTGACGGCGGCGCTGAGAGCACCAGGCTGCGTGTTGGTATTGAAAATCATATCTTTCCTGTGTAGCACATCGTGACTGTAGTGGACCACAGTACCCGGCTCGCGCATCACCACGATATCATCCTGAGTAAAGCAGCGCCGAACTTGAAAAGAAGTTTTGTTTTTCCAAGGACTGTAGTTTGTGACGTCTAGTCCGAGACCAAGGCCGCGCTCCCTAGCAAGCTCAACGTAATTAATCTTGGGCTTCCCAGACATATTTGATGAGTTTGAGACGCCGTTCCCTGACGTGGAGGATTCTCAACAGGTTGGCTCTAGCGGAGAGACTACTCCCCGGGCTGATTCAACTGGCATAAAACCGCAAGAGTGACGTCATATTTCGTGGAATGCATGTTAGGCTCTGCCCCACCCAGTCGCTACAACGCCTGCTCCCTCTCTCTCTCTCTCTCTCTCTCTCTCTCTCTCTCTCTCTCTCTCTCTCTCTCCTCTCTCTCTCTCTCTCTCTCTCTCTCTCTCTCTCTCTCTCTCTCTCTCTCTCTCTCTCTCTCTCTCTCTCTCTCTGCTGTGGACCAACTATATTTACCAGTTGGACTACTTCAGGAAAGGCCATGATTCATGTAGGGATGGTAAATTTCCTAGGTGACTTCTGGATTGAAGTACGTTTATTCAGAAAGATAACCTCACATATAGACTAGATCTGGATTTGCCATATGATTCACATACATGTGAACTGTTGGCATAAATTGAGTGCAGTGCATACACATGTGGTCACTGGTATCCCTATCACCAGAGACTCTGCAACTTACTCTCAACTGTGGTAAGGAAACATATCATACAGTATCTCATACTATCTATGGAATGTGTAGGGTGTCTCCAGAGTAATGGCTGATGTGACATGTGTGCTTGAAACATGATGGGTAAGCAGCATACCACACCTGCACCACCAGTGCCATAGTCATGGTCAATCAGTGCTATGTCATGTTCGATGAACTTATGAACGCCCTTTTCCTCAACTGCTCAATGACCCACGTTACTTAGAAGATATATCAAAAGCATTCTGCACATTCCATAGATCCATCCAGTGTGCAATGTGCAGAATGTGTAGGATATATTACCTTCTAAGTAATGTGGAGAGTGTAAAGGCTCCCATAAACGAGGCAACTTTATTTCTGGCAACAGTTGCCTGCAACAATGTTGCCACGTGTATGATGCAATGTTGCGTTGTTGCTCGTTGCCAGCAACTGTTGCTCGGAAATAGAACTGTAGTCTAAATGCCAGCAACAGTTGCCGGCAACACGCAACAACACAACATTACATCATACATGTGGCAACATTGTTGCAGGCAACTGTTGCCGGCAACAAAGTTGCCTCGTGTATGGGGGCCTTAAGATGGGTGACATGACTCATGCACCCTTATCTTCATCCTGTAAACTAGAAGCCCTATTTCATCTAGCTAAAGGAGACAAGCCAGTAATAGTATACCTATTCTGTAATATCCAATGCAATATAGAGAGATGTAGGGATGGCAGTGCCAAAACCCACAGAAACTAGGTTTAGGGATGGTAGTGTGCAGGTAAGAAAGCACATACAAGGCTACACCAATTGCTGTACTCCTTATGGTATGTACCTACACACACACAGACACAAGAGGTGAGATTGTGACTTTAAACTACACCTGAGAGCATTGATGACAAGCTACCTGAAGATGGTTCTATAGCTATTACACAGCAAAATAGAGATGGTTATTTCAACCAGAGTTTGGTTATCTCAGTTGCAAGTAGTTGAGCTGAATTCTACAAACTACTTTCACACTGTTCTCAGGAGTGTGTAAGGTCTCCAGAGTGATGGGTGTCATGACATGTACTTAAAACATGATGGGTAAACAGCATGCCTTTCATGCATGATCAGTGCTATTCATGCCCAGTGAACTGGTGAGTGCCATGTCTTCCTCTACTGCTCAATGACCAGTATTACTGGAGACACATTCCACACATTTTACACATCCAATCAGTGCCAGATGTTGAGAGAATAAACATGCAATGGAGACAATCATACTTGTGGGTTAAAAACATTTTTTTCTGGTGTCCAAAAATGATTGAATGATTGTGGTCAATGAGTGCCACTTAAACACATGCAAATATACTGTGAGGCTGAAGGTAGAAAGAAAAAAAGCAATAATATACACCCTCACCTACAATAAATGCTATTCCCAGCATTATATATAGTACTGGTACTTCAGTTTATTATCAATGTGTTTGGAGGCAATGGGCTCTTGGAGGAATTTTGAAGCCATGGAGTTATGTACATTTCTACCATATGCATGTATGCAAGCGCAAGCCAAATCAACTCCTGAGTAGATGAATCACAAGCCAATTCCCAAATGGAGGAAACAGTAATGATCACTACTGTTTCCTCCATATATGACTCGTAGTTTCCTCCATTGAGGATTAGATGCAGCTTCAGGCCGGTAGCCGAGGGGGGGTTGAAAGGGTTGGCCGACACCCCCTCCCCCTCCCCCTCTGCCTGATCCACCTGGTTCGTTACTGGAACCCAGGAAGACTAATAGTGGTAGTGATGATACAGGTGTAATAATTATAGTTAAGCAGCCAAGTGCAAGCAAGAAAATCAGAATATGACTGAAGTGTTAGCCTCAGCAGATATTCTCTTAAGCATTCTGTTTACAGGGTGTACATGCATGTTAACAACTGAGAAAGACTCCCACAGCCTATTAGACTTCTTTCCTTGTTCCAGGGTTATTCACTGTGTGGTAGCAGCCTGATGCATAGATAGAAGTTTTCTGTGTGTTGTCAATAACATTCCAGAATATAGTTTTCACAGCTTAAAAGTGCTTATGCATGAAAGCCAATACGTGACACAATGAACCCCACATAACGAACATCATTGTCAAACCAACCAATTTGTTTTTGCTGTGTAGCACAGCGAAAATGAAATTGTTCCTTTAACAAAACCTTCACCATGTTAGCTGCACTTGTGTATCCATGTCCAAAGTTTGCGATCATTACTATACAGACTTACTATTTCCTTGTCGTGGGACCTACAACCGTATAACACTTATATGTATAGTATGTGAAAAAAATGGAAGGCAGCAAGTTGAACAATATTGCATTAGCTGTGAGTTACAAGGTGGAGTAGTAGTATTACAGTTACTAGTCACACTGTGACACACACAAAATACCTTTACACCGACTACCAAGAAATGTTGACAGGAAGAAACATAGAGGAGGTTTTGTACATGTTGAAGTGCATTGCAGCTATAAACGTGTCTAAGTAGTATTTTAAATTCATAAATTCATACACTTGAAGCAAGCAGCGATATTTCATCTGCAAATTAAGGAAGCGGGAGGCGCCACCCCAATTAAAGCGCCCTTAGCCCCGTTGAAGTGCATGTAGGTGTGGTCTGATCTGGAGATTCTCAATATAAGAGAGCAGATCGACTCATCGCCACAAAACTCCAGATTAAACAGTTTAATTGAAACAGGAATAAGCCATTCGTTTCGTTCCATCGTGCACCCACCCAGCTGGTAACTCTCCACAATAGTATCGTTATTGTCAGACATGGCGGCATATCACAACCCCCAAATCCAGACCAAAGCCGCAGACAATCATCTTGAGCTGACGGAAGCAAAGCAGCGTGGCCTTGGCCTCAGACTGGACGTCACAAACCCTGACCCATGGGGACATGAAACATCTTCCGAAGTTCGACGCAATGTCACCGCGGATGATATTTCGGTAATATGTGGGCCATGTAAAGTGAACCACTATAGCCGCTTAGTTGCTAATAGCAAAGACCTGGTTTTTAATGCCGACGCACGTGCATTCATGAAGCCGTCAAAGTCGGTTTGGATGCTGGTTTTTCTCGCAAGCTTACCCATTCGCAGCGAGTCATCGGAACAAGAGTGCACACTCGTACAGTGTCCTTTAAAATCATTCCTGGAGACACAACCGAAACATCGTTTGAGAGTGAACTTCGTAAGGAAATGAAATTCGATAGCATTAAAGAAGACGTCCAATACATGCAGACGCTAAAGGAAGAGTGCGAAAGTTTTGTAAGGAGATACGCTATCACACATTACTCGCCGGCTATTATGCTAGGAGCAATAAAATACCAATTTGTGAGTTTAAATCAACAAACTAGTCGCTTTCGGTTAGGACTGAACGCTACTGCAGCAAATGTAGCACTCGCTTCTACAGCTCCAACAGCCGCAGCACAGGTGGAGCAACTCTGTGCCTCAACAAAGTTTTCAAAGAATGTGCAGTTGGAAGAAATTGGTAAATTGGCAAATGATTTTTCAGTGACAAAGGAGAAGTGATTGGAATTGCGCCTATTGACAGACTGGTGAAGACACCAAAGCTAGCAAATGCCCTTCTGCAAGCTGTACAGACATACTGCAGGGAAAAGCTGCATAAGTGTAGGTTTAATATCTTTCCCTGATGCGTGTTACACAACAAAAATGTTTGCACCTCAGCTGTCTGGTTTTTATAGTGGATGATGTCATGCTTTACAATCACTAAATTATTAATTCTTTCTTGATTGCATTGAGACATGTTCATAGATAGTATAGACACGTAACAGTTGTGTCTATCGCGTATTCTCTTCCACATGACATTTATTGAACATGACAGTGGTTACAGTCATGCAACAGTGGGACTCTGTACTGGTATATATGCAAACTATTTGCATTTTTTAAAAACACATGAAATGCTGTATCATGTAAATAAGTCCAGCAGCACAACATGCATGCAGCCTTTGTTCTGTTACATGACCAGTGAAGAAGCAAGTGAGATGAATATCTTTTCAGATCTGCTATATACTCAGCATGTGAACACTCATATCACAAGGTTGCTATAGCAAATGGCACATTGATGGCAGCCATGAATGGTCATCAACCTCGCAAGAAGTGATAAGGGGGTCCTTACCTATGGCAATAGGATATGTCATGAAGGACATTTTGCTGTCTGTTTGTCACACATTACAATCAAATCTCCCTGTTGAGTTAGGGATGTTTACTACAGCCATGCAGACACATACGTACCACTGCAAATGAAATACATGGTGGTGGTTATAGTTGAACATCTCCACTACTACATTATTCAAGTGGTACACGTACATGTATAATATTATAGCTGTACATGTGAGCTAGTTGGTAAGCTACTTAGAAACTTCAGCCGTGTGTATGTCTCCTGTGCCTCAATGGCTCAACTGCCTATATATGCTGTTCCTACTCCTGAAATGCATGAGGGTATCGATGTCATTGGAATGATTAGACAGGAGTGATACATGGCCATCGGGCAGGAAGTATGCAAGAAAATATTCCCTGATGATGGTAGCTGAATAGCTTCTGAAACGTTTGCAAAAACTTTTCAGATCTTTCATTAGAGTATGTAGTTTTCAAGATTCTTACAATACTGTCTTAGAAATTAAGTTGTCAAATACAACGATGCAGTGTTGCAAAATTGTAGCCAAGTACATTTCCTCCTGCCCTCACCATCTTATAAGTATAATATTATTAACCCTCGTGCACATGCACGCGGAGGGTTAGTGTAGTCGTGTGTGTGTGTGTGTGTGTGTGTGTGTGTGTGTGTGTGTGTGTGTGTGTGTGTGTGTGTGTGTGTGTGTGTGTGTGTGTGTGTCTGTCTGTCTGTCTGTCTGTGTGTCTGTCTGATGGAAAGAAAGAGGAAGAAAAAGTGGACTCCTGCGGGACTCGAATCCACGACTCTCAGCTTTATACACTGACGCTCTACCGACTGAGCTAAAGAGCCCAGCCAGCAGGCAAAGTCGATAGGCTGTTCCCTTATAGAGAACACTTTTTCTTCTAAAGGGCAGTGAGAAACCATATCCTAACAACAGCCTCTGCTGGTCTGCAATGAAGCCCCCTGCTGCCCCAACAGACAGGATGGTTATTAAAGTCTAGGGCAACCAACCTAGCCTAGCCTAGTTAGTCTGTGGGGCGGTGGCTGAAGCAGGAGACCCATTAAGGGTCTGTTTTTTTTAAAGTATAGACACATGATAACCCTCAATCCACAAAGTGGTTAATATAGTCTGGGGCAACCAAACCCAGCCCAGCCTGGTTAGTGTATGAGGGGGGAAAAACTCACTGCGGCATCATATGAGTGATGGAAAGAAAGAGGAAGAAAAAGTGGACTCCTGCGGGACTCGAACCCACGACTCTCAGCTTTATACGCTGACACTCTACCGTCCACTTTTTCTTCCTCTTTCTTTCCATCACTCATAGGATGCCGCAGTGAGTTTTTCCCCCCTCACACACTAACCAGGCTGGGCTGGGTTTGGTTGCCCCAGACTTTATTAACCACTTTGTGGATTGAGGGTTATCATGTGTGTCTGTCTGTCTGTCTGTCTGTCTGTCTGTCTGCCTGCATGACCGGATTTTCTCCGTAACCGTAGATGCTGCGTTCTTCAAAGTTGGAGAATAGGAGAAGCGTCGTAGTCTCTCGGAACTCGTGAACTCTGGAGCCGCTCGGTTGATGTGAGGCTACCGGTGAGCGAAAGTAACTTTTCGAGGCTGTGTAAACTCCCGTTTTCGAGGTTCCATTATAGCTACTAATGGAGTGGAAGTGCAAACGGTACGATCTGGTGTCATATACGCGGTTGGGAGCTTTTCGGCCCAGCCAAAGCGGCAAGCCTAGCTCAGTAGAGGTAGTAGTACTTGGGTGCGCACCTATTGGAGAAGTATACGTTCTTGGGCTGCTCAAGGCCAAGCGAGCTTCTGTTCCTACTCAAGCATTTAGTACCGAGGTGATATAGTGTGATATATTATATTTTTGAGGTGATACTTCTAAGATGTTCCTTGGTATATATGATTAATGAGACTGTCTTCACAGTGTAGGGGTGTGTGTGTGTGTGTGTGTTGTTTGCAAGTGCAATGTTTGTGAATGCTATTCAGCAGTGCTAGTCATAAGGCTAACATACACTTCTACAAAGACATGCATCAAAAATGAATGGCATGACTGTGCACTGCAAAAAGAGAATTGTTCTTTTAACAAAGACCTTGGTCATGTGAGTTGCACCTGCACAACTGTGTCCATGCTTTCCTCGCATGTAGTACACAATCACAACATTTCCTTGTCATGTGGCCCATGACACAGCCGATAATGGCTGTTATGATAATATTTATAGTGTTTGAGAGTACAGTTTACATGGCCTTACAACTTATGTGACAAAGGTCTTTGTTAAAGTAACAATGTCATTTTTGCTGTGTGGTGAATATATTTATCCATTAAGCTGCGCAAGGGTTATGCACTTTCCAAGTGCTTTTCATTATATTATAAAGTAATAGGTGGCTATGAAACAAGCATATTTATGCAAAGGAATGAGCACGAGTACATAGAGTACAACCAAAATGTTCAACTACATTATTCAGCAGTGTATTGTGGTACACCAGACCTAATTAGCATGCTCTAGATGAAAAAGCATAAAACTATTTCTATTGTTATGGGATTTAGATGATTTTTCAACAAATAACTGGTATTGGGGGGGATTTCCTTGTGCAATTTCCTTAACACATAGCTTGTCATTCCCACATCGAATGAAGTACCATCCATTCCCTGTCATCCAATTATCTGTGTCTACTGCCACTTTTTCTTCCTGGAGTGGATCTTTTAATGACATTCTTGTGTTTTTCTTAGTGATTTGTTGGGTGGCAATTTTTGGCCGATTTACAATTGCAATATAAGCACTGGCATTACCTTCATCAACTTTTCTTATTGCAAATTCATTTGCACATTCTTGTTCAATAATAAACTTTGTTGCTTGTGTACTGTCAGTTGTTCCAACAATTCTTTCTTCTGTATCATGCTCCATTAGATATAGTGGATTTTCCTTTGAACGACACATAATGCGATAGGTCCCAACAGCTGAAAATACAGAAACAAATACATGCATTGTAATTATCTTGTGACTTTCTACTAAGATACATGTGTTAGAAATGTGTATGAATAAGACTGTCTTTTGTTGTAACTGTAGGGACACAATTATTGGAGATGACACAAGTACCAGTTATCAAAATTACATAGCTATCAACATACATACACTGAATATTTCACTCACATTTCTTCAGCCTTCCCTCGCAGTACTGCTGCACAGCTTGCTGAAGGGCTCTGGCTAGGTCGGGTGTCTTCACCAGTCTGTCAATGGGCATGATTTCAATTCCAATCACCTCCTCCTTTGCCACCGAAAACCCATCAGCCAACTTCCCAATCACATCTATCTGCACATGTTTAGAAAACCTCATCACTGCATGTGTTAGTTCAATGTGCGCTGAAACTGATGATGCTGCAGGAACAGGAACTACAGCGCCAGCTTTCCCTCCAGCACTGAACAGACAGTTATATTCCTTTAAGCTTACCACTTGATACTTCATTGCTCCAAACATGAGAGCGGTGGAGTAATGCGTTATACCGTATTTGGTGATAAATTCTGTACACAAACCTACTAAGGTCTGCTGTCTCTGCTCGTTCTCTTCGATGCTGTCGAAATTTATTGCCCTACGAAGGTCACTCTCGAATGATGTGTGCTTTGCGTCGCCAGGAGTGACATTGAAAGATATTGTACGAGTATGCACTCTTGTTCCTATTACTTGTTGCGAATAAGCGACCTCGTGAGAGAAGCCCTCATCCATAGGCCATACCGACTTTGACGGCGGCGCTAAGAGCACCAGGCTGCGTGTTGGTATTGAAAATCATATCTTTCCTGTGTAGCACATCGTGACTGTAGTGGACCACAGTACCCGGCTCGCGCATCACCACGATATCATCCTGAGTAAAGCAGCGCCGAACTTGAAAAGAAGTTTTGTTTTTCCAAGGACTGTAGTTTGTGACGTCTAGTCCGAGACCAAGGCCGCGCTCCCTAGCAAGCTCAACGTAATTAATCTTGGGCTTCCCAGACATATTTGATGATTTGAGACACCGTTCCCTGACGTGGAGGATTCTCAACAGGTTGGCTCTAGCGGAGAGACTAGTCTCGTGAACCAGACCGTCGGAAAATACGGTCTGGCCAAACTCGCCAGGTTTCGTTTCCGCTTGGAATGTTGTCACGTGTGAATAATTGGCAATAGGAACTTAACACTATACATATAAGCAACCGCAAGGGACCATGACTCCAGGAAGACTCCGCCATACACTGGCTACAGCAGCTCTATCTGTTGCTCTAGTCTGTTCTTTTCGGCACACACAAACGTGGATAGAACTACAGCTAATGTCACTGCCGCCGAAAGCGGAGACACGATTAGTTGGTTGGGTGGCGTAGTATGCTGAGCTTTGTCTCCGAAGTACACGTAGCACGACGACGTCTAACAACTGACGATTCTCCCATGTTTTTCGCTGGATGAACAAGCCTAGAAAACTGTGTCCCCGAGTTTGCGGCTCCATCTTGTAATAGGGTAAGGGCTAGGCTAGGGACTACAGCATACGATCATGTGGCTGAGGAACGGCTACGGCTAGACTAGGGCTAGACTAGATACTGGTAGTCTCGTAGCTCGATAGCGAGCCATGGAGACTTCTCTGCCACCTCAGACACTTGCATACATATATGCCACACTAAGATGTGCATGCTTTGAGGTTTTCGCGGAACGCGCATAGCGCCAATCAATGCAGATCTGAAATCTGATTGGTCACGACAAGATCTTGTCGTGGCCTCGAAAACCAGGCGAGTTTGGCCAGACCGTATTTTCCCTTCTTCCCCTCCCCCTTTCGCTCGCGCATGCGCGTTCACGGAATACGGTCTGGTTCACGAGACTACGGAGAGACTACCCCCCGGGCCGATTCAACTGGTATAAAACCGCAAGAGTGACGTCATATTTCGTAGGATGCATGTTAGGCTCGGCCCCACCCAGTTGCTACAACGCCTGCTCTCTCTCTCTCTCTCTCTCTCTCTCTCTCTCTCTCTCTCTCTCTCTCTCTCTCTCTCTCTCTTTCTCTCTCTCTCTCTCTCTCTCTCTCTCTCTCTCTCTCCATCCTAAACTAAAACACTCACTGGGCTTTAACATCTGCCCTTACTGAGGCTAATCACTCAGTAAACATCTTAGCTTATTAAGGGAGGGCGAGTCATGATTGCGTTCTTCGTCAATTACTCTACCGTCGCTTTCCCCCTACATTTACCAACGCTAAAACGACAGCAGTTCTTTGGCGCGGTTGCAAATTTGCTGGGAAAAAATTCATATTTCCCGCTACCGTTGGACGTGCGGCGCTGTGTGGCGCCAACCGGTGAAGAGGTGGATGCTCGCCAAAGGGGAGTGAACTATAGTTTATGCGCAATGGGTTGCTCGAGGCTTGGCTTGCTACTTTACGGCAGAATTTGCTACCGTTTTTCTAAATTCTACAGCACGAAGAAAACGATTATATGTGTAGAAAGAAAGATTTAGCATGGATTTTTAAAGCAAACTTAGATAGCCAACATGCTTAGTAATCATCCACCGAAGTTTCGTCTCTGCAACATTAGCCGTTATTGGCAAATTGTTTTTCTATAATTAGCGATATGCATATTGCGTAAATTTTATAATTCTATGAACCGACGTATTACGCAAAACTACGTTATTTCGCTAATAGGCATCATTAGGAGAATACAATAAAACATAAATCAGGCAAAATCATGTCTTAGGGTCGTCCTGCCTTAATACTTGCAATATTTGACTTCCACTATTTCACCTTTCACGGTATGACATCTAGATTCAATAGGCCTATCAACATCTCCAGTTTCCAAGTCACCAGGAAAGGCCATGATTCATGTAGGGATGGTAAAATTAATTTCCTAGGTGACTTCTGGATTGAAGTACGTTTATTCAGAAAGATAACCTCACATGTAGACTAGATCTGGATTTGCCATATGATTCACATACATGTGAACTGTTGGCATAAATTGAGTGCAGTGCATACACATGTGGTCACTGGTATCCCTATCACCAGAGACTCTGCAACTTACTCTCAACTATGGTAAGGAAACATCTCAATACAAAGCTGTGACAGCAGCTGCTCTGTGAAAAGAAGGCGGTGTAGGTGAAGGAAGAGATATATGGAAGGTTTGGGGAAGGAATGTGTCACCTCCACAGTGTAATACTAGAATGGAGGAAACTGTCAGCTGTAGTGCTCCGAAACTACTCTCTTCCTCACCCTTATGTAAACCATAAACCTAATCAGCTAATCCAGCATTGTACACTGGAGGAAAGACTAATAGCCATGATAAGGCAAAACACCATTTCTTTCCTCAGAAACTATAGCTTTGTCACATGAGTATTCCTATTCATGCTAGGTTTAATATTATGATGTCAGCAAAGTTGTGTTAAAGAGCATAGTCAGTCTTTGGAGCAGTAACTCAGAATGCCACCAAAGTATATAACACTCTCATGAACCATCAGCACACCTAGCATCATGGGCAGAACATTCAGACTATTATACACACACATTCTGTAATCCACATGAAATGTGCAAGGTGTGCATACCTCCAAATAGAGGTTGTCTATTGATCACCACTGTGTCCTCCATGCACATAGGATTGGCTGTGGCTTACATGTTGGCATACAAGGTTTCCAAGAGATCCTATGATAACCCAAGCCATACATCTTGGCAATTACCCTTTCCATACATGTCACTGCTATATCTTTGAGGAAACACATTCCTGACCTCATGCATAGAGTGGTACATGAGCATATGTACCATTCCTCCTCATTTTTGCTGCCATTCTACTGTACACATGAGCAAAAAAGCAGCCATGTTTTCTCTCAATCTCTCTTGTTGATTGCATTGCCCATGCTGGAATTAAGAACCATTATCATCTGTCTTATCCTGAAAATATTTACAGTCACATGGTGGAGTATGGAGTACTACAGTTGTTTTTCTTTACCTAAATAGGGTCATCTTTCGAAGTTCGATGCAATGTCACCGCTGATGATATTTCGGTAATATGTGGGCCATGTAAAGTGAACCACTATAGCCACTTAGTTGTTAATAGCAAAGACCTGATTTTTAATGCCGACGCACGTGCATTCATGAAGCCGTCAAAGTCGGTTGGGATGCTGGTTTTTCTCGCAAGCTTACACATTCGCAGCTTACCCATTCGCAGCGAGTCATCGGAACAAGAGTGCACACTCGTACAGTGTCCTTTAAAATCATTCCTGGAGATACAACCGAAACATCGTTTGAAAGTGAACTTCGTAAGGAAATGAAATTCGATAACATTAAAGAAGACGTCCAATACATGCAGACGCTAAAGGAAGAGTGCGAAAGTTTTGTATGGAGATACGCCATCACACATTACTCAACGGCTATTATGCTAGGGGCAATAAAATACCAAGTTGTGAGTTTAAATCAACAAACTAGTCGCTTTCGGTTAGGACTGAACGCTACTGCAACAACTGTAGCACTCGCTCCTGCAGCTCCAACAGCGGCAGCACAGGTGGAGTAACTCTGTACCTCAACAAAGTTTTCAAAGTTTTCAAAGGATGTGCAGTTGGAAGAAATTGGTAAATTGGCAAATGATTTTTCAGTGACAAAGGAAGAAGTGTTGAAATCGCACCTATTGACAGACTGGTGAAAACACCAAAGTTATAGCAAATGCCCTTCTGCAAGCTGTACAGACATGCTGCAGGGAAAAGCTGCATAAGTGTAGGTTTAATATCTTTCCCTGATGCGTGTTACACAACAAAAATGTTTGCACCTCAGCTGTCTGTTTTTTAAAGTGGATGATCTCATGCTTTACAATCACTACATTATTAATTCTTTCTTGATTGCATTGAGACATGTTCATAGATAGTATAGACACGTAACAGTTGTGTCTATGGCGTATTCTCTTCCACATGACATTTATTGAACATGACAGTGGTTACTGTCATGCAACAGTGGGACTCTGCACTGGTATATATGCAAACTATTTGCATTTTTTAAAAACACATGAAATGCTGTATCATGTAAATAAGTCCAGCAGCACAACATGCATGCAGCCTTTGTTCTGTTACATGACCAGTGAAGAAGCAAGTGACATGAATACGCTTGTCCCAATTATGCTCAAAATATTGCCTATTATTCTATTCTTTTATGCTCAAAAACCCTACCTATTATTCCATAATGCATGTCGATTATTCTTTAATCACTTACCAATTATTCCAATGTTTAAATGATTTTTGACGAGAACATGATGCAACAAAACACTTACGAGAACATTACACAAATTGGTATAATATCACAGAGGTTTCTATATAATGTTTCAATGCAAGCTCTTGTTGATCTGAGAGAGTTCGATAAAATGGCGTTCAACAGCAGCTGATGAAGGCTGCAACAGGAGCATGTCTTTGCATGTTTTTAATCACCTAGGAAGGTTTTCCTCATTCCTCTTCCACCAAATTACGAGCCCCGCCTCCAAAATTTGAGAAAACCTACCTATTATTCCAGCATTATTCTCTATGCTAATTCTACTTGAAACTGTCCCTATTATTCTAAAATTATGCTAGCATAATTGGGACAAGCCTAGAGATGAATATCTTTTCAGACCTGCTATATACTCAGCATGTGAACACTCATATCACAAGGTTGCTATAGCAAATGGCACATTGATGGCAGCCATGAATGGTCATCAACCTCGCAAGAAGTGATAAGGGGGTCCTTACCTATGGCAATAGAATATGTCATGAAGGACATTTTGCTGCCTGTTTGTCACACATTACAATCAAATCCCCCTGTTGAGTTAGGGATGTTTACTACAGCCACGCAGACACATACGTACCACTGCAAATGAAATACATGGTGGTGGTTATAGTTGAACATCTCCACTACTACATTATTCAAGTGGTACACGTACATGTATAATATTATAGCTGTACATGTGAGCTAGTTGGTAAGCTACTTAGAAACTTCAGCCGTGTGTGTGTCTCCTGTGCCTCAATGGCTCAACTGCCTATATATGCTGTTCCTACTCCTGAAATGCATGAGGGTATCGATGTCATTGGAGTGATTAGACAGGAGTGATACATGGCCATCAGGCAGGAAGTATGCATGAAAATATTCCCTGATGATGGTAGCTGAATAGCTTCTGAAATGTTTGCAAAAACTTTTCAGATCTTTCACTAGAGTATATAGTTTTCAAGATTCTTACAATACTGTCTTAGAAATTAAGTTGTCAAATACAACAATGCAGTGTTGCAAAATTGTAGCCAAGTACATTTCCTCCTGCCCTCACCATCTTATAAGTATAATATTATTAACCCTCGCGCGCATGCGCGCGGAGGGTTAGTGTAGTCAGGGTGTGTGTGTGTGTGTGTGTGTGTGTGTGTGTGTGTGTGTGTGTGTGTGTGTGTGTGTGTGTGTGTGTGTGTGTGTGTGTGTGTGTGTGTGTGTGTGTGTGTGTGTGTGTGTGTGTGTGTGTGTGTGTGTGTGTGTGTGTGTGTGTGTCTGTCTGTCTGTCTGTCTGTCTGTCTGTCTGTCTGTCTGTCTGTCTGTGTCTGTCTGTCTGTCTCTGTCTGTCTGTCTGTCTGTCTGCATGACCGGATTTTCTCCGTAGACGCTGCGTTCTTCAAAGTTGGAGAATAGGAGAAGCGTCGTAGTCTCTCGGAACTCGTGAACTCTGGAGCCGCTCGGTTGATGGTGAGGCTACCGGTGAGCGAAAGTAACTTTTCGAGGCTGTGTAAACTCCCGTTTTCGAGGTTCCATTAGCTACTAATGGAGTGGAAGTGCAAACGGTACGATCTGGTGTCATATACGCGGTTGGGAGCTTTTCGGCTCAACCAAAGCGGCAAGCCTAGCTCAGTAGAGGTAGTAGTACTTGGGTGCGCACCTATTGGAGAAGTATACGTTCTTGGGCTGCTCAAGGCCAAGCGAACTTCTGTTCCTACTCAAGCATCTAGTACCGAGCTGATATAGTGTGATATATTATATTTTTGAGGTGATACTTCTACATGTAGCTGTATTGAGATGTTCCTTGGTATATATGATCAATGAGACTGTCTTCACAGTGTAGATGTGTGTGTGTGTGTGTGTGTGTGTGTGTGTGTGTGTTGTTTGCAAGTGCAATGTTTGTGAATGCTATTCAGCAGCGCTAGTCATAAGGCTAGCATACCATTCTACAAAGACATGCATCAAAAATGAATGGCATGACTGTGGTGAATATATTTATCCATTAAGCTGCGCGAGGGTTATGCACTTTCCAAGTGCTTTTCATTATATTATAAAATAATAGGTGGCTATGAAACAAGCATATATATGCAAAGGAATGAGCTCGAGTACATAGAGTACAACCAAAATGTTCAACTAGATTATTCAGCAGTGCATTGTGGTACACCAGACCTAATTAGCATGCTCTAGATGAAAAAGCATAAAACTATTTGTATTGTTATGGGATTTAGATGATTTTTCAACAAATAACTGGTATTGAGGGGGACTCCCTTGTGCAATTTCTTTAACACATAGCTTGCCATTTCCACATCGAATGAAGTACCATCCATTCCCTATCATCCAATTATCTGTGTCTACTGCCACTTTTTCTTCCTGGAGTGGATCTTTTAATGACATTCTTGTGTTTTTCTTAGTGATTTGTTGGGTGGTAATTTTTGGCTGATTTACAATTGTAATATAAGCACTGGCATTACCTTCATCAACTTTTCTTATTGCAAATTCATTTGCACATTCTTGTTCAATAATAAACTTTGTTGCTTGTGTACAGTCAGTTGTTCCAACAATTCTTTCTTCTGTATCATGCTCCATTAGATATAGTGGATTTTCCTTTGAACGACACACAATGCGATAGGTCCCAACAGCTGAAAAATACAGAAACAAATACATGCATTGTAATTATCTGGTGACTTTCTACTAAGATACATGTGTTAGAAATGTGTATGATTAAGACTGTTCTTTGTGGTAACTGTAGGGACACAATTATTGGAGATGACACAAGTACCAGTTATCAAAATTACATAGCTATCAACATACATACACTGAATATTTCACTCACATTTCTTCAGCCTTTCCTCGCAGTACTGCTGCACAGCTTGCTGAAGTGCTCTTGCTAGGTCGGGTGTCTTCACCAGTCTGTCAATGGGCATGATTTCAATTCCAATCACCTCCTCCTTTGCCACCGAAAACCCATCAACCAACTTCCCAATCACATCTATCTGCACATGTTTAGAAAACCGCATCATTGCATGTGTTTGTTCAATGTGCGCTGAAACTGATGATGCTGCAGGAACAGGAACTGCAGCGCCAGCTTTCCCTCCAGCACTGAACAGACAGTTATATTCCTTTAAGCTTACCACTTGATACTTCATTGCTCCAAACATGAGAGCGGTGGAGTAATGCGTTATACCATATTTGGTGATAAATTCTGTGCACAAACCTACTAAGGTCTGCTGTCTCTGCTCGTTCTCTTCGATGTTGGCAAAATCTATTGCCTTGCGAAGGTCACTCTCGAATGATGTGTGCTTTGCGTCGCCAGGAGTGACATTGAAAGATATTGTACGAGTATGCACTCTTGTTCCTATTACTTGTTGCGAGTAAGCGACCTCGTGAGAGAAGCCCTCATCCATACCGACTTTGACGGCGGCGCTGAGAGCACCAGGCTGCGTGTTGGTATTGAAAATCATATCTTTCCTGTGTAGCACATCGTGACTGTAGTGGACCACAGTACCCGGCTCGCGCATCACCACGATATCATCCTGAGTAAAGCAGCGCCGAACTTGAAAAGAAGTTTTGTTTTTCCAAGGACTGTAGTTTGTGACGTCTAGTCCGAGACCAAGGCCGCGCTCCCTAGCAAGCTCAACGTAATTAATCTTGGGCTTCCCAGACATATTTGATGATTTGAGACGCCGTTCCCTGACGTGGAGGATTCTCAACAGGTTGGCTCTAGCAGAGAGACTACTCCCCGGACCGATTCAACTGGTATAAAACCGCAAGAGTGACGTCATATTTCGTAGGATGCATGTTAGGCTCGGCCCCACCCAGTTGCTACAACGCCTGCTCTCTCTCTCTCTCTCTCTCTCTCTCTCTCTGTCTCTCTCTCTCTCTCTCTCTCTCTCTCTCTCTCTCTCTCCATCCTAAACTAAAACACTCACTGGGCTAATAACATCTGCCCTTACTGAGGCTAATCAGTCAGTAAACATCTTAGCTTATTAATACTTGCAATATTTGACTTCCACTATTTCACCTTTCACAGTTTGAGATCTAGATTCAATAGGCCTATCAACATCTCCAGTTTCCAAGTCACCAGGAAAGGCCATGATTCATGTAGGGATGGTAAAATTAATTTCCTAGATGACTTCTGGATTGAAGTACGTTTATTCAGAAAGATAACCTCACATGTAGACTAGATCTGGATTTGCCATATGATTCACATACATGTGAACTGTTGGCATAAATTGAGTGCAGCCAGTGCATACACATGTGGTCACTGGTATCCCTATCACCAGAGACTCTGCAACTTACTCTCAACTGTGGTAAGGAAACATCTCAATACAAAGCTGTGACAGCAGCTGCTCTGTGAAAAGAAGGCAGTGTAGGTGAAGGAAGAGATATATGGGAGGTTTGGGGAAGGAATGTGTCACCTCCACAGTGTAATACTAGAATGGAGGAAACTGTCAGCTGTAGTGCTCCAAAACTACTCTCTTCCTCACCCTTATGTAAACCATAAACCTAATCAGCTAATCCAGCATTGTACACTGGAGGAAAGACTAATAGCCATAATAAGGCAAAATACCATTTCTTTCCTCAGAAACTATAGCTTTGTCACATGAGTATTCCTATTCATGCTAGGTATAATATTATGATGTCAGCAAAGTTGTGTTAAAGAGCATGATCAGTCTTTGGAGCAGTAACTCAGTATGCCACCAAAGTAACACTCTCATGAACCATCAGCACACCTAGCACCATGGGCAGAACATTCAGATTATTATACACACACATTCTGTAATCCACATGAAATGTGCAAGGTGTGCATATCTCCAAATAGAGGTTGTCTATTGATCACCACTGTTTCCTCCATGCATGTAGGATTGGCTGTGGTTTACATGTCAGCATACAAGGTTTCCAAGAGATCCTATGATAACCCAAACCATACATCTTGGCAATTACCCTTTCCTCCATGTCACTGCTATATCTTTGAGGAAACACATTCCTGACCTCATGCATAGAGTGGTACATGAGCATATGTACCATTCCTCCTCATTTTCTGTCTCATTCTACTGTACACATGAGCAAAACAGCAGCCATTTTTTCTCTCAATCTCTCTTGTTGATTGCATTGCCCATGCTGGAATTAAGAACCCATTATCATCTGTCTCCACTACAGCATTATAATTATCCCAATAATATTTACAGTCACATGGTGGAGTATGGAGTACTACAGTTGCCATGCAGTCAATTAACACACATTGTTCTCTTCTTCTGTGAAATTCAATGTAGAATGTTGACATTGCAATGGCAATGCCATTCGTAAAGGGTTCTTAGCTGGTTGGCAATAGTGGAGAGACTACTTCTAGTGGACCAATTCGACTGTTAATGTATAACCACAACAGTGACATCAAATGTCATGCTCAAAGGGCACATGTGCAACCACTACACAGATACACAATGTTTTACATACAGAATGGCTGGTTGCCAAGAGTATGGCTGAGTGCCACAGCCCATGCTATGTAGATTTTCTTTATCACTCTCAATTGTGGCAAAGAAACATTCAATACAAAAGTAACTCAACATGACAGCAGCTGCTCCGTCAAAACAAGTCAGTGTACAAGCACAAAAGGTTCATGGGGAAAGAATATGCATCCTCCACAGTGTACTACAATGAAGTTAAGTACTCTAAACTGCTGATATGTGGGGAATAATTAATTCGCCGCGTATTACGTCTGCTCGCGAGACTACGCACAT
This sequence comes from bacterium, assembly GCA_965213685.1. Lineage (GTDB taxonomy): Bacteria > UBA8248 > UBA8248 > UBA8248 > UBA8248 > Bin107. Next base: position 724,699 of record CBDBZY010000064.1, read on the forward strand.
ATGGCATTACGACATAACTCTGAGGCATTAACCTTTCCTCCAATTCATTATTACATATCAGAGGTAATAGATTCCCAAACTTATGCAGTCCACATGAGTATGTCCCTTTTCTCCTCATTTAATTACATGCATGTAACATCTCTGCATCTACACATATTATGTGAAACAAAGCAGCTACTTTGATTTGTGTATATGAGTATGTCTCAGTTGTAGTGTCTGTGCTACAGCTAAGAGCCCATCATTTCCTACCTCCACTCCACTCCAGGTACTGTTCGGAATACTGGTAGCTAAACAGAATAAGCAATGTACCTATTCTGAACCCTATATAACCATAAAATTTATATAGCTAGCACAGCAAAAATGAAATTGTTAGTTGAAATTGTTCTTTAACAAAGACCTTCATCATGTGAGTTGCACTTGTGTATCCATGTCCATAGTTTGCTATTTCCTTGTCATGAGACCTACAACCATTATGTATAGTACAAGTTGCATGGCAGCAAGTTGAACAATACTGTATTTGCTGTGAGTCACAAGGTGGAGTAGTAGTACTACAGTTACTAGTCACACACAAAGTTCCCTTGTTACTAACTATTCCCCAAGAAATGTTGACAGGAAGAGACATAGAGGAGGTTTGTACATGTTGAGAGCTATAAACTTGTTTAAAATAGTAAGCCTTGCTTTAGATTCATAAATTCATACACTTGAAGCAAGTAGCGTTATTTCATTTTGGCTCAAATGAAGGAAGCGTGAGGTGCCACCCCAACTACATGTAAAGCACACTTAGCCTCACGTAATTCATTAGGCTTTGGACGCATCACGTGAGTGTGTTGAAGAGCATTGTCAGAATCCTTTGGAAGGTTCCACACATCCAACAGCATGGGCAGAGATAATCACCAATAAGAAAGTCACTCTGTAATCTGCATAACATACAGGCAATCACCTCACTAGCATAAACCTTTACTCATATAGGCACTGAACATGGCAAGAATGTACTTCCACAAGCATAAGATGGGTGACCTGACTTATGCACCAGTTTCTTCATCCTCTAAACCAGAAGCCCTATTTCATCCAGCTAGAGTCTCAAAAGAAACCAGCCAGTGACAGTATACCCATTCTGCATTATCCAATGAAGATGTAGGGATGGTAGTGCCAAAATCCACAGAAACTAGGTTTAGGGATGACTGTGTGCAGGCAAGAAAACACATACAAAGCTACACCAACTGCTGTACTCCTTATGGTATGTACCTACACATACACAGACGCAAGAGGTGAGATTATGACCTCCAAGTACACCTGAGAGCATTGATGACAAGCTGGTTAGCTATTACAGAGCAAAATAGAGATGGTTATTTCAACCAGAGTATGGTTGCAAGTAATTAGCTCAATTCCACCAACTACTTTCACACTGTTCTCAGTTATATTTTATAACATGATGGGTAAACAGCATGCCTTTCATGTACAATCAATGCTGTGGTCATGCATGATCAGTGTTACTCATGCCCAGTGAAATGATGAGTGCCACCTAAACACATGCAAATGTGTACTGTGAGGATGAGGGTAGAAAGAAAAACAGCAATAATACATACCCTCACTTACATCAAATGCTTTTCCCAGCACTCACTGACAGTTTATTAGCAATGTGTTAGGAGGCAATGGGCTCTTGGAGGAATTTTGAAGCCATGGACGTATGTACATTTCTACCATAAAATTCTGCATGTATGCAAACACAAGCCATATCAACTCCTCAGTGGAGGTATCACAAGCCACAAATGGAGGAAACAGTAATGATCACTATACTGTTTTCTCCATATATGACTTGTAGTTTCCTCCATTGGGGATTAGATGTGCATGGCTTGTACTTGCATGGTTGCTCTATGGTATTAAGAAGAGAGATGCCATAACACTCTTTAAAGAATACCTTTTCCTCCAATTCATATTACATATCAGAGGTATGAGATTCCCAAACTCATGCAGTCCAGAATAATACCACATGAGTATGCCCCTTTCCTCCTCATTTAATTGAAACAAAGCAGCTACTTTAATTTATGTGTATGGATATTTCTCATGCAGTTGTAGTGTCTGTGCTGCAACTAAGAGCCCATGTTTGCCTGCCTTCACTACTACTCCATGGAGGTGGTACAATTTGGAACACCAGTACAGCTAAACACTGCAAAAAAGAGATGGTTATTCTAACCTTGCTAAGGTTGTCTCAGTTGCAGCTGAATGACATCATGTCACCCCACACTGAATTCTTATTTCTCCTCCTATACTCTTGAGACTGAAGGCATGTGGGCAATGTGTAGTGTGTCTCCAAAATAAGTTGAGTAATTGTGTGCTATGACAGGAATTTGACAGGGGATGCATAAACAGCCCATGATGGGTGGTCAATTCCCCTGTCATTTACTCTACAGCTCAATCCCCCACAACTACTTGGAGACACCCTACACATTGTTCGACTGTGATATGTGTTGAAGTTACTATCAGGTCTGTGTTTGGTGGACTCGGAAGTTAAGAAGGCGTGCTCAACACAGGCTGAAACGAACCAGAGACATCTACATGTACTCTGCATCACGTGCATATCACAGTGCACTAGTCTATATCATATCATAGCACCTGCATTGGAAAAGGTTTTACTGATACATGTAACTGTGTGCTAAGGTGGCTTTCATGTCAACACTCTTGCTGAAAGCAGCAAAAAAAAAAGGGAGAGGAGACAAGTAAATTAAAAAAATTGAAATTTTGAAGGGTATATAGGGATTGCATAAAAAGGAATGGAGACAAGACCTGGATGTAGAGTACATGCTATTATTGTAACTAGTTGTCATGGGAACGATGATGAAGCATGGAGTACCTCAGGCCTGATTATGCAACACAAGCCGTATATTGTTGAACAGCCACCAACGTGTCCCTTCAAAAGCTACTATCACTGCAAAGTATGCAAGTTGGTGTAGGAGTGCAAAGCTACAAGACAGATGACAGGGATAGGGAGTATAATTATAGTTTATTTAAATGTGCCAATGGTACATGTACCACATTGGTCTGGGGTGGTCCCTTCGTGGTCAGTGATGGTCCTTCATTGATCGAGTCATGTGATTTCTGTGTGTGAAACTCAGCTCAACAATATAGCGGCTTGTGTTGCATAATCAGGCCTGAGGTACTCCATGCTTCATCATCGTTCCCATGACAACTAGTAACAATAATAGCATGTACTCTACATCCAGGTCTTGTCTCCATTCCTTTTTATGCAATCCCTATATACCCTTCAAAATTTCAATTTTTTAATTTACTTGTAATACTACAAACCTTGTCATGGGACCTACAACCATATAATGTTTAGCTACATGTGATAAAATATGCATGGCAGCAAGTTGAACAATACTGTATTTGCTGTGAGTCACAAGGTGGAGTAGTAGTACTATAGTTACTAGTCACACACAAAATTCCCTTTCTACTGACTATTCCCCAAGAGATGTACAGGAGGCTTGTACATGTTAAAGTGCATTGCAGCTATTAACCTGTCTAACTAGTAAGCCTTGCCTTAGAATCATAAATTCGAAGCAAGCAGCGTTATTTCATCTGGAAGCGCGAGGCGCCACCCCAATTAATGCGCCCTTAGCCTCGTGTAATTTATATTCCCGTGAAGTAGGTGTGGTCTGATCTCAATAATTATAAGAGCAGATTCACCTTCGCCACAAACTCCAGATCAAAATTTTCGCAGTTGAATTGAAACAAGATAGAGCCATTCGCTTCGTTCTATCGTGCGGCTACCCAGCTGGTAACTCTCCATATCAGACATGGCTGCATATCACAACCCCGAAATCCAGACCAAAGCCGAAGAGAATCACCTTGAGCTGGCGGAAGCTAAGCAGCTTGGCCTTGGCCTCGGACTTGACGTCACAAACCCCAACCCATGGGGAAACAAAACATCTCTCGAAGTTCGACGCAACGTTACCGCGGATGATATTTCGGTAATATGTGGGCCATGTAAAGTGAACCACTATAGCCGCTTGGTTGTTAATAGCAAAGACCTGATTTTTAATGCCGATGCGCATGCAGGTGCCCTTCATGAAGCCGTCAAAGTCGGTTTGGATACGGGTTTTTCTCGCAAGCTTACCCGTTCGCAGCAAGTCATCGGAACAAGAGTACACACTCGTACAGTTTCCTTCAAAGTCATTCCTGGAGATACAGCCGAAACATCGTTTGAGAGGGAACTTCGTGACGCAATCAACTTCGACAGCATTAAAGAAGACATGCAGACCCTCAAGGAAGCGTGCGAAAGGTTTGTAAGGAGATACGCTATCACGCATTACTCGACGGCTCTTATGCTAGGAGCGATAAAATACCAAGTGGTTAGTTTAAGGCAGGACGACCCTAAGACATGATTTTGCCTGATTTATGTTTTATTGTATTCTCCTAATGATGCCTGTTAGCGAGATAACGTAGTTTTGCGTGATATCTCGGTTCATAGAATTATAAAATTTACGCAATATGCATATCGCTAATTATAGAAAAAAAAATTTGCCAATAACGGCTAATGCTGCAGAGACGAAACTTCGGTGGATGATTAGTAAGCATAATGGCTATTTAAGTTTGCTTTAAAAATCCGTGCTAAATCTTTCTTTCTAGACATATAATCGTTTTCTTCGTGCTGCAGAATTTAGAAAAACGGTAGCAAATTCTGCCGTAAAGTAGCAGGCCAAGCCTCGAGCAACCCATTGCGCATAAACTAGTTCACTCCCCTTTGGCGAGCATCCACCCCTTCACCGGTTGGCGCCACATAGCGCCGCACGTCCAACGGTAGCGGGAAATATGAATTTTTTTCCCAGCGAATTTGCAACCGCGCCAAAGAATTGCTGTCGTTTTAGCGTTGGTAAATGTAGGGGGAAAGCGACGGTAGAGTAATTGACGAAGAACGCAATCATGACTCGCCCTCCCTTAAAAAACGCTAACACCATTGGACCCCTCGCAACTTTCCCGCTCTGGTGATATCCTTCATTAAACATGAAAGCTTACCAGTCAAATGTTAGCTGTATGTCCCATAAAGAAAGTATGTAGGTACCACTGACCACAAGGAATTTAGTCCGCGTGACCTAACGGAGTGCGCGCGCCCCTCACGCGGCACTCGCGTTCTCGTTTTCAGAGGAAAAGCTCCAAGAAACGCAGGCTATGAAGATAAGGAAGGCTTTTGGTGTGTACTAACCTCCTGCAAAGGCAGTGCAAGGGTAGGAAGCAGATCTACTCGGAGTCTCGCGCGTATACACAGCTCAGACCACGCCCAGATGCCCGCGCATTCCGTTACCCACAAATATGAGGGAAGTTGTAATAACAACGCGCACTTGCGTAAGCGAGTAAACCACAGCTACTTACAAAAAAGCTATATATGCTACAATTGAAAACTGCGACTACAGATTACACAACGCATCTTAATATCAAACCATTGTAACTGATGTCACAACCATTACAAAACATCAATAAGGTATTGTAAGAGCACTACATGGCAGATTCTAAATGAAAGAGCATAAAAACATCTTTTCCGTAATGGGATGAAGAAGATTGTACAACAAACATCTGATACCAGGTTCCTTGCCTTGTTTTAACTTCTTTAACGCAAAGCTTGCCTCTTTTAAAAAGGTTACGCCTGCGTGCACATCGAATGAAACACCATACGTCCCCCTTGATCCAGAGATCTGCGTCTATCTCCACTTTTTTTTCCTGCATTTGGTTTACCAAAGAAAATCTCGTGTTCTCCCTAGTGACATTTGCGGTAGTTATTATTGGAGGTTGGTTACGGGGATTTCTCCCAGTGACTGTTACTGCGTTTGTAATATAAGCAGCGGGATTAAGCTTACTTTCATCAAATTTTTTAATTGCAAATTTATTGGGGTAGTTTTCATACTCCAGCTAAATGCAAAACATGGTTGCACATGTCTTCTCAGTTGTTCCAACTATTGTTTCATCTGCTTCATTCTCCTTGAGATAAAGTGGATCATTGGCTGAACGACACATAATAAAGAAAGGCCCAACAGCTGAAAAAGATGGAAGTGGGTATAGATACATATTTGTGTGGTGCCTGGCCTATACACTTATAAACGCCTGCTTGCTTGACAACCCAAGTTTGAATATTCAGAACAAAACCCCTCATAGTTACACCAGGAGCGCATAAGCGCCGCGAAGCGGCGCCAAGGAGCGTCCAACAACTGAGAACAGCGATGTCCTAAACAGGAACTTTGACCTCTCAGTCTTTGACCAGCTGGAGAATCCACACTACAGTTACACTTGTAGTAGTTGTACACTTATGTAGCTTCTGTAGTAGCTGTTACGTAACTGTGATTCAAATAAGGGCATCTCCTTGGCGCCGCTTTGCGGTGCTTATGGGCTCAACATAATTATAATGTAGTCAAGCATGAGACCATGCACTATATTATTCTCGCGAGCCAGATCCTCGTAAATCGATTTACGAGGGCCTGGCTCGCGAGAATAGTACTATATAAAACCAGACAGCCGAGGTGTTAACACACATGCATGGAAAGATATTAAACTTACGCTTTTGCAGCTTTTCCCTGCAGTATGTCTGTACAGCTTGCAGAAGGGCATCTGCTAGCTTTGGTGTCTTCACCAGTCTGTCAATAGGTGCAATTTCAATTTCAATCACTCCTTCCTTTGTCACTGAAAAATCATCTGTCAATTTACCAATCTCTTCCAACTGCATATCCTTTGAAAACTTTGTTGAGGTATAGTTTTGTTCCAGTTGTGCTGCAGCTGTTGGAGATGCAGGAGTGAGTACTACAGCAGTAGCGTTCAGTCCTAACCGAAACCGATTAGTTTGTTGATTTAAGGGAGGGCGAGTCATGATTGCGTTCTTCGTCAATTACTCTACCGTCGCTTTCCCCCTACATTTACCAACGCTAAAACGACAGCAATTCTTTGGCGCGGTTGCAAATTCGCTGGAAAAAAATTCATATTTCCCGCTACCGTTGGACGTGCGCGCTGTGTGGCGCCAACCGGTGAAGAGGTGGATGCTCGCCAAAGGGGAGTGAACTAGTTTATGCGCAATGGGTTGCTCGAGGCTTGGCTTGCTACTTTACGGCAGAATATGCTACCGTTTTTCGAAATTCTGCAGCACGAAGAAAACGATTATATGTCTAGAAAGAAAGATTTAGCACGGATTTTTAAAGCAAACTTAGAGAGCCAACATGCTTAGTAATCATCCACCGAAGTTTCGTCTCTGCAGCATTAGCCGTTATTGGCAAATTTTTTTTCTATAATTAGCGATATGCATATTGCGTAAATTTTATAATTCTATGAACCAACATATCACGCAAAACTACGTTATTTCGCTAACAGGCATCATTAGGAGAATACAATAAAACATAAATCAGGCAAAATCATGTCTTAGGGTCGTCCTGCCTTAATCGATTGGGCTAGTGGAAATGGCCCTAGGAACCAAGTTTCAAGAACGTAGATGGTTTAGTTAGGGAGTTTTATGAAAAAGAAAGTCGAGAATTGACCGCTTCACCTTCCGGTGACAGAGTAAGCTACAGTTCTGAAACTTCGTATAGCAGCTGTGGCGTGTGCAGCGCTTTTAATAGCGCAATCGCGGCATCCTTAGCTAGCGTACTTTCTGAAATACTGTCCCATAGCAACCAAGCACCTTATTAATATTCATGATGTCACACCACCCTTAACGCGTGTACAAATTTATTTGCGCGTGTAAAGGCGGAAAATATTCCCCCGGGTAGCTTGCGGTTATCTAATTATAAATTCAGCCCCTGTAACTCACGCATTGTCTGCCCTCTCTAAGGTTTTATTGCCAATCTACTTCAGACCTAACCCACAACATACCCCTAACTTATATCCGTATGTGTAGTACGAACCGACAAATGGGGGGAGCTCGGATCGGCACGTGTCCACAAAACAGGCGCAAAAATCTTTTTAGACGGGCCAATAAAACCAACATTTTTGCTGCTTAGCAAGTCATAAATGTAGAGTCCGTGGAAAAAAAATGAAGTTGTTCTTGCATTGCGCAAAGGAGTTATAAATGAGTTTGTCAGATACCGCAAAACCACGTGTGATTCACTACTGAGAGAGAGCAACTGTAAGTGTTATATATATATAATGAATGCTGTAAGTGTTTAAAGAATAATAATGCCATAGAAAGTAATGTCTGAACACACTGGAAGGAGTAGAAGATGGCTGACATTCTCATCACAGTCAGTAAGTCAGCCCCAATCGTGTGCACTCTGCCATCAGTTGCACACTCAGCTACTTCCCCTCAATGTTGGAAGAATCAATGCTGCCAGAAGCTAGCTCTGGATCTTCACCTCCAGCCACAGAGTGCAGTATGCCATGCATGCCGTAATGAGCTTAGCTGCAGGACTAAAGATCCCAATCATAAACCTAGGTGGGAGAAAGGCAAACAGGTGAAATGTGCAATACTTAATTGTGAAAAGCAGTTCTTCAGTCACTGTGGAATACCCCTTGATGACATTGTAGGGTGTCTAAACAAAAATGGGGAGAGTATTCCAACGAACCTTAAGAACTCAGTGCCATTTTGTAATCACCATTACCACCTTGTATATAATGCATACCGGCCTTCCCAGTCTCACTGCTCAACATGTGGTTCAGCATTAAAAGAGGAAACACAAGACCATGTCCAAACCCACACAATATTGAACGTTACTTATCGGAAACAGCGGGTTTTGAGGGTAGAATAACCGACACTTTCAATATTGGATTCTTAGCATTCTTACGGCTAATTGGTACTGTTTACTACAAGAAGTATGCCTCAGCATTCAGACGCCCTACACCACAAGCACATTTTAATAGCTTTGCACAGAGTGATGCATCTGTAAAGGCTCTGCATATAGAGTGGCTGGATGACATACGAAACAGCATTTATGACAGAACACAGTTTGAAAACAATATGATTCCCAGTATTGAGGCATTGTATCGCCACTGGAAAAGAGCCTGCTGGGTCATTGATATGTGGAGGCAAGCTGAGAACAACCAAATAGCATTGAAACCCCTGGTATTACATGGATGGAAAACAGATGAGGATAAACTAGCCATTGATTGGGATAGTGAAGAAAACATTGAGAAAGTACAACAGGTAAGGGGGCTACTAAAAGGATGCAAGTGCAAAACTGGATGCAGCACAAATCGCTGTGGATGCAGACACAAAGGAGTAGAGTGTTCAGAGGGTTGTGAATGTAAGGACTGTACCAATTTGGGGCTACCTAATGACACAAGTGAAGAGGATATGTGCGAACTCATCGAAGAGGAGGATTGGTAACAAAGGGGGAAAGCGAAGATGAACAAAGACAGGAACCAGGAGGGAAAGAGGTCAATTGGGAACAGGGGTGCCCAGGCAACAACAGAGTCACTGGAGGAGGAGGTGGATGGGATTATGGAGTGGGTATTGGTTCAAACAATATGGACTCCATTGAGGACTGTGAGTACAATACTCCATTAGCATAGCGTAGTCAAATACATGTACGTGTACACACAGTCAATGACATGCCTACACATACATTGTGCAAACATTTTTTCTGTTAGCCCTAGTCATTTGCAATTTCATAGGTAGTTAAAAGGATGTTGTACGTCTCATATACTCCAAAAAGAAGTTGTTCCAGTCAGAAATCAGTTTGTTATGTTTCATTGAAAATCAGATATCACAACTACGATTCACTGCCAAATGCGAAGGCCAACTACAAACGGGTTATTCTGTGTTTTGGAACTTTTTCACTACAGAGACAAAGTACAATATATGTTCTACCAAATGTGTAAGTTTTACCTTGCAATGGCACCTCACGGGCCAGTTTTCAGTCGATACTTCCCTCTACCGTTTCATCGACATTTCGAGCTCGTGTTCTGTCATGACGTAATTGTGCAAATAAAATCACGTGATTTTACCGTCGGCGGAACGACTGTCCCACGCATTTAATTATCGGAAGGAAAGGATCTGGGGGGGTACCAGCCACCAGTCACGGCGGTCTCTCGAAGCCACGCCTTCCCGTATGAGAAGGCGTGGTCATAGCGCAGCGTGTGGACGACAAGGACTACAGCTTGCACTGTCATTAATTGCTCAGACGTCATAGCTAAACTCGTAACCATGCCTTTATCATCAAGCGGGGAGCCATCCCACGAGAAAACATGTACCTCTCGGGGCTCCACCAGAGGAAGGTCGACACGGGTAACCTTTACGTGACCATGCTTACTGTACTAAACCACCGTAGACGTAATTTGCCGTTTTTCACCTGCGAGTCCCGATGATCTTCGAGTATCAGGACCAAGTTTAGGCCTTTTACGTAAGCATGGATGACGTAATACCTAATTGAAACAGGTCACGTAAAGGTTAACCTTCCTCTGGGGCTCCGTCATCCGCGCACGAAATCTGAATATATACGACACCTGCACGGCCTCAGGTTTGAAGATGTATTTTCAAATATTAAAGTGATGTAACTCATGGGACAATAATAATTGAAGACCTCCGGTCAGAAAGGGCGTTAAAACGACGTTCGTATACATAACACCGGTGCGAAATATTTCTAACCGCGATTTCTAAATAGCGCCTATCTGGTTGGCAAAAAGCATGGTTGCGTGTACTACGGCGGACAAAGGAAAGTGAGTGGTTACTTCGAGTCGTTGGATTGGCAAGGAAAGAAGCGATATAAAGAGAAGCTGGAAACAGTGGTCCTTTCACTAGAAGATGACCCTTACTGTTCCTTGCCAATCCAACGACTCGAAGTAACCACTCATTTTTCTTTGTCCGCCGTAGTACACGCAACCACGCTTTTTGCCAACCAGATAGGCGCTATTTAGAAATCGCGGTTAGAAATATTTCGCACCGGTGTTATGTATACGTCGAGAAAACGGCCATTGAAAGATTTACGGTTTAGTTTACGGGTTTTTTTCTTTAAATATACGAATGAAAATATTTCTTTGGAGGCCTAGGGGTTGTCCACGAAGGTTTCTTCTGTTTGCTATACCTTCTGGGCGTTTCAAGGCGCTTTCTAGACTACAAATATTGTGAACTACCCATGCGGCGAATGCAGAAAGAGGTGAAAGTATATAACAAGGCCCTTTTGGTCGGAGGTTGAAGGTTATAAATCACGCAAGGCATATATTTAGACTGTAATACTTCGGCAGCAGATAGTTGAGTCATATTCCGTTACTTTTCATGCAAAAGTCTTCTTTTTACCTCGAAGTGTTTTAATTCCCTTTTTGACCGGAGCCCTCCAATTATGTGGCTTTAAAAAGTAGTATACTGAAGATGTTACATAGGAACGTTTACGCGCCACTTCACGAAATAATTGTGGTGTTGTTCCCGCCCACTGACTGACACCGTGCCTAGTGTGTTCCTCAGTGAACTAGTCGCGCACGTTTTGAATCCAGTCCCTCTTCACTCTACGCGGATTATGACACAGAGTGTTGGGGTTTCGTCCTTCAATAGTAGCCGAACTCGCATGTACTTCCCAGGAGACCCCGCGTGTGGTGGTGCTGCAGAACTGAGGGGGTGGCAATCGTTTAGCGATGTGCAAAGGTGTGAGAAAGCGCTTGGTTGGTAAAACACATATTCCGTACTCGAGTTTTCCACCTTTTTTCTAAATGCCAGTAAAGGGTGCAGACACAAGGTTCTACAGTGCTCCACACAAAGAGACTGAAAACCACACTTTTGAAGTTTTTGTGATTTTCGCTCTCTCAAGGTACATGCTAGTCATGTGACAGTCACGTGAACAAATGATATTATAATCATGATCAGATTATTCCCTGATGATGGAAGATTACTTTGATATATAGTATGTCCCACTAGCATGTACCCTGAGAGAGTGAAATCACAAAAGTGTGGTTTTCCGTCTCTTCGTGCATGTGGAGCACTATACGGGTTTCCTTGCAGCAGCGAGGTGCTGGCAACCAGAAGGCGCGACTGAAGGTGTGACAACCGCCTCGCGTAACTAGACTGCCTCCGCAAGTGAGGGAAAGTCTGATCGACCCTTATAAGACTTGTTCCAGACCCCCCCCCCCCGGTGTTAATAAGTGGGTGCTGGCCACAATGTTTTTATAGCGGTATTGCCCAGCAAGGCACGCGTAGTAAGCATGCATTAGTTGCACATACACATGTTAACATGGTTTTGTACTCTTCTGCCTAGCCTCGTATCCAGGCGTTCCGAGGGCGAGGAGGAACGCCTGGTACTAGCCTCGTATCCAGGCCGCGGCGCGCGGGGAGGCACGTGCGTGAGGGGCCACGTGCGGAGGAGGTATACACTGTTCCGGTTCCGGAAGTACCCAAAATCTGGGTACTCGTAATTTTTGGTAAACTACTTCGTAAAACATTCCGTAAACGAATACGTAATCATCCCTTTCTGTTTCTGCAACGATGGCTGATCACGCGACAAGCAAATTTGATGCTGCCCTGTCGTACGTCCTGTCTTCAGTAAGCGCGGTGACATCGTCCTGAAGAAGGAGCAGAGAGAAGCGATAAAGCTTGTGTATCAACGTAAAGATGTGTTCCTGTGGCTGCCAACTGGATTTGGCAAGTCCGTTTGTTTTCTTCCCTTTTTGTTTTTTCTAGGTAGAATCGAGTCCCCCCTACCGCAGCGTTACTCAGCGTAGCGTAGTGGTTATCTCCACATTGGTGTCTCTTATGATCGACAAATGTATTGTGGGAGGTCATCATACTCGCTTATAGGTACTTCATATAGCTTTGCCATGCGAGCAGGAACATGCTTGTTCAAGCCTCCTGGATTGAAGAGGGCCGTGTAGTGTTTCGTCTGTACCCCACAGGCGCAGAAGCGGCAAACGGTATGCGTGGAACTCGCCATCTTTACAGGCTCAAGAACGTGAAGTCCGCATTCTTGGCCCGCATATTCATTCCGTTCAGGAGACGTAAATTTACGAAATCTTTTACGGTAAGTTCACGGACGCAGGATGTGCATGCGCAAACAGTATATGATACTTGTACTTTATAGGATCAGATGTTAAAAGAGAACCATCCACAAAGCTTCAAAACCTCCAGACAAAGGTCTGCTGAGTGCTCTAAGTTGGTTGTCGATGGGAAGCCTGTCACAGACATGCATGACATCCTTCATGAATTCCAATCCTTCTATGGCTCTTTGGCTTCCTCAAACATTGAGCATTCAGATCAGTTATCATATCTGGAAGAGAGGACATACGGAAGCAGCTAAGAACTCCTAGACACTGAAATCTGTGTGGAAGAGACCGAGGCTGCAATGAAAGCCATAAAGCTTGGCAAGTCTGGTGGGCCGGATGGTTTATCTCCTGAGCACCTTGTGTACGGTGGCGAAGCCCTCAAAATACGGCTGAAAAAGATGTTCAACTGCATTATAGTTCTCAAAGAGGTCCCTGATTGCCTAAAGGAAGGTCTTGTCATTCCAATCTACAAGAAACAAGGGAAAGATCCCTTGCTACCTTCCAGCTATTGAGGGATTGCCTTGTCATCTGTTGTCTCGAAGCTGTTGGAGATTATTCTCCCTCAGCGACTCTCTCCACTTCTTGAGGAACAAGGCTTCCCAAATCAATTGCAAACAGCATACCAAAAGGGAATATCATGCATGGACGCCATATTTGCAACTCAGGAAACCCTGCTCCACCATTTGAAGGAGGGTGGACAACCTTATCTTTGCCTGTTTGACATCAAAAAGGCTTTTGATATCCATCCTTCTACAACACCTTTTTGAACTTGGCGTAAATGGGAAGTTGTGGAGACTGATCAAGAAGTGGTATACCAACTCATCCTGCTGTGTCAGAATTGGGAGCCAATTGTCTGAACCCTTCTCAGTACACAGAGGGGTGAAACAAGGCTCTGTTCTCTCCCCAACTCTCTTTCTAACTGTCATGGACAGACTCCTAAAACAGATGAGAGCAGAGCGCCATGGTTTGTCAATAAGCCAAACTTACATAGGCACTGCAATCCATGCTGACAATCTCAGAACCATTGCGGAGTCTAAGGAAATAGTCAGTAAGCAGGTCTGTGTTGTCAGCACATTTGCCAAGGTTGTGAATCTCAAGCTGAACAGCTCAAAGGTGGAAGTTCTGTGGATTTCACGGAAAAAAACACGACCCTGAAGTTATCCAACTTGGTGACCTTCAACTATCAACCACTAGTGCTGTGAAGTGCCTGGGAGTTTGGTGGCAGTACAACATGTCTGCATTGCGAGCTGTATCGGAGAACATCAGCAAGGCCAGGAAGGCCTTTTATGCCCTCGGAGGCACTGGAGCTTTCCATGGCAGCCTTACCCCTTGTCTGGGTGTAGCATATATGATATCATCAGTGGTCGCATTTTTACATCACTGGCAGTTGTGGATGTCTATAATGTCAGCATCGTTCAGCAGTGCAGAATGCTGGAATCAGAGCTTGGCACACATACACTAGCGTCTTGCCTCGAAAATCCCCCAGAAGCATCTATTACCGTGAAATCTGCTAAAGCAACCATTCTGAAAGCTGACTTTAATGCATTGCTATCAGCTTCCATCAATCACCCATCAGCCAAATACATTGCAACTGTGGCCACTGAAACATCATGGTGCCACTTATGGGATATCGCCCTTGAGCGTGGTGTTCAAGGCACAAGAAGGCTGCAATTGCTCCTCAAGGACCTTAGCAGAAGACCTTTTGATGGTTTCTCATGCCGATCCTGTGGCAGTAATCTGAATAACGATCCTTCCTGGTTCCACCATATCTGTAGTCATCACCCTGAAGCTGTTGACAATCTCTCATGTGAAGAGATCATTTCCACACTAAAAGAAGGAAACATCTATGTGCTATCCACAGTCGCCAACTTGAAACTGTCTAGCTACCATCTTCTCTGGGACATAACACACTGTCAAACATGCATTCATGTGTTACTCATTGTTTTTAACCCCTCACCCTGTATTGCTTGTACATTTACCAATGCCCAGTCGGGTCGTGCTATTATTATTATCAGTATGTCAACAGAGTAATTATTACCAAGGTACAATACTTGAAGTACATTGCAAAAACAGAATTATTTTAAACTTGCTAAGATGATCTCAGTGGCAGCTTAAAGACACCACGTCACTCCCACACTGAGTATTTTTTTCTTTTATATATACTCGAGACTGAACACGTGTGTGCAATATGTGGGAGTCTCCAGAGTTAATGTTTTGCAACAGGAACTTGACATGTGGTGACTACACTACAAGAAAGATTATGGTTACTGTAACCCATAAGTATAGTTCCTCAGTTGCATTTCTCAACACCTGGCATGAATGAATGTGGATATAAACATGCAGACACACACACACACACACACACACACACA
>CBDBZY010000064.1:742500-790000 GCA_965213685.1 bacterium
TGCGCGGGATGCCGTTTAGCTGCAGCATGGCCTCGTTCATTTACAGTGTGTACAAACAATGTCATGACAAGGACCTTCTCCCCCTCTCCCTTCCTCCCTCCGCAGAGCACACAGCAGCCATCCAAAAGGCTGTGACTGAGGCTAAAGCCCATGCTAAGTTGAGAGAGGATGCAAGAAAGGCCAGGCACACAGTGGACCAGGAAAACACTTCAAACAAGTGACTAAAGAGGCACACAGACAGGGAGAGGCTCGAATCATGTTTGAGGACATAGTGCAGAGAGCAGAGGTCTCAGAAATGAAGAGACAGTCCCATGCAGAGGTGCAGAGTGCAGAGGCCAGAGCAGAGGAGTTGGCCAGTGAACTGTTCCACAAACCTGGCTCTCAGCTGACAGAGGAAGAGCTGGCACAGATCAAGAAGGAGAGTGGCTGCACTCAGAGGGAGACTTCTTGGTGCTACACATGAATGTACTTACAGTTCAGAACAATTGATGGTACATGCAACAACCTTCAGAACCCTTTCCTTGGGACTGCTGACACAGCATTCACCCGCCTTATTCCCGCACAGTATGAGGACGGTATCAGCTCCCTGAAAGGTGGCCTGCAGGCCAGGAAGAGCAGTGTGACCTCAGGCTGGTCTCTTTGTCCCACCCAACCCCAGCCCTCAACTCATCAGCCAGACTGTCATCCGTATAGTGAGTGAGGATGAGAGCTTGACGCACATTCTCATGCAGTGGGGACAGTTCCTGGACCATGACCTTTCACTGGCCCCACTGGAGGATGAGTGTCAAGAGAGGGGCTGTGAGTTCACTGAAATCTGTGAGCCATTATTTGTGCTGGACAGAGATCCAGTGTTTGGGGTGGAGACAGAGAACAATGCAAACTTCCTGCCTTTCTCCCGCTCCCTCCCAGCGTGTGATGATAGCACAGAGCCGCAGGTCAATGGCATCTTAAGAGCTCGTGAACAGCTCAATGCTCTCACATCCTTCATTGATGTCTCTATGGTGTATGGATCAAATGAAGAGCTGGCTAAGAGAGTTAGACTGCTTCGAGAAGGACTGTTGCGGGAGGGAGAAAACTTCCCTGGGAACAAACCAGAGTTTCCCATCATCAGCCAACAGGAGAACATGAATGAGGAGGGAGAACCAGTGGTTGAATGCCCCAACCCTGGAACCCGGGGCTGCTTCCTGGCTGGAGAATCCCGTGTGAATGAACAGATCGTACTCACAGTCCAGCACACCATCTGGTTCCGTGAGCACAACCGCATTGCTCGTCAGCTGAGCACTATCAATCCCTACTAGGATGATGAGAGGCTCTACCAGGAGGCCAGGAAGATTGTCAGTGCTCTCATACAGAAGATCACCTACCACAACTACCTTCCCAGGATCTTTGGCAGAGCAGTGTCTGACATTGTCCTTTGCCCATACACAGGATATGATCGACACATTGACCCTGGTATCCCCAATTCCTTTGCCGCTGCAGCCTACAGGTATGGGCACACACTGATCCAACCCTTCTTCAACAGACTTGGCTCCAACTTCCAGCCAATTGGTGCCGGTCCTCTGAACCTTGTCAATGCCTTCTTCAACCTGGATCAGTTTCGGCTCAGCTTTGGCAATGACCCCATCCTCAGGGGACTGCTGACACAGAACTCTCGGAGAGTGGATGAATTCCTGACTTCTGTACTGATCTCCCGTCTCTTCCATGAGCACATAGATCTGGCCGCCATAACATCCAGCAGGGACGAGACCATGGTCTGCCACCTTACCTCACCTGGAGGAGGTACTGTAACGCTATGTTTCAAGCTCTGCCAGAACCAAACTTCAACAACACCCTCACCCTCATCCGATTCCTGGAACACTACGGCTCTCTGGACACTGTGGATATGTAGATTGGTGGCCTGGCAGAGGAGAGGGTTCCCGGCTCCCTCCTTGGCCCCACCTTTGCCAGCATTGCATTTGCCAACATTAGGGGCGGAGACCACTTCTACTACTCCCATCCTGGAGTGTTTGAGCCGGCTCAGCTGCAGTCAATCCAGACTGACTCCCTCTCTTGAGTCATCTGTGACAACTCAGACAACATCAAAGAGATCCAGCCAGATGCATTCATCATGCAGAGATGTGTCCCCTGCAACACCCTCCCAAGAGTGAACCTGAATGCGTGGAGAGAAGATGTGTGCTTCTTCCGAGCACGAGTCTTCCCTGGCAACTCTGTACTAAGCATACTGAGCTACAGCCGTACCATCCAGCAACAGTTCATAATCTTCTCAACCACTGTCAATGCCAACATAAGAGATGATTATGTGTGTGTCCCTTTCATCTGTCCAACTGGAAAGGTTGCCAGTGAAGTTATCATCTACACCACAAACTCAGCCCCATTTTTCATGGCCAGCCTACTCCCAGCTTCCCAATTGAATGATCCAGATTGATACCACGCCCAGTGGCCTACCTCTGTATTCAATGCTGTGGGAGATGGCATGTTCCATACAGAGGCCCAGTGCCCAGCCTCAAGAGAAGTGGTCATGACCGTCACTCGCACTGCGGCTGTGGAAGGAGAGAGTCCAACCAATAATGATGACTCTCTCTCTGCAGGTGAGGAAGTTCCAGAGGATGTTAGGGAAATACCCATGACACCAAACTCACATGCTGCCTCTGTTGAGGTACAGTTGGACTCCGAGCAGACAATGGAGTCTGAGGTACAGCTGATGTCACAGCTGGACGAAGCTCTAAAGGCCCTCAAGAGCTGAACATGCTTAGCCTAACTAATGTACATTTTGTCCTCATTCTCTTGTTGTGTAACAATACCACAAGAGAGGAAGAGTGGACATTGCTTTGTCACGCTCACTATTTGTGTACGTAACTGCACGAAAAAGCACTAAAGTGCAAACCCTCGGCGCAGTTGCATTGCATGCTACAACATGGCCTGCACAGATGATGCAAGCATTGTTTAAGGCCCGTTTGTGTGTATGTGTGCTTGCGACGTCTTTCGCCAATGCGTTCGGCCAAAAGTGCTGCATCAGCGCTTTTCGCCCGTTGCCTTGGAGCCACGCCCTCTCGCTGCACGACGAAGGCGTGTTTGCGCACTGTTACTTCCTCCTCTCCTTGCGCTACACTGGTACGACTCTCCGAGTAGCCTCCCTAGTCTGGCTAGTGAGACTACTCTCAGAGCGACATTCTACACTTGCTGTTGTTTTTCACCACAATGCTGTTTATTCTCTGTGAACTTATAGTTATGACCCAAGGCTTCATCTTCAGTTTATTATAGGATAATCGTATGACCCTCAATTCCCTTGTATGAGTATACATAGCACTGTGACTCGGTTTTTGAGTCTCATAAGGGTGAGCCACTTCACACTCCCCCTACAGCAGCATTTGTAGGGAGCTAGTCTATTATGCATGACTGAAATTGAATTTTCACATTGCGTGCACAAGAAGTCCAACCCTTCCACGTATGGTGATAACACCCAGAAATGATCACACCAATACAGGTTAGACTAGCTAGCTCTGGTTATAAGTTCAATCACCTTGTGGAAAATATCATTAACCAAGTGTCACAAGATACCTCAAATTTCAGCTACATTAATGTGAATGGTTCAAGTTAAAATGGAATGTTATGTCAGCACCCTTAAAATTTGTTTCTATAGTACAATAATTATGAGTGCCTGGATTCATTGGAGTGTAGACAAGAGCTGGTTGTGTAGATGCTTATTGTCATTGGTGGCTTGCCCCACAACACTGCATCCTATGTGTATGCTCATCTCAAACATGCCACAAGTCAGTTCCGCTTCACTGCATTTTGTACTCAAAGACATACTTAGGTTGCCCAGTAATCAACACTCAATCATCATCGATGCACATTCTGCACCCACAACATGAGTGTGAGAGGTTCTTGACTCATTTTGTGCTGCAAGGGGCTAGCTGGGAAGGAAAGAAACTAACCTAGATGATTGACTTTACTTCCATTTACTAAGTGCCTGTGGGTATTGTATGTATGGGTAGTAACCCACAACTATACCTAGAGTGGAAGTCAAGTTGATGCACTTTCTCAGGAAGAAATTTCAAAAATGGTAAAAGGGTTGGTCCACAGTGTATCAACTTGACTTCCACACTAAGCAGCTGTGGGTTACTGCATCAACTTTACTTCCATTTTCCAAGTATCTGTGAGTTATTGTGTGTATGGGTAGTAACCCACAAAATACCTGGAGTGGAAGTCAGGTTGCATGATGCACCTTCTCAAATTTCAAATACTTATAGTAAAAGTGGTCCACAGTGCATCAACTAGACTTCCACACTAAGCAGCTGTGGGTTATATTTATGGGTGCACAGATCCATAGCATTCACTCTGGTTGCAGCTTTTAGTGCCATGAATGCACTGATGCACAGTCATGTATGGGGGCTTGCACTTATGGTACTAAAAGCTACAACCAGAGTGAATGCCACAAATCCATACACCCATACACCCATACAGGTACTCATGCAATGAGTCAAGAACCTCTCACACTCGTGTTGTGGGTGCAGAAGTACGTCTGGTTTTGAATACGAAATGTTGTGAAATACAACTAACTTGTGACACTGTTTGAAATGAGCATACACATACATGCAGAGTGTACTGTTGTTGGGGCAAGCCATTTAATGCAATTGACCACCTACACAATCAACCTTTGCTTACACTCCAACTGATTATTGCAACAGTGAATCCCGTGCACTAGAGAAATCCTATCATGCGGCGGCAATTTTTGGGCTCTGCATGGCATTTGAATTTCTTGTGAGTGGTTCTTACCTGAAGGGAAGACAACAGTCTGGAGAGTCTGGTGGTGTAGCATTTGTGCAGTTTCATGAGGCCATTTTTTAATTCAGCATGGAGGTTGAAGCCGAATGTAAGCAAGTGTGCTGTAGTGGTATTTTCAAAGAGTAAAGTACTTAGTAGCTGGACATGGGGTGAACATAATTATATCATTTTACATCTGATGGTGGGTGGAACTCATGTGAAGAGAGTGATTATATAGTAATGGAAAGAAGAAAATTTTAATCAGCTTCACAGTAATATTAGTAATAGGAAATGTATTTGAGTGCTCGAAGACTTTTGCTTCTGTCATGATCAGTCCTTAGACCTAGCATTGAGAATGGTAGTGTGAAGTTTGAAAGTGCAATAAAAGTCAGGCAAGTGCCTTAGAATCTATTCTCTTGGGGGGAGCAAAAAGGATCCTTAGAGTCTCATCTAGGAGTTGTAATGAGGCAGTTATAGAGGGAACATGGGTTTAGAACCTTGAAGAACTGTAGAGACAAGGCTAAGCTTTAAGTGGTGGTACAAACTAGCATCTATACCAGTAAGGAAGACAGCGGAAGCACTGGAATAAGTACATGTATGTAGATGAATAATTTGATGTGCTAGGATTGCATAAAAGAGAATTGTTAGATGATATTAATTAGAAGGGGCAATGTCCATTAAGCCTGTTTTTGTTGAGTGTGAATAAATGAGGAGTATATATGTGGAAGGATTGAATATCAAGGTTAAGTTCGAGTTGCAATTGTATAAAACATAAATTGTGGTAAGGAAGTAGAGTTCAAGAGGTACCTTCATGGGGTTAGTGATGCTGGAACTGGACTCTTGTTTAAATTTAGGTCAGGAATACAGTCATGGTTTGAATGAGGAGCTAGGTATGCATAGGAGGAGTTAAGCTCAGGGCCACATAAGGAAAGGCTTTTATAGATAATATTGAGAGGGCTTCTTTTGTGTTAGGTTGTGAGCTTTGGATGGAGAATTTTGATTCTATGCTTGCTTTGGTGAAGGAGTGCATCATCAATTTGTGGGAGGTTGGAAAGGTTAAATTATATGGAGAACCATGCTCTACCAAACCTTAGTCTCAGTCTTCAAAGGATGGCATTGGGGTTGGAATGCAGGAAAGAGCTGAGTTTGGTAAGTTCAGTCACTCAGAGAGAGTGACAGGAAAGTTACCTACATGTATAACCGGTGATCTGTTATGTGTATGTTCATTTAAAACTGGCTCTGCCTACACTGGGTGTGTGGGCAATGGCAGGATTGCTAGGGCAGCCTCTTGAGTATTTCTTCTATAGAACTCCAATTTAGGGATCTGACATAATGTTCCATTTTGCATTCAATTTTGTTATGGACCACATCAAGTAAGAACTTGTCATAACAGAAGGCCAGTCTTTTTGAGACTGACAAGAATATCAGTATGGATAACATTAATTATCTATGACATCCTCAACAGTTTATTTGTCATAACCTTTCAGGTGATAATAGCCTGCAATGACAGTACAATGTTGTCCCGTAAATAATAAACTATGACATACAGCAATAACTATGAATACAAAATACATCAGTAGCTTTGAGCATAATAACTATATTGCATCATTTTGGCATAAGACAGACACACTTGATGATAACTGTTATGCGGAAGGTGAAGAGTGAATGAATGAGTTCCCTAAGGTGCCCCCAGGCTAACGTATGGATCTGCTCCCTCAAGAATGCTGGCTGCTGAGTGCCTTCCATCAATGATCTTTGCAAGGCGCAATCTGTGCAGTCGTGAGGCCACACCCAGATCTTCTCTTAGAATGTCATCATCACACTCCAGCAGAATCTCCCCCGAGACACACTCACGGGAAAAGGTATCCTTGTAGTGGCCCAGTTCCATTGCATCCAAGAGCAATCCCACCTGGAATGGGCCGGGGGAGGGGATATGATTCACATCACGTGTATCCATAACTAATATAGAAAGGAGCTGGAGAGCCAGAAAATCACAGGGTATGCAAGGTTGAGCTCTTAGGGAGCTAAATGTAATAGGAAACATATAGACAAGACCCACCTACACTGGCAAAACTATAATTACTGGTCATAAATGTGTGCATGTCAATAGTTCCATGCCCTTTTTTATCTCCTCGTGACTCTACTTTAAACAAAACCATTACCTCTTAAAATTAATGTTAAACTTTCCCTGAAATTGACCTTTGTACTGTGTTCAATATGCACAATGTCATGCATGTATGTGTGCACAACACAAAATGTTCACGAGCATGTACCTGTTCACTGCTGATAGTCCTCAGGAACTTCATATTCTTCTCCATCCGTGCCTTCTCCTCCTCTTCTCCCCTTACGTGTACACCCTCACCACCTGATGGACTCTCTTCCCTCTTTGTCAAGACATTCTGGTGCTGACAAAGGAGGAGAGGAGAGGGGACGTGGGGTGGATGGGGGAAGAAGGAATAGTGAGACAAGACAGAAGGGAAAGGAGAGGTGGGGGAACAGAGGGGGGAGGAAGAGGGAGTGACAGCGGTGGGGGGAGTACATGTTGTAACTGAGATTCATGAGTAAGAAGGGGAAGGAGTACTACTGAGTTTGATTGTTCTGTCATGCTTTGTTAAGCCAGCTATTGAAAACTTGTAACACACGCATGCACACACACACACACACACACACACACACACACAACTACCACAGCAAGGAGACTCGAAGCTAAGGCACAAATACAATACATGTATGAGTAGCCATAGAGGCAAGGCAAAGCAAGGCAACTATACCTGAAGACAGAGAAAAACAAGCTGCCCCAGGTAGGAATCAAACCCATGACATACTGCCAACCAGGCAGATATTTTTTTTTACCAACTGAGCTACTGAGGCAGCCCAGCTGGGCAGGACAAATCTTGAAATGTTATGCAAATGCAAGGGCATCTCTCCCCTGTTAAGGGTTACAGGTAGCACATGTACCTGTGGAGAGCTAGTGATCTGCTGCAGCTTGGAGTGAAGTGCATAGATCTGTGGCAGCAGTTTCTCAATAGTGCTCTTCATCCGTGCCAGCTCCTGCTCCATCACGGCTTGACGCTGCAAGCCTTTCCCCATCGTGACCACCTGGGACTCGAGCGAGGCAATCCTTGCCTCCAGTAGGCTGCCCTGGGGCTGCTGCTGTGCAGGAGGTTGGTAGGGAAGGGACTGCTGCGGCGGTAGTGGTGGTGGTGGTGGTGGCTGACTAGGAGGTGGTGGTACCTGACCCAGAGGCTGTAGGGAACCACTGGCAGCCGCAGGGTGGCGTGAGGGTAAGGGCTGGAGCATCTGTTTAAGTGCCTCCTGGTTCACTTCGTCGTACTCTAAGCTGTCGTCCGACTCTTCAGGTGCAGTTTTACCACGCACTGCTGCAACACTAGGCACGGGTGGCTGTGACTGAGTCAGGCCAGACTTTTTCAGAGCAGGGGATGCAGAGGCAGATGGAGGGGGAGTGGGGGGCATCGCTGACTTTGGTGTCTTCCTCAGCCGAACATTATCGTAGACAGCCTCAGGTCGATCCAGCTCCACCCCCAGTCCTTCACAGCCATGACGTATCGCGGTATAGAGCAACTTCTGTGCCATGTAGGCATTCTCTGACCCAGTGTCCTTCACAGAGAGGACTTTGGAGGGGTCAAACTTCTCGTAGAGAGACTTTGTATCATCATAGAGTTTTTCCGTCTCTTTCGTGTCATTGATCTCTACTAGTGCAACTGTGATGAGAGCTGTGTTCTCATCCACTGGAATGTCAAACAGCACATCACGATCTGGATCATACTCCTCCTCAGATACCTGCGAGTGTGTCCGTGTGTGTGTGTGTGTGTGTGTGTGTGTGTGTGTGTGTGTGTGTGTGTGTGTGTGTGTACCAATTAAACATCAGAGGTTCACATGTTTAATAAGTACAAGAAGTAGTACAAGAATATAAAGTATGCTCATCCACATTCACCAACAACACATACATTTTCTCTGCGAAGAAGGGACGATGCAATGATTGAGGTTTCCGTTACTTGGTCCACAATGGTGAGCACTTTTTGGAACAACCCCTGTGATATCTCCTGCATGGGTGAAGACATTTCCCGGTTCAGCATCACCTTCGAGTTGAAGAAGAGAATGCATTGACAACCCTTGGGATGCTTCACATGCTCCACTATATCGGAGATGTGCAAGCGGCAGTACAAGGGCTCTGTTGTGAACTCAGTAGTGCAGTCCTCAGGAAGGAACTTGTCTGACTTGGTGGTAACACTATAAGCCTTGAGGCCCTTCTTGGACTTGAACATGGAGCGTTGGACACTCCTAATAAGGAGCACCTCATTGGCAAGGAGTGTCGACTTGCCGTCTTCACCTCTCCAGCTCTTCAGCACACCAACGACTTTCGGGATCTCTTGCTGGGCGAGAATATCCGCTACACTATTAAACACCATCCCCTCCTCGATATCAGTTGGCTTGCGCCCCTCCTTCGGCTCGTAAAGAAGGCCAAACTCAATGGCTGAGTTGAGCGGGATGCTGTAGGGGGTGTCGTGGTTGTCCCTCAACAGCATGACCTTGTTGTGCTTCACAAAGTGGACATTGTAAGTGTCTCCTGTGGATATGGTGAGACGGGCAGTTGCTCCAAGGTAGCCGTTGGTGACGTACATGCGCACGGGGAAAGACTTGTGGTGGTGCGTGATGAGGTCATGCAGTGACATCTCGTCTGTCAGGAACCTCGGCCTCTCCTTCTTGAACATGGTCTGGATTGCCGATATCATCACGGGGCGGGGAGGAATGGCTGGAGGGGATTCCCCTACCTGATTGCCCACTACACCATTCACATCTCCTGGAACACTGAACGTGTTGGCACGCTGCAGATTGCCTTGAGATTTCTTCTCACCGTTTCTTTTCTGCCCAGTGTCCCCAGTGCTGCCAGGGCTTCCTGGCGGGGTCTTCTTCTTGAAGGCTTTGCTGCGGTTACGAGGAATGGAGTGAGAGTGCTCGGTATAGTCATGAGCAGCTGTGACTTTGAAATTTTGATGCTTGGGAGAGTCAGGGTTAGAGTACCTTCTCTCTTCTGTGTGTGTGTGTGTGTGTGCGTGTGTGTGTGTGTGTGTGTGTGTGTGTGTGTGTGTGTGCGTGTGTGTGCGTGTGTGTGTGTGTGTGTGTGCGTGTGTGTGTGTGTGTGTGTGCGTGTGTGTGGTGTGTATACATGTTCAGTTGGCAGAGCACTGGACTAGTAACCCAGTGGTCACGGGTTCAAATCCCATCCGAGGCAGCTCAGTGGTTTTTTTCACTGTCTGCCTTCTGACTATGCCTTACCTTGTCTTGCCTTCCTTTGCATATACATGTACAAGATTTGATCATGTACATGTATATTAAAAAGGTGACATATTCTTTTATGTGTCTTGTGAATTTGATACTTCTGCTCACTAATCTTCCCTTTTCTTCCCTCCCTCCTCCCTCCTCCCTCCATCTCCCCAGACCCATACACGCACCTTGAACACTCCTGCGTTTCTCTTGTTTTGGAGGAATGGGAGGAGGACGTGTGGAGAAGTATGCTTCCCTCACATCTGCATACCTCTTCTGAGGGACTGCCATAAGTCACTGGTCTCAGATCAAGTGCAGCTATACTGTACTAAACCTACAGAGGGTGTGCAATAAAGGAAACAGCATTGTAAATAAGCACTTACAATCATGCATGAAGTGCCCCAGTGCACACCAGCCCAGTGCCACAGTTCTTACAACTGATGAAAAGGCTTAGAAATATCCAGTAAAGAGCATAAAGAGAGAGGCCCTGCCTGATGCACCTACTATCATTTCTACTGGCAACAGTGACTTTGTGCATAGCTATGCACAAGTGCATTATGGTAGCGAGACCAGTAGCTGGCATGGAAATTTTTATAGAAAAGCATGCAGCCACCCGGGATTGAACCAAGGGTCTCTGACTTAAGCTGTCAGTGCTCTACCACCTGAGCTATGGCCACCAGGTGACAGCCAGCCTTCACAATCAATCTGACGTGCTGTCATTTATGTACATGTACATCACACCACCAAGAATGAAACTGCATCACTTTTCTTTGCTCATGCACACTCAGGTACATGTACCCATGCACACTCAGGTACATGTACCCATGCACACTCAGGTACATGTACAGGTACATGTACCCATGCATGCAGTCACCACTTCCGTGAGGGAAACTGCCCCCACTTCACTCCTATGGGCTCTGTTGCAGTACGTTTGCACAAGGTACACTCCAGGCGCAGGTAGCTGCTCATGAATATCAATGTGGTATATACACTGGGAGAGTGGTGTCTGGTGTGGGCAATTAGTTTGGTTAGCTACCACAACCCTAGACTGTATGGTTTCTGCTGTAATAGTACTGCACAGCCAGAGCTACACAGCCACACAGCCACACAGCCACACAGCTACACAGCCACACAGCCACACAGCCACACAGCTACACAGCCACACAGCCACACAGCCACACAGCTACACAGCCACACAGCCACACAGCTACACAGCCACACAGCCACACAGCCACACAGCCACACAGCCACACAGGGAGGACAGAGTATACACCTCAACAGGTCCACACAGGGAGGACAGAGTATACACCTCAACAGGTTCGTTGGATAGGACATGAATGACAGGAATGCTGAGTGGCTTTGTCTGAGGTCACATGATTTAGGCTGCTCTAGATGTTTATGTAGACAGTCTACAGTGTATGTCTGTCCCAGTTTAATTGTAACACATACAAGAAGAACAGGACAAAGAGCAGCAGACTGATTCACGTATGCATAAACATTACTGCAGTCAGAGGAGAATGACATTGAAGATGACCACACATGTACACTGTGTATTGGTGGCAGGGCCAGACTTCATGCCAATATCTAGCTGCACAAATACACGTACTCCCCTGCATTAAGGGCCAGACTGGTCATGTGCAAGCTAGGGTGTGGATGTGGCAATACAATCATGATGTACATGTACATGTACATGTACATGTACATGTATGTGTACATG
The DNA here is from genome assembly GCA_965213685.1 of bacterium. Classification (GTDB taxonomy): domain Bacteria; phylum UBA8248; class UBA8248; order UBA8248; family UBA8248; genus Bin107. The sequence continues at coordinate 754,268 of CBDBZY010000064.1, forward strand.
TACGTGTACTCCAACATGGTGTGTATTGTGCCATGTGCACAGGAGTAGCCTCATACCCAGGCCACGTGGGAGGGGCCACTTCCCTGCACGACATGGCCTGGACACAAGGCTAGCACAGGAAATCACTTTGCTTCTCTCAGGCCTTATGGAGTACCACAAATTTCACATCTACTGACATAGTACAAAGGTCACCACATTGCGTACATTCTTCCATGAGTTGCACGAGCACAAGAAGGAGAAGAAATTGTTAATAACTACTCAGAAAACCGCTCAGACATGTACGCAAGACTCAATATCCAACTTCCTGACATTCCACGGGCTGGGTATGCCGTGGTGATACAACAGAGCCCATGGCAGTTAATTAGTGGTAGTTACAGTATGATGCAATCCACCTCCCCCAGTGGCTCACCTGCACCACTGGCCTGTGTGCCGTGTGCAGTGCTGGATTGTCCCACAATCTTATCGGCCCCAGCCCTGCCCCCTGCTGCTGCTGCTGCTGCTGCTGCTGTTGCTGGACTTGGTCTGACCAGCTTAAGTGCAGCCACATGTACTTCTCCGTGAGATTATTATGAGGAATGATGCAGTAGCAGTGAATGCTGTCGTCAATGGCTAACTACATGTAGATGATGTCACAAAACCTGTGTTTGTTAATGCTGTGCTCCACCATAGCAGTAACTTCTCTCTCCCCTTCCCTGATGCCCATGATGCCTCTGGTGCTTTTGATTCCCTGATTCCCTGATGCCTCTGGTGCTTCTGGTACCTTTCCTGCTTCCACTCACCACCTACATGCATGTATTGGGCTAGTGTCATTAAATTGTGCTAGGGCACCTTCCACTCCTCCTTTCTCCTCACTCATCACCCACATACACCCCATTACTGTACTCTCAGAAAAATAAACTGGCAAAGATGCACAAGGAGGAATAAGGCAGGGCACATCACTGATGCTATCAGGTTCCAACTCATAGACACAGTGACTGGCAACCTGTGAACCCAGCCACAATAGTGCCCAGTAAAGGGAGCCACAATCACTGATGACCTGTGAACCCAGCCACAATAATGACCAGTGATCTGTGGACCCAAAAGGAAACCCTCCATTGGGGTGCTGCGAAATTGCAGAGGACGTCAATTGGGAGTGCTACGGGTTGAGCGATGGTCATCAATCACTGCATAAGGGAACACTATGGAGCAGGAGAGAGCCACATGGAGACTGGCAGAATGGGAGGCAGTAATTGCTATGTAAACAATACTAATAGCTTGCACATGTAAGGCTGCAAGTACATGAAGGTTACTCTGCACTGACTAATTACCTGAAGAGAGGTGGTGTTCTTGGAAGTGCGTACACTCTCCTAACCTTCTCACAAGACCTGTTCCTTTCACAAAACAGAAACTAACCAATACTGGCTTGCAGACAAAAACACAACACCGTGAAGCATACCTTTCCACATGTGTTGGTGCCTACAGGTATAGTTACATGTACATGTAGGTTATGCACCTGCACACCTGCCCTTATACTGGGGGGCATGATGTACACTGTACGTGTATGCACTCCAGAATACTTACACATCCCACTATAGCCACATACATGTACATAATACATATGCACATACTAAAAAAATTTTGTAGGTTGGGAACTTGTTCAGCATGGCACACTAGCCACTTCCTCCATCAATACTGTACTTATCGAAAAGTACACAATAGCCTACATGTGCTTCCGCCATCAGAAGACAATGAGCCATACTTTAATTGGAAAAGTGTACAACTTAACACTCAGAGCTGCTTACACACTAACCAAACAGGTGCACAATGTCAGTCTGTAAGAGAAAGGAGAGTACCCATCTCTTTGTGGCAGTTGTGCTGCCTCAGACACCATTCTGACTGCTGCACGGACCCTCCCATTGACCACTGTACAATCGAGATGAATAGATGAAGATTTCAGGTTGGGATTTCTCCCGGGCGAGGTAATGAGCAAGCTGTGCGATGTGTGGGGGCTAGTGACCAGGCTGCATGCCATACCATGGGCCACACTGCCCTGGGCAGCATGTACCTGTAAGGGCATATATACATGTACATGTGCATGTATTTAGCCTCATACTGCACCTTTAATAGGCCGCTTGGTGTACATGTATATGTGTGAGGGAGGGCCAGGGTCACTCTCCAAATGCATATCAGGCCCATGCTGAGTATGCTTTCAAGGGCAGGGCAAAGACAAGCAAGAACCAAGGTGGATACAGATGTTACAGTGTCCCCACTTGGTAGGTGGTTGCACTTCTTATGCACAGAATAGCTACACATGTACATGTACATGTGTATGGAACTCACAAAGGCAACATCTCCTCTTACCTACATGTATACGTAGAAATGGACATCTACATACAAGTCAAAGATAAACTATACTTTCACCCACACACATATTACACACACACAGGGCTAGTGGCTTTCAAAACCCCCAAGGATGGCGGTTGCTTACGGTTTCTCAATAAACCAAGACATGGAATGTGTGCACACAGCATGAGATGGAGGAGGGAGGGAGAGGGAGGAAGATGAGAAGAGTCATGAAAGGAGTGAGGGACACACTGAGGGAGGAAGGGAGGGAAGTTAAACAGGCATTCCCGGTAGGGGGGAAATACATTAAGAAGAACGGAGGAAGCAAACCAGTGAGGGGGGAATTACACTACTGTCTTCAGATGTGAGTTTGGGAGTCACAGATGAAGAGATGGTTTACACTACATAGCATGTGTTAATTCATATACTACATCCCTTTTGCTCTAGACATAACCTGCAACAGAGTATGTGCACCAAGCCAGAGGCCATCTGGAGTACACTTCCAATAGTAGCCACGGTGTGGTATACACTTGAGGTATAGTATAGCCACTGTGTTTTTGGTCACTGTATTTCATTACTGGAGCATATCAATGGCCCCACAGAGTCCAACGCACACTACAAATTACTTACAGGTACGGCAATACTCCACTGAACTACACATCACAAGGAGGAGGAGGGGGGAGGGGGGGGGAGTGGGGATCAAGTATCACAATATGCAGTTTCATATAACACAGTAGAGCCACCTTCACCTTTGGTACCTGACCCCCACCTGACATTATGGTCAACAATATCAGCATCCAGCGTTGTTTATGTAGAGCACCGACAAACTGTTACCACGAGATCAACAGCATATAAAAACATCTGATGTATACCTCAATACGTGCACCCTCACCCACAGTTCTGCTACTAGTTTACTGATTTATACCATGTACATGTACATGCCTCCTCATTTTTCCTACGTGGAAGGATACAATACGTGGTTTCCTCGGCTAGACAGCTCAGAAGCCAGTAGAGGCCACTAATTATTCAGCATAGGTCATAAACAAGCTTAAAACTTAATTCCTCAATGACTGGCATAATTGATTCTCATTGCAACAGTGTGCGCACGCTGGGATTCATACAGACTGGGCATCTCGAGTATTGCTCCCCTCCCCCCACCACAGAATATGTGTGGCATTCACTCTGCCTAGGAATCACCACCATAAGCAGTCTTAAGGCCTTCTCAGTTTTCCATAAAAACCTGCGATCTTCAAGGAGTACACATACATGTACATGCACCAGTACTGCCTGTGGGTGTCAGTGTGTATCATGCACACACAGGAGGAGAAAGTATGCTCAGCCCACAACTTTACATTCCACACAGACAGGAGGTTGCCTTTCATTTGGGCAAACAAATGCCTTTGACTTGTGTACATGGACTGTGGCACACTGATATTGCATTGCTACATGTACAAACAGTGATGCTACCAGTTCAGTGCTGAAACTTCATTGTACATGTACTGTATGTGCATTACAGGTACATGTACATGTACATGTATGTGTAGTGGTCAATGCCTGTACAAACATGTAATTGCCAAGTGCCTTAGCACAAGGCATCTAATTTGGCAGCATTGTTGGTCCGCGTTTGTATATATGTATGTATATACATGTATGTCCGTCACACTTTTCTGTACATGCGCCTGTAGAATACTTTGTGTACTCCTATGCACACACTTGCACTGTAGAGTCAGTCATGGGTGAGCCAACATAGCTATATAGTGGACCCAATGTATGGCCATAGTTCCCTACGCATGTATTACATGTGTTGGTACTGTAGATGGAGCCTGATGAGCCTGGACCCTTCAAGGGCTGCATGTACATGTACTCTTAGATCAACCACCACGGCTATGTATACTGCACGAGGGCTGCTCTTAGATCAACCACCATAGCTATATACATGTACACTGCGTGTAGGCTGCTCTTAGATCAACCACCACAGCTATACACACTGCACAAGGCATTCTCCTGTGCACACTGCGTATACCAAGTTATTCATATACATGCACATGTACATGATGAAAATATTTTTAGAGAACTGTGATAAACCGGCAGCCACCCGGGTTTGAACTGGGGGCCTCTGACTTAAGCTGTCAGTGCTCTACCACCTGAGCTATGGCCACCGGGTGACAGCATGTAGGCATGTAGGAGCCAGATAAAGATATACATGGAAAAGGTTGTGGTAAAAGGGCATCACCGAGTACAAGCACTGTGCACACAGCCCTGAGGAGGGGGAGAGAGCATTTGATGCGGCTCAGGTGAACAACATCCTGTGCAGGGTAAATATTCCCCCTTCTGTTTGTACATGTCGTACACACACTCACGGAAACAAGCAGAAGAGAGAGGGACTCATCGTGTGAAGATTCCCATAGCACAAGCCTTGAACACTCTGCCATAGAGATTCCATGAGATTCACCATCCCAGGAACCTGCAGACACCACTAATGTCTATATTTGACACAAACCAGTGAGACCAGCCCATACTGTGGCCTAAACAAAGAGTTATTGATGCTTCAGAAACCTATGGCCCCCTATCTCTAGTATGAAGAGTGCTAGCAGTCCATTCAGGTGTGTGGTGTACATGTGTACATGTACCTTCAACACCTCTGGACCTTACAGACACATGTACATGTACATGTACTGTGCATTTGTGGTTGCACTAGACAAGCCATTCCTTCAACCTAGCCAAATGTTAAGATAATTGGATAGGAACAATTTTCTGGCCAGACTACAATCTTACAAGGTATATGTACACTGTACATGTTGGTCAATGTACATGTATAGGTATATGCATAATGTACATGTACATGTAGATTCTCAAAGAGACAAGGCTATACCTGAAGACAGTTATTTCTTCACACAGAAAAAATGACCTGCCTCAGGCAAGACTCAAACCTGCAACACACTGCATACAGTGCAGATGCTCTACAAAACTGAGCTCAGTACTGATTACAAGTACATGGATCGATCAGTCATAGAGACAAGGCAAAGGAAGGCAGCTATACCTGAAGACAGGTCTTTTTTCCGGAAAAAAAATGAGCTGCCTCAGGCGTAATTTGAACACATGACATCCTGTATACCATACACAACCAAAGCAGCCCAGATGGGCAGGCTGAATATTTAAGGTTTATACATGCACAAGGGCAAAGGCGTCTCTTCCCTGCTAGATAGGGTTACTCTAAACTCAGCACTAAGGAGTGGGCTGGGGTAGTCAAACCACCAAAGACACCCAACTTCATAGTGAGTAATTACATGATCAATCAGCCATAGAGACAAGGCAAAGGAAGGCAACTGCACCTGGAGACAGCTCTTTCTTCCAGAGAAAAAATGAGCTGCTTCAGGCGGGACTCGAACCCAACAACACCTCCACACCATGCAGATGCTCTACCACATGCACACACAGGTACCAACTCACACTGGATAAATGCCTGCCAAAGTTTGGGTATTCACATTTAATTCAATAAAGAAACACTGAAAAAGTAGTGCCCTACAACCCAAGAGGTTCCTCTCCCCCTCTCCAAAAAATAGCCGCATTCATTATGCAATTATAGTCATTACATGCTTTAAAACTTTTCCAGAAACTCCACACAACCAGTAGCAGTCAAAACCACACCTGTCCCCATCCCATTTCAGAGTGACACACAAATCCATTTGAGTCCAGACTGCCCACACAAAGTCATGACACAGAACACACTCTCCTAACTCAATAGTACAGCATAATTAGGTCCCTCAGAGTCACAAGCTTGGACAACAGCCCACCAACATACATGTACATGTAGCACCATGTAGGGAGACCTACTACTTGAACACAATACCTCCCCACAGGCTGTGATAACAGACTACTCTCAAAGCTCTGCAGACCTGTGGACTAGTATGCTGACTAGTGCACTTTACTCCAATGAACACCACACATCTACAGTGACCAAACTCATAATTACATGTACATGGCCTTATCAGGACCACTTAGGTACAAGTGCAGGTACTTTTTCCCAACTACTCCCCCATTGGTTAAAAAAACACTGGTAAGAGCAGATCCATTTTCAGCATCTCAACACTACTACTACTCTGAACACCCCCTCCCCCTCTCCTGAGCCACAATGGAGGCTGCACCAGTAGCCCTGCAAGACATGCTCACAGGAAAAGAGCACCTCATGTGTCTGCATGAAGCTTCCCAAGTTCAAGGAAATACTATCTATTAGCCAAGAATGGGTACCCACAATCGGACTCTGAAAGTGTCCAAGGGAACTGGAGTATAACTGCACACATTGCTGGGATATGGTGTGGACTTCCACACTAATAACAAAAATTGCGCCAAATTGAAACTTGCTAGTACCTCATTTGATCAAGGTACATGTACATACCTGTAGAGCAGCCATGTTACGGCATGTACATGTACATATAGTATGCATGTGGCAGGACTTGACATACAGTACATGTACATGTACTTGTACTTGTACAATGCGAATAAAGCACCCAGCAGGGCAGGGCAGGGCAGGGCAGGGCAGGGCAGGGCAGGTAGCTCAAGATTAGACAGTGTGCTCACCAGGGCCACCTGGTACAGTGACTGTCTGGCTGTGCGTAGTGTGCAAGTTGCTCAGGCACAGGACGATGCAGAAAGCCGACACGCACACAACACACAGTGACGGGACACACTTCTCCTTCAGGGGCACCATGGAGATATTGCTGATGGGTCCCAGACCACGTGTGACACGGTGAATACACCTGGCGCCCCGTACATACACTTCATACCTTACTCGTGCATCGAAGCAGTGTTCAATACATTCTCTTAGCTCTATTACCGGATACTTACCACAACACTGTTTCCCTATCAAACCCAGAACTTTATCGGACTTATACCTGCACATAAACGTTCACATATGATAAAGGCGCGTTGTCACTGGTACATGGTATCGGTACATGGTGCACCGCGCGCGCGTACGCGTATAAACACAGCACGCGTCACACTGCACTGTACGCTGTACAAACCGCAAAACCGGCCGCGCCGGTTTTAATCCCGGGTGCTCTGCGCATGCGCTACACTTAGTAGTAAATAAATGTAATCGTCTACAAGTTCTTACCAGATTCCTGGAGGAGGACGCGTGCAGTTACGTTGGGTTTCGGTGCGGGACAAAGCCTCGGGGAAGAGACGCACGGTGTCGAGTCAAAGACGGAGCATTTTCAAGGTGTGTGGATGGCCTCTGATAGCTTTATTGATGCTAGAGAACATCTCTGCAGTTACGTCAAGCTTCCAAGTACGCCCTTTTTATCTGATAGGTGTCATTGCCTATATGAAGAATCGCACTTTTGAGGTAGAACTCTCCCAAGCCCCTGCTGTGAGATGTTATCATAACAACCAGAATCAACCAAGGCCAAAAAATTAATACCTCAAGCCAAATTATTGGGATTAGTTATCAACCCCCCTCAGCATATACAATTCTGACTCATACAAATCTAGGGCAGCACATATACCTGTACTCCATGTCAAAATCCACACCCTCTCCCTGTGGTTTGTATGTGGTATCGGTGTCGTTGGGGGAGGAGCAAGAGCTACATGGAATGGTACTGTTAAAATGGACAATGGTAACTAAAGTATTAGCTGCACAGCAGCTCTTGTACTTGTAATTGGATTGTAGATTGTGTATTGCCTATTGTCTTGTTATGAATGTGGTGTACATGTTGGCTCAACGGCAGACATGTTTACATTCCATATACTGATTGCTGGCAGTGGATGCCACAGATCCTGGTCTGACCTCGTTTCCTCCTAGTCAAACAGGATACACTGGGCCAGATTACCAGATCAAATTGCACAGAGCTTCCAGCAGTTACTGTTGTTTCAACCAATGCCATATTAGGAGCATATTTCTGAATGACAGGCAGTCTCCCCCAAGTTCAATTAATAAACTACTGTACTTGACAAATGTAATTAAGTCAGTACCAGTCTGGCCCCTTCTGGGACTGGATTTTTGGAATAGCAGATGGTCAAAGACCTAATTTGTCCTGCAGGTTGGACGGCATGTTTGGACGTTGTGCTTCTCTGTGCATGTCTCTACTAGGTACTCACTGCAACACTGCAACCCCATAGGGGTAGGTGGACCTTTGCTCATTTAGTTGCCTTAGAAATGCCGTATGTTGCCCACTCTTGGACTTCGTCTTTTGGCCAATAACCACAATGAACACCTGACTTCCTACCCAGTGCAGTCAGACTGGTGCAAGGGACTAGATGACCCCAGACCCCCCTCCCCCCCCCCCTGAAGACAGTGTATTGTGGTCAGGTCTAAGCAAACAAATTATCCTTCTCTTTTGAAGCATCAAGTCGCCAAACTTCCCTGCATCTTGAGAGTGCCACCTCACAGCTCACCACCACTACAACCACACTTCCTGCCCATTCAGTTCTGCCCTGTGCAGCATTTCATGCTACGCTAAGGGCACTGTATCTGAACAGTAATGTGTAACATTCATACAATGAACATTGAAGAACTGTTTTTACCCTTTCCCATTCCACTAAATTTACCACCTTGATAAAGACTATTACAGACAATCAAATTGCACATCCCCAACGTGCCTTTGAGTGTCCAAGTAGATCCTTCAAACACTCATACATGTACATACAACTTATCACCTTGTCTGTCTGCCTTCCTAGTGCCCATTCAGACAAGTAATTATTGATATCATACATCCTCTCACCTCCCTGGCGCACTGTGGTGGGGATATTGTCACTGCCTTCAACCATAATTAGAGAATCTCAACCTGGTGCAGCCATAAAAACAAGCCAGACTCCATGACTCCAGGTTGCTAGGGCACTAGGATGCAGCAACCACACTGTTACTGTACTTACATGCACAATCTATGGCAGATTGTGTGTTGATAATTCAATACTGATTGTTGGTAGGAGGTTCAAAGGCTACTGGCGCCCGGGCTATCACAGGGATACTTAGTATCTGGTGCCATAGGGACAAGTGTGTGGCAGCATAAGAGTATAATACTTAGTGCGTGGCGCCATGAGGGTATACGTGGGGTGTGCTGCACTAATGTGTGGAGTATAATACTGCACCATAGAGATACGTAGGGTGTGGTGCCCTACCGATAAGCATGAAACTATAGTATGTGGCGCCATAGGGTGTGATGCCGTAAGGATCAGCGTAAGAGCACATGTCGTGTCATACGGCTACATAGGAGTATATGCTTAGTACGTGTATGTGGTGCTGTAGGGATGTACATGCACATGTACATGTACCTAGGATGTGGTGTCAGAGACTCCATGATGAGCACATCAGCTAAAACAGAACACCAGAAGTAGTGTTTCGGCTGTATGTGTTTATGTTTGTTGTATGTGTTGGCCATTGTGTGGTGGTTGTGTGCTGTTGTTACTGGTGAGGTGTGCAATATTTGTGCTAGTTTTGTGAGAATAGCCATGACTCAGGGACACACACACACACACACACACACACACACACATGCAAACACACATACTTGCTCACTAACTAGCACTCACTCACTAACTCACTCACTCACTCACTCACTCACTCACTCATTCACTGTACATGTATGTACTCTCAGGAAAACCACTATAGTAAGTATTAAGTGCCTTCTGTTCGAATATCCTGCACCTCCCCCATACTATTTCCTGTCCTGCCCAGTTCCATTTCCTCTAAGGAAACCATGGCATGGCCAGTGTTTGTACATGAAGTCTGAGACCTTCCTGGTATGCCTGCTATATTGGCAAGGGAAATTTCAACAGTATGTCATGTACACGGCACATGGGCTCCCTCGTGATGTCTAGTACCAGGTGTTTGGCCATCCAAGTAGCTATTGGCATGCAGAAGGCTCACACTTGTGTCCATGCACAGCCTTGTGATACTTTCACTTGCCAAAATGTTTAGGTCACATGAGACCCATATTAGGTTCTCCTCCACATACGCAATGTGTAAACATATTAGGGCTCCATCCTGCTAGTAATTAGACCTGTATGTTATTAACATTTTGCAGGTGTACTCATGCATGCACAAGGGGCGGCTGACCGGAAGCATGACATTACCTTGCATGGTGTACCATGTACTGCTTCTGTATCATGTTGTCACCTAGCAATGTATCCTCCTCCTCCTCCTCCTCCTCCTCGTCCTCCTCCTCCTCCTCTTCCTCCCTCTTTATCCTCCACTCTGCTCCACCTACACAGGGTTCACAGGTACACCACTCAAGGATGGCTGAGAATGATTACCACATCTACAAAGTTCCCCGGCCCACGTACCATCACTCCTCCTCCCACCCACCCTCTCCCCCACTCCCAATGCGAATACCCATTCACCACACCACCACCGCCAGTACAATGGCCAGCAGCCACTCCTATCCTGCCCAGCTAGCCAACACTGCTACACCTCCTCTACCACCACGCAACCGCAGCATGAGCGACCACTCAGCATCTCAAGCACTTAACGAAGCTCTCCCCACCATACAATCGCCACCAGTCCGTGATGCAACTGCAAGTCCAGTTGTTGCTCCAACGAAGAGATGGTGGAGTGCATCAAAGACCTTGCCACGGTTTAACAGCATGCGGGAAAAGCGCACAATGCCTGTACTGCCAGGCATATGGAGCCAAACAAAACGCCGTTCCAGTGACGACTCTGCAGTGGCGATGAGCAGCCCAAGCACTCAGTCCTCACTCAGTGAAGAGCGCCCAGTGCAATTCGATCTGAGTCCTACTGAAAGTGATAGGTCATTCTCTTCTCTACTTTCCAACTACCTCACACTTGGGGAGCTTGTGGAGAAGCATGCACACTCATTCCCCTTCCAGATCCGAGCCAAGCAGAGCTACAGCTTCCAAGCCTCACAGATCACCATCCTGAACTCTGACGTGTACAATCTGTACTTCGTTAAGAAGCAGAAGGTGGTCACCATGCAAGACAAGCTGGGTAGCTCATACATCGTCCCTGTCAATTCTGCAGTCCAATTTGGCTACATTAATCCATCCGACAGTAATGCAAGGCATCGCTCGCTTGCTTACAAGTCTTTTCCCAAGGTGTCTGATCTGATGGCTCTCAGTGCAGCTGAAATGCCAAAAGTCGTCTGCGCCCAGAAAGAATTCAAGGGCCAAAACAAGAAGTCATCACTGGAACAAAACGAGGTATTGCTGATCATCCAGACCCAGAGGAACAAGCTGTCTGGCAAGAAGTACCTCAAGGTGTACAGCTTCCTGACAAAATCCAGAAAGACTCTGCCAGCAGAGTGTTGTGCTCAGTTCACTACCAATCCCGGGCACCTTCGGTTGCAATTGACAGACCTAATGGAGGTTGCTCCAGACTTCTTTCCTTTCCAGGCTGTCATCTACTTGGAGAAGCGATTCACTTCTTCCCTGCGTGACTTCCCATCCACTCTCCTACATCCTGAATCGTATGTCACGCTGACCGAGATGAAGACACAGCAAACTGTCGTGGCCTCAGTGGCCAATGATTTGTCGATAAGTAGCCTGGCCCCACCACTGCTTGATATTCCCGTGAGAGGATCGCTGGCTAACCTGCAGATTGAGATTTTATCATCATCACAGAATAACGATGTCCTCAATTCTGAAGCAAGGAGAGTTTACGAAGAGCTAGACATCAGTTCTCTGCAATCACTGGAAGACAGTGCCACTGACAGGGCTTATAGTACGCAGTGCCTCTTCCACACCATACTGCAGAAGGGGGCCGAGAAGGCAGGAATGATGATAGTGTCTCCTGTAGCCGCCTGCCAAAACCAGATGCCCGAGGAGACCCCTTCACTCACGAAGATGCCACCAGATTGGGAACCAGAATCGGAGTCAGAAGAAGAGCACTATGAGAAACTCAAGAACTGGACGACCTCAGACCTACAGAGCGAGGGGTCATTGGTGCTACCATATGATGCCCAATCCACCTCCTCAGCTTCTCCATCAACGTCCTTTGTTTCCCATGCCCTGTTCACGCCAGTGAGTGTGGGCCACTCCTACAGGGTGCATCATTTCAAGCCACTCGGCAATTCACCAAGGGACTCTTGGTTGTCCCCCCACCCTACCAGCGATGAAGATTATGAAGTGATGGATCCAGCAGTGCATCCTGAAAGCCGACACTTCAACAAGGAGACCATCTCTGAAATCCGCACAGCAGTCCAACTACTTGAGGATAGAGTCGAAATTGTGGAGAAGAAGGTACCAGAGTACCTTGAGTTGAAGTCAATGATCCAGTCCCTATGTTCCAGGGTAGAGTCACTCGAGAAACACTTGCCATCCTTCACCAACCACGTCACCTCTGATTTTGAAACACCACAAACACCTGACACCAACTTAGCATACCTTCGATCACTTGATATCTCTCAGGTGAGATGTTGCCCTAATGCCTGTATGTGCTGCAGAGATTAATTGTATGATAGGCCACTGATAGTTTTGTATTAACTACAAAATTAATGTCAAATTTCTTTCTTTATTCCCATCTCAGGTGCAGGAGTTGCTGGAGATGATGAATCTTTCCCAATACAAGGGGAGCTTCTGTCGTGAGGATGTCTCTGGTGAAGAGCTGAGTAGGTTTGATGAAGACATCCTTGAAAATCGCCTGGGAGTGAAGCAGCGACTCCATCGCAGGCGACTGATGATGATCATAAATGGTACGAAGCCTGTCCAAGAATTTTTGAATGGTGATTCCTATGTTAAACTTCAGCGAGAATACCACAAGATGTAATATATTTTGTCCATTTTTAAGATTGCATTTAATGCAATGCCATATTTATTTAGTGTGAGTTACACACTCCATTTCACCATAATGCACATGTGTGCACTCTACATAATTTTTGTGACCATAATCTTCATCCAAGCTAGTAAGTGCATATTTTGATTCACCATATCACACTTTGCAATGGCATACTCACCTCTGCTCATAGATGATTCACACAAATATATCTCATTTTGTGTTCAACAGTGTGAATTGCACACTCCATTTCACCACACTACACCTGCACACAATACACTAATTTCTGACCACAATCTTCATCCAAACTCATACATTGCAACTACAGACTTTGAATGTCACTCTATCACACTTGCAATGGTATACTCACCTTTGTGTATAGGTGATTCTTACACTATACTTTTGTGTTCAAGACAAACCCTCAATACGCTTATTATTGTATTTTTTGCAATATGTTTATTGTGAATATCTTCGTGTCCTTTCATATTATTGTGAATATTTTCATGCCCTTTCACATTGTTTATTGAAACGTACGGCAGCATCACGTGCCCCTGCCCTCTTCCATGCCCCGTTAACCTGACGACATTCCTCTCTCCAATAAGGCAACGTGTGCGTGGGTGCAGAGCTAATGGCCCAGACAGCTAGTTCTCCTCCGCAGCTACAAGATTCTTGTATTCGGCGTATGTACCATGTAGGCGTCTTGAACAGTTGCTGTGGCGACACGGCGAGTGCAGTAAAGTAAAACGGCAACAACTAGTGATTAGGCAGAAATCTACGTCTTTGCTAGTATTAGCTATTACAGTAACTGGCGGATTCCTATAGCTACGAATTAATTGTTCTGTCCTTGAGGTAAGACTAGTGTGTGATAGAGCCATTGCGCAGATTAACTGCGCCTCTGCCATTTTTTCGCTTGCAGAAATAATTAGCCTGCACTGTATGCGAGAGATATATACTAAGACCAATCACTGAGCATGGCAGACAGCAGAGGATCACCTGAGCACAGTGATGGACATAAGATGCTGAAGAAACCACCAGTAATGCCAAAACCTAAACATCAAGTGCAGATTGAAAACCACACCACAACAACACCCAGTTTCCCATTCAATGCCACCCAGACACCACTTGTTCCCCCCAAGAGCCCAAAAGGGAGCGAAGAGGGCAGCAATGGCCACAGAAGGCCCATGCCTCCGCCTCGCTCTTCTTCCATACCAATAACAGAGGAAGACACCAACCTCACGAGTGGGAGCACTACAAATGAGCCATTACCAACTGCAGCCCATGTCTATCCCTCCCCTTCCTACAGTGTAGAATCGATGAACCTGTTCTCGCCCACGGCTGTATCTCCAGCCAGAATGACATGCATCTCCCAGGCTCTATCTCTTCAAGAGTTGGTTGAAAAGTATTCGCAGTCCTTCCCAATGCAAATCAAAGTTCTCCATGGCTTTAGTGGCCAAACCTCACAGCTCACTCTCTCCAGTGGAGATTACTACAATATTCACTTCATGAAACGCCAGGAAGTTGTGTCCCTGAGGGATACATTGGGGTTCACCTACACAATCCCCCTCAATTCCGCCCTTCAGTTTGGTTTGGTCCAGAGTGAAGATGCCCACCTTCAAAAAGAGTATGATAGCCGGGTGTACGAAAAGGTCTCTGACCTGCTAGCTCTATCATCTCTACCCAAAGTAGTCTGTGCAACAAAAGACGTAAAAGCCAGCGATGACAAAAACACAATCAGAGCAGATGAAATTCTTGTAATCAAGCGTGCTTTCAAACCCAAATTACTTGGCAAGAGATCACTTGAAGTGCTCAGTCTCAAGACGCAGACAACAAAAGTCTTATCTCCTGATTGTGAAGGCTGCTTCTCACTCAGCCCTCAACGCAACAAGATTTATTTGCTGGAATTTGTGAAATGCATACCAAATCCATTTCCTTGTCAAGCTCTAATTTTCATGAGTAATGACATCTCGACAACACTGCAGTGTATTTCACCCTCCCTTCTCTCCGGTGTTGTGACCCTCACAGGACACAAGTGTGAGACGTCTCTCATTGCCTCCTCAGTCACATACACAGAAACTGAGGATCCAGGTCAGGTCGGTATTCAAGAGGCAGCAGTGGATATACCGGTTGATGAGCGATTGAGGGATGTAGAGGTGGCCATTGTTGAAACAGTAGATTTACGGCAACAGGAGAGGTTGTTTGATAAGACTCGAGACCTCTTTGAAAACTTCGATATCACAAGGGTGGCCAGTTGCTATGATGGCCCAAACGACAATGTCTACATTACACAGAGCCTTCTTTATGCCAGTACTGAGAGAGGTTCAGAGAAAGTAGGGGTTCAAGTGGATAAGCCTCTAGCTGCCTATGCTAAAACCACATCACCTGCGAGCCCAGATGGTACACAGAGAATGAAAAGTGAAGATGAAGTGTTGTATGAGAGTGTTCCCTCAATGGAAGGAGTTCCTACTACCACTCTAGACCTGCAGCCACACTATGCAGCCGTTGGGCAATATGAGGAGCCTAGCTCAAGAATGTTGTTTGATGCACAGAAAGAAAGTTACCAACCAACATCATTTCCAAGCCAGACTCCTTATGGAGATGGCAATCCATGGGCTCATTATGACCAACTTCCATGTTTTTCTCGGCAAGTACCAACAGCTGGAATGCGACTCAGGCGCAGCCAATCGCAAGAAGTGATACCATCTACTGACCTACCAGACTATGAAGACATGCGGCCCCTCACTCCCTCACTGAGACGATTCCTCTCCTCCAGTGTACTTCCAGGAATTAGTTATCACAGGGAAACTGAAACAAAACTGGACAAGGTGGTGGCTACATCAAATGCTCTTGAATCTTCCATCAGAGATCTCTCAAAGAGAATGACCCGTATGGAGCATCAAGTAAGTGAAGTGATACGAATGAGCGCAATGATGAAGACCCTGTCAGAGGGAATGGCTGCTCTGAATTCTCAGATCAATCAGCTTCGTGGGGAACAAGGAGGGAGGGGGAAGGAAGTGATGAATGCTCGCTCCAATGATGAATCAAAACAAAAGAAGGATGATGAAAGTCGCCAGTATTTGGAGCAATTAGATATGACCCAGGTATGCATTAAGTGGGTCGATATACCTGTTGTGCATTATGTAGTCCATTTTTGCTACCTTGGACCATCAAGCAATCAACAGGGCATATCTCATTTCAACCATAATTTGTACTTAGCTGCTAAACGAATTATGCAGTAGAGGTAGTAACTGTTATGCCAAACATCCATAGCAATGAATGACAGATATGAGTGCATCGCTGTCTACTACAATTATGACTTGAGTGACTACTTTGCTGTGTATAGCAATTTAATCTGCTACCTTCTTTTCCTTAGATGGAAAAACTCTTGGATGCCATGGGTCTTATGCAGTACAAAGAGATCTTCCATCGTGAACACATAACTGGAAAGCTTTTGCTGCAGTGCAGTGAAGAGATGCTGGAGAAGGAACTTGGCATGGAAAAGAAACTGCATCGCATGAGGCTAATGGAAGTTATTAGTGGCCAGCAGTCTGCTAAAGACCTTTTGACTGGAATTTTTAATTAATTCTGTTATTTGCTACCCTTACATACATAACCTAGAATGACTTAAATTAGACTTATACATGTAGTTGTGCTGCAATGTTTGTGCAATATGATGTACCCAAACAAGTTCTAATAATATTTTGCATAAATTGGTGATTGGTTCATAGAAGGGAAACGAGATAGCTGCTGCAATAGAAAAATTGCTTTGTAAGGCATAGCGCACTCTTGCTCTCCCTCCCCTCCCCTCCCCTCCCTCTCTCTCTCTCTCTCTCTCTCTCTCTCTGTATGAACCAGATCAGCCTGCACGTGAGTATGGGGCAGAAAAATTTGAAAAGAGTACTAGCCCCCACGTGATTGTTGGGTTTGTGGCGCGCACTCGCTGCATACCTGAAACCG
This sequence comes from bacterium, assembly GCA_965213685.1. GTDB lineage: Bacteria > UBA8248 > UBA8248 > UBA8248 > UBA8248 > Bin107. Next base: position 771,267 of record CBDBZY010000064.1, read on the forward strand.
CAGCATGGCAGTAGCATATACCTATAATCTATGGCAGTAGCAAGCCAGCCCTATTTACCTCCCAATCAAAAAATACGGCTAGACTGCCAGGCTAATAACGCTACGCGTCTGCCAGCAGTTAACTTGGGAAAAGGGTACGCGGCGCGGCGGCGCACGGCGTGGTCACGTGCACCAAGTGCACTTAAATACTTAGCATAATAGCAGTACAGGTACAGAAGAGGAGGGTGTGATTGGTAGATTTAGAGTGCCGCCTGTAAGTTTTACTTATAGCATAGCCGAATATTGGATGGCTCTAGTGCAGAGTACATCTATGCACGCGCCGTGTATTATGTATTTCACCGCCTTACTATACTATAGCCAACATGATACTTTCCTACGTGCAGGTAAACTGACATCTACACTATAAACTGCTATGGCTGAACGACGAGAACATTGTCCACTACCACCTAACTCCCCTGTACTCAGCTCTGACAAACCAGGCAAAGGTGACACCAGCTCTGTGCCGCCAAAGGTACCTCCAAGACCAGGCAGACAGAACAAGGATGAGTCCAGAAGTAAGGTACGAGTACTTTCACACTCCCACTCTGTAGCCACTGAACCAATCCCAGTTTCTAAGCGATCTAAACTGACAAAGGCAAATTCACTATCAACATCTGCTCTCCCGGGAGCAGAAAAACGCCTGCTAGAGGAGCCACTACAGTCCAGTCACCTACATGCATCTGAGGTGACATTGCAACAACTGGCCAAAGACTTCTCTCAGTCTTTCCCACTACGAATCAAGGTGCTTTATGGTTACAGTGGCCCCTTCTCAGAAGTCACCATTTCAACAGATGACTTCTACGATGTGCACTTTCTCAAAGCTCAGAAGGTTGTGGTTGCCACAGATTCCCAAGGAGAGGCGTACACTATTCCCCTCAACACCCCCCTGCAATTTGGGTTGTTGTACAGTGGCAATGTGGGCAAGAAGCAGAATGAGGAGAAGACATATGCCAGGGTTTCTGACATCCTTGCAGTAACGCCACTGCCCAAAGTAATCTGTGCCACCAAGAAATACGATGGAACCGACAAATCAAGTTCTGTGGAGGCCAATGAAATTATGGTGGTCAACCGCACCATCAAGTCCAAGCTATTAGGTAAAAAATCAATTGAAGTATTGAGCCTGCGGACAAAGTCAAAGAAAGTCTTGGGCTATGAGTGTGAGGGGATGTTTTCACTCAGTCCATCCAAAATCCGATTGTACCTCCCAGAAATCACGCAATGCATTGATGATCCCTTTCCATGTCAAGTAATTCTTGAGAATGACAGGCTGTCCTCTACGCCTCAGTATATTCCATCTTCATCACTGTCTGGTCCTGTGACACTCAGTGAAGTAAAAACACGAACTTCTCTTATTGTTTCTCCTGCTATCAATGAAGATGATCCGAGTTCTGTACTGACAAACATACTGGAGCTCCCAGCTGATGGTACGCTCTCCATGGTCAAGGTTACTATTGTACGAACATTTGAATACCAAGCAGAGAAATTAACCAACAAAACCAGAGAGATTTATCAGTCGCTGGATCTATCACACACTGCTCTCTATCCGGCTGCACAGGATGATCAGGAATACACTGACCTACAATGGCTGCAGGAAGACACAGATAATGAATATGTTACAGTTAATCTTAATGCAGTATCACCTCCAAGGGCTATCAATCAAGAGTCGCAGTGGAAAGGTAAAGAGTTCAATAGCACTGGAGCAAAATATGACAGGATTGAATATCATGGCACCATGTATGCCACAGTTGATTTCAAACCTTCCCTCCCATCTCCGCCTGCAAATCTGCCTGAAAGTGGTGCTGTTTCTTCTCTACCTCACAGTCCTCATTCCAGTAAACCGGCGCCTCTCCCCCGCACACAGCTACCACTACAGAGCAGCAGGAAGCAAGACCAAACGCACAGTTCTCCCACTGTACCCATCTCAAGTTCTCCTTTGTTGGAAAAGGACCCACCTTATGCAAGGATGCCTATGGAGACTCACTACAATCCTTCATCTCCCATCAGAGGCTTTCCCCTCCCGCTCCCTCGCAGGCAGAGCACTGGTGAAAAGGATAGATCAGCACTGGCATCACCATCAGAGTCAGTCTGTCGCACCAAACGTCCATCAACTGACATGCAGCCACAGTTGGATGGAGCATCTGGTACCTCCAATGGTGCAAACCATGGCCCACTGTACACCCACAATCATGGAGCTTCCTCAGATACCAAAGAAAAACCACACTACATGTATCCTCGCAATGTTCCTCTGTCAAGTTATTCAGAAGCAGCCAACATACCCGAGCCACACTACATGAGCCCTAAATCTCCAAGCCCCTCTATAGGAGCCAACACACCTGAGCATCTACATGTACATCCACCTGGGCCTCACTACATGAACCCTAAACCACATACACGCAAAGAGTTGTCTGCCACACCATTGTACAGCTCTGCTTGTGAAGTAAACACAACACGAGATAGATCCATTGAGCACTTCACGAATGCACTGCAGACTTTGAATGCTCGAATGGCCAAGATTGAAGAAGATATTGAGAACATCAAGCAAAGGATTGGCCCATTGGAGGAGAGACGAGTACTGTTGGAAGGGCCTGGAACAAAAAACACGTCCTCAGAGCAAGCTGGTATTAAGTCTGACGTATTGGGCACTACTGAAGCCAATCGTGCTTTTCTTAATCAATTGGATGTTGAAGGGGTGAGTAATGCACTCAGACACAACATAATACAAAGGTCTACTAGATTCATTGACATTTGAATTTGGTTGCATATTGAGGCCAGAATTTGATGTACATGTACGTGACAGTCCCCCCCCCCCCCCACACCACACAGGTACAGAGGCTCCTTCAAGCCATGAATCTGACACAGTATCAATCTTCATTCGCCAAGGAGCAGGTTTGCGGGATGGTCCTAGGCCAGTGCAGCAAGGAAATGTTGAAAGATGAACTTGGCATAGACAAGACCCTCCATCTCAAGAGACTTGCTATGGTCATCACTGGCCAGCTATCGGCAAGAGACATCTTGACCACACGATGAATAACTTTACACAGCGTCATGATGGCCATCACCAAGTATATACATACATGTACATGTATATTTGAACTATACGGTGTGCTTCTGTATATCGGACATACATGTATATTAGTACACAAGCCACAACCAACTACTACAGGTGGGTATGAGGGACTCACACTCACACAAGCCCTAGTGGAACACACAGAGTCATGCACTGAAATATAACACATGAAACTCCTTACATATATGTAAAAATTAAGCAATATAAAGAAGGGGTGGTATGATCTAATGCATGGAAGCAGGCATGGGGGAAGGTGCTGAGAGCAAGGAGCACCACACAAAGGCACTACCTTAGAGGAGACAAGGAGCTCCTCTTCAGGTAAGAAACAAGACACAAACACATTGATGCATTAAGGACACTAAGTACGTTTTGGACCTAATGGGCACATTTGTTGGCTTGTACGAAAATGGAAAATTCCTTGAAAACATTTGCATTATGAATTAGCCTTGACAGTCACAAACCACTATGAGTACACATGTACGTGCGTTAAGAAGTTAATACAGCACAACAATTTAAGAGATTACACAAATTGGCAAGAAATGGACACAAAACACTTCTCATCTCGTGCTGGACCTGAGGTGTTTAAAACTCATATGGATTCTGTCCCTCTAGGATGTTCTTAGCCGAGTGATGTCCATCAACTACTTTCATGAGCCGGATTCGGTGAATCTTGGAGGTGACGCCTAGTTCCTTCTCTAAGTCCATTTCATTGCACTCTAGAAGGATCTCACCAGAGATCATCTCTTTGGCAAATGCAGCCTTGTACTGGCTGAGATTCATTGCTGACAGCAGGTCTAGGACCTGTGTGTATGTGTGTGTGTGTGTGTGTGCAAGTGAGCATATGAAATGGAAACAATAATGTATAGTAAAGGTTGTGCCAGTGGACATGTTATGTACAGATCACACCTTTTGTGCTAATACATGTAAGTCAACTACATTAACTGCCCAGCACACTGCCGATTGAGTAGCAACAAGTGTATAGATGACTACACTTACTAGCCAGGATCGTTCCTAAGCATGACTGTCATGTGCAAGAATCGACTTCCTTCATGCGGCTTTTAGACCACGATACATGCACACATACATGTACATGTACATGTATCCTTGGAACTAAAGAAAGGTCATCTAAGAAGGGCTTAATGCTACGTGTACATCAACATAACCTTCTAAACATGGCCTATACATGTACGCTTTTATGCATTCTTATACATGCTACATGTACTTTGGTCAGTGGTGCATTCACTCACAGTGGTCAGAGTCATGTTCCTAACAAACTGCTTGTTTGCTGCAATGATTTCTGGTGGCACACTAGAACAATCGACTGCAGCAGTGTCAGTGCCAGGCATGAGGGACACGGCTCCAGGCGTAGGCTGTCCACCTGGAAACATGTGAACATAGGAGGAGAGAGGCGGCTGAGCTGACAGTCCAGGATATGGTGCAAAGGGCACTTGTGATGGCAGCTGTGTTGCAGTGACTTGGGGCTGATACTGTTCGTGCAGCCACTGCTGAGGTGGGGGGGAGAAGGTCTGCCGGTGCTTCGGAGAAAACAAGCTGACAGGGGAACTATGAAGTGGCGAGCTACTAGACGCCATAAACATCTCACGTGCTTCGTCATCAATCATTTCATAAACATGATCATCAGAAGAATCAGAGTTGTAATCCTCTTCCTTCAACTGCGTCAAAGGCTGGTTCTTCGACGCTGATCCTTTACCTGTGGACCCTTTTGTTGCAGCTCCCTTTTCCTCTTTTATTTTCCCAGACCATGAAATCTCATAAGTAGCTCTTTTTCCCCCTTTTTTCTTTCCAGATCCCACACTCTTAGTAGCTTCTCTCTGTTTTGCGTCGCCACCATCCACACTTCCATATGCACCGTCTGTTTCCTTCTTTGTCTTCTTAGACTCCACCCTGTCGTACACTGCTTGTGATGTGCGGAGCTCCACCCCTGCCTTCCCGAGGTCCGACCGCACTGCCATGTAGAAAACTGACTGTGCGTCATTGATCTTGTCCGAGCCCTTGTCCAACAGTACCATGTAATGTCGGGGGTTGTACTCTGCCAAAATAGCCTGGGTGTTCATGTAGAGCTTCTCTGTCTCCTTTTCGCTGGGTGCTTCCAGGATCTCTGCCTCCAGCTCCCCAAGATGGCTGTCTAGTGGGATCTCCAGTAGCTGAGAGACACGGCTGGCCTTCTCTTGGGGTGCCATCTCATAGCGCTCATCAGATGGGTCAGCTGTGCTAGCGATGATGGCAGGAGAGGTGGCAGCCAGGGCAACTTCCATTGTCACATTGATGAGTGTAATCGGCTTCTTGAAGAGAGCCTTGGGAATATTACGGAAAACAGGAGACTCATAGTCACTCTCAGAGGTCAGAAACATCATTGCTCGGCAAGGGAGGACATTTTTGAGCTTGTTGGCAAACTCCAAAACATGGATTTGGGTGCGTTCAGGAGCTACGGAGAAATTGCCTCGGCAATCTGCAGGAAGTAGCTTCTTGCACTCTGCCTGTATGCTGTAGCATTTGAGCGCTTTCCTGTGCTTCAAAGCTGGCTTGTAAACACCCTTTATGATCAGGATTTCATCTCTCCTCACGGTCAACTTGTCCCCTTTGCCCCCGAATGATGTACATGAGGCACACACTACTTTGGGCAGGGTCTTCAGCGCAAGGAGATCTGCAACTGTTTCAAACACCGTGTTTGTCTCCTGCTCGGGTTTCTTGTTACCCTTTCCTTTCTGTGTGGGGCTCTTGACAGCACCAGGTGTCTCCTCCTGATCTGGATCGTAGATAATCCCAAACTTGATGGCTGAGTTGAGTGGAATGGTGTACACAGTGCCCACGGAGTCGCGCGTTGTCATGACCTTGGTGTGCTTAGTGAAGTGGACATTGAAAACATCAGATGCAGAGAGGGTGAAACGATTCGTCTGGCCATAGTAGCCATCAAGGAGGTGGATCTTGATGGGGAACTTGTCTGACTGTGTTTCGGCAAGTTGTGCCAATGTCATCTTCTCCCCAGTTGGCCGCCAGTTGAGTTCCGCTGGAGAGGGCATGGAAGACATGCCCGGAACAGTCTTTGCTCGAGGTCTTGGTTTAGGTGGGAGGGGCTTGACAGGGTTTGTGTCCAGCGATGCTTGTTTCTGGAAGCACTCATTGATGCGGTTGGGCAGAGGAGGTGGGGTTTCAGTGGCTGGGCTGTTTGACTCTGCTTCATCCTCCAACTTCATCCCCTGCTTGGAGGTAGGCAGTTTCACTAAAGCTGTCGATGGCGGCACTGACACCTCTGCCCCTTCCTTCCCTGACTGCTCTGAAGTGCCTTCAGGTGCTTGCTCCACAGCCACTCCTCCCACAGCCTCACTGCGGGGCATAGACTGGGGCACCTCCTTAGGGAACGTGGGCACATAATTCTTTGGTTTCTGAGCTACTGGTGGCAGTTGTGGTTTAGCTGGTGAATCATGCGATGAGGTGTCCCCTGTGGCTGGCTTTGTTGTTAGTGATACAGTCTGGTAGTTTGAGCGTGGTTTGGGGACTGGCTTGGGTCTGTCTGCGGACTCTGGAGCCAGTGGAGGGGAGGGGGATGTTATACCGCTATCTGGACTGAGTGTACCACTGGTGACTGTTTCATTTGCCACAGTGGAGGGGCTGGAGGAAGGGGAATGAGGAGTCGAGTGGGTGAGTGTGATGGGGGAGGAGGGAAGGGTAGTGGGATTAAGTGTGGAGGATTGCTGCTGCTCCATCACAGTAAAAGGCACGTATTTGTATTCCTTGGGTGGACCAGTCTGTGACATGGCGAGACTGCAGACGAAGGAACAAACAGAGTAAGCAGCTCAGCCATGTCCATTACAGTGAATACAGAGATAACATGTGAGCGAGTTAGCCTCGTACCCAGTCCCCTCCCATGCAAATAGAGCCTGGGAATGAGGCTAATGAACAAGGTATGTCAAATGCAAGTCCCAATGGTGCAAAGCACCCAACAAGTAGTTAACTCTGCAAATGTACCAAAGTGATCACCTGGATGTTGCTGGTGTTTCTGGCACATGGCTACATGCCAGCAAGTGCATGAATCATTGCAATATCAAGCAAAGCAATTATTTTGCTGAGTTGGTTTGAAATGTACCTACACAGTAGCTTGACAGTGCTAGGAATGACATTTGAGTCGTTTGCAGGTGCCCTTGCTCTCAGGCTCCATCACTGCACACAGTTCTTTCACTTACATGTACCTTGCAGTGCTGAGTTGATGGAACCTTCACCTGCCAAGAACAAACATAGTGGGAAGAGTTCCATCAACTTATGCACTCTAAGGTGAGTGAAGTAACTGTCCGGATGTCCAAGAGGGCATAAGAGAGAGGGGGGGAGTAAGAGCGTGTAACTACCCAACAAGCCTGTAGTACAGACGAAATCCTTGGGCTGTACTAAAAATAACATGAAGCCATCTGTGGTTTCCTGTGGTAAGTAGGTGTTAAAATAACATTGTCAGTGCAAGCGCGTATACGTATAAGAACGCAGGACGTGATTATGCAACGCAATGTAACAGAGAGACCGCAAAGCTGATAAGAAAACGCGCGTTTTCGACCGTTCTAAATATAGTACTGGCGGGGGATTTCGCCCTGCCTTGCAGAAGCCATAGTTACACGCTCTTACTCCCCCCCTCGCTCTCATGCGCTCTTGGATGTCACATGAGTGTTGATTTTCTGGCACCTTCATATTGCAATGTGGACAGTTCTTTTCAGTATAAAGTTTGCAGCAGTGCTTTCAATGTGTCATTGAGGTGATGCAAATATAGTGTAGACACACACTGTAGTAAGGATGGCAGGTCAAAACTACAGGACGACAGTACACAAACAAGGTAGGGCATATAAAACATTACACAGCTACATCTCCCATATAAAAAATGAATGCTATACACAAGAAGTCACTTAAACAGGACTACATACTGTCTGATAGAATGTAAGTATTGGTGCTGCATCCAAGGTACATGTACATACATGTGCACATGTACATGTATAGGTGCTTGAATGCAACTCCCTGCTACTGTACTCTGGAAGGCATGGGATGGGGCCTTGAGCAAGACTCCAGCCTGACAATATGGCTTCACAGTACCAACATGCCAAGAGAGTTGAAGTCTAGATTTGCAGAATACATCACAACTCTGCACTATACACATGTACTGTACATGTACATGTACATACAGACAGACACAAGTCTATTGTCTATTTCAGTTCACTTTGCCAGTTTAAATTTCACAATAACTGCCTTAAAAATAGATGAATTTTCAAACTTTTTGAACGCACTAACAGTACATCAGCTGGGAGTTTACAGCTCCATTCCATGCCAGTCAAAAGTTAGCTGTATGTGCCATAAGCAAAGTATAGGGAAGCCATTGACCACGAAGAATGTATTCTGCGTGTGCACACACTACGCATTACTTGGTCGTGCGTGAGTGAACAGTAACAAGATGGCTACCATGCACCAGTGACCACATGTTTACGAAGAGAAAGCAAAGGTTGTAGACATCAAGCCAAAAGTTTGCAGTGCATAAACCTTGCAGAAAAAGCTGTGTGTACGCACGTGCACATAATTAGGCGCGTGCCAGCTCTTACATACCACAAACATTCTCTTAATTAAATAATGACATGCCTCTTATGTTACACAATGTGTGCACTGACCTCTGGTGGCAAGGTGAACTCAAATGGACATTAGTATCTGGAGCACACAGGTTAGAGGGAAATACTACACATAATTATGGCATTACTGTAGCATAACCAGTACTACTAGTAAAATGTAGGACATTGGGAGCAAGCGTGGGCGAGAGCTGGGTCTGAAATTATGTTCAAAAGTTGCCCTATTATTCCGTAAAATATATTATCCTTTTTGAGCACACCTACTATTCACAATTATTATAATTGACTTGAAAGAGATGATAAAATGTCATGACAACCTCCCAAGCATTCTATCACTGTAACACAGTACACTCAACTAAATACTCTTGTCCTATCTATTATCATACTGCAGCATCACTGATGGTTGTATGCAGTCCTCCAAAGCTGACTCTTTTTGTGAACAGAAAGTGTTTGGCAGATATGAAAGTATATGTTCAGATAATATAGCAGATGAGTAATTCTTACTTTTTAATCTACATGTATTAGTCTAGCATAATTATTGATGCTCCAAGCTGCCTGTCATTCTTAAAACTATGCTAGCATAATATCACAAGGCTTAGTGAAAGCAATGTGTGTGAGAGAAACCATGTATAGCAATACAGATGGTGGCTGTTGCAGCTTCGAGTTGTCAACCACAAAGCTCAGTAGAGAATACTTTCAGTGACATTATTGCCGAGCGCCTTAGTGTGAGGCATATAATCGCGCAGTGTGGGCTTTGATCTCACCTTGAGTTTCTATGTATGTATGTATGTATGTATGTATGTATGTATGTATGTATGTATGTATGTATATACGTACATACTTCCGGTGTCACACGTGTCTGTGTTCATGCACGTACGTATGCATCAGCCACCGCCTCCAAGCTGAAAGAGAAGCTGCCCAGGAACCTTCAGAGAGTTCTAGAAACATAATTATACAGAGAAGGGTGCCTCGAGCTGGCTATCCACCTTACCTATCTCAGAGCATGGATTTGCTCTCCACAAGGGTGCATTTTATGCCTATGGTGCCCAGCCCGCCTGCCCTCACATTGTGTATGTGGAACTCAGTTCACCATTGAGCATGCCATGATTTGCCCCAGAGGAGGCTTTCCATCCATCTGCCACAACGAAGTCCACAACATTACTGCCAATCTCTTGAGTGAAGTTTGCCACAGTGTTGGCACAAAGCCAAGCTTACAGAATGTGTCTGAAGAACAGCTAACTCATAGGTCAGCAAATAGAGAAGATGGCGCAAGACTGGATATCATTGCCACGATATTCTAGGGGAAGAGATCGGCAATGCGCACTTTTTGACATACGGATTTTCAATCCATTTGCGCAGAGCTATCGGACACTTCCTTGCCTCAATGCTATCGCCAGAATGAGGTGGAGAAGAGGAGGGCACATGATGAACGAGTCAGAGAGGTTGAACATGGATCCTTCTCTCCACTGGTGCTCTCCACCACTGGAGGCATGGCCCCTACATCAACTGTCGTGTACAAGCGTATCGCTTCCATGATTGCTTCAAAACATGAGAACCCCTACAGCAAAACCATGCACTGGATCTCATGCAGATTGAGCTTTTCTCTTCTACACTCGGCGATCGTGCGGTCAACCAGCAAGCTCAGCGGATAATGCATATCACGTAAGTTTAGTGTTTGCACATTTCAATGAACATACTCAACGGATGTACGCACCCTGCCCATACATACATGATAAGCATTGACAGCACGATCATAGGGGCAAGTAGCCAAGTGGATGGTGCCTGTTGCAGCTTCAAGCAGTCAGCCAGCAAGCTCAGCAGAGAATGCATGTCACGTAAGTTTAGTACAAAATTAATGAACGTACGCACCGGATGATCACATGCATACACGAGGAGCATTGACTGCATGAAAGTAGGGGCAAGCAGCAGATACGTGACAGCCGCTGCAGCTCTGAGCATCCAGTCAACCAGCAAGCTCAGCAGTGAGCTCAGAAGTACATGTCATGTGACTTCAGTGCATGCGCATTTCAGTGAATGTACGTTCCAGACAGACAGACGGACATACTCACGTACACGAGGACCATTGACATCGTCAAGGGGGGGACAACCACACAACAATGCATGCAGTACATAAGGATGTAGTGGTGAGGTGCTTCCAACGCTCTTACAAATCCTTCCAGGTGACCTTTTAGGGCTAGATGACCTTCACACAGATGTACAAGTACATGTACACCAGCAGCCTAGGAAGTTGTGGTTCTTCAGTGCAGGGTTCAATCATGAATATTGGAGGTTGGTAGTTTTGAGACAGCAGCTTGTTGTGTATGGGTGGCTATGAATATGCATACATGCACATACCAGGGTTCATCTACTGGGGAGAGGGGGGAAGCTCCCCCCTAACTCTCCAACTTCCCCCCCAGATTCTCCAACCACTCCCTCACAACATCCTAATTTAGAATAGTTTTCTAGACGAAAAACTGCATACTAGAGCAGTTGTACCCATGTTTGCAGGCCAAGTTTTGCAAACAGTAATCACAGACAGAAAGGCACAGAGGTGAGTGTAGCCAGTACATGTACTATGTATGAAGAAATGTAGGCACACATATGTACATGTACATATACATGTACATTACTTGCATATGTGTACATTACACAGAGTGTACACTCCTGATAGCAGCGCATGTAGCACACACACAAACTGTACACAAATGCTATTACATGTATGTAATTACATGTACATTAAATAAAGGTGAAGGGTAAAGAGGTCGACAACAAGGACAATAAAGGTGAAGGGTCGAACAAGTGAAACTTATGGCACTTCTTTAGTTCCAACATGAACAGATCAGACTGCTATACCTAAAGCTATTGTGGACACATACATGTACATGTAGTACATAGCAGGAGCCTGTCATTGTCACAACTACCAGCATTTTTGTGGTTACCGGCATGCACAGGTATCTGGAGGTACACCACAGGTGGCTGCAGCTGTCTGCAGCTGCTCCATCATTCACTGCCTATAATGTAAAGTCTGAAATGACAGCTTACTTTAATCACCAGAAAATCCTTCATGGCCTTCATAGCCAAGATTTCTTGCAGCTCTTACTCGTATGCATACACACTGCTATCTTCGCGTGAGGTGCACACGTAGAGGTAACACACACTAAATTCTTTGTGGTCAATGGCATCTCCATACTTTCTTTATGGAACGTATAACTTGAAAGGTAAGGATTCAGGCGCAATGAAAGGTACCTTTAGATGCGGAAGCATGCAAGGATACCGCTGGTGTTTCAAATTTTGAGAATTAAGATTGGGATGTGGGCTAAGTAAACTAGGGTGGAAAGGACAACAGATAGGTAACCTACCAGTGCCTCCCCGGGGGGGTAGGACAAGATCACATGTGAGCGTCATTGCTGATTCAGCAAGACAAAACGTGTACATTTTGCCATTGAAAAGTTGTAGTTCATAGCTCTGGAAGGAAGAGGCTGCACGGCTTGGTAGACTGTATACAGTTTGAGTAGACAACAACGGATAGGGATTTGCCCTGCGCCGCCCCCACCACACTTCGTCTAGGAGCTAGCTGCCTCTAGGTTGTGTCAGTCCAGCATCGATGCTGACTGAGCTAGAAAGCTTTATATAGCAACAGAGACAAACTGTACCGTCTCATACTGAGTTGAATAGCAGTTCTAAAAGCCATAATTCTAAAGTCAGCGCCAGTGACAGTCAGCTTACTCCTACAGAAGGCTTTGTAATAGTGGATATTGAGGGCGTATACGAACTAAAGGAAACAATGCAGACAATACTCGCTTTGCACCAGGTACGTTCGAGCTGTAGAGCACTGGGGTGTATAGTTCCTACCACACTTAGTCTGATTACTTGGTGAACAGAGGCCAGAACGCTAACGAAATTTCGAGGCAGTATACACACGCTTTGTTTTGCTTCTCGGCCGAATGCCTTGCTGTTTGTTCCCTACCTGCAGAGTTCTTGTAGGAGCAAACTTTCAAGCAAGACTGCACCTGTCGTTTTGCTCTGGCGAGAACCAGCAGCATTATATTACGTTAGTACAGGCCTTATGCAACTGGAATGTGTAAACGTAAATGATTGGTCATGTGACAATTATGCAATACCTGGAGCTTGTCCTACCCCCCTGGTGCCTCCCAGTCCCAGACCTGCCACCCACACATGTAGCCACCCACCACAACACACTCAGTGATGTTTCTTGTATAAACATGTTATGCTCTGCTAAATGACTTGTCAGTTTGACTTGTGGGAGTCACAATGCTCTTGACATTCCTACATGTACATGTACATGTACATGTACATATTCTCCCCTCACACATACATGTACAATGTACATGTACAGGACCAGATGGACAGACGGACATACTCACGCACACGAGGACCATTGACATCGTCAAGGGGGGGGGGGGGGGGTTCCAACATTCTTACAAATCCTTCCAGGTAACTTTTTAGGGCTAGATGACCTTCACACAGATGTACAAGTACATGTACACCAGCAGCCTAGGAAGTTGTGGTTCTTCAGTGCAGGGTTCAATCATGAATATTGGAGGTTGGTTGTTTTGAGACAGCAGTTTGTTGTGTATGGGTGGTCTATGAATATGCATACATGCACATACCAGGGTTCATCTACTGGGGAGAGGGGGGAAGCTCCCCCCTAACTCTCCAACTTCCCCCCCAGATTCTTCAACCACTCCCTCACAACATCCTAATTTAGAATAGTTTTCTAGACGAAAAACTGCATACTAGAGCAGTTGTACCCATGTTTGCAGGCCAAGTTTTGCAAACAGTAATCACAGACAGAAAGGCACAGAGGTGAGTGTAGCCAGTACATGTACTATGTATGAAGAAATGTAGGCACACATATGTACATGTACATATACATGTACATTACTTGCATATGTGTACATTACACAGAGTGTACACTCCTGATAGCAGCACATGTGGCACACACACAAACTGTACACAAATGCAATTACATGTATGTAATTACATGTACATTAAATAAAGGTGAAGGGTAAAGAGGTCGACAACAAGGACAATAAAGGTGAAGGGTCGAACAAGTGAAACTTATGGCACTTCTTTAGCTCCAACATGAACAGATCAGACTGCTATACCTAAAGCTATTGTGGACACATACATGTACATGTAGTACATAGCAGGAGCCTGTCATTGTCACAACTACCAGCATTTTTGTGGTTACCGGCATGCACAGGTATCTGGAGGTACACCACAGGTGGCTGCAGCTGTCTGCAGCTGCTCCATCATTCACTGCCTATAATGTAAAGTCTGAAATGACAGCTTACTTTAATCACCAGAAAATCCTTCATGGCCTTCATAGCCAAGATTTCTTGCAGCTCTTACTCGTATGCATACACACTGCCATCTTCGCGTGAGGCGCACACGTAGAGGTAACACACACTAAATTCTTTGTGGTCAATGGCATCTCCATACTTTCATTATGGAACGTATAGCTACATGTAACTTTTGAAAGGTAAGGATTCAGGCGCAATGAAAGGTACCCTTAGATGAAGAAGCACACAATTTAAGGATGCCGCTGGTGTTTCAAAATTTGAAATTCAATAAGAATTAAGATTGGGATGTGGGCTAAGTAAACTAGGGTGGAAAAGACAACAGCTACCAGTGCCTCCCAGACCTGCCACCCACCACAACACACACAATAATGTTTCTTGTATAAACATGTTATGCTCTGCTAAATGACTTGTCAGTTTGACTTGTGGGAGTGACAATGCTCTTGACATTCCTACATGTACATGTACATATTCTCCCCTCACACATACATGTACAATGTACATGTATAGTAACCTCATTTTCCGGCCCTCTGCCTGAGCAAATTTACATGATCAAATCTTGTACATGTATATGCAAAGGAAGGCAAGACAAGGTAAGGCATAGTCCGAAGGCAGACAGTGAAAAAAAACACTGAGCTGCCTCGGACAGGATTTGAACCCATGACCACTGGGTTACTAGTCCAGTGCTCTGCCAACTGAGCTACCGAGGCAGCCCAGCTGGCTGGGTTCAAATCTAAGGTAATGTAGGCAAGGTAAGGCAAACAAGGAAACGCATATACAGTACATCTAGCCTGATAAACAGGCTAACTTAAACTTAGTTATGCAACCTTTGACCCCCATGGCTTAGGCACAGGGGAGAGCATGGGGACAAGGCTACATACAATGTATGTACAGTACATGAGTGCAGGTGCTCTTTCCCAATTAGTGCCCAACCACTCTTGAGTATGACGTCACATATGTACATGTACATACGTAATGCCAACAATGTAGACACATGACATTCCCTATCCCATGATGGGATGTGTGTAATTCCCCACTGCTTGCAGCACAGAGCAACACAAACTCTCCGCAGTACACAGCATTCTGCTTGCACCAATAACAGTACACCCAAAGTCCCATGTTTACCACTGATCATTCTCTCCACATCTGTCCAGAGTAGCAGTGATAACACTGCACACCCGCTCACACCATACATGTAAATGAGCAGCGCTCGTATACCTATGCTCACACTCACAACCAACCTCCAACTCGTGCAGACCATAGCCATCGCTACTACCGTACCACTTAATGCTTTCACATGTTTACTTTATGATCTGTGCTTTCAATGACGTTGTGTACTCATGCCTACATGTATATGTATATGTACATTAACTACATACACATTGTACATACATGTACATGTATATACGTAGCTTGTGGCTGCAGAGCACATGAAGACACACACACATATGCAAGGGCTGTTGGTGGTTGGTGGGGGGAATACATGTACACACACAACTGGGGGAAATGCGTGCACACATCCACTAGTACGATACAGCAGAGGATAACAAGTACACAGTGGTCGTTAGGCACATTCAGTATAACAATTCACACATACCCATATATCTCAGCAACATTACATGTATGTTGGAACAGGTAATTCCAAGCTTGCTATGCACACATATGCAAGAGAGCTCATACAACTACATGTACATGTACATGGCCATAGCTCAGGTGGTAGAGCACTGACAGCTTAAGTCAGAGGCCCCTGGTTCAATCCCAGGTGGCTACCGGTTTTTATAAAAATATTCCTAAGCCTTTTCATCATGCACATGTAGGTGTTCTAGGGCACACCATAACAGACATGTGCACATGTTGCTACAGTTGGTAGAGTGTCCGCCTAGTACACAGAATGTTGCGGGTTCGAATCCCACCTGAGGCAGCTCATTTTTCTCTTGAGAAAAGAGTTGTCTTCAGGCGTAGTTGCTTGGCTTTGCCTTGTCTCATTGACTGAATTAGCATGTACGTTGTACAATATACCTTGAGCAAACTATAATCCCTAAGGGTTTCAGAAGAGATAACATATGGTTACCAGGGTTGAAATAGGGATAACAGAATACGTTTCCAAAAGTAATTAAGGTGTGGACACTAGACACATACTGTATGTGCAGTACGTGGCTCAGTGTACACAATAAATCACATGGAATTTTACACAAATGACAGTTTGAGATACATCACCAGTTCTGAGAGCTGGGGAGTGCTGATAGTAGGGAGTGCCCTGGATTCCCTGGTAAGGGGGTGTTCCACTATAATTACTACTAATACATGTACTAGGGAAAACACCACATGTGGGCTGTGAGTAGCCCTCAGATCTAATAGCTGTCTGGAAGGACATATTTCAGCCGCACAACATGCCAACCATGTGCAGAAGACATACACGTACATGTACTTGTCTGTGTATTGTCACATTATTGAGGCAAGACTGAGCGAGCCCCACATACATGTAGTCCATACAACATCTGCGCTGTCTATGTACATGTATATACAATCGTATGTACATCATTCTGTAAATGCCTTGCGTCTAGATTTCTGTCAAAGTAAGAAATTTGACACTGCACCATCCTGCCGCATGCCTTGGTGCACCTTGATTTCTGAGACACACGGCCTGCAATGGCCTCGCGATGCTGCACGGCGTCATTTGCGTGGAGAAGCAAGAAGCATGGAAGTAATGCACGGGCAAAGGACATCATGAATAGAAGCGAGTAGAGCGAGTACAGGCCGATTGGTGAGGCGTCGCCACACTTCAAGAGCATTGAATGGACAGAGGGAGGCCGTGAGAGATGTAGTTCGACATGTACATGCAGTGCAGTCCACCATCCAGCGGGAGATAGGGGTTGCAGTGGTGAAGATAGGATTTGCAACTGGAGGCCATTCAGAGCACACCAGAAGGCAGTATGTGGTGTTGTTCCTCACCCTGTATGTGTTAACTACGGCACAAAGTACAACACAATTAACACTGTTGGTACTTGTGATCACTGTTTTCCATAAAATCTGAGACTTTTGTTGTCTTTGAAACTAGAGCAAACCGAGCGCTCACTCAGGCTCACCCCATTGATGCACTGCATCTAACTAGTAATAATGTACTGTTAAAGATCACAATAGGAACACTTGCTCTGAAGATCAATTAAGACTGTAGAATGTGAACACTAGCCACCTACCAAGATGGAGGACATAGTACTAAGTAGGTGTGGGGCCCCAGCACATGTGCCCCCAGCACATGTGCCCCCAGCTGCCAGTCTACATACTGTACTACTAATCAGCAAACCACAGAGTTCATCTGTGGCACTAATAGGTAAATGGGTTTGGAATAGAACAGCCTTTCCTGCAGCCTTTCCTGCATCTCATCTGTACTTGTACCTTGCCATGTAGTGTAGACAGTGAGACAACACTGAGCCATCTCAGATGAGATGTTTAAAATCAGAACTCACGTAGCCCTTGTTTTGTAAAATGTAGTATTTACGTTCTTAACATTCCAACCTCTGTGAACTAAGGGATAAGGGGTATACTCTAGTAGCACATGTAACTTGTGTACATGTACCTTACATTTGTTCAAATATGTGTACTTCACCTTTTTAACTTCAGCCAAGTTGAGGAGAAAGTGCTCACTCTTTAGCACTGCCACAAACTGTTATACATGTACAATATCTGCAAGGCCTACAGCGTTGCTGCACAACTGAATTGGCCATGAAACACATCGGCAGGTGACTTGTGGTCCCTACAAGCCTTTACAGCATCGTATTGTACAAACCACAGAATGTACACACACACACACGCATGCTAGCACACACGCACACACACACGTGCACACACACACACACACACACACACACACACACACACACACACACACACACACACACACACACACACACACACACACACACACACACACACACACACACACACACACACACACACACACACACACACACACACACACAAACATAAGCAGATTGAAACACACTAGTAGAGTAGGGGAACAGAAGGGAAATGACAAGGACGTAATGTTACAACATGTGAAGCGAGTCCAAATGCTCTGACTGTTAGCGACATGCTTCCTCAGTGTATTCGTTATCCAGTGGATAGTGTTCACACACACACACACACACACACGCCGCACGCGTGTGCAGAGATACCTTACGGCAAACATTTGAAAGGCTTGCTGCAGTAAGTGCCATGCAAACATACACTGGGCGACTCATGAGTGCTTATCCACATTCACACGCTCACACAGTACTCACCCAGGCCTGCTGCAGGTACACAATAACTACCAGATCAGAATGGACCACGCTACGGGCTGAGAAGAGACCGCCTATTAAGAAACTGACGGTTGGAGCGCGCCGTTTCAATTACGTCATGATGCCGTAGTATATATGAATATCTTAGCTCTGCTCCTGTGCTAGTGTACACATATCCTATTACGTAGCATAGGCGGAACAATCTATGCAAATAAGGCAGACGAGTCATTTTTGCGACAGCAATGTCGTAGTTTAACAATACTTGGTGGAATGTGTTCAGAAATCAGTGCACCTTCACCAAGTACCTCAGTCTAGTGGAATGCTTTGGTAAAAAAGATGCTGCCCAGTATAATATAAATGCAGCTAGTCTCCTCTATTACAGTACATACATCACATCACTACAGTTGAGGCATCATGT
>CBDBZY010000064.1:797500-1635321 GCA_965213685.1 bacterium
AATTTTTAAGGCTAGCCAGCCTAGGGGGCGGGCCTCAGGTTCACGTGCATATGGAAGGCATGAAATGCAGGGTGTTATTATAATTAAATGTACACCATAAAGAATAGTCATTTTTATTTTGCCAACATAGAATTAGTAGTGAGATATATCAATCTCTGCAAATGTGTGATTCAAAGCATACCTGGCACTATCCAAGAAATCAGTCTAGTTGAACAGTTAATTGTTTTTGATCTATTTGAAAGCTTGAACAAATTCCTTTTGAGGCATGTGGCTCCCTGGAAAACATGAACTGTGCATGTAATCCAGTAGCTGCAAGAGCTGGTGACTGTGCCCAAATAATTATATGAAGTGCTGCTATTGATATAGTTTGTATCTATTTAGTTTACACAGTAACTGGTGAATTTTTTGAGTTTAGAGTCATACACAAATAGGCTACAAAATACTGCCAGAATGAGAGTGGACCTCAATCTCAATTGTATGTAAAGGAGAAAATTAAGAAAAGTTGCTCATACGCTGGAATGAGCATGCCTCTACTGCATGCAGACAACTCTCCATCCTCAAGGAGGAAGAGGGAAAAACAGATGACCTGTCAGAGTGTTAGTGAAAGACGTATGAACTTCTAATGTTCTCCTCAGAACCATTCCAAGCCCCCTCCTTTGCTCTTTTCCATTATTGCTCATTCGTCACAAGAGCAATCTCTCCAAGTTTACAGGGAGGAAAAGCCACTGCAGCCCAAGAATATGTTGTCAGAATCCCTTCCATTACTGTCATGTGAATATCTCAAAATGTCAACAGCTGAAAGTCTTGGAACAAGCAATGAGCACTTCAGTCAGATTGAACTGAACATTCTATGTCAATGTACTTCAGCAGTTTTGACCCTTGGAGAACTAGCTAAGCAGACTATAATGACTACCTATCCACAGTAGAGATATTGGATGGATTTATGGCTTCAGATTTCAGATTACAATTGCTGGTGACTGACTGCACAATCTCTTGCAGAGCAGGTAGAGGTGGTCACAATGGAGGACCAAACTGGAGTGCATTATGACATTCCACTGAGCTCAACCATCAATTGCTGTAACGAAGGAGTTTCTGAGATAGTGGAGAAAGCCTGGGATGGTCTGAGTCTTTGAAAGTGACCTGCAACCAAGGAAAGATTCAGAGCCACGGAAAGCGTATTGTGGAGGAAGGAGAGATCTTGATCCTTAAGGCACAGCAGAAAGGCAGTAGGTCAGGACTTGCATGTTACAGCCTGACTACCAACACTGAGAAAGTGCTTTCCAAAGAGTGCAATGGATATTTCACCAGTAGTACTAGTGAAATATCCATTGCACTCTTTGGCCATAGGCATATGAGAGGCATAAATATTGGGGGGGCTGACAGAGCGCAAAGCCTTTAAGCACTTTGGGGAGGAGCTTATAATTATATGTCAACAAGAATCAGGCCTAAAATATTGGGGGGGGGCTCTGCCCCCTCCAGAAAAATATTGGGGGGGGGCTCCAGCCCCCCCAGCCCCCCTTCCTATGCCTATGACTACTGAGAAATTTAAAATGTATGTACATGTATGTATTTACCCCGGCCTACTCCAAATAACTAAATTTGAGTTAGCCTGTTTATCAGGCTGGATGTACTGTATATGCGTTTCCTTGTTTGCCTTACCTTGCCTACATTACCTTAGATTTGAACCCAGCCTGCTGGGCTGCCTTGGTAGCTCAGTTGGCAGAGCACTGGACTAGTAACCCAGTGGTCACGGGTTCAAATCCCATCTGAGGCAGCTCGGTGTTTTTTTCACTGTCTGCCTTCGGACCTTGCCTTCCTTTGCATGTACATGTACATACTAGACATTGTCACTCATCTTCAGCGTGCCCTGCCTTGCAAAGTTCAGATATCCATCTAACACAGAGCAACTGTCAGAGGTTGGGAATGAGAAAGATGTTTGCAATGAAGCAGAGTACTCTTAAGATCTCTGTGGTTGCAAAACTGAAGAATCGGATACTTTGCTTGATATTCTACTCAATGAGAACCTCTACAGCCAGCATGCATCATTTGTACTGACCAATACTGGTAGGGCTCTCCAGAGGTACACAAGAAGTATTGCAGAAAGTTCAGTTGTACTTGGTGTCGGGCAACGACTGGTGCAGATCAGCAGTTGCAAACATTTTCCAGAACACTCTCAACAGTGTTGTTCATCATGGATGTGAACAAATAGGTATTGCATTAACCAACAAATGTATGTAACAATTAAGGGTGACCTTGAAATGGCAGTACACGAGGATTTTCTTGAGTAGGCAGTATTTGATATCCCTAGATATGCCACTGGTAAGATTTGAATCAGAGTATGTGGTAATTGGGAGGGAGGGAAGGAGAAAGGAAGGGAAGGAGGGAGAGAGAGAGAGAGGGAGGAAGGGAGGGAAGGAGGGAGGGATGAAAGAAGGGAGGGAGAGGGGGAGGGAGGGAGGGACAAGGGCAGGGGGTAGCAGTGTGTCAGTAGGGTCAAAGATTCTGTTTTCTTAATAGGTACTGGATCTCATGAAGCTAGGCCAACAAAAAATCGTCATAAGCATGTACTAGGAGATGTTCTAGTGGAATGTGATGAGAAAATGCTGCAGTATGAACTTGGAACAGTAAAAAAGGGCCTATTGCATTCAAGAGACAGTCATCACTGGACAAAAATCAGTAGAGAGCATTCTATTGGGGCAGAATCCCAACACATTGTGGTAGTAGTATGCCATATGTAGTTTGAGCACAATCTGTTTGAATCACTCCAGTAAAAAACAGTAAAAAAGGGCCTATCGCATTCAAGAGATAGTCATCGCTGGACAAACATCAGCAGAGAGCATTCTATTGGGGCAGAATCCCAACACATTGTGGTAGTAGTATGCCATAAGTAGTTTGAGCACAATCTGTTTTCACTCCCCACTCTTTCATGCATGTTGTTATGAGTGTACATGTTTGTCAGCACTATTTGATAAAGCACAACATGTTTGTTCACATCCATTTGCATCATTCTCATTGTGTTTATGCAGTAAACCATATATTGTGTACATCCTGAACCATATATAAATCTGTTCATGGAATACTATGAAGTGTAATTAGCAAGTGTACAGCCTTAAATGGTGCACATTATGGTCATCACTACCTCTTTTGTAGGGCATCAAGCATGCCATAGACATTCATATGCTCCTCTGCTGTTGTTGGGCAAACACATAGTCTAGTAGAGTGTACAGCTGCAGAGGACGCTCTCACACACTCTTCTGTTCTCTCCATACATCCTGAAAGACCAAGAGTTTGTAGTAGTGACTCAGCTTGGTTCTACACCTGGTGTGTGAGGTAGGCAAGAATGCAACAAAATATACTATTGTTTTGAAGAAGGGTGTACTTACAGTTCCAAGTGCTCAGCCACTTTTACTCAGGGAACTTGTCACTTAAAATAGAGGCATGTGTAACTCTAGGATGTGGTGCTGGTAAGTAGGCATATCCAAAAACATGGTGTAGTAGAAAAAACAGTCAGCATACTGGTCAGCAGTCACCAGAGGTAAAACAGAGTACAAAACATATTATTCTTACACTGCATTGGTCATGCAGTGAAGCTATTATGATGGTGTATAGGATGCAGGTTAGGAACCAGGTCTACACAGTCTTGAGTACTAGATTAACCTAACTCCCTAGACATTGTAATGGAATGGTCAAAGTATGGTGACAGGTTCATGGGACATAGCAAGGATAATTACATTAGTGGTGTGAACGCACCCACTGGTAGATCTCTGCGTTGGGCTTCATTCAAAGCATGCTTCAGGGCCCAAAACTTCTCACTAGTTACACGATGGGATTGTGTTGGAATGCCATCAAATGTATGTATACTTGCATAATATTTGGCTTTCATATAAAAGTATATGTGTTGTTATAATTATGCAATATGAACTAACCCTAGCCCACTCTGTACATGTATGTCTGCCTATTTCTTCTGTATGGCTGTAATATTAGCCCTTCATGATTTCACTTTTTAGGCATTTCTATGTGGTAGAGGAAACTCTCTAAGACCGAATTTGTACACTTATTTACTCACCTAATTCTCTCCCTGAACCACTGGCAGTCTTCACTATGTCACGCCCTGCAATCCCCAAAAAACCACCACAGCTGAGCATGTTGGTGAGAAGGAAGGGAAAAGCAGTGTCACATGCCACTCCGCCCACTGAGCCAAAAGTAAGTGACATTCCAGAACAGAATGAAACCCTTCCTGTCACCCAGTCGAGCACAGCGGTGCAGAGAGAAGAAGAAACAGAGTTATCCGTACCTCACTCCACTGAGTCAAGTGAAGGTAACATTTCGAAGCAGAATGAAGTGATTCCTGACAATAAGGTGGGTCTGGTGGGGAAAAAGGAAGGAAAAACAGATTCATCCATAGCTCAGTCCACTGAGTCATTGGAAGGTGACATTCCAGAACAAAATCAAACTACTTCTGACAGCCAGCTGAGCATGGTGGAGAAAGGGGAAGAAAAGGCCGAGTCATCCACAGCTCAGTCAAGTGAGGTTGACATTCCAGAGCAAAATCAAACAATTTCTGAGAACAAGCTGAGTGTGGTGGAGGAAAGGGCAGGCAAAGCCGAGCTATCCACAGCTCAGTCCACTGAGGTTGACATTCCAGAGCAAAATCAAACCATTTCTGAGAACAAGCTGAGTGTGGTGGAGGAAAGGGCAGGCAAAGCTGAGCTATCCACAGTTCAGTCCACTGAGGTTGACATTCGAGAGCAAAATCAAACCATTTCTGAGAACAAGCTGAGTGTGGTGGAGGAAAGGGCAGGCAAAGCTGAGCTATCTACAGCTCAGTCCACTGAGGCAAGTGATATTAACATTCCAGGGCAAAATCAAAGCCTTTCTGAGAGTCAGTTGAGCAGTGTGGCACAGAGGCAAGAGAACACAGAGGCAACCAAAACTCAGTCCACCGAGTTGAAGGTTATTTTTTTTCCAGAGCAAACTCAAACCCTTCCAGACAGCCAGCAGTGCAACACCAGTAAGAAACCCACTCAAAAAACAAAGCAACCTCCTCCAACTGCACCAAAACCTTACGTTCGAAAGAACTCAGTGGAAAATGGAGCAGAATCGAAGGAAGCCGTTACTCCCTACAAACGAAGCAGAACACTCACTGTTCCAGCATATCTACCATACTTTCCTGCTTCATCAACTCTACCACGTCTCAAAGCAGCCAGGGCTGCAGCAAGATCTGGAGAGGGTCCCATAGTTCGACCAAAACCTCCGCCAAAACCTCCACGGCTGCAAATCAAGAAAAGCTTCAAGGGTCTTGAGACGCTTCCAGACAATCCCACAGAAAATGACCACAATGATGAAAATGATGTTCATGTCAATGGAGCTCAAACAATGCTCTCTCCATCTTCAGATCAACAGCCTATATCCGATTATGAAAGGCCTGTGAGCCAGTCTGGCATCACACCTACAGCCTCCATACCATCAGAATCTCAGAGCAAGCAGCCACATGCACCACTTACTAAACATATCTCCCTACCCTCAATCATGATGGAAGAGTCTCCTCAAAGCAGTGGGCCTTTTAAGTTTCCCCACACTCACAGTCCACTGAAGAAATGGAGCCCGACAGCAAGTAGGAAAATTGAACATTATGGCTTGCAGGCTAAAAATCTACCACTCTTCAAGGCCATGACACTGTCTGAGCTGTCCAAGAAGTACTCCAAGTTCTTTCCTCTCAAGATCCAAATCACAGAGGGGCATTATGGCACATCCTGCAAAAACACAATATCAACTGATGATCGTTTGAATGTCCACTTCAAGAAGCGCACAAAGGAGGTGGTCATCCAGTACTATGGGCAGGACTACACCGTCCCTCTCAGCTCAGCTATCAAGTTTGGTCTCGTCTTTGACCCAGGCAACAATGAGACACAAGCAATGGAGGGCCACACCTTTCGCCGGGTGGTTGACCTGATGTCTGTTCAGCCCCTACCCAAGCTGGTGCTGGTTATGAGTGGTTGCTTCTGCAGTAATGGTGTTTCCATTGATCGCGATGAGCTGTTGGTGGTTCTCAAGATCCAGAGGAAGCTGTTGCGAGGCAAGCGTATGCTCAAAGTCTTCAGCTTGCAAACTCTGAGCAAGAAGATGCTGCCAGAGGAATGCATTGGTAACTTCAGCACAAGACCACTTTGCCTGCAGATATATCTCTCCCAGCTTCTAGAGTATGTTCCCAATGCATTCCCATGCAAAGCAATGATGTACATTGACAAGGATGATGGAGACTTTGAAGGGATGAACGAGGAGGGGCTGCCCATTCATATGTTTTCCTGGCCTGTCATAGTGAAGGAGCCAATAAAGCAGAAGTCACTTGTTGCCTCCTCAGAGAGCACCCAGCAACTGGTGGACATACCACTGCATGGAAGCATTGCAGCAGTCAAAGCAGAGATAATTCCACTCCACAGCTCCGATGAGATCGACGAACTATTTACAAACACTCAGAAGTTCCTCGATCAATTTGACCCGACCAAAGTCGACATGTACAGAGAAACTACTTCAGAATCTGTTAGTGAGACACAGACCGCTCTCTACAAGATTGTTCGTAACAGCAGAAAGTGCCTTGGAGTGGATGTGGTGACACCTTTGGCCATAAAGAAGCTGAAAAAGGGCACACCAGTACTGACCAGGCACACCACTCTCGCAAGCACAGGAGAGCACATCTATGAGAAGATTACACATGGAGAGGAGAGTGAAGAAGAGTACGCAGAGGTGGAGCAGGTTGTCATTAGACCTCAGGTGACTGCAACTGCTGCAGATGACTATCTTGAGAACAGACCACTCAACGTAACAATCCTGCCAAAGAGTGGGAATGCATCAGTCCCACATTCAGGTAGTGGATCCTTCACCTATACCTACCTGACAAGGCAGGTTCAACCTGAAAGTGATACTGATACATTTTCTACTGACTCATTCTTGTCTGGTGACAGTGATAGCTTGCAGCAGCAACAGCCCCTGATCACAGAGGTGCCTTTAACTCCCTCCATTTCAGAAGAGAACAAGCAATACCTTTCTACACTAGACGTCAGCCAAGTAAGCTCACTACATTTTCACAGGTGCATTTAAAGCTAATGTAACACAAACAAAGGTATGAATGCTATATACGAGTTACATTAGCTCCTTCCCTTACAGGTGCAAAGTCTACTGGATGCTATGGGACTAAGCCAGTACAAGGATGCATTCGCTGGGGAACAAATCTCAGGGGACATTCTGGTGGACCTCGAGGACAAGGAACACATCCTGCAGAAAGACTTGGGAATGAGTGCAGAGCTACACAGGCTGAGGCTTATGAAGGTCATCAGAGGAGAATATTCGGCACAAAACTACTTGCAGCAATCATTCACCACAAGCACTTAAAGAGCCAAAGCTACATTCATTGAAATAATTGTTGTTTTTATTATTTTCAGTTACCCATTCTCTCCTGCACATGAATTTTTATCAGAGTCAGTAGACTCTCTATGCAGATATGGAGCCAACAAAGGGAATCTTGCAAGTCACAAAAAACAGGCTCTATCTCACACACTGGTCTCGTCCCACTTCACCATGTAAGGCTAGCGCATGAGTGAGCATGGAGGTACGAATAATGTATACACGCCGGTGCTTTCCTATACCTCTCAACATTGGTCAATATTGTGATATGCATGTCTTTAGGGCCTTACAGTGGGAGCCCTGTGTATGACATACAGTATCAGTTGTTAATATTTCATGACGACATCTTTAGGTGTATAGCTCCATGCTGCTCTGCTACAAAGCAAAAGATGTACAATGTAGGCCCTATATTATCATGTCAAGACATAATTCTTAGTGTTAGTGCAAAAGGACCTTGGCATGTGAACTTAACATGTTCTACATATTTACCATTGAGATGCAGCCCTAGAATCGTCTATTATAAGCCTGAAATGCAGATAGCATTATGTCGCTCTAAATCCACAAAATCATTGGAATACTTATTAATAGGCTTCCACAGATGTATGTCATCAGTGTACATGGTTAACATTGCTCCACCAGAGAAGCCAAGATAAGCAACACAGTTTATGTGTTCACAAAGAGCAAGGGGCCCAGCAGAGACCTCTGTGGGACCCCAGATACAACAGAAGTAGTGCACAATGTGGTTTATAATTCCATAAGTTTGACAATTGAAGACAATTGTGCCCACTAATCCCCTACAAGGACAACTGCTGCATTCCATGGCCCTACATGCAAGGGGGAAGCACGCATCATAAAATTCAAATTCCCCCACTCCCCCATGGTATCTGTGGTTCGCTACACCCACACGCTCATGTACATACGTGCAGTGTTAACAGCATTGAAGTACTGGCAGTCCAGTTGTGGTTCAGAGAATTAAGGCAACTGTAGCTACATAGCGATCTATCCACTCCAATCAGCACCAGAACGCGGAGGTAAGAAGTGAAGGTCACATTCTGCGGCATGACAGCGGCTTCGGGTGTTAGCATAGGTACTATGTGGGTAAATATAGTATCTATGGTTGTAGGCCCACATCGTTATAGGCGTGCAAGTGCATATGTACACGTTTGGTACCCCCACTTTCGCTAGGCATAGATATATGACCCCTGCCCCTTATGTAGTGCTATTAATGAGATTTTCGTGGTTAGTGTACAAGCTGTCTCCAGCGCTCAGTCTCCCAAATACCTACTGTGACTGATGTAGTACTACGCGATGTGCATATCACAAGTTGATTGTAGCTGCATATGTAGATCTAGCTCCGTTCCTCACAATGGCTCCCGATCACCAGACATGGCTGCTATCAATGTTAGTAGCTGTGATAAAATGCGATGGCAAAACTGTAGGGAGCTTGGTTCTGGATTGTAGCTATAGCCGTATTACATAGCAACTGAAATATCTCAGTCAGTGGGAGTGAGTCCCTTGGGTATAGCGAGCTAACTGTGTATAGTGTTTTCTTCTCCAGAGATTAACTACACTTATAAGAACAAAGTGTTTATGCTCTTAGAGCACATACAGGAGTTTCAATTGATTTTGACTGTTTTCTCTCTAATAGAAAAAATGTCTGCCAGCAGAGAAACTGGAAATGACCCACCAGGTGAATCAGTGGGACCTGGAAATGACCCACCAGGTGATTCAGTGGGGCCTCAGAGTCCTGTGCGTAAAGATGACATGTCCCCTGGCACAAAACGAAAGAACCGTACTCAACGACCCAAAGTACCACCAAAGAGTCCAATTGTTAGAGCCAAGTCTGTATCTGCACAAAAAAGTGATGCATCCTCTAATGCTGGCTCTGTTGCTCCACCCTTGGTGCCACCTCGTATCAATGCACCAAACACATCAATTCAAAGCTTGCCTCCTTCTAGAAAACGTCCCATTCCTATACCTCGGGTTTATGAGGTGCTGGAGCCCTCAGAGCCTACATCACCCACACCTCCCAAGAAAGAAGTTGTTGTTGAAGTGACAACTGTTGAAGGATTGGCTAAGAGACCAAATGACTTGCCCATAATGGCTCGATTCATAGATGGCTACTATGGCAAAACGACGCGTTTTTCTGTCTCTTCTGGTGACAAGTTCCAATTTCACTTTGTGAAGCAGACCAAAGTTCTTTCAGTACAAGATCAATTTGGAGCAGGATATGCAGTACCAATGAGCTCTGCATCAAAATTTGGGCTGCTTTATGACCAAAGCAAGATGCCTTCAGCTGCAAACTTCAAGGCTGTGTCAGATCTCCTTTTGTTGAAGAACCTGCCACATGTGATATGTGCTCAGAAATGTGTTCATGGCAAGAATAGGAAAGTGGAAGTAGATGAAGGTGATGTGCTAGTGGTGAAAGAGAAACACAAGAAGGAACTACGGTGCTACAATCTTCGTACAAGTTCAGATGTGGCGCTGAACAAACACTGTGAAGGCCACTTCACTCTGGATCCTGAGAAAACCAGAATGTTTCCAATGGATATTGTTAATCACTTGCCTAATGTGTTCCCCATAAAGGCAAGAATGTACATGCCAACTACAGAAACTGGAAGCACAAAAAGCAAGCAGAGGAAGATTTTCACACTGCTAGGATCCACAATTGAAGTCTCACTAATAGGAAGGAGTGACCAACAGGAATATGATGATTTGGTGGACATACCTCTAGATAAAAACCTCTCAAAGCTGCGCATTGAAATATTAGCTTCTGACAACATGCCACATCTCTATGAAGATGCTCAAGCAGTAGCAAAGAGTTTTGATCCTTCAAAATGTATCGCATTCAGAGACGTAGGATCAGATGCTGGATTTGATTTGCAAAGTGCGCTCATTAAGGAAGTGCGGCCGGAAGAGAAATATTTGGGAGTACAACTCTGCACAAGTGAATATGTTCACATGCAGGCATTTAGATGCAAAGCTCAGAAGGAAGAGAGACCAGCCTATGCCACCTTAGATATAGTAAAAACATCAGACATGATCAATGAAGACACAAATCAAGAATATTCCACCATTGATGATTTCCTAAATGGTAGCGAGATGGCAAGGCAATCACAACAGCCTGAAACAATGAAGAGGCCTGTGGAAACACAGCAGAAGCAGGTTTCATTGTCACCATCTACAACGCCAGCAGCCTCCATTGTACCTTCGGGAAAACACGCTGGCACATCCACAGGACATTCTTTGTCGTCAAGTCCCAGGGGTGTGATTGCTTTTCCTCCCACACAAGGAGCTCCTGACAATCCTGAACATGAATACATGACTATCAGTGACTTTTATTCACCCAATGAAACAACAGATTCAGTTGCACCCCAACTCACCACTGCCCTTGAACAAGAGAAAAAGTCTGTGACAGAAACCAACAGACAATTCTTAACAACAATGGATGTACCTCATGTGAGTGTCCTTCTTGTTTCTGACTATAAGTTGTGTACTAGCTCTAGACCTTGTTTTTCCAGTATATTCATGCCTATATCTTCCATCAATACAGGTACTAGATCTACTTGATGCTATGAGGCTCAGCCAGTACAAACAAACATTTGAAGCAGAGCAGATATCTGGAGATGTCCTGATGGATTGTGATGAAGAGTTGCTGGAGAAGGATCTTGGAGTGAGCAAAAAGGTACATCGCATTCGATTGATGAAAATAGTGCAAGGACAACACTCAGCTAAAAATATTCTGGAAGGCCTTAGCCCATACTCAGATCCTTCCACCCTTCGCTGAATGTAAACATCTTAGCATCAGTTAGCACTGGGATGTCATAATGGATGTCATAACGTTTTGTATGTTTGTAGTGTTTCACACATTTTTCTGCACTGTAACCTTTGAACAGAATGTGTTTTGGCAATCATAGATTCATATGTTTGTCACATCCAGTTGAGAATGAATGCATGTGCAGAATGCAAAGAATGTGCATGTGCAGCATGAGGTGTTATACCAATATAATAATTCACTTAGTGAACATCCTACACATTGCACTCATGCACAGGGTTGGGTGTATGCGCATGTGTGAAGAGTTATGGTATTTGCTAGCCTGTAATAGGAGCACCACTCCTCCTCCCTATATGTTATTACATGCCTGCATCAGACCTATTGACTGCTTGGCATTACTAGGGAACATTATATGCTATGTGTACAAAAACAACCATTAAGGCAAACATGAAGTAATACTAGAACAACACAATTTGTCTAAGCTTGTCCATATGGGTCTAGCCCCTTCATAATGGATTGAGCAGAGTGAGAGCCATCAATAATCTTCATCAACCTCATGCGATGAATCTTTTTGGACACTTTCAGTTCATCTCTTAGTTCTAGATCGGAACACTGAATCAGGATGTCTCCAGATATTTGTTCCTGGAGGAACATATCCTTGTACTGTCGCAGTCCCATGCTCTCTAGTAGGTTCTGCACCTGTTGCATGGATTTATCAATACACATTAATAATACACTAATTGTACAAATTTCTGCTCTAGACATGTGTACCAAGAAATTGCTACAGCCAACACACCCCAAGCCATCAAAGGGCGATGGAATTGCCCAAATGCTTATTCGTTATGTACTCCCTACATCTTAGTAACTCCCACTACCTCTGTATGATTCTACTGAGTAAACTTGATACCATATATAGTAACACACCTGGAGTACATTCATGGACATTACAAATCTCCGGTTTCCTTCTTCTACAGACTGTGGATTTACGTAGGGTGTAGGTGCTGCTTCAGCTCTTGAGTCATCTTGTATTGTATTGACGGGCTCCTCATGTGGCACCGCATATTCTTCTTCTTTGGTTTCTTCTTGCAACTGTAGTTTTTCATACACATACTGTTCATCAGGAAACTCCTCAGGTGCGCTTGGTATGGGGCTGTTGTATTTGTATGCAGGATCTGAAGCAATCGGCTGAACAGAAGATACAGGAACCATTTTGACATAGGGGTCATAGTTAGCTTTGGAACCAGGGCGAACCACTTGGAAGAGGAGGTTTTGTAATTCAAATACTTCATCATTGCTTGCATCTTTCAGCATTATGAACTTTGAAGGGTCAAACTTGCTTTTGAGTAGCTGCGTACTCTGGTGAAGTTGCTGTGCTTCTTCCAATCCTAGTGCTGGGATCATACGCACTGCCAAGGAAGATAAGGCATCATCCATTGGTATATTCAGGAGTGGCTGGCTAGCATTGCTGTCAGGGCCAACATTGGATGCAATCAGGGAAGATAAAACAGCACTTCCGCAAATATTCACAATGGCACCAGATTGCATTTCAGATCTCTTACTGGTAATTTGATGGTTGGGATATATCTTTGCCATGCAAGGAAAAGCATTTGGTAAGTGCTGAACAATGTCAGAGAGGTACAATTTTGTTTTCTCAGCATCGGCAGTAAAATGGCCCTTGAAGTCTTCCCCCAGCTCAATGTCTTCATATTGAGGCAGGCTGAAGCACCTCAGCGTGGATCTTCCTACCCCCTTCACAATGCAAATCTGCCCCTTGGCCACATACACCTTACGTTTCTTTACCACGTCCCTTTGGGCACAAATTACCCTTGGGACTTTGGACAGAGCAAGGATGTCACCTACTTTTGCATATGTCTGACTAGACATCTGTGGCATGGCTTCTGATTCTGCGTCAAACAAAATGCCAAACTTCACTGCAGAGTTCAGTGGCACCAAATATTCCACTCCCATGGCATCACGCACTGTGATCACATCAGTGTGCTTCACAAAATGAATGTTAAGCCTCTGCTCTGCCATAAGTGAAAATTTAGAGGTTTGGCTGCAGTAACCATTGATCAGCTCCACCTGGACTGGAAATATGCTGGGAGGCTTCTGTGCAAGTTCCAAAAGGGTGAGATCTTGCTGGGTCATGCTTAGAGGCCGATGGACACAGCTTTCTGCACGCTTTCGTTGCTTTCGAGAGTAATCATGAAAGGCCGTGACTTGGGTAGAGTAGGAGCGGTTGCGGGGAGGAGGTAGTGGGGGCTGATGTTGATAGTGCTGATTTGTACTCAGTGCATGTGTCCTTGATTGTCTTGGCATGGAATGTGAGTTGCTCACCCAGTTACGTCGTTCGAGTATTGGAGAGTTAGGTAGTGAATGTGGCAGACCTTGCATGTCAGATCGCCATAAGGGCCGCTCTGGCTGTGGAGTAAAAGGCCGTTGGTACACTTCTCTCTCACATGACTCGAGGCTGCTACTGATGGTAACACTGCAGCCAGGTGATTGTGGTGTGGCCATCTAAGACAAAGAGACAGTAACACTGACAATGTCAGTGTACCCTACAACAAGACAGTTGACAGACATAACTCCGTCTACACCAACCTTCTTGGGATTTAGTTAGGAGTTTTAGAAGGTAGAGTCAGTGAACAAGCACTCCTGATGACAACAACTCAGCAACTGACTAGGTAGCTAGCAGTCTACAAACTCTGTGGGTTGCCAAACTGGGGTTAGGGAGTGGAAGCACCCCTACACAACTATTTCAATGTGGTATTCAGAGAATTTGGTAGTGTAGTATGCTACATCAAAGAGGCATTGCTGGACATGCATGACTACCTGCGATCAGAGGAGGGGTTACATGTGGGAGTGTGAACTCAGTGGAGTGGACTGAAGTCTGGACTGGACTACTGGACTGGACCACTGGACTACTGGAGCGGTGGACTGGATAGTACAGCTTTCGCAGTCAGCATCATAACCTGCATGGCATCATGTACAATAGTGGTTGATCTTCTGCAGACTTGTGGCCTCTCTTGCCAGTATGCTTGTGTAACACATCAACTTACCACTGGTTGCGTACCATGGTAGGCTTCTAGCATAGACAGCATGGACCTTGACCTTGGCGCAGGATAACCAGAGTCATGAGCGTGAGTAGGCCTGAAGATAGTATTCCGGGAATAATGAATCAAGAATATTCCCAGAATAATCGGAAGAACACAGGGAAATATTCATGACTACCATGGTAGTTTCCTCATCAGACTGGAGAGTGGGGACAAGAATACGACTATACCATGTGGCCTAGTTGAAAACAATGGCTCAGTGTCACCCACTCTGCAACAATATGTGAAGTGTCACTCATGGTTCAGTAAAACGATCACTACAATGTTCCCAACATGTGATACTATGTGCAAGTGTAACAAAGTAATGTACTTTGTGCAGTAAGCTTTGAGAACATGTAAAGAATAGGTATTGGGAATAATCTAAAGATTTGAAAGAATAATTCTGGGAATAAGGATAGAATAATGAGCCGACTTTTGGGAATAATATCCTCAGGCCTAAGACCTCCCCTCCCCTTTTTCGCGCGCATGCGTGAACGGTCTGCGAGACTACCTGTACTGTTGGTGATATTTGGGAGGAGAAACGGTCAGCAGAGCTCTAACTATCACGGTGCTTATGATGTTGACTACGTAAAAGCTGTACTATATATCCAGCTCCAGTAGTCCAGTGGTCCAGTCCAGTGGTCCAGTCCAGACTCCAGTCCACTGTTCACACTCTCGTTTCATATATACATGCACTTGTTCCTAGTGCGACTACGAGACTGTGAACGCGGGCAACTACGAGACGGGGAAAGACACGTCTTCATGGGCAGCGCTGTTCACAGTGCCCGTCCACCCGTTCGCTCCCGAGGTTGGAGTCCGCTGTAAAGATCAAAGGATAATAGAGCACGCTAGGCATAATAGAGCACTCCTGTTAACTTTGATCTTAGACGGCTTCGTGCTCTATGGCGTATAGAGCACGGCGGCGCACTTTGATGTTAGATGGTTTCGTACACTAAATCTATATGAAAGTGTCTTGTTTGTCTTTCATTTTCCAGCAGCATATAGAACGATTTCTAATAGCAAAATTCAGTAGTATTGCAGCAGATAGCGTAGCAATGGGCATGCCAGTTATAATATTGGTTGTATGCTACTCTTTCACAGTTGGTGCATTTGACAAGTCTTGGCTATACTCTGTTGTTGACAACAACTGCAGTTCTTCCCTTCATATCAGTTTGTCAGGTGAACAGAATTCAGAAAGCAGCACTACCCGAGAAAATGAATCTAACAACAGTCACCTGCTTCCCAATGAGTGTCCTCCATGGTACTACATGTCAGCAGGTGATGGGTGTGTTGTAGGTGATTATCTGAAGGGCAGAGTTCATTGGAATAAGCACACTATGCAGACATCATTACAACATCTGTACTGTATGACAACTGCTGCAAACACCAACATGACCATCGTTGGTGGTTGCATGTTTTCTGCTGTGTATCTAAGTCACCCCTATGTGCCTCTCCCTTGTAACACCTCAGAGTTGAATGATTACACGTGTGCTGGTCTCAACAGGGAAGGTCAGCTCTGTGGTAAGTGTAAAGATGGATTTGCTCCATCAGTGTACTCTTATTCAATGCGGTGTGTCCGCTGTGCAGATTACAAACTTAACTGGGCTAAATATTTAGTTGTTGCTTTTGTACCACTAACTGCATTTTTCATCTTTGTTTCAACATGTCACATTAGTCCCACCTCTTCTTACCTGCATGGGCTTGTGTATTTCAGTCATATCATTTGTCTACCATTTATAAGCCGTATGTTTGTTTTACTGGAAGAATTTTACAATGTGTCTTACCTGCAAAGTAGAATAGCTGACATTTACTTTTCCTTGTTTGGTGTATGGAATCTGGACTTTTTCCGTTATCTCTATGAGCCTTTTTGTATCCATCCACACATGACAACTTTACAAGCTCTAGCACTGGACTACCTTATTGCTTCATATCCACTACTCTTACTACTATTGACCTATATCTTAGTACAACTTGAGAGAAGGAGCTTTAGACCATTAGAAATGGTGTGTAAACCTTTGAAGCACATATTGAGATCAATCAAATGCAAGATCAATAATAAGTCTTTAGTTGATTCATTTGCAACAATTATGTTACTCTCAGCCATCAAGTTTCAAAGTACAACGTTTGACCTCTTGATGCCAATAAGAATATACAACATGAATGGATCTTCAGATAGTGAAGTGTACCTGTTCATGGCTGGAGATGTGAAGTACTTTGGACCAGAACACTTACCCTATGCCATTACTGCAATTGTTGTCCTCATATGCTTGATAATTAGCCCAGCTCTCCTCTTGTTTCTCTATCCTTGCCACTGCTGTCAAATCTTTCTAAACAAGTTTCACTGTAATTCTCAAGTACTACGTACTTTCATGGATGTCTTTCAAGGAAACTACAAGGATGGTACAAACAACACTAGAGATTGTAGATATTTTGCAGGCATATTTTTTGTGTCCAGAACCCTTATAGTACTTGCAATCATTTGCCTTAATTCCTTATACATTGAAACAATATTTGGCTTTGTGTTTCTTCTTCTGGGTCTGTGTGTGGCTGTGATACATCCACAAAAGTCACATGTTCACTACACAATAGACATGCTGTACATATCAATTATTCCGGCAGTATTTTTCGTAGCAAATGCAAAGAACGTACATTACTCAGATCAGAGTGTAAATGGCTTCATATTTCATGCTCTAGGTCTCATAATCCTTGCTCTTCCTTTATTGTACATGATTGGACTTACCATTATCTGGGTGTTGTACCTGATCAGGAAGGTATTACCACAAAGGTCACTGAGAAATTGTTTGGAGAGAATACTGAAGTACATAAAGAGTGCTGGTCAACCACAAACTGAAGAGCACAGACGCTTGATTGCCATACCCTGAAATTTTGCAGCACCATTTGACTGTGAATTGAGCAGCACTTCAAGATTAAGAAACACTTTCTGGCATTGATTTGTATGTTGAATACTACTGTACAAGGAAATATTTACTCTTTGAAGAAAATGTTCGATTTGTATGCTGAATACTACTGTAAAAGCAATAACTATTTTGCTTTCAAAAAACACTTTCTGGTATTGATTTGTATGTTGACTACTACTGTAAAAGGTACAGCAATATTTGTATTCTTAACAAATATGATGTGCAGCAAATTGACGGGAGCTACCCAAAATAATTCCCAAACCACCTTGGTTCATTATTGCCAGCAACCACGATCCATAATCTGGCCATGCCATAGAGTTACCCTGAAAGGTATTGTTATACAGTACGTATAACTTTGTCTGTAATGCATGCCTCCTTGCCTGGTGTTGGGCACACTGTCTGACCACCTGTGTACATCAAGCACACCCATGCATGAGAGATAGACATAAAGCATGTTGTGAAAGCAGTTTGAAATGCCTATGTTGTCAACGACTTCAAGTTCATATTTCTCTATGTTTTGTACATGAGTCTGAGGTTATACATTATTGTTATCACTTTCAGACAAGCTATAGATTACATCATTCTGAATCATAAACCCTAGAAGTATGTAAACAATCAGTGTTACCAGAAGCACTTCAGGTTGATTTGTGAAGGTATTACAAGAAGAGGTTGGCCATATTAGGTATTTGTAATGTGAAGTTGGGGGGGGGGGCTGTTTCCTGTTGTGCTCAGTTTTTCACTGTGGTACAGGAATAACCAACCATTTTACACAGACGTTTGTGGGATATGACCTCAGATTTGTAGCTTTACAAACAAATGCAGATGTATGTGAGAACAACAATAACAACATGCACCCTCCCCCTCTGGCCATAGGTAGTCATGCATGTGGACCATGGCCTCCTTGATGTAGCATGCTAGTATACACTATCGAATCTCCTGAGCACCACATGCATGTAAACAGTGGTGCAGGTGTTGTCCAAACCCATGTGTTGTTTACATTGTCCTCTCTTAGATGACTTCAAATTTGTTTCCATCATGTCTTCTACATAAATCTGAGAATGTAAATTGTTATCACTTTCAGAAATCCTATAGGCTATGTCATTCTGAATCACAAACGCTAAGTGTGTAAACCCACACGATCAATGTTGTCAGAAGCTCTTCAGATTGTTTGTGAAGGTGTGACAATGAGGTTAGCCATATTACGTCATCAGTGATGGGGAGGTAGGAAGTTGTTTCCTTTTGCTTGGCCTTCACAGCAGTACAGGAACAGCTGGCTATTTTCATTGCTACTACTCAGAGCACGTACTTTATGGGATATAGTGTACTTGGATTGCGTCTCCGGCGAGGCCTAATATAGCACTCGGCTTCGCCTCATGCTTTATTAGCCTCTCGACGCATTCCTCGTACACTATATCCCATAAAGTACTCGGACGGGTACTCTAACTAGTATATAACAACTTAAGTTTCCTTTGCAGCTTGTACCAACGGAAACTTTCCGCGTAATGAAAGCTGCAAAGTTGGCTATATGCAGTGCGAGTAATCACTTTTTCTATGAGTAGACTATAGATACTGTAAACGTCCAAATTGCAGCGCCACTCAATACTAAGCGCCACCTAGAGTACCTAATAGTAGCGATATTTTTTCGGTGGCGCTTAGTAAATAGACACACGTGGCAATTTTGGATCGCTACTTCAAGCCAGTAGGCCTAACTCTGATGCCACTGTATCTCACAGCAGACCTTTTGCTGGGGCTTCCGGTGGTGGATCATCTCTAATGTGTTTAACTTCACTGCCACTAAGAGGAGAGTTTCCAGATCTCGTAAACATCCCAGAAGCAGCCGTGGTTCGTTCCGAAGGAAGCGCCACCTGGAGAGGACAGATTTTACGCAGCGTCGGGGCGAATTTTTTTTTTCTGGCGAACGTTTACGGTATTGGGGACACGTCACCAATAATGAACTACGAAAAGGGCAAAGGCCACTGACTGGGGAGCTAACAATATCTTGTGCTCTACCATAACGTAGAGACCTGTGTACCTTCGGGCAGCTGATGTCTTACTTTCATTTGCAAATTGAAAACTTGTTCAGAGGGGTAGGAAAAGGGGGGCCGGGGGATTTGCCCCCCCCACTTTTTGCCAACAATTTCTTGTTGTCAGAAATGCCTCTGCATAGCACTATCTATTTCAATAAATGTTTTCACCATTTATTCGCAATACAAGGAAAATGTTTCTCAGTGTTTGCCCCCCCACTTCTTTAATGCCCATTACCCCTCTGTTGTTAGAGCACTTCCTATAGTAAGATACCCGTAGTCTCGCGGAGCCATACTAAGATACCCTAGCCTCAGCACTTGGTTACTGAGGGCGTATTCTCGCGCATGCGCACAAGGGAGAAATGCTCGATGTGGTGCGGTCCTCGTCGCTGTTTCAAGTCGGGTGGCCAGTGAACAACCAGTATAGCGCATAGTAGGTAAGTAGAAGTGAACTGACGTATGTTTGGGCCTTTTGCTTACCTTGTTTCAATTTTTTGCCACTTTTAGCGCTTTAATAAGAACAAGCGCCGATTCGTGGACGCTGCACGACACTGACCTACTCTGAGTGTTCTTGGAGAGGATGTGCCCTTAGCGCAACGATCAAGGATCAGTAAGGCAATGGCTATTTTACTGCCATACGCAAATGTGCCCAGAGGTCTGTACGTTCATCACATTTGTATATACCTGTAACAGGTGCACTGCTAGTGCGATATGTTGTAATTTGGAGTATGTGCATAACAGTAGTACATAGCACACTGTGGTCAGTGAGGTGGGGAAGATGCTTCTAGCTCCCATGCATGGTACTGGTGGTGTTTGGCAGCTGTGCCCCTACAGCTACACCGCCCTGCCTGTATTGCACCGGGAAATTGTTGTGGCTTTGTTACCTGTGTCTTGTAGTGGTACAGGGTGGGAAGCTTTGACCTGCCCAGTTCTCACTTTGCTGTACCTGGCTTCCACTTTCCACAGACAACTATTTCAATGTGGTATTCAGAGAATTTGGTAGTGTAGTATGCTACGTAAGTCAAAGAGGCATTGATGGATATGCACAACTACCTGTGGTCAGAGGAGGAGCTGCATGTTGTCTTTGTTGTTCTCACATATACATCACTTGTTTGTAGTGCTACAAATCTAAGGTCATATCCCATGGAAGTTTGTGCTCTGTGTATATAGTAGCAGCTGCATGGCTGTATCTGTTCTGCTGTGAAGGCCAATGAAAAGGAAACAACTTCCTTCCTTCCCATCACAGATGATGTAATATGGCTAACCTCATCGTCACACCTTCACAATCAATCTGAAGAGCTTCTGACAACATTGATCGTGTGGGATTACACACTTAGTGTTTGTGATTCAGTATGACGTAGCCTAGAAAGTGATAACAATAATTTACATTCTCAGATTTATGTGGAAAACATGATGGAAACATAAACTTGAAGTCATCTAAGAGAGGACAATGTAAACAACACATGGGTTTGAACAACACCTGCACAAATGTTTACATGTGGTGCTCAGGAGATTCGATAGTGTATACTAGCATGCTACATCAAGGAGGCCATGGTCCACATGCATGACTACCTATGGCCAGAGGGGGAGGGTGCATGGATGTGTTTGATGTACACAGGTGGTCAGACAGTGTGCCCAACACCAGGCAAGGAGGCATGTATTACAGACTAAGTTATACGTACTGTATAGCAATACCTTTCAGGGTAACTCTATGGCATGGCCAGATTGTGGATCGTGTGGTTGCTGGCAATAATGTGGTTTGGGAATTATTTAGGGTAGCTCCCATCAATTTGCTGCACATCATATTTATTAAGAATACAGTAGTATTCAACATACAAATCAATACCACAAGTGTTTTTGAAAGCAAAGTATTGTCTTTTACAGTAGTATTCAGCATACAAATCGAAAATTTTCTTGAAAGAGTAAATATTTCCTTGTACAGTAGTATTCAACATACAAATCAATGCCAGAAAGTGTTTCTTAATCTTGAAGTGCTGCTCAATTCACAGTCAAATGGTGCTGCAAAATTTCAGGGTA
Organism: bacterium; assembly: GCA_965213685.1. GTDB lineage: Bacteria > UBA8248 > UBA8248 > UBA8248 > UBA8248 > Bin107. The sequence goes on from CBDBZY010000064.1 coordinate 818,748, forward strand.
TGGCAATCAAGCGTCTGTGCTCTTCAGTTTGTGGTTGACCAGCACTCTTTATGTACTTCAGTATTCTCTCCAAACAATTTCTCAGTGACCTTTGTGGTAATACCTTCCTGATCAGGTACAACACCCAGATAATGGTAAGTCCAATCATGTACAATAAAGGAAGAGCAAGGATTATGAGACCTAGAGCATGAAATATGAAGCCATTTACACTCTGATCTGAGTAATGTACATTCTTTGCATTTGCTACGAAAAATACTGCCGGAATAATTGATATGTACAGCATATCTATTGTGTAGTGAACATGTGACTTTTGTGGATGCATCACAGCCACACTCAGACCCAGAAGAAGAAACACAAAGCCAAATATTGTTTCGATGTATAAGGAATTAAGGCAAATGATTGCAAGTACTATAAGGGTTCTGGACACAAAAAATATGCCTGCGAAGTATCTGCAATCTCTAGTGTGTTTGTACCATCCTTGTAGTTTCCTTGGAAGACATCCATGAAAGTACGTAGCACTTGAGAATTACAGTGAAACTTGTTTAGAAAGATTTGACAGCAGTGGCAAGGATAGAGAAACAAGAGGAGAGCTGGGCTAATTATCAAGCATATGAGGACAACAATTGCAGTAATGGCATAGGGTAAGTGTTCTGGTCCAAAGTACTTCACATCTCCAGCCATGAACAGGTATACTTCACTATCTGAAGATCCATTCATGTTGTATATTCTTATTGGCATCAAGAGGTCAAACGTTGTACTTTGAAATTTGATGGCTGAGAGTAACATAATTGTTGCAAATGAATCAACTAAAGACTTATTATTGATCTTGCATTTGATTGATCTCAATATGTGCTTCAAAGGTTTACACACCATTTCTAATGGTCTAAAGCTCCTTCTCTCAAGTTGTACTAAGATATAGGTCAATAGTAGTAAGAGTAGTGGATATGAAGCAATAAGGTAGTCCAGTGCTAGAGCTTGTAAAGTTGTCATGTGTGGATGGATACAAAAAGGCTCATAGAGATAACGGAAAAAGTCCAGATTCCATACACCAAACAAGGAAAAGTAAATGTCAGCTATTCTACCTTGCGGGTAAGACACATTGTAAAATTCTTCCAGTAAAACAAACATACGGCTTATAAATGGTAGACAAATGATATGACTGAAATACACAAGCCCATGCAGGTACGAAGAGGTGGGACTAATGTGACATGTTGAAACAAAGATGAAAAATGCAGTTAGTGGTACAAAAGCAACAACTAAATATTTAGCCCAGTTAAGTTTGTAATCTGTACAGCGGACACACTGCATTGAATAAGAGTACACTGATGGAGCAAATCCATCTTTACACTTACCACAGAGCTGACCTTCCCTGTTGAGACCAGCACATGTGTAATCATTCAACTCTGAGGTGTTACAAGGGAGAGGCACATAGGGGTGACTTAGATACACAGCAGAAAACATGCAACCACCAACGATGGTCATGTTGGTGCTTGCAGCAGTTGTCATACAGTACAGATGTTGTACTGATGTCTGCATAGTGTGCTTATTCCAATGAACTCTGCCCTTCAGAGAATCACCTACAACACACCCATCACCTGCTGACATGTAGTACCATGGAGGACACTCATTGGGAAGCAGGTGACTGTTGTTAGATTCATTTTCTCGGGTAGTGCTGCTTTCTGAATTCTGTTCACCTGACAAACTGATATGAAGGGAAGAACTGCAGTTGCTGTCAACAACAGAGTATAGCCAAGACTTGTCAAATGCACCAACTGTGAAAGAGTAGCATACAACCAATATTATAACTGGCATGCCCATTGCTACGCTATCTGCTGCAATACTACTGAATTTGCTATTAGAAATCGTTCTATATGCTGCTGGAAAGTGAAAGACAAACAAGACACTTTCTTATAGATATATTAACTAAGTTTCTTTTGCAGCTTGTACCAACGGAAACTTACCACGTAATGAAAGCTGCAAGCTGGTCATGCAAGGACAATGTTGGCTAGACGCAGTGCGAGTAATCACTTTATCTATGAGTAGACTATAAACGTCCCAATTACATGTACAGCGCCACTCAATACTAAGCGCCACTTCTACTCAAATAGTAGCGTTATTTTTTGGTGGCGCTTAGTAAATAGACACACGTGTCAATATGGCTATTTTGGATCGCTACTTCAAAGCCAGTAACTCTCACTGACGCCATTGCATCTCACAGCAGACCTGTTGCTGGGGCTGCCGCTGGTGGATCATCTCTAAAGTGTTTAGCTGCCACTAAGAGGAGAGTTTCCAGACCTCGTAAACATCCCAGATCCAGCCGCGGTTCAAAGTAGATTCGTTCTGAAGGTAGCGCCAGGGTGAAATGTAATTAATTTTCTGGCGAACGGTATTTTAGGGACTCGTCACCATGATCACTACGAAAAGAGCAAAGGCCAATAACTGTAGGGCTAACGACACATATTGTGCTCTACCATAACCTTAAGACCTCTGTAGCTTCGGGCAGCTGATGTCTCACTTTCATTTACAAATTGGGAACTTGTTACAGCAGTACGCTACGGCGTATTCTTGCGCATGCGCACAAGAGCAATGCTCAATGTGGTGCGGTCTTCGTCGACGTTGTTTTCGGGTGGCCAGTGGGCAACCAGTACAGCACATAGTAGGTAGGTAGAAGCGAACTGAGGTATGTTTGGGCCTTTTGTGTACTTTGCTTCAATTTTTTGCCACTTGTAGCGTCTTAGTAAGAACAAGCGCCGATTCGTGGACGCTGCACCACGTGTTCTTGGAAAGGATGTGCCCTTAGCGCAACAATCAAGGATCAGGTTAGTTTTTACCATGCGCAAATGTGTATCCCAGAAGTCTGTACGTTCATCACCTTTGAGTGCTTAGTACATGTAGCAGGTGCACTGCAAGTGCGATATGCTAATAGTGTATGTAATTTGGGGTATGTGTGTAACTTAAGTACATAGCACACTGTGGTCAGTGAGTTGGGGAAGATGCTTCTAGCTCTCATGCACGGGGGTACTGGCGGTGTACGGAGTAGCTTTGGCAGCTGTGCCCCTACAGCTACACCTCCCTGCCTGTATGGCACTGGGAAATTGCTGTGGCTTTGTTGCCTGTGTCTTGTAGTGCTACAGGGTGGGAAGCTCTGACCCGCCCAGTTCTCACTTTGCTGTACCTGGCTTCCACCCTCCGCAGACAGCCAGGGAGGGCCTTATGGTCAAGGATGAGGTTGCTGAGATCTCCTTTTTTTCCTATTACGTGTTAAACAGTTCTCCTTAGTTGTACTCCTTGCTTTTGAAGTTTGCGTATCTGTTCAGGGAGTTTTCCATTATGAACGTGTCACTGATACACAAAAGCACTGAGATACAAAAGTATTGAGATACAAAAGAGAAAGTTGCACACAAACATTTTCCTAGCATGTGCTAATGCTGTGCATTGTTATGTATCGACATCAGTTCGGGCAATGCAGGCTTGTCACATACATGTACATGTAGTTGGAGTATACAAACAAACTAGTTAATGTATCAATTATTCATGTATTATCGAAGATTTCCAGTTTCTGTAGTTTGTATGCTCAGTTATGTGCTGTACAGACTACTACATCTTGTGCTGTTTTTATCACCTCTCAGCACATTTTTTTGCAAGCTCCTCTCGTGATGGACAGTTGTACATCCAATAGTCTCACTGTATTCTGTGGCAAAGAGAGAAGGTTTTAGTGGTGCTATTATTGTTACATTGTAGTTCTGGACTCAACTGGTGAGTTTGCCTGTATTGCTCCTGTACTGTCCTCTCTTGTCACATATCACTGTTACGTAGTGTATGATAGTGGGTTTTAATGCGTTCACATATCTTCTTCATATCTAAACATCATCACTTGTCCTGCCTGTAGTGGACAGACACAGAATGTGCTAATACCATACTCGCTCGTTAGGTGCATACACTTGTATCTCCACTGGAAGAAAACCAGCGCTTAACAACGAGATGCACTTCAATTCGAGAGCAATTATAATTAGTACACTTTTGGTGCACTTTTTTTAGAATACCGCGTGGAAAGCCGTCTAGCGTTAAACGGTCAATTAAAAGGAACATGGACTAGATGGAGGCTGAACGGGGAATGAACGGGAATGGGCTCCCCGTTGAACAGACAGTTTATGGAAAGTTATGTTTGACACCTACTGTATATGTACAGACTCTTCAGTACTTCAGCTATATCAGGTGGCTGTCACTTTCCAGGGATAAGTTTAATGTCAGTGTAGATGACATCTATCGCCTGTATCATATCTTTATACATGACGACTTTCCTTCCCTCTCTCCCCTTTCACTGCTTCCACATCTCACTGTGTGTTCCCACCAGCCATTCAAGTTCCACCTCTTTGCCACTCACCTCCACCACCTTGCCAATTAGGGGTCTACCCTGGTACTTCTCCAGGTTGACGGCAACCAGCATTCCCACCTTAGCAACCCACACATTTACATGACAATGAAGAATTGTATACATCACATAATTAACACAAAATCCATGCACTTAAATTCTGGGTGTGTGTTGGCTGCTGCATGAAGTTTCTAAGAACCTCTTGGTTCTAGGCAATATTGAGCTCCCTTTCCACCTCATATGAACACATGCTACCATCTTTTGTCCTGCCAATCTTTTCTAACTGCCACTGGAAGATATCACCTTTCTGAAGGCATACTTAATGGTGCAGAAAGGTTTAAAAGTATCCACTGTTTGCCTTGACTATGCATACCTGTAGTAGTTCAATGAAAACCTTTCCATTGACCGGCATGGGTAACTCAGTCTCCCCACTTGTGTGATTAGATTTCTCTGCAGTAGGACCCTAGCAAATATCTCATCTGCATCTGAGGAGTTGGGAGTTGTGATTCATGATTAACACTATAGTATTTGTAGGTAGGTATTTGAATGTACATGTATATTATTGTCATTACTGTTAAAGTTCACTTCAAGAAAGATTCCAACCTCCTTCCCATAGAGCAGAATTGAGATGATGTCCCTAGGAAAGTTTGCATAAGATTTACATGTTTGTACACAATATACATGTATTTCACTTACCCTGATTCGTGACATGTTGATGCAGGTGTACGTGTGGTTAATGGGTGTTGGGAAAGGGTACTGGGTGCAGGTGGACATTGTTGGCAAGGAAAAACCTGTGCTATGGATGCACCCTGCTCAGGTTGGTACTGGAGGGTGATACTGTGAAGGGGTAGGAGGATGGGGGTGACTGTTGCCATAGGCGTAGGAATAAGGGGTGCCAGGGGGCCATGGCCCCCCCTAAAATCTTGGTTAAATCAGTGTACTAACATGTGTTAATAACTAAATTTGTGGGTGTGATGATTCAGAAAAATTTCTGCCCCCCCCCCCAATCAAGAAATTGTTCCTATGCATATGGTTACTGGTGAAGCCTCAGATCTGCGATTCATACATTTGCTAAAGTTGGTGTGTATGACAAAATTGTGTCAGACAGTGTTTTTTGGGCACATTGCTAATAGTCATGCAGTACGCTATGTCACAACTAAACTGAGGGATCTATCCAAGCCCCTTGTTTTTGCCTGTAATCATGTCGAGAGTAGGCGCTTGTAGCTCAGTCGCACGGCAGCGTAGTCTATATGTCAGCACTGGCACACCAGCCACAGAACTCAACAACAGCACACACCGTACACGTACACATTGTTATGACTCACATGCATCAAACCTTCTAGATCTAGATGACCACGTGTATAGGTCAAGGGTGATTACATAACACAGTTACACACCTTGCTACATAAATATACAACTGTTACATTGCCAAAGATCATTCTGATCTTTTATATTCTTGACGAACCGGAATGGGAGGTGTGCATTGTAAGAGCAGGTAGGACCGCAGCACCACGCCCGACCGAGGGAGACGGGAGACCGCTCAGAGGCAAAGATCAATCATGAGGCACACCCTGCATGCACGTGATATTACATAACATGACAATGATGCAATGGGCATGATGCATGTGATGATAGGTGTGTGTGCGTAATGTGCGTCCAGTTTCCTACATCTCCCCCTCCCCGGCGTCCGGGGTGACGGTGTCCCCACGGTCAGCCTGGACGTTAAGCGAGTGTAACTCCTCAATCAGGCGCCTAGTTGGTCTGTGGGGTCAGGATGACCATCGCAGAGGTGGCTGCTGGTGTTGGTGAGCTGCGGGGTGTGGTGATGGCTGGGGGGCGGGATGTGGTGATGGCTGAGGGGTGGGAGGGATGGATGTCGGCACCCTGCATCTGATGAAACGCCTGTTGCGTACCAGGACGTGTCCGTTGCTGGTTTTGATGAAGTATCGCCTGTGTTTGCTGACATTGACTATGATCCCATATATGTCCCAGTGCTTGGTTTCATGGTTTTGGACAGCCACATGGGAGCCAATTGTGATGTCGGGGAGGGGGCAGGTGCACTGGTTGTATGATGTCTCCTTGGTGTGTTGTGTGGCAAGAGTGTGTTGCTTTGTCACCTTGGCAGAAGACGTATGCCATCGTTGCTGTGGTGGCTCAGGTTCGTGTGGATGCTTGCAGCGCCATGTAAGAGCAGGTAGGACCGCAGCACTGCGCCCGACCGAGGGAGACGGGAGACCGCTCGGAGGCAAAGATCAATCATGAGGCACACACCGCATGCACGTGATACTACATAACATGACAATGATGCAATGGGCATGATGCATGTGATGATAGGTGTGTGTGTGTAATGTGCGTCCAGTTTCCTACATGCATGTGGCAATCAATTGGACATGAGTTAGTCAATACTAACCAGTATCTTCTTTGAATGCTATACCATGAGTTAGTCAAATGCAAACACTAATGGGCTGCTCTATCATGGGTTGGTCAATGCTAATACATGTATGCTTACCGAATGTCCTATATACTGTGGGTTTGTTAACGCAATGCAACTAATATACTCACCGAATGCTCTACCATGGGTTAGTCAATAGTAACTAGTATGCTCACCAAATGCTCTACCATGGGTTAGTCAATACTGACCAATATGCTCACCCAATGTTTTACCGTTTGTAATCCAATATCACTCTCTTTGTCAGGCATACTCAAATACAACAATGACAGCATAGGTTAACCGATTAACGCCAATTGTCATGTAAACACGACAAAATAACAGCTCCGCAAACTCGTCCGCTTAACCTTACGCATGACCAGCGTATAGGGGCATATCCCATAGCATCGGAATCGGCAGTCTTCAAGGAATGACATCATCTTTTCAGTACGGGAATTGGACATTCACAGGGAAAGTTATGTTCCACAAATGAAGCCATACAATCGTGCATGCACTAGGTGGCCGTCTCGTGTAAGAGAATGAACTTCAGCGAGTATCTACAGGCTATACAGGTACAGGTAGCTATGTGGAGTCCATCGATAGGACGTTAGCCTTGGCAAGCTACGCAGTGTAGGTAAAAGCTACAAAGCCTACATGTAGTCTCGAACGGGTGAACCGCGGGTATGACCTCACGTAGCGCTTACCTTACTTAGCTTGATGGCTTTGTAACTGGTATGTTGGATGCACAGTGGATAGAGATAGCCCTTAGGGATTTAGAAAAGTACAAGGAAAACAAGTGTTTCGAGTTCTAGGTCAATGTCTTGTGCATAACAACATGACCGCCATGTTATTCCGTCACTAATAGGTTAACCCACAAACACGTACGTACATCTAGAAGCATCTTGACAGGGATCCAAAATATCACATGGAAGGGATCAATCCTTAATTAGGCAGATGGGGCTCAGAGGTTTCCTAGGGAGTAAGTTCTTGAAATGCGCACAGCTAAACAGAATTGCGAAGCTCTCTCCCGGCTGGGCTTAGCCCATGCACAAATGAAGGAATCATGCACAATAACATAACTGGTGAGGTAGGGCTGGTTAGTTTACTGTTGGTGTAGCTGCACACTGGGGAAGTATCAGCCAAGTCACATCATATGTGGCTGTATGAAGCGGCAGCACGAACACAGTCATTGAGAGGGCGACACATGAAGGGGGACACAGGAAAAATCACACGTTTGTGTGGTGACACGGTGTGGTAGCACCCATGAAGTCGGTCATACAGCGAGGGAACGCTGGCAAAATCACCAGCAAAGTTTCTGAGAGGTCACACAATTAGAGGTCACACATGGGAGAGAGCCTGGGGACGAGGCTAAGAGGTTACACAGTGGAGAAGTGCCAGCAAAGTCATACACACTGTAGGACAGCACTAGCAAATCACCAGCAAAGACGGGGGGGGCACAGGACTGGGGACTGCTGGCAGAGTCAGTCGTGCCGGGGGAGAGTGTGGAAGCAGGGAGAGGGAGTGGAGGTGGGTTGGAGATAGAGGAGGGCTGTCATGGAGGAGTGGATGTGGGTAGAAGTGGAGGAGCCAGTACCATTGCGCAAGAGTGGAGACAGGGAGAGATTACCCAACAGCTGTGGAGGTGGCAAGAGGAACTGGGCTGTTGGAGACCAGGAGTGGGCTGAGGCTGCCTCGGGAGGAAGCGAGTGGGAGGTGGTGTGAGGAGAGGGCCATCATGCAACAGGGTGGAGTGCCACACCACACAGGGAGGAGCCAGGGGGAATGAGGTGCATGCAGTGGGCCATACTAAACAGGCACCAGTGGAAGGGCTCAAATGTAGAGGCTCAGTGTGTGTGGGGAAACTGAGATAAAGACGCAGGAGGGAGTAAGGCAAGCTACTCACCAGGTGGAGAGATGGTGGCGTGGGAGAGAGAAGAGGAGAAAGTGGAGGAGAAGGGGGAGGCAAGGCAACCAGGTAGCAGCAGTAACAGCAGTGCAGGGTAGGCAGAGGAGGAGGAGGAAGAGGAGGAGGAGGAGGAGGAGGAGGAGGAGAGTGAACTGAGGACTGTTTTGTTCACTTTCCAGGGGTGGACCCAGACATTAATAAAGGGGGAGGCACAGGTAATTAATGCACGCTAAATGTGCTGACTAGGGGGGGGTCTGGGGGCATGTCCCCCCAGGAAATTTTTGAGTTCACATCTTTTGAGATCGTTTCTGGGGCAGTTTTGGACAGGATATTTGAAGATGTAATACTCTGCAGTAAGTGACTGTTCCTATAAATGGATGATACGTACTTGCAGAATCTTCTCAAAGGTTGGTCGGTCAGCAGGCTTGTGCTCCCAGCAGGACTGCATGAGCTTCCGTTTTACTTTAGCAGGAGTCTCTTGTCAAGGTCCAGCCGCATGCTTCATACACTTCTGGGTGCAGTGTTGTGCATGTACTATGGTAAACCTATGTATGCCCGTCGCATATGTAGCTCGTGGTCTCATCCCCAGACTCTGCAATTGGTATCGTTCCCAGATGTATCTGTCCTCTGGGTTTTCTCCTCAGATAGGATCGATGCCCTTTCGTATTAGGTGAACGGCAGGTCTGCATGCAAGGTGTGCATGCTTCAGAGTGCTAGTGAGTGTCACATTTTCTATGGCTGTTTCAGAAACTGTCCACACAATGTTTCACAAAGAGCACACCAAACTGGAATAGATGACTGCATAATCACACTCCTTCAATGGCAGTGTCTAGCCTGTTGTTCTAGGTGAGGTTGCACATGGAGTTGTTATATATACAGTGAATATGGTATTGCTTGGTAGGTAACCTATGTGTGGTACCAATGGGGGGGCATTTGGAGGAGTACCGGCCTGGCACAATACAACCCCAAACACAACAGACAATGTCAGTCTTGAACAAGTCCCTGTACACAGTGTCAAAACCCACCTGGGGGGAGTCTGCAGATGAATATATATGTACATAGTGGTTTTGTGGTTATGGTAACATTGCATAGAGTTTGTACAATACTGGAGTCATGGATGAGATAAATGATACATTGTAGGTACACCTGTACATGTACTTCAATGATATAACATACCGTTCGTGAGCAGGTCCAACTCTACATAACAGATGATGAATGGCATGAGGCTGAATCACTCTCATTCTGACTGGCCGTATCAAGGCATGCTTTTCATAGAGTGGTGGTGTGTAAGGGGAGGGGGTATAGCATGAAGGAAGTATTTCTCAGAGGCCATAGTCAATAATCAGGGCTGTAGCCATGTCACCACTATTATTGACATCAGCATTAATGTTCTCCCAATGCCGACTTGCCTCTGCCAACTGTCTACACACACACCCTCTCCCCAATAGTGATATCACTTGTAGGTAAACAATGTAAATATCAATAGCCCTTGTAAGCTCCAAAGACCATAGAAAGTGGCAGCTATAGCAATACAGGAGACCTCAGTACATCTACGTGCATGATGTGATAAATAATATTTTTGAGCCCATATCTCAAAAATTACTCATGGGAATACCAAATTTTGACCATCTGTATAGTAAAATTTCTTTACCGTAAGTACACAAATTCGTAGTGTAATAACGGTCAGCCTTGATTTACCTACACACACACACTGGGTGTTTATGTCAATTTTCATGGACATGGGGGTTTGATCAGAAGTAACTACAAGACCTTACAAGTGCAACAAGTGCAGTATGTGCTACTGGTTTGCCATGTTTTCTAAGTGCTAGAACGTTACCCACCCTATGGAATGACTGTACTTGTGGAGGGCAGACATCGCTCTACAAGCCAGTTTTTGTCCCATCATTGTATATGTGACCGGATCTGCGAAAACCGACCACCTTGTAAAATATGTACATTAGAGATACGGGCGTTTGAACGCAGTCATGTAGTTCTAGACCCAAACTTTTTTTATTATACCACTGTAATCCTGGGTCCTTTAGCTACATCGTGGTGGAGTTTGACAGCCATCAGCGTTTCCGTTCGAGTGCTATAGCGTGAAACATGCAGCCTATTCGAGCGCCCCGTTATAGTCTTGTAGAGTATACGATGTGCGTTGCTAAGCCGAAGAACATGATCTACAAGCTACGCTAACGACTTGTAGCTTGCCCAATGGCTATATCGTATGGAGAATCAGCTGATTACAAGTAAACACGAGTACCCGTGTAAAAACTGTAAGTATCGTGGAAGTATACGGACTACGCAAAACATGCCCTAGCGACCGCAATAAACGCCCGTTTTCTGGAAAACGCGTGCATCTAAATTAGCCGACTCTCCGTGGTTCTAAGGACCGTATCTCCAAAACTATACAGGCGATCGCTTCCAAATTTTCACCAGACCTAGACCACACCTCAATGACATCATTCATTGCGCTATCTCGATTTCGATAGCGGGTACAAGGTGGTCGGTTTTCGCAGATCCGGTCACATATAGCTCATCTCGCGGAGAAGTTACAAGCGCTCTTATTTAACCAGGTGGTTCTGAGTCTCCTCTGTGTACCATGTCCTTCTGTTGATCTGAAATTTTGAGGTAAGGTTTGCAAAATCAAAAAGTACTGGTTAGAGCAATAAACCATGTCTAACATGTATCGCACAACATTTTTTGTACCAAGCCACATGGCATTGAAATCGTTTGGATGTTTATTGAAATTGTGTGGTAGCTACGTGTATGTGCACCAACACCATGTGAGTACAGGGTCATACGGGGAGTACAGAGACCGTTGTATGGTATGTGTTTGTGCATACAGTGTTACTCCCACATGTACATAATTATGTCCTTTTTGGAACAGGCGGGCTGCAACATTCAGTGGAGTTGTGTGTAGATGGTGCTCCACCACTTTCTGTTTCTGTTTGAGTTTTAGTTTGTCAGGCATCAATGCTTAAGTGCAGTGCAAATTTGTTCTGAAGGGTCTAAGCTACTCTCAGCTGCTGGCTGACTTTAGGTGACGCCTTCTGTTTTGTTTTCTTCTTTTCCTCCTCTTCCCTCATGAGCAAATTAGAGTACGGTCCTGGATGTGCCTTCTGCAGGTGTTGCTTCGGATTCATTGAGAAGTTTCCCACTATCTCATGGCCGCAGATATAAGTAACTTGCATCAGAGGTAGAGTCTCTAATGCTCTTGTCCTGCGACTCCCTGTGCTCAAAATATTCCCGTACTTGGCTCCTACGTGGCCGACCAATAGACACTTGACTCACGGAGGATCCAGGAGATGGGGAGGTGGACAACCTCAGAGCAGCAGCAGACGTTGATGCTTCCCCGGCACCTTTAGCCATTGCCATTTGCCCCACGCTTGGAAGGCTTTCCTCCTCAATACAAAGACTTGGTATTATTTTTAGTTAGCATTATTTCTTTTTAGTAAAGCTCTGGATCTCCTGATGGCTTGGTTTTAATTTTCAATTACCAAATATAATTCCTTCTGACATGTGCACTTTTGGTTTTAGTTATGGTAAACTAGAACCACACTACTTCCTAGGTGGAGCCTCCTTCTGAAGCATGTAGGTGCTGAGTGAGGGCATAACTCAGGCATGGTCAATGGCAGGAGGATGCCACCTGGTCTTCAAATTGGGTGTCATTTTCCCTTTCACTGTGAACATCTCCTTTCCTACATACCAAGTCTGTAAAAGTTGAGGGAGGAGGGGAGCACCCTACCTCCAGTCGCGAGTGATGGTGTGTGGCAACAGTGAGTGTGAGTAGCAGTATTCGGCAGGGGTGAAGCCAAGTGCAGGGTGGTTTGGAGCAGTTTGTTTTGTAAAAGTTTGTGGCAAGTTGTTGTGTTGTTCAGCTCTGCACGAGTGCTTCAGTGTCTGCAGAATTTTGTGGTGGCAGTGCTTTTCGTACCCACCAAGTAATGTAATTTACATCACCTATGATCGATAATACAATGAACTGCAATGTTGAGATACACAAATGATGCGAATGAAAGACGCATATGTTTAAGACCGATGTTGGTAACACCAGAACCTGATTGTATGGCAGAACAGTCTGCAACTGACAACCAACTGAATTTCAGTATTTGTAAAGTTACCAAACCTCATCAATCGTGAGTGTTCACTGTAGCCAACAACAATTACTAAAGACGACATTATTCAGTGTGCTTTCATTCAGGCATTAAGGGCAGGTAGATACAAATGTAGTTTACAGGGTGGTCTGGAGCAGGTGGAGGATTGAATCACGAAATGTGTGGTCACAAAGATACAGGATGTACAATGCCAAGAGAACTTTGATGTAATGCCAAATAATGGAAAGCCACAACTCTCTCAGGAGTAGCCGTGACGTGACCTGCTCTGAATTGGACAACAGCTTGTGGAACTCGCCTTACCGGAAAAAGGAGCTACCACACAGTGTGCAAGTGGTTTGCTGGTTGAACACTCACTCTCACAAAGAGGACTGCCATACTGTCCAGTGGTTACATGATGGCTACCAGTCTAGACAGACATCATTTTACCCTTGCCAAGCTTACAGTGGTGCACATATATTTCTCAGCAGCTTGTCCTAAGGTGAAAGAAAAGGAAGCAGAGTGCTCAATCTCCTTGAAGTGGTGAAGGATGTGATACATGCTAAGAGTATTGGAGTGGAGGGAGGAGGGGGGCACTTTACGTCCAGTGTCGTGTCGTGTGGCATTTGGTGGTAGTGAGGGATAAGTGGTGGTGCTTGACAGTGATGAAGCTGGATGGTGGTTTGTATGAGTGGATGGGAGGTTTGTGGCAAGTTGTGTTGTTTAGCAGTGTTTTGATGTGTTTACTCATGGTAAATATTGATGAAAATCGTACACATGATATGAAACACCTGCATATGTATCAGTGTGAATATATGAAGAGGTGGCCAGCAGAGATCCCCTGTTGTTTTCACAGTGCTCTCCTTAGTTGGGGGACACCTGGAGAGCCCCAACCGTGTTCATCTGCTCCTGGAAACCTATTGTTTGTATGCCCAATGGGACAAGGTTTCATCAGCAACTTGTGCACCATAGGCATTCACCACCATGTTCCAAGTTTCATGTGCTAGACACTTCAGCTTTAAGGGTAACAACATCTTGCCAACCCTTTTGCCTGGTTAGTCAAGTCTTTAATATATGCCCCCAGAAATTTTGGAGTGCACATACAGTTGACTCCCACATTGTTGGATGAACTGATACATGTACTATTGCTACAGAGATATGAATTTCTGTGCTGCTTACGTAGTCCCTGGGTACAATGCAGTGTTTCTCGAATTGTACAGTTTCATTCCTTTTCAAGCTCGCACTTGTCATTTTTGAGTTGATGGTGTTGCTGGCTTTTTCTGGCCTACCACTTCTACACAACAAAGCAAAGACCCTTCTGGAGAGTATATAACACAGTTTACTGAAGCATACAATGCATAGTCCCTACTCCAATGAGTACTAAAACAATGAAATATAAGAGTCAAAAGGAAAGGCTTAGGTGCTAGTGATGTGTTGAAACTCCAAATGGGGGCACTTACTGAGTGTGCCAAAAGAGTCCTAAACAATACTCTGGTTTCTGCATGAAGCAGGAAGCTGTTGTATTTCTGGAATCACTTATGCTTTTCATCATGAAGTCAGTGGTTCAGACTGTGAGGCCCACCACGCAGAGGCCAGCTGCTAGGCCCTCCACGAGACCCACCACCCAGAGGCCGGCTGCTAGGCCCTCCATAAGGCCCACCACCCTGAGGCACACCACCCAGAGGCCAGCTGCAAGACCCTCCATGAGACCCACCACCCAGAGGCCAGCTGCAAGGCCCTCCATGAGACCCACCACCCAGAGGCACACCACCCAGAGGCCAGCTGCGAGACCCTCCACGAGGCCCACCACCCAGAGGCACACCACCCAGAGGCCGGCTGCGAGACCCTCCATGAGGCCCACCACCCAGAGGCCGGCTGCGAGGCCCTCCACGAGGCACACCACCCAGAGGCCAGCTGCGAGACCCCCCATGAGACCCACCATCCAGAGGCCAGCTGCGAGGCCCTCCACGAGGCACACCACCCAGAGGCCAGCTGCAAGGCCCTCCACAAGGCCCACCACCCAGAGGCCAGCTGCGAGGCCCTCCACGAGGCACACCACCCAGAGGCCAGCTGCAAGGCCCTCCATGAGACCCACCACCCAGAGGCACACCACCCAGAGGCCAGCTGTGAGACCCTCCATGAGGCCCACCACCCAGAGGCCGGCTGCGAGACCCTCCACGAGGCCCACCACCCAGAGGCCGGCTGCGAGGCCCTCCATGAGGCACACCACCCAGAGGCACACCACCCAGAGGCCAGCTGCGAGACCCTCCATGAGACCCTCCATGAGACCCACCACCCAGAGGCACACCACCCAGAGGCCGGCTGCGAGACCCTTCACGAGGCACACCACCCAGAGGCCAGCTGCAAGGCCCTCCACGAGGCCCACCACCCAGAGGCACACCACCCAGAGGCCAGCTGCGAGGCCCTCCACGAGGCACACCACCCAGAGGCCAGCTGTGAGGCCCTCCATGAGGCCCACCACCCAGAGGCACACCACCCAGAGGCCAGCTGCGAGGCCCTCCATGAGGCCCACCACCCAGAGGCCAGCTGCAAGGCCCTCCACGAGGCTCACCACCCAGAGGCACACCACCCAGAGGCCAGCTGCGAGGCCCTCCACGAGGCCCACCACCCAGAGGCCCACCATCCAGAGACACACAAATGTACAACGGTTCATGAAAGTGATGTTAGGTTATGCACTTCCAAAAATTAATAGAAGCCAAGTGCTAGGAGAATAATGTGCAAGGTGATTGGTACGGCATGACCAGAGCCCATGTAAGGCAAAAGTAATGCAACACATCTTTCCAAGTTATGCACTTCTTCAGTACTCCCAGTGGCTGGGGCAGATATATCCCATACAGACGGTTCTTGAAAGACTTTGCACTAACTGGCGCTAGCGTTCTTGCAAGCTGTAGATGTGATTTCTTGCAGGGTTGCTGGTGATCTTGTAAGAAATGCAAGACCTGCAAGTGGATTGGCCATAATCTTGCAAGGATCACATTAATCTTGCAGAATACCGCAAAGGTAACTTGCAAGTGTTCTTGCAAGTGTGAACATTACAGTGCAAGACACTTCCAAGACACCCTCACATTGCAAGATTGCCTTGCCATCATTACTTGCAAGGTGATCTTGTGCACGCAGCCTTGTAATTATATGCCACCTCAATATCATGCACATCATTATTTAAAGGTGCACTAAATCAAAGTACTGGACAAGTGGTGGTCTGCCACCCCTTGATAGAGGGGGAGAGTGGTAGTGAGGGAATTGAGGTAGAGATGGGAAGGTGAAATGAGATGGAGGAAATGAGTTGATGGAGTCTGTTCACTAGGTCAAGTCTCCTGTTTTCAACTACTGGACAGCACAACTTGTGATATGGTGAGCTGTGATTGTGAATGAGGTGGAGAGCATGAGGTGATAAGTATGAAGTGAAATTAAAGAACTTGACTGAGGAAAATATGAAGTAGAAATGAAAGAAGTTGACTATGTATGCCTGAGATGGATGTAGCGAGGATCATTGTACATGTCAGTACACTTTTGTGTCATTTTTCTTCTGATGACTTTGTCACTTGTAGTGACATTCCAAGTGCTTCGTGAAACATCTGCGAAAAAATTAGACAATATGTATTATCCCTACTCAGTTCACTACTCAGCAAACATGAGCATGCAGACTACAAGGGAACAAACAAGTTATACATACCGTCAATGTAGTTCATCTTTTCTAGGTTGAATTGTCCTTTGACGAACAGGATCATTTGATTTTGCCACCCCAGATGGGTTCCCGTTTACCATCTCTGACATGGTGAACACACAGTCCATTAATTTGAGGGTTGCAATTCCAGGTTCTTTTTGCAGCTTTGCATTGGCCAGTTTCACCTGGTTCATGGTGGATAGAAATTTCTGTGTATGACCAAAAAGAAAGGGTAAAAACATACTGCGACACTAACAATGAGTCTTAACTCACTGGGGGGTTTTCTGTTTTAATGTCCCTAGGGAGTTGTTGATAGGGAGCTACCTTCCCTGGAGAGTGTTCTTCTAGGCATGTCCATTGGGGAAACTGATGGTCCTGCTTCAGATGCCGAAGACACTTCAAACGAGGAGATCCTCACTAATCTATTTAGCTCCTTCTGCTGTTCTATGAACTTCGAAGTCAGTTTGATCTGGGATTTCTATGGACATATGGACACAAAGACAATCAAAGTCACACAGTAACACATCTTACTTCCAAATTGCGAGTCTTTTCTTTAAGCCTTGTAACCTCGGCGGTCAATGTTGTTGGTGAAATCCCAGGGTTCTGAGATAAAATACAATCTCTAGGTTTATACAACACAACAGTATCATTACTATATACATGTAGCTTACCAATCCAATCATCCTCTTCAGCATTTCATTTTCTGCTATGTTGGCAGATAGACGTGCTGGTAGTTCCAATTGGTTTGGGGAAGTGTCTTCCATCTACACAGTACCATACACATAGGTATGGTTATACACAGCAAAGAAAAATAGCTACATTTCTGAATCATGTGCATGTAATATGCCTATACTTTCCCTCTCAGATACTGTGCACTAAGAACAGCTCAATGCAAAGGTGATTGAGAAGTACAATAGCCCAGAAGAGGCATACTAAACAGATGACAGAGTGGCACTCATAAACAATACAAGCCCATTCATGTGAAAGTCTTTCCGTTGTTTAATAGAGAATTATGCTAATGTATAGGGGCAACTGAATCTACATGCTTGAGCAATAACAAAGCTGGTAGTTGTAGGACGACCACTGTCACAACAAGAAGCTCTCACACTCTCACTTCTGAACATTTACCTCTCATGGGTGTCCAAGGAGTTACTGGTACTTTAGTCATTGGAGGCAAAGGCTGGAAAGGAAGGGTAGAAGCAAAGGCTGGAAGGTGGTAGAGGTGATGGAAGTGGATGCAATACAGCACAAGCTTGTAGCACAGCTTACACGTGCTGTCAGAACATGCATTACGTATATTACTGCAGTGAACAAATTGCCACAGAAGTGTCAGTCCCACTCTTACTGAGTACATGTATGTAATGGTAGGAGCAGTGATTTACCCCTTGATAATTTATGAGACCACGTCTTAGACATATCAGCTCACTATAATTATTACTTTTTGTACATGAGGCATATATGTATATTTGTGAGAGCTCTGATAGTTGTGGTTTTGGCATTTGGTTTGGAGGTTGTTTTGGAGATGTCATTGCCAATTTGGCCGTTGGCCTGTCCTGTGTGAATGGAGATCACCTCCCACATTATGGGGCATTTCGTATTGTTTATTGATTATAGTGAATTTGGTATTTCAATGAAGCACAGGGCTTGTGGTGATGGTACATACATGTACATTGGTGATTGGGTGGCCCTGGTATTATTTTGCTGTTGTACATGTAGTACACTACATTAGGAGAAAGGATGAAGGAAAAGAAGGAAGAAAGAAATGAACAAACACCAACAATTTACCAGCCTCAAAGGCTTAGAAATGTGTACGCACTCCCAGCTTCAGCAGCTTAGAATCCCATCATCTAAGAAAAATATATACACACCCTCAGCCTCACCAGCTTAGAAAAATATATACACACACTCTCAGCCTCTTCCGCTTAGAAAAACAATCGTAGCCTCATGATCAGTGGCTTAGAAAAATAGATTCTCAGCCTCATTGACTTAGAAAAAGACCCACAGCCTCACAGCTTAGAAAAATAGATTTAACAGCCTCAGCAGCTTAGACAAATTGACACAAATAGCCTCAAAGGATTAGAAAAATAGATACACTTCATTTTCTTGCTCTTTCAGAAAAATAGTACACAATGTCTTGTCTAAACTCCAGTGGCAAACATATACCTTGTTGAATATGAGTTCTTATACGTACACCATACTTGTTAACACACTTGAGCTTTAACCACAATATCTGTTTTAGAGCTCTGAGCTATGTATAATTGGAAACGTCTAAACTAACTATTTCACCACACAAGTATACAGCTTGCACTGTGACGTTTATGAAGAGCGCACATAGACTGTATGCAATGTAGACGTGGCATAGTGGCCACCTTGACATTACTACTGAGTGTCTTAACATCTGGCTACAGAGTTTGTGGCCTCACTCTTTGTTTGCTGTTGCTCCTCCAACAGAAAGTCATGATTGCTTCAAGTACTAGATTGCTGTGATCCACTGTGCAAAATGTTGGCAAATACAAATGATGAAAGGAAAGTCATGCATATACTTTTAATTCATAGACATGTGACAATGCACGGAAAATCAAATTGTCTGTTACCATATGTTCTAAGCTACTGAACATCTTTTGAATTAAATATGTGGGCCTGATACTGCCAGTACACCAGCATGACCTCCAGTCCCTTGATATTGATTATCCCATGTAGTACATGTATATATGAGTATGGACATTATATATATATATATATATATATATATATATATATATATATATATATACATATACATATACATGTATATGAGATCTCTACAGTGAGAAACTGAATTTGTAGGTTTGGGGTTGCAGGTGAAGTTCAATGGGATGTAGTTATTATTCTCTGAGCCACATGTTGTTGTATATAAACTTTACCCATACAGCCCACACTGCCTCTACAATATGCAGTAGACTCACTGGTGATGATCTCTCTCTTTCTCCACACACATTCACTCTACTGTACGTACCTTTTTGTGTGAAAAGTATGTGTGAGAGGTAGGACTGTAGGCGTTATGTACTAGTGATGGCTCATGTAAATGCACCATCCCATCAGTGGTGGAAAGTTACAGTAACTGCCTGTGGTAACCTGTGACAACTCAATTGCTCTTTGAGAAACAAAGCAAGTAGTCCTTTACCTTTAGTGGCTATGTAAGAATGCTCAATGTATATGGATATGGGTTAAAAAGTGTCTTAGAAAAATGCTGGATCATAGTACAATACAACCTATGTAGACCTTGCACAATGTACATACATTGTTAAGTGATACTGCGATAGTTGTACCTGTGTCGTTAAGAATGATATCCTCCAGTACTTCTCTTAGCATACTGGGTCCGCCCATCACCACTGCTATCGTTTTGATCAAGTTGAATCTAACCATCAAGTGCATCCACAGCAGATTTGTAACAATCATTGCATAATGTCAAGTGATCACAAACTGGTGGAAGAGTTTGGTGTCAATTGCTGCGTTTTGCTTATATGCATATCCATGTTATATGCAATAAAATGGTAGCTGTGGTCTACAGTACCACACCTTGCTGCTGCAGCCATACATGTAGGTGTTCTTTTCCTAGGTTTGTGTCAGTATTTGACAAGTTGTGGGAGTCGGCTAGAAGGTAGGCCTTGTACAGGAGGTAGACACCAAACTGATGTATGTACCGACATGCACCTGTGTCTCATTTTATACCCAGATCACAATATTAGCTGTTCAAACTATTATCAGCAATAGTAGTGGTCAGGCATTTTGTTATGGTTCCAAGCTTCTGACAGTACAGATATCAATTCCATACAAAAAGGTACCCTGTTTGTATGCCCTTAACCAGCAGATTTGAGTTGTTATCTGATTAATATATAGATAGTTGCAAAACCACACGGTTTTTCTTCCTCCTCATCCTCCTCCCTCTCGTCTTCTCAAGATGTTTCTATGTATTTTCAAATAGCCTACATTTTGTATGTTGGCATTGGCTGAAGTGTGTAATTGCCATGCTTTTCATGTGAACCTCTCATTTCAGAGTATGCAGTCCCCTTTATAAGCAAATTTTTAATCCCCTCACACTGTTTTTAAATTGTGATTGCAATATTTTGTGTAAACATGAAATAGCTATCTCTGGGTCACTGTCGTGCATTGTTGCTGTCATTACCCTCACGGTTGTCAAAACCTTTGGAATAGTTCGATGTCAATGTCTGAGGAGAAAGAGTCAGGTATTGTTCACTTAATACTTTGCTGAAAAATGTTCACAAAGCAGCTATAGAAGAACAGAAGTTATAGAAATGCAAGCTGCTTGAGAGAAATGATGTGGTATCAAATGAACTTTCCATTTCTTCATCAGCCATTGGACCATCACGCCGAGTTGCTGCAGTAAAGGACTTCAAACTTTGCTGAATAATTGGCTTACAGAACTGCTGCCGAAATGCAAAGGTGTACAATCTGAGCCGTATACACTCCTTATGTAAGGCTCCAAAGCCATATGAGGACAGTAGAAATTTTAATAATGTCAGAGAAAATTTGCGTTACTACGCATTTCTTATGTGTGAATCTTGCATAACATGTTATTGAGGGACTATAGGTCCAGAATATTCTGGCCTAGGCAGGTGTCACTGATTTATGAACAGGGTAGTGGGTTTTAACAAGTTAAGCGTGTGAATAGATCATAAGTGAGGTAAACCTCGTGTCATGTAAATAAAAGAATTTCAAGGAAACATGATAATTGTACAGTAGGGGGCAATAAAACAAATGTACCACACCGAACCTGGACCTAACTTACACGGATCGCTACACCGAACAGCCACCGCATTACTGCCGAACTTAGACAGTACTCTGAACGAACTTCCACTGCACTACTAGCGGACTTTCACCACACTACCAGCGAACTCCTGGTACCATTTAACCGTGCGTTAGTACTGTGCGTTCCGTGCGTGCGCATCGCCAACTGAGTACGTACATGTGCACACATTCATTACACGTGTAGAGCGAGAGCAGAGCTACAGCTAGAGGTGTCATGGTGTACAGCGAGTACACGAAACATAGAATACTGTTTTACTGGTTCAAGGGTCTTAAGCCTACACATATCGTGCTACAGCTTAAGCACTTTTAGCGCTCTCCGCAGTGACATCTTCTCGTTTGGAAGTTTACTCGTTTTGGATATCAGCTGCGTCTATACCAGGTGTGATTTGTGTGGCCACGTGAAGTGGGCGTGGAACTCGACTATGCAGGTGCATGTGCATGTACACATATATACGTATACAGACATGAGATCAGGATTAGACCGCACTCAACTGAACCAAACCGAACTTAACAGGACCACTGAACCTTCGCCGAACATTAAGTGTACTTGGAACCGCACTCATACAGTAAGGTAAGGGCGGGGATTCCTGAACGAACTTTGAACTTGGTCTGATATCTTGCGCTACAACTTTCTTTTACTTCACTTACAACGGCTATTTTCACTACTGGACCTCTGAAGACTTGTGCTTCATACGCTACCTTCTATTGCTGAGGGTTTTACTTCATTCAAGAGTTAGCTAGATAAATATCAAAAATGTCAAATAATTAGAGCGGCTGGTAATCCTGAACGCGTGCAACAAAAAGGTATCTGACGAGAACCATAGGCTTGTTGTCGCTGTACTCGGTGATAGTATTATGAAGCAAATTGCAGGAATAATGTTATTCAAAACACTCAAGTGAAAGAACACAGTGCAATACGGTGCTTGCAGAAGCACACTTCTCTCTTGGCTGGAAGCACATACTGCATAGTGGTCGGGCTCAAAGAATTGCCAAGGACTGTTTTAGATGTGAGAATAGTAAAATGGACATCTCATGATGATGGAGTGACACAGTTGTACGTGAGGGCAATGATAATATGTAAGAGGAGCAAAAGCAGCTGTGATTATGATTAATATGGCTGACTACAAGAGTAGACACATGATAACCCCTCAACCCACAAAGTGGTTAATAAAGTCTGGGGCAACCAAACCCAGCCCAGCCTGGTTAGTGTATGAGGGGGGAAAAACTCACTGCCGTATAATCTGAGTGATGGAAAGAAAGAGGAAGAAAAAGTGGACTCCTGCAGGACACGAACCCATGACTCTCAGCTTTATATGCTGACGCTCTAGCGACTGAGCTAAAGAGCCCAGCCAGCAGGCAAAGTCGATAGGCTGTTCCCTTATGGAGAACACCTTTTCTTCCAAAGGGCAGTGAGAAACCATATCCTAAAACAGCCTCTGCTGGTCTGCAATGAAGCTCCCTGCTGCCCCAACACACAGGATGGTTATTAAAGTCTAGGGCAACCAACCTAGCCTAGCCTAGTTAGTCTGTGGAGCGGTGCCTGAAGCAGGAGACCCATTAAGGGTCTGGTAAGGGTCTGATCCCATTAAGAGTCTGACTACAAGAGTGACAGTAAAAGGGCACTTTCTTGGAGGGCATATGCTTGAAGCCTGCACATTTGTAGTGGAACCACTGCCTGCAGTCACCATCGCAACCTATCCAGGTCTTCCTTTTGCTCTCTGTTTCATCCCTGTACTCTCCACTACAAGCAGGACATACGGCATTATCTAAAGGATGGAGATACTTATATATAATCAGTCACTCAACTTGCCGCACAAAAAAAGTGACAGGTAACTTAGTTTGATGCTCTTGTGGAATGTGTGTTTATGTATGTTTCTTACCTTCCACATTTGATTGTACATGCTCTGGCAGGGTGGTCTCTTTCTGTGCTGATTTTTTCTGTTTGTCCTGCTTTTCCTTTTCCAGGAGCTCCAGAAACTCGTTGGATGTAATAACTTTCCCTTCAATCCTCACTTGATTTTTACACCTTGTGCGTGTTGGACATATCTTAACCTCAAGCACACCACGAAAGTAGCATCTAAGATTCTTCCATATGAAGGGACTTGTCCTCATTTTATGTCCACAAGCATCACAAGAGATATGATCAGGTGCTGTTTGTGATGATGTTGTCGCAGTAGTGAATGCCTTTGATGGAGCCAGTCTATCCAGTACCACCTGACAGCAAAGAGGGAAGATTCCACAAGCTCTGAATGCACTGTTGCAGTACTCTGGTTTGCGTGATTCACCCCAAAGTTGCCGCAAGGGACTTGGGAACACTTCCTCTGATATATATTCTGTGCCCTAGACTCCAGTCTCCATTGTTTGAGTATTCTGGCCCATACTTTCTTCATTGGGCCAAGCACTCCCACATCTTGTGGTTGCACAATGTGTGTGCAATTTGGAGGAAGACAAAACAACTTGACATTTTTTCTCTTGCCACCCTTATGAGCTCTAGACTGATGTGGGAATGGTGCCCATCAAAAAAGCAGATAGACTGGACTAGTCTTTGTCAGATGGGCAACAGCGGGAAGGAACAGCTTGCGAAACCAGGACAAAAAAATTGTCAGCTTCCATCCACCCTGACTCAAACACCATACACAGCACGTACCAGCCGGACCCCCCTCCATCCACTGTTGGTACATATTTTTCCCTTTGTAGAGGATAAAGGGAGGAAGACGTTGGCCACTAGCACTACAGCACACGTGTACTGTTATGTGTTCTCTGCCTGAGCCTCCACCAACCTCATGAAGGGATTTAACACCGCGTTTGCATAGCAACTTGCCGGATGTGGCTGAGGTGCAAAAGGCTGTCTCATCACAGTTTTATATGCGATGTGCAACTGGGGGATCTTTCATGTCAAGCCCACTCTCACTATAGCTCTTTTCCAGCGAGTCAAAGAATGCCGTCAACACCTCATTATTTGCAGCTTGAGCTCTACTTTTGGACAAGTGCTGGGGTTTGCACTGTGTTAGTGATGGCCACCTTTTCATAAAACGCTGCCACCAGTCCTTCCATGGTGTACCATCACAAAAAGGGGTGGGAATATTGTTTTCCCTGATGTAATGTTATTTACAATAGTTTCCACCAACCTTCTTGTGATTCCAAACCCCATCTCAGCCAGTACCTGGCAGGTAAGTACAATCTCTTGCTCATCTTGCAGTTGCAGCACAGTAGGAGCTCCAGATCTGACATGTTTGCACAAGCCAGATGTATGGCCATGCAGTGTTGATTTGGGGATGCCAAATTCTGCTGCAGCTGCAGAGACTTTTGCCACCCTCCACTGCTCGGAGAGCAAGTTGCAGATCTTCCTGCGTGTAGCGGGTCTTTATCTTGCATACCATTTCTCTGTTTTGAAAACACCACATGACATGTCACACTACGCTTACACGCATAGTAGCTCTAGACGTATCTATTCCCACCCCTTTTTGTGATGGTACACCATCCTCAGGCTCTTCCCTCAAGCAAAAAGCTGTTGTATGACCTTTGACACCCCCACTCCAACCTTAGGGACAAAGGGTTGTCCATAAGAAGCATGTGGCAGTCATACTGCGCATACGTGTTGTAACTGTGATTTACGATGCAGACACACAGAAGGCTTTGAAGAGCCAGACCACAAGAAGACCTTGGTGGACTTGATTGGCTCACTGTGGGTATCAGACGAGTTAGTAATCAGTATTCATCAAAATTAATGGGTACAATGCACGAGTATACAATGTAGCTTACATTGTAACTCAACAAACGTCTCTGAAGGTAACAGATGTGAGTTAACTTGAAGGGCAATAGCTATTGGTATGGAAACCTTCAGCAATGAGTACCCTTTGAATAAGGCAAGTGTACATGTGCGTTATATCTTATATAGTGAATTAAAAACTCCAGCGAGAGAAAAGTACAAAGATGGTCGCAGGCTCGCCAACAGACCATGTTTATCAGGCATCGGCTGAGAAGAATGACAGATGCAGAATGATAGATATAGCGCTTATCGACAAACTGATAGAGAAAGGGGATTGACAAACTGGTAGAGAAAGGGAATCGACAACTCGTAATCAACAACTCCCTTTGTGAAGGACTCGACAACTAGCTAACAACAACTCGTGTTGGCTGCGCATCCCTACATTTTTAGGGTACAAAACTAGCGTACAATGTCAAAGCTACGCCATGTGACATCATTAGAGAGATGATGTACGTGATACACTGTTGTCAGACAATCCCATGTTATCTCTAGGTCCAAACAATCCGCCACTGCACTAAGGACAGCTATATAGAGGGGGGCTCCATCCGCACGACTAGGTGGGCTCGCTTCCACTCGCCCAACTAGTAGAATGCCCAGCATTGTGGGCAAGTGGGAGTGAGCCAATCTGATGCTTATCTTGAATGATAGTTTGGCATGGTTCATTGAAGATCTTATGAATGTCAACATTTGCAAGAGCACCTAAGTACAATGTTGGATCACTAGCTGTAGTGTAGAACTCTTCTGACTGGCCTCAAAGTTAAAATGTCCAAGCTTACAGAGGAATGCCTGCTAAGCTATTAAGTGATGTGTGAACGCACACAGCATGTATCTGAAACAGCCGAGTCATTTTCTCGGAGTCAAGTGGGATCTGTCTTCAGCCATACAAGCTACGTATATAGTCGCAGGTCACAGGGTTGCTAGATATGCCCTCTTTGAACTGTTTGTACACGAGCGGAAGTGATGATGATGTCAAAACAAGAGCATTTAACCCTTATGTGCACAGATTTTGTCAACTTCGTGTGTAAGGATACTACAGTTTAATTATTGCTTGAAGCATTGTATTGCAGTTAGGCTGGGGGCTATTCTAACTGCTGTCTCCCAACAATACAGGCCACTGCGGTCTGTGGTGCCAACATTGGGTTCTTTCTGGACCAAACTTCTCAAGTCATGCATCACAGGAGAAAATGCCTGCACACACATGCCATTAATCTCTGTACCGCAATTGATTTTGCCATATCTACAATGCAGCAGTTTGCCATATTATGCAATTCTAGACAACAGCAGCAGAATTTGCAACTGCTACTTATGGAGGGGAGTGCTATAGTACGTAGTTGGATACATGCTCATTTGACTATTTTCATAGAGATCAATTGCTACTTGCTAATTTTGATCCTCCTACAAAGTTCTGTATAAATGAAATGCACTCTGCTGGGTGCAAACTATCCTGATAAGACAAGTCATGCATGCACATTCTCTCCCCTCCCCCCACACATACCCCCACACACACACGTGCACACATGTACGTATGCACACATAGACACACATACACAGCTAAGTGGGTAATTGAAATATCAATGATATGATTATGAATACTTTATGATTATACTGTATTGATTGTATTCCTCCCTTTCGTCTGGTAATGGCTCCAATCCCCTTTCTGCCACAAAGAAAAAGAGAAGCAAGCAAGCAATGTAATATCATGACTTAACATTATGTTTCGTAATTCGATCTTGTTCTACTTATGCATGGACTCCTAACATTACTGCGGACTTGAAAACTTTTTTGCATATCTTAGAGTAATATGTCAGTAAAATTCAGTGTAGAAGTAAAAAAACTTACAGGGCATTTAACCTATTTTTGATTTTGATTATATATTCTGCTAGACTTTTTGAAAGCTAAAGTGGGGGGAGGGAGGAAAGAGACAGAGAGAGACAAGAGAGAGAGAGAGAGTGGGGGGGGGGGGGGGGGGGGGGGAGCGAGAGGGAGAAGGATAGGGATAGGGTATTTCTCTCCGGGAGGGAGGGAGGGAGGGAGAGAGGGAGAGGGAGAGGGAGAGGGAGAGGAAGAGACAGAATTGAAGTTGAAAAAATAGCACATTACCACTGCTGGTCTGCACATCACCACTGCTATTGTTTTGATCAAACCATCAAGCGCATCCACAGCAGATTTGTAGCTATCATTACGTGATGTAAAGTGATCACAAACTGGTGGAAGAGTTTGGTGTCAATTGCTGTGTTTTGCTTATCCATTTGAAATGAAATGGTAGCTGTGGTCTGCAGTACTACCTACACCTTGCTGCTGCAGCCTTTCCCAGGTTTGTGTCAGTGTTTGACAAGTTGTGGGAGTCAGCTAGATATGCAGGTTTGTAAGGTAGGCCTTGTACAGGAGGTAGACACCAAACTGATGTACGTATGTACATGTACATGCACCTGTGTCTCATTTTATACCCAAAACCAAACTAATATCGGCAATAGTAGTAGTCGGGCATTTTGTTATGGCTCCAAGCTTCTGACAGTACAAATATCAATTCCATACAAAAAATTACCCTGTTTGTGTGCCCTCAATCAACAGATTTGAGTTGTTATCTGATTGATATACATGTATAGATAGATGCAAAACCATGTGTCTCTTTTCTTCCTTCTCATCCTCCTCCCTCTCATCTTCTCAAGATATTGGATATTTCTATTTTCAAATAGCCTACATTTTGCTGAAGTGTGTAATTGCCATGTTTTTTATGTGAAACACTCATTTCAGAGTATGCAGTCCCTTTATGAGCAAGTTTCTAAACCCCTCACACTGCTTTTAAATTGTATGTGTAGGTAGCCTCGTCTCCAGGCTCTCCCCTCCAGCGAAAATTTGTTGTGCCGTCTTTGACACCCCTACTCCGACCTTAGGCTGTAAAGTGTCGTCCGCAGAAGGCGTGTTGCAGGCATACTACGCATGTGTTGTAACTGCGATTGACATTGTATCAGAGATGGAAAAAGGATATCACTCGTAGTATATGCAATCACTGAAGAAATGAATGCCAACAATGAATGACACAGTTCGTTACTTTTGTGGCTGTGGGCAGACGTTATTTTTACTTACAGTTTGAGTTGGGGTCATGCAGCTATGATCTGTGGGTGGCTGGGCATGATTTTCGGGGGGAAGGGGGTCTAGAGGCGCTTGCCTCCGTGTTTGTGGTCTTCCTCCCCTCACTGCTCCTCTTATCCTTCCCCACCCTCTCTCCTTCCAAGATCTACACAGAGGCCCTCCGGCTTCTGGTGCTGCTGCTCCTCCTCCTTTTCATCTTCCCCTTCCCCTTCCTGCAGTTGGCTGGGTGGCCTCATTGTCCATAGGGGGGGGGGGGGGGGGGGGGGGCTGCATGTTGCTGTGCCGGCTCGTTTTCCTCGAAGTGTTCAAAGAGGTCCATATCAATGTCTGAGAGGGAAGAAAGAGCGTAGCTGACATTAGTGCATCATTTGTAGTATAGTTGAACTGTACATGAAAAATTGTAATATAATTTTCCAGTTGACAAGAGAAATGAAAGCACAAATGATATGATTGACATACATAAAGCTGTACTAAATTCAAATATGCGGTAGGTGACTGACCTTGCATGTCCTCAAGTTCCTGCACCATGCTTGTTTTTGGAAAGTAACTGCGATACTCGAGCCTTATGAGGTCCTTATATAAAGTGAAGAACATGAACTTTTGAACTTTGTGTAGTACTTGCCTGTGTGTCTGTAGATCTGTCTGTCTGTGTGTCTGATTCTGCTAACCTGCTATCATGTATGATTAGGCATCCAACAAGTGCCACTGACAGCTGCAGCGCAAGGTGTGCAGTACTTTCAACGTGTTTTTAAGAATGCTTTGTTAGGAAGTTTGGGCGTTATGTGCTTACAATAGGTCAGCCATTTGCGTTCATGCATCTCTGCAAACTCACGGCGGAGAATCTTTGCCACGAGTTTTGCGGGGACGGGCGGGAGGCCCTCGCCAATGTGGGTGCCTGATGCCTGTGGTGGGGTGTGCGCGGAAGCACTCGGCAGTAAGTTGGAAGGGGCATTGACAGTTGGTGTGCTGCCCTCCGTTTGTGTGCCGCTGGCCAAATCAAATGTATTGACTTCACTGAGGTCGGATGCGGGAGGTACACCATCGTCAAGACCTACGAGGGGGGGGAGAGGCGGTGTGACGGGCAGGGTAGAGAAGCCTCGGAGCCAGGAGGCAGGCTAGTGACTAGCCCTCGTGCCCGGTACCTGCAAGTGTTGGGGGGGTATGACTGGGGGAGGTGCCCGGTATGGTCTGCATATGTGCAGTGCCCAGTGGTGTATGATGCCCGGTGCGAGCGTGCATAGTACACGGATCAATGATGGGCAGCGGGACGAGAGGTCATCCGTGGGCGCTCGGGCCCCGATCTTTGGCCTACGCTACGGCCCGAGTACGTAGGCTCCCTGCACGAATGCCCGGGTAGGCTTGCGAATGCTGGGAGTGGGTGGCAGGAGAGGCATGCACAAAACAGAGCGAGTAGACTTACCACCGGTGGACCGTTGGCTGGTCCGCACTTGGGTGACCAGGGGGGCGAGTTGGTTGACGAGTGAGCCTAGACGCTGGTCGATAGCCCCTTGGACCATTGAGGTGATCCGTGCCTCCGTATCGTCTGTCTTGGGTTCATCACCCATCCTTCTGCATCGATCGGGGAGGGGGGGGGGGGGGGACGGAGGGTTGACGTCCGATAGGGAGAAGCTGTAGTAGCAGTGCCGAGGGAAGGCGCCTGGTGTAGGAGGAAAGAGAACCGCTGTCGTAGCCGAAACGTCCGAGTGAGTGCCACGAGATACACCCATGCACTCCTGTTGCGCATGCTCGGCCAAGGACCCACATGGATCCTTGACCTCGTCAGGCCCAGGTCTCCTATTAACCTCCTTTAATTATACAATTAACCTCCATAAGAACTAACCTTTGAAGAGTGCCTGAATTTGAGTGTCAAGGGGGATTTCATAGAACTTAATTGTGTGAATATGCATACACTCAAGGGAAGCTCTGTTGAAGTCCTCACTTAAGAGTTCTCCACAATCAATATCGCAGAGAGTATGCCCAACCTCTTCATTGGTTTTTAGGCCAGAAGTGTTAAATATGCGGTGCAGAGATCTGTATCCCAAACAAAACTTGATCCCTGAACTTCAGTCACAGCAGCAGCTGAACCAACAACTTCCAGCTGTTAGTAGTCACATTGAAGTACCAAGAAATGTATTTGCTCCCTGCATATCACTGAGACATGAACTTGTCTCTAATGTCAATCCATTACAACCTTCTCATAACTTTGGATGTGACATTTATCATCATGCTATCAATATAGTAGTCACATTGAAGTACCAAGAAATGTATTTGCTCCCTGCATATCACTGAGACATGAACTTGTCTCTAATGTCAATCCATTACAACCTTCTCATAACTTTGGATGTGACATTTATCATCATGCTATCAATATTGTAGGACTGTAATGGATTGACATTAGAGACAAGTTCATGTCTCAGTGATATGCAGGGAGCAAATACATTTCTTGGTACTTCAATGTGACTACTATCATCAAGGATGCAGTGATTATACTACAGAATAATGTTTCTGGTTATGGATGTTTTTTTAGTTGTCACTGTGTATATGAAGAAATATGTTTGATGTACGTTACAATGACCCTCAGTGATACCTCTTACACAGTTCTGCTTGGTGTGTATGTTGCCTGATATCCGTTGCCAATCATCACACTTCCTTACAGCACTTTCCTTCCTCCCTCCTTTAACGGTATTGAAGATAGTTTCAGTTTCACTCTTAACCATTGACAAACCAGTTGTGATATGTGTAACAAAAAGACATGTCATGACAACAGTATAATGGGTTCATATATGCAATATGGCTGGTAGAATGGCTACACATGGCCAAAGCCTGCTGAATTCAACATTCCAAAGCATATAATTTCCTCGAAAGTAGCATTACTAAGTGCCAGTTGGAGAGTAACTTATGGTGAATAGATCATATATATCATCTGTTGACAAGGGTGGGTTCTCAGAGGGAAGAAAGAGTGGGTGCATCACAGCTGGATCGCTTCGAATTAGTTTTGTCCTTGGACAAGGCCGAGCTAACCAGTTTCTGCGTTTTATCCAGTAAATACCTCACCACCTCACTGTCAGGGCCACCTTCAAACTTCAGAATGCATGGGATTTCAAATCCCCCTTGTACTAGATCAGCAGAGTAGCGCCTGACACCAGTTACCCTACAGTGAATTGCTCCTCCATGCCGCAGAAACAATGAACAGTTCGAGGAGATTTTATTTGGACCATGGCCTACTATTACCCCAGATTTCAGAATCAAAACAGCAAAAATATAATGTGGATTCTTTGGCATTCGAGTTCTTCACCAACTTTAGCATCCCAGATCTCTTTATACTGGTAGTAGCCTCGTACCATGGCCTCTACTTCGAAGTATAAACAGACCATTTCTACTCCACGTGTACAAGTGGTATGGTTTAGCATACTGCGACCATGAAAATTTTTCCATGAACTGGCCCCAAAAATACCCGCTATACAGTATTGACCATAAAACATCTCATAACAAAGTACCAGAAAACTTTGAATATGGTCCGAGTAGTGGACACTTAATTCACCTCGGTCATTATCCCACCCAGTGCCACCCGCTCTCTTCTTCGATGATCACCCTTCATGGGCCTTTATAGTGACCCATTGGTATTGGCCAAAGGGACTGGGCTCATGGGCGTGCTAATGGGGCGTGTCTCGGACCGCCTTAGGAGGTGGAGTCTCCATTGACACTAGGCTCTACCAACTCCCAAGACACTCCCAAGCTAGTGAGCCTCCGTTGTCTCCTTGCAGGCTCCGTACCAGCTCCTCCGCTGTTCTCCCTCATGGGGAGAGATGGGCCTCCACTGTTGTCCACCTCCTCTCTCCCAAGCTGGCCAATTTCTGCCTCTGCTGTGCCAAAGGACACTGGAGCCACAAACAACAGCGCACTGGCACTCCCCGTTTTCAGCTCCATTCCACCAAAGTTGGTGAAGTGCTTACTTGAGAAGCAGTATGTGGAGATGTGGGAGATGCTCCGGGAGACTTGGCAATTAGAGGCAGAGTCGACCTGCTGCCATGCTAAGCACCCCAAACACAGCCTGGTGATGGACATCAGCGTGTGGATGGAGTGTTTTGCCACAATAGCAGCAGTGCTGTCATCGGCATACCCGGACGAGGCTCCCTACTTCTTTGCCTACCTTCGTACTTCTACAAATTGTCCCCACACACTGCCGATGCAGGAGGACCAAAAGTCACAAAGTCGTCGAGATAGGACACACCTTTTTGTCTCAAGATCCATGCGAGGGCATCGGCAATCACCGTGAATATCTTTGGTGTCGAGCGGAGGCCGAAAGGCAACATCCCATCGATGTACAGGTTATGTATTTGTGAGTCATTTCCAACTCTTTCGAGGCTGAGTAACACTCCTGATTTTCTAGTCAGAGTGTGCACTCTTTCACTATTTTGTACACGATTATTTGTGGGAAGGATATGTTACATATCTAGTGTACCATCTATTATTTGATGGATGTCTTGAAATTTGGTACACAAGTATTGTCAGTGAATGACTCAGTATCATTAATATTGCATGTATTGTATCTATGTCTGTACAGTGATGTGATACATATACGTATATATATTGTATTGAGCTTACAATGTAATGTGCAACAGTTTAGTAAACCACTACTGCGTAATACAGGAACAAATCAGCAAGTGTACTACAATAATTATCAAGAGTCAATGGTCACAGTAATTAGACAATCACTGTTGTGGATAGTCTCAGATCACTGTCTTTTTTCTTCCCAAATGGGTGATCATAGAGTGGATTCTCAAGTACAATCACCGCATCAGATGAGAGAGCACACACTGTGTGGATATATGTATTTAATAAATTAATGCTAGTACCTGTATTTGTGTAATTCGTAAGAAAGGTAGGCATGGGTGAAACGTTAGCAGTAGAATAGTGCCAGTGGTAATAGTTAATGATATGTGCTTTGCACTTTCACATGCTTACAGTTCTCTTTCTTGTGCTTTTTGCCTGATCTCCTGGGCTTCTTTTGTGATCGTTTCATAGAACTGCCCTGTGAGCTTGGTACTAAAGTTTGAGTGTCTTTGCTCTGTACAAAAAGAGAATTAACTCTAACTATAGCACTGTGTGAAAGTTCATACTTGATCGTACTATATATACACTGAAAATGTGCTCTGTAGGTTTGGCTGTATGTGTCACATTAATGTGCAAGTATACATGCTGGGCTTGGGTACACTTTGACTTTGTACCCTCAACCTGCTGTTTCAATTATGTACCTTTTCAGAGGAGCGGCGCTTCATGGGGCTCCTAACAGGGAAGTATTTCTTCAGTGTTTTCCATACCTGTGGTATTGATTCTCAGTAAAGACATATATACATTCAAGTTCATTCCTACATCACCTTATCACTT
This sequence comes from bacterium, assembly GCA_965213685.1. Lineage (GTDB taxonomy): Bacteria > UBA8248 > UBA8248 > UBA8248 > UBA8248 > Bin107. The sequence goes on from CBDBZY010000064.1 coordinate 852,289, forward strand.
CTTACAACATGAAAAATGAAGAAGAACATACCCTGTGTGGAAGAAGAATGAAATGCTCATCAATTGACATGAAGTGACAGTGGATATAGCACTGTGTTACCTGCAAGGAGTTCAAAATGGTGAATATCCATGCAAACACAGTTGTGTTTTCATTGACAGCCAGCAGGCCAAACACCCAAGTGAGCCCCAATATTGGCAGAAGAATCACAGCAGCAATCAACAATTTTCTGTGGATGTGTGTAATTCAACAATTATTGTGATTTCCACTGTGTTCGGTTGTAAAGAACACACATGATGCACTCACCTTACCACAAACCAATTACCCTGTTCCTGTTTATATTTGCCTGCACTGACTTTGTATAAAGCCCGAAGGGTAGCAAAGAAGAAGAAGATGTTTACCTACAAAACATTAAGATAAAAAGGACATTGGAATACAGAATTCACTGCTTACTGAAATGACTGCCAGCATGGGTGCAACAAAAGCCCAAATTGCTCCTTGGTGTACTGATATCCAGCAACTGTGAAGATGAACAAAGTTATGTCACTACCGACTGCAACACAATTATACATTGCATACTCACTATCCGTTGTCTGGATCTCCATACTGATCATGTGCAGCACCAACTGATATGCCAACTACAATCACTGGCAGACCTTCATAAACAAAGTTCACATAACATGAGGAGGAGTGCACATGCATGACAAAAATATTTTTCAAGGACAATTGAAAGCTGATATCACAAGTGAGTACTACTACTATATTCATCCCTTCTTACCCCATCCAATGAGGAGAAACAGCCACCACTGCTTGGACACTTTGCTAAAGACCACTATAAGCATCAGGTATAGCATTATACCCTCACACAACATCCAGCAAAACGCACTGAGAAACAAGTAATGCAGTAGGCCTGCCACTATTCCACATGCAATCTGCAGAGAGCAAAAAGAGGAGGCATTTATATAATACACACTATACTTACGATTTCAACCACACAACACATACATGATTCTATGCAATTACATCTATTGTGCATGTACGTATACAAGGATGAGTATATAAGTACATTGTAGGGACAAGAACCAAAGAAGTAAAGTGTAAATACCACAGTCTCCAGGGGTGATAACATGAGTTAAATGCATACATGACACCATCCTGTGCAACTCGTGTGTGTATTCAACTCTATGTAGCCTGGCTACTGCAGTACTCTCAACTTGTTTTGGTGTTGCTTTTTCATGCCACCATCCCCACATATCAATTACTTTGCTGTTGTGCTTACTCTGTATTGTGTTGCAGTTGTTATGCCAGCAGCAAAGGCAATGTATCCAAGGAACAGAGCAACAGCCAGGTTCAAGTGAACAAAGTAGTGCACATTTGTAAACAGTTTTTTGCTGTGGAATACAAAACCAGACTTGTTAGGTATATTGGTTTTCATTAAAGTATTACTGATGCTCCAGTATAGCAGTTTGCATTGTACATGTATTCCCCAATAATTGGCTGCTAGATCCATGTTCATACCTATGTCTGCAAGGTATGATGCAAGCACAAAACACAAGTTTATAGAGACACTCTAGAGCACCAAATGTCAGAGATAATAGCCACCTAGTGAGTAGATCACATTCCCCTCTAATCAGATTTCCATCAATATTCTTCCTATGACTAATGGTAATTGTGAAGTGTGGTTGACTATAGCCTTGCTCAATGCCATTATGGGTCTCAAACCTGCGTGTGCATTTGCATTTTCATTAAAACCTACTTTTGCTCTGCACGTGCAACTCTCAGTTGGCCAGGTGTATGATAAAAGCAAGATTAGGTGCTGTTAGAGTGTGCTTATTAGCCAGTTGGGGTGCAAATTGTATCTTGCTTCCTTAAAACTTCAATGGAATGGAGGAACGTCAGAATAAACTCATTCAGATTAATGTAGTTATATAATTTTGTGCATACATGTAGCATTTACCTCTATATGGACCCTCTTACCCATAACTGAGAAAGAAGATAATACTCAGAAGGAGGCAGCAAACTGAGATTCCACAGCCAGCGTAGGACACAATTGATAGAGCAAAAGCCTCGATTTCATTGGGTTGATCCTTGATGTACATGGCACATTACATATAAAAGTACAAGTAAAGTGACGTAGACATATGACCCTACCTGTGTCTCGGCCACATCTACAAGCACAGCAAAGCTTGTGAGGTGTTCAGTAGAGCAGACCACATGGTATGATTTTCCATTAGCTGACTTGGTAACATTGTCGGTACTAATTCCAGCTTCAGACCACTGACTGTGTGTGTTATGTGTGTGGATTCATTTTTTATGCCCACTGTTACACAATGATCCAAAATAACTCTACCTCTCTGTGAAATTCCAGAATGCACACCTGGGTCTTTCTGCATTGGCCAACTGCATCCACACAGTAAATACAATAATTACAATTTTTGTTTTGCATGTACACCCCTACCTCTTCTGTTACAAACACAAGCTGTGCTGGTGTTCCAAATGTTCCCCTTGTTTCCTCTTGCCCTTCAGTACCATTTTTAGTCTTGATCTGACTTATAACCAGTTGAGTGACAGCTCTGACTGTCCCATTTGTTTCTTGTACTCTAAAGATTAATATATATGTAAGAAAGTAATTTAATGCTACTGCTTAGGTTAAACAAAAAAAAACACATTATGGGTCTGCAAGATATGCAAAAGTCGATAATCAGAGAGTCTGTAGACTCTCTATGTAGTGATGGCACCGACACTCCCATAATGTGCGTACATTGAAAAGCCTTAATTCGCGAACACTTGCGTTTTAAGCCTTTCTTGGCACACGAATGGCCTATTTAACTGCTTCTCTACCCAACAATACCCCACAAGTAGCTAGAATGCATTCCTTGACTTACTGTCAGATAATGGACGAAAGGTGATTTTGTTTTTCTTTCTTATTCTTCTTCTTACGAGATTTCTTTCAAACGACTTTACTCGAAACTGGCTGAAGTAATCACCATAGTTCTTTCACAGACCCACTGTAATCACTACGAAGTATGATCTGCGCTAACAAAATGTTAGTATTTTCTCTACTATGGGCAGAATATAGAGCCCCAGACAACTTTACCATATTTGGAAGCCATTTTCTAATAATTATTGTCACGTGACGCAAATTGTAAGCACGTGAGGGCAGGCCTCGCGAAGCCATGCCTATTAATTTATCGATGGCTTGATATAGCAAAGGCTTTTGTTGCTGAAAAGAGCGCGTTCTTACTTTGCCGAACAATAATAATTATTGTACAACGAACATTAATGTAACTGGTAGGAGTTCGCTAGTCAGATACACTGAGGAAACTATTCTAGCTCAGGACTTTTTAGAGGGGCTCAGCCTCCCAACTTCGTAAGTGACTGATCACGAAGTTTAAGGTCCACTCATATCTCCACTGCTAACTAGTAGCAATGGCTGCTCTGATCACAGATATGTTTGTAGGATTTTGAATGAAACTTGCAAGAGCATTTTGTGTACTATTGTACAAGAAAAAGTACACAAACAAGTATGAAAAAGATTTTCCAAAAATGTAGAGGGATGTAGGGATGGCAGTGCCAAAAACCACAGAAACAAGATGTAGAGATGGCAGTGTACAGGCAAGATAGGTTATAAAAAGACTACACAAGCAACCCCATCCCTACATCTTTTTTTTTCTTACTGCGTGGCATTGATGTTCCCAGAATTCTCATAGCTAAGCTCACAACAATTTCAAGTAAAAAAAGAGATGTAGGGATGGGGTTGCTTGTGTAGTCTTTTTATAACCTGTCTTGCCTGTACACTGCCATCTCTACACCTAGTTTCTGTGGTTTTTGACACTGCCATCCCTACATCCATCTACATTTTTGGAAAATGTTTTTCATACTTTAATATATAATGAAACTTCTATTCAGAATTTACAAATAGCATAAAACTAAAATTCAAACAGTTCTACATTTTTGATCTATACAAACTATTCAGAAGGCACAAATTCATTTTCTCATGTGAACCACAAAATCATTTCGCATTTGGGATTTTTAAGTAGCGGAAATATACCTGTAGTATAGAATCATTGGAAACTAAAGATGTTGGCAAAACAATCCCAAATGAGTTGTACAGTACACTGGATGGTGGGAATTTTGACAAAACGTTTTTCAGTTAGTGTGTGGGGTCAAGGTTCTCATTCTCTCCCAAAAGTGCCTCCATTTTCATAGTCAAAAGGGAACGGGTTGATGTGAACCACAGGTTGCATGTCTTAACCATATTGCTACCTTATATGCAGGTTTATGTACAATACTTACTCAGCATAGGTTGACAAGAATTTGTTTATGTTTTCAATCACCATGTTAACTGTGAATACATCACTTGCACCTGAAAAGTGATTCATGTGTCATTTCAGTGCGTGGCTTGTCAGTATGTAAAAATATCTTACTTGAACTACCAGCTCTTTCTTTGAGTAGGTCTGCTGGTATTCTTATATTTGCCATAGGGGTCCCAAACTGTGGTTCTAAGGTGAAGTTTTCCTTTGCCACTGGAAAAACTACATCATTCACATTTGTAGTGTCTTGTACAACAGCATTTATAACTGGGAATTGGACAGTATACAATATCCATTACTTTAAATCATGTAGTGAATGTTAATGGCCACATACATATGTTGTTGAAGCTTGCATTCAGTGTCAGTTCTCCATCTTGAAGATCCACATCAACTGTTGAGCTTGCAATGCTTTCAACTATGTAAGTACCATAGAGTTCAGCATTGCTTAATAGGTTCTCTGCACCATCTGTAGTCTACAGAATTAGAAACATCTAATATGTATACAAGATATTTTTCAAAAATGTAGAGCTGTAGGGATGGCAGTGCCAAAATCCACAGAAATTAGGTGTAGGCATGCCATTGTGAAGGCAAGACCAGGCATACCTGGTTTATACCCACACTTAAATGTTTAGGTGTTGAATATCACTATATATGTGTCAGAAACTGTATGTGGCTGACCTCATCCAGTTGGATCCATCCCTCAGTGTTACTTTCTTCTAATACATTGTCCATTACTTGTACTATTTCCTGTTGGTAAGTAGCGTCACTGAGCTATGCAGTACTTCCACAGAGAATTCATGCTTTGTGCTAATGTTTAGGCTTACTGTGTTTAGCTTATCCAGTAAATCTGCTTGCACTGCTTGCAGCAAGACATTAATGGTATCTTCAACAATTTCATTTGTTGTTCCTAGATCCTGTGAAGAAAGGAGTACAGAAGAATACAAATACCCTCAAGGAGAGATAGACGTGCTACAAAATGTATGCAGAGAGTGAAGAGAAACAGGAGAATGAAAAATACAAACAACTCCTCAAAATGGGAGATAGTAAAATGCAACAACCTATAGGTGCTAACTTGTGGATAAAGAGAACTTTGATCCTGTGGAGGAGTTGTTGCTTCAACTAAACTAGTAATAATTTCTTTAACTTGTGATTGTGTTTCATTTGTAATCTCTTCTGCAAGAATTTCATTTACCTGCATCAACAGTGTGCATGTGTTAAATTTTACATTAAACGTGTTAGTTTGTGCACTTACATCCTCCAGAAGGTCATCAAACACTACCGTACTACAGCAGGTGGTGCTTATTTCAGAAGACCATGTTCCATTATTGAAACACAGACGGTTTGCAGCACCTTCAATGATTGAGAATTTAAGGTCACTTGAGAACACTGAGGTGTCATACTATGTCAACGCACCAAGTGATGAATTTCCTGATGAGCAGCTTTGTGTGTCATATAACCCAACATATGTGTCACTCCATATTATTCCCCAGTATAGGTCTCTTTCAGCATGACAAATATTGGTTTCTGTGTGTAGAAACATTTGTGCACACAATAGTAACATATGCTACAGCAGCACTATGTAATAGCACAGTGCTGACCAGAATCTTCAAGTGCTTCACACGTTTTAGGATCTTGCTCTGGGTTATAGTCCATGTGGCAATTATCCTGTGGGATAGACCGGTTTAGTGAACTCTTTGATAGAGTTTAGCTTCAGCATAAAGCTCCTCTGTTGCTCTAATGCTTGGATTGTCATTAGATAACTTAAATATTTATGAAAGATATCTCTAGAGGTGTCACACTGACACTCCCATTTTGAGTTCATGTACATTGTCATGCTCAAAAGATCAAAGTGTGTTTTTATGCTGAGCTGCAAGGCTGATCAGATGAACGCGCTAATATCGAATGCACAGAAACCAATGTTGTGATTTGTTGATCTCCTGGATGATGCAAAGATGTGCAAGCAGCACTAACCAGAGTGCAGTAGGTGTGAGTGCCTCCTCCAGCACAGAGAGGGGATATTGTTGGATAAGGGTAGGTATCTCCATCACTGTCTGTGCTGCACACAACACCATCACCAATACGTCCACAGGCACACTAAAACAGTTTTCAGATAAGTCATAAGTAATCTACCATTACATTATATAATTCTCACGCCACCCATGTCCCCCCCCCCCCCCTCTCTCTCTCTCTCTCTCTCTCTCTCTCTGTGGTTAGGATGAACTCATACCATGCATTGTGAGTTTGTGCAGTCACATGCTTTTCCAGCCTTCTCACAGGTGTGCACAAAATTGGGAAGTACTGATGTATTGACAGAAGCAGTAGTGCACAGACAAGCATCTGAAAGAGTTGATATGGAAGAATAATCATAACTTCCAAGCATGCTCTTCAGGGTAACTACCTCATCTGTACCTGTGCTGAAGTATATCCATGCTATGTTGCCAGTTGTGTCTGCTTGGCACTTTATTGCTCCCTGAAACCCACGACTCAAGGAGAGAGATATGCGAGCTTCTGTTTCACAGGTTTGCTGCAATAATTGTATTATTCAGGCAAATCAGAAGAAGATGGTGTATAACTAACCCAATAAAAGGTATATGATGAGGTGTTAGTTGGGCCAACTTCAAAAACATTCACTGTAATGTCTGTGTTCCCTGTAGCTCCAATGCAACTCAGATTCAGATTGATGCCATCATCTGTGGACACCACTACACTGTCTGGTAGCAGAGTCTCCTCAAAGACATAGGCAACTATATGAAGGAAATATACAATATACAGAGAAAGAAGTGTATGCTCCAATTTTTAGTCGTAGCATAATTATACATCTTAGTCACCTCCACTCTGTGTTGTTTCATCAATGTCTTCCAGAGTAATGAAACTTTGGTCAGGGTTGAAGAAAGCAGGGCATATGTCCTGTACATTATGGGGTATAAGGGACATACTTTGGTGTACATGAAGTCATGAAATTGTTGTGTACCAATTTGCAGAAAGTGTCATTGTTGTCTATGTCACAGGAAGGAAGAGTTGCCACATTAGGGTACCCATCATTATCACTATCCAAAGCACACAATACTCCATCACCGACATAAGGAGAGGGGCACTGTATAATGAAAGAGTAGACATGCATGCCCATTCACTTATTACACAATGTACTCATAACCCACTGTGCAAGGGGGGATCGAACCACCACAATCAGAAAGAGGATATGGTGAAGAATAGGAGCCATAGCACATGCAAATATCTGGGAAGATAACAATAACATTATAATATTTCAGAGAAGTAAGTTTCATTACTTTCTCCAGGACTAACCATCACTGATATGTACAGAAACAGATTCATTCATCAGGCCAGCCTCCTCAGAGTAGCATGTGAGTGACCCACTGAATAAAGTATAATTGTGAACAGTAAGAGTAGCAATGCTGCCACTGTATGTGACTGAGTAGTCAGGTGACGTAGAGTCTTCTCCTAGTAGTCCAGCAAACTGTGGGATTGTGCTTAGCCACCTCAAGCTACCGTATCCAGTGCCACTAAGACATGGTAATACAAGATTCTCCTCCGATGCACCCTTTGAAAATACAGTGTGATGTGGGTAGGAGCTAGACACAGCACCGGACAGTACAAAGGTATCGTTGCTGATAGTAATCACATCTATGAAGGTGACAACAGAGTAGACATTCACATCACTTTTCACATGTGTCCAATGTTCAAGGACCTGTTTTCTATACATATCCAACTCCAATATGAGGACTCACCTGGGATTGTCGCAATGGTGAATGTGGCAACAGAAACACTTGGGGAGTTGTAGGATGGATTTGTTAGGTGGCATGAGAATGATAGGGTTGCATTCACTGCTACATCATAGTTTAAGATACTTAAAGTATAGCCACTTCTCTCTAGTAGAAAGTTATTGGTGGATGTTATTTCAGTGATGGGTTGACCCTGCTTTTTCTCAAACCAAATCACCGGTGCATTGATGTTTGGCTCACAGTGCAGAGTTGTAGTAAGAAATCTGCCTTCCACTCTAACTATTGTTGTAAGTTGTGGTGAACCTGTTATGTAAGCCTGTACCTGGGGAACTGTTGGAATAATGGAAGTAGAGCAGTATTCTTGCCAGACAATTTTTGTCAATCAGAATACAAAAAAAAAAGTCAGTAAAGTGCTACTTGCATTGTGTGTTGCCTCTGTTAACTAATTAAAACCATGGTCAAAATAGTGTTGAGGGTGCCGGTGTGTATTGGAAATCAAGATTCTACACACATCTCACACATCCTTTTAATGTTTGTCTGTACTCACCCTCAATCTCAATATTGAACACTGAGTTGTACTCTGTGTATCCCTGCTCTCTGGTTGGAACAAGTATACTCACATTCCCTTCATCATCAGAACCTAGGGGCCCCAGTTGTACATGAACATTCTGGTTGTTATTTGTGACTGAGGGTTCCCTCATGGAAGAAGAGGCTACAACTATATCTTTTGGATCAAGTGTGGGACATGTTGCTATGGTGAAATTGAGCTCTAGGTATGATCCCAGGGGTATAGAAACAGTCTCAGAATGCGTAGGGATAATAGGAGAAAAGTATGTCTCTCCTGTGGGGAGGCAAACAAAGATGTACATAGAAATGCATCATACACTACTTTTCCTAAGACACTCACCATAAGCGATGATACTTTCAACAGTGTACCCTTCATTTGAGTGGCATGTGAAGACTCCAAATATACCTGATGAGTTGAGATAGGCCGTGGAAATATTTACACCATTACTTTCTATTGTGGGGACATTCAATGTCTCATCAGTGGCTGTGAACTGAAGCTGTGGGTTAGACACATTCTTCAGCCTCAGACATGAGACACTGTTCACCTCCACAGTTGGATGGCATTGTTGAAGGTAAACTTCATGATTTTGGAGTGGATAGACCACATTACATTGGAGAGATGGGATCTGAATGCTGAGGTACAGTCCAAGAAGATCTGAAGAATGAGTTCAACAACATTGATGAAGATAGTACTCTAGACAACTTTGAAACACGCTATGCATTATCATTGGCAGCAATACTTTACCAGGTCCTTGCTCTGATTCATCTAGAAGAGCAAATTCTTGCCCCTGTACACCCAAGTGGCAGTTGAATGAACCGCTCACAGAGAACTACAGAGATAGAAATAGTGAGGTATATTGTGAAACTCAAGCCTGATTGTCGGACAAAGGCTCTACTGAGAGGTACTTAATTGTCTAAGTACAAGTAATACTTACACGTGAGAAAATGTAATTGTTTGGATTGATACTGTTGCCAAAAGCATCACGAAATGTTGTGAACGATTCCAGAAATGCAGTGCCATCCTCAACACAAGGCAATGTGCAGCATAGAGCAGCAAATGTATATGAGCTTAGATGAAGTAGGATGTCCTGTGTAATGTGGTCAGCATCAGGGGTACTTAGTATTCCTTCTAAGATAACTGTCTCACTTTGCCCACAAGAGAGTGTGATGTTGTCCAAATCTGTGATATTAACAGGAACATTCATTTTCATTCGAAACTCTGCTCGAGATAGGTCCAGAGAGATAGATAAAATGGTAGGAGTGATAAATGTGCCTTGCTGAATGCTTGCTGTGGACCCATCAATGAAGAATTTGGGAAGTATAGAAATGTTAGCTGCTGTGTATACAAAATCAGCATGTATATTGATAGCAACTACATTATTCTGTAATATCTCATTATAGGGTTTTCCCAATAAGCGTAGATGATCAGCATTGTGAAATGTGAGTGTCATAATGTGGTCTCCATTGTCTTCATGATGATAATAGTTGTATGTAACTTGAGCACATGTTGCTGCATGCATAGGTGTAAAAGTGACCCTTCCATCCAGTGTTTGAAGAGAGAAATGTGATGCATCACAGGATAACGCATTCACTGCAAGATCAAACTCTAATGTCACCGTGGTTGAAGTCGATGTAATCGTTATGTCAGTACCTACCAGTTCTACAGAGTTGGATGAACATGTGAACTTCAATGCACAATGTCTGAATTGGCTACATACCTGGTTTCACTAGTACTACTTCTTGACCATCAATGCTCAGTTGGTAAATTTCACTGTAGTATGGGACTGAGGAGGAGTTGGATTGAATTTTGAAAAAGGAAACTTCATCTTGGGGGCCAAACATCTGGAAACTGCTGTCTGCATAATATCCAATTCTTACCTCCCCTGGATCATACCATCCAATATCCCCATTCTTGAATATATTGACCATGAATGATCTGTACCCATCAGTCACAATAATTCCTTGAAAGGTGTTCAACTAAGGGACAGTGTTATTGATACAGGTATTTGTAAGTGACCAAACACATGCCGTATACTATTCACTTACTATCGAAAGTGATCCGTCATATTCTGGCACATTCTTCCAGTAGCACACCATCATCCATGTCCCCACGAACGGAAGGCCTTTTCTTACAGATACAAAAGTACTCACTTGATTGATGAGCACAGAAGGTGATTGGTGGATCTCATACTTGATTTCCCCCACACCATTGCTAATGTCAACATCACCCCAAAATGGATCAGCAGTAAAACGTTCAAAATGGCTTAAGTAAAACTTGTAAGATAGTTCTCGGTATCCAAATGAGAATACACCATTTGTGCCAATCTGAAAATAAAAGAGTTGGTATTACTTAGAGGTGAATATATGACTGCCTGTGTGTTTATCAGAGTTTGTAGACTTCTCATGTAGGTGTGGAAATATATCCACCTACCCTTCACACATGAGAAGCTTCTGAACAGAGCCTTCATGGATAACAAAAATATGCTAGCAATGATTTAAATATCTCCCAGTTAGTGCATGACAAGCTCAAGATATGTTTTACTTGCAGGAAGTATTATGATGGAGAAGAGCAATGTGTGCATGATCACAACATTATAGTCACACCTTGTATAGAGACTGAGAAGCAATTCAAATTGTTAACTCACATATACAATTGTTTGGTTGTAAGTGCCAAAAGGAAAACCACCAGGTATGACAATCACATCTGAAGACCAGTCATCTTCCCTAAGTATGTCTTCCGTCTTCACTCCTTGTGTGGTCCCAAGATGGAGATAAGGTAGGTCTGTTGTGAGAGAAAAAGCTGATATAAACAGCATGCTGTCTTCTATCCTATCACGGACACAGCAGACCAAGACAGGTCACTGTTTCATTTTTTTTCTTTTGGGGGGTGGGGGAGGTAGGCAATGTGCAAGTGATGATAAAGAAAGAGATGAGCAATCCCTTTCATTACAGCCAAGTATGGAAGAGCAAAGCAATTTAAGTGTTAGGTCAAGGCTATATATGAAGTAATCCCCCTTCTCTTGATCACGTGTGTATCTCTAGATTTCATCATCACTCTCACCATCCCCAGTTCCACTACCCACTCCTACAAACACATTTCACCTACTTATACTACCCACATATTTATTTGAGCAAGTAATGTAGAAAACAATTAATTTTTCCCTAGCTCCTTCCATTCCTCCCCCTATCCTCCGAGCCCTCTCTGCTTTAACTCACACTCTTCACAGGTAGAATTCAGCAGTGTCTACCGAAGGAAAAACATAGGTTATAGGCAACATAGGTTTTTAGTCCAGTAAGCACCCTGACTCACCAATTCCTCACTTCTCACCAACAAATAGGATTGTGTCAGGTTCTCAATCACAGTAGCACTGCAGAATAATTATGGCAGAGGAAAAGTTAGTATTAGTAGTTTAGAAATCCTACGTCATAGTCACATAGTGGCTTCAAATTGCTCAAAGTAATGTTTGAGTTTTCTCATACACTCTAACTGCGTTCCAGTGGAATGATGGAATATACTGTTACTTTCGTAGCTACATTTATGTACTTGTATATACAACGATATGTACACACTAGAATTGGACATTTCCAAGTGCAGTGAATGGCTCTGGTGCTCGCCAGTTGACAGTGACATTGTGGAGAGGAGTGGAAGCTGAGTTAGTGGCTGAATTCTATATGCAGTAGAAAGTGGAAGGCATGATTAAGAGTAGAGGGTTACATTGGGTGGCATGACTTCATTACCTGCTGTGGTATATCTGTTGGTGAGTCCACAGTGGCATTATTCTATATGCAGTAGAAAGTAGAAGGCATGATTTATTCTACATGCAGTAGAAAGTGGAAGGCATGATTAAGAGTAGAGGGTTACATTGGGTGGCATGATCAATAAACTTCATTACCTGCTGTGGTATATCAGTTGGTGAGTCCACAGTGGCATTACATTGCAGAGTCCTGACTTCAGGGCTAGCAGACACAAATGTTCCCACAATATGATACATGTGGAAAGGTATCCCTGGAACAGGAACTCTAGCTTGTATGAAGAATCCAGTGAACATCCTTGTAGAGTGAAGTGTGACTGTAGAAAACGACATGTACAGAATGAATGCTGTTTGAGTGTACAGGTAACATAGCCTTACCCTGGTGGTATTCATTACAGCTGTAGTAGCCATCACTTTCTCCATTGCGTGTCACTGTTAAAGTCAGGCCATCACAGTTACTGTTGTTTCCGCAAGGTATAGAAGGAACTACTGTCTCAGTTAGTGGGTCAGTGTGGATAGGTGACATGCTGTAGCATGATTCCGGTGGTGCTCCACTGCTGTATGCTGAGACCCTCAGTGGGAGTGCCAGTACTGCTGCTGCTATTGCTAGCATAAGCCATTTGTGGTTGTGAGGCATTCTGTTCAAGATTCAATGTGGTATTCATAGCATGATATTACTGTATGCATTGGCCCCCCCACGACACTATCATGAATATATTTAACCATCACCTACCAACTAAAATGTCAAAGCCACTATGGACACCATCAACTCTGCCCAAACCCAATGGCTTATGGTATCTATAGCAGTACAGAAACGTACAGAGCCTGGCTGATGGGCCTTTTTGCTTCATATTAATTTTGTTTGTTGGTGGGATAGCTGCATCAGCTCTTCAACCACAGCAAAATATATTGTCATCTACGTATCAATGCTCATATAAGCTTAACTGAACTGGCCGGACTATATAGGAAACCACGAAATACGTCATCTGCTTTGACAGACGACTTATTTCGATGTAGATTCATGTTCTTTGCTTGCTGTACCCACTCGCTACAGTCCTAGCCCCACCCACATTCTTTGCGAATCGCTCCATTCATAGGCGTAGACATAACAGAGACTACCGGTCATCGCGCAGCCACAGTCATAACATCACCTCAAATACGCACCCACAGCGTCCATTATTCTGTCCTACCTTTATCCCTACTTCTTCCTAGCTCTCTACTAACCCATTGGCCTCTATTGTACGCTCCCACTGCTATGTAAAGGGCACAAAGACACTGTTGAGTAATCCTCAGGTACAAACAATTCGACTATTCTTATTCTTACTTTCTTTTGCGTACACTGGCCTTCACCTCCATCGGAATCATCGGCATTGCACGGTCTGTCAAACTGCGCTATAGTGGTACTACCCGCCTCCGCATGCGCAGAACATCCCATAGTCGACTAGTGATTATATGGTAGAAATGCGGTGTCCATAAGAAGCCTTTGTCTTGTGATGATAAAGATCTCACATTGAATAAGTAGCGCTGCAAATAAACAATTAATTGACAACATTGTGCGCTTGCATGCACAGGATAGAGTGATGGCTAACTTAAGGTTTATGTCTCTATTCATGGTGTACTTATTGAATGGATTGACTAGAATATCTCTTGCTTCATGGCTCCAGATGGTTATAAATCTACCTTCAGAGATCTTGGTGTGGGTCTTCTCAAGCTTATACACACATTGGTGTAAATTAGTGCCAGTTACAGAAAAGCGTAATAGATATCCACTGTTGAGCAGCAAAAGATGAGAAGAAAGAATTGGTGCATGCAAAGGGTTGATGAAGAAGTGGTACAGGTGCTGAGAGCTAGGTTTGACCTAAGTGGCGATATATCAACAGGAAAGTAAATTAATTTATGAACAATCTTATAAAGAGTACACAACTTAAAATACAGGCGACGGTTGCAGAGAGTAGGACACTTAGCAAGGTCAAGTAAATCCTGATAATCCAGATTATCCCATTGTTTAGAACATATTTTCAATGCAAGTTTCTGTGTATTTTCCAGTTTTTTTATGCTTCTGGCTGTACGAGGATCCCAAACTGGGGCTGCATATTCTAAATGTGGCCTGATTTGTGTGGTATACAATTCAAAGGGAGTGTCTGGTCCGGCACTACTGTAAAGTAGGCCCAAGAGTTTCCTTGCTTTGGTGCAAACAGATTCGATGTGTGGTGTCCAAGAGAGGTCTGACGATAGGATGACACCAAGGTATTTGATGGTATCAACACATTCCAGTGGAATACCCTCTAGAAGTATGGCCGGGACATCAGTTGGTTTCCTCTTTCGAGACACTCTCATATATTTGCACTTAGATGGATTCATAGTCAGATGATGTGTGCGAACCCAAGTATTTAATAAGTCATTGTCTTGCTGAAGGTGTTGAGCGTCACCTGGAGAATTGAGACCTCTGTACAACAACATGTCATCAGCAAATAAGTTAATGTAGGTACCAGAGGAGAAAGGCAAGCTGGCAGCATCATTGATGTAGGTAAGGAACAGCAAAGGTCCTAACACTGAGCCCTGTGGTACTCCAGACAGCACTGGTAAAGGAGCTGAAGATTCGCCACCAACAACCACTTTTTGACATCGCCGAGTAAGGTAACTTCACACCCATTTCAGAATATGGGGATGAAGCCCAGTAGCTTCTAATTTCTGAAGTAGGGGTACATGAGGAACTGAGTCAAATGCTTTGCGAAGGTCATAGAAGATGGCGAGAATTTCCTTGCCAGTCTCCAATGCTTGAAGCCATGCATGGACCACAGTTAGGAGAGAAGCCACAGCTGACTTTCCATGTTGAACCCCCCACTGGTTAAGAGCAAGTTGGTAAGAGGTGTTGAAATGATCAGTAAGCAGCCAATGGAAGTGTCATTCAAGCAATTTGCTCATTATGGAGAGGAAGGAGATTGGCCGGTAGTTGCCTTATCACCACCCTTGGGAATGGGAACGATGGATGATTCCTTCCAACATTGAGGACACTTGCCACTCCTGATTGAAATGTTAAATAACTTTGTTAGTGATGGAACAATACTCTCAAGTGTGCCTTTTAACATCCTAGATGAAATTCCATCTGGTCCACTGGCTTTAGACACATCCAGAGAGCGAATAAGGGCTGCTACCTCCTCTTCACAACAGAGGAAATCATCTGGACAGTGGTTAGATGGACATTCATTTAGGGACTCAAGTAATGGTGGAACAGCAGGATTGAAACAGCTGGAGAAGAAGTCATTCAGCATCTTAGCTTTGGCTGAGTTGGTAGATGCAGACATATCATTTAACATAAGAGTAGGAATGGTTGATTTTTGTTTGCTAAGACATTTGATTGCTTTCCAAAACTGTTTCTTGTTAGTTGAACTTAAGGTATTGAAGTAGGCTCTTCGAGATTTACGAATCATGGAAGTTACAGTATTACACAACATTTGGTACCTCTTAGCACTGTTGCAGTTGGGAGACTTCTTATGTTTTCGAAAAGCAATGTTACGTTTATGAATACACCGAACAATATTCTGGTTCAGCCAGGGCAGATTGTGCCTCCTTAGCAGTTGCCTTTGAGGAATACACTCCGACATTATCTCAAGAAATCGTTTTTGCCAGTTGCGGGTGGAAGTGTCAATGTCATTTTCATGTAGCAAGCTGTCCCAGTCAGTGATGCGAATCAGGTCACAAGCCTTGGTGAAATCCGCATGCTTGTAGTCCCAAATTAGGCACTGGGATAGTTTGAACTGTCTGTGAGTGGGTTTCCATTTTAGTAGAAGGTGGAGGCCATTGTGGTCAGAATTTGCAAGAGGTGGGGTAGTACAGCACTGAATAAGTTGAGACATGTCTGATAACAGAGCCAGATCAATGATAGATGGCTCTCTATTTGGTTTAGTGTGAGTTGAAGAAGTGACTGCTTGTGAAAGTGAAAAGGTATATAAAACCCATGTAACTTTGGGGAGAGAGGATGGCTGGGATTGCAAAAATCCACATTGAAATCTCCTATAAGTACCAAAGTAGAAAAACTGGAAGGATTGATGTTGTGTACAATTGAAAGAAGAGAATCAAAAATATTTGCAGGAGACGATGGTGGCCTATAAAACAGTAAGATGCAATGCTTCAATTTGGGAGGTGGGGAAGAAATGGAAACAGAGAGAAACTCTAGATTGGGAGATCCCGTCATTGGTAATTCACTAGTGACACATGGCTTTACATAAATTATGACCCCACCACCATGCCTGTTCTGGTCTAACCTATAAAGTGCATAGCCCACCAGTGAAATTTCAAAGTCAGATATTTCAGTGGAGAGCCAGGATTCCACTATGCAGATTACAGTCGGTTCAAGATCTTCCACAGTAGCAGCCAGTTCATCAAACTTGGGAAGGAGACTTCTTGCATTGTAATACAAATTTGACAAAGGATTGGAGCTGGGAGTACCAGGTTGAAAGCTTGTGCCTTCCACGAAAGGAGTAAGTGCTTCTATAATTGTCTAAAAAAGGCAGTGTATTTACAGGAGGTAGGGAGTCAGACAATAGGGAGCAATGGGTCACACCATCTGCACTGATGTCTTCACTGTGAGTAACAATGACTGTGTCTGTAGCAGTTGCAGATGAAGATGTAGAAGATTGTTGAGCATTGTCTGATTGCAGTGTAGGAGATGTTTGTGGTTGCTCTGGTTGCTGGCCAGGTAGGACATTGGCAGGAGAGCTGTCTTCATAGCAGTACATATTCTCTAGTTTCCAACCTGTGTGGGTAGAAATGTTCATCCATTGTTGTTCAAGCATGTTTATGGCAGACAGATCTCCCCGTATTACTAACCACCACCTTTTCACCAGTCCACATTGCGAGGTTTTGTACTTGTGTTTGATTACCAGGCCACTTGTCAAAGATTGTGTGGGAATGAAGCGCCCAATTGCATTGAATAGTGCTGTCGATGTGGTAGACCTCAGAGTGCCCCATACCTTCCTTGCATCTGGGATGAGAACACGATTCTTGAGTGGTTTTGGAGTGTATGCAGAAGGACGATGGGGGGTATTGACTGTAGTCATCTCATTTTCAACGAGGTGATGACCACCACCACTACCACCACCCATACCACTACCACCACCATCATTACCACCACCCACACCACCACCACCACCATCACTATCACCACCCACACCTCTGCCCCTACCACCACTACCACCACCCACACCTCTGCCACCACCACCACCACTCCTTCCACTAACACCACATCTAACACCAGACACACATTCCTCTGCCACCCCACAGTTGTTTCCCACATGTGAACTCCATCTTCCACAACCACCCATACCCCCACTACCTCTCCCTCCTCCCCTACCCCTCCCCCTACCTCTGCCCCATACCCCATGCTCACCATCTTGGCTCAGCACCCAGTGTCCATTGGGACGAAAAGTAGCTGGGTCATTTGCGTTCTTTTGTTTGTTAAAGAACAATTCTGTTTTTGCAGTGTATCTACTGATCTCTTGTCCAGACCGTCACACACACACACATGCACACACACACACACACACACACACACACACACACACACACACACACACACACACACACACACACACACACACACACACACACACACACACACACACACACACACACACACACACACACACACACACACACACACACACACACACACGCACGCACGCACGCACGCACGCACGCACACACACACACGCACAATATCGCCGAGATAAGTAATAATTTCAAGTGAAGACTGTAGAGAAGCCAAAACGATGTCGCTAATTAGTCTCGCAAGCCAGCTGTATTTTTCCTCGGGGGAGGACGTGATCGGAGGGAAACGGGAAAATGCGAAGGGAAAAATACGTCCAGTAACATGTTCTGCCGGATTGTCGAATAGTAACGTTAATTGCTCATTACCGCATACTCTCCTCGACGATTATGGTGTAGAGATGGCTGTAGAGGCTGGGAAGAAAGGTAGTGAGGGAGGACTCGACGAAGCAGTTGGGGTACGCAAAGCTGACACAGGTAGCTGTGAGGACGTTTCAATCTTATCTCGGAACGCTTTCTCCTCGAGACCTGTATACGTCCTCCTTAATGCCTTACGAATACCACGGCATGGTCTGCACAAGCAGTCGTGTGATAAAAGCAGTCTGTTCGCTTCTGAAGGGAATACTGCGACACTATAGCTGCTACAAAGTAGACTGATGCCTCGTTTTCCGACAGACTTGCGTCTTACTGCAGTCAGCGCTCGTCACTGGTGCCAGGTACTGAGAACAGATGGCTCAAGACACGCCACCCCGCTAGCCCTCGCTTGTGTCTATTTCCCGTGGCTTCGTAAACAATTTTCCGCTGCCGCCTGCACATGTTACCAGTTAAGACGTATTTTACCTTCGCATTTTCCCGTTTCCCTCCACTCACTTCCACCACTCGCGAAAAATGTACGGCTGGCCTGCGAACAAAATCCATTGCCCTTTTACGAAATATGTACGGACTGTCACTGAGCAGCTATCACTGAGAAGACAGCGAGGTTATATCTGTCTTTCTGATACTGTTCTTCGGCAACAGGAGGACTGAAGAGGTACTGTTGTTACGTCTTTCCCGCGTGTCAGTGGCCGCATTCACACAGCAGCAAAAATGTGAGCCCACAAGTGTTGCTTTGTTACGAGACTACAAGCAATAAACATATATATAGCACAGCAAATTGTCGTAGTCAGAGAGGAAAGCGGCTCTCTTCGAGTCCTTGTTTCAGCTTCAGGTAATTCATACATTCAATGGAGCTCTGCTAACAGACCAACACACCTGACGTCACGTCCAAACCCACACGTGTCACACCTCCTTGGCCATAATAATATTGTCAGCCATTTACGTCTCACGTGAGTGCCGTCCCGCGAGCCTTGCGCTTGGTACATGGTGGATCCAGAAGGCGTTAGTTGTAAGGTGAGCTGATGCGTCATTCGGTGCTGGTCTCGTAGCTCGACAGTGTTTGTACGTTTATACATAATAGGCAGTTTGTTGCGATGACTCGGAACGGCCCATATATGTCCGCTAAGTTAGTACGGCTGGAAGATTCAGCTTTGCAATCCAGCATGACTACAACTTTCCCTCTACAATGTGAAGTTTGTGTAGTGAAAAGTACAGTTATTATTGTCATTTCAATGTCTGTACATGTCAGTGTTCAACACCAGCTTGGTACGTTCGTACTGTTGTCAGGAGGCCTACAACGATTTGTAGTCAATACCGTTTCTGGTCTACATATGCCTTTCAAGGAAGAGAGTGATATGTCGGCCTGCTGGTCTCCAAATGAACTTAGTTAATAGTCCATAGTGGGAAGGTTTTCCATCAGCCATACTAGCATCGCTCTTCAATTAGGTGAATAACAATTTTCATACACACCTTATGAGCTTCTAGGTACTCTCACAAACACATATACAGAGCACCTGACGATGTCACTTTCAACTTCCTGACTGCTAAAGTCCCCCTGAAACCAAAACTTCCTTAAAGTGTTAGTAGTAGGAGTATGGAAAGAGGAAGGGTAAACATTTTAGTTGGTATACTAGTCACTGGGACATTTCAAGAATGGTGGTGTATATAAACAGTTTTGTTTTCTGTTGCCCAGGTTCTGTACCATTCACCTAGTAAGCCAACTCTCTAAAATGGAGGAAGGCAGTACGCATAGTGATGACAGTGATTATGAACCTGCACCAATTGCTTGCACAATGAACGACAGCAGCCAGCCTCCCCCTCTCCCTCCCCCTCGTTCATCATTCACTTTTCCTCATGGTTCATTCACTTTTCCTCGTCGTATACATTCCCACAGCTCAGCGGACCTCTATTCCTCAGTGAAATCTCAAAACCAACTGTTTCTCTGCCAGGCAATGAGGAAGTCAATCAGTGCTGATGTGAAGTTCCTGCTTCCTAAAGAGCCTGTGCAGTTGTCACAGTTCATCACGCGCTATTCTGCCCTGCTTCCCTGTCAAGTTCAGCTCCTCAGTGGATTCTGCTCCACTTCCATGGCCTCTGCTCCCTTACAGAGCGACATCCTCCAACTGCATTTCATCAAACACAGCAAGGTTGTAGTAATGAAGGAAAAGGAGAGTGGAGAAGAGTGCTCTGTCCCTCTCAACTCGGCAACAAAGTTTGGCCTTTTGTACAACCCTCATGCAGACCTGCTGGAGGCAATGGCTGGATTCGAGTTCGAAACTGTGGGGGATGTCATGGCCATGAAGCCTCTGCCTCTTGTTATAAAAGCAACACAGTGCTACAAGGGGAGCTCGGCTGAATCATTAGTGGAAGAGGAAGAGATTTTTTGGGTGTTAGGAATCAGAAACTCCTTTCGTTCCAAACATCTTCGAGTTCGTAGTCTACAGAAAGGAAACAAGCTCTTGCCTGAGAAGTGCTCAGGTGCCTTTACTACTCTACCAGATGACATCCAAGTCCCACTGGTGACACTTCTTGACCTCGGTCTTCATCTGCCACAAACTGCAGTTGCCTTTGGTAGTGATAGCACCATGCAGCAGCAATCGACGAAGTATCTCGTTATTTTGGAAAAGATGGCAGGCGAGACCTGCATCATTGCCTCCTACCCTAGTCCAGAGGAGAAGAAAGAACTCACTCACCTGGAAGTATCGTCTGACTTGGAAGTAGAAGTGGAGACAGTAGCAATGAATCTGTCGGCAAGGAAAGAGCTTGAGATCCAAACACAAGAACTATTTGTCAACTTCAATGAGTCCAAGTCATCTCTGATAGTTCAGAAGAGCAGCAAGCAGGCTAATGAGCTGCAAGCACTCCTCCACAGCCAGCTTCTCCCTGGTAGAGAGCAGGAGGGTGTGCAGCTCGTTCACCCACCAATGCTTGGCATTGACCAACAGCCCTGTGAAGATCCTCCGAGATCCGAGGCAAGTTCCTCTCAGCCCCCCACACCAGAGGTGAATATTTTAAGCCCAACACCAAGTTCAGAATTTCCACCAAAGCTAGAGAACGACTACCAAGTGGTGCCTTCAGATGGAGGCACTGCAGATGAAGATTATGTATACATGGCTCGGTTAGGCAGCATTCCTGAATCTCTGAGTGAAGACGCTTTTAATTCACACTCTCGCAGCCCAAGTGCTGAGATTGAGTATCCCAAGCAGAAAACCCCTACAGTAGCAGATGTTGAATCACAGAGTCAGTTCGTACATACATCAAACAGCCTGCCTGAACTGTTCGCCAAACTTGACAACTTTTCTCAGCAAGTAGGCTCACTATCAGCTTATATGAAACAACAAGACTGTATCCTGAAAGAAATGGAGAAACTACAGTCCACTATGCTCGCAGTACAGAAAGACGTAGAGCTTTTGAAAAGTCCTACAGAGGTAGGGAAGACATCCCCAGATCCGCAAGAAGAAGAGCACGAAAGAAACAGAAGATTCCTGGCTACTCTGGACACTCAACAGGTAAACTGATGTTTGTCCCTTATTGTGGTGAACTACTATGTAAGCTGTGCCTAGATCTTATCTCAAGCCCCCTTTCCCCTTTTCCCCCTTTCCTGTGAAGTAGATAACATTGATTGTGTGTATGCAAATAAGCATCAGAGCAAAGAGAATCTATTGCATGTCTGTTTGCTCATCCATTTGATATTCCTCATGGGTGACTGCTTATCACATTACCCACTGTACGTAATTACCTCACCAATGGCAAGATATGTGTGGGAGGGAGGGTGGAAGCTGGTGTCTAAGCTTCTGGTAGGACATGATTTGCCCTATTCGAGCTTAGTATGGCATTGGGCCACCTTGCTTCAAGCATGTGGCATGGGAGGTCCCATACCCATACTCCTTGAAGACATAAGTGTACATGTATACTTTCCAGAGCCTGTTGCAAAGTAGTTGCTGTGTAGTTTTTTAAACCACTTGCCATTTGAAGAGTTTTTGCTACATGTACATGTATATCTACGTGTGTGTGTGTGTGTGTGTGTGGGGGGGGGGGGGGGGTACCTTTGTAGTGTTGGTATATCCTGGAAAGTCCTCTAAACCTGTGGCATCAGCCATACACGTTGCTAGGCAACATCATAGTAATAGTACACTCTTCCCCTTTTGTGGCATTACACAGGAGTGGCATAATTGGTCAGGGTACTTGAATTTTGGCCTCTTGTGAATTCATAATTATGTATTGGAAGACATTCCCTGCCCAATGCACAAAGTGTACTACAGCTGTCATGCCCATGGCATAGTATTGCAAATAAACCACATTAATCTTTGAATCCAATATCTTGTGCATAACAGATTCTGAAGATACTGGATGCACTGGATCTCCCTGAGTACAAGGAGGCCTTTCAAAGACAGCACATTAATGGGCACGTGCTACTGCAGCTGAATCACCAGATACTGGAAGATGAGTTGGGAATTAAGTCTAAACTCCACCGCATTCGCCTCATGACATTAGTGTCAGGAAAGGTGTCGGGCAACACTCTTTTGCCATAGTACTTAACGCTTCATTTGCACTCTTTGTTGTTTACCTGCACTTCTAGCTGTTGATCTGTAGTACATATTAGTGTATTGTTATGTACTATGAATACATTTGTATCATACATGCAGCTGTATAAACACAAGTTTCCTTTTGGATTGGGGTGGAACCTAGTAGTTGTACCATCATTACCCTATTGTCACTCTGCCTGTACTGTAGTTCACTCCCAGCTATTTAGGCCAGGTAGACAATGTCAAGAGAATGAAATGGCCAACGAACCAGTAGTGCAGGACCTTAGTGGTACATTTTGTCAAAATTCAGCACTATTCTTCCTGCATGGGTAAAGCAACATGTATGAACATACAAGAAAGAGTTTCGAAGTACACCTTTAGGGCACCAGTGTGTTTTAGATGGGGTGAAAAATGTAGAGTTAGTATATATTTCATCTCAGAAGTGGTCTGGGAATCTGTACATTTGTGACATATTGATAGGGACACTTTACATCACATGTAATATTGTAATGCTGGTCAGTTTCTGTCAGAGTTTCAAGTCAAAACCATGAATTGACCTTTCAAACAACAACAGTCAACAACACATGGGGTGGCATGTTTCAGCATTTTGGGAATGCCTCATTCCACAGACTGACACAGAGGGGACTACAACCCATGCTCACCATATGTACATAGACAGCTACAACTTTTTTCAGACCTTCCAAAGATATCAACTACCCAACATGTGTGTCACCCACGGTGGGAGAATAGCCATCTGCAGAACATCTTTGGGAGGGATGGGTGAGAGAGATAGATAGTGGGAGAAAAGGAAAGGTGTGAAATCTAATATGTATATCCATATGAAGATACGTATCTCTTAACTAGCTAGCACTTCAATACCATATGACAATAAAGTAATAGCACATAATGTTAGCTTGTCCTTTCGTGACCTCTCACAAGCAAGAGTTGAACAAACAACTCAACCTGTGAAATCATTAGAAAGTAGTCTTGTGAGTGTGTGTGTGTGTGTGTGTGTGTGTGTGTGTGTGTGTGTGTGTGTGTGTGTGTGTGTGTGTGTGTGGTGTGTGTATCCACCATTCCTGAACAGAACTCAGTTGTAAAGCATGCATACTAATTGGCCATACAGTGGCTTTCTGGCCCAATCACCACCTATACACTCATGGTAGTGGTTACCTCTCAGTTATGCTAAACTTCAGACAGGCAAGATGGATGGATATCAACTGCCAAATTAAGACCAATATGGTAGGCTGCATAATGCTAACTTTCTGGTAGGCCTGTGTGTGCTAATGTCATTCAGTGGGTGTAGGGTGAAGAAGACTCAATGGCTATGTACATTCAATAAGGCATATCTTGGCCTGTGGCTTGGATGGAGTGCCACAGTGGAGTTGGCATCTCCCACCGATTGTGGTGAGGTAATCATATGGCCATTGTAGGAAGTGGGTGGGTTCAGTCCTCTTTCCCGAGGGCACCCTACACCTGAACAATAGACTGCGCAGTTGTGGATGTGGCATGTTTTCGATGAGCATACTGATTCATGTAGCTATACATGTACATGTACATGTATGTGTCATGGAATTGGAAGCTGCAGGGAGTATAGACTATTTATGGATAGTACATGTATACTGATTAGTTGGAGGTTATGTAGTACAAAATAGTGGGTATATAGCACATTCCTAAATTCATCAGTTGTGTTGGCATCAGTGCAGATGCTGGATAGCTGTTGTACTGCTGTAGACAATGTGCTACTTGAAAAGTCACATGACCCACAGATACACGGTAAGAGCTTAGGAGCTCTTAATCAATGCACGATGCCACAGGTAGAGACCACATGTACAGTGTTAGCTTGCCACAAGCATGTGACTCCTGTGACACCCCTCCAGGGTTAACGACAGCTCTTGCTGGAGGTATAGTATTATTTTTGGGGGGTGTATACAATAGTAATACAGCACAGGCAATGCATGAAAGTACACTATAAGAACTTTAGTGGAAATAAAGCAAAGGCGAAAATACACTCAAAAAATAACAAAAAATATATTCCCCACAGTCTGGACTAAAGGTTAAGAGGTGAAACCTGTGCCTCATAAGACATCAGGTTTCCACATCATGATGCGAAAGTCCTTTGCGACAAGACCAGAGGAAGAACAAGCTACTTGGATACACATGATGAAGATTGGAGGAGGGTGAATGCAGCCAGCCCAATGACTGGAGGTACATGAGTCACTTATTGGTTAGTTGGTGCTTCTTTGCCAAGTCCACCAGTAGCAGGACATTACAAGGGGAGTGAATGAAGCTCTTTCTACTTCACGAATGCATTGTCCATATGATGACTTTTAATATTCTCATATCATTGGTAGCAAGAAGCAGGCTGGCATTGTTAGTTCAATCTGTTGAGAGGATTATACATCAAAAATGCCTAAACGACCACCCCAAAACCCACAGGCTGCAATATCAACACAAACACAATCCTCCATGTTGACGGAAGCACCTGCAAAGGTTTGATCACTGATTGGCTGCAGGGAAGGCTCACAGCACATCATGACAAACAGTGGACAATGGGTTTGCAGTAATGTCTCCGGTTTCATTGTGGCAAATGATTGGAACCCCAACCCCCCGGGCAGGAAAGGGCATGATCAACAGAAAAGTTATTCCCATGGGCACAGTAAGATGGTGCACGGAGTGGTTGCCAGGCACATTGAAGAGCAAGAGCATTTCTGAAGGCTTCTTTGTGTAACCAAAGAACTCCACTAGCAAAGAAGTCAACCAGCTTGAGGAACCTTTTCTTGCAGCAATTCAAAGGCATGATCAAGAGAGGAGGGTAAAGTGCTGATTGCTGATGACAGGTTCTTTTGGTGCTTGTGTAAGGGAAGTTCAGCCTCAGCAGTTGACTGTTCTTTATGCATTTTCAGGGATAATTGAAAGAATGAGGTGACAGAGTGGCTTTGTGAACTGTTTAGATGCTTGATCCTCAAGATGGAAAGTTTAAACCAGGCCACCATTCATGGCTGGAAGTAAAGAGAAGAGATCACACTCAATTTTACTGGGTGGTGCATGACCTGTTAGGGCAGAAATGAGCTGAGACTGAATTATGTTCTCTAGTGGTTGCAATAGAAAGCTGGTGTTAGGAATGGTACAAGAAAAGGTCTCTTTTGTCCCCTTGTACACCCATAATGCTGAATGGTTCAATTCTAGAGACAGTCACTGTGTACAAGTACTTGGGACTCCTCATATCATCAGCTCTATCATGGTCAAATCACATTCAAGGAGTTTGCAGTAAGGCCAGGAAAATACTAGGACTTTTATATCGCAAATACTGTAAGGTTTCTGACAAAGCCACTCTGCTCCAATTGTATACATCGATAGTTCATCCTCACCTGGAATACGCTGCTCATGTATGGCATCCTCACATACAATGTGTCATCCAGCTGCTTGAAAGAATGCAAAAGTTGTCCTATAGGATGTGTACCAAGGCATGGAATGCAGGCTACGAGGAATTACTAACTACTCTGCAGCTTCCTACTCTCTCTAATCATAGGTTGTTCCTCGAGTTTGCACTGTATTCAAGATCCTTCATGGATTGTGTTACTTTCATCCACATGTATTTTCTACCAGGGAGACTAGGACACATGTTTGTAGACCTCTGATGCTCACTCATCCTTTCGCCACAACATTTTTCATTTGTCCCTCATTCAGTTCTCCAGTGGAATAACCTGTCTGCACATGTTATCAATAATTCTTCTGTGCATTCACTTCAAGTCACTTCTGCATTACCTTAAGCACTCACAGCTAGCTCTCTTTCTTTTGTCTCTTTGTTGTTGTCATCATCTTGTTTTTGTTGTAGAGTACATTTTGATTAGCCTTGGTTATTATTGTACCCATGCTATGCAAAACTTTCATAGAATAAGAAAATTGGTCAGTGAGTCACTGCAGCATCGTCAGCATACCAAATCTGTGTATCAATGTTGATTAAGGGGAGGATGATGATAGTGTACATTAGTGTGGCCAATGGATCCCCTTGTGCGGTACCTTCTTGTGACCAGAGTGATTGACCGTCAACAAAAAATTGTGTTTCTCTCTAATAGACATTGATCATTATAGTAGCTAGAGGTGAGCTAGCCCAGTTCCCAGGTGATTTAAATGCATTGCTTGTATCCAGCAGTAGAGCAGCCTCAGCACCTTCAGCAGAGAAAGCCACATTCATTGCATGAATGGGCTGCCTCAACTCCAGCAGTTTGACCAGCACAGAGCTGAAGAGACCCTGCAGCTTCCTGCACATCCTCTCAAGCTACCATGAGGACAGTTTTTGAAATCATCCATTGAGCTGTTTCACAGATGCCAATGAGATGAGAACCAGGGCTCTTGTCCATCTGCAGGCAAGAAATGGTGCCAGATTATGTGGGTTGACAAAGGTTGTACACCAGTGCCTTGCAAAGAGTGCAATAGAATGACAGAAATCATTGGATGCTGTTTGAAAAGATGTGCAAAGCCTCCTCCAGCAGGCAGCATGCATCAGTGCCAGATGGACCAGCTGCACCATCACTATGTAAAGCATGCATGCAGCATTGTGGATCATTGAGCTGTAAACGGCATCAAATAGTACAGGATGAATTTTGGGTGAAGAGTTATCCAAGTGAAGAATGCAATAGGCAGGTTGTCAGGGAGGTGTTTTTCTCTCAAGAATCTCATGAGCATTGCATGAGTCTACATTAAGGGAGAATATGATCTCATTAAGAGAAATAAACCACCCTTGGACGTTCTGAAAATAGACATACAGCTGCTTTTGTCTTCCCCTTGAACTTGTAAAGTTGTGAGCCGAGTGGCTGCTGACTTTATGGAACTTCAGAGTGACATTATGGAAGTAGCCAAATGGGTATAATTATGACAACTCACTAACGTTCAACACTTCAAAATGTTGATTACCCACAAAATGAAAACAATGCCATCATTGTATTTGAATGGACAACTGATTGTTGAAGTGAATAACTACAAGTATCTTGGAGTTCATTTAACATCAGATTTGAGGTAGGATACCCACATTGCAACTATCTGCCACAAGAGGAAAAAACTGCTTGGTCCCATGTACAGAAGGTCTTACACTAGTGTCGATCCTATCTTTCTCTGCAGGCTCTACCTCTCTCTAGTCCATCCAGTATTGGAGTACGCATGTTAGGTGTGGGATCCATACACTCAGAGAAACATCAGAGTTGGTAGCCATGAAAGTTAACTCCCACAGTTGGAATATTGATTACGAGACATTGCTGAACATCTTTCAGCTTCCCAGTCTGAGTGCACAACGAGAATATTTAAGAATCGCCACTCTACATAAGATCATTACAGGCAACTTACTTTCTCCTTTGATATTCTGAAACATAGAGCTGCAAATCATTCCACCCGTGTTACCACAGTTATAACCAAATCTTTCACAGTTCCTACTCTTTCTTATAAACCTAGAACTCTATGTATGTGGAATAGTTCAGGAACAGAATATGCAAGTAAAACTGTTAATGTATGCTTTAGTGTATGTTGTTGTAAGTAGGGTACACTTCATATTAGCATCCTTTTGCCGTGTGTGTATCCATTGCTCTGCATGTAAAAAAAGATTCAGTCTTCAAAGACAGTACTTTTGTTGGCCCAGTATAGCTCCACGGTGCAGGCGCCTTCGCCGAAGTGACAGGAGTATGGTGGCCCACAGGGTTCACCCACCGCGGCACCCGCTTCCTCTGGGTATATAGGGCATGGGGGTGCCGCAGCGGGTGCCGCAGCGGGTACAGACGCAGGTGGGTACCGCGGCGGGTGAATCCTGTGGGCCACCGTACAGGAGCAGGGAAGCTGACTATGGACCATGCGTGTTCCGTCTCTATAGACCTCAAGCGTACATAGACAAGATGAAGGAGTCGGTAAAAGTTTGCTGATGGGCTAGTATACCTCTCACGCACGCGCACACCATGGCCTCCGAAGTTACGCACACACATACGCCGTATTATTTTGGGCGTGGCTTTCGCTTGTCAGCTCAGGGAGGTTCTTTTGTACGGCCCCTCGGGGCGTGAGGTTTATCCGCTGTCCGGAGGTTAGAGGTTGTCCCTATCTGGGAGGTAGAAATGCATGCTACAATCGGTTGGGGGCAGACAGTTCTACTGAGGTTGTCCGCTTCTCGGAGTGTCCAGTCCTTCTCGCCACTCGTCTTTTCCACATCAGGAATGGGACCAACAGCTACCACGGTGTACAAAAGAATTGCCTCCATGATGGCCCAGAAGCTGGACAAGCCATACAGCAAAACCCTACACTGCCAGTCTATTACTGAGAGTGGTTCAGCAGTTCCTCTGGGATCATTTTATTCGCAGATTTAGTCTGATTGTCCATGTTCATATTATCACTTCACGTGTCCCTGCTCTAAATGTCCGTGTTCATTTGTGATGTATAATTTTAATTAAATGTGTGACATTTCTGGCCTGACCCTCAGTACATCTGTCTTATATCACAACACTATCCACTCCTCTTCATTTCTATACAATAATATTAATACCAGGAGATAGCGATGATGATGATGATGATGATGGTGATAATAATAATAATAATAATAATAATAATAATAATAATAATAATAATAATAATAATAATAATAATAATAACAACAACAACAACAACATGCACTGCCACATGAACTACATTTCTCTATACTTGAGGTAGGTCATCAGAGATTCCAAGAATTTTCTTGTGTCGATCTTTTTCTTCTGGAAAAACGGTGTAATAAAACTCCAAATCCAGAGCCATTTTTTTAAGCATTTGTCTTTTCTGGCCCTCACTCAGAGTGCTGTAGTACTGCTGCATTCTTGTCTCTGTAGAAGTATCCTCATTGTAATAACCACTTCTCAGGTCAGTGCTATTGGCCCCAATCTTACTGATCAGTAGTTGGGCATCATGTTCAAAATGATTGAAATTTCCATAAAAATCAAACCTTGTACGACAAGGCTGGCATATGTCAGTGATCAGCAGAAAATGTTCATCAAACTTAAATTCCGGATTCTCACTCACTAACCAGTAGTCAATGAAGTCACAGAATTCTATAGAAACTGATGTATTTCCTTTATTCTTAGCCCACTTGGAATAAAGTTGTGGATGTGTGTGCTTGAATATTGCTTTTCTCAACCAGTTGAATGGTGGACTCTGATCTTTGGTTCCCACTAGCTTAAATCTCTCAATCTTGCTCCTGTAGCTACTGGCTAATCGTTCAAGAGGGTTACGAAACATAGCAAACTTGAAGTATGACTTCAGTACAGCCTCCTTTGTACTACTATCCTTGGATATGAAGGAATGTTTATTAATAGCCCATTCTAATGCCACCTGGTTGACATGGTCTCTGGACTTGGACAACTCACTGCGAGGAATGACACCTTGAGTGACAAAGAATAATAGCTTTAGATTTGTGCAGCCAACTTTAGGTACAAAACAGAAGAGGACTTCATGCTGGTCATCCAGCATCATGTGTCGGTTGAAGGCATAGCGGTACTCTCTGGCACTGTTTCCCTTAGGAACAGAATACTTCAGGTACTGGAGGTTGTGCTTCTGGCAGAATTCATCTACATTAGCCATCTGGGTCTGAGGGAGATGGTCATGCAGAAAGGTGGAGAGTGTGAGTAAGTGAGTGAGTGAGTGAGTGTGTGTATGTGCATGCATGTGTGTGTGTTTGTGTGTGTGTGTGTGTATGTGTGTGTGTGTGTGTGTGTGTGTGTGTGTGTACGTGTGTGTGTGTGTGTGTGTGTGTGTGTGTGTGTGTGTGTGTGTGTGTGTGTGTGTGTGTGTGTGTGTGTGTGTGTGTGTGTGTGTGTGTGCCCAGTTGTAAGTCCAACCCCTACCTGATCACAGTGACCAGGTGACAATGGCAACATGCCAGCTAAATGGGGCAACGGAATCATGTTCAGTGAACAGTGTGAGCGAAAGTACAGGATTTCAACTGATGACATCACCTAAATCACGCACTGGGTGCACCACCGTGGAGAGCTTGCAGGGCTCCCAGGAAACAGCAAAATCTGCACACAGACAAGCAAAAGGTGCCAGGTTGTCCTAGTATTATGGCACTTGGATGTCAGATCACTCCTTGACAACAAAGATTCCTAGCGTGGTAACGCAACTAGGTGCCGTGTGCCACCACTTTTCTGAAGACTGAAGGATCAACCTTGTTATTTGTGAATTACAGTGCTACATCTATGTCGCTGGACTAAATGGTTGTGCACATAGTGAGTAAAAGTGCGGTACTGTCAGCTGGGAGGCCTACACCTCAGTCAGGAGAGAGTATGCAGAGAGAGAAGGGTGTGGCACCAGTTTTCAGTGGACCTGCCATAGCCGCCTGGAAGACAGGAAGTGAGCAGTGCAACACATGGGTGTCCAGGATTGTGAGGGCCACACTTTCCTCTGGGAAGAGGTCAGGACAGCTGCATGTGCTTTGATGCTATGCTCCCACATAAGCTGTAAGCAGAGTGATAAAGGAAGCCTTTTATGACAACCTGCAATCAGCGCTAGATGAGATACCAGTTAAAGATGTGTATGTCATCCTAGGTGACCTTAGTGCCTGTGTCGGTGCTAGGGGAGCTAACAATGACCAGAGGCCCATGTGATTTGGGCATTGTAAATGAAGCTGGTGGTGATTTGTTCAACTTCCTTCTAAATGAAGCAACTATCTGCAATATGTGGTTCCAGAAGAAAAATATACACAAATAAACATGGCAGCATCTGAGGACAAACAGCTGGCAAACAGCTGGCACTGTATTGGCGATGTCATGATGAGGCAGAAGGACCACAGAAGGTATGTGGATGCAGAGGTGAAACATGGAGCAGAATGCCACACAGACCATCAACTCCTCTGTGCTAAGCTGTTGATGGCCAAGCAGTGGTTCAGGAAGGGAAAGTAGACAAACAGCAAATGATATGCAGTGTCGCTGTTTAGCTGTTTAGTGATAACAGGACTGCAGATGAGACGAAGTGGCTGTTTACTAGAACTGCAGCTGGGATGGCAAAGAATACTCAGAGAGGAGGATAACTCAGCTAAAGAGAAGTGGCAAAATATGAAAACAGCACTGAGAACTACAGCTGATTCAACACTAGTATATAAGAAATGTCGCAATCTCGATTGGTTGGTGAGAGTATAGATTATATTATAGCCACTTCTACAGAAGAGTTACCCAAGGTGGCTAACCTCTGGACATAGCAGTGACCAGCTTTGGTTTCTTAATGCTAGAAGAGAAGCATGCCAGGCTGTAACACTTGGTTCCAGAACAAGGTGAAGGAAGTGCAGAAAGAGATTTGGCAGAAAGAAGGTCTGGCAGCTAGTGCATTCGTGACATGCAAAAGAGATGATGTGGACTTCAAACAACTAGAACAGCGATGATGATGGTACTCCATGTACAACTACCCATGCTCTGCATCGGTGCTGGAGGAGACACTTCTCTTCCATTCTAAATGCATGTAGCCACTTCTCTGTGAGGAGCTGGAGCAGTGGCCTATCAGAGCAAGCACGGCTGATTTGTAAACAATGGATGAGATGTTGCATGCAGTTAGCAAGTTGAAGTCTGGAAAGGCTGGAAGGGGCTCTAGAGTGCTGCCTGAGATGCCGAAAGCAAGCTGTTACAATGCTGATTTCAGACACCTACTACTAGACCTGTTGCACAGTGTATGGCAGGAGAGACCCCAGCATTGGCCAGATACAGTGCTGGTGCCAATTCCCAAGAAAGGGGACCTCATGAAGTGTGACAGTTGCATCATTTGCAAACTGGCATTCCATCAGGCAAGACTCACATGCCTTCCTCAGATATCTCCAGAAAAACACATTGCACTTCAGTGTAGAGAATGGGTTGAGGCAGAGGTGCTGCATGGCACTAGCCCTCCTGAACGTATGTGCTAGCTTGGTTGTTGAAAGATGGTCAGCAAGAATGAAGGAGTTGGAGTCCAATTGTAGCACAAACCAGATGGGGAACTTTTCTGGAGGTATCTAAGGAATGCATGTGAATCTTGCCTGATGGAGTGCCAGTTTGCATATGATGTGGCTGTCCTGGCAACATCAAGAATGGGAGCGAGAGAACATTGCAAGGCTACATTGAGGTAGCATGAGACTTTGGTCTCACTGTCAGCATCCCCAAGGCCAAGATCATGGTACGTGGATGGACAGTATACAACCAGATGAGGGGTACATCATCTTGAGAAAAACAATTGTGTTGAGGCAGTGAATGAGTTCCAATGCCTTGGGCCAGTGGTGGAGATATCTGGAAGAGTAGATGCTGATGTTGAGTGAAGAGTGATGCAAGCCTCCAGAACTTTTGGCTGTCTCCATTGAGCAGTGTTCAAGGACAGGAATCTCACAGTACAAACGATGAGGAATGTCTACCAGACCTGTGTGCTGTCAGCATTATTGTATGGCTCAGAATGCTGGACTCTCCTTCAGAGACACAAGAAGAAACTCGATACTTTCCACCATAGGTGCATATGAATCGTCCTCAGCATTGCAAAGAGGCATGCAGCAATGGGCACAGCATAATATAACATCAGAAGAAACTCAGTGACAGTGGTGTGACCCCAGGACTGTCACCCAGAAAGTGGCAGCACGTCTAGAGTGGCTTGGCCATCTTGCACGTATGCCTGAGCACGTGTTTATTTGACTGACTACCTCAGCCACGTCAGGGGGACCCATCAGGAGATATGTGATTAGGGCTGATCTTAGGGCCATGCAGATCCCTGAGACAGAGTGGTTTGAGAATGCATTTGCATTGAGGATGGAATAGCATGCCACACATCAGGAGGCACTAGCAGAATCTGTCACTGCTGCCACCCAACCACCATACAGAGATCCTCACCAGCCACCCCAGGTGTCCTGTCAGGTGTGTGGACGAAACTTCACAAGGGAAGGTGATATGAAGAGGCATAAGCATATTTCTGAGAGACAGAAGCCTGTGAGTCAACATAGAGGAGCTGTCCAGT
Source organism: bacterium (assembly GCA_965213685.1). Taxonomy (GTDB): domain Bacteria; phylum UBA8248; class UBA8248; order UBA8248; family UBA8248; genus Bin107. Next base: position 886,069 of record CBDBZY010000064.1, read on the forward strand.
GTGGCACCTGCCACAGGTGGTTTCACAGCGAGGGTGGTCTGGCTATACATAGATGTACATGTACTTGATGCTGTCATTATAAACAGAGTGTGGCACGTTTTGCTCCCCCCTACTGGGGGGATTGCGTGGCCGTATACGGGTGCAAGAATGAAGGAAAGAAGGAAGGTGTGTGTGTGTGTGTGTGTGTGTGTGTGTGTGTGTGTGTGTGTGTGTGTGTGTGTGTGTGTGTGTGTGTGTGTGTGTGTGTGTGTGAGGGAGAGAGAGAGAGAGAGAGAGAGAGAGAGAAACAGACAGACAGAGACAGAGAGAGAGAGAGAACAGACAGGCAGGGAAAGGCTAGATGCAAACTGCAGATTTTCCCCTTACCTTTCCCTTTTGGTCAAATGATGCCAAATCAGCGATCGATGCACCAGGTGTGCTGCTCATTGTGTCAGTTGAAGCTACTGGCTTATTGTTGATTCCCAGCGTGGTTTTAAAGAGATCCTTAGATAGTGAAGAAGGTGTGGTGGAGATTGGTGGCATGTGGGACGTTGGAGATGAGGGGGCATCTCGCAGTGAGTAGGAGGACAAAGGAATTGGTGATGAGCGAGAAGTGAGAGGTGGGGCTGTGCTTTGTGGTGAGTAGGAGGTGCTAGGTGGGGTGGTGATTTGGGATGAGTGGGAGGTGCTAGATGGATTGGTGGTTTGTGATGAGGTGCTAGGTGGGGTGGTGGTCTGTGATGAGTAGGTGGGGGATGAGCTGGTCTGTTGTGAAGTGTGGGAGGAGGGAGGCGGAGTGGTGCTGTGTGATGAATGAGAGGTGGGGAGTGAAGCAGTACTTCTTAATGGGTTTGACAAGGCAGTGTCCTGTGATGGGTGTGATGGTAAGGCAGTGCCCTGTGATGCGGGAGATGAAGTGGATTTGTGGGAGGTAGGGGATAAGGTGTCACTGTATACTGAATTGGTGCTGGATAATGAGGTGATGACCTCTGACGATGTCCCACCATCCCCTGCATGAGGAGAGAGAACACTTCCTGTAGGTGTGTGGCACAGGTGGAAACACACAGTTACATGTACATGTATGTGTGAGACACAGAACAAGCTCATGAGCAGTGTGTGTTCACATACATCTACATTGTACACTACACATGTCTACATAGAGAATTGGTCTATTATCTGTGTACAAGTACATATATAAGAAACAGTGTTGTTAAGGTAGGAAGGCCCCTAAGTTGCGTTGCATGAAAAGGTATTTTTCTAACATTCTCCCCATGTGCAGATTTACGTGTATGGCGTTATTCTCTGGTTTTTTCCTGCTTCGAACCATCTGTACCACCCGCAAGATGCATATCGCTAAGTTTAAAAAAAAAATTCCGCAAGAACTACGCATGATAGAAGGATGAATCTTCGCGACTGTATAAAACACTTCTGGCTACACACGAATTGCGGAAGCTTTTTTGCTAGTTAGTCCTTGTTTTGGATGAAAAACGCATTTATTTTCTAGGCAAAATATTTGAAAAAGCTTCCTAAGAATGTTTTGTGTATGGTCCATGAAGTCGTTTGACGCCAACTGCGCATGTTTCGGTTGGTTGTATCTTGCGGAGTTGATGGCCAACTCGAGAGACAGAAATGTGGAACCGGATCCTCCCATTTATATCACGTGCGCGGTATGACACACGTACGTACATGTGCGTACGGTATGAGTACACAGTCTGCGATTCCCTAAAGGGGGCGGTGTCTCCGTATATTCTTACTACACGTTAGTAAAATGTTATGACGTAATTATTTGCGCAGCGCCGCACGTCGAGTTGGAACGACATTTAAAACATTTTTCCACGAAACACTTTGCAAAAATTCCACTGAATAATGGTATTTCGCTAACCAGTACAACAACAAAAGTGTGTTAAAAATAGATTTGGCCAGATTCAGAACTCAAGTATTTCCTACCTGCAGGGGATATTATCCATGTGGTGTGCAATGACTGCTGATATGGTACTATACATGCCATGCTCTATGGTTGGTATGGCCCTCAAACAGATTATGAGTGTCAAGTCTGAGGTCCTATATAGTGAAAACTAATCCATATCCAGAAGTATACATTGGGTAGTGTGTGGTGAATGAAATAGTTCACTAACAAGGTGTTACACATGCAATGAATGTAGAACGTTATCATGGTAATCAGGCACAATGGAAGCTTGTTAGCATTGGTCCATCAGGTACAAAAGAAGATAACGCATGATGAGGGGGTTCTGGGGCATGCTCCCCCAGGAAAGTTTCAGCGCTTCTGATAGCGCTACAGAGGCAATGTTTTATTATGACAGTCATACACTGTGTGGAATAGTATATTTTACGATCTCTGATCAACCAGCTGAGATTCGTGTCACGCACAAGCGTGCATGCACAGGTGCGCTAATATTTTTAGCTCAAACTTTGGTCCTGCAACTGCCTGACCTGCCGGACCAGCTCTGGTGCCCCTGGTGATATCTTTTCACGATCATCATGTACATCTCACCTGCCATAACTTTGAGCTCCATGCTCTGTGTTCTCTCAACGCCCATCCTCCCAGTAGCGTGACAGGTATACACTCCACTGTGTCCAGCAGCCACTCTCTCTATGGTCAGCACTACACCTCCCACATGGCTGGAGGTACGAACAGAGGCACGGAGTGAGGCAGGTAGGGAGGGAGTTTCCAAGTACACTTGGGCATCATCTGTGGTATGCAGTGTAGGGAGAGGCATCCACATGGAGAACACTGGTTGTACAGTGAGTGGCAGATCAGTGTGTACCTGACACAAGACAGACTATCTGTGTACTGGTCCCCTCAGGTACCACAGGCAGAGCTGGGAGGATGGCCAGCTGCATGGCATCTGAGGGAGAGAGCAGGCAGTGGGGTCATCCATACACATACACTGTACAATGTATGACATAATTATGTGGAGATCACGTACAGTTTTCATGACGCAGTGAAGCTTCTCTCCTGGACCAGCCCCTCAGCAGCACTGACAGAACAATCAGTGTGCATAAACACATCAGGAACATCAGTTTGCATAGGTTGCTTTTCTTTGCCCTCAAACAGGCCACACACACCATTCTCAGTTTCACAACTGTGACCGGATTGTGTGTGTAGGTGCATGTATGTTTACTTCCACTGTAAAAGAAGACAGAATGCAAACTTCTTTACAGGGTATTATTCACTACGTGTAGTGTCTACAATTGACATAAAATAATTATTGGCAATTTTGTTATTAATTTCCAGAATGTTTCCCAAGATACACATACATCCATAAAGTAGAGCTACCCCTTTATAATCTAATGCAGCAGCAGGAGTATAATGTCACAGTACATCCAGTAGTGGTGAGTTCATCTATCTAAGAGTGATCCAACCCATGCCTGCGAGATCAAGACCATTGACACGGTCACTAGGTATTCATGGCCTATTAAACACGCGGGTAATTCTCCTCGCATTCTTACCAGCTTTGTCTTTTACGCGTCGTCATCTAAGATTCCAGAACCCGGAAACAGTACATAATTGGGGCGAGCTAGAGCGGGCCTAGTCTAGTTCCCAGACCCTTCTATTTACGCGAAGACATTGACTATACCTTCGCACGCCGGAATGTGAGATTGAAAGGAGCCCCGTAAGCGCTGCAAAGCGGCGCCAAGGAGCGTTGGGAGGAGGGCTGGGTAATTGGCTAATGGCTATGTCCAACAACACCGCATGATAAAGTGGAACAGCGATGTACTAACCACAGCAGCCAGGTTATGCTCTTATGCGGATCACAGTTACGTAACAGAAGCCACACAAGTGTATTGTAAGCCCAGTATATCTCAGTTGCCAAGTCCAGTTGGCAGCCGGGACGGTTGTCATTGGCAAGATGACCCATGTGGAAAAAGCTTTTAGTCCTGCTCATTGACCTATCAACCACAGCCACTTCAGTGAAGTGACACTAAATAAACAATTGAAATTCCAGCGAATCAGGGAAGGGACCGGCATTACCTAGGCGTTAGGAACTAGGCTAGGACCAGCATATTATGCTCCATACATGCTACGGTTATGCTATGCTGTGCTGCTTATCCATTATGCTCCTGTAGTGTCTCAATTATGCTCACTACCATGTACATAACACACTTCAAAGATTGCTTACAAGAGGCTGCCTCACAACTGCTGCTAGTATCTTTGTGCTACTGCCTACTGCACAAGATGTATAGACACATCAGTGAGCTACTTGGCCTCACACAGCTTGGACACCATAGTTGACCACACACACAATGCGCTGTTGGGCCAGACCCAGGCGTGGGGCGGAAAATGTCTCCAAAATGTACTGATTATACTAGCATCATGCTCAATGCTAAGACTGTCTGATTGTGCTCAATAATATGCTGGTCCCTAATGCATAGCACTTCCCCAGACCCTTCCTCCTCCTGTGCGGAAGGACAATGAAGAAAGAACTCCTGCATACTAATAGTCAACTTCTCTACAATCATTTTGATTCTTACAAGGACTTGTCCAATGTGTGTCTGATACAGGCCTATGTATCCTAATCCCCAACCTATTCTTGTATGTTATCATCTCACGCAGGCTGATTCGTGAATCTTGAACTTTGAAGTTTGAAGGGTCTGGGAACAGCGGGCCTATCAGTATGGCACGCTGTTAGTAACAAAATTCCACAACGACCTGAGAACCTCTCACGTCAACTGGCATGAGAGGTTTCAGCTCCCGTCATCGTGAGCACTCTCGTCAACCAGTATAGACAAGTAACCTTCCTTGTCTATACTATCTATGGTCAACCTGAGAACTTGTAAACATGAGAGATTTTCTCTCTCGTCGATGTGAGCAGTACTCTCACGACCTGGGAAAGCCTTGGTACAAGACTACCAAATGAAGAGCAGCACACATGTACTATGATACTTGGAACCCCCCTAGAACCACCCTTGCTATACGCCACTACGGCACAAAGTACAACACAATCATCACCGTTCTTACGTGTGAAAGTTCATAAAACCATTCTGTTTTGAGATCTTTGTTGTCTGTCAATCTAGAGCAAACCAAGCGCTCGCTCAAACTCGCCCCATTGATGACTGCATCTAACTAGTGATAGCTTCTGAAATTCATAGGTCACCGGGTCCGGTACATCCGCTGAGAGTCTCGGCCCCCAGACCCTTTCTAAAGGAAAGGGTCTGGTGCATATTATATCCTAGTTAGCCTCGTTGCCAGGCCGCAAAAATGAACGGCCTGGTACTCACTGCATGCGCATGCGCTCCATTCCCCAGAATCTGGGGAATCCGGTTATCTCAGTAAATTATTGTTCGTTTTCGCGGCTCGAGAACGAGGCTAGTCTCGATGCTAGGCTACCCTCGATATTAACTAACGCTAAAATCGAGGGTGGCCGAGGCTATGGACCAGGCTCAAAACCGCTTCAGAGACAACAAACCTTTATGGCCTTCGTATACTTACTCCGCGTATGTTTCCGTATACCTATTTGAATAATTGATACTGCGAGCATGCGCATTAAAACGCGTGCAGTGGGTACCAGGCCGTTGATTTTTGCGGCCTGGGAACGGGGCTATATCCTAATGGAATCGACGTTGGAATGTTGGCGCGGGTGTTAGAATGTTGTAAATCTGCGTGCCTGGCGTTCCAGTTTCCGTGCCGTTTCTCCCCTCCCCCTTTTTCGCACGTGACCATTAGAAAGGGTCTCCGACTGCTTTCGTAGGCACGCCCACCTATTCACGTCCACTCTTTCCTATCAGTCATGGGCTCAAAGGCCTGAAGGGTAGTGGATAAAATGCAATTCTACGAATATTTCTGCTGGCTAGCTGGGCTAGGCGCTAGGCTTGGTGCGCACGATCCGTCCAGCCATAAATACTGCACATGGTCTAGCCACGCCCTCACAGCCGCACAACTTAGTGATACAATTATTTATCATTGAATGTTGCGAACTTTCCAGTGGGTCATGAATACACACATAATCAAGAGTGCACTATTTGTTGCTAACCGCATGCACAAAGAAATGGTTAACATGCATGTACACGTACAGTGTATGCAATACCTCAGTCACAGTATAACTATACAAGTGTGATGAATGTGCCAACCTGATACACTATTACTATAAGAGTTTTGAGCAGCAGGACTAGTACATCTGATGATCACCACAGTCACCAACCCAAGCAGGCACTGTGTAGGAATGAGCCCAGCCACACTTATTGGGAGATATACCAGAATCCTGCGTTACTACCCTGAAACAAGTGAGGAAGGGGTGTAACCTCATTCCTGCAATAATTGATATGTCGATGACACCACCCCAGTTTCCAGAGAGCAGAGCAGTTCCCATAGCAATGGTAATATAGTAACGACAATGACATTTGTATGGCTGGAATATAATGAAGAGGACACAGTACAGGAGGATGAAGATGGTGGTTATTGAAACTGGAGAGAGTCCATGAAAACATCCCAAGCAACACTAACCCGCTGAGGAGGAGGAAGCCTAAGAATGAGCAATAGTCTCTGGTACCATTTGTCCTGCCCTTGAAAGTGCCCTGGAACACGTCCATGAATATACGCAATACATGAGAGTTGAGGTGGAGCCTGTTCAGCAAGCGTTGGAAGCAGCGAAGAGGGTGGAGAAAGAGCAGCAACATTGGTAGCACCACCAGGAGTACCATTACTGTGAGGGCCAACAGAGCAAAGGGCAAGTGCTCACTACCAAAGTACTCCACTGTGGGCGCATTGAGGAGACAGTGCTTCATAGTAGGATGTGTGGCAGTTTCATTGTGATAGAAATATACATAGGTAGGCACCCGCACATTGAATGAAGCAGTGAGGAGCTGAGAGGTGGACAAGAAGATGAATGAGGCCAAAACATTGATGAGTGATGTCCTCACATTCCACTGCTGTTTGAAGTGCTTCAGTAGCCACCTCTGCATTGAGAGAGATTTTGGGCAGCATCACCTCAGGTTAAGACCCAGGGAAAGTTTGCTTGGACCATGTATCTCTCTCCCATCTTCGGTAGATACTGTCTTCTTTGCTGTGGGTGCATTTGACAATCAATTATGCTCTCAGTCTCTGTAGCTGAGTAGTTTCAGTGTGGGTGATAGAATGGACCACAGAGCACACCAAAGGATATTGTGTGACCTGTGTCTATCAGTGTTGCTGTGTCTGCTAGCTCTCCAGCCACTGACTCTTCATGCCCTCGATCTGTGGGCACTTTCTCCTCTTCTCTCCTTCTTTCCCTCCCCCCAGTCTTCCTCCCTCCCCTCAGGACAGGATGTGGTGGCAGCCACTGACTTCTCACAATGTATTTGTTCCCCTTGGCATTGTGCTGCAGCCGTGGATAGCAAGCCTCGTGATGGCCTTCAGCTCAGTGTCTGTTGTGTGCAGTTCTCTCCTGCTCAAGTGGTGAGTAATAACATCCTGCATTGTGGGCTGTGTTGGAGGATACTGTGTTTGTCTCTCCACAGCTGTCACAGGCAGACCCAGTCTGACCTGCAGTCAACCCTGACCACCACCTTAGGTCCTCTGTACCTCACCAGTGCCCTCCAGTCCATCTCCACTCCAGCGTCTGTGCCACTGGCGTGGCCTGGGCATGCTGGTCTGGAGAACTAAGCCTCGAACCACACTATTGTTCTAGTAGATGGAATGTGAGGATACAATTATTTATTTGTGGTTCATTAGAATGTTGTGAACTTTCCAGTGTTACAATGTGTCATGAATACACACATAATTAAAAGTGCACTAACTATGTGTTGCTAACTGCACAAGGAAGTAGTCAAAATGCATGACGATTGTACATGTATGCAATGCCTTGGTCACAGTATCATTATATAGTGTGATAAATATGCCAGTCTGACACATTATTAATTTAATAGTTTTGAGCAGCAGGACTGGTACATCTGATGATCACCACAATCACCAACCCAAGCAGATACAGTGTAGGAATGAGCCCAGCCATAGTTGTTGAGATGTACAAGAACCCTGCGTTACTACCTTGAAATGAATAAGGAAGGGGTGTGCTCACTCTTGAGATCATGAGAAATGATACCTGGTGTTATGTGGATGTTACTTTGTGGTACAGTTGTCTAACAATTCCAGGATACTGCCTTCATCTAATCTGTGCTGATCAGTACTTGTCTCTATATAGCCCTCCCAGTACTCTTTGTTGTTTGAAAAAAAAAAAATTATATGTCTCATTTGGCTACTGTCATTCCCCTCAAAAGTCCTCTTTAAATTCACACGTTCAGTGAAAGTTGAACTGGAGGCCATTACACTACACCTGAAGCAGGTCATCAGTGATCCCAATGCAATTCTTACCCACTAGCGTTTGGTAATGAGCTGTATGCACACTGCAAAAAGAGAATTGTTCTTTTAACAAAGACCTTTGTCATGTGAGTTGCACCTGCACAGCTGTGTCCATGCTTCCCTCGCATGTAGTACACAATCACAACATTTCCTTGTCATGTGGCCCATGACACAGCCGAAAATGGCTGTGATGATAATATTTATAGTGTTTGAGAGTACAGTTTACATGGCCTTACAACTTATGTGACAAAGGTCTTTGTTAAAGTAACAATGTCGTTTTTGCTGTGATGGAAGAGTATTATTCTCCTGCTAAACAGCTCAGCTCTCACAACCTTGTTCCTGTAGCCAATGGCAAGCCACTCAAGAGTTACAAAATATTGCAAATATAGGACTTCAGAACAGACCCCTTCATATCATAATCCCTGGACAAGAACTCTTTCTGTGAAACTCTGTCTAGTGCTCACTAGTTTACCTCACAGCAAAAAGGACATTGTTCCTTTAACAAAGACCTTTGTCATGTGAGTTGCAGATATATTCAAAAATGTACTCTCATATACTACAAATGATATCATCACAGCTGTTGTGGGCTTTACTATGGCCATATGACAAGGAAATGTTGTGATTGTGTAGTACATGGGAGTAAAGTATGGACATGGTTACACAGGTGCAACTCACATGACAAAGGTCTTTGTTAAAGGAACAATTCTGTTTTTGCAGTGGCGCTTGTGTCTTGATTTGCTTTGCTCACTGAGAGGAATGGCTCCCTGAGTGACCAAAACTGTAGCTTTAGATTTATGCAGCCAACTTCAGGCACAAAACATAATAAGACTTTCTGTTCATCATCTGACAGCATGTGTCGTTTGAAAACAAACAAGTTGATCCCATTATTTTGTGGTGTTTGAATAGAATGCTGGAGGTTAGAGCTTGCAGTTCAATAAATCAAACTTGCAGTTCACAAGAAGATGGTGAAATGAAGAGGCAAGAGAATGAGAGGACAAGATACACCCCATCCTGCAGTACAGTGACTTTCACAACTCTCTCCAACCCTGTAGCATGTCTGGGAATTACATTGCCCCTGAAAGAGTCACGTACAGTTTGCTCTACTCAGCCTGCCAACAACATTGCTTCTATACAGCTCTACAATACTCTGGACCAAATGGCTTCTTGCTGAACAGCTTTTTCATTGCTCCCGGCCTTACTATTGTACCCATACTAATATTTAACCATGCTCTCGCAGAAAGTGATACCTAGGGCATGATTTCCATGATTCAAGGAACACTCTAGACCTCACACAATGTTTTCCAGTGCTTACATATTCATGGTCAATCAGTTACTGCATACATGAATAATTCATTAGATTGGTGAGCTTTTGTTTTACCTGCATCCCAAGTTAGAGAGCAATGAAAGAGCCTGACACTTGGACAGGTAAGATTAATCTATAAATCAAATGGTTTTGGTCTTTATTATAACTGCATTAACATTATTCAAATTATAACTATTTTAGTCACTTCTACTATTGTTTGCTGAAATGTCACTGTGGACCTTTGTCCATATATTCTTGGAATTCCTTCATCACCATGGCTTCCATCTCATGAAAGGTGTAGTCACTGGTTGGAAGGAACTCATTAATCACCTGAGTGTTTGCCACGTAATCAAAGTAGGGCCAATGTGTGAAGTCATTAGTGCCATACTGGTAACACTGGACAGTGGCACAGTAGTCAGCAGTGCTGTTCCACAGCTGGTGGGTTTGGAACCAGTTTGGGGAGATCCACGTAACATCACCAGCCCAGACATCGAAAGTTTTCAACGACGGATAATCGGGCTTGTCTGCATGCTTGTTGAAAATCTTGAGAGTCAGGCCACCGTGTAGCACCTTAATCACTGCGTATGCATTGCCGTGGTTGTGGATGGGACTGCCGTGGTTAGTGGGCCATATCTCCAGGACATATGGTATGCCTGGTGAGCTCCCACGGTTGGTACCCAGTGTTACACGCAGGTAGGTTTGACTGAAATCTCCAAATTCATCTGTCTTGGACTTCAATTTCTGGTAGAGCTTTCCACTGGGGCCTTTAAGGCTGTAGCGAATCGCGTCAGAAAGGCAGTATTTGGTGGGTGTAGGGGACCAGTCCAGGTCAACATTTGGAGCAGTGACATTTGAATAGAGCTCCAAGCAGGCTGGAGGCAGGCTAGCCGAAAAGGTGAAGTTATTGTCATCCAACTCAAACAGATTAACTCTTGAGCTGTCTAGCACAAATGGAGACCAGTTGCACACAAATGGATCCTTGCTAAAGCTAACCTGGTGCTCAATGTCGATGACGGATGTAGCCAGGGTCTCAGATTCTGTGTCCAATGCGTTGCCAGAACATGTAGGAAACATGGCACTCAGAGTGCACCCACGAAAGCCATCTTTGAGAAAGTGAGCTGCATACCGCTCGACCAACTCTTTCATCGGCTCAATATCGTACTGCTCAATGAGTCGGCGTACGGTCGGGCTGAAAAGGTATTGAAGCTTCTCTCGTACTTTCTCGTCCTCCACTTCATTTCCGGTAAGAAATCGGTACGTCATGAGCGTTGTCTCCTCCATGCAGTAACCTTTGCCGTACTTCAACGTCAGCAGATCACGATCGTAGCTGAACCAATACGAAATTTTTCGGTTTTGTTCGTAGCCGACATGCTCATTGTTAACGGTTCCTCGTACTTCCTTCAGTTGCTCTGCTTTCCCGTTAATGTGGATCTTAAAACTCGCTGAATGTTTACACACTTCCAGCGCTATCCACTGGTCGGCTCCCGCTTGATGAGGTTTCAATTTCGGTCGGATGACGATGGAGAATGCAGTGCTGCGCTGGATGGAAAAGATGAGCGTGCCCTCTCCGATGACTGGGAAGTCTTTGGTCCAGTTTGGCTTCGTGCCATCCCGAATGAGACGCGCCGTATCAATACCCATCCCACCACAACCAGAGCTCTCCGATGGCACCTTTTCCGTCTCGGCTGACATTACTTTGGCGCGAGCAAGTTTCTTTTGGAAAACGTTCTGAATACAGTGACCCAGCTGAATTGCACAGCTTTGATTCCTGCTTCCCCTTTATACCCGGAATAGCGCGCTTGCGCGAGTTCACGTGTAACGGAATTAATTGCGTATTTAACGCGGCACGTGTTCTACTAATCTTTCGACTGCTCTGCCCGTCAATGGACAGGCCCAGACTGGATTAGAAGCTCCTAGAATGATATTCCAGAGGAAAAGCGCCGTTTTGATTGCTACTACACGAAGCAGAGACGAGGATACGTGCCAAAGTAAGGTAAGTGAACGCAGCTGGCGTCTTGAATGAGAGAGAAGTGGAATAAACGAGGAAGTAAAGAGCAAATGGGTTGAAAGGAGGGAGGGAGAAAGAGATAGAGGAATGGAGGGAGGAGAGAGAGTAAGGGAGTGAGGGGGTAGAGTGGGAAGAGGGAGGCAGGTAGGCAGGGGAGGGAGTAGGTGAGCAAAACGGGGAAGGAAGTGGGAGGACAGGGGGAATGAGATTATAATGCCTAATTTTGTGTAAATGCAAGAGAAACCTGTAGTACCAAGTTGCATCCCTCCATCTATGGACTGTTCATGAAGAGTAAATGTAGATTACACACAGACAACAGTGGAGTGCTAAGGACATAGATACACAACATGGGTGAATGGAGATGAGCACATTTACATATGACAAGTAGGGATGATGAACGAGCTTAGGTAGGGGATGGCACTCACGTACATGGCTTGGTATGCATGTAGTATCTGCATGAGTGACTCTGTACATGTATGGAGGGTAAGTGCAATGCTCATAGTAGAAGAGCATGTAAGTGAGTACACAAAAAGTGAGATGACAAACTAGACGTTGTGTTCATCTCTGATGACATGGTGGAGGTGGTACTGCAAGAAGCAGTCATCGTCTTTGCCATTATGGCAGAGAAAGTGGTCACAATCTTTACAATACCATACTGTCTGGTGCCTCTGCTTTTTGTAATTGTAACAGTAGTAGCAGCGGCGACCTTTGTCTGCTCCTCGCATAGGAAAGTGTGCAGTACAAAACCGTTTGACTGGTTGAGAGACGGATGGACGGCCAGGACGCTTACGGCTGCAGTATTCTCCAATGAGCTCTCTTGCCAGGTCAGTACGAAAGGTAATCACACTTTTCATATTTGTGTTGATGTATTGCTTGTAAAGAATAAAACTATTGGTAACTGCTACATCAAATAGAAACCAAAAGATGTATTTGTAGTACTTTCTACACTTAAGTCTCACATGGTAGTATCCCCTTAGCTGGTCATTTCGATCAACGCCACCCATGTGTTGATTGTACAAGGCAATTGATTTGGGACATTTGACTTTGCTACGTGTACCATCTTTATTCTTTCGTAACACATAACATGTACTGGTAGGGTCTGCATTAGTAGCTGCTGCACATACAGTCCTATTATCTTGCCATACTGTCACTGTGAGATTTTTACGTTGGTATGTCTGGCTTTCTCCCCGCTCTTTGAACCCTTTCTTTGCCACAGATTTTAGCTTTTCTGGGAAACCTCTACGGTCAGCTCTCATTGTGCCGCATGCGTACAGGCCAGACTTCAAAAGGTCCAGAAGTAATCCTATACTAGTGAAATAATTATCAAAATATATGTGTCTGTATGTGTTTGTGTAAGCACGAGTTAGTGTTTTTACTACGGTTGCTCCCAAGTTTTTTTGAGTGGTGTTAGACTTTTTGCCAGTGTATACCTCAAAATCTGACAAATAGCCATTTAGGGAGTCAGATATTGCCCATACCTTTATTCCTCTCTTTATGGGCTTTTTAGGCATATACTGCTTTAGAGACGATCGACCTTTGAATCTAATCATTGCTTCATCGACACTCATAGTCATGTGAGGGCAGTAAACCAATTGAAATGTCGTTAGCAACCTTGCAATTATTGGTCTTATTTTTCCCAACTTGTCATACTCAGGGTTACCAGGAGGAGAAAGAGTGCTATTTTCCACAAAGTGTAAATAGCGGTGAAGCTCAAAGAATCTGTCTCGGGATATCCTTTTTGCAACAGGTGAGTAGTAGAAAAATTCGTCTGTTTTCCAGTAATGATATATTGATGGTAGATGACATATTCCCATCAATATCATGAATCCCATGTAGGCTTGAAGCTCTTCTATTGTTACCTTTTCCCATCTGTGAAACCTCTCTCCTCCCATACACTCTAAGGCATATTGGTTGGTCTGCAGCACAATGTACTGCAGTAGTGTTGATGTAAAAAATAGGCTGAAAATACCAAATGGGGAGGAAGGAAGTGGTGCTTTGGGTCCTGGCGTTTCAGTGAAGGGCTGTGTTGTCACAGCCTTTAGTGATGATGACCACTTGATGCACTCAATACTGTATGAAAGAGGAGTGAATAAGGCATATACATGTTACACCCAAACCTTGGCGAGAATGTGCTTTACCTTTCCGTTTCCTCAGGATCACTATCAGAGAGGTTGTCAAGAAGGGTTTCACTGTCATCAAGGGGAATCTCACTGGGGGGAGGGTCTTCGAGAGGGATGTCACTACAGGGAGTACATGCGCATGTATTTGTTTTTCACTGTTCGTATGTTATCTTTGAAGGCATGTATAGGTACATGTATCCTTGTAGAAATGTAACACTTCAGTACCGTATGTAAAAGGTGTGAAAAAGCATACACATGTTGCAGCTAACTTGCTGTCATAGGGTATATTATTTTACCTTTCCATGTCTTCAGGAGGAACATCACTGTCTGAAGTGTTGAGAGGGCTGTAAGGAGGATCATCAGGAGGAATGTCACTAGTGGGAGGATCTTCAAGGGGGATATCACTATGGGAAGTACATGTGCATGTAATTGTTTACAACACTTTCATAATTATGCAACCTTTCAAAGGTAAATTTAGCAAAATGAGTACACTGTGTATGTACCTCACCTGTCATCTCTACTGCCATCATCGTCAAAGCTGAAATGTGTAGAGGAGTAAGTATTCAACTATAGCACTGTGGCTGTAGTATTCTGACTTTTGCTTACCTGTTCATGCCAATCTCTTCCTCCGGCAGCCCAAATTCCTCATCACTTCCTGGAAAGAAGACATCCTCCAGTTCCCCGTCCTCTCCTTCTTCATCCAAGAGAAGAAGGACCTCGGCTCCAGTAAAAGAAGCTCTCATACAGTTCCCCTCCACTCTAAGCCCAGAGTATTATGTACTGTCATAGTACTTGTTATCATTATTAATAGCTTGCGTTTACCTCTATCCACAGCAAATGAATGTTCTTGTTGAGCGGGTTGTACAGTTGGTTGGGGTGCAGTTCAAAACTACAAGACTCCACTGAATGCACAAGTAGTATTGGAATGTTTACTACGCACTCCGCAGCTGGAATGAACCGTTACTGAAGCAGCGCTCGCGCGTAGTTGGCTATGACGTCTATACCCGTCACTCGTCATTAACGACATACGCGCTAATGACTGCTTTAGCCGTCATCCGGGTATAAAGGGTAAGGGAAATCACAATGGCCCTGACATCATGTCGCGTGGAACATGGCGGAAAAAGGTTGGCCGTGAGCGGAAGTTTAACGGCCACGCCTACTGGTGGGCGCATGCGTAGATGTCACTGCTGTAAGACACTGCTGGCATCACTGATAATCTACTTGACTGAAGAGTTCAGTATGTTTCTATTGGTCAATCTAATTCTAATAACTTACCTGTCATTTCTGGTGTTCCACAAGGAAGTATTTTGGGTCCACTTTTGTTCCCTATTTTCAATGATCTTCCTACAACATTATCAGTGTCCTCAAACGTCTTGCTCTTTGCAGATGATGCCAAGTGTTTGATGCCTGTTCTTTGCAAGATTGCACACTTCTTCAGAATGATCTGACAAGACTCTTTGGGTGGTGTCTGTCTTGGAACCTTTTTCTAAACGAAATAAATGTTCTGTTGTTCATTACAAAACTGGTCTTTCTCCTACATTTTTGAATAACAAACTGATTGTCTCTAAATATGTGGAAAAGGATCTCGGTCTGAATGTATCTGCTGGTCTCAAATGGAGACCTCATTATCAACTTATCACTTCTAAGACTTACAAAATGTTTGTTTGTTGTGCAGAGTTTTCTCTTGACATGTGTCTGTTTCTGCTAAGCGCTCTTTAAGCACCCTAGAAGAACCCTATTCACCCTCAATAATTGCATTTAGGTGGACCATAGCTGGAAATACTTGTGTCTCCTCATAACACCTTATCGTACTTGGACAGTACACTCTGCAAAAATGCTCGGATTCTTATCCTGTCCGGGATGCGATTTTTTATCTGACGTACACTTTCTGGACTTGATCTCTGGACAAACGTATACGCTAGACGAAATGCGCATGCGCAAACTTGATTGTAGATGGGGGAAATAGATCGTTTGGCGGGATTGTCAGGTCTTTGATGGCGTTCGAAAGGCTTCTGGGACAAGACATATGCACGTCCAGCCAACTGCCATATCCAGAAGGCGTGAAGGAGTCACAAAGGGAAGTAAACTAGGTCCGAGTGGTAGGCCTCCCAAACGTCCTCTTGATGATGATCCAAGTGCTCAGACAAAGCGAAGTTTGTGTTGTCTATTCAAGTTGTGTGTTGTATACTAGTAGACTATACTGTACGCGAATATTATATCAAACATTACCTGTCCATTCAATTCTCTTCGAGTCTTCCACCTTGTTATGTAATTAGCAGCAAGTCAGCAGTCAGCAGCTATACAGTCCAATCGCCAACGTGCGCTTTTAATTATAAGGCGGATGTACTTCCGGTCGCTCTCCATGTTTTGCGGTTTTGTTGATATTTTTGCGATGCGTTTTTGAACCATCATATCTCTAGAACTACCCAAGCAATCTCCTACAAACTAATATGAACGGTTCTTCAACCCTTCCACAGCCGATACGCAAACAGAGCTGAACAATAGCCATGTCCTAGACTGCCGTAGCCTTTGTCTAGCCGTACCATCCAGTTTGTCCCGGAAGTAAGGGACCTTTACGTTTACCGTCCGAACGTCGGTTCTCCCCAACGAAACCATTCCTTATTGACTACACTAATAGCTTAATGTTAGCTCCCCTCTACCATGAAATTTGGACTTGTTCTACCGTTATTTACATGCAAACAGCACCATGCGTTTTGGTGTACGTCACACGTAATACAAATCACTAGTCCACTTGGAGAGGCAATGTAGAAGAGTACACTGCACGTGTAAACACTTATATGTAGTACTATCACTCAACAGAGTGAGAACCATCACAACAAGATCCAGAAATACACAGGTAAGAGTAGTTACATCCACCATTCACCAAGGCCGACCAAACCAGCTTTGCATTCTCTGCAAAGCATGCAATCCTTCCACTCAAATTCATGGAATGATGCAACTTGCTTGAAAATCTCAGTATACATGAGCCCTCTGTTGTTGTCTAACTGGAGAGATGTATTTGCAGGTTATGCTGGGATGATATCAGTAAGACCTCTACCCAGACAGAGACAATAAAAGTCCGTGTTACACACAGCAAAAGGACATTGTTCATTTAACAAAGACCTTTGTCATGTGAGTTGCAGATATATGTAAATTGTACTCTCATATACTACAAATGATATCATCACAGCTGTTGTGGGCTGTACTGTGGCCACATGACAAGGAAATGTTGTGATTGTGTACTACATGGGAATAAAGTATGGACATGGTTACACAAGTGCAACTCACATGACAAAGGTCTTTGTTAAAGGAACAATTCTGTTTTTGCAGTGCATTCGCAGCTGTAAACTACCATGTACTATAAGTAACAAAAGGTGTAAGATTACAGGCATGCAGGCTGATATCATTAGTCCTAATGATGACAGAGAAGCACCCCTGTGTGTGGTACATTAACAGCATGTAAAAGCATGCCTGAGATAGGTATCCTGTTTTGGACATTGTATGGGAAAACAGAGAAAACTTGGACTGATTTGTTGACTTTTCTAGATTTAGAGAAAGACTAGAGGGTGCTGACCACGGTGATTGCTATACATGGGTTCATTTCTAAACTGTGTTAAAGGATGCCTCAGTAAATAGGGAGTGAAAGCATTGCTATACATGGGTTCATTTGTAAAGGATGCCTCAGTAAATAGGGAGAGAAAGGAGAGGTGGAGTGAGTGAAATGGCCAAATTGAAACATATGGTAAGGAGGTTGACTTGATGAACATAAGAGAGCTGTTAGGACAGCTGATTTCCAGCTCTGGTGGAACATACATGGTACTGTGGTCATCTTGTTGAGTGGGAGAATGTAGCAACACTAGCCCATGACTTGGATCACCACGTTAGACTCAGCTTGGAGTCAGTTCACATTTGTTCTACCAACGAATTATTGAACAATCATTGAACAGGAACAGATGTATTCTAACGCATGTGTATGATTACTTGTTTTAGTGTACATTTAAGATTCCACATCTTTGTTGTAGTTGCTCCAGTGTGTGTCTCTTGTTACATTGCACTGATGATGGCATTTGTATAGATACTGAAACATTTGCTGGAAAGTAAATGTCATTGGCTAGTGTAATCAGTTTAGTTTAAGCATGAATCCTCCTAGCCAGAGAGACTTTTTGGCATTGAAAGTGACACAGAGACAACATGGACCTAAAGAGAGAAGTAGACATGGAGATATACACTAGACTTAAGAAGAGTATACTACAGAGGAAGACAGTGACACTAGTAGTGCCATGACTACGGATTTGGAACTTGGTACTTAATGTGTGATGCTGTTGGTGTACATTATTCACTGCGGTTTACACATAAACTTGTCCATATTTCAACCATTGATATTTCGTAAACCCTACTGTAGAACAGCTTACTTTTTTTCATGTGGCAGCAACTGCCTTTGATGTACGTTAGTCTAGCTCGGCAGTCCACATAGTCTTGGAGAACCGCTATTCGGACATGGTATATACACGGTGTTGTAACCGTCGATCTGTAGGTACCTGAGTCTCCTGGAATGCAGCTCCATTCTGGTTAATGCCAGAAATGTGCAGTTTGCAAAGACCGATTCCAGAACACCCGTTCTCAGCTGCAAAAAAGGTCCGCTTCCAAAATATTACACGGTTAGCGAGAAAAGCCCACTGAAACAAGAGCCAAAAATCGGTGGATTTTCTTTGCTCGCACGTCTATGACGTAATGCGTTTTGCATACTAAATTAAACTTGTACACGCACTATGCTGACTTCCGGTCTCTGGCGATTGGACTGTATACCTCCACTGCTAGAATCTACACCAGCAGCTACACTAGATGGGCGGCGCCCGTCCAGGACCGGTGCCGCCCATCTGTCAACTTTGTCAGCTCTGTCAACGGATCATGTGGAGAGAACGGACCCAGCGCGCTATCACTCCCGGAAGCCATACAAGTGCCCGCGCTGTCACGCCCGCGGTCACGCGCTATGCCACGCCCCCAAAATCCATACGCACCTGCATGAGGGGCTGTTAGATGTTGTAATCCGTATAGCTAGGCAATAAAGTTGGTGATCAAGTTGTTCTAGGTGCTTGCCCTAGCCCAAGCTTTCCCAAGGCCAGCCGCAACAAGCTGAACAACCTTTGAGGTTACCCCAAGCCAACAATTGGGGCTCAGGTTGTTTCAAACGCCAAGAGCTCCAGAGTGGGACTCAGTGGAAGGCATTATCTTTTGGATTAGTGGTAGCTTTGAAAAAAGCTGGTTTGTAAAGGAAGAAAAGGAAAGTAATAGAAAGGGAGCTTTGAAAAAAGCTGGTTTTAATGAAATCAAAAGTGGGCCCATTGCCCCGTAACCATCTACTGGGGGTACCACAAACTGATGTCCTGGAAGAGGCTGGTGAGAGCTGCAGATGCTGTCCGTCCATGTCTCTCCCTCCACATGAACTCGTCCAGATAGGACGACAGCATCTCCTCATGGACACCCTTCATCCGCTTGAATTTTCCCTTCACGCGGTTCCAATAGGACTCCACATTCTGTGTGTGGACTCCTGTCACTGGGTCAACAAAGTGAAGGGAGTGGTTCACTGTGTTGTGTGTGGACACTGAAGGCAGCTGCTGCACCCTGCTGTAGGCAGCCCAGTGGTCACTGTGGACTATTGTTCCACTGCAGAGATGCCTCTGCATAACTGGCAACAGTGTTGTTGCTGTACGGTTGGGAATGATGCACATAACACCAAGTCCTGGTGTCTGGCTTACATCGCACATCCCAAACACCCACACTTCATTTCTGGGGGCACGCCCACGATGGTACTGCAAAAGATTGGATTAATAATTTTACTGTGGTTACAGATTTATGGACAACATACCTTGGGCTTGTGACAACAGAGACTCGTCAATTTGTACTGTCACACCTGGCCCTCCAAGCTGCAGTGGTGCATCTTGGTTCAAAAGCCTCCAGCTGCACACATCCCTGCAGTACTGGTAGGCCTGGATGGCCGTCTTCCTGTCCACTTCAGCCTCCTCAGCAGCATCGGTTACAGGGTACTCCCTAGCCCACTAGTAAAATAAAACCAGCCACTGCTTCAGGGACAACCGAAACTTCTCAAAAAATGTCCCACTCCGGAGGCTGACAGACTGTTTACAAGTGGAGACAGGACATCTCCACCTAAACGTAGATATTATGTATTAGTGTACGAATACCCGCATTTTGTATTGCGTGTATATGCAGTCTCACCTGTATTTTTCTGTGATGTCGCTCCTGGATTGGATCTCCATCGTGTGACTGCAGGCTGGGCAGACCTTCTGCTGAGCAATCAGGCCCCTGGTTTGGAACCAGTTGATAAGCTGGTCTGAGTCGCCTGCAAGAATACTGGCCAGTTCAATGATACTAGCAGCCATTCTGTTCAGTTGACTGTGACAAACTAGGAATTCCCGCCGTTTCATTTTTGTATATAGCGCTTCGAGACTTTGACGTTTGCCGCTTTGTTTTCTATTGGACTGTCTTTTACCGCTAAACGATACCCCGCGAGATTTTACCGCTATTGCTGTGTCAGATGCAGCATCTAACAGCCCCTCCTTTTCTTTATGCAGGTGCGTAAGGATTTTGGGGGCGTGGCATAGCGCGTGACCGCGGGCGTGACAGAGCGGGCACTTGTATGGCTTCCGGAAGTGATAGCGCGCTGGGTCCGTTCTCTCCACATGATCCCTGTCAACTCTGTCAACCTTGTCAACTTTGTCAAAGCAAAAGAGTGAGTAAGTGTACAAGGTATCTACAGCTACACCTCCACTATCTACAATCTACACAAAACCTATGCAATAAAACCACGTGACCACACACACTAAATCACGTGACTATACGTGCCCCCCCAGCCTAAGTCCAGAAAGTGTACGTCAGATAAAAAATCGCGTCCGGGATCCGATCCGCCCGTAAACGTTTGTGCTCACGCGATGCAATGTAAATTACGTCATAAAATTAATGCTAAATTTAGCTTGCACTCTCATTGGTCGGATCAGCATCTCAGTACTTCACTTACATATAAAATCTCGCTGCGCGTATTTTGGTGCACAGTAATAAGCTCTCGCCTCGCCTAGCGGTTTCTAAGTTTCTCGGTGTTCTTCCCTCTTCTGCAGAATGCGTGAAATTGTCCACCTGCAAGCTGGCCAGTGCGGCAACCAAATTGGTTCCAAGGTACGTATGGACTGTCGGTGCCAGGGCTACCCGCTATGGAGCGGATAAATATAACCTGTCTCCTTCACACGTGGAGTTCCAATAGCTTGTACATTATTTTTGTGCCGTGGCCTTGTGCGGTAGCCTCTGCTTAGCAACCGTCCGAAGTTGGATTCCATCCGTAGCGGTGTTGGGGACTTTAAGAATTATTCGGGCAGTGGTGATTTGCCGTGCTGTATAGGAGCCGTGTTTGCTGCTCCACTCTGATATTTCTCCCAGTATGCTCCTACTTCTCCCCTCCCTTCTTTCCTTTCATCTCCTCTACTCTCCCCTTACTCTCCCCTTCTCCTCTCTGGCACTTATTTCTTTCCTCCCCACAGTTCTGGGAAGTGATCTCTGATGAGCATGGCATAGACCCCACTGGCACTTATGGAGGAGACTCGGACCTTCAGCTGGAGAGGATCGATGTCTACTACAATGAGGCCACTGGTGGCAAGTATGTGCCTCGTGCCGTTCTAGTCGACTTGGAGCCAGGCACAATGGACTCGGTCAGGTCAGGGCCATTTGGACAACTTTTTCGACCAGACAACTTTGTGTTTGGTAAGTGTGCCACTAGGGGGGAGAAGCAGACCTCTGTAGAGGGAGAATACTCACCTGAGCCCACCTCCCCTTCCTGCCCGGTGACAGGTGTTGTGTAGGCTTGGCTATTGTTCCCAGTGAGTCACAGAGCTGCCTAGGGATGCTTGGATGGTGCCTTGAAAGGCTTTTGGTTAGTGTGGTCAGATTCATTTCCTGCCCCTAGACTCTTATCCCCCTCTCTGGTCTGGCTTCTGTAGTAGCCAGTTGTGGGGTGCCTCTCCCTCTGTGGTTTGGGATTTTGTAGGTTTTGAAGAAGCATGTACTATCAATATTTCCTTGCGTGCTCTTCAGGTGGTGCTCTAATTATCCCCATTGTTCCATAGCATCATCAGTCTGTAACGTGCAGTGCTGCTTACATAAACTACAGTAGTAGTATGAGTGGGTACAGCTTCTGAAAACTCACAATGACTAATTGGGAAGCTATTGTTACCACATGCTAGGTCCTTTGTGTTGAGCAAGTGTGCATCCCACCCCAACATGGTGGGTGCCCTGCTAATGTGCTCCATTGTTCAGGGCCCTGGCTGGAACAACAGTTCTCCCATTGGCTCAGACACAATAGCTTCTCCCCAATCAATTTTTTGAAACCTTTCATTCAGTTGTACATGTAGTCCACTTCCATCGTTTTTTCCTTCTCTCCACGTCCCCCTACACTCCCTCCCACACCCTCCCCCCAATCCTTTCCTCTCCCTCTCCTCCCTCCCTCTTCCTTCTTCCTGCTGCCTTTCCTCTCCCTGTACTCTTTGCCTACAGGTCAGAGTGGAGCTGGGAACAACTGGGCCAAGGGGCACTACACTGAGGGAGCCGAGCTGGTTGACTCGGTCTTAGAAGTAGTCCGCAAGGAAGCAGAGGGCTGTGACTGTCTTCAGGGATTCCAACTGTGCCACTCACTTGGAGGAGGCACAGGATCAGGTGGGTGTCTTTTCTTTTCCCCCCTTTCTGTCCTCCCTGTCCTTTCTCCAGCCACTAGCCCGCCTTCTCTAACACACCTATTGATAGACAATGCATGCTCTGAGTGGCGGTACAAAGTTGCTTGTAACAGGTACAGACGGCTCACTTGGATACCGTCCAGGTTATCTACAAAGAGTAGACCACATAATGGTCCTTTAGAATTTGGCAGTGGATGCCTACCCTCCTATGTACCCGGTTCTTTTGAGGAAGGAGGAGGTTCCCACTGCTTGTGCATGTGTGCAATCATGTTTGTGGAGTCCAAAGGGTGTGTGCTGACAACACCTGCAATTAGTATGAAAAGTGGTTTGTGCTGCGATATCTTTGTACTGTGCAAAAGCAGGAACCCGAGTAGTGGATGCATGTTTCTTTCTGTCATTTCAGAACAGTGTTACGGGCTGAGGGTGTGAATACATCTGAGGAGTGTTTGTCTGTTGTCTTTACCGTTGTGGATGAGTACCAGCTATTTGTAGTTACCTTTCAAGTACGACTAGTGAGCAGCAGTGAGGTGTCCTGTCTATTAGGCCTCATTCTAGAGCCCTCAGTTGACGTGGAACTAGCTGGCCTTGGGTTTGAATAATGTACCATCAAGTCAACCAAGTGCAGTAGGTGTGGTCATGTGAGGGACAGTACCCTGGCTCATGCACACTCACTTAACGTTTTAACACCTGTACCTTCTCTCCCTTCTCTTGCTACCTTCCAGGTATGGGCACACTTCTAATCTCCAAAATCAGGGAGGAATTCCCGGACCGTATAATGAACACTTACAGTGTAGTCCCATCTCCCAAGGTATCGGACACTGTTGTAGAGCCTTACAATGCCACCCTCTCAGTACACCAGCTAGTCGAGAACACAGACGAGAGTTACTGTATTGACAACGAAGCTTTGTACGATATTTGCTTCCGCACACTTAAACTGACCACCCCCACGTATGGGGACTTGAATCACCTTGTTTCCATGACCATGAGTGGCGTCACCACCTGCCTCCGATTCCCTGGCCAGCTAAACGCTGATCTTCGCAAACTAGCCGTTAATATGGTCCCCTTCCCCCGCCTCCACTTCTTCATGCCTGGCTTTGCCCCCCTCACCAGCCGTGGGTCTCAGCAGTACCGAGCTCTCACCGTCCCTGAGCTGACACAGCAGATGTTTGATGCCAAGAACATGATGGCTGCCTGCGATCCTCGCCACGGCCGCTACCTCACCGTTGCTGCCATGTTCCGTGGCCGCATGTCCATGAAGGAGGTCGATGAGCAGATGCTCAACATCCAGAACAAGAACAGCTCCTACTTCGTTGAATGGATCCCCAACAACGTGAAGACCGCGGTGTGCGATATCGCTCCACGTGGCCTGAAGATGTCTGCTACTTTCGTTGGTAACAGCACGGCTATCCAGGAGCTGTTCAAGCGGGTCAGCGAGCAGTTCACTGCCATGTTCCGTCGCAAGGCTTTCCTCCACTGGTACACTGGAGAGGGCATGGATGAGATGGAGTTCACTGAGGTATGAGCCTGTTTCTGTTGTCTGTGATTGTGATTGCCTTCTGTGTGTACAAAACATTCACTTGTTTACCCTTTCAATTCCACTTTCGAGTGTGGGTATGGTGTGGTATTGAATATATCTACACATGTTTTTGTAGGCATGTGTGCAGCAGCAGGTTGTGGGCTGTGTACATGCACATGCACAGGCCTATACTTGGGCAGGACTCTAGTGCATGGCTTAGCTATAGTTGTGTCCTACAGAGAATGTGTGCCCAGAACACAGTTATCCATTGTTCCTGACGGTGGTGAGGGCATGTTTGTACAGCTGTACTCCTTGCTGATGGTGCCCATTGCTGGCTGTTCCACAAACAAGCTCCATGAGCACACTACATTGAGCACAGCTACTTGGAGTGGGTCTGCCTTCCCTCCTGCATTCCTTTGAGCACACATCATGCATACACTTCCTCCTCCTCCCTGTGTCCCACAACAACCATACCTCAGTGCACCTGCATCCTCCCCACTCCCACCCTCTGTACTAAGGAATGCTGCTACATCCACTGCCCATCCTAAAGTAGGCAGCAGGTGTTGCAGATCAGGAGTACCAACTTCAGCTCTGTCCCATAGGCTTGCTATATACCCATTTCTGAAGCCTCTCAGTCTTGTTCCCAACTTAGAAAGGGGAACTCCATGCTGGAGTGTCTGAGGTTTGTACCTCTTTGGTGTGGTGGGAATGGAGTGGGGTGGGAGTGTGGCTGTGTACACTG
The DNA here is from genome assembly GCA_965213685.1 of bacterium. Lineage (GTDB taxonomy): Bacteria > UBA8248 > UBA8248 > UBA8248 > UBA8248 > Bin107. The sequence goes on from CBDBZY010000064.1 coordinate 910,762, forward strand.
GTAGTGTAGGGGAGCCAGTTTGTGGGTAAGCAGACCAGACTGGCTGGTAGCTGATTACTGATAATGTACACATAGTGATGCGTGGTTAGCCACAAAAAGCACTCCAGAAGTGCATAATTAACACATGTCAAATAACAATGGATGCAGTCACAGTTTTGAAACCAAACAAAATGTCACTACTCATTGTATTGGCTCAGTAGGATGTGGTGAATATGATCTTCCTAGCAGCATCTCCAAGCTGTGGCTTCTCTAATGTGGACACACCAAGGGCTAGGGTAAAATTGATTTCCATGCCACTTAACCATCTGTTGAAGTTACACGTAATGCCTGTACAATCACATCCCATTGCTGCTACAGTGCCCAGCTATATGGCTACAAGTCTCTGCCTTGCTGTATACATGCCTTTGTTCAATTTGAATCCCACTATGGCAATCATAAGCCTGTGAATATAATTGGGACTAAACAAACCACTCCCTCTACCATATTGGTAGCTGCACATCTGCACATGTAGATGCAGGTGTCAGCATCACTAATCCTGCTCTGGCCAGGTGTGTGGTACAGATGTGCCAATATGGTTTAGATGTGTTTCTCTATGCCAGCGTTAGCTGGAGGCTGTATGAGGTTGATAAAGAAATATACATGTATATGCATGTAGAATCTAGGTGATTTTGACCCGTGCTCTCTACTACTATTTCCTCTCTAACCCTGTCAGTTCATGCCTCCCTCCTCCCTGCCTTCCTCCACTTAGGCTGAGTCCAACATGAATGACCTGGTATCAGAGTACCAGCAGTACCAGGAGGCTACCATCGAGGAAGAGGAGGAAGGAGAGTATGAAGACGAAGGACCACAGGAAGAGGACGATTGAAGTGCACCTGCCCTTTCCCTAGACATCACGTTTGAACAACTGAAGGACAATTAGAATGTCTTGTGTTATGTTAGTTTAGGATTCTGCTCTGTTTTTCTTACAACTGACATTTCTCAGTTATATCAAATATAAGGGTACTAAATGTGCATGAAGGTACTGGGTGTATCTACATGTGTGCCTGCGTATTGTTGTTACAAGGCTGCTAGGGAGAATTGCAATGTGCAAGCTGGAGTATGCAGGTATGTATTGGTGTTTGGAGGCTAGCAATTTTGCGGAGTAGGTGGTGTACCTTAATTCTGACAGACCTCACCTGCGAGGAAAAGGGTCTGGAGCCTAATGCATGTGTGTGCTGTTCCAGTAAGCCAATTGGAAGCAAGCTCCTGTCCGTCAGCTTTGTAACTATGACAACCTACTGCTTGTGTGGAAATCCTCTTGTATCCAGACCCCACCCTGATGTCACATGACTATGATAAACCCAGACCACAAGAGGGTGGGGTCTGGGCACAAGACTACCTCTGAACAAGTGTTAATGCCAGTGACTTGTGTGGTCAATTTGGGTTTAAGTGACTTGAGAAACTGCTTCACCCATGATGCTAGCAGGTGTTGCCATGACAGCATGTTGACCATACAGGGGCGTAGGATCTTGATTGCATTGATTTTAGAACCAGAATTGGAATGTGCAACAGATTTCATAGTATAATATTTATATGCTTTTCACTGTCTCAATAGTCAGGTCTAATCCTTCCAGTAGACCATCTATTATCACTGAGAAACATACCAAAACGGTCCAAAAGAGGTTTTTGTCTGAACCACATACATGTACTTGAATGAACACCTAGACATTATGTAGTGACAGAGAACTCCAAGTTTATCATTTTTATAGATGTTTATGCAATTTGACAACAGCTAGTGTGGTCAGTAGCAAATCACTCGGTCTACAGTAATTAATGGTCACATGACAGAATCATAGTGATATATACTACACCAGTTGTAGTGATAATGGATGAAAATAAAATGCTCACATTGAGAAATACAACACGTGTGAAGTGTGAGAGTGCAGTGCAGCCTAGTCTTCCACTCGGAGAGGGATCTCAATATTGTCCCACGATTGTGTCAAAAGTGGACTAACTGTACCTGAGCCTTTACTGTGCTCTGTGGGGAGAGAAGGGGGGATGAAGTGGGAAGAGTGAAAGAGTGTTGTGGAGGTGGGATAGGGAGGTACACATAGACAGGCAGGGAGGAAGGTGGATTGCAAGTAAACATGCAGTCCTAAGTGTGTGCAATGCACACTAACCCTTGGTCTCCACTCTCAGACTGGACTGATTTGACTCCCCGGGGTTACTGATTCCTGACACACCCACGTCATTCTTAAGGTTAGAGGTCCCAAGTCCAGACTCCATTCCCACATTAGTATGGTCTCCAGACACTCCAGCAGCAGTCTGCCCTGCCACCGCTGGCTCAGCTCCCTCTCCATTGACCTGAGGGGCAGCCTGGCTGCTGTCCGCAGTCCCACCATCTCTGACCGTTTCGGTGGTGGAGCTAGATGGCTGGGAGATTGGTGCAGGTGGAGAGGTCTTGCCATCGTTCCCAGTAGCAGCAGTGGTGTTGGGTGGAGGTGGAGGGGGTCTCTTTGGTGGAGCTAGGGAGACAGAGTGACCTTCACTATAATAATAATAATAATTTCATATACTACAATACAGCAGTTTTTTCATGGGGGACAAATTTTCACGTTTTTTTGCAGTCAAGCAGCATCTGCGAAAATTTAACCCATGAATAATTAGAACCCGTCCTAGAACCCACATGTACGTGTTGCCTGAAGTCCATCACAGAAGATAGTTCTTTGCACGGCACTCATCCACAATTGTCGATCAGTGTCCAAACAGAGCATGGGCATGCAAGTGCCAGCCCTACATTATATACATACGTACGTTCTGTACGTACATATACACATGCATAAAGCTAAGTCCAATTTTGCGGCACATGTTGCTGAGCGAAAATTAAACCCGCGAATAATTCCTAAAGCCAGTGGTCTTCACAAAAATTTAACGCCGTGAAAACCCCGCTATATTACGGTATTAGGTATTTAGGCGTGTAGTGCAAGCCCAGCATCTTTCACACATGTTAGATAGGATAACCTACATGTACATGTATGGGAACCATTAATATTGGCTATTCTACAATTTATACATGTACCTATTCAACGAACTGACTTGCCCAAATATGCCTCACTACCTCACAAATGTGCAGAAAGGCCACAACACATGCACACATACACATACATGTACATTGCATCTGCTACACTTCAGAGACCAAATATACAAAGAGTGCATGAGGTAAAGGAGCTCTCACCTAGTTTAGATTTAGAGCCAGCACGAGGCCGGTTTGACTCAGATGAGGAAGAACCTTGTTTAGTATCCTTACTGACTGGGAGGAGAGAGGCAGGGAGATAGGCAACCACACAGAAGTACACTGTATGCACATGCATAAAGATGGCAAGTTCACATGTGCATGTACTTTGGCTTTTAAATACCAAGTGCATGCACACACACAAACACCTGAAACAAACACAATACCTAGAACTCAGAATATGGTGTATACAATTACATGTACATGTACATGCACATGTGGGTGTGACTGTCTTACCAGAGTTAGAGTTACTTGCTACTGGTAACTGTGAAGGTGTGGAGTGGGAGGTGGGAGGAGACTCAGATGTGGGAGGAGGTGACAGTGAGGAGAGGGAAGAAGCAGGTTCTGGGGATACTTCTGAGGGGGGCTGCCCTTGAGACAACTCTGTGGGTTGGGAGGGGGGAATGATCAACATGTACATGTACCACATACACAACATACATGTATATGTATGCCCTATGTATGCATGAGGAAAGGCTGGGGAATATTTTTAGAGAACCATGAATAACCAGTAGCCACCCGGGATTGAACCGGGGCCTCTGACTTTAGCTGTCAGTGCTCTACCACCTGAGCTAAGGCCACCGGGTGACAGCCAGCCTTCACAATTCTCATGCACAGCCAGCCTTCACACTCCGCATGTGCCATTAGAATCCCGCTGCCTGGATCTGCAGCACATATGCATGTACACATACGTGAATAGATGTACACTCAAGAGCACATAAGAGAGACGACCATTTAACTCCCTGTACCGATGCACCTGTGGGGTTGGTGATACATGTGCCTCAAAGTGTATAAAAAGGGAATTTCAACCTGCAAGAAGTGGTATCCATGGAGAATAATAAATTTAAATTAGTACTAATAACTACATGGACTTAAAGGCAACATTCCCACCCATTTCTCAACCAGGTGATCCACAACAGGAGCTTCAAGGGCCACCAGAGTGACTTCAGTGCCTGTAGCCACATGCCTACTTATCTCAGGCCATTAAGACTAGTCCAGAATCAACATCAGTAAGAGTACATACATGTACCTCTGTGTGTGTGACATGCATAAGCTCTTGCTACATGTAGTATCATATCTTATGCTCTGCAACAAGAGTCAAGGAGACAGTGAATGGTTGTCACCGTGAACATACATGTGGCTTCACACAATTCAATGGTGAAAGTTCTCCTCAAGTCCAAAACAATGAGGGGAAAGTGTCAACCTCAGCAGCAGTGAGAACACACACAATGCACCCACTCACTGAAAGTGAAATCCGGTCTGGGATGAGCCTGAGTGAGCCTGTACTAAAGCCATGCAGTGGTCTGCATGGAGTATATGTGACAGGTACACGACACTGTACATGTACAGGAGGGGTAAGCCTCAGAGGGGACAGTTGTTTGCCTGAGAGGCAGTTGGTTGAAAGGCACATGTAGTCGGCTGAGATGACAGGGGATCAGATCGTCCAGAGTGCAAGGGAAAGGTGAGCAGTATTGCACGTACGTGAGAGGGGCACCTTTTCAGGAAAAAGCTAAAAACAGCAACTATATTTAGATTCCAGGTGAGAGTACAGAGACGCGTTTCACCACAAATATTTTCCTTCTCCCTGGTTAGGTACACAACAATGCCCAGCATCGCTCTAGTATACTTGAGAGGTTAGTTTGTCTAAATGCAGGGGAAGCTGGGTCCACCTGTCCATTCTGAGCTTGGGGATGGTACCCTATACTACTGCTGTGGCCCTCATGTGGGAGTAGAGCAGCCCCAAGGGCCATTAACCAAACACTTTGTTTGGGTGGACAAGATCAACTTGTAGGCAGTTCTAAGAATGGCACAGAGTTTTGTGGTCAAATATGTACATAGACTAAAGTGATGTACATGTACATGTACATGGGGTCAGTGGGATGCACAGCTGAGCAAGGGGAAGGCTTGTACTTACATGTGGTGTACAAGTAGAAAAGTGTACATGTAGGTACACGTAGATATAGGTAATGAGAGCTGATGAGAGGAAAAGCAGGAGCAGGGCCACATGACTCAAAAAGATCTCACTTCACGGACTCCGGAATAGTATACCCAACCAGCACTATTAGTAGGATATACACACAATACCCGACAGCTGTTCAAATACCTTAGGGCAGTTCCAGTGCAGATACTCTGCCAGTTCAGCTGATAACCACATGCATTGCTGGGGCACAAGAGGCCAGCACCACACAGCAGACAAAGAGGTGTGAAATCAAGACAATGTTATGTTATGTTATGTTGGCATGCACTTCACTCCGGACAATTAGCAGACACATAGCAAGGATGAAAGAATAATCATCAGGCATTCTAAAGGAGGAAGGGGCAAGGCTATGCATGTGTTAGTTGTGGGACCTCCCCTTGCGGACTGGCCATATGGCTAAACAGTCAGGTACAGATCATCAGAAGCAAGTACATTGTACTATACAACCCTTAGTAGCCACAAAGAGAGCAAGAGAGCTACACCTGTCATAGTATACCCTACAATAGCTACACAGCTTTCCAGGGAATGTGGTGGATAATGAACATCAAGCCCAAACACTTATTCTGTCCAACTGCAACAACATCTCTGAATTTGAACAATACACGTGCAAACATGGTGCCAGTGGTATCGCCCTCCTTCCTCCTAGGCAAGCAATCAAGGAACTGGTGCCCAACTAGGATAGGGCTTGGTCCCCTCCTCATTCCTCTGTAGCACGGCCAGCCCTACCTTAACCGATTTCAGAAGAGACTAGCTCCGCCTCATCACAAAGTGATGGGAAGCAACAGCATGGACCACCAGTTCAGTTGCTGCTACCTATCCACTTTTGACCAGATGACAATACTAATAACAAATGTACACGCCCGACTCCTTGCCAGCTTGTTCCAGCACTCCAACATCCAATCTACAACTGGCCATTCATGGGTGCCCAATGCACATACTCATGAAGTACTATCCATAGAGCCAGCGAATAGACTGAGCAGGTTTGCCTTGGTCACTGAAACAGGGTGAAGCAGCACCAGTTGTACACATGTAGTACTCATATGTGTAGCCACAGAGAATGCAGCACAGGTGTGGCACATGCACAAACCACTTGTATGGCTCTACATCCACTTGTAACAGACAGAAAGGTTGATCTGCTAACTCCATGCAGACTGAAATTCTATTGGCCTCACCACTAGGCAGCCAGTATCACAGAAGAGTGTCTGAAGGAGGATTCAACCAGGCTTCCCAGACTAGGGAGGAGCACCAGCCCTCACTGTGGCCTAGAGCACTGTCTGGGTTATTAATTATCTTGTAGCAGAACAGGCCAGTGGCCCATCCCCTACTGTTGGGTGAGGGTCTGAAAGACTGGCCACCTGAAGTGGCAGCAGCTGCCATCAGATGCCCCTCCTAGCAGGGCTGTAGCTAGCACAGCAGTCACTATGTACTGCACTAGGGACCATGTGCACACTACAGCATAGTCCCACTAATGATGAGCAGGGCAGGTTTGGCTGACTACTACGCAGACCCAACCCAATAGGAATGTGTGTGCTACAACATCAACCAGCAGACACATGTCAACCACATAAAGTGGGAGCTAACTATCACTGAGTAGCAGGATCACCAATCCACGTACACAGAGAAAATGGGATGTACACATACAGCTGTACATGTACAGGTACAAATATTTGGTGGATAGAACACAAGTTTGAGTCTGTTCAACAACTGCACGTTAGTAGTGTGATATCGATCAGGACAGGCTGTACATAGTGACCCTTACATCCACTCGGGTGCCACACCCTTACGCACATAGGGGAGGAGGATACCAATCTATTACAGTCTCACCTTTCGTGGCTGGAGGCTGAACAGGTCCATCTGGCAGATCTGCACGGAGAAAAGTACATGTACTTTTGAGGGCCACATGACTAGTCAGTCACAACTACTAGAGCTAACTACTGGCTTCAGATCACTGGAATGGAGTTGAGTCCTAAACTAACCAGCTACCTACATGATCTCAACAAATGGGACAAACATGTACATGGTACTAGCGCCTTATTCAAACATTAGGTTGTGTGTTGCTACCATATGTGACTCAGTAGGAACCAGGTATGCTGACTAGCTGCTAGAGTGTGTAGCACAAAGGACATGTATGTACATACGCATGCCACAATACACAGGTAATCACAGCTACATGTGTGGAGCATTGTCTTACTAGGAAGCATTGTAGTGCAGGCTGGACTGGCAGATGTGGAGTACTACTATACTTCTACCACTGTGGAGTCACTAGCCACATTGGACAACATCAATAGCATGCTCTTTACACGTGTAGTGCTTCCATCCTGACAAGGTTTTCAGAAAGACTTATATTGTTTGTGGATGTGAGAGCTGCCCCCTGATACTGCTGGAAACACCTGCCTACTGCTCCATAGTAGATGTAATTGGATATGAAACTTCTTACACAAACACTAGAAGATACACTTCTACCAGTGACAGATGTTCACATTACATGATGCACATGTGCTGGTAGCAGCAGTCGCTCTGAAAATGAAGCATAAGATGAAGATGAGCACTACCATAAGCTACCAAGCTGTGTGACTATGAAGAACTAAGGCCAGCCATCTGTGCTGCATGTGCACGACGTGTAATGTCCATACTCCTGGAGCTGATGAGGCCTGCTATTGGCCAAAACACGTCCTGTGCATTGGGTGACTGTTTAACATAAAAGCCTGAGGGCCATTTGTGGCCTAGGGAGTTGTGGTTGTCAATTTATTTACTTTTCGTGAATCACATAGAGAAGGGGATCATGGTTACCAGTCTCTGTAGCTGTGTTGGTGGTGCGAGAGGAGCCAGGGAGAGGAGGGGGCGGTGGAGGGATGGGCCGAGATGGAGGAGGAGGCCGTGCTGGGAGAACTGAAGCAGTAGCAAGGTGAGAACAAAGAAACATACAATTCCACACATGTACAGTGCAGCAGTGCAGGCATAGCTTGTACCAAAAATTGAAAGATCACAAGCAAACATGAATTCACCTGAACACACATGTACAGCGTGTAGGGGAACAAATGCTTCACTCAGCAGGGGGCAAGACAACAGAGACACTACACCACTATTCCAACTCTAGACCCATCACTGCTCGTGTACTGGTACTTGCATATGCATATGTATACCCACAATGCATGACCACAAAGTATGGATTGTAAGTGTCAATAGACTTAACTCTCCACTCTTTCACAACCCTGTATAGGTGAGGAATGAACACGGCCACTGGGCTATTATGTGCCCATAGACCACTAATGTGGTTTTGGCTACACTGCAGCTGTGTTTGCAGGCCATACATCCACTGGAGATGGTTCACAGCCCCATTGTCAGCATGGTGATTAGTGTCTTACACATGTATTAACACGCACACAATCATCATAAGTGATTTCTACATGATCCAGATATCTGCCCATATGTCCATCCCTCCCCCTCCCCCCCACTCCATCCTGCCTGCCACTGCCCTCCTCCCCCCTTCCCTCGCTACTCACTGTTCTTCCTATCGTTCTTCTGGCTGGGGTATGTTCTTGCCCTATCCCTCCACTCATCGGGAGGAGGAAGGTCGGCACTGAAAGTGAATCGGCTCAGGAAATCCACATCATCTGTGAAACAGAAGACTGCACATATCATCTCTGCACCTGGCTATCTCTTCAAGGAAAACAGTCAGTTTTATGAACACAAATATATCCTACAAGCAGTGACTGAGATAGAGGAGAAGCAGTGGAATGAGAATACCCACTGCAAGTGTAGCTGCACTGCCTTTGGCACACGGTCAAGTTTATGCATATCGTCCTTTCCCAACGATGTAGCTGACTAGCGATACTCACCGAGCTCAGCTTGAGCCATCTCAGGATCATGATCTTGCTCGTCTGTTGCCATTTTCCAGTTGTGCGGATACGTCGCTCAGAACAGGATGCACCAGGCAGCAATGCGCTTACTCCCACCTGCTCCACGTGACCACAGAGAGCCCACGTAGCTAGCTAGCTACGTACGAGTACGTATGTACGACTGTGTATGCGCAGCAAAAAATCGTGGTTTCGCACGCACCATGTGCAACGTAGCTGCGGCAGTTGTAGGTCCCGTTCCCGGTCCGCCTGGGCGTGGGAGCCAGGGTGGTACCGCATGCGATTAAACTAAGCTCCACCCCGTACCCCGCCCATCCGAAGTCTAGCAGCGCTGCGAGATGTTTCTTCGCCCATTTCACGTGAGATCTAATGCTGCAGCCAAAGGAACGGAAAGGTAGTCCACTTTTTCATCATGAATCACTGAACTACGTAATAAATCTGTACAGGATATGTGCTCAAGTGCCTATATCCTTGCATGGTGTCAAATGCATACATGTTTTAATACGAAACCGCTGATTAATATTTGTGCTGTGGTGTTTCTTAGAAAGAGGCTGAGACGGACTGTCGCCACCACCTACCCCCACGTGGATCCAGCCCAGCTTGATGAACTGCTACCCACTAAGAGTTCTCTGGAGACCATGAGGTCTGCTTAGCACTTTCTACGTCTGTTGTTCACTGTTGGCTCACTCCCAGGAAATTCATCAAACATGTTGGGTAACATCATTTGAGACTGGAGAGGTGGCCCATCTGTCTGCACAGCAATGACTCTGCCTGTCTCTGCACACACAAGGCCCAATACCTGGACTGGTTATAGCCTCCTTATACCACATGTAGGATTGGAAACACTGCACGATCAACATCATTTGTTGTTAGAGTCTGCATTGGCCCCAAATAACATACGTTTGAAAAACAACATGAATATTACAGCCAACAATGGTACTGGCATATATGGAGTCACGTACATGTATGTGTCCAATCCATATGGTTCTAAAATTTTCTGTGTCTCGTTAGCATGCTCTTTCCTGGTATCACCACCTTGGACATACACCTGTACCCAGCGTGCCACGTGCCCCTGCAGGGTCACTACTCACTCTGGTGCTCATGTCACTGTCAGTGTTGTGAATAAGGAGCCATTGTATTTTGAGTATGAACAAGAGCTGTTTCCCACAGGTGAGTGCATGTGAGGAAAAGCTTGGGAATAGATTTAGAGAACTGTGAAAAACCGGCAGCCACCCAGGATTGAACCGGGGCCTCTGACTTTAGTCGTCAGTGCTCTACCACCTGAGCTATGGCCACCGGGTGACACCCAGCCTTCACAGTTCTCAATATCACTCTGTGTGTGCCACAGTTGTGAGGTCCACACAGTCATTTCATCCTCCTTCCCTTCCCTCACTCCAGTATACGCACTATGGCAGCTGCATGGTCTACTAAGGCCTGCTGCCACCTGGCCACCAGTCCTAGCCAAGCTCCAAGGAGGAGCAGGTAAATATAAGACACCCCCTGTGGCTTCATGATGGCAGAAACTGATGAACATGTTTATTGCATGGCACAATAAAATATTTAGTTATGCATACTTTACCTGCCACATGTACAATACATGCATGTTTCCCGTTGTCCATGACCTTTTCTTACTCCCCTAACCCCCTCCTGTGCCTCTTGCAATGCCATACATGTATTTGTGGTCCAGACCTAATGCTGCCTGGAGTGGTGGGCCAAGACAGAGGAGGAGAGGCCATTGAGGGCATCCAGAAAGGACAAACCTGTGCCATTACTCTTGTCGGGAACAGGTATACTATAGAGCACAACGTACTTCTAACATGAACGTGTACAGTGGCTCAGTTGGTAGAGCGTCTGCCTGGTATGCAGAACATTGCGGGTTCGAGTCCTGCCTGAGGCAGCTCTTCTTTTTCTCTTGGGAAAAAGGGAGTTGTCTTCAGGCGTAGTTGCTTTGCTTTGCCTAGTCTCAATGACTGATCATTCATGTTACATATATATATCTTTACATTGTACATTTGTATCCTAAATAAGTCATGTGAAAGATCTTGTCTACTGTGTACATGCATACGTCATTGTGCAGGGCTCCTGTGGGTGTGGGTGTGTCCATGATGTCATGGGAGGAAATGCTGGCCAGCGGAATGAGAGGAAAGGGATTCAGAATCCTTCATATATTTGGTGATAAGCTCTGGTATGTGCATGGGAGCACACGAATGTGTCAGAGTTGTGGTTTCAGTGTATAATGTACATGCATATGAGACTAATGATAGGTGATCTCATGCGCACGTGCACATGTATGTATAAGATGGTTATACCCTAGTGTACATGATTTGCTAGCAGTACATCTACAATGGTAAATTGAAGTAAAAGCTATATTTGTTACAGTCTTTGAAAAGAGCCACATGAAGTGGTATTAGCACAACACTACATTCTGTGTCATTTTTCTTTTGCGTATCACAAATTTGACTGTCATATTTTTCCATGCTTGACAAGACTCTCAAATACAATCAGTGTCAGTACACTCTCCATGTGTATAGGGGTTGCACCAAAACACACCATAGTGCATGTACATACAAGAACCTCCTTAAGTACATGAGCAGTGGAAGGTGGTGAAGGACATGGAGTGTGCCTCTTTGGCAGATATTTTACAGGATGTTGGATGCTAGTGCATGCTGGATATGTGGTTGATGCAATGGCAGCGTGTCGTGGCACTTGTAAGAGGCATTACATACCCTCCCCAACCTTCACCAGCTCATATGGCCTCCTGATTATATGTATTGTAATTTCCTTCTCGCTCAGGGAGCTCGGGTCCAAGACGAAGCTCCCCTTCATACCAGTGGACCTACCTACTCCCCAGAACACTTGCATGGCTGATGAGAGCATTCCACCTGTAGGAGGACCAGAAACACATACAGGCATGTGTGATCAACATACAGTTTCAGCTGACACACCGAATGTACTCAAGCCAAGAACAGACACTGCTACTGGGCCTATAGCAGAAGTACCACACCCAAGTACTGAACTTGCTCAGGAGGTGGAGGTTGGAAGGGGCGATGGTGTGGATGAGGTTGTACAGCAGGTGGAGGATGTGTGTGTAAGTGGTGGAGGTGGTGAACAGTGGGGTGGTGAAGGGGAAGGGGAGACTGGGGGTGGTGTTGATGAAGGAGGCGGTCAGGGAGAGAATGAGGAAGATGAAACAGTGCGAGAGAAACCACTTGAATTAGGGAGCGATCTTACTAAAGATGAAGACACAACACCACAGGACCCTGTGAAAGGTTTTGCATGTCATTTCAGTAGAATATGTGTTTCTCTAGTGCTGCATCAGTGCACATACACTCACTGTTATCCTTACAGCAATGGATGACCTGCTAGTGGAGTGCTTCCTGCAGGCTCTCAAAACAAGAGTGACAAAGTCTGACATTCCACTTCTGACCAGCACCTTTTATCGTTCACACATGGTGCCATTGTGCTCTTCTACTCTCAAGTTGGACGTTAAGAAGTCCAGTTACAGAAAGGTGGAGAAGTAGAACTGCGTATGTGTGATGTATATATTCTATGTACATGTACATGTATGCATGTGTGCGTGTGGCAAGTGATGTGTGTCTAAAAGCTATTATGTTCAGTTCTCCAGGTTCCTCCAGAGCATGGCTGAGCTGGGTGTGGTAAAGGTGGAGGAGACAGGGAAGGGTGTGGAGAGTATCACTGGCATCGACTTCAAGCATGAACTTGTTAAAGGGTTTTCCCCTTCATTATTGGTTGCACCAGATGAAGGCAATCATTCTGCATCTGCTGCTGCTTCAGTTACACAGAAGGTACGTTAACTTTGAATATCTGCATGTATACATGTTTGTTGTGTTGTGAACTCTGTGCGCCTACATCCAACTCTTGAAATAACTTGTTCATACATTACTATAATTGTGCACTGAGTCTGACTCCTTGACAGTGTACATTACGAACTTGAGGTAGATTCCCCTGTATTGCACAGATACGATTTACATGGTCAGGTAGCAGCGTACTATCTGTGCAATACAGGAGAATCTACTTCAAGTGTGTGGACACATGACCACACCGGGCTGCTTGTGTGTGCATTTACGTGTATTTCCTTTTCTCTCCAGACAATTCGAGTGACTGAGCTCTACATGCCCTCTCACAAGCTGCTGCCAGTGTTTGCTTCCTGTGGTCACAACAAGTCTTCACTTCTCACAGCCACTCAAGTGAGAGAAGTCATCACTTCATATGTCAAGAGCAATGAGCTGGTCTCTGACAAGAGCAGAAGGTAATGAGGGGAGGGAGAGGGGGAGGAACTTAGAGGGAATTACTGTGAGACGCTGTCTATGTTTGCTACACTGGCCAACTGGACTGAACGGACTGGAAATGACATTTGACCCTAAAATTGTTGTAAGCACATGACAAGGTGCACGTTAAATTACTGCTCAAAAAATTCTCACACATTCTCAGTAGTAAGCATTGACAGAGGAGGTGGAAAGTAAGTGATAGTGGTGGCATATACATGTATTTGGGGGGTTGGTACATGTAGATCATCATAAAGCAAAATATACATTCACATTTACATGTATATTGCCTATTATGGTGACCACCTCTGCTGTTATGTACATGTACCTCAAGAGTAGTCCAACCACTGTAAGAATACTGGCATTGGGTTTTGCTTTTCTGTATCTTTTCTTTTGTTTCATGTCCTTGGGATGTGTCCTTGGGATGATGTAATTGAAACGCATCAAACAAGGCAAGACAACACAACAACACCAACTGAGACGGCTCACTTTCTCTTCTTTTCAAAGAAAAAGTGAGCTGTCCCAGGTGGGATTCGAACCAATGTCACTGTACTCTCTAGACCAGTGCTCTTACCACTAAGCTACCGAGGCAGCTCAGTGGTTGTGGGTCGAATTAGGCAATACATGGCAAGTAGATGTAAGCATTTAACTTGGCAAGTGCATGAATGTGTCATGAAATTCAATTTAGAGTATATGGTCCATCCAGTAGTCCTTTTAGGCCGTCCAGTCCAGTGATCCAGTGATTACACACACACACACACACACACACACACACACACACTGTAAGAGGTGGAGAAAGAGGCACTTTCTCTATTATGTGACACTTCTGCAGGGTTGTTATCTTGGACCCAGTTCTCTGTGATGCACTGCATCAAAAAGGCCAGCCCCCAACAGAGGAACTGAGATGGGCCCAACTCATGGACAGGTTACACAGTAGCAGTGCAGTATACCAATAGTGTGTCATCCTCATCTTACAATTATTGTTCCAACACGGCAGAGTGCTCGAGTTGATGAAACCGGCATTCAGCATTTCTGATGGTGTGTCTGAGCAGGTTATCAGGTGTGTATGAGAGGGCAGAACACTTTCCAGTGCAATGCGTACATCCTGTACATGTATGAGTACAGGTACCCATGTTACATTAAGGTTTTGTACCATGTTCTCTCACTACTTGACAGGAGAGGTAAACTGCAGCCTGTTCAGATGACTGTGGTGCAAAGGACAGGCAACAAGAAGGTGACTCTAGTGGACAATTTGGATTTGTATGGCATACCTGCCGAAGAGGTGGCTCACACATTGCAGAGGATTGCAGCAGCTAGCACTACTGGTAGGGATAAACAGTATAACTGGCTTGTTCATGTACGGTAGTATGAGAATAGCCTAGTTTCTAGGTGTTGGTCAGCCAATGCCTAGGAACTAGGCTAAGTGAGGGGTGAACTCATACAGCCACATCCAGTTTGCTCAAAAGCTGCCTCTTAGCTAGTAGACTAATCTGCAGCAATTCATCTTGGGTTCTGCTTTCATTATCTATACTATTATCTGTTTCTCGTGACTCATTTCTCACACTCTTTCTCAGCATGTGTTGCTCTGGCTCACTATCCCTGCAGTACTTAACATAATCTCTTACCTGTATTGATATAGTTGAACATCCCCATCCTCTGTTATCCACGCACACTTGTCTGTCTGCAGTCCATCACATGGCTCTGCTATATCTTGGGCTCATCCTGGCCCTGTGGATGAAGCAGCATTGATGGTTGTCACCTCAACTAAGTAACAGTTAGACACCGAAGCCAAGGGGTCTACACCATTTAGAAATCTGAAGGCCCTGGGCTGTAGCATCCTGAGCAGTAGCGAGGGTGCTACTACAAAAGGCCTGAAGGTTTTTGAATCATGTAGATCCCATTAGCGGAGCATGTCTAACTGATTTAGACTAGAGTAATAGTTGTTACGCTGCTAAGTATGCAAAAATTGCAATAAAGTTACATCATGGCAATATAGTTAAAATGTAAACATTTCTCCACTTTAGCAAGTGCCAGAGGCACTTAAACCTTGCTAGCAAGTTTCTAGGTGACTTAGAAACTTTCTATAGAGCAATCAGAGTCTACAATATACTGTAGTCTATTACAGAACACTTCTTACACAAATCTATGCTATTGTTGCAGCTACTGTAGCTTGGTCTTTCCATGACACAACCAAAATCCTTCCAATACAGGTGGCTCTAATATTAAAAAAAAAACTGCTTTCAGTGCTTGCCATAATACTATGCACACCATTGAAGTGGAGAAATAATCTTGCAGAAATCTTGTCAAAATATCCTTTAGTGTGCCAAAAAAAAGGTGCCAAGTTTTCAATACTCTATAGTTCATTATTTTCTGCATGCACCACTAGAAATAGGTATGCTCTTTTTTCCATACTTTTCTCAATAGTGACTTCTGCCCCAGGAAAGACAGGACAACAGGTGCTAGTACAAGGAAATGCTGCCAAGACTATTGCCAAGATACTGCAAGGTTAGTATCTGGTGCTCCCTAGCCATTCCAATAAAATATGAAAGAAAGCAGAGGAGTAGACTTTACACAACCTGTATACATTTACTAGTGACAAGCAGCAGAGGGTATCCAACCTTTAGTAATTTTGATGTTTTTCAGTGGCACAATACATAACATGTATTCAAGATCAGAATGAACAAAATTTCTCCTTCAATTTTTCTCCTAGCTGAGTATGGCCTACCCCTGAAGTTTATTGAAGCAGTTGACAAGATCAAACCACCAAAGAAGAAGAGTGGACATACATGTAGATGAACTCTTTAAAGTAGCCTTAATTATTTGAAATGCACTTGGTGTATTTGTGTGTGTTCATTTGCTTAATATATGTACTTACATAACAGTTAGTGCATAACTGCAGAGTATGGCACATAACTGCATTTTCGGTTTGGACAAGAAGGGAGAACTCTGGGAACATAAGTGGAAATGGGGCATGGAGATGATCTGTTTACATTAACAACATCTACAAAGGTCTCACAGACCCAAGACTTGTAGCTGTGTACGTTGTTGTATGCAGTGTTTGCAGCAATGTAGTCCACAGGGATGACTTGCAATTGCCAAGACTAGATATGTCGCAGGTTGTTGGGAAGAACATCATTTCCAGCTTCTCTGTCACCTGGCTGGGCCTTCTGCCTTAGTGCATTGTCACAGGGTAAGATAGATCACCCTCTGTCTAGAACATCCTGGGCAGTTGTTGTGAATAGGGGAATGAAGTGAGTTGGTGGACTCCACTGTGGTGGCAGTGGAGATGTTTCCAATTTCTTCTGTTTGTTAATTTTGTAGCTGACGTGTACAATGATAACAGTACACTTTACCAGATGTTTGTCTTCAAGCACTTCCACATAGATCCAAAAATACGCGGGCATGATCAAGCGTTGGAGAAGAGACTTGGCTGTCCGCAAGTTAGCAAGGCCGCCTCACTGCAGGTACGGTACGTGCGTTGCCATAGATATTCGGAGAGGTCAGAGTGCGGGTCCCTAATATCTTTTATAGCCTCTCTTCATGCCATTCTTAAATACTCCAATCAATTTCATCCGTCTTCAAGTTCATTTGCTAGAAAGAAAAATTCGTGACTCACTACATGTACGTATATGTGGCTACTCACGTGACGCGACTACAGCGCGCGCTAGCTAACGCCTAGCGGCATGCGCTCGCGAACGCTATGCATGCATACATACAGTTAGCGAGCGGCAGCGTGACAAAGCATATCGCGCATGGCGATACAGCAAATCACCATTAAGTTCCTTTCTTTAATGTATTCTAGTGCTGTATATGTCGGTTAACGGAAGGTTAACCGAGGTTAACATACCGGTGCCGTGGAGCATGCGCCTTCCGCTGGGATGGCCTGGCCGGTCACGCATGCATATGCCTATAGCGGAACACGTGGCTGTTAGTTGCCAGCATTTGTGGCTGCCTATTGCCTGCAGTTGTGGCTGTCTGCCCGGATTATTTTTCTTCTTGCCGAATATCCTTTATGGTCGACACTGAGGAGCGTGGTACCGGGACCCCAACCGGCGGCGAGGTGGAAGGAGTACCCGGGACGTCAGGCGGAGTGCTGGGGATGACGCTGTCGCCGGAGCAACTGGCGCTGATCGACGGCATGATCGCCGCCCGCCTCGCTGCCGCGACGGGCCATACCACTGCTCCCGACCCAGCCACCTCCGGGGCAGGAGGAGCGACATCAGCTGCGACCCCTTTTTTTTATAGTGACAAATTTGTGCCAGTGTGGCACAGCCTACAGGAAATATAGGTACAAGAGCTAATACTAATCCTGAGGCCAAAAAGAAATAGAACAAAAAAAACATACACAAAGAAAAAGGAAATGTAAAGCAACAACGGAAAGAAATAAGAGGAAAGAAAGGACACAATAATTACTGACTACAGCTGCATTATGAGTCTTTTGAACATTGCTGGGGATGATAGTTCTGTTGTGTCAAAAGGGAGGTCATTCCAGCAGGTGATGGCAGAAGGAAAAAAAGAGTGCTTGAAAGAGTTTGTGTGGTACAGAGGGAGAGTGAGCTGATGTTGATTTGCATGTCTGATGGCATATGGAATATTCCTGGGTTGCAATGGAGACGATGGTAGCAAAATATTACCCTTAACCATATTAAATAATGTGAGCAGTTTCATCTTCTTTCTGACATTGAAACAGCATGAAAAGTGGTCAGAAAGAGACTCATAGTTAGCTCTCCATTGCTTTGACCACACCCTTAAAGCAAACTGGTGAACATTCTTGATGGCTGTTTTGTCTTTGAGCAGGTGGGGACCCCAAACCACACAACCATATTCTAAGTGGGGCATAATCACAGTTTTGAACAGAACATGTAGAGTATGTACATTACAGTACGCATAGAAGTTTCGAAACAATTTCAGTCAGTTTGCTGGATTTGTTGCACTGTATTTGAATATAATGGTTCCATGATAGATCCTCAGAAAAATTTAATCCGAGATATTTATAATGGGAAACTCTTGTAAGTGGTTGGCACTCTCCAGTATATATGTTAGTTGTAGGAACAGTTGGATGTGACTTCCTGGAGAACAACATGTAACAACTCTTCTGAGAATTCAGAGTGAGGTGATTGTTGGTAACCCAGGTACGATACCTGGTAAGTTATCATTCGCAGTTACGCTGTAGGCAGCCAGTAATGGCCCGATTGTTTTGTCTCGTTCGCTGTGTTTTTGTCTCGGCTGGCGCCGGGTCCCGGTCTCCGGGTCCCACCACCAACCGACTGATGGGGTCGTTCATACCCAGTTCTTTGTCTTTGCTTTTCAGGCTCGCTGCCGGTGTTCTCATCAGCGACTCTGCCGTCCACTGACGGTGGAACGGCTGTGGGGTCTTCTGGCCCCGCCCTCGTGTGGCCGACGGCTGTCTCTTCTGTCCCGAGTGGACCGGCCCCCTCAACAGCCGATTTGGCACGCTTGCCGGGGTTCGGCTCTGTTCCCCCGAAGCTCGTGAAGAGAATTGTGGAGGAGTTTGTCGATATCTGGGAGCTCCTCCCTGAGTCATGGCAGCTAGAGTCCGAAGGCACCTGCTGCCACTCGAAGCGGCTGCGCCGCAGCCTGGTCACGGACATCGGTCTGTGGACCCAATGTTACGCCACGATGGCCGCGATTCTCTCATCCGCCTATCCCGAGAAGGCCCCCCATCTCTTCGCCTACCTGCGAACGGTCACAAAGGCAAGTCGCACGTTCGAAGGGTCAGCGTGGGCCTCCTATGATGTAGCCTACCGCCTGCAGGCAGCGAATCGTGGCTCCCTCGACTGGGGTGTTGTCGACCCCGCCTTGTACAATGAGGCCTTCGCTGGCCGGGCTAAGGTGGTGCCTCGATGTCGGTACTGCCTGGCCGACACACATGGCTCCCAGGAGTGTCTTCACTCGCCACTGGACGGGCCTGGTGGGAGCGTTACCCCGGTCGATGGCCGTGCTCCGCGCCCACAGCGCACCCGGCCGGGAGTTGCCGGGAAGATCATCTACGTCGGCCGCAATGCCGATACGCCCACCTCTTCTCTAAGTGCCGACGCCCACACCCACAGGCCGAGTGTGAAGAAGGGCACAGGCAGCAGCTTCCCACCATGCCTCCGGCTTCTCCCCAGTCCGTCCCCCGGGGGCCCTCGGGAGTTCCTAACCAGACGGCCTAGTCTTCTCCCATTCCGGAGAGACTGCCATGGATGACTGCGAGGCCCCCAGAGCCGGAATTATTGTGTTCATTGTTACCTTGCTATTCTGCTTGTGTTATCAGCTATTGCATCTTGCTCTCCCACAGGCGCGTACGCATATACGGGGGACCTAGTAGCATTGAATGGGGAGGGTCCGGATAACCCCTCGCCGAGCGACCCCGCCCTGCAGCTAATATCATCACCTCTCACTAGTCGACTGCAGCAGTGGCGGGAGAGGCTCTCCCCTCACCCGGATCAAGTGTTCGTTAACTATGTGCTGGGGGGGCTCGAGCATGGTTTCCGCATTGGCTACCGGGGTGGTATCCGGCTGACCGCGGCAGCGGGTAACCTGCATTCAGCGAGGATGCATCCGGAGGTGATTGACAACTATATCTCCGCAAAAGTCAAAGGGGGCAGAATGCTAGGTCCGTTTCGCCCAGGTGCGATCTCGCGTCTCCACTTGAGTCGCATGGGCGTGATCCCCAAGAGCCACACCCCTGGCCGTTGGCGGCTGATTACTGATCTGTCCCACCCCGAGGAGTAATCAGCCGCCAACGTTAATGACGGAATCCGACCAGAGCTGTGCTCCCTCAAGTACACCTCCGTCGAGGCTGTCGCGGCGATTGCCTCCCGACTCGGCAGGGGGGCTCTGTTGGCCAAGCTGGATATAAAGTCGGCCTACCGTCTGATTCCTGTACACCCATGCGACCGGCACCTCCTCGGCATAGAGTGGAGGGGCGCCCACTACGTCGACCCGTTCGGCCTTCGTTCGGCCCCTAAAGTATTTACTGCCGTGGCAGACGCTCTACACTGGGCCATTGTACGTGAAGGGGTGCCGATAGTTGACCACTACCTCGACGATTTTATTACGCTGGGCCCACCAGACTCTGCGGAATGCCAGTAAAACCTCGACAGAATACTGTCTGTTTGCGCCGACCTGGGTGTTCCCCTAGCGTTGGCAAAGCTCGAGGGCCCGTCACACCGTCTGACATTTCTTGGCATCGAGCTGGATACGATGGAGGGCGTACTGCGCCTCCCCCAGGATAAGCTGTGCCGCCTGAGAGGTCTCCTGGCCCAGTGGTTGCAACGTAGAGTGTGCCGCCGTCGTCAGCTCTTCTTCGCTACTGTGAGATCGGTTTAGCCTAGTCGACGCGGAGGACTTACCGCTCTGGATTGAACCGTTTTCTGTCTTTTTGTACTGCATACGGGGTACCGACCCCTTTTCCGGTGTCTGAGACCCTCTTATGCTACTTTGTCGCATCGCTAGCGCGGGACGGCATTGCGCCGGCTACCATAAGAAACTATCTGGCGGCGGTTCGACACGCCCAGATTGTACTAGGTCTCCCTGAGCCTCGAGAATCCTCTACCTTACCCCGCCTCAGGCTCGTCCAGATTGGGGTGTTAAGGGAGGGCGAGTCATGATTGCGTTCTTCGTCAATTACTCTACCGTCGCTTTCCCCCTACATTTACCAACGCTAAAACGACAGCAATTATTTGGCGCGGTTGCAAATTCGCTGGGAAAAAATTTACTCCCCTTTGGCGAGCATCCACCTCTTCACCGGTTGGCGCCACACAGCGCCGCACGTCCAACGGTAGCGGGAAATATGAATTTTTCCCAGCGAATTTGCAACCGCGCCAAAGAATTGCTGTCGTTTTAGCGTTGGTAAATGTAAGGGGAAAGCGACGGTAGAGTAATTGACGAAGAACGCAATCATGACTCGCCCTCCCTTAAGGGAGCACGCGAGTTCGGGTACCGCGGTAGCAACCAGACTCCCTATTACGCCGGTCCTCCTCCGCCTCCTGCGCCCGACGGGGGTGTCGAGAGGTTACGACGAGTGCCTTCGGTGGGCGGCGGCGTCTCTGTGCTTTTTTGGGTTCTTCCGCGCTGGTGAGATCACAGTCCGACGGTGTCTGCCTTCGATGAGGCAGTCCATCTCTCCTGGGGCGATGTGTCAGTGAGCGAGGATGGCCGCACCCTGCGAGTGTTCCTGAAGCGCACCAAAACTGACCAGCTAATGAGAGGTACCGAGGTCTACGTCGGCACTACCGCGAACGACCTCTGCCCGGTCACGGCCATTCGAGATTACGTTGCCCGCAGGGGCGTGTCCCCTGGAGCTTTCTTTCGCCTCGCAGACGGAACCCCGCTGACGAACGTGGAGCTGGTCCGGCAGGCGTTATCCCGAGCTGGCGTCTCAACCAGCGGCTACTCGGGCCACAGCTTCCGTATCGGAGCTGCTACGGCGGCGTTTCAGGCCGGGGTTCCAGACTCAGTCATCCAAGCCCTTGAACGCTGGGCCAGCCCCGCCTTTCTACGCTATATTCGAACCCCGCGGGGGCACCTGGCGCAGTACTCGTACGCCTTGGTGCCAAGGAACTGAACTCGTCTTCTTATGTGCTGTTGTTGTTGTTGGTTGTTGTTGTGAGATATATACTGTAATAGTCACGCCTCGAAGGCCGTAGACGCATGACTCTGCGCTATTAGGGTGTCTTGGGGGGGTGAACCCCTCCCACTCCTTGGGCAGGGGCGGAGCCTCACGCCGGGAAGGCTCCACCCACCTGGGGGGAATACCCCCGTTGACACGCCGACCATAGATATTTACCTTAGGTACGGGATTGGAAGCATGAGATTAACCCGAAACACTCCTCGTTGTTCACGGAAGTGATAAATGGGGTAGCCGGTATATAGGAAACAGGGAAGAAGACAGATTTGTCTTGGTTTTCTCCGTTTACTGGTTTTAGCTTCGAGACAAGACTAGACAAGACAACGGTATATGTGGGCTATCACGGACACGTGCGGTGCGCGAGGGGAGGAGGTACTTTTGTGTACCTGCTGCGTCCTCGGAGAGACAGCTATGGCCAAGCATTCTCGCTTTATACGTTCGACAATGTCAACTATGTGTCGTGGTGCATAGTACACGGGGCGTCTGTCATCATGTTGAGTGCAAACACTGATATAGCTCTCCTCTAGCACGAACTGTCAACACTCATGTACTCCAACATGAAGACAGAGGCCCCACGCACAGTACACCACGACACATAGTTGACATTGTCGAACGTGTAAAGCGAAAAAGCTTGGCCATAGCTATCTCTCCGAGGACGCAGCAGGTACACAAAGGTACCTCCTCCCCTCGCGCACCACACGTGTCCGTGATAGACGACGCATGTTGTTAAGCCTAAGGCCTATGTCCGTTCCCTCACTTGTTGAAGTATAACAATAGTCTTGTCTCGAAGTTGGAAGCAGTAAACCAAACGAAATCACCAGTTTCCCTCTTCTTTCCTAACCGATGCTTAAAACATTCCACTTCCGGGAACAACTAGGAGTGTGTCAGGCGATAATGTACAGAGTGAACGGGCGCACGTGATCTGCTATGCGCCGACTGCCATAACGCAGCCCAGTCCTCTGGCCATACCCAAATGGCCCCCAATCGCTGGGTCCATGACATACGATGGGAATGGTGGTTAGAGGGTGGGACTGGGCTATCTAGAGGAAGGTAGGTTAACTTAATACAAATTTTGCTGCACCACTTATTTTTACAAACCACAGGCCCAGAGGCCGAGGAGGGCCGACAGCGTCACGTGAGTCCCGCGAAATTGCTTGCCCATAGAAACACGGTTTCCTGGTGTGTCCATACTGCTTGAGGTACAAGCCTGGGTTTTATACTGCAGAAGTGCTATGAGGTGCGAAGACGATTGAGGCCTGGAACCCCGCGGAACCTCACCGGCGACGCAGGAGCCGAGTCAGTATGTGTTCTACCTGGCCCACGCCCACACAGGTGCCTGCATCCACGGACAGGCGACCATGACGCTATCAAGGAACCCCCACGAGACCATAGCCATCTCTGCTTCTAGGAGCTTACGCACGCTGTCTTCACCCTTGTAGTCAGTGCCTCGTAACCAGGGCCCCTCCCACAATGGGAGGGGCCTGGGCGTGAGGAATTCATTATTGTACGTTACGTCACTTCCTGTCGGACTCGCCGGCGCCACAGGCCGTCACACCTTTAGAGCAGTTGGGAACGGAATCAGGACAGTGGGCAGCGCCAATGGCTGTCATGTATGTGCATATGGTGCATAGTAACCAAGTTTGCGTAAAACAATTGGGTTGACCTAGCACAGTGCGAGTGAGAGACTGCATCCACCATCCATGATTGCTATCAATGGTGAGTGTGTAAGACAGAGAGTTAGCACCAGAACTACGACATGCTGTACATAAACCATAGATAAGGGAGCTTTGAATTCCTATGCATAAACACCGTAGCTGCAGGTAGATTCTATATAAAACAGTAGCACTGTGACTGTCGTAGCTATTCATAATGTAGCGTAGTTGTACATTATCTTTACCCTCTACCGGCAATGGAACGCCAGCAGATCGTGCTCATCCTTGAGCTAGTAGCTACCACCTGTGTTGACCACTCACCGTGACAATCATGATTAGATCAATACCACTTCCTTGGATGGTGGCCGTGGCCTGCTTCATGATGGCCGGAATCTTGTGTTTGGAGTATGTTCGACTGATGTTCTACCCAACTGAGAACATAGGTTAGAGTCTGTGAGGAGTGCCGTAAGAACTTCTTATTCTCTTGTGTTTGATGCTGTGTGCAGCATAATGGTCATAGATAAAACTCTCTCTCTCTCTCTCTCTCCATAAGAACTTCTTATTCTCTTGTGTTTGATGCTGTGTGCAGCATAATGGTCATAGATAAAACTCTCTCTCTCCCTCCCTCTCTCTCTCTCTCTCTCTCTCTCTCTCTCTCTCTCTCTCTCTCTCTCTCTCTCTCTCCCTCCCTCCCTCCCTCCCTCCCTCCCTCCCTCCCTCCCTCCCTCCCTCCCTCCCTCCCTCCCTCCCTCCCTCCCTCTCTTCTTTCCTCCCTGAAAATGAGGATGGGGAGAGCTAGAGAAGGGGAGATGGGAGGGATCTCAGACACAGTGTGTTTGTTTAAAGCCATGAAATACATATGTACCATAACTCTGCACATCAACTGAGAGACGATTTTGGTTATGGAAGTACACTTGTGTGCATAACCACCAGACCCACTGCCAACACTTGCCTACCGGCACTTTTGATGTGTTTTATGGCACAATGCCAAAACTGTTTTTAAGTGCCAATGATGTGAGAGTCATAGTGGCAAATCTAACAATTACCACCTCTAAGTGATATTATGGCCACAGTTATTCTCCTTGCATACCACATGCATGTATCTTCCCTATTTCTGTCTCTTACATTATTCCTCTCCCTCCCTCCCTCCCACCCTTCCTCCCTCCTCCCCTAGCAAGAATCTCTTTTGTATAACATACATATGTATATCCCCCCCGCCCCCCCCAGGAATGTTTGAGATTCAGAATTTGCATTTCTATAACTTGTGGGGTGTTGGTAGGGACGTTGAAGACTGGAAAAAGCAAGCACTTGATCAAATAAGTATGTCAAGAAATATACTATCACAACAGTATCATACAACTAGTTCCCTCTATGATATCAATATGTCAGAAACTGCGTTTGTACATGATGTGACTGACTCACAGAAAGGAGTAACATTTCCAGAAAGAAAAATTCTTTCATCGGACCAACCACACATACTCTCACAAAACTGGACTGTGTACGATTCAAAGTATCCCATGAATTGGACAAGGAGCCGACTTCCTGTAATCCAGCGACCAGAAGTGGCAATGGAATCATCTCCACCTAGTAGCTACCAAAGATCAAGAGACGCTCACTTTATCGCATCAGAAAGAGACAAGCATACAAATTCACTAAATGAAGAAGTAGTTCACTACATGAATGAGGTGGTGGGGGACAGTGAAGACAGGCCAGCACAGGTAGGGGCTGTGGTGGAGATGATTGGAAGGAAAATTCAGGATGTTCAAGGAGGGCTAGAGATGGAGAAGGACGTGCAGAGGAAAGGGGTGGGGCCTAGTATGGAGAGAGGATATGAGTATAGGTTCGCTAAACTGAAGCAAAGACATTTTAGCCCCAGAGAACAGGGGCAACCAACACACTCGCAACCAATTCACCACAAAGTTGTGCGGAACAGACGCAATGCATCAGAACAGTCACTTAGAGCAATCAGTTTCAGTGAATTTCAGCAGAGACTTCATTCTGTTCTTAGCTCACATGCAAAGAAATATGAGGATGTGATTGAGAAAGACACTGCAAAGTCACTACCAGTTCACTCAAAGCGTAGTAGGGTGTGGAATCCTAGCATTAGAAGAGTGAGCATATCAGAGGACTTGCTCCAGCTGCAAGGTGTGGTCATTCCAGCATCCCCTAGCCTTGAGGAGAGAGGGTGGCCAATGTGGATCAACACTACAGAGTTGGCTAGTCACCTGCCGGACTTAATGGAGGTTGTAAGGCAGGTAGAGGCAGAGGAGGAAGAACACAGTGTTCATAACGATGTTGTTAAATTCAGCCTTAATCCTGACATTGTGGCAAGGGGAAAAGTGAGTATTGTTGCATGGACATACTAGCAGAGTGAGATACAGTACATGTACTTGCAAACAATTCATAATCGAGATGTACTACTTTATGTGCATACACGTACATATGTTTGTTTGTCATCCATTGATGGAATATTATGTTTAAATTAACTGATAGGAAAAGAGCTTGATATTTCATGGACAGGAACATAGTCCAACTGTTTATGTACGACTGGAAACAAGTGTGATGGTACATATGTAGATTTTAGAGGCAGCCTAAGGTTTATGTGTATGTAGACTTGTGTATACCACAAATATGACTGTATCTACATGAGTAGTAGGAATATTGTTCACATAATCCTTTATGGACAAGATATTCTCCAATACACAGTATGCGTGTATGTATTATACACGTACATGTACATTACATGAGGATTACGTTTTGGTACCAGCAGATAAGGCAGGGAATAATGTTATCATAATTTGTAAACAATACTATAAGGAGGTGCTTACAAGGGAACTTAAGAATAATTCAGGAGCCTCAACCTACTTACACTGTAATGAGCCAGTAGACAAGGTTATCCAGTCCCATTAAGGTTTCATGGAACAACACGGCATTTGATGTACCCGAAGACTTTATAAAACTCCCCAGCTCTTATTGGTTACCCACGTTACACAAGAATCCATATGGCCATAGGTTTTTCACAGCCTCTTCAGCATGTACCACTAAGCCCCTGTCAAAAGCCCCATTTACATGTAACCTTTAAACCAGTTTGCAAACCGCTTTAGACTAAATCATGTAAGCCATTTACACATGTACATGTAAACCGCTTCTGGAAGCAATTCAAAGCTCGTGTAAACGTGATTTGGGAACCAGTTTACGTAAACTACCTCATGATGTGGTTTGAAGCCGGTTTAGTTTAAACCGCTTTGGGAAATGGTTTAATGCTGCTGCGTGTAAACGGGGCTTTGGACCCTTACCCATTGCCTTAAGCTGACATAATTATAAGCAATACTGTGCGGGAATAGAAAGAAGGACAGGTATTATTGTTTTGGGGTAGTAAATAATGGAAGTAATCATACCATCCACTGAGCCTCTTCTCTAGACAGCTTTGATTTTAGTACCCTTTATACCAAGATTCCCCATAACTCCTCTTTTGAATTTGAAAACCTAATCCGCACTGACTTTTTGTGGCTAAGAAATTCAATAAAACCTTTAGTATTTAGATGATTGCTAACACTCAACAACAGCCAATTTGAGAAATCTATACCAAATATTTATCCTAAGGAACTGGAATTAAAGAAAACCACAGAAAGTTCCAAACATTGTATCTATATCAGGCCTAAGATTCACTACTGACCTATATGATAAATAGGAAGCTTTTAAGTTCAAGATAGTGAATTTCCCACACATGGATAGTAACATACCCACTAAACCAGCCTTTGGTGTTTTTATTTCTCAACTTGTTAGGTATCTAAAAGTATGTGGTAATTACCAGGGGTTTGACTTCACTAGGTTCCAAAGTACCTTTAGGAAGTTTCTGCAATGAAACCCTATTGCGTTACGCAAGTACCAAGTGAGCCACAAAAACATGCATGTTCAATGTGTTCCTTGTCCACTGTCTGTTTTTTCTTCTATGTGCTGTCACATCTCTACCCGTTAAATGTTACACCATACACACGCACATGTACACACCACACATGTTCAAGTTCTGTCTTGCTGTGCAGTGTTCTTGTTTACATCTTGTTTACTTGTTAACTCGCGCGCATGCGCGCAGAGGGTTATTGTAGTCAGTCTGTGTGTGTGTGTGTGTGTCCAGGCATGCGCGGAATTTCTCCGTAACCGTAGATGCTGTGTTCTTCAAACTTGGAGAATAGGAGAAGCGTCATAGTCTCTCGGAACTCGTGAACTCTGGAGCCGCTCGGTTGATGGTGAGGCTATCGGTGAGCGAAAGTAACTTTTCGAGGCTGTGTAAACTCGTGTTGTCGAGGTTCCATTAGCTACTATTGGAGTGGAAGTACAAACGGTACGATCTGGTGTCATATACGCGGTTGGGAGCTTTTCGGCTCAAATGTGTCCAGCCAAAGCGGCAAGCCTAGCTAGTACTTGGGTGCGCACCTATTGGAGAAGTGTACGTTCTTGGGCTGCTCAAGGCCAAGCGAGCTTGTGTTCCTACTCAAACATCTAGTACTGAGCTGATATGTTTTTGAGGTGATAATTCTATATGTAGCTATACTGAGATGTTCCTTGTGTATATGTATATAATTATTAGGACTGTCTTGTAGGTGTGTGTGTGTGTGTGTGTGTGTGTGTGTGTGTGTGTGTGTGTGTGTGTGTGTGTGTGTGTGTGTGTCTGTGTGTGTGTATGTGTGTGTGTGCACGTGTGCACATGTGTGTGTGTGTGTGTGTGTGTGTGTGTGTGTGTGTGTGTGTGTGTGTGTGTGTGTGTGTGTGTGTGTGTGTGTTTGCAAGTGCAATGTTTGTGAATGCTATTCAGCAGTGCTAGTCATAAGGCTAGCATACACTTCTACAAAGACATGCATCAAAAATGATGATGGCATGACTGTGGTGAATACATTTATCCATTAAGCTGCGCGAGGGTTGTGCACTTTCCAAGTGCTTTTCATTGAATGTTTTGATGTTTATCACCCATGCCATACACATCACTACAGTGCTTGTTTGTCTTGTACATGCTAAGTTTAGTTGTACATCACACGCACCACAGTGCTTGTTTTGCATGTTACAGTACCATGCTACATGTCCACTCTGTTCTTGACATGTTATTTGTCTGTCTCAACCATGCAGCACATACATGCAAGCCTACATGTACATGCATCACACCTACATATACATCATACATTGTCAGTGTGTTGTCAGTCTGTAGTCGACCATGTGCCTTGTTATCTGTTATTTGTTACATAACAAAAGCAAAAAAGAGCTCCTTGGTGCAAGCGTTTCGCATATGCACGGTGAAGCATTGCTATGCACAACAAGCGCTGTTTCAATAGTTACCATCGAGGTAGCATTAGTCACTCTGAAGAGGAGGCTTGACTGAAAAAGATGAGCATGACTATAAGCTACCAAGCTGTGTGACTGTGAAGACTTAAGGCCAGCCATCTGTGTTGCACGTGCATGATGTGTAATACCCACACTCCCGGTCACCCCAGCACAGCTGATGAGGCCTGGTATTGGCCAAAACATGTCCTGCATATCGAGTGACTATCATCTAGGCCTAAGGAGTTGTGGTTCTTGATTTATTCATGTACATGTGTTTCTCATGTACACAGTTTCAACAGACTCAAGTAGAGCAATTCTGCCAAAGGGAAAACTACCTCTCCATCTTGCCCTCAAACCCTGAGGACTTGAGCACTCTATTCACACACCTTCTCTACGATGACTCAAAGAAGATTGTGTTCTGCTATGTCCCTAAGAATGGCTGCTCTAACATGAAGCGACTCTTGCTGATTCTTAATGGTGTGCTTGCTCCTGAGTCAGCACAGCAGAAGAGGCCAGCAGAGGAAGTATTAAAGGAGGTGTGTATAGTGTATATGAACTCTTTCTGCATAGCATATAGTATGATGGTATACTTAATTATCCTTCTATATGCCAGCATTAGCACCAAACACTGTTGATAGCTTCCTTTTTGTGCATGCAGTGATTGCACCCATTTCCTTTGGAGTGCAAAGGTCAACTTTTGTGCACCCAAGGGGGAACCTGGGAACTGGGCTACTACGGATTGTTGCAATTTCAGATAAAATGACTCTTATATTGCAGGTGAAATCATTCAAGAACTTAACTTTGCAAGGTGCTCTTCACAGACTACAAAACTACTACAAGTTTGCTATTGTAAGGCACCCACTTGAAAGATTGTTGTCAGCCTATAGGAATAAACTGGAATCTCGTCTTATTTATGAGCAACGTAGGCTCTTTCCAGCACACATCCAGGCATTCATCCTATCACACTTCCGCAGAGAAGAGTACCGAGCATGGCTATCATCTTGGCACACTCTCAGAAACTCATCTCAAACAACAGACATCCACCCTACATTCCAAGAGTTTGTCCAGTTTATGGCACTCTTCCCACTCAATGAATATAATGAGCACTTCAGCCCATTTTTGGAGCTCTGTCACCCATGTGCCATTCACTATGATTTTTATGCCAACTTTAAGACCTTGCATTATGACCTGTATGCCCTTATGAATTATCTCACCATCCCCCCTTCATACTACCCCTCCATCACTTCTTATTACTCCACCAGGCTCCTCATGAAAGAATATTTTGGTCAGCTAAGCAGTGAAGACAAGCGTCACTTATATCATAAATTTCGTCATGAGTTAGATTTCTATTGTTCTCTTCACCCAGAAGAGCAATATTCACACAATCATCTGTGATTGTGAACATGCATACTGTGAGATCACACTGTCCAAATGATTTGTTTTGATGACTGATGTGCATAGCAATGTTCTGTCAAATATGGAATGTAAACACTCAGACCATGGTCATAGGCAATGTACATAGTATGTGCATGGAGGAGTGAGTTTCATGGTAGTGTGGGAAGTGCTAAGATACATATATACTAGCTGTATGTGTATGATGCATGAACAAGTGCAAAAAGTGACAATGTTTGTGTTGTACACTGTACAGTGTCAAAACTGTAGTTTGTTGAGTAGCCTATATAGTTCCCAGGCGTTGGTTGGGGCCAAGTACTAGGCTGTGGATAATGTTGCTTCGTGTAGAATGAGGTCAAAATGAATCACTATGGCACAACAATACACAGTCATATAATGATATCGGGTTAAAATCATGCATGAGGCAGAGGAGACACCATGCACAATGCTTTAGGTTAGTACTGGCTCGGTGACTCCCAGTAACTCTGCATGACTCCACTGCTCCTCAGGATAGAGATGATAGTAAAAGTCCAATTCCACAAACATTCGTTGAAACAAACGATGCTTTAGCTCAGAGGATAACTGTGAGTAGTATTTATGTAGCAACACTCTTGTCTCCTTCCAAGGATTGTGTGTGCTATGATCAGTGAAATATTCTGTGCTTGCATTGAGCCTTTGTACCAAGAGATGAACTTCTCTAGAGTAGTTCTTGAAGTTAGCATAGAAATGGTAGCGTACCAAGCAAGGGTGTGAAACACTGAGAATTGAAGCAAAGTGTTCATTTAAGGAGTCATCGTCTGAATCAAGAATCCACTGAATATAGTCAGAAAAGGTCAACTGCAGGTCATACGTTCCTCTGGCCTGTGCCCATTTCAAGAAGTCCAAAGGCCTATACTCTGTCATGATCCAGTGTTTGTGTGACTCAAAAAAATCCACTCCTTTTTGAAATGTGGGTTTTTTAAGCAGAATATAACTATATGAAACATTGAATGTGAGAATATGTTCAAGTTTGTCACGATATGCTGACACCAACCGCTCCAGAGGATTACGTATCATCATAAACTTGTAATATGTTTTAATTCTCTTCATTCTCTCCTTATCCGTAAGCGTTGTATTTAAAAATGATGCCTTGTGTATAGCAGGAGTGAGGTACTGTGACTCAGAAATTGTAACCATCTTGGCAGTCTCTTTTGGTAACTGTCCATTTATTATGAATACCAACCGTCTAAGATTTGTGCAGCCAGCCTTATGAGAGAGATGGATCTCATTTGTAACAAATCACACGTGTACAGTACATAATTATGTTGAACAGTAACTACATACATTTTAATACTCTGGGAATATTAAGGGGTATATTTGACTACCAAGTTATTTCTATCAAAGTGGAATGAATCAGTGCCCTGGTATGGGTTTAAAGCTACAAAATCTGTGGAGTGGAGTTCATTCCTACATTGTGATTCTTGTATTTGGGTTCCATGACATTTTACCAGCACATGAATAGAATTGCCTAGCTAGGCCATGAATAGCCCTCAGGCTGAGCAGTCACCCAATGTGCAGTATGCACAGTCATGCATATCCACATCACATGTATGAATGGTTCAAGTTCGTTATGTCTTAAAATATGGATTTCTAAAGTACAACCCATTCACCATTACAAAAATTGTGCTATACAGTTGAACTGTAGGCGAGGTTTGGTTGTGTAGGTAATCAATTTCAATGATGGCTTGCTCCCACAACAATACATTGTAATGCTCTGTACACGTCTCTGCACTGCAGTCATTGGAGGGTTACATTTACCAGTAAGTCAGTTGCATCTTTACACCATACATTCTTGTTCTTAAGACCAAATGTAATGGGACAGGTCACCTGAAGCACAGCAGGTAAACCATGTACCCAACCAATGTTATGGTTCTAAATGATTAATGTTATTCCATACTAGAGTAACTGAATGTGAGAAACCAGACAAATATACAGTATATCTTTCATGCACAATCAACAACATGGTCATGGATTATTACTGCTATTTCATCCAGTGCGGACTGAACTCTGAAGTAACTCACCAACCCTTGCCTACATTCCAACTGAATAATTCTTGTAATGGTGAAAGTATACAAATATACACGCTTTAAAAATCCAATGAAATAACATTCCATATATATTAGCTTGAACCATTCAAATGTCCCATGCAACTCTATATACCGTACCTTTGGTAAAAAGCAGAATATGAACTTTTTCTTGTCATCGAAGATAAGGTGTCTGAAAAAACTTCTCCTGATAGCTGAGTTCACACTGGGCAAAACAGCGGAGTTGCTCATGTTGTACTTACTGCAGAACTTATCCACTTGCAATACTTGCCACTGTGAAAATAGAAGTTTGGAACGATGAACACTATTACTACCAGACCTACATACATGATGTATAGTAATAAGTACCAGAGTAATCTTGTGTGGCCAGACTCTCCACAAGCGAGAGTCTGGTCAACTACCCATATAGGACTTGTTCTTGACACTCCCGAAAAAGGGGGGGAAGTTAAATGGGTGATGGCCACAATGTGCAACATTGCCTAGCATAGCATGTACAGTTTAACTCGATCATTCCTCTAGCTGTAAGATCACTACTCCCTTTTCTGTGTGTAGGTAGCATTTGACCAGTGAGACCCAGCTTTTAGAGGTACAGGCAGTATTATTGTCCAAGGCAGCAGGCATGACAGAGAAAATGGAGCTTGAAGATGCAACATCAGCAGCTGCAGTGGAAATGGGCACTAAGGAACTGAAGGATAAGCAGAGCCATATTGACATTTGTTCAAGGGCAAGACACCTTTGTGTCACTTCCTACTGGATATGGAAAAATCAATGATTTATACTTTGCTACCACTAGTGTTTGACAAAGTTAAAGGTGTGATGTGTTTGCTAGATACATGTGTAGTTGCCAACGTATGTACACATTAAATGATCCACTGTTCATATGCAGGGTGTACTGGGAGTATTGTTGTGTGTATTAGTCCACTGACCTCAATCATGATGGACTAGACAGCCAAATATTCACCTAAGGGTCTGTCAACAGAATTTGTTGGTAGAGCACAAACAGACAGTAATGTAATGTAATCTACTTTACATCAGCCCAGAAAGCACTTGTGGTTGATGAAGTGCACTGTGTAGGTTCAGAGGTGCCTTTGCAAGGATAGGAGACCTGAGAGCAATTATTCCATTGTCCTGGCACTCACAGGCACTGCTACCAGAAACACTCGACATGTGTACAAGAAATTGGCACTTAGAAATTTTGCTGTTGTTGCTCTTTTACCACGCCGATCTATAATACCACATATCATGTTCACCATAGTCCTATAGGTTGATGAATTTAGTTCAATGATCAGCACTCAACTTGCAGTACAATGTACTACTTATGCAAAAACTGTGGTATTTTAATTGTCAAACATACAATGATTGCTCACAACTTTTTCTCTTTCAATTAAAAAGAAGCTGAGCAACATACCACTACTAGTGTGATGACTTTAACCTCAGACTAACTACAGACATGAAATGTAGTGAACATATGAGGCAAAAAGAGTGCATGAAAAAAATGAAATGATAAGAGGCAGCAGAGTACAAAAATGTACATGTGCAACACTAC
The DNA here is from genome assembly GCA_965213685.1 of bacterium. GTDB lineage: Bacteria > UBA8248 > UBA8248 > UBA8248 > UBA8248 > Bin107. The sequence goes on from CBDBZY010000064.1 coordinate 944,776, forward strand.
CAATGTATTGTGGCCAGCACCCACTTACACCCCCCCCCCCCCCCCCCCCGATATTTGGGGGGGCAAGAATAAGTCCTACTTATATGGGCAGTTGACCAGACTCTCTCTCGCTTGCAGAGAGAGTCTGGCTACATGAGACTAGAACCAGAGAGTCAGTAGTCTAGACTCTAATAAGGCTCGATCGTAGCATAGCCTTCGACCCTTGCTGAGGCAGCACACTAGTCATAAGCAAAAACATAATGCCACACCAGCCACTCCCTTTTTCACCCCTGGGTTCAGGGGCTGATGTGGTGTTTCAGATGCAGCTGGCAACAAACCTTGGATAGCCATTGCGATTTCAACAATGAGCATGTGCAGTATATAAACTGGGCGTGCCCGGGCTTAAAAACTGGTACGGCCATGGCCATGGCCACATCCTATGGCTTATGTAGGATTTGTCTATGGAGAGATGGCACCAACATGCCCATAATGGCTCAGTTCTAGGTAGCATTGCTCTACCCAACCAGTTCCAAAATGTAGAGGGGTGTACATGTACGTAGGGGTGGCAGTGCCCAACACTTCAAGCACTAGGTGTAGTGGTGAGAGTGCACACGTAAGACAGTGCATACAAAGACAACACCACTTTCCCATACTCATACAATGGGTAGGTGGCCAATTAATGCTCTAACACACACACACACACACACACACACACACACACACACACACTGCAAAAAAGAGATAGTTATTTTAACCTTGCTAAGGTTATCTCAGTTGCAGCTGAATGACATCATGTCACCCCCACACTGAGTTATCCTATACTCTTGAGATTGAACTGCATAGAACAATGGTGAATGGTCTTTAGAAATTCAACAAAAGGGTACTAACATAAGGTTCCTTTTTAACTCGAACCATTCACATATACATGTCTGAGGGCTGTTCTCAGCCTAGGGATTTGTGGTTTCGATATTTTCATGTACAAAGAAGGTCAGCAGTATAGAAGTAGTCAAAAAGGGCACAAATACATAGTAGGTCATAGAAGGCAAATTTTGACTGGGGATGCATGTTAAATGCCTTTGCGAATGTAGTTTTCTACAAGCAGCACTCTGCAGAATGTGGCTCACCTCTAGAGACTGCACTTGCACACACACACACACACACACACACACACACACACACACACACTACAAAGGAGACTCAGTATTATGACTAAATAACCCAACTATGTAAACTGGTGTCTGCTATGGATACGGAGCAGGTGTGGCCTTAGGTTCACAAAAACAGAGCATACTCTCTCTGCTAGTACATTTAAGTATAACACCCTGCATTTCATGCCTTTCATATGCACGTGAGCCTGAGGCCCACCCCCTAGGCTGGCTAGCCTTAAAAATATATACATGCATACATGCCTGAGGCAGCTCTTCTTTTCTCTTGGGAAAAAAGGAGTTGTCTTCAGGTGTAGTTGCTTTGCTTTGCCTGGTCTCAATGACTGATCATTCATGTCACTACCCAATACAGAGATGGGTGCCTTGGTGGTTTGATTACCCCGGCCCACTCGAGCTCTACAGTACTGAGGTAGAGTAACCCTGTTTATCAGGGAAGAGATGCCTTTGCCCTTGCATAACATTTAAACTGCCCAGCCGAGCTGCCTCAGTGGCTTAGTTGGTAGAGCGTCTGCCTGGTACACACAACGTCATGGGTTAAAATCCCACCTGAGGCAGCTCTTCTTTTTCTCTTGGGAAAAATGGAGTTGTCTTCAGGTGTAGTTGCTTTGCTTTGCCTGGTCTCAATGACTGATCATTCATGTACAAAGCTGAAGGAAGTAGTCAGAAGGGTGTGAATAGTAGGTCAGAGAAGGCGAATTCTGACTATGAGTATCAGGGGTGCATGCTAAATGCCTTCCTCCTCATTCACGAGTGTCTCAGTTTGTCTACAAGCACCATTCTGCAGAATGTTGTTCACCTCTAGATACTTATGCACTAGTTGAAATGTTTGCATACATGTGAGTTGTGTACTACCACTCACCTTACTCCGTGCTGATATATCCGGGTTTTGTGACACACTGATGATTCTCAGTGTCTCATTCAAAGACAGATGAGGTCTTGTTGTTGGTGACTCTATGTCAGGTCTACTACCAGATGGAATGGGAAGTAGTGTCTCAGTCCCATAGCTGAGGTAATCCTCTTCCCGTACTTGTTCAGCCCACTTCAGATTCCTTCCTGTTCTGTTAATGTTGTCATGAATGGCTGAGAACATGGCTGAAAACTTGGTGGAGCCATTACTCAGTTGTGCTGAGGTTAGAATGATAGTATAGTGAGTAGACAACATCCCAGTTTGTTATAGGTGTGCCCTATAGACCTTAACACACCCTACATGTAAGTGACATGCGTACGTACATGCATCTCTGGGGTATGGGCTTATTATTCACCACTGCCATAGTACATTCTGGTGCTGTGAAGTACTGTGGTAGCTCACAACCTTGTATACTACTGACACTACTTGCATAGCTCAGTGGCGTATGCAGGGAGGTTTCAGCGGTCACCAGAACCCTCCCTGAGAGAGATAGCCAATTTTGATAATGCTTGTTGCATTCAATAAGATTCTTGTCGAACAATGGGCGGTTGTACACATGATGCTGTTCAGGTGCTTAGTTGGTGTGTTTTCACGCTGCCGAGAATTACTTTTCTTGATTTGTGTGCAGTTGTTGTTTGAGGGCACAAATTATGAATATAATTATTGAAAAATTTTGTGCTCCGAAACCCCCTTTGAAAATTCATGCGTATGCCACTGAAGCCTATGTACACATAGTATTTCAAAGTCCAATTCATGCTAGCATTGTGCAAACACTGTTTGAGCAAGGTTGCCAACAACTATGTAGCATGCATGCATACTGTAAATCAGTTGCCAGTGGATAACATAACTAAATAACACAGCTGCAGTGTGAATGTTTAGCAGCAACATCTCTACGTGTAGCAATCAACTAAGTGGATGCAGGGGTAGCATGACCAGCTACAGTAGGACCACATTTCTTGGTGAAATTCACAATTCGTAGGCATTTCTCATTTTGCATGTGCAAGTATGCACTTGGAGCTTCACTCTCTCCCCATTGCTGAGTGTATGGTTACATGTGGTGTGGCTAGTGTTTGCTGTAGGTAGCTGGGTAAGTACATATAACTGGTATGCATGATTGCATTCACAATGCCGTGTGTTGTTGGGGAAAGTATTTGCCTATGAATAATTAGCAGTCACGCAAATATTCTCATCTTCTACTACCCCAGTGTTACGTATTGCTCACAGTACTGTCACTGCAGGTTGGTTGATGTTTCACAATTCAACCAAATATTTCCACGCGTACATACAAATGTCTTATGTAGTACGTGTATAGCTTACGTACAGGTATTGTATGGACTCAGATGTAGGTACTCAATGATAATGAGCAGGGAAGTAGTCAGCAGCAAGGTAAGTACACCCGCCTTGACCTTTACATGCATCTGAAAGAATAGAAAGTACCAACGGTTATTTAGAGTACATTAACATGTACATGTACAATGGAAATACTAGGCTTTGTACTCATTGCCACTTCATTGCAGGCCCGTACGCAGGGGGGGTTCGGGGGGGTTTGTACGAACCCCCCTTTCTGCAGGCATACCCTTAATTACCGTTAGAACAGAACTCCGGGAAGCTTCACCTCACGCCCGGCGAATTCTACATGGACCAGTTCACAATGCGCAACGGGGCTACGCTGATTACCGCTCAGTTCTGGGATCGATGAACTGTGAAGCCGCAGGGCCGGCCATGGCCGCCCCAGTTTGTGGCCCCCTCCCCCAAAATTACGATATTACAGTGTCGCGATCGGCGCTGCCAGGCGATTATCGCGTCGTATGCGCATGCAGATTCTTTTTTTTTTGTTTTTTTTTTTGTATAACACTTTTTGATATGCAAATACAAAATACCAAAGGATATACAAAATAGCAGATGCTAATGAATGGTATACCCTATACATAAGTTACTATAAATTTAATCTACACAGTACCTATACACATACATGTACTGAGTGCAGGTAATCCAAAAGTAGTTTCTTGAACTGAGAAAGTGTTGGGGCCTGCACAATATGTTAGGGGAGGTTGTTCCACAAAGAACACAAAAGTGGGATGAAGGATGTATACATGTACTGAGTGCAGGTAATCCAAAAGTAGTTTCTTGAACTGAGGAAGTGTTGGGGCCTGCACAATATGTAGGGGGAGGTTGTTCCACAAAGAACACAAAAGTGGGATGAAGGATGGTTTGAAAGCATTAGAATGAGAAAAAGGCTGAACTAGTTTAAGACATGAGGTAGATCTTATTGAAACAGGTTTCTTGAAATGCAATATGTTTGGAGGGAAGAACATCTGGTTGTGAATGATCTTGTAGAAAGTACATAAGCTCAAATATTCCCGCCGTGCAGCCAAAGTCAGGATCTTGGAGTTCAGAAGCAAATCTCCATAAGAAAGATCCCACTGTCTAGTACATATACGAAGTGCCATTTTTTGAGTGTTTTCCAACTCATCAATGTTCTTCTTTAGGTGTGGGTTCCACTTCCACACCTGGCTTGCATACTCCATATGTGGATGAAAAATTGAGGAATAGAGTTTCATGAACTGTTGTGGATTTACAAGCCCATAAAATTGTCTGTACAGCAATCCCAGTAGTTTACGTACCTTTCGAGCAGTGTTATGAATGTGTTCTGACCAGGATAGGGTTGAAGTGATGGTTACACCCAAATATTGAAACTCATGTACTCTTTCAATTTCTGTTGCTCTGATGGTTAAGACAGGTGGCTCTGCTCTCAGTTTTTTCTTGTTGGAGAGAATCATGTATTTGCTTTTCTGTCCATTGAAGTTTAAATGTTTGCTGTCCGACCATTCGTTGATTAAGTTTAGGTCTTCCTGAAGTTGTAAAAAGTCAGAGTTAGACTGAAGAACTTTATATAGTACAATATCATCAGCATACAGGACCAGTTTGGAACTGGAAGATAGTTTCAAGGTGCTGATGTCATCAATGAACATGATAAAGAGCAACGGGCCCAGCACTGAGCCTTGCAGCACACCAGAGACTGCAGGTAATTCAGGTGAAGTCACTCCGTTGACTACAACTCGTTGGATCCGGCCACGCAGGTAACTGCAAGTTCATCTGAGGATTGCTGGACTGAGTTTCAATTCCTGAAGTCTACTAAGGAGACACCAGTGGGAAACTGAGTCAAACGCCTTTTTGAGATCCAGAAAAACCGCGCAAATTTCCCTGCCTGAATCAAGGTTTTGTAACCAATGATTTGTTACATTTAGTAGAGTGGTGGTGGTAGACTAGTGGGCCTGAAACCCCCATTGGAGGGGTGATATAGGATGATGAGTCTGGAGAAAGTCAGTTAGAACACGATGGACATACTGTTCAAGGACTTTTACTTAAAACTGGCAGTAATGATATTGGTCGATAGTTCGAAGGACTTGAGAAGTTTTTGGACTTTGGTATGGCAACTACATTAGACTGTTTCCAGAGAGTTGGAAAACAACCCAATTTTAGTGATTGGTTGAATAACAGAGTCACAGATGGTGCAATAGAAGAGGCAGTGGCTTTAAGCATGCGAGCAGAGATATTGTCAGGACCATTAGCTTTAGATACATCAAGATTACTCAGAAGTTGGAGGACTTCTTCCTCTGAACACAAAATTTTGTCATGGAACTCTCCCACCTTCTCAAGTCGATCCATGTCAGAAAAGTCCATGGGAGGTGTAGAGTAATTGAAGCATTGAGAAAAGAACTCATTGAGCACTTCCGCTTTTTCACTATGAGTATGTGCTTCAGTACCATTCAATGATAGAGTAGGTAGTGAGCTGTTTTTCCCTTTGGTAACATGTTTGATGGCACTCCAAAACTTTTTAGACCCTGAGAGGCTCAACTTCTGTAGATAGTCCTTTTTAGCATGACGTAGCATGCAAATTGACATTGTTTCTGCACTTTTTGTATTTCTGATATACTCTGTTATCACCAGTGGTTTTAGCCTTCCTAAACAGAGTGTTTCGTTTTCGCATGGCTTGCAGTATTTTCTTTGTTAACCACGGAAAGTTTTTCCTTTTGGGTAGCCTGACTTTAGGGATACATTGCACCATAATTTCCATAAACTTGTCTTGCCACTTGGCCAATGAAACATCCATGCCCTCTGCCATCAGATCTTCCCAGTCTGTAGAAATAATGAGATCATTGGCCCTGTCAAAATCCGCTAGATCATACCTCCAGATTTCTCTTTGACTTCCTTCATCCTGAGGTGGAAGTGACGTTACTGAGGTGGAAATTTGCAAGTCAATGCCATTGTGGTCTGATGAAGCCAAAGGTGGAATAGTGTTACAGAAATTTAATAATGAAGGAGTGGATAGAAATACAAGATCTATTAGAGAATCCCTGCCCTGGGGGTTTGTGTGAGTGGCTGAATTAACAATTTGAACAAGTGAAAAAGGAGACATGCATGACAATAAACGGCGGTATAAAAATGAAGAGGTACAAAAATAATTAATATTAAAATCTCCAAGTAATACAAAACAGTTACGAAAAGCAGATGGGTCTAGGGAATATAAAGCCGTACAAAGATTATCAAAAGTATCACATTTAGAAGAGGGTTGACGGTAAAAGAGACTGATACAACAATTTGAAACAAAATGAGAAAGCGATACAGAAATAATCATCAATTCTAAGTTCCTAAAACCACAAGATAAAACCTTAACAGACAAAGAACAATGCACATACATCAGTATGCCTCCACCATGGCGATTTCTGTCCAGCCTGTGTATCTGATAATCACCAATTGATATCTCATTGTCTTCTATGCTTTCAGATAACCATGACTCGACAATGCAGATAATGTGAGGGGATTTTTGCTCAACCAATGCTCTCAGTTCATCAATCTTGGGCAGCAGACTTCTGGCATTGAAATACAGAATGTTTAATGGAAGTGACCCAACTTCCCTACATTCTGAGCTAGCACCCAACATGATTGAATTATGGAAGTTGTCACAAGAAGTACTATCAGTATCAGTAGGAGAGCTTACGCCCTGCATGGAAAGTTGAACATTATCTACTTGTGGTCTAAAAAAGGTTGTAGAGTAGGTGAACGGTGACTGAAAACAATTTCTGCTTCATGTGCTGAAATGTCTAAAGCAACTGCAGGTGAGTTTGAAACTGAGGCTGCTTGAGGATGTTTAGATACAGGCAAAGGAGAAGGCTCAGAGGGAGAGACACTAGAACCGTCAGGGACAGTCTCTTTGGGGGCAAAGCAGGACTCCAAACTCCATGCTATCTGTATCTTTACTGCTGGCCATTGTTCGTCTAGAAGAGCTAAGATTTCTTCAGGACCATGTACAACAAACCACCACCTTGTTTTGTTTCCATTGGTTCTAAACTTGCGTCTCACTTGGAGAACCTTAGGAAGGTCTGGGCAAAGCATGAAAATTGCATTTTTAATCACAATAGCAGAACAGCTTTTCATTGTGCCCCAAATTCTTCGTTCACCAGGGACCTTTGTTCAGTTGCTAACAAAGCTGGAAACATTGACACCCTCGCCCACACCCCTGCTGCCACCGCCTACACCCCTACTGCCACCACCCACACCCCTACTGCCACCACCCACACCCCTGCTGCCACCACCCACACCCCTACTGCCACCACCCACACCCCTGTTGCCACCACCCACACCCCTGCCCACACTCCTTCCACCACTCACACCACTTCCCTTTTTCACTGGCTCAATTTCTTCAGTTTCTTTTCCCTTCCCCTTCCCCTTCCTCACCACTTCCGTCCATGCACCACCCTCTAAATCTTTGGGCTTGCAGGAACTCATCACTGAGGTACTGGTGGCTTGTCCTGGATGAGGAAGTGCAGTGCTCAAGTTGGACACAGATTCTTTCAGTTGAGCAACTTCCGTCTTAAGGGATGCAACTGTATCCTGCAGGCTTAACACAAATTGCTGCAGGTCTGGTAGACAATGGTAAGCTTTCAAAGTCTCTTTCATGCACTGTGTGCAAATCCAGGGCATACCACTGTCTTGAAGTGCTTGATATAACTCATCGCCGACGCCAACACAGCACGCATGCGCCCATTGCTTATGGTGTTCCTCGCACCACAGTGCTTGCTCACCGTCGTCTTTCAAGGTCGCCTCACGAATACCTTGGTTGCAAACAAAGCATGAGTTGCTGGAACTGGTCAGAGTCGCGGCAATCAAGGGCTCACTGCCTTCCACCGACTGCGCTGCTCCCATCCTGACATCACTGCTCGAGGGCTGTATGGAGGACCATACGGTGGGGTCTTGGCTCCGAGGCCCACTCCGGCCAGTCTCGCCAGTCTTGGTAGCCCTGCCAGTCTTGGTAGGAGTAGGCAACACATGTAGTGACGGCAGTAGCGCCTTGGGAGAAACAGCGTTAACATTTCTCTTCTTGGACTGCGACATCTCACTACTTCTTGTGCCAGGAAAGTTGCCGAAATCCAAACGTCTCTGTTCGTATTGCAGACTGTCAGGGCAATCTTTAGTAGCCGCTCCAACTTTCAATGCTCGCTCGTCAGACTGTCTGAGCCTTAGTATTTCAGTTTGTAGTAAATCAACACGGCTACACACCTCAGCTACGTACGTTTCTATGTTTCTTGTCACGTTTCCAGACGCAAAAGCGCATGGATGCTGACTTCCAGAGTTTTCTCTCTTTCAGAGAGTACGCTATCTTCGCAGCCGCTTTCACCTCTGAACAGGGCCATAGCCGCTAATACGTTTGATTTCAAGTGGATAGCTTTCTGGGGCATAACCTTCTTCGTTGCATGAGTACTTACCCGCTCAAAGCGCTCGCATCACTAGATCTTAATTACTATGTTGCATACATGTACAGTTGCTCACTAACTTTTGCCGTCAAAACTAACATGCAATGTACTCTTGCAGTATTACCTCCAAATTGCTCTAGATGCGATCTCAGCATGACTAAAATTCAAAAAGTTTCTGGGGGGGCATGCCCCCAGACCCCCCTACTACGGCGCACTTCACGTGCCACAACTCTCCCCAGCGTATCATTTCATACTCGAGTTGCTTTACGGCCACCCCACTTCAAAAGAGCTGGCGCCGGCCCTGGAAGGCAAAAGGTGTGGTTTCGCTGCCACTTGACGGTGCATGTGTAGTTCAGGTTACAGCGCATTATCAGCAATTTGCCAAAGAAGTTATTGAACCCCCCTTTTAAGAATCCTGCGTATGGGCCTGCATTGGAGTGCCTTTCCAAACCCATAGGCAGCAAACGGAGTGGGTGGGTGCTTTCTTTGATTAATTGGACCTTATGAAATACGGCTAACTTACTCATTCAGAGAATGTTATAATTACCTGAAGTGGTGTGTCATACACTTGGTGTACACTTACAAATATTTTACAATAAACTGTTAAGTATCAGGGGTGGCTCCTGAACAAAAGTTGAGTAGTTTCTAAGGGCTAAGAATTTGCTGCAGACAAAATACTGCAGTACTTAGGGGGGTAGTCTTCCGAGCCATATATACGTATTTTCAAAACGTAGGCGACGCGCGTGGGACTAGTTAGGGGGGTCTGGGGGCATGAGCCCCCAGGAAAATTTTGAAAATCAGGCTTCCAGAGATTGAATCTGAGCCATATGTTGAGCAGTTGTGCAAATAAAATCAAAATTAATGTCACCTTGAATTCTCACCGCTAATAATCAATGCGCACGTGTAGTGCTACGCTTGGCGGTAAAAATTAATGGCGGGCAAAGTTTGACCAGTTTCCAGAAACCCCAGAAACCCCCCAGGAGCCGCCACTGAGTATCGTACACGCAGACGTATAATGCTACTTATATGCGCAAAGACTAATTCAAGCACCGTTGGTTCACGTACTCACGCAGTACAGTAAGCATGTGGGTAGTCTCGTGAACCAGACTGTATTCCGTGAACGCGCATGCGCGAGCGAAAGGGGGAAGGGAGTAAGGGATAATACTTTCGCTCGCGCATGAGCGTTCACCAAATACGGTCTGGTTCACGAGACTAGCATGTGGGCAAACATGCGCATAATTGTATTACTCAATTCTTTGAAAGTAGGCGTGACACGCTCGCGTCAAATGCTCAATGTGGACCTCTGTGCAAACGGGGCGGGTGCGTACGCACCCTACGCACCCCCCCTGCCTACGGGCTTGCTTTCCTCATAGCAGGCACACTACCACTGGAAATGAGAGTGGATACCGTTAACAAGTGGGGTTGGAATTATTTGTCAAAGTAGCTATTGCATCACAACCAATGGGATGCATCAAGACATACGCAGAGCAGAGCAACTCCTCCCTGAGGACAACTGCTACTATGGCATAAGATGCTATCCTAGCATCATTTCATTTCAATTGATGTATAGACCATATGAAGGAATATGGTGTACAATTCATAAGCTGCTGAAGTATGATATGTGCTTAGTGTTTAGCCTGTACACACATAAACATTAGAAGACTCTGATGTTCAAAAATGTACTAACAGCAAGTGAGTACGTCATTCAAAATATCCAGTTTAATAATACTACTGTGCATTTTAGTGACTAGGGGGTTACTGTTGAGTGTAGAGACACAAGAAATCTCCCTCAGTATTTATGCATGTGACCCACACCCTTACTTTAGTCTAGCTGACAAAGACAAGCGTATGCATCGAAAAGAACATGTTCCATTACAAACTCTTATTTGAATTGTAACCACTTGCATGGTTGTTGCTTGACTGGACCACTGAACTGAAATACTGGACTAACATTGTTCACAATTGCTAGTATTTACAGAAGAGACTGCAAGTGAGTGATAGCAGTTAGATCTGGGAGTGTGTCTTCTCCAGGGCTGTATCCCAATGCTACATATAACAAGTAAATAAAACATTTTCCAAAAATGTACAGGGATGTAGGGATGGCAGTGCCAAAAACCACAGCAACTAGGTGTAGAGACAGGGCATACAAACACTGCACAAATAACCCCATCCCTACATCTTTTTTTTTGTACGTGACATATTTCTTTATGCTGTAAGATTACTGGGAGACGATAATGTGCATGAAAAAAGATGTAGGGATGGAGTTATTTGTGCAGTGTTTGTATGCCCTGTCTCTACACCTAGTTGCTGTGGTTTTTGGCACTGCCATCCCTATATCCCTGTACATTTTTGGAAAATGTTTTATTTACTTGTTTGTGTCATTTGTTGCTGTACAACAGTACACCATATAGGAGGGTGCTGTTCTAGTGCACTTCCTTCAGGCACTAAAAAGCAAACTCGTGACCACAGACAGCTTATGCTATGTGTCATAGGCTGGGAGTATATAAAGTTGAGGACCACCACTTGGGGAAGGGGCTGAGCCCCTTTAAAAAGTTCTTAGCTACTCACTGCACATATGTGACTGCCAAGCATCATCAACATTTGTTGCATGCAAACATAAGGAAAATGAAATCAGCTGCTACAGTAGCTATATTGTAGGTGTTCTAGCGATAATAGGTGTAGCTTTAATAGTACATTGAAGTAAGATGCTACTTGAAGAGCCAATCTGACGGCTGTGCCAGAGAAATGTTTTGGCAGCTGAAGAATTCTTCGGCCAACCTCGTTCCGAAACCTTTCACGTCTAAGCGCATGCGTGAGCGACTACGCATGCGCTTATGTAGGTCAAGCAACGCCTATGTGTATATAGAACCATAGATAATAGAACCTACGGGTTCGTTCTCTTATCTATGATAGAACACTGGGCGGGTAGTTAGAAGGCTTACCCATGTATACGTACTATGGGCGGGTCGGTGCGATTACTTCATAGGGAGTATACCGACTCTCTCAGAGACGTCGTTATGCATAGCGTCTAGCCTTTACGTAGAGCTCCTTTGAATAGGATGTGTCTGCGCTATTCCCACAAGAGAGTCGCTCAGCTAGCGCGGCGCTAGGCGTGGTCTCCATGTTATCTCTCACGTGCTCAAAGTTATGCCACGTAACATTATTAGACAAATGTCTTCTATAGACCAAGTATGGGGAAAGCGACTGAGGTTTGTTCACCAAGGTTTGCCAAGATACCATCGATTTGTTAGTAAAAGGCACTGCGCACACACGAATGAAGGTGATTGGTGCGAAAACCACGGTTAAAACTTCAGCCACTTCTGATGTAGGCCGTTTGACAAAATCTCTTAAGAAGATGAAGATGAATAATTTGACCTTTCGGCGGTTTTCTGTCGGCAAGTGTGGCGATGCATTTTAGCTACGTGGGGGGTATCGTTGGATAGAGAAAGGTTGGAATAGGATAGCTATGTACCTAAAAAGGCTTAGAACGCGAGCGCTAAAGAGTTTAGAAGGCTTTCTAATGTACGCACACTATGGGCGTGTCGGTGCCATCCCTACATAGAGAGTCTACTGACTCTCTGATGTGTATTAGGGTCTAAAAAGTGCACTGTAGTTTATGTCAGTGGGCACGACAGAGTGCAAGTTATATCCTGGTATGAGTACAGTATCAACTGCACCTGCTCAAATTGGATGCAATAAATTGAGAGTCCACCTCCTCACTGAAGTTTTTAATCCTGTAGGTTAACCAGTAATGGTTAACTGAGGTTAATGGCCCAACAGCCTGAGGGCATGGCATGCAGTGGTTCACACATGCGCACGATGAGGGAAGTCACGTGACAGTTGGTGGTAGTCGGACAGAGCTGGCTCGGTGGTGGTTGCTCTTGTGAGAGCAAAGCTTTCCCACCCACTCATCCTTGGGCTGTCTGGGGGTGTGTGTATGGGTTATTTACAAAAGGGGGAAGGGTCTTTGAGTAGTCATTGCTCTGGGAGGGTGTTTCGTGACAGACCGGGCTCTGCATCTCCAGGTGAAACCTGTGACTGTGTCTGGGCAAGAGGGGCAGGTGAGCCATTCCAAGCTTGCAGGCGCAACCCGGAGGCGGGGGGCAGTTTGCCTGAGGCCACTCCCCTCTTGTCCGCCAACCCAGGGCAATGCACAACTATAGGTAGTAGGGGTACTATCTGGTAGGGGTAGCTAGTCTGGAGGGGCCAATAGTGGTGGGGGTGGGAGGGGGGGAGCAAAAGTGGCCATTAATTAAGTTGTAGCCACACTGCAATAGTGGTTATCTCAGTTGCAGCTGCAATGTCATCATGTCACTCCCACACTAGGTTCTTACTTCTCCTATACCCTTGAGACTGTGGAATGTGTAGGGAGTCTCTGGATTGACCAGAGTACAGTGTGTTGTGACAGGAACTTGACATGTGATGCCACAATGGGAGGTCACTGCCATGCAGGGGGCGTAGGAAGCACTCCGGCCAGTCAGGCCATGGCCTGACCAGTATTTCCATTGAAAATGGGCGTGGCACAGTGTGGTAGGCATGGCCCCATGTAAAATGGATGTAGCAACTGTCCACAACTATTGGAGCTAGTTCTCAGTCTGAGAGGAACCATATCAGCCAGGTCTTGAAATTAACGTTCCCAAGTGTTCCTTGAGAAGTTAATTATTTCAGCATTGATCATTTTAATATTCAACATTAATTTTAAAAAGTCTGTATATTATTTCCAAGATGAACATGGCTCGATCTTAGTGTACACATTATGGATGTTGTAATAATAGACAAACATTATGGGTGTGGTAATAATAGCCTGTCAATACGATTTTTTCTTCCTATTCCACTGCCATGTCATGCACAATAGACTAATGGACTGCCATTTATAAACCCTATCACTCAATCCCAAATACCTATTGGAGGATTTCCTACCCATTTGCACATTCTTTATACGTATCTGTTCAGTGCCAGGCATTGAGAGAACAAACATAACTGAGATAATGGTTTTGCAAGTAGCTTTTGCTGGTAACAACAGGTCTAGTCTATTGAGCTAGACCCTCCTTCTGCTTTTATGCAAATCTCCACAATTTGGATACAAATGGAGGAGAAAGTCTAATTCAATAAACTAAGTTTATTCCTGTGTACTGGTATATGTAAGAATAATCTTGTTTCTGTACAGATGACAGGCTTTGCAAGACTAGTTTGGGTTAGTCTAAATTCATCTTGTGACCTTTATTGTGTCAGGCTACAGTAAAATGCTACTTCCAATATCCAATTTTTACTACATTTGGAGTGTCCCACTGCACTTTGTTGTATCATGGATGAGTATAGCAGACACATGCAATTATGGTTAGTAAAACAGATACTTCTCATGGAATCAGTTCCTTGTGAGCATGTGGTCACACATGCATACAATGCAAGAGATTTCACAGAATAATATACATACATATGTGTGGGATATATGTCCTCTCCCACATACACTGGGGACTCAGACCAGGATCACTGCCAAAGAGTTCGGACACGTGCTAACTATAATATTAAATTAATATAATGTGGCTCTGCCAGGATCACTGTGAAACTTGTACTATTTTTGGAGTAACTTGGGAATGAGTCATTGCCTGATGTGTGTGCATCATACATCAGCGTATGCTGGCCACAACGCAAGTGAATATCGCGCATGGCAGTGGACCAAAAGAATGTTCATAAAGGAGACAAAAGGTTTGCTTGGTTAGTTGGGCCATGGCCACCCTGCTGTGCTGGCCTTGGGACTGTTGAGTAGTGTGTGGGGGATGATTATAACAAAGGGACACATGCATCATCACATATTCAAAAGTGTAATTCTTTAGCACCTTTCTATGCAGTGTTGAGTGTATGTACAATGAAGTGGGTGTCTCTTATCTTTCATTTCAGCTTTGGAATTCAGCTTTGCTAGACAAAACACAAACCATGATGTTTTCAACTTATGGTTGGATGTCCTCAACTATATGTACACTTGGGATTGTCGTGGGAAATGTTCTATACTCTTGCAAATGAGAACAATGCATAGGAATGTTGCTCCTACTATGTATGTACATGCATAGATATCTTCAAAACAAATGTACTGGCACATTCCAAGCATGACCCTCAATACTAGCAACACTATTAATTCACCTGTTACGACACCTATGTAGGTCATTCAACATATAGTATGCCTTTGGTGTACATGAAGGAGGCTTAGTACTAATGCAGTGTCCCCGAATGTGACCAGCACATACCACACGTAGGGTCAAGGGTATAAGAGAAATACGAACTCAGTGTGGGAGTGACATGATGACATTCAGATGCAACTGAGAGGGGTTAAAATAACCATCTCTTGTGTTCCAGTGCTGTGCAAAGGCTTTAGAGTATAGAGTACAATATTAAAAAGCAAGGATCAGTTTCTGTGGCTTACCTTTTTACATCAGAGAGAAAACTGCCGAGTTCTTCAAGGTTGTTTTGATTACGGTTGAACACTGCAAAAGTAAATGCATGTACAATGTATATTGTAGGCTAACCAGATTAGGATTTCAAACCCGCTATTATTCGTATACAGTATAGGTCTGTAACCATATGCAAAACAGTTACCAATCCTCGCGCCAACCTTACTTGCCCCACTTTCCAAAATACGAAATGAAAACCTACCGTTATTTTGCTAGTTCACGCCGCATACATGTAGCAACGCACCTTGTCCGGGGAGACGTCAACCCAGCCACTAGGGGTACTTCTAGGATTCTCAAAAGTAAGCACCCTATCGGTCGCGCACAAGCCTTGAAGCTGGATGGCCACGGGAACAAAAACGGCGGTACGAAGCCGCAGTCCGCGCGCAATGAGACTGAGCGATGGGGGGTAATGTGTGAGCCACGCCTTATCCCGCATGAGAAGGCGTGGCTCCACAAGTCTGCTATAGCTGATTAAGGGTGTATGCGAGCATAATGAGTTGTTTCGCTAGTTCACACTCGTATACATGTAGCTGTATCGTAACGCACCTTGTTCTGGGGCACTTTAACCCGGCAACTCTCGGACTTCTTGTAGGACTCACAAGTAGCCCAATGCAGATGGTATGACCACTTGTTCCGTATTGTCTGACACCCAACCACCTGTCAATACATCACTGATCTTTTAGACCATTAGAAGAATCTACTCCTTTCGTGGAAGGCGCAAACTTTCAACCTGGTATAACCAGCTCCACTCCTTTGTATTAAACTGAGAACATTAACATGTACATACAATGCCATGTTAATGCCATGGCCTGACCAGTATTTCCATTGAAAATGGGCGTGGCACAGTGTGGTAGGCATGGCCCCATGTAAAACGGATGTAGCACCTGTCCATGACTATTGGAGCTAGTTCTCAGTCTGAGAGGAACCATACCAGCCAGGTCTTGAAATTAACATTCCCAAGTATTCTTTGAGAAGAATTTCAGCATTGATCATTTTAATATTCAACATTAATTTTAAAAGTCTGTATATTATTTCCAAGATGAACATGGCTCGATCTTAGTGTACACATTATGGGTGTGGTAATAATGGCCTGACCAATACGATTTTGCTGCCATGTCATGCACAATAGACTAATGGACTGCCATTTATAAACTCTATCACTCAATCCCAAATACCTATTGGAGAATTTCCTACCCATTTGCACATTCTTTATACGTATCTGTTCAGTACCAGGCATTGAGAGAACAAACATAACTGAGACAATGGTTTTGCAAGTAGCTTTTGCTGGTAACAACAGGTCTAGTCTATTGAGCTAGACCCTCCTTCTGCTTTTATGCAAATCTCCACAATTTGGATACAAATGGAGGAAAACGTCTAATTTAATAACTAAGTTCCTGTGTACTGGTATATGTAAAAATAATCTTGTTTCCATACAGATGACAGGCTTTGCAAGACTAGTTTGGGTTAGTTTAAATTTCACCATCTTGTGACTTTTATTGTGTCAGGCTACAATAAAATGCTACTTCCAATATCCAATTTTTACTACATTTAGAGTGTCCCACTGCACGTTATTGTATCATGGATGAGTATAGCAGACACATGCAATTATGGTTAGTAAAACAGATACTTCTCATGGAATCAGTTCCTTCCAAGCATGTGGTCACACACGCATACAATGCAAGAGATTTCACAGAATAATCAGAGAGTCGGTAGACTCTCTATGTAGGGATGGCTCCGGCCCGCCCATAGTGTGCGTACATTGGAAAGCCGTCTTAACTCGCGAACGCTCGCGTTCTAAGCCTTTCTGGACCCCTAGCTATCCTATTCGAACGTTTCTCTACTCAATGATACCCCCCAAGTAGCTTTAATGTATCCCTAGGCTTACCGGCAGGAAACGGGCGAAGTGGTGATTTCTTTTTCTTTCTAATTCTTCTTCTTCTTCTTAAGAGATTTTTTTCAAACGACTTTTCTCGAAACTGGCAGAAGTAATCACCGTAATTCTTTACAGATCAACTGTAATCACTACGGCGTATGATCTGCCTTAACGGCATATTAGCATCTTCTCAAATAAGCAGAAACTAGAAGCATGGACAACATGCCCATATTTGGGAGCCATTTGCTAATAATTGTCACGTGACACAAATTGCAAGCACGTGAGGGCCGCCCGCCTCGCGCGCTCGCGCTCGCGCACAATCGTTCAAAGCCACGGCTTCCCCAGCACAGAGCAGCCTGTTTCAGCAGTATCTTACTTCACTGTTGTTTCAGAGTTGGACTGTTCGTGTACGGATGGCGTCAAACAACCAATTGTGCGTGTACATAGGCCTACAAAAGCTTTCTTGGAGCGGACGCTTTTGTTCTCTTCAAGCCCCTCTGAGCACCAAGCGGCATTGTTCCAGCGACTTTCTACCAAACGGTACGCCCCCAAGATTGCATCACTGAGTTTCACTTCCGAGTAGGAAACGGAATCTTAGCAAACTTTCACAGTGGTGAACAGTAGTATAATCTGCCGGGTCGTACTTGGAAGTCACTGATACTTCCCAAGTAGCTAACGTCTATAGGTTTCGAGGGGCTCAGCCCCTTTTCCACAAACACACTAACATACATGCATACTAAAGGTGTTGGTGCTGAACTTAGAGAGAAACAACCTCCAGCCTGTATGGTAGTGTGGTACAACAAAAGGCACACAAACAAGTATGAAAAACATTTTCCAAAAATGTATAGGGATGTAGGGATGGCAGTGCCAAAAACCACACAAACTAGATACATGGATGGCAGTGTTCAGGCAACACAGAGGACTACACAAGTAACCCCATCCCTACATCATTTTTTTTAATAGAACGTCTATCTAAGATTTGTTGTCAGAGTACTGGAAACAGCTTTGGGCGGATAACAAAAATGAAAAATGATGTAGGGATGGGGTTACTTGTGTAGTCCTCTGTGTTGCCTGCACACTGCCATCCATGTATCTAGTTTGTGTGGTTTTTGGCACTGCCATCCCTACATCCCTATACATTTTTGGAAAATGTTTTTCATACTTGTATAATGTGGCTCTGCCATGATCACTGTGAAACTTGTACTACCTTTGGAGTAACTTGGGAATGAGTCATTGCCTGATGTGTGTGCATCATACATCAGTGTACGCTGGCCACAACGCATGTGAATATCACACATGGCAGTGGAAGAATGTTCATAAAGGAGACAAAAGGTTTGCCTGGTTAGTTGGGCCATGGCCACCTTGCTCTGCTGGCCTTGGGACTGTTGAGTAGTGCGTGGGGGATGATTATAACAAAGGGACACATGTATCATCAAATCCTCAATAGTGTAATTCTTTAGCACCTTTCTATGCAGTGTTGAGTGATGTACAATGAAGTGGGTGTCTCTTATCTTTCATTTAACCTTTGGAATTTAGACAAAACACAAACCATGATGTTTTCAGCTTATGATTGGATGTCCTCAACTATACGTACACTTGGGATTGTCGTGGGAAATGTTCTGTACCCTTGCAAATGAGAACAATGCACAGGAATGTTGCTCCTACTATGTATGTACATGCACAGGCATCTTCAAAACAAATGTACTGGCATATTCCAAGCACAATCCTCAGTACTAGCAACACTATTAATTCACCTGTTATGGCACCTATGTAGGTCATTCAACATATAGTATGCCTTTTGTGTGCATGAAGCAGGCTTAGTACTAATGCAGTGTCCCCGAATACCTGGTGTGTGACCAGCACATACCACACGTAGGTGTGAACAACTAAATCGTGCTTACTATGTATAACCCCTTACACTGTGGCTAAGGACCTCCCATATTTGGACATAGAAATATGAGCAGTATAGCAAAGGACAGTCCAGTAGTGTACTATCCACACATTTTCCACATGCCTTCGTCTCAAGGGTATAAGAGAAGTAAGAACTCAGTGTGGGAGTGACATGATGACATTCAGATGCAACTGAGAGGGGTTAAAATAACCATCTCTTGTGTTCCAGTGCTATGCAAAGGCTTTAGAGTATAGAGTACAATATTAAAAAGCAAGGATCAGTTTCTGTGGCTTACTTTTTTACATCAGAGAGAAAACTGCCGAGTTCTTCAAGGTTGTTTTGATTACGGTTGAACACTGCAAAAGTAAATGCATGTACAATGTATATTGTAGGCTAACCAGATTAGGATTTCAAACCCGCTATTATTCGTATACAGTATAGGTCTGTAACCATATGCAAAACAGTTACCAATCCTCGCGCCAACCTTACTTGCCCCACTTTCCAAAATACGAAATGAAAACCTACCGTTATTTTTGCTAGTTCACGCCGCATACATGTAGCAACGCACCTTGTCCGGGGAGACGTCAACCCAACCACTAGGGATACTTCTAGGATTCTCACAAGTAAGCACCCTATCGGTCGCGCACAAGCCTTGAAACTGGATGGCCACGGGAACAAAAACGGCGGTACGAAGCCGCAGTCCGGGGCTGAGCGACGGGGGGAAATTGTGAGCCACGCCTTATCCCGCATGAGAAGGCGTGGTTCCACAAGTCTGCTATAGCTGATTTAGGGGTGTATGCGAGCATAATGAGTTGCTTTGCCAGTTCACACTCGTATACATGTAGCTGTATCGTAACGCACCTTGTTCTGGGGCACTTTAACCCAGCAACTCTCGGACTTCTTGTAGGACTCACAAGTAGCCCAATGCAGATGGTATGACCCCTTGTTCCGTATTGTCTGACACCCAACCACCTGTCAATACATCACTGATCTTTTAGACCATTAGAAGAATCTACTCCTTTCGTGGAAGGCGCAAACTTTCAACCTGGCATAACCAGCTCCACTCCTTTGTATTAAACTGCAAGAAGTCTCCTTCCCAAGATTGATGAACTAGGTGCTAGTGTGGAAAATGTTGAGCCAACTTAATCTGCATAGTGGAATTTCAATGGCGGGTTATATAGGTTAGACCGGAACAGGCATGGTGTTGGAGTCATATTTCACTTGGATCACTAATGATGGGTTCTCCCAATCTCTCTTTTTTTCACCACTTTTGAAATAAGGAATTTTTTTAATGCCACCTGGATCTTCTCCTGCAGATATTCTTACCCCGCGCACGCATGCGCACAGCGAGTTAATAATGCCTTCCAAGGGGCACGGACATGTATACACAAAAGTACTACAAGCAGGGTAATAACTCAAAAAAGGAGATAAAAGTGAGCAATATCTGAAAAAAATATCATTACAAAATAGCATGAATAATGGCCTCGGATGTGGAATGTTCAGGCATCCGCAGCGGCCTGTAGTGTGCATTGATGACATGTTCTAGGAGAGGGACTTCACAGCTGTCACAGTAAAGGCACGGCTTTTCCCCTCTTCCATGGTGACTCATTAGCCTTATGAGGGCTTGCACACATTTGGTGTACCTGCCACCACACTCAAGGTCACTATCCCAAATCCTAGACCTCTCTGCTACTGCTGCAATCATGGAGGCTTTTTCCTTGCATTTCTTAACTGACATCATATGGTCTTTCTGCAATAACTGGTTTCTCATCAACTTGAAACAGAAATCTTCCCTCCGCAACAATTTCCCCACAAACTCACAACCAAACCATTCTACCAATTCCACACACTCTCCAAACACACAGACTCAATATCATCAACACATGCATGCCACAGGGGCGGATCTAGGCCCGCCCCCCCCCCCCCCCCCCCCCCCCCCCCTCCCTCCCTCCGCTAAAATACCACCATGGGCGCATGCGCATTGTCGAGTGGGCCCGTAGGTGAATGCTACGCATTCTAGTCGAACATCGCGCGCGTATTACACGGAGGGCATGATTTTCCCACTGACCAGGTCCCAAGTGTATTCTTCAACTATATCTTGCATTGATAAGACCTCATACGGAATATGCAAGTCAAGTATGGAGCCCGTATGTGCAAAAAGACATTGACCGTCTTGAAGGTGTGCAAAAATATACACAGCGCATGCATGTGCTCTAAACAGTGGAAAGTGGGATACCATAATCTACATGCATCTTTTGGTGTTCCCGGTTTGAGTGACCACAGACTGTACTTAAACCTGTGTATGATGTATAAGATAATACATAAGGCCAAGTAGAGTAAATTGTTAGTTTCTCATCGCCGTGCGCGCGCTCTTCCGGCCAGCGTGCGCTACGTTTTATTCGGTTTGCAAGCAATGACGTAGTTATTAATACAGTAGATTCAGCTCAAAATTTGTATTAGGGGGACTCTCAATCCAGCATGTAGCGACTCCGCCGAGTGTCAGTGACACCAAACCATCCATACTGTCATTACTGCCTAAGAACTCTGACGTTTATTGTCGTCCGCATTCGTTAACGTCATAGTGCTTAGGCATTAAGCAAATGGTAAATAATAAAAATAAAATTCCTCTCTGCGTCCCTATTTTGGATACTTAAGTGGATGAGAAACTAGTAATTTACTTTACTTGGCCTAAGTTAATATACCCGAGCTGGAAAGGTGAACATACCTCTCCTTTTTCTGAAACTCTGCATCTGTAGCAACTGTAGGCCTCTCTTGATGACGAGATTGACGGCCCTTACTGAAACGACAACTCAGGCCATGTGTCCCAAGTCTGTTTCCCGGTAGCATGAGCAAATATGTGGTCGGCAGAGAGATGCTCCAAGCCTGGTGGAGGGGTGACTTAGTAGCTACACGAGTAATTGCAATCTCTCCCCGCTTTCTTCAGTTTCTATACTAGAGACTTGTGTGGTTCCCATTTTGTTGTGTGGATCATTGTTGTGTGAATCATAGTTGGAGAGTTTTGAAGGGGAGTTTGCAAAATGAATTCTCACTCAAGCGCAGGCCGAAAGCAGCAATAGGGAGCGCATTGAGCCAGGCGCCTGACTCTGGGCATGCAATAGCCAAGAGACGGGCCTTGGACTGACTATCTGGAGCCTCCTCCAAAAGCATGTTATTATTATTTTTATTACTATTATTCTTAAATATTTTTATTACCAAAACAAGGTGAAAGGTACAGCAAAGAGAAGAAAAGAAAGAGCAGAGCACATAAGAATGACTGACATGAAAGTGCCCTTAGAAGTGACTCACATAGAGAATGTAAACCATAAGTCTTCTAATAGAGATGCTCTGTTTTTGAGACGTAAGCTCTCTCACGCGCGTACACCTATGCGCTTTTTAGAATTATGCACGTAGGTATCATCATGCTTTATTATTGGCGAAATCAAATTTGGCGGATGCTTGCGATTCGCCAAACCGCCAAATTAAAGTCCTCGCCAAATTTTCCTGCTACAGTGGAACCTCCCTTAACGGACCCTCCGAGATGCTGACAACCTAGATAGAAGAAGAACGGGATTGGAAACCTAACATTAACCCGTTTTATCCGTGGTACGGTCACGTGAGGGCGAGTACTCGATGGACGGTGGTGAATATCATGGTTATGAGCGTCAAACAACACAAGCAGTATTGTAAAAGTGATTTTTCACTAGTGTTTGTTTCACCCATAGATAGGTTCACCTTCCTGGCACCATACGTCTTCCTTTCAGAATTCTTCTTCTGAACTAATCAAAACTACCCGTTCCATTTGCACACGTCTCACGCCTTACATGAGAGATACTGGAGGTACCATTCCATACAAAATACACTGTTATTACCACACGTTTGACTTAAGGGAGGGCGAGTCATGATTGCGTTCTTCGTCAATTACTCTACCGTCGCTTTCCCCCTACATTTACCAACGCTAAAACGACAGCAATTCTTTGGCGCGGTTGCAAATTCGCTGGGAAAAAAATTCATATTTCCCGCTACCGTTGGACGTGCGGCGCTGTGTGGCGCCAACCGGTGAAGAGGTGGATGCTCGCCAAAGGGGAGTGAACTAGTTTATGCGCAATGGGTTGCTCGAGGTTTGGCTTGCTATTTTACGGCAGAATTTGCTACCGTTTTTCTAAATTCTGCAGCACAAAACTACGTTATTTTGCTAACAGGCATCATTAGGAGAATACAATAAAACATAAATCAGGCAAAATCATGTCTTAGGGTCGTCCTGCCTTAATAGTTTTGCGTGATATGTCGGTTCATAGAATTATAAAATTTACGCAATATGCATATCGTTAATTATAGAAAAACAATTTGCCAATAACGGCTAATGCTGCAGAGACGAAACTTCGGTGGATGATTACTAAGCATGTTGGCTATCTAAGTTTGCTTTAAAAATCCGTGCTAAATCTTTCTTTCTAGACATATAATCGTTTTCTTCGTGCTGCAGAATTTCGAAAAACGGTAGCAAATTCTGCCGTAAAGTAGCAAGCCAAGCCTCGAGCAACCCATTGCGCATAAACTAGTTCACTCCCCTTTGGCGAGCATCCACCTCTTCACCGGTTGGCGCCACACAGCGCCGCACGTCCAACGGTAGCGGGAAATATGAAATTTTTCCCAGCGAATTTGCAACCGCGCCAAAGAATTGCTGTCGTTTTAGCGTTGGTAAATGTAGGGGGAAAGCGACGGTAGAGTAATTGACGAAGAACGCAATCATGACTCGCCCTCCCTTAAATCGCTACTTCTAACACGAGCAAGTAGTAAAAGGTCCACAAAGTCAACCGTACCGCTACCATCGTTTACCTCCGTTCGTAGAAAACCAGGCTAATTAACAGTCTAAGTCACTAGAACACACGTAGAAAAACACATATAACAAGCTTTCTGGCTACTAAAACTATCATAGTCTCAGCTATAGGTCCACAACCTCTGGACTAAACCGTACCGCGGAGTAGGAAGTGCCGCCCCCCCATTGAAATGTACGGCGTGCATGACGTCATGTGACGTCCGTTTCCAGCTTCTGTCTACGGTACAACGGACAGCAGGCACCGTTTGATTTTAGCATGCGTCTAGTACATTTCTACGGTGGCCCACAGGGTTCACCCGCCGCGCCCGTACCCGCTGCAGCGTCACACTTGATGTGTTGGGCGCTGTAAGTGTCTGTATTTATGCACGCAACTTCACGTGATCTGCTAAGTGCTGTCTGACCATAAGAAATGTCAACAAATGTCGAGTATGGCAGGCAGGCAGGCAGGCAGGCAGCAGGCACCGTTTGATTTTAGCATGCGTCTAGTACATTTCTACGGTGGCCCACAGGGTTCACCTGCCGCGCCCGTACCCGCTGCGGCACCCCATGCTTATACACCCGCCGCAGCGGTATCCGGCACCTGCGCCCGTACCCGCTGCGGCACTCGCTGCGGCGGGTGTATAGAGCATGGGGTGCCGCAGCGGGTGCCGCCGCGGGTACGGGCGCGGCGGGTGAACCCTGTTGGCCACCGTACATTTCTAACCTCCGAGAAACGGACAATTGTAACCTCTCTGTTCCGGACAACGGACATTCAGAATGATCGTGGCTCTACAAAAAAGTCTCTAAGAGCGAACAGACTGAAAGCCACGCCCCCTCGTACTAGGGAAGGCGTGGCTCTGTCACATCAAATTTGGTCCTAATGAAAAGTGGTCCTAGGACCATTTCTGTCCCGTCAAAATTGGTCCTAGGACAATTTTTGTTCTGTCAAAAGTGGTCCTAGGACTGTTTTTGTCCTGTCAAATTAGGTCCCCTAGGACCAAATGTGTCAACAAAAATGGTCCTACCTAAGCAGTTTTGGTCCTACACAGGACCGTTATTGTTCTGTCAAATTTGGTCAGTTTTTGTCTTCTTGTCAATTGTGATGCTCCTCACAGACATACACTGTCAACAACTTCCATATACCTCTGCATCCCTACACCCAAGGTTTTGTTGACATGTTCCACATGAATATTGAAAGTAGAACAATAAATCAGTCGTGATGTTCAATATCATAATAATAGCAAAGAGGATAAATATGCACAAGTCCTTAGTTACAAGCATGACACTGCCATTCTGCTCCTTTCATAAAAGCACCCTTGGGAGGAGCAACGCAAGTACTCAAATGGAACCACTCCCTACATGTTGTGCACTGTATCATGGCAGCTGTTGGGGTGTGTTGTGGCATTCAACATGTACAGAATACGTTGAACACCTGCTGCTTGGTCAGTTTCGTACGGTTCCGTCGCTCCTTAAGGACAGGAAACATGTTCAGGTTTCCATTTTCTAGGCTTCCCTGTAGGTGTTTCTTCCTTGGTTGAAGTGTACATTGCCAGGTTCATCCCCTGATGCCAGTGTATAGGCGAATGCCAAAGCAAAAAGTCCACAGTCAGCTCCTCCCATCTGCCTCTGAGTAGCCATGAACCTGCAAGCATACAAACACTGTGAATGCAACATACATATGAGATAGAGATTGGATATACCTGATTGTTATGCTCCTTTCCTTTGTGCACAAAAGTGCAGCTATTTGAGCCTCTAGGTCCTTGGATGGCTTTCGAGCAAGGCTGTCATAGAGGCAGATCTCTCCAGGTTTGCAGCCAATGGTTGACACGGTGACCCAGTGATCACCACCAGTGTGGAGCACTTGCACAAAGTCCTTATGCTCAACAGCAAATGTTAGTGTTTTTCCCAAGCATACATCCTGAAAACCAGATACATGGAAAAACTGTTTCTCGATCAGCACTTGGCCTGCATTAATGAGCCTGTCGTTCAGCCACCCACCACTTTCCAAAGTGCACTTGTCTTCAAACAGCAGCCCTGCTACCCATTTCCTTGGTTCCTTTGTTGTGCATACATAATTGTCAAGACAAATCACCTAAAGGTGTGGTTGAGCTACCTTGGCTGAGGAAGTGGAGGGAGCAGTCTTAGATGAGGATGTCGATGGAGCATACTTGGCTGAGGATGTGGAGGGAGCAGTCTTAGATGAGGATGTCGATGGAGCATACTTGGCTGAGGGTGTGGGTGGAGCTGTCTTGGCTGAGGATATGCAGGATACGGAGGAAGCAGTCTTGGCTGAGGGTGTGAAGGAGACACTCAGGTGTAAGGGGGTGGATGGGTGGGAGGTGGCACTTGAATATGAAGCAGAAGAGTGGGGAATAGGTGATGGTGGAGTATGGAGGTCTGGGAAAAAGTCAGGGAGATAGCCTCCTGAGTTAACTGGAGTGCTGTAATGTGTAGGGCCAGCATCCACACCGTTCTCACTCCAATCCTACAAAGAGAAGGCAACGATGTGTGTGGCAGTATTACTGGTACACAATTAAATATCATTACAATGTACATGTACCTTGTTGACTGCAGTGTCAGCCTGAGGAGGGTTGGGTTGTGGAGTGTTGATTCCAGGGATGATGGACCAAGGAGAACTGGTCTGAGGAACTTGAGGATTGGAATGAAGTGAATTCACTGAAGACTGACGTGGAGTATGAACTTCAAAACATAGCCTATGCTTCTTTGGCCGAGGAGGACTGAGCTGTGGAGACCTACACGGAAGTATAAGTCATCAATCTGAGGCAGCAATAATACAAAGAGAACAACCTGGAGCATGGAGGTAGCTGCAGACGTGGGGGGAGTGGAGGGATTGAGTCATCAAGCCAAGACAGCTGTGATGGTGGGGTTGAGTCATCCACAGAGAGGGTAGGTGAACTCTGTAAGCACAAACAAAGGTAAGGATGGTGTTGCACCAGTTCTAGAATTCTACAAACACTGTTGAATGTAGATCTGCTGTAGATTGCTAACCTCAGCCATTGGACTGGGGGGAGGAGTACTGTATGGCTTTAGATGGCCACCACTGACTCTTGGCACAACCACATCTATGTTGTCAACTGCTCTCAGTGCATACAACGCCTTGCCGAGACACTTGGTGATAGTGTATGGTCCCTGCCACTTGAGATCCATCTTGCCACCCTTTCACTTCCTTCTGGTAAAATCCCTCAGCAATACCTTGGCTCCCAACTTATAAGCACCACCAACACAATGCTTCCGATCATAATGCTCCTTCTGCTTTTGCTGGGCGATGAGTATGTTTTCCTTTGCTGCTTGAATGATCTTCACATGATGTGTAGTTGCTCTGTCCACCTGTGAAAACAGGCAAATGAATGTTGCACACTAAACTACAGCAACAATATACCTGGGAAGGTGACAGTTCTGGTTTCTGCTGGATCTCCTTCCGTATCAGGTCTGGATCATTGCCACACATCTGGAGGTCAATTGGTAGTACAGCCTTTCTTCCAAACATAAGCTCATAGGGAGGGTAGTGAGTGGATTCATGCCGAGATGTGTTGTATGCAAACACACGTGTGTCAAGAAACTGCTCCCACAGCTCCTTTTTTTCTGCCACATACTTCACTAACATGTTTTGAAGGGTCTGGTTGACTCGTTCGTCAAGTCCATTGGCCTGTTATTGTAGTAGGAACATTGTCTGACACAACTATCTTTCGTGTACTATAATGTCTAGTACCTGTGGGTGATAGGCAGTGGTCAGCTTGTGCTTGATACCAAGGAGGTGCATGATCTCCTTGTTTAGGAGGTTGTTGAACTCCTTTCCTTGGTCACTTGTGCCAACTCTTGGCAAACCCATCCTCATGAAGAGCTAAGGGAAACAATCAAATAGTTATGAAGTTTTAATAACTAATTCTTCTCATTCTTACCTTGAAAAGTGACAGTGCAGTCTTGTCTTGTCTTGTCTGGGGTGGCAAAAGCCTCCACCCATTTGGTGCAGTAATCACTGCAAGTCAGAATATAACGATTGCCAGCTGGGGATGGGTAGGCCAGTGGGCCCACAAAGTCAATTCCTATGTGGTGCCATGGAGCTTTCACAGGGATAGTATGCAGCTCTGGACGCACCAGTGGCAGCTTTCCATTCACTTTCTGACAGACATCACACCTAGCAACCTAATGAGTGACAGTTGTAACTAAAAAAATTGAACTCAAGAGTTATGCGCTGCTTACCATCCCCTGGCAATCCTTCACTATGCCCTTCCATACAAACCGCTCATTGATGCGTGCTAAAGTCCTCCGAAAGCCTAGATGGCCCGATGTTGGATCAGAGTGACATGCGCGCAGGATTCGGATCTGCTCATCCCTGGTTCTGATGTACCGGATCAGTACCTCCGTCTGCAGTGAAATGCGTAATGGAAAAAACGCGGAGAATTTGGATAAATATACACACCTTCTTTCCGCCTAGGCGGCGGACAGTCTTCTTGTAGAGTAGCTCCCCATCACGCGTTACAAACTTCGCTGCCTTTCGGCGAATCACTCGCTTTTCGTTGCCTTTGCACCCGTTGGGGTAGCGTCCTTCGGTTAAGTAGATGTAGGCCTTGTCAAGAAGATCTCCGCTGGCTTCAATCTCCTTGTCCTGCTGCATCCCGACGGACTCGTGTAACAGTTTCGCGCCACAACAAAGTACGCATGCGTGTGGGACCAAAATTGTTGAGGGCCGATCAAATTTTACACAAAAAAAAGGTCCGGGTAGGACCAGTTTTGCATACAATTTTGATCCCCCCGGACCGTTTTTGATCCTGGACCAAAATTAACGCGACGCAAGGAACCGACATCCAAGGCACCACGGAGGCGTGGCTTTTTGCCTTTTAACCCTTTCCTCTCGGCGATCGTGTACACAATCATGCGGTGCGACTGCTATGTTATATCGAACTCAAATAGCTCAGGCCAAGTTGTTATGGCCACTAAAATGCTTAAGCAACTGTCGGTAGATTGTTCTTAGGGGTAGAACCAAGTTATGAGTCAATCTCCCAGATAGGGATACCTCTCTACAACGGACAAAAGGCCTGCTCCCAATGTGTCCGTTGTTCGGAGGCTCCACTGTATACGGTACGTATTATACTGTACATGTATTTCTCATGTACACAGTTTCAACAGACTCAAGTAGAGCAATTCTGCGGAAGGGAAAATGGCCTTTCCATCTTGCCATCAAACCCTGAGGACTTGAGCACTGTTATGTCCCTAAGAATGGCTGCTCTAACATGAAGCGACTTTTGCTGATTCTTAATGGTGTGCTTGCTCCTGAGTCAGCACAGCAGACGAGGCCAGCAGAGGTGTGTATAGTGTATATGACCTCATTCTTATGATGGTATATTTAGTAATAGTTATAACACACGCACGAGGGATGTATCGGATTTACAATCACGACGCCCGAGGGCGAAGCCGGAGGGTGGAGTGATTGTAAATTTTATACATCCTGACATGGGCGTGTTATCAACTGTTTTGTGGCTTCCTACTCTGCTACGTATGATATGGTGCTAAGTGTTTTGACTATTGAAAACAGAATCCTAGTAAGTGCTCATTAGTCTCCACCCCAGGGATACAACTGGTTGTAACCCTACCTGCAGGGATACAACCGATTTGTAACCCTGGCGATCTCTTTGATCTACATAAGCAGTATGCCACAAATTATCCTGTATTAGCACCAAACACTTGATGGTTTCCTTTTGTGCATGTAATTATTGCACCCATTTCCTTTGGGGTGCAAAGGTCAAATTATGTGTACCCGTTTCCCTTGGGGTGCAAAGGTCAACTTTTGTGCACCCACAGGGGAACCTGGAAACTGGTCTACTACAGTGATTGTTGCAATTTCAGATAAAAATGACTTGTATTGCAGACCTTGCATTATGACCTGTATGCCCTTATGAATTATCTCACCATCCCCCCCTTCATACTACCACTCCATCACTTCTTATCACTCCACCAGGCTCCTCATGAAAGAATATTTTGGTCAGCTAAGCAGTGAAGACAAGCGTCACACTTACATCATAAATTTTGTCATGAGTTAGATTTCTATTATTCTCTTTACCCAGAAGAGCAATATTCACACAATCATGATTGTGAACACGCATACTGTGAGATCACACTGTCCAAATGATTTGTTTTGATGACTCATGTGCATAGCAATGTTCTGTCAAATATGGAATGTAAACACTCAGACCATGGTCATAGGCAATGTACATAGTATGTGCATGGAGGAGTGAGCTTCATGGTAGTGTGGGAAGTGCCAAGGTACCATGTACGCGTATACTAGCTGTATGTGTATGATGCATGAACAAGTGCACAAAGTGACAATGTTTGTGTTGTACACTGTACAGTGGTCAAAACTGTAGTTTGTTGAGTAGCTTAGTTCCCAGGCGTTGGTTGGGGCCAAGTACTAGGCTGTGGATAGTGTTGCTTCATGTAGAATGAGAATCACTATGGCACATCAATACACAGTCATATAATGATATTGAGTTAAAATCATGCATCAGGCAGAGGAGATACCATGCACAATGCTTTAGGTTAGTACTGGCTCGGTGACTCCCAGTAACTCTGCATGACTCCACTGCTCCTCAGGATAGAGATGATAGTAAAAGTCCAATTCCACAAACATTCGTTGAAATAAACGATACTTTAGCTCAGAGGATAACTGTGAGTAGTATTTATGTAGCAACACTCTCGTCTCCTTCCAAGGATTGTGTGTGCTATGATCAGTGAAATATTCTGTGCTTGCATTGAGCCTTTGTACCAAGAGATGAACTTCTCTAGAGTAGTTCTTGAAGTTAGCATAGAAATGGTAGCGTACCAAGCAAGGGTGTGAAACACTGAGAATTGAAGCAAAGTGTTCATTTAAGGAGTCATCGTCTGAATCAAGAATCCACTGAATATAGTCAGAAAAGGTCAACTGCAGGTCATGCGTTCCTCTGGCCTGTGCCCATTTCAAGAAGTCCAAAGGCCTATACTCTGTCATGATCCAGTGTTTGTGTGACTCAAAAAAATCCATTCCTTTTTGAAATGTGGGCTTTTTAAGCAGAATATGACTATATGAAACATTGAATGTGAGAATATGCTCAAGTTTGTCACGATATGCTGACACCAACCGCTCCAGAGGATTACGTATCATCATAAACTTGTAATATGTTTTAATTCTCTTCATTCTCTCCTTATCCGTAAGCGTTGTATTTAAAAATGATGCCTTGTGTATAGCAGGAGTGAGGTACTGTGACTCAGAAATTGTAACCATCTTGGCAGTCTCTTTTGGTAACTGTCCATTTATTATGAATACCAACCGTCTAAGATTTGTGCAGCCAGCCTTATGAGAGAGATGGATCTCATTTGTAACAAATCACACGTGTACAGTACGTATGTTGAACAGTAACTACGTACATTTTAATACTCTGGGAATATTAAGGGGTATATTTGACTTCCAAGTTATTTCTATCAAAGGGGAATGAATCAGTGCCCTGGTATGGGTTTAAAGCTACAAAATCTGTGGAGTGGAGTTCATTCCCACATTGTGATTCTTGTATTTGGGTTCCATGAATTTTTATCAGCACATGAATAGATGAAACCAGAATTGCCTAGCTAGGCCATGAATGGCCCTCAGGCTGAGCAGTCACCCAATGTGCAGTATGCACAGTAATGCATATCCACATCACATGTATGAATGATTCAAGTTCGTTATGTCAGTAAATATGTATTAGTTATATCACGGCTAGGAGGGATGTTGCGGGTTTATAGACCCGAGGGGTGAGAAGTGTGAAGAAGCCCAAGATTATGCCATGTTACCTAACATACTACACTGTTGCTTATGGCAATGGGACTATATCAGGTGTGAGGGACTATATCTCCCCATAGGGTTCAGATATAGTCACCTCCACACCAGATATAGTCACCTCGACACCAGATATAGTCACCTTCAGCTTCCTGTAGTTGTTTTAAAGCACCTCCATAATCTTAGCAACCACCTAGCAACGGGCTATAAGGGTTTCTAAAGTACAACTCTTTGTACACCATTAACTATAATTACAAAAATTGTGCTATACAGTTGAACTGTAGGCAAGGGTTGGTTGTGTAGGTAATCAATTTCAATGATGGCTTGCTCCCACAACAATACATTGCAATGCTCTGTACACGTCCCTGCACTGCAGCCATTGGAGAGTTACATTAACCAGTAAGTAAGGTTATCTCAGTTGCATCTTTGTTCTCTTTACACCATACATTCTTGTTCTTAAGACCAAGAGTTATGAAAGGTTAACTGAAGCACGGCAGGTAAACCGTATACTTTATGTACACAACCAATGTTATGGTTCTAAATGATTACTGTTATTCCATACTAGAGTAAGAAACCATACAAATATCTTTCATGCACAATCAGCAACAAGGTCGTGGATACTGTTTTTTCATCCAGTGTGGATTGAACTACTGAAGTAACTCACCAATCCTTGCCTACATTCCAACTGTGTAATAATTCTTGTAATGGTGAAAAGTGTACAAATAGATGTGCCAATGAAAGGTTACTGACATAACATTCCATATATATTAGCTTGAACCATTCACATGTCCTATGCAACTCTATATAGCGTACCTTTGGTAAAAAGCAGAATATGAACTTTTTCTTGTCATCGAAGATAAGGTGTCTGAAAAAACTTCTCCTGATAGCTGACTTCACACTGGGCAAAACAGCGGAGTTGCTCATGTTGTACTTACTGCAGAACTTATCCACTTGCAATACTTGCCACTGTGAAAATAGAAGTTTGCAATGATGAACACTATTACAACCAGACCTACATACATGATGTTATACCTGTATCAGAGAGTCGGTAGACTCTCTATGTAGGGATGGCGCCGACACTCCCATAGTGCGCGTACATTGGAAAGCCTTCTTAACTCGCGAATACTCGCGTTTTAAGCCTTTCTCGGCACGCGAATGGCCTATTCGACCGCTTCTCTACCCAACGATACCCCACAAGTAGCTAGAATGCATTCCTTGACTTACTGCCAGATAATGGACGAAAGGTGATTTTGTTTTTCTTTCTTCTTCTTCTTCTTCTTCTTTTCTTACGAGATTTCTTTCAAACGACTTTACTCGAAAGTGGCTGAAGTAATCACCATAGTTCTTTCACAGATCTACTGTAATCACTACGAAGTATGATCTCTGCTAACAAAATGTTAGTATCTTCTCTACTATGGGCAGAATCTAGAACCCCAGACAACTTTACCATATTTGGAAGCCATTTTCTAATAATTATTGTCACGTGGCGCAAATTGTAAGCACGTGAGGGCGGGCCTCGCGAAGCCACGCCTATTAATTTCTCGATGGCCAAGGCTACTCGTCTTTTGTCACTGAAAAGAGCGCGTTCTTACTTCGCCGTACGATTGTACAACGAACGTTAATGTAACTGGTATGAGTTAGCTACTCAGATACACTGAGGAAACTACTCTAGCTCAGGACTTTTTAGCCAGGCTCCCAACTTCGTAAGTGACAGAACACGAGGTTTACCCACTCGTATCTCCGCCGCTGACTAGTAGCAATGGCTGCTCTGATCACTGATATGTTTGTTGGATTTTGAATGAAACTTGTAAGAACATTTTGTGTACTATTGTACAAGAAAAAGTATACAAACAAGTATGAAAAACATTTTCCAAAAATGTAGAGGGATGTAGGGATGGCAGTGCCAAAAACCACAGAAACTAGGTGTAGAGATGGCAGTGTACAGGCAAGACAGGATATAAAAAGACTACACAAGCAACCCCATCCCTACATCTTTCTTTTTTCTCACCGCATGGCATTGATTTTCCCAGAATTGTCATAGCTAAACTCACAGAACAATTTCAAGGAAAAAGAAAGATGTAGGGATGGGGTTGCTTGTGTAGTCTTTTTATATCCTGTCTTGCCTGTACACTGCCATCTCTACACCTAGTTTCTGTGGTTTTTGGCACCGCCATCCCTACATCCCTCTACATTTTTGGAAAATGTTTTTCATACTCTAGTTTCTGTGGTTTTTGGCACCGCCATCCCTACATCCCTCTACATTTTTGGAAAATGTTTTTCATACTTTAGTAACAAGTATGAAAAACATTTTCCAAAAATGTAGAGGGATGTAGGGATGGCGGTGCCAAAAACCACAGAAACTAGGTGTAGAGATGGCAGTGTACAGGCAAGACAGGTTATAAAAAGACTACACAAGCAACCCCATCCCTACATCTTCCTTTTTGCTTGAAATTGTTCTGTGAGTTTAGCTATGAGAATTCGGGGAACATCAATGCCATGTGGTGAGAAAGAAAAAGATGTAGGGATGGGGTTGCTTGTGTAGTCTTTTTATAACCTGTCTTGCCTGTACACTGCCATCTCTACACCTAGTTTCTGTGGTTTTTGGCACTGCCATCCCTACATCCCTCTACATTTTTGGAAAATGTTTTTCATACTTGTTTGTGTACTTTTTCTTGTACAATAGTACACAAAATGTTCTTGCAAGTTTCATTCAAAATCCAACAAACATATCAGTGATCAGAGCAGCCATTGCTACTAGTCAGCGGCGGAGATACGAGTGGGCCTTAAACCCCGTGATCAGTCACTTACGAAGTTGGGAGGCTGAGCCCCTCTAAAAAGTCCTGAGCTAGAGTAGTTTCCTCAGTGTATCTGACTAGCTAACTCATACCAGTTACATTAACGTTCGTTGTACAATTGTACGGCGAAGTAAGAACACGCTCTTTTCAGTGACAAAAGATCGAGTAGCCTTTGCTATGTCAAGCCATCGAGAAATTAATAGGCGTGGCTTCGCGAGGCCCGCCCTCACGTGCTTACAAGTTGCGCCACGTGACAATAATTATTAGAAAATGGCTTCCAAATATGGTAAAGTTGTCTGGGGCTCTAGATTCTGCCCATAGTAGAGAAGATACTAACATTTTGTTAGCGCAGATCACACTTCGTAGTGATTACAGTGGATCTGTGAAAGAACTATGGTGATTACTTCAGCCAGTTTCGAGTAAAGTCGTTTGAAAGAAATCTCGTAAGAAGAAGAAGAATAAGAAAGAAAAACAAAATCACCTTTCGTCCATTATCTGGCAGTAAGACAAGGAATGCGTTCTAGCTACTTGTGGGGTATCGTTGGGTAGAGAATCGGGTGAATAGGCCATTCGCGTGCCGAGAAAGGCTTAAAACGCGAGTGTTCGCGAGTTAAGAAGGTTTTCCAATGTACGCGCACTATGGGAGTGTCAGAGCCATCCCTACATAGAGAGTCTACCGACTCTCTGATAAGTATCAGAGTAATCTTGCGTGGCCAGACTCTCTCCGCAAGCGAGAGTCTGGTCAACTGCCCATATAGGACTTGTTCTTCACACTCCCAAAAAAAGGGGAGGTTAAGGCAGGACGACCCTAAGACATGATTTTGCCTGATTTATGTTTTATTGTATTCTCCTAATGATGCCTGTTAGCGAAATAACGTAGTTTTGCGTGATATGTCGGTTCATAGAATTATAAAGTTTACGCAATATGCATATCGCTAATTATAGAAAAAACAATTTGCCAATAACGGCTAATGCTGCAGAGACGAAACTTCGGTGGATGATTACTAAGCATGTTGGCTATCTAAGTTTGCTTTAAAAATCCGTGCTAAATCTTTCTTTCTAGACATATAATCGTTTTCTTCGTGCTGCAGAATTTAGAAAAACGGTAGCAAATTCTGCCGTAAAGTAGCAAGCCAAGCCTCGAGCAACCCATTGCGCATAAACTAGTTCACTCCCCTTTGGCGAGCATCCACCTCTTCACCGGTTAGCGCCACACAGCGCCGCACGTCCAACGGTAGCGGGAAATATGAATTCTTTCCCAGCGAATTTGCAACCGCGCCATAGAATTGCTGTCGTTTTAGCGTTGGTAAATGTAGGGGGAAAGCGACGGTAGAGTAATTGACGAAGAACGCAATCATGACTCGCCCTCCCTTAAGTGGTTGGTGGCCACAATGTGCAACATTGCCTAGCAAGACACACCTAGTATAGCATAGTGTTGCACATGTACAGTTTAACTCATATCCTGTAGATCATTCCTCTAGCTATAAGATCACTACTCCCTTTTCTGTGTGTAAGTAGCATTTGACTAGTGAGACCCTGCTTTTAGAGGTACAGGCAGTATTATTGTCCAAGGCAGCAGGCATGACAGAGAAAATGGAGCTTGATGATGCAACATCAGCAGCTGCAGTGGAAATGGGCACAAGGAACTGAAGGATAAGCAGAGCCATATTGACATTTGTTCAAGGGCAAGACACCTTTGTGTCACTTCCTACTGGATATGGAAAAATCAATGATTTATGCTTTGCTACCACTAGTCTTTGACAAAGTTAAAGGTGTGATGTGTTTGCTAGATAGTTGCCAAAGTATGTACACATTAAATGATCCACTGTTCATATGCAGGGTGTACTGGGAGTATTGTTGTGTGCATATTAGTCCAATGACCTCAATAATGATGGACTAGAGAGCCCAATATTCACCTAAGGGTCTGTCAACAGAATTTGTTGGTAAAGCACAAACAGACAGTAATGTAATCAGGAGAGTACTGAAGGGACTAGTGCAGCTACTTTACATCAGCCCAGAAAGCACTTGTGGTTGATGAAGTACACTGTGTAAGTTCAGAGTTGCCTTAGCAAGGATAGGAGACCTGAGAGCAATTATTCCATCACATGTGAATGTCCCGGCACTCACAGTCACTGCTACCAGAAACACTCGACATATGTACGAGAAATTGGTACTTAGAAATTTTGCTGTTGTTGCTCTTCTACCACGCCAATCTATAATACCACATATCATGTTCACCATAGTCCTATAGGTTGATGATCAGCACTCAACTTGCAGCACAATGTACAATTTATCCAAAAACTGTTGTATTTTGTCAAACATACAATGATTGTTCACAACTATTTCTCTTTCAATTAAAAAGAAGTTGAGTAACATACCACTACTAGTGTGGTGACAACTTCAACCCAAAGAAAATCAGACTAACTACAGACGTGAAATGTAGTGAACATGAGGCAAAAAGAGCACATGAAAAAATGAAATGATAAGAGGTAGCAGAGTACAAAAATATACATGTGCAACACTACCAATGTATTGTGGCCAACACCCACTTACGCAAATTCTGACTGTGAGTATCAGGGGTGCATGTTAAATACCTTCCTCCTCATTCATGAATGTAGTTTTCTACAAGCAGCATTCTGCAGAATGTGGTTCACCTCTAGAGACTGCACTTGCACACACACACACACACACACACACACACACACACACACACACACACACACACTATGAAGGAGACTCAGTATCACACCTATGGTAGTAGGTGTATATAGGGATTGGCCAGGGTCCTCAGCATTAAACCTGTACATTTCAATTTTCACTTTCACTATGGCAGCAATCTGACTTCTAGTGGTATCCAAGTTAAGAGTATGCAAAATGTTAACTGTACCTTAAAAAATTGTGGATAATAAGGTATGTTTTATACGCAAAAAAGCATTTCACAAATTGTCCATCTTCTTCTTCTGGTTGAAGAAGCGAAACTCAATAACCGCAGTACCATTAATCATGATAATGCACATGTAGGTACATGGCATTGGTGGCTAGTGCATAGGCATAATCTTTTTTCATTAACCCCTTCACTTCTTGAGATATTGATGATTATCTATCTTCTCTATGTACTTTGTGTATTGAAGGTACATTATAAATTACAATGAGGGTAACTACGCGCGCTTAATGAGCACTTAAATCACCAATTTTTGCCGCAGTTACGTCTTGGATAGATACTTGAAATCCACTTACAGGCATATGTCGCATGGTCACGGGTCGGCCAGCAGCTTAGTCTCGTGAACCAGACATAATCCCGCGGTGAATTACGGCTGGGCGCACCTGCCAGGGTTTTGAGTAATTACTCAGTACAGAGACGGGTGCCTTGATGGTTTGATTACCCCGGCCCACTCTACAGTACTGAGGTAGAGTAACCCTGTTTATCAGGGAAAAGACGCCTTTGCCCATGCATAACATTTAAACTGCCCAGTTGAGCTGCCTCAGTGGCTTAGTTGGTAGAGCATCTGCCTGGTACGCACAACTTCATGGGTTTGAATCCCGCCTGAGGCAGCTCTTCTTGATCATTCATGTACAAAGCAATATTGAAGGAAGTAGTCAGAAAGGGTGTGAAAAGTAGGTCAGAGAAGGCAAAATCTGACTATGAGTATCAGGGGTGCATGTTAAATGTCTTCCTCCTCATTCACAAGTGTCTCAGTTTGTCTACAAGCAGAATGTCATTCACCTCTAGATACTTATGCACAAGTTGAAATGTTTGCGTACGTATGTACGTGTGAGCTGTGCACTACCACTCACCTTACTCCGTGCTGATATATCCAGGTTTTGTGACACACTGATGATTCTCAGTGTCTCATTCAAAGACAGATGAGGTCTTATTGTTGGTGACTCTATGTCAGGTCTATTATGAGATGGGATGGGAAGTAGTGTCTCAGTCCCATAGCTGAGGTAATCCTCTTCCCGTACTTCTTCAGCCCACTTCAGATTCCTTCCTGTTCTGTTAATGTTGTCATGAATGGCTGAGAACATGGCTGAGAACTTGGTGGAGCCATTACTCAGTTGTGCTGGGGTTAGAATGATAGCATAGTGAGTAGACAATATCCCAGTTTGTTATAGGTGTGCCCTATAGACCTTAACACACTATAAGTGACATACGTGCATGGGGTATGGGGCTTAGCTACAGTAGGACCACTTTTCTTGGTGAAATTCACAATTCATAGGTATTCCTACCAAACTCATTTTGCATGTGCAAGTATGCACTTGGAGCTTCACTCTCTCCCCATTGCTGAGTGTGTGGCTACATGTGGTGTGGCTAGTGTTTGCTGTAGGTAGCTGGGTAAGTACATATAACTGGTATGCATGATTGCATTCACAATACCATGTGTTGTTAGGTGCCTATGAATAATTAATAAGAGCAATCACACAAATACTCTCATCTTCTACTGCCCCAGTGATACATATTGCTCACAGTATTGTCACTGTAGGTTGGTTGATGTTTCACAATTCAACCAAATATTTCCACATGTACATACAAATGTCTTATGTAATACATGTATAGCTTACGTACAGGTATTGTATGGACTCAGATGTAGGTACTCAATGATAATGAGCAGGGACGTAGTCAGCAGCAAGGTAAGTACACCCGCCTTGACCTTTACATGCATCTGAAAAGAATAGAAAGTACCAACGGTTATTTAGAGTACATTAACATGTACATATACAATGGAAATACTAGGCTTTGTACTCATTGCCACTTCATTGGAGTGCCTTTCCTCATAGCAGGCACTACCACTGGAAATGAGAGTGGATACCATTAACAAGTGTGGTTGGAATTATTTGTCAAAGTAGCTACTGCATCACAACCAACGGAATGCATCAAGACATACGTAGAGCAGAGCAACTCCTCCCTGAGGACAACGGCTACTATGGCATAAGATGCTATCCTAGCATCATTTCATTTCAATTAATGTATAGACCACATGAAGGAATATGGTGTACAATTCATAAGCTACTGAAGTATGGTATGTGCTTAGTGTTTAGCCAGTACACACATAAACATTAGAAGGCTCTGCATGTTAAAAAATGTAACAAGTATTAACAGCAAGTGAGTACGTCATAACCAGTTTAGTAATACTATGACTAGGGGGTTACTGTTGAGTATAGAAACACAAGAATACATGTATCTCCCTCAGTATTTATGCATGTGACCCATACCCTCAGTAGTCTAGCATGCTAGACCCTCTCCTTCCACTACGCACGCGATGAAGCCACACGTGGGGAGAGAAGAGACTGCAAGTGAGTGATAGCAGTTAGATTTGGGAGTGTGTCTTCTCCAGGGCTGTATCCCAATGCTACATTTGACGCTGAGGTTAATGGCCCCACAGCCTGAGGGCGTGGCATGCAGTGGTTCACACATGCGCACGATGAGGGAACTTGGAAGTCATGTGACAGTTGGCGGTAGACGGACAGAGCTGGCTCATTGGTGGCTGCTCTTGTGAGAGCAAAGCTTTCCCACCCACCCATCCTTAGGCTGTGTATGGGTTATATACAAAAGGGGGAAGGGTCTTTGTGTAGTCATTGCTCTGGGAGGGTGTTTCGTGGCAGACCAGGCTCTGCATCTCCAGGTGAATCTGTGACTGTGTCTGGGCAGGAGGGGCGGGTGGGCCACTCCTCTCACCCAAGTTTGCAGGCGCAACCCGGGGGGGCAATTTGCCTGAAGCCACTCCCCTCTTGTCCGCCAACCCAGGGCAATACTCTACTATAGGTAGTAGGGGTACTATCTGGTAGGGGTAGCTAGTCTGGATGCTGTGCCACACCCATTTTCGATGTTCCTGTCACAACACACTCTACTCTGGTCAAGAGACTCCCTACACATTCCACAGTCTCAAGGGTATAGGAGAAGTAAGAACCTAGTGTGGGAGTGACTGTGAATAGTGGTGGGGGTGGGAGGGGGAGTGGGGGTGGGAGGGGGGGGAGCATAGGTGGCCATTTAAGTTGTAGCCACACTGCAATAGTGGTTATCTCAGTTGCAGCTGAAATGTCATCATGTCACTCCCACACTAGGTTCTTACTTCTCCTATACCCTTGAGACTGTGGAATGTTTAGGGAGTCTCTTGACCAGAGTAGAGTGTGTTGTGACAGGAACTTGACATGTGGTGCCACAATGGGAGGTCACTCCCATGCAGGGAGCGTAGGAAGCACTCCGGCCAGTCAGGCAATGGCTTGACCAGTATTCCATCAAAAATGGGCATGGCACAGTGTGGTAGGCATGGCCCCATGTGAAATGGATGTAGCAATTGTCCACGACTACTGGAACTAGTTCTCAGTCTGAGGGGAGCCATATCAGCCAGGTCTTGAATTTAACGTTCCCAAGTGTTCTTTGAGAAGTTAATCATTTCAGCATTGATCATTTCAATATTCAACATTAATTTTAGTATATTATTTCCACTTTAAAGATGAACATGGCTCAATCTCACTGTAAACATTATGGGTGTGGTAATAATAGCCTGACCAATACGATTTTACTTCCTACTCCACTGCCAGGCCATGCACAATAGACTGGACTAATGGACTGCCATTGATAAACCCTATCACTCAATCCCAAATACTTATTGGAGGATTTCCTACACATTTGCACATTCTGTTCAGTGCCAGGTATTGAGATAACCATATATAATGGTTTTGCAAGTAGCTTTTGCTGGTAACAACAGGTCTAGTCTATTGAGCTAGACCCTCCCTTCTGCTTGTATGCAATTCTTCACGATTTGGATACAAATGGAAGAGAGAGTCTAATTCAGTTCCTGTGTACTGGTATATGTAAAAATAATCTTATTTCCATACAGATGACAGGCTTTGCAAGACTAGTCTAAATTTCACCATCTTTTATTGTGTCAGGCTACAATAAAATGCTACTTCATTTTTACTACATTTAGAGCGTTCCACTGCATGTTGTTGTATCATGGATGAGTATAGCAGACACATGTAATTATGGTTAGTAAAACAGACACCTCATGGAATCAGTTCCTTCCGAGCATGTGGTCACACACGCATACAATGCAAAAAATTTCACAAAATAGTATACGTACATATGGTGGGATATATGTCCTCTCCCACATACACTTGGGACTCAGACATGGATCACTGCCAAACAGTTCAAACACATGCTAACTATAATATAAAATTAATATAATGTGGCTCTGCATATGATCACTGTGAAACTTGTACTACCTTTGGAGTAACTTGGGAATGAGTCATTGCCTGATGTGTGTGCATCATATATACATCAGCGTATGCTGGCCACAACGCAAGTGAATATTGCACATGGCAGTGGACCAAAAGAACGTTCATAAAGGAGACAAAAGGTTTGCCCAGTTGGTTGGGCCATGGCCACCTTGCTGTACTGGCCTTGGGACCATTGAGTAGTGTGTGGGGGATGATTATAACAAAGGGATACATGCATCATCACATTCTCAAATGTGTAATTCTTAAGCACCTTTCTATGCAGTGTTGAGTGTATGTACAATGAAGTGGGTGTCTCTTATCGTTCATTTCAGCTTTGGAATAATTCAGTTTTGCTAGACAAAACACAAACCATGATGTTTTCAGCTTATGGTTGGATGTCCTCAACTATACGTACACTTGGGATTGTCGTGGGAAATGTTCTGTACCCTTGCAAATGAGAACAGTGCATAGGAATGTTGCTCCTACTATGTACGTACATGCACAGGCATCTTCAAAACAAATGTACTGGCATATTCCAAGCACAATCCTCAATACTAGCAACACTATTAATTCACCTGTTATGACACCTACCGTAGATCGGGAAATTTTCAACTGTAGAAACTTTCGTCTGTCAAATTTTCGCGTTAAAATATTTTCGTCGCTCCAGCACACCGACGAAAATTAAATACGACGAAATTTTAAATCTGACAAAATTTTAACGGCGTTTACGGTATCTGTACACTTGCGTACATGGATCGAGTCTCCTCTAGGATCAGGTAGAGAACCGATTGGTTCAACACAGCCATTTGCTTCACACGTGTACTCGCTGAATAGCCTCGTACCCAGGCCCCCGCGTTGAAGGCCTGGGTACGAGGCTACTCGCTGAAGTGCTTCGCGATCTTATTATTCGACT
Organism: bacterium; assembly: GCA_965213685.1. Lineage (GTDB taxonomy): Bacteria > UBA8248 > UBA8248 > UBA8248 > UBA8248 > Bin107. Next base: position 987,339 of record CBDBZY010000064.1, read on the forward strand.
TGGAAAATATTTCGCGTGTTCTTATTTTTCGACGTGGAAAATATTTCGCGTGTTAAAATTTCGACGTTAGAAGCACCGACGAAATATTTTTAACGACGAAAATTTCCCGATCTACGGTATGTAGGTCATTCAACATATAGTATGCCTTTGGTGTGTATGAAGCAGGCTTAGTACTAATGCAGTGTCCCCGAATGCCTGGTGTGTGACCAGCACATACCACGCGTAGGTATGAACAAATAAATCGTGCTTACTATGTATAACCTCTTACACTGTGGCTAAGGACCTCCCATATTTGGACATAGAAATATGCAAACGAGAGTCCAGTAGTGTACTATCCACACATTTCCACATGCCTTCAGTCTCAAGGGTATAAGAGAAGTATGAACCAAGCCCGTAGGCAGCAAACAGAGTGGGAGGGTGCTTTCTTTGATTAAGTGGACTTTATGAAATATGGCTAACTTATATACTCATTCAGAGAATGTTACAATTACATGAAGTGGTGTGTCAGTTCAAGTACTATAATGCCAATGATATACATTCAAAGGTGGTGTACACCTAAAAATTGTTTACTATAAACTGTAAGTATCGTACACACAGACGTATAATGCTACTTATATGAGCAAAGACTCCAATTCAAGCATCGTTGGTTTACGTTAGTCTCGCGTAGCCAGACTCTCTCGCTACGCGAGACTAGGTTTACGTACCCACGCAGTAAAGTAAGCATGTGGTAGTCTGTGAACCAGACCGTATTCCGTGAACGCGCATGCACGAGGGAAAGGAGGAGGGGAGGACGCTTGCGCATGAACGTTCACCGAATACGGTCTGGTTCACGAGACTAGCATGTGGGCAAACATGCGCATTTTCAAAGTAGGCGTCACACGCTCGCTCCGCACGCGTCAAAACGCTGATTTACGCAACAACTATGCTCAAGGTGGACCTCTGTGCAAACGGGGTGGGTGCGTACGCACCCCACGCACCCCCCCTGCCTACGGGCTTGTGAACTCAGGGTGGGAGTGACATGATGACATTCAGATGCAACTGAGATAGGTTAAAATAACCATCTCTTGTTTGCAATTTTCCAGTGCTATGCAAAGGCTTTCGAGTATAGAGTACAATATTAAAAAGCAAGGATCAGCTCCTGTGGCTTACTTTTTTGCATCAGAGAGAAAACTCCCGAGTTCTTCAAAGTTGTTTTGATTACGGTTGATCACTGCAAAAGTAAATGCATGTACATGTATTGTACATTTTAACCTTGCAAGCAGTTGCAGCTCAATGACACCATCACACTGAATTTATATTTCTCCTATACTCTTGAGACTGAATGCATGTGTGGAATGTGTAGGGTGTCTCCAGTGTGACGCGTGTTGTGACAGGGACTTGACATGTGATGAGTAATAATAATAACTCAAGGGACTGCCCTGACAGTAATGCTAGAGCAGCCCCTTGCCAGTTCCTGTCACAACACACATCATTTTGCAGACACTCTACACAATCCATACATACATTCAGTCTCAAGAGAATAGATAACTCAGTATGGGAATGAGATGGTGTCACTCAGCTGCAACTGAGATAACCTTAGCAAGGTTAAAATAACCATCTCTTTTTTGCAGTGTAGGTTAACCAGATTAGGATTTCAAACCCGCTATTTTTCGTATACAGTATAGGTCTGTAGCCATATGCAAAACATTTACCAATCCTCGCGCCAACCTTACTTGCCCCACTTTCCAAAATACGAAATGAAAACCTACCGTTATTTTGCTAGTTCACGCCGCATACATGTAGCAACGCACCTTGTCCGGGGAGACGTCAACCCAACCACTAGGGATACTTCTAGGATTCTCACGAGTAAGCACCCTATCAGTCGCGCACAAGCCTTGAAGCTGGATGGCCCACGGGAACAAAAACGGCGGTACGAGCCCGCAGTCCGTGCACAATGAGACTGAGCGACGGGAGGTATTGTGAGAGCCACGCCTTATCCCGCATGAGAAGGCGTGGCTCCACAAGTCTGCTATAGCTGATTTAGGGGTGTATGCGAGCATAATGAGTTGTTTCGCCAGTTCACGCCCGTATACATGCAGCTGTATCGTAACGCACCTTGTTCTGGGGCACTTTAACCCAGCAACTCGGGCTTCTTGTAGGACTCACAAGTAGCCCAATGCAGATGGTATGACCCGGCTTGTTCCGTATTGTCTGACACCCAAGCACCTGTCAAAATACATCACTAATCCATTAGAAAAATCTACCACTTTCGTGGAAGGCGCAAACTTTCAACCTGGTACACCCAGCTCCACTCCTTTGTATACAATGCAAGAAGTCTCCTTCCCAAGTTAGGTGCTAGTGTGGAAAATGTTGAGCCAACTATAATATGCATAGTGGAATTTCAATGGCGGGTTATATAGTGTCGTAGTCTCTCGGAACTTGTGAACTCTGGAGCCGCTCGGTTGATGGTGAGGCTATCGGTAACTTTTCGAGGCTGTGTAAACTCACGTTTTTGAGGTTCCATTAGCTACTAATGGAGTGGAAGTACAAACAGTACGATCTGGTGTCATATACGCGGTTGGGAGCGGCTTTTCGGCTCTATCGAGCGAACTACCATGCACGGCAGTTCGCTCTATGAGCGAACTAACTCATTCAACAATGCAACAGTTACTTGTCTTTTTGGAAAGTATATACAAGTCTTTTGGCTCAAATGCACAAGGCATCACAGGAAGTCTTTGGAAGTGGTTCAGAGGCTACCTTTCTTCTAGAATGCAATGTGTGACTTTAAATCATTGCATCTCAGATCTGTTACTTGTAGTGTCTGGAGTACCTCAAGGAAGTATTCTGGGTCCACTACTATTTCTCATATTTGTGAATGATCTTCCTATGTCAGTTACATCCTCGAGTATATTTCTCTTTGCTGTTGATACGAAATGCCTCTTACCTGTAAAAACTTTCTCTGATTGTCTCTCTTTGCAAAGAGACTTACATAACTTGTCTTTGTGGAGTTTGAACTGGAAAATGGAATTTCAACGAAAGCAAATGTGTTCTTCTCAGATTTTCTTCTGGGTATCCACATATATAATGTATGGATACAATATCAATGGCCATGATATCGCTGTTCAAGAGAATCACAAAGACTTGGGCATAATAATGTATAGTGCACTATCTTGGAGTGAACACATAAAATATATTTTATCTAAGGCATAGAAAACTCTAGGTCTTATTCAAAGATCATTCAACAGTGGACATTGTTCTCAAACAAAGAAGTCTCTTTATATGTCCCTCATTCGCCCTCAATTAACTTACTGCTCACAAATTTGACGACCACACTTTCTGAAGGACATAATGGCCCTTGAAAGGATTCAAAGACGTGTAACCAAATATATTTTAAATGACCCATCATCAGATTATAGATCTCGGTTAGTGGCCTTACAAATGTTGCCACTAATGATGCAACTGGAACTCTATGACATCATGTTTTTTGTTCGGTGCCTTAAAGAGCCTACCAACACCTTCAACATTTCAGCCCACGTCACTTTTAGCTCTAACTCCACACGTTCCTCTACCTATTTCAAACTGAAACATTCTCTATCTAGAGCAAATACTTTACAACATTTCTATTTCAACAGACTGCCTCGGCTTTGGAACTCTTTACCTCCTTTAAACATGAATCAATCTATTTCTAGCATACAAAGGAACGTCCATCAATTCCTTTGGAATCACTTTATGCAACACTTCATGTCTGACAATGTATGTACATATCACTTTTTATGTCCATGTTCCAAATGTTCCTGTCTGCCAGTTTCATTGAAATTTTCATCATGTACTATTTAATTATAACATAAGGCCATTAGTTTGTGCTAATGGACCTACAGTACACCTGTCTTTCATCCTTCATGTATTTGCTCCCTCACCTCTGTGTTTCTGTACTGTGAAGCATAATAATAATAATAATAATAATAATAATAATAATAATAATAATAATAATAATAATAATAATAATAATAATAATAAATGTGTCCAGCCAAAGTGGTAAGCCTATTGGAGAAGTATACGTTCTTGGGCTACTCAAAGCCAAGCAAGCTTCTGTTCCTACTCAAACATCTAGCACTGAGCTGATATAGTGTAATTATAATGTTGAGGTGATACTTCTACATGTAACTGTACTGAGATGTATATATGATCAATGAGACTGCCTTGATTTGTTGTAGGAGTATATCACGTGCCCATGACCACCCTCCACTAACTCTGCTGGTACATGGTAGACGTAGCAAAGACTGCCATACTGTGTGTGTGTGTGTGTGTGTGTTTTGCAAGTGCAATGTTTGTGAATGATATTCAGCAGTGCCAGTCATAAGGCTAACATACACTTCTACAAAGACATGCATCAAAAATGAATGGCATGACTACTGTGAATACATTATTTATCATTAAGCTGCGCGAGGGTTACACACTTTCCAAGTGCTTTTCATTATTGATGGGTTCTCCCAATCTCTCTGCCTCTATCATTTTTCACCACTTTTGAAATCAGCAAATTTTTTTTATGCCACCATCTTCTCCTGCAGATATTCTTACCCCGCGCACGCATGTGCACAGCAATGTTAATAATGCCTTCCAAGGGGCACGGACATGTATACACAAAAGTACTACAAGTAGGGTAATAACTCAATAAAAGTGAGCAATATGTGAAATACAAATAGCATGAATAATGCGTCTCAAAAGTGGAATGTTCAGGGATCCGCAGCAGCCTGCAGTGTGCATTGATGACATGTTCTAGGAGAGGGACTTCACAGCTGTCACAGTAAAGGCACGGCTTTTCCCTCTTCCATGGTGACTCATTAGCCTTGTGAGGGCTTGCACACAGTTGGTGTACCTGCCACCACACTCAAGGGCACTATCCCAAATCCTAGGCCATCATGGAGGCTTTTTCCTTGTATTTCTTAACTGACATCATATGGTCTTTCTGCAATAACTTGTTCCTCATCAACTTGAAACAGAAACCTTCCCTTCATATGTACGAATATCATCTGCATGCAAAAACCCTCCAGCGTACTATGATAGAAGTTGTTAATGGAAGGCCCTAGGCCAGAGGCCTGCAGCTTGATCAAAAGTGCGTTCAGAAACAGTGTAGGTGACAACACAGAGCCCTGCCTGACTCCTCTCTAAACAATGAAGTCAGAGGACATGTTTCCATTCATGCACACTGCTGCTGCTGCTGCTACTGGTGCTGCCACAGCTGCTACTGCTACTGCTACTGTGAGTGAGAAGTTGCACTTGACTGATCCTCGAAATAATAGGCCTGCCAGACAACAACCCAAGGCCGGTTGGCAGACAGTTCTGGCAAGACAGTTTAACCAGGTACGGCGATCTATTAAACGGCAACAAGCTGGCAGCTTCGGAAAGTCAACACTCGACTACAAATCGTCACAACTCTAGTCAGCCTCAACGGGAAAAAGTCAATGTGTCTGGATATGGTTTCTCACTGCCCTTTGGAAGAAAAAGTGTTCTCTATAGATAAGGGAACAGCCTATCGACTTTGCCTGCTGGCTGCTGTTGGTAGAGCGTCAGCATATAAAGCTGAGAGTCGTGGGTTCGAGTCCCGCAGGAGTCCACTTTTTCTTTCACTTTTCTTTCCATCACTCAGGTGAATATAATACGGCAGTGAGTTTTTCCCCCTCAATAGACTGGGCTGGGTTGGGTTGCCCCAGACTTTATTAACCACTTTGTCTATTGAGGGGTTATCACATGTGTCTGTCTGCCTGTCTGTCTCTCTGTCTCTCTATTCATGACCGCTCAGGCTCGCCCCAAATGATGCCCTGCATCTTACTATTATTTTTTTTTGTCTCATTCGTCGGGCCAGTTCCTTGAGCAAGCCTCGAGCTTCCACTTCAAATGCTCCCAAAGTCTCCACAGCAATGGGGACAAATATACACGAGCTGGAAAGGTGAGCATACCTTTCCTTTTTCTGAAACTCTGCATCTGTAGCAACTGCAGGCCTCTCTTGATGATGAGAATGACGGCCCTTACTGAAACGACAACTCAGGCCATGTGTCCCAAGTCTGTTGCCCCACAGCATGAGCAAATGTGTGGTCGGCAGAGAGATGCTCCAAGCCTGAAGCCAACTGCAGTTCTTACCACATCGTCACTCAAGCACAGGCCCAAGGCAGCAATAGGGAGCACGTTGAGCCAGGCGCCTGACTCTGGGCATACAACAGCCAAGAGACGGTCCTTGGACTGACTATCTGGAGCCTCCTCCAAAAGCATGTTATTATTATTTTCGTATTATTTTTATTACTATTATTCTTATTATTTTTATTACCAAAACAAGGTGCAAGGTACATCAAAGAGAAGAAAAGAAGGAGCAGAACACATAAGAATGACTGACATGAAAGTGCTCTTAGAAGTGACTCACATGGAGAATGTAAACCATAAGTCTTCTAATAGAGATGCTCTGTTTTTGAGACGTAAGCTCTCTCACGCGTGTAGACCCAGACCTATGTGCTTTTTTAGAATTATGCGCGTGGGTATCATCATGCTATATTATTGGTGAAATCAAATTTGGTGGATGTTTGTGATTCGCCAAACCGCAAATTAAAGTCCTCGCCAAATTTTCCCGCTATACGGTATGTATTATACTGTACATGTATTTCTCATGTACACAGTTTCAACAGACTCAAGTAGAGCAATTCTGCGGAAGGGAAAATGACCTTTCCATCTTGCCATCAAACGCTGAGGACTTGAGCACTGCTATGTCCCTAAGAATGGCTGCTCTAACATGAAGCGACTCTTAATGGTGTGTGCTTGCTCCTGAGTCAGCACAGCAGAAGAGGCCAGCAGAGGAAGTGTTAAAGGAGGTGTGTATAGTGTATATGACCTCATTCTTATGATGGTATATTTAATTATCCTTCTGTGCCAGCATTAGCACCAAACACTTTTGATAGCTTCCTTTTGTGCATGTAATTATTGCACCCATTTCCTTTGGGTGCAAAGGTCAAATTTTGTGTACCCGTTTCCCTTGGGGTGCAGATAAAAATGACTTGAATTGCAGGTGAATCGTGAAATCATTCAAGAACTTAGGTGCTCTTCATAGACTACAAAACTATTTGCTACTAAAAGGCACTCACTTGAAAGACTCTTGTCAGCATATGGGAATAAACTGGAATCTCATTATCACACCTATGGTAAGCTTAGTAGGTGTACATAAGGATTGGCCAGGGTCCTCAGCATCAAACCTGTACATTTGAAATTTGCAATTTTCACTTTCACTATGGAAACAATCTGACTTCTAGTGGTAGCCAAGTTAATAGTATGTAAAAGTTTAACTGTACCTTAAAAAGTGTGGGAAAATAGTATATGAGGTGTGTTTTATATGCATTTTCACAAATAATCGTCCTTCTTCTTCTTCTTCTTCTTCTTCTTCTTCTTCTTCTTCTTCTTCTTCTTCTTCTTCTCCTTCTTCTTCTTCTTCTTCTTCCAGTTGAAGAAGCGAAACTCAATAACTGTAGTACACATGTAGGAACATTGCATTGGTGGCTAGTGCATAGGCATAATTTTTTTTGTTAACCCCTTCACTTCTTGAGATATTGATGATTATCTATCTTCTCCATGTACTTTGTGTGTTGAAGAAATTACAATGAGGGTAAGGGCCCGGGACTTGTGTTGCATAATCGGACATCACCGTACTCCATGTTTCATCATCATTTCCATGACAACTAGTTACAATAATAGTGTGTACTCTACATCCAGGACCTGAGATCTTGTCTCCATTCCTTTTTATGCAATCCCTACAAAATTGAATTTATAAATTTACTTGTATTTATGAGCAACATAAGCACTTTCCAGCAAACACCCAGAATCTTGGCATACTCTCAGAAACTCATCTCAAGCAACAGACATCCACCCTACATTCCAAGAGTTTGTCCAGTTTATGCCACTCAATGAATACAATGAGCACTTCAGCCCATTTTTGGAGCTCTGTCACCCATGTGCCATTCACTATGACTTTTATGCCAACTTCTGCCAAAGACCTTACATTATGACCTGTATGCCCTTATGAATTATCTCACCATCCCCCCTTCATACTACCCTTCAAATATGGAGTGTATACACTCACCATGGTCATAGGCAATGTACATAGTATGTGCATGGAGGAGTGAGCTTCATGGTAGTGTGGGAAGTGCCAAGGTACCATGTACGTATATACTAGCTGTATGTGTATGATGCATGAACAAGTGCACAAAGTGACAATGTTTGTGTTGTACACTGTACAGTGGTCAAAACTGTAGTTTGTTGAGTAGCCTATATAGTTCCCAGGCGTTGGTTGGGGCCAAGTACTAGGCTGTGGATAGTGTTGCTTCGTGTAGAATGAGGTCAAAATGAATCACTATGGCACAACATTACACAGTCATATAATGATATCAGGTTAATATCATGCATGAGGCAGAGGAGATACCATGCACAATGCTTTAGGTTAGTACTGGCTCAGTGACTCCCAGTAACTCTGCATGACTCCACTGTTCCTCAGGATAGAGATGATAGTAAAAGTCCAATTCCACAAATATTCGTTGAAACAAGCGATACTTTAGCTCAGGGGATAACTGTGAGTAGTATTTATGTAGCAACACTCTCGTCTCCTTCCAAGGATTGTGTGCGCTATGATCAGTGAAATATTCTGTGCTTGCATTGAGCCTTTGTACCAAGAGATGAACTTCTCTAGAGTAGTTCTTGAAGTTAGCATAGAAATGGTAGCGTACCAAGCAAGGTTGTGAAACACTGAGAATTGAAGCAAAGTGTTCATTTAAGGAGTCATCGTCTGAATCAAGAATCCACTGAATATAGTCAGAAAAGGTCAACTGCAGGTCATGCGTTCCTCTGGCCTGTGCCCATTTCAAGAAGTCCAAAGGCCTATACTCTGTCATGATCCAGTGTTTGTGTAACTCAAAAAGATCTATTCCTTTCTGAAATGTGGGTTTTTAAAGCATAATATGACTGTATGAAATGTTGAATGTGAGAATGTGCTCGCGTTTGTTACAATATGCTGACACCAACCGCTCCAGAGGATTACGTATCATCATAAACTTGTAATATGCTTTAATTCTCTTCATTCTCTCCTTATCCGTAAGTGTTGTATTTAAAAATGATGCCTTCTGTATAGCAGGAGTGAGGTACTGTGACTCAGAAATTGTAACCATCTTGGCAGTCTCTTTTGGTAACTGTCCATTTATTATGAATACCAACCGTCTAAGATTTGTGCAGCCAGCCTTATGAGAGAGATGGATCTCATTTGTAACAAATCACACGTGTACAGTACATATGTTGAACAGTAACTACATTTTAATACTCTGGGAATATTAAGGGGTATATTTGACTTCCAATGAAACTTCTCTTGAGTTGGTATGGGTTTAAAGCTACAAAATCTGTGGAGTGGAGTTCATTCCTACATTGTGATTCTTGTATTTGGGTTCCATGAATTTTTATCAGCACATGAATAGATGAAAACAGAATTGCCTAGCTAGGCCATGAATGGCCCTCAGGCTGAGCAGTCACCCAATGTGCAGTATGCACAGTCATGCATATCCACATCACATGTATGAATGGTTCAAGTTCGTTATGTCAGTAAATATGTATTAGTTATATCACGGCTAGGAGGGATGTTGCGGGTTTATAGACCCGAGGGGTGAGAAGTGTGAAGAAGCCCAAGATTATGCCATGTTACCTAACATACTACACTGTTGCTTATGGCAATGGGACTATATCAGGTGTGAGGGACTATATCTCCCCATAGGGTTCAGATATAGTCACCTCCACACCAGATATAGTCACCTCAACACCAGATATAGTCACCTCGACACCAGATATAGTCACCTCAACACCAGATATAGTCACCTCGACACCAGATATAGTCACCTTCAGCTTCCTGTAGTTGTTTTAAAGCACCTCCATAATCTTAGCAACCACCTAGCAATGGGCTATAAGGGTTTCTAAAGTACAACTCTTTGTACACCATTAACTATAATTACAAAAATTGTGCTATACAGTTGAACTGTAGGCAAGGGTTGGTTGTGTAGGTAATCAATTTCAATGATGGCTTGCTCCCACAACAATACATTGCAATGCTCTGTACACGTCCCTGCACTGCAGCCATTGGAGAATTACATTAACCAGTAAGTAAGGTTATCTCAGTTGCATCTTTGTTCTCTTTACACCATACATTCTTGTTCTTAAGACCAAGAGTTATGAAAGGTTAACTGAAGCACGGCAGGTAAACCATATACTTTATGTACACAACCAATGTTATGGTTCTAAATGATTACTGTTATTCCATACTAGAGTAATTGAATGTGAGAAACCAGACAAATATCTTTCATGCACAATCAGCAACAAGGTCGTGGATACTGTTTTTTCATCCAGTGTGGATTGAACTACTGAAGTAACTCACCAACCCTTGCCTACATTCCAACTATGTAATAATTCTTGTAATGGTGAAAAGTGTACAAATAAATGTGCCAATGAAAGGTTACTGACATAACATTCCATATATATTAGCTTGAACCATTCAAATGTCCTATGCAACTCTATATACCGTACCTTTGGTAAAAAGCAGAATATGAACTTTTTCTTGTCATCGAAGATAAGGTGTCTGAAAAAACTTCTCCTGATAGCTGACTTCACACTGGGTAAAACAGCGGAGTTGCTCATGTTGTACTTACTGCAGAACCTATCCACTTGCAATACTTGCCACTGTGAAAATAGAAGTTTGCAATGATGAACACTATTACAACCAGACCTACATACATGATGTTACACCTGTATAGTAATAAGTATCAGAGTAATCTTGCGTGGCCAGACTCTCTCCGCAAGCGAGAGTCTGGTCAACTGCCCATATAGGACTTGTTCTTCACACTACCAAAAAAAAGGGGAGGTTAAGTGGTTGGTGGCCACAATGTGCAACATTGCCTAGCAAGACACGCCTAGTATAGCATAGTGATGCACATGTACAGTTTAACTCATATCCTGTAGATCATTCCTCTAGCTATAAGATCACTACTCCCTTTTCTGTGTGTAAGTAGCATTTGACTAGTGAGACCCTGCTTTTAGAGGTACAGGCAGTATTATTGTCCAAGGCAGCAGGCATGACAGAGAAAATGGAGCTTGAAGATGCAACATCAGCAGCTGCAGTGGAAATGGGCACAAGGAACTGAAGGATAAGCAGAGCCATATTGACATTTGTTCAAGGGCAAGACACCTTTGTGTCACTTCCTACTGGATATGGAAAAATCAATGATTTATGCTTTGTTACCACTAGTCTTTGACAAAGTTAAAGGTGTGATGTGTTTGCTAGATAGTTGCCAAAGTATGTACACATTAAATGATCCACTGTTCATATGCAGGGTGTACTGGGAGTATTGTTGTGTGCATATTAGTCCAATGACCTCAATAATGATGGACTAGACTAGTATTGCATAGTGTTGCACATGTACAGTTTAACTCATATCCTGTAGATCATTCCTCTAGCTATAAGATCACTACTCCCTTTTCTGTGTGTAAGTAGCATTTGACTAGTGAGACCCTGCTTTTAGAGGTACAGGCAGTATTATTGTCCAAGGCAGCAGGCACGACAGAGAAAATGGAGCTTGAAGATGCAACATCAGCAGCTGCAGTGGAAATGGGCACAAGGAACTGAAGCTAGGATAAGCAGAGCCATATTGACATTTGTTCAAGGGCAAGACACCTTTGTGTCACTTCCTACTGGATATGGAAAAATCAATGATTTATGCTTTGTTACCACTAGTCTTTGACAAAGTTAAAGGTGTGATGTGTTTGCTAGATAGTTGCCAAAGTATGTACACATTAAATGATCCACTGTTCATATGCAGGGTGTACTGGGAGTATTGTTGTGTGCATATTAGTCCAATGACCTCAATAATGATGGACTAGACAGCCAAATATTCACCTAAGGGTCTGTCAACAGAATTTGTTGGTAAAGCACAAACAGACAGTAATGTAATGTAATCTACTTTACATCAGCCCAGAAAGCACTTGTGGTTGATGAAGTGCACTGTGTAGGTTCAGAGTTGCCTTTGCAAGGATAGGAGACATGAGAGCAATTATTCCATTGTCCCTGCACTCACAGGCACTGCTACCAGAAACACTCGACATGTGTACGAGAAATTGGCACTTAGAAATTTTGCTGTTGTTGCTCTTTTACCACACCGATCTATAATACCACATATCATGTTCACCATAGTCCTATAGGTTGATGAATTTAGTTCAATGATCAGCACTCAACTTGCAGTACAATGTACTACTTATGCAAAACCTGTGGTATTTTGTCAAACATACAATGATTGCTCACAACTATTTCTCTTTCAATTAAAAAGAAGCTGAGCAACATACCACTACTAGTGTGGTGACTTTAACCCAAAGAAAATCAGACTAACTACAGACATGAAATGTAGTGAACATATGAGGCAAAAAGAGTGCATGAAAAAATGAAATGATAAGAGGCAGCAGAGTACAAAAATGTACATGTGCAACACTACCAATGTATTGTGGCCAGCACCCACTTACGCAACCCCGATATTTGGGGGGGGACAAGAATAAGTCCTACGTATATGGGCAGTTGACCAGACTCTCTCTCGCTTGCAGAGAGAGTCTGGCTACATGAGACTAGTACCAGAGAGTCAGTAGTCTAGACTCTAATAAGGCTCGATCGTAGCATAGCCTTCGACCCTTGCTGAGGCAGCACACTAGTCATAAACGAAAACATAATGCCACACCAGCCACTCCCTTTTTCGCCCCTGGGTTCAGGAGCTGACGTGGTGTTTCAGATGCAGCTGGCAACAAACCTTGGATAGCCATTGCGATTTCAACAATGAGCATGTGCAGTATATAAACTGGGCGTGCCCGGGCTTAAAAACCGGCACGGCCATGGCCATGGCCACATCCTATGGCTTATATAGGATTTGTCTATGGAGAGATGGCACCAACATGCCCATAATGGTTCAGTTCTAGGTAGCATTGCTCTACCCAACCAGTTCCAAAATGTAGAGGGGTGTACATGTACGTAGGGGTGGCAGTGCCAAACACTTCAAGCACTAGGTGTAGTGGTGACAGTGCGCAAGTAAGACAGTGCATACAAAGACAACACCACTTTCCCATACTCATACAATGGGTAGGTGGCCAATTAATGCTCTATTAAATACATGGGTATTAGATGGCATAAGGAAAATATAATAGCCTGTAGGTTACTCATGCACGCTTGCCTAACATTGCCCTGGATTAACATAAATTATGTCTAAAGGCAAGCTTAAGGCCACTGAAACCTACACACAAATGTGCACACACACATGCATCACACACACACACACACACACACACACACACACACACACACTATGCACAAAGGAGACTCAGTATTATGACCAAGTATACTCCCAACTATGTATACATATAGTATAGCAGGGGCGTAGGAGCCAGTACGGCTACTCCGGCTTTGGCCGTAGTAGATTTTGGCCCCACGTACTTAGTTAGTTTGCTTTGTGCTACTTACTCTCATGCTACATCACTACGCGCTATAGTCCTTGTCACTGAGCGAGATCAGTGCCGGGTGCGGCTTACGCATGTGCATTACTAATAGCCTAGTACTAGACACATGCATGTCGAGCTGTAGTATTGAGATACATGTTCAAAGCAACTACATGAGCATACCTTTTGCAGACACTAATGTTCAGGATTGAGGGGTGGGGACATGTATGTAGAGGGGTGTGTCTGGCCTTACTAGATCTGTTATGCTTTCTACTCCTCTGTATACATGTCTGAGGGCTGTTCTCAGCCTGTTCAGTTCTGATTGTGAAGAGCATACAAACATAGGTACTTGTGCAGAGCATGGCAATGTATTGTTGCAGATCGGTGAGACTGATTACCTACATAGCCAACCATTGCTTACATTTCAACTGCATAGAACAATGGTGAATGGTCTTTAGAAATTCAACAAAAGGGTACTAACATAACGTTCCTTTTTAACTCGAACCATTCACATATACATGTCTGAGGGCCGTTCTCAGCCTAGGGATTTGTGGTTTTGATGTTTTCATGTACAAAGAAGGTCAGCAGTATAGAAGTAGTCAAAAAGGGCACAAATACATAGTAGGTCACAGAAGGCAAATTCTGACTGGGGATGCATGTTAAATGCCTTTGCGAATGTAGTTTTCTACAAGCAGCACTCTGCAGAATGTGGCTCACCTCTAGAGACTGCACTTGCACACACACACACACACACACACACACACACACACACACACACACACACACACACACACACACACACACACACACACACACACACACACACACACAATACAAAGAGGACTCAGTAATATGACTAAATAACCCAACTATGTATACATGCATACATGTCTGAGGCAGCTCTTCTTTTCTCTTGGGAAAAAAGGAGTTGTCTTCAGGTGTAGTTGCTTTGCTTTGCCTGGTCTCAATGACTGATCATTCATGTAATTACCCAACACAGAGATGGGTGCCTTGGTGGTTTGATTACCCCGGCCCACTCAAGCTCTACAGTACTGAGGTAGAGTAACCCTGTTTATCAGGGAAGAGACGCCTTTGCCCTTGCATAACATTTAAATGGCCCAGCCGAGCTGCCTCAGTGGCTTAGTTGGTAGAGCGTCTGCCTGGTACGCACAACATCATGAGTTCAAATCCCACCTGAGGCAGCTCTTCTTTTTCTCTTGGGAAAAATGGAGTTGTCTTCAGGCGTAGTTGCTTTGCTTTGCCTGGTCTCAATGACTGATCATTCATGTACAAAGCTGAAGGAAGTAGTCAGAAGGGTGTGAATAGTAGGTCAGAGAAGGCAAATTCTGACTATGAGTATCAGGGGTACATGCTAAATGCCTTCCTCCTCATTCATGAGTGTCTCAGTTTGTCTACAAGCAGCATTCTGCAGAATGTTGTTCACCTCTAGATACTTATGCACTAGTTGAAATGTTTGCATACATGTGAACTGTGTACTACCACTCACCTTACTCCGTGCTGATATATCCGGGTTTTGTGACACACTGATGATTCTCAGTGTCTCATTCAAAGACAGATGAGGTATTGTTGTTGGTGACTCTATGTCAGGTCTACTACCAGATGGCATGGGAAGTAGTGTCTCAGTCCCATAGCTGAGGTAATCCTCTTCCCGTACTTCTTCAGCCCACTTCAGATTCCTTCCTGTTCTGTTAATGTTGTCATGAATGGCTGAGAACATGGCTGAGAACTTGGTGGAGCCATTACTCAGTTGTGCTGGGGTTAGAATGATAGTATAGTGAGTAGACAATATCCCAGTTTGTTATACATGTAGGTGTGCCCTATAGACCTTAACACACTATAAGTGACATACGTGCATGGGGTATGGGGCTTAGCTACAGTAGGACCACTTTTCTTGGTGAAATTCACAATTCATAGGTATTCCTACCAAACTCATTTTGCATGTGCAAGTATGCACTTGGAGCTTCACTCTCTCCCCATTGCTGAGTGTGTGGCTACATGTGGTGTGGCTAGTGTTTGCTGTAGGTAGCTGGGTAAGTACATATAACTGGTATGCATGATTGCATTCACAATGCCATGTGTTGTTAGGTGCCTATGAATAATTAATAAGAGCAATCACACAAATACTCTCATCTTCTACTGCCCCAGTGATACATATTGCTCACAGTATTGTCACTGTGTGTTGGTTGATGTTTCACAATTCAACCAAATATTTCCACATGTACATACAAATGTCTTATGGTATAGCTTACGTACAGGTATTGTATGGACTCAGATGTAGGTACTCAATGATAATGAGCAGGGAAGTAGTCAGCAGCAAGGTAAGTACACCCGCCTTGACCTTTATATGCATCTGAAAAGAATAGAAAGTACCAACGGTTATTTAGAGTACATTAACATGTACATGTACAATGGAAATACTAGGCTTTGTACTCATTGCCACTTCATTGGAGTGGCTTTCCTCATAGCAGGCACTACCACTGGAAATGAGAGTGGATACCATTAACAAGTGGAGTTGGAATTATTTGTCAAAGTAGCTACTGCATCACAACCAACGGAATGCATCAAGACATACGAACAGAGCAACTCCTCCCTGAGGACAACCGCTACTATGGCATAAGATGCTATCCTAGCATCATTTCATTTCAATTAATGTATAGACCACATGAAGGAATATGGTGTACAATTCATAAGCTACTGAAGTATGGTATGTGCTTAGTGTTTAGCCTGTACACACATAAACATTAGAAGGCTCTGCATGTTCAAAAATGTAACAAGTATTAACAGCAAGTGAGTACGTCATAACCAGTTTAGTAATACTGTGACTAGGGGGTTACTGTTGAGTATAGAAACACAAGAATACATGTATCTCCCTCAGTATTTATGCATGTGACCCATACCCTCAGTAGTCTAGCACGCTAGACCCTCTCCTTCCACTACGCACGCAATGAAGCCACATGTGGGGAGAGAAGAGACTGCAAGTGAGTGATAGCAGTTAGATTTGGGAGTGTGTCTTCTCCAGGGCTGTATCCCAATGCTACATTTGACGCTGAGGTTAATGGCCCCACAGCCTGAGGGCGTGGCATGCAGTGGTTCACACATGCGCACGATGAGGGAACTTGGAAGTCATGTGACAGTTGGCGGTAGATGGACAGAGCTGGCTCATTGGTGGCTGCTCTTGTGAGAGCAAAGCTTTCCCACCCACCCATCCTTAGGCTGTGTATGGGTTATATGCAAAAGGGGGAAGGGTCTTTGAGTAGTCATTGCTCTGGGAGAGTGTTTCATGACAGGCCGGCTCTGCATCTCCAGGTGAATCCGTGACTGTGTCTGGGCAGGAGGGGCAGGTGGGCCACTCCTCTCACCCAAGCTTGCAGGCGCAACCCGGAGGGGTGGGGGGGGGGGGGGGGGGCAATTTGCCTGAGGCCACTCCCCTCTTGTCCGCCAACCCAGGGCAATACTCTACTATAGGTAGTAGGGGTACTATCTGGTAGGGGTAGCTAGTCTGGACGCTGTACCACACCCATTTTCGATGGAAATACTGGTCAGGCCATGGCCTGACTGGCCGGAGTGCTTCCTGCGCTCCCTGCATGGCAGTGACCTCCCATTGTGGCACCACATGTCAAGTTCCTGTCACAACACACTCTACTCTGGTCAAGAGACTCCCTACACATTCCACAGTCTCAAGGGTATAGGAGAAGTAAGAACCTAGTGTGGGAGTGACATGATGACATTGCAGCTGCAACTGAGATAACCACTATTGCAGTGTGGCGGGAGTGACATGATGACATTTCAGTAAAGTATAGAGTACAATATTAAAAAGCAAGGATCAGTTTCTGTGGCTTACGTTTTTACATCAGAGAGAAAACTGCCGAGTTCTTCAAGGTTGTTTTGATTATGGTTGATCACTGCAAAAGTAAATGCATGTACAATGTATATTGTAGGCTAACCAGATTAGGATTTCAAATCCGCTATTATTCGTATACAGTATAGGTTTGTAGCCATATGCAAAACAGTTACCAATCCTCGCGCCAACCTTACTTTCCAAAATACAAAATGAAAACCTACCGCTATTTTACTAGTTTACGCCGTATACACGTAGCAACGCGCCTTGTCCAGGGAGACGTCAACTCAGCCACTAGGGGTACTTCTAGGACTCTCACAAGTAAGTACCCTATCGGTCGCGCACATGCCTTGAAGCTGGATGGCCACGGGAACAAAAACGGCGGTACGAGGCCGCGCAATGAGGCTGAGCGACGGGGGGTATTGTGTACAGCTGGTGAGCCACGCCTTATCCCGCATGAGAAAGCGTGGCTCCACAAGTCTGCTATAGCTGTTTTAGAGGTGTATGCGAGCATAATGAGTTGTTCTGCCAGTTCACGCTCGTATACATGTAGCTGTACCGTAACGCACCTTTTTCTGGGGCACTTTAACACAGCAACTCTCGGGCTTCTTGTAGGACTCACAAGTAGCCCAATGCAGATGGTATGACCCCTTGTTCCCTATTGTCTGACACCCAACTACCTGTCAATACATCACTGACCTTTTTAGACCATTAGAAGGATCGTAGGAGGCGCAAACCTTCTGCCTGGTACACCCAGGTCCACTGCTTTGTAATATAAGTATATACTACAATGCAAGAAGTCTCCTTCCCAAGTTTGATGAACTAGGTGCTAGTGTGGAAAATATTGAGCCACTATTATATGCATAGTGGAATTTCAGTGGCGGGTTATATAGGTTAGACCGGAACAGGCATGCAGGGGCGCAACTAGGAATTCTAGAGCGAGGAGGCAATAGCGGCGTGCGCAGTGTGCCGTCAATTAATTAATTAACTACAGCTAATTATTAACAACTCGACGATGTCCAGAACTTTCCCAGACCTGAAGTAGATACTTCCCCTGGAGGAAGAGTTCGCTCGCGGTTACCCAATGCTACTAAGTAGTAGGTTACTATTCGCTCCCACGCGTGAGCGGTAGACTCGATTTAGTGCGCTTTCACGCTCACGATGGCTGTACGAAGAACGTAGCTCTTGACAGCATTAGTGGATCATCCAGTATATGTATTATAGAGTAGCACGTAGTATAATTCAATTAACTATTATGTCAAAAAGCGAGGAGCGACTGCCTCCTCTGCCTCAATGCTAGTTACGCCCCTGGCATGGTATTGGAGTCACATTTCTGGATTTTTCCAATCTCTCTTTTTTTCACCACTTTTAAAATCAGCAATTCTTTTTATGCCACCATCTTCTCCCCCTGAACATTCCACATCCGAGACCATGATCTTTTTTAAAGATGTTACTCACTTGTATCTCCTTTTTTGAGTTATTACCCTGCTTGTAGTACTTATGTGTATGCATGTCCATGCCCCTTGGAAGGCATTATTAACTTGCTGTGCGCATGTGTGCGCGGGGTAAGAATATCTGCAACCCGCAGTAGCCTGTAGTGTGCATTGATGACATGTTTTAGGAGAAAGAACTTCACAGCTGTCACAGTAGAGGCAGGGCTTTTCCCCTTTTCTGGGTCCCTGGTGACTCATTAGCCTTGTGAGAGCTTGGTGTACCTGCCACCACACTCAAGGGCACTATCCCAAATCCTAGGCCATCTTCACCTCTCTGCTACTGCTGCAATCATGGAGGCTTTTTCTTTGCACTTCATAACTGACATTATATGCAATAACTCAACTTGAAACAGATACGTACCTTCCCTCCGCAACAATTTCCCAACAAACTCACAACCAAACCATTCTTCCAATTCCACACACTCTTTAACCAAACACACAGACTCAATATCATCAACACATGCATGCAACTCCAACTGCATCATCCCTTAACAATCTCTGGAGAAAAGCCAGCTTTCGTAAAATCCGGCATCTCATTGTTGGCAACTTGAGAGCACCTATTGCAGCTGTGTTCAAGTGGTGTTTTGGCCATTTGAGAATTCTTTTTACCAACTCCCCTTGAAGACTCATGATTCAGTCATGATCACATTCTCTGATCCATACAACAAAATGGGAACCACACAAGTTTCCAGTATAGAAACTGAAGAAAGCGGGGAGAGATTGCCATGAAAAACTCCAATGCTGCCAAAAAGAAAGAAAGCCCTACGAGTTTTCCTCATGTTTTCATCAATTGCTTGTGTAGTAAGTAAGTCATCCCTCCACCAGTAGCCAAGACATTTACCCTCTTCACTAATAGAAAGAAAGTGGGGAGAGATTGCAATTGCTCGTGTAGCTAGTAAGTCACCCCTCCACCAGTGAGACATCTACCCTCTTCACTAATAGGGATGTGAGTGCCTTCAAACACATAGGGTGAGGATGGAATGATCAATCTTCTGGAGAAGAGCTCTATCTCACACTTACTATAATACAAATAGTTTGACTTAGCAAACTCTTGAACCATGCTCACTTGTGCATGAAGGGAGCTTTCAGAGGTGGCCAATCTACGAATTCTGCATGCAAAAACCCTCCAGCATAGAAGTTGTTAATGGAAGGCCCTAGGCCAGAGACTTGCAGCTTGATCAAAAGTGGGTTCATTACGAGTAGAAACAGTGTAGGTGACAACACAGAGCCCTGCCTGACTCCTTTCTGAACAATGAAGTCAGAGGACAAGTTTCCACCCTACATCTCACATTATCATACCAACTGCGCAATATAACCGCCACACTCTCCAACTGAGAACAACCTCTCCAGCACACAATATTCAACAGAATCAAAAGCTTTCTTCAAATCACAAACACATGTACACATGTATACATCACATTGTGAAATTAGTGGGCGTGGTCAAACACCAAAGCTAGGGGGGCGCCAGCACCCCGCGCCCCCCTCCCCCCCCCGGTTCCTACGCCCCTGGGTAGTCAAGTAATCCATTTGAAGAGTCTGACATGACTGCAACATAGAGGCAGAGCTAACATCCATCAAGATATAATCAATTGTTGTAGGTGTGCTACCACTACAATAGGTATACCCAGGACCACTTGCCAAACTGAAACTGCATTAAGATCACACCTCTCCAAGACACCATGCAGTAGATGTCTCTGTGCATTCATACCCTCAATGTTGCCTGCAAGATTCAAGTGTGCATTGAAGTCCCCCATCACAATAACAGGGCCAAGTAATTGAGACTCTGTATATATAACCAAGCACTCCAGTTCTCGCAAATGCTCCACGTAGACATTCATGCCCTGATCCAGACAAGGCAGGTAGACGTCTAAGACAGACATTGTCACTTTTGTCAGACCCAACAAAAATCTCATCCCACATAGTCGATCTGAAGTAATGCCCCCAATTGGAACCCCCCCAAAAGATTTCTTCCAAATCATGCCAATACCACCACAACCTCTACCCCCACTACTCTCCTCATTAAGCCTACCATATCAGCTACACCAGTCGCATCATAGTCAGGGTGTATACACGACAACTTGTAAAGATCATAGGGCCATACGTGTGTTTTCCTGAAGATTCCCTGCAGTATCTGCATGCAGAGTGTGTAGTGGTCTCACTTGCATCTCACTCCAACCTTGCCAATTCTGAACCCAAATGTCACCAATATGCTTCTCTTTAAGTGACTTTCCACCACCAACCTTCTTCCTAGTCACAAGAGCATCCCCTGTACCAACCAAGCCTGAGGGCAAACAAATCATCTCTCAGACTAACCAGACTACCCTCATCACTGTATCTAAGGAGCTTCCTCAGAAGTCCCTGTCTGCTCAATTCTGAATTTACCCCAAAAGTAGACAGGGACTCCATCACGTGAAAAATGCACAATGAAGTAAAGAATGCAAGATACATACATAATATTTATACATGCGTACATATATACAGAGACATGCAAACGTTAAGAGAACACACAAACGTTATAAGTTATATCTCAGCTTAGAACCATCACATCCACAACCTCTTTTGTCAAGCACCTACGAACTTGCATGTCATTTTTTTTAAATTTAATTGTAAAGATATTTATTCTTGTCTGAAATTTGTATTATTATTGCATAACTATTGTACGCAGGACTCCCAGGAAGACCAGCTGACGGGACATTTCCTGTAAAAAATCTATGTATGTATCTAATGCGAACTCTGCACACCCAAGGCAAACCACACTAAGATCAACAACAACAGCGACAATGAAAAGCACTAAAGTGCAACAACCCTCGGCGCAGTTACATAGCATGCTACAACAGCCTGCACAGATGATACAAGCATTGCTGGTTTAATACTCAATTGGGCTATAGTCTAGTGTCTTGCCTTGTCTTTCATGCTGTAGAGTCTGTGCACGTACGCGTGTGGCAATTTTTGAGGCATAATAGACGCATGCCTACGCACTAGCTGTACGGACGTGAGACGGAGAGTATACGAAACATTGCAACGTGAACAAAATGGCCGACTCGAGCTGGCTTGGTCCCGGGTAAGCTTATAACGCTTCTAACTTTCTAACGAAGCAGTTTTAGAGAAAATGCCTTGTGAGAAATGTGCTGCTCAAGCCGCAAGTGCCTTCGGTTACACGTCTACTAGCGCCAGCCCGCGGATTAGCTCCCGCGAACGGACACACACACGGGACAACTGCAGTAACCCTCTGGCGCATGCGCGCCGAGGGCTGTAGTCAAAGTCAAAATCCAAGTATTATGCAATACAAGCCAATAATGGCACTGCAGAAAAAAAAATTATATAATTTAAGGCAGGACGACCTTTAGACATGATTTTGCCTGATTTATGTTTTATTGTATTCTCCTAATGATGCCTGTTAGCGAAATAACGTAGTTTTGCGTGATATGTCGGTTCATATATAGAATTATAAAATTTACGCAATATGCATATCGCTAATTATAGAAAAAAAATTTGCCAATAACGGCTAATGCTGCAGAGACGAAACTTCGGTGGATGGTTACTAAGCATGTTGGCTATCTAAGTTTGCTTTAAAAATCCCTGCTAAATCTTTCTTTCTACACATATAATCGTTTTCTTCGTGCTGCAGAATTTAGAAAAACAGTAGCAAATTCTGCCGTAAAGTAGCAAGCCAAGCCTCGAGCAACCCATTGCGCATAAACTAGTTCACTCCCCTTTGGCAAGCATCCACCTCTTCACCGGTTGGCGCCACACAGCGCCGCACGTCCAACGGTAGCGGGAAATATGAATTTTTTCCCAGCGAATTTGCAACCGCGCCAAAGAATTGCTGTCGTTTTAGCGTTGGTAAATGTGGGGGGAAAGCGACGGTAGAGTAATTGACGAAGAACGCAATCATGACTCGCCCTCCCTTAAGTTACTGAAAAATATTTTGCATACATGAAAATGTCAGAGTCTGAGCATGAGAGGGAAGAAATAATCCGCTCTGGATCGGAAAGACGTGTGTGGGTCAGAGTGAAATGATGGAAGTAGGGACCATTGAATGGAGTATCACAGAGATGACAGATACCTTTCCAAAATTGAGGTCCCGTTAGTTCTCGATAAAGGGCCTGCAGACACTCTGTTCCACGAGGGCCATAGTCAAGGGCCATATCCCACAGCCTCACATTAACAGCTATCTGTGCTGCTATGGCCGTACTACAGTGGTCGCTGGCCTCCGTGATGCAGGAGTCCCAGTCTGTCTGCAAGATTTCTCGTTTCTTCTCTCTCAGAGATGACTGGGAGTTGAGTAGAGAATCCGTACAGCCTCAACAGGAAAGCTTCTCCTTCAGGTGTCGGCATTCCTGCATGAGTCTGAGGGATCCCTGAGGTAGACTGGAAAAGATTTGGCTGCCTATAGTGCCCTCCCCTTCACTCAGCTTTGTCAGAAGGCTCAACTTGGAGATGAGAATTCTCGCGGTGATGGAAGGCCATCTGAGGCCTAGACGTATGGAGAGGGTGGAGTGATGTCTTGACAGTTTCAGACTCTGACGTCCGATTTCTCCCTGAAAGGATTCCAACTGGTGTAGCATTTAGTCTGTCAGCACCCAGTTTTCACAGCCAAACAGTAGAGTGGGTATGACACAGGTTTCATAGATACTTCTACCTAAGATTGGATTCACCTAACCCTGAAATGCTCCGATTGGCCCGAAGGCAAAAAATGCCCGCCTTGCCTTCTTGATGGCCTCGTCCACGGCCTTGGTGCAGAGAGATCCCAACACCACCAGTAGCCTAGGCACTTGGCATTGAGCTGTGGCACCAGACCATTGCCTTCAAGTGCAGCAATAGGTGCAGTTGTAGCTGGCTTAGAGGGAGAGATTAGTACGACCTCACACTTTGTGGGGTTCAGGGTTAGTCCGTTATTCGCAGCAAAAGTGCACATGGTGTTGATCTGCTCTTGTAGAGTCGTCCGAGAGCTGCTGATAGTGCGTATATCATCAGCATGGATGAAACCTCCTACATATATGTCACCAACCAATGGACCTAGATCGTTACTCTGTAGGGATTTCAAGAGAGGGTCCATTGTCAGCAGGAAGAGCACTGGGGAGAGGACGGAGCCTTGAAGAACTTTGCACTCTAATGTGAATGGTGAGGAAAGCACCCCATTCACTCTCACCATGCTCTTTGGTGATGTGTACCAGCTTCGCAAGATCCTCCAGGCCTTGCCATTCACCCCCGACTCATAGAGGTGCTTCAGGAGTACTGGATACTGGATGGAATCTTGTAAGTCATAAAAGCACATGTACACCTTTTCAGAGCACTGGGAGTATGTGGATATCACTTCCATGGTGGAAAATATTGCCTCTGTACATGATACTCCTTTGCGGTAGGCTGTCTGGTTGGGATGTGGTATGTTCTTTCCAAGAAATGACACTGCAACCGTGTTAGAGTGAGTGCCTCCAACACTTTGGCAAGCACGGAAGTTAGCATGACTCCACGATAGCTGTTTGTATTGAGGGGGTCCTTCTCACCTCCTTTGTATACTGGTGTTATGATTCCAGTCTTGAGTGATGTGGGTATGCTTTCCGCTTCTATGATTGCATTGCAGATCTGCAGGACCCAGTCCCGGAGTGTTGGTCCACCATACTTCA
Source organism: bacterium (assembly GCA_965213685.1). Lineage (GTDB taxonomy): Bacteria > UBA8248 > UBA8248 > UBA8248 > UBA8248 > Bin107. The sequence goes on from CBDBZY010000064.1 coordinate 1,011,827, forward strand.
GGTGCTTGGCCTTTATCCCATCATGTCCAGCGGCCTAGCCAAGTTTCAGCTTCTTCAAGACACTGTCGACCTCCTCAGCCACAAATGGAACATCAAACAGGTAGTCTTCATTGTCTAGGGAGTTCAACATCAGTGTTTCAACTTCGTCCTCTGAGCTGTATGTGGCTGTTGACTGTCCTGAGTTAGTGGAACTCAGCACTCGAAAGTGATCTTCCCACATTTCTAAAATGGTTTTTGGATCCGTTACAACTTCTTCATCCTTGAGTAGTGATAGGCATGGTCGTCGTTTCGTTGATGGAATCTGTAACCCTCGCTGCGCATGCGCGCCGAAGGTTAAAAAACGCCGAACAGGGTTACAAATCGGTTGTAGCCCTGCGGGTAGGGTTACAACCAGTTGTATCCCTGCGGTGGGGACTAATAAGCACTTACTAAGATTCTGTTTTCATAGTCAAAACACTTTTAGCACCATATCATTAGTCTCGCTCCCAGGCCCTCTGATTGTTACGCGCGACCTTTGACCCCCATGGCTTAGGATAGCAGAGAGACTGGGCTCCGAAAGAGCGTACGTGACGTCACAGGTACAAATTGGCGTTGGCGAAACGCGCACGTGCAGTAACGTCGCCCACGCGTCATGCCCTCTAAATCACCCTTCACGTAGGCCCGCATAGTTCGCGTACGCTGGAAGAGCCTGATCGATCGCCCAGCACAGAGCCGCTCTCTTCTTTCCAGGAATTCTCCGTTGTCAGTGTTTACCCGACGTCGAGTTTCAGGTACAATGCATACAAACGTGCGCATAGTTCTACCTCGCTCTGCGATGGACTCTAAGTGCCACACAGAATCATCCTATACATCTCATCTACGAGTCTTTGTTGTATAAAGAACCACTCTGTGTTCGAGTTTAGAAAGCAAAATCGGCACCTCACGTGAATGTGGTTTGCCCGCCCACGTTAATTAAACGTCTCGCGTTTACGCTATTTCGGAGCCCAGGTTCTCCCCCCTCCTATTTTTACGAGTTCAAAGGTCACGCATCAACATCGCGTGCGGGAGGACGAGGCTACCATATCATATGTAGCAGAGAAGGTGATGCAGTTGATAACACGCCCACATCGGGATGTATCGGATTACAATCACTCCGCCCTCAGGCGTCGTGATTGTAAATCCGATACATCCCTCGTGGGCGTGTTATAACTATTACACAACAACAGCAAACAAGGACAAAACAACACTAAACAAGCACTCGGAACGGTGCAACACGACAAGCCCAATACACCCAAAACAGAGAAGAGCACTCGGAGAGAACGACACTCAAAACTCACAAAAATAGGATCTATTTATAGCCCCGTTTATAAGTAGCGTTTAACCCGGTTCCGGATCCTAATCCGGATTCGGTTTGTAAACCGGGTTACGTAACCCACTCCCGGATGTGGGATTAAGCGGGAGAATTCGCGCAAACCTCGTGCGTGCGGTATGTAAAAGCAGCCGTCGCGGTTTGTATCCTGAGTAGCGCCAGCACTAGCCGAGGTTCCTTGTGGGAGGAGGACGAGAGTAAAAGAGGTACTGGGGTAGCCCAGCCTAGCCAGGCTCCTACTACAGCAGTGTTTCAATATCTATGTCAGAAATCACTACTGAGTATCTTGTCCCGTATAAGCACTGAAAATTTCGAGAGGATCAAAGGCCTTCAGTAGAGGAAGAAGATACACCAATCATGATTGTCAGCCCCCAGTTAGATTTGTGCAATGGATTATAAGGAAATGTTTTAAATGAGGTCAGTATTCATCCATAAGGCAGTCCCATTTTAGTATATTGTAGTTTACTTACAGCAGGATTACGTCAAAGGTCTCTTGCATGGATGGTAGTCTCGCGAGCAGACGGAATATGCGTCTGGCAGCACTCCGTGGACGTCGCCGAAATGTTGGCGCCACCAATCAGATTGCAGTACTCACATAATTACTGCGTTTAATCCCATGTGTACGGGAGACGTGGCAGATAGAGAACTAGTCTCGTTCCCAGACCCCTCACGTGCGCCCGCCCGAAAAGAGGATCTGGCAACTGTACAACATCTTGCTCAACCCTATGACGTGGCCGTCCGGAATGTGGGATGGTCAATCACAGCGCAGCATTCTTCAATTATACGTTCCTTCGCCGTAATTACCCGTTCAACATGTCGGATGCCAGTGGTAGTGGACGTTGTCTTGTACCTACACTCAACGCGTATCTCCCAAAGACATCGATCGACGCAGCTATTGGTGAAGCAGTGCCATGACTTCAGTACAGCAGAGCGACTGAGAAGCAAACCAGCGCCATTAGAGAGTTCGTGACTGGGAGAGACGTGTTGGTCGTTTTAGAGAAGCAGACCAGTGCTATCAAAGCATTCGTGACTGGGAGAGACGCGTTGGTCGTTTTGCCAACGGGCAGTGGCAAGTCGCTCAGCATCAACCCCCTTGTGGAGTATTTTCTCACTTGGTCCTCCATTACTGACTGGAGCGGACAGACTACAACTACGAATTACTTTGCTGATAACTACGATGGAGGGAGAGCCAGTCTGTGCGCCCAAAATGTCAAATGCATAGGGAAGAGCGACTTGCCACCGCCCGTTGGCAAAACGACCAACACGTCTCTCCCAGCCACGAACTCTCTGATAGCACTGGTTTGCTTCTCAGTCGCTCTGCTGTACTGAAGTCTTGGCACTGCTTCACCAATAGCTGCGTCGATCGATGTCTTTGGGAGATACGCGTTGAGTGTAGGTACAAGACAACAGCCACTACCACTAGCATCCGACATGTTGAACGGGTACCGTAAACGTTCGAATTACAGCGCCATCCAATACTAAGCGCCACTTGTACATTACTAAATTTTTTCTTTCAAATAGTAGCGCCAATGTCTAACCTGAATTTATTTTGTGGCGCTTAGTAAATTGTGACGCCCATCTGACTGTTCTGACTCGTTCTAATTAAGAAGCGCCACCCGAATTATAGCGCCACCTAGAAAGGACAGTATTTTATACAGTTCGTATTTAAGCGCCAAGGTGAAATGTAGTTTTCTTTTTGGCGCTGTAATTCGAACGTTTACGGTAATTACGGCTAAGGAACGTATAATTGAATAATGCTGCGCTGTGATTGGCCATCCCACATTTCGGACGGCCACGTCATAGGGTCGAGCAAGATGTTGTATAGTTGCTAGATCCTCTTTTCGGGCGGGCGCACGTGAGGGTCTGGGAACGAGAACAGAATGGCGCTCTCAGAGAAACCAATCGACGATGCTGTAGCCACTGCAACAAGACCGTCCTACAAAGCAAACACGCTGGCAGATCTCTGACACCCGAAGTCGCCGTCTGCCATCTGTCTACTCGAGGCGCAAAAGGGTTAACTAGAGTCTACGTCTGTTATACGGAATAATCACATTCCTCCAGTACACGCAATGCTGGCCATAGTCACCAGACGTAATTCCCCGCGTATTACGTCTGCTCGCGAGACTACATGGATGGGAGAATGCAGCAGCATTGTCAGTCCCCATTTGTTTCCTTTTCTAGATTTACATGAGGTCAAACACTGGGCCCCATGTCATGTAGCTTGACGTTCAGAAAGGTTTCGCTTGCATAAAAACTCCCCATGCACTACAGTATATAGGTGGTGCTCTTTACGTTTACGTTTTACGTTCTTGCGTAAAATCTCCCCATGTATAGTACTACACTGGGATTATTTTACATGCATAAAATTGTTGCATAAAATGCCCCCATGATTAAATCATGGTAGATGTCACGTAAAAGCTTCCCATGATTAACCCATGCGTAAAATCTCCCCATGATTTTTCTACTTTTATGCAAACATCTGTAGGACCGATATGCCCCTAAGAATTGCATCACTGGGCTTCACTTCCGAGTATGATCCCAATGCAACAGAATCTTAGAAAATTGAGGTGAACAGGCCACATAAATCAAAACTCATCCCTGCCTGCACGTATTTTGGGCTGAGCTGGTTCGAGCTTTGATGCAACTGCAAATGCGTCCGACCCGCCCATAGTTTTTTTTTGTTTTTTTTTATAATAACTTTCTGCACATGGCAAGGCAGCACCAATAGCTGTAAGCTAATACACAAGTGCAACCAAAGCAATGAATACATTAAGAAAATAAGGGAGATATAAGTAACTTAAAAGTATGTATATTACTGGCTGAGACAGCATCATGAGGTAGGTTGTTCCAAAGTTTAGCACCTTTAAAAAGAAATGTGGAGAACAAAGTGGCATGGTTGGCAAAAGGGACCATAAGTGCTCAGTGATGGTGGTGCCTATGAGGGTGGTGAGTTTGAAGAGGTTTTGGTGTGCCCTCTAGTGGAGGAAAATAAACAAAATCGTTTACAATACTAAAAAATGTACATAATGATAAGAAGCTCCTTCTGTTTTCCAAAGATGGAAGCTGAAAAGTGTCAAGTAAAATTTCATATCTTGCATAATACTGTTTTGTGGCAATCTTCAAAGCAAACTTTTGAATGTTCTCAAGAACCTTAACATCCTTTGATGAGTGGGGGCCCCAGACCTGAGAAGCATACTCAAGTGATGGACGAACGAGCGACAAATACAGCTGTAGAATAACGTGGGGTGATGAGGAAGTGTGTGAAAAGTTTCTATAAATTATTCCCAACTTCTTTCTTGTAGATTTACAAATTCGCTCAATATGTGGGGACCAGCGAAGGTTAGATGAAATGGTAACACCAAGATATTTGTATTGTTTTACCTGTTCAAGATTTTCATTGTTCAGCAAAAGTGGTTGGTGGTCTGAATTCCTTTTATTTGTTCAGAGCATACATTTGCACTTCTCAGTATTCAGAGACACCAGATTAATCGACGTCCACATAGAGATGTTGTTGATGTCTATCTGAAGCTCATGAAAGGAGGAACTAGTAACAATGGGTTTGTACAGTAATACATCGTCAGCATAAAGGGATATCTTTGAACTTTCAGAGAACTCTAGGGAGAGGATTGTGTCTATGTATATGAGGAATAGTAATGGCCCTAAAACAGAGCCTTGTGGTACACCTGATAGTACATATTTTGAGGAAGAGGATTGTCCATTTACAACAACATGTTGACATCTTCTGCTCAGGTAGCTACACAGCCAAGCTAAAAGAGTAAGGTGTATTCCAAGTTCAACCAGTCTTGTCATGAGTCTGCGATGGGGAAAAGTATTGAAGGTTTTTCGAAAGTCAAAGAAAACACACATGACATCCTTCCGCTGATCCAGAAATCTATGCCAATCATGAGTAGTTGCAAGTAGAGATGTTACAGTGCACCTTCCTGATTGAAAGCCCCATTGATTGACAGAGAGAGGAGCATGATTGATCAGATGATCCCAAAGTAACGTGTACACATATCTTTCCAGCATCTTGCTAACAATAGGTAGCAGAGAAATTGGTCTGTAGTTAGATACATCTGATTTGTTGTGTGTGAATGTTTTGGTATCTGCATATGCAATGTTGCTAATAAATTAGATCAGATGATCCCAAAGTAACGTGTACACATATCTTTCCAGCATCTTGCTAACAATAGGTAGCAGAGAAATTGGTCTGTAGTTAGATACATCTGATTTGTTGTGTGTGAATGTTTTGGTATCTGCATATGCAATGTTGCTAATAAATTTCTGTTTACTGTGGCGTAAAAGTTTCACTACTTTTTTTCACATTTTCTTATACTGAAACATGTCAGAGGTTTTCTTAGACTTTTTAGCCCTTCGAAATAAAGAATTTCGCTTTCGAATACATTTCCTGATATGAGAAGTTAACCACGGAAGATTACGCTTGGTTGGGAGATATCTGGTAGGTATACACTGCTCCATAATGGTTAGAAACATATTTGTCCACCTCGTAGCAACTATACCAATGTCATCACTTGAGAGAATACTGTTCCAGTCTGTTTCAGCAATACATTTTTGAGCTTTAAGATAATCACCTTGTTTGTAAAGCCAGATCTTTCTGGACTTCGTTGGATTGGCTGGACGTAGTTTCCACTGCAGTGATATTGAAACTCCAAGGTGATCTAAAGTAGATAATGGAGGAACTGTAGTACGTGTACATACAAAAGCTTTCTAAACTCCTCAGCGCTAGCGTTTTAGGCCATTACCTATGTATGTGACCGGATCTGCGAAAACCGACCATCTTGTAAAAAAAGTAAATTAGAGATATGGGCGCTTGAACATGGTCATGTTGTTCCAGACCCATAGGCTCCAACTGTCCCGGAATCTCCGGGAGAGTCCCGGATTTCTTGCTCTTGTCCCGGGTCTCGGAAGGCCCTATAGTTTGTCCCGGAAGTAAACTGGGCAGTCGCACTTATTACTACAGGTGATCAGAATGAGCAATAGCACGTGTAGAACTATTGGCTACTGTTAGCTAGCAGTAGCCAGCTACTCGTTATACAGTCTGCGACTACGAGTAATCTTGTCGCTGGACGTGCCCAATCATTAAAAAAGGCGTGGTCATTAGTGCTTAAGGCAGGACGACCCTAAGACATGATTTTGCCTGATTTATGTTTTATTGTATTCTCCTAATGATGCCTGTTACCGAAATAACGTAGTTTTGCGCGATATGTCGGTTCATAGATTTATATAATTTACGCAATATGCATATCGCTAATAATAGCAAAAAATTTGCCAATAACGGCTAATGCTGCAGAGACGAAACTTCGGTGGATGATTACTAAGCATGTTGGCTATCTAAGTTTGCTTTAAAAACCCGTGCTAAATCTTTCTTTCTAGACATATAATCGTTTTCTTCGTGCTGCAGAATTTAGAAAAACGGTAGCAAATTCTGCCGTAAAGTAGCAAGCCAAGCCTCGAGCAACCCATTGCGCATAAACTAGTTCACTCCCCTTTGGCGAGCATCCACCTCCTCACCGGTTGGCGCCACACAGCGCCGCACGTCCAACGGTAGCGGGAAATATGAATTTTTTCCCAGCGAATTTGCAACCGCGCCAAAGAACTGCTGTCGTTTTAGCGTTGGTAAATGTAGGGGGAAAGCGACGGTAGAGTAATTGACGAAGAACGCAATCATGACTCGCCCTCCCTTAAAGACGTGGTATGGGCGGAGTTTAAATAGTTAGCGGGTGTGGTTTTAATTGGGCGAGCGCGAGCGAGCCCACCTAGTCGTTGCGCTGGAGTCCTCCTCTATATATTTCTATATATATATATATTTCTATATAATTATACATATATATATATATATATATATATAATGATATACAAGATGCAAGAGTCGAGAAGTTGAAGATGAGTGTCATTTCATTCATGATTGTAAACCTTTGGAGCAGTTTCGGCAAGATTTGTTTGGCACAGCATTACAACATCAGCCTGGTTTCAGTGCAATGTCTTCCACAGAGAAAATGGTCTACCTTTTTGAGTCTGAAAATGTTCACGTTATAAGAAAATTGGCCTGGTATATCTATTGTTCTCTCCATCACGGACAGCAACTGCTCTTTCATGTGTGAACTGCACTAATGTTGTGTGTTGTTATTGTATGACTAATGGGCCACCTTGGGCCTCTCAATGTCATTAAAATTTATTATTATTATTATTATTATTATTATTATTATTATTATTATTATTATTATTATTATTATTATTATTATTATATATATGTCATCGGCAATGCCACCTTTTGGTCCCCGCGGGCCCCCGCGCTACGGGCAAACGTAAAGCCGGCTCGATCACATCCGGTTACTTGGTACAGACTGAGTTGGACCTCTCGACGTTTTACAAGCAAGCCTTGCCTAGTGTGTTACGACTCACGATTCAGACTACCCTTGTCCCTTGCCTCGTCAACGCTCGGAGGGCAGCTACCGTTCGCTGCGTCGTTACACGCGGCAAGAGCTAGCTACTGAGCTTGGGGCCCACGGGACTAAGCTCACAGGCTGGTCGTGCGACGAGGCAGGGCTAGGGCTAGACTAGGGACTGCGACTAGCTTGTAGACATGGGTGTACATCGCTCCTGCTCGCCCACAATGCTGGGCATTCTACTAGTAATTAGTCGTGGTCCCGGTAGCTGCGCTGGAAAAGTTGGAGCCTATGCAGACACAAACAATTTTTATTGCACGATTGTACGTCTAGGTCCTTTAGCTACATCGTGGTGAAGTTTAACAGTCATCAGCGCTTCCATTTGTGGGCGATAGCGTGAAACATTCAGCCTATTCGAGCGCCCCGCTATAGTCTAGTATAGCATGCGCCAGACAGAGGGTTACTGCAGTTGTTCTGTGTGTCCGTCTCTGTCTGTGTGTGTATGTCTGTCCGCGGGAGTTAATCTGGGAACTGGCTAGTAGACGTCTAACCGAAAGCACTAACGGGTTGAGCGGCACATTTGTTCACGTTGCGTATACATCTCCGTTTCACGTCCGTAAAGCTAGTGCGACAATGTTCAAAGTTTATAGTTCAAAGTTCAAGTATTATACAATACAACCCAACAATGGCACTGCACATGTGCAACAAATAAATAATAATATAATTTAGAAAATATTTTGCATACATGAAAATGTCAGAGTTTGAGCATGAGAGGGAAGTAATAATCCGCTCTGGATCGGAAAGATGTGTGTCGGTCCATGCCGATGCCGTGCATGATGTCCCGCGTAAGCGCATGCATGTACGAGGCTATATGCGCACACGCGTACGTGCACAGACTCAACAACATGCAAGACAAGGCAGGACACGACTACAGTGGAACCCCTCTAAAGCGGACACCAGGTTATTTTTTGTCCGTTAAGCTCAAGGGTTTAGGTGCTCAAGTGCGTGAATGCGCGCGCATGTAGCTAGTGTCCGTCTGTAAGCTTATAGCAGGCTATACACACTCATAGGCTGGGGTCAAGATGGCAAATCAGCCTGTATTATGTATAACAAACGCAGCTGCTAGTTGTGTGAGTAAGCAGTCCAGTGATTGTGCAACTTGCAAGATGCCGCCTAAGAGGACGCGGTCTCTTGTGAAGACGCCTGCAGGACAGGTGTCTGCTCAGACGCAAGCAAATATAGAACACTGTGCTTTGTGCTGTCATAAAATTGTGCAGAACAAGGAGGATGTCTTGTTTTGTACTGGCAAGTGCAACGGTCCGATTCACCGTTACTGTCTTGGTGTCTTTGTTCTTCTGTTGGAGGAAATGAAAACGACTTCTGCGACGGCCACTGCACCTATCCCTGGTACCAAGCGAGTACAATTTTTGTGCCTCGTAAGCACACAGCAAGCTCAGAAAGAAGAGGTCCATGAGCTTAAAAGCATAATCGCTGCTTGAAGATGCAAGACTTGCAAGACACTGTGCAAAAGCTGTCTGCATCTGTTGCTTCTTTTTTTTTTTTTGTATAACACTTTTTGATATGCAAATGCAACATACCAAAGGATATACAAAATAGCAGATGCTAATGAATGGTATACCCTATACTCAAGTTACTATAAATTTAATCTACACAGTACCTATACACATTATACATGTACTGAGTGCAGGTAATCCAAAAGTAGTTTCTTGAACTGAAAAAGTGTTGGGGCCTGCACAATATGTAGGGGGAGGTTGTTCCACAAAGAACACAAAAGTGGGATGAAGGATGATTTGAAAGCATTAGAACGAGCAAAAGGCTGAACTAGTTTAAGACATGAGGTAGATCTTATTGAAACAGGTTTCTTGAAATTCAATATGTTTGGAGGGAAGAACATCTGGTTGTGAATGATCTTGTAGAAAGTACATAAGCTCAAATATTCCCGCCGTGCAGCCAAAGTCAGGATCTTGGAGTTCAGAAGCAAATCTCCATAACAAAGATCCCACTGTCTGGTACATATACGAAGTGCCATTTTTTGAGTGTTTTCCAACTCATCAATGTTCTTCTTTAGGTGTGGGTTCCATACCTGGCTTGCATACTCCATATGTGGACGAACAATTGAGGAATAGAGTTTCATGAACTGTTGTGGATTTATAAGCCCATAAAATTGTCTGTACAGCAATCCCAGGAGTTTACGTACCTTTCGAGCAGTGTTATGAATGTGTTCTGACCAGGATAGGGTTGAAGTGATGGTTACACCCAAATATTGAAACTCATGTACTCTTTCAATTTCCGCTGCTCCGATGGTTAAGACAGGTGGCTCTGCTCTCAGTTTTTTCTTGTTGGAGAGAATCATGTATTTGCTTTTCTGTCCATTGAAGTTTAAATGTTTGCTTCTTGTTGCAACGCTGGTCTCCCTTCGTCGTTTGCTGCTGTTACAACATCAACAAGATCAGCATCGAGACTTGGGTATCATTATGTCCAATAATCTCAGCTGGAGTGCCCACTGCAGTCCAATGCCTACAAAATGCTTAATCTACTGCGACATGTTTTTAGCACAAACCATTGTCCTCAGAATAAAAGAGCTCTTTATGTATCACTAACATAAATTCTAAACTCATGTACAACTCTCCCCTTTGGCGTCCACAATTTATAAAAGTATAGTCATTGAACTAGTTCATGGTGAGCAACGAAGTACATTAAGTGACTATTCATCTTCTGCCTCAAGTTACTGCCTTTAACAATGTAGTTTGAACTGAACGATGTACTTTTCTTTATAAACTGTCACAAACACCCGACAAATGCTTTCAACATACATGAATATGTTATGTTTAGTAGTCACACTCCAAGGTGTACTTCTGCTCTTAAACTGAAACATTCCATTACCAAAACAAATTTGGAACGCCATTCATATTTCAACAAGTATTAATTTTAAAAAAGGTTGAAAGATGTAGGGATGGCTGTGCCAAAAACCACAGAAACTAGGTGTAGGGATGGCAGTGTGCAGGCAAGACATGTTAATACAAAGACTACACAAGTAACCCCATCCCTACATCTTTTTTATACCTGATATGATATTGTGGGCTATGCATGCCATTAGGCTTTTGAGAATAGCAGTTTGAAGCAAAAAGATGTAGGGATGGGGTTACTTGTGTAGTCTTTGTATAACATGTCTTGCCTGCACACTTCCATCCCTACACCTAGTTTCTGTGGTTTTTGTCACAGCCATCCCTATATCTTTCAACATTTAAAAAAGTATTTTTAATACTTGTTTGTATCCTTTTCCTGTACAAAAGTTCACTAAAGTATTCTGTTATTGCAAGCTTCTTTCAGAATCCCTGAAACAAATCATAACAGCCACTGCTACCTGTCAGGAACAGAGTAGAAAGGGGCTTAACCGTAAGGAGCTTGACCACCATCACGGCAGTTTGAAGTTGGGGGGCTGAGCCCCTCCAAAAGGTCCTGAGCTAAAGTGGCTACCTTACTGGCTAACTCGTTCCCGCTACATTAACATTTTTGTACAATAGAATAGCGAAGATAGACACTGCTCCAACCTCTCTCATATCAGTGACAACACCAGCCTGTGCTACTCAAGAGCCTAAAATTAATAGGCGTGGCTTCGCGAGACCTGCCCTCATGTGCTTACAGTTTGCACCACATGACAATAATTACGTTGTGAAAGTTGGCTATGTGAAGACATCGGTCCATCAGAATGCTCCACAGGAATACCATCGAGTATGCGGATTTTGAGAGGGCCAACAAAATGTCAGGTGGCCTATGCCTTAGATTCTTAATATTCTGTTCTGGAGACCCTTGATGTTTCTATTTTTTCAACATTTTTGTTGGTTGTGACTTCAATGTTGATTTTTCAAACAAGCAGCATCCTCTCTTTTATAAGTTCCTCACTATAATTATTGGATAGTTTTTACTGATGCAGGTGGTACTTGGTCCAACTCACACCAGTTTCTAAGAAAACTAAACACTTATAGACTTAGTTCAATACTCCAAGCTGCACAGTCGTTCTGCCAAGGCCCAGAAATGAGATGTATTTGCAACGCGGAAGTAACTTAATGGGTGTGGTCTTTGAAGAAAAGTGCCGTAAACTTTGCCATAGTTTAAGTTGTGCTTTCAAAGCGTTTATGCACTTCTAGTCTTAGATACTGTACACTAACAAGGTCTAAGAGTTGGCTAGGTCTTAGTTCTGGTTTGGAAGTCAGAGGTGCTTGGGACCTGTAGATATCTTACTTAGAATAGTATTAGGCTTACCCAAGCCTGAACAAATGACGTACAAAGGTTGCTCCAGAACATCAGTCCTGACCGGGCCATGGGTCTGTGCTTTGCAGGATATAGATACATACATATGTGTAGACACTTTTGTGTTGTTCTTCTCATGCTACAGAGGAGTGAATTTGGGTACAAAATTGCGCAAAGAACGATGCGTTTAAGTATCCGTGGAAGCACCAGGTGAGTAGCTACAGTCTTACATAAACAGTATAATTCACTAAGTACACTGAAGTAGGATACACGTTATGCAATCTTTCAAGTGGAAGAATGTCAAGTAGTGGAGTACACCAAAGGAAAAAAACGTGTCCCTAGCAGACTGGTTTTCTCAGATGTACTCTATGCCATGAGTTGCAGGCACGATATACTCATCCAGTTAGTTGGAAGAATCCAAACATACTTCCCTTTGTATGTGGTGAGGAGGCCATCCATCCAGAGAGCTGTATCTGCTGGAATTGCCGTGACAACATTGGGCTAGGGATGAAAAACCCAGCTATGTTCAAACCTAGATGGGAGAAGAGAAGAGACGATATTGGCAGATATGGAGCAAACCATACACTACAGCACAGTATCTGACACACAGGAAGAGTCTGTGGATGAGATCATGGAAAGGGTGTTTGGAGAGAACTGGAATGATGAAGAGAGTAGTGAAGAACACAGCTCTGACAGTGATAGAGACTGAATGGCACATACTCTAGTCACTCACAATGCAAGTAAATTTTTGCCGTTTTGTCACTAGCACAACTCCATTCTTGTAAGTCAGAACAACTCACTGTTTACTTTATCACTGCATCCATCCTTGCACTGCACGCAGCTCTTATATCATCGTGATAGAGGGGTCAGGACTGCTATTGTATGTTGAATGCTTTGGGAGACCCCGTTTGGAACACGCTCCGTAGCTAAGGCCCTGGAGCAGCTACGTCCTTCGGACAAAAACAACCGTATGCACAAAGACGTTGAGTACAAGGTACACGAATTTTGTTTCTCTACTCTGTACCGTTCCAGAGTGTGCGGCTCGAAAATCCGAGTCAGAGAACGGGCGTATTTCACGGAAGCAATTTGCAATGACGTAATCAAAAATTGTTGCACCGCAAATAAATTGTACGTGCGTCAATGTGCGCTGACGGCCACTCTGCATCTGCGTAATCGATCAGGCTAGAGCTTCAATATTTCTTTTTCGCTTATTTAAAGATTTGGTTTACAGCTGTTTTGGAAGCTGCGCGCGCGCAGGCTTTTTCGCGTGTTTAGTAAACGGTTTCTCAACAGCCCCAGAATGCACCAAAATGCGTCTCAGAGAATCAGTTTTTCAAATTTCCTGGGGGGGCATGCCCCCACACCCCCCTAGAAAAGGCCGCTTACGCGTACGCGGCTGCCACCTTTGGCGGCACACAACATATGGAACCCCCCTTTCTCTAAATTCTAGATCTGCCACTACTGTCCACTTTCCAAAGAATTGCTGTCGTTTTAGCGTTGGTAAATGTAGGGGGAAAGCGACGGTACGCTAAAACGACAGCAATTCTTTGGCGCGGTTACAAATTCGCTGGGAAAAAATTCATATTTCCCGCTACCGTTGGACGTGCGGCGCTGTGTGGCGCCAACCGGTGAAGAGGTGGATGCTCGCCAAAGGGGAGTGAACTAGTTTATGCGCAATGGGTTGCTCGAGGCTTGGCCTGCTACTTTACGGCAGAATTTGCTACCGTTTTTCTAAATTCCGCAGCACGAAGAAAACGATTATATGTCTAGAAAGAAAGATTTAGCACGAATTTTTAAAGCAAACTTAGATAGCCAACATGCTTAGTAATCATCCATCGAAGTTTCGTCTCTGCAGCATTAGCCGTTATTGGAAAATTTTGTTTCTATAATTAGCGATATGCATATTGCGTAAATTTTATAATTCTATGAACCGACATATCACGCAAAACTACGTTATTTCGCTAACAGGCATCATTAGGAAAATACAATAAAACATAAATCAGGCAAAATCATGTCTTAGGGTCGTCCTGCCTTAATTGGCGTGGACGAAACGCGCACGTGCAGTAACGTAGCCCACGCATTACGCCCTCTAAATCACCTTTCACATTAGCTCGCGTACGCTGGAAGAGCCTGATCGATCGCCCAGCACAGAGCCGCTCTCTTCTTTGCAGGGATTCTCTGTTGTCAGTTGTTACCCTACGTCGAGTTACAGGTACAATGCATACAAACGTGCGCATAACTCTACCTCGCCCTGCGATGGACTGTAAATGCCACACAGCGTTCTAGCCCATCCTATTATTATTATTATTATTATTATTATTATTATTATTATTATACACACACCACTAAAGGTGAAAACGTACAACAGAAAAGAATAGAAAGGAAAAACAAAGTTAAGCACATGATATAATGTATATAATATCATCGAACGGAGAAAATCGACCAAAAGCAATTCTGTAACGTCGAATGACTTCAGCACACAGCGTATCCTCAGAAGAATACATTTTTATGTGTTGATGACCAGAAATGAAGTTATAACCGGCGAAAGAATATGCACACTGAGATGCTTCTTTGAAGACGTACTTAACAAGAGGTGAGAGAGATGATACAGCACGAGAAAGCATAGAATGAAACCTCATATACAACATATTAGACACTGACTGAATGTTACTAACACAGTGTACAATTCTTGTGTGAGAGTGTGGTGGTAGGTTCCATATTCTCCTAAAAATTTTGTTCAATGCACATTCAATGATACGCAAATTCTTGCAAGACAAATACCATAGTGTGCTACCATACATAGACAAACAAAATTGCTTGACAAGAAAATTCTTTACGGAGAGATCTGCAAATGGAAATACACACTGAACAAAGTTAGCTTTCCGAGTCATACCTTTCGTTGCCCTTATAATATCAGATGTGTCATCCAAATTGTAAGACAGTACATGCCCGAGATGAGTGATTGTGTCCATGAAGTCCAGAGCAATACCACCAAAGTTAATGCAATCTTTACATGAGGATGAAGAGGACAAACCAAATCTGATCAATTGAGTCTTTTCTGCATTGAACTTGAGGCCATGAGATTGTGCGAACTCCTCACAAGTTGTTAGCATAATTCGTAAAGCAGATGGACACGGAGCTAGCAGGGCTATGTCATCTGCATAACACACTGCACCAACGAAGTGAGCCCCCCAATAACATCCAACACCAATTCGAGACAGCTTCTGCAATAATCCATCCAAATACACAGCAAACAACACAGGAGACAACACACTACCTTGACGAACACCAGGCTATACATCCCAATAGCTCATCTACGAGTCTTTGTTGTATAAAGAACCACTCTGTGTTCGAGTTTAGAAAGCAAAATCGGCACCTCACGTGAATGTGGTTTTCCCCGCCCACGTTAATTAAACGTCTCGCGTTTACGCTATTTCGGAGCTCAGGCTCTCCCCTTTCCTAATTTTACGGGTTCAAAGGTCACGCATCAACAGCGCGCGTAGGGCACGCCGTTAGTAACAAAAATCATCTGGTCTCAGGTCGACCTCAGATTGACACACGCGGACCGTCATCGGGACTGTACCCATTGCCACGTGTACTCCAAACATGGCGGAGAGTGCTGGTGACACGGTTAGCCTGCTGGTGTGTCTGGGCGAGAGAAAGAGGCCCATTTTCGTTGAGCAGAGGAGCGACGTTTAATGAGCTGAGGCTTGAGATTGTTGAGGCGTTCAGGGATGTTTTTGGGATATATATGTCTCAGACAACACTAGCACTATTATTGAACACCTTTGTATACACCATGCATCATGGGGAGAGCATTTAGTAAACCACCCATGCACTAGAACACTGGTATAGTCACCCAACTTCTGAGACGAGGTAATATTTACTTTCCTTCATCTCCAATTACTAGTAGTCCTGTCTTGAGCCCTGTAGCTAGTATAATAAACTAAAGAAAACTGGCTGGAAATAATGAACTGTCAACAGATCTAGACTAAACTTTGGAGGGCAACAAAATCACCCATAAGTCACAACTTATAAGTCCCACTCATGCAGACTCAATTTCATTTTTTGCAAATTTCAATGGCCAAATTGGTTCATATACATGAAATCCAACAAGACTACTGACCAGATATACGCATGTTCATGTAGCTCCATACCATGGTTTTGGCTTTGGGAGAGAGGATGCACCTGTTATCTCAATCGAGCAACTAACTCCGCTGATAGATCAAGGTTAATACTTGGAACATTGACATATTCAGGATTGTCATCAATAGGGAGTAGGCTGGTGTCATCAATGCCATACATTGTGTACTCGCAGCGAAACTATTAGTCTTCTAAGTTCAACAATCCTGTCTCTAAAACGATGTAACACCTGATCACTGTTCCCTCCACTCGCGATGTCCGGGCGGGCTGCCGTGTTCACCACTAAGCCTGCTAACAGAGCTCTAGTCGTTCAGATGCGTACTCCGCATAGGGTAGTCTTGCAATACCAAACTGGCGCTCCAAGTCTCTGAAAGTTGTGCGAAGTATTCGTTCCAGCCCCAAGTAACAGAGTCTGTACTTTCAGCCATGGGTTAGGTTTGAAATTCTATTTATTGCCGCTTACTTCAGCAAGGCTATGAGGCGTGCCACCGCTTGCTGTCAATCTGAGGTCGACCTGAGACCGCTCGGGTCGACCTGAGAAGTTCTCAGGTCGACCTGAGACCAGATGATTTTTGTTACTAACGGCGTGCCATACGCGCGCGGGGGAGAGCCTGGGGACGAGGCTAGTGCCACATGCTCCTTACCGTATCTTCAGCATCTAAGCTCAACTCACACCAACAGATTTCCTCATATCTGTGTTGTAGAAAGGAATATGTTGTTGTTGAGCGAGCATCATCCAGTACTACCTATATATCTTTCATCTCAACAACTGCGTTGTGGGATCCCGGCCTTTTGGCCACAAAGCAGCAGCTCATGCTGCTCGACTCTATCTGCATGGTATGCCCTCCTGTTGAAGCTTGACTTCAGGAATGCCTTCAACACATTGACAAGGGACAAAATGTTGGAGTCAGTGAAGGATCATGCCCCAGAGTTGTTCAGCTTCATCCATGCAGCCTATGGAGAACCCTCACTTTTGTTCTGTGGCCAACACACCTTAGTCTCGGCTGAGGAAGTTCAGCAAGGGGATCCACTTGGCCCATTCTTCTTTTGCCTTACCATTCAACTGCTTGTGCTCCAGCTTCGATGAGAGTTCAAGGTTTTATTACTCTCATTGAAGCTTCAGCACAAGCAGTTGAATGGTGTGTTGGCCACAGAACAAAAGTGGGGGTTCTCCATAGGCTGCGTGGATGAAGCTGAACAACTCTGGGACATGATCTAACAACCTTACTACATTAGACAATGGCACCATTGGGGGCAGCGCAGAGGATATAATCTATGACATGGAAGAACAGGCAGGTCTTCTGGGATTGTGCTTCAATCATGCAAAGACAGAGCTTATTTGTGATGATGAATACACCAGAAATGTTGTTCTTTCATCAATGTCTTATTTACAGGTGACCAGTTGCAAACAAACGACACTCCTTAGGGCTCCTATTGGCAGCCTTGAGGTGATTGATAGCACAATCGCAGCAAACATTGACAAGCTGACAATAATGGGAGAGAGACTGCTACATCTACCTCTCAAAGATGCTTTCCTATTCCCTAGCCATCCCTCGACTCCTTTACATCCTGTGGACTTCACCGTGTTTTTTTTCAACTCAATCAAAAGGTTTGATGATACTCTCAATCGCATATTGTGTCAAGTCTTGAATGTCGACCTCAGTCAGGACTTGGCATGGCTGCAGGCTTCACTCCCAGTACGTGCTGGAGGTCTTGGTGTACGTCGAGCAACACAGCTGGCACCCTCAGCCTTTCTAGCCTCTGCTGCTGGTTGCTCCTACCTCGTACAACAGATCATGCGTTCATCAGCTGTCTTTCTAGATCCAGATTGAAGTATTGAATCTGCAATTTCCATCTGGAGCCAGGGCCACTCAGAATCACCTCCATCACCTCCCAACTCATTTCAGCTGCACACATGGGATGAACCTCATGTTGTAGCCACTTATAACAAGTCATTAGACCATGCGCAGGACAACCAGACCAAAGCTTGACTCCTGGCTGTCTCTTGTCCAGAGTCTTGAGCATGGCTGAATGCTTTGCCTGTTGCTGCACTTGGTTTGCATATGAGTGACGATGTGATTAGGGTTGCTGCTGGGTTACGATTGGGGGTACCACTCTGCCAGCCTCATCATTGTACAACTGCAGAGCACATGTTGACACCCTTGGTACACATGGTCTTAGCTGCCAATTCAGTAGGGGGCGCCAACCTCGGCATGCATCTCTAAATGACATCACTGAACAGATATTAGAAGTAGCAAAGGTTCCCTGTCACCTGGAGCCAAGTGGTCTTCTCCGTTCAGATGGAAAGACACCAGATAGGACCACCTTAGTTCCGTGGCAGTGTGGAAAGGTGCTTGTATGGGATGCCACATGCCCAGACACTCTGGCCCCATCACACTCAGCATTGGCAACAAGAGAAGCATGTGCTGTAGCACCAGATTCTGAACACAAAAAAAATACAAAAGAACTTGCACCTGTTACCATCCCATCACTTCATTCCAATTGTTGTACATTCTCCTAATGGTCTAAAAAAGGTCAGTGATGTATTGACATGTGGTCGGGTGTCAGACAATAGTGAACAAGGGGTCATACCATCTGCATTGGGCTACTTGTGAGAGTCCTACAAGAAGTCCGAGTTGCTGGGTTAAAGTGCCCCAGAACAAGATGCGTTACGATACAGCTACATGTATACGAGCGTGAACTGGTGAAACAACTCATTTTGCTCGCATACACCCCTAATCTCGCCATCGTAGCCTTGTGGCGCCACATCCTTTCATACCGCATAAGGCGTGGCTCACGAGGCTACAATGTACAATTATACCCTACGTCGCGCACAGACTGCGCGCGCGCGGACTGCGGCCTCATAATACTTGTTCCCGAGAGCCCTTACTTGTGAGAGTCCTACAAGTAAACCTAGTGGCTGGGTCGACGTGTCCCTGGACAAGGTGCGTGCTTATCTACATGTATACGCTCGTGAACCAGCAAAATAACTAGGTGGATAGGTACTTACTCGTATTTTGGAAAGAGGGGCAAGTAAGATCTTAGATAGTTCATATATCTAAGGTAAGATTGACGCGAGAATTGGTAACTATGTCTTAGCCTACAGCTTCAATATACATTGTACATGTAATTCCTTTTGCAGTGACCGTAATCAAACGAAAAGCTCGGCAGTTTCTCTCTGATGGAAAAGTGTAAGCCACAGAAACTGATCCTTGCTTAGAAACTTTTTGCATATTCAAGCTTTGATGTGGGACACAATTGTGAGGTTGTTGAACCGTGTAGAAACTCCTGTCAGGTCACTAACCAGTTAGAAGCTTGAATATGCACATATTTTCTAAGTAATATTATACTCTACTCTAAGCCTTTGCACAGCACTGGAAGGCTTCCCTTAACAGAGCTGCACAGCTGTCGCTATGATAACTGCCATATGTTGCTGAGGTGGTACTAAGCTCACTCTAATGTAAACAATTTTTTGATTAACAAACCAACTAATGTTTGTATGTATTTATTATGCATACTCCTGCAGGTACAATGAGATATTTGCATATTTAAAGATTAACTCCAACCCATAGTAACTGTTATCTCAGTTGCATATCAAGTAATAGATAATGTGCATTTGAAGTTCAATTTGTGGGAATGAGGGGTGTGGTCGAGAGACCCATACTGCACAAAGCACATGAGTGCTGTATGGATCTCGAGACCATAGTCCTAGTTCCCATAAATCATGTATTGACCCCAAACACACATTATGTGTTTTATTGTGACTTTTCCAAAGCTACATGTAGCTTACCATTGCAGGATATGCAAGCAAAATGTCACCATTCAAATAGTTTTCTATTGAATGTTCAAAATTGCATACATTACGCTTTGTGCAATAGAATAGGAAGTAAAGGTATGGGTGGTGTCTTTGATCTGCCCACGCAAGTCACAATAAATATATTTAATTGTAAAACTTTTCTTGACCTACATAGGTGTTAGAACAGGTGAAGTGGTGCTAGTATTATGAGGATCATGCCAGGAATATGCCAGTACATAATCTGTTTTGAAGATGTCTAGGCATGTATATTGTAGGAGCAAATTCCCATGCAAAGCATGCAGTGTTTTGATTCACAAGGATACAGAACATCTCCCACAACAATCGCAAGTGTAGGTAGGAGAGGACATCCAACTATAAGCTGAAAACATCTGTGTGATGCCTAGCAAAGCTGCATTCCAAAGGTGAAGGGTACATGAAACCCTTTTCATTGTACACACACTCAACACTGCATAGAAAGTGCTTGAGAGTTACATATTTGTCTCTTCTGAACTGTGATGATCAGGGATGTAGCAAGCCCTTCGTAAGTGGTACGGTAAGGGGTGTGGCTAAACTCCTCCCTCACATTCTGCGTTAGTTAGACTGCTTGTGGAGAGCAAGAACACAGCAAAAAAGGAGATGGTTGTTTTAACCTTGCTATGGTTTACTCAGTTGCACCTGAGTGTTGCCATGTCACCCCCGCATTGAGTTTCATTTCTCATACACTCTTGAGGCTGAATGCACGTGTGCAGTGTATAGGGGTAAACAGCCCATATAAGAGTGGTCACTGCTATGTCTTGCAAAATGGACTAAGGGAGTGTCATTCGTTCTACCATTCAATCCCTTAGCAAATTGACCATATTGCTTTTATACACATTCCTCACATCTGTTCAGTGCCAGCTGCTGTGAGATCAAACAAGCAACTGAGATAACCACATTTGTGGGTTAAAGTAACCATGGACTTTTTGCAGTGAAGGCGTCACACCACGGATAGTGCTAGCCTCATGTGGCAGCAGGGTGGGCCATGTGGGCCATGGCCCACCCAACTTTTAGACTGGGCAAACTTTTTGTCTCCTTTATGAACGTTCTTTTGGTCCACTACCATGCACAATATTCGCTGGTGTTGTATTTTGACGAGAATATCTTTAATGTACTGTAATTAACCATTTGTACTTTCTCTTCTTTTAGATGTATGTAAAGGTCAAGGCGGGTTTACTTACCTTGCTGCTGACTACTTCCCTGCTCATTATCATTGAGTACCTACATCTGAATCTATACAGTACCAGTACGTAAGCTATACTACATACTCAATTGAGGAGACAAGATAGGGAAGTTTGTATGTAAACCATCTACTCTTAGCAGTAGAGTACAGCATTGAAAGAAGAGTAACCATCTTCTATGTTACTTTGCTACTGGGTGGTGTTCTTCTGTATTTCATATTTTGCTCTTTAGTATTTTCAGCGTAGTTTTGTGTTGCTCTCTCTACTATACAAGTATTAAAAACAGTTTTAACCCTCAGCATGCATGCTATGAGAGTTACAGTACTTGTCGTGTGTGTGTGTGTGTGTGTGTGTGTGTGTGTGTGTGTGTGTGTGTGTGTGTGTGTGTGTGTGTGTGTGTGTGTGTGTGTGTGTGTGTGTGTGTGTGTGTGTGTGTGTGTGTGTGTGTGCATGTGTGTGTGTGTGTATGTGTGTGTGTGTGTGTGTGTGTGTGTGTGTGTGTGTGTGTGTGTGTATGTGTGTGTGTGTGTGTGTGTGTGTGTGTGTGTGTGTGTGTGTGTGTGTGTGTGTGTGTGTGTGTGTGTGTGTGTGTGTGTGTGTGTGTGTGTGTGTCATGCCAGATCTAATCTGCCAACTGGCGCTAGTGGACGTCTAACTGAAGGCACTATCAGCTTGAGCGGCACATTTCTCACAAAACTAAAAAGGCATCTTTTTTAAAACTGCTTCGTTAGGAAGTTAGAAGCGTTATAAACTTACCAGGACCAAGCCGGCTCAAGTCCACCATTTTGTTCACATTGCAATGTTTCATATACCTCTCCGTTTCACATCCGTAAAGCTAGTGCGATAATGGTCCCGCATATGCGCCTATAGCATGTGCACACGCATATATACGTGCACAGACCATATATACAACAAGACAAGGTAAGACACTATACTATAGCCCAACTGAGTGGACTTAAACCGACATTGCATCATCTGTGCAGGCTGTTGTAGTATTAATGCAACTGCGCTGAGGGTTTGCACTTTAGTGCTTTTCATTGTCCTGTGTGTGTGTGTGTGTGTGTGTGTGTGTGTGTGTGTGTGTGTGTGTGTGTGTGTGTGTGTGTGTGTCTGTCTGTTGGTCTGTCTGTCCACAGGCTATTCTGGCAGTACGCACAATCACAAGTCAAACCAAAGACACCATTACATTAGGCGTCAAATTTGGGGCAAAATTAATGGAGCATTTTCATAAGAACATCTCGTTTGAGCGAGAGTTAGTGCTTACCTTGGCAAGGACAGCCATTTTGTCTTGATGTACAATTTTACGTGCAATGTTTTGTATACTCTCCGTTACACATTCACTTACGTGTAACACATGCGATATCTTACGGGTACAAAGGTCATCAGTATAATTACACATGCGTGAGAAGGCCTAGCCTGGGTACAAGGCTATATGTGCACATGCATACGTGCACAGACCCTACAGCATGCAAGACAAAGCAGGACACTAGAGTGTAGCCCAATTGAGTGGACTTAAGCCAGCAATGGTTGCATCATCTGTGCAGGCTGTTGTAGCATGCTATGTAACTGCGCTGAGGGTTGGCATTTTAGTGCTTTTCATTCATGTGGTTTTTGGCACTGCCATCCCTACATCCCTCTACATTTTTTGAAAATACTATTACTTGTTTGTGCACTTTTTGGTATCCTAACAAAGGATGTTCTTCTTGCAAAGGTCTTTCAAATGCTAGCAAGCAAATCAGTGAACACTCCAGTTTTCTGCTACATGAGGAGCAAGGAGGAGAGCCCCTTCAAAAAGTCCTAATACTTGACTAACTGCCTCATTGCATGTATGTAAACATCTACATGTAACTCATACAGGTAGCACCTAGAGGTTTGCTACATGTTGCTATTACTGTGCTGGTGCTATCCTTACATAGGGAGTCAACTCTGCACGCGACACGATTGCATTGTGCGCGCTGGGTCAGCCTTCACATGCTCTGCCATGTTACAGTATTGTTTGAAAATGGCTTCTAAGCATGGGAAAGAGTCTGGGGCTTGTGCGTTTTGCTCGGAGTCAAATCAAAAAGGTACAAAAATTCTTGTGGTTAAAGGCACTGCACACACAGGAATGAAGGCTATACATACAAAAGCCACAGTGATAACTTTCACCAGTTTTGGCGTAGGTCAATTCAAAAAATCTCTTATGAAGAATTAGAAGGAAAGAAAGATGAACAATTCGACGGTTTAGCCGTTTTGTGGCAGTAAGTCTGCAGATAGATTACTTGGGAGGTATCATTGGGTAGAGAATCGCCTGAATGGGGCTTCTATGTGGCTTAGAACACTAGCACAGGGGACTTTTGAAGGCTTTAGTATGTACACGCACTATGGGCGTGTTGGCGCCATCCCTACATAGAGAGTCTACAGACTCTGATATGTATTCCATTGACTACGTGTACATATGTATGCAACCACTTACATATATATAGACTGGCCGCTTCACCTGTTGTCAGTAGCTACTTAAGTATGCCTAATAGAACAATGTAGGCAATAGCATTGCACTAAAGAGCTCCTGCCCCATTCTCAAATTCCCAGGCTGGATACAAGCTCTTCAGCTAGCTTGTTTGCCCTGGGCCAATTCTTTACTACCACCACACCATCTCCCAACAGCATGATGTCCATCTCCCAGTAGAAACAAATGCTTCATTTGTTACGGGAGGGTCAGTGAGCTTCTATGTACAGGTATGTGAAGAACTGGATGTGACAAAAGGTGATGGTTGACAGATTGAGTTCGGACACTCTAGACATCAATGGGGAACAGGTTAATTAGTGGTGTAGAAACTGTACTGATGTAATTGTGAGCCACTTTGGCTGCCCTGTGTATGTACATAAATACACTAAGTCACTCTATTGTCAACTATAATAATAGTGCTGTTTTAGTTAATCATAACTAACATCAAAAGTACACAGTTTAGAAAGATTATATTTTGGTAATTAAAAACTAAAACTAGGCCATCAGTGGGTCCAAATTTTTAATTTAAACCAAAACTAACTGTCACAGCCCACAGTAATGTTAATTAAAACCAATACTGTACACAGCCACTGCAGTCACTGTGCTCAATTCGCTTGGCTACTGCTGTTGAGAAGAGAGTGACCCTGTTCTCTATTTTACAGATTCACTCAAATTGTACAAGGAAGCACATGTGGCTGTTTTCTTAGTCATGTTTGTAGTAGCCTTGTTAAAATGTTATTGTTGGTAATAACTACATGAAACTAAAACTACAGTTGTTGTTGTAAACTAAAGTACATCCTTACTGGTAAGCAATCAGGAATAGTTAAACTAACCAAAAGAGTTGTGTTCAAGTTCTTCAATTAAGACAACTAAAATGGAATTGCTCTGGCATTGGTAATTAAACTAAGAACTAATCAACTGCAAATCTCTCTAAACTAAAACAACACTATATAATAACAGTATTTGAAGCACCCTGTTGTATAGTGGGGTGTGGAAGCATGCTCCTGGGTGAACATGTATTTGATTTCAAAGCTTGTTCTACATGTAAGTCCTGCCTATGAAATATCAACCAACCCACAATGGCAGTACGTGAGCAATGTGTAACACTGAAGAAGTAGAAGATGAGAATATTTGCATGACTGCATCATGAAAAACTTCCTCAATGACATGAGGCATTGCATAGGCAGTGGCACTGGGGGGCCAAGGGGGGCAACCGCCCCATTTCTTTTAGGGGGGCAATGCCTCCCAAAACGCAGTAGCATGATCTAATCTGCTACGTATGGGCGCTCGAGCATGCTTGGCTGTGCAAGCATTTTACATTGCACGTATACGTACATTGCACATAAATCCTTACGTGCGCATACATACAGCTGTTCAGGCCATTGTGCAGTGCACACACATGATTCCTAGAGTTTATCTTGACCCCCCCTGCATTGTGAATGCAATCATGCATATATAGTTATACGTACTTACCCAGCCACATGTACATATAGCAAACACCAGCAACACCACAGTAGCCACACTGTCAAGAATAGGAAGAGAGTGAAGCACTAAGTGTCTACATGCACATGCAAAATGAGTTTGGTGAGAGTGCCTATGAATTGTGAATTTCCTCACTTCACCTGGACAAGTGGTCCCACCATAACTGGTCATGCTACCCCTGCAGTCACTCAGTTGATTGCTGCACAAGGAATGTAGGGATATTGCTGCTAAACATTCCCACTGTAGCTGTGCTCTTTAGTTATCTTATCCACTGGCAGCTGATTTACCGTATGCATGCACACTACCTATGTACTTGTTGGCAACAAAGGATGTTTGCACAATGCTAGTGTGAAGTGGATTTTGGAGACTTGGAGTACTATGTGTACATAATTATTTTATCGGTAGTGTAGTACTAGTCCATCAAAGCACCACTGAATACAACCAGAGGTCAATGAACTCCTAGAACACGTGGACCATAAAGCATATGTACGTGTGTAACTGGTAAGCAAACGTATAATGGAGAGTATACAAAACATTGCGCATAAATTGCATGTCAAAACAAAATGGCCGTCCTTGCCGAGGTAAGTAAAAATGCACTCTAACTTTCAAATGAGACAACTTCAGGAAAAACGCGTTCTATTTTAGCCACCAATCTCCAGTTTAACGCAATGGTGTCCTTTGCTTTTACTTGTGATTGCGTGTACTGCCAGAATAGGCTGTGGACGGACACACACAGAGAACAACTACTGGAACCCTCACTGCACATGCATGCCGAGGGTTAACAAGGTTGTGACCCAATCTACTGGCACAATACTTCACTTCAAGACCGGAATGTACTATGGCAGTGATGGATTAACACAATACCCCTGAGATGCAAGTATATCAATTATTAGTCTCGCGAGCCAGACCCTCCCGCTTGCCGAGAGGGTCTGGCCCACACGACTAATCACTTATGGTATTAAGGCCTATATACATGTTACATGTATATATAGGTCTTAACACCATAAGTGATATAAACATAATTATAGCAGAATGGAATGTTGTCTTCTCACTACACTGTTATTCTACCCCCAGCACAACTGAGTAATCGTTCCACCAAGTACTCGGGCAAGTTCTCAGCCATTTATGACAACATTGTCACAACAAGAAGGATTCTAAAGTGGGCTGAGGAAGAGAATTACCTCAGCTATGGGACTGAGACACTGCTTCCTATGCCATCTGGTAGTAGACCTGACATAGAGTCACCAACAACAAGACCTCATTTGTCTTTGAATGAGACACTGAGAATCATCAGTGTGTCACAAAACCCGGATATATCAGCACGGAGTAAGGTGAGTGGTAGTACACAACTCCCATGTATGCAAACATTTCAACTTGTGCATAAGTATCTAGAGGTGAATGACATTCCGCAGAATGCTGCTTGTAAACAAACTGTGACACTCGTGAATGAGGAGGAATGCATTTAACATGCACCCCTGATACTCTTAGTCACCCTTTTCGACTACTTCCTTCAATATTGCTGACCTTTCTACATGAATAAATTGAAAACCACAGCTCCGTAGGCCACAAACAGTTCTCAGACGTCTAGACACATAATTATGTACATGAGTAAATCAAGAACCACAACTCCCTAGGTTGCGAACGGCCCTTAGGCCTAGATGTTAAACAGTCACTCAACGTGCAGGACGCATTTCAGCCAATACCAGGCCTCATCAGCTGCACTGGGGTGACCGGGAGTGTGGGTATTATGCAAACAATCTTGGTTGACTAGGTATGTACATACTGTATCTAGTTTGCCACTAGTCAGAGAATATATATATCAATGCCAACGTTTCGGTCTCTTCTGAGACGTTCTTCAGGGCAACTGTTCAATAAACAACAATGCAGGCTGCGTGCATTCTTGTTTGTTGTACAGTTGTCCTGAACAAGGTCTCAGAAGAGACCGTAACGTTGGCATTGATATATATATATACAAGTATGAAAAACATTTTCCAAAAATGTATAGGGATGTAGGGATGGCAGTGCCAAAAACCACCTTAAACTAGATATATGGATGGCAGTGTGCAGGCAACACAGATGACTACACAAGTAACCCCATCCCTACATCATTTTTCATTTTTGTTATCCGCCCAAACCAGTTTCCAATACTCTGACAACAAAGCTTAGATACACGTTCTATTTAAAAAAAAAATTATGTAGGGATGGGGTTACTTGTGTAGTCATCTGTGTTGCCTGCACACTGCCATCCATATATCTAGTTTGTGTGGTTTTTGGCACTGCCATCCCTACATCCCTATACATTTTTGGAAAATGTTTTTCATACTTGTTTGTGTGCCTTTTTGTTGTACCACACTACCATACAGGAGGTTGTCTCTAAGTTCAGCACCAACACCTTTAGTATGCATGTATGTTAGTGTGTTTGTGGAAAAGGGGCTGAGCCCCTCTGGCTCAAAACTTAGATGTTATAGCTACTTGGAAAATACGACCCGGCAGATTATAGTACTGTTCACCGTTGGAACAGTTTGCTAAGATTCCGTTTCCTACTCGGAAGTGAAACTCAGTGATGCAATATTGGGGGCGTACCGTTTGGTAGAACATCGCTAGAACAATGCCGCTTGGTGCTCAGAGGGGCTTGAGAACACGAGTGTCCGCTCCAAGAAAGCTTTTGTAGGCCTATGTACACGCACAATTGTTTGTTCGACGCCATCCCTACATGAACAGTCCAACTCTGAAACAAGAGTGAAGTAGGATACTGCTGAAAAAGGCTGGGGAGAAATTACTAGGCCATGGCTTCGAGGGATTGTGCGCGAGTGTGAGCGTGAGGCGGGCGGCCCTCACGTGCTTGCAATTTGTGTCACGTGACAATTATTAGAAAATGGCTCCCAAATATGGGCATGTTGTCCATGCTTCTAGTTTCTGCTTATTTGAGAAGATGCTAAGATGCTGTTAAGGCAGATCATACGCCATAGTGATTACAGTTGATCTGTACAGAACTACGGTGATTACTTCTACTAGTTTCGAGAAAAGCCGTTTGAAAGAAATCTCCTAAGAAGAAGAAGAAGAAGAAGAAGAGTTAGAAAGAAAAAGAAATCACCACTTCGCCCGTTTCCTGCCAGTAAGCCTAGGGATACATTTAAGCTACTTGGAGGGTATCATTGAGTAGAGAAACGTTCGAATAGGATAGCTAGGTGTCCAGAAAGGCTTAGAACATGAGCATTTGCGAGTTAAGACGGCTTTCCAATGTACGCACACTATGGGCAGGCCGGAGCCATCCCTACATAGAGAGTCTACCGACTCTCTGATTCTCTGACTAGTGGCAAACTAGATACAGTATAGTGTGGGTATTACATGTCATGCACGTGTAACACAGATGGCTGGCCTTAAGTCTTAACAGTCACACAGCTTGGTAGCTTATAGTTGTGCTCATCTTCTTCAGTCAGCTCAGCTTCCTCTTCAAAGTGACTAACGCTACCTCGATGGTAACTATTGAAAACAGCATTTGTCGCGCATAGCAAAGCTTCACCGTGTGCATGTGAAATGCTTGCAAAATGCTTGCACCAAGGAGCTCTTTTTGTTTTTTGTTATGTAACACACAACAGATAACAAGTGTATGTAGGTATGAAGCATGTACATGTAGGCTTGGTGTATGTGCTGTATGGTTGAAACAGACAAATAACATGTGGAGAACAGAGCAGACATGTAGCATAGTATGTGTGGACAAATGTAACATGTAAACAAAGTTGGGAGTATAAATAATACTGAGTCTCCTTTGTAACGTGTGTGTGTGTGTAGGTAGGATAAGGAAAGAACAGGGTTGGGAAGACTTTTATCCACTTCACTAGCAGCAGTCCTAGGTGCCCAGGCAAACCTGACCTGTGTACACCAGCACTCACACATCCCAGTGTCCCAACTGTTTCTACCCTGTGGTATAATTATATGAAACTCTAGAAATACATGTAGCTCTAACTTAGCTACTCTTATACAATTTAACAGGTAAACATTTAGTTTTTGGCCCTTCATCAGGGAAGTAGCATATGGCACCAAATTTTCAAGGGTTATCATTTTCACACTTTTTGCAGACTGGCTTCGAACTGCAAAATTTTGGTCCACAAAATCAGTTCTTGAAGACACATAGGCCTATGTTACCAGCCAGTATTGTGACAACTCCAGCTAGTTAGTAATCAATGGCACTCTATTGCTATATTCATGATGAGCTGCCTGATCCTCGATGTCCCTCTCAAGGAATTACTTCCACCTCCATCACGTCAGCCAGTATTGCAGTGAGGGGGTTAGACGTGTGATCCAGATGCCAGTGAAAAGAGGCTCGTATGCTAAGTTCACTCCAGAGCAGAGAGTTGCGATGAGGAAGCGAGCAGCAGAACATGGTGTTGCTGCAACCAACCGTTCACTACTTTATAAGAACAAAATGTGCAACTATCTAAAAGTAGGCATGGCTATCTAGAAACCTTCTGAACCATGAAAAGAGTTTCTGTGAAACTTTAAAAATGTCATTCCGCACAAATTGTGCCCCTTGAACATTTGACACCATATGGTTCCTAAATCATCATAGTTTAACCACAGGTTTCAGTCACTTTAACCTTCTGACCTGTGGCTATCTCTGGAGTTGGGTGGGATCACTCCTATACATTAGTTCAGCATCCAGTATTAGTTTTAAAAAACAGTTTTGATGTGCCTAGTTGAGGTGTATTGGACTAAAACTACACCCTATACATAGTGTCCTAATGGAACATACCTTAAGGTCACCTTTTTTAGCGGGTATTTAATTTAGCAAAATTAGCGAATTGCCTCATTTTCGCTAAAAGTAGTACCAGCCAATAACTCATTGCAATACTTTCAAACAAATGGAATAAGTAATTTCCAAATTCACTATGCATGCGCCCGCGCTCTCCACAGCTCCAGCTTTTAGCTAATAACCAGAGCCACTCCCCAGCTTCTCACTTCACTCATTCACTAATTCTTGGGATTTTTTCATCACCTGTCCGTTACTTTCTCCTATATAGGTCCATAGTAACAGTCACTTGAGTTGGAATTTCTATTAAAACTACCTTGAACCAGTGGCAATCGACGATGGTGAACGTCGATGCTTTGGCATGACACTTCCCCCTATGAATAATTATGTAGTAAGTGAATCTTGAAATTTCTCGTGGTAAATGACCCACAACAGATGGCCGAATTGTTTCTAGTAGTAGTTTCAAAGCATCGATGCGTATCTATCATGGATGTTGTGGCTTTCATTCTTAAATAAGCTCTTCACCGATTGTCAGAGTCTAAACTGATTGATATGCGTGGTATCATTCCTCTCAATCCGCACAGAAAACTAAACCTCAGACTACTACCGCCAGCCATCTAGCTAGCTACGTATTCGATCTCTTGATCAATCGATGGTGCTCGAGCGCTCGTGACAGCCACTCTCCCATCGAGGGCAATGTGATCTGCAGGGTTATCCATGTAGTTGCAATATCGCTAAAATTAGTACCCGCTGAATTCACTATCTTTACAATCTGTGTTGTACCCACTAAAAATAGCGACCTTAAGGTTTGTAGTTCTACATAGAAGTGCACCCATGGGACAATGCTTGGTTTACATAGCAAGGTTGTAAGTAGTAATGTAAACAGAATGAATTGTCCAGCTGCAATTGATTACCTGTGCATACATGTAGTTTTAGTATGTAGGTTGTGTGCTTGTGCAATTGCATGGCATAGAAATGGGTCACTGTGTGCATCTGCATGCACGAGGGATGCTTAGTTACTCCTATTTGACTTCAATAAAATAGGCAGTATGTGGATATTTTGCAATTGCCCTATTTGCCCATGCCCAGAGATCCCACATTATTGTGTTCCTTGAGATTCTATTTAGGAAATCAGCCTCCACTCACCTGTGTGTGTGACAGAGCATTGGCCTCTTACCCATTGCCCGAGTACATGTATGTATGGAGTACTGGTGGTGTCCTTGTATGTGCTGTCTTGCTTGCACACTGTCACAACTACATGTACACCTAGTGTTTGAAGTTTTGACACTGCCATCCCTATGCACATCCCTCTACATTTTGGACTAGTTGGATAGAGCCATGCTACCTAGAACTGAGTGTTCAGGACTGCAGAATGCTTTGCATGAACATTCACAATCATGTTATAGGCATGTCAGTGCCATAGTCTAGACTACTGACTCTCTGATACTTGTCACTATACAGGTATAATATCATTTACGCAGGTCTGGTAGTATGTAGTAGTGTTCATCATTCCAAATTTCCATTTTCACAGTGGCAAGTATTGCAAGTGGATAAGTTTTGCAGTAAGTACAACATGAGCAACTCCACTGTTTTACCCAGTGTGAAGTCAGCTACTGGGAGGAATATTTTCAGACACCTTATCTTTGATGACAAGAAAAGGTTCATATTCTGCTTTTTACCAAAGGTATGATATGAATTGAATAGGGCATGTGATGTGGATATGCATGACTGTGCATACTGCACATTGGGTGACTGCTTAGCCTGAGGGCTATTCATGGCCTAGCTAGGCAATTCTGTTTTCATCTATTCATGTGCTGGTAAAACTTCACAGAACCCAAGAATCACAATATAGACCCACTCCACAAATTGTATGAATGAGTGAACCTAACCCCACACCAACACAAGAGAAGGGGACTGATTCATTTCACTTTTTTTAGAAACACCAACAGAAATAATGTATAATATAGAAATCATATCCCTTAATATTCGGAGAGTATTAAAATATAGTCAGTGTACAAAACTTATGTATGTATAATTTGTTACAAAAAACAATCCTCTCTCATAAGGCTGGCTGCACAAATCTTAGACGGTTGGTATTCATAATTAATGGACAGTTACCAAAAGAGACTGCCAAGATGGTTGCAATTTCTGAATCACAGTACCTCACTCCTGCTATAAGGAAGGCTTCATTTATAAATTTAACACTTACAGATGAGGAGAGAAGGAAAAGAATTGAAACATACTACAAGTTTATGATGATACGCAATCCTCTGGAGCGGTTGGTGTCAGCATATCGTGACAAACTTGAGCATATTATCACATTCAATGTTTCTTATAGTCACACTCTGCTAAAAGAACGCACATTTGAAAAAGGAATGGATTTATTTGAGTCACACAGACACTGGATCATGACAAAATATAGGCCTTTGGACTTCTTGAAATGGGCACAGGCCAGAGGAACGTATGACCTGCAGTTGACTTTTTCTGACTATATTCAGTGGATTCTTGATTCAGACGATGACTCCTTAAATGAACACTTTGCTTCAATTCTCAGTGTTTCACACCCTTGCTTGGTACGCTACCATTTCTATGCTAACTTCAAGAACTACTCTAGAGAAGTTCATCTCTTGGTACAAAGGCTCAATGCAAGCACAGAATATTTCACTGATCATAGCACACACAATCCTAGGGAGGAGACGAGAGTGTTGCTACATAAATACTACTCACAGTTATCCCCTGAGCTAAAGTATCGCTTGTTTCAACGAATGTTTGTGGAATTGGATTTTTACTATCATCTCTATCCTGAGGAGCAGTGGAGTCATGCAGAGTTACTGGGAGTCACTGAGCCAGTACTAACCTAAAGCATTGTGCCCATGGTATCTCCTCTGCCTCATGCATGATTTTATTCCGATATCATCATTTTTTTGTGCCATAGTGATTCATTTTGGCCTCATTCTATATACATGAAGCAACACCAGCAGGTTAACCTGAGTGAGTAATAGCAGTTATGGGGTAACTCTTCTCTTTCACATGAATGCTACAATGCTTTGGAGTATGAAAACGTGGTTGCCATAATCACAGAGAGAGAGAAGCTTACATGAGAAAGTTGTGTACTATCTACTCAGCATACTACAGTTTTGACCACTGTACAGTACTGAGAGTGTACAGTACACAAGCATTGTACGCATGAACCTTACATGCACCATGCATTACGTACAAGGTAACTTGGTACCTGGTGCATTTCCCACACTACCATGAAACTCGCTCCTCCATGCACATACTATGTACATTGTCTATGACCAAGGTCTGAGTGTTTACACTCCATATTTGACAGAACATTGCTATGCATGTCAGTCATCAAACAAATCAGTGTGATCTCTCACAGTCTGTTCACAATCACAGAGGATTGTTGTGAATGCTGTTCTTCTGGGTGAAGAGAACAATAGAAATCTACCTCAGGATGAAGTGTATGATGTAAGTGATGCTTGTCTTCACTGCTTAGCTGACCAAGGAACTGGTATATAGAGTGATAAGAAGTGATGGAGGGGTAGTATGAAGGGGGGATGGTGAGATAATTCATAAGGGCATACAGGTCATGATGTGAGTGAATGGCACATGGGTGACAGAGCTCCAAAAATGGGCTGAAGTGCTCATTGTATATATATATTGAATGGGAAGAGTGCCATTAATTGGACAAACTCTTGGAATGTAGGGTGGATGTCTGTTGCTTGAGATGAGTTTCTGAGAGTGTGCCAAGATGATAGCCATGCTCGGTACTCTTCTCTGCGGAAGTGTGATAGGGGGAATATCTGGGTGTGTGCTGGAAAGTGCTTATGTTGCTCATAAATATAACAAGATTCCAGTTTATTCCTATATGCTGATAAGAGTCTTTCAAGTGACTGCCTTATAATAGCAAATAGTTTTGTAGTCTGTGAAGAGTACCTAGGAAAGTTAAGTCCTTGAAATGATTTCACGATTCACCTGCAATACAAGTCTGAAATTGCAACAATCACTGTAGTAGCCCAGTTTCCAGATTCCCCCCTTGGGTGCACAAATGTTGACCTTTGCACCCAAAGGGAAATTAGTACACATAATTTGACCTTTGCACCCCAAAGGAAAATGGGTAATGCTGGCATAGAAGGATAATTGAATGTACTATATTATTACATTATACTATGCAAAAAGAGTTCATATACACTATACACACCTCCTTTAGCACTTCCTCTGCTGGCCTCTTCTGCTGTGCTGACTCAGGAGCAAGCACACCATTAAGAATCAGCAAGAGTCGCTTCATGTTAGAGCAGCCATTCTTAGGGACATAGCAGAACACAATCTTCTTTGAGCCATTGTAGAGAAGGTGTGTGAATAGAGTGCTCAAGTCCTCAGGGCTTGATGGCAAGATGGAAAGGTGTAATTTGCTCTTTCGCAGAATTGCTCTACTTGAGTCTGTTGAAACTGTGTACATGTACAGTATAATAAATACCGTATACCGTAAATCTTATGGTTTACATTCTCCATGTGAGTCACTTCTAAGAGCACTTTCATGCCAGTAGTCATTCTTATGTGCTCTGCTCCTTCTTTGCTGTATCTTGCACCTTGCTAAAATAATAAGAATAATAGTAATAATAAAAACATGCTTTTGGAGGAGGCTCCAGATAGTCAGACCAAGGCCCGTCTCTTGGCTGTTGCATGCCCAGAGTCAGGCGCCTGGCTCAATGCACTCCCTATTGCTGCCTTGGGCCTGTGCTTGAGTGATGATGTGGTAAGAATGGCAGTTGGCCTCAGGCTTGGAGCATCTCTCTGCCGACCACACATTTGCTCATGCTGCGGGGCAGCAGACTTGGGACACATGGCCTGAGTTGTCGTTTCAGTAAGGGCCGTCAATCTCGTCATCAAGAGAAGCCTGCAGTTGCTACAGACGCAGAGTTTCAGAAAAAGCAAAAGTAATAACTGTATGCTTACCTTTCCAGCTTGGGTATATTTATCCCCATTGCTGTGAAGACTTTGGGAGCATTTGGGGTGGAAGCTTGAGGTTTGTTCAAGGAACTGGCCTGATGAATGAGACATGTTACAGACGACCACATGACGCACCAACACTTGGTGCAATGTGTCTCAGTGTTTATACAGAAGGGGAATACAGCTGCTGTTCTTAGGGGTATGGAAGGTGGGAGTGGAGATCAGTTTGTTTTGAACTGTTTTGTCTTTGTTTTTTGTTGTTTGTTTTTTCTTTGCTAGTTTATGTTTTGTGTTGATGTGTTTTGTTTTACATTGATACTTAACATTTATTCTTCTTATTGTATTTAATTTGCTACTTCTAATGTCCATTCAATGATGTCATTTAGAGATGCATGCCAAGGTTGGCGCTCCCTACTGAATCGGCAACTAAGACCATGTATACCAAGGGTGTCAACATGTGCTCTGCAGTTGGTACAATGATGAGGCTGGCAGAGTGGTACCCCCAATCATAACCCAGCAGCAACCCTAATCACATTGTCACTCATACGCAAACCGAGTGCAGCAACAGGCAAAGCATTCAGCCACACTCCAGACTCTGGACAAGAGCGGCCAGGAGTCGAGCTTTGGTCTGGCTGTCCTGTGCATGGTCTAACAACTTGTTATAAGTGGCTACAACATGAGGTTCATCCCATGTGCGCAGCTGAAATGAGTTGGGAGGTGATGGAGGTGATTCTGAGTGGCCCTGGCTCCAGATGGAAATTGCAGATTCAATACTTGGATCTGGATCTAGAAAGACAGCTGATGAAGGCATGATCTGTTGTACAAGGTAGGAGCGACCAGCAGCAGAGGCTAGAAAGGTTGAGGGTGCCAGCTGTGTTGCTTGACATACACCAAGACCTCCAGCATGTATCAGAAGTGAAGCCTGCAGCCATGCCAAGTCCTGACTGACATCGACATTCAAGACTGGACACAATATGCGATTGAGAGTATCATCAAAAAACTTTTAATTGAGTTGAGAGAAAACACGGTGCAGTCCGCAGGATGTAAAGGAGTCGAGGGATGGCCAGGGATTAAGTGCAGCCTATGTGAGTACTGAGCCTGGTAAACGAAAACATGAACCAGGGAGTGTTGGAGGGGCGGTATCTGAGGCGTTGTTCTTCAGCCGGAGGTGGTGAGAAATGCTGAGAGAAGAGCATTATTGTTCCAACCTTGTAGCATTTGTTATTGATGAGGCTAACTGCATCAAAAAGTGGTAAGTCTTAGCCCCAGTATAAGATTTGCTGCTTTAACGTTGCTTTATCTATGCAGGGGATCGAGATACATTTCTGAGGGAGTTCTCTAGGCTTGGTTTGTAGCATTCTACCGCCCACAGTACATGTCATGGCCCTCACTGCAACTGCTACCATTACACTCAGGACATCTGTGATGAAAACATTAAGCATGCGGCAAGCTGCAATAGTAGCAGTTTCGCCGGATAAGTGTAACATCACACTGCAAATATACTTTAATCAATTAATATGGTTATCTCAGTTTCATGTTTGTTCCCACAATGCCTGACAGATGTAAACAGAAGCAAAGAATGTGCAAAATGTGTACACAATCCAACAATCCATTAGTCCATTGAGTATGACATAGCAGTGACCACCTGTAATGGGCTGTTTACTGTTATGGGCTGTTTATTCCCCACATGTCAAGTTCCCATCACAACACACATTACTCTGGAGACTGTGTACACATTCCACACATGCACTCAGTCTCAAGAGTGTAGGAGAAATAAACACTCAGTGTGGAGGTGACAAGGTGTCATTCAGCTGCAACTGAGATAACCTTAGCAAGGTTGAAGTAACCATCTTTTTTTTGCAGTGCAAGTACTATTTTCAACAGTTGACGAGAGTTTCTGCCCCATCATCTTCAAGCTATTGGAGGAGAGTGCAAATGGGCCGCATGATTATATTCTGTCGAACATTTGATGATTGTATGACACTGTATACTTGACATTTAGGAAAGAACTAGACATTCAGGAAAGAGCTTCTTGTTTCCTCCAGATGCACCAGACCTCTCCAGGTATCATTTAGTGGACATGTATACATCATGCACAGAAACTACAGTTAAAAACCAAATCAAGTCATTCACTTCAAGTTCACCTCTCAGGGTAGTCATAGCTACAATGGTATGGGTATGATATTTGCCAGATAATTCATTTTGGTGCTCCTGAGGATATTGAATCATACCTTCAGGCTACTGGGTGAGCTGGATGTGATGGATGTCAAGCTTATGCTCTTCTTATCAATAAGAAAACACATCATATGGAAAAAGCAATGGCAATGTAATACCTCGCAGTGCCGTTGTTAACTTTTACTTTGATGATTATACTACACCACATTTTGCTAGCAGATGTATGTGTTGTGATTTGTGTGCTGTGAATTGTGCCTGTAATGAATGTGGTAAAATAATGAAGATATGAAAAACAATTTGTGCTATATTGTAGAGGGGATGTGTTCATTCATCTATTTGCTCGGGTCTTTGTAATTGACCTTACTCAAGATGCTAGTAGTCTTTTCTCAGTTTTTCAAATGATCAGTACTCGTCCCACTGGATCTTTGCTACGTCAGCTCAGCGCGTAGCTACCCCCGCAGAGCAACGGTTCATAGGCGTGGCTCAGCTGTGGTAGCGAAGCCACGCCTATGCGGTTAGCACTCACTTATTTGTTACGTAACCTCTTACATTCCGGGTCGATGTACACGGCGGTACCATGTCTATTTTTCGCGTACGATTAATAGGCGTGGCTTCGCGAGGCTAGACTCGAATATCACTCAGAAACCAGTCCCATTTTATTATTGCGATGTTTACTTATGGCAGGATTTTACATGAGGCTAAAGGTGTTTTGCATGGAAAGGAGGATGCAGCGGTATTATCAGTCCACATTTGCTTCACAGGGGAATTTTTTACGTGAGGTCAAAAGAACTTCATTTCTCGCGCAAGGTAACAGTACTACGGGTGTGATAAGTGAAAACTCTTTCTATCGTTTTAGTTGAGCGCTCTTTAAGTTTTTAAGGGCGTATTATCGAAGGTTGAGAGGAGAGACAACTCTTCATTATGGCTGAAGAGACTCCAGAGAAGCACTTGTCTGCTGAGATGGTCCCCTGCAGGCAGTACTCCCCAACAGCCATTTAAATGCCAAGCTGCCGCGGAAAAAATCCAATATTGGCTGTCTCCACGGTAGACCAGACACGGTAGACACGTGGACTTCCAAACAGTGCAATACTTGCATTTGGAGACAAAGGTGACCCATGGGAGCTGCCAGCATACAAAGCAAGTATTAAAGTTAATAAAATGTGTTGGGTAGCCCAGCCTAGTTAAGTTAGTCAGTGAGGCACAAGCCCTGAAGACTTTTATAAGAGTCAAAGGCCCTCTCAGTAAGGGTAAGGAGATACGCTATCATTGTCAGTCCCAAGTTACACTTATGCAATATGAGAGGTGGTTTACATGGGGTTAAAGGTCACTCATAACAGTCCCACTTCTGTATTGTGGTGTATATTTATGGCAGGATTTTCATGTGAGGTTAAAGGTCTCATGCATGGATGGGAGGATGCAGCAAAGTTTATGATATCAGCCCCTACTTGCTTCCATATCTAACAGGAAAGATTTTACATGACCTGTCAAAAGTCACACTTAAACTTGGCCCCCATGTCATGTAGCTTGATGTTTGTTTCATGGAAAGGTATCATGCAAGGTCAAAGTTTACATGGGAAAGTTTTACGCAAGGTCAAAGTTCTTGTGTAAAATCTCCTCATGTACCATATAGTTTTTTTTTTTTTTACGGATGACAAAATACAATATTATGCAAGCAACCTTTATAAAAACAAAAATGAAATGTGAAACAAGCAGGAACAGTAAAGGCAAGTGATAAATAAATAAATAATTAAATATAAAGTGAATGTTATTGTTCCATAAACTGACCCACCTAGTGAAGCAAAGCTTCCGAACATACCAGGTCGATCGGAGGGGAGTGAATGGGTTTTCTCCCAGACGACCTAGAGCCTCTGATACACCGAATTGCTGAGCGTAATAATATATTATAGTTCACATGGGAGGGGTTTTACGCAAGGTCAAAGTTCTTGCGTAAAATCTCCCCATGTATAGTACTAACATGTTACACTGGGATTATTTTTACATGCTGCATAAAATGCCCCCATGATTAGATGATGGTGGAAGTCACGTAAAATCTTCCCATGATGAACCCATGGGGGATCTCACGTAAATCTCCTCATGATATGATCATGGCAATTTTTCTACTTTTACGCAAGTATCTATTTGACCGGGCGTATCCGTTTGTTAGAAAGACACTGGAATAGCGCCGCTTGGTGCTCAGAGGGGCTTGAAGAGCCTAACACAAGCGTCCGCTAGTTATTAAGAAAGCTTTTGCATGTACACGCACAATTATGGTGTCGGTGCCATCCCTACACGACCATCTAGTCTTCTCCTCTTATCGGATGTGTATGCCATCTTCAAGTGCTCTGTGTGCACGAATGCGTTCAAGAAAACATTTTACCTACTCTGAAGCAACAGTGAAGTAAGATACTGCTGAAACACAGCCCTCTCCGATAGTCTAGCTTTCGCTTGGGAAAAATTGCTAGGACTTCGCCCGTTTCCTGGCAGTAAGTCTAGGGATGCATCATGGTTACTTGGGGGGGTATCATTGGGTAGAGAAACGTCGGAATAGGATAGCTAGGTGTCCAGAAAGGCTTAGAACACGAGCGTTCACGAGTTAAGAGTGCTTTCCAATGTACGCACACTTTGGGCGGATCGGCGCCATCCCTAGTCTACCAACTCTCTGATAGGATGAAAATCAGCAAACTTCCCGAGGCCACTGTGTGCAAATGTAAGAGTAAGTAGTGTCTTGTCCATGCACCGTACTAATACAGGTCATTGTAATCC
This sequence comes from bacterium, assembly GCA_965213685.1. GTDB lineage: Bacteria > UBA8248 > UBA8248 > UBA8248 > UBA8248 > Bin107. The sequence continues at coordinate 1,051,624 of CBDBZY010000064.1, forward strand.
TTCCCAACTGCATCTTTGTGACTGTTACAGTACAAATATACATACATATAGTGCAGTTATACAAGTAGTAAAAACCTTGAGTTTTACATATGTTGTCACATGGATATGTTACAAATATGGAAGTAAGACATAGTATTACATGCTATGCTCAAATTCAAGTACTGGTTCCAAAATCCCTAGTAGGTCTGCATGACTCCACTGTTCCTCAGGATAGAGATGGTAGTAAAAGTCCAATTCCTTATATATCCACTTAAAAAGGTGGTACTTAAGCTCTGGAGATAATTGAGAGTAGTACTTTTTCAATAGCACTCTTGTTTCCTCCCAAGGATGGTGACTATTATGATCTGTGAAGAAGTTTATAGTTGTATTGAGTTTCTGCACCAGCAGTTTAACCTCTCTGGAATAATTCTTGAAGTTAGCATAAAAATGATATCGCACTGTGCATGGATGTGCATTGCTCATTGTAGTGGAGAAGTGTTCATTGAGAGTATCATCATCTGAATCAACAATCCACTGTACAAAATCAGAGAAAGTTAGTTGCAAGTTGTATGCTCCTCTGTTGTGCACCCACCTCATGAGGTCTAGAGGCCTATACTTTGTTAGAATCCAACGTCTGTGTGCCTCAAAAAACTCCATTTCTTGAGGACGTATATTTTCTTTCAGCAGAAATTCTTTTGTCACATGAGAACTGTTAAAATATAGTAGTGGCTCTATCTTGTCACGGTAACTGGATAACAATCGTTCTAGAGGATTACGAACCATCATAAACTTGTAGTAAGTTTTCAGCTTTTCTGCTTTCTCTCTCTCTGTGAGAGATAGGTTAATAAATGATGCCTTCCTTATGGCAGGAGCAAGATACACTTGTTCTGATATTGTATCCATTTTAGCAGTCTCTTCTGGAATAAGTCCTTGCACAATAAATATCAGACGTCTAAGGTTAGTACAACCAGCCTGGAGTACAACAAACATTCCATGTGTCACTGAAACTCTATATACGCAATACTTGACTGACAGCGTCTACAATGTGTGTGCACAAGTGTCTCATTTGATCACACACTCATTTCAAACTGTTGTCAAAGTGACTACTCCAAAAGCCACATTAAATGTGCACACAGAACCTAGAAAATAGGGGACATAGTAGCTAGTGCTGTCTAATGACTGAGTATAACTTGGGAGAGGCCCAGTCTACAGTACGCATATGTAATTCAAATTAGAGCTAGTTACCAAAATCCTAAATCACTTAAGGGATTATGTAGTATGGCTTACCTTTGGCAGAAAACAGAAAATAGTTTTCCTCTTGTCATCAAATATAAGGTGCCTAAAGAGCTTTGTTCGAAGTCCCCTTGGTATTGTCCCTAGTTGAGGACTATCAGAAGTGTGCATGCCATATTTCTTACAGAACCTGTCGATTTGCGACATTTGCCACTACAAATGAAAGGAAATGATATGTGTAGGATATAAAGAAATAGTATATGTCTTAGCTGTATGTACATAATAAATTCGGAACACTTGAATAATCTACATTCTGTTATACCCCTCACAACTGTCTAACTCGATTCTCGATTCTCGTCTAAGGGGCGTGCCGTGCCGTGGGTGTGGTCTAATAATTAGTAAGTTATGCGCGCGCAGATATACGCAGCATTGAGTGGAGCTAACTGAAGACGGAATGACCGAGTCGAAGCTTGCAAGAGCCTCAACAAAGTTAGCTGCAGCCATCAGGCAGGTAATATCGAGATTTAGGATACCGTATGGCGCATATATTTCGCGGGTCTAAAATTTATTTTGGATCTAACAACTTTCAACTCTCTATCTAAAACTTGACACGCTCGCTAGGCGCGGCTTGAGGACGCTCGCGTCTTTCGGTGGGCGGAGTCTCCAAAATTAATTTCGCGAACGCCTCCAAACTCGCGAAATTCGCAGACCCGCGAAATATAAGCGCTATACGGTAACAGATGGGGTAATCCCCTTCCCCGTCCACGTCTGGGAAGCCCATGATGGTCAGTTGAGCAACTAGGAGGTCAGAGTCTAGCTCACCAACTTCCTACTAGTAACTAGGAGGTCTAGCTCACCAACTTTCTACTGCTTGCATATTCAATTCTTTCTTAACTTGATAAATCGTACTCACTTGGCCCTGTAGACGATTTTGTGACACTTGCACGAGCCAAGGAAATGGCTGAAAGATGGAAACAAGGAAAAGGACAAACCAAGAAATAATAGACATTGGTAAGATTGGTTTGCACTGAGTCCTCTTGTCTTGCTATGTTTACTAATAATAGATTGCATAGATTATATAGATTGTGTGAAATGAGTTGCAGTAGAAAAGGCACCTCTCTGGTGCAAGCTCAAGGCATTGACTAGCTTTCTCCACAACTGTAGCATAGGTGTCACACTCATCCACCATCAATTCAAAAATACTGCCAGTCTTTCTGAAACTTTTTTCTACTGCGACTCATTTCACACACTGCAATCTGTGTACACCTACATTATTATACATAGCAGGACAGTGCAAACCAATCTTACCAACGTCTTTTGTTTCTTGGTTTGTCCTTTTCCTTGTTTCTGTCCTTTAGCCAGTTCGTTTGCTTGTGCAAGTGTCACATAATCCCAAACAGTGGTGAGTACAATTTAAGTTTGAATATGCAAGCAGTAGAAAGTTGGTGAGCTAGACCTAGTTACTCGACTGAGCTTACCATCCATCATGGGCTTCTGAGACATGGACAGAGAAGAGGATTGCCCCATCTGTTATCCAAAATCTCATTGGTGATGGCTGCAGCTAACTTTGCTGAGGCTTTTGCAATCTTCAACTCAGTCATTCCGTCTTATATAGCTCCATTCATATATCTGCGCGCGCATAACTTGCTAATTATTAGACCACACCCACAGCATGGCACGCCCCTTAGACGAGACTCGAGAATAGACTAAAGTCGAGAATCGAGCTAGACTAAAGTCGAGAATCGAGAATTCAGTTAGACTAAAATCGAGAATCGAGAATTCAGTTAGACTATAATCGAGAATCGAGAATTCAGCTAGACTAAAATCGAGAATCGAAAATCGAGAATTCAGAATCGAGAATCGAGAATTGTCCCCCTTGGCCACCATAATCTCCTGTTTCCTCATGAAAAACGGGTATTCGCGATGCGATATAGGTAGTAGCCGGACCATTGTCCTATGAATGCGTCATGTTCCACACAAAAATATGGCGTCGAATGTCGTGCGTAACTTCGCCGCACCTCACGTGCGTGGAGCCACGCCTTTTCATCTAGACTGCAGATGAAGCGCCCCCCCTAATCTTCCTACGCCACTGTTAGCAATACAGCATATGTAACATAGTCAGGTGATGAAACTCATGGTGCTTTCATATGACCTTTGTTTCCATTAAAAATGGTTGTGATTTTGAAATCAGCTTGCATACACAATACTATGGTAGTGTTAAGTATGTCACTTTACTCTCATTGGATTACTTCTATGCTGGGTGTACTCACCTTACCCCTTGCGGTGATATCTGCATTTTGGGATATTCTCACAAGTCTACTCATTTCATCTCTGGAAAAAAATGGACTTATTGTTGGATACTGTACTGATCTGTTGTGGGGAGGCTGAGGGAAGAGTGATTCTGTGCCATCGCTGTAATGTACACTTGTATCTTCCATCATGTTCCATCTCAAGTTTCTATTCCATAATGCAGAGTTGGACACAAATTCATCTATTGTTGGTGCTGTGTAGGGCACATGTACACCTGGCCAACCTGTGAAAAGATTTGGAATGAAAGCATCATACTCCACATGAAGCTATAATCTGAAAAACAACTGTGGAAATATTGTATGTATGTATGTATGTATGTACCAGGCCCATAGGCTGACAACTGGGTGGGGGGGGGGGGGGGGGGGGTTTCTTTTCCCAAATGGTGGGCGTGTACACCAGGCCAAACTGGGGAGGATCAGCATCTGGGGCAAACACCTTAGAAAAGCTGGTCATGCTTACTTGCTGAAGTTAATTGTAGTGGTCTCTACATGACGTTCGACAAGAAGCAGCATGTAATTCAGTTTGTCTGCGACAACCCATACTTCTTGATGTCATAACAAACACATGAATGTACATTTTTTCTATACATGTGAACGTTCATGTGCATATTATCCATGATGTACACAGCTGCAAAAGATGTTCTGCACATTTATGACATGACTCTTTCCAGCTTATAGCATGTGTAACACTACACATACTCCCTGTTTTACGATCAATGCCCAGCTGGAGGGCAGTTCATCCTCACCCCCATGCATCCCCCTAGCCTACGGGCCTGTGTACATGTTGTAGCACTAGAATCTACAGAAGTCAATGGTTCTCATAATTATGTTAGATTTGACCTATGGAATCTACAAACTGTAGTAGTGTTTACACAGCTGCGATATTAACAAGCATGAAATATTTTCCAAGGATGTAGGGATGGCAAGGCCACAAACCACAGAAACTAGGTATAAGGATGACAGTGCATGTTGGCAAACAGGTTTCAAATCACTACACAAGTAACCCCATCCCTTCATCTTTCTTTTACGCCTGAAATCATCATGCAAGTTATGCCATAAGATTACTCAGTAACTGGGAGCATCAATGTGCAGTATAGAAAATGATGTAGGGATGGGGTTACTTGTGTAGTATTTTATAACCTGTCTTGCCTATACACAGCCATCCCTGTCACCTAGTTTCTATGGTTTTGGCCCTGCCATTTCTACATCTGTCTACGCTTTTGGAGAATGTTCTTTGGGTACTTTATTCTTGCACAGAGTCCAACAATCAAATCAGTAATCAAAGCAGTCATTGATATTTTTCAGAGACAGAGATATGGGGAGTAGGGGGGCACTTGAGGACCACCACTCTTGAAGTTGGGGGCTAAGCCCCTCAAAAACTTCCTGAGCTACCTCACTGTCTGAATGACTAATTCATACCAGTTACATTCACATTTGTTGTACAATAGCTACTACAGTGAAGTAAGACACTGGTCAAACACACTCCTTTCAGACACAAATCAGCAACCATAACAGCCTTTGCTACATCTAGCAAGCAAGAAATTAATGGGCATGGCTTCATGAGGTCAGCCTTCACGTACTTATAATTTGTGTCAAACTGTGTTTGTGCGCATGGGACTCTGTTCACAGCTAATGAGGTGGGAAATCTAGCCATTGGATAGCTAGGAGTTCCATGAAAGTCTAGGGTTGTGTGGGGTTGTGTGGGTCAGTAATATGAGCTAAGCAGACATTTCTAACAGGCACAGTACCTACATGTACAGGGTCAAAACGTGCATGGCTTTGAAACCATGTGTATGCTTACCAACACCTCAACCATCAACAAGTCAATCATTCCTTAGGACAGTAAAACCTTGTCCTGGACTCCTCTAGCTAACAAGATCCAGGGACTCAGTGGTGTGACTGACTGGTAATCTGGGTTCTAATCCTGGCTGTATCCCACTTTTTTGAGATTGACATAACTTGATGCCTAAGGTACACATCCACCTTTATGGCAATAAACATCTCCTATTTACTATGGTGAAGAATACTACTAATTCTGTGGTGAAGAATGTCACTAATGGCAATGAATATCACTGCACAGCAAACATGTATGGGGCCTAGAATATCAACGTTGTAAAGAACATCAGAAATGGTCAACATTAGGCAAGCTTCATCTTAACAAGGTGTCTGTAGCATCTTTCCTTTTTGCATAGTGGATCTTCAATACTGGCAGGTTAGCAAGGAGAAGCTGTGTTCAATCATATCAATACACATTTTTGTCCTTGCTAGTGCTCATGCAGCTCAGTGGAATATCAATCCTACTGAAATGGTAAGAATTACTATGTATATACAGGTAGTTACCCCATGCCAGGTATGTTAACAACACAAATTCAAAAGAACTTACGTTCAAAATATTGGCTTAGCTGCTGAGAGTAAATGGCAATGAGAAGTGTTACAGACACCACCAGGAGTAGTAGGCAGTGTCTTAGCTTGAGTTTCATCTGAAAGGTTTGTTAGAAGTGTGTAGTGGATGTGACTAGCCTCGTTCCCAGGCCTTTCCCGTTTTTGCTATTCGCGTGCACTAAACGCGCGCAAAAACGGGAAAGGCCAGGGAACGAGGCTAGGATGTGACTGCATAAGGTGGGAACTGCAGGCATGTGTAGCTACATAACACAACAAGCTCCTTACTGTAGTGTCTTGTTCGGAAAATCTCCTCCGAGTTGTAGGAAGCAAGTGAGAAACAAGGAAACTGGTACACAATACCTGTGTCAGTGGGAAATTTATGCATGATTTAATATGTAAACACAACATGTACTTCCCTCTCGTATCAAATCATGCCCGTACAGCATCGACACATCACACGTTCATAGCAGGTTGCTTTCACTCTCATAGAAGAACTCGAATCTATCCAAATGTTCGCCACCTCCTACACGCACTATCTCTGCAGCTTTGCCAGTACAGTCTTGTGGTAATTTGGATTAGTGGTCGACATGCAGAACATTCATGGCGCCATGGCCCAGCTCGTAACACTACTCCGCACTATAAGAGTACTGGTACTGGCAACTGAAGTAGTGTAACTAGGCCTACCTGTTACAACCTCTCAACTTGGGCCACACGATGAGTGCATGTAGCACATGTACTTCACACACGCTTCCTTGGTATGAAACAAGTGCACAAACGAAGGCGGAACTTGCAGGTTTGTGGGTGTGCCCTAAACAAAAAACATCGCCCAAGTGATATAAGTCCTGTGAATACAAGAGTATGTAATATCGGGATCACATGCGCATATGCATCGCGCACGGGGATCAGTACAGTGTATATGTAGTGTAGTACTATTTCTGCTGGTTTGGAGTTCCTTTTTTGGCCAGCTCCGGTCGCTTTTTTTACATAGCTAGTTACACTCCAGGGCCGTCGGAAGTTTTCTAAAAGTGGAGCGGCCTCGTGCAAAACGGGCAACGCCATGCAAGTTTGGCACATGCTGACCTTTAAATTTTGAACTGACACTCCCCATTGTACCTTAGTGCTATGGCGGTATCTTTGTTGTTTAAGAATTAGCTTTTATCCACCATAAATATCTTTCTGTGCTGTCAGAACTGTGTTCAGGAAAGTTGTGGTGAAGGTGTTTAGTAAACTTCTACTTCTATGCTTGAAGTTGCAGCCATGCAGGGAATGATCCTGGTACAAAGAAAGGATGCTCTCAATTGGTAGTCTAATTAGCTGTTGACATTTCTCTCAACTGTGAAGATACCCCCTGCAAAACAGAATTCTTGTTATGGGCATTTCTCTTACTTCTGGCTACCTTGCTCTGCAAACAAAGCACTACTTGTGCTTTAGCTTCAACAGTAATTTACAGAGTGTATACGTACACTGTAAAAATTTCAATGTTAATTTAACCAAAGTTTATGGTTGTCTCAGTTGCACATTTGCTCTCTCAACCCTTGGCTCTGAACATATGTGAAGAGTATGTGAAGTGTGTACACAAATATTTCTAAGTGACAGAGTAGTTGACAGTCCTTTAGTCCATTCAACAGTATAGCAGTGATCATGAATTATAGGCTTCTTACCCATCCCTTGTCATCATCTCTTACACTGTAACAACATCCCTTACACTGCAGACACTCTGTGTATTGCATAGAGACATTTAGCCCTGAAAGTGAAGAAAGAACTCAGTGTGGGAGAAAGTAAACTCAGGAAGTAAATTCATTGTGGGAGAAGCACAAGTCAACTGAGATAAACACAGTATGGTTAAAATAACTAGCTATATCCCTTTTACTGTGTACGAATGTCTACAGCTGAAAATGACTCCCACAGCCTATTTGACTAAACACAGTATGGTTAAAATAACTAGCTATATCCCTTTTACTGTGTATGAATGTCTACAGCTGAAAATGACTCCCACAGCCTATTTGACTAAACACAGCACTGCAAAAATAGAATTGTTGTTTTAACAAAGACCTTTGTCATGTGCGTTGCACATCTGTATCCCTCTCCATACTTCCCTGCCACTTACTACACAATCACAACCTTTCCTTATCATATGGCCACAGCACACCCCAAAACAGCTGTCATGATAAAAATATGTAGTATATAGGAGTAGAATTTACATGGCCCTACAACTTATGTGACAAAGGTCTTTGTTAAAACAACAATGTCATTTTTGCTGTGAGTATGGTTAAAATAACTAGCTATATCCCTTTTACTGTGTATGAATGTCTACAGCTGAAAATGACTCCCACAGCCTATTTGACTACTGATTGAGATCTTTCCTTACATGTACAGGTGATACAAAGACAGCTGCACTGATGGTCCATTAATCCAGTTGATTAATGGCCAGTGTTATGTAGTGTACTAAAATTAGTGATGATAGGGGATGAGGAACATCTGCTACATGGACATATAAAGTGGTAAGTACAAGGATTGTCAGGATGAAAAGTGTTATCAGAGAGTCGGTAGACTCTCTATGTAGGGATGGCACCGACACGCCAATAGTGCACGTACATACGTAAGCGTTCTAAACTCGCGAACGCTCGCGTTCTAAGCCTTTCTGGGCACTTAGCTATCTTATTCCGACGTTTTTCTACTGAGCAATACCCCCTAAGTGGCTAAAACGCATCGCTAGACTTACTGCCAGAAAACGGCTAAACCTTAGATTTGTTCATCTTCTTCGTCTTCTCCCGTCCATGCATCAGAATGAAGCTGTTATCACATTCCAGCTCTAGATGAAAATGTACAACGTTAGACACTGTCCATTATTAGCTGGATAGTACTGGATAGCTGGATAGGATAGACTCTCCATGTAGGGATGGCGCCGACACGCCCATGGTACATGTCTACATACTATACTGTCACCCGATTTAGGTCCGGCGGACCAAAATCCCCGCGGAACAATACCAGAGATTTTGGTCCACCCGGACCGAAATCGCCCGGACCAAAATTCCGGTGACAATACCGGTCCTCCAAGATGTCGCTGGCATAAAACGGCCAAACCGTCCATATTTCATCTTCTTAATGTATGATTCTTCCATACGTCGTAAAAATGTTTAACACAATGGCTGAAGTTAACACTGCCATAACTGCACCTTGTTCCTTTGCTTTCTGATATTGGCATATCTACACACCATAATATCATCTTATTCACAAATGATTTATAGACTATATAGTATAAGCATGCACATACAGCACTTGACCACCCTCCGCTATATAGTGTTTTATACAGACAGACACTGGATGTCATGACAGTGTGGTGTATATTACAGAGTAAACTGAAGTGACATCAATACCCATGGTGATACCCATATGTATGCAGCAATTTATCTACACTGGATTCAGATGTGACATATTTCTTCTCAGACATCAGTTTTCGATGCATATTCATTTCCTCTGGATAAAGATGATAATAATATTCCAGTTCAAGAAAGAATGTTTCAAACAGCTTCCACTTTTGTTCGTAGGGCACAGGTTTATAATATATATCCAAAAAATCCCTTGTCTGATATCTTGGATGAGGTGAATGAGGGATATATGCCTGGGGAATGTCCAAATACTTGAGAACAGACTTGACGTCTTGGTCAAATAGTTTGAAGTTTGCATGAAAGTCATATCTAATAGCACATGGAAAGCAGATATCCAACGAGGGCCTGAAATGAGTGTTATAAGTTTGAATTGGGTATGTGGTCATATATGTCAAGAACTGAGTGAAGTTTGGCACATTTGCTGGTCTTACACTGTTCCAGCCAAACCTGTGCATCCATGAGTTTAAACCAGTCACGTGAAACTTGTCATTACCAAAAATGGGCAGTATTTCATCGTGAATTGGAATCTTAATCTTGTTAATATACGCTGAGAGAAGGCGGACAAGAGGATTTCTCACAACAGTAAACCTGTAGTAGTTTTGTAACCGATATAAAGCCTCAGGAAGTGGAAGATCTGACAATCGGTGTGTCTGTTGTGCATGAAGATAGAGAAGTAATTTTAGTTCATGTGCAATTAATATTCTGTGAGCCTATGCACACAGTGCATTACCTCATGTGTCAGGATAGACTCAGCAGGTCTTTTACCTAGAGCTGACTCTGGAGGCAATGTCCCATTCACTATCAAGAAAAGTCTCTTTATGCTGCTACAGCCCATCTGAAGGAGGAAAGTGGTTTGTGAGATAGAACCAAGTGATAAAATAGGAGCACTGTTAGTGTATACGTACACGTAGTGTACCACTGCAGGAATACATTGTTAGACTACTTTACAAAATAATCAGCATTAAATAATTATTGATGAGTGGTACAGAGTTTAAAGGCATATGGTTTGGCTCTGAAATGAGATGGGTACCAAACCAACTGATCTAATATGGTGGTTTGACAAGGCAAAATACATTGCTTTGGGGAATTTTGATTGGTTGCACTAGAGTGAAGTCTTGAGTAACCACAGACATTAGAAATACTGCATACAAAGTATAATTGTGAGAATGAACAGGTTAACACATGAAAAGTACGACAAGAAACATGAATAATTTGGTCCTATGAGGAAACAGCAAATAGACTTCAAAATCCATATTCAAAACTGATCAGGAAATAGTACAGTATTTGTGTGTAAATATCTGCAAATGCCAATGCACATCCTGAAGTCATGAACATGTACCTACGCGTACACACAAAAAATATTTAGGATGGAAAAAGTGTTGCATTGTCTGCAAAACTTAACGATTCGTTAGATCACGGTGCCCAGGCAACACCTGTATTCACCATCGAATGTGTTCTTTTCTGCATGCACTTCTTTATGATCCCAAACCTCCTATCCAAGAGAGTGCTAGTAGGAAGTCGCAAAACGTACGTCACGTGACCAGCTATATGTCGCGAACACAGCACGTATAAGGCCATGTGCAAGTTCTCCCAACGTTTCCCACGCAGTACAGCATCATGGCACCGCACACTGTGCATGGTGGCTAAAGGCTGCTCCCTATCATGGTCTCTGCATGTCATCTTTACCCCAGCCAACGGTCACACTGTCTCGCAGTTTACATGATAATAATAATATACATGCACACACGCAACTGAATAATTTACATTGCTTTCACGCGCGCAGTAAAATGTGAAGTGTTCTTTACCTTCGGTACATAGCAAAACACCATTCTCTTGCTGTCGTCGTACAGTAGATGCCAGAATAGCTCTTTCAGCTTCTCTTTGTCAGTGGGTAAAGTAGTGGGCATGTTGAAGAGCTCGCAGAAGCGCGTCACTCTCGTTTGCTGAAACTGAGAAACAAAACAGTGCATCAGAGATTTATGATCTGTGGCTAAAGTGGGTGCTGACTGCTTTTTGTCTGCAGTATACATTACAGTGGTAATGTGTGGACAGACAAGACACTGACCTTTCGTCTCTCCACAACATTGGGATTAAGGCTCTCCCGCGCTACCTCAGGTATATCGTCAGCATCAAAATCCACTGTGGAACTTTCTTGCAGTACTTCCCTAACTGCTCTGTAATACTCCCAGTCCCAGTTAGTGCCAACTGAGGACAGGTCCTCTTTGAACCCTCTGGCTGAGAGTTCAGGGTAGTGAAGTGACATCCCAGTGATTCTGTTTAGTTTCGCATCCTCTAGCATACGATTGCGATGATGACGAATAAACAGCACAGTAGTCAGGATAAGCACAATACTAACAACAGATCCTAAGAGTAGCACCCTTGCAAAAAACTTGCGCAGCATGACAGCAAACTACTCCTAAATGATAACTAAGTTTGCCTTATAAGCTGATACAATTATCTGGTGGGCAATCAATACACTCACTAACTCTAGCACAATATACATACATGCATATCTGCACAATTACCTTATGCAATAATTATGCAAATACTGATTTGAATGTGCACAAGCCATCATGTTATGTAGACAAGCCTTCACCCACACACACCTACATAATCATCACCCTGAGAACCAATCTTCTTTGCATGGATACATTGGTACCACTCCAAGCACTTACAAACACTTCGATTGTGCATGTTGGCTGGACACACTTCATAAGCTGATGACTTGTGCAAGTTAGTTCACACCATAGCCAACCACACAGCCAAATTTTGTATGCTGTACCTTCATAACTGTGTGGGTGGACCTACTGACCGCCTACACTAGTAACCATACATGTACAGCAGTCTATGGACACACCCATGTATGCACCCAACACTGGCTTGGCATTGCATTGCTGCTGCACATGCAACAGGCCAAAGTGTAGTTGGCATGGTGAAGCAATTCATTGCTGATAGCCTATGTGTGTTGATCATGAACAGAAAATTGGTCTCATACTGTATACCATAATAGCTTACCCCAAAGGGAAAGCCCTGCTGAAATATATACATGACATTGTATTATCTTGTTCTAGACTTTGTCAACTTTAATCCAACACCCACACCGCATGTTGTACATTTGTGCTGGATTAATAGCACTCATAGTGCAGGCAAGAAGGTAAAAGAGCACTTGGCTGTGTCTCATGCTATTTAACTTCTTCCTGCCAGCATTACTCGCACTATTAATTACTACAGCAGATCATCTATTATATAAAAATATGCTATCCTAGCAACAAGATAAGTCTAGGAGAGGCAACTAGTCAGTAGACCAGAACTACTGTCGCACAGCAGACACCAGTGACCAAGTGCATATCCAGTGACCAGACTTAATATATACAGTGGATGCAGGACGTAACACAATTGTGACAATACAGTATCTTGTGTAGCACATTTTTCAAGAATATGTCCATAAAATACAAATGAAATGTTGGGACAAATTTAAGTCATTGCTTGGAAATTGGAAACATTCATTTTCCTGCATGTGTGTGTGCATGTGCATGTGTATAGTGTGTGTGTGCGCGCGTGTGTGTGTGTGTGTGTGTGTGTGTGTGTGTGTGTGCATAATATTATGTATTATAAACATTAATACACAAATCTTTGCTTCAAGGTTATACAAGTCCAAACTCTTGCTGACATACATTTTTCTAAATGTACCATATAATTACACCATCTTGCAATGCAGAAATATATGTAGGCATTCACAATCATTTGCATGTACAGTGTACATCGTCATGCATATAATTACACATTGCATCATAACCCAATGTGTATAATACCTTGTCACATTCTGCTGCACAATGGATGATGTTGGCATACTTTTTGGACCTGGAGATGGTCTAAACACAGCACCTCTTCCAAGGCCCTTCCCAGTACCATCACTACGGGGTTTGGGGTTGGTATAAGGGTCATCAGAGTGTTTAGGATAGGTATCAAAGGTCCCTGCTTTACATCCTCCAGCCTACATGTAGATATGCATGTGCATTGGGTGTGAGATTTATTGAAGTATACACGCACACGCACACACACACATGCACACGCACACACACACACACACACACACACACACACACACACACACACACACACACACACCACACACACACACACACACACACACACACATACACACACACACACATACACACACACACAACATACAAGTATGTGTACCCCTTGTTCAACATGCATACATGGAAGCTACCCACCCTCAGTATTCAGCCAACAATTGTGTCTAAACATCCTTACAACTTTGGCAGGTGAGCTTGGCTTGAATGGTTTGGGTCTCTCCTTAACAAGCTTTGGTTCTTTTACTGGTGGCAAGGCTAAGGTGGGAGAGATGAGCAGAGACAGAGCAGTGGGTAGGGAGGGTAGGGCTGGGGTGTTAATCCAGAAAGGACAACCAATTGGGGGTGGGTATGGAAGGTAAGGGGGAAAGGAGAGAGGAAGAGAGCATTTCTTCTGAATATCTTAAACAGAAGTTTCCCTGTGACTGTGATGTGCAACACAAGCACCAGTGTTACCACAACAGAGTGCTGGTTGGAGCTAGTGAATGCCTAGTATGGAAGTGTATACTCCCAGCTCATGATGTACTGTCTTCAGCAAATACATACATGTAAACAGGGTATCATCCAGGAATTAGATTTTAGCCATTTCATGTCTCATGTTGAATGTACATGTACATTGAGGAGTTACACCACATGTGGTGGGGTCATGATGAGAGAGAGAGTGAGAGAGAGTGAGGGGAGAGAGAGAGAGGGGGGGGGGGGAGGGAGCGAAAGGGAGAGCGAGGGGGGGGAAGGGAAGGAGGGAGGGGTGAAAGGCACATAGAGAATATACCATACGTTTCTTTGAGTGGTATGGATTCTCATCAAACACATCTTTTGGGTGACTGTTCAGCTTGAAAGGACTGCCTTTCTCCTTTTTCTTTGCTTCCTTGTGTTCTTTCTGTGAATGAAGAGTATATTTGTGTACTTTAGCTAAGATGTAGGTGTAGAACACTCTCTTTCCATCTGCATGACTACACACACACACACACACACACACACACACACACACACACACACACACACACACACACACACACACACACACACACACACACACACACACACACACACACGTACTCACACTTGCAAAAACATCCACATACTGCCTAATTTATTGGAGTCAAATAGGAGCAAGCATCTCTTTTGTATGCAGATGTGCGCGTAGTCCATTTCATTTACACGCAAGCGCTGTGCGCAACCTACTAAAACTGCGCGGGATACTGTTTACTTTGTCATGTATTACTGTACCTAGTTACCACGTAGCTATGTAAGCGAGGTATTGTCCTTGGTGCAGCTGGGAAAGTGAGAAGGTGCGTCCTGTTTACTTTAAATTGTCATGTACATAATACCTAGTTACAGGTAGCTGTGTAAACCAGGTATTGTCCTTGGTGCACTGATATTAGGTAGAGCTAAAACTTATCCGCATGTGCTTTTAGGACACTATACTGCGCAGGCTTCCAACACACCTTAACTAGGCACATCAAAAAATCTCTCTAAAACTAATCTTGAATGCCGGACTCCAATTTATGGAAGTGGTCCCGCCCAACTCAGGAGTTAGCCACGGGTCGGAAGGTTAATGGGACCGAAACCTGTGGTTAAACTATGATGGATTTGGGTACTTCCCTGATGACCGGCCTTAAACTACTTCATGTGCCTGGGTATGCCCCGGAGTAGAGACAGTTGGAATGCTGGCACTTGCATATGCATCCACATGCACACACACACACACACACACACACACACACACACACACACACACACACACTCAAACTATAGATAGGCACACTGGGAGTGTGTTCATACAAAGCCTATGCAGATACCCGACAGCCATGCACTTTGATGACGCTGACAACACTCTAATACCATCTCTTTCCCTACCTCACCTTTCTCGCCCCCCCCCCCCTCCCAGACACAAACACACACACACACACACACACACACACACTTCTTTCATTAACATAAACTTACATTCCTAATTTCTCTGGCTTGGTCATACGCTTCTGAGGAGTACTTGTAGTTTGGCCCTATTGTGACTCCCACATAACTGCATTGGGAGTGTGAGGGAGAGGCAAAGGAGAGGGGGGGAGGAGTAAGGATCATGAGGGAGATAGGATGGAGAGGAGAGAGAGAGAGAGAGAGAAAGAGAGAGAGAGAGAGAGAGAGAGAGAGAGAGAGAGAGAGAGAGAGAGAGAGAGAGAGAGAGAGGGAGAGTGTGTGTGTGTGTGTGCATGTGTGTGTGTCTTTGCTACTAAACTCATAGAACTAGAAGTGGTACAATATTGCTGTGATACCCGAGGAAGTGTACATACATGTGTAGGTGGTTACAGGTTAATTACACGTACATGTACATGTGTGTGTGGGGAGAGTTGGCTAGCAATAAAAGATTTTCAACCGACCGCCCCAGTTCTCAAGGCTGGGCATCCAAGTGTCTTGCACTCAGTGTATTGGTATGGTGTCTACATGTATTTGGCTCTGCACCTTTGCTTTGCTCACTGTTGCTCTGTACTATTTTTCTAAGCTTTGAGGCTGTTCTATATTTGTTCTGGCTTGTTCATGTCTATGTCTGTGTTTATGTGAGTTCAAGACAGTACTTGGGTGTGTGGGGAGAGTTGGCTAGCCATAAAAGATCTTCAACCCACCACCCCAGTTCTCAAGGCTGGGCATCCAAGTGTGTTGTGCTCAATGTGTTTGTAGGTATGTGTTTAAATGTGTATATGGGGTTATGGACTTCATCTTTCTTTTGCTTCTATTTAGCTGGTGTGCTATACACATGTGATTTCATGTACATGTATGTGCAATTTCTAACCCAAATCCTGTTCCTTTCTTCCCAGGATTAGTGAGAAAGTTCTTCCCCGGTGCTTTGTACTTCTCTTTTGGTTTGGTAGCTGCACTGAATGCACCAGTAGGGCCTGAGAATGTACCGTAGTGGCTGCCCTGGCCAGAGCTGAGGTACAGGGGATGAGGGGTAAAGGGTAGGGTATTACACACCAGATGTACAATGCCAATGTCTTGTAGTTTTGTGAAGGAAATATGGAGAAAGAGAAGAATTCCAGAGAGGTGCGCATCAGTCAGGTACAGCAGTATGTACATGTATATTGTACCTGGGTCAATTTTAATAATGCATGCATGTTTATACTCAAATGTTGAGCTCAGACTGTACTGCTAGAGCCTTAAAACTGAGACACACACTACATATTCCCACTCTTGAAGTTCACGTATTTCTTTACATTATTAGAGACATAAGACATAGACATGGACTATATAGCTGCTATATCTATTAGTTGGACTTCACATGACAAAGTTATATGAAGACAACCATTCGACCATACTATGCCAGTCTTCTTCAGGTCACTACTACAGCAACGTTACATCAGTGTCCCAGCCTGGCATTCTCATTCTTTTCCTATCCCCTTTATGTTGTCTACAGCTGAAGCACAAAATAGAGTTGACTTGGAGTTCACAGTTTTAGACATTGAAGAATGGGCCAGTTGGTAAGATAGAGACATAAGAATCCAACTTTGAAGAATAAAACCATTTTGCAAAAGAAATATCAGTGAATCAAGCGTTTAGAGGGAGACTTCAGTACTTTCTGGGGTGTGTGACACAGGCATATTGCATGACTTACGGCTGCTTGCTGCCACTGCTTGGAGTCCATGAACCTCCAATGTTCTTCTTTGCCTCTCGCAGCTTTTCCTGCCTCCGAATCTTGACTGGATCTGAGTAGGCCTCTCCCTACACATACATGTACATAAATACACACATGTACATGTACATGTACACAGTATACTTTAAAGGTACATGTACATGTACCTGCACATGCAATGTGCCTACAGTCATATTGTTTTCTGACACCAAACATGTACATGTAGCATGTTCCTTGGACTACATTTCTAGTGAAAGTGTGTGTATCCATACTTGCTCCTAGTTACATGTATATCCCCTTACATGTATCTGAATCATTGATGTTTGTAGTTCAATCATACTTTGTAATCATCATTTTGCACAAATTCATCCAATGGCACTATCATCACACGTGTTATTGTACAGGTAGCTTCAACTATTGACTAGGGAATACTCTTGTATTAGAGCTGATGAGGCCTGGTATTGGCCGAAAATGCATCTTGCACACTGGGTGACTGTTTATCATCTAGGCTTGAGGGCCGTTCATGGCCTAGGGAGTTGTGGTTCACGATTTATTCATTGTACATGTATACTGCACAAGAATAAATATAATAGATTATATTAACCAATGAGCACAGGTACCCACTATGGAAAGATTTCTTTCAAGACAATTTGAAAGGCTGCTATATAGCTGGCTAACAGGTTTATTGTGGGGTAGCAAGGGTTGGCGTCAGCTGGCTAAAGTGGACCAAGTGGCAAGTACATTAGGACAATCACAGCACAGAGAAGATGGTGCATGTAGGATAGCACAAGTAACAAAGTGCATGCTTATGTGTAAGCTTACATAGCGCTATAGCCACAAAACAGTACTGTGCATGAATCATACCTGTAGGACTCTATCAAAATTATTTCTGAAGTAGCCACTCTGGGAAGCTGTCTTGGACTTTGTTCCTCCAATGAGCATCTGCTTCCCCTTTGTAGCACTCTCATTGTATGCCTCTGGCAAAAGGAGAGTGTGGAAAGTACATCCTGTACACTTTACATCTCTACCCTATTAGGCTATTTTGCGGGCCAGCTAGCTCACTGCTAGACGGTGGGACGTAAGGATCCCCGATTGTCGTGTATCCACTCTCTGAGAACATGCCCACCCGCTCCATGTCCGTTTTGGCCATGGTTTCTGCTCACTGTCTGATTCACGGATGATTGTTGGCTTCAGGATCTTGTTTCCATAGCGACAGCGCTGCGGCACGGATTTTGGGTTTTACGGAAATCCGTATATTCGCGTATCGTGGACCACTATATGTTTTAACCCCTAGAGTACGATACTGGACTGGCTTGCGCTTCGCAGTCGCACTGGATGTGTGCGCTATTTTGTGAAGCATTCATGATTGGGTGGGGCAAACGGGGAGAAATTCACTATCTATAATAATTGCATACCCTGTATTTGTTGGGGGTATGAACCCCGGCCACTGGTCCCGGGCTACTGTACAAAAATCACATGATCAAGTCTCAGGTCTGAGAAACGTCTCAAATCCGA
Source organism: bacterium (assembly GCA_965213685.1). Lineage (GTDB taxonomy): Bacteria > UBA8248 > UBA8248 > UBA8248 > UBA8248 > Bin107. Next base: position 1,070,156 of record CBDBZY010000064.1, read on the forward strand.
CAGGACCGGCGACCCGAGTGGTTTCGGGTGACCTAAGTTTCCAAGGTTGACACGGGAGGAAACGTCTTGAAACCCACCCCGCGCGTTGACAATCTGAGGCAAATAGTACGATATGGTACTACGATGCGAATACTTGAATGCAGTTTAGTATGTGATTCCGATTCGTCTTGTTGAAGGTTAAAGAAATAATCCTACATGTTCAGAATTCAACTTCAGGTCATGACCTTCTGCAGGAAGTGAACTAGGTACAATATATCACCATGATAAAGACGGTGACACAGTGCAGAAGACATGACTAAAGAAAAGTGAGGCATGCAATTTTGGCTATGTAAACATACAAGACATGAGAAACACAAGCAGAGAAAAACAACACAAGGAAACGTAGTCATCAGCCTGACTTGGAGCTGCTGTCAGCAATTCAGACAATGGGTTCAAATATTTGACAAGAAAAATTATCGTAACGGGTAGGTAGATTTTGTCTTCATCCCCACTAGTGTACAAGAGTGGTGTTGCAGGCCAACCAGCCCTAAAATTGTCCCCCTAGACCCATAGTCCTAGGACCAGCTGTCCCCCCGGCAGACCTGTGGTCACATCCCCCTCCCCAGACACCTGGTCCTATGTCGTATGACCCTTAAAACCAGCTCCCTTCCAACCACTGTGCTGTCAGAGTTCCACAGACACTTTACTCTGCCTTGTGGAGTAGGCTATCCTCCCCCCCCCCCAGACACTTCACTCTGGAGCAAGTTGTCCCTGGACAAGTTACTAAAGCATCTCCAGACAAGTTACTCCAGAGTAATGCTCTGGCAGAGACAGCCTGGATTACTCATGACCCCACCATTAGGTGAATTTCTAAAGTACACTATTTTACTCTGAGTGGTACAAGTTGTTGCGGTCCCCTCAGATTTATATCCTGAGTTGAGGGAATGACTGTAGATCACATATAGTAGCTATTTCAGAAGCTCTTGTCTCATTGTTCAATGTGAACGTGCGTCATTCAGAATGTCAGTCCCAGCCACCTAGCTACCTTTTCACATGCAGATAGCCTACCTTGAATATTCAACCCAATGTCAGCCCCACCCACTACCTTCAGTTTATTTTCTGCCAGTCAGAAAGAAAGTGCTCTCCAGACACTAATGCAACAGCAAATACAGTGGAGAAGAGGTCACACCTAGACAGCATCTGAACATGTGGGTATACACATGCACAAACTGTCGAATACTTGCACCTCTGCACACTTCATATTGCATTCCTATGTCCATGTCCTACAACAGTACGTATGTTGAACAAATTCTCCAGGTCTACATCAAAACTGTGCACCCAAAGAGGGAAGGGTGGGCTGATGGGAACATACAGTCATAGGGCCACAAATCCATGTGGGGGGGACCAGCCGGTGTCATTGGAAAATATGCCCCCCCCACAAAGGTATCTCTCCAGACAATATTTCCTAGGCAAAAATGTCCCCCAGACGCATTTTCTTAGGGAAAAGGTCCCCCTAGGGACACTTTTTCCTAGGAAATAATGTCCCCCCTTGAAGAAATGTCTCCCCAGGGACATTTTTTTCTAGGATATAGTGTCCGGACTATAAGTGTTCCCCACAGGCAGAAGCCTTCCAGGGGGACACTATATCCTGGGAAAAGTACCACATTGAATTTGCTAGATAACATTCTCTTAGCTTGTAAGGCACAGTGAGGAAACAACAACTTGCAGAAATACAGAAACATATCATCCAACTTGCACACAGCGAAATGTCACCAAGGTACAAACTACTGGCAACTATCCACTGCACACCATGACATAGAGTAGACTGGCAAACAGACACACAAACATGCAGATGGAACTACTCCTGGCACTTTGTACACTGGATCATGTCCCCAAATGCTGGGAGATGACAGTAACATTAGTATTGTTAATTTTGTCTTTCTTTTTTCCTCGTCAAAACTTCTTCACAGAAAAATCTGACATTTTTCCAGCCATAATGCACTTAGCAAGGTCACGGGTGGCACATTTTTGCTTGATCAAAGCTGACTTGGATCAATGCTATTAACCAGAGATTTGCAAAGCAAGTAATCCACAATCTGCATACCCATTCCACATTGTTACATCAATGTATTTAAGTGAAATGGAAGTAGATGTAGTTGCCAGAAAAGAAACTACTTGCTGGAAGAGGTTTGTAGTTGGAGATGGAGCAAGACTGTCATACACCTGTACCTCTGGATGGATACATCAAATTGTTATCCAGTGACAAATTTAGCACCATTTGTTCGTTGACAAACATCACACTGGCAAACATGGTCTATGACATCCTGCTTCAATGCAGACCAGTAAAACTGTGAGGCAATCTGCCACCTGCAGTTGCAATATTTAGAGACTCACACATCACACATTTTCTTCAGGCCTCCCTCTATCAGAAATTGGCATTTCAACTGTTTCTATCAGTGGTTAGTCTGACAAGCTGCCACAACATCTCTTAAACAGTATTTCATGGGCACACTCTGTGCAGACCTCTCGCAGTGTAGAGAAGGTGCTAGCTATTAGTCCATGGTGTGCGAGTTAGAACTCAACAATGCTGAGCTGCATAACAAAGGTTTAGCGTCACAAAACAATACATTTTGCAGAAACATAAAAGAAAGGTCCTTATCCTTATGAAAGAAGTGGTGCTAAGTTCCAGATAAGGATGCTCTCTTTATCTTGTTTCAGAAAGTCATTGTAGCTACATTACAGTACCTTCAACTGAAGAGTGACACTGAGCATCAAGAATCCTCTTCTTGTCATCTTCAGTCTTCACCCTTTGCAAGCTACCAGCTGCTGACCTCCTACCAGCATAATACAAGCGGACTCCAGTACAACGTTCATTTCTAGGGAAGACTTTCGGATATCTGCCAAGACGGAGATAGTCCTAAACGTTGTTGTAGTCAGCCTCTGTAAAAAACAACTTCAGGGACCAACGCGGTAAGCAGGTGCGCAAATGCACATACGCGTGAAAGGGGGGCAGTTTTTCCTAGCGGACACGGAAAATACGTCCGGGGGTACAATATTTCCTAGGAAATGCTGTCAGGGAGGACACTTCCTGGGGGACAATATTTCCTGTGACCAGCTCCTAAATTATAAAACCGTAAGTCCGTGCGGTCAGCTGATCTTCAGCTGCTGCATCATACTCACAGAAGTATGATGCAGCTTACAACAGGACACTAAGCTGGATGCGTTGCAGGTTGAGCTTCTCACTTCTAAGGTCTGCTGTGATGTGCCTGAGGGGCTCTCGATCATCCAAAGGACGTCCGGCTCTTCCTGTACTCAGCGATTTTGAACTTGCTCTCAGCGAGGGACAGGTGTCTCCATGAACTTCAGTCTTTAGCCATTGTCATATCTTTTTTTTTTTTTTTTTTTTTTTTTTTTTTGTGTATATTTTGTTTACACCACCTTGGATTGCTTGTACATTGTGTTCTATTTATTTTATCTCACTTCCGGGAGTGAACGGAAGTGAGGTCAGTACGAATTGTGACTGCGCGCGCCTCAGGAGATCAAATTAACCGAGCGAAATGGCTTGGGGCCACTCTGTCCCTTTTCCGTGACTGAATCGAGTCATTGTTGCAGGGAGCAGAGAGTTGAGGTTTCGATAACGAAAGCATTTCCATCCACATTCTACGGACCATCGTTGGAACCTGTGCACGAACGCCACATCCGGACCATCACGTCAAGTTCACCAGTGCTGGAGCGTGATGTCCGGGTCTAAGCCGCGCGTTGTCGTAGTCGGTGCCGGAGTCATAGGTCTGTCTGTGGGGCTCTGTCTAACTAAAACTCTGGGAAATCAAGTGGATGTTACAATCATCGCCGACAAATTCAGTCAAAGTGGCCGCATCACCAGCAATGGAGCAGGTGCAATCTTTTTACCCTCTGTGACGAACTACACCACCACTACCACTATAAACACCAAATTCCTCAACGATTCACAACGCTGGGCAAAAGACACTCACAAATGGTTGATGGAAGTGTACCAGTCTACTGCTCGATTTGATGCTGGCTTAGCTGAAGTTTCCTTTTTCCACTGCTACAATGGAAAACACCAAATGCCTTGGGCAAAGGACATGTTTGCGGATTTCAAGTCCCTTTCCAGTTCTGAAGTAAAAACTGCATGCTTGCCATCGAGACTGCAGACAGTGTGGTTGTACACAACCTTCTCTATCATCCCTACTAAGTATCTTCATTGGCTTACCCAAAAGTTCAAGGAAAATGGTGGACTGGTTGCTTGGCAGAAAATCCACAGCTTAGATGAGCTAAGGAACTATGATGTCATTGTCAATTGCACTGGACTGGGAGCACGAGAGTTAGTTGGTGACAACACTGTGTACCCCGTTCGTGGCCAGATCATTGAAGTTAGAGGTCCAAATATATCACAAGGATTCTACAACAGAGAGCCAGGCCTGACTCACGTTGCATACCTTTTCCCTCGAAATGGTCGTATTGCACTTGGAGGAACTGCCCAGCCTCACAATTGGTCAACAGAAACAGATGCTACTACGACTGATGCAATATATGAAAAGTGTCTGGAGCTCTGCCCACAACTGGAGGGAGCAGAGGTGGTGGATGAGTGGGCATGTCTGCGTCCAGTCAGAGACACTGTACGACTAGAAATGGAAAGTGAATCTTCTCCAGTCATCATTCACAACTATGGACATGGAGGACAAGGCTATATTACCAGTTGGGGGTGTGCTCTCGAGGTCACTGGTCTAGTTGAAAAGTGTCTTGGAGGGAAAATCAAGGTGGTGGCAAAGCTATGATAATAGATATTATGGCAATCTGTGTATATATGTGGCTTGATGAATGACATTGTCTATACTCTAGAACTATATATACCTTGAACAGTGGCATACACAAAATTAATACAATGGATATTGCTATGCATGCACTATCCGTCATGGAGGGATGTCGACTACACCATGAACAATGTTAGTGCAGACCAGTGAGTAGGTTATTGTACTGCATCTGGTGTCACATGGGGGTACATCTATTGACCTTTGTATAGAGGTTGTCTCTGAACTTGGCCAAAGCACACCACTGAATAGTATTCCGGAAGTAGATACAAGTCATATTACAGTACATAGAGGCTTGGCCTGGTGTAAATACGTGTAGACATGTAACCTTATGCACTATCTATGGTTATGTTGTGTACCCTTATTACTTTATGATTAATTTTAAGACTTGTAACTGGAGTGATAAGTAGTTTGACCTGCATAAAGCTAAGATATTGTGCAGCTTTTTGGGTACTCCAGCTTAGCCTACTGTGAAACAATGCCATGAACAGTTGTCAAATACCATACTATCAGTATACTATTGAGTACTATCAGTGTGGTCAACAGGTGATATGCAGTTCTGAGGGAGTTGGCTCTAGAGAGTAGGGTGTTGCTTACAGTGCACCCAATCCCAGTGCTGCAGCATTTGAGACCAGCAATGCATAAAATTAATATCAAAATTACAAGAATAAAAACTGCTATAGAACATGCACTGGAATAATCGATACAATAAATATCTATCACAACAGTGTACAGTCTTCCTCCTCAGTGTTATATGTACAATGTATGCACATCATTCAATAGCTTTGGGCACAGCCCAGTCACACCCTTGGCTTTCAATGCCAAGGTTGTCATCGCCACGTACGATCCTGCAAAGTGACAGCAAGAATTCTTTTCATTGAAACATATGAGTAAGGTCTAGAAGCTGAAGCATCATACAAATTTTTATACCAGGATAGATTTGTTATGTCATGTATAGTAGACCTGACGTAGAACTGTACCTGAACCATCCCATCTCTCCCCAGTATGTTCCCCCTGTAATGAGGAGAGAGAGTTAGTCACATGCAAATAGGTTCTAACATGGACTAGAAACATGAGCACTTATTGAGGTACAATACACAAGTGTGCACATGTGTGCATGCGTGCGTTGTGTGTGTGTGTGTGTGTGTGTGTGTGTGTGTGTGTGTGTGTGTGTGTGTTAAGGATGCGCACATTATTTCTTCAAAATGACCCAATATTCAATTCCTTACCATACATCACCCATATTATTCCCTTCAACTATCAGTGACTAACAGTAACATCCATCGCATGGTAACATTGTACTTTCTGAAGAGCAGTAAGTTGATGCTTCACATCCAACTATTAGACTCCTAATCAGGAGTTAGTTAAGTCATTGTTGTACATTTCTCCTAGCCTCATTCCCAGGCCCTCTGTTCAAGTGAATTTATGCACAACCTTTGACCCTGTGGCTAAGGTCACGTACATGTATCTACATCGTGCGTGGGGGGAAGCCTGGGGATGAGGCTACATTTCTCCTAGGCTAGTCTCCTCCACACCCCGCCACATGTGCCCACATGAAAGACGGTCTGGTGAACGAAGTCCAAATCCCTGAGCCTCTATATACCCGGAATATGGAAGAGACCAATGGAGGAGAGCAGCTGTACCACATAATAGACAACTACTGCATAGTGCACATTTATGCCACATTCTGAAAATACATGTAGCCTTGCCTCAATCTGGGGAGAGAGACAATGAGGTTAAGAGCTTTTACTACGCTAGATTTCCTTCGGTATATGACAAGGTAGCACTAGGTTAGGGCTAGCCAGTCTTGCGGAACCAAACTCTCCCAGCAAACAGGAGAGGTTAGGGCTAGGGGAGGGAAGGCTAGGGCTGTCCCGCTTGCTGAAGTCCGAGACAGGCTAGCCTTAGCCCTGACGACAGGGTGGGGATGAGGCTACACGTACAGTAGGTCTGCAGTCAGTGGGATGTGGCCTGGCTGGTTTCTGACATGCACACGACAGGGTTGGTTCAAGCTAACTACTGGCATGTACATGTTTCTTCTAAGCCATCGACACTGTTTTCCAAATATTAAACAATATTTTTCTAAACCATTGAGGTTGCTGTGGATCTTATGTTGTTTTATAGTGTGTTTCTTCTTCTTTCTTTCTTCTCTGTTCTCTTCTTTCTTTGATTGTGGTGCACTATGCACATGATAGTTCATATATCATTGTGTATGCATATGCACATTGAAATGAGTACCTATGAGGTGTTTGCACCAAAGTTGTACACTTGTGTATTGTACCTCAAGATCAATCACATGTCTGTAATACAGTATCTAGTGTACCTTGCAAATAACTGAATAGTAGAGGTTTGGACTTGTACATGTGCACAAATGTACACACATGTACACAACAACTTACAAGAGTTTCGTCCAATCCAGTATGGAACTCCATTCTCTTCTCCCCACCCAACCACGGATATCTCATGGTCTAGACCCTGCAAAAACAACCACATCACATCAATTACAGTCATACAGAAGACATCCACAGTATCACTATGGTTTGCACTAAATGTATTTGCTAATGCATAAGGACTACAACACTTGAATTTAGCTTGTAGTGAATGCCCACACATATCTTACCCATGCATAGTCTGAAGTCTTACAAGATCAAAGGAAAAACTGTTACTACAATTCCCATGGAGAGTGCAGCTGAGGCTTGTCAGTTTAGATAATTAAGGCACCAATTAGTGGTTAGCACCCTATTAATTGGGAAAATAGAGCACAGTTGGGAGAGATGACGTAATTACTGTAGAGTACGAACGTATGGGCACTTTTACTGGTTTCTAGTCCAGTCAGCTGGGCAACAAGGTAGCTTAGTGCCATTCAGATGGGATGCAAATCCAGAAACAAATGAAGAACGCCGCCGTGATGTTCAAATCTATCGTTCCAATCTGGACGTGGAGCAAGCAGGCTTGGGATTGTTGTCCAGTAGCTGTCACATACAAGGTTTGATTCGAGTGTCACGAGTCACGGCGGTTTGTTTCTGGATTTCCATCCCGTTCGAACAGCACCGATCTCCTTGCTGCCTGAGCTACTAGACTACAAACCAGATAAAGCACTGGTACGCTCGTACACTATGGCAATTATTGGGCTTGGGAAAGTTCTCGAAGCTCATGTAGCACTCGCACTTTGCGCTCGTGCTACATGACCTTCTTGAACTTTCCCCACGCCCAATAATTGCCGTAGAGTACTCACACAGGTGCTTTACCTAGTACATGTGCATGTACATGTACATAACCTTCTGTAGCACTGGTTCTTACTCTAGCATGAGTTGTATCATTGAAGATGCCTCCAGTGTACTGTTCAAAAGCATCAGTGACAGCAATAGTGCAGGCAATGGGTCCACGAGCATACATCTCAGCCATCATGTGGTCCAGGCCAAACAACTGTCCATGTTCAGTGATGTAATACTGGAGGAGATAATGTACACAATAACATGAAAATGAAGGAAAGGACATACTATTGCAGTGAACATGAATATGCTGTGGTATGTAAAAAACCCTGTTAGATTAATTACATGTATCTTTGAAGTAACATTTGAAAGGTAGACAGATGACTATCAACTACATGTATGTAACATGATCACATTATTCAACACATCAAAGGAAAGCAAGGCAACACAACAGCATGTGCATATATATACAAGTACATGTGTGTGTATGTCAAAGGTCTAGAGCACATACATGTATACAAGTACATGTGCGTGTATGTCAAAGGTCTAGAGCACATACATGTATATACATGTCATGTACATGTGCATGTATGGTTTGTATTTTCTAAGCTGCTGAGGCTGAGAGTACATATTTTTTTCTAAGTCTTTGAGGCTGAGAGAGTGTACATGTATACATTTTTCTAAGCTGTTGCAAGTCATCAAGTTGATTCTCTTTTATTCTTTTCTTTCTCCTTTCTTCTTATGTAGTGCACTATACACATATCTATCATGAACTCGATTATTGAATCTCCCAACATTGCTCAGTGTTTCCATGTACATGTACATGTACATATACTTACAGTGGGGTGATCGGAGACTGCAGTGCAACCTCCCTCTGGTTGGCAGTTCCTACAGATGTCTTCTGTGGTGCATTTTTGGGTCTTGGCCAGATAATTGGTACAGGTATCATCTGGAATGCCATTCTGCAGGATCCACGAGTATGCGGCAGTAGGATCACCACCATCACAGCCTTTGCTGTTGTTGGCCTGCAATCAAGAGGTACATGTATACATAGCACTCAATGGAGGCATGTAAAAATGGTAGCATCGAGACTTAAGAGATGTTAGAACAATAGTTACAGTACATACAGTGGACAAACATAACAATTCCATGCAAGCTGGAAGCTAATCGTGAGTAGAGGTACCAGATATACATGTACATGTAGGTACACACATTTGTACATGAATGTGAGTGGAGACAAGCAGTGGTAGTAACTACAGTACTGTACATGGGGAAATATCTGGTATTGCATGTTACAGGTATACAAACCAATAATGCACATACACACGCACCATAGTGTTAACCCTTCCCCTGAAAATAGAAAGGGCAAAAGACTGTTACACACTATGGAGTTGAGATACATGTATAACCAAGACTTGTTTGGTGTAATGTATGTACATTGTAATTACTCAATGAGGCTCTCTTTATAATATGTGAACACTATGCACTGTCCTTATCTGGAAAGCACCACCCATGAGTTACCGCTGTATGTAAGGTGTTCGTCTTCAAACTCCGGCTTTAGCTTGAGTGTACAAGCAAATGTGCATGTTAATGGTATGTGGTATGTGGGGTCTTACTGTAACACAGTCGATGAGAACTTGAGGGGAGAGGTTGATATCAGGGAATGCAGCCTTCCTCATCATCTTGATTCTGTCGCTGAGGGCAGAGGTGGTGCCCATTGCCCAACAGGACCCACAGTCTGCAGCGAAGTGTGCAATAAATATTTCAGTTCATTATGCATGAAACAATTATTGTATACATGTACATGTACAAATGTATGTACATGTACGTACATGGAATATGCACATGTACACGTATAATAGTCGTGATGTAGTCCAGTCAGCCAGGCTCTCGGGAGCTCAATTAAAATCTGGAGGCCAATAATCATGTAACCAGACAAGGATTAGCCCAATGCACTGTCTATATACATGGGCTTTTCTGCAGTATTCACTGGCCAAATTCATGTCTTAGAAAGAGTCTTCAAAGCAGAACTGAAAAGCTACATCTAGAGGGTATCATTGGGCAACAATGGGGATATATCTCTCTCACACACACACACACACACACACACACACACACTCAAACTATAGACAGGCACGCTGGGCATGTGTTCATACAAAGCCTATGCAGATACCCGGCAGCCATGCACTTTGATGACGCTGACAAGGGCCTCCCACACTCTATACCGTCTCTTCCTCCCCCTTCTCTTTCCCTACCTCACCTTTCTCACCCCCCCAAACACACACACACACACACACACACACACACACACTTCCCAACTGTGGTTTCATAATTACAATGTACATGTCTTGCCTAGTACACAGAATGTTGTGTGTTCAAGTCCCACCTGAGGCAGCTCTTCTTTTTCTCTTGGGAAAAAGAAGAGTTGTCTTAAGGTGGCGGGTACAGTACTTAAACATGCAAATTATTCATTGCTTGCGGTTACCACAGTTATGCAATACGCCCACACATACGTAAGTGTTGCCGTGCGCTTGCCAGCGCTGCGTGTAATTAATGTACGTGTACATGTCCGTGTGTATAGCTAATCCATTTCCGGTTTTGGAGTACTGAGTCATTTTGTGGTGAGGAAACCCAGAATTCAGACGTAACTTCACGTGACGCAAGCTATGAATGGCCTATCGCGGAATCCATACGTAGTTTCCTACCAACCAACTGCTAGATGGCGCTGGAGAAGTTTGAGCTGAGGCAAAGTATTCTTGTAGCAAACAGACGTAAAAAAACAATTTGTTAATGAATAATTAATAACTAGTAGGCGGTACTTCTGATATTAATGAAACTTTTTCTAAGTACTCCTACTATGATTATGAATATGCAGTAAAAAGTAGAAATTGTTTTGGTAACCTGGTAAGAAGAAATTAAATAGTAAAAAAAGGCAAAAATTGGTGTACCCGCCACCTTAAGGCATAGTTGCCTTGCTGTGCCTTGTCTCAATGACTGAATATACATGTACATGTACATGTATAGTTAATAGCACGGTTGAGAGTGCAATATGGGGATTAATAGCACGAGTAACTGGCACTGGTAAGACGTGAAATTGCATGAGGTGAAGCCAAGTGCTATTTGCGTTACCAGTGCTAGTTACGAGTGCTATTAATCCCATATTGCATTCTCAACCGTGCTATTAATTGTTAATCGTACGATGTACATAGTTTCTATGAGGAGTGCAATATCAGCCTTAGCAATGTGCAATATCACCCTAAGTAATGTGCAATATCGTCGAATGTTGCACTCTGTTCGTACAGTCTCTTCCATAGAGAATATATACATGTACGTCATACGATTAACATGTATCCCACCCTTCCCACCTGGGGCAGCTCACTTTTTCTTTCAAAAGAAGAGAAAGTGAGCTGTCTCATGTGGCGTTGTTGTGTTGCCTTGCTTTGTATTGAATAGGTCTCATAGATTTAATCATGTACCCACTAAGCTTGGAGATTGGCATCATTGGTGGTTTAATTACCCCGGCCTTCTCCTACATGCTAAGTTAGAGTTTCTCCTGTTTATCAGGGGGTAGAGATGTCTTGCCTTGCCTTATATTGTCTAATTCGACCGCCAGTCACTGAGCTGCCTCGGTAGCTTAGTGGTAGAGCACTCGTCTAGAGAACAGAGGTGTTGAATCCCACCTGGGGCAGCTCACTTTTTCTTTCAAAAGAGGAGAAAGTGAGCCGTCTCAGGTGGTGGTGTGTTGCCTTGCTTTGTATTGAATAGGTCTCATAGATTTAATCATGTATATAGCTAATATCAAAATGAAGCTTGTTACATATCTTTCTCCATTCCTCTCTGTGAACTACTGACAGGTGGTATATGATCATATACATGTACATGTACATGTACTAAGTTAGAGTTCCCCTGTTCATCAGGTGGTATAGAGACACTTGCCTTGCCTTGTATTGCCTAATTCGAACCACAACCACTTAGCTGCCTCGGTAGCTTAGTGGTAAGAGCACTGGTTTAGAGAAACAGTGATGTAGGTTCGAACCCCACCTGGGGCAGCTCACTTGAAAAGAAGAGAAAGTGAGCTGTCTCAGGTTGTTGTTGTTGTGTTGCCTTGCCTTGTTTGATGAGTCTCAAATATACAATCGTGTACATGTACATGTACATTTGAATCCAATAGAACCTGTGTAATGTACTCTATGTTAGGAAAATCTTAGTCCACCTGGAGATGGTATGGTAAGAATTACTCTGTTGACACAGATGAGGAAGGAGAGATAAACATCCGTCCAGGCATCGAACCCGGCACCCAGAGACTGGGAGTCCAGTACACTAAGCACCAGGCCATAATATCTGGACGGAAAATCCTCGCATCTTGGCTCCTCCCCTGATGGGGAGGTGTTCTGGTCGACCCCTAAAGGGGTTCTGACGGCACAAGATTTGGGGGGTCTGTCAGTGTCAGGTTGGCAAACTCAACAACGACCACTGGTAGTACATAGGAAAGAATGGGGAGATAAACTTTTGTCATGGGTAATGGCCTGGTGAGCAGTGTACTGGACTCCCAGTCTCTGGGTGCCGGGTTCAATGCCCGGACGGAAGTTTACATTTTAGTTTACATTACAGTTTCCTTCCTCACCAGTGTCAACAGAGTAATTCTTACTGTACTCTATATTGGCTGTGACTTTGACCCAACTGGATGTGCAAGTGGCTACAAGCACACATGTACACAGGTAATTCATGACAATGTAAGTCTCTAGCTGAATGTCTTTTATATAGTGTATGCATATACATATACATGTACGTATTTATATAGTATACATGTATGTACAGCATGCGGGCACCAATTAAGTCCTGTAGCTTCTCAGACTCACATACATTGTGGAATGTGCTGGTTCCTATTGACTGTGGTGAAGTCTCGACCACTGATGTTTCGAGGGTCATAAAAAGTAGGCAGATCTGCTGGACTGATGTATGTGTGAGGCAGGGGAGACACTACATGGCTGGGTCGGGATCCCTGTGAGAGGAGAAAACACTTGTAATATATACTTTCACAAAAAAAAACTTTCAATGTCACTTGCACTGCACAAGGTTGGGAGCAAAGGTTAAAGGGATGCTTTGTAGCATCATGTGCAAAAGGACAGAGACCATGGAATGAAAACTGCACACAATTCAATTGTGCTGAGCCCATAACATATTGACAGACCAGCATGCAAGACACAGTACTGTAGGCCGTAAGGTAATCAGCTATAGTAGTAGCACACCTACCAGGGCTCTTTCACATATATGCGTGAAGTAATATTGCGTTATCTCAAGGGTGTAGCCCGAGGGATTACGCAATATTACCAGGAGCTTATGAGCAGCACTGCTCACAAGCTCCTGATATTACTGAGCGCATACGTGAAAGGCGTGCTACTAGTACCTTGTATCCTGGATAAGCGATTGTTGCTAAGAAACAGGGACGTCAAAGGCAAGGCTTGCGGCAAGGGCTAAGGAGGGATGGAAAAAGGCAGGCCCGGACTTTTGCTCAAGGAAGAAGTGCACAAGGTCTGAGAGGCATGCAGCAGCCACTTTCCAACCAAGACATGGCTTAGATGTTTTCGTGCCGTGAAAAACTGTAAGCTGTTTTAGTGAGTGGAGAAACGCCAGGCATAAGTCCACAGGAGGAAAGCGGCTGCTGCATGTTCCCGGCCTCTCAGACCTTTTGCACTACTTCAGTAAGCGAAGTCTGGGTCTTTTTCCATACTGCTCACTTGCCCTCACCACAGGCCTAGCCGTCGACTCGAGGACAAACCACTTTTGATGTCACCGTATTCACTAGTGCCTTCAGGCCTAGATAATATACCTTCCACAGGTAATATCTATGCTTCAGGGCTAGGCCTAGAGTACTAGGTGTGAAAAGTAGTGGGCAATATGACAGTCATATTGCCCGCTACTTTTCACACCTACTTAGACTACTCCACTAATACACCACGCAATTTTCCATTGTTCTCACGTGCTACCATGTATGTAACACTGCAATGTGATAACCATGCCACGAGCAGCCTTCTACATTCTACATGTACATGTACATGAAGCTGCACATACACTGTACATCTATACCATAATTAAATTCTTCATAAATTCTTGTGGGGTGGGGTGCTAAATTTCATTATTTGGGGGTTGGCCAGGAGTCATGAAAATTTCCACCCTATGATATTTTTCACCATCATACAGTATACAAGGTGCCTGCACAACCTGGCATGCACGCATATGAAAGGATACCAGAGAAGTATTACACAGGCACACTGGGGAAAAGTGAGGCTCATACATGTACATGCACCTCTTGTTTGCCATGGAGAAGGTGCAAGTAGCAGGGTACAGAGGCATCATTGTGAAGCATGAACCACGTGTACCACGTGGAATGTAATATGTTTATTCCCTATGATGTCACACATTGACCTGCACCACATATATACATGCACACACACAATATCTGTGTACAAGCATATTTACAATGTACATGTACATCAGAATTTATCCCCTCTCTACTTACATGTATGTAGTCAAAATCAATTTCCACAAGATCATTCCAAACATACATTCATTAACACATGTAGGGTATACATGTACATAGTGTACAGAGTAAATACTGCAGTACCAGATGCATATACATACATGTATACATATTCCTCACCTTACTTCTCTTCACACATGGGTTGTTGTAGTCATGGAATGTTCCCTTCGGCACCTTGTGTTGAGTCTCAGTTGGCTTGTGCAGCAATGGCACTCCCCAGTCACAGTCTGTCTCCAGACCCAGGTTGTCCTGTGTGTGTGTGTGTGTGTGTGTGTGTGTGTGTGTGTGTGTGTGTGTGTGTGTGTGTGTGTGTGTGTGTGTGTGTGTGTGTGTGTGTGTGTGTGTGTGCTTCACAATCACATATGCTGTGTACAAAATGTACATGTATTCTCCTATGAGTATTGACCATCAGGTTGTTTCCTTGGTGGACTATGGTGGATTGAATATGTACTGAAATCTGTTTGAATGCCCAATATCATGTCCACACTGACTACATGTTCGGCTGAAAACAATCCATATTGAGAAGTGACACACATGCGTATATAAGCAAAGTGAGAATTACAAATTTCATCTACCACAAACACCATGGGAAAAATCACCTCAAAAACACGTGTGTACATGAATAGATCGAGAACCACAACTCCCTAGGCCATGAAGAGCCCTTAGACCTACATGTAGATGTTAAACATGCACACTGGCTAACTGAGGTGGGGAGAGAAAATCTCTCTCACTCATCAACCATGATTCAGAAAGTCAGGATATAAGACCTTATTGTTGCCTGCCTGCTGTGTGTCTGATCGCTTAAAACTATACAGTTGTAAACAGGATGGACACAGTATTATCATGTTCATGGAGAGCTATATAGAATACAAGGCATGTACATGTACATGTAGGTTTGAGGGTTGTTACAATGGAGATCTGGTCCTATACAAATAAGACTGTGTGGATTAACCACAGCAGTTAGCCACACAATGCAAATGTACACATACGTACATGTACATGTACATGTACCTTATGCATCATGATCCTGGCAAAACCATCCTCTCCCCAGTAGGTTCCCCAAGAGTTGCGAACATACCAGAACTCCACACCACCTTCAACACCCCATCCTACAACCTGAAGAGAAGGAAGTAGAGAGGAATGGTGAGCACTGATGTTGTTCAGTACATCCATGTACATGTACATGTACATACTGTATATAAATACATATACATGCACATGTTTACTGTAGCATTATCTAGCCTACATGTCAGGGTATAATCAATGTACTCACAGACACTTCATGGTTAATCATTGGTAGGAGCTTGAACTCAGAGAATATCCCTCCCTTGTACTCCTCTAGCTTCTCAGTGGCATCAATACCACACCCAATGGGCCCTCGCTGATATATCTCTGCCTTCATGTCATCTGCCCCCCTCACTGACCCATAGTCCCCTACCCAGTAGGTTGGGTAGTCTGTGATCTGGGTACACTGCAGAAGCAAGAAACATGTCTGATTAGCACATACATGTATTGTGTTAGTGACCTCCTTGAGTGCATATTACAGTTCACAAGATGGGTGTGTATATACATGTATCAGAGAGTCAGTGCACTCTATTATGCTGGGATGGTGCTGACACAGTCATACGTGTGCATTTGAATGCCTTGATAATTTGTGAATGCTCATTAGGCTGTAGTCTCTACTGAGCATGACTCTAGGCAAACAGAATCCGAGGACCCCGCTAGGTAAAGAGTGGCTAAAGGGACACTGTACATGCATAAAAATGAAGCGTGACTTCCATCCCTTCCTCCTCCCACAAGCTACTGTGTCTACCTTGCCCTCTCCCATATTGCATGAATATACTAGATGTACTTGTACATCTGAACTTTTATCCTACATTTCTATCACGTTTTAATCCTTTTGGGAACTACTTTATATTCAAAATTTCATGGTGGTTTAACCTCTTCTTTGAACTTTTTATCTAGACATTTCTATCGCATTTCTATTATCTACTACCTGGTTATATTCAGCAGTTTTAACATTTGTGTTGTATTATGTACATGTACATGTACATGTTTACAAGCTGTTATGTTAGTCCTCTGCAGTCCTTCATTAGCCCTGTGTTGTCCCTTTAGGATGATGTAGTGTTCTCTAAATAGGAGTTTTTATGCAAGAGTTTTCCCTGTTTATCAGGTGGTTAGAGATCCGTGTACTTGCCTTGCCTTGTATTCAACCCACAACCACTGAGCTGCCTCTGTAGCTTAGTGAACAGAGTACTGGTCTAGAGAAACAGTGACGTGGGTTTGAATCCCATCTGGGGCAGCTCACTTTTTCTTTGAAAAGAAGAAAAAGTGAGCTGTCTCAGTTGCAGTTGTTGTGTTGCCTTGCTTTGTTTAATGAGTCTCAATTATTCAATCATGTATAACAATACAGTATTGCCCACCAGACTTCATAACACTGGGAGCTATTCTGGCAGAACCACACATCACTGAGCATGAGGTTTATCGATGTACCTTGAAAGTGGGCATGCTAATTTAAGAGTGCCTGCATGTGAACACTATATACACAACCTGACCTCATGCATCGATCATCCTGTGGGCCTGTACATGAGTACTTACATGTACTGCACACTTTATAGAGTGGTTATATTTTCGCGGCGATAAATTTTCGCGAAGACCACTAGCTTTGTAATGCAGGAATTATTATTTTGCACAGCAATACGTGCCGCAAAATTGGACTCTGTACTATGAATGTGTTTATGAATGTACGAACATATGTACATGTATGTACGTACATGTACATATACATGCAGGGCTGGCACATGTGTTAGACACTGATTGAAGGTAGACTTCAGGCAACACACACATAGTCTCTAAGACGAGTTCTAATTATACAATAACAATAGCTACATAAAATGCTGTATGTTGCACAAAACAAACAGTAAGCCAGCTATTTGCTTGCAATCTTCATTGAGTATGTAACACAGGCAGTAAAAGCAATGCGATAGCTGGTTAGAAAGAGGATTTACATAATTATCCAATATAACACATTCTCCATGACTCTGAACATCAAGACTCTTAAGAAATGTAGTATACATGTACATGTGTCAAATGTGTTTCTCAGAGTGATCCTCAAATGTATATTTCTAGTTGTAGTTTACTCATGTGAAACCTAGCTAGATGTATGTGTATATGAGCAGCACACTTTCCTCACCTTTTCTGGTGTACAGGTCTCACAGATACCAAGAGGTTCACATTTCATATTCTTAGCCTACAGTAGAGAAGTACACATGTAAATGAAAAACATGGCATCTCATTTTCCTAAATGAACCATTACAGAACTAAGGCATAACAATTATATCAAAGACAGTGAGAAAGCAGTGACCTGTGTCAGATGCTATTACTCAATTGCATTACATGTGCATGTGTAGAGACCAAGAGAGAGTTGACAGACTCTACATATACATGTACATGTACATGTACATAGGCATTGCACAGACAGGGCAAGCAACCTGCATATACATGTATGGAAGGTTTGAAAACACCAAGTCCAAAGCTTTCTAAAACATTTCAGTGCATCTGTACCCTACAAGACCCAAAAAATGAATGAAAAGCACCACTAATGTTAAGACCAAGCAAACACAAAACTGCTTGATTCTTTACTTTCTGTTTAGAACTTGTATGTCAGCGATGATTCACTATGACATGTCAAAAAGAATTTGCTGTACATTTTACATTTGATATCATCATCACTACCCTGCCTTGATAACTTGCACTCAAGTTGTGTTGCATTGCCATTCCTACACGTACATTGTTATGAATATGGTCATATTGCTATACATGTACATGCAGTCTTTTCAATCAACATGCATGTACACACTGCTCCTTGCAATACTTCACATTTGACATCACTTCCTCAAAGGCATATCTGACCTCATAGTTCTGGCAGGTTTCATCTGGGATACCACTTCGGTGGATGTACTCATACACTCCACCAGGGTTTCCTCCATCACAGTCTCCCCCTCCACCACAGTTGATGAGCACTTGTGGGGCCAGGTCAATTTGAGGAAATGAGTCTTTCTTCATAATCCTAATCCTGTCACTGAGTGCAGATGTGGTACCCATTGCCCAGCAGGAGCCACAGTCTGTGGAAAGAGTATCAGATTGTGAGAGCAAAAGTGAATGGTGAAGAGGGAAAGAGGGAGTGATGGAATGCAGGAAAGGAGCAGAGGGAGGGAGGGAGGGAGGGAGGGAGAGGAGAGAGAGAGAGAGAGAGAGAGAGAGAGAGAGAGAGAGAGAGAGAGAGAGAGAGAGAGAGAGAGAGAGAGAGAGAGGGAGAGAGAGAGAGAGAGAGAGAGAGAGAGAGAGGTACATGCACTACAGACTAAATCATGAAACATACACTGAGGAATGTGCTGGTTGCGTGAGACAGTAAGGTAGTTGACGCCATCCTCATCCATCCAGGTGAAGTTGGCAGGGAGGTCAGCTACATTTGTGTAGGTATGGGGTAGTGGCTCTGTGATACGCTCACCATTCTCGAAAGTAGCTGCAAGGGCGAGAAAGAAGTTAAAGCACTTAGCAAGCCAATTGGGCATCACTCTTCCACTCTAGGAGATATGCCCTACTCACTCTTGGGGGTCCTGCACGGCTTATGCAGAACAGCTTCCGTTGTAATCAGGATTGCTGCAAACGCCAAACAAGCAACACACTTCATGTTCAACGCTTCCACACACCCGAGCTGGTCACGAGGATAGTGGTAGTCTCCGTTCCGAGCAGATTCAGAATTGGACGTCAGCTAGATCCGCCCACTCCTTGTTTGAAACTAGCGACCAAGTCTGCAGCCAGTTAGAGGCAACAGAAATACTACTAATAAACTTTCAAACCGTAGTCAAACATTGTTCATGAATTAATTCTTGTGCAGGTATTCACGAGATGGCTGGTCACTATAGATATCGTGCGCAACAGAGCGACGGCGTAAAAACTGCTCCACAAACGTATATCTCTGAGAGTGCGAGCAATGTCCTTCCTCGATCTCCTTCTCGCCGAGGCAATCGCTGCTGGCCTCGCTCGTGAGGCGGCTAGAGAAAGGCAACCACCACCGGAGAATTTCTTCGTGCTACCCGATGATACGGCAGCTTGGAAGAGGTTTCAAGCAGCTTCTCAGAAAGAAAATATGGTTGTGGCTATCGAAGTAACCGACAACAGGGCTGGGAATTGCAGGGCTGTTCAGCCATTGTTTATGGAGTTGGCACGGAAGTTTGAAAGTCTTCCGTTTCTTCGTGTTGAAATTGGTCCAGGGAAGACTTACGATGAGGTATAAGCAAATTGTTTTCTCTGACGTGTGCCAGTGCATCTTCTTCTTTTTGTACGTATAGCTGAGGAAAGATCTCGGTGGAGTGCAGTATACTCCCACGGTCCTTATTGTGTTTTTTGAAGATGATGGAAAGAGAATTGCCAAGATTGAAGGGGCTGATAAAATTCGGATTGCTATGAGGAGTGGCAATGCAGAGAAGATCATTCATGCCTTCATGGAGCAGCGAGTGAAAATGAAGATGGCAGAAAAGCTTGCAGAGCAACTGGCCCTGCGTATGGCGGTGGGGCTGGCAATTGCTGGTGCTGGCAGTGCAAGGAAAAGCAGAGAGCAGCAGCTGAAGGAAGAATTTGAAGAGGAGATGGTAAGGGAGCTTAAAGAGTCAGAGCAACGCACAAAGGAGCTTCAAATAAGGGAGCTGTCTGAAGAAGAAGCGAGGATTGAGGTGTGTACTGCATGACAATAATGTATCTCTCACATGGTGCTATGCAAAAGTTAAGAATTTAGCACATACTCCTGACTGGGGCATCCTAGCTCTCATGCTCTTTCAGAACCCTTTCATTATTGAGTATGTTCAGTATACTTTCATATAGGAAGAGAAGAAAAAGAAGGAAAGCCGGGCTGGAAAAGTGGGTATGCTACTGCAGCTGGACATGGAAAGTGTGAAGGAGCATGACCTTCGAAACATAATGGATGGATTGGGTATAGATACAAAAGGGGCCAGGAATGTCTCTGAACTCAAAAAGAGACTTATAAAGAATGTGCCAGAGTTGAAGTCTGATATGGAGTCAAAGTGAGTGTCAAAGTATGTACCTCTTCAACATACTCTGTAACCAATGTTATTCTTTCATAATATTTGTATAGGTTAAAGAAGCTGAAAGAAGAGAAGGTTAAGCTTGATATAGAAATGGATTCTCTCAAGGCACAGATGGAGAATAAAGCGAAGGCCATTCGTAAGCTGGAGGAAGATCTAAGTGCCCCGTAATACCTTACAAAGACACTTTCGCAGAAGAACATTTTATGGAAATATGCGCCTAGATTGTGTCATGTGAACACCGAACACAACAGAAATAAGCATATAGTTTTAGCATGATTGCAGGCCTTTTAGTGGATGTACATGAAATATTAAATTGTGTAATAAACTGTTAGTGGCATACGTAGATAAAAGAGTCATGAGGATAGGGCAGAGGGATGGCTAAAAGTGAAGTCCACAAAAAATGAATAGAATACACAAGCACTGAGCTGATATTGGTATATATCGAAGATACTCCAAGGTGTATATTCTTACTTGTACAACAGCTCAACTAATATTCCATTTCGTGCTTCTATTATTGTAAGTATTCATGAGAATGTGAATAATCAATATCGACACTAATCATGCACTGTTAGCAAAACGTAACACAGACACCGGGAGGTCTAAAGGTGCTGTAGCTGCTAGCAATTTCACGGAATATAGACGTCACGCCCAAAAAGGCTCATGCACACTCAACGAAACACAGTCGCGGGCTTACGCACGCGCTACTTCACGTAGAGTAAAAATCTTCCTTCGGTCGTCCATGACACAAGAGAGATTGAATCATCTTCTCCTCTACTGCTACAAGGGAAGGATATACGCCATGGATCTGTCAAAAATTGCTGCTGCTGTTGTGGCTGTAAATGAACGACGGACCGTACTTTGGAACGATGTAGTATATTCAGACTAGAGCTCTCCGTTACATATATTCCCGAACTGTCAGGTCATGTTTTACAGTACTGACATACTATTTTGCTTATGCTTTGCTCTTGTTTGTAAGATATTCGCGAATTATAAAGAAGGCATGAGTCTTCGTGACTCTGACCTTATAAAATCTCGGCGCGCGCTAAGTACGCTGCCACAGCCCCCCCCCCCCCCCCCCCAATGTTGCATGCTTCCTACGCCTATGCATAAGACCAATGGACTGTCAGCAGGTACTATGAATGAAGTGTGAACAGAAAAATAAACAAATAAAGTTGTGTATCACAAGTCACATTTTTGTAGATGGCTATGACTATGAACGTTAGTGCCTAGCAATGGCTGAGGTACGGAAAATCTTAGTAATGCATATTATGCTACTCAATCTTGCAGCTGCTGAGCCAGCCCTGTCTCAGCCTGAAGAATGCAATGTGTTGGGACTTGCAATAACAACTGTTCTTGAGATCTGTGTTCTATTTTGCTCTTGCTTCCTCCTTCCCTTCCTCCTGTCTCTACCACCAGTACATGTAGCAGTGGCTTGCTGTTGAAATCAGTGTGGAAATGCTGCAACAATAATGAGAGTTCGGAAACTAATATCAGCTGTGGTTTTCCTCCTTTAGTGTTTTCTTACATTTATTCGTGTCATATAGAACTACGTCATTTGATTCTGACATGATGGCGAAAGACTTTTACGACAGTCAGTGTGTGGTGTGTTGCATGCATTGCATGATTGCAACTTGTTCTGTGAATAAAACCTTTTTCTTACGATGGAAAGACCTCCCATATGGCGGTTGTGAACGTTTTAAACTGTAGTGACTCGAGGGTGCGCAAACAAGTCAAAGACTATTGATTGATTTTATCTTGAGCAAATGTCAGTCCCATTATACTAGGTAAGATTATTCACTTGCCGAACAAGGCAAATAACTTCGCTGCATGGGGCGAAACGCGTAAACGCGTCAACATAATAATTGGAATGTAATTTACTGCGCACGCCCGCATTGCGCAGGACCGTACGCTAGCATCGTGGAGCCACGCCTTCTCGTGTACGCTTAGTAGTCGTACAGCGAACAGCAGTATGCATTAGGCGCCTCGTCTCTTAGTAGAAAGCAATAAAGAGTGAGGACAGCAGAGTCACAAGACGAAAGATAGAATATTATGGCAACTTCTTCAAACGTCACAGTCAGTGCCATGTTCATACTTCTGTGTCTAGATATACGCAGACTAAACTTTGTCCCCTCCAAACCGGAAACGTATTTTA
The DNA here is from genome assembly GCA_965213685.1 of bacterium. GTDB lineage: Bacteria > UBA8248 > UBA8248 > UBA8248 > UBA8248 > Bin107. The sequence goes on from CBDBZY010000064.1 coordinate 1,092,976, forward strand.
TATGACATCCTGTGGCGATAACTAGAAAAACTGATTCCTGGTAGCATTCTGCAGTAAGCTACACTGGCTCTCGCGTAAAAAATGTCGTTCCTGGATCTGCTTCTAGCCGAAGCAATTGCCGCAGGCCTTGCCCGTGAGGCGGCTAGGGAGCGGCCTCCGGAAAACTTTTTCGTCTTGCCAAGGGATCCAAGAGCGTGGAGAATGTTTGTAGCCGCATCAGAAAAGGAAACCATGGTAGTTGCGATTGAAGTAACCAACAACATGACAGCGAATTGCAGGGCCGTACAGCCGCTGTTCATTGAGCTGGCTCGAAAGTTTGAGAGTGTTCCCTTCCTTCGCGTTGAGATTGGTTTGGGAAGAACTTACGATGAGGCAGGTTTATAGAGTTGATAAAGCATACTTTCATGCATTTTACTCTTTAACTTTTTTTAACGAACAGCTCAGGGAAGACCTCGGCGGAGTGGAGTACACTCCTACGATTCTGGTGGTACTGTTTCAAGAAGACCGGAAAAGAATCGCCAAGATCGAGGGAACTGACAAGATTCGCGGTGCCATAAGGAGCGGCGCAGCAGAAGCACTTATTAGTGCATTTATAGAGCAGCGAGTGAAGCTGAGAATGGCAGACAAACTTGCAGAGCAGATGGCCATGCGTCTGGCACTGGGTCTGGCGGTAGCTGGGGCGGCAGGAGCAGCCGCTGCTAGGAGGAGTAGGGAAGAGCGGTTGAAAGAGGAGTTTGAAAAAGAGCAGGAAAGGGAGATGACACAAGCTCAACGACGTACTAGACAGCTCCGAGACAGCAGCGACAGTGAGGTATGTTCACATACGATGTATCCAGCTATAATACTTGTATGATCACATGCTGAACCTTTTTCGCCTGTATTATTTTAGGAAAACAAAGAAAGTGCTCTTGAAAAGCTGATGAAAGAACTACGCCATCAGTAGCAATACAAGACAATAGTAGTATAAGTGTGTGTTTATTATTATCCCCTTACAATACTGGCTATTGGCTCACTACTTATACTGATATTGTTCATTATGTATGCAGAAGTACTTCTATGTTACTATCAACACTGCGAGAAAAGTTGCTCACACTCTGCCGAAAGTATGTAGATACTAAAGTATGAATGATACGAAAGGGTGGATATATTTTTTGGGCCTACACAAAAATTGTGACCAAAGAGCTAGTAATTCTTCTTCACCTTCCATACTTAACCCTAGTCTCGCGAGCAGACGTAATACGCGGGGAATTACATCTGGCCAGACTACCAGCATTGCGTGTACTGAAGGCCGAATGTGATTACGGTATTACGTGCGTAGTTGGGCCTCGAGTAGACAGATTGCAGGTGGCAGATGGCGACTCTTCAGGTGTCAAAGATCAGCCAACGTGTTTGTTTTGTAGGACGGTTGTCTTGCAGTGGCAACAGCATCGTCGATTGGTTTTCTGAAAATGCATCCTGTTTCCACCCACGTCTCCCAGTACACACGGGTAGTAATTATGTAAATACTGCAATCTGATTGGTGGCACCAACATTCCTGCGACGTTCGGAATGCTGGCCATAGTCACCAGACGGAGTTTTCCGTCTGCCCGTCGTGCTATAATGATTTTTGTAATTTACTAACTGGTTGTGGATTCACTCTGAATAATCTCTTGTGCATGCGTGGGTACGCTGCAAAAACATAGTTATATTTGAAACGTTATTACCTCAGTTGCATGTTTGTTCTCTCAACACTTGGCACAGGAAAATGTTAAGAACGTGCAAAGTGTGTGGGATATCCTCCATGAAATCTCGGGGATACAGTGATGACAATTCCGTGGTACATTACCTTGCAGTGACCTATTATAAACTGTTTACCCATCACATGTCAGGTTTTTGCTGTACCACAACACAAACTTAGATTATTCTGGGGACACCCTTCACCTTGTACACATGCATCCAGTCTAGAGAAATAGACTCTCAGTGTGGGAGTGAGATGGCATCATTCAGCTGCAAGTGAGATAACCTTAGCAAGGTTAAACAAACCATACCTCTACAAAGTAGAGCTGAGAGAGGCAGGCAGGCAGGGAGAAAGGGAGAGAGGGGAGCATTGCAGCACATCATAAATTATTCTTGTCATTATGCCACTGGTCTTCCTGTCATTGTTTGCACAGAGGAATAGAAGTGAGCCCAGCCTCTACTGGCACAAATCCAGCTGCACAAGTGTTGTTCTCTCTTCAAGCACAATCGGTGCCTTCTATGCATAATTTTTGTCATAATTCATGTCATAGTCTCTGGGTTTAGTGGCAATCACCACCTTTGAATTTGATATCCTTAAGTGAGTATGAAGAGTGCAATACAGCTATTTCATGAAGACATCGGTACCTCTACAATTGGCTACCAACCAGTGAATACATTGACCAGTGACTACATTGATCAGTGAATATTCTACAAAATGTTATTTTAAGGCATTATCAAATTTTAAGCAAAGTCCAAAGCTTGCTAATATAAACATACGTAGTTTACTCTAGTGAGAAATCATAATATTCACATGCTCATGTGAGAATGAATAGTATATGTCTATTCATTATGGTCACACACATGTTCTTATCAGGTGAATGACATGGACCCAAATAACTCTGCTGACTCTCTATAGGAACATAAAGAAACAAGACTCCCCAAGATACTGGAAGGTATATATTTCTCTTCATTAGAGAGGTGAGGAAGCATTACCAGAATCCGGTAAGTAATATCAATGAAGTACAGGTTTTCTCAGCCAGCAATAGACTAGTAGAACAGTCGTCATAGATACAAATGGACTTTTGCGATGAATATACAAGAATGTATGCACTTTCTAGACAAACAAACAGGTCAGCATGTCTACAATGGGTGTTTATTTAAACTAAATGAATATATGATGCCAGATGGCTGCACTATATAAACAAATACATTGTATAAATGAGTAGTAACAAACAAACCCACTATAAATGTGCGAGTAGCAAAAACACACAACTTTTTGGCATAACGTTATGGTGTCTCAGTCAATATCAAACTCAAAGTGGCTTTAAATCACGTTCAATTTCATCAATAGACTTCCTCTTCTCCTCTAGTCTCTCCTTCACGTCACTCAGCTCTTGCTCAATCAGCTCCTCATCCTTTTTCAAACTGTCTAGCCTGTGGTACGTGATGCATCATGTTGTAAAGTTACATAGTTATACCTTGACGGTAATGTTGTAGCCTATTGCATGTGTAGTATATAAGTGAGTACCTTTATTACATCCCATATAGAAAATTGTGTGTGTAGTATATATGTGAGTACCTTTATCACATCCCATATAGAAAAAAAAACATGCCACATGTGCAGCAGCTGAATATCACCATCATACCACATGTGCACCATAACACAGATGTTGTAAATAAAAAATGTAATATACCTTGACTGTAAGTGCATTCGGAGCTCTGGAACTGTCTGCACCAGTTTCTTTCGCAACTCTCCTTTCTCAAATATGCCACCATAAGATATTCCCATGCCTTTCATTATCTCCTTGAGGTCTTTGGTGCTGGCAAAACTAAGGTCAAGATCTAGCAATTTCTTGACATTCTCAGAGCGAGCCTAAAGATAGGTATGTTGGTTGTGATGGAGTCCTAACATGAAGTTACCATTTCTAGTCTAGCATATGTACATACATACATGTTTTATCTCTTCTTCTCTTTTCTTGCGCTCCACTTCCTTCCTCTTTCTCTCCTCCTCCAACAGCATTTCTCTTATTTCTCTCTCTCTTTTCTCAGACTCTTCCATCTGTCGTTTGACATCTTCCTCATATGCTTGCTTTAGCTGGTTTTCTCTATCTGCTGTCTGAACATGAGAAAACTGCTGAGCCAGATGTTCCACTGTTTTGAGATGAACACGGCGTTCCAGGTACCTGCATAATGGAATTTCAAAGGTTTTGATTTGTGTCACCAATATGAATTGCATATTTGTAATCAAGGTTGACAATATTTACATTTACCTCCGCATCAGCCTTTCCATCTGCCCAGTTCTGATAGCTCCTTCAATTTTCATGTCTCCCTCAACTTTGCCAATCTCGAGGCCATCATTATGGAAGAACACCACAAGAATAGTAGGAGTGTACTCCACACCACCTAAAGTGTCACGGAGCTGAGTGCAGTGAAAACGGATATAAAATATCAGATGCAAAAAGAGGACTGAATCCATTTTTTAGTAATTGCTTTGAACTGATACTTTTGTGTTCTATCTGTGACAAAGTACCAAACACTGATGCCATAATCTCTGCCCCAATCCCAATATATTCACCACTATTCCTGACTGGTCGTGTCATCATTACATGTACAGACGTAGGTCATACCAGGAGCACCCTAAGACTTCTCTTCTTTTTTTTTTATGGTGCTACCAACACATCATTTAAGCTATGCAACACACATGCTCCTCTTTTTAAGCCAAAAATGGATTACAAGGCTACAATGACATCAGTGCTACTTTGAACAGCTACTAACCAGTATAATTTATATGTATAGAAAACCACATGCCTTAACACTGAGTGTACACCAATCATTTTTATGAAAACATACACCAGAAAATCTTAAGTTTGATGGTCAGACCCCATTCCAAGAGATTATTGCTCTAGTGTAACTGTTGTATTAACCTAAACTCTGACACCTATAATCCTACTTCACTCTTGGAATGAAAACTTTTGTGCAACAGCCTTTGATGTAGCCCCAATCAAATCTTGGTGACACTATTGATTTGGTTATTCATTGCATTTGTAGGTGTGACATAACTTGCTTACTGGCATGATTACTACCTCATGCCTGATTATGCAACACAAGCCCTATATTTTTGAGCAAAAAGCTACCATCACTACACAAAAGTATGCAAGTTGGTGTAGGAGTGCAAAGCTACAAGACAGATAACAGGGATAGGGAGTATAATTATAGTTTGTTTAAATTCTGTCCTAAATGTGCCAATGGTACATGTACCACATTGGTCTGGGGTGGTCCTTCCTTGGTCAGTGATGGTCCTTCATTGATCAAGTCATGTGGTTTCTGTGTGTGAAACTCAGCTCAACAATATAGCGGCTTGTGTTGCATAATCAGGCATGAGGTACTCCATGCTTCATCATCATTCCCATGACAACTAGTTACAATAATAGCATGTACTCTACATCCAGGTTTTGTCTCCATTCCTTTTTATGCAATCCCTATATACCCTTCAAAATTTCAATTTTTTTAAATTTACTTGTATTCTATGTGTACTCTCAGTAGCAATTACCTCTTTGTAAGTCTGACCAAATTCAATCTCCACCCGTACAAACGGGACACTCTCGAACTTATGTGCCTCATTTACAAACAGCGGCTGCACTCTCCTGCAGTTAGGCTTGCTGTTATCGGTCACCTCCACAGCTATGACAAGGTTTTCTTTGATGCAGGCTTCGTGGAATTTCCTCCATGCCTGAGGATCCTTCGGGAGCACAAAAAAGTTGGGAGGCGGAGGCTTCTGCGGCTCTTCGGATTCGGCCCTGTTAGCCAGACCGGCAGCAAGAGCCTCTGCAAGGAGCAGGTTAAGGAAGGCCATTTCCCCGCTCTACATATAAAGTGGGCGTATCTGTTGAGTGTATCTGTCCGATTCTGAGTCTGTTCGGATACCGGCTCTCCGTTCCGAACGGACTCAGAATCGGACAGATACGCCCACTTTTTGGCTTTTTTTTGGCTGGCTTTTCATCATTACAGCTACGTACTTTCCAGAATGGTGAGCGTACCACAGAACCATACTTTTGTTTGTCATGCTTGTACACATTGCTTTGTTGTATATTTCCTTTTTCATTTCACTTTCCTGTTCTCATAAAGAAAACAGAGCCACTGCCTCATACCTACACAAATGTAGCTGACCTCCCTGCAAACTTCACCTGGATGGATGAGGATGGCATCAGCTACCTTACCGTTTCACACAACTAACACTCCTCAGTGTATGTCTCTGTGTCTTGCTACACTAATCTGTAATACATTTGGTTCTTTGACACTGCTCCCTTTCGCCTTCCCTCTTTCCCTCCTTCCTCACCTCTTCACCTGTTGTAATAGTCTGTAATGTTTTTGTCTGCAGACTATGGGTCCTGTTTGGCAATGGGTACCACATCTGCATTCAGTGACAGGATAAGGATTATGAAGAAAGACACATTTCCTCAAAATGCCCTGGCCCTGCAGGTGCTCATCAATTGTGGTGGAGGGGGAGACCTGGTGGAGTGTATGAGTACATTCACTGGAATGGTATCCCAGATGAAACCCACCAAACCTATGAGGTCAGATATGGAAATATAGAGCAATGGATGCATGGAACTGGATTTAATATCAAATCCTTCTAAGAAAATCTTTTTTTAATAGGTCTCTCAGAAATATAGTGGTTGCAAGTATATGTCAGTCAAAATGCACGTTTTTAATGAACCTCAAGCCTAAGTTCAATAAGACTTTTTTTTGGAAAACTGTTAAAACACTTTCTAGAGAAAATCCACCATACCAACTCTAGTTCACGATGATGTTGTTAACATTGTTGCATCTAGAGGAAAGGCTGAAGCCGTCAATGCCCATTTCACGAGCTGTTTTGTTCTTCCAATTGTTCATAGCTACTAGTATAAACTTGACCACTAGCCCAAGTTTTTTTCAAACTTTATCTGCCAAACGTTTCGACCTCTCTACGGAGGTATTCAGTGGCAATGACAAAAAACACAACGCAACAGCTACAAGTAGAGGCACCACAAAAGAGGAAGACCAACAAAGTCAAAATTAGCAGACCAAGGGAGACAAAGGACAAACTCCAGTATACAAATGATGATACTTAAGAAGAATAGAAACACAGACAAAAGTATACAAGCACCTACAAGTACATCATAAACACATTACAGGCCATCATTGCAAGAATAATGGAAACCCTTTCACCCTAGCAACACTTAGTAAAAGCACAAAAATAGGTACAAGGAGAAAAATAAACACTATCATAACAACCATAAAAACCAAATTAAAAATACGAAGCAAAAAAATAGATAAGATAAAAGTAAAAAAATATGCACACATCCTCGCCAAACCACAAACAACCAAAAACAGGCACGACAAAAACAGTTCAACAACATGCCAGCTGTCGATACACCTGGGGAAGCTGACTCTGGTCCCTGACAGCTGCCACTTTTCCACTCCTGATGAGATCTCAGATCTGCTTGCAGTGAGGAGGAGGTAGAATTTCTTCTTTCATTTGTTGACCCCAACAAAGCCACTGGTCCTGATGGCATTATCAGCAAAAATGCTGAAGTCAACAGCCGCTAGTATTGCACCTGCAGTTACAGCAATCTTCACTTTGCCTCTGATTCAGGGTTGGTTGCCTATAGAGTGAAGAGTAGCTCACGTCATACCAATACCCACGTCTGAACAACTATCCAGTCCTACTAACTACAGACCTGTTCCTTTGCTCTCTATTGCGAGGAAAAGTATGTGCAACTCATCTACTTGACAATTTTCAGGACTACCCCTATCTCTGCTCAACAATGGGGCTTTCCTGAAGAAGTCCACTACTGGTGCTCTATATACTATAGCAACATATGCATGGCATATGGCTCTTGAAGCAGGAAAGGATGTTTGTTGTGTAACTTGACAAAGGCTTTTGATAAGGTTCCACATTTACCTCTGCTACAAACACTTGCTGAATTTGGTTATGACTATGATTATCAGAGGTCCCAGTTTGTAGTTGTGAATGGTGAGAGGTGGAAGTGCCCAAATTGTCATCTCCTGAGTACCTCAAGGATCTGTGCTTCTCTTCATCATCTACTCGGATGGAATAACACAACTTCCACTTCATGATGGATCTCGTTTATTGCTCTATGCTGATGACATTTCACTGTATCACAAAATACAAGTTCAAGTGGACTATCAACATCTGCAACAGGATATTGCTACTCTGGAAGCATGACTACAATGAATGCTACCAAATGTAAGTACATGGTTTTGTTGAGGAAGCACAATCCCATCAGTCCCACACATCACTTAGCAATCTGTGGAACTCCTATAGAAAGTGTTTTTGAGCTTAAATACTTAGGAGAGTCCTTGTTATTCATCTTGGAAATTTCATATACTACAGATATTTAAGAAGGCTACTCTGGAAGCATGGCTGCATCAAAAATACTTGCAATTGAATGCTACCAAATGTAAAACACCATGCCATTTATTCCGCACATCACTTAGCAATCTGTGGAGCTCCTATAGAGAGGTTAAGTACTGAGGAGTGTGCTTGACACAGACATGTCAAGTGACCCGCCTTTCGCGAGTTGGGCACGGTCAAACCCGCTAACCCGCAACGTCTATCTATAAACCCGCATTTGCGGGGAAACGTTTTAAAATGCTTCAAATGATTATTTTTGAGTAAAATATGGTTTTAAATACTAGTTTTATCGGTTCAAATGCATATTGACGACGTAAAGGGCGCGTGAACGCCAGAATATTCGCGCGAAACTGCGAAGAAAAGGGGGCGTGTCTATCAGGTTTGCGCGCGCGGTAGCAGGGTGAACGCCGGCGGACACCCGTTCAGACATCACAACCTTGGCATGTCTGTTGTCACGCAATTCATCTTGGAAATCTCATATACTACAGATACCTAAGAAGGCTAGGAAACAAGCAGGTATTATTTGTAGAACCTTCTATACAGATCCTGACTACTTGAAGCTATTGTATCAGAGAGTCGGTAGACTCTCTATGTAGGGATGGCGCCGACACTCCCATAGTGCGCGTACATTGGAAAGCCTTCTTAACTCGCGAATACTCGCGTTTTAAGCCTTTCTCGGCACGCGAATGGCCTATTCGACCGCTTCTCTACCCAACGATACCCCACAAGTAGCTAGAATGCATTCCTTGACTTACTGCCAGATAATGGACGAAAGGTGATTTTGTTTTTCTTTCTTATTCTTCTTCTTCTTCTTTTCTTACGAGATTTCTTTCAAACGACTTTACTCGAAAGTGGCTGAAGTAATCACCATAGTTCTTTCACAGATCTACTGTAATCACTACGAAGTATGATCTCTGCTAACAAAATGTTAGTATCTTCTCTACTATGGGCAGAATCTAGAACCCCAGACAACTTTACCATATTTGGAAGCCATTTTCTAATAATTATTGTCACGTGGCGCAAATTGTAAGCACGTGAGGGCGGGCCTCGCGAAGCCACGCCTATTAATTTCTCGATGGCCAAGGCTACTCGTCTTTTGTCACTGAAAAGAGCGCGTTCTTACTTCGCCGTACGATTGTACAACGAACGTTAATGTAACTGGTATGAGTTAGCTAGTCAGATACACTGAGGAAACTACTCTAGCTCAGGACTTTTTAGAGGGGCTCAGCCAGGCTCCCAACTTCGTAAGTGACAGAACACGAGGTTTACCCACTCGTATCTCCGCCGCTGACTAGTAGCAATGGCTGCTCTGATCACTGATATGTTTGTTGGATTTTGAATGAAACTTGTAAGAACATTTTGTGTACTATTGTACAAGAAAAAGTATACAAACAAGTATGAAAAACATTTTCCAAAAATGTAGAGGGATGTAGGGATGGCAGTGCCAAAAACCACAGAAACTAGGTGTAGAGATGGCAGTGTACAGGCAAGACAGGATATAAAAAGACTACACAAGCAACCCCATCCCTACATCTTTCTTTTTTCTCACCGCATGGCATTGATTTTCCCAGAATTGTCATAGCTAAACTCACAGAACAATTTCAAGGGGAAAGAAAGATGTAGGGATGGGGTTGCTTGTGTAGTCTTTTTATATCCTGTCTTGCCTGTACACTGCCATCTCTACACCTAGTTTCTGTGGTTTTTGGCACTGCCATCCCTACATCCCTCTACATTTTTGGAAAATGTTTTTCATACTTTATCTATACTGTTGCTGTTTAGCGAATAGCGTTGGTGCTCAGCATATACCGCTACTGTTTTATTTATTATACACACACCACTAAAGGTGAAAACGTACAACAAAAAAGAACAGAAAATAACAACAGTGTAGCTATATAACATCGTCAAGTGGAGAAAATCGACCAAAAACAATTCTGCAATATCGAATGACTTCAGCACACAGCATATCCTCAGAAGAATACATTTTTATATGTCGATGACCAAAATTGAAGTTATAACCGGTGAAGGAATATGCACACTGAGATGCTTCTTTGAAGACATACTTAACAAGTGGCGAGAGAGATGATCAGCGCGAGAAAGCATAGAATTAAACCTCATAATATTATACAACATATTAGACACTGAGGCATAAATTGGGGGGGCTGACAGAGCGCAAAGCCTTTAAACACTTTGGGGAGGAACTTATATGTCAGCAAGAATCAGGCCTAAAATATTGAGGGGGCTCTGCCCCCTCCAGAATAATATTGGGGGGGCTCCAGCCCCCCCAACCCCCCCCCCTTCCTACGTCTATGTACTACCATACAAAATTGCTAGACAAGATAGTTCTTTACAAAGAGATCTGCGAATGGAAATACACACTGAACAAAGTTAGCGTAGAGTCATATCTTTTGTTGCCCTTATAATATCAGATGTATCATCCAAATTGTAAGACAGTACATGCCCGAGACAAGTGATTGTGTCCATGAAGTCCAGAGCAATACCACCAAAGTTAATACAATCTTTACATGAAGATGAGAAGGACAAACCAAATCTGATTAATTGAGTCTTTTCTGCATTGAACTTGAGGCCATTAGATAGTGCGAATTCCTCACAAGTTTTAGCATAATTCGTAAAGCAGATGGACTCGGAGCTAGTAAGGCTATGTCATCTGCATAACATACTGCACCAATGACATGAGTCCCCCAATAACATCCACAGACAGCTTCTGCAATAATTACACAGCAAACAACACAGGAGACAACACACTATCTTGACGAACACCATTAGAAACAGAAAAGGAATGAGATACACAAGAATTTCAGTGAACACACATGATGACTGCTATACCAACTTAGGAGAAAACGAAGAATAGGATTTGGGAGACCACGAGAATGAAGAATATAAAAAAATATGCCATGATCCACCAAATCAAATGCTTGGCTTGTATCTAAAAAGCAGCAATAAACCTTAGATCCTTTATAGAAACAATATTCTATAGAGGTGGCCAGTAGCGTCTCTGTTTAGTATATACCGTTTCTGTTTAGCCAGTAGCGTTGGTATTTAGCCAGTGACGTTGATGTTTAGCAAATAGCGTTTGTGTTTAGCGAATCCAGCGGATTTCAGTTCCGTTCCCCAGGCGCGCGTATTGTACATGTGCGTGTACGTGTATTGGGCGTGGTGTACGCATTGCTCGAAACAACTTTTCATGTGTGTTGGACTGTTTACGAAAAAAGAGAATGTCCGCTGAACCAACCAGAAGAATTAGGGAACGCCAAATGGGACAAAAATTGGACAAAAAGCGAGGGTTCATTCGTATACCTGTGAAATTGTCGAATGTCGTGCAAAGGGACGCGAATGTCGTTTAAATAGAATCGATGATTCGAACGCGTAGCCTACGAAATCGGTGGTCAACCGCAAATCGAGTGCCCATCTGAAAACGAGTGCCGTTTTGAAATCGAGTGCCTATTTGAAATCGGCGGCCTACAGTGTCGATTTAACCGATTGAAAACGAGTACCGATTTGAAATCGAGTGCTTATTTGAAATTGGAACTCCGATTTGAAATGGGGTACCCATTTGAAAATGAGTGCCTATTTGAAATCGAGCGTCTACCGTAAACGTTCGAATTACAGCGCCAGAAAAATTACATTTTCACCTTGGCGCGTATAATATTAATAATAATAATAATAAATTTTAATGACATTGAGAGGCCCAAGGTGGCCCATTAGTCATACAATAACAACACGCAACATTAGTGCAGTTCACACATGAAAGAGCCGTTGCTGTCTGTGATGGAGAGAACAATAGATATACCAGGCCAATTTTCTTATAACGCGAACATTGTCAAAAAGGTAGACCATTTTCTCTGTGGCAGACATTGCACTGAAACCAGGCTGATGTTGTAATGCTGTGCCAAACAAATCTTGCTGAAACTGCTCCAAAGGTTTACAATCATGAATGAAATGACACTCATCTTCAACTTCTCCGCTCTTGCATACTGTGCAGTAACGCATGCGCGCGCAGTTCTGGTGAAATAGGAGGCTTATGGTACCTTCCAACTTCAATTTGCAAACCATGACAACTGGTTCGGAACCTGGCACGAGCTATTAAATGAGACCTATTAGTCACAGCTGACAGGTAGTGTTCCCATGCAAAGACTGTTTTGAAGGTACGATATGTTCGCAGTTTATTATTACCTTCACTAACGCGGATGTCATTCCATAGATCGTCTGTCCATTTCGTAATAAAAGCTTCCTGTAAACACTGTCCAAACTCCTGCAAATTTATTTGACTTGCAGTAGTGTTCTGTCTTGGCTCATATTTCCTTAAAATTTCACATATGCTTCTATTCCAATTCTTCCAGAGGTATTCTTTAACAATTCTAGTGCATCCACAACTAGACATGGTGCTGTGGTATGGATTCTCACATAATACTTAATTGCTCTATAAAAATTCCTTAACCACTGAGGGTAAGTGCCAGTTTCACCATACACTGTTAATAATAATAATAATGACATTTAGAAGCCCAAGGTGGCCCTTTAGTCATACAATAACAACAACAACATACCACATTAGTGCAGTTCACGCATGAAAGAGCAGTTGCTGTCTGTGATGGAGAGAACAATAGATATATCAGGCCAATTTTCTTATAACGTGGACATTGTCAGACTCAAAAAGGCAGACCATTTTTCTGTGGCAGACATTGCACCGAAACCAGGCTGATGTTGTAATGCTGTGCCAAACAAATCGTGCCGAAACTGCTCCAGAGGTTTACAATCATGAGTGAAATGACACTCATCTTCAACTTCTCCACTCTTGCATACTGTGCAGTAATGCAGTTCTGGTGGAATGGAGGCTTGTGGTACCTTCCAACTTCAATTTGCAAACCATGACAACTGGTTCAGAACCTGGCAAGAGCTATTAAATGAGACCTATTAGTCACAGCTGACAGGTAGTGTTCCCATGCAAAGACTGTTTTGAAGGTACAATATGTGCACAGTGTTTATTACCTCCACTAACACAGATGTCATTCCATAGATCGTCTGTCCATTTCATAATAAAAGCTTCCTGTAAACACTGTTCAAACTCCTGGAAATTTATTTGACTTGCAGTAGTGTTCTGTCTTGGCTCATATTTCCTTAATATTTCACATATGCTTCTATTCCAATTCCTTACAGAGGTTTTCTTTAACAATTCTAGTGCATTCACAACTAGAAAATGACTCCTAGGTAACAATTATGATGACACTTGGTGTAATATGGATTCATCATATGTCCAGGTGAATGAAAAAGGTTGGTTTCCAAAAACTAACACTTTGGTTTTATTCTGGTTCACAGAAAGGGCCCATTCTAAACAATATTCATGAAGTACATCCAGAGCCGATTGCAAATCCATTGGATTATCTGCCAGTAAAACCGCAAACATTAGGCCTGGTATTCTACGTGATGCTAACATAACACCACTGCAACCCTTTAATGCATCTAGTAAATCACATGTAAACAGAGTATACAATATGGACACCCCTGCTGAACATCAACGTCACATCTGAAACTTTCTGTAGCGCCCCCTTCCAGTCGAATGCAGCATCTCGCTTTGGCATATGTATTTATGAGTAGGTTCAATACCTTCATACTCACTCCAATGCAGGATAGTTTTTGCCACAGTAAGTGGTGTTGCACTGAGTCAAAGGCCTTCTTAAAATCTACAAAGCAACAATAGAGGTTTTTACGCTTGGATTTTGCATTCTCTATCAATTAAGGCATTCAATATAAAAATTGCATCCACTGATCTGTGGTTACCACGAAAACCAAACTGTTCCACTGGAATAATTCAGCCCACAAATAGAGCCTGTTTGATATAATAGCAAACAGAAGTTTAGCAATAACTGGTAGAAGTGTAATTCCTCTATAATTGTTGACATCCAATTGTCTCCACTCTTGTGGATTGGAACAATAATCCCAGTACACCAGTGATGAGGAATATGGCTTGTTTCTAGAATTTTATTCCATAAATGAACTAATAGGTTCAAGTAGGGTTGGGGGAGCACTTTGTAAATACATCATAATACCATCCACTCCAGTGCTTTACCATTCTTCATTTATTTTAAAACTGCACACAATTCATCTGTTGAAATTCTTGCATCGAGTATATCATCCATCACATTCGAAACTGGTTGAAATGTTGGGTATGTATTCCCCTTTGTTTGATGTAAACTCATTCCATTGATTCACGCTTCTTTAGCCTAGTCAGCTTCTTGAATTTCCTTTTCTCGTTGTAAAACAGCTCTCTGATGTGGAATTTGTGAGATCTGACTTCCAATTATTTAAAGCTTGCTTGGTAACACGTTTCTGACTTCTACACTCATCATCAAACCAACAATTAGTTGGTCTCTTCGAATTCTTATTTTTGCAGTAAATTAGTACTCCTGAGGCAAACTCTAACTCTTTGATGTGTGCTTCCAGCACTTTCAGTCACATTCAAACCATCTATGCTAGCTTCCAGTCTTTGCACCTGGTCTCTCATAGTAATGACCTCTAAAAAATGGTCCATCTTTGTAACATCAAGTTTGAAATGTCTGGAGTTTTTATCATGCTTGCTATGCTGTGGAGCACAAATAGAGCCTCCATGACTTTGGATAAGACAGTGGTCTGAAACAAGAACTGTAAAATACTTCCCTTCCCAGGTGGCGCATTAATTCGGGTGGCGCTTCCTAATTGCAACGAATCAGCGTGCACTAGTCCAGGCCCGTGACCAGGTTTGTCTGAAAGGGGTTACATTTTTCGAGGAAACGTATGATCAGAACAGTGCACATACTGCTATCCGAAGCTACAGGGGTCAAAGGTCGGCTTTTTCCCACTACAGTACTGCAAAGTGGAAAACCTTTTCTCACTACAGTACTGCAAACTGGAGAACCTTTTCCCACTACAGTACTACTGCAAACCCAGAAACCTTTTCCCTCTCCAGTACTGCAAACTGGAAAACTACTACAGTACTGCAAACCCGGAAACCTCCCACAACAGTACTGCAAAACTGGAAAACCTTTTCCCACTACAGTACTGCAAAACTGGAAAACCTTTTCCCACTACAGTACTTCAAACTGAAGAACCTTTTCCCACTACAGTACTACTGCAAACCCAGAAACCTTTTTCCACTATATACAGTACTGCAAACCCGGAAACCTTTTTCCACTACAGTACTGCAAACCTGGAAACCTTTTCCCTCTCCAGTACTGCAAACTTGGAAAGTACAGTGATGTAAACCTGAAAACCTTTTTCCACTACAGTACTGCAAAACCCTACTACAGTAACCTTCTTCCTCTCCAGTACTGCAAACTCTGAAAGTACAGTACTGTAAACCTGAAAACCTTTTTCCACTACAGTACTGCAAAACCCGGAAACCTTCTCCCACTCCAGTACTGCAAACTGGAAAACCTTTTCCCACTACAGTACTGCAAACTGGAGAACCCTTTCCCACTACAGTACTACTGCAAACCTAGAAACCTTTTCCCACTACAGTACTGCAAACCCAGAAACCTTCTCCCACTCCAGTACTGCAAACCCAGAAACCTTTTCCCACTCCAGTGCTGCAAACCCGGAAACTTCTCCCAGTCCAGCACTGCAAACTGGAAAACCTTTTTCCACTACAATACTGCAAACCTGGAAACCTTTTCCCACTACAGTACTGCAAACCCGGAAATCTTTTGCCACTACAGTACTGCAAACCCGAAAACCTTCTCCCATTACAGCACTGTAAACTTGAAAACCTTGTTCTAATACGGTACTGCAAACCCGGAAACCTTCTCCCAGTGCAGTACTGGAAACTTGAAAATCTTTTTCCACTACAGTACTCAAAAACCCGGAAACCTTCTCCCACTCCAGTACTACAAACCCAGAAACTCTTTCCTACTACCTTTTCGTGCTCGCGAACAGCGCTTGCGCTCTACGTTGTGAATTGGGGATGCACGGAGTTGTAAACGGATTAACGACGAAAACCCAACGCAGTTAGTGTAATAATTCCCAGTACGGAACTGGGCCTAGGTTTTCGAGCCGGGTGAAATCGCACTTTTGTAAGCGAAAGGGTTAACAGTCCTTGCTGCGAAAGGTCGGTTGCAGTCCCGTTGTACTGCTAGGCGCTTGCCTGGCTGGTCAGGCTCCATCTACCCTGTAACCACCACGTGAAATACACACGTAGGTATGTCTACCATGCATTGGATGTGCTTTTTGTCTGTGTCGGCTCACCCACTATTTGATTTTAGACCGATCATGAAGCGACCAAGAAGAGAGGCCCTAAACGACCAGACATCGGTGCTAGTAACAGAATCAGGGAAGCAACCGGGCCGCAAATGGCTCCGCAGCGCTGAGTGCCGCTTTTGGGGTATAGCTTCAGGGTTTACCTGTGTGATACTACTGATATTGGTGCTGTTAGTACTCTCGCTGAGTGACTTGCAGAAGGAAGCTGTCGGCAATGGCGTCAAGAATGATCTCCCACTGGATCCGTATAAACGAGCACTTGCACTACTCGAACAGCACCCACTGATAGACGGGTAATTTCTCAATACAATTGTCTGCCTTATCTGCACTCCCCAGACTCATACCGATAGTTGTCTTTCTAGTTCCACAGGTAGTTGCAGTCCTAGAACTCGTCATCACAACCTTGATGTGTTTCTGACCTAAACTTAGCTTAGTCCCTGCTGAGGATAGTGTGTTCCATCTGCAAAACATGGAAGCATCTTTTCACTACAGTCTCTACTCCTGCACACTGCTTGGTCTAGACGTTTGCTATAGAAAAATATATCTTGACTCTATCCCACAAGATACTGCAGCTTCTGGCATGTAGTTTTTTGATTCAGGAGCATAATGTGAGCCAGATGAGTTAGTATCCTACTCTTGTGTGCGGTACTGAAGTGCACATGTTAGAATATCACCATGCAGATCTAACATTCTGGCAGGAATCTAATTGAGATTTTATTTTGTTAGACAAACCTACCATTGTGCTAAACTGTCCACTGTACAGGCACACTCATGGGCTCAAGGTGTGGTTGAAGTATGTGTAGTAATCTTTGAAGCATCAGAACGAACAGTAGACACTAAGTCATTTTAATCAGCTACTTAAAGGCTTACTGAAAACTTCATAAAAATGTACTGGTTAGTTTTCAAGAAAATGGTTATGTAGGGGGGGGGTGCGTGCGTGCGTGCGTGCGTGTGCATGTGTATATGGATGGATAGATGGATTCATTCATCCAATGACTCTATTGGTCACAGACACAATGATTTACCTTGGCAGCTAAGAGACCGCTTTCAAAATCACTTGAAAGATGTCAACCTTTCACTTAACATCTCTGAGTATGATCACAGTGTGGTTGGAACAATGTGGCACACTGACATTCCTAGACTTAGAGCAGGAAGAGTGGGAGGACAGGTACATATGTACATGCAAGTTCACCAATAGGCATAGGTGAACAACACATGCATGCAGTCTATTCAAATTATGTAACTCATAATTAGGCAACAAATGAGCATGTGGAATGTCCCTTCAGACTCAAATTGCAGCATGTTAAAACTCTATGTATGAGCCTGTGTTGAATGTCACTACATATTGTGCATTACTTTGTCAAACCACATATTTAGCTACATGGCTTATTGCTGCAATCATTCTTACTCCTGCAGTTTTGGTCTGCTTGGGCCTCATGTGATTGTCAGTACAAAGATGCAGTGAAGGTATACCTGGAACAGATTGATGTCATTAAGAACTTTGTCAACCAATAT
Organism: bacterium; assembly: GCA_965213685.1. Classification (GTDB taxonomy): domain Bacteria; phylum UBA8248; class UBA8248; order UBA8248; family UBA8248; genus Bin107. The sequence continues at coordinate 1,110,869 of CBDBZY010000064.1, forward strand.
CCTGACACATTCAAATTTGCAACAAGTGCTGCTGATATTGAGGAAGCAGCCACCACAGGACACATTGCTTCTCTGATTGGAGTGGAGGGAGGGCATGCCATTGACAGTAGTCTAGCTACTCTCCGGCAGTTTTATGCCCTTGGGGCTCGATATATGACACTTACACATAACTGCAATACTCCATGGTAGGTGTCATCATCGAAAACTGTCATGGAAGTGTGCATGCTGCCACATCTATTTTACTTCCAGGGCTCATTGTGCTGTAGTTACTGACACTGGCAATCATACTGACTTCACTAGGGTAAGATGTGAAAGATGTAATTTGTAACTGTATAAATATCCATGAGAATTATGTATATACTGCATGTGTGTGCATGCATAGTTGTGTATGTATCTAGTGTGTGAGAACAGTTTCTTTGAGCTGCGATGACTGAAGAAGGACTAGAGGCATTTTACCCCATTCCCTAGCTGAGGAAGCAAGAGTACATGCATGACTTACACTTTGGATTCTGCTGTTCAGCAGTGGTTGCTGGAACTTCTGAAAATGTATATAGAAGTAAGACTGCAACCCACTAAGGAACAAAGAAAGTACCGTATATTGGGTATTTTTCAGGGGATAAACTTTTCATGAGCAGTGAATTTTTGGCCAGTTTGTGGAAAAGTTTTCGTGGTTGTGGTATACTAAACCACACCCCAGTACTATGCGGGGGTAAAAATTTTGTGGTTCGCCTCTCAACCACAAAAACCACAAAAAATTTTACTCTCCGAAAATACCCGCTATATGGTATACATGTAATTATGTCATAATAGGAATGGATAAACTTGCATACGCTTACATAGTCAAAAGTACATGTAGCATCAAGATGCCGTGGTTTGTGTGCATGTAGTCACACATCATCATGTGCACTAGTAATATGAGTAGAGCTGTATTTTGCAGCTGGTTGTAACCATTCTTCTACTGAGAGCAAGCTGTGACTACTCAAGTTAGGTTTGTGCTATGTTTGTGGTATAGTAGTTTGTGGTATAGTAGCATGTATGGGTAGTGGATGGTCTACATGGGTGGTGAGAGTTGGTACCTTCAAAGATCTTTAAGCCCCATTCCCAGATCTCAAGGCTGGGCATGTAGACCATATGCTATTCATACTGCTCTTTACATGTATGTGAAGTTCGTACCATTTTTCTGAAAGAACAAGAAAATGAAGTGTATCTATTTTTCTAAGCCTTTGAGGCTATTTGTGTCAATTTTTCTAAGCTGTTGAGGCTGTTAAATCTATTTTTCTAAGCTGTGAGGCTGCGGGTCTTTTTCTAAGTCAATGATGCTGAGAATCTATTTTTTCTAAGCCACTGAGGCTGAGATCGTTTTGTATATATTTCTAAGCTGAAGAGGCTGAGAGTGTGTGTGTATATTTTTCCAAGCTGGTGAGGCTGAGGGTGTGTATATATTTTTCTAAGATGATGGGACTGAATATTTTTCTAAGCTGCTGAAGCTGGGAGTGCGTACACATATATATTTTTTTCTAAGCCTTTGAGGCTGTTGTAAATTGTTGGTGTTTGTTCGTTTCTTTCTTCCTTCTTTTCCTTCCTCCTTTCTTCTAATGTAGTGTACTATATAATATGATTGTTCATGTATGACTGTTGTAACAAGTGGGATAATCACATGCACTGCAACTGCCCCTACCTCATGGTAATGCTTGTTAGAGGTAGCTACTAGCCTGCCATTTTCTATTTAGTGCTAGCTTTGATCACTCACATTTACTGTACATAGACTATCAATAGACTCTATGTAAACCTAGTTAATATTCTAGACCAGTCAGTCGCCAGGTTTGTCAAGGACAGATTTGCCCATGCGTGCAGTGGCGCAACGCAAGGCGCATGCGCACTAGGAGCCAGCACAGACAGGCAGAAGACAGTTAGCGGGCAGAGTGATGTAGGCATCACACGCAAAAAGAGCCTTTCCACTCCTGGAATGAGATTTTAAGTGTAAGAGTTTCTATTGCACATACATCTTGTTACTCAAAGCACTCTATGACTACACACTTAGTTTGTAAGCATAGTCAAAGAATCTGTTGTGTATCAGTTCTGTTATCGCTTCCTACCAGATGATTCCCAATAATGTCTCTGTTGGGCTGACAGACTTTGGAAAGGTTTGTAAATGCATTGTTTCACAGGTTATGTACATGTACATGTATATCTTTTTCAGCGGGTTATTCACGAGATGAACAGACTGGGAATGATGGTGGATATCTCTCATGTCAACTACAACACCATGCTTGATGCTTTAGACACAAGCATTGCTCCTGGTACACACACACACACACACACACACACACACACACACACACACACACACACACACACAAACACACACACACACACACACACACACACACACACACACACACACACACACACACACACACACACACACACTTGCACACACTTGCACACACATACGCGCACATGCACGTGCGTGCGTGCGTGCACACACACACACATTTCTCTGTATTCCAGTCATCATAGGTATGTACATTTTTCTGCAGTTATATTCAGCCATTCTTCTGCTTATGAACTTTGTAACTCTCCAAGAAATGTTCCCGATGATGTGTTACACAAAGTGGTATGTTAAGGCTTGCACATGATCATACAATGCTAGTACTTGTTTGTAAATTTCATGTATAGGCACAAGTGGGAGGAATTGTTATGGTTAATTTCTTCCCGTACATTGTAAGTTGTTCTGAAACATCTTCATTGGAAAATGTTGCAGGTATGTTAGCAAAATATTATTTGTGCTTTATGTTTCATGTGTTGAATAGACATGCACACGTGAATGTATCGATGGCCCACAGATCATATTGACCATATTCGACATGTTGCTGGAATAGATCATGTTGGGATTGGCAGTGATTTCTGTGGGATTCCATTGTAAGCATCAACACCATGTCTGTTATTCATGCTTGCTGTGTAAGTTTGCTGGTTTGATTTTACTTGTGCTGTATAGTGTAGCTGTAGTTACTGGCTAAATATCCGCATGTCACTACAGAACGTAGAGGGTGTATCTCAAAGTAAACCACTCTGCGCATGAACTTGATAGTCAGGCACAGATGATAAACTGTGTGTTATTCAGGACTGTAGCCACCAACTTTCAGGTGGTGCGGTTGATATAACCACGAGAGGCATGGCGCGCGAAGTGCACAGAACTAGGAGGGTCTGGAGGGCATGCCCCCCAGGAAAATTTTGCTTTCTGTATTATTAAATAGCTTCTAATGCGATCCTGGGTAATATTGCAAGACTTTAATTACCTTTCATAATTTTACATCAATCGCAGGTGGTGCGGTTGATATAACCATGAGAGGCATGGTGCGCGAAGCGCACAGAACTAGGAGGGTCTGGAGGGCATGCCCCCCAGGAAAATTTTGCTTTCTGTATTATTAAATAGCTTCTAATGCGATCCTGGGTAATATTGCAAGACTTTAATTACCTTTCATAATTTTACATCAATCGCGAACTACCAAGAAGGTGTGACTTTGCAGTGAAGAACGCAGCATACCATGAGTACGAGTTAAAGTGATGCAAGCGCGCGCTTGAAATGAGTAAATGCTCATGCTATGAGCGCAGAGAAGGCGATGCTCCAAAAAGTGGTCCAGTTGAAACCAGACCAACTGTACTGGTGGCTACTGCCCTGTTATTGATATAAACAACCCATGAATCTCCATGTACATGTACATGTTGATATATCAATGAAGGCCTTTCTTGCTACATGGATGTACATGTAAACTTAAGTACATGTATCTCTTTCCATTGCACAGTGCACCTAATGGATTGGAAGATGTATCAAAATACCCACACCTTTTTGCAGAACTTATCAGGAGGGGCTACACAACTACAGATATTGAAAAGATCTCGCACTTCAATATACTTCGAGTATTATACAAAGTGGAGCAGGTACAACAAACACTTGTAGTATTAACACATATGGAGGACGTATATATGCACAATATGTTGCTCATAAGTAAATGTGTATGAACTCTACCTTTTGTGTAAACCTGGCTTCCCCATCTCTGGTTTCCCTTGTCTCCTGGTCTTCCTTGTCTCCCCTTATCCCTTGTCTCCCCTGACTCTCTTGTCTCCCCTGACTCCCTTGTCTTCCTTTTGCCTGTCTCCCCTGATTCCCCTTTCTCTTTTGACCTCCTTGTCTCCTGGTTTTTCTGTTTCTCCTAGCCTACTGGCCTCCCTTGACTTCCTGATTCCCAGGTCTCCCATGACTCCCTCTCCCACTATCCTCCATCACCCTGACTCTCTGGTCTCAATTTTCTCCACTGATCCCCTTGTTTCCTTGGCTCCCTGGTCACCCATGACTCCCTATTTCTCTGTTTTCCCCCAACTTCCTTGTCTCCCTGACTCCCATGTCTACTCCCTATTTCTTTGATCTCCAACCCCCTGGTTTTCCCTCAGACTAAGGAGGTACATGAATAATCAGATATAGAGACAAGGCAAATGCAAGCAACAACACCCGAAGACAACTCTTTTTTTCCAGAGAAAAAGAAGAGCTGCCTCGGGCGGGACTCGAACCCGCGATGTTCTGCGTTCTAGGCAGATGCTGTACCAGCTGAGCCACCGAGGCAGCTCAGCTGTAAGAGAAAACTACAAATTCAGGCAAGACAAGGGAGTCATGGGAACTGGGGAGTTAAGGGTGACAAGAGAGTGAGGGGAGACTAGAGAGACATGATCACATCTCTGAGACTCATCAAAGTCAAAGCAAGACAATACAACAGCATCTCAGATGACTCACGTTTCTTTTCAAGGAAAAAATTAAGCTGCCCCTGGTGGGATTTGAGTCCACATCACTGCGCTCTCTAGACCAGTGCTCTCACCACTAAGCTTCTGAGGCAGCTCAGCTTCATGGGAAGACCACAGAGCTAGTGGTGACAAGGGAGAGCAAAGGATCAGGGAGACTAGCTAATCAGGGGAGGCCAAAGAGTCAGAGGAGACCAGTGCATCAGGGAAGACCAAGGAGTTAAACCAGGGGGGGAGAGTTGAGAAAGGACTTGTGGTAGATGGTATATGAATGTGCTGACTTTCCATACTTTGTAAAGGCTTACGTGGTGAATTTGAACACAATGCATAGACACAGTAGTTCATAGTATTTTTCAAATAGAAATTTGAATAGATGTATTTAAAGATGGCAGAGCCAAAAACCATAGAAACTGGGTGTAGGGATGGCAGTGTGAAGGTAAGGCATGACAAACTAAGACTACACAAGTTGTGTCATCTCCAAGTCTTTTTGTACTGTACTACCAAAGAAGTCAGCAATTCAGCCTTTCTCTGTCAGTAAGTCTAGTGATGCATTTTAGCTATGTGAAGGGTATTGTTGAGTAGAGGAACACTGGAATAGGGTGGCTAGGTGCCTACAATGGCTTAGAAAGCAAGTCATTTGTGAGTTTAGATGGTTTTTTGTATGTGTGCATGCTATGAGCATGTTGGTGCCACCCCTACATGGAGAGTGATATATGTACATGTAGGTACTAGTTGAAAAGTGTGAAGTATGTTCTTTCACCCTTACTCAAAGTCATATATGCGCTAGCACTTCTATGTAGGTGTTAGTCTTCCTCCTCATTCTACAGGCATGCAATAACACAGCCATATTGTATTCTAGCTGGAATCTCACACATCTGCATCACTGTGTTGTAACTGACGGCTTTGCACAAATTAGTTGTTAATTACGGTGGCCCGTTAATGTCAAATCACTTCTCTGTGCAAAAACGCGTCACTTCAAAGCCGTCCACTTCAAAACATGTCACTTCAAAACACGTCCACTTCAAAAACGCATCACTTCAAAAACGTGTCACTTCAAAACACATCCACTTCAAGAACGTGTCACTTCAAAACATGTCCACTTCAAAAACGCGTCACTTCAAAATATCCACTTCAAAAACGTGTCACTTCAAAACACGTCCGGGGCCACTTCAAAAACGCGTCACTTCAAAACACGTCCACTTCAAAAACGCTACGCTTCAAAACCCATTCATTTTAAAGCAGTGTCACTTCAAAACTGCACCGCTTCAAATTGTGTTAGCTTCGAAACCCGCTCCCTTCAAAATGAACACACTTCAAAACCCCTTCACTTCGAAACTGCACCGCTTCAAAACTGAAAATATGGGTTACCAAAATTATGAGGACTAGGTTTACGTACAAATACGATTTATAGTACTGATGTACAGGATTTACCAGAACTAACGGCAGCTGCGAGCAGTGCATGCAGCTACCTGTAGATCTACTGTGTACACGATACGCTAGCCTACATAGATCTATATATATGTGACTGGATCTGCGAAAACCGACCGCCTTGTACATTAGAAATACAGGCACTTGAACGTGATCATGTTGTTCCAATTTTATTACACCACTTTATTACACCACTGTACACCTAGGTCCTTTAGCTATATCGTGGTGAAGTTTGGCAGTCATCAGCACTTCCGTTCATGCGCTATATAGCATGAAACATTCAGCCTATTCACTATACGATGTGCATTGTTAAGCTGGAGAACATGATCTACAAGCTACTTGTAGCTTGCCCAATGGCTATATATATCGTATGGAGAATCAGCCGATTACAAGTAAACACGAGTAGACTGTTAGTATTGCGGAAGTATACAGACTATGCAAAACACACCTTAGCAACCGCAATAAACGCCTGTTTTCCGAAAAACGCGTGCGTCTAAATTAGCTGACTTTCCGTGCTTCTAAGGACTATATCTCCAAAAACTATACAGACGATCGCTTCCAAATTTTCACCAGACCTAGACCATACCTCAATGACATCATTCATTGTGCTATCTCGATTTCAGTTTGAAGTGAGAGGAGTTTGAAGTGAGGGGGCCGGATTTGAAGTGAGGGGAGTTTGAAGTAGATTGAGGGGGGTGTTTGAAGTGAGAGGAGTTTGAAGTACGTGACTGGTGTTTGAAGTGAGCGCTGTTTGAAGTGAAGAGGGTTTGAAGTGAGGAGTGTTTGAAGTGAAGGGGGTTTGAAGTGAGAGGAGTTTGAAGTGAGGGGGATTTGAAGTGAAGGAAGTTAATTTGAAGGGAGCTAGGGGTGTTTGAAGTGAAGAGGGTTTGAGGTGACAGGTGTTTGAAGTGAGGGGAGTTTGAAGTGAAGAGGCCGGGTTAATTTGAAGTGAGAGGAGTTTGAAGTGAGGGGAATTTGAAGTGAGGGAAGTTTGAAATGAGGGGTGTTTGAAGTGAAGAGGGTTTGAAGTGAGAGGTGTTTGGAGTGAATGGGGTTTGAAGTGAGAGGAGTTTGATGTGAGGGGGATTTGAAGTGAGGGGAGTTTGAAGAGAGGGGTGTTTGAAGTGAAAAGGGTTTGAAGTGAGAGGAGTTTGAAGTGATGGGTGTTTGAAGTGACAGGTGTTTGAAGTGAAGGAGGTTTGAAGTGAAGGGAGTTTGAAGTAAGGAGGGTTTGGAAGTGAACATAATCTTGGTGCTACTGGTACGTGGAATATGTGTATATATACATACTATAGAAAGTGATGCTGAAGATAAAGACCCATTAAAAAAAACGGGAGGAGACCCACTCTGGTCCTGCCAGGTTGGCTAGGAATTGTACTATATAAACAGTAAGTTCTTTGTATCCTGGGACATTTTTAACTTCATAGTAGATGCTCAGGATAGTACCCAGTACCCACGTGCACGGCCACGGACGGGTGCACTTGAGAGTTTGCTAGGATAGCGTGTCGCGTACACATGCAGTAGATCTACAGGTAGCTACATGCACTGCTCCCAGCTCTGGTAAATCCCGTACATCAGTACTATAAATCGTATTTGTACGTAAACCTAGTTCTCACAATTTCGGTAGCCCATATTTTCAGTTTTTGAAGCAGTGCAGTTTCGAAGTGAAGGTGTTTTGAAGCCGAGCGGTTTTGAAGTGCATTCATTTTGAAGGGAGCGGGTTTCAAAGCTAACGCAATTTGAAGCGGTGCAGTTTTGAAGTGACGCTGTTTGGAAGTGAGCGGGTTTTGAAGTGTAGCATTTTTGAAATGGACATGTTTTGAAGCGACGTGTTTTTGAAGTGGACGTGCTTTGAAGTGACGTGTTCTTGCACGGAAAAGTGATTTGACACCAACGGGCCACCGTAGTTAATTGTATGAGACATTTATTCACCTGTAAATGGAGTTTATTTTGGGATGATAATTCTTTTATTCCTTCTAGATCAGAGACCAACTAAAGCACCTCAGGCCTGATACCACGTTAATTTCTTCAAACTATGTGGGTACATGCCATTCAACCTGGTGACACTTTCAGACTACATATGTTGTATTTTTGTATGTCCATTGTAAAATGAATGCTCTTTGTGGAAGCTAAGAGTCATACTGATGCATGAATCTCAAGATGAGCCTGCTAACAGGAAGCACAAGTACAACCTACATGTAAACCATATGATGGGCCAACCTGCATGATCTAGCTGACACAGCAAGTGACATGCAGTTTCCTGTGCGTACATGCTACTGGGAGAACATGTACATGTATGTACGCCCACTTGCAGTGACATTCTAGTACCTCAAGAACAGTGAGCTTGATGAGACTTTGTCAGTTGTCATTTCAATGACTAGTCTGTGATATGTTAAAGAGGAATCAAAGCCAGCTAGCAGAGGCAGGGGATATAGAATAGCCACAAAACCAAGCAGGTGGAGGCAACGTCAACTGAAGATACCTCACCTGATACATGTAGCTCTGTCATCTAAGTCATGAAGTTAAACCATCACTGTCAAGATGATCCTGCATGGCCATCTAGTCCCAATGTAACTAGGCACAGGAGTAATACATGTACTTCCACTAATTGCCCATAATACTCAGTAGGGACTGTTCGTTAGAAATACATGTACTGGAGAAGATTATTCATAAATTCTGTCGTCTAAGTCCTGAAGTTAACCCATCACTGTCAAGAATAGTTTCTGGGCATATATTTCCTTCACAACACTTTAGACCCAGCGTTTAAATGAGGAAGGTGTCTATTCAAGCATAGATACTATATTATTTTATTATAGTTTGTCATGTTTATTATGTTATTTTATATCCCTTATATCTGCATCATACAATTCTTTCTTTCCCACATATTGCTATACGTGTCCTGAGTCATGGTTCGTCCTACTACATTCTTATTTCATGTTTATTAATTTTTATTAATTTTTGATATATTATTTCATATCCCTTATATCTGCATCATACAATTCTTTCTTCTTTCTCACATGTTGCTATACGTGTCCTGAGTCATGGTTCATCCTACTGCATTCTTATTTCACAATTGGTTGCTATATCTGTCACCTGCTTTTGTCAGACACATTCCTGTGTCACCTTGTATTGTAGTCCATGTTGCACTGAAGAAGGCTACTGGATAGTGGCTGAAACGTTTGATCCCTAGAAAAGAGTATTCTTGGCTAGAGTAATAACCAATAAATCGAGATGATTGCTCCACCTAGCCACACAGGACTATTCACATTGTGTAGTCTTTATATAACTTGTCTTGCCTGCACACTGCCATCCTTATACTGTGGGTTTTGGCACTGCCATCCCTATATTTGTCTACATTTTTGGACATTTGTTTATACTTGTGTGTGTGCTTTTCAGTTTGTTGTACAATAGTACACTAAATGAGGATGATATTCTTGCAAGCTTCTTTCAGAATGTGGCAAACAAATCGGTGATCTTACCTACCATAGCTAACACACTCCTTTCAGGCACAAATCAGTGACCTACGTAGTAGCCTTTGCTACGTCTATATATCAAGTGGGAAATTAATAAGTGTGACTTCACAAGACCAGCCCTCTTGTGCTTACAATATATGCCACATGACAATTATCAGAGAGTCAGTAGACTCTATGTAGGAATGGTGTCGATGCGCCCGTAGTGCACATACATTGGAAAGCCTATTTAACTTGGGAACACTCATGTTTTAGCCTTTCTCGGCATGCGAATGGCCTATTCCACCACTTCTCTATCCAACAATACCCCAAAAGTATGCCCAACAACAGGATTTCAGAGCAATACAACAATGAGAGTAGTTTAAAAAAGCAACCAAAGAATAAAAGACATGTATGTGAAGAAAAACAAAAAATGAAAGAAAGAAACAAACAAAGAAACAGGAACAAATTCTTAGTGAGAGTTTGTGACCTTGCCTTTACAGCAGGCAAGATCTATGCCATCACAATTGATTGGTCTTGCTGGGTAATGCATAGCTGATCGAGCTCCTCTCAAGCACATGATGGAGGATCGTAGGAGGGACAAGTTTGTGTCTGCATCTAATCCACTGCATTGTCTTGCTGTAGGGGCTGTTATGGTTTTCAGCAATGAGTGAGGCCAGTCTTTTGTAGACTACCACTGCAGTTGTTTCCATGCCTCTAGCAGTTGAGAACACCAGGGAAGAGAATCTTCCATGCTTTATTTCACGGATCTGTTGGTCATATGCCCTTCTCTTCTCCATCTCATTCTTTTAAAGTGAGGTAATTGTAGTGGGTCTGTGGAAAGGGGTTGAATACCCTGATATTAAAAAATGCACATTGCCTACTATTTCCCTCAACAGCTACGTATATTGAGTTGAGCACCATCCTCTCGGTTTGCCATTCTGTGGGATAGCAATAGGCAATACTGAAAGCCAACTGGAAGCACCTTTTTCCGAAGACACAGCTAATGCTCTCTGCAAATGTGTGGATAACTGGCTTGCAAATCAGCTGTCACTAGGATGAGTACTCTTGGCTCTGTTGTAGAATGAAAGCAACTAGAGGTGCACAGATCTCCTCAGACATCTGATTCAGGACTGTTGTCTGCTTGGAGGGGTCAACAATTCCGAGTCCCCCTAATCTTGTTGGCAGAGCCATTAGTTCTCTGGCTACATCACTGAAGGGGCTTTGGCAAGTGAGAGATCACTTAATACAAGCAGGCCCAATATATGGCTACTATCCCAATCCATCTAAAATTTGGCTGGTAGTCGAAAATGATTATCATGCAGAGGCAGCAACACTCTTTGAAGACTCTGGAGTGGCTGTCATATCTGAAGGCAGGAGACACCTAGGAGCAGACATTGGGAAGAAAACATTTGTGGAGAGTTACATCCAGCAGAAAGTCTTAACATGGACACATGAAGTGGAACATCTCGCTTCAATTGCTAAATACATGTATCACCCAGCCACATGCAGCTTATGCTGCCTTCATTTGTGGACTCAGTAGTAAGTGGTGGTATCTAGTGAAGAACCCTCCCAGGGAAAGCTGATCTATATCAACAAGCAAACATTTCTTCCATACCATACTATATCCAGGTGAACTTAAGACCAATAATATCTGGACAGTAAATCCTCCCATCTTGGCTCCTCTGCTGATGGAGAGGTGTTCCAGTCGACCCCTAAAGGGGTTCTGACAGCATAAGATTTGGGGGATCTGCCTGTGAGATTCGCCAACGACCACTGGTAGTACATAGGAAAGAATGGGGAGATAAACTCTTGTCCTGGGTAATGGCCTGGTGCTTAGTGTACTGGACTCCCAGTCTCTTGGTCCACATTTGATGCCCGGACGGAAGTTTATCCTTCCTTCCTTTCCTTCTTCACCTGTGTAAGCAGAGTAATTTTTACCATACCATCTCCAGGTGAACTAAGACTTCCTAAATCCTAATACATGCAGAGTTACAACTACAAGATGTTATGCCCACTCATTGTGAGAAATGGTAGCCATACATATGTGGTTGAGAGCTAGTCCACAGTTGAGGTTGGGGTTTGGATGTGGATTATCTCCAATGTTTTCCTTCTCCATAAGTGGGGCTCAATCTCTCTGATCCTGGTGCCTTCCCAGTGACTCTGACTCATTAACTTCTAACCTTTCCACTATGTAATACTCAAATGGCTGTTCTAGCATTGACCTAGTCTTTCAAGCTAGACCCTACTCCTAGCGCGAAGTGCAAGTAGGGTCTAGCAGAGGTCATTAAATTCTGACCAGTCAAATTCAGTAGAGCAGTAATTAGACGTAATATTATCCTCATGTTAAGTATGTGTGAAACCACTGCTGGTGCCAATATAGGCCTACATAAAGTAAAGGTATGTGATAAGTGGCTGCATAAGGACATGTCAAACCTCTTGGGCAATGCATACTAATAACATCTGCTAGACCCTACTCACTCTTCGTGCTCGGAGTAGGGTCTAGCTTGATAGACTAGCATTGACCACACACCCAGATGTCTGGGCAGAGCCAGTTTTAGATGTATCACATCCTACACCATCATTGCATAACTTACCTGTCACTCTCCCTGTATATGATGAGTGACTGAATTTACCAATTCTTCTTTGCCCCTCAACCTCAGTGGCATTTAACCTTCCTAACCTCCCACAAATCGGATATGTATTCTTTCACAATGTTTTCTTCCCATAGTTCACATCCTAGCACAAATGAAGTCTTCTCAACATCACTCAAAGAATCAAAACCCTTCAAAGTCTCTCCTAGCAAGTTCATAAGTAGCTATAAATGCATACCTACTGTCTTTATACACTGGACACTCCCAAAGAACATGAACCACACTCTCACACTCAAAAGCATCACATAGTGTACACTCTGTCTTGCTCCCCTGTAGCAATGAGCTTCTATCAGGTTATCAAGTATTGCTCCATTCAATGGTGGAAATGAAGACTACGACTAATGTAGTACATTTAACAAATGGCAAAAATGGAATTGAACACATCTGACTTTCTCAAGTGGCCTTGTTGAACAGACCTTACAATAAAAGGAGAGGAAGATGGTTTGCAAATTGTCTGGCAAGTTTTCCTTTGTAATATCGTACAACTTCTTATACATAAAACAACTGATGTTCTTTCATGTGTACTATTCATGGGATGATCCCTATATACTCATTTGGATATCCAATGTCCAGACCATATTAATCAAGTACTGACAAGCATAAGGACAAAAAGCAATGAAAAGCACTAAGGTGCAAACCCTCGGCGCAGTTGCATTGCATGGTACAACAGCCTGCACAGATGAAGCAAGCATTATTGGTGTAAGTTCACTCAATTGGGCTCCTAGTGTCCTGCCTTGTCTGGCATTTTGTTCACGTTGCAATGTTTCGTATACTCTCCGTTTCACGTCCGTACAGCCAGTGCGATAATGGTCCCGCGTAAGCACATGCGTGTACTAGACTCTAGCATGTGCACATGTATACGCATACAACAAAAACTGACATACATGTAGTACAGTAACAATCATATAACTTGGTGAGGCTAACTGGTTGCTACATATACTAGCTTTGTGTAGCTACTAGTCATTGGTCACCATTCAAGTGCATATATACATGTATATATATATAGCATCATCAAACAAACAGGGTTAGTACAAACAACGTAAAATCTACACAAACTCTGGTGACAGCTTTGTACGAAACGTGCACCTATACGAGTGTTCCTTCAACTGGGTCTATTGCATATGCATTACTAAGTCTCCTCTCTGTTGGTACTGTAGAAGTGTCTCCCTCTTCCCTTGCAATTATCTCAACAGTCATTTGGCTCTGTGCGGGAACCCTAGAAGTGTCTCCATCTTGTGAGAGTAACTCAATGGAAGTTAATCTGGTCGTTTGACATTGGCTCTGCATTGGTGCTTGTGAGTCTGACGATTCTTCCTGCGTTACCCCAGCACAGAAGTGTCCACATGTAAGAATGTAAATAAAATAATAAGGATAGCGACGAATGCTACGCCTTGTCAGAGACTGAATGATAGGGTTGATTGCAGCATTTGAAATTATAGTGACAAAACCTATTAGGGGAATGGCTGGTGGAATATTCTCATAACCAACAAAGAATCCTGCAAAAACTATTAAAATACCAGGAGTAAAGCAGACCAGTTGTGAAACAAGCAAGAGCGAGAATACTCTTGTAAGAGTTCTCTCATGTTGCTGTTTCTTTACATTCAGTTCAAAAAGATCTTGTCGTGTTATGGTAAATTGTTTTTGCCTCTTATGTCTTCTCTTTAAGAAGCGCTTCACGTATATCCAAGTCCATAAAGTGAACACGATAATAGCTGTAATTGGTAGCAGAGCTTCAATGCCCACTACCACAACATACACTCGTTGTCCTATCCATCCAAAAGTGCAAACTCCCAGGGTGTCTGAATATCTCAGCTCACCAAATCCATACAAGGGAGTAGAAGCAAGAATAAGGGGCACAATAGAGACAATGCTTGCCAAAAGAAGAGCCCTCCATGGTTTCATCCACTGCTCATACTTCACAGCAAACACAATGTAAAGGAAGCGGTCAAATGACACCAGTGCTAGCAGATGAATGGTTAGAAACAGGAATACAGACAGAAAAAGACCAACGGCTGTACACACTCCCTGTCTAGTCTCGTCTGTGTCTCCGAATATCCACCCTCCTCCAATCAACGCAGCCGTGTAAAACGGTATAGACAAAAGTGCTTCCAGAAAATCAACTACACCTAGTCCTAGTAGAAACACTGATGACGGCTGTTGTAGCAGTTTTCTGTCCTTTATAAATATGCCAATCACCAAAATGTTCCACGAGAAGGCCAAGACAAAGATGACAACGTACGCGAGGGCAATAACCCCGGCAACGGGTTCACTGTGCGGTATCTGCCACATACACTCGTTCAGGCGTGAAGAGATCTCACATCCACAACCTCCCGAGCCATTCTTCCAGTCACAGCCAGAGACATTCATTTTGTAACAGTACTAGTGGGATGATGACCTTCGGCGGACGTCGTACCTAATGAATACACGCAAGTCTCGATCCCGGCCATATCCCGTCCCCACCCCGTCACGTGCGCCCACACGGAATCTAGATATCTCGTTATGAGATTAAAATTGCGGGTTCATCCCAAGCTAAGTGCCGCGTTAACCCTCTCTTCGCGCACTTTCACAGCCACTGAAACACAAGTATGCAGCACCTCGAGGTAAAGAAAGTAGATGTCTAATACTGGTATAGCTTCATACGCAAAATGCGCATTTTGGCCCATGTGTAGCGGCGTAGGGGGAAGTAGACTGTCAAAACTAAGAGCTCTTCTCACACGTTTGAAGTAACGGAGGACAGAGGCCTAAATTTGCAGGGTTCATAGAGAGGGTTGCACCTGGGATTCCCCCCTGAAAATCTCTAACATCATTAGATTTTAAGCATTGTGATAGCAGACGGGAATTGGTAGAGCATCCGTTTCCATAGGAATTTATAGCTACTCACGAGTCGGCTTAGTTCATACAAATTGTGGCACTGCAGAAAGTGTTGCACAATCCTAATTTGTGTTACAAACTAATTGGCTGCTTAGTACTTCGAGTCAGTGTTTGGTGCAATGTGAGCTTTGATCTAAAATACCAAAGGATCTAACACAGACTGCCAGTTGTGCTTACAGAATTATTCTGAGCTCCAGTTATCTCTAATTGTGCATGATTATGATGGCACAAGTACACGTACACAGATGGAGTGCAGTGATGTGAATCAGTAAATAGGTTTAAGATAAGTCAATGGAGAGAGTGATATGTACTTCTGGCAGCTGTGGAGGAGCCTGCAAGGATATTGTGAACATCACTTTTCGAACTTTGTGTATACGTCTTTTGTGAGCGTATAGTGAAGAATGGAGCTGGGAATGGATGTGGTACAAGCCATATAATAAGAAGTATCAGCATTCCTGAAGTTCCAGATAACTTTCACATTGAGATACTATACAATGAAGCACTTAATAACTCTAAATGTTGTAATCAGAGAGTCGGTAGACTCTCTATGTAGGGATGGCGCCGACACGCCCATAGTGCGTGTACATAGGAAAGCCTCCTTAACTCGCGAACGCTCGCGTTCTAAGCCTTTCTGGGCCCCTAGCTATTCTATTCCAGTGGTTCGCTACCCAACAATACCCCCCAAGTAGCTAAAATGCATCCCTTGACTTACTACCAGAAAACTCTCCAAAGGTCGTTTTGTCTTTCTTCCTATTCTTCTTCTTCTTCTTCTTCTTAAGAGACTTCTTTAGACTAACGTATCTCAAAACTGGCTGAAGTAATCACCGTAGTTCTTTCACGGATCCACTGTAATCACTACCAAGTACGATCTGTGCTAATAAAACTCTTAGTACGTTCCCAAATGGGCAGAAACTAGAAGTCCCCGACAACTTCCCATATTTGGGAAACCATTTTGTAATAGTTACTGTCACGTGGCGCAAACGGTAAGCACGTGAGGGCGGGCCTCGCGAAGCGTTAAGCCACGCCTATTAATTATAGGTTCGCGAGACGTAGCAAAGGCTGCTTCATATCTGATGGCGCGTTCGAGCTGCGTCTTACTTCACTATACTATTATGTAGCGGGGATGAGTTGGCCAGTTAGATACAGTGAGGTACATATGTAGCTACTCTAGCTCAAGAATTTTTAGAGGGGCTCAGCCCCCCAACTTCAGAAATGATGGTGTTCAAGCCCCGCCTTAGCAATGGCTCTTATGACCACTGATTTGTTTGCTGGAATCTGAAAGAAGCTTCAGTGGCAAGAACAATCTACCTTTTAATGGTACCCTTGTGCTAAAAAAGGGATGCAAACAAGTATATAAAACATTTTCAAAAAATGTATAGGGATGTAGGGATGGCCATGCCAAAAACTACAGAAACTAGGTGTAGGGATGGCAGTGTGCAGGGAAGACATGTTATACAAAGACTACACAACTAACCCCATCCCTACATCTTTTTTTTTGGCTCAAAAATTGCTCTTCCCAGTAATCTTGTAGCAAAACTCGCAGAATGATTTCAGATATAAAAAAAGATGTAGGGATGGGGTTAGTTGTGTAGTCTTTGTATAACATGTCTTCCCTGCACACTGCCATCCCTACACCTAGTTTCTGTAGTTTTTGGCATGGCCATCCCTACATCCCTATACATTTTTTGAAAATGTTTTATATACTTTAATTACATGTTTGCATATAACTCTATTATCCAAAAGGGACTGGAGACAAGTAAATTGAAAAGATTGCAAATTGCGGAGGGGAGGGATTACATGAAAAGGTATGGAGACATGGCCTGGATGCAGAGTACATGCTATAATAGACATGGGAACAATGACACGAGTATGCCATGTCTGATTACGTAATACAAGCCCACTGTTGAGCAGGTCCATATAGGAGTACCACCTAGGAAATCACAGTTCTGCATATGTGGAAATATGACAGAGACAACTAATGACCACGAACAGCACCACGAAAAGGATCAAAATACCTGTTGTTACACTCATTGTGCAATCCCTATATTACCCTCCATAAGTTGTGTCACGCCGTAGACGGTCCCCCGCCAAAGTTGGTCCCCCCGGACCATCCGTGGCTGCCGTATCTGGTCCCCTCTTGCCGTACTTGGTCCCACCCTCCTATTTTCTAATAATGGCTTTATAATAATTATTGTCTTTTGGATTGTGTTGTGTTGTTATACCGTTTGTTTGTTGTACTGCCAGGCCTACATTGATAATGTTAACCGAATGTAACCGAAGCACGTCAGCTGTACTGCGAAAGGCTAGGTCAAAGGTAGAAGCGATCCAATGAGATCCATGATGATCCCAGGCGCAAGTTCTACCGCTGGTGCTTCACTTTACTGAAGATCCAGTCATGGATGCCAAGACAGAGTTGCTGCAGAATGCTGTGTTAGTGTTTCATCTTTTGCTTGGAAAGTCATCTTGGTTTTGGAGTCATCTTGGTTTTGTACAGCATGTTCACAAAGGAAGTGATTGCTTTTGTAACCTACAGCATTGTTGTAGTGGTAAATGTTGCATATGATTTACAAACTCTACAATTCATTAATTAACGAGTTATGATCAAGCAACTACATACATGTAGTAGGTTCACATTAACTGGCATTCGTCTGCAACTCGCGCTGTACTAATAAGAATGAGCAACCTTTATGCAGATACCAAAACCTTCTGGAAATCTGTGAAACTTTTAAACAAAAATCGGGATACCATACCACCCCTGCAATGTTCTGATGATATATTTGCTGCAAGTGACAGAGACAAGGCAAATATGTTAAATGATTTCTTTGCTACATGCTGGAACATATCTCAACCCCCTCTAAGTGAGGATATGTTCTGCGCAATGCTCTCTGATATTCCACATGAATGTACAGTGTCTCCTGATGAAGTTTTGAAATGCCTCAATGTAAAAAAGGCAAGTTTGATGGTGTAGATGGAATATCAGCATATATGTTCAAAGCAACAGCTGAAAGCATAGCCTCTCCTCTAGCAAAAGTCTTTAGCCTGTCTCTCTTCTGTAAAGTTCCCTATGCTGTGGAAGTCAGCTCGTGTTGTTCCCATCCTAAAGTCAGGCAACAGATCAGATGTATCTAGCTACAGACCAATTTCTCTGCTACCTATTGTTAGCAAGATGCTGGAAAGATATGTGTACACATTACTGTGGGATCATCTGATCAATCATGCTCCTCTCTCTGTCAATCAATGGGGCTTTCAATCAGGAAGGTCCACTGTAACATCACTACTTGCAACTTCTCATGATTGGCATAGATTTCTGGATCAGCGGAAGGATGTCATGTGCATCTTCCTTGACTTTCGGAAAGCCTTTGATACTGTTCCCCATCACAGACTCATGACAAGACTGGTTGAACTTGGAATACACCCTACTCTTTTAGCTTGGCTGTGTAGCTATCTGAGCAGAATATGTCAACATGTTGTAAATGGTCAATCCTCCTCATAATACGTACTATCAGGTGTACCACAAGGCTCTGTTTTAGGGCAACATCTCTATGTGGACGTCAATTAATCTGATGTCTCTGAATACTGAGAAGTGCAAATGTATGCTGTTAACAAATAAAAGGAACTCCGACAACCCACCACTTTTGCTGAACAATAAAGTTCTTGAACAGGTAAAACAATACAAATATCTTGGTGTCACCTTTCATCTATCCTTCGCTGTTCCCCACATATTGAGCGAATTTGCAAATCTGCAAGAAAGAAGTTGGGAAAAATTTATAGAAACTTTTCAAACACTTCCTCATCACCTCACGTTATTCTACATCTGTATTTGTCACTCATTTGTCCATCACTTGAGTACGCTTCTCAGGTCTGGGACCCCCACTCATCAAAGGACGTTAAGGTTCTTGAGAACATTCAAAAGTTTGCTTTGAGGATTGCCACAAAACAGTACTATGAAAGATGAAATTTTACTTAACACATTTCAGCTCCCATCTTTGGCAAACAGAAGGAACTTCTTATCATTATGTACATTTTTTAGTATTGTAAACGATTTTGTTTATTTTCCACCACTACAAGGTACACCAAAACCTCTTCAAACTCACCATCCTCACCGGCACCACCATCACCGAGCACTCATGGTCCCTTTTGCCAACCATACCACTTTGTTATCATCATTTCTTTTTAAATGTGCCAAGCTTTGGAATAACCTACCTCATGATGCTGTCTCAGCCAGTAATATACGTAATTGTTACTTATATCTCCTTAATGTATTTATTGTTTTGGTTGCACTTGTATATTAGCTTACAGCTATTAGTGCTGCCTTGCCATGTGCAGAAAGTTATTATAAAGAACTTTATGGGGTACGTAACTGCCAAGGCAACAACATACAAGCTCCAGTAAGAATGAACGAGCTTTTGATACAAGGGTGGGGGGCCACTTACGGCGCCACGGACGGTCCTAGGGGGGACCAAATATTCCGCCGTGGACGGTCCGGGGAGACCAAGTATTCTACTGTGGACGGTCCGAGGGGCGAATTTTTATCTGACGCACCCCTTTCGAACTTTATAGAAATGCTTTAGCGTGAGGTCAAGGTTCACAATAAAGTTTGGAGGTGCGCGCAGCCGCAGTTGCAGCTACTACGAGACGAAAGAGACACTTTCTCTGATGGAACTTTCTACTGGCCTTGTTGCAGCTAGACCATGGGCGTATGCACGTGGCAGAGCGGACGGATACTCTTCTACTGAGTCGTTTCCTATCTGAGATGGTGGGATGGGTAGCCCTTTCAGTACATGTTGCCGACAGCTACAGGTCAGGTGGAGGACAAGAAGCTGCAGGAACACTGCCTGAACGCTCTTTGTGTTTTTATGGGTACGGTGGGCATTATCTGGGGTCGAATGTTCACTGATGGATGCGTCAAGGGAAGTAGGACAGGGCTGCGCGACAGCTACTACGAGACGAAGGAGACATTTTCTCTGATGGTGTTTAAGTTTTGAATATCGACGGGAGGCACAAACCTGCTTATTCTCGCGAGACTAAAACCTGCTATGCTGAACTTCTACTGGCCTTGTTGCAGCTAGACGTCACGTGGCAGAGCAGACGGATACTCTTCTACCGAGTCGCTTCCTATCTGTCATGGCAGGATGGATAGCCCCTTCAGCACATGTTGCCGACTGCTACAGGTCAGGTAGAGGACAAGGAGCTGCAGGAACACTGCCTGAACGCTGTTTGTTTTTGTATGTTCGGTTGATTTATATTTTAATTATCATGCATACCCCACAGCTGGCACAGGTCAGTCACTACATGAACTATAAGGGCTTTTTGTATTGTATACCACCATCTGCATTACTTATCTCCTCTCACTGGGGGCTAGTAAACTTTAGTCACTTTGGTCAGTGTGTTTATAACACAGACAACATGATGTGACAGGTGAGCTTCTTGTTTCTTACATGGGGGGTAAGAGTGGGGGGGGGGGACAGCAGGAGTGGCCATATCCCCCCACTTTTCAGCTATTGTACAGTGCTCCACAGGAAGAGACCGAAAACCACTTTTTTCAACATTCTGTGCATTTATTCTGTGATGGTACATGGTAGTGGGACAAGCTCTATATCAAACTAATCCTCCAACATTGGGGAATAATTGGATACGTTATCATCTTGTCATGTGACTTTCACGTGGAGAAAATGGCAGTGACATCAACACAATTCGGGAGGACGATTTAGGCATGGGATTTTTCTAAACATAGGAGTTAAGGTCTGAAAATGCGGCACAGTATTTATACTCATAAGTAGTATATGTGAACCCACTTTCATCAAGCAGACCCCAGCCACTTCTGCATGGCGACGGAAAATGGTGGTTTCGGAGGACCTCTGGCGTTAGGCACGGGAAATGGTCAATACTAGTAGTTAGGCCCAAACCTTTATGTATGCATTCTAAAGTCCTTATACTTTCATCGCATACTAACCTTCATTTGCACTCTCGAAGTGTATTCCCACGAGCGCACCGGGGGGAGCAATAATGGGCAATTTTGGGGGGCCCGGACCATTTATCGCGTGACAGCAATTTTCACCAGCTCGTATTTGCAAGAATTGTACGAAGCCAGATCACCTGTACCACACTTACTGTCAGTACTCACATTGCAGGCGATGTGAAGGTTACGAGGAACAGGAGGAGAGCGAGGAGTGGTTTCAAGTCGTTCCAATTGTTGCTCACCTAACGCGTTGGTACAGAGCGTCTATTATTATTATTATTATTATTATTATTATTATTATTACGGCTTTTCAGTACAGAAACAACAGATACAACGGTGATAAGTAATGAGGATGAT
Organism: bacterium; assembly: GCA_965213685.1. Taxonomy (GTDB): domain Bacteria; phylum UBA8248; class UBA8248; order UBA8248; family UBA8248; genus Bin107. The sequence continues at coordinate 1,132,381 of CBDBZY010000064.1, forward strand.
GAGATATAGTCTGCACTGAGGGTCTGGAAGCTAGAGAGCCAGCAGCCACAACTGAAAATGTACATATAAAAAAGGGAGCACTACATTAAATAATTAAATGAGTTTTGATTGGAAGTATGGACAAAGGTAGTGATAGGAGCAAAGATTATTAGGGTCAATGTTTGTGACAAAGTGATTCCAGAAATGTTGCCTCAGTCTGGCCCTAATGGAAGGAATAGACAAGCTAGTGTCCAGTAATGGCAGTGAATTCCATAAACGTGGAATGCGATGGAAGTAGAAGTGACCTTGAATACTAGTTTTAGACACAGAATGACGGAGCTTTAGGTATGAGGATGACCGAGTGTTCGAGATATTAAACGAAATAATATCTGCAATGTTAAAGTGGCTGGATGGACTTTTCAAAGACCTGATGAGGAACATAATGTCCACAATTTCATATTCCATCATTAATGGCAGCATTTCTAGCCTAATGAGCCTGTCGCGGTAATCCATGGAAGGATTGTTAATGATGAACTTTGTTGCTCTCCTCTGGACAGTTTCAAGGTTTTTGACATCTACTAAAAGTTGTGGACACCACAGAAGTGAGCAGTATAAGAGTTGAGATCAGATAAATGAGAGGTAGAGACAGTGTTTAGGATAGACATCTCTGACAGATGAGAAAACCCGACGTATCAACCCAAGCATTTTGTAAGCCCTGGCTATGATAAAGAGATAGTGAGATCTCCACTGCATGTCAGTTGACAGAATCACTCCAAGATCTTTCTGAGAACCAACTGATGAGATGATTGTGTCATTGATGGAGTAGGAGAGAATCACAGAAGATTGACCTCTAGTGAAATGAACGATGGAACATTTCTTTTCATTGAAAGTGAGTTTCCAAGTAGAACTCCAATCAGCTAGTGAAGATGCAGTCAGCTCTAGATGAAATAGACATAACATTTGGCATCATCGGCAAAAAGCAGGATTTTTGACAATGACAGTCTAAGTTCTGCATTTTGTTTGTTTTAACTCACTTGCTACCCAAGAAGACATAAACATCATGAGAGTACAACAAATGCCTAGCTCTGATCCAAGAACAACATAGGTCACGATAACGCTTAGCGCATGCGGTTAAAGGGTCAAAGGTCGATGGTCACTTTCCTGTCGCCTGTTAAATATCGAAGGTGAACTAGTGCAGCAAAGAGGCTTAGCTCTCTCTCCAGATTGCACGAACGTGAGCTATGTACATATCACACCTACGGTAGTAGGTGTATATAGGGATTGCTCAGCATCAAACCTGTACATTTGCTATTTTCACTTTCATTATGGAAGCAATCTGTGGTATCCAAGTTAAGAGCATGCCAAATGTTAAGTGTACCTCAAAAAGTGTGAGAACATATGATAATGAGGCAGGTTATACACTACCAGTCAAAAAGAATTGAACACCCACCAGAAATAGCTTTGATGCACTGATTCTAGTGTTCAGTCTGTACTCTGTGCAGGTAGCTGTGCATAAGGGTACTAGATGTCATATGGCTTCACTGTCTGTATTGAGTGTCCTCACCCACACACATTAGTGCGCTATCCCACTGCTTTGCAATACTGCAATAAATCCCAAAGATTCTTCTCAAACAAGTACAGTGTTTCACACTAGAAGAGTACACTGGCCACTTTTTTACATTTTGTCACATATCTCCAAGGCCCTACAAGTAGTTGACACAAGTGACATATCAAAGTGATCTCCAAGGTTGGCTGTTTAATTTTATTATGATAATATGTTGTCACGTGACAGTCAGCTGCTGTGATAAGGCTCCAAAGATCGCGAAGAAAATTAGCGCACGGGGGAAACGAGACCCTCACGTAGCCACCGCTTGCATATAAAGCACACACACACATGTACATACATAAAGAGGGACCATCAGTCTGAACCACAGACACTAATAGTAGTGGTAAATTGTAGACATGTAGTAATATCTCCAGTGTAAGTTATCACATAGTTTGTTTTGTTTCTTCTGTTCTGTTTTGTTTTGTTTTGTTTTCTTCCTCTTCTTCTGCTTCTTATGGTTTTCTATCTTGTTGCATTGTAATTTATTATTTGTCATTTTGTTTGCTTTTTTGGTTATAATATTCTCACCCTTCCACCTTTGTGTTTCATTCCTCTGTACTGACTGCCATTATATTTTAGTTATCACATTTACATTTCTTACCAGTGCACTATTAACTCGAAGTGCTATACACCTTATAATTAATGCCTGGATCTCTGCTAAAACCAGGCAAAAAAAGAGAGGGGACAAGTAAATGAAAAACATTTTGTAAATTGTGGAAGGGTATAATATGGATTGCATAAAAAGGAATGGAGACAAGACCCAGATGCAGAGCACACACCATAATGCACTGGGTTTCATGGGAATAGTGATGACATGATGAACATGTAATGTCTGATTATGCAATACAAGCCCTATATTGTTGAGCAGAGCTGTACAGGAATATCAGTTAGGAAATTACACCTTTGTACATGTGGAAAGACAACTGACACTGAACAGTACATCGGGAACATGTTCATTTCTATTACACTCACATTGTGAAACAACCCACTGAAGTACACCCAAATGTGTTATGAGCTTATGTAAATGCATAATGATCCAACTGATCAAGTGAATGCACGCAAGGATTGTAGATACAATACCCGTGTAATAAAACATGCATGTATACTGTAGCATTTCCCATAGCAGCTTTGTAGGTAACTGCTCATAAAGAAAGGGCATTGTTTAGTAACTAATGACATTCTTTAGTAAGCAATCCTGGTAAGATAGCATACCACGACATTGTATGTATACAAATGAAAAATGGCAATTTTGCTACAAACAGCGCCCCATACTTGTATTGCATAATCAGACATGGTATGTTTTTCATGTCATCACTGTTCCCATGAAACCCAGTGCATTATATATGGTACAATGTAAAACAAACGAAAGTAAAAAGGGAAACACAACAACAAAACAATTAAAAATATGAGAAATATGCAAGAGAAAATATGAGAAATAAGCAACAGACGGAAGAAGTCCACCCCTCACACACCACCAATTATTATTATTATTACCAGGAGCCCATAAGCGCCGCAAAGCGGCGCCAAGGAGCGTCCAACACCGCATGATAGCGTGGAACAGCGATGTACTAACCACAGCAGCCAGGTTATGCCCTTATTTGGATCGCAGTTACGTAACAGCTACTACAGAGGGTACACAAGTGTACAACTACTACTGTAGCAACTGCCCTATATGGTCAATACTGAGAGCCTGTTTAGGACATCGCTGTTCTCCGTAGTACGCTCCTTGGCGCCGCTTTGCGGCGCTTATGGGCTTTTTTTTTTTTTTTTTTTTTTTTTTCTATACAAGTGAGATAAGAAGTACAGTACAAAGATATGGGAGGCAACATGTAAATAGCTGTAAGCTAATACAAGACATGAGCCCAGTGCAGTAAGTTATGCTTAAAAACAGAAACAGATGATGATGATCTTATGTCTACTGGTAAAGTATTCCAAACAGTAATAACGCTAGGTACATATGAAAAATAGAAGTAGTTGGTGCGAGAATGGAGTCTGTGAAATACAGATGAATTGTTTCTCTGTGACAAATGCTGGTGGGCTCCTGTTATTACCAATCCATATATACACCTACTACCGTAGGTGTGATGATGATATTATTATTATTATTATTATTATTGTTATTATTATTATTATTATTATTATTATTATTATTATTATTATTATTATATATATTGTATTCCTCGCACTCTGTGTATCACTTGCATTGCTCACATATAATAAGTATTATTATTATTATTTATTATTATTATTATTATTATTATTATTATTATTATTATTATTATTATTATACTATTATTATAGTCACCATAACAGTGTTGTAGGTGTTGGACTTGCAAATCAATGTCTACAAACAGACTTGCCGCACCACACTGTAACGTCTCAATCCTCCAAAGGAAGTGACGAGAGAACCGCTCGCAGCAGCCACGCCTTCTCATACATGACGAGAAGGCTTGACTTCGCTATTTGCTAGTGTGCAGCGCCGCTACCAGGTGAAGTGGGTGCATGGATTTATAATATATCCCCATCGGCATTTATAAATCCGAGGCTGGATTTACATATCTCCTAGGTATTTTTAAATCCGAGGATGGATCTCCTCAGTATTTATACATCCAAGGCTGGATTTACAAATCTCTATTTGCATTTATGTTAGTGTTCATATATTTGAGTTTGGATTTACAAATCCTCGTCAGTATTTATTTGTCCAGGCTGGATTTACGAACGATATCAACAATTATAAATACCAACTGAGATTATTGTGGAATATAAATCCTGACTTTCTCGCTAGTTTTGACACAAACGACACCCCATAGAGTATTAAAAGCGTCCGGCGGAGACAGGTTTCAATTATTTACTCCGTGACAGGCAATACCGGGTACAATTATCCCTTTGACTCAATGTATGGTAATGGTTTTCACTATTCAACAACGTAGGGCTTGTACTGCATAATTAGTGGTGTACTTTCTCATATTTGCACGAACTCCAAGAGCATTGGTCTCTCGCATTCCTTTTAAAGAGGTAAAGTCGCTATCGCTTCTTCCATTCATAAAGGACGCATGGTGTGCTTCCTCCATGTACCCACAAGTTTCTTCAACGTCTGAAAAGCACCTCAGATTATTTATCAAGAGATGATCGCGTGTGAAGTGCTCCGCTGTGTGCTTGAAATTCACCGCGATCACCTCTTGATAAATAATATTTGCGGTTATTCGATTAATTAACTTGATCGTGCGATCCTACCCAATCACGTGACCGCTTCGCGCACGTGCAATGGTGAGCGCTGCAGCTGATCAGGGCTAGGCTAAGGATCCGTGGGTTACAGCCGTCAGGACGCTTTCTTGCGCTACTGAGTACGTTTGTTGTACGTGTTAAAGTACTTCCACAAGGTTCATGACTCAAAGGCTTTAGAGTGTGAACCGTACAAGAACCTGTTTTGATCAGCATAACGTACTGGGACTGATCCTTTCCTTCTCTCCACATATTTTGGCCTTGATGTATTGCCCCTTTTTGGTTGTTATAAACCATAATGTTATGGCGAAGTGTAGTCCACTGCCTAGATTGTACAACTTAGAGGCCTCTCCTGACATGGAGGAGTAAGCTGCTACAAAGGTTTGCTGAAGAATACATGTTCCCTGGTATCTGTGGAGTGGTTTACATATGTAAAGTAGATCTTTGATATGGGAAAAGTGAGCAAGGGGACTACATGTTTTTACATGCATGCATGCTTTTGCATGCACATATACACATTGTATACTACTGCATCCCATGGCTGCATGTGACTGAACATGTTTATATAAATACATGTACCTAGATAAGCATGTATGATATAAGTGCATATGTACGTACATGTTTAGTGACTTTTGTTGTAGGTGCATGGTATCTCTTCACTGGATAGTCAATTTTTTTGAGTGTCAAAGGATCTTGCAAGTAGGGTAGTGTTGCTTGTGCCACTAAAGAGAGTCACATGAGTGATGGAAGTATTTCATGGCATTGCTGAAATATTTGCACTTCCAAGTTGGTAAAATTGAAGTGTCATACTGCTACAAGGAGATCCTTGTCTACGGTGTACCTATGTAGAGGCACATGTATTTAGTGTTGGTTTTTGCTCATTGGATAGATGATAAGTTAATCATTCTGTAGTACTGTGGATTAACCTTTGTGGCTGATTCTCTCACCACCTAAAAATTGAATGGTCAGACTGTACAGGTGTATGAATCTAACACTTGGCCAATTCAGGGAGCAAAGTAGGTGTTTTGGATGTGTCCTAGTTGCAGGTTGTCTGCTTAATCATTCTACTTTACCACTTGCAGAAATGTCTGAGAGTGATGAAGAATATGAAGACATTGACCTAAAGCTGATTTCTAGGACTCAGTCCAACAGTGTCAACATTCAAGAGTCCTTCACAAAGCAGAGATCAGGTACCACCACTCTTGTTCAATGGAGCTGTTTTTTTTCCATGTGCATTAGTTTTGAAGTCTACTTTTCTCATCCCTGAAAATCATAGTTCATGTGTTAAGAAATGTGTGATTTCATTGGTTTACTATCAGAGAGTTGGTAAATTTTATATGTACATGTATGTATATGTAGGAATGGTACTGACATGCCTGTAGTGCATGTACATGTACATATGAAGCTTTCTAAACTTTCAAAATAATGATAGCGTGAAATGCATAACCTGTGTCCCTACATCTTTCTTTCATGTAGCACAAATACTCTTCCACATTGTACATGTTATGTCTAACTCAGCTATCCTGACAGACACCTACACCCTATTAGTATACAAGAAATTAAGTGTTGTAGGGATTATTTTGCATGTACACATCACATGTACATATAACTTGTTCATCACCACTCCACTGGTTGCAGAGGGCTACATTTTCATCCTGTGCTTTTAGGATTGCTATTGTTACATTCCTTAACATTTATATCTATACTTTTATATGTGTGCAGCATTAGAACCACCCTTCTCCTGTACTGGCTTTATAGTATGTATAATTTACACTGAGTAGGGCTGTATAGAAAATACATTATAATTTTAATAGTTATACCACGGCTACCAGCAGGTTATGGCAAATACAAAAAGCCATAGTTGCATAATCCTGAGGGCATAGCCCAAGGGATTATGCAACTATTGCTGAATGAATTCTCCATAACCCACTGGTAGCCATGGTATAATTCACTTATACCATGGTAGCCATAAAACTGGAGTCGAGCAACACATTTACCTGCCATTGTGGATTGCTGGCCGACTTGCGCACATAGACACTAGTGGTCACGTCAGTAACCAGTTTTCCCACCATCGTAGATTGCCAGTGGACTTGTGTTGACACTACCATGGGCGAGAAGGAGCATCTGACTTCCTCTGTCAGCGCTAGCATGGGGCGAGAAGGAGCGTCTGATTTTCTCCGCCAACGTACTGCGTGGGATTATCTCTACATCACACAGGATATATCCTGTATACCACACAGGAAACCCTGTTAAAAATCACAGGTCGTTGCGGTTATGCTGAATAAACCATGGGGCGGCACCTTTGAAAATATGACCAACCATGGTATAAACATCTGCAAGCAAGGTGGATGCAGCACTATGTTCTGAACAGCAAATTCAGTTGTAACCTGGCTACCAAGGTACATGTAGCAGTCACATTCTGTGGTGGATGGTACTTTGTATGTAAATACACGTATTGAGTGTCATGTGGATATCTAGTGCTACATGCATGTATGAACCTTGTGAACATAAACTGTCCGCAGTACCCACCTTACTTCACTACACCACTGTTGGCAGGCACTATCCAAGGCCTCTTACCTACGTAGTTTTGACAGTAGGTGTCCGTCCCCTCAACTGTAGACCCACGTTAATGGAGTTTGACATACTTAGCGTGGAGAGCTTGGCTGCTATGTCATGAAGGTGCAGTGCATAGTACCACACACACATGACCTGGCTCATCATAGGTATAGGCACACGGAGGATAGTGATGCAGTATGGGACTCGATAGGCACACTAGGTACCAGGCAGGGAGGAGGGACATCCAACTATCGGGCATTGTTAACCATGCATGCACAGTTCATCACGTGCAAGGAAGGTGTGCAGACAGCGCACAGGGCAGTATTGTCAGATGACCCCCCAGCCAAAACCCATCATCCACCTGTTAAGGAGCAGGACAGCTACAGCTGTAGATCTAGATGGTCTCCATCAACTAGCTGCGAGATGTGATAGCCTGGGCTGGCCTTACAATACATTCCAAGGAAGGGGTCTTTGTATCCCTTAGGTCACATGGGCTACTCAGTATGCATGCTCCAGGTCAACTGCATGTCACACACCTATCACATGATCTGGGTAGGCACGTGACAGTGCAAAAGTGGGCATATGAAGCCAGCAGCCAAGCTTCTCTATATGTTGATCTGTACAAGTGTACATATGCATTTATTTGCAACCTTGCACTTTTGTCTGGATAGTTGCAATGTCCACATTTCAAGGAGTCCAGTATTAGTAGTAGACCATTTGAAGGACATGGGACCCAATTTAAAGTTGCATACATGTACATGAACAATCATGTGCATAGTGCACCACAACTTGAAAGAAAGAAAGAAAAGAACAGAGAAGAAAGAAAGAAGAATTACACACTATAAAATAGACAACAACCTCAACGGCTTAGAAAAACATAGTTTAATATTTGGAGAACAGCCTCAACGGCTTAGAAAAATAAATATATGTAACAACCTCATTGGCTTAGAAAAATATACATCTGCAACAACCTCAATGGCTTAGAAAAATATATATTTTTTTAAAAAACAAAGCAACAAGCCTACACATATAAGAATAAACTCAGAACGAAAGGCAGATGGTCCACATGCCCAACCTTGAGAAATATATATTTTTTTAAAAAACAAAGCAACAAGCCTACACATAAGAATAAACTCAGAATGAAAGGCAGATGGTCCACATGCCCAACCTTGAGAGTTGGAAATGGGGCTTAAAGATCTTTGATGGTGCACCAACTCTCACCACCCATGTGGACCATCTACCATCCATACACAAGACGCACAAACACAGAGCACAATCCCAAAAACCAGGCACAAGCAACAGCTCACCTTCTAGCTAAAGACAATTCAAAAAATGATGTGCAGCTGTACATTGGCTTAGATATAGTACATAGTACAAGAGTAGTGATCACATGATAGTGTGGTCATGTTGACTGACCACACCCCTATGACCATGTACTCCAGTATCTACATGTCTACATAGGTCATGTCTTACTTCCAGTGGAATGCAAATCCCTTCTAATGCATGCCTCTTCATACTCACACCATACTTACTGAACAAATTTATATGTTTTCTACATGTACATGTAGTTGGCTTTATAACAATCGTATTGCAAAAAATTAGTGTTTAATACTGTCCTGCCAGTTAATTGACTTCAAAGCCATTTGCAGATGGATGGATGGATGGATGGATGGTCATCCACTATAGTTGTGTATGCAGCTCATTGCTGGAGGTTCTAGGTGGTTTTGCTGGAACTGTTCTCATCTTGTAGTTCTGTTTACTTTTTGCTGTATAACTGCTCCACATTCATGCCAGACCAGTGAATAATAATGTGGTAGAACCAATGAATTGTAGAGCTTTCTGACTAGGAGAATGTCACACAATTTCTGCATCTGAGACACTCCTCAAAACGTTTCCTCCTGACTACAGCAGTCTGCTCAGTCCAAGTAAGTTTAGTAGTAAACAATCTTGGTTGGCTAGGTAAGCTCATGTTGCTTATTGTTCTACATACACCAGATAACTTTAATAATTCTTGCCAAACGTTTCGACCACTCTGCATGGTCCTATTCAGTGGCAAGGTACAAAACCAGAAGCAACAGTCAATTTATATGCAAGCAACTCAAGTAATTTTGTTGTCTACCATGACTGCCAGGAACCTCAAAGTGTTTCTTCTCAGAATGGCTTGTCCATCCAAGACCACCTTGACCTCACCCAACTCCTTGGCTCATCACCTACTCAGTAGAATCTCTTCTACAGTTTATTCTTGTAAACTACAGTAATTTGCATGGAAACCTCAGCAACATCGCTCATTAGGTTGTTTTGTAAGACAGCAGAACTGTCACTGGAGCAATAGAGGATATCATCAGCTTATATTTTCACTGTACAGCACTGGACTACATGAAGCAAGTCATTCACATACACATTGAACAATAGTGGGCCTAGTATGGACAACGCTATATTGGAACTACTGACTTTGGCATTGGTGTAGCCATTGGCATACTTAAATTCATCGGGTATCTGCCCACTTTCTATTCTAGACAGAAGGTAAATAGATATGTTAGATGATTCCTGGGACAGCCATCTTCAGGAGCCTAGCCCTAATATCATTCAGACTAGTAGCCTTGCTAGTGTCTAATCCGTGGAGCAGTATCTGGACATTGCCTTCAACTTTCTCTGAACTAAAATTCCCTGCATCTTCAGTAAGCATCTCTGGCAGTATTCCACAATCAAGATCCACTAAATAATGTTCCGCTGGTCTGTTACGTAGATTTCCTTGGAGGGCTACTAGATAAATCTGTTTTCCGTTGGTTCTTGCAGCTGAGTGCCTTTATTCAATTTACTCCAGAGCTTTCTGGGATTGTGTCTTGACTCTTACTCAACGTTGTAGTTTGGCCTTCCTCATTCTTATGACATCTTTCCCTTTCCTCATCTCTTCTGCCTGATTTAGCCTTAGCACATATACATGTATAGGTGCATAGTTTCTTGTCTTCATCAGTATCCTGATCTTTGCATCAATCCTTGAGGAAAGACTACTTTCTTCCTCACTTTCAAATGGAAACAGTACTGTTCCAATAATTCCATCTATCATGGACACCATCAGAAGAATCCATGCCACAGGGCCATGATCAAAAATCATGAACAAGAACTTCAGAATCAGATTTGCTATAGCACCTTATATAATATCAGGACTGTTGCTTCCTTTGCATAAGCAAGGCTGTGGTCACTCAAACCTACATGTACATGTATTTCCTTGCAGCCCACAGTTATAGAGCTATGTAATTGTACATGTAGCTGGGTCCAAACAAAGCTGAGTATATTCCAAATCTGATTCACTCTGGGTATGTGACCAATTGGGTGAGGTTAGATCAGACATTATTTGCAACCACTCAAATTTGGGTTAACCATAGGTGAAGTCACCACAAATCCTTCTTGAAGTGCTCTCTCCACTGTAATATTGTGTGCTACATGTACAGTACGTTCTGCATCCACAGTAGGGCTTGTACAGTGCAAGAGCTGCCCTTCGGTAAAAATATAATTATGTCTTATGAGATTGCCATTCCTGGATTTAAGATATACAGGAAATCAGAACAGGAATAGGGTGGTGGGTTCCTCATGATGTGAAAGTGTGACAGGTTGCCACAGATACATGCCATAGCTTAGGTGGTAGAGCACTGACAGCTAAAGTCAGAGGCCCTGGTTCAATCCTGGGTGGCTGCCGGTTTTTTTACAGTTCTCTAATAATATTCCCAAGCCTTTCCTCATGCATAACGTAGCTTGCGTGTTGTGTTCGGTGGCTCCCTAGAGGGAGACCCAGCTTCATGTGCACTGCTATGAATATATAGAATATTTCATTCAGTGTGGCTCCTCCCCTGATGGAGAGGAGTTACCGGTCAATCCCTAGCAGGATTCTGACAGCACATACGGAGTGATATTGAGAATTGTGAAGGCTGGCTGTCACCCGGTGGCCATAGCTCAGGTGGTAGAGCACTGACAGCTAAAGTCAGGCTCCAGTTCAATCCCAGGTGGCTGCCGGTTTGTCACAGTTCTCTAAAAATATTCCCAAGCCTTTCTTCATGTAGTGCAAGGGAACCCAGAATTAGGATCTGCATTCATCTCCACATCACTTGAACACAAGAGCAACATCACGATCACAGCCCTAGGAGAGGACCAATATTACCACATATAGTGACACCTCCTGCCATCAAACATAACTGGTCATCAGGCAGGTCTTGACAGAGCACTGCGATACAAACAATGAGAGGCATGATAGATACCTCACTCAGCAACAAATGACTAGAGCAGAGAACAGCTAGGAGAATAGAGAAAATGACTCTTTGTATCTGCCATGTCTGTGCATGCTTGTACCATGGAAGCCTTAGAAAACAAAGGCACTGCCCGCAGTGTATATCCGCTAAGAGTACTAACCACAGCCTCATACATTCCATTGTCAAGGGCAACAAATTATACATGGTAATTTGCTTTCTACACTTCCGCCGGCAGTTTGCATTACTGTACCAGTTATCACTGTGTGTAGGAAGGTCACTCCAATACTACAAAGTTAATGGTACACCAGAACATCCACATCTACATGCACTGCCCAGTTTGTATTTTTCTTGGTATTCAATGGCACTGCTGCCACTTGAACCTTCAGGGTTTGCTCCTCCATTACCACTAGTCCAAAGCGCGTTTTTGTCGCTGGTTGTGGCTGCTCCACAGTTGTGCTGATCCTGACTGATTGTAGCTGTGGTTGTACAGGCTGCTCCTTCGTTGAATTCATTGTTACATCACACTCCGAGAGTCTGGCTCACAAGACTAGAGTTCATGCACCTCTGGCAGATCTCCACATCATACACAGGTCTAAATAGCGACTGGGCCCGTAGCAATGCTCAGCAGGTCCTCTGGGTCCATGACTGCAAATGAGCTACTTCACTGCATTGTGGCTAGAACGTACACAGCCAATAACATGATCCTGTTACATTCATGTGCACATGCTTGTACATTAGCGATGCATAAATTTTTGACAACAGGTTGTGTCAGCATTGAAACCACATTAAGGTACTACAGTGTACACAGGCGCAACACAGGAATGTACCAGTGCTGTGACATTCCTGTGCTATACTACTGTGCATTCCCTGTGTATAGTCATGTATCGTAAATGTGTACACTCTTAGAATAGGAATTGAGACAGGCAACTAATTTGGATTCCTTTGTTTACCTTTTAGTGTCTCTCTTTGGCTGGAATGGGGGTGCAAAGAAAGTAATAAGAGTACATACACAGTACACATTGAGAGCATACAGAAAAGTCATGTACAAAGAGCAATTTATCCGAAGTAACGTGCTCACGCTCTACAATAGTTTTAATGTCCCATCCAACAAATGATCTATATAAAATGTTGGCAGAGGTTGTAGCCCAACTTCATTTCCAAACCTGAGGTATCCATTGATGCAATCCTGGCTTCAATCTCTTCTTTTGTAACTTTTGTGAGGTGTTCCATCAGAGATCATAGCAAATACTTGTAAGGACCTAATAGAACTGTATGAAGGGTCTGGAGTACCTGTAAAGTGTGGCAACAGACCAAACATTTTGAGACACTATTGTACTTACTGTCTATACTCAATAATTATACCTGTGAAGATCCAATGCAAGCTCTAAGAGGGCATTGGGATCTTCGCTGATGCTGTTCTTAGTGCAGATTTTTGTCCCGTTCTGTGTGCTGAGACTCTATGGTTGTCATCTAGGCAAGTGTGTGATGCATTAATCGTGGTGTCCCAATGACAGTTGGATCACCATTCCTGTCAAGCTATGTAACCATGCAGACCATAAAGTGCTGCTCAATTTCACAAGGAGTGCTCACCCTACACATCCTACAGAACAATCTGGCTGATGGGTCTGGTTATTGTGGTTTCAGAGGCACGTGGGTTATCACAGACAACACAGCTAGAACACAGGAGTAACAACAAGCACCTCATCCTGGAGAAAGGCGTCATAAGTCACCATACCTTCCTTCGCCAAACCTTTCAGCTCTTCCACAATTGGTACAGCCATTTGAATACAGTCCACCTACAAAACATAGAAACAGTAATACTAGGTTATTCTTTTCACAAACATGTGTTGTTAGCACCTTGTTTGAACTACAAATGTGGTTGATATGTTTTGGATTTTCCACGTTTGGTAGACCAGCAAGTTTGAGGCACCAGCTGTCAAACTTTTCCACTGTTTAGACATACATGTATTTCCACTAGTATCATCTGAGTGTAGGATTAGTGGAAGCATTAGGACAGGTCGATCAGCTGCAAGACTTTTGTGGGGTGTGGGGTAATGTACATGTATGCACTGTACTCCTTTGAATAGACAACATAGTTTATAAAACAGTAAAGATGAAATACAATGTAGACACTTACTTCAGTAGTCATAGCAGTACAGAGACCTGAATCAGGAAGTTGGTGCTTTATTATGGCTGGTGGAGGAACACCTGCCTTGATGGCACTCAAGTGTGCTGCTTGTATAGGGCACTGGACTTTGGCAATCATCTATCATGGCCACCGTTGTAACAATAGCACTAATCATGATGGTAACTTGCAGCCTAGTGATCGTTTGGAGTTGGATAATGCTGACCTAACAACTGCAGTGAGGTCTGTCTTGTCCCTGTGCACATCAATAGCTGAGCAGACAAGAAGGATAGAGCAGCAACTTGCAGGAGTAGAACAGGAACAGTACAGAATTACTGAGGTCGTAAAAGAGGTAGATTCCTCATGTCCCCTGAAAATGGATACCACAAAACTATTCTGCCTCCCACTCACACGAGATCCAGATTCATCAGATATCCAACAATGTCATGTTATTCCATTGGCTAACATGTACTGATCATGCTTTTTATTATAGACGTCCGTAGTAAGAGTCATGGCGAGAATGAGTGCACAGGAAACGTTCAAAATTGAAATTGCCTTGAAGTTTGTTAATGGTAGACTGACTGAGTTACGCTCTGAAGAGCAGAGGAAGAGGTTATTGCCGAGCGCCTTAGCGTGAGGCAATTAATTCTGCAGTACGCGACCTCGGTTGTTGGCTCGCCTTTGTATGTATATTTGTATATATGTGGCAATAGTTAGGTCACGGTTAGGAATGCAATTACTGTTTAAAGTTAAGTCACATGTAGGCAAGGAAACGGCTGCACTGAAGGTCAAGGCAATGGAAGAAAGACTGAGAGAGGGGGGTGTAAAAGCTGAAGGTTGATAATGCGGCGGCCCTTAGCCCAAGCCCTTGAAACGCAGGTCTAAGAGCAGAAGTATCACTTCAACGATCACTGAGTCCTTGTGCCTTCTGCCACCACGAGCATGCTCGAACCTAGTTTCAGAGTTTAGCATTACTACTGAAGGTGCATGATGAGGCGACCCCTAGCTCAAGCCCTCTGCTGTGGCTTCGAAACGCAGGTCTAGGCGCTGAAGTACTGCTTCAACAGTCAGTTCTTGTGCCTTCTGCCACCAAGAGTTCTAAGTTCAGAGTTTACCATTACTGCTGAAGGTCCATGATGAGGCGACCCCTAGCTCAAGCCCTCTGCTGGCTTTGAGGCGCCTGTCTAAGTGCTGAAGTACAGCCTCAACGGTCCATCCTTACTACCCAGAGTTACATTCGGTGTGAACGAGGCATTGTAACTGTGCACTGCGTATACCTAGTTTATTATATAGCTCAACTTCAGCAGTATCCCAAGAATTACACAACTGTAATATTTCTCTCCTGCATGGCGATGAAGCCAACGCAGAATGAATATGGATAGACTTTAACACAATGTTAGACAATGTTAACCACTATGGTGAGTGTACCAACTGGCCATTCTGCTTTCAGATCCAATGGAAAGCTGAAATCTGATATCAGTCAACAGAATTCAGCTGTTTTTTGCACACCTGATTTCTGAAAAATGATCATGTGCACTAGTCGCTTTTTGTAAAGCTAAAACCTGATTTTGCTACCTTTTCCAGATATCAGATATCCTAGCCAAAATTCAGAAATCAGATCAGATCTAGAGCACACACGTGCACACACACACACACACCATGACACACACACACACACACACACACACACACACACACACACACACACACACCCTATTACATATGCACATGCACTATCTTGCAAATAAGCACAATTCCTGCTCATGTCCTACTGTGCAGTAAAATGTTATCATATGGTGTCCATATCAATTACAGCATATGTTGTGATTTGTACTGTTGGAAAGAATGCAAACTGCCAGAATGTATCCAGACACTGCTCTGTAATCTCGAGTTCCATTAGTGCCATCCTTGTAGTAGCTGTAAAGTGTGTCCACAAACGTTTGTATTGAGACAATCCATCTTGGTCTTAGGCATCTGCTGATTTTCTTGAACAAACAAGTGGGAAAGACTATCAACAGAAACAAAGGGGGCAAGATGAAAAGGATCCGAATGAAGACAGAAAGAAAAAGAAAAATAAGATAAAAATGTAGTAGCATGTTTCTCAATACAATTACGTGGGGGATATTGATCCAACATACTTCTTAGGTAAATCTATTTCTCATATGATAACATTTGACCACACAGTAGGACATATGCATTATTTGCAAGATAGTGTGCATATGCTATAGGGTGTGTGAAAGCTACATGTATGTCTCATTGGATCACATGGATTATATAATAGATATGCGAGAGTTGCTAAATACTTATGCTATATATGAGAATGCTTGTTAGTAACATGGTGTGCATATAATAGGGCATGTGTGTGTGCGTGTGTTTGTGTGTGTTCTGGATCTGCTCTGATTTCTGATTTCTGAATTTTGGCTAGGATGTCTGTTATCAAAAACCAGCTTGGTAACAATGTCTGATATCCGAAAAAGCTAGCAAAACATGATCAGGTTTCAGCTATACAAAAAGCTGAAATCTGACTATTGTATCATTTTTTAGAAATCAGGTGTGCAAAAGAAGCTGAATTCTGTTGACTAATATCAGATTTCAGCTTTCTGTTGGAGCTGAAAGCAGAATGGCCGGTTGGTACACTCACCCACTATAATCAAAAGTTACATAATCATGGAAATATTTACAGCATAAAAAAATGTACCAATTCACATTCCAAGCAATGACATTTGCCTGAAGGTTTCCACTCTGATGGTGTCTTGCAGCAAGCTTCTCTGATAGAAGTAATGCATAAAAATTATGCACAATAATGCACTATGACTTGATAAAATAATATGTATACTTTACCTCTCACTGTTTCGTTTAGACTTGGGTGTTTCTGTACCATGGCTAAGAGTTCTAGGACGTTTCACATCAATTTTTTTGACAGACCTGTAACATGAGTGAACACTATTATATGCATGTTAGCATTTTGTAACTTGCCTTCTCGCATTTACCAGCCTGTGCTGCATTTTCAGCAGCCGGCCAATCTACAGGCAACTGCTCAGAGCCACCTTTCTGGGCTGGTGGAGCATTTTCTTTCCCTTCGGTAGCCATTTATACCTATAGCCTTCCTGTGCAAGCATGTTGTCAGTATTCTGTGTAACAGAGCTGATTTCATGTCAGTGTCAGTCCTGTAATTGTAAATATTGTCACAGACCTGTACTGCCAGGCCTGTGACATGGTTGTAGCTGTGCTGGCTGCACCACACTGAACGATAGTGTAACATTATTGTACCAGAGGCATGTAACAGCACTGCCCACTTCTGCGAATGTACCCTGACATGATAGGTACAGTCAGGGGGACCTTCAGCATTGTTACATTGCTGTTGGAAATTGGTTGCGTACTTCACTGCAATGCGGCTAGAACGTAACTGGCTAGCTCTAACCAGTATAGGCTGGTTCAAACTGGTGTTTTTTCTAAGGCTTCCATGGTACAAGCAGGTTACAGTACACCCACTCGTCAGTTTAGTGTATATGCACTAAACCAACTTGTGGGTGTACTGTACGTAACATATTGCTAATGCTGTCTTGTTTTCTGGGTTGTGATTGGATTCCCTACACACATGTATTCTTTGCAAGTTACATTTTTCTGCACTATCACTGCATGCCTAAAACTAAAAGTAAGTGTGGAAGTATTGAGGACAAAACAGAAATTAACATGAGCTATGTATTGGTGGAAGTTACAATTGAATAGTAAAAATATTTTTTCCAAAAATATAAGGGATGTACATGTACGGATGGCAGTGCCAAAATCACAGAAACTAGGTATAGGCATGCCAGTGTGTAGGCAAGACAGGTTATACAAAGGCTATACAAGTAACTCCATCCCTACGTACATCTTATTTTTTGCTTCACAATGCTGTTCTCGGTAATCTCACAAGTAATTCTACATGTATCCCTGCATCTTTTTCTTATACATGACATCATTCTGTGGCCTATGCTATAACCTCTCTTGCCTGCACACTTGCATCCCTACACCTACATGTAGTTTCTGGCACTGCCATCCCTACGTCCCTCTACATTTTGGAAAATTTTTTTTTGACCATAGATAATAATATAATTTAGTGCAAGGATGAACAAAAGGACCCTGCAAGCAGGGCCCAGAAGAGAAGAACGAACCAATAGGGGAAGTAAGGCCATACACAAGGGAACCATACAAAACAAAACATACAACCAATACACAAAGAGACAATAATTAAAAGAAAAATATACAAAGGAGGAAAAACGGTAAGACAGTTGGAAAAAGAAAAAATAAAAATACAAAAAGGAATGTACAACAAAACTAGAACAAAAAATAGTCATAAAGCACCATCGACTGAAGGTAAATGAACAGGGCAACGACGAATCCAGAGGGCTGCATTGCCTCTCCAGAGGGCGATAGAACATCTCTGAAAAAGGTGGCGGATGGTCTCCGCAGGGGGAATCCCCAAGCACTGACCCAAGAGGCGCCCAATGCTCGTAATGGTGCCTGCTGCCTCATCACTCCATCCCCCTAATGATTCCACCACCAGAGGGATGAAGGACACACCAACCGCACGGCAGGCTGCAGAATGAGCCATGCGTTTTCATTCAGTGCCCACCCTCAGGGCATGACCTTGCACAGTGGTAGCTCCTTCTGAGTAGAAATTACAGACACATCCAGTGCTGCAGGATAGCCCCTCTTCCAACTTGGAAGGAAGATGTCAGCAGGACGACTGCGAGTGTTGGGAATCAAAGAAGGCACCTCTTTCCTTGGCGCAAGGGCAGCAGACTGGGCTACAGAGAAAAGTGCGTCGCGAAGAGAGTCATGCCGGTAAATCCTGTCTCCATTACCCCCACACCCCACCTGATGATCACCGAATGCGTCAGCAACTCCATGACAAACAGGGCATTTGTATCCATCCTCTGACACCTGTAGTCCCAACCAAGAGACTAAGCACAGGTGAAACTCACGGTCCTGAAGATGAAGACCAAGAGCAGTGGAAGGTACAACATTCAGCCAATCCCCAGCATGGGGAATTGACGAGGAGAGGGCCAGCGCTCTGGCACGAGAATCTGGAGCATCAGCCAAAAGAGCTGCATACTGGGCTTCATCAACAGCATGAGATAGGCAATGTTGGATGACTCAAACATTGATATCCTGAATAGAGCCCCCCACTCAGGTCTTGCAGCCACTTGGGCCAAAGCACAGATGGCACTAGGCAGGTGTGGAGGTGCCATAGGTGAGCGATCTAGGATTCCCAAGATAAGGGGCTGAATTTGATGGAAAGATGATATATAGGCAGCTGGAGCATGAAGAGAGGCCTTGCGAATATTGAGGCCCCCAAGGGAAGAAGGCAGGGAAGCTTTGAGCCAAGCCCAATCAGGTAGAGGACTTCCAGCAAGATCTGAAAGAGCCTCTCGTATAAGGTCATCAAAAGCCCCCAAAGCCCGACTGATAAGACCTGGAGGACATGTACGGAGGACGTACGCAATCTTGGGGAGGGCAAGGCAAGAATGCAGAAGAGTAGTCTCCATTTGTGAGTCCTGCAGATCACTCAACCTGTAGAGTATCTCTTGTACCTTGTTGATCCTCTTCTGGAGGGAGGCTTCACAATAGACAGCAGGGCCCATAGGGGAGCCCAACAAATCAAACCCTCCTGTAACAAGGGGGATATCACTGAGGATTGAGTGGGAGACAGGAACATCAGCCACTGCATGGAGAAGGCATTTGGATTTGTTGAGATATAGGCCATGATGAGGACCCTCAGCTTCAATAATGGCAAGAGCCACAGCAAGATCATCCAGGGAACCACACAAGGTCCCATCGTCTAAATACCAAGCATTGATGAGAAGGCCAGGGACCTCCTCCTTAATCTTCTCAACAATAGGGTGAATGGCCAGAGCAAACCCCAGAGGACCAATGGGGTCCCCTTGCTGAACCCCACAACCGCTGAGGATGACTTCATCATCGAGGTGAAGGATAGGTTGAGAGCTATAGCAGCTCTCCAACCAAGTAGCCATGGAAGGAATTCAAGCCCTCACTTCCTGAAACATAGCCCCACGCTCCACCATATTGAAGGCATTGGAGAAGTCCACAAGGAGGATGAATCGGTTCTCATGTAGAATGCTAGAATCATCCAACACATTTGCCACTGCATGAACCATGGCCTCACATCCAGCCGGTACTTTGACACCCATTTGCAGAGGGGGTAGCATCCTGAAGGCTTCAGACTGGACTGCTCTTACGACACATTTAGAGGTCAACTGACATAACACCTCGCCAACTGCAGTAGGGCATAACCCGCCACCCTTCTTCTTACAGGGAAAAATGTTTTACACGTACATACTTGTTTGTGTACTTTTGTAGTGCAGTAAAGGAGAATGTTGTTCTTGCAAGTTTCTTTCAGAGTCCAGCAAACGAATCATTGATCATAGAAGCTACTGCTACCCGTCAGCAACAAAGATATGGGGGGTAGGGAGTGGCTTGAACACCGTCTCTTGAAGTTGGGGGGCTTTTTATACTTACTTGTGTGCTTTTTGTGCTGTACAATAGGACAGTGAAGGAGAATGTTGTTCTTGCAAGCTTCTTTCAGATTCCAGCAAACAAATCAATGATCATAGCAGCCATCACTACCTGTCAGAGACAGAGGTGCAGGGTGGGGAGGGGCATTAGCACCAGCACTTATGAAGTTGGACAGCTGAGCCTCTCCAAAACTTTCAGAACTAAAGTAGCTACCTCACTGTGTCTGACTGGCTAACTCATACCAGTAACATTCAAGTTTGTAGTACAGTGAAGTAAGATGCTGTTCAAACGTGCTCCGTTCAGACACAAATAAGCGACTACGGTAGCCCTTGCCATGTCTAGCAATTAATAGGTGTGGCTTAACGAGGCCAGCTATCACATGCTTAATATGTGTGCCACATGACAATTATTAGAAAATGGCTTCCAAATATGGGAAGGTGGCCATGGCCTCTACTTTAACTTACCACTCATTTGGGAAGGTACTAAGATTCTGTTAGCTTAGGATCATACTTGGTAGTGGATCTGTGAAAGAACTACAGTGATTACTCTAGCCACTTTTGAGAAAAGTTATTTGAAAAATATCCCTGAAGAAGAAGATGAAGAACGTTTATCCCTTTTCTGGCAGTGAGTCAAGGGATGCATTTTGGCTATATCACTGTGTAGAGAAACAGGATAGCTACGTACATGTAAGTGCCCAGAAAGGCGTAAAATATGAACATTTGCAAGTTAAGAAGGCCTTCCAATGTACGCATACTATGGGCATGTTGGTACCATCTCTACATAGAGAGTCTACCGACTCTCTTTATACATACTTTGTGCCAGCAATGGTGTTAATACAGTGATTACAATGATGTTAATACAGTGATTATATATGTACGTATATATGACATGATGCACTTTTCCTCATTGTTTGACTCCTATACACTTTGAAACTGGCCAAGTTGTGAATCACATCATAATGTACGGTACATTTTTGCAGAGGGAAGTATGCATGACTGCCATGAATGTCTGCTCCTGCCTTATTCTGCTCAGGCAATACAAGTGGCTGCCCACCTAACAGCACTGAAGTACTCATGGATAATGCAGGTCTGTGTTGTTAAGATACATATGTGAACCATGTCACTGTAGCTGATTAACATACATGTATGTGTTATATCAATTTTGAGCACCGTCCAAAGTGTAGCCTCTTTCCCAGGTTCTCCTCCCTTGCACACACAATTAGAGTCTATGTGATTGTATGGACACAATTAGAGTCTGTTTGATTGTGTGGTCAAGAACCATGTGCATCTGGAATTGGGGGAGAGTCTTGAGTGTCACTTTTATCAGTAGTACACACATTGTTCATATATACGTATGTGCCAGCAGTGAAAAGATGTGGTACAAGCCGCAGTTATCAGAGAGTCGGTAAACTTTCTATGTAGGGATGATGCCGACACTTTCATATTGTCTGTACATACAAACCTTCTAAGTGGCCAAGCTTTAAGCCTTCATGGCCACCAAACCTTTGGTTTTAAGTGCTTATCTAACCAACAATAGCCTCCATGTAGCAAACACCACCCACTAAGCCAACTGATAAACAATTGCCTAACAGTCCATTTGTTTGTTTTTTCCTTATTTTTTTGGCAGCCTACATCAAAACTGGCTAAAGTTATCAACTTCACTGTTTGTACAAATCCCCACATCTGTATATGCAGTGCAATATTTTTTGTAGTTTTGCAATAAAACTGGCAACTTCAGCATTGCAGGAGTGTTGGACACAGTGTCCAGGCAGGGTAGCATGGAACAAAGAAACCCCCATTCCTACAGCTTTTATTAAAGGTAGCCTTCACAACCCCACCACGTATATACATTGACCATTGTCAGTGCTAAGCATTTGTAGGCTGCCTCTCAAGAGCTAAAGTATGTTCAGTATGCATGGCATCCTGTCACAAACAGTGTATTTGGTCATGTGTCTCGTATGGATACTCATATGTGTACATGTAGTGACCAGCTAAGCACTGTATATGTACATGTACGTAGTGTACATATACATATACATGTACTTACATGTATACTGTCGAGGCCTCCTACACTGCTTTGTTGTACTTGTTATTCACTGAGTTGTTTCTCACTTGTTACACAAAGCAAGAAGTGTACCACATGAGAACAGCTCTTAAGCAAAGTATGATGCAACTATTGGTGCCTTATTGACATTATATACACATTTTCTTCATAATTATGAATGTATAACTTTAAATCTCTTGTAGAGAGGAAGAATAATCCAGGTCCTCCACCTCCACCACCTCCTAATGCCAGTGGTCAAGCAAGCAGGCCGAAGTCTAAGCAGCCACTTCCAAACCCAAAGCTAGTGAAGGTCAAAACACTTCCAAAGAAGTCTAGCCCAGGCAGTGTTAGCCCACAGACCCCACCTGCACCTTTGCCAAAGCCCTTTAAGAAGTCGGTCAGTATTTGTCACTTATGCTGTATCTTGACCATGTTCTTGTACTGTATTGTGCTGCAGTTTGTCAGAGAGTCAGTAGACTCTGTATGTAAGAAAGGTTGCAACATGCCCACACTGTACATACATACAAAAGCCTTCTAAAGTCGCAAATGTTCACCCCTTCTAAGCCTTTCTGATAACCTACATAGCTATCCGATGTTCCTCAACACAATAAATGCATTGCTAGACTTACTAATTACTTGATGTTAGACTCATGAAATATGCTTATTCAGCATGTCTGTATAGTCGATATACATATGTGCCTATCAATCTTTCTCTCTCTGGTCTCCACTGGTCTCCCCCAGTCTCCCCGGTCTCTATTAGTCTCCCCCAGACTTTCTGGTCTCTACTACTAGTCTCCTCCAGTCTCTCTGGTCTCCACTAGTCTCGCCCAGTCTCTCTGGTCTCTACTAGTCTCTCTGATCTCTAACTAGTCTCCTCCAGTCTCTCTGGTCTCTACTAGTCTCCCCCAGTCTCTCTGGTCTCCACTAGTCTCGCCCAGTCTCTCTGGTCTCTACTAGTCTCTCTGATCTCTAACTAGTCTCCCCCAGTTTCTCTGGTCTCTACTAGTCTCATCCAGTTTCTCTGGTCTCTACTAGTCTCCCCCAGTCTCTCTGGTCTCCACTAGTCTCACCCTGTCTCTCTGGTCTCTACTAGTCTCTCTGATCTCTAACTAGTCTCCCCCAGTCTCTCTGGTCTCTACTAGTCTCTCTGATCTCTAACTAGCCTCCCCCAGTCTCTCTGGTCTCTACTAGTCTCTCCCAGTCTCTCTGGTCTCCACTAGTCTCGCCCAGTCTCTCTGGTCTCTACTAGTCTCTCTGATCTCTAACTAGTCTCCCCCAGTCTCTCTGGTCTCTACTAGTCTCCCCCAATCTCTCTGGTCTCCACTAGCCTCGCTCAGTCTCTCTGGTCTCTACTAGTCTCTCTGATCTCTAACTAGTCTCCCCGAGTCTCTCTGGTCTCTACTAGTCTCCCCCAGTCTCTCTGGTCTCTACTAGTCTCGCCCAGTCTCTCTGGTCTCTACTAGTCTCTCCGAGTCTCTCTGGTCTCTACTAGTCTCGCCCAGTCTCTCTGGTCTCTACTAGTCTCTCTGATCTCTAACTAGTTTCCCCCAGTCTCTCTGGTCTCCGCTAGTCTCGCCCAGTCTCTCTGGTCTCTACTAGTCTCTCTGATCTCTAACTAGTCTCCCCCAATCTCTCTGGTCTCTACTAGTCTCCTCCAGTCTCTCTGGTCTCCACTAGTCTCGCCCAGTCTCTCTGGTCTCTACTAGTCTCTCTGATCTCTAACTAGTCTCCCCAAGTCTCTCTGGTCTCTACTAGTCTCCCCCAGTCTCTCTGGTCTCTACTAGTCTCTCTGATCTCTAACTAGCCTCCCCCAGTCTCTCTGGTCTCTACTAGTCTTCGCCAGTCTCTCTGGTCTCCACTAGTCTCGCCCAGTCTCTCTGGTCTCTACTAGTCTCCCCCAGTCTCTCTGGTATGTACTAATCTCGCCCAGTCTCTCTGGTCTCTACTAGTCTCTCTGATCTCTAACTAGTCTCCCCCAGTCTCTCTGGTCTCTACTAGTCTCGTCCAGTTTCTCTGGTCTCCCCCAGTCTCTGTGGTCTCTACTGGTCTCCCCCTGTCTCTGCGGTCTCTACTGGTCTCCTCCTGTCTCTCTGGTCTCTATATACTAGTCTCAGTCTCCCCCAGTCTCTCTGGTCTCTACTAGTCTCCCCCAGTATCTCCTAGTCTCCCCCAGTCTCTGCGGTCTCCCTCAGTCTCTCTGGTCTCTACTGGTCTCCCCCAGTCTCTCCGGTCTCTGCCGTCTCCCTCAGTCTCTTCAGTATCTATTGGTCTATCCTAGTCTCCTCCAGTCTCTCTGATCTATGAGACCGGGGGAGACCAGTAGAGACCAAAGAGACCAGTAGAGATCAAAGAGACCAGTAGAGACCAGAGAGATGGGGGGAAACCGGAGAGATCAGTGGAGACTAGAGAGACTGGGGGAGACCGGAGAGATCAGTGGAGACTAGAGAGACTGGGGGAGAGTAGTAGAGACCAAAGAGACCAGTAGAGACCAGAGAGACTGGGGAGACCACTAGAGACTAGAGAAACTAGTAGATACCAGAGAGACTGGGGGAGACTAATAGAGACCAGAGAGACTGGGAGAGACTAGTAGAGACCAGAGACTGGGTGAGACCAGTAGAGACCAAAGAAACTGGGGGAGACTAGTAGAGACCAGTGGAGACCAAAGAGGCCAGTAGAGACCAGAGAGACTGAGGGAGACTAGTAGAGACCAGAGAGACTGGGGGAGACCAGAAGAGACTGGGGGCAACCAGTAGAGACCAGAGAGATTGATGGGCATACATGTATAACTACACAGACATGCTGAATAAGCATATTTCGTGAGTCTAACACCAAGTAACAACCCAGAAAATGGTCAA
This sequence comes from bacterium, assembly GCA_965213685.1. Classification (GTDB taxonomy): domain Bacteria; phylum UBA8248; class UBA8248; order UBA8248; family UBA8248; genus Bin107. The sequence continues at coordinate 1,157,530 of CBDBZY010000064.1, forward strand.
ACCATCAATCTGTACTTAAGAGAGTTCTTTAAAATAACTTTTCCTGAAACTGGCTGAGGCAAACAGCACAGTTTTTACACAGATCCATCACATCCATGTAATATTTACCAAATGTGACCCTAGGTAAATGGAATCTTTGTACTCTTCCAAATCTGGTGAGCAGAAACTAGAAGCTCTATATGTTTCCCCACACTTAAATTTCATTTTCCAATATTGTCATGTGGCACAGTGGGCTATTCAGCAGCGTGTCATTTGTATGCAACTCTTAGCCAAGAGTCTTACTGGGGAGGAGATTGCAAGGGAGTTACTATTTGTACTGCAGGCTCAGTATGGAATAGCTACTGGCTCACTAGTTGCTACTATGTGAGATAGAGCTTCAGTAAACAATCTTGCTATGTCAATTCTCTGTGTGATGTACCCTCATGTGCTAGATGTGGAGTGTTTTAGTCGTACGATTGATAATGCTGGCCATAACTTTGCTACACCTGTCCTAGATGAGTTTGTATCCTCTTGGGTTTCATTGTTCTCACATAGCCCAAAGCATGTACTAGTGTTGCTGTGCAAGCATTGCAGGGAAGACTACACAACAAGTACCCCATCCCTACATCTTTTTTATACATGACACCCTTTAGCAGGCTATGTTACATGTATGAGATTACTGGGGAAAGCGTTGTGCAGTAAAAATTTAGGGATGGGGTTACTTGCGTAGTCTTTGTATAACCTGTCTGCCATGCCTGCACACTGCCATCCCTACACCTAGTTTTTGTGGTTTTGGCACTGCCATCCCTCTACATTTATGGATGATCTTTTCTGCAAGTTTTTTGTATAATATATATGTACATGTACATGTAGTTCACTAAAGAGGATGTCGTTCTTGTGAGCTTTTTTCAGGGTTTAGGATACAAATCAGGGATTACAACAGCCTTTCCTATATATATGTCAGGGATGGAAACATGGAGGACAGGGAGGGTCTTAAGCACTCTCACTGTTTAAGTTGGGGGGCTGAGCCCCCCAAAGATTTTTAAGCTAGAGTAACTACCTCACTGTATATGATTGCACCTGGACGTCTATTTCACACTGTAGACGTGGCACTTAAACAGGGCAGGCATTATATATGATCGTAAGGCTGTGTGTATTGTGAACTAATACTTGTCCATCTACGCTGTGTGGCTCAAGAGCCTTATGCTCTGTCTTCTCAGTAGTCCCTAGGCTTTCAACCTGGAGAACATGTCAAACAGGTTCTTCTGTGCCATCAAAATACGTGAAGTCTTACTAGTATACATGTTTATATATATGTAGTACCACGTGATGTACTTATGCAGAAGCATGCCATGTCCCTCAGCTGGCACTCAACCCAGCATTTAAGGTGGCGGGTACACCATGCAAGCACAACAGTGGTCATTGACTGTCCAAAGTGTACAGCTAGCAGAAATCCGCTAACAGGCTTGACACAATCAGTAACAAAATTGGCCCATGTACATGTATCTATATTGGGTAGTATTTCCATATGAATGAATTCCTTTTAAACACTGCAACATAATATGTGCAGGTGAGTTCTGACAGCTTGAACACAAAGAAAGATGGTGGATATGTGGTTACAGAGAATCTACCATTTTCGGAAGTGGTTAAAAACTACAAGGACCAATTTCCACTCCGAGTTAGAGTAAGCAGAGGTCACTATGGCCCATCAGAACTGACCACTGTTTCTGAAGGAGACACATACACTCTCCATTTTGTGAAGCATGCCAAGGTGAGTTATGTGTTCTTGTAGGTATATACACATGAGTATTTCATGCCAGCTCTTAATGAACATATTCATCCATGTCAGCTGCATTGAACCTTGTACAATTAGGTTGCACCTTCATACGTACATACATACACCACACCTATGGTATTAGTGGTATATTGGGATTGGTTCAGCATCAAACCTGAAGATTTTCACTTTCACTGTGCATTTTTTCACATCTGAAGATATTAAGGTAATGAATAGCCCAAAAGGAAACTCTTATTAAAAACCAATATATTGTACACAGTGTGAGATATTAGCCAAATGCAATATTGTAATTATTCTTCTTATTCAAAATGAATCAATAACCATAATGCCAACGATCATGAAACTGTACATGCTGGTAATAAGTGGAAACAAATCATAGCAGTATGTACGTATTTGGGATATGCTCTTTCTTTGTCTACCATTTCACTTCTTACAATACTAATGAATATCTGCATTTTTCAGTGTTCTGTACATTGCGATGCTGAATGTGCTGTAATTGACATGATATAGTTGAAGAATCTGTGATAACTGACTAACTTGAATAGTCAATAGTGATAGAACGCTGGCATACAAGGTTACAAGTGAGCTTATACAGGGTCCTAGACTATATGATATAACACTCTGGAAATGTGCAGTGAGGATAAATGCAGGATATGATCTAAGTGATAGCATACATACGTATGTGGGTGAGCCCAAAGAGAAGTCTACAGACATACAGGTGACAAGTTGCACTATGCAGGAAGTAGGACCTAGTATGAACAAATATTGTAACTACTAGCAGTCAGTATGTCTCTACATCTGAACAATTACTACAGAATCTACATGGAAATAGTAGTAGTGAGAGAGTTGTGCTTAGAATGGGCTTAAAAATGTTAACCCTTTCACTGCTTGTATTGTTACATTGTAATAGCTCTTAATGATCCCTAATGTCAACTGTAGGGCCACCTACTCACAGATTTTAATTGACCAATCCCCCACTCTGTGAACGTAGCTGTTTTGTTGGTCAGTATCAGCTGCATATTGGTAGCTGGAAGCACAACCCCCCTCACACCAACAAGCAGTTAGAGACAGACAGGTAGCATCATATACTGTGTACAATTATGAATCTCATTAACACACCGCGTAACTGCTTACCAACATACAGCACAATGGTTAAGCTTAGCTTCTGGTTTGCATAGATGGGCTAGGGGTAGGGCAGGGCTAGAGCTAGGGCTAGGGCTAGGGCTAGGGCTAACCATGTTTCAAAAGTATACGATGCTAATGGTCTGTCTCAATGGCTTGTCTCACACCACCCTTCAGGCTTACTGTAGGGAAAACATGGTAGCCCAAAGTGCTGTGTCTACAGTGCTATCAACAGGCTTACACTGCTTCCATGTAACAAGCTGGCTGCTCTACCAGCTGGGCAGGTGTTACACTTTGGTGCGCATGCACAGAGGAGTATACCATGTTGCACCAACACACTATCATAAATCTTACGTTTTCTGTGGTTTGAGGATGCTGATTGCTCTGGTGGTGATAGTGTTGGTGGTGGTGGTGGTAGTGGTGCAGTACATTGGGAAGGTGGGGAAGGTGGTGGGGAAACCCAGCTCTCAAGTTTGTCTGGAAAAAGCCTCTCAAGTTTGTCTGGAAAAAGTCTGTAATACCTCTGAAGTACAATTGTTTAGCTATTAGTTAGAGTACATGTACATGTACATGTATGTACATAACAGGAGGTTAAGGCATAGATTCTATAAACCACGTAACTGGGATTGGAAACTAGATAATTATTGTGTCACATGATCATTATGGCTCAGAGGTGGGAGGAGAGTATTCGCTTGGGAGTGAGAACGCAAGTAGTCAGCTGTCTGCACGTATAGTCCATACCTTCGTTACAATTTGGAGTGGGAATGTTCATTCTGACTAGGTGGAGCCACCGCAGCATTATAAATCCATTCACGTATGTAAGCCTGACACAATACGTGAGAATACATGTTACAGTCTCATCCTTCATATCCTAGCAAAAGATCTTTCTAGTTTAACCACTATAGTCTAATCCCACATAGCCATTATAAAGCTGCCCAGTTCTGTCTGGACAGAGCTCTCTGTCCTGGCGTTGTCATGCAGCATGTACACAAAGCTAAGACCATCCTTACCCTGTTGTGGACACGAGGCACACCGGAGTCAAGTACTTTAGCCTAATCCCCCATACAATGGAAAGGAAAATATGCGCTGGTGGCCTTTTTAAGGCTATGTTGGCAATGTACCGCTCTACAAAGGTACACAAAGTGAATGGAAGAGAAGTGACAGCATATTGTGGGGAAGAGCATGCTTGCGGAATATGAACACAGCATAGGTTGCAGACTTGGCTAAACACTCTTCGCGAGTCTATACTGCTTGAAACTAACAAGTCCAACCGTAGAATATACGTCCTTCTCTAAGAAAGTTTGTTAGGCGCCTGTAAATGTCCATAACTATCATCACACACGGACGCTTATACGCGCATACTGCACATCACATGAGTAGTTTCCAATCCCAGTTACATAGTCTATAGTATCTATGATTAAGGTACTTAATGGGCAATTATACACGCAAGCTATTCAAAGCATACTGTGCGCATGTGGATAGCTGCATCTACTAAAGGGGGAAGGGCTGGTTGCAAGTGTGTGCACACGTGTTAATTTACACGTACAGTTTTACTTACCTTCCTTGTTGACTAGTTCCACATCCCACCTCTTTCCCTTTGTGTGGAAAGGCCACCACACAATCACCTTGCTGCCACCAAGGTACATGTAGTCCATTAGACTGCAGGAGATCTTGTGGACTTGGCCGTGGTACATGGAGTCTGGGCAATCCCAGTGCACAAACACCAGGTCTGCTTTGTTGGACGCCATCAATAGCTTTACTTGCTACTGGTTTTTATCAGGTGATGCACAAGCGAAGAGCTAAGTTTTATAGTCACTGACTCCATGAAAACCTACATGTTGCAATGTGCATAGGCAAATTGAATATTCATTTGCGATACATGCGTAAATACGTGAACAATTCGTGATTCTAGTGTTACCTTTTTTGTGGCACATACTGTATTTCTGTCTCAAAAGTCCAATTACCTTTCAACATAAATTCGTACTTGGGAGAGTTGATGAGATGTATGTATCCACTTCAAGTTGAGATAATTGTTTTGAATGGTGGCTTGACTATTTTTGCACAGTAGAGGCCAAATGACATTAAAGCCATGATCAGCTAGCACTTGTTTTCCAGGTTGAAGTTTATCTAAAATCTCACAATTTTCAGTAAGATACTTGTCTGAAACTCTACTCCTCCAACCCTTTGAAATACCCCTTGTGGGTTATTGTGTGTATTGTGGTGCTTATAAGTAGAATATGTTTCAGCTCTTACCTTCAAGCCACTTGGACGCTCACAGAAAACTTAAAAACAGTCTATTATACCTACACATTTTCCTGAAGTTCTGTTGAAAAGCCCGTGGCATTGTTTTTATTAGTTGCTCTCAAGCTGGCCATTTAATCAGAGGCTTTAAACAGAAATTAATCCACTTCCTCCAAGCTTTTGAGATTGTAGCCTGGCTGACTCCAAATCTGTATGCTATGTCCTGGTTAGAAACATTGAGGCGGAGCTCCATTAAAGTCACAACAAAGTGCTCGAATTTTGGCAACAAACAGTGGTAAGTGAAGTGCTATAAAAATTATATATTAAAATGGTAAACGATGGGAGACCTGTATAAAATTTAACCTTGTCAGTTTCCAAAGTTCCAACACTGTTTGCTCCACTGATTCCATCGGTTTGCACTTTTCTTTCCTGAGGTGACAACACTCATCCTCCAGGCTAGTAATAGAATGCATGAATAAATCGAGAACCACAACTCCCTAGGCCACGAACAGCCCTTAGGCCTAGATGTTAAACAGTCACCCAATGTGCAGGACGCATTTTGGCTAATATCAGGCCTCATCAGCTGCGCTGGGGTTACTGGGAGTGTGGCCATTACACGTCTTGCACATGCAACACAGATGGCTGTCCTTAGGTCTTCACAGTCACACAGCTTGGTAGCTAATAGTCGTGCTCATCATCTTCAGTTAAGCTTCCTCTTCAGAGTGACTAACCATGTGCATGCGAAACGCTTGTACCAAGGAGCTATTATTGTACTGTAACAAACAATAGACAATGTAACAAACAAAAGATAACAAGGCACATGGTAGACTACAAACTGACAACAGATGAACAATGTATGTTGTGTACAAGTACATATGTAGGTGTGATGTATGTAGGCTTGGTTGAGACAGACTAATAACACATGGAGAACAGAGCCAACATGTAGCATATTATGTGTGGGCAAATAAAACTTAATACGTAGATCAGTCTGTGTTTCCACTTCACATGTAGATGGTTCATCAGTTATAGTAGCAACACAGCATAGCTCTAGACACACTTCACTGACACAACGCAACTGCAATAGTGACCTGTCAGCGGCTTGTTCCCTTTGAATTGCAGCCTCATGTTTCACGCGAGCATGTTTTCTACGCTCAAATGCAATTAAGTCGTTTTCTCGCTTTCTTTTAACTGAACTACACACATAGTTGAAGATACTAGGAAGATAGGCAGGTGACAACGGATTGTCACTCTTCTAACTGCAAACAAAGTGGGCACTGCACAGCCAGGTATGCTCTGTTGGCACCCAATCCTTCCGATTAATAGCGGCAATCCAACACTGACACCATTCGAGGTCAGTGAGAAAGTGGTAGAAACTGATTCCACAGCCCATGCTCCAATGGTTAGCAACCCAACAGCACAGCAGCTTTTCGCCATATTCGGTAGCACATATTCAGCACATCTTTTCGCCACTCAAAATGGTGCCCTAGCAACGCAGTTACGCGTTGCCATCTATAGCCAAACTGGTTTGTGGAATAGTGTCTTCCACCTTTTCATGAGGTCAGTAGTGTGTGGAGAAACAGATACTGACACAGATTTAGACACAGGCATACACAGTATAGTAACATGTGGATAGATCTACAGGTGTGTAGGTGTAGCTAGGTATGTAAGTACATATTGTATGAGGACTAGCTATATTCTTAGAGTGTCTGTTTTTTGCTAGTTGGTAGATCCTGAACTAGCAGAGGTGGAAAGTGCAGAACCAAGGAAGAAGTTGAATGAGCACCCATTAAAAGTTGCATCAGGAATGCTGAGACCACGGATGATCTTGTTTGTGAGATTAGCGGTGTTGGGAAATGTTCGTAGATGGCTAATGTTGAGCAGGTTCTACAGCATGTTCTGTGGCCAAATGGACAAAGCACCATTGCAGGTCATCCACATTGGCATGCTGGACAACAACTTTGGGTTTGGTGTTTCTACCCTTCAGTCCTCCTGGTCAGTTTTCGATACATCCTCTGTGTACCACAGGAAAAGCCATTCTCCAGGATGCTCAATCAACTCAGTCTGGCATGGACTACGATGTAGTTGGCAATGCTTCTTTCCACTTCGAAGAGTGAAGTAGTACCCAGTGTAAAAAATCATAGTGTTCAGCAGTGCGTGAGGACTATGGTCTCCAAACAAACCCTTTGCCCAAAGGTTGTCCTGTGTCTCTGATAGTGTCTCTGCCTGTCTCTTGATGAACCCACGCCTTCCTGCTGGAGTCTCTTGATCTCCACATCAAGAGAACTATGAAACTGGGCAAACACAGGGTCTTTCAGAAAGTCGATGTTTGGCTGCCTAGACCACCATATATGCCTTATTAGGCCCATGACAATGTGGTGGAGGGTGTTGGGGGGGATAAACATTGCCACACTTCTTCCTGACCTCCAGTACAAACCTCATCAAGCAGTAATTCAGTTGTTGTTTTGTCATTTGTGTTAGGCTTGGAATGGTTGCTTCTGTTGTTTGTATTCTGTGTATTCTACATTCATCAAATAGTCGAACACAGTATTTAGTGTTTGCCACAGATTTGGCAGGAACAGCCCTCTGTCGAACGCGCTCTATCTCTTCATCTGTATGTGGCTGTACAGAGTGGACGGAGTGGGTGGGGGTGGTGTTACGGCCCAAGTACAAGCTCCAGTGTGGTTGTTGCACACGAGTGAGCGCAGTTTTCCAGTTGAGGGGTGGAGCTCATAGCTCTTGCTAGCAGCTGCAAGTAAGCAGTCTATGTAGTTGTTGTCAAGGTTGCCATCACCTTCACTGTTGTACGGAAGTTGCTGCTTGAAAGAATTTTGCTCCCAAATAGCTGTTCGCAATCTTGTTTCTAAGGCATTTTCTGTTACTAGGGTGTTTAATGGGTTTCCTTAGCTAAAATAGTTAGACACCTCGTCCAATGACACTCGGACACTACAGCCCAGGCCCCTGGCCCTATTAATTCCCGTAGTTTTCATGGACTCAGTGTCTATCTATTATATATATATATAACCCCTTGATGCTACTTGTATGAGTAAGGCAGTCACATACATGCAGTGAGGATGTTATAGGCCTGAAACTTTTTGAGGGGCTCAGCCCTTCTTCCACAAACACACTATCATACATGCATACTAAAGTGTTGGTGCTCAACTTCGAGAACGACATCTTCCTGTAGGGTACGGTGGTACAGCAAAAATGCACACAAACAGGAATGAGAAACATTTTTCCAAAAATATAGGGGTAACTTGGGTAGTCCTCCTGTGCCCTGTGCTGCCTGCACACGGCCATCCATATATCTAGTTTGTGCAGTTTTTGCCACTGCCATCCCTACATCCTCTGCGTTTTTGGATATGTCTTTCATTCTTGTAAAAATATCAAGGCACATTATAGCCAGTTTGACCTTTGGTATACAAGCCATGACCATTGAATCTGAGCTGCTTGCCTCTCCTGTAGCAGGTACTGATGCTGTAGTAAACGGGGCACAGCCCCATTTCCATAATTGAAGTGATTAGTTGCCTTGCATTGTACTGATAAAAACTTCCAATAGCGTAGCACTCACTCTCCATCGCCTTCCTTTGTGGCATGATGAAAACCATGCCAAAGAAGACCAAGTGTGACAACATCAAGAAAATACAGGTGAACACGACATGCTGCTATAGCAAAATCTTCACTTGGCTCATTCTCTGGTAACTTCATGAGTGTGGCAACCACATATTCTACATAATCTATGTTGCTCAATGAGTACAACATATGAGCAACAGCAATTATGTGTGAATGGAGTATCAAGAAAGTCTTCAGATGCTTAGCTTTTTGATGGGTCAGAACAAACAGCTGTGTGATTTATGAGTGTTTTCAGCTGGGACAGTGTTCCTCTTTCGATTTGATCGAGTTGCCAAATAACCTATTGTGTTACAACACAAATGAATGAGCACTGTAAACACTACATTTGTACATTGTAGTAATAATCATAATACTCGAGAGGCTGCCCTAGCAATCCTGCCATTGACCACGTGCCCAGTGAAGGCGGGGCCAGTTTACATGAATCATCAGTTATACATGTAGATAACTTACCGGTCACTCTCCCTGAGTGACTGAACTTACCAAACTTACCTCTTCTCTGCCCACCAACCACAGTGCCATCCCTCGGATCCCCAGCCGAGGACTGAGACTGAGGCTGGGTAGAGCATGGTTCTCCATATAATTTGACCTTCCTAACCTCCCACAAATCGATTATGTACTCTTTCACTAAAGCAAGCATAGAATCAAAATTCTCCGTCCAAAGCTCACAACCTAACACAAAAGAAGCCCTTTCAATATTATCTAATGCTTCAAAGTCTTTAAAAGCCTCTCCTAATGTGGACCTGAGCTTAATCATGAACTCTTCTCTACTATCCTTGTAAGCAGGACACTCCCATAAAACATGGACAACACTCTTGCACTCATCGCCAGATAAAACACACTCAGTCCTGCCATTCCTTCCCCTATGCCTACCGAACTCCTCATTCAAACCATGTGTTCCTGACCTAAATTTAAACAAGAGTCTAGTTCCGGCATCACAATCCCATATGGTACCTTTTGAACTCTACTTGCTTACTAAATGCTTTATACAACCCTAACTTAACCTTGCTATTCAATCCTTCCACATACTCTTTATTTTCTCTATTAAACAGTCATTCACATTCGATAAAAACAGGCTTAATGGACATTGCCCCTTCCTAATATCATCTAACAATTCACCTTTAGGCAATCCTAGCACATCAAATAATTCATCTACATACTTATTCCAAGGCTGACGCAAGATTGAGCATACAACACAAGATGGAGCAACTGGAACAGACCACCTTGCAGGCGTGGCTTAGGTGGCCGATGAGTGATTCGAGTTCCTTTCTTGTGCAGGCCCGCCTATCACCCCACTGCTGCAGGAGAGCCTGGACCCAGTGTAGCTTGTTAGCCGGCAACCTGAGTTGGCCTGCCACGGTGTCTACCTCAATCCCTAGGTAGCACAGACATGTTATGGGGCCGTCTCGCTTGTGGTTAGCAATTGGGACCCCCAGGGAACGACATTCATGGTCCAGTAAGGCCAATGAGTCACTGCACTGATTTGAGTCCAGTGGTGCGACTATAATGAAGTTGTTGAGATAGTGTGGAATTAGTGGTATGCCAGACTGATGCAGATGCCAGCGGAGTGCATCAGCCACTTAAAAATCTTTGGAGCTGACCTTAGACTGAACGGCAGCATCATATCGATGTACACCCGGCCCTTCAAGCACATTACCAGCAAGGGGCGGTCGTGTGGATATACGGGGATCAGATGATTTGCCGATTCGATATTGCCTTAGCCAGGAGTGCCCCACAGCCCAGCCTTGTGACCAGGCCGGTGACTTCGTCAACGGTTGAATAGGTCAGCGAACAGAGTGATGGGTAGATCCCATCGTTGACACTGTGCCCGTGTGGGAACGACAGATCGGTTATGAGCCGCCACTTCCCCTGGTCATGACCCTTGGGAAACACTGAACCAGTTAATCTGGAGATGAGGGAGATTCGATAAGCCATCACCACCAAATGGGCCTAATAATCAGGCGAGTGACAACTCCTTCAGATAGTCGGATACCACCAACAGATGCTCAAGGGCCAAATGCATGTTATCTGGGGCCGACCATAAGTGGAATGTGCCAGAGAAGCCAATGTGAAAGCTGAACCTCATTCCCACACAAATATACCGAGCAAATGCCCTGTCCGGATGGTGGGATAGTGCCCGAGCCCATGCTTCCACGACCAACAGCGTGGAGACTAGCTCAAGCTGGGGTGACGTGCATGAGATTGCTCAGTGGCAGGAGTTGAGGCACAACAGATCTGTTGTATACTCATACAACAATATTTCTGTGGCATCACCTGTGGGATAATGGAAGAGGGATCATGCTCAAGCGCTACCTTAAGGGTGGCCCCGATGGGCCGTCACACCCTTGGGGTGGAACCTAACTACCCTAGCTGATTGACTGATACCCCCCTTTCCCAATGAATCAACAATGATATCATTAATTTTACAAACCACCATCATGAGTAAACATGCAGTGCTGCACTACATACATGTATACTAGCTAAGCTACCCGTGGACTGTTCCCTATGATCTGTGATCCGTTGGGATGAATCGACACACATATCATTAATTTTATGAACCATCATCATGAGTAAACATGCAGTACTGCACTACTTATACTAGCTAAGCTACTCATGGTCTGTTCCCTGTGATCCGTCGAGAGATGGGGGAGGGGCAATTGTTTACTGGCAGGAACCGAGGGGAGTGCCTTTAGCTGGGATATGATCCAGCGGGAGGTGGGGTGAGCGGCTCCTGACTGGCTGGCTCCTTGGACAGTTGATGAGAGGGTGACCTGCCCCGCAATTGCTGCACTGGTGCCGGTATCAGCACCAGGGAAATCAGCATTGGCCCTCGTTAAAACAGCGGCAGATCTCGTTGCGACCTTGCTGCGGAGCTGCACTCATCGCTGGGGACTGCAACGGCCACGAGGAGGGGACAGGGAGCCAACTAAACAACGGCTGATCTGGGTTGCGAGGGCAGTTTGCGTCTCCATGGTCGTCCTGGAGACAGAACCCGCACCGGGTGATAGACCGTGCTCATTCAGTGAAGGCCTCACTGTACAGCTGTGGGTCTGGGACGGACCAATTCAGGTCTCCCCTCACAAGGGCCTCCCACCTGTACTCTCCATCATAGGCTACCCACCGTTTCCCTTCGTAATTACGTTTGGCTTGTACAATTGAGGCTTGATATGCAAACATCTCATCCGCCTTCTCCGGGCATTTCGTGCACATGACTGTTGCCATCAACGAAAATCGCTCAATCCATTGCAAAATGTCCGTGATTGGGAGCCTAGCAGGAGGTGGTGGCTGGCCCAAGACTTGTGTGGCCATATCATTGACGACCACCTCTGCCATCTCGACGAATTCTAAGTCGAGAATTCGCTTGACCTCCTTTGGGGCCAGGGATGCAGCCAGATTGAAAGGCCCTGGTTTTGCCAGGAGAGCCCTGCATGTGACCTTGGCTGTCTCATCCCCCGATCCACCGTCAACCTGGGCTATCGCATTAGCCAACATATCCAGACTGCAGCTCATCCCCTGTTTGGGGGAGAAGATCGGGACTGAGTGCTGGACCAGCGAGGTCTGGGCGTCAGTCTCTGCAATGGAGGGGGGGGAATTTAATTTGAGGGAAGCATTGTCCGATAATGCGACAGGTTACACGTTACACAATTGCCACATGTACGTGGGATCCTGGTGCCGACCAGGTACGGTGATTAACAACGGCCCATTCGCGCTGCACATAAGTACATGTGTACATGCGTACGTACATACCGGCCTGCCACTGATTATGTAATTTAGTACATAGGGGCATGCGGGCCTTGCATACTTGCTATGGTTACTGAATCGCCGGCTGGGTACAGCCAGCCTGTATCCAGGAGTTGGCAGGTACTGGTACCGGGTCCAGGTACAGGTATGGGTACAGGTACTGGGTACGGCGGCGTTGCACCGGGGCCAGCAGTGGGCACATGGGCCCTGTGAAGCATGAGCAGTGGTCGCCCGGCATATGCACTAAACCCGGGTGACTGGGCCAGCATGGCCCACCCCTAATACTGACATTCGCCCCTGGCCATCGAAGCTATCGCTCCCCTTGTGACTGTACCTCGGTACTTGCCGAGTGACACAAGTGGGGTGGGGCTCAAGAGGGGGCTGGGCATGTCTCGCAAGCATACGATAAGTAAAAGGCTCCGTGGCGTGTAGTGTTAGAGTGTGAGGTGCCAGCTATGCTCTTACCTGGCTGCGGGGTCCTTTGGGAGCCCATGGCTTCCTTGTCTGCGTTGGGAGCGGACTGGGACCGAAAGCATTCTTGAGCCAGGCCACTTGCTGGGCCGAGAATGGCGGTGCAGAAGACTGCGGAGTCTCCTCAGGCTCATCGCCCATGACATAGTCGGTCCCAAATGCTGTAAGAAGTGCTCCGAGAAACCGACTCCCCGCTATTCGAATTGCCTGGCAACTGTCGCGCAGCGCCTTCAATCGACCTTCACTACATGCATGCACGCCAAATGCGACTAGTATAGTGGCACGTGACGAGCCCGAATCCTGCCGTTAACTATGTTTAACTCCATTAGTTCTTGGCCATCTCCTTAGAAAAAGGAATAGGTATGTTCCATGGCGTGATCTTGAAACTCAGGCATGTGTTGGAGTATCATTCAATCACACAATATACGTACATTAACATAAAATACTCACATGCACAAACAAGGAACACATACTGTATTTCCTCGAATAGACGTCCCGGCGTATATTTCCTTCACGACTCTGCGGACCCAGCGTTTAAATGAGGCCAGCGTTTATACGGGGCCGGTGTTTATTTACTTTACATATTGCTTGCCCACGCCCACCCACGCTATGTAGCGCACGCCGAGGTTGAAATTCACTTCAGTTCGTGCGACCGTATGGCAAGCCAAGGGACCAACAGGCACACTCAATAGCCTTTAACTTGAAGGACACGTCAAAGCATCTCTTCTGTGCCATCGAAGTAGCAGTAGGTGAAGTTCAGCTATCCCCTTTGAGTCTACTGCGCGGTGCACATGGACTACGTGCCATGCCCCCAAGCTGGTACCGGGCTGACCCGGCATCTAATCGAGGCCCGGTGTTTATTTGCTATACTGCCCTTAATACCCCCAGCGGTTAAACGTGGCCAGCGTTTATTCGAGGGAGGCGTCTATTCAAAGAAATACGGTACATACCTTGCCACAAGAATTTCACACTCATGGCATACTTTGGTTATGTCACAAGAAGGTAGGAAGGAATGTAGTAGACTTGATCACAGGCCTTTGTGGTGGGCAATGATATATGATTATGCAGTCTTGTTACATGGATACACACACCTGTTTGCTGGTACCATTCCTAAACAGTGCAACTGACATTGCTCGCTGTACTTGGGATACCTTTGTCTCAATGTCTGTGACATAATGAAACATATTGATGGCTTATTACATTCATGCAGGGCTAAGTCTTGCACGTTGTTTCCAAACTTATGTAAGATAGCTACAATCAGTCTCTCAATCCCTGTCTCAGCAGCATTGGTAGAAAGAAGCATTTCCCAGATGAAGTTAATCAAGACCCGATTACGAAGCAGCCTATATGACAAAAGTCTTTCTCACCTGATGCAAATTGCTATTGAGTTCCCAGCTGAACTACCAGACAGTCACTTAGAAGAAGTGGTTAATGTATGGAACAGAAAAATAACAGTTTACGTAGGTATTAGTATACTGATAGTACATGTCTAATGCACCTAGGTCTTGCACTACTCCACAGGCGCTTATCACAGACTCGGAGACTAACTTACAAGAACATACAGACTGTATAAATGGGCCCAATGTGAAGCGCTAGGATGGGCCTAACCTACTGTACATACACACTGACATGCACACTAATGACAAAATGAGTTCAAAATTCAACATTTCCCCACTCCTATCCTCAGCTCATCCTCAAGTTGATGGGGTCTCAGTCTCTTCCCCCACACTGCACCTCCTCTCTCTGGCTGCGCCACCCCAGGGTCCTCCATCTTCTGCCCAGGAGGGTGACTATCTAGAGCATCATCCAGTCCTCCCGGCTCTGCCTCTTCATCTTCACTCCCAGACTCTGAAGTTCTATCTCACTTTGCAGGCTGTACTCGTCCGCTGTAGTTCTCACAGTCTCCAGTGTCTGTTCTGTCTGCGCAAATCGCTCTGTCATCTCTTCCATCTGCCCTCTCATTGCCGCCTTCTCGCTGGTTAGAGTCTCGACAGACTGACTTAGTTCTTCCACCCTCTCCTCTGTCTCTTGTTCCCGCTGGCGCATGGCAGCCTCCAACTGAGACACAGCTTGGGATAGACGCAGGTTCTCAGCCTGCATTTTCACCAACTCGTGCTCCAGGTGCATGGCCGTGGCCACCGCTGGGCACTCCTTCCTGAGTTTACGGTTTTTGGGCGTTGCGCTCCACTTGGAGCGCGTCTAGTTGAGTTCTTAGAGTCTCTGTTGTACTCATCTCGGTTTGGCTCTCATCTCAGGCTTCGAGTTCGGGTTTGGCTTTACGGTTCACTACAGCAATGTTGCAGATGTGATTCCAGACTGGCCCCCAAATGTAATGCACCTCGGTCTCGCACTACTCCACAGGCCGCGCTGAGCCCAACAACAGACTTGACCAGAGTTATTACAGACTCAGAGACTAACTTACAAGAACAATGTCATACAGACTGTATAAATGGGCCCAATGTGAAGCCCTAGGATGGACCTAACCTACATGTAAAACTGTTAACACTACTGTTAATGGCTCACAAAAATTAATGGTTATACTTTCAGTTATGTTAAAAACTAAGAGTCTAGTCCCATAATGAGTGTTGTTATATTTTAAAGGGGGGTAGGAATCATGATGCCAAAACTGCAGAAACTATATAAGTGAAATGGTAGTGTGCAGGCAAGACAGGACATACATACTGTATTTCCTCGAATAGACACCCAGGCATTTATTTCCTTCGCGACTCTGCGGACCTGGCTAGACCCTACTCCGAGCGCAAAGCGCAAAGCTTCGCGCTCAGAGTAGGGTCTAGCTCGATAGACTAGCCTACACTCTGCCATCCCTATACCAAGAATCTGTGGTGTTTTGACACTGCTATCCCTACATGTTTCAGGGAAAATAAGAACTTGTGTAATTGTAAGTATAAATGCTAGTTTTCCTTCTTTGGCACACTTACTATGACTCATGCGGTCCCTTTGTTGTAATGAGAGCACAAACAGTCAGTGAACCAGTTGTTTCTCGGTAGTATCTTTTTCTCCTCAATCTGTAATCATATGAGCTGCATTGGTTCAATAGAACAGTAATGATGCCCAGGGTTTTTCAAAATGTACTTTGGATGTTCTGTACAGAATTCAAACTTCCTTGTCATCTCTGTGTGTTGAGATCCTAATGTGCATATCCTCTCATTCTATAAGCTACCAGCTGGTTTTGCAGTGGTGTCTCTCTTATGTAGTAGAATAGCCATTTTTCTAGTAGCCATTAAGACAGTTGGAGGAAATACTTATAACTGCTATGCGCTGTAATAGATGCACATACATACATATACGTATACATGTATGTACATACGTATGCAGACAGTCTTACACATGCAAGCTATATATTACAGTGTACGTGGTGCTTGTACCTACATCTCACTTTTCCAAAGGTTGCTAATGCAATGGATGAATATGGTATTTCCTACAAGATCACCCTTAATTCTGCTGTGGAGTTTGGAGTGGTGTGGGATGCTCCCACTGAGGAGGGAAAGGTTAGTTTCTCTCTGACACATACAAATACACATATGTGACCGGATCTGCGAAAACCGACCACCTTGTAAAATATGTACATTAGAGATACGGGCGTTTGAACGCGGTCATGTAGTTCCAGACCCAAACTTTTTTTATTATGCCACTGTAATCTTGGGTCCTTTAGCTACATCGTGGTGGAGTTTGACAGTCATCAGCGCTTCCGTTCGAGCGCTATAGCGTGAAACATGCAGCCTATTCAAGCGCCCCGTTATAGTCTAGTATAGTATACGATGTGCGTTGCTAAGCCGAAGAACATGATCTACAAGCTACGCTAACGACTTGTAGCTTGCCTAATGGCTATATCGTATGGAGAATCAGTCGATTACAAGTAAACACGAGTACTCGTGTAAAAACTGTAAGTATCGCGGAAGTATATGGACTACGCAAAACACGCCCTAGCAACCGCAATAAACGCCCTTTTTCCGGAAACTATACAGGCGATCGCTTCCAAATTTTCACCAGACCTAGACCACACCTCAATGACATCATTCATTGCGCTATCTCGATTTCGATAGCGGGTACAAGGTGGTCGGTTTTCGCAGATCCGGTCACATATTTTGCATTGTCTTTGATATGTGGAAAAGTGATCATGAACAGTAGTTCAAGGATGACCCATGTTCCTCCTCAATCCTAGCATCAAGAAGGGTTTGGCTTGCACTATGGGCGTATTGTCACCATCCCTACATAGAGAGTCTACCAACTCTCTGATAAGCCACTGCTCACTGCAAGTTTCTCATGTGCCATGACCCAGTCACAACATGCTCACTATTATCCCATGCACACATATACGTACATGTATGTACGTACCTGAATAGCAACGCAATGAAATGTTATAATGGGGTAACTGCCTTGGCAAAGTACAGATCATCCCAGGTCAACAATACTTCCAGTTCTCTTGCACACCTCCGTCATAGTCGGTGTTCTGCCATGGGGATTCATACTGCACAGGCGTGATTACATACGTACTCCTGTAAGGATGTGTGTGCATACATGTGTCAAGTGAAGCTTGGAATGGGTCAGAAACCAATGTTTGAGCGAAAAAGATGCCAGTTGTCATGGGTGCATTAGAAACTATAGTAAGTCACATGCTGGTGTTGTGTAGGGGTGAGTTCTCTCATCTGACTCTAGCTGTGCATGAGGTTTTCTGTGCATTGTGTCAGGGTGCAGGAGTAATGCACAGATGCCCTGAAACCAATGCATGATTCTCTTTAGGATACTTTCAATGAAGCATCCTGCATATACATATGTGTACACTGATATAACTTTTACCATTAGTTCACCATGCTGTCTGAAAGTATGTACATGATATCCGATTGTTGGTGGCTTACTCTGTCTGTTTACAAGTATAAATGACGTCTTCCAAAGCAACAATGGATGGCAGTGCCAAATAACACAGAAGCTAGGTGTAGGGATGGTGTATGCAAGCAAGATAGGGCATAAGGAATGCAGAAGGAAGCCCATTCCTACACGTTTCCTTTGGTACATAACATCCTTCTGCCCAATTAGGGCAGTGCTGGTTTTGGTGCTGTATCCATGAGATATTGGAAGCAGCATGGTGCAGTAAAAAAATGTAAAGGATTTAAGGATTGGCCTCTGTTATATTCTTTGTATGCCTTGTCTTTTTATCATGTTTCATTGCTACACAGGGTGCTGAAGTATTCTTTGATCGCGTAGCAGATTTGCTTGCATTGAGTTCACCACCCAAAGTGGTACGTGCAATGAAGCAGTGGAGGGGGAGTGGCCCAGATTCTACTGTGGAAGAAAATGAGCTGTTTGCCATTCAAAAAACCTCCAAAGCTAAATTAAAGAATGCACGAGTTCTCAAAGTCTACAGTTTGAAGTATAAGAAAAAGAAGATATTGCCTGAGCACTGTGTTGGTGGGTTTTCTGCTCGTCCATACGATTGCCGCCTGTTCCTTCCAGAAATAACAGAGCTAATACGTGATAACCTGCCAATTAAAGTTATGCTCTTTGTGAACTCTGAAACAGCCCAGGAACTCCCTCAGTCTCTTGCATCTTCCATGGTTACTATTGAAGGTTTCAGCACTGAGACCACAGTGGTATGTACCACTGTACTCCATGAGGGTCTCAGAAATGATAAGCTGGTGGACATCCCCATCGATCTTGACATCAGTGTGCAGGTACATACACACGTGTGAGCCCTTCTACATGTATTTATACAAATCTTCCACATTCAGTGCCTGTCAGCAGTTATTAACCCTTGGCGCATATGCACTGGAGGGTTATGGTACTTGCTGTGTGTGTGTGTGTGTGTGTGTGTGTGTGTGTGTGTGTGTGTGTGTGTGTGTGTGTGTGTGTGTGTGTGTGTGTGTGTGTGTGTGTGTGTGTGTGTGTGTGTGTGTGTGTGTGTGTGTGTGTGTGTGTGTGTGTGTGTGTGTGTGTGTGTGTGTGTGTGTGTGTGTATCTGTTACTATGTTTGTGGCGCTATCATCATCTTCTATGCTCGAACTAAGGTACTTGTAGTTTTAGTATGTACATTATCTCAACCTTTAATTGAGCGATTCTTGAAAAAAATTTCCATCAAGTTAATTCTACAGAGCATATAACATAAACAGTTTAAGATATGAAGGCCATGCTCACTCCCCTGAACAAATTCATTACCAATTGCATTTAAGTCTAGGCTGTCTTGTCTTTCTTTGTTCAAATGAAGCAGCATGAGATGGTTCAAATGTTTCTGCCCCATTGAGCTTCTCCGGTATGTATTTAATCACCTTATTGCAGAGAAGCTTTACTCACTGAGTGTATTGATCGCTGGGATGACAAGGAGATCAGCTGAGCTAAGTAGCATACTTCTCTGAAAAATGTGCATTCTTTCAGCTGGACTGCTGCCTTGTTACTTCCTTTGCTTGAAAACCAAGTCCCAAGGATCTGAAGCTACACCTGCAGCTCTGCAGCATTGAAGTCATCTTTGTAGAAAGACACTACCTTTCCACAGAAATCTTCATAATTCTTTCCTCTTGCTGCATTGACAAGTAACTCTTCGAGATTCCTGTAAACTCCATAGCCTGGTTGATCAATAATACTAAAAACTGCTGTGCCAAGGACTTTGAAATACTTGAAACAGTAGTGGTCCTCAGCAGTAGAACTGTGAAAGCCACCACTGCTACCAACTTCCAACTTGAAGGGTGCTCTTCTCTGAAGGCAACACAGGCTCACTAACGCCCATCTTCTGACAATTGGTGTCAACAAAACTATGTATAGAATAGCTGAAATTTCTCACCACTGCCATCTGCTTTAGGGTGGCTACTGCGTAATCAGCCATTGTCTCTTTCTGCAGAGTCCTGCTCCGATTGTCAATGATCTTCAGGATTGATTTGCAATGATACAAACCGAAGAACAGTTTGTACTGCATCATCTGGCTTTATGACCCTGCCCTTGATATCAGTATCCAGCCTTGTATCCAGGCACTCATCCCACAGCAGTTGGAGTATGCTGTAGTTCCTCAAACTGCATCACCTTGCACAGTTTAGCAAATAGGGCAGAAAGCATGGATGCCAATGCTGGATCCTCCTCCTTCTGAAGCTGCTAGCTCTGCTTTGATTCAATTAAACACAGCATTTTTTGCTTTGGAGAGTAGTGAGTTATTTCAATTGCCAAATAAAAAGCACCGGTCTTCAATTGCTTCATTACATCTCCAACATCCAGGCTAAGTGCATGAGCATAGTAATGAGTCAGCACAGCAGGTGATTAGTTTGGCTTGGCAGCAACTCCATGCTTGCTACATACCTATCATGTTAGATGCCCCATCATAGCATTGTCCACGACAATCTGAGAGCTTTATGTCTGCAGAAACAGATCTTTATAGCATCAGCCAAGCAATTTGCATCTATTGTTTTGACATGTCTTAGCCCAATTACATCTTCATGATCAGTAAGGTTTTCATTCACCCACCTGATGCAGATGGTGAATTGCTCTGTGTTGGAAGCATCCATGCATTCATCAGCCATCAGCTGAAGATGCAAGCAAATGATGATAATATATGTATATGAACATATGTTCCGCCCCAATGCACAACCCAGTCACTTGATCAACTGGATGCCGGTTAATCAACTGAATACCCAGTTGATCAACTGGCTGTTTGAATACCCAACTCTACAGTGTAATATGCCCGGTTGTACAACTGGATGACCGTCCAGTTGTGCAACACTGTGCCCTTATGCTCGAGCAAGAAAGTATGCTGTCTGCTTGATGTACGTAGATCTAGATGTGCACTCAACTTATCTGACTTGTACACCAAGATATATTTTTGCTGTTTATGCCAGTTGATCCATACCTTGCCTATGGTTGCACAGCCGGGCAGTGGTCTAATTGTTCAACCAGCTGTCTCAATGCTCAACTGGTGAATGTGCACAACTTGGTTTGTAAGGATATGTGGTCGGCTCTGTCTGAACACACAGCAAGCTAACTTGAAGAGTTCAAGAGGGACAGCTAAGAAGGGCGTGACTTTTGTTAGTTTGTCTGATTTGTTCACCACCACAATGGTATGGCAAGCCTACTACTTATCATGATCTGTAGAGGGTGATCTTGGATAGGTTTTGTAATTACAGTACATTTGGAAAACGGTCTTGTAATCGCACTATCATTCGCTGCTAACCAACTCTTGTCATTTCCACTGACCGGTAGATTCTCAGTACACAAACATATCATCTGGTTGATTAACTGCACATCCGATTGGTTTAACTGGATATCCAGTTAGTCATTGGGGATGGTGGTTGCACATCGGGGCAGTTAGAACAGCACCTTCCTATATGGTGTACTATTGTACAGCAAAACAAACAAGTAAATAAAACATTTTCCAAAAATGTAGAGGGATGTAGCCGTAGGGATGGCAGATGCTCTTCTTTCAGGCACTAAAAAGCAATTTTTGACAACAGACAGCTTTTCCTACGTATGTGTCAGGGGCTGGGAGTAGCAAGAAGAAATTGAGGACCACCACTTGGAGTAGGGGCTGAGCCCCTTTAAAAAAGTCCTAAGCTACTCACTGCATGTATGTGACTGCCTACGTCAAACAAGTATCATCAACATTTGTTGCTTACAAACAGAAATCAGCTGCTACAGTAGCTTTTGTAGGTGTTCTAGCGAGTAAAAATAATAGGTTGGCTTTAATAGTACAGTGAAGTAAGATGCTACGTACTTCTAAACAGCTAGGCCTTATATCTAGGGATATAAGCTTGGCTTCGTGCACACGCACAGGGTCATGCTCAAAGTTCTGCCACGTGACATTATATTAGAAAATGGCTTCCAAGTGTAGGGAAGAGTCTGGGGCTACTGTGTTTTGCTCGAAGTCAAACCAAGAACCAAACATGCTGGTAGTAAAAGGCACTATGCACACAGGAAAGAAGGACATACATACAAAAGCCACCATGATAACTTTAGCCAGTTTTGCATAGGTCAATTTAGAAGAATCAAGAGAGTCAGTAGACTCCCTATGTATAGTCTCGTGCCCAGACCCCACCCCCAAAATTGGAAAGGGTCTGGGGACATTGCTCGGAATTCTTGGTTGTGCTGACACAGCAGTCATGTGACTGCCGCATGTGATTTGCACGTGTACATGTACATGTGGTGTGCATGCATATCAATATCTAGCTGTGTAGAGCTGGCCTGCTATCGCTCTGCAACTTACTAGAGCTCTAGCTAGCTAGAGTATTGGGTGCATGTACATGCTAGTGCCCTCTGCTCCTCTGTTGATTTCTCGTACCCGAGTGCTTGTACAGCAAGAGTAATACACTTAGTGAGCGACTTTTCTGACACACTTATGTCAAAACAAGGCACATGTACGCAAGCCATGGCCTACTACCATGATTACACAGTTTCGCTATCACAGAGACGTCTAGTCATATCTAGCTCTAGTCGTTCTATAGAGGGCTAGCTGCGATACACCATAGATACTATACCTCCGTAAGGTATAGTATCTATGGATACACTATACAGCTCTAGCAACACTTAGTCTCACTATTGATTGCCATGGCACACACATGTACATTAGTACTATAGTCCAAAGTCCACATCCGCACGTATGTACACATACGTACACGGACCGCACGCACATGCAAATCTCACGCAGCCATCACATGACTGCTGTGTCAGCACAAACAAGAATTCCGAGCAGTGTCCCCAGATCCTTTCCCATTTTGGGGGTGGGGTATGGGCACGAGACTACCCTATGTAGGGATGGTGCCGACACACCCATAGTGTGCATACATTAGAAAGCCTTCTAAGCTCTTTAGCGCTCATGTTCTAAGCCTTTAGGTACCTAGCTATCCTATTCCAACCTATCTTAATCCCCACACGTAGCTAAAATGCATTGCCACACTTGCTGACAGAGAACCGCTGAAAGGTCAAATTGTTCATCTTCTTCTTCTTAAAGATTTTGTCAAACGGCCTATGTCGGAAGTGGCTGAAGTTTTAACCGTGGTTTTCCCACCAACGGCCTTAATTCGTGTGTGCGCAGTGCCTTTTACTAACAAATCGATGGTATCTTGGCAAACCTTGGTGAACAAACGCCAGTCGCTTTCCCATACTTGGTCTATAGAAGACATTGTCTAATAATGTCACGTGGCATAACTTTGAGCACGTGTCGTTATTACAACTTCCTTTATATTTGCACAGATTAGCCTCAGAAACTTGGGAGCACAGAGCAGCTTGTCGATAGGCCTCTGAGACACAGGAGGAGAGAGCAGCTTGTCTGTTGCAGGCTTCGGCTTTCCCCAACCGAGTGCTCCACTACGCCTCCAGTCTGCGTGGCACCAAACACGTCAGCGGAGTCGCCTCCTCTTCATGGTTGACACACTGGGTCTGCCCACAATCTTCTTCACTCATAGTGCAGCAGATCTCCAGTGGTCAGAGCTGGCACAGCTTATCTGTCCTGACAACCCTGACTCCAGAGCTGCCCGTGCCAAGGCAGTTATCAAGAACCCAGCCCTTGCAGACTGGTTCTTCTACCACCGAGTCAGGGAGTTCATCAAGGCCTTGTCCTCAGAGGTACTGACTACTGGCTACAGTTCGAGTGGCAGCACTGTGGGAGCCCCCATGTGCATAGTCTAGCATGGCTGCTAGACACACCAGATTTGGAACAGATACTTGTTGACACAAGTGATGACTGATGACCTGAAGGAAGAGATTGTCAAGCATGCTGATCAGCTTGTGTCATGACATATATATATGTATATATATATATATATATATATATATATATATACATATACAAACTCTCCGAGATTTAATGTAGTGACCTACTCATCATGCAAGCAAAACTCCCAACCTTCATTGATTAATGGGTTGGGGGTTGGAGGTGTCGTGCAAGGGTCATTATTGCAGGGACACCAACTGTAATTAATTATTACAGGGGCCCAGCCCTATCGCCAGCCTAGGACCAATTGGCCTACTCTGTCATTATCAGCTCTAATTGGCCCCTTTGAGGAAGCCCCTGCGATAATTATGCCCACCTCATTTAATTGCCCCCTTCTTACGCACAACACCCCTTAATGGACAAGGTGGCGCATGGGGTATCCAGCCAGCAAGGCTGACAACCCACCCATAAAAGCTGGGCTACCAGCTCACCCCCATGCTCACCTTTATTCCCCCTTTTTCCTAGCCCCTTTAATACATTATTTAAATTTTTAGTCTATTTTGGCTAATATTCATATTTAACCTTTTTTTAAAATAATTATGCACAATGCAATTTAAGTGAACACTACAAAGGCAAGAAGCTACTAGTGAGATCCGTGAGCCAGTGCCCGGGAGACATTTGCCAGCTGTGCACAGGAAGCTTAATGTATAGTTTGTAGGCGTCGCTACGCCACCGCCCCAGAGTTTGGATGAGAGAGTCTTCCAGCCCACGCTGTGTTGCTGTTGTCGCAGCGCTGATCCGGAAACTGTGTCCATTGTAAGCTGTATCATCCAGGCCAGCCTGCCTGAGAGCTGCTTGCAAAGAGGATACAAGATATGCCCTGGTAAGGGGTGCTCCTGTGGAGCGCACGAAAAGGGGGCCCGGAGACGCTGGTCGAATGCTGATATATTGCAAGAGGGCCTAGATTGGGCAGACATCTGTTCCCAACCGGCCCATAAAGATTTCCATGCCCCGACAGTACGGGTCTGTCTTACTCTGCTTTAGCACCAGCCTCACCATCAACGACTCAATATGGCTGTCCAGTGCCACATCACTGAGGCTCAGGTGAGTATCTGGGTCGTAAGATTCAGCTGATGGCACTGTAAACTCGCCTGCTCAAAGAAAGCCAAAAAACCCTGTGCACGCTGCGGCCCAGAGCATAACCCCATCAGCCACAGTAGGCTGGGCCAGCCACACTCTGCGCAGGCACTAGAGGATCTCCATGGTTATGGGGAGCCTGGCATGTGACACGCTGCCACCTCTGGCCTCAACCTGCTTAATGCCCGTGAGGACATACTCCAGTCTAGGGAGAGGATTGGAGAAGGGATTGCCCAACCCTTGTTGGATCTGGAGGCAGCGAATTCCGGACAAATACGATTTATTGACCAGTGTTTTAGACCATCCTTAGCAAGGAAGGCTACGTATCTGCATAATGTGCCCTCCTGGAGAGGGTACGGGTTAGCCACTCCGTACTTCAAGCAGAAGGCTCCGTATCAGCGTTGTGCTGATTTGTAAATCACACGAGTGGCAGGTGTAATGCAGTCTCCCAAGAAGCCCTCAACAGCAGCATCCAGCTGGGTGATGTCCAGTGCAGGTCGCGGTTGAACACCAGCTCTCGGAGCTCTACTGGGATAATTGCTGGCACTGGAACGCCTGTGGGTTGAGAGAGAAAAACAAATGGAGGCGGTTACAAGACAACGCGTCAGCTGATGCATTTTTTACCCCAGGCAGGTGATGTGCAGTAATGCGCATGTCTCAAATCGCTGCCAGGAATGCCAGTATCCTGAGCAGGTGCGACAGAGTGGGGTCCCTAGCTGCGCCCTTGTTTACCGCCCTGACGACTGTGGCATTGTCGCAGAGGCACTGGACATGTCTGCCTGCCCACTGTGGGCCCCACAGAGTGGCTGCTACAACTATCGGAACCAGTTCCTTCGGAACAATAGAGACTGCAGCCCATGATTCAGGCCACTGGAGCTGGAACCAGCAGTTGCCATGAAAAGCTCCACAGCCCCATGCCCCAGAAGCATCTGACACCAGTTGGAGGGGGGGGTCCTGCCGGAGGCACAATGCTGGTTCCACTCCACACACTGAGGAATGTGTGCCACCAAGCCAGGTCTGCTCGCGCTGAGCTGTTGAGGTGGACCCAGTGATCAAGCTCTTTACTGCCACTGCTGCATGAATGAGACTACACAAGAAGGCCCTCCCCGGTCTGACTACGGACGCTGTATGGTGCAGGAGGCCTAGCAATGAGAGTAGGTCCCGTTTCTTCCCAGAGCTCTGCGGTGTTGGCTGCTCAGACCGACTCATCCATGCAGCAATGGTACCAGTTAACCAACCGAGCTTGTCTTGTGGAAGGCGGATCTATTGCTGCTGGGTGTCAATCTCGATGCTAAGAAATGTGAGTGCCGTTGTGGGGCCTTCAGTTTTGTCTTCGACCACTAGGAAACCCAACTTGTCGCAGAGTGCCAGAATCATCAACAATGCCGTGCCACATGCAGGCTGATCAGGGTGACCCTGGACCAGAAAGTCATCGAGGTAGTGTACAGTTGCATGTACACCCCGATCCCGGAGAACCCACATCATGGCATCTGTCAGGGTTGAAAACAGTTTGGGGGCTGAGCGTAGGCCAAAAGGTAGTGCCTTATTGAGGTAGGATGTGCCATTATATGACACTGCCAACAGCCGCTGATCGGACAGGTGTACCGGGACTGCCCTGTAGGCCTCCTTGAGGTCAAGTTTTGCCAGCAAAGTGCTTGGCCCTAGCGACTTGGCCAGCTCAAAAGCATGGTCCAGTGAGGCATAGGACACCGAGCAGAGGTCCTGTCTGATGGCATCATTCACATTGTGCCCCTCCAGGGAGGAGGGATCCACGATTAGCCACCACTTGTCTGGCCTATTCTTCTTGGGAATGACTCTGATAGGGCTGATCTGCAGGAGAGGTGGACCCAGCTGAGGTTTT
Source organism: bacterium (assembly GCA_965213685.1). GTDB lineage: Bacteria > UBA8248 > UBA8248 > UBA8248 > UBA8248 > Bin107. The sequence goes on from CBDBZY010000064.1 coordinate 1,184,143, forward strand.
GATGGGATGATGGACATGCGACCCAAGTCCACCTCGCGAGCCAGGTACGCCAAGATCACATCAGGCCTCTCATAAGCCGAGCTGCGATTTTGCCGGCAGGGTACAGACGTGGCCCCTTCCATCACACCAATGTGGAAACCGTCTGAGAGGCCCCTCAATAAGAATGCAGTAAATGCTCTGTCTGGGATGGACTGGAGAGCCCTTTCCCAGGCAGTGGGGCGAAGTGGAAATATGATAGTAGCCAGGTAAGGAAGAGGCTGTAGGGCAGCAGATGCCAGCTCCAGCTGTAGCAGGTCTTGCGTAAACCGGTAGGAGCCCTTAGAGAAGTTTTTTGAAATACCATACGCCCTACATAGCAATAGCAAAGCAAAGACCATTTTGTCCATCCCACCAACAGGTGGACAATGTGAATGTCACTATGGACCCACTCCTCCAGATGCCCAAGGGGTTGGCTTGACAGCGGAACTGCTGGTGAAGGAGAGCTCCCTGCATGCCATAGCTTGTTGGGTGCCATAGCAGTACAGGCAGATGTGTGCATAGGTGCACTTCCCTGGGAACTTGCAGCTCCCACTGTTCCACGAGGAGCAGATAGGTCGCTGGCGGGTGTAGGGGGCTGGCTGCTTCCCCTTTCCAGATGTGCGCTCCGAGCCTGCCACTGCAGAAGGTGAGTCAGTTGCACTAGTCCGTGGCTTCGGGAGCACTGCCATGACCACACACTCCAATGAGGTGTGGTCAATCTTAGTGCTGCAACGAATGCTGTTTTTGTACATCTGAGTACTTGTGTACTTTAACGAGCGAATAATCGGATACTCATTCCATTGTTTTCATTGGTTAGACCACAGTTTACAAAACTTCATGTTGGTAGTGAAGGCCACGTGAGGCGAACTAATGGTCACCAGCAATTCTTCCTTGATACCACTGTACAAACGTCGACAAGTAGCAGTGATGTGCAGGCGAGATGGAACTTGGTATCCTGGCTCCACGTAGTTCATTAGCTGCCTAAAGCCTGTGCCATCCACGGTGGAAATTGGCTTCAAGTCTCGCGCAATAAATTCTGCTATCCGATTTGTGATGGCGCTGGCACGCTCCGGGGGGCAACACTTAACACAGTGGAATGAGAACATCGTTGCCTGCTTCTTTGTACCACTATCAGAATCTCCTGTAGCAGTCTTGTGGGCAACGGGATGCTTCGATTCAAGGTGGTTAAGAAGGTTGGTCGTGCCACCGGTGTATGTCAGTTGCAGTCTGTCGCACAGCGAACAAATGGCTTTCTTGGTCTTTCTTCCTTCCTCATCAGTAACCTCTGCTAATTCAAAACTCCCGCACTCGACTAGTTCGCCTTCTTTTCGCCATATCTCATGCACATACTAACCCTCGCTAGTACTACATTCACACCACGTGTTAGCCTACTGCGCATGTGCATATGTCCAAGTCCGAGTACTCGGACCCAAATTTCTGGATTCGAATATGAGCAATCAACCGAATACTCGAGCAATGCAAATATTCGTTGCAGCACTAGTCAATCTCATTGCAGTGCTTACAGGGGGTTGCCACTCTCCCCTGCTGATTTGCGATATACACTTGATGCAGGGATGCATCAATGTAGTTCCATGGGGAGGATAGCCCCACCTGGTTCCTGCGGAAGACTGCGTCATAGGTGAGCCACCCACTCCCACCAAATTTACTGGCCTCTCGCACGGTGAGGCGCATGTATGCCAGCATGTCCCCCACTGTAGCAGGGTGAGCCTCCGCCACGATTGCCACATACGTCACAAACGAAGACACCCAGGTCATGAAGGCCTTCTCTCCCGCAATCTCCCTCTCGCCCAGATGTTTGGAGGGTGCCAAACCTTGAGGAAGAGCTACTAGACACTCCGCGAGGGCCAGGTTGTCCGGGAGCAGCTCCCGCATGTCAACATATTCCAGGGCCTGTATACGACTGACCAGTTTCCCTGGGATGGGGACAATGCTCCTGGCAACCTTGTACGGTGGCTTCGTCTGTTTCCTCTCCCCCCACTGACATAGATGGTCCTGGTAGTGATGGCATAAGTGCCACTCCAGAGCTGACTAGTGCTGTCGAGATTGCCCCACTCGACGCCAATGATGAAGGGAAAAGTGGTAGAGTGCCTGCAGATGCTTCAAAGAGCGGAATGCTTGGGAGGAAGAGATGGTGCAATGACAGTGCTGCTGGCTGTGAGGGAACCTAAGGCAGCAAGACAAGAAGAAACAATGAGTTGCCCCGTACTCCACGCACTGCTCTGCCACTCATGTTTCCCTGTGGGAACCTCCCCGACTACCATTAACGCTCTACCTCCCCCGCTGCACCCGCAGAACTCCCACTCATCAATTGAGGAAACCTGAACAAGACGCCCGCAAATTGGCATTAATTTTTTACACCTGACAGGCAGGCAGCGGAGTAGCGCCATGCGTACTCTCCTCGCATATATACGTACCTGGTCCATGCGTCAGACGGGCTAGAGCAGTCACCATGGCTGCCGCCACCTCCTCATGAGTCAACTGCCACACTGCCTCCTCGATCATCGCATGGTTCCACTCGTCGCCCCGCGGCTCTCCGTCTGTCTCCACGGGTTCGTGAGAATGGCGAGGAGTCTCTGAGTCCACCATTGGTCCTTAGGAAATAGCACAACACTGAGCAGAGAGGGTTCAGCTGCCACTGCGTATTCCTGCTGGAACTGGATAGCCTGCACTCACAGGTGTGATGCTCGCTTGCCAGAAAGGCGCAATAAAGCCACAATGCTGCACATGCAATGCGCATGCTCCGAAGACGCCTGCCACCCCCGCATGCGCAGTGGCTCCCTATGTACCAGGGTAGATGGGTGATTGCCAACCAGCCAGCGCTATGCACTCCCCTGTCATTCAGGGCCCAAACTTGCTCAACCCCCAGCCAGCCTTGGAGGTCACAGCACCAATGGGGCCTGCCGCCCATGCACCAATTGCCGGCTGCATACACCAGCGCCGTACACTCCTATGTCCTATATTAACTCTGTTTAATTATCATTAAACATCATGTGATGCAGAATTAGTTGCCTCGCACTAAGGCGCTCTTATAACGCACGTAATATACCTCAGAGCAGTAGCTAGCGGTTAGCTTTAAAAGGCACATACGCTAGCTATGTAAGTGCTTAGTATACCCGTGTGGTGTAGCGGTTAGCGCATAGTGACTGTTGCTACAACGGTTGGGGGGTTGAATCCTGGTGAGAAAGTTGTCTTTTTTTTCTTTTACATACCGCTCTTAAAAGCTCATGAATTATTCATATATGCATGAAATCGTGCACCCAACATGCAATTAATGTACGTAGGTTTGCTGAAGGGACTCTGGAAGACCTTTCAGTCACCCATAGCACCATTTTTGTGTCCTCACTGTTTGAGTCTAGCTAATTAGTCAGTAGCTAAGCAGGTGGGAGACATGAACATGTGTATGTACATACATGTACATGCCATGCTCCTGCATGTGCATATGCACAATCCTGGGACTGTGCAAATGCATTCATTTATAACAGGTACATTGTACGTACACATTCAGCAACCCATAGATTGCCCAAATCTGGGCTTAGTAACGACCATGCCATATATGCACTATGTGTATACAATGTACATGTAGGTGTGTGTGTGTGTGTGATTTCTACCCTATTTTGTTTATGTGTTCACGCACTATGCAGTATTTACATACACACATGTGCATGAGATGGATGCACATGCATATGTGTAAGTGGTGTACTCAGCTCTAGCTTTCATACAAGGTGTGTATATGTGTGCATGAATACAGATAATGAAACCTGCCAGTGGAGAACAACAGGACCACTTATTTGAAGACACAAAAAATGTTCTGGAAAACTTCAACCCATCACGCTTGCAACCTTTGTTTAAGCCAAGTGAAGGCAGTAATTCTGACATCTACAACACACAAGCAGCTTTGTTCTGTATGCCCAGGAAAGGAAATGAGTTTACAGGTGTGTTGGAAACAGAATGTGTGTGTGTGTGTGTGTGTGTGTGTGTGTGTGTGTGTTTGTGTGGTGTATCTACATACGTACATGTAGTAGTCATAGTATTTCATATGCACAGTCTTACTCTAGTAGTAGGAACCAAGCACAAAAGACTAGTCCCTGTTATCTACCTGGACTGCAACCGACTTGCTATACAAATGGTGGGAAAGGCAACAGTGCTCTTTCACTCCTCTACATGCCTGCATGCAATCTAACCATTAGTTCCATGCCATGCTCCCAATTTACTATGACGTTTAACATCAGGTTAGATGAAGTTAGTGGGCATGGCAGGGGGTGTGTGTGGCACATATTAGCTATGATAAAGGGCAAGTACTTGTCTCCGCCCCCAGGTCAACTGAGAGCATGCACACTCCTTCTACATGCCTCAGAGAGATTGCTCTGACAGAGCAAGTTACAAGCCAGCATATCCCTAGCCATTGACTTTACCGCTCGCCAAGAGCCGAAGATGGGCGATGACAAAGTCGCGACTGTGCCAAGTCCCCTCACAGAGGACAGCATCTGTCAGCTTATCCAGGAAGAATTTTGAGTGGCTCTTCGTCCATCTGCTGACATGACGCATAGTGGTAAGTCGCTTTTTCGTCTCTCAGGCCGCGTTTTTCCCCTTTGCGGTACTCTGTGAGCTTCAGTCTTGGCGCCCTTTTGCCCGTGGGCAGCAGCATCAGCACCTGCCGCGCTTTAGCCACAGCACTCCTGCAGCTGCCTTGGGCTTCCCGTGCGCAGTTCCACAATCTCCTACCACTCAGTGCACTCCTGTGGTGATCCCGCATGCAGTTCTCTTGCTCTCCCCCTGTTCTGACCTTTCCTCTCTTCTTTCCTTTCTCTCCTTTCCTCCCTCCCTCCACCCAGGTGACCCAGCGGCTGCCATCTCCTCCTCCCGCCTTCTTCAGAGGCTCCTGCTACCCTAGACACACAGCACTACATACATGTACTCCTGGTCCCTCTGGGCACCATCTCCATTCAGTGATAGTGCCCCTGCTTCATTCAAGCAGTCAAAATGCCTCCTCTGTTCTGCCTTGCCAGCAACTTCTCGTCTATCCCACCTAAGCTGGTCAGAAAAATCCAGAACGTAGAATTACTTCCTGACAATATTGCGCTGTCTGAGGTTATGTAGAAGCTGTACCTGTCCACTCAACACACACCTCAATCCCTGAGCATAGGGAGGTGTCAAAGATTGTCACCTGGGTCTCATGCTTTGCCACCTATGTGGCCATAGTATCCCAGAGCACACGAAGGACATGATGGCCTACCTGCGCCTGATGGTCCGAGAGGGGTATAGGCATGGTGGCTCGGGCCGGCTCAAGTATGATTCAATAAATAATTCGGGTCCTTCTGCTTCATGGGACATCCTGGACCCTTCCCTTCTCACCATTGTTGTCAACCAGGGACTTAACCCTCGGCTCCCCTGCTACTACTGCCAGAAGTGTGACCATGCTGCTTATGAATGTGCCTTACCCCTCTGGAACAACCCACAAAAGTGCAAGGTGCTCAGCTCCGGCCTGCCACTTACTCCCGGAAAGGCAAGCACCCAGCCCCCTCTTCTGCTCATGTATCAAACTATTGCCCAGACACACAGATCCCTCAGGCCCCTGTGCGCAGGATTTGCATCTCATGGAACCGTGGGCAGTGTACACTCCCAGGCACATGTAGCTATGCTCATGTCTGCCTCACATGCAACAGCAGAAGCCATAGGGCTTGTGACTGTGCTATGACCCCACCTGACTCAGTCTACAAGAAGCGCCCCACTCAACACCTGCCCAGAGGTGATGGTGCTACTGCAGCAGCCAATCAGATGGTGCACCAACAAGGTTTCAGACACTCTCTGCACTACCTGGACAATTTTCTGTTCCTGGGTGCACCAGCCTCCCCTCATTGTGAAGATGCTTTCACTTCACCCTCAAAATGTCTAGAGAGGGTGTTCAGGTGTGCAACGAGAAAACGGAAGGGCCATCCACCTCAATTACCTTCCTGGGGATAGAAATTGACTCGGTCCACCAACAGCTACAGCTCCCTCAAGCTAAACTGCGGGACCTACATGAACATCTCAATCACTGGATGCTGTGCCATCACACCTCAAGAAGCAGGTGACCTCATCATACAGGAACTAAGCACAACCTTCTCTCCCTCATTGGAGTCCTCAATCATGCAGCTGGATACAGCAAGAGACCCTCAACTCATGAGTCTACTGCGCTCACTGTTCTTTCTACAGTGCCCTACAGGAAGAGACCAAAAAACACTTTTTCAACATTTATTTTGTGGTGGTACATGGTAGTGGGACAAGCTTTATATCCTCCAACATTGGGGAATAATTGGATACATTATCATCTTGTCATGTGACTTTCACGTGGAGAAATGGCGGTGACATCAACACCATTCGGGTGAACGATTTAGGCATGGGATTTTTCTAAACATAGGAGTTAAGGTCTGAAAATGCGGCACAGTACTTCTACTCATAAGTAGTATATGTGAACCCACATTCATCAAGCAGGCCCCAGCCACTTCTGCATGGGCGACCGGAAATGGTGGCTTCGGAGGACCTCTGGTGTTGGCACGGGAAATGGTCAATACTAGTAGTTAAGCCTCAAAACTTTATGTATGTGTTCTAAAGTCCTTATACTTTCATCGCATACTAACCTTCATTTGCACTCTTGAAGTGTATTCCTATGAGCGCACATTATTTGCAAAAGGTGATGCCAATGACATCTCATGTTGCGCGTGGTGCTCTTGGGGCTTCACAGGCTAGCCTGCATGTATCATCTGAAACGTGGATGATGGTGGAGTGCAAGTCTGTTGTTTCACTTCTTTTGTCGCACAGGTTAGAGGCATCATGTTTTACGATCTGCAAGTGCACAGGGCTAGGCTAGCAGAGGGGGTTGTGCTCATTAGAAGGCCAGACAACCCATATGACAACAACTACCTGGATGTGAGAGTAGCCTACCATTCCTGCTGGGTCGTCTAGTGGCGGAGGTAGCTGTGCGCCTCTCTCGTTTGCTGTGTGATGCTTTAGAATACATACATAAATTTTTGAGGCTTAATTACTAGTATTGACCATTTCCCATGCCTAATGCCAGAGGTCCTCTGAAACCACCATTTTCGGTCGCCATGCAGAAGTGGCTGGGGTCTGCTTGATGAAAGTGGGTTCACATATACTACTTATAAATAAGTAGAAGTACTGTGCTGCATTTTCAGACCTTAACTCCTATGTTTAGAAAAATCCCATGCCTAAATCGTTCACCCAAATTGTGTTGATGTCACCACCATTTTCTCCACGTGAAAGTCACATGACAAGATCATAATGTATTCAATTATTCCCCAATGTTGGAGGATTAGTTTGATATAGAGCTTGTCCAACTACCATGTACCATCACAGAATAAATGCACAGAATGTTGAAAAAGGTGGTTTTCGGTATCTTCCTGTGGAGCACTGTAGGAGCAGCGAACAATTTCACCTTCACAGCGCGTCACATTGCAGGCATCCTCAATGACTCAGCAGATGCACTGCCGGACAATAACCACACTCTCTTTCTCTCTCTCCCTCAACCTTCAGGCACTACCCCACCCAGACCCACTTCCCAAGGAGGTACTAGAGCTGGCTCTCAACTGCAACCTGCTTTGGACATCTCCAAGCTGGATCAAGCTGTTCAAGGCTATCTTAAGGCCTGCATTGCCCCAATGACCAAGTCAGCCTACTGGTCCACACAACAACGCTACACAGATTTCTGCATCAGGGTGGCTATAAGAGCTTCCTTTCCCTTACAAGAGGAGATTCTTTGTAAATATGTTTCCTACCTTAGCTTGCAACCTCTAGAGCACTGCACAATAAAGTTGTATCTCTCAGTGTGGCGAATTGGCCAAAGTCAACAAGGCTTGGGAAACCCTTTTCAAGCACAGGATATGCCCCTTCTTCAGTATGTGCTAGCAGGAATTAAACACTCTCAGACTCACTCTCACCCTCCTAAATAGACATGAAGTCAATCACGACTCTCTGAGGTGGGCAAGAATGGCAGGAGCTATCGGTAGTCTGCATTTCGAATGAAGGATGTATGCTATGGGCAGCAGCATGTCTAGGGTTCTTGGGGTTCCTTAGGGCTGGGGAATTCGCTGTGCCTTCTGTGCAGGCATATGACAAAGAGGTGCACTTGAATCTCCATTACTTAGCAGTTGACAGCCATACCAGCCCCTGCCTTATCAGGGTGAGATTGAACCAGAGCAAGACAGACCCCTTCCGCAAAGGAGCTGACATATACCTGGGAGCAACAGACTCATTACTTTGTCCAGTGCAAGCCTCACAATCGTATCTGGAACTTCGAGGCTGTTCTCCTGGCCCCCTGTTTGTGAGTGACTCCAACATTCCTCTAACTACATGTAGGTCAGCCCTTGTACAGCATCTGCACAGAGCACTGCAAGGCTCACCCTGAGAAGCGTATCCTACAATGGTCACAGTTTCCGGATTGGCGCTGCCACCACGGCAGCTAAGGCGGGTATAGAGGACTCTGTGATCCAAACCCTAGGACACCAGAAGAGCAGTGCATACCTGGCCTATATTAAGGATTCTTCCGCTGCAACTAGCAGCAATTGCCTCACACCTTGCTGCTTCTGTCCAGTCAGAGGGACCCCACACCCCCTCACTGTTTTTGTGTGCTAGTTCAGTCAATTCCACCATCACTTTGTAACGACCGTCTCCTACAGGTCTCACCAGATGTAGCCATTGGTGTTATAATTATATATATGTACATCCCTAGCTGCGCTGTTGCGGTTTTATCGCAATGGGGTATAGCAAAGTCACTGATCTTGCCCTCCATACCTGTGCATGCACACAGATAATAATGAAAAGCACTAAAGTGCAAATCCTCGGCACAGTTGCATTGCATGCATGCTACAACAGCCTGCACAGATGATGCAAGCATTGCTGGCTTAAGCCCATGCACTCAATTGGGCTATAGTCTAGTGTCCTGCCTTGGCTTGCATGTTGTATGGTCTGTGCACATACACGTGTGCACATGCTATAGCCTCGTACATGCATGCACTTACGCAGGACCATTATCGCACTAGCTGTACGGACATGAAACGGAGAGTATACGAAACATTGCAACGTGAACAAAATGGCGGACTTGAGCTGGCTTGGTCCCAGGTAAGCTTATAATGCTTCTAACTCTCCAATGAAGCAGTTTTAGAAAAAACGGCTTTTTATTATTGTCACAAATGTGCCGTTCATACCACCAATACCTTCGGTTAGACGTGTAGTAGCGCCAGTCCTCAGATTAGCCGATTGGACACACACACACACACACACACACACACACACACACACACACAGGACGACTGCAGTAACCCTCTGGCGCATGCGCGCCGAGGGTTAATGAAGGTCACCTATATAATGGTACGTGTAGTATATTTTCCCCTGCATGGGCCAAGCTGGTTCCCAGCTTTTGGGCCTAGAGGTCAGCCTGTCAGCCGGATGGCCCATGCAGCATAGAGCAAGGTTATTGTGGAGGGTCAAAGGTCAGCAACTGTGAGCGCATGCACAGCCAAATTGCAACTGTACATAAGAGTCTTTCCCATAATCAATTAGGCCTCCTTAGGGGCCCATGCTGTTGGATGACATCAACAACTGCGAGCTCTCGAGCCTAGCCACAAGTCTGACCTGCCCCGACCCTGCGCAGCCGAACCCTCACACAATAAATACCTGCTTCACAAGAAGCGAGGTAGATGTTGACACCAAAGTATGGTGTACAAGTTCATTCAAGGTAAGCCACGTCCATTAACCATTCACCACAATGGAGCTCCACTCCACTGCCTTCATAACAAGGGGAAAGCTACACATGTACGTAGGTGGAACATGTGAAGTTATTCATGGAGTGTACATGCTTGGAAGCCATTGTCCAAGTGGCTCCAAAATGTAAATGTGAAACTACAAAATGTATATACATTATGTGGTGTTCATACATTTGGTCAGGGTGTGTGAAACCCCCTTTCCGAAGGGCTGTAGCTTGGAACGGAGCATGTGCATACATATGTATGTGTGTACATTTATGTAATGTACATACAAGCAGTGTTACATACATGTACATACCTATGTGCACTTCCACAGGCATAAAGGTGGAGATGCCGAGCGCATTATATGTGAATTCACCCTTCATTAGTGATGCCAGTGATGTGTCAAATCTGAGTACTATTCATCAAGCATCTAAATCAGTGTCCCCATGCTCAGTCAGTGAAGATCAACTCATTTCTACAGAGGGTCCAGCCTTGACATTGGATATGATGCAGGAGAAAGTAAAGGTTTGTAATTGCAAGTTATGCAGGAACTCTGTTTTAAACTTAAATTTGGTTTAAAATGCAAAGTTAGGAGGGCACTGAGGAAGCAATATTAATAGCTATGAGAACTGTATGTATGCGTGGATTTACAGTATACAGCAATTAGTGTGAGAGTGTACTGAGTGTCCAGTACATGTATGTCTAACTGTCCATCTGAAATCTCTGCCCATACAAGACAGGGTGCATGGTCTATAGTTGCTATTGTAGCATGTTGAGTCACGCACAAGTGTGTACATACGCATGTACATGCACATATGTTACAGCCAACCTGCTTGCAGCCAGCTGCTGGCTTCAAATCAGGTTAATTGACACCCTTTGTATGGTATATTGTACTAACCAGTTTGCCAGGTGTTGGCTGACTGACTTGTGAAGCCAATTTATTTCCTGGTGTACCAGAAGTGTTCTCTGAGGGTTTAAAATTTAAATATTTTCTGGGGGAGCATGCCCACAGACCCTCCTAGATGGCACACTAGTGTGTAATACCCCTGCCCTTGCAAAATTTCTAAGTTCTCTTTTGTCCCCCCTTGAAGAAGTTCCTGCACAAAACACTGACTGGTGAGGCCAGTTAGCTTCTCCCCATTTTCTAGCCTCTGTGCATAAAGACACTGCTATTGTTTAGTTGTGCTAATTTATAGCTGTCTGGCACAGCAAGTGATACCATATGGCGCCAAAGTTTCAAGGAGCATAATTTTCATGGTTTCGCTGATTAGCTTCAAACCACGAAAACTATGCTCCACAAAATAACACTAAGTTCTCGAAGACGCGTACGTTGCTGCAAATTCAGCTATATAGTTGGTGATTGATCAGTGGTACTCTATTGCTACTGCAACAATCTGACGATAAGCTGCGTAATCCTTGAGGTCCCTGACAGCCAATCTGAGAGCCAGTGAAAAAGGGTTTGTATGCTAAGGTCACCAGAGAAGCCAGCAGTAAAATGTGATGTTGCTGCAACCAACCATCTGTTACTATGAAAAACACTTGCGGCTATCCAGAAGTAGGCATGGCTAACTTGAATCCTTGTGATCCATGAAAATTGTTTCCATGAAACTTCCAAAAATGATATTCCACGAAAATTGTGCTCCTTGAAAATTTGGCACCATACGTATGGTACGTACATGCATTTCACATCTCATGAATATAGTGATTGAATCACCAGACAAGCTTAAAGATAGTGACCTTGAAGAAATTTGGGGGGGGGGGAGGCTCCAGTAAGAAGGGGCTAATACCCCCCACACATAAAATTCTGCCAGTCCTATCCTCATTCCCTGGCACACTACAATGTATGTACATATGAGTGACCAAGGGATACCTTTTGGTAGAAATGAATGGAGTATATAGTAAGCTGTGCTGGAAGCCAGTCTGTTGTGCACTGTTCAACCAGTCAATGCAGCCAATGTCTGATCTTTTTGAGTGGTTAGTGTGTATGCAGCATACAGTTTGTACAATGAAGGTGTGTCAGATGTGTACCTACATACATACATGTAATTACATGTATGTACAATGTACGTTCATATTCACATGCATGTAGGGCCACATGCAGTGCACCAGAAGAGAAGATACACCCGCAGAAGCCCATAGTATGATTACGTACTGTACCATGATGCATTCTAATAGTCATTTATGACCTCAGCTATGACAAGAACACCAAGGTTGCCATGGTAGCCTGTGCATCTCGGCCAGTTACATATGTCTAGGGGCAGCAACAGCTTTGACAGGACAGCTGTAGAACAATAGGGTTGCCATGGCAGCCATATACCCTGGCTACCTAGGGTATAATAGGGTTTAATGGTTATTAAACCGTTAACTGGAGGGGAGACAGCAATAGAAAGTGAGGTGCATGGGTCAAGCTAAGCGCATGCGCACTGGGGCTGACTGTGTGGACAGCAGTGGCAGCACCAACCAGCAGTGTTTGCGTTTGCATTCTAAGCAGTTACCCCCTCGAGGGTGCATCAATGGGGGACGAGCAAAGTGGTCAGACGGAAGAGAGCAGGGCTGGACGGCCTGCGGTGTCGGAAACAGCAACATTCTCTGCAAGCCAGAAGCAGGTCTGAGAGGTGCTAGGCGAGGCCCCTCCTCGTCCTTCAAACTGGATGGTCACTTCCTGGCCGAGGATATCAGATCCCCAGCCCCTAGGCAACAGGGAGTGGGCCACCGATGGGGGACTTGACCAATGCAAATGTCACTTAGAGTAGTTATCACCCGTCACCTGTTACTCTCAGTTCACATATAACAGTATAGTAGTAAATTGATAAATCAGCACATCTAGTCAAAACAGCATGTTATTCTCAACCAATTAACCCTACAATAGTCAAGCATAATGGAGGAGGGGGTGACCAATGCAGTAGGGTGGGGCTGTCGTGGTAACAACCCTTTAGCATTCTACACTCTCCCCTCACAGGGCCTCAAACGTCTGGTTACCCATATGGCCAGCACCTCCTAGAATTTGAGAGGAGAACAGGAGCAACTGGCGGGGTCACCGCCCCATGGCTGCAATGCGTGCTAAGATGGAGCACATAGCACAAGAAGCTGGAAGGTCATCCAGACCCTGTCTTGATAAAATATGTCACAAATGGCATTCAGCAGGGCTTCAGCATTGGCTTCAACAGATCGGTTGACCGCAGCCTGGTCACATCCAACATGAAGTCTGCCCTGGACAATGCAGCTGTTATACAACAGTACTTGGAGGAGGAGAGGCTGCTGGGCCATATTATCAGTCCGATGTCTCCAGAGTTGGTACATACCTACTGGGACACAGTTGAGCCCTATTGGGGTAATCCCCAAATCGAGTCAGCCAGGTAAAGGGAGGCTCATTGTGGATCTTTCAAGCCCACAAGGTCAAAGCATTAATGATGGAATTGAGCCAGAGCTCTGCTCGTTGGAATACCTTCGACTGGACAAGGTGACTAATCATATTGCAGGGAATGGCAGAGGGTCCCTGCTAGCAAAGTGGAAATTGCTAGTGCCTACCAAATGGAAAATGTGCAGGACCAACCACATCCTTGGTATTCTTGGGATTTGAACTGGACACAGACGCCCTAGTAGTCAGGCTACCTCAACCATAACTTCGGCGGACACAGAGGCTGGTGCAGGAGTGGTTGTCCAGAAGAGCATGCAAAGAGCACAACCTAGAGTGCCTACTTGGCCACCTCCAGCATGCTCCAATGGTCATGTGCCCAGGTCGGACATTCATATGCAGACTAATTACTTTCTTCCAGAACAGAGACCACTAGATTAAGCTGAGTTGTGTGATTCGCTCGGACCTCCTGTGGTAGAGCTGCTTCATGGAGGACTGGAACAGCATCTCCCTTATGCCCAGAGCAAGCCCTCACCAAGTGCTGCTGGTTTCAGACGCATCAGGCTCATGGGGCTGTGGAGCATTCTGGGGAACCCACTGGTTTCAGTGGAAGTGGGAAGACAGAGCTGCAGACTGGTCGATTGCACCAACTTGCCAACCCTTTTTAGTGTAGCAGTGTGGGGCAGCCAGTGCGCTGGCTCTAGGATGGAGTGCCACTGCAATCTCCAACTGATGGCAGGAAGATTTGTAGGGGTAGTGTGGCCACATCAGCAATGGGAGCATCGTTTGGGAGATCCCTTCCTGTGATACGGTCTCAAGCAGCATACGCATGAAACCAATAGTGACCTTCCTTACCATGGACTGGTGGGAAGTGTGCTGGAGTACATGTAGGTCACCATTGTCTCCAATGATCTGGTACGAGGGACAGTCACCTTTAAGAGTATTGAATAAAAGAGCAACAGTAAAGACTCTGCATACACACAGAAACACTGATATCCTTTTGGTATGGTTAGCACATCACCCAATACCAAGTAATAGTTGGGTATATGTATGTTCATGCAGTGTGGAATGTGCTGATAAGTATCTTTTAGGCAATCAATCCAACCTGAGTTTATCAACTGACAGCATCCTTCCATTTCAGCACTTTTTTGTCAAAGTCAGTTGCAAATTGGTCCACCTTATTCAGAGTTGCATCTGGTGACACAGCCATCTATAGATTATTTAGGCGAATGTGGATGAAAGAATACATTTCAGTCATACAGTAGAACAAAACCACAACATTTCACAACATGCCAACTTGCTAGCATTTCCATGGAAGAGGACAAGCCCAGAGATGTGATGTGCACTCGTGCACATTCCGTTGCCTTAGCAAAACTGCATCCACTCTACAGATACCAGCAAGGGTACTACGTACCCGACTCTGATAGATCAACATTGGCAGCAGTGGCCAAGAATTGTAATAACAGTGGAGCAATAAAAGCCAACTCATTAGTGAGCTGGCTAAATGAGAATGAAACTAACCCTTGAGGCTGGAGTCCACGTAATACAGAAGACACTGTTTCTTTCTGGCAAAGAGCCAAACAGCCAAACACTGTCGGTGGAGATCCTGCAATATGTGTTTCACAGCAACATCTTGCATACATCCTGGATACAGGATTGCCTCTATTACTGCCTCCACATCCCCTTTTGCAATGGCTTCTTCAAGTACCTAAGTGTTGGCAAAAGTGGGCTAGGTTTGACTGCTAGTGAAAAGCACTGAAGTACAGAACCCCTCAGCGCAATATGGCGAAATTCATACACATGCGCCAGCCTAGCTGAATAACATGACAGCTGCTTGTGACAGGGGGGCAAGGTCCTCATGACCTCGTGGATGCCAAAGGGATTTTCGAAGGTAAAACATGGGCACAAGCGGAATTGGGAAATAGTGCACAATGAGGAGCTGGTGTAGTTAACTTCTCCTGCGCAACTTCAACTGGTAATTTGTGATGACACACTGGAGCTGGCGACTTTGAGTGCTCTTTTGTGTTTCTAGCCTCAGAGAGGGGTCTCTTGGCTAGAGGAGAAATTCCACTTATTCCCAATGGGGAAGATCAAGGTAGTTTCTCCGGTCAGCTGGGAAGCCTAGGCGGAGTCAGGCTCAACATGGCCTTGGCTGGTGATGGCTGCATGTTGCACGGGAACACTGGAGCAGGAATGAGTTTCTGGATAAGCTGTCTCCAGGACTTTTCATAGCGCTGCTTCTGTTTTGCAGCTGTCAATATACTCCCTTGACAGGACCAACACACAGAATCTGAACAAAGTCATAAATCGGCTCCAGCAACTGCTCATAGTTGGTGAAACAAGTCCATCGGCCAGCACCTTCTCTCAATCGATATGTATCCTTGAATAGATTACTAACCTTACAGACAGCACTAACAGGCACAGCAGCCATTACTGTTCAATTCACTGTACATTCTGCGGTTTGTTTACACACCGGTACTGTATCTATGTGGATGATAGAGCATGCATGCTCTATTATCAATGCTTGAACAAACCAGACTAGCTCAGGCCTAGACACTAATGCTTGTAAGGCCACACTTAATAATGACTTCTTCCTAATAGCCACATTGAGTTGTGAATTCACAACCACTATGATAGGGACAACATTTCTACAAAGGACTGCCCTTACTGGGGTCATTACTCAAAGATTTCTTAAGCACATAATAATGAAATGAGTATTTACAAAGACTTGTGTGTTCATTGAGTGTGCACAAGTGTAGGGAGGGTAATGCATATGACTATGTTAATTACACACTTAATGAACTATGCATCAAGCCACCAAACCTTAACCCTACATCCTTTCTACAGCTGTTTTGTAACATAGCAGTGAATTTTTGAAAGTGGCTTGTATTCAAGTACACTGCAGTAAAAGAGATGGAAATGGAGTTAGTGCCCCTTGTGTATGTGCATGCATACATACATACATACATACATACATGTACATTCTCACTCATGCTTACCCTCCAATGTTCAACATTTCAATCATTATGTTCAATGCCATCATTTTTGCCTTGCTTACACAGTGCCATGCATACGTATGTACTGTCCTGTGTGTCTTGCTGTGCAGATAGATTCAATGTAGGTAGACAGACAGACTAATAGACAGACACACAGACAGACAGACAGGCAGGCAGACTGACAATACAAATAAAAATACCAATAAAACATACAAAAGATTGAAAGAACTAGCCATTAATTATATATGAACACAAAATGAGCGATACAATATGCTACATATTTTTTGACAAAACAGATATGTTGTGTAAGAGGGGATGGTAGGAAGTATCGGCAAGGTGTTTGTATTGCAGAGACAAATATAACGGTCAGTCAACGGACAAAATCTAGACGTACGTATCATGTGACTGAGCATTTTGTACCGCAGTCTGACAAATTACTGGTCGAAAGTACACGGCTATCAGCGCTTGGTTATCGCAGCAGATGCTGTTTTCAGCTGTCAGACCATGTCAGACCATTCTTTGGAGTGGTCTGACACATTACCAGACCATTTCCAAAAATGTTATTTGTCTCTGTGTTGCTATTTTGTGTATTTGAAAGAGTTTTTTTATTTGTCCATGTACACTGTGAGAAGGTAACACTCACTTTCATGGCTTAAGTCTGTTATCAGCTCACAATCTCTGCAATCGTTGGACCATATATATTTCACGAACAGTGTGTCTTGCATACGAAGTACTTTCATGCCGACCTAGGCCTTTCATTACACAATACAATCATAGAAGAATATACAGTAGAATATTACTACTGCAATAGAAGACTGATGCCACAATTTACATACTTGTTATACATGTGCTACACCTAGTGGCTATATAGAGCCCACTCACTTGTTCAGGCTGGAATGTGAAGTACAGCATTTCTCCAGCTTATATATATGTACGTACCTCTGATGAAAATTGGTATACAATATCTTGTAACCTTACACATCCATGTCTCACAAGTCCATGTCTTTACCCTGGCACTTGAGAGTACCTTTTGTCTTTTTTTATATTCACCTTCCAACTTCTCAGCCAAGCAGCCCATTTCTGTAGTGTTTGCAAACTCATGAGTCACTAGAGGGCCATGACTAGACAAGGAGATCATAGTATATGAATTGTCTATATTTTCTTCCATAAGTGACATGCCTGTGTATATTGACTTCCCAACTAGGGATTACATGAAAAATTTACCAAGCTGGATAATGATACTAACTCAATCAGAGCAGAAGTAAAGCAAGTGGAAATTGGCCTGATAAGAACACAAGGTGACGTTGCAGAAGCTAGAGTGGAAATTGCTGGAATGAAGCCAGATATCCAACATATCGGTTGGTCTACACATTGTTCATGTATGTACGTACATACATACCTGTGTACATACACATGTTAGGTGCACAAGCTAAGAATGAAAGTGAACCTCACTCTGGAATTGAAGATGTAGCCCCTGACTGAAGCTTTTTTCTAGCCTGTGTACCTAACAAATGTCTATGTGCATAATTCTCTGGCAAGTATGTACATACAGTAGGCGTCATTAAAAAGTTTCCGTACTGTTTGTGTTTCGTTTGCATTTCATTTTGCGTGCTATTTGCATAGGGCTTGCATTGGGCTACCGTACGGTTTGTGTGGGGTTTACATTGGGTTTGCATGGGGCTTCCGTTCCATGTACAATCCATTTACCGTTTGTCTAATTATACGTTATCATAATTCCGGTACTCTACAAGTGCGAGTGCAAGTGCAAGGTACGTACTCTCCCAGGTGCAGTCAACGGTTTTCGACTATTGCACTAACGAGCAATGTTCTTCTGTTACTCCGACAGTCGACAGTCCTTCGAGGTTCAGCAGTTTCATGCGCACGCACGCGTTGCTCCTCTGTTTTTTAAATTTCGGATACCATTTAGGTACCATTCATTAGCTTGCGTTCTCCGTTCATTCACTGTCCATTCTCCGTCAATAGCGTCTGTTCTTCGTCTGTTTTGCATCAGTTTACCTATCGAAAACGAAACGCAAACAGTACGGAAACTTTTTAATGATGCCTACTGCATGTGCATGTATATTTGTGTGTATTTTTCACTCCATGTGTCTGTCTGTCTGTTGGACATGTTGAAACATATAGGGAGGTACATACAGTAACCAAGCCCTTTGGTACACTACAGTCTTCCTCGTTTGCTTTGTGTCATTTGTGTGTGGCTGACTGACAGTCTATCTCGAAGGTTCTAACTTGCCAGCTGACTAACTGTCTTTTACTTCCATGGCATATTGCTGATTTGCCTTATACCTGTGTATGTGAATGTAGCCAGAGCAGGCAGTTATACTGTCATACCTACGTACCTACGTACATATATGCACATGTATATAGCTATTCGTACTGAGAAAACTGGCTGTATTTCAAGCTAGCTGGCAGCAACAAGGCCTGGTGGTTGTACATAGACAGCTGATTATCCTTCAATCCCTAGATAGTGTAGTTTGCAAGCTCAATGGCTAAGCATAGATCATATATAGGTGCTAATGTTGGCAACATTAGGAGCATTTTGTATGAGGGTTTTAATACTATGATATGAGCTACGTGCATTGCAATGGGTGTGGCTTGTGAAACAGTATGCAGCTCTTGTCACTTCCTAACTGCAAGGAGCTCATGATACTGGACTATTGCTGTTGAGGCATGTGTGAAGAGTGTCCTAGAAGCCTATCCTGAAGAGAATAAGAACAAGCTTGTCTCTCACTGTGCAGCTACGTATGTTGTAACACTTCTACATTGCAAAGCCCTCTATTAATCATAGTAGCCTACATATCTCAGCAGGAAAGAAACTCTGGGTTACGTTCTGTAAGTTGGGGATGGAGAAGTTGTCCACTTTGTGGAAAGCTTCAGGGATATTTGTTGCAGTAGTAGTGTTAAGGAGTGTTTGCTCATGGCATTGGCCAACAAGGAACAAGAGGACATTTAAAAGCAACTGTGTTCACTGGTTTTGTGTCTCACCTGTGCAGTGATTGTACGCATATCCTGCCTTGCCTGCATACTGCCATCACCTACGTATACTTCTACAATAGTACACTTAACAAGGATGTCATTGTTGCCAGCTTTCTTCAGACTCTTCACTGACCACAGCCACGTTTGCTGTGTGTGTCAGGAATGGAGACTGCTTAACCGATTAATAGCGATAGACGCCGAACAGCGCTCCGCACGTTATGACGCTAAATGGCGATAGACGCTGATCAGCGTCAATCTTACCCTGCGTCCGGAAGCGCCTTGAGCGCTGCAAGTATACACTCTAGCTCTGTCAAACTTCATTTGCTAACTCAGCATGGGGAGGAGTAGTAGTTAAGTAACTAAGCAAATATGGATTACATAAGGCTAATAACTGTAAAACGCGGACGAAGTTCATGTACAGCTGCATAGTGCAGCTGTCTACAATCAAACAACCGCAGCGTGTGTACGAGGTAAGCAAAGGCTGTTCTAAGTGTAGAAGTCGTAGTAAACAATACAGTAAGCATTCTAACTGTGCATGGAGGTAGACAATGCATTAAAAATAATATACACAATGCAAGAAGCAACAATCAACACATCCTCAGTATCAATGGCATCAAGAGACAACTTTGATGGGATGGAGAAGAGGCCGTGGCTTTCTGTGGATGACGTACTGGACGAGTTGGATGCAGATGATCTAGAACCAGTCATGCAAGGGAGCGATGATGAAGAGTTTGTGCTGGAGGGGGCCGAGGAGTTTGAGGAGTCTGATCCTGACTCGGACGTTGAAACACAGGACGTCCTTAGTGGAGAGGATCCAACACTGACGCCCAGAGATCTACCCTCACCTCCTTCCCACACCAGTTCCACTACTACCCCTTCTCCTCCTCCTTCCGACACCAGTTCAACCCCTTCTCCACCACCTGAGTCACTCATATGGACGACTGAATTAGAGCCAGTCGACATAGAGCCATTCACTGAGGCTGTGACCTTACTTGCCTACACACTGCCATTCCTACACTTAGTTTCTGTGGTTTTTGGCACTGCAATTCCTACATTCTTGTACATTCTTGGGAAACTTTTATTACTCATAATATTACATGCCTTTTTATGCTAGAATTAACTCTGGTCCGACCATTTGCACTTTGGAGGAGCCAGACATGACAGGGGTGTCCCAGGCGGCTGCAAGCGGTGCACACATCACATGACATCATGTGACCACCAGCCTATGGCACTGCTGTCACGTGACCTTCGGTGCGCCCAACGTACACATGATCCCCACATGACCTGTCTCCCACGGCGGGTGGTGTCACGTGTTCCCACATCTCAGCATATCCAATCATGTGATCCCCACATGCCGGAGTGTCCGGTTACGTGATCCCCACACGCTGGCGTTTTCAGTCACGTGATGGGGCATGAGCCATCCCGTGCTGTCACATGACTCGAGTGCAGCTGAGCGACCTGGTGGGACACCCCATTTGCAGCACGTGTCTGAAGAACGCAGGAGTGACCCCCCCCCCACAAAGGAGGTAGCCACAGGCTACCTTTCCCTCAGAGACTTATCAATTAGGTAGTGAAAAGACCTGTGATGCATTGTATAGCCTATTCAACTGCTTTCCCTTTGTTACTTATCTAGCCCCTGTCTGCAGCAACATCGGTACTAAACACTCAGCCTGCTCAGGTAAATTATATTATATCGTAACCACAATGATGATAACAATACACAGTACATGAATGAAAATGGAAGCACAGGTGATAGTAACACTACTCTTATTGTAACAGTACGGCTCTGTTGTGAGCGTGGTGAGGGTCCAGGATATTGTGGCAAACTTGTGCACATTCACTATCCAGGTATGCTTGGACTACTGCAGGATGATCAAGGCGGAGGGCATATTTTGCGATGCCGAATAGTCATGTCCCAATGCAAACCGATGCAGAAACCCTCACTGATTCCAGCAAGGATGTACCTGGCATATGCTCTGTCCGGGTGAGCTTCGAGCGCTTTGACACACAGTGTGGGGCAATGGTGTGTGGCCACCTTCAGGATGGCGGGGGAGGAGTACATAAGTGGCCAGCAATGGCCAATAGGTCGGCCGTGTACAGGTAGAAATCTGCCCATCCTGCAAGGGGGGAACACCGCAAACCATTTGGATCAGTATTATAGTGCAATTACATGAGAGAAACCTGATAATAAGAGCATACAGGGGAACAATAAGGATACACAACAACACAACTATCAGGTACATGGGTATATGGGATGAGAGTACAAGTAGCATAGATGACAATAGCATGAGTCTACGACATCTGTGGATGTGGCCCCCATCCAGTGTTAGCTGGGGCAAGCCTCCTTGCCGGGAGTGTAGAGTAAGGGGTGGTCCCCCATGGCTTTGATGCTAAGCATGGCTGAGTCAGGCCCTGGTTGGCAAGTGGGGCCAGTCGGCGCCGGCAGTTTTACGCCAGGTGAGGCCCTGCACAATTGGCACAGGAGTGGGTGTAATGACACTTCGCGAACCGGCATCAGCCAGCCATAGCCTCATATCCAGGCCTCTCCCACAAAGCAAGGAGAGGGCCTGGTACACACTGTGTGCGCATGCGTGTAATATCTCCAGTTTTTGGGAGATTCGTAAATTATTAGTGGATATTTACCACAGATTAAGTATGTATACTAACTGTGTACATTCGTATCATGATGTTGATTGTCCGAGATAACGTTTTCTTCGAGTGATGCACATTTTGCCGCAGCTGTATGTACGTAGTCTCGCGCACCAGACCCTTGGAAAAACAAGGGTCTGGTCAAACTCGCATAGCGGTTTGGTTCCTACATGTCCAGGAATTTCTTGGACACATAATTGCCCGCAAAGTAGGTGTAATGTAAACAGTCCATAGGGTTCAGCTGGAGGCTCTAATCATATTCATAACAGACAGTTTACATTACCTAATCAACTGTTTATATTATCACTCACTGCTGACAGCGCGGAACCAACCCTCTAGCGAGTTTGACCAGACCCTTGTTTTTCGAAGGGTCTGCCATGCGAGACTAGTATGTACGCTCTACAGAAGGTTGGGAAGGCGGGAATTGTGCTCAAGCCTAAGCAGCTACAAGCTGCACGCCAAGTGTACAAAGGGAGAGATGTCTTTCTGTGGCTACTGACTGGCTTTGTAAATCCATCAGCTATTAAGTTTAGCCTCGTACTCAGGCCCTCCCACAAAGCCACTATGTGCGAGGGGCCTGGGTACATCCCATGTGGGCAAGGTACATGTATGTTTTTATGGGGAGAAAAACAGTATACTCTGTGCATGCGCAAACAGTGTGTACCAGGCCCTCTCCCTGCTTTGTGGGAGGGGCCTGGGTATGAGGCTATGGCCGGCATGAAACTTCAACAAATTTTGGCCATCGGAGTTCATGGCAGTGCTGGGGAGGTAGTTGAGGCCAAACCCTTCTGCTGGCTTCTGATGGGGAATGGGGTGGGGGATTGAAACCATCCCACCAGGACTGGATTCGGGTGCTGGGGGCAACCCGTACTCCCATGGTCCTCCGAGAGGCAGTGCTGGCACCGAGGCATTATTCGAGCCCAGCCCGTGAAAGCCTCATTGTAGAGGCGAGAGTTTGGCACTGACCAGTTGAGGGCCTTGCATGCCAACATTTCTCTACGATACATCCGGTCGTAGGCCACCCAGGTGGATCCTTCGAGCTGTGGGCAGCATTCAGAATTGTGGACTGGTATACCCACAACTCCGGACCCTTCTCTGGGAAACAAGGTACCAGCACTGCAGCTGTGCGAGCGTAGCACTCAAGCCATGTCTTGATCACTGGGGGCTGGGCTGTGCAATGGGGTGGAATAGTGGTGTCCAACAGAACAGGGTACTCAGGCCAGACATCAGCCCTGAGCTCCAACATCTCCACAAACTCTAAGGCCAGTATCTTTTTTACCACCGTGGGTGAGAGAACAGCTACCGGGTTGTATGGCCCAGGGATATTCAGGTAAGCAGCGCCAGCTCCAGCGGGTGATGAGTCAGAGATTTGTACCCCTTGAGGCATGGTTTGCAAGAGGGCTGCAGTAGCCAGCACATCGAGGCCAGAGGATGACCCCCCGGTGGGGGTTGGTAGGGGTGCAAGCTCTGACAAGGCTGGGGCTACACTCGGCCCTGTGGTGACAGCTGCCCATGCTCTCCCAAGTGGGGGCGGCCCCTTTCATGGCCAGCAGCACGCACGGCATGCCCTGTATTTTGCACATACGTACGTATGTATATGAATATTGAATACGCATGCCACTGCACTCAAATCGATAGTGGGGGTGGGCGCCGAATCGCCGCCCCTGCACCCAGTTGGTCACGGACGGAGGACAATTATGACCGCAACAAGGTGTGCGTGCCGTTTTGTCTCCCAACTTGCACCTACGCCCAGCTATCTTCCCTTGAAATTACCAACATGAACTCACCGGCTACGGCTGTGTCGGCAGCTGAAGTCAATGGTTGATCGCCTCCAGTAGTGCTGGTGCTGCCTGCAATCATGGTGGGAGGCGTCATCGTGTCAGTGGTGGTGGTGAGAGAGGAAGAGGGGGGTTGAAGCCTAGGCAGAAGCCATGCATCTGTTCTGGAGTGAACAGCATTGTCTCGTCTGACAGTCGTGGAGAGAGACGGGGACAGAAGAGGGGGGGGGAGTGCGGCTCAAGAGCACAGCGAGACTGGGAAAGACCACTGAACACCAGACCACGGCTTGCTCCAACACTCACGGGATAACTGACACCTGGCCACATGGCCTATCGTTGCGCATGCTCACTGTAATTCGATACTGCTACCCCAGCTCCAGGTATAGCTATCACGCATGCTGGTAGCTGAATGCCTTGTTTCCAGCCCCTCCATTAAATACGATGTGCGTTGCTAAGCCAGAGAACACGATCTACAAGCTACGCTAACGACTTGTAGCTTGGCTAATGGCAGTATCATATGAAGAATCAGCCGATTACAAGTAAACATGAGTACTTGTGTTAAAACAGTATACGGACTATGCAAACACGCCTTAGCAACTGCAATAAACGCCCGTTTTCCGGAGAACACGTGCATCTAAATTAGCCGACTCTCTGTGCTTCTAAGGACTGTATCTCCAAAACTATACAGGTGATCATTTTCACCAGACCTAGACCACACCTCAATGACATCATTCATTGCGCTATCTCTATTTCGGTAGCAGGTACAATGTGCTCGGGTTTTCGCAGATTCGGTCACATATGTATGCAAGGATCATACATTTCTAATTTTGAACATAATAGTAATGTTGCATGTACATTAACAGGGAAGAATTTTGATGTCCAGGGAGGAATTTGATATACATACATACGTACATGTAGGTGGTGAGACTTACATAGAACCTGTTTGTGGTTCATCTTCATCTCAGGTTCTCCTTCACTGAACCTGATTGACAGTACAGAAAGAAGGCAATTATTGATCATGTCTTACAAAGGCAATTGTAATGTTCAGTATCACTGGTGCATGCTTTCAGTAAACATCCCTAATGATAGATGATGAACTACTGAGATGTGTTGTTGACAAATGGTTGACTACTGGACGGATTGGTTTCCTATAGCATAGAATATACATACCATGACCAAGGGGAACAAGAGTCTCACAAAAGAAAAGCAGCAGAACTTCCACCTCAATCTGAGTAGTGTGGTATGTACAGCGCAATATTAGCAAGTAGAATATCAGTCAATGTTGTCTCTTTCTTGATCTTTTGCGACAGTTACCTTGTAATCAATATAGAGGAACTGATTCTTGGACTCTCAGGAACACTCTGGTCACAAGAATGTTGAAAAGTGGCATTATCATTGCATCTTCTGTTGGTTCACTGATGACCAAAGAATGCTTAGAGAGGATTCTGGCGAAATCACATGACTTTACAGTTGGTTGCTAAAATTGAACATAAAGGAAGTGTGAGAAACATTTTCCAAAAGTGTGGAGGGATGTGAGGTTGGCAGTGCCAAAAATCCACACAAACTAGATATACGTACATGTATGGATGGCAGTGTTCAGGCAACACAGGGGAGGACTACACATGTAGCCCCATCCCTACATCATTTTTTTTCGTTTTTTGGTATCTGCCCAAAGCTGTTTCCAGTAATCTGACAGCAAAGCTTAGGTACATGTTCCATTCCAAAAAAGATGTACAGATAGGATTACTTGTGTAGTCCTCCCACTGACATATGTCATGTGTTGCGTGCACATTGCCATCCATATATATATCTAGTTTTGTGGTTTTTGGCACTGCCATCTCTACATCCCTCTACATTTTGGGATAATGTTTTTCATACTTGGTTTGTGTGCTGAACCACAGTACCCTACAGGAGAATGTCATTCTCTAAGTTAAGCACCAACACCTATAGTGTGCATGTACGTATGATAGTGTATATACAGCAGTTCAGACAGACCATAACGCAATGCAATGGAACTATATACCTGAAAGATCTTGGCCACAGTTGGCGACCGGACAGCACTTCTTCTTTCTGTACTTGACCTTGGAAACTACATTACTCCTGTGGCATTTTGCATCCCCTGTTCAAGGACCATCTCACTAAGAAAAGTCCACTGTTGGTAGGCCCTATGTTGATTCACAAACAAATCACCTTTTCCACTTTCCACTACTTCACATCGCAGCTGTTCCCTGATATCAAAGCATTTGAAAAAGAACATTTTTTTCAGCTGTTTTTCCTGAAGCAACACACCCTCAATTTTTCAAGCATTCAATGTTAAAGCCATGAATTTGTAAGGTAAATCTAGACGTAAGATATCTGCTGACACCATGGGCATCACTTCCAATGGAATTGAGGACCTTGGCTTAGTTGATGTTGCAGATGTTGATGATTTCACAGCCATCCCTTGAGGACCTATGGAATGCGTTAGAGTGGTTTTCCAGGTCAAGTGCATCAGCAGATCCCCACAGGCCGAGTTCCATCATTGGTTCAAAACAAACAAGCCTAAAGAAATGAGGGAGAGCATGATCAAGTCTGTGTGGCAAAAAGCAGGACTTGGTGAATCCCCACCCCCATTTTGCAAATATCTTAGTGAGTCTCTAAATCGCCAGCTTAAGTGGCAGGTTGAATCTGTTCTAATTGAACGCATGCGTGATCTTGCTCATCTACAGGATTCACAATTGTACAAGGCAATAATTAGGAAAAGAAGCTGGTGCTTGGATGAGCAGTTTGCTGATTTAGAGATTCCATGTTATATCTGGTTCACTGCCTATACCAAGACTGACAGAGAGAGACGTTTGTCAACTGACTTCAGCAAGGTCACACTTGCCACTGGTCCACTACTGCCACTACTGAACCTACCTTGTCTGAACCACATGATGACAGACACCTACAACGCAGCGCTGATCTTCATCACAGCCAAGAGGTGACATTTCACTGTCCATTCCATATTCTATGCTTAATACTTATGGGAGAACGTATTCATATTTATGAGCAGACATGGGAGGAAGTATTCATATTCATGAGCAGAGTTCCATGTGGGACAAAGCCACTAGCTGGTGCATGATCCTTCCATGGTTATACCAAGCACCTGGACACAGTTCCCCCTTCTCCTGCATGGTTGCATCTGCTCAGAGTGAAGCACCACACTTCATGTCAGTTCCCAAGCAATTCACTGGACAATTCCTCTGTGATTCCCGGTGTCCGATGTTTGGGGCTTACAAGATATGCTCACACACGTTGAATTCTGTGGAAAGCTTTCTCATTTCTTGCAGTGGTTTAACAAGACCATACAGAAAGGCAAATTTGACCAAGCTTTCGAATACAGGAATGCCTGCACAGGCAGGGAAGGAGAGGGGTGCAAAGGGATCAAGGAGATGCAAAATGACACAGAGTGCACCACCTGCAACAACCCAGCGTATTCAACTTTCCAAATCAACTTCTGCTCCAATCTAGTTTAATCATACCAAGCCAGTGAACACTGTACTCTCTGCCTAGCTCCAGTCACGTATGTACTTCTACAGTGACCACTTATGTATGTTCACCATCATATCCAGTGGATGTGTCATATTCCCCCACTGTCAATATTTCTCACAGCAGTGTTGGTGGAGTGAGTATGCCACTTCTATTTTCAGTCTCGAAGCACATCAACACCCAGCACTGTTGAACATTGCTTATCATTCCCTTCTACCCTCAAGTTCCCTTACAATGTAAGCTACCTTTCTGCCAGCCAGGTGTGACAGTGCAAGCCCCTAATGATTTGATCGTTTCTTGTCTTGAATGAAGACCATACAGGAATGCATCAGGAGAACCATTCACCCTAAGTAATGCTCATTATTGCGCCTAGAATTGGGATGCATTTGAGCAGTAGACAGCACATTTGTTCCTTCATCTTTGGTTATGTCAGGGTTCTGTGATGTGCTAGATAACTGGAGCACACACACAAGCTCATGGCAAAGCTACATGTAGGTCTTGATATCATGATGTGCTGTTTACCTGTCATATTAATAACATGATGTGGTGTTTACTTGTCATATTTTTGCTAATGTTACTTACCTGTCCTATTACATAATAACATGTGCAAATATGCTGTCGATGTCCATCATACACTCAGTCCTAGAGACAAGGCAAAGTAAGGTAACTACACCTGAAGACTGGCACACGGAAAAAATGAGCTGTTTCAGGTAGGACTCGACTCATCACATACACTTTACCAGCCAAGTACTTAAACGTATTGAAGGCTCCCCTGTTACAAATGTTGACTTCTAAGTCACTACCAAAGACGTCCGATGTTAGTCGTACCAGTGCGCTTGGCAACACATGCAGGCGTGTGCATGCAGCACGTGCTGAGTTGCATCATGTGAGTTGCATACGTACATATATTTTATGTAATATCTTTTACCCTCATTTTCCAGAGTCTGTCAGTCTGTTTTCCACTCAGTAACTCACTAGGTGTGGGTAGAATATGCTCCAGAAGTTACCTATTCCACTTTATGAACATTGTTAATACTCCAATTTTTCAGACATTCATAAAAACATAATACAGTACTTCTTATGTAAGCAATGTTGATTTAATGTACGTATATTGTAATGAAATGTAAGTGATGTTTTAACATACTCTTCCTGTGATGCAAGTTGCTCATCACCAAATGAGTTCTTCGGAAGGGAAAATACCCTTTCTGACACAGCTGATGAAGGTTGGATGAGAAGTACTTGCTGAGTTGCAGCAGACCAGGTAGGTAGACTTGTCAAGTTCACTTTCCACCACATTAATGGAGACAATTCTGGTGAAATATCTACTGCCTTTGCTAGGTAGTTTGGAAGCTCTTCCTTTAGCATTGCAATAGTGATAGCATTCAAAAATGGTAGAATATCTGGGCTATTCAAAGCATCAGTATCTGGCTGCACCAGTACCACCTTGTGTGGGTTGAAGAACCTTGCAACTTTGAAAATGTCCATAACGGGTTTCAATGTGTCACTAAATGCATGATGTAGGTATTCATGTCCAGGTCTCGCAGCACCATGCGTGTAAGTAGTGAGTTGCTTTTGCAGTTGTTGGTTCCCAGTACTAAGTTACCTCACAATAGCTTCCAGATTAGGATAATTGGCAACCCATTCACCTTCAATGGCACTGGAGATGATCTCATACTTGATAGCTAAAGGGCCGGCCGTCTTCAGTCCATAAGTTGCCTTCTCCAGTGGTTCCCCTGCATCAACAACTACAGCCATCTCAACCTGCTTTCCTTGTAACATCATTCAGTATGGCAAGGAGCTTGTTCTGGTGGCACTTGAGGAGAAGTATTCAGTAGATGTGAGGCAGGGCACAACGTCCCCAAACAACTCCATTGCTTGCTTACTAACTTCAAACTGACTCCACCATCTGGTGGGAGAGTAGAAAGTCTTGTGTGTTTAATCCAGCAAAACCTAGATTTGGGGCAGCAAGCAAAGAGTGTGGTCCAAGAATGAATGAATTGTGACAGAAATGGCACATTCAATCATTCTCCCACAAAGTTCAGTGTATGCGTTGTACGTACCATCAAAGATGACAGATTCTTGCTTGTCCCTTATCTCCTCCTTTAAGTGGGAATCTTCTTGATGGAGAAAGGGTAACAGATTGGCTGCAGTGCTCCACCTCTTTT
The DNA here is from genome assembly GCA_965213685.1 of bacterium. Classification (GTDB taxonomy): domain Bacteria; phylum UBA8248; class UBA8248; order UBA8248; family UBA8248; genus Bin107. Next base: position 1,213,369 of record CBDBZY010000064.1, read on the forward strand.
GCTAAAAGCTGCTGTACTGCGTGAATGTTTCTCTGGTTGTAAGTGACCTTTCAGTATACTCTCACAATGAGCGCCTCTTGACAGGCATTGCAAATAAGTTTGCCACTTGAAACTGTCAACTCTTTGTCAGGGAGCTCTTTTACGTATGCACTGTACAGGTGTCATGAACTTTGGATCACTATTGCCTTGTGCAGAACTACATCACTCACCTGTGGGAGAAGGGTTGCTGTGGACCTTGCGCGTTCTAGGCAGCTGACTGAATGTGGGGGCTTTCAGCTTGTCCAGTGGTGAGACTGACCCCAATGACATAGATGCTGTATTGTCACCATCCTCCACTGTAATGCTTCTGTCTTCAAGTTCTTCCGGCTCCATCATGTGTACACAGTGACGCAACAACTGAACGAACATGTGGTTGCACTAGTCTCATGCCCATACCACCCCTGGCATGCTGGCATCCCAGAACAACTGACTGGCAGGCCGGAGCCTAGTGGTACCGCAGGACCTGTGTGCATGTGCCCAAATGTCTGGATCTTTACCTAGTGTGCTTGTATTATGCTCATGGCCAAAGTGGACCTATTCCTCCCAAAATTATGTCTTTTCAGGCCTATCACTCACCCGGTAGAAAGACTTGAAATGAACGTGGCATGTGGGGAGACACAGCTATACTGCCGACGCAAACGGTACAAGCTAGCCGACATGGGATATCCAGCCACTACTAACAGTAGAATGCAGCTGCTGGAGGAGTAGCACACTTACTCATGAAAACACAAATACGTACATAGGTTTCAACTCCAGATCGGCAGGATCAACTAGAAAGAACAGCAAGGGATTCCGTGAGCTATGATCCCTCTTCACACATACACAACCATAGAAGGTCTATTCCTGGCAAACTCAAGGCCCTAGGAGTGCACGTACGTACACGTCATATGCCAGCATAAGCACTGTGCATGTGGGCCATACCATCAGTGCACGCTCTGGATATGTTTGCCATGCCTGCATATACAGGCTTCACATGACTTTGCTTAACTTCACTCTAGGGATACAGCTTGGGATGAGGCTCCATTTTCCCATCACTAGTTAAAATGCTTAAGGCAAGCAACATGACCATCGCAAGGAAAAGCACTAAAGTGCAAAGCCTCGGCGCAGTTGCATTGCATACTTCAACAGCCTGCACAGAGGTCCACTCATTGGGCTGTAATCTAGTGTCCTGCCTTGTCTGGCATGTTGTAGGATCTGTGCACATACGTGTGTGCATATACTATGGCCTCATACATGCATGCGTTATGCGGGACATTATCGCACTAGCTTTACAGACATGAAACAGGTAGGTATACGAAACATCGCAACGTGAACAAAATGGCAGACTCGAGCTAGCTTTGTCCCAGTAAGTTAATAATGCTCTTCTAACTTTGTAAGGAAGCAAAGAAAACGCCTTTTTGTTTTTGTGAAAAATGTGCTGCTCAAGCCACAAGTGCCTTCATTTAGACATGTACTGGCACCAATATGCAGATTAGCTTCGGCGGACAGACACACACACACACACACGGACACATAGGACAAGTACTGTAACCCTCGCTGTGCATGTTCACTGAGGGTTAATGACTGTGAAAGTGAAAAAGGTGGAATACTCAGTATGTACTAGCAGTTACTACGTAGTTACTACTACCAGATGTCTTCTACAGCATGCCCTCACAAATGTACCACCACAAAATGATTACTATTAAAAAATGGATTTATATGTCTATTTGTGGCACTCCTTTTCCCCCAATAATTATAATGAGTAATTGGTTACATATGAGTTGCAACAGTCCCAAGTTTGACAACTATTAATAAAAATAATAAATTGTCCTACATACACAATAGTTTGACATTCTACCATGATATGTAAGCACATAATTATGTGCCAAGCTAGAATAGTATGGCAATTTTGTGTGATACAATCCTCAAGTAGTAGAGAGAACAGATAATTCAGCAAATAATGACAAAATTAAATTAATGTACCATTCCCTCTGGATTTGGTCACTTTTTACTATGGACCTGCAATATAAGTGCATATATGATTTTGTGTTCCAAGTTTTGTGGTACATGATACAGCGAAACCTGTTTTTATAATCTGGCCGATCCGTCCCTGGAAAGCAAAAGTTCATGAGAGCTGTAGTTCTAAATTACAGTTTTGAAATTGCTGACTCAGAAATATCAAATTGCTTGAACTTTGAATTTGCAAGTCAACAAATTGTGTCATCTTTCTTCACTGAAGTTGTATGTGAGATATGTGATGCTTTATGGGTGAATTTAGTAACAGATGCTGAAAAGAAGAAATTCTGCTTGAACTTTTGAAATTATGAAAGTGATATATGATTGGCCACAATACTTACTGTCTATGGTGCTGCATTGCAATCTCTAACGTACAGCATTTTGATTACAATCAGAGAGTCAATCAGAGAGTTGGTAGACTCTTTATGTAGCAATGGTGCCGACAGGCCCATAGTGTGTGTACATTAGAAAGCCTTCTAAGCTCTTTAGCGCTTGCGTTCTAAGCCTTTCTAGGCACATACGTACGTATAGCTATCCTATTCCAACCTTTATCTATCCAACAATACTCCCCTAAAATGCATCACCACACTTGCCGACAGATAACCACTGAAAGGTAAAATTGTTCATCTTCATCTTTTTCTTAAGAGACTTTGTCAAACAGCCTATGTCAGAAGTGGCTGAAGTTTTAACTGTGGTTTCCCACCAATCACCTTCATTCGTGTGTGTGTGTGTGTGTGTGTGTGTGTGCAGTGCCTTTCACTAACAAATCCATGGTATCTTTCCAAATCGTGGTGAACGAACCCTAGTCATTTTCCCATACTTAGTCTATAGAAGACATTTGTGTAATAATGTCACATGGCATAACCTTGAGCACCTGAGTGGTAACATGGAGAACCACACCTAGCACCTAAGCCTATGGTTCTCTAGCTGCTTGAACGACTCTCTTGTGGGAATAGCGCCGACACATCCTATTCAAATGAGCTCTTTGTAGAGGCTAGACACTATGCATAAGGACGTCTATCAGAGAGACGGTATCAGAGAGTCGGTACACTCCTATGAAGTGATCGCACTGACCTGCCGCCCATAGTACGTATACCTAGGTAAGCCTTCTAACCACCCGCCCAGTGTTTTAACCCTTTCTATGCACTTCTTCCAGAGTTTCTATACCTAACGATAGGTCCCACATACGTATATAGCTTCAATGCATGCTTGACCTATGTAAGCACATGTGCATGACCTGCAATCAGCATGTACACTAGTTTTGACAGGTATTACCTGTGACAAAATGAAAAGCACTAAAGTGCAAACCCTCGGCAGTTACATTGCATGCTACAACAGCCTACACAGATGATACAAGCATTGTTGGTGTAAGTCCATTCAACTGGGCTATAGTGTAGTGTCCTGCCTTCTCTTGCATGTGCACGTACGCCTTTGCACATGCTATAGCCTTGTACACGCATGTGCTTACGCGGGACCATTATTGCACTAGCTGTATGGGCGTGAAACAGAGAGTATTGCAACGTGAATAAAATGGCGGACTCGAGCTGGCTTGGTCCCGGGTAAGCTTGTAACGCTTCTAACTTTCTAACAAAGCAGTTGGACAGACAGAAACACACACACACAGGACAAGTACCGTAACCCTCACTGTGCATGCTCGCCAAGGGTTAACTAGTGTACACAATGATTGCAGGTGGCTGATCTTTTGACCAGAGTTAGAAACACCCTTCCAAGAAAAGTCACTTTCTAAGAGTGACAAAAGTCACTTTCCAAGAATGACATTCTCAATTAATGTACTACTGTACACCTGAAAGCCCTCAAACAAGTATTATAACCATTTAAGTAATGTAAAAGGATGTAGGGATGGCAGTGCCAAAAATCACAGAAACTAAGTGTACTTGCAGGCAAAGCTGATTATAGAATCGTTACACAGGTAAACCCCATCCCTACAACTTTTTTTTGATGCACAGCCCGTAATATGGGGAAAGAAAGAATGGAAAGGCAACCCCATCTGGAGCATCGAACTTGGTCCCAGTGACTGGAAGTTCAGTGCACCAAGCACCAAGCCATCACTCTGGACAAAGTTCTTTCTCCCCATGCTTTCTGATGTGTTCTGAGAGCGTCTGTCAGTGTGAAGACAGAATAGTCAACAACCCTGACAAAACATAAAGGGGGATGGGGAGACAAGCTCTTGTTTGGAGTAATGGCTTGGTTCATGGTGCATTAGACTTCCAGTCACTTTCCATGCCCTTGGTGGTGTTGATGATAAAAACAATGTACCCAATCTTCATTTACATTTTATCTTTGTGGAACTCTCTGTTTGCACACAGTCAATAAGCTATTATAGCCTTGTGGAAAGAAAGACAAAGCATGCTATGGCATCTTACTCAAGAACATACTCACAGTCAAGATGGCAAATAATGCATCAATGTTTTGGTGATATTGAACCCATTCTGAAAACGGTTAAAGTATGTACAGCTACCCACTCCAAGCTTTAACATCTTTCCATAACAGGTTGCACTGCTCAAGTTATCACTTGTAATGGTGATTGCTGTTGCTTCATACTTCGTCAAAGGCACATACAGTACTGGTCAGAGACAAGGTATAATGCAAACGCGTTCTGCACGCATTCATCTCTGGAGACAAACACGTTTATCTCCGGAGACAAACGCATTCATCTCCGGAGAAAAACATGTTTGTCTCCGGGGACGAATGCATTTGTCTCCAGAGATGAACACGTTTGTCTCCAGCGAACGTATTTGCCCTCTCTTGTAAACACGTTTGCTCCCTGCTGTAAACGCATTTACTCCTTACATGTTAATGCGTTTGCTGGATGTGTTTAGTTTCGTGTACCACCCTTGGTACCCGCCCTTTTTGTGCACGTGCCACTAATTCCCTAATGCTTGCTGTGGTGGCAGTTCATTGGATTGTTAGTCTCCTCACTGACTTGCTTGCATGATACTCACTCGGTAGCAGAAAACTCTGAGGTGTCACATACTGCGTACCATGCAGCGATACAAGTGGCACGTGCGAAAAAAGGGGGCGGGTACTACAGATGTTCAGCAAACGTGTTTACACACGAGGGCAAATGCGTTCATTGCCGGAGACAAACGTGTTCATCGCTGGAGACAAACGCGCTCTGACCAATACTGTACATGTGTAATCTACGTACGTATAAGGAGATTGTATTCTTGCTCTGAAGTGCTATGAAGAACTATGTTTGTACTTACAGTTCATGCAGCCACTGCATCAAGGTGCTCTCCCAGTGTTGAAGTAGTGTACAGGTCACTATTCCCAGAAAACCAATGAAATCAACAGCAAACATTTGATATGCCATTTCTTCTGCTGCGCTTCAGACAGTGAGTGTGAATGTACATACATACCTCTCAGTTATAATGGCTGTATTTCCATGCCCTAGATGGGGTCAGTAACAAAGCTAATGTGCCTGATCTTCACTCTGTGGATCTTTTTGTCACACACAGTCAACAAGCCTAAGCTTTCTAGAAGGAAAGAACATAACGTGCTATGGCAACTTACTTGAAAACATGCATGTACCAGGTGGAAAACAAAGTAATATTGAGCCCTTTCTGAGGGGAAAAAAATTTGGTGTGCATAGCTACTCACTTCAAATTTCTCAGTGGTCCGCAACAGGTCACTTTTCTAAGTTAAAACTTGCAGCAGTGGTTGATATTGGCTCATATTTTGTCAAAGCCACACAAAATCCCAATAAGTCTAGACTTGGTATATGCAGTGTACACAGGAGAATGCCTCACACAGTATATGTAGTGATTCATCTACAGTGTTTCACACTAGTAGAGTACAATGGCCACTTTTTCACATTTTGTCACGTACATGTACATGTACATGTACCTCCAAAACCTTACAAGTAGTTGACACAAGTTACATATCAAAATCATCTCCAAGGTTTGCTGTTTAATTTGATTATGATAATATGCTGTCACATGACAGTCAGCTGCTGTGGTTGGGCTTGAATGATGGACAGTTAGCGTTAAGATTGAAATTTCTGTAAACATGGGAGTTAAGGTCTGAAACTGCAGCAGATGAATCATCATGGAAGGGAGCATACGTAAGTACCGCTTATTAACTGCCACCCATTTCAACAGCATGAGCCAAAATAGCAGTTTTTAAGGAGCTCTAGTGTTAGCATCAGGAAATGCGCAGGATTGGGAGTTTAGCTCCGATACTTTAGTATTCAATTGTAAATTCGTTGTACTTTAGGTTTTCACTTACCTCACAAAGTGTCTCCAAACCATCATGATGCTAACGAGCCTTTTTCTCAAAAATGGTGCATTTCAGCGGCCATTTTGGAAAGTATGACGTTTACTTTTGTTCCACATGGAATTTTTATCACATCATACATAACACGCGCACAAACAAAAACGAACAAAAACGGTGATTATGTAATACGATATCATCATTCATGGTGTCCATGCCTTGCAGTCAAATTGTACACTACAATGCAAATGCGTGAAAAATGTCCGCCAAAAAATGCTCTGTCTTCGGGAAAAGGCTTGCTAGCGTCGTGACTGTTTGGAGACACTTCACAAGGTAAGTATAAAACCTAAACTACGGTGAATTTACAATTGACTAGCGAAGTATCGGAGCTTAACTTCCAATCCTACATTTCCCGATGCTAACGTTAGAGCCCCTTAAGAACCGCTATTTTGTCTCATGCTGTCGAAACGGGTAGTAGTTATGAAGCGGTACTTAGCTCAAAGTCGCTCCCTTCAGTGATGATTTATCTGCTGCAGTTTCAGACCTTAACTCCCTTGGTTACCAAACCATCCATCACTAAAGCCCTATCACAGCAGCTGACTGTCACGTGACAGCATATTATCATAATCAAATTAAACCACAAACCTTGAGATCATTAACCCCCGGCACACATGCGCCAGAGGGTTACTGCAGTTCTCCTGTGTGTGTGTGTGTGTGTGTGTGCGTCTGTCCGCGGGAGCTAGTCTGTGGACTGGCGCTAGTAAACATCTAACCAAAGGCACTAGTGGCTTGAGCAGCACATTTTCACAAAATACAAAGCGTTTTCTCTAGAACTGTTTCATTACAAAGTTAGAAGCGTATAATTATGTACGTACTTACCCGGACCAAGCCAGCTTGCACCTCTCCATTTCATGTCCATAAAGCTAGTGCGATATTGGTCCCACGTAAGCGCACGAGTATATGAGGCTACAGTAATGTGTCTGCTCTGACTTAAGTACCAAAGTGCTCAGTCCACATGGCTCTGTGGCATGCACGGAAGTATATGAAACATACATAATATTATGCACACTAAAGTGTGACAGACATATAACATACATATGTATATGTTACAACTTGATTCACAACCTTTGACCTGTTTCGAAGCCAGTCAACCGGTTATTTCTGACCTGCTTCAAAGCCGGTTGCCAATTACACACAGGCGCACATGCTGTGAACAGAGGCGTGCGCACCCACTTTTATGTGTACATAATTAGTAATCAAGCTCGTGCATTGTGCACACATGGTTTTCAAGGCTACTGCATTACTGCACTGGATTGCAACTGCTAAGCAGACTTCGAATCCATGCATTAGGCAGTGCTGTATCGCAACGTAATCCTCAACAACAGTGCCGTTAAGCGCATTGTTATTATTACCGTACCATTACTAATACAGCCTGCAGCGTATACACAGCCTCTACATGTCACAGAGTATCGTTGAGTAACCCAAATCGCATCTGCTCGCTTCTACTTGCAATGTACAACACTCACCAGCCGCGGTTGTGAATCGGGTCAGGAAGCGCTTAACTGTCAATTGACCGGCTTTGAAGCCGGCCCATGGGCTACTTCTGGTTGCAAAGCCAGTCAACCAGTTTTGAAGCAGGTTGACCCGCTTCAAAGCTGGTTGACCGGCTTCAGAGTGGGTCAAGTTGCGAATCAGGTCGTAACACATATACATATAATTATGCAAACACAGGCCAACAATGCTGCAGAATTAGATGCCTCGCACTAAGCCACTTGGCAATAATATGTAGAATCTAAAAGGCGTTTTCTCAAAAACTGCTTTGTTAGAAAGTTAGAAGCATTATAAACTTACCGGGACCAAGCCAGCTTGAGTCCGCCATTTGCAATGTATTGTATACCTCTCCGTTTCACATCCTTAAAGCTAGTGCGATAATGGTCCCACGTAAGCGCATGTGTGTACAAGGCTATAGTACGTATATAAACACATGTATGTGCAACATGCAAGACAAGGCGAACACTAGACTATAGCCCAATTGAGTGAACTTAAACCAACAACACTTGCATCTTTTGTGCAGGCTGTTGTAACATGCAGTGCAACTGCGCCAAAGGTTTGCACTTTAGTGTATTTCATTGACTATATATTTCATCTCTTGTGTACAACCAGGCAGTTAGTATTTCTGTCACAGATATGTAGATGATTCCATCAACCCATTCGGGACTTCTTTACTGCTTTCAACCTACGTACGTATAAATAGTCCAGGTATTGTGACTGTATTTGCTCAAATATACATTGCCCATGAATAAACACCACACAATCGTCAGTGCGAAGCTAAATACGTATATGCCACCCTCAAGAATACACTCTGGCTACTACTGCAAGTCCAGCACATGAGAAAAACTTTGCATCATAACTAACTACTCAGATGTTTTTTGTCTAACAGTCATCTAAGACAGTTACCTTCTTGCCTAACTTGGTCCCCATTTTCTCCGGACCTACGTACAAATACACCTTCCTAGCCACCATTGATAACCTCAGAAAGAAGGCTGGCTGCTCTCTGCTCTTGAGTCTTAGTGCAGTTACTCTTCCCTTATCCACCTAATAGAAGAGTTCCTTCATACATGGTTATATCAGCTGGACCTGACCCTTTAGTTGATGTCTTAGAGTGGTGAAAATGCAACAGTCGCAAGCTTTTCAATTTGTCATCAACTGCTCAAAAGTATCTTTCGTACAACTGGCAGTAGAATGTGTTTCTCCATTCTCAACAGGATTTTTGTCATCAATGAAACTTACTTGAAGATTACCACTTGAACATTACTGTAGAATCATGTGTTATGATGCAGTGCAATAACAAGTGTTTTTTAAGGATGATATTGTATTTGTTCATAAAAGTTAATTCACCTACCTAATTATAAATATGCTATTTCAGGCTCTTTTAGAGAAATAGAAAATGGACAATTCAATAAATGTACCCATCCCTAAAGAGGCATAAGTGAATAGAAAATTTCTGATTCCAATGGAATCACCTTCAAAGTTTCATATATATGTACGTACGTACCTCATACATACGTTTCAGATGTTTCACATGTGTATCTTGTCAAGCTTGTGAAAACCTGTTGGTCTACTCCTTTGGGCTTTGGAACCAAGGTTGTACCTGAATGCATTCGGTGCTTTTATGTACTCTCTTCATGTGCAAAGCATGTTTGTAGTTATGGCACTCACACCAAGATGAAAGTCAATCTGGCAGCTCAGGTTCCATATGTGTAAACTTTTACTTGCTTCTCAACTAAGTATCCTCTTCCTTCTCAAACTCTGGGATACAGAATTCAATTTGGTAGGACTCATGGTTCCAAGCTACATGATTATTGGCAGCATATGTACATATGCACATGCATATGCACATGCATATGTACATGGACGTGTACTACGTATGTACACATGTATGTATGTCCACACAGCACCACCAAACTATGCATACCTTAAGAGTTTACTTACGTCTGTCAAAGAAAGTGGTGCACACCTAGCATACATGCAAGTGTACATGTGAATTTTGTAACAAAACAAAGTGTGTAATTCTCTCTCATGCTAAAACCACAATACATTACATGTTCACATACATATGTGTCTATATATGGTACCCACCAGTGGCAACTTAACAAACGCACACATGAAAACTCCTATTTGGAGCACACTACATCATCCTAAAGGGACTACACGGGGCTAACAAAGGACTGCAGAGGACTAACATAACAGCTTAAAAATAGACACCGCGATTGAAATGTCCACAAAAGTAGGATAAAAAGTTCAAAGAAAGTTAAAACCGCCATAGAAATGTTAGGGTAAAAAGTTCCCAAAAGTTAAAACCGTGGTAGAAAAGTGGAATAAAAAGTTCACCATATAAATATTAAAGAAATATATAGGCACTGAAAGCCCTGCCTTGAGAACAGGGAATGGTGGGTTTAAGATCTTTTTTGGCTAGCCAACTCTCCCCACTCTTCCAGTGCCCATATATACATGTACACACACAAACATACACGAAAACAAGCCTAAGCAACATACTTACATTGAAGAGTCCTTGGGAGACAGCACTAGCTTAGCAGAAATGGAAACAGGGCTAGGGTTACGGCACTTAGTAATGGCATGCCACCCAGACATGGACAATGCCCTCATTCAACTTATTGTTGAACAAGGCATGTCCATAATTCCTGATGACCGCCTTTTTGTGATGTCAAAAAGGTTGTCAAGTGCCTCATGGTTGGTTGTCAAGTGCCTCATGGTACACACAGGTAAACAAATACCTTCAGCAATGTGTTGCCTTAGGCTGGTTTTGAACTTACTGAAAATCTCTTTGTGCTTTTTGGAGAATTTCTTAAAGGCTAAACACAGCTTACATGTCACACATTTTGCACGCGTGTCACGCGAGTAGTTCCATGTATCACATGCACTCTACACGCATGTGTGCATGTAGCACATTCATATGAAGCTCTACCAATAGCCATGGAAATACTTAAGATCGAGCTTGAGCAAATCTTGGCAGTGATGGCATCCAACTTCTAGTAGGTTATGTGACAAGTTATACGCACAACTCAATAATCCCACACCTGCTAGACTACATGCATGTAGTACACGTGCCACACCTACATCACACATGCGTCACGTATTTCACACGTGTATTACACGCATTTTGCACACGTGTTGCATGCGTGTGTTTGTGAAGTTGCCACTGGTGGGTACTGTACGTGCAATGTATTACTGTTGACACACATTTCACATGTGTGCTACTTGCATATCGCACACGTGTTGCATGTGTGTGTTTAAGTTGCCTCTAGGAGGGTACTGTACGTGCAATGTATTAATGTTGACAGGGTATCACTGAGATGATTGCATTTTGCTACAGCTGGAACTTTGGAAAATTTGTATGGTCTCTTTGAGAGCATGCAGAAGGATATCCAACACATGCAGAAGGAAATGCAGCGAGTGGATAGAGAAATGCAACATCTAATTCAAAAAGCCAGTGTGCCAGATTCTCAAAATGATCTGGAACAGCCAGCAGAAGCAATTCAGAATAGAAGATACCTTGCATCTCTGGATGTTGAACAGGTAATATACTCCTTTTGCTGGATGTGGTGTTGGGTGATTCTGCCGTGTGTAGTGAGCCTGCCTTGTCAAGTTTATTATGTGTGGAGTGTCATTAGTGCCAAAATGATGCTCAAATTATAGCATTTTTTGAGATTTTTATTTTTAAGATGGCACACTCTAGGAAGTGGTTTTGATAAATTGGTGGTCTGCATCATGCAGAGCAGTACCAGACAGCATGGATTTTCCCAGTGGTCAGTATTGTGGAGTAATTGTGGTGGACTTGCTTGTCCCCAGCTGCACACTACGGCATCCCCATACTTAATGGGTGTTGTTTTGGAGGTATTGTTAGTTTCTGTTAGTTTTTGCCTGTGTCATTAATTGATTTCAACCACCTTTGGCAAAATACTAAGTTGGTAGTCAATTACTACCTATTTCTGGGGTATTCAGACTGAACCAGCTCTAGTGGATGGGCTTGGAGTTGGAAGGCTCTTGTGTGGTGAATGAAGGGAGCAAATCTCTTCGATAGCCAATCATTATGCCATCACATACGATGACTTCTGGGTTAACTCCACAGAGTGGGCACTGGAATGATTGTTCAATTTTGATGTCCAGAAGACGAGCGAACCCATTCCAAGCTTTGCGAAGGAGATGGAGTGGAGTTGGTGGAGTAGTGCTGGATATCTGGTGGTACCGAGAGCAGGCTCGCTGACAAGAAACAATAGGGTATTTTTCTTCCAGCATGTTGTGCATGTACCCAAACAGAAAACCATAAAAGAATTAATGGTGATTGTCGAGATTGAAGAGTAGAAGCTCTTGACCATCGAAATGCTGCTTGCATCCACAGCTACCCTCAGCGGGACAATATCCTGTCTGGATCCTGAATTGTTACTGAAGCCTTGTGGATCACCACGTTATGGCTAATCACCCATCCTTCTGCGACTGGATCTCCTGATTTCCACCTGCTTCCATGAGAAACCCTTCTGATGTTTTGGAACCAGTTCAGTTGGAAACTGCCACGATCCACACTCATGGTCATTGTGTTGTTGCTTTATGGTCATAGGAAGGGGGTATGGAATTTTCTTCATGGAGATGTTGCAAAACTCAGCTGGCACTTCAGGAACATGCTCGTGTTCAATGTCAATATCATTGTCCTTGCACCACTCCACATAGGACTCCAAGTGTTGACAGTGATGTCTAGAGCTGCAAGTCAAACAGTGGACTTTGTACTTTGATGCATGTGGGGATGGTTGGAGAAGGCCAAATGACTGCCCATCATGAACAGCAACTAGTAGAGGGTCAACCGAGAGCTGGTGGACCTTGATAGCATCATCTTCAGCAACAAGATCTAATGATTAGAAAATATAGAAAGTTACAACAGGTAATCAATATAGGAAAGTATGCATCTATCTTACCTGGCTCAAAGGATGGAAACATAAGCTTCTTTACACACTTGTGCATGAGTGTAGTAATGAGATTGCTCCCTCCTGATGAAATCTTGTAGGTTTTCAACAAATGTGTTGGTAGCACTCAGACGACCTTTCTGTGAAGAAGCTTGTGAGCATGTGCAGGTATACAACACATCGGAGTGATCTTCACTAAAGAAGCAGAGCTTTTGAAGCAAACAGTATCCACACTTAAGCTGTCCATCAGGACCAGCATCTGCCATAGCATAATTGGCATCATCAAGTGTGAAGTAGCACTTGGTGGCCTCTAGATTTCCTGCATACACCACATCAGGTGGAAGTGTGGCTACTCTTTCACACTGGGGCTTAGTGGGCTGTTCTCGAACTTTCTGTATATTGACAGTACAAAAACTGGCTATCTCGAATGCACATGTTGAAATTATCATACCTGTTGTCACCTCTTAGCGCTAAGAGTGGCTGCATTTTGTGGAGCTTGGGTAGGTCTAACTCGCAGTCCCCTCCCCATCTTCGCTGCAAGGTGTGAGAATGGACACACATACTTCAATGGTCTCACCCACTTTCGGGCGGGTGCACACGGGGGACTGGGCATGTGCACGCATGCTTCAATTATACGTACGTATGCGTACGTAAAACGACACTGGTACAATCGAGGTGTGAGAGGGAGTTTGTAGTTTGGTGTTACACACGAGTCACAGCAAAATGGCAACTGTTTGAAAGAAGGACACAACTGCTAGGGACGTAAGAAAGAAATCGATCAAGTAAAGAAGTATGTCGACCAACTTCGTGATTTAGGAGTGGAGAGCTGCTTCTGCTACACCTCCACAAAAACTGGTGTAATTTTTGCGCACGGAAACCCAAGACTCCACGATGTCTTCCCGGCCCAAGCAGCTAATATCACTGGACACATGGATTTTCTCGAAACTGGTGGCAGAGACAAAGAGAACTACATCTTACCACGGTTGCCAGTGCCTGTGAAAGAAATGAACGGGCCTATGTTGAAAACTGTGGTTATCAATCTAGGGAAGGACCTTGGTGTGTCATTCAAGGACACACAACCTACGTGGTGGCCAGAGCAGGTGCCCTTCTGCAACCCATGGAAAGGGAGAGACAACTTCGGTAGGTTTTAGATAGAGTGACGTTCATGCCGCTTTTATACTGTAAATCATGTTTCTACCTCTCACACATGTGTTTACAGGAGTCTAGGTTGAGGGTCTATGGATGGTTATAATGCAGCTATATGATATGAGTCGCATGGCCTCGATGCCAATGGGTTTGTAGAGAAGAATGACATCATTGAGTCTAGATGATAAACTACATCATGGGCAACTCCCTGTTTACAAAGCAGACCTTACCTTGTACATTTTCTTGATTACTCTCCACACCTTTCCCCTTACTCCCATTCCCCATACTGTGAAAAAATAGTAAGAGACGTAAACCCCACGATAGTTGAGAGATTTGACAAGTGAAAATGTTTTCATACTTGTTTGTGTGGCTTTTTGTTGAACCACAGTATCATACAGGAGGTTGTCGTTCTCTAACTTAAACACGAACACCTTTAGTATGCATGTACGTATGATAGTGCGTTTGTGAAAGAGGGGCTGAGCCCCTCAAAACTTAGACTTTAGCTTCTCTGTACAGCAAGAACTCATAGATGAGCTTTTGGGATGTATGAGATATATGCTATATCAGAGAGTCAGTAGACTCTTTATGTAGGGATGGCACTGGCCAGCCCATACTGTGCGTACATTGAAAAACCGTCTTAAATCGCGAACAGTCGTGTTCTACGCCTTTCTGGACACCTAGCTCTCCTATTTCAATGTTTCTCTAGAGACCCAATGATACCCCTCAAGTAGCTAAAGTGCATCCCTAGACTTACTGCCAGGAAATGGGTAAACTGGTGATTTGTTTTTCTTTCTTCTTCTTAAGAGATTTCTTTCAAATGACTTTTCTCAAAACTAGCAGAAGTAGTCACCGTAGTTCTTTACAGAACAACTGTAATCACTACCACATATGATCTGCCTTAACAGCGTCTTAGCATCTTCTCAAACACGTATGCAGAAAGTAGAAGCACTGGACAACATGCCCATATTTGGAAGCCATTTTGGAATAATTGTTGCATGACACAAGTTGCAAGCACATGAGGGCTGGTGGCGTCACACTTGCATGGTGCAATTGCGCAAAGCCACGCCCTAGTAATATCTCCCAAATGAAAGCTACATACTACTATAGTTGAGTGGCCTGTGTTTCAGCAGTATCTTACTTCAATGTTGTTTCACAGTCGGTAGACTGTTCGTGTAGGGATGGCGCTGATGCACTAATTGTGTGTGTAGTCTACACACAAAAGCGTTCTTAACTAGTGGAGGCTTGTGTTCTCTTCAAGCCCCTCTGAGCACCAAACAGCATAATTCCACTGAGCATCTTTCTACTAAACCATTAAGGTATGACAGGAGTTTACGTTTAGCCCAGGATGTTGCGGCATAGAACAGCTCTATTCTTCACGTGCTACATGCAATTGATATCAAATTTGAGCTACAACCAGTCCAGCCTGCCTACTTCAAGTATTTTAGTTCTCAAGGTCAACAGAAAATGATGGAGAAGGTTTGAGTACCAGATGGAATGTAATTAAATTTTGCTCTCTTGCATGATAACTCTGTGGAAGAACACATTATGAACTCTAGTTCGCAGCATGATCATTCATGCATAACTAGGTAACTTTTCATCGCAGGCCGCCTTGTACAGTGAAGTTCAGTCTCGTCCGCCTTTTGCAATATATTTCACCCATAACATTTGCGCAACACATCAATTTGTCTAAAATGTATGGGCGACAGTGGCGGCCTGCGATACACACGTGTACGTGACCTTCGAGAGTTTGTGTACCAAGTTTGAGACGCTGCTTTTACTTCTAGAGCATGCAATGCTCAAATGAGTCCACCCTCAAAAAATGTAGCGTACATTGATCTACCTTTTCTCACTGAAAAGTGAATTTAGCGATGCTTCTCATGGAAAGCAGCTAACGATCAACGACGGCAAGGATCGACAAGCCTACAAGCGCTACCATCACTTCTGATGTTACGGGCCTGGGCTAAAAATAGCGTAGCCAAGTGCACGTGGCTAGCTAGCCTAGCCTAGCCAGCCCCTCCCCCTCACGTGGCAACCCAGTAAATGCAAACCACAAACATCCATTGATATGCACGTGTCCCAGATGCAATGGCTACCTCTAGTTGTCGAAGCTTGTCCGTCCCTTCCGCCTTACACGCGAAGCGTGGAGTAGGCTACTCGTCCAGATTCCGTGTATCCAAAGAACTTCCACCAGGCTGGCGTCAGGAGCAGAAGAGCCCAAAGTACACCGTGTGGTACGATGATAAGGGAATCACTACAAGTCGAGCGTGGAACTCAAGCACACTTTGCGAGAACAGGGCCTACTTACGGACGTCAGTGAGGTTGAAACAGAGACTGAAACTGGTGGAGAGACCTCTGGAGAGATGGGGAGCAATTATACCTGTCTAAGAACCTTATACTTGTGTGCTTACCCATTTGTCTGAAAAGCAGACTGTAGGTGCAGTAGTGCAGCCTCTAGCGGAAGATCAGTTGTCGACAATGCACCAGCACTAGCCATAGTAAACTTGTAAGTGCTACACGCGGCGCAGTGTACGCAATGTACCCATGTGGAATCAAACGCACAATGTTATGTAATCTTGTTATGATTACTGTGATAACAATAGCGTGTAGAATGTAATTACAATGTATCTCTACAGCGCATTGTCAAGGGGATAGATCTGAAACGCTTTCACTGCGTGCACTTTCACTGTAGTTTCGGTATAGCACCAGACACTGTATATCATACCTCCAACTTTCAGTCACTTCCCTGGGATCAACCTAAACTCCTGTCATACCTTAAGAGGACACCCAAGAATCAAAACTGCATCACTGAGCTTCACTTCCAGGTAGCAATTTGTCACAGGTGAACAGTGCTATAATCCAGTCATACATGTACTTGGGAGCCACTGATTTTGTAAGGAGTCAGTAGTTTCTCTGAGGCTATGTACATGTATAGGGATGGCGCCGACTGGCCCATAGTGCATGTACATTCTATACAGACCTGTGTGGCTAGGTATACTCATATCTAAACTTGACAAACTATTCACTAGCCAAAGTGATAAAATGAGAGCCAAACGTTTCGACCACTCTCCAGTGGTCATTCTCAGTGGCAATGCAGAGGTACAACACAAACGCACACTATATACAAGTACAAAATGGAAATAGATGGACAAATGAATACCAATGGTTGTGAAGGTAACAGAGCTCATGCACAAACCATACAACCCCACATCATGATGAGGTTGCAAGGACCCGACTGGCTCAGGACACTTCCTTGTGTGACTGTACGTGTCTCACAGCAGATGAAGTCACAATGCTACTGAGCTTCTGTCTGAATCCCACATATTGTGCATTTGCTGGCCAGTTCTTCAAGCAAAGTTTTGGCACAGCCATGGGTTCTCCAGTATCGGATAAGTATTTACATTTTACATCCCACCATCCCATTGCTCACAAGCTGTCGGTCGTGAGGACTCTCTTATCGCAAGTAGAGAAATTGTGTACATCTGAAGATGACAAACAAGAAGAAATTGCACATGTCAGAAAGTCATTGCGTATGAATGGCTATCCAGCTAGCATAGTTAAGAGGAGGTATCTCAACCACAATCAGCCACTTGTTGAGAGGGAGAATCCCAAAGCCAGAGTTGTGTTGCCCTACGTGAGAGGTCTCTCCGAGTCCATCCGTAGGGTCTTGGCTACGGTTAACGTATGGACGTCCCTTAGATCTCTGCGTGATGTTTTGATCCATCCGAAAGATCCGGTGCCACCTGAGGAGAAGAAAGGAGTGGTGTATAGGATACCGTGCGCAGAATGTGACATGACTTACGTCGGTCAAACCGGCAGGACTTCGAATCTTCGGAAAAAGGAGCATTTCAGAGCCTTAAGGAATGTAGATCCTTCGACATCCGCGGTTGCTGAACATGCCCTCCAGAATGGTCACGACATAGCGCAGAGTGATGCACAAGTGTTGGCGTCGAATTCTTGCTCCACCCAGAGATGTGCTATTGAGGCTTGGTACATCAGATTCGAATCCAGACCTATGAATAGAGAGACTGGTTGTTTGCCTGTTGTTTATGACACTCTCATTCGTTAATCATGATGTGGTGTTGTATTATTTGTGCATGAGCTCTGTTACCTTCACAACCATTGGTATTCATTTGTCCATCTATTTCCGTTTTTGACTTGTATATAGTGTGCGTTTGTGTTGTACCCCTGCATAGCCACTGAGGATGACCGCTGGAGTGGTCGAAACATTTGGCTCTCATTTTATCACTTTGGCTAGTGAATAGTTTGTCAAGTTTAGTTAGTGCATGTACATGTACATACACAAGCCTACTAAACTCCCCTGCGTTAGCATTTTGGGCTGTTATAGGCACTTACCTACCCTTTTTCAGCATTTTCTACCCAAAGATATGTACTTCCCAAGTAGCTAAGGTCTAACATTTGAGGGGCTCAGCCCCTTTTTCACAAACATGCTATCATACATGTATACTAAAGGTGTTGGTGCTTCACTTAGAGGACAACAACTTCCTGTATGGTACTGTGGTACAACAGAATAGCACACAACAAGTATGAAAAACATTTTCCAAAAATGTAGAGGGATGTTGGGATGACAGTGCCTAAAACCACACAAACTAGTTATATGGATGGCAGTGTGCAGGCAACACACAGGTAACCTCATCCCTACATCCCTTTTTCAATACAACATGCATCTGAGCTTGGATGGCAGTGTGCAGGCAACACACAAGTAACCTCATCCCTACATCCCTTTTTCAATAGAGCATGTACGTATCTAAGCTTTTTTGTCAGATTACTGGAAACAGCTTTGTGTGGATAACAAAAAATGAAAAGCACTAAAGTGAAAACCCTCGGCACAGTTACACAGCATGCTACAACAGCTTGCACAGATGATACAAGCATTGCTGGTTTAATACTCAATTGGGCTATAGTGTAGTGTCTTGCCTTGTCTTTCATGCTGTAGAGTCTGTGCACGTACGCACGTGTGCACATACTATAGCCCTGTACCCAGGCTAGGCCCTCTCCTGCACGCGGAATCATACAGATGACCTTTGTCCCCATAAGATAGTGTGCATAACACGTAAGCAAACGTGTAACGGAGAGTATATGAAACATTGCACGTAAATAGCACGTCAAGACAAAATGGCCATCCTCACCAAGGTAAGTAAAAGTGCTCAAACTTTCGAACCAGGCATGTTTAGGAAAATTACAATTGCCTCAAATCCGACACTTAACACATGGTATCTTTGGTTTTACTTGTGATTGCGTGCTGCCAGAATAGCGTGCAGATGTACAGACAGACAGACACCCACACACACACACACACACACACAGAACAACTACTGTAACCCTTGCTGCACGTGCACACCGAGGGTTAACGATGTAGGGATAGGGTTTCGTACTTGTGTAGTCCTCTGTGTTACCTGCACATTGCCATTCATGTATGCACCTAGTTTGTGTGGTTTTTGGCACTGCCATCTCTACATCCCTCTACATTTTTGGAAGATGATTTTTCATACTTGTAAAAGTGTGTGTGTGTGTGTGTGTGTGTGTGAGTGAGTGATGCGATGTATACCTGCATGGCATAGAGTTTATACATGAATATTTATAGTCCCATGTGTTTGCCTACAAGGTACGTACATATGTGTGAACAAACTTTACAGACCAAACATTACATGGTGTATGTTCAAGGCTTCTCTGTGTACAGAACCATACAACGTATGTAGCTGCTACTGTACTCTGACGAGACTCTGGGTAACACATGGACCCTCAAACCCAAGAATGAATTAAAGTAGTCGCCCTCGAAGAATACCCACTATACAGTAGTTCTGGTGTGTGATTCATGTATGTATATAGTTGGTATATCATTATGTTTTGTAATGTGCATAGATAATCAACCTCTTGAAGACAATGGGACTACAGCAGCACAAAGAGAAGTTCATGCAGGAAATGATTAGTGGTGAAGTCTTGCTGCAATGTGATGATCAAATGTTAGAGACTGAACTGGAGGTACGTACGTGTGTTTGTACATCATATGTATGTACATAACATAGGAAAAAGAATGTTCAGGCTAACAGGTTAGCCAATGTGAGTCACCCACTGTACAGAATACCTGTTGGTCAAACTTCAACAGCTGTGTTGTGTGGGCCAGGAATTTGAGCATTTCACTTTTCACATGTACAGTACTGACAGCTGTACCCTGACTAGTTGCACTCCTATTATGTAGCTTCAAGTCAGAACCATTGCTACTTCTAAAGAAAAAAGATATGCTAACATTATATGTACGTAACCCACTTGGACCTGGCATGGTAGTCAAGGAGTCCGATAACAAGGCGTACAGCTCATGTATTTTCACTGACATTTGAGTTTACAGAATACTAGTGCACTGTGATGGACCTGCATGCAAGAATGATAAAGCAATTGCCTTCTTACGTTACTGACGACAATGACACAAAGCAATGGTGAGTACAACTGACACACGACATTCACTACCAAGACAGACTCATGCACCACACTGACATACAACCTGATTGACCTCCTAATCTGCGAGTCCTCTAATCACAACACTCAAATCTAACACTACCAAATGTGGTATGCACACACACAATGACAGTAAGAGTCCACCACATCCTTTTGCACATCAAACTTGTTCAATTAATGGAATCACCACTCACGGGGAAAGTCCGTCAGCATTGGTTCAGTACCACCCCTAAACTGTGATCAGAAGCATCTGTTTGCAACAAGAACAGTTTGTGTAACAGGTGTCGAATACAGGGCTAGCTTCTTGAGGTGGGCAGGAAGACCAGCACTTCATCTCCTGACTGAAAAGATCTCTTACACATGCTGTTCTGTCATACATACCATGTTTTCTGGCATGTTTGAGCTTCCCTGCCACACAGTATCTCGAAAGGGGATAATCCAGTCAATTCCTGAGGGACCTCCCAGTATGCAAACAACAGGTAGAGAACTAACCGTCTCAGTTCGTGCCCTCTGATGCTGTCTTGTGCAACATGCTATCGAGCGTTTGATT
The DNA here is from genome assembly GCA_965213685.1 of bacterium. GTDB lineage: Bacteria > UBA8248 > UBA8248 > UBA8248 > UBA8248 > Bin107. The sequence continues at coordinate 1,234,279 of CBDBZY010000064.1, forward strand.
GAAACATTCCACAAAACCGTCGCTTTGGGGATGGTATGGACTGGTATGAAGCCCCTCAATGTGCAGCAGTTGATACAGCACTTTCAGTAGCTGTCCTCAAAAGTTTCAAACACCTCCATCAGCTCTTCTGCAATGGTAGGGGCGTCAATTGTTCGTAATGGGACTGCTTCAGGTACCATTCCATAGTTGCAGATCATGAGCACATACTGATTCTCTGCCACAATATCCCTTGTGATTCTTGAAAATGGCTCAGTGACTACAGACAAGGGATCATGAGGGCTCAAGGAACCTTGTGTTTCCTGAACTTCTGGCACTTCTCACAACTACAGCAGAATGCACCAATGTCCCTGTGCATCGTAGGCCAGTAGAATCTCTGGCACATTCTTTGTGTGGTATTTTTCCTTCCCAAGTGCCCAGCTGGTGGGACACAAGTGGGCCACCTCAATTACTTTCTTTCGATTACCCATGAGTGAGAACCAGCTGATTAACCACTTCTCCATCACTGGACTCCTTTTTCTGAAGTAGGAGTGGGTTGCAGTTGAGGTATTCTGCTCAGCCAGGCTCCTGGCAACCTCCATTGTCACATTATCTTGCATTCTCTGCAACTCACTTCCTGTAATGCCCAGTTGCGACCCAGACTCCACTCTCTCTTGTTTTGGGTGGTCATTAGCCCTGATAAGACCTCTTCTTGTCTGTCCTGTTGTTTCTCTCGTCGGGTAGGCACACTCACATTGGGAGTTCTACAAAGATATTTTCAGCTAGGCCACTGTCAAACACCTCCTCAGATCCAGGATGACTGGAGTCATCGGCACCCACTGAGTCTCCTGGTAGCCCTGTGACTGGATATGGGTGGGCACCACTTCCTTTCTCCTTGCAGAGCTGGTCTGCACTTGCCCTTTGACCTCACACAAAACCTTCTCAGATTAGAAGCAAAAGAACCACATTACTCCACAAGCCTTTTGCACCAACTGCACTTTCCCTTTGACCTGACGTAAAATTGTGCCAGAATGAAGTGCATGAAACAACTCTGAGACCTCTTTACAGCAGTCTGTACAGTTGCAAGTCACGCGAACACATGTGCAGTCGTATTGACCTCCAACCTTTGCCTATAACATGCACACATACTATAGGTTTGGCTCATGCCAGACAAGTAGAGCGTGGTAGGAAGAATTCATATATTATTGTGTACATGAACCATTGAAAATGAATACAATCATTAGCTTTGGATATATAAGGAACATTTGTAACTTCAATCACTGCTTTGAATTATAAGTGATAATTACACAAGTGATAGTGTAGTGTTATAATAAATCCTTTTTCATCAATATCCATGCTTAAATGGTGAGCTGCACCATATTTCTACGGATACAAGTGGTTTAGGTGCCACAGAGTGCCACTATAAAGTTATTCATGAATGGTTAGAGGGCTGTTTCTATGCTATACGATGGCTTAGCTCTTGGGGTACTTACTGGTGACTTCCATTTTGATAAATCACTTGCAGCCATTGTGTACTACTCTCACGTTCCCATCACAGTATTAGCACAGTAGTACTTGGTGTAGAGAAGGCTATGGTCTGCAACACAATAACCATACACTTCACAGAGATCTGTATCTTTTCTCTGCTATAGTGTAAATATGGCTGAGGTTTATTTCAACCTATAAAGAGCCCTTTGTACCTAATTCTTTTACATTCACGAATCATGTGAAAGGCTCTTTGTAGTTAACACAATTCTTGAAAGTACCCATTTAAATGCTAAATATCCAGTCTCATCTACATCTTGTCTCCTTACTTTCAATGCTATTTTTCCCCTTTCAATTCAAATGAGACTTGAATATTATATATGTATTAGGGTGAACAAAAACAACATAAGAACATGCGTGGTCATATGCTCACAAATGTGAAGTTTATTACCAGACTTGTATTTGGATTTTGACTGGAAGGGTCCAACTGACAGGCAGAGAGGTAGGTGTGATGCAATCAATTCCCACTTGACAGCAAACATAAACCAGCTTCAGAGTAATATCCAGGAAGGCAGTGATGGAGAGCAAGGTCATTCCACTTATCCAAAGAAGATGGAGACCAAGGAGATGGGGTGAGGAGCAAGTGCTGAGCTCTCTGGATACAAATACATATCTACTGCTCATCGGGCCAGGGCAGTGGCTGCTGCTGTTGAGCAGGCCGTTCTGACAAGAACAGAGGAGTAAGTATAGAGAACAGAAGGACAAATACAAATCTTCTGCGACGAGCTATAACTCACTGTGGACACTAACTGAACTGAAGTGTTTCCCGTTCTCCTGCAACACAACTACATGCCTAACGAGCTGTCAAAACCACTTTGGCAGTCGACTTTACAAGTTCAGAAAATGGCACAAGTTTTCATTCCAGCCTATTTCATCCCTATAATCCAAGCTTGCATGAATAGCTTGTAATAAAGCAATGCACGAGCTCCATGTACACTAGCCGTGCTACACTCCCAGGTGGGGCTCAGTCATGGTAGGTGGGGCTAGGGTCAGAGGTCAACCAGCTTGTGTTTGCACTGTACAGGCTGTGTAAAGCGGTCCTGGAGTTGAAAACACTCTTAGTTGGCTAGGATAACTCATAGTCCTCAGTACTCAACAAACACTAGCCGCAAATTTGCTGTTCAAAAACAACTTTTTATGCCAAATGTTTCAGTCACTGATCTGTGACCGACCTTCTTCAGTGGCAAGTACACAAACAAAGGCAATGCAGTTGTTTCATGCACTTTACTCTGGAGACTGAGGCTAGGTAGAGCATGGTTCTCCATATACGTAATTTAACCTTCCTAACCTCTCACAAATCAATTATGTACTCCTTCCTAAAGCAAGCATACAATTGAAATTCTTCGTCCAAGCTCACAACCTAACACAAAAGCAGCCCTTTCAATATTATCTAATGCTTCGAAGTCTTTAAAAGCTTCTCCTAATGTGGACCTGAGCGTAATCATGAACTCTTTCCTATTATTCTTGTAAGCAGGACACTCCCATAAAACATGGACAATACTCTCGCATTCATCACCACATAAAACACGCTCAGTCCTGCCATTCCTGCCCTTATGCCCACTTAACTCCTCCTTCAAACCATGTGTTCCTGACCTAAATTTATACAAGGGTCTAGTTCCAGCATCACTAACCCCTCTTGAACTCTACTTCCTTACCAAATGTTTTATACAACTCTAACTTAACCTTGCTATTCAATCCTTCCACATACTCTTTACTTTCTCTACATATTCATTCACATTCGACAAAAACAGGTTTAATGGCCATTGCCCTAATATTATCTAACAATTCCCTGATGATGGAAGATTAATTTGATATATAGTATGACCCACTAGCATATAACCTTCCATCTAATCTGGGAAGGTTTTACATGAGGTCAAAGTGCAACACCAGTTGGTGCAAAAGCTTTGCGGAGTACTGTTGCTCTTTGCTGGGAAGGTTTTATGTGAGGTCAAAGGTCGCCGGATTGGGAGAATGCCCCACTCATTGAACCTCATTTACTAAGTCATGTAAAAGCTCCCTATGAAACACCCACTTCTTATACTAAGGAGTTTTACATGAGTTGCAGTCACGTACACTATTACTAGTCTCGCGCGCCAGACGCTTGGAAAACACAGGTATCGTCAAGCTTGCAATGAGGGTTGGTTCCGCACTGTCAGCATTGAGTGATAATATAAACAGCTGGTAAGGTAATGTGAACTGTCCGTTATGAATATGATTAGAGCCTCCAAGCATCACACACATGAACTCTATCATTACACTTACTTATTGACTGTAAGGCAAATTAGGTAACATTTGTGCATGCAGTAACTTCTTGAAGTCACCTTGAATGCTATTTTTATGGGACAAAGCAGATTGGTAGCTGTGATGCATGTAGAAGTAATGTATGTACACTAGAAAACGTTTGACTGTACTGCAGACAACTTACAGGGCCTAGCGTATGAACCGTTTGAGATTTTGCACATTACACGTGTACATTGAGCGCTTAGTGCTGATACAGCGCCTAATCACGAATTGCTATGGCCTAGAAGACTCGTTACATCCACAGACATAGCGAGTGCTAGTGAGTTTTCAGAACAAAAATCATCCATGCTGCCCCCAGGGTAAAGTAGAAAGGCAACAAAGTTCGGAAAAAAGTGCTGACTCAGCACTTTACACTGACCGGTGTCCGCCCCCTTATTAGCGCTTTGGTGTGGGATACACTAGCGCTGTGCTACACAGACTTCATTTAGTCACCACATACTACTAGATCACCGCAATCAGATATTTGTGGCCAGCAGTATAAACTGTTGAAAAACTGTGAAAAAATTCACGATTACGGTCATTAAAGGGTTAATGGGCAATTATCAGTCCAAGAAATTCCTGGACCCATTGGAACCAAACCGCTATGCGAGTTTAACCAGACCCTTTTTTTCCTGAGGGTCTGGCGCATGAGACTAAAATACCATATGGCGCCAAAGGGCACAATTTTAAAGTTTCACGGAAACAAATTTTGCGGATCACAAGGATTTAAGTTAGCCACGCCTACTTCTGGACAGCTGCACATGTTTCTTAGTAACAGACGGTTGGTTGCAGCATCAGTGTTCTACCACTTGCTTCCCTTACGTAACTTCATTTTTGCTCTGAAGTGACCTTAACATTTTTCACTGGTTCCCAAATTGCATGTCTCGGCCCTTCATTGGCTGATGCGATAGACGCCGAAGTACTTCCGATCCCATGACAAAGACCTCAACAATTGGGCAGCTTATCATCGGATTTTCACTTAAAGTATAGCGATAGAATACCATCGATTGATCACCAGCTAGCTGAAGTTGTGGCAATGTACACATCTTCGACAACTTAGCTTTTATTTCACAGAGCATAATTTTCATGGTTCGCAGCTAATCCGCGAAAACTGCAAAAATTATGCTCATCGAAAATTTGGCGCTATACAGTATTGCCATGATTGGATCACGGCTGAAGTCACGTAAAATCGTGCCATGATTCAGTCATGGGGGATGTCATGTAAAATCGTCCCATGATAGAATAATAATAATAATAATTATCAAGAGGCTGCCCTAGCAATCCTGCCATTGACCATGCACCCAGTGTAGGCGGAGCCAGTTTTACACGAAGCATCATTTATACATGTAGATAACTTACCTGTCGCTCTCCCTGAGTGACTGAACTTACCAAACTTACCTCTTCTCTGCCCCCCAACCACAGTGCCATCCTTCAGTTCCCCAACCGAGGACTGAGACTGAGGCTGGTTAGAGCATGGTTCTCCATATAATTTAACCTTCCTAACCTCCCACACATCAGTTATGTACTCCTTCACTAAAGCAAGCATAGAATCAAAGTTCTCCGTCCCATGGTAGAATCATGGAAATTACATCACTTTTACCAAAGCTCCGTCTGACAGGCATTTAGAAACCCTAGGGCCCTTAGTAGCGCCCTCACTGTGCCCAGGATGCTACAGCTCAGGGCCCTCGGGTTTCTAAATGCCATAGATCCCTGGACTCAGCGTGTAACTATTATTGATTGGTCAGTGAGCGGTATCTATTTTTTGTAGATACCTTGTCCAGGTATCTGTTTTTTGTGCCTTGAGCAAATCATTTAATGCGTGGTATCTATTATTTGCGCTGCAGGATTGCACATTACCTCCGCCCTTTCTACAGCATACACACGAAAAGCTTGATGCAATGTTTCATAATAACGTCAGCACACCATGCATGCATGAGGACTTGTGTCCAACGGTAGCGTACAGGCACTTCGCTGTGCTCTAAACTTGTTGGACAACTTATCCAATGGTATTCAGAAACCCTCAGGCCCTTAGTAGCGTCATCGCTGCACTCAGGACGCTACAGCTCAGGGCCCTCAGGTTTCTAAATACTGTAGATCCCTGGACTCACCATCTAACTAATATTTAACCTCTTGTTCAAGCTTCAACAAAATTGAATAACATGTGTACTTTTTGTATTAAGTGGGGCTAGTGAGTGTAGCCACGTTCTCCAGGCATGTAACGGCGCAATATAGCATACAGACAGGCGTGCTGTTCATCGCTGTAACCTCGTCCCCAAGCTGTTAGGGGGTGATGGAGGCACCACATATGGCCACTACCTGCCTTCCAGGAATCGGCTGGTCTCGTCTTTTTTCTAGAAATGCAAGTACAGCATAGTTTATATGTGATTTGGGCTATGTCCTGGCTAGAGGTTGCACAGACCATGGCAAAAATAGGCATCTTTGTCGTCGTGTACAAAGGGAAAATTATATGCCAATGTTGCCGTTGTACTTAAAGACAAAATTTTACACCAAACTTGCCTTTATGTTACTCAAAGCAAACTTTTACTAGTGCCAGTCCGCGGATTAGCCCTGCGTGACAGACTAGCAGACAGACACCTACACACACAGAACAAGCAAGTTTGCAATAAACCTTGTTACAGGTCTTTTTGCAACTGGTTTCATAAGACACAGAGCACCAGTACTATTATTTATAATTGCATGGGCAGGATCACTTGTTGGACCAGGATATACAAACATACGTACTCTGTAGACCTCCATGCTAGATTGAAAATGGTGCATGATTCATGCCTTGACCTTTGAGATAAATGTACAGAAATCTTTCTGGCACACAAGTACACACTTTGCAGACCGCTGGATGAGAAGACTCAGCACTTCCAGAGAGTCATCATTCCTCAGGAAAAGTGCTGAACACTCATACTTACAAAGTCAACATGGACCCCTTACTTTCCCCTCATTAGGCTTGTCCAGACTACACGGCGAACATCCTGTAGTCTTTGGCAACATGCACCGTTGAAATTTGCTTTGATGTACAAAACTGCTCCTTCTCCGGTATGCGTGTATCACTAGGTGAATCAAGGAAAACACCTTAGCAAATGATGGAGTCAATAGCATTTAATGCCTTTGCTTGTACACATTTCAAATGTACAGTGATGGGCTTACATACTCCCTACCTGTAGCATGTTTAAAATTGTGTATTCCTCAATATTTCCCACTTTCACAGATAACATCAAGACTGCACAGAGTACGGCTCCTAAAGGTTATATCAGGTGAACATTCTGTGCAAAACATACTGAAAGGAGAAAACCTAGGACTGTGGTGAATGGTATCGTTGACACTGACTGTCACTGCTTCTAGTATTTGTACAATGTAGTTGGAAAAGGTGAATACATGATCAATATATTTGCTGAGCACAAGACAACCTATATCATAGCATGTGTGCATGCGCATGTGCATGTGTGATTGGGTGTGTGTTCATAGTTCAAAGTTAGTGCAGATAGCATACATAGTAGACACCTTCCTAACTTCAAATGCAGATAGGATTTCTCCCCAGTCCCAAGTTGTTTTTTGTTTTTTGTTTTTTTTACGCGCATTGGGTTTGCATTCGATTTTCGTTTCCCATTTCCGGATTCCTATATACCAGCCGAGGCTAAACCGCCTGTACGCGTGTGCACGTATTAAGGCGCGCGCCGACCCTTGCGTGCCATACACCACAAATATTCTCTTAAGTTCAATTACGTGCCTCTTACGTTACGTAATTCACGCACTGACTTGGGCGGCAAAGTGAACCCCAGCCTAGCTCTACTCCCTAACACCGTCTGTGCCCTTTTTAATATCTTGATTGGAGGGGGTCTTTGCCTGCCTAAGAAGTAGCTTAGTTGTGTGATGGAACGAGAGGTATATAGGATTAGGCTTGGTCCAGGAATTACAAAGCTTTATCAACCTACATGTACTTGCACACAATCAGCAGAGTATGGTATACTTCAGCCAATTTTGTAATCATCATCATCATCATCGAGGGCTGACCTAGCCCAACTAGCCATGCACCCAGCAGTCTGCAGAGCCAGTTTTGCAAACATGTAACTGCCACTTTGTACATGATGAGTGACTGAACTTGCCAGCCTTATATAGCACTGCTCCTTCAACCCTCAACCACCATGGAATCACTCAAAATCTTTGAAAAGCTCAAGAGCATAACTTGATAAGTGCATCCTTGTAAGCTGGACATTCCCACAGTACATGACCACTCTCTCACTTGGCACCAGACATGTACATGCATGTACACTCTTTTGCCAGTCTGCCCCCTGTGTCGGTCTAACTCTTCATTAACCCTCGCGCGCCTAGCGCGGAGGGTTAGTCTGTGTGTGTGTGTGTGTGTGTGTGTGTGTGGCTGGCTGGCTGGCTGTGTGTCCAGGCATGACCGGATTTTCTTCGTAACCGTAGAAGCTGCGCTCTTCAAAGTTGGAGAATAGGAGAAGCGTCGTAGTCTCTCGGCACTCGTGAACTCTGGAGCCGCTCAGTTGATGGTGAGGCTATCGGTGAGCGAAAGCAACTTCCTCGAGGCTGTGTAAACTCGCGTTTTCGAGGTTCCATTAGCTACTAGTGGAGTGGAAGTACAAACGGTACGATCTGGTGTCACATACGCGGTTGGGAGCTTTTCGGCTCACACGTGTTCAGCCAAAGCGGTGAGCCTAGCTAGTACTTGGGTGCGCACTTATTGGAGAAGTGTACGTTCTTGGGCTGCTCAAGCCCAAGCGAACTTCTGTTCCTACTCGAACATCTAACACTGAGCTGATGTAGTGTAATTATATTTCTGAGGTGATACTTCTACATGTAGCTGTACTGAGATGTTCCTTGTGTATATATGATCAATGAGACTGCCTTGATTTGTGGTGGGTTTCTTAGCCCTTTGTGTAAAAGCTGTAAAAATGCATGTAATCCTGTTTTTTTAATAAAACTAGAACAAGACAGGGGAAGGGGAGGAGAGGAGAGGAGAGGGGAGGGGAGGGGAGGGAAAGGAAGGGAAGGGAAGGGAGGGAGGGTGGTGGGTGTGTGTGTTTGCAAGTGCAATGTTTGTGAATGCTATTCAGCAGTGCTAGTCATAAGGCTAACGTACACTTCTACAAAGACATGCATCAAAAAAGAATGGCATGACTACGGTGAATACATTTATCCATTATCCATCTCTAAGCTGCGCAAGGGTTATGCACTTTCCAAGTGCTTTTCATTCAAAGCATGTGTTCATTCCTAGATTGTAGGAAATGCACTAAAATGTGTAACTGTGTAGATTCCCAGAATGTGCTGAACATGTGCTGAACATGTATACATGTATCTGTGTTGAAAACTTTAAAACACTCTCCCATTCACAGATGTCACTCTAAAACACAATCATCATCGATATCATTGATACAATTGCAGCTGTATGTCTACCCTCTATATGCTCAGATACAAATATAGTTTCTACTAGTAACTGTTGTATCATAATCAATGTTATGCAGTGCTGTCGTCTGATTCTTCTACTCCCTCTCCATCTTTTTCTGGTGCTGGGGTGCTTAAGTCATTGGACTCATTCAAGCCTCGTAACTTAGACAATAAACTGTAAGTAGTGGAGAATGAAAGAGGACCCATATTTTCATGCACTACACTGCAGACAAAACACGAGAGGAAAATACATGATACATGAAAGTTGCCAGTGGTAGCAGAGTATTCAACATGTCAGAACATGCACTGGCCACCAACCTACACAACAACACAATTGGGATATCGAATTTGAATTTGATTATGGTACAGATAAACAATCACCTATGTGCTAGTTCCAGACATGGTACATGGCACCATTACTTAACAGGCAAGACACAATATGCAGTCTTAGTAAAAAGGAGCAGAACAATGTACTCAACAGTGATTGGTGGCACACGAGGGGTCTGTACCTATCATGTAGATCCGCAAAGTCGGGTATCTGCACCCCAGTCTGGGTATTGATACTGTTGCCCACAGTTGGTAGCAGGGTCTCAATAATGAATAGCGCATCAGCCACAATAAAATCACTCACTGGAACATTCTCATCTCGATTGAAGGCATCCACATAGAGGTCAACCATGTACCGGAATGCATCACAGAAACTGTCAATGAAACCCAGCAGGAGTTCTGGAACATAGATCCTCATGGTGTCATTGACATAACCAAAGATTAGCCGGCAGAAGGTGACCGTTGTTTGGCTGAGATCAACCACGCTACCTTCCTGTATCTTATTCTTGAAGTCGCGGATACCAAGATTTTCCATCTCCATCAAGATGGCTACAGAAAAGTTGTGGGAAGAAAGCAAATGCTTTAGTGCAATTGATGTATAAATCCTGGTGACTCAGGTGAAGAAAGAATGTCACTGGGACAAGATTCAATGCTTGGGACTGAAGTTTGTCTTCCATTCTTTCTTCTTCACCTGAGTCACCATTTATCCATCACCAGGTGCCTGCCATATATGAACAATTGATGTGTATATGTTTTTACAATGTACATACATTTGTAAAAACATATACACAAGTGATGTGAACTATGGTTCTACAATGTGTGTGTCATCTATTCAACAGTTATTGCACAAGCAGTGTAAATGTGGAGACTCTTGATATCATATTTCTAATGGAATGTCCACCTAGCACTGGTCTGGATGAATCACTACCTACTGCTAAGAGCTCCACACTGTAGTGGAGAACCAGAAATATACATGTAGGTGCTCTTGGAAGTCCAAGAGCAGGATAGCTACATATATACATATACCTTATTCATACTGTATACATTCCATGTACATACCAGCCAATCGAGGTTGATCATTCCCAAGATCTAGTGGCTGCCATGTCTCAGGAGTTGCACTCAGAGAGCACTGCTTTGTCACCTCATTTTTTGCATCTGCCAGAGCCTAAAGAAATACAACTGCCACATTGAGCATTGAGTATGGTATAGCATACACAACACAATAATAACTACTCGGTGCATATTTACTCTTTGCTAATTGATGTTCCTTTAATGTCATAACATCACACTGGGGCATTTCCCATTTAAATTATGGGGTCAAATATCATGTATTGTCATCTCAGGAGGCTACTTAATATAATATCACTTGCAAGCAGTCCACCATCTAAACACTTCATTAGCCTTGTACCCAAGCTCTCCCACATGCACGCAATAATTGATGACCTTGGTACCCATGGGGAAAGCAGCTTATCCACAGCTTATCCTTATGGGTACAAAGGTCATCAATTATTGCATGTGCACGTGGGAGAGCCTAGGTACAAGGCTAACACATTGAACTGGAGAAGGCAGATGCATTATGGTGGACCATTGGACTTACACTCGTTAATGCACTTCATGTACTGTACAGTAACATTGCAATCATGCTTGGTACTTAGGTAGAGTAACTGTATTGTAGTATTTCATCCTTTGATTAATTCTGGCCCTCATCCATGCAATATCATACAGAGCTAAGGAACTAAAACTATGGAGGGTTACAGTACAGTATCCTTTTAATATGCAATCAGCGAAGACAAACTTAGGATCGCATGTGTCAGCACATCATGCCTATCCTCTGAACTGCTGCCCGATTTCTCACATATACAGTGTATACATCACAACACACACACACACAAACACACACATACACCACACACACACACACACACACACACACACACACACACACACACACACACACACATTTACAAGTATAAATGTACGTACAGGATATAGGGATAGCAATGCCAAAACAACAGAGAAAATATGTACAGACGTAGGGATGGCAGCATGCAGGCAACATGGGGCATACAAAGACCACACAAGCATAAAATTATCCAGTCTATGTTATTAGATCACTGAAACAGCATTGTAGAGTGAAAATATATAGACATATAGAGATGCTGAAATACTGTGCAGTTGATGGTACCTGTATGTGTTAGACAGTCACATACAGTGAAGTACATGTAGGTAGGTACAATCTAGCCTGGGATTTCTTCAGGGGTTTCAGCCCTTTGAGCTTAAAAAGTACATGTAGGAGTGCTCAAACACTCCTTGCTCCATGCCTGTGAAATAGAACAGAGGCTGCTCTGGTTGCTGGTTTGTTTATTAGTATTTAGACTATAGTGCACTCCTTTTGGTAAATCTGATTGGTTGAAGTGAGGGCATTGCACAGACAGCATAGGCCATACAAGACCACACAAGTAACCCCGAAGAAAGACAGTTCTCACACACACTCCTTTTGGACACAATGGGGCACGATTTCAGCTCCAATACTTCACTAACAGTGAACTTGAGAAACTAGAATTCAGCCCAAGCCAAGCACAACACATTAAAAAGAGCCATTGTGACACATTACACCTGTCTTGAAACCCTGAAACACAGCACACGTATGTATTTTAAGAAAGAAAGGAACCTACTAAGAGGGTACTCTCTCTTAACATACAAAACATACACACACACGAACATCACAGACGACCACTACCACAAAAACCATACACACATTAACAAAAGGACTACTGCAGGACTCGCTCATACACAGTGTGCAGCAACAGTAACACATGGTGGACGTATAAGTGATAATTATTTTTGCAATAACAGCATACATGTAAGTGATTACGTTGCAATAGAAAGTGATGATATTGCATATAGTATCAAAAGTAGTATCTTCTGTATACCATATATCTTTGTCATGTAAATGTTATGGACCAATTACCAACCCAGCAGGCTTTGAAACTGGCCAGCCGGCTTTGAAACGGGCTGGCCCGATTGAACCCTATAGGGAGACTCCAGCCTGCTTTAAAACCAGCTACAAAGCCGGCCAGGTATAAGCGCCAAACTCTTCAGATAGCGAGCAAAGCCCCTGCCTGTAACAGTGCAGCCTCACCGTAAGTTTGCAACTACCTAGCTGCTATACAGTTAACCAGCAGCTACAGCATGGCAACTCACTCTGCTATACTAGTATGGCGGCCATAATTACATACGTAGCTGCTATACAGTTAACCAGCAGCTACAGCATGGCAACTCACTCTGCTATACTAGTATAGCGGCCATAATTACATACGTACATGTATATATGTCCATGCACCCATATTCATTGAGAAATCATAGCACATGCGATGTGGAAAATTGACCCACTCACCTGACAGATGTAAGAATGGAAATTGCTCATCAACTTGAATGTGAGATTAATACCGATAGTGTGGAGAGAATCACACTCCTTACGTATGGCAACCAAGCACTCAGCCACGGTAGAAAGAGGGGTGTTAGTAAAAATAACAGGTGTGCAGCGATCACAGAACACCTGTAACTGATTGATTGACCACACTATGAATGATGAGTAGCTGCCACTGTTGCTTCCAAATGCCCGTCGAAATTCCAGTGCAGCATTCCTCAGCCCACAGAAAAATACCGAGGAGAGATTACCCACATACAGGCTGGTAGCTCCTTCCTCCATTTTGACATCTTCAAGATCATGTTGGATTATGTGCTTATGATTGAGAAGGAACAGCTCACAGGCCTTAGCTGAGTGGCCCAACTTGATGAGCAAGCCAACTGCCCTGCGGGCAGCTCTAGGACCCCCTCTCAGGGATCCACTGGGAGAAGATTCCAGCTCTTTCATAAGCACTGTGCTCAGCTGAGTGATGCGATGGTTAACACGAGCGCGTATGTCACGTAGGGCATGGGAATCAGAAAAGTCCTTCAGATAGCTCTTGGTTTCCTCAATCAGCTTGATAGCTTGATCAAACTCACGCTGAGCTATGTAGACATCAAGATTCTCAGGTGCATCCTTCAGCCAATTAGCAGCAAGTAGGTCTCCTTGTCTGTCAAAAAATGAAAATGTATATTACTTGATACATGTATATCACTCGATATATCGTAGTTGCTTTGCTTTGCCTTGTCTCAATGACTGATCGTTCATGTATATGTAGAGTAGACTTCAAGAAAACAAAACTACACTAGTGTTGTACATTGAAACTACACTATGTTGTCAGTGTAGTACACTATTTACTACATTTATGCTGTGTAGTACATACTGCATGCTAGGCTGTGTGGTTTGCAGATGGAATGTTAGCAAGATGCCTATTGTGATGTACGGGATTTATTAACCCAAACGCACCAAGTAATCATTCCACAGCTTCCTCTTCTGCCTACAAAAGATATGAGCAAGCAAAAAAGCAGGAGTATAGGCAGCACATCAGGGAGGTAGAGCATGTAGTGTTTACTCCCCTCATGCTTCTACTATATTAGTGGCATGGGACAGGAAGCTACCACCTTCTACAAATGGCTTGTTTACAAGATATCTCAGAAGCAGCAGCAGCCATATTGTGTGGTGATGGGATGGCTCAGATTTCGACTGTCTTACTCAGGTCATCCACTACGTGTATTTGTGGCAGCAGATCCTCCTTCCATCATCCTGCTTATGGAATGAATATCACCCTAGCAACTACAGAGGGACAAGTTCCTTCTGCATGAACATGAGTAAACTATGCAATTTCCTACGTATATGATTAGACATCATCTATACTGTTTATTTGTAAGTTCACATTCTTCACCTACTTCTTGCTTTCATGACTTACCAGTATGTATTGCCACATTCATAAAATATAAAAAATTGACAGCCTTCTACGTGGTGTGCCTCTGAGATTTGTACAGTATGTAGATTTTTTGTGCACAGTGTATGCTTTAGCACCAGTACACTGCGTATTTTGCTGCATATTACACTGATTTGATCTTTCTACTTAACCAACTTTTATTAATATTGTTGCAGAAACTCAATACAGTGCCTTTCTTCGTGTGAATGTGATGTACTAAAACTATACAGATACATATACCTGAGAATTCATCAGGCTACAAGTGGACCAAATGCAACAAACAGAAAACCAGCCAGTGAGTAATGCCTGCTTGCTGCCAATGCAACAGGAGTAGCCAATGTAAGAAATGTTAAGAGTTCGATAGCTGGCAGGCAAACCACATTCAGATTTTTTACCACTTCGTAAGGGCAGGTGAAGTAATCAGACATGCATACTAACTCAGAGACTGTATCAGGCAGCAACCAACTCTACAACCCGCAGTTTCTCAGAGTAACTAAGTAGCATGAGTTCACAGCATGAGGCAGGAATTGAACACTACATAACAGCCTCCTACTAACAATGAGAGTCATCTACTGCCCGCCACTATCAAATATCAAAGACCCACCAGATGCTTCTTGCGCTTTCCATGAGTGAAAAATAACCTTGCTTACAAGTATGTACATTAGACAGATTGGAACGGGAATGGAATGGGTAGTCCCATTCAGAGGCCAGTCATAGTCCACTCAACATCCATTCAGTGTCCGTTCGTTCCCCATTTTTTCTAAATGGGCGCTTGTTGCACAAGCTGTTTACGGGATGTTTTTAAACACCTACTCTACATGCAGTACATGTACATGGGTAAGCTAGCATAGACCTCTATGTACATACACTGTATGTACATACATGTACACACACAGCAATTAAGCCTCAAATAGTATATACATGTACATACAAGCACGTGTACATGTATGTTCCACACAAATGTGCAACCGCTGTCCCAATGATTAACTGGACACCCAGTTGAAAAAAACAGTTGCACAGTTAATAAACTGGACAATATGTTACGTAGAGTATGTGCTGAGAACTTACAGCCAGTGAAAATGAAGAGAGTTGAGATGGCAGAGAATGATAGCACGCCTATGATACCGAGGCTGTCTTTCAAAGGTACATAGACAAAACCTTCCCAAGATCACCCGCTACAGATCATCAGTGATGTGTAGTGTTACTGTGGTGGTTAACAAACCAACAAGCGTACCTTCTTCTTGGCTGCCCCTGTTGAGCCCTTCAAATTGGCTTGGTATGTGCATAAGGCAGAGTTGGGAGTACATCTATGCAAACAAAGTTGTGTACTTTCAATGGTTGAGCATCGGGACAGCCAGTTCAACAACTGAACCGCTGCCTGGTTGCACAAGCAGGCACAAGTGTTTTTCGTCTCCCTAGCTTAGTGGAAAGTGAAACAAACCGAGTGCACATCTACGTCAAACAGGCAGCATTTTCTTCCTTTGTTTGCTTGAGCAGGGTTACACAACCAGACGACCATCCAGTTGTGCGACTGAGCATAATACATCACCGGGTTGAGCATCCGGACAGCCAGTTGGTTAACCGTGCATCCCGTTAATCAACCGGATAGGTTGCACATTGGGGCCAAACATGTACATGCACTTGTAAGGCATTTCACAAATATACATATCTCACCTGCGATCTCCATCTGAAGGCTGTTGTGTGAGATTTCTCTGTTGTCGTATTGATTCATGATGATGAGGATGGGATGAACGAGCACTCATCTGTAATTTGGACAAGTAAATGTGTAAATTGTGGAAGAAGATACATGTATAGTGACTGTATAAAAGAAGTGGAGACATGATGACTTGGATGCAGAGTACACACAACAGGTACATGTATAATACACTGGGTTTCATGGGAACGATGACTTATTATCTGTCTGATCATGCAATACAAGGCCTTTATTGTTGAGCAGCCACCTAGAAAGGCAAGAAAGCTACTATTACAAAATACCCAAGTTAATATTACATGGGTATTGCCATCTACATGCATTCACTTGATCAGTTGAACCACTGTGGAATCACGTAAGTTCATAGCACAATTGATTATCATAAAATATCATGAACTTCAGTAAGTTGTTTCCCTGGCAACGTTAGAAAAGAATGTGTTCTCACTGTAGTGCTCATGGGTGTCCAGCAGTTGTCTTTTCACACATACAGATGTATCATTTCTTAACTGCTACTCCCATATGGCTCTGCTAAACAATATAGGGTTTGTATTGCATAATCAGACAGATCATGTTCGTCGTGTCATCATTGTTCCCATGAAACAGAATGCAATATAGTAAATCACTTTAAGGTGGCGGTTCAACCTTTCACAAACCAAACAGTCATTATAAAAACATAGTCTCAGTGTCATATCCTAAACACCTTTGTAGCAAAATTTGGTACTGTTTTAAAGCTTGAAAACTGCTCTGCCTGAATATCTACTTTATAATTGTCCACAAAGTAGCACTAAGGTAATGGAGTCCACAAAACTGGACTCCATAAAAATCCAAATATCTGACTTGGGACAGTTAGCAAAAATATGAAAAAATACGTTAAATTACCCCATAGCTGCGCTGTTTGCGGCGACGCATGCTCGTGCATTTAGCATGTAAGTACAAGGCAGGCGCGCTAAACGTTTGTCCGTGCTGCGCGCGGGGGTCGATTAAACTTGCCGTTTTGCGCACAATTTTGTAGATCTACCGCTCATGATGCATCGCTGCAAAGGTCTACGAGTACACATTCGATTGCCGTTGGTTTGGATCTGCTCCAAAGTTTCGGTCCCGAGATATTTAGCATCTAGATACTATGGTACACTCTACACGCACAAGTACGCATAACGGGCCTACCACTTCAAAGGCTGCACGTGTACACTAACTATGAATCTCATTATAACGTACTCACAGCGTAATACATGTGTGCGTGTACTACCCAAGGTTGAACCGCCACCTTAATACAGTACACTAGTAAGAAAGAGATGACTTACACAGAGATAGTACAGTGAGTTTGCAATTCACCACTATATTGTTAGTGATTTTCTTTCTTCCCATTGCATATATATACATCTACATGTACATGAATATATTGAGAACCACAACTCCCTAGGCCATGAATGGCCCTCAGGCCTAGAGTCACCCAATGTTCAGGAGGCATTTCGGCCAATACCAGGCCTCATCAGCTATGCTGGGGTGATTAAACATCATGCACATGCAACACAGTACATGACATGCACCGGTCTGGCTGCCAGTTCTCTCAAATTATTCCTATGCCTTTTCATCATGTACAATGTACATGTTCATGTACATGTATGTGTGCATCACTTCACTTGAATATCCTAACCTACACCATCTTACCAAGGAACTTGTTACCCTCTACAAATCTTTGTTGAGTTGCTACACGACTGATGCATATACATGTACATGGTCTAAACCAACTGTGGCTTTATCAAGGGAACACATAGTTTTGTTAACAGCCATGAGTATGGGTAATGTTGTGGCCATTAGCCTAGCTAAGCCAGCAAATCTATTGAGGAAAGCTGAAGTGAGAGGATCATTTTTTTTAACATTGCCAGCTATTCTTCATTGAAGCTGCTGTCCAAGTGAAGCAAAGATTTACAATAGATGATCCAATTCTTTCTTCTTAAACTCAAGTGCATTGTCTTCTACTCGGTGCTCAGCAGTTGTGAATGTTGCTTCAAACTTTCTAAACATCATTGCTTCAGATTACCTACAAAAACTCAATCGTGTGTGACGTGAACATTCCTTCACTGATCCTGCTCCTCATGACCCAAGAAGACTCATATGGATTGTTATCGGCGGGATATAACTGATGGATGTGGCAAAATCAAATTTCCCATGCTGAGATACCTCATCAAATTCCTCAATCCTCTCTTTACCACGTACATTCTATTGCAGATGTTGAGAAATACATGTATTTTATCAGAGTACTCTCATCAAAAGTAATTAAGCAACAAAACAGACTTAAGACTTCCACTTTGGGTTCTCTCCTAATGAACCGTATGTGTGCTTCCCTTTTTCCTGTAATGTATGATAGCTAGTGACAGATGCTAAAAAATGATATCAACTTTTCATTTGGTACCTACATGTACATGATGTAACTCAAACAAATTAAAGCTGTTTCTCTACGTCATGCTGAGCTGCTGAAGAAGTCCTGAAAAAAATCAGGACCCAGCTGGGATTTGAACCCAGGACCTTCTGAATACTAGTCAGACACTCTTACCACTGAGCCACTGCGTCTCTGGTGGCAGAGAAGAAAGCCAAGAAAAAGCTAAGCACATTTTTACTTTTGGTAGATGTTCAAATGGATGATGTCCATATCAATATACATGTACTTGATGCCAAGATTTATCCCACTGTAGAAACAACAGTGTGTTACTATGTAATGGTTATCTAAAATCACTTGACTCATTTTGACTCAGAACTGAATGTATTATTTTCCAAAAAAGGGCACTGTGGTGTGAAATGGAAATGATGTAGTGAATTAGACTGAAATGGCCCTACATATTGGTCTGTATCTCCCAATCCCAATGAAGCCCCAAATTAAGACGACTTCTACTGTTAGTCGAGGATCTAGTGACCCATCTACACCAAATAACCTTTGTCCAACCTCATTAGATCAAGCCATATACATGTACATGTACATGTACCATACCATATGCAAGCTCAATCTTCCTGCTACAAGGTAGTTAAACAGTGGCCGGTGTAGGAAAAAATGTAAATCTTTAATGGCCTTTACCAGGGAGCAGAACTATTATTGAAATGATTTGGAATCACTGTATACAGTACAGTACATGAATTACAGTACGGTACTAGCCTCGTTTCCAGGCTCCGCGTGGGAGGGGCCTGGGTACGAGGCTAAGTATGGTACATGAATTTGAAGATGCAACTAATCAAGAGCTAGACTCAAAATACATGTACATGTAACTTACTTCTCTCTTCATAGCATCTCTTGATGCTTTGTGTTTCTGTTTTGTGTCTTCCAACAACTGCATCCATGTCTCTTTCATGTCTGGAGTTTCAGCCTGCAAACACATGTGTGTAGTGTACAAGTTCAGAACTGATCAGGGTACATCATACATGTACATGTACATGGTCGATCCCTAACAGAGTTCTGACGGCACATACAGAGTGATATAGCTCAGGTGGTAGAGCACTGACAGCTTAAGTCAGAGGCCCCGGTTCAATCCTGGGTAGCTGGTTTTCACAGTTCTATAAAAATATTCCTGAGCCTTTTCCTGAGCCTTTTCAGTTCTATAAAAATATTCCTGAGCCTTTTCATCATGTACAGTACATGAAAACATTCTCCTAGCTGTTCGTGGTAGGGAACATGGATGCAAAAACTACACTTTGAATTCAAATTCAGGTCAAGACATGAAGAGTTACAGTATAGGTGGGCACAAAGGACAGACGGGCAGGACATTGTGTCTTTTTGTGGGTGATGTACAGCATACAAGTACATGTACACATACATGTGCATGTACATAGCGGGAATGTACATACACATACATGTATTTATGGTTTGTCCAGTACACCCTGTCTCAACTCCACTTGTGCAAACTGCAGTTTGTACACTGTAAATGTGCACATGTACATGTACATGATGTAACTAGAGTAATCATTGTCTATGTCACACTGAGCTGCTGAAGAAGTCCTGAAAAAAACAAAGGAATGCAGGATTGACGGTACTATCCTAAGGCTAGAGTTCAAACCTCAGTCAACAGTTCAGTGTCATCACAATGTTCATAACTCTGAACACAATAACCATGTATACTATAACTCATTATAGATCAGCCCACCAGGGTAATTGAACCACCAAAGACGTGGTACTGAATAATAGGTAAGTGTAACTAGAGTAATCACGTCACACTGAGCTGCTTGAGGAAGTCCTGAAAAAAATGAAGAGCACTAAAGTGCAAACCCTCAGCGCAGTCACATTGCATGCTACAACAGACTGCACAGATGATGCAAACATTGTTGGTTTAGGTCCACTCAATTGGGCTATAGTCCTGCCTTGTTTTGCATGTTGTTATTTTCTTTTGTTTGACACAAGGAATTAGACAGCTCCTGGGTATTGCATAATGGAGCATGTAAAGAGGTGTGGCAGGCGAGGATCTGATGTGCTGAACAGCGAGCACAAACTCATCATCATGTTATGATGCATGGGAGTGTTGAGTATTGCATGTGTAGTTAAAAAGCAGTTTTAGAAAAAACGGCTTTCTATTGTCACAAATGTGCCACTCATACCACCAATACCTTCGGTTAGATGTGTAGTAGCGCCAGTCCTCAGATTAGCCGGTGCGGGAAGACACACACACACAGACACACACACAGGACAACTGCAGTAACCCTCTGGCGCACGCACACCAAGGGTTAACTACTGTAACCCTGGCTGCGCATGTGCGCTGAGGGTTAACTAAGGATTGTTAGAGCTTAGGCATCTCCCCACACGCATGGAAATCCCCTCTATTTTCAGTGATATGTAACCGAGTTACAGCGTAAAGCTTTGAAACAGTTCAAGAATAGATATGTGGCTCTATACCACTAATAAAAGAAGGGAATTGTCCAGTATATTTTGTGTATATAGAGCCATCTAACAAACAAGACTGAAGAAGGTGGTTTGGTGGGTTGGTCATTCATCCAAAAGAGCCATGTGCAAGTTTACATGCACATGCTATTCCATCTCCTGCCTCATTGCAGTCATCCACCATTGTTGCTTTAAAAGATGCTGTTTCCAGGTGCCCTTCACTTACTCCTCAAAGTGTGTCACAGGGTGTAGGTGTTGGCTATATGAAGACAAAGCAGCTTGCAATGCAAATCGTCTGTGATACCAACTGAAGAAGGCCCAAGGGCTTGATTCAAATACCACAATAGCACAATTTGAAGATTTTGCCACAGAAATAGATGAAGCTGATGAATGTGGTTCAAGTCCATTATCTGGAGGAGCATCCATTGTTGAAACCTCTCATGAGAAGTACAGACACCTTGGAAGGCCTTGCGTTAGAAGTGCAGGCATTGAAGAAGGAATGAAGTATGTACTTGTAATGTCACCACTTATGTCTTCTTCACCTTTATTGAGACAGATACTACTTACAAAAGAATATCCCTACTTATTCAATGCTACAGCATTTGCTATGCTTGGATGGTAGTCTGCTGTATTCGTATCACAAAACAAACTAAAGAGGCTTATGCATTTTGCTTTAAACTCATGTTTGACCAATGCAAGAAGGATAATCCTGATTTTTGTGTAGCAAAGACATTACTTGGTGTTGTAGTTGGCTGGAGTGATGCAGAAGCAGATGGATTGAGATTAGCAGTTGGTGATGAAACAGCAAACCTGCGATTGAAAGGATGTAAGGTTCACTGGGTAAGATCCTACCAAAGAGTAGCTGATAAGGTTTGCAAACATCACCACCCAGAGATAAGAGAGTTGAAAAAGAGGCATTTACCCTTCTAGCTGCCACAATTCAAAAGGTACATGTACGTACACAACAGCACGTATTTCAGCTCTTTGAGTGCTTATGTGGCAACTGCAATATACATGTAAGTCAAGTACAAAGCATTGTTCCTGGCTTAACAGCTGCACACATAGCAACAGTAATTAAAAACAGAAAATGGGAAGGTGCATCTCACTGTGTTAACTGGTGGATTAGACCAGCACATCTGCGAATGCTTAGCCAAGCATTCACAGAAATGCCTAAAGCAGTTTGGGAAAGTGCACCTAGTACAACAAATGCTGTTGAAATATAGCAAGCAGAAACACCTAGTGCAGTTGAAGGAAGCAACGATCAGAGTTTATAAAATAGAAAAAATCATTTTAAGATACATCACTGCTAGTAAAAATGTGCGTCAGTCCTACACAAATCATACATCTGAAAAACAAGCTGCAAAAAGGGCATATCAGCCGATAAACAAGAGTAACAAATGATAAGCTGGTTGTACATGGACCACCAGACAAGACCTCAAATTTTCAGGGTCATAAGCGACCAGTTGAGGCCAAATGCATTGCAAACCACAAAAACAAAAGCTACACATGGACCACCAGAAAGGACCTCAAAATCTCAAGGCCATAAGAGACCTAGTGAGATCAACAGAAGTCACTTACCACAAACAAAAAAGCAAGGGTTTCAAATTCACCTGACTATACACTCATGATGGAGACATGCGAAGTGTTATATGATGATGGTAAATGGTACGAAGGTACAATAACAGGTTGTGAAATGATTGAAGGTATATGGCAATACAAAATCACCTTTTCAGATGGGAAATCCACTTATGCAAGTATAGATAACCCTGAAGTTAAGTACAATCATCACATTAAGCAGCCACTGACAAGCTCTATACATGTATGTACACTGTAGGCTGGACTACTACATGTATTTTGAAGAGCTGCCATCAAGAATAATATATTTCTGCGTGATATTTCTTTGTGATAAATCCAAAATAGCTTTGATGTGGCAATTACACACACAAAATTTAACAGTTGGTTAGGCTGGAAATCAATAATTCTCTATACATAAATGAGGAGTACATGATGCATGATATTGCAACAGTACAACCATGCAATGAAAGGTCATTTGAAAATAGTCTCTTTCTGGCTTGATTCAATTAAAACCATTGCAAAAAAAACCTATAAATCTCAAGTGGCAAAACACAGAACTACAATGTAGTGTTGCAGGCTTGCAAATTAATATGTAGCCTCAAGTGCCATTTGCAACATCCTTGCCTACCTATAAGTCAAGGCTGAGTTAATGAGATTCATGGGTTGAAGGTAGAACCCACTTATTTATCCCTCATTGGAGAATTTCTACCATGTATACATGTAGTTACGATATGTACAAGAAGTTCTGGCTGTTTAAGTCAGACTTTAACATTTACCATGACTTAAACGTTTACCATGTGTAATACATGGTACACAGGACTTCATTTACCATGTGTAACACATGGTAAACTATACCAAAAAAAGTCAGAATGTACATGTATATGTACAGTGCACATGTACAGTACAGTACCCACCAGCAGCAACCTAAACATACGCGCAACACACGCGTGCGATCTGCGTATAACACGCATGTGAAATGCATGACACGCATGCGACACATGTGATGCCATGTGATATAGGCATGACACATATACTACACGCTGCAGGTGTGGGCTTATTGAGTCACACGTATAACTTGTCACGTAACCTACTAGATGGGCAGCGCCCGTCCTGGAGCCGCCCATCTAGTAGAAGTTGGATGCATCACTGCTAAGAAGCATTCAAGCTTGATCTTAAGTCTTTCCATGGCTATTAGTAGAGCCTCATACGGAGGTGCTACATGCACACATGCGTGTAGAGTGCGTGTGATACGTGGAGCTACCCGTGTGACACGCATGCAAAATGCGTGTAACACGTAGTGTGGCGTAGCCTGACCACACCCTTCTAATTGTGCACACGTGGAAGGCAGAGCAGGGTCAACACGGTTGACCTTATGTGACCTTTTGCCAATTCCAATGAAACACGGTATTCGATAGTTGAATAACTTTGTGGCATATGATCAGTAACCGTTGGCTGAACGTAGTCCCAAGACTGGTTCTGAAAATGCTGCAGACAAACCTAGGATGGAATATATGAAAGCTTGTGCTCTAAAATATGGTAAAGTGTATGACTACACAATCCCCAGCTTCTCCGTGATCAATTACCGCTTAGATCTATACATGAGAAGGTCTAGCCATTGACTAAGCCATTTTGCAACTCAGTTTGCTTAACTCTCCGGGCTCGAAAGTCAAAGACATCGTATAAGGCCTAAATTTTGTCCTACTTGTTTAAAGCGAAAATCGTCGGGGTTCACAGGTGAAAAACAGCAAATTATTCTGTGGTGGTTTAGTACAGTAAGCATGGATGATGTTTGGAAAATGTCACGTATAGGTTAACTGTGTCGACCCTCCTCTGGTCAGGGATAGCTACATGTAGCATCAACAACTTGTGCATCTGCAACAGATTGCAGAGTTGCCAATTACACGCACGTGGAATGTAATCTGAGAAATACCATACATATTTAACCCCTATGATACTACACTGTACGTGTTAGAGGCAGTTAGTACTAGTGTGCGGACTCTGGCAGAAGCTCAAATGCAAAGTGCCGCTGCAGTAGCTGCGCGGAAACTCGGCTACAATGCTATGAAGGATAAGCAGAGGGACTACGTGCTGTGATGACACTAGTGAGCCTTTTTCTGTCTATATTCCTCTCCACAGCTAAGGCAAATGATTGCGGGTTTTGCAAATATTCTCGAAGTATCTTTGCACTGCAGCTGTACGTTTTGCTTTCGTGTGCGCATTGGGACAGGTGCAGTTTCGAAACACACTCATGTGGCTGCATAGTTACATAATCTGCAATAATCAGCACATTCCAATGTGACAAGTCATTGATGCTAGTGGTCCCTGACCCCTTCTGCATGTGCACGATTAGAAGGGTGTGGTCAGGCTACGCAAGACTATGTAACACGCATGTTACTAGTACACACGTGCAAAATGCGTTTGACACATGTGCGTTTAAGTTGCCGCTGGTGGGTACTGTACATGTACATGTACATGTACCTGTACATACAGTGTACATGTACGCATATGTACAGTGTATCATGTAGCAAACACAACTGACCTGATAGAGATGACTGTCAGGAAACATAAGAATCTTGAAGCAACAACTGGCAGCATCAGAATCTTTCATCTCTACCACTGCCATGTTGTCCAATTCATATAGAGCCTGAAATCGATAACGTACAGGACCTTTGCGTCGACGGATATGGGCAGCCACCATAAGACTGTCATTGAGAAGAAACGCTTGAACAGGCTGAAGGTCTTCATAGGTCTCCTACAAAGGTGTAAACATACATGTACATGTACATGTACATGTAAATTCAATCAGCTGACGAATATATGCTGCAATGTCCACAATACATATACATGACACTGGCCGAAATGTGTCCTGTGCATTGGATGACTGTTTAACATTTAGACCTGAGGGCTATTCTCAATTTATTTGTGTAAACTCAGGCATAGAGACAGGGCAACACAGAGCAACTACACCTGTTTGATGAGTTTATGCAATGTAATCATGTACAGTACATGTGTATACACTTACATGTACATGTACGTAGCTTGGAGATTGGCATCATTGGTGGTTTAACTACCCCGGCCTTCTCGTACAGACTAAATTATAGTTTCCCCTGTTTACCAGGATACTTGCCCTGCAATGCCTAATTCGACCCACAACCACTGAGCTGCCTCAGTAGCTTAGTGGACAGAGCACACTGGTCTAAAGAAACACAGTGATGTGGGTTCGAATTACACCTGCGACAGCTCACCTTTTCTTTGAAAAGAAGAGAAAGTGAGCCATCTCAGTTGGTGTTGTTGTGTTCCCTTGAATCTCTGATATGTACGTGATCATGTACCATATTTATCCGAATCAAGGCTGGCTCCAAATAGAAGCCGGTCTCGTTTAGAGGCCGGGGTAAACGGAGTGAATTATTAAATTAATAGAGGCCAGGTCTCAAATTGAGGCCAGGTCCTGCGCCGCTTTCACACCCCGCCTACGTGCGTGTACATGTACTTATGTGTATCTAGATCTATGGCTATCTAGTGTCTGCAACCGTGACAGTCTCCATGGTGTCTGAGCGAAAGTGTTATGACGTTACATTCAAGCTCAGAGTTGTGAACTGCGCAGAAAAGGAGTCAAAGGAAGCCACTGCAAAAGACTTCAGTGTGGATACGAAGAGAATCTGAGTATAGTGGAGCCAAAAAGACAGTCTAATTGCGCTACATACATGTATATTTGCTAAAACATTGCATGAAAATCCCGGCTAGATGCCATGTTGGACAGGAATCCGTTGATAAATCTATTATAAATGCTTAACGGAGTGCAGGCACCCCATCACATGCGCACGCATAAGCATTGTACAAATAGAGGCCTGGACCTGAATAGAGGCTGGCTCCATTTTGAGGCCAGGTCAAAAATGTCACAAAGGAAATAGAGGCCCGGGCCTCTATTCGGATAAATACGAAATATACATGTACATGTACATACATGTACACATGTATGTACATGACGAACATGCAAATAGAATATTTCACTCAGTGTGGCTCCTCCCCTGATGGAGAGGAGTTACTGGTCGATCCCTAGCGGGATTCTGACAGCACATATGGAGTGATATTCAGAATTGTGAGGGTTGGCTGTCACCCGGTGGCCATAGCTCAGGTGGTAGAGCACTGACAGCTAAAGTCAGAGGCCCCCAGTTCAATCCCGGGTGGCTACCGGTTTTTCACAGTTCTATAAAAATATTCCCAAGCCTTTCCTCATGTACATGTATGTTCCACCCTGATGCACAACTGGACGCTGCTAATCAACCGGTTGTCCAGATGCTCAACCCTGCAGCGGTTCGTGCCATAAGATGGTCATCCACTTGTGGAACCCTGTGTCCTGATGATGGAGTGAAGAAAGTATGATGCTGCCTGCTTGAAGTAGATGTGCACTTGGTTTATCACTAAGCTCAAAAAGAGAGAGAACGAAATAGTTTGTGTGTGGTTGCACAACTAGACAGCTGTCCAGTTGTTCAACTGGCTATCTCATATTATGCTCAACCACTGAAAGTACACACACTTCATTTTTGTAGATGTACAGTCAACTCTGCCCTGCACACCAAGCTAACTTGAAATGCTTGAGAGGGGCAGCTAAGAAGAAGGTACATTTGTTGGCTTTTCTAGTTTAACCACCACAGTGATATAAAGAACTACTACATATCACTGATCTGTAGTGGATGATCTTGGGAAAGTTTTGTCTAAGTCCATTTGAAAGACGGCCTTGCTATCCACAGATTCACTATATCGTTCACTACCATCCCAACTTGTCATTCCCAGCGGTAAGTTCTCAGCATGCAACATACATGTACATATACATGTACATTTTTCTAAGCCATAGAGGCTGTACAGATTATATTTTTGTAAGCCGTTGAGGTTGTTGTAATTTTCTTTCTTTCTTTCCCTTCTCCTTCCTTTCCAAATAGTGCTCTATGTACTTGATTGTTCATGTACCATCCATTCAATTAACCGTGCAACCAGTTCTTCAACAAGATGTCTGGCTAATCATTGGGACAGTGGTTGCATATCCGTGCATACATGATTGTACATGTACATGTACAGTGCACACAATGTCTTACATGCAAGTACTGTACCCAAAGCAGGGTTTCATGGGGGTGCCCTGGGATTTCTCCCTGCCCACACCCATCCCCCCCCCAAAAAAAAAATTTAGGACTGTACTATGACATCATTAGATTTAAAGTGGATTTAGTATAGCATCTGTTGCCATGGGAAAGTAGCTACAGTACATGTACAGTGTACATACATGTACACGTACATGTAAGTGTTAGCTTAATCCATACAAATTGAGGTACTGCAGGAAGTGTTACATGACTTCAAACTTGAGCAATGTTTCCCCCCTAGCTGTCTAAACCCGCAAACCCTCTTCAGGTCATCCTACTAACCTGGTCTAGTTCAGTCAAGTGAGAAGAATAGATGAGAAACCTTCCTGGCACCTCAGTCACTGAGGAGCATCCCTCCACTGTCTCCAGCAAGGAGGCAATACTGTGTTTCTCTGGCTCTGTGCTGATGTCACCAACTACTGCTGGAGCTGCACTTAGTGAGATGTTTGAGAGGTTACGTGTGAGGGCTTCATGCTCATTCAGCATGTGAGAAAGTTGATACATCTCTGCCTCAAGTGACGATATTTCTTTGGATGTGTTGATGAAGAGTGCATAATTCTGATAAACATTCTGTTTGAGCTTATGAGCAGTTTGCTCAGCAACAGTTTGGATGGCCCTCTTATGCTTCTTCAGTTCTACAGAACTGTCCATGTCTCGGGCCAGTTCTCGCATGTAGGTCTGGACATCGAAAGTCTCCGCTACCAGTTTCTGCTCCACATCCATTGCTACAGAGGTACAGGAGACACATTGTGAGTAAATACAATCTCTAACTTGGCACTCATGTATACACCAACACACACACACACACGCACACACATGTACATGTACATGTATATAACCTACGTACGTAGATCATAACCTACATGTACATGTGCATGTACATGTGTAGTTACATACATGTACATGTACATGTACATGCCTTCTCCTACATGCTAAGTTAGAGTTTCCCCGGGTAGAGACGTCTTGCCTTGCCTTGTATTGTCTAATTCAACCCACAATCACTGAGCTGCCTTGGTAGCTTAGTGGTAGAGCCCTTGTCAAGAGAACAGAGGTGCGTGGGTTCGAATCCCACCTGGGGCAGCTCTTCTTTTCCTCTCAAAAGGAAGAAGAGAGCCAGTCTAAGGAGGTGGTGTTGTGTTGCCTTGTTTTGTATTGAATAGGTCTCATAGATTTAATCATGTATGTACATGTACCTAAAAGTCACTATTATTAGTGGGCACAAATACATCTATTAGTGGATCTTAAAAAATAGTGAATGTAGCAGGTACTAATCTTAACGATATTGCAATTTATGTTTTCAGTTACAAGTAGAATGAACACGGAACAAATGTAATGGTAAATATTATATTATTACTATGGTAATTATGAATGAATTGAATGCCATAAATGGACTCCAATAATCGGTGAAGAGCTTGTACGTACATGTAGCTAAGAAAATATGCTGCAATGTCCATAATACATATACATGCAATGTTTGCAATTGCTGCCTTGAAACTACTATATACCAGGAACTATTTGTCCATCCAGTTAGATGTCTACTAGTGCCAGTCCGCAGATTAGCTCCAGCGGAGACAGACACACAGGAAAAATACAGTACTACAGTGCAAACCCTCGGTGCAGTTACACGGCATGCTACAACAGCCTGCACAAGCATTGCTGGTTTAATACTCAATTGGGCTATAGTCTAGTGTCCTGCCTTGTCTTTATGCTTTAGAGTCTGTGCACATACATGTGTGCACGTACTATAGCCCCGTACCCAGGCTAGCTAGGCCCTCTCCTCACGCATGCGCAATCATACAGATGACCTTTGTCCTCATAAGATAGCGTGTGCATAACACATAAAAGAACATGTAACGGAGAGTATAGGAAACATTGCACATAAATTGCACATGAAGACAAAATGGCCGTCCCTGCAGAGGTAAGTAAAAGCACTCTAATTTTTGAACCAGACGTCTTTAGGAAAAACGCCTTTATAATTGCCTCAAATTCGACGCTTAGCATGATGGTGTCTTTGGTTTTACTTGTGTTTGCGCATACCACCAGAATAGTGTGCAGACTCACAGAGACAGACACACACACACACACACAGGACAACTACTGTAACCCTCGCTGTGCATGTGTGCCAAGGGTTAATTACCCTTCTTGTGCATGTGCACCGAAGGTTAAAAATGTACAGGCATGTAGGAATGGCAGTGCCAAAAACCACAGAAACCATATACATGTATACATGTACATGCACATGTGTATAGGGATGGCAGCGACCAGGCAAGGCAGGCCATACAAATACTACACAAGTAACACCATCTCTACATTTCCGTTTTTATCGATGCTATTTTTGTATGATATAAGATTATTGGGAAGAGGTAAAAGATTGTCTGTCAGTAAGTCTAGCTACATGTACCTGGGGGGTATTGTTCAGTAGAGAAACGCTGGAATAGGATAGCTACAATGTATATGTACAATGTACATGTACGTGCTCTGAAAGGCTTAGAACGCATGTTGAGAAAAGGCTTTCCAATGTACACGCACTATGGGCATGTCGGTCCCTACATACTTGTAGAGAGTCTACCTACTTTCTGATAAGATCTTCTATCCATGAACATATACATGTACATGTACATGTACATGTATACTGTGTAAACTAAACTATCCTTCAGGGTAGGTAGTTGATTACAGCTACATGTACTTCACGAAAATGGGAGTGATATGCACAAGACTGAATATTTTGCAAAAGCAAATGTAAATTTTCAACATGGTGTCCACAGACCAGGAAAGGTTGTTGCAGAGTTAGGCTGACACAAAGCAACAGTAACAGAAAGAGAACGGCAGTAACAGAAAGAGGATGAATCCACACTGTATTAGCCTGTGCTGGTGCTTCTGGATGTACATGTACATGTACTTACACACGGAAAAGAATGGCATCTACAATGTATGCTCAAGTGGGTGCATTTCCAGGCACTATGTTTCAATGCAGAATACAAGATGGGTGACTGCAGAATTGTTTGAAAAGTAGTCTCAATTCCCCATCATGAATACCTCACAAGTGAGTCCAGCTTTGCTCGTCTTGGATGGCCATGCTTTTCATGTATCGATTGCCATTGCAAGGACCAGTGAGATTCATATGTTGCGCTTGCCAGCTCACTCTACCCATCTTCTTCAACCTTTGGAAGTTGGAGTTTGAAATGTCACTACCATAAAGCTTGCAGAAAGTACATGTACCTGTAGTTGAATACGTGAGGAGGGTAATCCCTACAGAAATGATTGCATCATTGTTGGCTACATGATCACTTGCATTCAACCCTATAAATTGTATTATGGCAGGATTCAAGAAAACAAGGATATGTCCTTTAAACCCAAAAGAGACCAGTGACTATGAACTGGCACCAGCTAAAAGTATTCCAGAAAGATGTGACAAGTAAATGTTTCAAATCTGAATAAGCAAGGGTAGTGAATCTTCACCAGGCAGTGGAACAAGTGAGAGTTTGTCACTCATAAGTCCCAGTACATCTGAAAGAACTTCCAACAGCTCACGCTCGATTACTCTATTCTATAGCCTGGGGAAGGAATAAGCAGTAAAGCAAATGCACAGAAGGCAAAGTAGTGGATGAACTGAGAGTAACAGAATCTGAAAGAAGTGAACAGAAGAAGCAGAAAGAAACAGATGGACAGAAGAGAGGAGAGAAGGGGCATTGAAGTACAACAGTTTGTGAGCAACTAGAAAAGCTAACTTGATATCTCCAGGAAGAATGCCCAGAATGTGGGCTTATCTATGGTAAAGATGGCATTCTGTGTCATGCTAATGCAATCCCAGACTACAGTTCTGTACAAAATCCAACACAACCCAGGGTCAATGACTCGTCATGTAAAGACTGACCCATTTGGTTTATCATGCATTGGTGCCCGAATTGCCTGTACCTTGGTTCCCGAATTGCCTGACTTACATGTATAGTAGTACAAAAACTCATCACTTGTTTAGCTCACGTTCATTATCTCCTAACAGATTATGAACAGAACTACATGTAACTTGGAGCGATTACTCTATAGGGCACAAACGTTTATATGGTAGTAGGATGCCTAGCTAAAATGTCTACACATTTGCCTCAGTGAAACTAGTCCCTAGCCCAGCCCTAGCCTCCCATCCCATCATACTTGGGATGGACTAACCATAACCTAGCCCTAGCCCTGTCACACGACTAACCAGTTCACGGTAATACGTACGGTTCGCGCGTATGGTTAGTCGCAGTCGTGCGACAGGGTAGGCCAGGTATAGGCTAGAGACTATGGTTAGTCGTGTGACAGAGTGAGGGCTAGGGGTAGGCTAGGTATAGGCTAGGGAACAGTTTGACTATGCTTAAACCTATTGCGGAAGTGATTCGCTTGGTCCGTCTATTGAAGTTGATCCGATACTTCCAAGACATCAACAAACCAGCTTCAGGGAGAAGCTTAGCCCTAGCCTTTCCCTCCCACACGAGTGAATGTTTGCTAGGCAAAGGACTAGTTTCATAAAGTAGACATCATACTGATCTCTCACACACACACACACACACACACACACACACACACACACACACACCTTCAGTGCTTTGCTCGAGAGTCTCACTACACAGTCCACGCACCGACTTTCAGGAAGCAATAATTATTAAGACAAGATTATGTCAGGGTGTTACTAAAACCCGGGACGGGACGGGACAGAGACGGGACGTCCCGTCCCGCCCCGTTACTAAAATACGGGACGAAACTGCGAATGCATACACTGATATCGGTCGATATGCACTCGAAATGTGGAAGTAGATGGCTTAGAAACGTCCTGGAAGCTGAATATAGTACTTCCAAGCTAGAGTTATGAGTTCACATCGTCTAAGCAGACCATTTCGCCTACACGCAAGCAATAGATCCGACTGAGCTACTTGCCAGCGTAGAGAATATAGAAATACAGAGCTCCTGCAATCAGGAGAGATCATTTTTTGTTAGTAAAACTAAATAGCACATCCGAAAGAATATAGGTGAACTTACAGCGATTTTTGACGCCGCCTCGCGGTCTTCTATAGCTAACATGGCTTGCTTAGACGATGTGAACTCAAAACTCTAGCTTGGAAGTACGATATTCAGCTTCCAGGACGTTTCTAAGCGATCTACTTCCACATTTTGAGTGTATATCGACCGATATCAGTGTATGCACTCGCAGTTTCGTTCGGACGGGACGTCCCGTCTCTGTCCCGTCCCGTCCCGGGTTATAGTAACACCCACTTACGTCACGTGATAGGTTTAGGCCAGGCGTTCTTGCTAGGTGCAGAGTAAAAGCCGCACTCGAAATTACAGGATCTCACTCTTACGTCATGGCATTACGGCGTAAGCTTAGAAGCTGTTCATTCACGTTAGTTACGAAACGCACTCGCACACATGCACATCAGTTGAGAAGCTAGATTGTCTGCAAAACGCCGAAGTGCCACCATGCCTAGCTGCAAAGGTGCAAGAGCTGGGTTAGCCTGCTGTATAGCCTTGCTAGTTGCACTACAAAACTTTGTCTCTAGATCGCCAAAAAACGCCTAGTCTCGCGAGCCAGACCCTCTCGGCAAGCGGTTTGCCGTGAGGGTCTGGCTCTCGAGACTATCCAACGCGTAAGTGGCACCATAACCAGCTGGCAAAGGTAAAGGTCAGTGTGTCTGCTAGCTTTATCTTTATACTGCATGTGCAAACCACCCGGTTGAAGTTGAAGGATATGAAGAGACTAGCTTGAAACGTATGCATGTGTACGTGTGTGCGTTGTGACTGTGCGTGCAAACCCCACCGACACGAGCTTGAATATCTACAGTGCCTGGTACAAAGCTAACACCGTGAACTCTTGTACCTCTGTGGCTAGGCATGATGGCGCTTTGTTTGGCGGCGTTGGATGGCAGCTTGCAGACACTAAGAAACGACTAGCTTGTTATAGAATGAAGAAACTAGTTCGTATGTGCACGAGGGCGTTTCGTGACCACGTGTACAGAGTGATAATAGAACAGTATTTCTGCACCTACCAAGAACGCCTGGCCTGGCGTTCTAGTTCTTGCTGAAATTACAGGATCTCCCCCTTACGTCATGGAATTACTGTTCTACTAATAGAATGCCCGCATTGTGGGCGAGCGGGAGGGAGCCAGCTGGAATAATCAGATGCTTATCTTGAATAATAGCTTGACATAGGTTTCTGTAGATGTACATGGATCCAACATCTTTTGAAGTAGCAACATTTGCAACAGCAGCCAAAGTAGAGTGTTAGATCACTAGCTATACTGCACAACCCTTCAGACTGGCTCCTTGGAGATGTCCATGCTTTCAGATGCTAAGCTATGAAGTGATGTCTGAACGCACACTGCATGTACCAACAGCCAAGTCACTTCCTCAGCCTGTTGGAATTAAGTGGAATAACATTTAGTAAACAGCTTCCGATCGACACCATCTTCGTACGATGTCTACAAGCAGGAGCTTGTGAGCGGCGAAGCCGCGAAGGAGCGTGTAACTACCGCCTACAGCTGGGTGCCATCCAAATCCAGAATCATTAGCCAGCTAACTTCCAAATATGGAAACCACTCGTTCAATCAAGCGTCAGAGTGACGCACCATGCCACCTACGCATTCCGTGATAGCGATCTGGGACTCAGTCAGATGCAGAAGCAAGAGATCGGCGCGGCGCTTAGCTAAGCGAGCGACAACGCTAGCAGAAAGCGGAGTAGATTTGACGATGCCGGGACACCTAACCGCTCCGGGCGAATTTTTTTTTTTTGGAACCACTTTCGACATAGAATTTTCTTCAAAGGCAAAGTATGCATGCGCAATCGTGAGACCACACCCCTTCGAACGTTGATTGTGGAAACGTGGAAGTAAGGCGCTTACTTTTCAGCGTACTAGGTAACCAATTAGTAGCTCATAGGGGAGTGAAGACGCAAAAAGCGAGTTGTGTGAGACAATTTCGGTGCAAGCAGCAGCTCTAGGAAATAGGAAGTGTATTCAGAAAGGCCTGAGCATCACCAGGAGCAATAGTCAAGCAGGGGCAAAGACTCCAAGTACAACGGTGTGTGTAGTGCTGTAGGCTCTAGGGTGCATGATCAGGTTGCGGGTACGAACACAGTGGTACGTGAGTAGTAATACATAGAATATTCCTGTCAAGGCGTAAATTTCACTTTGTGACACTTCCCTGCAGTTTGCTATCAACATCGTATGCATGTAAGGGAGTACAACCGATGCCCCTTTCTGTGTTTTTTATGATTGGTATGATTGGTATGCAAGTACCTAGAGCCCACCTTGCCTTTGCCCATGCTTGACCACAGATTAACGAGCGGGATGCTTGACTAAAGCTCCTGATGACGCTCAAGCCTTTCGTCATGACTGAATACACTTCCTTCTTCCTACAGCTGTTGCTTGCACCGCAACTGTCTCACACAAAGCGCGGCAAGCGAAAGACTTTTATCCTTCACGATGACACAAACGAGACGCAAACAACAAAATGGGTTACAAGATGTGAGGTCGTCCTATCAAAGTACAAAAGCTGCATGTCAGAAGTGAACGTATCTGTTCGTACAGCAATGTCTGTAGAAGGAATACTGATTGTACGAGGTAGTTGTCGATACTTTGATGTTTCAACCCTTTCCCTCTCAAAAGTGCGCATTTTTGCGCACTTTCTAGAACAGCGTAAAACTGGAGAAATATGGAACATATGAAGATGTAATGTCGGCATGAGGGCATTTTACTGATACACGCACCCCTTGAAGTGGCCTCTCGGCGTTTGGACGTAGCGGTTGGAGCTTTGATGTAGCTTTCATCTCTGCTATTGTATACCCCTTTCGCTCTCAAAAGTGCGCATTTTTGCGCACTTTCTAAAACAGCGTAAAACTGGAGAAATATGGAACATTTGATGATGTAATGTCGGCATGCGGGCAATTAACTGATAAAAAACTCCCATGCACCCCTTGAAGTGGCCTCTCGGCGCTTGGATGTGGCGGTCAGAGCTTTGATGTAGTTTTCATCTCTGCTATTGTATACTTTAAAAAAAAAGCAAGAAGCCTAGCAAGCAGTGTGATGAAGCGTCAGGGAGGGCTAGAGGTGGCTGGAGTGAAGTCTGGGCTCTGCACGTAGCCATAAATGGGCCGCGCGGCTTCGATCTGTAGGAATAGAGGCCTTGCACCGGAAGTAAATTTGGGGGTGTGTCCGTAGCAACCGTTGCTATCCGCCATCTTTGGGGGCATCTGCGGTACATCGAATAGTGCGTACGTAGAACGAACTGCCGTGCTTTCATCCGTCCTCCTATTCTGAAGAAAGATACAAAGCAAAGTTGTCCTTGCAGGACCTAAGATAGATCGATGCAGTACTTAGTAGCGGACTTAGATGTCTGCTGGAACTATATGGTAGTGGCCTGGAGGCATCACTGATGGGGAGTCTGTAATCAGTGGACTAAATTGGACTGGACTGGACTGGACTGGACTGGACTGACCTTTTGTACAAAGTGCACCCTAAGCATGCAACTACAAGTAGTGTATTGTGTTTGTTGCTACTTTGAGGAGGCTCTGCAGCCATGTATACCTACTGTAATCCTCAAAAATCATGTAACAGTTGCAAAGCAGGAGGGGGGGGGGGTTGCAGGCTTGAGTGCACTCTTTTCTGACTGAACCGTCATTATTTCTAGCGCTGGAGTTTAACTGATCTTACAAACTTGTTGCAAAAGCCAGTACTGCTGTTCATCCCATGTGCACTACCCAGTACAGGGGTTCATACAGAAGTTTTCGCCGGGGGGGGAGACATCGCAAAATTTCGACGTTGTAAAGGTATTGCATAACACTTCCTGCGATGCCACATATATATGTTCGTATTGACTGAGTTAACGTTTATGTAGCTATATTTCCCATGGAAAATGAGCAAAAGATCTGCTACCAATTCTGTTCTGCTATCACAAACCTGTCACTTGCATTAAATCTATTGATATATCATAGTACAATCCTGAAATTCTGGGGGGGGGAAATCCCAGGGTGCCCCCCCCCTCTGTATGAAACCCTGCAATACCAGAGGTCAAAGTTCAGAAATGTCTGCACATCGAGCACAGATGCATTGGAGGTACCACACTCCTAGTAGAGATCAGGTAAAATTGAACTTTGACCACTGGCATTGGGAAGTGTACACGAAATCCTATATTATAATAGCCTACAGACGGCAATTATAATCCAGGACGAAATTAACAGCAGTATTGGCTTTTGCAACAGTCAGTAAGATGAGTAAAACCTCCAGCGCTAGGAATAACATGGTTCAGTCAGCAAAGAGTGTGCTCATGCCTGCCCCCCTCTGCTTCCCCCTCCCTGCACTTTGAAGGGTTAGCTAATACTCATGGCAGGATTGCTAGGGCAGCCTCTTGAGTATTATTTATATGTGACTGCAGAGCCTACTCAAAGTAGCAACAAACACAATACACTATAACGCATGATATAGTTAAGTGTCATGAATGCACAAAAGGTCAGTCCAGTCCAGTCCCACTGATTACAGACTCCCATCACGGATGTACTACACACCATCAACGAATAGAGAAATTGATGTAACTCCAAATGATAATCTACATTGGTATGCTTGATGGTGATATAGCCTCCCTGAACAAGAAGCAAGTTGCAGCAGTTTGGCCTGCCTGAACCTGTTACTCTTATGTGCACTATGATGTAAGCTCAGCTGTTGTGCTTCACTATCTAAATTCCCCCTCAGCATCACGTATTAGGTGAACATAGATAGGTATTAGAAACTGTAACTCACCTCCATGGCTGGCACACAGATAGCATTAAGCTTATAGTAGTAGGTATAGCATTTGACAAGCACATAAATTGTACAGAGATGTGCACATCATCGTCAGCATGGGAAAGATCA
Source organism: bacterium (assembly GCA_965213685.1). GTDB lineage: Bacteria > UBA8248 > UBA8248 > UBA8248 > UBA8248 > Bin107. Next base: position 1,271,826 of record CBDBZY010000064.1, read on the forward strand.
GTTGAGTCTCACACTAGTTGCACTTGTAACCATGTTGAGCCATACATGTAAATTTATGACCAGATTAACTTTGGAGTGACTGATTGCACTTTCCATGACAGCTCTAAATAACATCTCGGACTCACTCACTCTATGTTAACTAAACCCTTAACATCATATAGCATCCTGTAGTCGCATAACAGACGCAGGTATGGGTGTCAACACCATAATACATATCGAGCAAGAAGCGTTCTGAACATGCGAGATGACTAGCATCCTTGCTACGGTCGTCGCCAGACGCCGCTTGAGCTAGTTTGCTCCCCTCGATTATGCTGTACGGCAGGTAGAGAGAAGAGATCAACGGTCTTGTCCCTTCCAGAACTCTTGGAGTAACTCGAAACACAGCGTGTACTCTACCAAGTCGCGTACAAAGGAACTGCCGCTTGCCCCCAAGGATGGCGGCTTCCGGTGTATCACATGACCTATGACGTCAAGTGCAAGGCCTCTATATCCCTTTCGCTCGAGTTCCCGCGATGGAACGAGCGAGCGACGTGACACGGTCTTTCTTAGATCTCCGTTTACTTCCGGCCCTTCCGCTCGCCTGGCTACCTCCATGGCAACGGCATAGCCCGCAGGTCTCCTGGCAACCAATTCAAACCTCCGTATTCCTACAGATCGAAGCCGCGCGGCCCATTTATGGCTACTTGCAGAGCCCAGACTTCACTCCAGCCACCTCTAGCCCTCCCTGACGCTTCATCACACTGCTTGCTAGGCTTCTTGCTTTTTTTTTAAAGTATACAATAGCAGAGATGAAAGCTACATCAAAGCTCCGACCGCCACATCCAAGCGCCGAGAGGCCACTTCAAGGGGTGCGTGGGAGTTTTTTATCAGTTAATTGCCCGCATGCCGACATTACATCATCAAATGTTCCATATTTCTCCAGTTTTACGCTGTTTTAGAAAGTGCGCAAAAATGCGCACTTTTGAGAGCGAAAGGGTTAAGGGTTGCTTCAATTTTTGAAACTTCAGGAAATCATCAAAAAACTGATCTAAAAGCAAATGCATACATACAAAATCATGGAAACACAGTGTAGAGCACACAATCTCACTGAATACACACTCAACATACATGTACATGTACATGTACATACTTCCACATGCACATGTTCACACATACATGTACATGTACATACATACAAATCAGTAGGAAATACACAGAGAAGAGTCAGTTGAAGCTGTCAGTGCCGGTGGAATTCAGCAAAGCAGCTTGTCTGTGGTAGCATCCTCTTACTATGCTGTGACACTGGCACCTACATGTACATGTACATGTACTGTACATGTGCCTCCTCTTCAAACCTACATGTACATGTACATCTGAAACTTGAACAAAGTAACACACTCTCTCATTCTTTCTCACCGTATCTACTCTTTCCTTGGCAGCTCCTGGTCTACCCCTTTCTGTGAGCCTACCCACTCCAAAAGTACTAATCCAGACGAAAGGCAAGTAGATCCTTAGGCCAAGCTCTGTACATCGTAGAGTGAAATTATGCAGTATCAATAGCATGTTAATATTGAGTAACATACACTATCACTATCCTAAAGAAAGTGCAAAGACACTTACATGTACATGTACAAGTCTGCTGCCGATTCAAGGTGCATACAACACAATCACGCCTACTCACAACACCCACACCCACACCCTCACCGACTCACTCACTATCAATCAAAAATGCCCCACCCACATACATGTAGATCCATCCAAACCCGCATAATTAACTCCCCACCCACACCACACCAACATACACCATCCATCAAGGCTGCCCCGAGCCCTCCTCACCCACACACTCACACACACACACACACACACACACACACACACACACACACACACACACACACACACACACACACACACACACACACACACACACACGCACAATCACACACACACACACTCCCCCAGACACACATACATACTTTACAGCAGCAATTAAGACTGTACCACCCACACACTCCCTTTCTCACCCACGCAATCACACACACACACACACACACAATCACACCCACACACCCACAATATCACACCCACACACTCCCCCCCAACACACACACTTTACAGCAGCAATTAAGACTGTACCACCCATACACTCCCTTCCACACCCACGCAATCACACCCACACCCACCCACACAATCACACCCACACCCACACAGTCACACCCACACACACACACCCCTCCCTCCCTCCCTCCCTCCCTCCCCCCCTCCCCCCCCTTGACACACATACATACTTTACAGCAGCAATTAAGACTGTACCACCCACACACTCCCTTCCACACCCACGCAATCATACCCACACCCACGCAATCACACTAACACCCACCCACACAATCACACCCACACACCCACACAATCCCACCCACACACACTCCCCCCCAACACATACATACTGTACAGCAGCAATTAAGACTACCACCCACTCACTCCCTTCCACACCCACGCAATCACACCCACACCCACCCACACAATCACACCCACACCCACACAGTCACACCCACACACACACCCCTCCCTCCCTCCCTCCCTCCCTCTCTCTCTCCCTCCCCCCTCCCCCCTTGACACACATACATACTTTACAGCAGCAATTAAGACTGTACCACCCACACACTCCCTTCCACACCCACGCAATAATACCCACACCCACCCACACAATCACACCCACACCCACAATATCACACCCACACACTCCCCCCCCAACCCACATACTTTACAGCAGCAATTAAGACTGTACCACCCACACACTCCCTTCCACACCCACGCAATCACACCCACACCCACCCACACAATCACACCCACACCCACACAGTCACACCCACACACACTCCCCTCCCTCCCCCCTCCCCCCCCAACACACATACATACTTTACAGCATCAATTAAGACTACACACACCCACACACTCCCTTCCACACCCACGCAATCACACCCACACCCACCCACACAATCACACCCACACCCACACAGTCACATCCACACACACTCCCCTCCCTCCCTCCCTCCCTCCCTCCCCCCCTGACCCACATACATACTTTACAGCAGCAATTAAGACTGTACCACCCACACACTCCCTTCCACACCCACGCAATCACACCCACACCCACCCACACAATCACACCCACACCCACACAGTCACACACACACACACACACACACACACACACACACACACACACACACTCCCTCCCACACCCCCACACCCCCCCCCCAACACATACATACTTTACAGCAGCAATTAAGACTGTACCACCCACACACTCCCTTCCTCGCCCACTCAATCACACCCACACCCACCCACACAATCACACCTACACACCCACACAATCACACCCACACACACTCCCCCCCAACACACATACATACTTTATAGCAGCAATTAAGACTGTACCACCCACACAATCCCTTCCTCACCCACGCAATCACACCCACACCCACCCACACAATCACACCCACACCCACACAGTCACATCCACCCACCCACCCACTCACTCACACACACACACACACACACACACACACAACTGCAGCAATCAAGGCTGCTCCACCCACACACTGCCCTCCTCGCCCACGCAATCACACCCACACAGCCACACCCACACAAACTCTCTGCTAACCGTGATAGCTCGTTTCTCTCGAGCTGTTCTCGTTTTCGCCCGATTCTGACCTCTTCCATTCTTTAATTCTTTCCGTAGACACAGCAGAGACGCCTCTCTCTTCGGAATAAGGCGCTTTATCCCGTGTCGTTTTCGCAGCAACACCAAGGAATAAATAACCCTTTCGCTCGAGTTCCCGCGATGGAACGAGCGAGCGACGTGACACGGTCTTTCTTAGATCTCCGTTTACTTCCGGCCCTTCCGCTCGCCTGGCTACCTCCATGGCAACGGCATAGCCCGCAGGTCTCCTGGCAGCCAATTCAAACCTCCGTATTCCTACAGATCGAAGCCGCGCGGCCCATTTATGGCTACTTGCAGAGCCCAGACTTCACTCCAGCCACCTCTAGCCCTCCCTGACGCTTCATCACACTGCCTGCTAGGCTTCTTGCTTTTTTTTTTTCTGCTAGGCTTCTTGCTTTTTATACAATAGCAGAGATGAAAGCTACATCAAAGCTCCGACCGCCACATCCAAGCGCCGAGAGGCCACTTCAAGGGGTGCGTGGGAGTTTTTTATCAGTTAATTGCCCGCATGCCGACATTACATCATCAAATGTTCCATATTTCTCCAGTTTTACGCTGTTTTAGAAAGTGCGCAAAAATGCGCACTTTTGAGAGCGAAAGGGTTAAATACGGAGGTTTGAATTGGTTGCCAGGAGACTTGCGGGCTACGCCGTTGCCATGGAGGTAGCCAGGCGAGCGGAAGGGCCGGAAGTAAACGGAGATCTAAGAAAGACCGTGTCACGTCGCTCGCTCGTTCCATCGCGGGAACTCAAGCGAAAGGGTTATTCCTTGGTGTTGCTGCGAAAACGACACGGGATAAAGCGCCTTATTCCGAAGAGAGTCGTCTCTGCTGTGTCTACGGAAAGAATTAAAGAATGGAAGAGGTCAGAATTGGGCGAAAACGAGAACAGCTTGAGAGAAAAGAGCTATCACGGTTAGCAGAGTTTGTGTGGGTGTGGCTGTGTGGGTGTGATTGCGTGGGCGAGGAGGGCAGTGTGTGGGTGGGGCAGCCTAGATTGCTGCAGTAGTGTGTGCGTGTGTGTGTGTATGTGTGTGTGTGTGTGTGTGCGTGTGTGTATGTGTGTGTGTGTGTGTGTGTGTGTGTGTGTGTGTGAGTGGGGTGACTGTGTGGGTGTGTGTGGGTGCGATTGCGTAGGTGAGGAAGGGAGTGTGTGGGTGGAACAGCCTTGATTGCTGCCTCAAAGTACATGTATGTACATGTAGGTGTGTGTGTGTGTGTGTGTGTGTGTGTGTGTGTGTGTGTGTGTGGGTGGGTGGGTGGGTGGGTGGGTGAGGAAGGGAGTGTTTGGGTGGGACAGCCTTCATTGCTGCTGTAGAGTATGTGTGTGAAGAGAAGGAGGGGGAGAGGGGGAGAGGGAGTGTGTGTGTGTGTGTGGGTGGGTGGGTGTGACTGTGTGATTTTGTGGGTGAGTGTAGGTGTGATTGCGTGGGTGTGGAAGGGTGTGTGTGGGTGGGACAACCTTGGTTGCTGCCTCAAAGTATGTACATGTACATGTATGTGTGGGTCGGGGGAGGGGGAGTGTGTGTGTGTGTGTGCGTGTGCGTGGGTGTGATTGTGTGGGTGGGTGTGGGTGTGATTGCGTGGGTGAGGAAGGGAGTGTGTGGATGGTACAGTCTTAATTGCTGCTGTAAAGTATGTATGTGTGTTGGGGAGGGGGGAGGGGGGAGTGTGGGCGTGAGTGTAATTGTGTGGGTGGGTAGGTGTGATTGTGTGGGTGGGTGTGGATGTGATTGCGTGGGTGAGCAATAGAGTGTGGGGGTGGTACAATCTTAATTATTGCTGTAAAATATGTATGTGTGTAAGGAGGGTGTGTGTGTGTGTGTGTGTGTGTGTGTGATTGTGTGGGTGGGTTTGGGTGTGATTGCGTGGGTGAGGAAGGGAGTGTGTGGGTGGTACAGTCTTAATTGCTGCTGTAAAGTATGTATGTGCGTAGGGTGTGTGTGTGTGTGTGTATGTGGGTGTGTGTGTGGGGTGTGATTGCGTGGGTGGGTGTGGGTGTGATTGCGTGGGTGAGGAAAAGAGTGTGTGGGTGGTACAGTTTTAATTACTGCTGTAAAGTATGTATGTACGTTGGGGAGGGAGGAAGGGAGGAGTGTGGGTGTGGGTGTGATTGTGTGGGTGGGTGGGTGTGATTGCGTGGGTGTGTGTGGTGTGATTGCGTGGGTGAGGAAGGGAGTGTGTGGGTGGTACAGTCTTAATTGCTGCTGTAAAGTATGTATGTGTGTTGGGGAGGGGGAAAGGGAGGAGTGTGGGTGTGGGTGTGATTGCGTGGGTGGGTGTGGGTGTGATTGCGTGGGCGAGGGAGTGTGTGGGTGGTACAGTCTTAATTGCTGCTGTAAAGTATGTATGTGTGTCAGGGGGGGTGGGTGTGGGTTTGTGTGTGATTGTGTGGGTGAGTGCGTGTGATTGTGTGTGGGTGTAATTGCGTGGGTGGGTGTGGGTGTAATTGCGTGGGTAAGGGAGTGTGTGGGTGGTACAGTCTTAATTACTGCTGTAAAGTATGTATGTGTGTCGGGGGGAGGGGGAGGATAGGTGTGGGTGTGATTGAGTGGGTGTGGAAGGGAGTGTGTGGGTGGTACAGTCTTAATTGCTGCTGTAAAGTATATAGGTGTGTCGGGGGAGGTGGAGTGTGGGTGTGGGTGTGATTGTGTGGGTGGGTGTGGGTGTGATTGCGTGGGTGAGGAAGGGAGTGTGTGAGTGGGGGAAGGGGGAATATGTGTGTATGGGTGCGATTGTGTGTGTGTGTGTGTGTGTGTGTGTGTATGTGTGTGGGTGAGTAGGGCTCGGGGCAGCCTTGATGGATGGTGTATGTTTGTGTGGTGTGGGCGGCGAGTTAATTATGTGGGTTGGGATGCATCTACATGTATGTGGGTGAGGTATTTTTGATTGATAGTGAATGAGTCGGTGAGGGTATGGGTGTGGGTGTTGTGAGTAGACGTGATTGTGTGTATGGACCTTGAATCGGCAGCAGACTTGTACATGTACATGAATAATCAGTTATAGAGACAAGGCAAATGCAAGCAACGACACCCGAAGACAACTCCTTTTTTTCCAGAGAAAAAGAAGAGCTGCCTCGGGCGGGACTCGAACCCGCGATCTTCTGCGTTCTAGGCAGATGCTGTACCAGCATCTGCCTAGAACGTGTAAGTGTGCCTAGAACAGTGTAAGTGTCTTTGTACTTTCTTTAGGATAGTGATAGTGTATATTACTCAATATTAACATGCTATTGATACTGCATAATTTCACTCTACGATGTACAGAACTTGGCCTAAGGATCTACTTGCCTTTCATCTGGATTAGTACACATGCAAGCTTTTGGAGCGGGTAAGCTCACAGAAAGGGATAGACCAGGAGTTGCCAAAGAAAGAGTAGATACGGTGAGAAAGAATGAGAAAGTGTGTTACTTTGTTCAAGCTTCAGATGTACATGTACATGTAGGTTTGAAGAGGAGGCACATGTACAGTACATGTACATGTACATGTAGGTGCCAGTGTCACAGCATAGTAAGAGGATGCTACCACACACAAGCTGCTTTGCTGAATTCCACCAGCACTGACAGCTTCAACTGACTCTTCTCTGTGTATTTCCTATTGATTTGTATGTATGTACATGTACATGTATGTGTGAACATGTGTATGTGGATGTATGTACATGTACATGTACATGTATGTTGAGTGTGTATTCAGTGAGATTGTGTGCTCTACACTGTGTTTCCATGATTTTGTATGTATGCATTTGCTTTTAGATCAGTTTTTTGATGATTTCCTGAAGTTTCTAAAATTGAAGCAACCCTTAACCCTTTCGCTCTCAAAAGTGCGCATTTTTGCGCAATTTCTAAAACAGCGAAAAACTGGAGAAATATGGAACATTTGATGATGCAATGTCGGCATGCGGGCAATTAACTGATAAAACTCCCACGCACCCCTTGAAGTGGCCTCTCGGCGCTTGGATGTGGCGGTCGGAGCTTTGATGTAGCTTTCATCTCTGCTATTGTATACTTTAAAAAAAGCAAGAAGCCTAGCAGGTAGTGTGATGAAGCGTCAGGGAGGGCTAGAGGTGACTGGAGTGAAGTCTGGGCTCTGCACGTAGCCATAAATGGGCCGCGCGGCTTCGATCTGTAGGAATACGGAGATTTGAATTGGTTGCCAGGAGACTTGCGGGTTTTGCCGTTGCCATGGAGGTAGCCAGGCGAGCGGAAGGGCCGGAAGTAAACGGAGATCTAAGAAAGACCGTGTCACGTCGCTCGCTCGTTCCATCGCGGGAACTCAAGCGAAAGGGTTATTAAAAAAAGAAAAGCAAGAAACCTAGCAGACATTGTTATGAACTGCCAAGGAGAGCTAGAGGTGGCTACAGTGAAGTCTGGGCTCTGCACGTAGCCATAAATCGGCCGCGCGGCTTGGATCTGTAGGAATACGGAGATTTGAATTGGTTGCCAGGAGACTTGCGGGTTATGCCGTTGCCATAAAGGTAGCTAGACGATCGGAAGGGCCGGAAGGAAACGGAGATCTACGTGTCAACGTCGTTCGCTCGTTCCATCGCGGGAACGCAAGTGTTCTGCGAAAACGACTAGGGATTAAACGTCTTTCTCCGGAGAGCCGTCTATACTGTGTCTACTAAAGAATGGAAGAGATTCGGCGAAAACGAGGGCAGGTCGAGAGAAACGAGCAACCACGGTTAGCAGAGTATTTGTGTGTGTGTGGCTTTGTGGGTGTGATTGTGTGGGTGAGCAGGGCAGTGTGTGAATGAGGCAGCCTTGATTGCTGCAGTAGTGTGTGCGTGTGTGGGTGTGCGTGTGTCTGTGTGCGTGTGTGTGTGTGTGTGTGTGTGTGTGTGTGTGTGTGTGTTACGTGTGCGCGTGTATGTGTGATTGTGTGGGTGTGATGGTGTGAGTGTGACTGTGTGGGTGTGTGGGGTGTGATTGTGTGAGTGAAGAAGGTAGTGTGTGGGTGGGCAGCCTTTATTGCTTCCGTACAGTATATGTGTGTGTGTGGAAGGGGATGGGGAAGTGTCTGTGTGGGCGTGGGTGGGTGTGGGTGTGATTGCGTGGGTGAAGAAGAGAGTGTGTAGGTGGGACAGCCTTGAATGCTGCCGTAAAATACATGTACATATATGTGTGTGTGTGTGGGTTGGTTGGTGGGGGAGGGGAAGTGGGAGTGTGTGTGTGGGGGTGGGTGTGATTGAGTGGGTGAATGTAGGTGTAATAGCGTGGGTGAGGAAGGGATTTTGTGGCACAGCCTTGATTGCCGCCGTAAAGTATATGTGTATGGAGGGAGGAAGAGGGGAAGTGTGTGTGGGTGCGACTGTGTGTGGGTGTGATTGTGTGGGTGGGTGTGGGTGTAGTTGCGTGAGAAAGAAAGTGTGTAGGTGGGACAGTCTTGATTGCTGCCATAAAGTATGTGTGGGTGTGTGTGTTGGAAAGAAGAGGGGGAGGGGAGAGTGTGTGGTGTGACTGTGTGGCTGTGGGTGTGATTATGTGGGTGTGTGTGTGTGTGATTGTGTGCGTGAGGGAGCGTGTGCATTGAACAGCCTTGTGTGACTGTGTGGGTGTGGGTGTGATTATGTGGGTGTGATTATGTGGGTGGGTATGGGTGTGTGGGTGGGATAGCCTTGATTGCTGACGTAAAGTTGGAGGGGAGTGCGTGTGCGTGTGTGTGTGTGTGGGTGTGGTTGTAATTGGGTGTGTGAGGAAGGGAGTGTGTGCATGGGACAGCCCTGATTGCTGCCGTAACATGTGTGTGTGAAGGGGAGGGAGAGTAGGGAGAGTGTGTGTGTGGATGTGTGTGTGGGTGTCTGTGTGGGTGGATGTAGGTGTGATTGTGTGCATGTGTGTGTGTATGTGGGTGTGGGTGTGATTGCGTTCATGGGGAGGGCTGGAGGCAGCCTTGATGGATGATGTATGTTTCTGTGGTGTGGGCGGGGGGTTAATTATGTGGGTTGGGATGGATCTACATGTATGTGGATGAGGCATCTTTGATTGATAGTGAGTTAGTGGGGGTATAGGTGTGGATGTCATGAGAAAGTGGGATTGTGTGAACACGTGTGTGCAATGTACAGCACCTTGAATTGGTACCAGACTTGTACATGTACAGGTACATGTAAGTGTCTGCACTTTCTTTAGGATAGTGATAGTGCATATTACTCGATATTAACATGCTATTGGTACTACATATTACATCAAATTTCACTCTACAAATGTACCTGCAGGATGTACAGAACTTGGCCTAGGCATATACTTGCCTTTCCTCTGGATTAGTAAGCAAGCTTTTGGAGTGGGTAGGCTCACAGAAAGGGGTAGACCAGGAGCTGGCAAGGAAAGAGTAGATACAGTGAGAAAGAATGAAAGTGTGTTAAATTGTTGGAGCTTCCGATGCTCATGTACATGTAGGTTTGAGGAGAAGATAGGTGCCAGTGTCACAGCATAGTAAGAGGATGAGACCACAGACAACCTGCTTTGCTAAATTCCACCAGCACTGACAGCTTCAAGTGACTCTTCTCTGTGTATTTTGTATTGATGTGTATGTATGTGTGTGTGTGTGTGTGTGTACATGTACTGTACATGTTGTGTGAATATGTGCATGTACTTGCTCTTAGATCAGTTTTTTTATGATTTCTTGAAGTTCCCAAATTTGAAGCAACTCGACCCTTTCGCTCACAAAAGGGCGCATTTTTGCGCACTTTCTAAAACAGCGTAAAACTAGAAAATATGGAACATCGATGATGTAATGTCTGCATGCCTGATAAAAACTCCCACCCACCCCTTGAAGTGGCCTCTCGGCGCTTGGATGTGGCGGTTGGAGCTTTCATGTAGCTTACATCTCTGCTATTGCATACGTTAAAAAAGCAAGAAGCTTAGCAGGCAATGTAATGAAGTGTCAGAGAGGGCTAGAGGTGGCTGCTGTGAAGTCAGGGCTCTCGTAGCCATAAATCGGCCGTGCGGCTTCGATCTGTAGGAATACGGAGATTTCAATTGGTTGCCAGGAGACTTGCGGACTATGCCGTTGCCATGGAGGTAGCCAGGCGACCGGAAGGGCCGGAAGTAAACGGAAGTCTAAGAAAGACCGTGTCACGTCGTTCCCTCATTTCATCGCAAAAACGCAAGTATACAGACACCATGTTGCCAGCCAGTACGCCATCTAGAGTACGTTCTCTTTCTTATCCCTTTCGCTCTCAAAAGTGCGCATTTTTGCGCACTTTCTAAAACAGCGTAAAACTGGAGAAATATGGAACATTTGATGATGTAATGTCGGCATGCGGGCAATTAACTGATAAAAAACTCCCACGCACCCCTTGAAGTGGCCTCTCGGTGCTTGGATGTGGCGGTCGGAGCTTTGATGTAGCTTTCATCTCTGCTATTGTATAATGAGAGTGTGTTACTTTGTTCAAGCTTCAGATGTACATGTACATGTAGGTTTGAAGAGGAGGCACATGTACAGTACATGTACATGTACATGTACATGTAGGTGCCAATGTCACAGCATAGTAAGAGGAAGCTACCACACACAAGCTGCTTTGCTGAATTCCACCAGCACTGACAGCTTCAACTGACTCTTCTCTGTGTATTTCCTATTGATTTGTATGTATGTACATGTACATGTATGTGTGAACATGTGCATGTGGATGTATGTATATGTACATGTCCATGTATGTTGAGTGTGTATTCAGTGAGATTGTGTGCTCTACACTGTGTTTCCATGATTTTGTATGTATGCATTTGCTTTTAGATCAGTTTTTTGATGATTTCCTGAAGTTTCTAAAATTGAAGCAACCCTTAATCCTTTCGCTCTCAAAAGTGCACATTTTTGCGCAATTTCTAAAACAGCGTAAAACTGGAGAAATATGGAACATTTGATGATGTAATGTCGGCATGCGGGCAATTAACTGATAAAAAACTCCCACGCACCCCTTGAAGTGGCCTCTCGGCGCTTGGATGTGGCGGTCGGAGCTTTGATGTAGCTTTCATCTCTGCTATTCAATACTTAAAAAAAAGCAAGAAGCTTAGCAGGCAGTGTGATGAAGCGTCAGGGAGGGCTAGAGGTGGCTGGAGTGAAGTCTGGTCTCTGCACGAAGCCATAAATGGGCCGTGCGGCTTCGATCTGTAGGAATACGGAGATTTGAATTGGTTGCCAGGAGACTTGCGGGTTATGCCGTTGCCATAGAGGTAGCCAGGCGAGCGGAAGGGCCGGAAGTAAACGGAGATCTAAGAAAGACCGTGTCACGTCGCTCGCTCGTTCCATCGCGGGAACTCAAAGCGAAAAGGTTATTCCTTGGTGTTGCAGCGAAAACGACACGGGATAAAGCGCCTTACTCCGAAGAGTGAGGCATCCCTGCTGTGGCTACGGAAAGAATTAAACAATGGAAGAGGTCAGAATAGGCGAAAACGAGAACAGCTCGAGAGAAACGAGCTATCACGGTTAACTGAGAGTTTGTGTGGGTGTGGCTGTGTGGGTGTAATTGCGTAAGCGAGGAGGGCAGTGTGTGGGTGAGGTAGCCTTCATTGCTGCAGTAGAGTGTGTGTGTGTGTGTGTGTGTGTGTGTGTGAGGGGGGTGACTGTGTGGGTGTGTGGGGGTGTGATTGCGTGGGTGAGGAAGGGAGCGTGTGGGTGGAACAGCCTTGATTGCTGCCTCAAAGTACATGTATGTACATGTAGGTGTGTCGGAGGAGGGGGAGTGTGTGTGTGTGTGTGTGTGTGTGTGATTGTGTGTGTGTGTGGGTGCAATTGCGTGGGTGAGGAAGGGAGTGTTTGGGTGGTACAGTCTTAATTGCTGCTGTAAAGTATATATGTGTGTGTGTGTGACTGTGTGGGTGTGGGTGTGATGGTGTGGGTGGGTGTGGGTGTAATTGCGTGGGTGAGGAAGGGAGTGTGTGAGTGTTACAGTCTTAAATGCTGCTGTAAAGTATGTATGTATGTCGGGGGTGGTTGTGTGTTGTGTGTGACTGTGTGGGTGTGGGTGTGATTGTGTGAGTGGGTGTGGAAGGGAGTGTGTGGATGGGACAGCCTTGATTGCTGCCTCAAAGTATGTACATGTGCATGTATGTGTGTGTTGGGGGAGGGTGAAGAGGGGGAGGAGTGTGTGTGTGTGTGTGTGCGGGTGTGTGTGTGGGTGGGTGGGTGGATGTGACTGTGTGGGTGTGGGTGTGATTGTGTGAGTGGGTGTGGGTGTGATTGTGTGGGTGAGGAAGGGAGTGTGTGGGTGGTACAATCTTAATTGCTGATGTAAAGTATGTATGTGTGTTGGGAGGGGGAAGTGTGTGTGTGTGTGGGTGTGACTGTGTGGGTGTGGGTGTGATTGTGTGGGTGTAATTGCGTGAGTGAGGAAGGGAGTGTGTGTGTGGTACAGTCTTAATTGCTGATGTAAAGTATGTATGTGTGTCGGGAGGGGGGAAGTGTGTGTGTGTGTGTGACTGTGTGGGTGTGGGTGTGATTGTGTGGGTGTAATTGCGTGAGGAAGGGAGTGTGTGTGTGGTACAGTCTTAATTGCTGCTGTAAAGTATGTATGTGTGCCTGGGGTGTGTGTGTGGGTGGGTGTAATTGCGTGGGTGTGGAAGGGAGTGTGTGGGTAGGACAACCTTGATTGCTGCCTCAAATTATGTACATGTACATGTATGTGTGTCGGGGGAGGGCTAGTGTGTGTGTGTGTGTGGGTGGGTGGATGTGACTGTGGGTGTGGGTATGATTGTGTGGGTGGGTGTGGGTGTAATTGCGTGGGTGAGGAAGAAAGTGTGTGGGTGGTGCAGTCTTAATTGCTGCTGTATGTGTGTAGTGTGTGTGTGTGTGTGTGTGTGTGTGTGTGTGTGTGTGACTGTGTGGGTGTGGGTGTAATTGCGTGGGTGAGGAAGGGAGTGTGTGGGTGGAACAGCCTTGATTGCTGCCTCAAAGGACATGTATGTACATGTAGGTGTGTGTCAGGGGAGGGGGGAGTGTGTGTGTGTGTGTGTGGGTGAAAAGGGCTCGGGGCAGCCCTAATGGATAGTGTATGTTTGTGTGGTGTGGGCGGGGAGTTAATTATGTGGGTTGGGATGGATCTATATGTATATGGGTGAGGCATTTTTGATTGATAGTGAGTGAGCAAGTGAGGGTATGGGTGTGGGTGTTGTGAGTAGGCGTGATTGTGTGCATGCACCTTGAATCGGCAGCAGACTTGTACATGTACATGTGTCTTTGTACTTTCTTTAGGATAGTGATAGTGCATATTACTCAATATTAACATGCAATTGATACTGCATAATTTCTCTACGATGTACAGAACTTGGCTTAAGGATCTACTTGCATTTCGTCTGGATTAGTACACATGCAAGCTTTTGGAGCGGGTAAGCTCACAGAAAGGGGTAGGCCAGGAGCTGCCAAGGAAAGAGTAGATACAGTGAGAAAGAATGAGAGTGTGTTACTTGTTCAAGCTTCAGATGTACATGTACATGTAGGTTTGAAGAGGAGGCACATGTACAGTACATGTACATGTACATGTAGGTGCCAGTGTCACAGCATAGTAAGAGGATGCTACCACAGACAAGCTTTGCTGAATTCCACCAGCACTGACAGCTTCAACTGACTCTTCTCTGTGTATTTCCTATTGATTTGTATGTGTGAACATGTGCATGTGGATGTATGTAAATGTGCATGTACATGTACATGTACATGTATGTTGAGTGTGTATTCAGTGTGTTTCCATGATTTTGTATGTATGCATTTGCTTTTAGATCCGTTTTTTGATGATTTCCTGAAGTTTCAAAATTGAAGCAACCCTTAACCCTTTCCCTCTCAAAAGTGCGCATTTTTGCGCACTTTCTAAAACAGCGTAAAACTGAAGAAATATGGAACATTTGAAGATGTAATGTCGGCATGCGGGCAATTAACAGATAAAAACTCCCACGCAGCCCTTGAAGTGGCCTCTCGGTGCTTGGATGTGGCAGTCGGAGCTTTGATGTAGCTTTCATCTATGCTATTGTATACTTTAAAAAAGCAAAAAGCCTAGCAGGCAGTGTGATGAAGCGTCATGGAGGGCTAGAGGTGGCTGGAGTGAAGTCTGGGCTCTGCACGCAGCCATAAATGGGCCGCGCGGCTTCGATCTGTAGGAATACAGAGATTTGAATTGGTTGCCAGGAGACTTGCGCGCTATGCCGTTGGCATGGAGGTAGCCAGGCGACCGGATGAGCCGGAAGTAAACGGAGATCTAAGAAAGACCGTGTCACGTCGCTCGCTCGTTCCATCGCGGGAACTCAAAGCGAAAGGGTTATAGGAATTGGACATATCGCGTTGGAAAGTTGCTCCCGAATGTCTGTGCTAGCTGTTACATTTTAGTGAACCATACAAATGCAATATTAGGTTAAAGAAATAGAAGCATGCTTTTCTCTGTTGTTTTTCTTTGGCCTGGAGCTATAAAGACCAGTGTTTTGTAGCGCTGCCGAGCGCAGTATGAGCTTTAGTTAGCGCATAACGTTTTAGAAATCGTTGCGGGCGAATTTTTTTGAAACCACTTTCGACTTAGAATTTTCTTTAAAGCCAAACTAGGCATACGCAATCGTGAGACTATACTTCTTCGAATGTTGAATATGTGGAAGAAAGGCTCTTACTCTTCAGCACACTAGGTAACCAATAGGTAGATGAAAGGGGGATGAAGACGCAAGTAGCGTATTGTGTGAGACAGTTTTGGTGCAAATAACAGCTATAGGCAGTAGAAAGTGCATTCAGAAAGGCTTGAGCATCACCAGAAGCAGTAGTCAAGCAGGGACAAAGACTAGTACAACTAGTGTTACCTCACTAGGTCGCCAAGACACCTGCCTACTCCTGCTCTCCCTGCTGCTGTAGCGTGTAGGCTTACAGCAATTCATTGTTTGCTATGCCGTAATTGACTAGCTTGTGTAGTTATAGCTGTACCAATTTCTCATCCGAATTGTTGAAAGCTGATGCAAGCTTGGAGCGCAACCAAAGTGGAGCTGAGAGCTTGTCAGCGGAAGGAAGGAGGAGAAAAAGTAGGCAAATGTCTGGACGACCTAACAACATTGTCACAGAAGACAGCAGAAGAACTTGAGGTGCCTTTTTAATCTGAAATGAATTCAAGAAGACATAGAATATCCACTCTTCACATAGAAAAGCTTGGCAGCAAGGGAAGTGGTGACTCAGAACTTGTTCTCATGCATGTTACTTACCTTGCACATAGTCAGTTTAGATAAGAAACTAATTAGTGGTTAGCACTCTTATCAATTGGAATAGAGCTCGTTTGGAATAGAGCAGTTTGAAAAATGTCTGCCTGATTGGCTAACAGTCGCGAATACACTACGGTAAAACACTCCGGGCGTACTTTTTCAACAAGTAGTGACCGTTATTACGCGTGACGCAACTTTTCATCAATGATAGTACCATTAATAGTAATATTTCTGCACGATGTATAGTGATGGTTGTGATATATGTAATGAAACGTTTGTGCTATACCTATATTTCTTTGACTTAGAAACAATGACTTTTGTAATAACTCAATTCATGGTCACTGATGTAGTACTATCTGGTCACTGTAGTTTAAAGATCATCATTATAGCAGTCCTTTTATACCATGATCACTGACTTTCCATTGACCTATCATATTTACAACTATATACAGTCTCACATTACTGAACTCTATCTGTGTACTCTTGTCATCAAAATTATGCACAATTAGAGTTAACTGGAGATCAGAATAATCCTGTAAGCCATAGCTTATACAAATGGCAGACTGTGTTAGACCTTTTAGATCAAAGCTCAAAGCTCCAAGATCAAAGCAGAAAAGAACATTGACAGTGCCAACACCATATCCGTGAGTAGCTAAGGAAAGGATTGCTCTACCAAAAAGCAAGGTAACACCAGTGAAGTCTGCATGACAGCGCTTTGGCAGACTAGCTAGTTGGACAGAAGAAAAGTTGTTTATAGGTGTACGAGTGCCTTTCCTGACATCATGTGAGCTACAGATCGCTGATGAATGATTATACATGTAGTATAGATAGTGTACGCAGCGCATGTGCATTTGTACCCAGACATGTCTTCTAGTTTTACAGCTATGAAGCGTTGAAAGTTGAATGTTTTTACTCTACACTTTGAGCCTATCTATCCCCAGGGACCTACAAGTGGTTTGGTTTAGACCACTGGAATGCATCTACCTCTTGATATCTTCAGGCATGTGCAGTTTCTGGTCTTTAGAGCTATATGCTAACTAATTTTTTGTGTGAACACTTAATTCTCAGATTGGACTACACAGCAATACATGTTCCCTTACGTTCCTGCTCTACGGCAAATACGTTATCTCTCCAAACTTTGCTGTATTGTCGTGCCCCTGCGTCTGCCTCTGGATCACATTAGGCCGCCACAGTATGATCAGTGAGCATGAAATGGTCACTGGTGTAAATGTTTTGGAAATAAAGCAGCCGGTGGCGAATTTCTTGATCCTTTCTCTACCCGTCTTTTTTTACGTCTTTCACTCCCCTTCCCTTCCCTCTGCCGTCCTCCTCCTCTTCCTCCTTCTCTGTATCTTTCTATCTCTCTCTTTATCTTTGTCTCTGTGTCTCTCCCTCTTTAATTTTATACTCTTTCAACTACATGTAGCATTCGAAAAAGTACACTTGCAAGGTTACCATATTGAATAGTCCATCACTTTGATGGTAAATTTTGACTGGTGTTAAAGTACACCTTATGGGAAGAACTTGAAAAGAAGGTAGCCAGCTGTATTCACTTTGATGTTGGGTACTATGAAAAGCGTTCTAACAAGTGCTAGTTCGCCACATCTGAAGAACTGGAGGGCATGTATGCAAATATAAAAAATCAGGTTATATATCACTATGGTGTGACGCCGAGACTCAGCGTGACAAAAAATCTCGAGAGGAAAGAAAGGAATAAGAATAGTGGCACATCATCAAAGCTGGAGGAAGATGATGTTGATGAACTCTTAAGGATTCTTACTGAAAAGCATGGTGACACATGCAGTGCACCTCACCGAATACTGTGGGTTCGAACTATTCACTGTGGCACTCATGAGAGCCACAACACTGCACATGCTCTTCCAACGTTAGGTCCTCCTAAACGCCCTAAGAAGGAAAGGTTTACTGATGCAATGGCAAGTGTGCTGTTGTTGCCTTTGCAAAAGCTATGAGCCCATCAATTCAAGAGACTCCAAGTCTTCTACACCACCAGCCTTCAGTCATGCTGTCCCGAGTACAGACCTGCAAATGAAGAACTTGCAGCAGCTACGTTCTATTAAGAAATTATTTTGACACAAGAAGCAAAAATGAAGCATTTTAGAGGCACTACACAAACAAATAAGAAAGGCACTGAAAGATGTCAGTATGGGTATGAGTGATTACAGTGCACTTGAATGTGATTTGTTGGTGCTTGATAGTGAGCAGTTATTGTACATTCTGCTATCCGATATCCACTCTCTAATCCTCAGAGGTGATGTATGAAAACGTAGCTAGAGGTCGTCTTGAAATATAGTTTCCATGCTCTTCAGTAGTTACTTGACCTTTGAGAAACTCTTCGATAGGATTCATATCTGGGTTGAAAATGGATAACTGCACCAATGTCAGTGATGATTGATAGAACCCTTGGCACATGGTGAACTGAAGTTTTCCAAATAATCACAATACTACCTCCTCGTACTAAAACTCGGTCTATAGCCATATCTTCCCATTACATCTCGACAATATGAACCAGTCTCATCTACAAAGATTAGCATGTGAGGCTTATTATTCCTTTCGCTCTCAAAAGTGCGCATTTTTGCGCACTTTCTAAAACAGCGTAAAACTGGAGAAATATAGAGCATTTGATGATGTAATGTCGGCATGCGGGCAATTAACTGATAAAAAACTCCCACGCACCCCTTGAAGTTGCCTCTCGGCGCTTGGATGTGGCGGTCAGAGCTTTGATGTAGCTTTCATCTGTGTTATTGTATACTTTAAAAAAAAGCAAGCTTAGCAGGCAGTGTGATGAAGCGTCATGGAGGGCTAGAGGTGGAGTGAAGTCTGGGCTCTGCACGCAGCCATAAATGGGCCGCGCGGCTTCGATCTGTAGGAATACAGAGATTTGAATTGGTTGCAAGGAGACCTGCGGGCTATGCCGTTGCCATGAAGGTAGCCAGGCGACCGGAAAGGCCGGAAGTAAACGGAGATCTAAGAAAGACCGTGTCATGTCGCTCTCTCGTTCCATCGCGGGAACCCAAACAAGAATAAGGAGACATCAACAGCAAATTGTTGTTTTAGCTCTTTGTCTTCTACCTAACCACAATCTGCATTCTTTGGTGGGTAAAATGTACACTGTGGAAAAGGTGCAAAGCGATGAAGCACTAATGACTACACCACTAAGTGTCAACACTTCCGTCTGAAGTTCCCTGAAATAGATTCCAGGCTGCTGTAGCATTTTGTACACTTCTCGTAGCCTTGAACAAGGAAACTACCCAGCTGACTGTCGAATGATCAGTCCCTAAATTGTTAGCGACGACCTGGAGGCCTATCCCCAACACCTCTTTCTGCCATGGCATCCTCCATCGAAGGTATTCGCTATAAGTGCTTGTTTTTTCAGGATTACTTGATATCACAAGTGTTCAAGTGCAACAGCTCAGGATGTGCGCATGCGCGTACAATTTCAATATATTTCACGTTGCAAGATTGACAAAATTTTCTGTATCACCCAAGTCACAGCTGTTTTGTACAACGTCACGTGAGAGGGTTACCAAGTTCTCCGACTGCTATATAGTCTCCACGCGTGGCCGCTGCAAATAGTAGCACTGACGGTTTCAGTTCCGTCTGAACCGGGCCGCGTTGTGTTGCCGGTACGCCTTTCGCATGGCGTGTGATGAGATCATGCGCGTCGAGAATACGCGTCGTCAACTCTGTCGGAATTTTGAATTTCAATGGTGCGTAGATTTCATTTGTAAAGAGACACTGATACAATGATGACATCTGCTGAGCCTACAAGAAAGGCACCATACTCCAATGATATTCGCTAAAAAATCGTTTGGCAACGTTTGGCAATGGATCTACCATACTGGAAGATTAGCTCAAAATCTCAGCATCGGGGTAGGTACCGTTACAACGTCTTCAAAACATTTCAAAACTCCGAAGAAGTTTTAAACTCTTCAAAACGAGGGAGAGCTGACTTACGAGCCCTCACAGCCTCTGAAGATTTTGTGGTTGGACTTGTATTAGAGAGCCCTTGTTTGTATTTGCGAGAGTTATTGTCAACGAGTAGAAGATATGTGGCGTTTCTGTCTCTGTCCTCTACGATCTGTCGACTTCTAGATCGACACGGCTTTTCTCGCAAAAAAGTGCAGAAGGTTGCTCTTGAAAGAAATTTTGAGTATCCATGGCTGATATTTTGGAGAATTATACAATAGAAAAACTAGTATGCCTGAATGAGATGGGGAGTGATCGTCGAGATGCAATACGCCAATATGGTTATGCTATTCGAGGAGAAACTCCGGTGTGTCATCGCCTACAAGTAAAGAGGTCTAAGCATATCTACAATTGCAGCACTTTCTAGTGCTGGGGTAGTTGCTACTGAGTTCAAGCTTGAATCAGTTAATTCAGATGATTTTTATGATTTTGTTCGTGGAAGCCTAATTCCTAACATGCATCCTTATGATGGCATTGCTCCAATATCAGTTGTTCTGATGGACAACTGTTCTTTTCATCATTGTAGATGCGGTTACTGATTTATTTGAAGCAGGTGGCATTAAAGTTATCTTTCTTCCTCCTTACAGTACCGATTACAATCCTACAGAACTGGCATTCAGTAGTATAAAATATTATTTGAAAGAACAGTGTTGTTATGCAGGCTATGCAAGACACCATCCCTTTAACCGATTAATTGCGGCTATTACGCGCACCCGCGTATACCGTAATACGGAATTTAATTATTGGACTGAACTTTGACATCCACGGAATGAAGACACAGCTATATCTAGGAACCGGAAAAACTTTTGTACAGGCAAGTTCACATTTTTTGTAAGCACTGTTCACGTGCTACCTCGTGATGTCCCCATGACTTTTTCAGACCACGTTGGAAAAGTCTCAGCCGCTTTTCACAACTGGTGAGTGATTGTTCGCGTGTCTGGGTGGGTTGCAAGTAGCTTAGTGCGTATGTGGACGCAAATATAACTTTCCACAGCCTTAGATATTCAATTCCACACTCGTAGAAGTTGGCAGACGATCGGTAGACGATCGCACGAGGTAGAGGTTAGCAGCTTAGCGTCCGTTTTATGCGTGCGTTATTTCATTACCCAACGCTAGTTACACGTAGCTGCATTGGAATAGACGCTGCAATTTTGTAGTCACAAAACCTTCTTTGTCTGACCTAGTTGGATGAAGAGAGATATCTATGACAGAGGTAACAGGGAGATTGATAACAGTAAGTGCAAGTAACCTAGCATAGCTTACAAACTACATAAACCTGCATGACATTGGATGACATGTATGTGTAGGTGAGGTAAGCAACTTCATTGTGCAGGGGTTAGGACCTGTGATGGAGGAGGAAGCAATCACTCCCATCTGTCAGCCCAGTGTGACACAGGTACACCTGGCAGTCCGGACAGTACCATACTGTCTCTCCTCTCCGTGGAGGCTGTCGTATATTGGAGCAGTAATGGCACCGGCCTACTCCCTTCTTTGTGCTCTTCTTGGCCTTCACAGGGAAGTGTCTGATGGCAAGGGTTGGTCTCACTGTAGCACCACGACCGGGACGTTTACGGGAGTTGTAGTCCCCTATCAACCCTCGGGCTAGCTCCAGCCTGAACTCCTTCAATGACTTCATTGCAGGATCGCGATTGGTGGCAATGCAATAGTGGATGAAAAGTATGTATGCATTGGTGATGCTCACCTCATGCAAAAACCAAAAAATGTATTTATATGGCTTTCTTCCTTTCAGGCGGACATGATAATACTTGCGGAGCTGGTCATTCCTGTCAAGACCACCCATGAAGCGGTTGTACAGGACGATGGACGTTGGACATGTGATGGAGCTTCTGCTGCCTGATTGCTGACGCCTGAGCACTGCCCCTGTACTGTCAGGCTGGGTGTTGGTGGACAGGACAGTGACAACCTTGTTATCCAGCCACAAAGTTGCAACCAGGCTTCCCTTCTGCATGACAGTACTGTCTCCCCTGCACAAAAATTGGTAACAATACAGGTATGTATAATTATTATGTAGGAATGTACATAATTATGTACATGTACATGGTTGTGTGTGTGTGTGTGTGTGTGTGTGTGTGTGTGTGTGTGTGTGTGTGTGTGTGTGTGTGTGTGTGTGTGTGTGTGTGTGTGTGTGTGTGTGTGTGTGTGTGTGTGTGTGTGCGCATGTGCGTGCATGCGTGTGTGCGTGTGTGTGCATGTGCGTGCGTGTGTGCATACATGTGTGTGTGTGTGCACGTGTGCACGTGCATGCATGTGCTTGTGCGTGTGTGCGTGTGCACGTGTGTGCGTGTGCACGTGTGTGCGTGCATGTGTGTGTGTGTGTGTGTGTGTGTGTGTGTGTGTATTTGTGTGCATGTGCATGTGCATGTGCATGTGTGTGTGTACGTGTACATGCATGTGCATGTGTGTGTGTGTGTGTGTACGTGCATGTGCATGTGTGTGTGTGTGTGTGTGTGTGTGTGTGTGCACATGCATGTGTACGTGCGTGTGCATGTGCATGTGTGTGTGTGTGTGTGTGTGTATAAAGCTCTGTCTATACGTCCTGACATACATATGTACCGTGTATGTACCTATTGTTCATGCCAAGTCGTCGTTGTTCTCGCTTCCCCTTCCCCTTCATTTTCAGGGCATCAGGAAACCCTACATATGACTGTCGTGCAGTCCCACACCCATACAAGCCCTTCGACAGCAGAGATGAGAGGAGGGATACTGAGGTGAAATAATTGTCAAAGTACATGTGGTAGTGGAGACCCTCCAACTTCCTCGACAGGTCCAACACCACTCTCTCGCCTAAGTTGTGCTGTCTACCTCCAGACCCTGCCCGACCAGTGTACACCTGCAGCTCAGACAGATAGCCGTTATGCGGGTCTGCCCGGCACCACACCTTTATGCCCCTCTTGATGGGCTTTGCTGGCAGGTACTGCTTGAGGCTAGATCTACCTTGGAAAGGGATCATAGCCTCGTCAATGGACTGCTCACGGTGGGGGTTGTACTTGTCAAGGAAGAGCTCCTGCAGGGCAGTCATCACTGGGCGCACCTTTCCAAGGCAGTCGTAGCCTGGCTCTCCTCGCATGGGAAGAGTGCTGTTGTCAGTGAAGTGCAGGTAGCGGTGGACGTCACGGAAACGATCTCTGGAGATACGATCTGCTATGGGTGAGTAGTGGAAGTACAGGTCTCGTCTCCAGTAATCGTTGATGGCTGGAAGCTGGACCAACCCCATCAAGATGGAGAACCCGAAATACGCCCTCAGTTCATCCACGGTCACCTTCTCCCATGTGGAATACCTCTCTGCTCCCATCACCTGGCTGGCATAGAGGTTGGTCTGCTGAGTGATCATGCTGCAGATCTCATCAGTGAAGAAGTGTTGAAACACTTCACAAGGGGAGGCAGGGATGTCAAACGTTGGGCCTACAGCCTCAGTGAATGGCTCTATATCGACTGGCTCTAATTCAGTCGTCCATACGAGTGACTCAGGTGGTGGAGAAGGGGTTGAACTGGTGTCGGAAGGAGGAGGAGAAGGGGTAGTAGTGGAACTGGTGTGGGAAGGAGGTGAGGGTAGATCTCTGGGCGTCAGTGTTGGATCCTCTCCACTAAGGACATCCTGCGTTTCAGCGTCCGAGTCAGGATCAGACTCCTCAAAATCCTCGGCCCCCTCCAGCACAAACTCTTCATCATCGCTCCCTTGCATGACTGGTTCCAGATCATCTGCATCCAACTCGTCCAGTACGTCATCCACAGAAAGCCACGGTCTCTTTTCCATCCCATCAAAGTTGTCTCTCGATGCCATTGATACTGAGGATGTGTTTATTGTTACTTCTTGCATTGTGTATATTATTTTTAATGCATTGTCTACCTCCATGCAGAGTTAGAACGCTTACTGTATTGTTTACTACGACTTCTACATTTAGAACAGCCTTTGCTTACCTCGTACACACGCTGCGGTTGTTTGACTGTAGACAGCTGCACTACGCAGCTGTACATGAACTTCGTCCGCGTTTTACGGTTATTAGTCTTATGTAATCCATATTTGCTTAGTTACTTAACTACTACCCCTCCCCATGCTGAGTTAGCAAACGAAGTTTGACAGAGCTAGAGTGTATACTTGCAGCGCTCGAGGCGCTTCCGGACGCAGGGTAAGATTGACGCTGATCGGCGTCTATCGCCATTTAGCGTCATAACGCGCAGAGCGCCGTTCGGCGTCTATCGCTATTAATCGGTTAATTAAATGTGCATTTGATCGTATCTCTCCTGAAATGTGTAACAGTTGGATATCATGCTGTTGGTATGTGTAATTTGAGTCTTCATTAATTTTATAACGATATGTGTATGTGCAAATCATAATACATATACATATACATATCAGATGCAACACAAAGGCACTGCTTCAGGAAATGTACAGGCAACATAACACCACTTTTCACCACGTTACTTGTTCATAAGATTTTGTACTTACTTGCGCAGAGACACTGTTTTGATATGCGTCATTGTACTTTTTTGTAGCTCTTGATACTGATCCTCAGAAAGTGCTCCCTTTTCAAGGAGGTTCACACACTGTCCAAGTTGATCGATCAACTCACATCGCATACTCATTCGTTTACTAGGAGAAGCTTCAGCTGTGGACCCCAAAGTATAACAGCATGCGGACTTCAATGTAATACCTTTCCCTTGATCACTATTTCTAAAGAATGGGTAGTTTATAGGACAATCAAGAGACGAGTGTTTTTTCATCTGTATGAGGTTAGCCCAAGTATGTAGCTGCTCAGGAGAATATGTAGTTTCATGTTTACCTTTGAGCTTCTTAAGTATTTCCCAAACTTCAAAGTCCTTTTCTCGCTGTGTCATGAGATTTTGTTGGTTTGGGTGACTGTGTTCTTTCTCTTTTTCGAGACTAAACACTGACAGAAGCCTTTGGAAAACACCAAAGGACATCTCTCGTACCTCCATAGTGTGCATACATCTCGATCAGATCACTATCTTCACATAGCCACTCTTGTTTTCCACGCAGTCCATGCCTAGGTACAATGTAACCGACTTGAATATCCATTGGTTCTGTCAGAGAATGATGTATGTAGTATGTCCTTGAGTTCTTGTATCGTGTTGAAGTAACTTATAGTGAACTTTTCAACAGAGTAATCAGACTTCTTGGTGGGATTTATGATCGTCACACTATACTTAAACTGTTACCTGTGTGATGGTGCTGACACCTCTGCAAACTATGAAAGAAATAAGGAAATTAAAGTACTCTAGAACCTAATTTAGGTGTGCGATAATTAGAGTAGAGATGTGGCGGGGGGGGGGGGGTTCCTGCACATGGCATTGTAATCAAGAATACCTGCATGTATTTTGCCAAGACTATTCTTGAATATGTAGCTACCTCAATTTCTGGCACTCCTTCAGGTTGAGGCAAGGACTCAGACTGAGAACCCGAACCGTAGTACTTGCTGACGAAAGTACCGTCATAAACTCCGCTGGAAAGGTTGCCAGAGACTGAGTGCTGTCCTAGGAACCAGTTTTCTCGTTCCTCTGTATTGTCTGCCATGGGTTTATCACCCGGCCACTTACCCAAGTTCTTCAGCGCTGGCATAGTAGATTGTAATGGCTCATACATTCAGGGGAAGTATATGTCCTTAAGAGAAGCTGGTGAACAGGTTTTGCTGCCAGCAAATCCACCCCCTCCTCTAACTAGTTAGGAGGTTACGGAAGCAACGTTTGAGGATTTAGCTGGCTATATACCTCAAGTTACTTCAGGCAGGCCCTACCTTAGATTCTATGCCAAGCTATGTATCTTTTTATTCCTGTAGGTCTTGTTTACACTTACTTGGCTGGTAACGTTGGACAAACTGGAGATGGTGCTTTCAGGGCTCTGGCACGCGGTTACACGCACTGGGCCTCTGGAAGACTACAGGAGCTGCTTGGGAAAGAGGGGGACTTCACCACCATTCGCTGAGCAAAGTGTGATTGTGCTGCTGGGTAAGTTTTCTTATTGGTCATAATAGGTGACCGGATCTGCGAAAACCGACCACCTTGTAAAATATGTACATTAGGGATACGGACATTTGAACGCGGTCATGTAGTTCTAGACCCAAACTTTTTTATTATGCCACTGTAATCCTAGGTCCTTTAGCTACATCATGGTGGAGTTGGACTGTCATCAGCGCTTCCGTTCGAGTGCTATAGCGTGTAACATGCAGCCTATTCGAGCGCCCCGTTATAGTCTAGTATACGATGTGCGTTGCTAAGCCGAAGAACATGATCTACAAGCTACGCTAAAGACTTGTAACTTGACTAATGGCTATATCGTATGGATAATCAGTCGATTACAAGTAGACACGAGTACTCGTGTAAAAACTGTAAGTATCGCGGAAGTATACGGACTACGCAAAACACGTCTTAGCAACCGCAATAAACGCCCGTTTTTCGGAAAGGGGGCTGCTACTTTCACATCATCCCATGTCCACTCATGTGATAAGCTAGTAGGCGTGGTCGAGTAGCGAACAAGCACCGGCTGGTGCGCGCTTTCTCGCATGCGGAGAGGGCCTGGTGTGCTTCTACGCGAGTTGTTTCCTTTGCAGGAATAGCTGCAAACTTGTGTTCTAGGTACTAGTGCCTAAGGCAACGCAAGAAGATGCCATTACCCAGTTTCTACTTGGCAGAGATGTGTTTGTGGCCCAATCTACCAGCTACGGGAAAAGCCTTTGCTATTTCACTCTGCCGTTAATATTTGACAGTTTTAGGACAGTCACCAACCAATCGTTTGTGTTGGATGTCAGTCCCCTAGTAGCACTAATGAAGGACTAGGTGGTTCACTAATTTGGATGACACAGAACTTCCACATGTCCCTCACCTTCCCTTCACACTTCCGTCCACATCTTCACCTGCTCTATTGTATGCTCAGTTCAATACTAAAATTGGTATTGATATGAACAAGTAACATTATTAAAATAAAAAATACACATTGATATAAATAAGGAAAACAAAATATGCCCTGTTATACCTATATGACAGAAAGTAAAGTACGATGGCAAGGCAACAGGGACAAATTAAGTGACGTTAGACTCGGCTACTACAAGTAGATTGGCTTGCGTTTCTGCATCACCCACAGTAGACCGAGTGCCTCAGATACAGTGTATGAAAGATCTCAGGAGAGCCACAAATAGCTTGCTTTTCATACATCCCAAGGTGCTGCCGTAGCACTGGTCCTATTTCTCAGCTAACATTAATGCAAGCTTCTTGTAGCTGACTATTGCAGCATTACCCACTTCTCCAAACTGGTACACCGCAAGGGGTGTGAATGAGCCTTGCTCTACATTCCAAACATTTTTGTTCCTTTTCCATGCTGAGTTAAGAGCTGGAGGGTAGCATTTGTCTTGCCTGTCTGTGTCAGTCTCCGAGTAAGTGGCCAAGGCCTCATCTATCATCTTAAACAATGTACCCAAGTCATGGTCCCCCAAAACTAAGGACTCTGAGGGTTGGGAAATGGGTAGGCCTACGGAGGCCGAAGGTCAGAGTAGAGACGACTGTGCCAGTGTGGTTGTATAACATGGTGAACAGTAATTGGGGTTGGGCTAGTGGAGTATCCTTTATTCCTGGAGTCGATGATCCCGACAACCGCGTCAGTGTTTGCGGCTGATAGCAGCGAGTCTGAATGGAGGGAGTGAGACATTAGCTATGCTGGCTGTGGTGGCCGGTGACTGCGAAGTTGATGATAGCTGCGTGTTTATACAGTTTCTACACTTTACACTCAACTTGGCAACACAGAGTCATCCTCAATGTACGGACGTCCTACGCTCTGGTTCTTGGAAGCCACGCCAACTCTCAAGGCTAAAAACACGCCCCCGCCAACGACATCGCGTATTGTGGTCAGCTTGTTACGTTCCTCGGGAGCAACCCTGTACACCAGGCCGCGTGCGAAAAGGCGTGGCTCCGCGACGCTAGCGCATGCATGGCCAGCCTGTAGACGTAGTATAGTAACAACTGACGCCATTACGTCATTGGCTATGCACGTGATAGGGGGCATCGGATTGCGTGAAAGTAGTAGACCCCTTTCCGAAAAACTCGTGCGCCTAAATTAGCCGACTCACCGTGCTTCTAAGGATTGTATCTCCAAAACTATACAGGCGATCGCTTCCAAATTTTCACCAGACCTAGACCACACCTCAATGATATCATTCATTGCGCTATCTCGATTTCGATGGCGGGTACAAGGTGGTCGGTTTTCGCAGATCCGGTCACAATTAGTCATATACTGTAATGCTCTGTTTCAGGATGTCCTCCAGCTGTACACGTGTCCGCCCTCCTACATGCCCTGACTGCTCAACCCCCTTATCGTTCCAGCCTCATCTGAACTTACCTACCATCAGTGGTGCTGAAACTGAACCCGCTTTAGTCACGTCTTTACCATGAAAATGGAAAGCTCCAAAGGCCAAAAAGGATAGTACACTGCCAGTTACATCCACCTGCTTTGAGAAGCATGACTATCAGAAGTCGGTAAAGAAACTTCTAGAAGACTCATCCTCGTTCATCCGAGTATAGGGGCCAAATTCAAAGCAGGCTACCCTCATTCTTGCAGAAGGTAATAGGAGAGGTTAGCTATTTCTTTTTTTTGCTGGATTCTACATTAAAGCAGCCTCAATTAGCACCAGCATCTGTTAATATCGATGATGAAAATCTTCAAGTCGCAAGAAACCTTGAAAGTCACTGCTGTTAAAGCACGAGAAATAGAAAGAAAAGCGCGAGCAAAGACTTTTCTCTGGTTTTCTGTCAGACGATATCGCATCACCTCTCTTTTTGGAGCAATATACACTCGAAGACCAACCACAGCTCCAGATACTTGGTTTTGAGGATTGAACTTTTCTTCTGCAACACAGGATGGGATAGACAACGAACAGAATGCTGTACGTGAGTATATTGCGTAACAGCAGTTACATGGCCATCCCCAGTTAACTGTTTCTCCTTCAGGATTCCTTATTAGCTCTGAACATCCTTTTCTTTGCGCATCTACTGATGGAGCTGTGTATCACCCCGGTAATGTGCAGCATCTATTTGGTTTCTAGAGATCAAATGCCCATACACTGCCAGAAATGTTCTGCCGTTCCAAGCTTGCGGTGACTCTACTTTCTGCTGCAATCTCAAACCTCAAACAGGCTCCCTTATCCCTTTCGCTTGAGTTCTTGCGCTAGAACGAGCGAACGATGTGACACGGTAGTTTTAAAATCTCCGGTTACTTCCGACCCCTCGGGTCGAAGCGTCGCCTAGCGCCTGGGCGTCGCCTGGCTACCTCCATGGTAACAGCGTGCCCCGCATGTCTCCTGGCAACCTATTCAAATCTCCGTATTCCTACAGATCGAAGCCGCTCGGCCGATTTATGGCTACGTGCAGGGCCCAGACTTCACTGCAGCTACATCTAGCCCTCCCTGACAGTTCAGCACACTGCCTGCTAGACTTCTTGCTTTTTTTTTAAGTATACAATAGCAGAGATGAAAGCTACATCAAAGCTCCGACCGCCAGATCTAAGCGCCGAAAGGCTACTTCAAGGGCTGCGTTGGAGTTTTTTATCAGTAAATTGCCCACATGCCGACATTACATCACCAAATGTTTTATATTTTTCTAGTTTTACGCTGTTTTAGAAAGTGCGCAAAACTGCGCACTTTTGAGAGCGAAAGGGTTAAGAGTTGCTTCAATTTTGGGAACTTCAGGAAATCATTAAAAAAAACTGATCTAAAAGCAAATGCATACATACAAAATGAATGGAAACACAGTGCAGAGCACAAAATCTCACTGAATACACACTCAACATACATGTACGTACATGCACTACAAACACGCAAATACACAGAGAAGAGTCACTTGGAGCTGTCAGTGCTGGTGAAATTCAGTAAAGCTGGTCGTCTTGTACAGGCGAACACGACAGACTCCACAGGCAAACGATGTAGATCGTGGTGGCATCCTCTTACTCTTCTGACACTGGCGGAACCTACCCCTCTTCAAACCTACATCTGAAACTTGAACAAGTAACACACTCTCTCACTCTCTCACCGTATTTACTCTTTCTTTGCCAGCTCCTGGTCTCACCCCTTTCTGCTCCAAAAGGTGGTGTACTAACTCCAAACTAAAGGCAAGTAGATCCATAGGCCGACTTCCGTATGTCCTACAGTTATGTTTGTAGAGTAAATATGCATTATCAATAGCATAGTCAAAAAATTGAAAGAAAATCCTCAGCCAAAAGCGTTTGGATTTCCTATCAAAACCGTATGTCTTCCTGATATGGGCAGTTCTGTCAACTCCACCCATAAACATTGTAGGTAGGCAGAAGTGGAGGAACAGACTGCTTTCGGAGAACTCCTTCAGGCTGTAGTCTAGCTACCTAGCTATCCATGTGTTCCGGAAACACATTTGTCACAAAACATACTTCCTTACGGTTCTGAAAAACAAAATAAGTGTTAGAACCTACTGTTTCAGATACATAACTACCTCTGGGTGGGTGGACCTTCTTCAGGCTATCTGGAAACCCCTTCGTAGACTTTTTAATAGTTCCTGCAAAGAATACCTTGTCATCAGCCAGCTTATCTACAAGGGGAGCACTAGAGTAAAAATTGTCACAGTACACCACATGATTAAGTCCTGCAAAGGGAGCAACCAGCTCCGATACAACTCATAACTAATTCCTTTTCTGGAGTCTTCTTACCTGTTATTGGGTCAGTAGGCTTACCCTGGTATACCTGAAACGTGCAGAGATAGCCACAGGAAGCACAGGAGCAGCACCAAACCTTGAGTCCCCACTTCACTGGCTTCTTGGGCATGCACACTTTTCCACCCGCCCGTCCCTTGTACTTGACCATTCCCTCGTCTACAGAAAGCTCCTGCCCTGGATTATAGCATGTCAAGAATGTATGTCCGAAGGCATCTAAAAGAGGTTTGACTTTATGACATATACCACCAGTAGGTGGCATGCTTTGGTTATCAACAAGGTGGAGGTTGCTCCACAATGCCCAGAATCTAGCCAGTGACATGTGGCGATGCAGGTTTGGTATGCCTATGAAGCAGTCTGTACTCCAGTAGTTGCTAATCCTGGGCAATCTATTTAACCCCATTAGAATTACAATACCTAGGAGTCCAAACCTCAGCTCCTGTAACATCACACCAACCAGACACCCCTCTCTGCAATGCATATCTGTTTGTCTCCACAGCAATCAACTGGCACAGAGCAGCTGGCCAAAGAAACAACAAATAGTCCAGGACACTGCCATCATTGGGATTAACCTGCTGGGTAGGACCATGCATTCCAAGAAAGGTAGGATACTTTCACGACTTCAGGGAAGCCGAGAGAGCCTTGCCTCGTGCGACCTTACACCTCTTAGTGGTTGGTGCCATCCCTTCCAGATCACTCTCCTCATCTGAGTTGTCATCCTCTTCCACAGAATCGTCGGTAGAGTCCACATCGCTGTCATCGGAATAGTGGGAGACCTTGTCAGAGCATTCAGAATTCACTGAAGAAAATGGAGAGACACACGTAAAAGATTGCTGCAAACTCTCCAGGAGACACATGCATGAAAATCTCCATTTCCGCCCACATAACTACACTCATAAAACCAACCACACACATCCACTTTCACCGACACAATCACACCCACACACCCCCACACCAACACCCACAGACACACAAACACTATCAATCAAGGCTGCCACACCCACACACTCCCACTTTCACCACGCAATCACACCCACACACTCCCACCACACAACCACACCCACACTCGCCCACACACTCCCACACAATTACACCCACGCCCACCCACCCACAGACACATACAATAGTGATACTATCAATCAAGGCTGCCACACCCACACACTCCCACTTTCACACACAACCACACCCACACAATCACACCCACACACTTCCACACAATCACAACCACACACACACACACACACACACACACACACACACAGTGGTACTACCAATCAAGGCTGCCACACCCACACACTCCCACTTTCACCCACGCACTCACACCCACACAATCACACCCACACTCACACAATCACAACCACACACACCCACACACACACACACACACTGGTAATATCAATCAAGGCTGCCACAACCACACTCCCACTTTCACCCACGCAATCACACCCACACACTCCCACAAAATCAACCACACCCACACCCACACATACACACACACAGTGGTACTATCAATCAAGGCTGCCACACCCACACACCCACCTCCACCCTTGCAATTACACCCACACAATCACACCCATACACTCCCACACAGTCACAACCACACCCACACCTACACATACATACACACACACACACAGTGGTACTATCAATTAAGGCTGCCACCCACACCCACTTTCACCCACACAATCACACCCACATTCACACCCATCCACACCCACCCACACACAATCACACCCACACCCACCCACACAGACACACATAGTGGTAATATCAATCAAGGCTGCCACACCCACACACTCCCACTTTCACCCACGTAATTACACCCACACAATCACAACCACACACACACACACACCCACACACACCCACATCACCCCCACACTCCCACACAATCACACCCACACTTGCCCACACACTCCCACACAATTACACCCACTCCCACCCACACACAGACACATACATACACATAGTGATACTATCAATCAAGGCTGCCACACCCACACACTCCCACTTTCATTCACGCAATTACACGGAAATCGCTCCTACATAAACCGGGGATATGAAAAACATAGCCCTATTTGGTGTACATGCCACAAGAAACTTTACTGTGTTGTGGTGCTTGTACTGACTCCAAGTCGAAGACAGGAGGTGAATGTCCGGTGGTGTTTCAATAAACACTTCACTTCCATCAATTATGGCGTATGTGGAGGGAAATTTTTCTCTGAAATCAGCAGGCTGAGTTCAAAATACTTGAGCGATAGATGGAATCCACTCAATGTCTTGAAGTTCCCTGTATAAAAAACAAATCCAAGTCGTGATGTATTGAGAAACCTGCGAAACTGAGAACCCAAAACGAAATGCAAGATCTCTGTGACGTAAGTTCAAACGCAGTTTAACTAGCACAAAAAACAGCTGGTTCTTTGGGTCTACTTTCCTGAGCCGACGACGCTGCGTACAAATTCTTTTGACCCCCAGTAACTCAAATGGTCCACAGCAGGGCCAAGTAACTCAAAGAAAGCTAAAAACAAAGTGAAAGAAGTGAAGCCTGTATAGAACTGCACCAACTTGTCATCATGCCGTAGGCATTCGAAAAAATTGTTTGTCATTCTTTGAGTCCATCTTCTTTTCTGACTCAAGTAGCTCTATACAAGTCAGCAGTGCCTGGTTGATCAACTGGCATTCTTCAGGCTCCATTCCACTAGATTCAGGCAGTTCATGAACTGAGTAGTTGGTTTCAAGCTGTTCACCAGCCTGGGCAATCTTGAAACTAGAGTGAGGAGTTACTGGTCCAGTTCCAGAGCTAGCCACAGGAGGTACAGATCTTGAGGGAGTCCTATGAACAGGAGCCTCCTGTGCCATCTGTTTATATCCATGATCCAGCCTATTCTGTAATACGCTTGCCAAGTGTGGGACTCCTACACAGTTAAGACAAAAAATTGAAATGTGCCCTGCGTATTTGTTCTGGCAGATGGTTGGCAAGCTATGAAGAGTTACTGTATGTATTAATACTTCCCATGTTAGCCAGCCGCCGGGAATATTTGAGAATAATCAGTTTACATCAGTACCACACTCAGCTTTCCTACTTTCCACCGGAACTTCTAACTCAACAATCAATGACTGTTGCTACCCGTTCCAACATCTCTCCTCAGTTTAACCCTTTCACTTGCGTTCCCACGATGGAACGAGCAAACAACATGACACGGTCTTTCTTAGATCTCCGTTTACCTCTGGCCCTTCCGGTCGCCTGGCTACCTCCATGGCAACGGCATAGCCCGCAAGTCTCCTGGCAACCAATTCAAATCTCCGTATTCCTACAGATCGAAGCCACTCGGCCCATTTATGGCTACTTGCAGAGCCCAGACTTCACTCCAGCCACCGCTAGCCCTTCCTGACACTTCATCACACTGCCTGCTATGCTTCTTGTTTTTTTTAAAGTATACAATAGCAAAGATGAAAGCTACATGAAAGCTCCAACCGCCACATCCAAGCGCCGAGAGGCCACTTCAAGGGGGGTGTGTTTTTTTTTATCAGTAAATTGCCCGCGTGCCGACATTACATCATCAAATGTTCCATATTTCTCCAGTTTTACGCTGTTTTAGAAAGTGTGCAAAAAATGCGCACTTTTGAGAGCGAAAGGATTAGTCCCTTTTGTATGCACAATACAGTTTCGGAGTTCCTTCCTGCCTGGACACTCCAGTTGTGGAACAACTTACCTACTGATAATTTAGATAATGACTGTAGATCCTTTAAATGTATACCAACTCCTTGCTATTTGTGTTGCCAAGCATATACTTATGCAGAATCAATTAAAAAGTCGAAAGTAAGTCCTAATAATGATTAGCCCGGAATGTGCTAATTGTTTTTGGACGCACTTTTGATTTAGTCTCCGAGTGCAACACATTCTGCGCATGCACAGTAGCGGGTGGGGTGGAACCTAGCCCTGAGCAATAGTCTGGGGGCGAGGCCTGTACATGTTAAGAATGCACTGGTAAGCTGTATATACGTACACAGTAAATGTGCAAGGTAAGTAATATGCATGAGAACACGTACTGAGTCACCACTTCCCCTGCTGCCCAGCTTGAGTGTATCTATGGGAAGAGTGGATTCTATGTCACTTGGGTTCA
This sequence comes from bacterium, assembly GCA_965213685.1. GTDB lineage: Bacteria > UBA8248 > UBA8248 > UBA8248 > UBA8248 > Bin107. Next base: position 1,306,488 of record CBDBZY010000064.1, read on the forward strand.
TTTCAGGTTGTGCCTCGAGTTCTTCTGCTGTCTTCTGGGACAAAAGTAAGCATTTGTTAGGTCGTCCAGAAGAGTAGGCAGGCATCTTGATGACCTAGCGAAGGCTTACTTGTGTCCCAGAAGGCAGCAGCAGAGCTAACACAATCGAGGCACTACCTTGCAATCCGAAATGAACCCAAAAAAAACATTCACGTTTGACGGCAGAATGCTTGAAAGTGGTGACTCAGTACCTGTTCTCATGCATGTTACTTACCTTGCACATCTACTCACGGTATGTAGTCTCGCGAGCCAGACCCTCTCGGCAGGCGGAGGGTCTGGCTCGCGAGACTATGCCAGTACATTCTCACATGCACAGGCCTCGCCCCCAGAATATTTGCTTAGGGTCTAGGCTCCGCCCCAACCGCTACTGCGCACGCGCAGAACGTATTGCACTCGTCTAAGAAATAGATTAGCCCGGACCGTGCGAATAATCACTTTCGACTTAGACTTTTCTTCAAAGCCGAAGTACGCATGCGCAATCCTATTGAACATTGATTGTGGAGGAAGGCGTTTACTCTTTAGGAGAGTGAAGACGCCAGCAGCGCCCTGTGTGAGAATTGCGGTGCAAGCAACAGCTGTAGGAAGAAGGAAGTGTATTCAGTCATGACGAAAGGTTTGAGCGTCATCAAGAGCTTTAGTCAAGCATCCCGCTCGTTATCTATGGTCAAGCAGGGGCAAAGGCAAGGTGTGGTCTAGATACTTTCATACCAATCGTAAAAACACAGAAAGGGGCATCGGCTGTACTCCCTTACATGCATAAGATGTTGAAAGCAAACTGCAGGTAAGTGTCACAAAGTGAAATTTACGCCGTGACAGGAATATTCTATGTATTTTTTCTCACATACCACTTTGTTCATAACCCCATCTATGATGATGCACCCTAGCTAGAGACTTACAGCACTATACACGCACGGTTGTACTTGGAGTCTTTGCTCCTGCTTGACTGTCCTCCTGGTGATGCTCAGACCTTTCTGAATACACTTCCTACTTCTTAGAGCTGTTGCTTGCACCGAAATTCTCTCACACAACTCGCTGCTTGCGTCTTTGAGCGGTTACCTAGTGCGCTGAAGAGTAAGCGCCTTACATTACTTCCACATGCTATGCATTCAAAGGGGTGTGGTATCACGATTGCGCATGCGTCTTTGGCTTCGAAGAAAATTCTAAGTCGAAAGTGGTTCCCATAAAATTTGCCCGGACCGTGCTAATCTTTTTGGACGTATATACTTTCGTCTTAGTCCTCGAGTGCAACACGTACTGTGCATGCGCACTATCGGGTGGGGAGGAGCCTAGTCCTGAGCAATAATCTGGAGGCGAGGCCTGTGCTGGTGAGAATGTACTGGTAAGCTGTATATACGTATATATACATAGTAAATGTGTAGGGAAAGTAACATGCATTGGAACAAGTACTGAGTCACCACTTCCCTTGCTGCCCAGCTTGAGTGTTTCTATGTGAAGAGTGGATTATATGTCTCTTGGGTTCATTTCAGATTAAAAGGCTGTGCCTCGAGCACTTCTGCTTGTATTCTGGGACAAAAGTCAGCATTTTTTAGGTCGATCGTCCAGACACTTGCCTACCCTTTCCATGAGATTTTACCTTTTCTCCTCCTTCCTGCTGCTCACAAGCTCTCAGCTCCACTGAGGTTGCGCCCCAAGCTTGCATTGGCTTTCAACAATTCGTGTGGGAGATTGGTACAGCTACAACTACACAAGCTAGTCAACTACGGCACGGCGAATTGCTGTACAAGCTACAGCAGCAAGGAGAGGGAGGGTAGGCAGGTATCTTGACGACCTAGCGAAGTGTTCCAGAAGGCAGCAGAAGAGCTAATACAAGCGAGGAACTACCTTGCAATCCGAAATGAACCCAAGAAACATTCAAGCTGGACGGCAGAATGCCGGGAAGTAGTGACTCAGTACTTGTTCTCATGCATGTTGCTTACCTTGCACATCTACTCACGGCATGTAGTCTCGCGAACCAGACCCTCTCGGCCTAGCGGAGGGTCTGGCTCGCGGTACATTCTCACATGCACAGGCCTCGCCCCCAGATTTATTTGCTCAGGGCTAGGCTCCGCCCCAACCGCTACTGCGCATGCGCAGAACGTGTTGCAGTCGGAGACTAAGACGAAAGTGCGTCCAAAAAATTAGCCCGGACCGTGCGAATTCCTTTTTTGGGAACCACTTTCAGCTTAGACATTTCTTCAAAGCCGAAGTACGCATGCGCAATCGTGAGACCACACCCCTTTGAACGCTGATTGTGGAAGGAAGGCGCTTATTCTTTACATATAGAGGAGTTTGAAGACACTAGCAGCAAGGCAAGCAAGGCTTGAGCGTCATCATTAGTCAAGCATCCCGCTCGTTTATGTATGGTCAAGCAGGGGCAAAGGCAAGGAGAGCTCTAGGTACTTCATAAAAACACAGAAAGGGGCATCGGCTGTACTCCCTTACATGCATATGATGTTGAAAGCAAACTGCAAGAAGTGTCAGAAGGTGAAATTTACCCCTTGACAGGAGTATTACTCACGTATCACTGTGTTCGTACCCCCATCTATGATCATGCACACTAGAGACTTACAGCACTACACGCACGATTGTACTTGAAGTCTTTGCCCCTGCTTGACTAATGCTCCTGGTGATAGTCAGGCCTTTCTGAATACCTTTCCTACTTCCTACAGCTGTCGAAATTTTCTCACACAACACGCTGCTTGCGTCTTCACTCTCCCCTTTAAGCTACCTAGTGCGCTGAATAGTAAGCGTCTTCTGCTTCCATTCGAAGGGGTGTGGTCTCACGATTGCGCATGCGTACTTTGGCTTTGAAGAAAATTCTAAGTCTAAAGTGGTTCCAAAAAAATTTTCCCGGACCGTGCAAATTTTTTTGGGACGTACTTTCGACTTAGTCTCCGAGTGCAACACGTTCTGCGCGAGCGCAGTAGCGGGTGGGGCGGAGCCTAGCCTTAGCAATAATCTGGGAACGAGGCCTATGCATATACTGTAAGCTGTATATACGTACATAGTAAATGTGAAAGGTAAGTAACATGCATGAGAACAAGTACTGAGTCACCACTTCCCTTGCTGCCCAGCTTGAGTGTTTCTATGTGAAGAGTGGATTCTATGTCCCTTGCCCTTGGGTTCATTTCAGATTAAAAAAAGGTTGTGAAGTGAGCATTTGTTAGGGCGTCCAGACACCTGCCTACCCTTTCCATGAGAATTTTTTCTCCTTCCTGCTGCTGCTAAGCTCTCAGCTCCACTGAGGTTGCGCCCAAAGCTTGCATCAGTTTCAACAATTCAGGTGGGATTGATACAGCTACTAGACAAGCTAGTCAACTACGGCACGGCAAACTGAATGAATTGCTGTACAAGCTACAGCAGCAGGGAGAGGGAGGGTGGGCAGGTGTCTTGACGACCTAGCGAAAGGATAACTTGTGTTCCAGAAGGCAGCAGAAGAGCTAACACAATCGAGGCACTACCTTGCAATCCGAAATGAACCCAAGAAACATTCAAGCTGGACGGCAGAATGCTGGGAAGCGGTGACTCAGTACCTGTTCTCATGCATGTTACTTACCTTGCACATCTACTCACGGTATGTAGTCTTGCGAGCCAGACCCTTGCGAGACTATGCGTCTTTACCACACATGCACAGACCTCGCCCCCAGATTATTTGCTCAGGGCTAGGCTCCGCCCCAGCCTCTACTGCGCATGCGCAGAATGTGTTGCACTCGGACTAAGTCGAAAGTACGTCCAAAAAAAAGATTAGCCTTGGATTGTGGGGCTACGGCAATCGATATCCTACGGGGTTAAAGGCCACTGGTGCGCGCCTGAACAGAGCGCCCTAGACGACGAAGGCTAGGGATAAAACTAGTCTATACGGACTTGGCCGTATGACAGGGCTAGGGGTAGGTTAGGGACTTAGTCGTGTGACGGGGCAAGGGGTAGGCTAGGGACAAGTTCACCTATAAACCTCTACGAATGCAATGGTACCTGTGAACAAGACGCAGCGCACAGAGCGACACGGCGGGCTGCAGACACAAGTCTTAGTCCCTTGCCTTGGTCGTGTGACGGGGCAAGGGGTAAGGGTAGGCTAGCAACACAAAAACATAACGGGACTCGGCGTGCTACGCCTATGGATTGGGGTGAGCCCGATGACAGAATAGCTTTGTACTAACCACGGACCTCACAGAGTAGTGGACCAACCTCATGCAGTACTCGAGTAACGGATTGACCCCATTAACAGGTCGACATCATGAAGCTACAGACCTACCTCATGAAGTAGCAGGTCGATCTCATAAGGCTACAGACAGACCTCATAATCTAAAGGTCGACCTCATGAAAGTATGGACTAACCCCATCGTCGTTGCTGAGTGTACGGGAAATAAGCGCTTTACTTTTGACGCAGAAAACGCGTTATACCTTCCTTGTTACGTAGTCTGCGGTGAAAAGTGACGTTCCTCACTCAGCGAGTGACAAGAAGAACTGTAGAAACCCAGCTTGCTCTCCGGATGTATCACAGTATTAACCACTACGTACCAGAGAGTAGCCTAAGCACAGTCTGCACAGTTCAGAAGAGTGTGACCGCAGCATTCAGACAGCTATCAGTGCAAATTAGCAGTTGACTGTACAGGGCAGTAGCGTCTCATTGCCAAGTCACGTGCATTGGGAAATTCTGTATCACAAACACTGCTTGGTATGGGATGCTTCACAGAACAAATCATTTCGCCGATGCTCACCCCACGATTCCCAGCATTCTATAGTTAACAACATAATATAATTCATGCTATTGTACACCTGACACTGAATCAACAAAAATGGTGAAAAAATTGCAAACACATGCACTGTATAATACATGAAGATCAACACCTCATTCTCGAGAGATCGCCAAAGGTGAAGGTGCTTTTACTTCCTGTATGAAAACACAATTATAAGCAATCATAAGCAATAATAATTATTAGCCTATTGTGTACCAGATTAGCACTTGTACAGCGTATTTCTATTCACCTTTCTATACACAGGACTGGACATGTAGTTATAGCAGTGCGCTAAATTCTCTTTCACGCACACCTGGTTGGCAAAAGCGCGTGGAGTGCTAGTGTATCACCCTGTCAGTGGTACCGCCATGTGTAATGGCTACGTCGACTCATTAAATTGGCAGGCCAGGAAGAAATACTGTGAAAAGCTTGGAAGCTATTGGCCTGTCTCTAGTCTATCAAGGTAGACCCTACTCCGAGCACGAAGTACGAGTAGGGTCTAGCAGAGGTTATTAGTATGAATTACCTTCTGACCAATCAGATTCAGTAGCCGAATCTGGAGCAGTAATTAGAGGTAATATTATCCGCCTGTTAAGTATGTGTGAAAACCATGGCCAGGCACGAATATAAGCCTAGGTAGAGTAAATGTATGTGATAAGTGGCTGCGTAAGGACATGTCAAACCTCAGGGCAATGCATACTAATAACCTCTGCCAGACCCTACTCGTGGAGTGATAGATTCTGTTCCAACATGACCCTTTGGCTAAGAATTGAATATGTCGCGCATTTTATAGTCATGCCTGGCACCTACACTAAGGAATAACCTCTCCTGAAAGCAGATGGAAGCCTACACTACTTTGAGTCTGGCTATGCTGACATAATGTCAGAACATCATTGCTTTAGACCTGACAAGTACCAGTCTTGTCCTGACATAAATGCTTTACTTTCATCTCAGCATCAGCATCTAGGCCTTGGCTATTGGCACGTATTCAGTGACGTTACTCAAGCTCCGCTTCTTAAAAAGAAGCATTGTTCGCTTGTGTATGTGCTGTCTACAGCCTTTCGTAGTGGAAGCTCCTGGTGCCAGTTTCTGAAAATGAAGGTGAACCCAAACCAGTGTTCCCTGAATAATGTACACAAGCCTTGGATCATCACTGATGGCCATATAGTCTGCGCTCACTGCACCTGTAATGCAGGGTACCTTAAGGTGACAATTTTTTGCGGGTACCAATCTTTGCGGATTGGCACAAAAACGTTTGTACATGCAAACAAAAGTTTTACTAGCTTTTAGTCTTGTCAACATTACATTTGAATGATTGGTAATCTCAGTCACAAGTGAAAATAGCAAAATTTAATACCTGCAAAATGATGATAATCCCAAAATTGCAAAAAAAATGTACTTGTAAATAATAGTCACCTTAAGGTAAGTGAGCATGCCTGTTTTCTGGAATGTTTAATTCTTGAATCTCATCTATACTAGGCTTGGTGAAAGATGCTCACATATAGCAGCTGTCATGTGGAGTGTGCTGTGAGATTGGGCTACACATCTCAAGGGTGCAAGTGGAATGAGACATTCTGTAACAAGGTATGTTACTTCCGTGATATGTTCCTATGATTTTAATATCTAACTTAAAATCCAGCTATCTCCGATCACAATTAACCGACCAAAGAGAGGAAAAAGTTCACATGACACTGAAAGTTCCGTAGTTAGAAAGCCTCCTCCAAATACAGAGGAGGTCCTTTTGAGTGCATTAAAAAGCACTCTACTATCATTCTGCTGTGGTGTTTCCTCATTAAATCCACAAAGTCCATCTATTCCACCTCCTGATCCAGTCCTCTGCAAGCTCCCTCAACCCCTTACAGCTCTAAAGAAAATTAAATCTTGCAAAATATCCACAAAGGAGCTAGAAGCTGCATGTGAGGATGTTTTTGAGTGAGGCACTATTGTGAGTCACTAACAGCCACCCTAATCTTGTGCCACCAGAGCTCCCTTAGGCATTGACTGGAAACACCTCTCCATCAGAGGAGGGGCCATAGGTGGATTCATGTCTAAGATGTTAATGTATGACGTCAGCACCTGGTGATGGATAAAATGAGTATTTCTGGTGACTCAGGTGAAAAAGAACTTCCATCCTGAGCATCAAACCTGGGCCTAGTGACTGGGAGTCCAGTGTACCAAGCACCAAACCACTACTTGGGACATGTACATATCTTTTATCTATTCTGCTTACTGAAAAATCAATCAAGCAGCCAAGTAATAGATCCAAAGAGAGTGCTATGTTCAGATACATGCAAAGGTGAAGCTATGTATGTAGTTGAAATCAAGAAACGTGATTGTGTTGTTCCTTTTGTAACTTGATTATGTTTCTGCTTTTGCTTCATAGGAGTGTGGTTGCTCTATGTAAATTTCTGAGCAGTCAGTAATGCACTTGGTGTGAGGATACAGATCCTTCAAAATGAGAGGCATGTTGGCATGGCTTGCACTGGCCACTTAATTAGAAACCAGAGATGTAGATGCATTAAGTACATGTATCTGTTGAATATGTCAGAAGCAGTTGAAGAGCCAATTATTCAACCAATAAGCAAGGTCTTCAGCAAGTAAGTTGATCAAGAAAGAATAGGGCAGCAAGTGCTCAAAATGTAGCAAGATGGTTAAATACCGCACATGATAGCAAGCCAGTGTAACACTTAATGCATTCATCGGTAAGTGGACTCCTTGCCTCAAGTATGCAAATGCTTGGAGCACAAGACGAAGCAAAAGTAGAACACTGACTTCCCATTGTCTTCCGTTCTTTGGTCTCAGATTGAGTTTCTGCATGAACCTTCCTAGGGTCCTTAAGAAGTAGTAGACTTTCTGCTGCATTCTCAATACCTTTCATTTCACATTCTTCTGCCACTCATCTGTTCTCTTTGTCAAACTCTTCTGCCTCCACAACTTTTCTCCTTTTATCACTCCTCTTTTGGCGCTCAATTCAAGAGTCCTTGACATCATGGAGTGGGCAAACACAGTCGGGACATAATGTCATCAAACCTCTCTACTGGCTTTCCTGAAACAGAATGAAACAATAACTACAAGTTCCCACTTATACGCCTATCATGTACAGGTCTGTCATTACCTGATACTAAGTGCTCTCTGCGAATAATGTACATGTTTGTTTGCTCAACTGCCAATCTTGGTCCTTATGCCAGTAATCCACCTCTTTCATCTGTCACTTGGTTGCATTGAAAAGCAAAAGAAGCCAAGCCCACACTTTTCTTCATGATGATTTATGCATCTGATAGCCCAGCAGCTAACAACCATTGTACTGCTGACATTTTGTGCCAGCCAGGTGTGCATTAATTGGAATTTAGTGCACCACACTTATTAGTCCAGTCCTATCTATAGATTCTAAGTATAATGAGTAATTTTTCATTATGTTTTCAGAGGCTACACTACATCAAAACTTCAGTGCACAAATTCCACTGCAACATCACAATCCATGAAAGCATTCCATAGTGCTAGCTATTATCCACTCCCCCCTAAATACAGCCCATTGTGGTAACTACAAATGTATTTTAGGTACAACCATCACATTGTACATCATGCTGGGAAATTACAGTACTGGTCACAGACAAGGTACATGTATAACGCAAACGTGTTTATCTCCAGAGACGAATGCATTTATCTCCGAAGACGAACGCGTTTGTCTCCGGAGATGAACACACTTGTCTCCAGCGATGAACGCGTGTCTCCAGCAATGAACACGTTTGCCCTCGTGTGTAAACATGTTTGTCCAAACACGCTTGCTGAATGCGTATACCGTTTGTAGTACCCACTCCCATTTTTTGCACGTGCTGCTCGTATTGTGTCGCTGTGTGGTATGTGACGCCTCAGAGTTTTCTGCTACCGAGCAAGTATCGTGCAAGCAAGTCAGTGAGGAGACTAACCATCTTATGAATACGAGCATTCAGCATGTCTGTGTGCAGGCGTATGTGTGTTTGAAACTCTGTTTGCGTACGCATATGTATCGACGTCGCGGCGACACGATCACAAGGGAATTAGTGGCACATGTGCAAAAAAGGGTGGGTACGTACCTAGGATGGTACACGCAACTAAATGCATCCAGCAAACGAGTTTACAGCAGGGAGCAAAAGCGTTTACACGAGAGGGCAAACACATTCATCGCTGGAGACAAATGTGTTCATCTCCAGAGACAAACACGTTCGTCTCCAAAGACAAACACATGCAGAATGCGCTTGTGTTATACCTTGTCTCTGATCAGTACTGTACTGATCAGTAGTGTTCCTTTATATACAGTATGGGTCAGTAAAACATTTCCATTCCGTGTTCGTGCAATGGTTGTGCAACGATGTTTACCATTCCGTCTTCATACCGTTTCCATTTTTATTGCATTCTGTGTTTTGCTTGGCACGTGCACCGTTTAATAGCGAGGTGAGAACGGAAGGCAGCATTTTGGTTGTAGAACAACAGTAGTTTTCACTAAGTACACTAAGCAGTGCATTTAGTTCAGGTTCAGAGAAAGAACCCCCCCCCCCCCGACTATTTCGCGTCTTCTCCTAGAGGAAGATATTGTAGTGAGTCGGAATACGACACTGAAGTTTTTGCGAGGCTACAAGGAAAGTAGTACAATCGTACGAAAGCCTTGGGAGCAGCTATTGCAGCGAAGTGAGTGATGAATTGAAGCAGATATATGAGCGAAGGAAGAGCAATGACGAGACCACGGTGGCACAGCTGGGCCAGCTTACTGCTACGCTCTTGTAGTGCCTATCTTAGGGACATCTTGGCAGACATAATCTTTCCAACTTTGACACTTCAACCTTTCTACGCAACACGTGGCTGAAAAAATTGCATTTCACTGAAATAGACGCTGCGTAGAACGTACTGTTGTACAGTGCGTGTTCGTCAATTTCAGGTCTTTCCAACGTGGAACGTACACGATGCGTGTTTTAATAAACACAAAACAGAAAGTTTTTACAGACCCATACTGTACTTTGAAACAGCATGCTAACAATTATAATTCACATACAAAACAAAAGCCAGTTCTAGTAACACTTCATTTCTCAATGTCAAGAAAGTGTATGATAGGGTGATTGAGTGTATTACACACTCCGTGCAATAAGTGAAGATTGAAGGCTAATGCTGTGATGTACAGTAGGTGTCATTAAAAAGTACGTGTTTCTGTTCTGTACAATGGCCATTCTATGGAATAGCCCACCCCGTTCTGTTCGTGTCAATTTCCAGTTTCTCATTGTTGTTCCGCGAACCTTTCTGTTCCATTGGTCTCCTGTTCCATTCCATTCCGGTCTAGTCTGTTCCGTTTTCTAAACCGTTTTCACACTTTCAGTCGTCACTTTAGTGAAGCCAGTCGAAGATGGTATTCGATGAGTACACAAAGAGAAGAATCATAAAATACTACAGAGAAGGGTATAGCTCGAGAAAGATCGCGTATCTGTTCAAGAAGGAAGGTGTGAAGGTGAGCTACAGTGGCATCAGGAAGTTTTTGTTGAAGTTCAAACAAACTGGGTCTACCTCTCAACGCTCAGGTAGCGGACGTCCATCGAAGCTGAGGCCGCAAGAGAGATCATAGAATGGCAGATGTATAAAGATGATGAAACGACTGCTGTCCAACTTAGCACAATTTTGTCAAGCAGAGGATACACTTACGATTCAGCTCCTGGAGAGCACGAAGGGCCGCCTGTCAGGACATCCTTGCTAGTCCACAGGTGACAGCTACCCAAGAGATACAGCTCAACGTCAGTAGCAAAGGGATGGGAAGAACGAATTGCTTCGTGCGACTTTGCACCTGGACTCAGGCCATTGACACGTGGAAGAATGGAACAAAACGGGAACAGGATGGAATGGGATGGAAAAAAATGGAATGGGTGACAAATTAATGGAAATTGAGAGCCCGGACATGCCCCATTTTTCTTCCATTTTTTTTTTTTAATGGGAGCCCATGCAACAGCCGTACTATGGAACGGAAACGCATACTTTTTAATGACGCCTACTGTACTTCAAAGGTAGTGAATAGGTATAGGGGAGCATGTAGTTCAGTATTAGACATTGATTTGGTTTAGGATGCTGCACAGAATGGTCATGTATAGAAGATGAATATAGGAATAGAAATTGTCTCAAGACATCACAGCATTAATTTGATTGTTAGTAGGTAATTATTGCTTTCAGTCATTGGGTTGTTATCAAGTATGGCAGCAAGTAAGATTACAGTTTCAATTAGTGGCGGTGGTGCCAGTTACCCATTGGACAGTTTATTGAGCAAATACAAGGTCGGCAAATGATTTTGAGCCAACTCTTCGATGCATTTGAGAGCTACTAGCCTTCATTAATAGGATGTTAGTACAATGGTCATTACAGATATTCATATGCAAGCCTAGTGCCCAGAGGACGATCCTCACTACCCCAACTGGTGACACTTCATTCAGCTTACACATACAAATTCACTTAATGCAGAACATTGTGGGTGAGAGGGAACGAGCCAGCTGCTGAATCTGCTGCTGAAATGTAGGGGCAAAAGAACGGAAAGCTGATGTGTGAACCCATGCTATATGTCACCACAGTCACTATTATCCCATCTTCCGTGTGAGGATACTTACAGTAGGCATCATTAAAAAGTTTCCGTACCATTTGCGTTCTGTTTTGCATGCTACATGTATTTGCGTAGGGTTTGCATTGGGCTACCGAGCAGTTTGTGGGGAGTTGCGTAGGGGTTGCGTGGGGCTTCCGTTCGGTGTACAATCCATTTACCATCTGTCTAACTATACGTTATTGTAATTCCGGTACTCAATGAGTGCGAGTGCAAGGTATGTACTCTCCCAGGTGCAGTCAACGATTTTTGACTATTACACTAACGAACAATGCTCTTCTGTTACTCCGACAGTCGACAGTCCTTCGAGGTTTAACAGTTTCATGTGCGCACACACGTTGCTCCTCTGTTTTCAAAATTTCATAGACTGTTCAGGTACCATTCATTAGCTTGCATTCTCTGTCTGTTCTCCATCCATTTAGCGTCTGTTCACTGTCCGTTTTGTGTCCATTTACCATTCATCGAAAACGAAATGCAAATGGTACAGAAACTTTTTTATGACGCCTACTGTACATGTACTTAGACTGCAGCTGTATTCAATTCTGAAATCTGATTGGTCAGGAGCGTGGCTTCTACAGCCGATAGTGACCTGGACTGTGAATTCTATTGTGTCCGCAGGCTATTCACGTAAAATTGTAATAGTGCATGTTAAATAGAAATCCGCGTGGTGAGCAAATGCGAACTTCATTGAAAAATTTAAACACCAGCGCAATCCTTGCGCTCTTCCGCGTCTAATGGTACCTTTCATTACACCTGAATTATTCCTGTTCAAACGTTAGGGGTATGTTCCATAAAGAAAGTAGAGATGCCATTGACCACAAAGAATTTAGTGTGCGTGACCTCCACACACGCACCTCGCGCAAAGATGGCACATACGTACACTGTCGACTGTCACAGAGGAGTAAGAGTTGCGAGAAACCTTCACTACAAAAACCATGAAGGTTTGTCAGGTGATTAGAGCAAGCTGCTATCCTAGACTTTATATTATAGACAGTGAAACATGGAGCAGCTGTCCCAACGCTTAAAATGTGAACTCACCTCTGCGCCCCTGCCCTTAGCCGTAACGTAACCCTTGCCTTCTCTCTAGCCTACTCCTGGGTCTAACCTGGCCTAGCTTGAGAGCACATGGGTAAGGCTGGGCTAAGGGCTAGATGCCCACGCAGCCATTAACCGCAAAAATGTGTGTAGTTGTAACAATGACAGGCGCTTACATAAGCAAGTAAACCACAGCTATTTCTGGGGCTTAGGTGAAGTCAATTAATTACAAGGATACATGAGTAGAGGTACACATAAGTTGAGTAGTGGTGCTGACTACTTATTCGCCCCCAGGGTCACTATCAGTGGCAGATAAGACAGTCTGCTTAGGCCACACAAAACAGCTGATGAGTCTGGGTCTCGCTTGAAATATAGGTCTGTGCAAGGGACCATGGCGGTGGTGGTTGGAGGGCTGACTCAACACTATGGGTCCTGGGTCGTTCTGGACAGTTGAGTATGTCAAAAAGAGCTTTCCACTGTTGATCTGACATCCTCTTGTAGGAACACACACCCTCCAGACTACGGTGACTTGTTTGTTCCATGACTAACTGTTCATCAACGCCTGAGTGGAGTGGTATAGCCTGCTGGTAGTTGTGGCTCTTAAAAAGTGATTGGTCTTGTGCCCCAGAATGCCAGCTGATGAACACAGACGAACAACTGTTTTGCACGGCTTGGTGTGGCCAAGTGGCTGTTTTGAATACCAGCAGGTGGCAGTTGGATGGATTGCTGGTCTGAGGTGGAAGGCGTCAGCTGGTGCATTGTTTGAGCACAAGGACATGTAGAGCTTGAAGAGACGCACAAAGCACCATTATCTGGCAAGAATTATGCCTAAGCTGTCTGTGTTCTCTCCCACTCCTCAGGGCAAAGTAGTACCCATTATAAAATATAATGGTGTCCAGGAGAGTTTGAGATGTGTGGTCGCCAAGCAAGCCTTTTACCCATAGACTGTCCTCTCAGCCTCTGTTAGTGTTTCAGCTTGCTTCCTGGTGGAACCTACTCCTAGTTGCTATAGCCTCTTCATCTCTGCATCTAGAGATTTTCGAGTCTACGAATTCTGGGTCTTTGAAAGAGTCAAGCCCAGGCTGACCAGTGCATCTCACATGTCTCATTATCCCAACAGTAATGTGGTGCAGAGTTAGGTGGGTACACTTCTTCAGACTTCTTCGAACCTCAAGCACAAATCTTGTTAACCAATACTGCATTTGTGTGTTGTCATGTTTGCTATTGTTGGAAGGTCAGAGTTTGTTGTCTCCATTCTGTGTTTCCTCCATGCCTCTAAAAGTCCAATGCATTGTTTTGTGTCTGCCACAGGTACAGCTCTCTCTTGCATGTGTTCAATCTCTTCGTCTGTCACAAGCTGTGTGAAACAAGCGCCAGAGTGGGTGGGGCTGGTGTAAGGGACTGGTACCGGGCCCGGGTCAGACTGAGGGAGTACCATGTGGGATGTCGAAATGTGTATGAGTTTGGGACTGGATGTGGAGGCGGTGGTGTTGTGCTCTAAGGTCTCACTAGCAGCTAGTAGTAGGCTGTCTATCTCCTTGTCGTCGTTCTCGTTATCGATCGGCTGCATGAACTGAAGAATTTCTGCACTGAAATACAACTCCAAATCCATCGCTAACCCCTGTTTTGACATGAAAACAGGTCGCCTTAGCTACAGGTACATGTAAGATGGGCTCATCCAATGAAAGGTATGAGAGTTAGAACGCCTCAGGCCCTTAGAAATAGGTTGTTCTGTTGCTACGTGTAAGTGCATTGCCCTAGCTACAGTCTAAAATAGTTAGACAGTCTCGTCCAATGAAAACTACGGAATTTAGCAGGCTGAGGGCCCTGCACTGTAGTGTCCGAGCGTCTCGCCGTCTAACTATTATTTGTCAGTCAAATGTACATACTTCTACTTCTAGTTCTACATCCACAGTATACTTGCCTAGCATCCACCCATGAAAGAGCTATGTCTTCGTAGCATCATCAATATAAACATTCCTGTTTCCCGTCTGTTCGACAGACTGCTCTGTACTGTTCTGTTCCCCTTTTCTTCCATTCAATTTGCATGCAATTATTATCCATTCCATTGTGTGCTGTTCTGTTCAGTCCTTCGTGTAGCTTGCATTCTAGTACTGTCCAACAGTCCCCTGCGTGCTTTAGAGTGTGCCAAGAAGCACACTGCATTTCACGACCAGGGGTTACAGTGTGGGAGAGATTGCCATGCTATTCAAAGAACTTAAAGGGGGGTTTGAGAGGGATTGCGACGTCATGAAAGTGTGTTGCTTACCAGTTAGCTTTTACCGAGCTTTTAGGCTTATGTGTAGAGCTGTATTCCTTCCTGGATGTTCACTGTACTCCATAAATGGACTAACCAAATTCAAAACAGTGGCGATCTTGAATTTGAGCACAGTTTTTTTTAGGATTTCCGTATATTTTGTGTGACATTATTAATTAACGCCTAGGGTAAGAACTAGTTTTACAACCAGTACGTTTTGTGAAGTACATGTCATAGGCAAACCAAATGCAGGCTTATGATTAGGTAAACTGATGGAACTACTAGGACTTAAGCTCACAGCCCTGCTCTACTACCACACTCAGATTATGGGTCGATCTTCTTTTGTTTTAGAGGAAAGTATTTTGCTGCTTTCTTTCTTGTTAGTGGGTGTCCTTGAGGAGCCATTTTCATATCACTTGGGACTCCAGAATGATGTCTATTAATCTCTGTGGCTCCCAGCACCCTTGTCTGACTCTTGATTATACAATCTATGTTGAAAGAATGTGCATGCATTGTTGTCACTTACTGTCTGAAGGTCCATGTGTGTGCAGCATACAAGCAATTGATGTTGTTAGTGAATGTGATGCCTTACAGTATGCTAGGATTTATTAATTCCAGAGATGTACCAGTATTCTCTCCAGCATGTCTGCTGTTACTTCCTAAAGAGCAGTGTGGTACCTTGAAAGCTGGTCCTCTGAGGGACTATGTAGAGTATTCGTAATGGCAGACATGCTAGAGAGAGTAATGCAACTGTCTCTGAAACCTAGCGTAAGTCAATGTATGTATCACATGCACCAACAGCATCAATTGCTTATATGCACTTCACATACACATGTACATGTACAGTGTATGTGGACCCTGTAAGTGACCACAATACATAGTAGAGCATCAGCAAGGTGCGTATGCAAATATTGCAGGTTCAAGTCCCACCTGAGGCAGCTCCAAGAACAAGAACAGGTTTATTATTGCCACGGCAGCTACATGTATATAACCTAGGTTGTGTCATACCTATGACGTAGATCAAATACGCCGCTCGAACCTTAAATCGGATAAAGTGCGTTGCCCGCGCACTATACTTTAACCAACCCACTCACTGCGTTTAACTAGTAGCACATAACCACTGTGATGTCACTCTAGTCCTGTCCAGATCTAGTTACTGTACTGTACAGACAACGACTGGTTGGAATCCGAACGATTTGGAAGTCTGGGACAACCCTTACCTCCGCTTTTGCCATGGAACGAGGAGTAGGCAGAAGGTCCGGAGGAATAGACTCTAGGCAGCTTAGGTAGGAGGAGTTCCAGGTAAAGGCAGAGGTAAACCAGCAGACTCCCAAATCGAACGGGTCGTTCGGATTCCGAACAGTCATTGCCTATTACTGGTACGGTCGAGCTAGCTACACAACATGGAACAGTAACTATCTGAACAAGGACAAGATTGACGTCACAGTTGCCAAGGTAGTACCATGGCAATGACCACAAATTTAGCCTTTCACGTCACGGTTGCTATGGGAAATCACGCGTTGCTATGGTTTGTGGTATGACACAAAATAGTTATATACCGGAAGCTCGGATGTATCCGGTTTAAAGCACTCGGCCCTCGGGCGCTTCGCGCCCTTGGGACTCATGCTTTAAATCGGACACATCCCTCGCATCCGGTATATAACTATTACTTGTAGCCCGGTGCGTGGGCGGATCAAAGGCGCCGACAGTGCAATATTCTCCGTATAGCCCTCTGCACACACGTTCTAACGATATTCATGCATATATTGCACTGCGGTCAGTGCAATATATCAATGAATCTCATTAAAAACCCAAAGCAACGGGCAATATATCGATGAATATAGTTGTATAATCCTGTGGTTTTCATAGGAATGTTCAGATTCCATGAGGCCAGAGCTACGTACGCATGCGAGATCCACTAAGGGCTCTGCAGTTGACTGTACATGTACTATGAACAACTTGTAGCCCGGCAACACTACCAGTTTTCAAAACCACTCCGCTCCTAGGTTGAGTGGGCTCGGGCCTTTTCTCCTGGACTCACTGACATAGCATCCATCTTCCGCCCCAACACGTTACAGCTCTGCAGTGGTAGTGAAGCCAGGAGAAAGCAGTGCTGGAGCCCGCTCTGCCTAGGAGCGGCCACTCTTCACACCACGCCGCTCATACGCAAAACCAGCGGGCTATGGCACTGCTTTTCTCCTAGTCTCACTGCCGTAAAACCGGCCGTCTTCCTTAACGCAATGCAGCTGTACTACGCACTAGCTGAACCTAGGCAGTTTAGCCTGGCTAAAAACCGGTTTTACCGGGCTACAAACCAGTTATAACACGGCAGCAGTGGGCAGTATGCAATATACGCCCTCGTGCATGAACGCAATTAGAGCCTGAGGCATTCCTGCACTTGGGCATATATATCGCATACCGCCCTAACTGTCATGTTATAACTAATATGTATATATACCCTGGCTACCTAGGGTGTATGGGTATTGTACCCTGTGGCGGTGTCTACAATCCTTTGCACATCACGGTACAAGATTTACATGTACTTGTACTCTAAGAGTTAAGGCATAGTGGTCTGCCATGAGAACATATGGATTTCCATAAACGCCATGCCCAAAGTCAAAAATGAAAAATGGCATGCAAATGGGGAATGGGATTAAGCTAAACAGACTGCCCATTTTTCACCCGTTCAATTGCAGTTTATTTTAAAACGGGCACCCACGTAAAGCCGTTCACCGAACAAGAAATGTTTATTGATGCCTACTGTACAACACACTACTACAGAACACCAATATAAATGCAGAAATGCACTCAGGATATTGCAAATCAAAATTTCACCTGGGCTTCTTGGATATAAGCACATGGTCCACAGAGGGCTGCGAGTAATATATCATTGAAAAACGTACCCTAAGTATGAATGAGAAGAGGAGCATTGTAATCAGAAGGCATTCAGAGAGATTCATATAAATGTACATGTACATGTACATGTACATGTATCACCAAAGTCGTTTATTTGGTTGTACTAAAAATAGTAGAAAGGAGAGTGCTCAACAATGAATAGCTCACTTGTTCAGACTGCTGACATAATAAATACAGGTAGTAGCAACAGATATGGTATTCCAAAACTGGCACAGATGTACAAGAAAAATACACGCATTTCGACCTTGTGGGGATGGATGTACCAAGTTACTATGTGTTCAAATTCATGCCTTCTGGGTGGAGAGATTTTAATTGTTTAATCCAGTATCTCCCCTACCTCTTCCTCAAGCATTCTTCCTGGCTTCTCATCATCTCAATGACAGTAATACTGAGGTCCTCCCAATGACAATAATAACAATGACAGTAATACTGAGGTCCTCCCAGGAGTGGTCTGAACTGCACCTTTCTCTGTCTGCCTGCGAAAGATGTTGTAGTAGTAGCCATTCAGATGGATGTGAGGAGCATTCTGAGTCTCACCCACACTAAATCAGGTAGATCATATTTTCAGTGGCAGTAACTTTTATGTAGAAGGTATGCCCAGTGACAGAACTCTTTAGGGTGGTGCCTAGCTTGATATGTTTGCAAGTGAGGCAACAGCTGCTGCCAGAACTGCTACCTCTGCCACTGCAACAACATTATTCACAGGCAGAGAGAGGCATGAACCTGGACACATAGTAACTTAATACCGTAGAGCGGGAATCTTTCGAGGGAGAAAACTTTCGCGAATTGACATAAAATATGATTTCACGGAGAAAACTTTCGTGCTGGGCCCACCACACACTACATGCATGCATGGGCATGGTTTCAACTGATCGTCACACCTGCAGTAGTAACAGGGCACAGAGTTCACTGACAAGATTATGAGCGAACAAAGCTACGCACAAGCATAACGACAGAAAGCAGTCCATCAGGCTTTGGTAGTGTGGAGGTAGACTGGAAGTACTTGTACAAAGACCTGGTCTTTCCGGGGCAAGATGAACTTCGGCCCGTTGCATGCAGGCAAGAGACGACACATGTGCTATCTGCCACGCCTCCAAAATGAACCCCGAACTTTTGCGGATATTCAAAAACCACAAAATTCATGAAAGTTTTCTCCCTCGAAAGGTTCCCACTATACGGTACATCCAGTGGCACCCATGACATCAAATGTTCTGCATGCATGCTATCCTCACACAACTGATGAAGGCGGTAAGGTCAAAATGTTGGTTGTGTTATACGATACTCATACAATCTCAAACTATTGTCTGCTACTACTCTTTGGATGTACTATGTAAGCTCCACACCTTATTGAGAAAGAACAAATGCAAAACTCATGACAGACAGTAGTGTTTGTGTACACAGATACAAGTACATTAAATGCAGGGATGGCAGTATCAAAATCCAAAGGAAAAAACTGCAGTTATGACAGTATCTAGTGATGGTGACATACAAACATCTCTCCTTCAAGGTAGACCCTCAAAAGAAAGATGAAGATATGTATTGACAGTTTGGCTGTCTCCCTCAGTGAACCATTTTAGTTACTTCAGGGTAGAGAAACACGGGAGTATGATAGCTAATGGCCTAAAAGGTTTAGAACACAAGCATTTGTAAATACACACACGCACTATGGGCACGTCAGCAGCCTAGGATGGTATATATTTGTACCTCCAAATGAGGCTTACATAAATACATAGTGAATTCATCAGATCTTTCTTGCATTTCTGTGTGACATAAGCTACTGATTTTTTCAAAGAATCACTCCATTGCAACAGCAGGAGCATTTTGTCCAATACCACCTGCATCTTTGCTTGTCAGAAAGGGGCCTCAATTTCTTTTGCAGTTCAGTTCTTCTACTTTCGTTCATTACTCATGTAACTTGCTAATGGTCATATCTCCAACAATTGCCTCAGTCAGCTCATAGAAAAGGAAAACTGTTGTGACATATCACAGCTCCTTTAAACACTACAGACTCTTGGGTTGATGCAAGTGAAAATTGGTTAGTTTACATGTACATGTACCTACTAGAAGATATAATTCCATATGTACCGGGGTATGCACATGAAGAGAACTACTGATTAGTCTGTTCTAATGAATCCTTTAGGTACAAGTATAACTAATGAAATGCAAACCCTTTGCACAATGGACTCATGATAATGTATGAAATGCAACAAAATCCTGATCTGAAGCTCACAATTAATTTTTGGGCAAACAGGGGAGAACACATTGGTGATTGGAATACCAAGTACATGTCATTGTGGAGATAACAAACTGAGCTGCATCTCATGTGGCAATTTGAGTGTGATGCGAAAAAACGAGGACAAAAATTAAAGTGCAGTTACGTACAGGTAGACATAAACATGTACAATGTATGTGAGTATCAAGAAAGCACACATGCTAATCAATGAAGTGTACGGAAAATTGCTAAGTAAAGGACAGAGAGCTTAGTAGCTGAAAGAGAAGAGTACATGAACACGTTAAATGCTTATATGTACATTCCACATAGTGTTTAATTAACATACATTAGCCTTTTAATCGATTGAAGTTCTTCAAGATTGATCGATGTACATGTAATGACTGGTGGTAGCTGTTTTCTGTGTGCTAACACCTGAGCAAGGAATCCTGCCGTCCCTTTTCACCCTCCCCCATCAAAAGGTTATCTAAAGCATGAGGTATGACTGCATGTGTGTGTGCCAGTTACTAGGGGGCCACTGAGGTGAAATCAAATCATGCGGCATTCAAGCTGTTTCCTGACTGAAACACAAGCAATGACCGTGAAAGCAACGTGGGCAAACGGTTTGCCACTTCCACAATTGAAAGCTTCCTTAGAACTAAACGTGCCAAGTGGAGAGAGTCTAGATTGCAGCTGAAAGCTCCCATCTCCAGAGTGGCTAAATGGCTTCCGATCTTCTTCGAACAAATGCTGTTAGAAAGGAAAATCTTTCTAGTTTCACATTACCTGCGCAGAATTGGGATAAATGGTACATGTATGTCCAGGCTGCGCGCGAAGCTTGAAAACAGCCTGATTCTCCAATACATTTGGTACTCCAAGATGATCCGTGAAGTACTCTGGATGTGATGTCACGTTCAATTAGCGTGCACACACACACACACACACACACACACACACACACACACACACACATTCATTGACTACCATACATACATGTAAGTGCAGGTACAATGTACATGGTACCTGACTACTTAAAGGTGGTGTGACATCATGAATATTAATGAGGTGTTTGGTTGCTATGGGACAGTATTTCAGAAAGTACCCTAGCTAAGGACGCCGCGATTGCACTGTTAAAAGTGCTGCACACGCCACAGCTGCTATACGAAGTTTCAGAACTGTAGCTTACTCTGTCACCGGAAGGTGAAGCGGTCAATTCTCGACTTTCTTTTTCATAAAACTCCCTAACTAAACCATCTATGTCCTTGAAACTTGGTTCCTATGGCCATTTCCACTAGCCCAATCGATTAACAGAGCCGTTTTCGTTCTACGAAGTACGCAAGCATGACTTTTTGAACTTTTCTCAGAATTGGAGCGTTGAATTTGAAAACACTCTCTGTTACGGTCTTCGGTACTGCCCCAGGATGACGCAAACGGCTGGGCATCCTTTTTCGGACAAGCGCAGAGGAGTTTTACAGAGTTATGCATGCTACATACCTTACATGGGCCTTATTGATTCTATGGTTTCGGTAGTTGCCATAGCAAAACCATAGGAATGCTAATTTACCTGGTTCCGAGAAGGGCGCTATACGCGTAAGCGCCCGTGGGCAATGTAACAGCGCAGCTGTGGCATATGCATGGTTTCCTCTAATTAACCGCAAAGCCCAAGCGCTGCACATTCCTTTGCAGCAACGTCGTATCCATGTCACACCACCCTTAACTTATGCACTTAGCCATCAATGGCTGTACTGCTAAACTGTGTAATGAAAATACACCCATTATTATACACAAAATCACACATGTACCGCCACACAAAGTAACTGCATACACACATGAATTTATACCTTGTGTATGCCATTAGATGGCTAACCTCTATGTTCTTCTTCTCCCTGATTTTTCCCCGTACAGTAGCATGGCAGTAAATATTTGCCAGAGGAATTAAGGAGTAGATCCCATACTTCAGGCAACTCTCCTCTACAGCCTCTGCATTCTTTCCAGCAGTATAACATGGTACTATGTAAGTAATAATACCTGGAGCATGTACACAGAGACCAGGTACCATAGCTCAAGCAATGTTGGATATACAGGACAAAAAAATGAAGGCAACATCACATACATGTAGCTTAAATAATTTACTTTCAGGTATGATGTACATCAAGCACGTACAGTGTACATGTTTTACACACAACACTCCATTCCTAGGGTTGTATGATTGTATGCGCTCAGTCACCTCATTGCACACCGGCCAACATGCCAGTAGGGTAACAATGAGACAATCTGAGTTACTGGACATTGATTGCTGCATTAGAGGCTATTATGTATATGTACATGTACATTATGGAATGTACATGTACACCCCTGTATGTAACTACCAGAGAAGTACATGTATTTGGCCATGAGAAGGACCCTGAATTTCTCACACTGTATATTCTATCTGTATTTGCATCAGAGGCAGAGGTGTTTTGAAATTTAAAGACACAGCCAGGGACCTATGAAAATAGTCCAACACCCCAAGGTGGATCCTATAGTTTCGCCTGGTTGTATACAGGTCATGTGCTGTTAGTGCAAAATGTGGATTGTTAAGTCTTGGAAGGCAAACTTGAGCAGCAGTGGGTGACAGTTTGTATGTACATGCACACATCTTCACACATCTATATAATTCGATCACCTCCAACATCAGGATGAAGGTAACAATTTACAAACTTGATCCAAGTATAGTATATTATTGTTGACTCAGGTGGAGAAAAAAAGTGGAAAGACAAACTTCCATCCTGAGCATGAAACCTGGGTCCAGGGACTGGGAGTTCATGCAGTTTGTCTTCCCATGCATTCTTCCCTGTGTACTGCCAGCCCAGTTGTTGACAATTCAGCCAACTTCCTACTGAGAGACCACCTTAATCTTGTGCCATCAGAACCCCTTCAGGGTCAACTGTAAACACATCTCCACTAGGAGATGAGCTGTAAGATGATGATGAAATGTATTGATCAATACTTATATGGCATTGAAACCTGGTGGTGGAAATAAGTACAGCATTTTTATTGACTCAGGTGGTCTGTCAGTGGGAAGTTGACTGACTAGTCAAGGACCACTGGCAGTAAATAAGGAAGAATGGCAAGATGTTTGTCCCAGGTACATGTACATGTACATACATGAAGAGGTATCTACTGTACATACATGTAGTAGGGTTGCTATTTACAATTCTAATGGCACTGCTCATGCTCATTAATAGGTCCATGACTACATAATCATGAAGGGAAATTTGCTTTCAGTGTCCACCATGGTTTCCACAAAATCTGTATGTAAGTAGGAATTTGCAGAAAGCTCTTAATTACAAATCTCAAGATCACTTCTATGGCAAGGAAAGTGAAATCACTTGCAGTGCACCTTCATTCTTCTTTTTCTAGACAAAGACGTACATGTAGTAATGTCAATTGAGGCACATCTACTACCACACCACACAAGAGCATAGATAGTGCATGTACCTCTTAAGGACAATTTGGTACATGTGATCATAAGAATGGCATTTTTAAGGGCCACAAATTTCCACTAGTAGCACTTGAGATTATGGTCCTGTCCTTAGAACAGTGGTGGTGCTACACTATAATAAGGTCCTGATGAAGTGTATGTTCAATACATTTGTGGGCTTGGATAACACTGTCTTAATATGGCAGTAGAAGCCCCCCAAGTACCAAGTACTGTAGGTTTGATGATGGCTGGTATGCTTTCCTTGCCCTTCCAGGCTCAGAGAGCATACCAGCCATCATCAAATCGTATATGGGAGTTACTGATGTTCAACACATACATGTATGTGCAACCTTAATTCTGAGCTCAATGCTAGTGGTGGGCGATATGATAACAATGTATCCACATTTCTGATTCCAGTAAGAGCTTAGCAGATATCGATAATTCCACCACTTTACAATCTTCGTCTTGTTCCCAGACTAAGGTGCTGTGCTTTGACATGGTATGCTTGCATTTCTGTGAACTACACAATGATTTTCAGTTCCACCTCAATGTAATATCTAATTGTAGCTGGCTATGAGATTAATGAGAGGCCCACCACTAGCATTTCCATGACATGAAACTGTGTGATCAAAATACGTACGTCATTCCACAATGTCACGTACTAGTCTGGCGTAGCCTGACTAGTCACGTACATGTACATGCACTTACGTTGCTACACCAGGCACCAACAAACTAACTGACATGTTCACGCATAGTTCAGAAGGAATGTCAAACTCAAGAGACATACACACTCACATAGCCCAATATCTGAGAAGCAACCGAACAGTCCATTCGACCACATGCCTGACATGTTGACTGACAAGCCGTTAAAAGACAGATTACCAAGCGCGTTTAACCCCTTACGCCCTGCGCCTCCGTTGCGCGCGCCTCTTCAACAAGCGGCTAGGGACAGGAATGTGACCGTCGACCTTTGACCCTAACTGCATGCGCTAAGCGTTATTGCGACCTGTAAATGTACGTCAGGCTGTAGCGCTTCTTTATGCGTGCGTCTCAGATCAGAGTTAGGCATTTGTTATAATTGTACTGTCACGATGCTCATGTCTTCTTGGATAACAAGTGAGTTACCATACAAAATGCAGAACGTGGACGTTCTGTACAAACGCGCTTAGGTGGGCAACAATTGGAACACCTTGACCCCACTCCTGGCTTCTTTTTTTGTTTCTCGTAACCTACACACCGCCTGCAATGTGACTACCGACAGTAAGTGAGGTATCAGTGATAGTTACAAGTCTGCATGCGCTATGCAGGTTAGACTGTCTATCTGGCTTCATGAGCTGGTGGAAATACTGTAGATATGGTATACGTCTAGTGTAACATGTACATGTAGTTTAGTACTTTCTGTGTGCTGCTTTCTGATGAACGTCAGTCATCCAGATACCTTCTCATTCTCCAGTTTACAGAGTCAAATGCCTTATCCCTGGCTACTTTCATGAGTATGTATGTAATTTAAATTGCCTGTTTCACCTCTATCTCCTATAGCTAAGTAAATTAAATTTTGGAAGATAATAGAGGTATTGCAGTATGGAGACAAAACATGGGTGCAGAGTACGTGCTATAATACACAATGTCTCATGGCAACAATGATGACATGATGAGTACGCCACATCTGATTATGTGATATAAGCCCTATATTGTTGAGCATGCAGCCACCTTAGAAGACGTTACTACATGCAGTTAACAGACTTGAATAATGTGTAGCTACTGCATCTATACTGTCGATGCATGTATTCACATAATCACCAGTCTGATATGCATATCCTAGGCTGTTAGCACATTTGAAGCATCACGCACTTTAGTCACACATGGCATACTCGTTGAGTCATTGTTCCTGTGCGTATTATAGCATGTACTCTGCTGCCTCCATACCCCTTTATAATCCCTCTCTGTAATCTGCAATTTTTTTAATTACAGTAAGCTGGTGAGAAATGCTCTTGATACAGAGATGGCATAGGCTGAGGTATCAGTTACATGTAGCATGTTTACTAATTAACACACACGTGCATTGAACAAAGAGGGTAAGGTTCACAATTCCAATAATTGTACAAAGCCAGATCACCTGCACACCTTGCTGTACAGGGTCAAGTTATGGAACTACTCTGAACTAAACGTGGCAGTGAGGACATGGTTGTGTAACAAGTGTGAGAATTGGTTTTCTTGGTAAGAACACATAACTATCACTGGTGCCTCACTTACTGATAGTACTCACATTCGATGGTCACTTTCCTGTCCCTAGCCGCTTGTTTCAATTAATGCCTCTCGAGCAGTGAGAGTCTTGTCAGACCAAGTGATGATCAACCTTCTGTTGTTTGCTGAACCGAGTATTAAGGTGGATGAAATGTGGGACACTCATCGACGTTAAGATTAAGGGGAATCTCGTTATGTATAGACTTGCTCATGAGATTAAAATTGCGGGTTCACCCCAAGTGCAACGTTAACCCTCCCTTCGCGCACTTTAATAGCCACTGAAATACAAGATCAATATGTTGGAAGTATGCAGCACCTCGAGGTAAAGAAAGTAGATGTCTAACTTAGCTTCATACGCAAAATGCGCATTTTGGCCCTTGTGTAGCGGCGTAGGGGGAAGTAGACTGCCAAAACTAAGATCTTCTCACACGTTTGTAGTATTATATAAACGGTGGACACAGGCCAAAATTTGCAGGGTTCATAGAGAGGGTTGCACCCTGGGATCCTCCCCCCTGAAATTCAGGTTTGTACTCTAACATCATTAGATTTTAAGCAAGTGAAAGCATTTTGATAGCAGACGGGAATTGGTAGAGCATACGGTTTCCATAGGAATAATAGCTACCAGGCTCACTTATAAAGTGTTGGCTTAGTTCATACAAATTTTGGCACTGCAGAAAGCGTTGCATGTTATTGTGACTTAACAATTCTGCAATGCCCCCCCCCTCCCCTCCTCCCCCAGCAAAATATAATCCTAACTTGTGTTACAAAAGATTTTGAACTAACTGGCTGCTTAGTACTTCCAAGTCAAGTGTTTGGTGCAATGTGAGCTGTGTGCCCTTTGATCTAAAATACCAAGGGATTTAACACAGGCTGCCAGCTGTATATACTGTGGCTTACAGGATTATTCTGAACTCCAGTTAACTCTGTACATGATTATGATGGCATGAGTACACCGTCAGATGGAGTGCAGTGACGTGATCAGTAAATAGGTTTAAGATAAGTCAATGGAGAGAGTGATATGTACTTCTGACAGCTGTGGAGGACCTGGAGCAAAGATATTGTGAACATCACTTTTCAAACTTTGTGTATACATCTTTGAGCATATAGTGAAGAACGGAGCTGGGAATTAATGGATGTGGTACAAGCCATATAAGTAAGAAGTATCAGGATCCCTGAAGTTCCGGATAACTTTCACTTTGAGATACTCTACAATGAAGCAGAAGCCATTTTGATCTGAGAGTTGCCATAAATGCTCACAATATCCTTGCTCCTCCACAGTGTCATATCCCTTAGTATAGTTAGACAAGACCAATGCTCATCTCCTCCATAGCTGACAAGTGTGTCAGATCCCTTGCTATATTACATCAAAAGCACACAGCTCACTTAACTTGGAAGTACTATGCAGCCAGTTAGTTCAAAGCCTTTGTAAGTGCGTATGAAGCTATACCAAAATTATCATGCTTAATCGTCTACTTTCTTTACCTCGAGAGGCTGCATACTTCTTCACACATACTTCTAACACACGATGTGAGATGCTGCATGCTTCTAACACGTACTTCTAACACACGGATCCTTTGAGAAGAGCGCTTAGTTTTGGCAGTCTACTTCCCCCTACGCCGCGACAGAAATGCGCATTCTGCGCATGAAGGTATACCCAAATTATCATGCTTAGACGTCTACTTTCTTTACCTCGAGATGCTGCATATCTACTTCTAACACACCGTGTGAGATGCTGCATACTTCTACACATACTTTAACACACGGATCCTGTATATCAGTGATGAGTTATGTGAAAGTGCGCGAAGAGAGGGTTAACGCTACACTTGGGGTAACTTGAGACTTGAGAGAAGTAATTGGGTTCTGTTTCCATATCCTGGTGTTCAGTTGGTTGCGAGTGTTGAGGTGACTCCTGTTGTAGCAGTGCCATTTTGATGAAATGTATATGTTTGCAAACAGTAGTATGGATTGTTACATCCACACACATGCAGGAGTACATGTGAATGCATACTCTACAGCTGGCACATTTCATTTTGCAGTTACATTGTTGGTCTTCCTTCAGTACAGTGTAGTTAACTCCTTTCAGTTGCTCTGATGCTATTTTCCACCCTGTGTCGTCCTCCAACTGAGAATAGGAAGATTTCGTTTGCATTGCAGCTTTGTGCTTTGAGAAATTCAGTGTGAGTTCTTGCCTCTTTCTACTTTACACAGTCATTCAAATGTTTTGTCCCATGTAATCTTCATTAATGTAACAATAAGGTGATCCAACCGCCTGTTTTGTTTGTGTTGTAAGTAGACAACCTTTACAAGCCTGTGAAAGGTTTCCAAGAACATGTTGGTATTCACAGCCGTTTTATGTCTATAACATGGTGCCCATTGCATAAGACGTGTACAGTAGTTGGCCTTAAAGTATGCTGCAAAGCTTGGTTGTGTCTTTTCCACAAAAGCTAGAGATTGTTGTAGTCTGAAGTCTGCTTCATTTATTTCCTGCAATAGAACCCAGAACCCTGAGATGATGGCATCATCTCAGGGTTCTGGGTTCTATTGCAGGAAATAAATGAAGCAGACTTCAGACTACAACAATCTCTAGCTTTTGTGGAAAAGACACAACCAAGCTTTGCAGCATATCATGGTATACTTCTAGTCTATTTGTGACATTGGATATGAGGTTGTTAAGTGCCTAACATATTTGCAAAACTGTGTTGTTTTCACCACCATTTTGTTCATGTGACTGTCACATGACGAAATGATATTATAATCGGACTATTCCCTGATGATGGAAGATTAATTTTAATGTATATTAGTATGTCCCACTAGCATGTACCCAATGACAAAAACTTCAAAATTGGATAGTTTTCGATCTCTTCATGTGGCACACTGTACACTAAGATGACATTTTATGCCAATCAATGGAAGCATCCCTAATTGCATTGATGACAGGGTGAAACCTTCACTTGCCAGCACTGCCATAATATATATATGACGGTTACACAAAGGTGAAATTTTGTGCCAATTGCTTTAGTCAATGGACACATCCTTAATTGTATTAATGACAGAGTCATACTCTCACCTGTCTGCCTAATTTGCATTGATGACAGGGTCAAACCCTCACCTGTCAGCACCACAAATGGTAGACGTTGACACAAAATTATTCCATATAATATATATGACAGTTACACAAAGGCAAAATTTTATGCCAATTGCTTTAATCAACTGCAACATGCCTAACTGTATTAATATCAGAGTCATACCCTCACCTGTCTGCACCACAAATGGTAGATGTTTACACAAAAATGTTGCCTTATAATATACTTACTCTTCTCTTCTATGCTAAATGCTCCACTGAATGACCATGCCTCAGGAATAGTGAATAATAGTGAGGAAGAGGATGGGCTTTAAAGGTGGAAAGTATGAAGCTTTGCCAGAACCAAACTTGGTTGCCTGTTCATGCATGCTAATTTACAACTCCATGGTACTGTTTCTATACTACTATATTAGTGCTATAGAGTCACAGCCACAGACACACTGCATAACCATTACAAGATTAATCCAGATATCAAGGCAAGCTCAAAATACCACAGGTCCAAGGGGCCACAAATAACTCTGTTGGATGTAATTGTATGTAGATGTGAAAAATACAGGTTTTGTATAAATTTTACGTGATTGGGTGAGCATGTAAGCAAGCAAGTTAATAACACACTGAACACACAGCATCTTTGCATTGTTGAGTATTTATACTCACTAGTGGAGAGTCGTTCTATAACTTCTATTGCCTACTGCTAACCCAGACTCATGGCGGCAAACAGCTTGTTACACATGCGCAGATAGATGTTTGTGGTAGACTTGAGCAGGAAACACCACTGCGATTCTCAACCTTAGTTTGTGACTGACAGAAAACTCTGGTCATGACCAATCACAGAGGTTTGTTGGTCTTCCTGCTCATGTTATCGGCACTTTCTCCCCCATTCCTTTCAGAATATCCTTCACAACTTTCAGACGAGCTGCAGTTTTGAGAGCAACCTCACAACCAAGACATTCAGCACCTCTTGCTAACTCCAACATTCTTCGTACATCTCTCTTGGATCGTTGGACTGCTCTTGCTCTCCATGATTGCAGACCTGGAAGTTAGTATGTGTGTTTGGGGCTAATAAAATGCTGGCATCACTTCCTGGAACCCGATCACAGTATGACATTTCATAATGGGCAGGGGTCGCTTGACTCATGCATTTTTTTCATAAAACAGTCCTATACACAGAGTGTACTCATCAGTCAGATCTGTATAATGCTGTAAGCAAGAAGTGGAACCATGTGCAGACCTTAATTCACATATATAGGAAGGAGAGTGAACACTGTGGACTCCATAGCCCTTGTGCATGGTTTTTATGTGTTTTTTAATGACCAGACCAAAAGGTGGTGAGAAAACATTGATCAAATTCCCTGATGTAGATGTACATCTGCTCTAACTAGCAGTTTATCATGACATCATGTTTCCTCTACAAATTATTCCAGGAAGACGACAATTATTGGTGTTATGATTATTATTAAGTGCATACTTCATTTCACTTTTGTTATTTCTCATGTGATCAAAAACATGTAAGTGCACAAGTGTTGCTTGCACTCATGCATTAAAAAGCAAAAGACATGTGACTGCACACTTTCATATGCATCATAGAAAGAATCAAACATTGATGTGTGGCACCACAGTGGGAGATAGATACTTGCAGACAGGCCACTAACTTGTAAGGTACCTGTCTGGATGTTTCTAACATAGTGACTGTAATGGAGGAGCATGAGGGTATGACCCTGTTATTAAGGCAATTAGGGGATAACTGCCTCTAACACGTAGTACTGTAGGGGTTAAATATGTATGGTATTTGTCAGATTACATTCCACGTGCGTGTAATTGGCAACTCTGCAATCTGATAGGATCTGCAACTATAGTTGCAGACGCATAAGTCATTGATGCTAGCGTTCCCTGACCCCTTCCGCGTGTGCGCGATTAGAAGGGTGTGGTCAGGCTACGCCAGACTAAGATTCTGTCTGTGGGCAAACTGAATGAATTGCTGTACAAACTACAGAAGCAGGGAGAGGGAGGGTAGGCAGGTGTCTTGACGACCTAGCGAAGGCTCACTTGTGTTTCAGAAGGCAGCAGAAGAGCTAACACAATACTGGCGATCGCTTCCAAATTTTCACCAGCCACACCTCAATGATATCATTCATTGCGCTATCTTGATTTCGGTAGCGGGTACAATGTGGTCAGTTTTCGCAGATCCGGTCACATATATCAGACCGCACGCAGCTAAGGGTATTTTTGTGCAAACGTAATGGGCTTACCTTGAGTAACACAAAGGTAAGTTTGGCAGAAAATATTGCCTTTATGTATAAAGGCAGCATTGGCGAAAAACAAAGGCAACATTGGCATAACATTTTGCCTTTGTATTTTATGCCCAACTATGGTTCTTTATACCCAACTATGATCTGTATGTTAGCGTGCAAGAATGGCTCAGTGTGCCACTGTGCATTTGCGTGCCAGAATATCAATGCACGGTAGCGTTCCAGAATGGCTCACTATGCCAATGTACATTAGCGTGCCACTATGGCAGTGTACAGTAGCGTGCAGGAATGGCTCACTATGCCACTGTGCACTTGCGTGCCAGAATGGATCACTAGGCCTATGTAAAGTAGCGTGCCAGAATGGCTCAATATGCCAATGTACAATACGGTGCCAGAATGGAGACGTGTGATCTTCCTCTGTTTGAGGTGGTGTATATTGCAAACACACTTCTTTCGTTTCTGGATTAGTCAAAAAAGCAGTAGTTGATGTGGCTGGCAGGTTCAGTTTGGTCTATAAAATATGACTTCTGGTAGTGGGTTTGAAGACTAAAAAGGTATTGCAGTACAGCCTACATTGATTGCAGTGAAATATACAGCAATGAAAACAGGAAATCAGCACAAAGAATGGTTTCCTCCTCTTGATACACAAAATGTGTACAAGTATGTAGTATAGAGATATTGCAGTATGCAAACATGCACATCATAGTGATTATTCTGTAAATGCATTGTATGCTAAAACGAACAGAGCTGCTACATATTATTTTATATGTTAACTTACCTGAAGCATTTGGAAAAGAAGACAGCATGTTCACTAAGTATTATGTACACTATGCACACCAAGCGCGGTACTGGATGTATATTGTAGTACTTAGTGCAGTACTAATTACATGACATCACTTCCAGCCGGTCTGACTGGCCGAGCCATTCTCAGTGCAAACTTGGAGGGCTGAGCAGTGATGATAGTGCAGCAATGGACTGACATAATTGGAGTTACTTCTAGTAAAACTACATTGTACATTTTGTTTGGAGGTACATACAAGCATAGTAGGCATATGCAGAGTACATGTATACAAGAACAGTATAGTACATGTACATTATTTATAGAACTGTAGTAACTTAATCTGTAGGAGTCTGTAGAGCATGCGCGCAGTCAGTATAACCCTGCAGAGTAAAGGTAAGTTCAGGTGAACAGTACATGCAAACTCAGATGTCCATATTCTTCAGAGTTAAATACAGTTCAGACCCCTCTAACCTACTGCTAGTCTGGCAATATTTCTTGATGTAACACACCAAAAGGTAGACTGAAAGAGGTACTGTATTTCCTCGAATAGACGCCCGGGCGTTTATATCCTTCGCGACTTCGCGGACCCGGCGTTTAAACGGGGCCGGCGTTTATTTACTTCACGTTTTTCTTGCCCACGCCCACCCACGCTACGTAGCGCACGCCGAGGTCGAAATTCACTTCAGTTCGTGCGACCGTATGGCACGTCAAGGGAGTGACAGGCACACTCAATAGCCTTTTACTTGAAGGACACGTCGCAGCATCTCTTCTGTGCCATTGGAGTAGCAGTAGGTGAAGTTCAGCTATCCCCTTTGAGTCTACCGTGCGGTGCACGTGGACTACGCGCCACGCCCCCAAGCTGGTACCGGGCCTTAATACCCCCGGCGTTTAAACGGGGCCGGCGTTTATTCGAGGAAATACGGTAGAGTAAGTTACCGAATTTCGGACAACATCCAATGTCGGACACAAACATCAAGGCTTCGGACATGCTAACATGAATACAAGCCAAACTTCACTATAGAGTACCTATTAAACGCCTCGCCAGCTTTCCGATTCCAGTCTGTCTGAGAACGAGTTTATTTCTGCACATGCGCAGAAAGCACAACAGATCTCGTGCTGTAAAATGGCCTCCTCCAGCAGTGTCCCACTAAGCCGCAGGGTTGCCAGAAGTCGATCTAAAGTGGCTCTTACCGAAGGAAGTAAGGAAGCGCCCTTGCAGGAGTGCGATGACCTGCCCATGGCCGGGAGCCGGAAAGCCCAGCCAAACCTGGTTGGCCTGAGGAGAGCGTGGACCGAAGAAAGCATGGAAAGGGCTCTAAAGGAAGTTGGTGAGGGAAAGCTGTCCGTTAGGCGCGCTGCGTTACAGTATGCATTACCCAAATCGACCTTACATGATCGAGTTACGTGTAAAGTCATCCCTGGTGCTAAGGTCGGAGGGCCACGATACCTTGATGACGAGGAGGAGGAAGAGCTGGTCAACTTTCTGATTGGTGCAGCTAGCATCGGCTACTGAAAGACGGTTCAGGAGGTGAAGGCCGTTGTGGGTGCTATTGTGGCCTGCAAATGAGGTTTACAGACTGCAACTGTTAGCCAGGGTTGGTGGGAGAAATTTAGGTGTCGTAACCCAAAATTCGCTCAGTGCAGAATCTCTTGCTTTTCATCGTTCAGTCTCATTGACCAGAGAGGTGGTCGACACATACTTTGACCTTCTAGAGGAAACTCTTGAGCAGAACCTCCTATCAAAACCAGCATTAATTTTCAACTGTGATGAGAGTGGCATGCCACTGAATCACAGACCTGGAAATTGCATTGCCAGGAAAGGACAGAAGCACGTCAATTCCATTGTGTCTGGCAACAAATCCCAGGTCACTGTCCTGGCCTGTGTAAGTGCCATGGGAAATTCAATTCCACCATTTGTTATCTTTGATCTAGCAAACCTGAATCAAATGCTAACAGTTGGTGAAATACCCAGAACCATGTATGGCCTTAGTCCGGGGAGTGGGTGGATTGATTCTCAGCTTTTCCGGGAGTGGTTTGAGCACCACTTTCTCCTGTATGCTCCAGCTGCCCGTCCCCTTCTCCTCTTGCTCGATGGCCACTCCAGCCACTACCAGCCAGAGGTGGTTCATTTGGCAGCTAGCAAGGGAGTGATCTTGTTTACATTCCCCCCCCCCCCACACCACACATGTTTCACAGCCGCTTGATGTGACGTGTTTTCACTCCCTTAAGGTGTATTGGGATCAGGAATGCAACAGCTACATGGCAGCTAACCCTGCGAAAGTGGTGACAATATACCAATTTTCTGAGCTATTTGCTGCTGCATACAAGAGAGCCATGACCAGAGAAAATATCCTTTCTGGATTCAAGAAAGCAGGTGTTTACCCCTTGAACAGACATGTGATTGTCATACCAGGGGAGGAACCAGTCAAAAAGGCAACTCCTACGCATGCTCTTGATCTTGCGAGAAGTGGAATAACGTTCTTACCACTATACAGTCCTGCTACGAAGACCAGACAACCTGAATTTACAGCTGAAGAGGTTGCCAAGTTCACCACTCGTTTTGAGGAAGGCTATGATCTTGACATTGATGAACGCTACCAGAAGTGATTAGATATTTACAAACCCATGCGACTGTTCGATAAGAGTGAGGATGAGTCTGATGGTGGACAAGAAGTAGAGCCTCTCCAGATTCGCACATCTGATAAGGCCTCAGTGCTTCCTCTCACCAGCAAACTGCAAGCAGATGCTGTCAAGAAGGGCTCATCAGTTGAAGCCCCGCCCCCTGTGGTTGAAGAGCCTCCTAATTCTCTGAACTCCCAGGCCCAACCAGTTGGGAAAGTCCCTGGCAAGTTAACTGAATTCTTGCAGCTTCCTCCCCCCCCCCCCCCCCCTTCTAAAGTAAGCAAGCCAAAATCTCTGCCTAAAGCTCATGTGCTTACTAGTGAGGAGAATCTGAAGAGGAAGAAAGGCAGAAGAAGGAAGAGATTGAAATGAAGGAATAGCATCGCCAGGAGAGAGAGGAAAAAAGGCATCTAAAGGAAGCTGAGCGTGGGCATCGAAAGCAGGCACAGGAGAAGGCTAAGCAGAAGCTGCAAGAAGAGCAAGTAGCACATGACACTGGTGGATCAGAGTGTGCTTTGGGGTCCTGTGAGCATAGGAGGGCAAGAAACGGGGTCCAATGCATTTGCTGTGAACTATGGTTTCACTGTCTTTGTGTGGATGTATCACGAAAGTTAGCTGAGTCTGAGGGTTATGTGTTTACATGCATAAATTGTACGTATTGAATGCAAAGTGCGATACACTTTCACTTCCGGCATGAGACATATCTGGCTTCCTGTACGTCCGGAAATAACGCATATTTGGCGTTGAGATTGCTCCTAGTAAATGTATATGCGCTGGCTTAGGTTTGTGGCCTTGAGTTACTCTAACTTTAGGCTATTCGAATCTTGTCTAGCAGCAAACCAGAGTGTTGTGAAAAAACGTACATGCACTGCGTCCGACGAAGGAGTACAAAGTCCGAAAAGGGAGACCAACACCAGGTACAATATTTGTAGTTCGCAAAAAACATTGCAGTACCCACTAGCGCTGAGATACATAGAGCACAATGTGGAGAGCCTCTGCTATCTGTGCATATGCGAATTGGAATTGAGCATATTTAGGCAATCGACATCTGTGCCATTTTCCAAAAAGTGTCCGAACATCAATAACTTACTCTATATAAACACTGGACTTGGGGATTATGTGCTTATGTGTTAGCCTCCCTTCTTAAGCCATAGTGACAATGATCACATGATGGAACAGAGAACCTAGAATGATAGCCACACATATTCTAGGACCTCATAAAGAACACATGACAACAGGGTATAGCACAAGCAATTATCCCACATTTTGTACATATGCAGTTTGGCCACTGAAGGCACTGAAACGTCATTCCATTAGCGAGTACTAGTCCAGTGTTTAGAGACTCCCTTAAGGGAGGGCGAGTCATGATTGCATTCTTCATCAATTGTGACCGGATCTGCGAAAACCGACCACCTTGTAAAATATGTACATTAGAGATACGGGCGTTTGAACGCGGTCATGTAGTTCTAGACCCAAACTTTTTTTATTATACCACTGTAATCCTGGGTCCTTTAGCTACATCGTGGTGGAGTTTGACAGTCATCAGCGCTTCCGTTCGAGCGCTATAGCGTGAAACATGCAGCCTATTCGAGCGCCCTGTTATAGTCTAGTATAGTATACGATGTGCGTTGCTAAGCCAAAGAACATGATCTACAAGCTACGCTAACGACTTGTAGCTTGCCTAATGGCTATATCGTATGGAGAATCAGCCGATTACAAGTAAACACGAGTACTCGTGTAAAAACTGTAAGTATCGCGGAAGTATACGGACTACGCAAAACACGCCCTAGCAACCGCAATAAACGCCCGTTTTCCGGAAAACGCGTGCGTCTAAATTAGCCGACTCTCCGTGCTTCTAAGGACTGTATCTCTAAAACTATGCAGGCGATCGCTTCCAAATTTTCACCAGACCTAGACCACACCTCAATGACATCATTCATTGCGCTATCTCGATTTCGATAGCGGGTACAAGGTGGTCGGTTTTCGCAGATCCGGTCACAATTACTCTACCGTCGCTTTCCCCCTACATTTACCAATGCTAAAATGACAGCAATTCTTTGGTGCGGTTGCAAATTCACTGGGAAAAAATTCATATTTCCCGCTACCGTTGGATGTGCGGCGCTGAGTCTTGTATTACGTCATTACTAAAATTCAAAGTTGTCCGGACAATATATGGAAAACCAACGTGGTACTGACAAAAGATTCCGAGTCCTGTTCTAAATTTAGGGGGAGTATCCAACCAGTGAAGAGGTGGATGCTCACCAAAGGGGAGTGAACTAGTTTATGCGCAATGGGTTCCTCGAGGCTTGGCTTGCTACTTTACGGCAGAATTTGCTACCGTTTTTCTAAATTCTGCAGCACGAAGAAAACAATTATATATGTCTAGAAAGAAAGATTTAGTATGGATTTTTAAAGCAAATGTAGATAGCCAACATGCTTAGTAATCATCCACCGAAGTTTCGTCTCTGCAGCATTAGCCGTTATTGGCAAATTTTTTTCTATAATTAGCGATATGCATATTGCGTAAATTTTATAATTCTATAAACCGACATATCACGCAAAACTACATTATTTCGCTAACAGGCATCATTAGGAGAATACAATAAAACATAAATCAGGCAAAATTATGTCTTAGGGTCGTCCTCCCTTAATTAGCAACTAATGCACAATAATTTGACAGGTTTAGAAATGTGTACCAATTCAATGCTGTAGTGCAGAGGTGTTCTGTTCTTCTTGTCCTTTAGTGCTACACTTGCTCCCCTTGAAAGAAGTATCTTCAAAATATTAGGCCTGTTTTCCATTACAGAAATGTGCAGTGGTGTGCATCCACATTGGTCTTTGAGGTTAAGGTCACAGCTATGTATACAAAAAGAGCAAAATAATTTCTGACTTCTGACAGAGTTTATTTTTAGCCTCATACCCAGGCGCCTCCCACAAAGCGGTGAGAGGGCCGGTACACACTGTGTGCTCATGCGTGTAATATCCCCACTTCTTGGGGGATTTGTAATTATTACTAGAGATACGTATACGCAGTAAATAGCCTCGCGCAGTACACGCAGGAAGCCTGCAGTGGGAGTAGGCCGTCGTAGGCGCCTCGACTAATCTCCTCGGCGAAAAGACCTTTATAAAGCCGGCCGGAATCACGGAGACGGCCGCTCACATGCAGGAAGCCTGTAGTGGGAGTAGGCCGTCGTAGGCGCATCGACTTAGGTGGCTCTAGCTAGCTCTAGCTCTGGGCGCGGGCAGTGACATTCCCAAGCCGTTACACTGGGGCACGTGCACATACGTTTTCGCGTAGCGCACGAAATAATTGCATTCCTAAGCGTGACGGATACATACATACATACATACATACATACATACATACATACATACATACATACATACATACATACATACATACATACATACATACATACATACAAACTACTTGCGAGATGCGATGCAGAATTAGTTGCCTTGCTAAGGCGCTCGGCAATTAATGGATATTTACCGTAGATTTTGGTACGTATACTAACCGTGTACATTCGTGTCACGAAGGTGATTGTCTGAAGTGTTGTCTTCGAATGATGCGCAGTTTGCCACAGCTGTGTCGTACGCTCTATAGAAGGTTGGGAAAGCGGGAATTGTGCTCAAGCCTGAGCAGCTACAAGCTATACGTATATGATGGGAGAGATGTCTTTCTGTGGCTACCAACAGGCTCTGGTAAATCCATCTGCTATGATGTTCAGCCAGGCCCCTCCCACAAACCGCTTTGTGGTAGGGGCCAGGGTGCGTGGCTAGTGGGTTAGTATAATTCTTCGCATGCATCCCACGTGGGCAAGGTAAGTGTATGATATTTTTTACGGAGAAAAAAAAACGGAATATGTTGCGCATGCGCAAACAGCGTGTAGCAGGCCTTCTCCCCGATTTGTGGGAGGGGCCTGGGTATGAGACTAATTAATTTTGTACTCCCAGGTAGTGTGCTGTAACCTTACAAGTGACAGGTCTTGCATATTCTTTATGCATGTACAACCATAACCAACTTCATCACATATACACAGCAGCAAAACTTCATAGAGAGCTCACACCTAGATAGGCTTTCAGATAGACTTGAATGTGCATCAGGTCATAGCTTTGTTACAAGTATTATCCTTTTGGCCTAACAATCATTGTTTTGCTAATTGGCATTGTCACAAGGTGATGGATAGGCAAATAATTGTTGACGCAGGCAGAGAAAGAAAAGAATGGAAGACAAACCACATCCTGCCAGAGCACCAAACCAGGACCCAGTGACTGCAAGTTCGGTGCACCAAGTGCCAATTAAGCCACTACCTCGGAAAAGTTCATCTCCCCATTCTTTTTTATGTGCAGCCAGTGGTCGTTGACTATTCAGTCAACTTCCCACTGACGATCCACTGGCAGCACACAAGGAGATGAACTTTTGTCTGGGATAGTGGGCTTGATACTTGGTGCACTGGGCCCAGGCTCTGTGCTCTGGATGGGAGGTTGTGTTTCCAATCTTCCTTTCTCCATCTGTGTCAACCAGAATTACTATTTTACCTTTGGAATGATGAAAGGTAGCTCACAATCTCTGGTGGACCGTCCTTGCATGCAAGGTGCAAGGCACTTGATCCTGCAGTATCCACTAAATTGATGTCATTGGGCTGTAAGTATACAAAGTGTGAAGAATTAAACATGAATACATAGAAAATGTTCTTCTACATTTGTTTCCACAATAGCCTGAACACATGGGAGGCTGTTACATGTCACAGCATAATGGAGGGCAGTCCTTCCTTGCTTGTCACTTATACCCATGTCTGCCTGTGTTAAAGAAGTACTCTTCACTAACATGAGTTACAAAACACTTAACAAACCTTTGCCATCAGTAATCTTTTAGCATGTCCTGGAAGTTTTGCTAACACAGAAATATGAAGAGGTGTTCTGTACATATTGTCTCTAGTGTTGATACCAAGAAGATCTGATCCATATTTGCAGAGGTATTCCAGACACCTGTAACCAATTATTGGACTTTAGAGGTTTCTTACATGTGTAGTAGACCCCAAATGAGCATACATGTATGTACATACAAGTCACAGACCTGCTAAGCTCACTCAGGTCTGGATGAGTTAGCATGCAGTGCTGTCAAGTAGTAACAAGCTACTTACAACTACCACCTTATAATGGTAGACTCAACTGTCTTGAACACAGCATGTATTATCATACACCAACCATAATTTGATGCTAGTCTACACACAAGGTCAGTGCAGGCCATTAGTTGTAAAGAGTGTAAATTTGACGCTGCAGATTGTCCACTTCCAACATACACTTGTGTTTTTTTTTGATTGAATAAACCTGGTGCCTAAAAAGGCATAGATTACTTGTAATTTTGACTTCCAGCAGACAAGTGAAATGCAGTGCTTCCATCAGCATCCACAAAATGTGTCTGTGCTCCATTTCTACAAATAATAGCAACAATAGCCATTGTGCACTGAACATTGTTCCGAAACTTACTTAATGAGTACTTTGACAATATCTTCATATTCATACTTAAGAGCCAGAAGAAGAGAGGTACACCCTGAGGAGTCAGCTGCATTCACATCTGCTCCATAGCGAATTAACAATAGGCAGCACTATGAGAAAAACCATAACTAATGTAAAATCAGAGAGATAGTGCTATCAGTTGTGACAAGAATATGATACTTCTATACTTGACCATGATCATTAGTACAAGTGTTTCTTTCAAAGCCAGCCTAGACTATACACAGTATCTAAGACATACCTTTGTCTGTTTTCCAATGACAGCATACATGAGGGGAGTACGCCCCATAGCATCAGTGATATTAATGTTTTTCTGTGTTATCCATGTCTTTACTTGAGTTCGTTCACCTACAGCAAAGGCGTTAAACAAATGGAAGTATGCACAAGATGATTACAGCAATCCAACAACCATAAAGTGCAGCAATGTGGAATTCTGTTGGGTTGCTTGCTGTAAGACCAAAGTGATCTAACAAATCACCACTGATGCCAAGAGACACTTCTGATG
Source organism: bacterium (assembly GCA_965213685.1). GTDB lineage: Bacteria > UBA8248 > UBA8248 > UBA8248 > UBA8248 > Bin107. Next base: position 1,346,747 of record CBDBZY010000064.1, read on the forward strand.
TGGACAGTGTTGCTCTGGAGTCTACTGTCCATGTACTGCTGAAAACAAGGATGGTGCACAATTGGCAGCAATGTAACTAAACGTGTAACTACATATACAGTTTGGACAACTAAAAATTCTAGTTAGAATATGTACAGAGTATTCCACACACACATGCAAGCAGTTTCAAGTTGGTCAGGTCCAGAAGTGGGTGTGGCAATTATTAACTATATACAGGCCCGAAAGTGAGAGTGGCAATTACTAATTGTTATGATTGTTATGGTGTTAGTGGCTTGCTGGCTGTAGGGGTTGTACCAGGCATCAATGACACGCACTGTAGATATTCAACCTTGTGTCAGTGAGGCTAAGTATGCACGCACAGTCACAAAGCACACACATATACATGCACACGTTTCATTAGAACCACTTAGTAGCTTCTTATTGTCTCTTGATGACCAAAAAGCTGCCATCCAATGCCTAAGTGCCACCATACCCAGCTGGCAAAGGTATGAGTTTGTCTGCTAGCTATATATTCGTGCAAACTACCCAGTTGAAGTTGAAGGGTAGCTACTGCAGCCACGTTTTGTAGTGCAAATAGCACTGAAGGCTATACAGCAGGCTAACCCAACTCTTGCACCCAGAGGAGGATGGACACGATTTAATGTCACGTGACACAATGCGCAATTCTAATTGCACTCCTATGCCGCGGTAGGCCTTAGGGTGAACCCAACTCGCATAGCTAAAGCTTTATTTGTGAACAACAGGGTGTCAGGAAGGTAGGAGTACCCATCTTTGCTTTGAACAGATTGAGAAGAGGTTTCTGGGAGTCTTGATTGGTTAACAAGAAACCATGGCTGGCTTCAGTCACTATACACGCCATTCAACGCAGAATACTAGAAAAGAGACATAGGGGTTGGGTTCAGATGAGTAGATATTTGATATGTACTCAATGAGGGCTTTCAAATGACATGTCTATCTACATGATTGCAGCGGGATAAGGTTCCTTTCCAGGCATCATACTAGATTTTATACGGAGATCTCTATAAGGAAACGTTGTATGTGAGCGTTGGCACGTGCACCGCAGTTGTGTCATATGAAGCATCACCTTTGCAGCTAGTGGTGGCACTTCGACGTTGAATGGCAGTTTGCAGACAATAAAAAGCTAGCTTGTCAGACTAATGAAACGTGTACATGTGTGGGAGTGTTTTTCGTATAAACTAATGCGAACAGCTTGCCTACGGAGAGTATTCGCAACGCAACACGTAATGCCATGACGTAAGAGTGAGACCCTGTAATTTCGGATGCGGCTTTTACTCTGCACCTTGCAAGAACTAGTCTCAGCCTCAGACCCTTTCTAATGAGGCCGAGACTAGCAACAAAGGTAGCAAAGCCTACTAACACGCGCTTGCTCAGCTTGCACAGCTTGCACAGCTAGTAGCACAGGCAGCACAAGGCAAAGACAGCGGTTTGAGACTTTTACCGGGGTACAAACCAGTTACACCACGGCAGTCTGGGCTGTATGGGATCACCTCGTGCAGGAAGTACTTAGAGTCCTCGTGCCCTAATTACTTCCTGCCCTTGGTGTATATCCCATATAGCCCGGACTACCATCGTATAACCAGGAGCCCATAAGCACCACAAAGCGGCGCCAAGGAGCGTCCAACTGCTGAGAACAGTGATGTCCTAAACGGGAACTTTGACCTCTCTGTCATTGACCATATACAGCAGTAGGAGAACCCACACTACTGTTACACCTGTAGAAGTTGTACACTTTTGTAGCTTCTGTAGCAGCTGTTACGTAACAAATAAGGCCATAACCTGGCTGCTGTGGTTAGTACATTGCTGTTCCATGCCATCATGCGCTGTTGGATGCTCCTTGGCACCGCTTCGCAGCGCTTATGGGCTCCTGGTATAACTAGTACTTGTATCCTGGTAGCACACGAGAACAATGGAAAATTGCGTGGTGTAGAGCCTAAGTAGTACTAGGTGTGAAAAGTAGTGGGCAATATGACTGCGGGTGTGAAAAGTAGCGGGCAATATGACGGTGGGTGTGAAAAGTAGCGGGCAATATGACTGTCATATTGCCCGCTACTTTTCACACCTAGTACTCTAGCCCTAGCCTTGAAGCATATACCTGCGGAAGGTACAGGCCTGAAGGCACTATGTAGTAGAAACGGTGACATCAAAGCTGGCTCGAGTCGACAGCTAGGCCTGCGGTGAGGGCAAGCGAGCGGTACGAAAAACGACCCAGACTTTCGCTTACCGAAGTAGTGCACAAGGTCTGAGAGGCCCTGGCACTTCTCCACTCACTAAAACAGCTTACAGCCCACTGGGTGCTTTTCACGGTACAAAAACTAAGCCATGTCTTGGTTGGAAAGCGGCTGCTCCATGCTCCCAGCCTCTCAGACTTTGTGAACTTCTTCCTTGAGCGAAAGTCTGTGCCCTTTTCCGTACCGCTCCCTCGCCCTTGCCGCAGGCCCCGACTTTGACGTCACTGTTTCCTAGCAACAATCGGGTATCCAGGATACAAGCTACTAGTACACAGCCAAAAATAATTGGGCTCGATTCGATACCGACTGCCGTAAGGTATCGAATCGAGGACAATGAGGAGCTCGAATCGAGCACGTAAGGCCCTTACGGCCTCGAACCGACACTGGGGTTACATGTCGATTCGAGCTGTAAGGCAGACCCCATACAAAAAATACAATGGGACTGCCCCAAATGAACGTACCGATACTTGTCATTCCGTACCGTATCGAGCACGTTTACGTCCTCGAATCGGGATTCAATTTTTGGCCGTGTAGCACGCCTACAGGCGGGCCATTCACATATGCACTCCATAATATTGCATAATCCGTTATGCAATATTACTTCGCCCTATAGCAGGTACTTTTTGGGGGGTAAAATTTTTGTAGTTTTCATGGCTGAGAGGCGAACCACAAATATTTACCCATAAAACAGTACTGCATAGTACAGGGGTGTGGTTTAGTATACCGTGACCACTGGCCAAAAGTTCACTGCTCACGAAAATTTTTCCCTGCAAAAAATACCTGCTATACAGTATGTAAAAGAGCCCTGGTAGGCGTGCTACTACTATAACTGAAACAGGTTTAGAGTGATCTACTAACAGAGCTAACATGAGAATCAATTTTGTGGGGGTATGTCTAAACAGTCCTTATCAGAAACAAAACAGTATTCTGTGTTTACAAAAGACAAAAAGTTAGTTCATCTTCAGTACACTAGTACCAGCACAGACTACTCTTCATCATGGGATTTTCATTCCTGCCAATGATCATACATATTTGTCCCTTAGCTACACAGATAAGCAGGTGTTCTGGTATAATGTCCTATACACATACCTTGATTGGTGAACATTTGCAGCAAGTAGGGTGTTGTGCCCAGGGAATGCGCCAAGAGATTTTGTTGCCATCAGTCTACATCAGTTTGAGTAAATTTGTGAGTTCATAATGGCAGTACTTCTAAAAGTACTATGTATATGTATCACAGGTTGGTTCATAATTAATCTATGACACTTTCTGAACCTAGCAAACAGTAGTATAAACAATAAAGCACTAAGTACTCAATGTACTTATTGAAGATTTTGAGAAATATATGTTCATTACAGCTCAACTTTAATGTTCTCTTACTGTGTTGTCAAACCCTACAGCAAACCTATTGTTCAATGTTAACAAAAGACAAAAGGGGGATGTTTTGCAGCAACCCCAAAATCTATACACACAGTAGTACCTACATCTGTTGCTTAATTCCTGCAATAGTTGGAACACTACTGAGCCTACAGTATTAGAGAGTCAGTATACTCTCTATGTAGGGATGGCGCCGTCACCCCCACAGTGTGCATACATTGGAAAGCCTACTTAACTCAGAAACATTCGCATTCTAAGCATTTATATTATGGCACCTGAATAGCCCATTCCCTAAGTAGCTAAACAAATTCCTTGACTCTCAGCCAGATAATGGCCAAAAAGGTGACCTTGTTTTTCTTTCCTCTTCTTCTTCTCATGAGATTTGTTTCAAACACTTTTCTCAAAACTAATCACCATAATTCGTTCAATGATCCACTGTAATCACTACCAAGTATGATGTGCACTAACAGTATCTTCAGCAGAAAGTAGAAGCCCCAGACAACTTCACTATAATTTTTTGGAATCCATTTTCTAATACTTATCATCATGTGGCGGAAATTGTAAGCACGTGAAGGGTGGCCTCAAAGCCACACCTCTAATTTCTTGATGGCTTGACAAAGGTTACTGTAATTCAAGCCCTATGTGTTATGCAATAACGCAGATAATTGCACATGTTTGTGGCAAGCAGTTTCCACAACTACAATGTTCATACTGAGTAAGCGTTGATAACATTCCCTATTGCCCATGCATCAATGCATTATGGCATTTGAGCACCATCACTAATACAGTGGGGAAGCTGAGCCTCCCTCCCTCCAAGGACATCCTTAATCTGAAGTAGCTGCCATTGTATGTGACTCCCCTGTACAACAGTACAGTGATGGTCAAACACACACCTTTCAGACACAAAATCAGTAACTACAGTAGCCCTTGAAACATTCTAGTGGGAAACAAATTAATAGGCGAGGCCAGCCCTTGAAAAGCTTGGCCTCCATGTTAAACCATTTATCTTGTGGTGTGCATATACACAGTGGGGTTAATCAGTTCTGTGCCTGTTTATCAGCTCGCATCAAAATCACCCAAGTGTTTCATTTACAGCTCTCCCTGCATGCATTATTTGGGAGAGCGGGAGCGAGCCCCCCTATCAGGGAGTCGGTAGACTCTCTATGTAGGGATGGCACCGACACGCCCATAGTGCGTGTACATACAAAAGCCTTCTAAACTCCCCCGCGCTAGCGCTCTAAGCCTATCTAGGCACATAGCTCTCCTATTCTCCACCCAACAATACCACTCAAGTAGCTAGAGTCCATCTGCAGACTTACTGCCAGAGAACGGCTGAACCGTCGAATTGTTCATCTTTCTTTTTTTGAATTGACCTACGCCCAAACTGGCTAAAGATATCACGGTGGCTTTTGTATGTATGTCCTTCCACAAGTGGTGGTCCTCAACTTCTTCTTGCTATATACTCCCAGCCCATGACACGTAGCAAAAGCTGTCTGTGGTCACAAGTTTGTTTTTTAGTGCTCGAAGGAAGTGAACTAGAACAGAATCCTCCATAATGGTGTACTATCGCACAGCAAAAAAATGACACAAACAAGTAAATAAAACATTTTCCAAAAATGTATAGGGGTGTAGGGACATCATACTACATCTTTTTTTCATGCAAAATGTCGTTTCCCAGTAATCTCAGAGCATAATCAAAGAAATATGTCACGTACAAAAAATGATGTAGGGTTATTTGTGCAGTGTTTTTATGCCCTGTCTCTACACCTAGTTTCTGTGGCTTTTGGCACTGCCATCCCTACATCCCTATACATTTTTGTTTATTTACTTGTATATCAGAGAGTCAGTAGACTCTATGTAGGGATGGCTCCGGCCCGCCCATAGTGTGCGTACATTGGAAAGCCGTCTTAACTCGCGAACGCTCGTGTTCTAAGCCTTTCTGGACACCTAGCTATCCTATTCGAACGTTTCTCTACTCAATGATACCCCCCAAGTAGCTTAAATGTATCCCTAGGCTTACCGGCAGGAAAGGGGCGAAGTGGTGATTTCTTTTTCCTTCTAATTCTTCTTCTTCTTCTTCTTCTTAAGAGATTTCTTTCAAACGACTTTTCTCGAAACTGGCAGAAGTAATCACCGTAGTTCTTTACAGATCAACTGTAATCACTACGGCGTATGATCTGCCTTAACGGCATCTTAGCATCTTCTCAAAAAAGCAGAAACTAGAAGCATGGACAACATGCCCATATTTGGGAGCCATTTTCTAATAATTGTCACGTGACACAAATTGCAAGCACGTGAGGGCCGCCCGCCTCGCGCGCTCGCGCTTGCACAATTGCTCAAAGCCACGGTCTCCCCAGCACAGAGCAGCCAGTTTCAGCAGTATCTTACTTCACTGTTGTTTCAGAGTTGGACTGTTCGTGTACAGATGGCGTCGAACAACCAATTGTGCGTGTACATAGGCTTACAAAAGCTTTCTTGGAGCGGACGCTCGTGTTCTCTTCAAGCCCCTCTGAGCACCAAGCGGCATTGTTCCAGCGACTTTCTACCAAACGGTACGCCCCCAAGATTGCATCACTGAGTTTCACTTCCGAGTAGGAAACGGAATCTTAGCAAACTTTCACAGTGGTGAACAGTACTATAATCTGCCGGGTCGTACTTGGAAGCCACTGATACTTCCCAAGGAGCTAACGTCTATATAGGTTTCGAGGGGCTCAGCCCCTTTTCCACAAACACACTAACGTACATGCATACTAAAGGTGTTGGTGCTGAACTTAGAGAGAAACAACCTCCAGCCTGTATGATAGTGTGGTACAACAAAAGGCACACAAACAAGTATGAAAAACATTTTCCAAAAATGTATAGGGATGTAGGGATGGCAGTGCCAAAAACCACACAAACTAGATATATGGATGGCACTGTGCAGGCAACACAGAGGACTACACAAGTAACCCCATCCCTACATCATTTTTTTAATAGAACGTGTATCTAAGATTTGTTGTCAGAGTACTGGAAACAGCTTTGGGCGGATAACAAAAATAAAAAATGATGTAGGGATGGGGTTACTTGTGTAGTCCTCTGTGTTGCCTGCACAGTGCCATCCATATATCTAGTTTGTGTGGTTTTGGCACTGCCATCCCTACATCCCTATACATTTTTGGAAAATGTTTTTCATACTTTATATATGTCATCCGGAGATGAAGCTTTTTTTGGCCCCCGGGTGCCCTGCGCTACGCACAAACGTAAAGCCGGCTCAATCACATCTGGTTACTTGGGAAAGAGGGCAAACCTAGTGAGCTAGACCTCTACGTGTTACAACCAAGCCTTGGCTCGGGTATTGCGACTCACAATTCGGACTACCCCTGTTCCTTGCCTCATCAATGCTCAGAGCGCAGCTACCGTTCACTGCATCGTTAAGGTAGGATGACCCTAAGACATGATTTTGCCTGATTAATGTTTTATTGTATTCCCCTAATGATGCCTGTTAGCAAAATAACGTAGTTTTGCATGATATGTCGGTTCATAGAATTATAAATATTAATTTACGCAATATGCATATTGCTAATTATAGAAAAAACATTTGCCAATAACGGCTAATGCTGCAGAGACGAAACTTCGGTGGATGATTACTAAGCATGTTGGCTATCTAAGTTTGCTTTAAAAATCCATGCTAAATCTTTCTTTCTAGACATATAATCGTTTTCTTCGTGCTGCAGAATTTAGAAAAACGGTAGCAAATTCTGCCGTAAAGTAGCACGCCAAGCCTCGAGCAACCCATTGCACATAAACTAGTTCACTCCCCTTTGGCGAACATCCACCTCTTCACTGGTTGGCGCCACACAGTGCCGCACGTCCAACGGTAGTGGGAAATATGAATTTTTTCCCAGCGAATTTGCAACCGCGCCAAAGAATTGCTGTCGTTTTAGCGTTGGTAAATGTAGGGGGAAAGCGACGGTAGAGTAATTGACGAAGAACGCAATTATGACTCGCCCTCCCTTAAAAGGAGCCACAAGGGCCAGCTAGCTTCGGGCTGCCCAAGCTAGGCGTCTAGGCGGTAATTACTGGTCATGTGACGAGGCAGGGCTAGGGCTAGGGCTAAGGGTAGACTAGGGACTGAGATTCGCTTGTACACATCATACAAAGTTGGTGTAAGCTTATCTCACAAGCTGTTTACTACATCTATGATTCCTCTTGATCCCTACAGGCTGAGAATGTCGCCGACTGGGCTTCTGGAATACATGCAGTCATGCATCACTTTTTAGCTTATAATTAGCAGGCTATACACACAATTTCTCAGTAAGCATGGACATGCAGTCACTGAGAGGCCAGTCTTAGGGGATGTATATACAGCTAGTTATCCAACATTGTACTTTGGCTCCTCTTGTGATAGTTATTTCTCTATAAGATCTGCTATTCATTGTAGTGTTAAACCATATCAAACTATCATTCTAGGTAAGTATCTGATTATTGCAGCCTGGTTTGCTTCCGCTCGCCCGCAATGCTCAGCATTCTACTAGTATATGTATGAGGAGGTCCAAAAGCATATTTACAGCCTTCTTACATGTTGGTTTCTTTCTTACAGTTCTCTCTTTGCAGCTACTTCCATTCAAACACCAGAAAATAGCACATATGCAGAAAGTAGACAAAGAAATTTCAATGTATGGAGAGCATGTGGCACATGTACATATGTATACAGCTGCAGAACCTGTTCCACAATAGGAAAGGAAGCCATGCAGTGTGCATTCTGTAAATACTCTAGTGCATCCAAGTGTAAGTCTGGGGTTTCCAGACCCTTCTCACCAGTATTAAGGAAAGTACGAACATTTCATCTATCGTACTTGGTATAGATTACAGTGGATTTGTGCAAAAGAATTGCTTTCATCAGTTTAGAGAAATGTTTTCTACGAAATCTCACAAGAAGACACTACTATGAAGTGTGTATTGTGTGTTCACATGTATACATAGTTAGTAGATAATTGACACTACTCTCCACTACTACTGTGACAATAGATAGATATTGCTAGATAGGTAGAGCAATGATGTTTAAAAAAATACAGTTTAGAAGAGAGATAAGAGATAGCACCAACAGAACGAGGACTGTCTAGCAAGTAAGATGGAGAAGTTGAGGGGGCATGACCTGGTCACATGAAAGTAGTCCAGTTGGAAAACATTGCCTAAAGCTCTGGAAAGTGCTACAACATGTCCCACATGTAAGGTAAGCTCCTCTAAACTTATTGTGCCCACTTGACTGTTCATCCTAGGTTGTTTAAAACTGTCATCTCATTTTCTGTACTATATCCCCTTTTCTATTTCTGCATCACCTTCTTCCTCCTGTTCTATCCAGGATGGTTGTACTCAAAGGACAGAATTGATAGTACACAGCACCAGAGACAACAAAGTTTTCAGTTCCATGAATTTCAGCAAAAACACCAAGATCCATTAGCCGCTGACCTACATGCTGTTCATTGGTGATAAGTGTGCATGCAGGTGTAGCAAAAGAAAGTTTTTTGACAAACCTTATGTACATGTACGTTAGTTAAGATAAGTATTTGTTTACCTGTGCACTTTGAACAGAGGAAACTCCTTCCATGTTTTTCATAAACCACTGTACTGCAGCTGCCCCAGTGAATATACGTATTCCTGAAGCTAATTCCTGTCATATGGGGTAATCTTGATCACCATGCCATTGGTTATTACAAAACCATATAATTATATAGTATGCACTCCAAACATACTTGACAAGGTATCCCAGTCTGTCGGTGTGCTAGAGCTTCAGCATACATAAGTAGTGCTGCAGTTGACTCTGCATCCTGTAGAATGTGGTTGTATGAATATTTATTACATCACCTGGTGATGGTTAAGTTATTGCTATGGTGATAAATTAAAGAGGGTAGGGGAATGAATGGAAGAAAAAAACTACTTTCAGGAGCATAGAAATTGGGCCAGGACACTGTAAAATCAGTCAAAAAGCACAGAGCCATAACATCCAGACAGAAATGTGTCTTTCCACTCTTCCCTATGTACTGCCAGTGGTCGTTGACCATTCTGTCAACTTCACACTGATAACCCACCCTAATCTTGTTCTATCCAAACCTAGTTTAGTTGTTGACCAGAAACACTTCTCCATCAAGGGAGGAGCCAAGGTAGTTAGATTTACTGACTGCGAATTACAGAAATGTCTATAGTTTACCTGGTGATGGTTAAGTTATGATGACACTGATAAAGATGGAAAAAACAAACTACCATAAGGAGCAAAAAACTTGGCTGGGAGACTGGTAATCCACTGCACCAAGCACCAAGGCATCACTCCCTAACAAAAGTTAGTCTGCCCACTCTTCTCTATGTACTGCCAGTGGTCATTGACAATCCTGTCAACCACACCAAGTCACACCGACAGACCAACCTAGTCTTGTGCAATCAGAACCCCATCTGACTGTATCTCAATGCTACTGTATCAACTGTTGTGTAGGGCTAAACTGAAAGTATGGAAAACATTTTCCAAAAATGCAGAGGGATGCAGGGATGGCAGTGCAGAAACCAGGTATAGGAATGGGGCAAGACAGGTTATAAAAAGACTACACAAGCAGTCCATCCCTACATCCTTTATATACTTAAAGTTGTTTGCGAGTTTAGCTATGAGGTTACTGGGAACATCAATGTGCGGTAAAAGCAGATGTAGGGATCAGGTTGTTTGTGTAGTATTCTTGGTCCTGCAATCCCTACATCTCTCTATATTTTGGGAAAATGTTTTTCATACTTGTTTGTGTACTTTTTTCTTGCACACTGGTACACTAAAGGAGGATGTTGTTCTTGCAAGCTTGTTCCAGAATCCAACAAACATATCAGTGATTAGAGGCACCACAGCTACCAGTCAGTGCCAGATATATGGGGGGTAAGGCTGCCTAAAAACCCTGTCATCAGTCAGTTTCGAAGTTGGGAGGCCGATGTCTTCTAACATTTCTGAGCTAGAGTAGTTTCCTCACTGTATCTGACTCGCAAACTCATACTGGTTGTACAATTGTACAGTGAAGTAAGATCCTGCTCGAACATTCCTTTCAGAGACAAAACAGCGAGTAGCCTTTGCTATGTCAAGAATTAATAGGTGTGGCTTTGTGAGGCCAGCCCCTCACGTGCTTACAATTTGTGTAATGTGACAATTATTAGAAAATGGCTTCCAAATATGGTGAAGTTGTCTGGGGCTTCTAGTTTCTGCCTATAGTAGAGAAGATACTAAAATTTTGTTAGTGCAGATCATACTTAGCGGTGATTACAGTGGAACTGTCAAAGAACTACAGCCAGTTTCGAGTAAAGTCCTTTGAAAAAATCTCATAAGAAGGAGAAGAATAGAAAATAAAATCTAATCCCTTACCTTTCAGCCATTATCCAGCATAGGTCAAGGAATGCATTTTAGCTACTTGTAGAGTATCGTTGGGTAGAGAAGTAGTGGAATAGACCATTCACATGCCAAGAAAAGCTTAAAACGTGAGTTAAGAAGGCTTTCCAATGTATGCGCACTATGGGCATGTTAGCGCCATCCCTACATAGAGTGTCTACTGACTCTGATAGGACTTGCGGACATAAGGAAAACAGTATGAATAGGCATGGTGTCACAGGGCCAGCCCGAAATGGTTTCTAAGTGTGGGGGATGTTTGGGGCTCCTACTTTCTGCTCACCAGGATTTGGAATGGTACAAATATGTGGTAGAGATTGCAGTGGATTTGTCCGAAAACTATGGTGATTACTTTTGCCAGTTTTGAGAAATGCTGTTGAAGAACGTGGAGGTACTCAGAAGTGGAAATGACATGGTAACTGTTGAAGTGTAGGTTTGCAATAGCCGATGCACAGAGTCAGTGAAACTGTGATATACTGTACGTATGTGCTTCAGAGAGCACATAAAGTACCCTGAGGGCACATAATTATATGTATTCCCAAGGGTGTAGCCTGAGGGAATACGTATAAGTGATAGAAGGGTACCCTACACCTGCAGAATCCCATGGTATGACTTACTTGTACCATGATGCATCCTAATTGCTGTTTATGACATTAAATATTGTCAATAGTTATGACAAGAACACCAAGGTTGCCATGGTAGCCTATACACCTCAGTCACTTACGTCTAGACGCACCAACAGCTTTGACAAGGACAGATTTTGAACAATTCGGTTGCCATGGCAGCCATTTACCCTATGGATATACCCTGGAGTAGGGTGTTCTACCCTGTGGCAATGTCTTTGACCCTCTGTGCATCTCTATATCGGAAAGTCGGTAGACTGTCTATGTAGGGATGGTGCCAACACACCCATAGTGTCTGTACACATAAATGTCCCTAGCACTAAAGTTATACACCTTTCTAGGTACCTAACTATCTTATTCCAGCATTTCTCCACCTAATTACACCCCCTAAGTAGCTAAAACACAACACTAGACTTACCAATCAGTAACATATCTATCCGATTCGACTGTGTATAGAAGATGAAGTTCTAGCACTGCGTATACGAAGGTGGACGCCTTTTTGTGACAGTTCCACAGGTGATATTGTTTGTGATGTAAGCAACTTATGTACATGCTAGACCCCCTCCTTCCGCAACGCGGGCACGCGGCTGCAGTCTAGCAAATCTTGCACTTGATCGCGTTTCTCAGGAATCTAATTTGCCCATATTTAACCCTTTAATTACGATAGTGCCTAAGGCATTTTCCCGCAAAATTACGATAACCGTACCTTTAGGCATGGTTTTCAAGGTATACCTACGTCGTATAAGGAAGCGTGTTTGGCGATAAAACTTCTCTAAAACTATGCAGTCTAAATGACTATTTCGTAGCGTTAGGTACCGCTTCGATAGGGAAGAAGTTAAAAGAGGGGGCGTGAACTTCGTTATTCGCGAGTGCTGACTCAGCATCATTGTTCGAGAAGCGGCACTGTTACGGCGTTTGTATTGCTATACCGTGCGTCCTTACTTCAGGAAGCTTTAGACACATCGCTATGACGTTGCTAGAAGTTTCAGAGCTGCTTCATACACGTAGCCACTGCTAAAGCCTAATTGACATAATCCAATTGACCGCTTACCGTAGTACGGGAGGCTAATAAATTTAACCATTCCGGATATAAAGAGCTATCACACCCACACAGTACTTAAGCACTACTGCAAAGCTATGAATATAGTTGGGACACATCACACCTGTGCAATCTGATTGGTCAGCTGAAACGCAATCAAGTGCTAGACCCTCTCCCCGCGCGCGGCTTTGCCGCGCGCCTAGCGGAAGGAGAGGGTCTAGCGTGCTAGACTACTTAATGTACTCTAGTTCCTGTACAGCATCTTTCTGCTTACGAGTTGTTCATTCTTCTTTCTCTACCTGTCTGTTGATAAGACGCGTGCACCGTCTATTGGACCTATTGGCGGATGCATTAATAGCGAGGCCCGTTAGCGAACCTACCATTCCAGCTTTCTATTTTCTCGATCACTAGAATTCCCTGGCAGAGGCTACCATAGTCACTGATTTGTGTCTGAAAGGAATGTGTTCGAGCAGCATATTACGTCACTGTACTATTTTAAAACAAACGTCAATGTAACTGGTAGCCAGTCAGACACATTGAGGTAGCTATTCTAGCTCAGGGTTTTTGGAGCCCCCAACTTCATAAGTGATGATGGTGTTCATGTCCTTCCCTACACTCACATTTCTGTCCCTGACTGGTAGATGATCATTGATCAATATTTCTGAAAGCAGCTTGCAAGAACAGTATCCACAACAAAATGAAAAGCACTAAAGTGCAAACCCTCAGCACAGTTTCATTGTAGCCTTGTTACTCAGACCCTTTCCTCGAACGGATATAATGATCACGTCACACATGATGACTATCTGTTCAAGGAAAGGGTCTGGGGACGAGATTAGTTGCACTACATGCTACCTCAGCCTGCACAGATGATGCAAGTACTGTTGGTTTAAGTCCACTCAATTGGGCTATAGTCTAGTGTCCTGCCTTGTCCTGCATGTTGTAGGGTCTGTGCACGTATGCGTGTGCACATACATGCACTTTAGCCATGTATACACATGCGCCTACGCTGGACCATTATCGCACTAGCTTTACGGACATGAAATGAAGAGGTATATGAAACATTGCAAGGTGAACAAAATGGCAGACTTGAGCTAGCTCTGTCCCAGGTAAGCTTATAATGCTTCTAACTTTATAACAAAGCAGTTTTAGAGAAAACGCCTTTTCCTTTTTGTGAAAATTGTGCCACTCAAGCCGCTAGTGCCTTCGGTTAGACGTCTACTAATGCCAGTCTGCAGATTAGCTCCCGTGGACAGAAACACACGCACAGACACACAGGACAACTGCAGTAACCCTCTGGTGCATGCGCGCCAAGGGTTAAAAAGCACACAAACAAGTACAAAGAATAATTTTCCAAAACTGTAGAGGGATGTAGGGATGGCAGTGCCAAAAATAACAGGAACTTCCTAGGTATAAGGATGGCAGTGTCCAGGCAAGACTGGGCATACAAACACTACGCAAGTAATGGCATCCCTACATCTTTTTTTGAATGTGGCAGTCCTTGCTCTGAAATTACAGGGAACAATCTTGCACAGGAAAAGAAGTTGTAGGGATGGGTTACTGGTGTAGTGCTTGTATGCCCTGTCCTGCCTGGACACTGCCTTCCCTATACCTAGTTTCTGTGGTTTTTGACACTGCCATCCTTTACATCCTCTACATCCCTCTAGGTATTTTAAAACTATATACTTGTTTTTTAGAGCACGGCTACTCTGAATAGACCCCTTGCAGTGACGTCATTTCACACGTAATTTTGTTAGCAACGGTTGCTATCCGCTATGTTGGCACACATACAGTGTAGTAAACATGCTTCGTGGGTACTCGTGGACGATAGTAGATGCTGAATTGAGGAAGAGATATGTAGACAAACTTCAGATAGTCAATGGTATTGACCTGTATGAATTGGAAAGAAGCGATAATATCAGCCTATTGCAGCCAGCAACTATGCCACTTCAAGTTTGCCAGTATCTGATTTTATCTGATTGTGTCTCCCAGCCCCTAAACGAACAAGGCCGTAGGAGCTGCAGCGGCCAGGGTGGCCATGGCCGCTACACTTTTTTGCAGCTCATTAAATATTCATTACCACTTTTGGTGGCATGGGCGTGGCCACGAGTCTGCGAACAGTAAACTTAACTATTGCGCTATCAGTGCTCAGGCTAATATCTCCCACAATTGGTCATCATCCTCACCAACCGCACGAATTCAAGTTCCCCAAAAGAGAATTCAGTCAGCAAACGAAAGTGAAGGTTCGTGGTTCAACAATGGAGTTGGCTGAAACTGGCTCAAAATCCACCTGAAAATTTAAAACCTTTTTGCATGCCCCCAGACCCCCCTAGTAAGTGTGTGCGAAGCACGCACATTATACAGTGCTCCACGCAAAGAGACCGAAAACCACATTTTTGAAGTTTATGTAAGTTTACTGAATCATGCTATAGGCTAGTGGGACAAACTATATATCAAAATAATCCCCCTTCATCAGGGAGTAATTGAGTGTAATGGCATTCTGTCATGTGACAGTCACGTGAACAAAATGGCGGTGAAAGCAACACGATTTTGAAAAATGTTAGGCTGATTATTTGTGCAAATGTACGAGTTAAGATCTGAAAATGCAACATAACACTTCTACCCTAAGGGGTTATATGTGGACCCACTATCATGAAGCAAATCCCAACTGTTTCCCTACAGTGAAAGAAAACGATGGTTTTTGAGGGCCTCTTCCGTTAGGCTCAGGAAATGCGCAGGTTTTGTAGCTAAGCTTTGAAACTTTGCATGCAACGTCCTCAGTCCTCATATTTTCATCACATACTCACCTCCGGTAGTACCCTCAAAGCTTATCTCTGCAAGCGAGCCTAACCTACCAGAGCATCACATTTCGGCGGCCATCTTGCCCATTCGGGACGTGTACACTTTTCAATGCAATCCTGGTGACGTTTCATTATTGCACGTGCTGGTTACGAGGTTGATATTGCGTGTGCGGTTGTGTCGACGAGCAGAGGATGGCCTAGTGCCAGTGAGCTTCCCTCGCTTCTTTTGTGGCACAGGTCAGAGGCGTCATGTTCTATGGGCTGCAGTTGTATGAGGCTAGGCAGGGAGAGAATGTTGCGCTGGTTAGGAGGCCTAACAACCGTATGACAGCAACTGTTTGGAAGTGAGACTGGTGCGCAGTTGAATGTCCTTTGTGCTGGGTCACCTGGCAGTGGAAGTTGCTGTGCACCTGTCTCCGTTGCTGTGTGATGCTTCTCCATGTGAGGTGGAATGTTACACATTCTGGAGATCATGACCTTCTGTGACATCACGTTCACCACTTTGAAATCTACACACTTAATGTAGGGTCTCAAAAATGGCCGCCAAAAGTAGCATTTTGGTACAGAAGGCTTGCTTGCGGAGATACACTTCAAGGGTACTATTGGAGGTGAGTATGCGATGAAAATATGAGGACTTAGGATGTTCCATGTGAAGTTTCGAAGCTTAACTACAAAACCTGCGCATTTCCTGAGCCTAACGGAAGAGGCCCTCAAAAACCATCGTTTCTTTCACTGTAGGAAAATAGTTGGGATAGTGGGTCCACACATAGCCCCTTGGGGTAGAAGTGTTATGTTGCATTTTCAGATCTTACCTCGTACATTTGCACAAATAATCCGCCTAACTTATTTTTCAAAATCGTGTTGCTTTCACTGCCATTTTGTTCACATGATTGTCACATGACAGAATGCCATTACACTCAATTACTCCCTGATGATGGGGGATTATTTTGATATATAGTTTGTCCCACTAGCATATAGCATGATTCAGTAAATTCACAAAAACTTCAAAAATGTGGTTTTCGGTCTCTTTGCGTGGAGCACTGTACACAATCATAATATTATTTGAATATGCCGCTAATGTAGCCTCGTTCCCCGGTTCGATTTTGATTCTTGTGTAGTCAAACGGCATGCACATGCCCTAGAGGGCAGAGTGTGGGAATGAGGCTGTCGCTAATGGCCTCTCCACTTTTTACTTGCTTCCTACGGGCCTGATGAAGGCAGATCTACTAAAGTACAAGAGTTTCTTCTTCTCTTCTCATTGTAGAGCTCTCTCTTAACGACCTTCAGCTATCACTGTTGTACCCTCAGGTGCTCCGCCTAGCCGCTTCGATGGTGCCCAGTTCACAGGGTTGTTAGTAATAGTATCATACAAGGAGCTAGGTTTCCCTATTGAGATAAACATGCATATTTATCTGTAGGACATGCACTTGTATTTTACTTACCTAATACAAATTACGAGAGCATACCCTTTTGCGGCCCTAAGTCCTGCCTGTGAATTAGATATTTCGCCGCTGCTGGCTCAGCTTACAAGTTCCTTTGCCCTGATTGTGTACGACTGCAGGCAGACAGTACCCTTTATCCCGGTTGGACCTGCTCCCGCAGCTAACGACGGCCCAAAGTTAACCATATTTACAGCCACTCCCACTCGTGTAGCAACCGGATTGTCCTCCAAGATGGCCGACACGTATTACGTAATTCATTGATGACGTCAATGCAAGGAGTCTATAACAAACCTCTAGGTATTTTGAAAACTATTATACTTGTTTTTAAGAGCACGGCTACTCCGAATAGCAAACTTTGCTGGCAACATCTAAAGTCCTCACATTTTCATCGCATGCTTACTTACTTTAGCGGTCTAGAAGTATATCCCCGTGAACGCGCCTTCTCCGCGAGAGCGCTACCTATCGGCGGCCATTTTCTAGACGTTACATTGGCTCCATACATTTCATTGTAGTGAATGCAACGTCACGGAACGTATTGTTATAACCTTTGACCTCGGGTTTTCCGCTTTCTCCTCCGTTTTTTACGTCATGTAACGTCATCGGCGTAACGTTGTGGCGCAGTAAACGTCATCCATGGGCAAGATGGCCGCCGAAAAGTAGCGCTCTCACGAAGATGGCGCGCTCGCGGGGATTATTGTGCGATGAAAATATAAGGACTTAAGATGTTGCCTGCAAAGTTTGGAAGCTTAACTACATTAACTGTGCATTTCCCGAGCCTAATGGCAAAGGTCCTCAAAAACCACTGTTGTCTTCTGCTGTGCAATAGTTGAGGTTTGCTTCGTGAAAGTGAGTTCACATATACCCCCCAGTATGAGTGTTTTTCTGCATTTTCAGATCTTAACTCGTACGCGTGCACAAATAATCAGCCTAACTTTTCACTGCCATTTTGTTCACGTGACTGTCACATGACGGAGTGATATTATAATCAGATTATTCCCTGATGATGGAAGATTAACTTGGTATAGAGTGTGACCCACTAGCATATACCCTGAGAGAGTGAAATCACAAAAACTTCAAAAGTGTGGTTTTCGGTTTCTTCATGTGGAGCACTGTACTGTAACTACTTATGCAATGAAAATACAAGATTTATTGCACAAGGCCCAAGGGTGCAGCCCAAGGGCCGAGTGCAATAGAATCTGATACATCCTGAGTGGGCGTGTCATAATTAGCTTGTTGCAACTGCCTGCATTTCCATTTTAAAGCGGTTTGAACTGGATGAAGGCAGTTGAAACCATTTCCTCAGGTGGTGCTTCTTTGGCTTTGGCCAGTTATTGCACAGGTCATGCCAGTTATTGCACGCTTGAAGCCAGTACTAGGCGCCAGAAAGTGCACTAGTCGATTTAACATCCTGGCGGCACCTTTGATGTACACACGCAGTATGCAAACTTAATCAACTTAATCTGATCATCAGGATACATTCTATCATGTGACAATCACGTGAACAAAACGACGGTGAGGTATATAAAAACTTTAGCAAATGTACGAGTTAATATTAGAAAATGCAATAAAACACTTATAGCCTCGGGAGCTATATGTGAACTCACTTTCACGAAGCAAATCTCAACTATTTCTGCACGACAAAAGAAAATTTAAGACAGTGATATCTGAGGACCTCTGCCTTTAGGAGAAGGAAATGCACAGTTCTTGTAGTTAACCTCCAGACTTCACATGCAGCATCTTAAGTTCTTGCATTTTCATTGCATAAGTAGTCACAGTAGCAGTCCAGAAGTATATCCCCGCAAGTGTGCCATCTTCTTGAGAGCACTACTTTCCGGTGGCCATATTGCCCATGGATGACGTTTACTGCTCCACAATGTAATACTGATGATGTTACATGACGTAAAAAATGAAGGAAAACCCTAGAGTATGTTCCGTGACATTCACCGCAATGAAACAAATGTATCATCATGAAAAGGGCTGCTGAAAGGTAGTGCTCTCACAGAGAAAGCATGTTCACGGGGATAGACCACTACAATAAGTAAGCATGCAATGAAAATATAAGGACTTTAGATGTTGCGTGCAAAGTTTGGAGGCAAGTGCAAACTTCAAACTGCATTTCTGCATAAAGTGTGGTTTTCTGACTCTGTGTGGAGCACTGCAATAGCATACAAAGGACATCTACATGTACTTTCACAGATACACAATGACACATACAGAAAAATAATTGTACACTGTGCCATATACTCGCATCATCAGAGTACAGTATAATAGGCAGCACTTTTAGTGATATTAACATACTCACATGTATATCCATGCTCCACATAGTGACATTTCTGAATACTTGGCAATGAAAACATTTTCAGCACCCTTGAAATTGTACACACTCCATAGTGTTACACAGGTATATATACATGTACTGGTAAGAGGATTCATAGTAGGGAACTGTACATCATTTCCAAAGCAATCAAGTTTTAGACCAAATTCTCATTTGTCCTTTTAACTTAGAGTGAATTATTGCAAAACTCAAGGTCAGGAAATAATTGTAAGTATAGCCATATGTACATGTATGTACATATGTACATAGCTACATGTAGATCAATACCCACTCATGTTGCAGCGTACTATACTAGTGTAGTTCTTTGTAAGTATACTGTATGTTACAATGAGAACAAAATGAAAGAGTGGATGGGTTTTCGAACTCACCATGGCATCTAAAACTAACCTGTTCATCAATAGTAGGAAATGTCCAAGAGTGCCACTTTGATCCATAAAGATGGCTTCTGAAGGGTTGGTTGTATAGCAAAATAATTATATACATGGTAAAACCCCACCAGTGGTCCAGCACAACATTATGATGCATATGCAAACCTTGTCTTTCAGATTGTGATTGGAAATGGTGCATATTTCACACCCATTATAATTTTGTCAGATGTGAAGTTTCCGCGAGAAACATTCCTCCAATTAGAGCACATGATGTAAAGAAAGGTGTCACAGGAAATGTTGTTGTCCAGAAATTCTGTTGCCACTACAAATTTACTAGAGAATCCTATCACTCTATTTCAGCTTAGTGACCATACGTATTTCCTAAGAAAACATGCTGCATCACGAAAAAATTGCCACTGCAGTAGCCCTAAGGTTGCATCTAGTGCAAGAGGAAGGAAGAAATTTATAGGTGTGGCTTCATGAGGCCAGCATGAGAGCAGCCCTCTCTAGTCTTGACTCAACCAGAGGAGGTGGGACATTACATAATTCAACATGACATCACATGACCATGCACGTAATCTGTGATGAAAATAATTGCATGCTTTCGAGTTCAAAGTACATATTAGGCATACCTATGTGAGCCTGCACCTGGGTTGCTACAGTGTAGGAGCAGTCAAGCTCTCACTCAAGGATTGTGCTGTTGATTCTGCCCTAGTCACTCTTAGTCACCCTAAGCATATTACCGATCATGGAAGGGAATGGCAGACTAGCAATTAAGGGTATATCTCTTCAGCAACCTAGGGATTGGGCGGAGTTCGAACAACATTTGGATTCAGCCCATGATCTATTGAATGAGATGCCTATCATGCACACTTTTGCTACAAAAACATATAGCCGACCTGTAGCGAGAGCATGGTGTGTGAGAGAAACTGTGCATTACAAGTATATACATGATGGCTGTTGCAGCTTCGAGTTGTCAACCACAAAGCGAATGCATGCCACGTACTTTTGGTGTAAATATTATTCCTATGAAGGTGTAGCTCCCACGTACACACACATTGATGGCATGAAGAAGTAGCAAGTAGATAGTGACCATTGCAGCTTCAAGCAGACAACCAGCAAGCTCATGCAACAGAGAATGTGTAGGTTTAGTGTATGCGTACTTCAATGAACGCACTCAACGGATGTATGCACCCTCCTCTGTACATACGCAAGAAGCATTGACAGCATGAAGGTAGGGGCAAGTAGCAAGTAGATGGTGGCTGTTGCAGCTAGCTAGCTGTAGCAGCTATCACCTACCTGCTGGTTGTCCCTGCCTTCAAGTGAACTTGTGCTAACATGCTACAAATATGCGTCAGTATGGATTGTACTCTTCTGAATGTGTAATGTCAATGCCACATGTGGTTCATGCATAACACTGTGAGCATATATACATCAACTAACTCACTGATAGTGTAGTGATTCCGCACTATTAATCCTTCTAGGAACACTAATTCTTTGTGGGAATGCTGAGGCCTTGGGCACTACAAAATGTGATTTGGAACACCTTTGCTGAGACACCAATACACACATCATACAAACCAACTAACATTGTGCTGAAGGCATTGATGTTCTTCTGTGTCCACTTGGTGCTGTGAGAGTAGTGTATTTTAGTCTGTATAATAGTAACACATGTTGACATACCAGTTTACCTTCTTCCTTAGCTGATCTTTCATCCTACACAAAAGTGAAGTTCACCCTTACACAAAGTACACATTTTACACTTTTACTAATCACCTTTCCACCATCAGGTTGTAAACCATTTCTCAGCTTGGCAAGATACTCCTTTTGTCTCTGAATCTCCATCTTCTCATGTTCTAATCTGTTTTTAAGGCAATAGGTACATGTATTAGGATGAACAGGAGCCCATAAGCACCGCAAAGTGGTGCCACTTTGCGGTGCTTATGGGCTCCCGGTATGAACAACTGTGTTCCTGTGATAGTTTGTGAGTATCATTGTAAATCATGTTCTTCTTGTTGCTACCACTGATAATAGAAGGTGGGCCTAAACTAAAAAGCACATGCTAGCTGAGCTTTAAATACATGTTACTAGACACTACGTAGCACAGATATTAGGCACCCAAATGTCCCAGCATAGGTACATCTAAACAGATGCGCAAAAACAACCACTTCACACAAAGTTTGAACATTCTCTACAAACTCTGCCAATATGGTATGCAGAGTGATTGACACTAGTATCACATAAACATGAGTACCCATTATTAAGTTATGCAGAGGTGTACGGTACAGAATTTGCTAACCTGCCATGGCAACCACAATAAAGTTTTGCAGAGACTAGTTTTTCCTTTCACACACATACACATAACATAACATAACACTGCTGGAAACAGATAATAAGCATAAGCAAAGAGGTTTGGTGTATGCCTTCACACTGGCATACAAGTAAGGTATAATGCATTTACAATGTTATTTCACTCTCAGTCATTGTGGTTTGCCGAGTACCTTGGTACAATTGGATAGTTGATAGTACTTGGTCGTCTGAGTGTTTGAGTAAGGTGTTAGGCCAAAAACACCTCAGAAGGATGTTGACTAGACCTAAGGATCCAGTTGCTCTGAACTTGTGAGCTAGTATCATGCACAGGATACTTTGTGAGTATTGTACAAAGGCTTAAAAAGGACAGTCTGGAAGATTTCTGTCATGCAGATTGAAGGAGCACAAATGTGCAGTATGAATTGGTGACATGAACACCTCAGCCATAGCTGAACATGCATGGCAGGCAAAACAACACATCAATTGTTTATCAGCAGAGGTGTTGGACTCAGAACGATTTTTGTCTTCACAATTATTGGAATCATGGTATACTAATTATACATCCACTGATAGCCCAATCCTGAGATTGTGGCTTGCTACCAATGAAGTATCACTCTCTCATCAAGAATATGTAGCTCTAAAATTATCAGTAAGTACTTTTTGGTGTTCTCTCCATTTCAGACGTCTGAATAGACACAAAAACACTGGAGAGTACTATGTTCATTACTACAGCTAGCAAACAAGAGGAACTATCTACACATTACCTAGCCACACAGGCTTATACTAGATCTGAATCATTATCTGTTTCCAGCAGTGTTCGTCAAGGTTGTGTGCTGTCTCATGTATTGTGCTGTTTGCTGTGTATTTGCCCATTTGGATGTAGACCTGATCATAACAGTGTTGAGTATTGCTGGGGAGTTATTGCCAAGCGCCATACCATGAGGGATCCAATTTCGCAGCACTATTTGTATGTGTGTATGCTTGTAAGTATGCTTTTCTGCACATGTGCCTGTATGTAATACTGAAATTAATGTGTTGCAGGAAACTAAGTAACGAAAGTCATCATTTCCATAGTACATACCTCTTTTTTTCTAACTCCAGTTTTGCAAGTTTCACTTCATACTCTGTTGCAGTTTCTTTTTTGAGACGTTCTTGTTCCTAAACAATGACGTGTGAAGTTAAAAGTACATGATCAAATGTAGTGACATACTCACCTTCAGCAGAGCTTGTTTGAATTCTTCTGAGTCAGCTATTTTCTGATCACCACCATGCAGGAGCTGTGCATTATTACATAGTCAGTACAGGCTTTTTCTATTTGTACAATGAATCATTCTCACATATGGACATGTATGTGCAAGTTACCATGTTCTCTAGCTGTTGTATTCTAGACAATAGTTTTTCCTTGTCTGCCTTTGCTTCAGTGACAATCTTCTCTTGAATCTCCAGCTTTGACTTCACTTCATCCTACATTTCACAAAAGCAAAATACACCTGATAGTGCAAATGATGTACATTCAGTGGCCTAGAGGGAATCTGCAGACTGAAAATACTTGCACACAGTCAATTGTACTAATAATCACTAGAGATCACATACCCCAATAGTCTGGCACACCTACATCTACAAGTACAGTCATGTGCAGCTCTGTTTCAGGTTTGTACTCAGACCCAGCAAGGGGTAGGGGGTAGTTGTACACATGCAACAAGTTTAGACCTACATGTACCCTATAGTGTGTGATATTGTAATGGTCATCCTTTTGCTAACTAGGAAAAGAAACATGGAATGGAACACTTGCTTGCTGTAACATGTGTGTACAAACATTGATTGTACCATAAATAACCTGCTACTATCAAAGATATGCATACAATGCACACATATATGTATACTAGGCTGACCCTTTTAAGGGCAATTATGCAAACACAATCCTGGTGCCACAACAAAATGGGGCTAGTTCTCTGGTGTACGTACCTATGTATGTAAATAACGGTGTACCTACATATGTACATAATGGGCTCGGGGGATAAAAATCAAACAAAATACAGGACCTTTTCCCTCTGAGCTTCTAGTCTCTCTCTTTGAAGTTGCTGGAGTTCAGGATTTGAATCTTTAGTCCTAAAGGTCATGAGTAAAATCCACTATATTGGCATACATGTATAACATTTAGAGGAAGGTACACAGCTACCTTTCTTGAAGTTGGTGCTTGAGTTTTTTAATCTCTGCCTGGTAAGAGGAAAGGAGAGCTTTTTGAGACATATCTTTGTTCACTAGAGCTGTGTTCTTGATGTTTTTTGCTCTGGATAACCCGAACACACCATATGTCAATGCATTGTAGCATGAGAGTCGACAATACAACTTTACCGTTTTGCAAATTTCAAAGTGTTAAGACTTTCATTGTAGCAAACAGAAGCTGGAGTAACTGTAGCAATAAGTGTGGTTTTGCAATTTCCCCCAAGACAATCTTGTAGTAGACGTGTCAACTTCGAGTCACGATATGGTACATGCTTCACACTTGGAGTGGTAAGGGCTGTAACCACCTAGTGTGTGATAGTAGGAAAACTTACTACAGCCCTACTAAATGTCTGTTCTGGATTCGCAACTAGTGTATGCTACATACACTAAATATACAACAAGGTGTACCTTAGACAAGGTGTGGAGTGACACATTGATATTTTTGGTTTCTTCCTGCTGCTTACTTTGAGCATCCATGTCAAGTCTACAGTACAGTAGTGGAATTTACATGCATGGTGCACATTGCATGTACATGCAGTTGCCACTCAGATCACTCATGACATGATATCAACGGTTAAAACAAGATGGGAAATTGGGTATTTCTGTATTGGTGGTTCACATATACACACAGTAAAATACTTTTAAAAATATAGATGCCTGGAACTCAAAAAAACCCTCCCAGTAAGGTGCACATATACATGTACATGCAGTCTAGGGTACCATAAATACAATGTACATGTAGATTAAATGAAGGGTGGATGAAACAATCAAAGCAGCAATCCACCCTCCATATATGTATATACCTATCAACATACCACTCCCTCATAAGTAGCTGGAAAATGTAACAACACAAACATCATATCACTTGCTGAGAGTGTGATTCATAGAAACCATGCATACATGAATGTATTGACTGATCTACGTACAACTTAGCCAACTGAAGCCCACCTCTCTGATCCTGCAAGATCAACAAGTCTCAGTTTTCCAATGGTAGTCACACTTCCTCCAGCACCATCATGTTCTGCATGCTCCACAATAATCGTGAATACAGCATGGCTACGGCTACTCTCCTAAAGAACAAGAGTACATAGGTAAATGATGCAGTACAATGTGTTGCTATTATCACTGAAGAATTTGCAAAACTAATAGGTTTGCATATACGTACCTTGTTCATTTTAGTCATAGCTGTAATCCGTAGATGAGCACCAATCTGTAACAGTCTCATTACTTCAGCTGTATTGCGCACAACATGTTCAGAAAGACTCTCCACGTACACCCCTCCGACACCATCTTCCCTCATTTTCAGACTCTCTTTGCGAGGATCCTGAAACAACCATATACATACATGTATGAATCCAATGTCAATTACAAGAGACTTCCTATATGTAGAGGCTTTACCAACAAATCTGATATCTTCTCATTGTAGATTTCTACGAAGGATGTACGTACAAGAAACTGCTC
Source organism: bacterium (assembly GCA_965213685.1). Classification (GTDB taxonomy): domain Bacteria; phylum UBA8248; class UBA8248; order UBA8248; family UBA8248; genus Bin107. Next base: position 1,372,359 of record CBDBZY010000064.1, read on the forward strand.
ACTTTTATTTGCACATGTTCGTATGTCTAGTCACAGTCAAGGATATAAGTTATAAACAGTAGCACAACAGTACAGATGAAAATGTAGATAGGATATGAGAAAATATCAGCTCTGTAGCTCTGGGAATAATTCCTCTTGTGTCATCATCACCTCCTTCAATTGTGTAGGTTTTTCCAGAACCTAAACCATGAAAACATACAGTGATGACATGTGTTGTACTGTTTCTACATAAATAGTTCACTGATCAGGGGTGTAGCTAGGGGGGAAGGGGTTTGGATGAACCCCTTTTTTGCTTTAGTTCTGGTGACTCTGGTAGCTTGGATGGTGTGGCTGAGATGACATCATGTAGTTTAGCCCAACATGCGAGTAATAGCTAGTTGCTAAAATGGTTGGCCAGTGTAAAGTCTAGAGACACGTTGAAGCAGAAGCTGTTTCTAGAAATTTAAACTATACAGATTGCCCTATGAAGCAAACCTACAGTCCTGGCTACACCCCAGCTCATATGTACGTAAAGACAAATCCCAAAGTTCATGAAATGCTGGCGCATTACACTTGCTAACATCGGATAACAGGTGTATGAAGGTACTTGAGGACAGATCCTTTAAAAACACACCAGTTTGGCCACTGGCAATGATACTGCCATTGTATCCCTCCAGTACAGATGTCACTACATCATGGGCACAGCATTTGAAGACATCCTCTTGGGTATTACTACAGAAGTATAGCAAGTCTTTTTCACTTTAGTACAATCAAGAGTGCATAATATACACTCTTGGTACAATGAACACAAAATTTACCTTGAACCAAGAGCTAGATCAAACGAGAAATTTTGGACAACGCTTTGGTCATTAGGAACTAACTGTCCCAAGTCCTCAATGCCAATTCTGGAAGACGGTCTCCTTTGTAGATCAGGTTTTTTGATAATTACTGTCTTATGTGCCGCGTCCACCTCTACACACTATTAGTGCAAGAGTACGAAGTCTTTGGATCAAGGACAGCACCGTAGCTAGATTGCTTTCTCCACTCACCTGCTCAGATGCCGCGGTCACCTCTCTGGGAATCAACGGTCTAACTCTTACAGCTACAATGAAATTGTCTCGTCTTTTTCCAGCGGTGTCCATGTTCTTGAGCTTAGAAGAGGTTCACGGCTAGGAAGGGTGGGGCTCGCTCGCAAAAACAAATAGGTGGACCACACCCACACCATGGCCTCGCTAGCCGCTACGCGCTAGGCCGGCCATAGAGAATTCTTGTGCGCGCGCATTACGTCACTAGGATGGGTAAGGTACTAGGTACTAGGTAGAGGCTGGGGTTCCGGACAAATTTTGTAGTGGCTTCCGTATTCGGCCCTCTATTTCAAGTGTACTTTGAAACCTTACTGGTATTTATAAGCTCGTGTATGAGTGCGTTAGACCTACGCTCCGGGTCAGGTTTGAGGCAACCTCTGCGCTGTTGGGCCGAAACTTAGAACGGCGGGGGTTCCCGGACACTCTCGCCTTTGAAAAGACTGCAACCCTAGACTACGCACAAAGATAAGGGCGTTCACTCGTGGATAATACATCACCATGGTTCACTTAGCTCTTCTGCAATGGTACAGTAGTCTCGCGTAGCCAGACTTTCTCGGCAAGCGAGAGAGTCTGATGGTGCAGTGCTGTCTCCCTCGATCGAAACACACGGACAAGACTACACGTAGTCTATATCCGCTATGCCGTGAAAAGACGGTCGAGGGAGACAGCACTGAACCATTGCACACACTTGTCTTTGTATCAAAAGCGGTGACTGAAAGCTTATTGAACTCAGCGAAGTGTCCGGGAACCCCCGTCCCCCTACATGTATTAGCGAGCCCTTCTTCCCTGGCAGCGAAACCTTCATGAGCTCAAGCACTTTTAGTCACCAATGTCTCGACCAGCACTATAAAGCTGAGTTTGGATCACAGCAAATGGCCTATCCGTCTCCGATCTTGGACTGAACTCTTTGAAAACCTACACACAGTGGAGTGCTACTCACTTATAGATTGGCACACCCAAAGTCAAAATTCTTTGCACTAAAGAGAGCAACTGCTCTGGCCACCAATACTGAACAGTGAGGAAGATCCAGAGATAGCTAAGACGGTGTGATAATTCATACCCCAAGGAAAGCAACCAAAGAAAAAGCCGCAGCTGGAATATTTGGAGCCTGCCACAGTGAATGACCCCAAGGGAGTGCTCTGGGAAACAACTGGTTCCTGACATGCCCTTTGAACTGAGGATCAATATTGGGGAAGATTCAAAAGATTGCCACAAATCCCTAGTGCCCATGGTACATGTATAACCTATAATTGTAGCCCATAGTTGCGGTTGTCTTCAAAGACACCACACTAGTGGTAAATCCTGTATTCCAGCTGCATGCTGAGGCAATACTCATATTCAGTCCCCAGAATGTGCGGTAACGTTAATTAAGTGAATATCGATATTCTCTGGGCTCATGGGCAGTCGCTAGGCTACAAATAGGTTAACGCCTGGTTTTATCTTCAGCAGTACAGAATATCCCCTCAGCTGTTTACTCGGGTATATCAGTCCTGTACCGCTTCAGAACCAGTATACTTATCATAGTACACATTATATATATTTTTCCCTCTTCTTTCCTGTATTGCGTCATTTATGTTCTCTCCCACTTTCATCCTGTCATTCTAATTCTATTTCTACTTGCACCTCGGTTTTCTATTCAGCTATAAGTAACTTGTCTTACGCATCCAGCAACATCTCATACATTCTTCCATTCTTGTCAGTTCTTGTCTTTTTTCTGTCAACTTGTCTTTCTGTGACTTTTTGCCTGAAGAATCCCAGAGCAAAATGCTGCAATTCAAAGTTTAGAGGGAGTATATGCAGCTCCGGTATTATATTACCATGCTCATCTTGTGAACCATTACATCCCCTGTGGTTTAAGAGGTAAGTATTGTGGTGCTATTTTCCTTAAAAGTTTGTATGGACAGGTATCCTCTTGGAAGTCCAGAGTGATCTTGTCTTTTCATCCACGTGGCATTTCAATAGAGTGCCTATATGTGGCTCCTGAGTTAATGTGCTCCATTCCCTTCTCTGCTTCAAAAAGGTCTGGTTAATTGCATTATGTGTTGTAGCCATGAAGTCCAAAATTGTGGATTGTTGATGCTGTTAATAGTCCCTGATCCATCACGAGTGGCGCTAGTGCTGATGCAATCAGTGCTGTGCTACTACTCTTTTTTTCTCTCATGTTTTCCTCGCTTGTGATTCATTGCCGGCAGTAACAGTAACAGCTCATACCACGCAGGCTTGCCGAGTCTAGTTGGGAGCTACAAAAACGCGTCTTTCCCATTACATAAGCTTAAAGTGTCTAACCATAGATATTATACACGGAACCAAGAAATCAGTATCTATTTTCATGCTTTCCAATCTCTTCTTCCATAATATCAGGAGCTTATGAGCGGCGAAGCCGCGAAGGAGCGTGTAACTCGGTTCCATCCAAATCCTGATTAGTTACGTAGTTCCGTTTTAATGACGTATATTACGCGTCGTGCGGTTTGACACCTAGTATACTTTGCGTGCGGGCAGTGCAGCAGCGCGAGAAAAGGCTGGCAGCACTCCACCACCGTCCAATAAGAGGCTGGAAGTGATCTCCGACGAAGAAGCGACGCTTACGGAAGAAGGAAACGGTGGAGCTCCGTCGGTGTTCGTTGTCGATCGAGCCTCCGCGTTCTAAAAGAAGGCGCCCCGGAGCGGTTTGGTGTCCCGGCATCGTCAAATCTACCACGCTTTTGCGGCAAACTGCTAGCGTTGTCACTCGCCTAGCTATCTAGGTTAGCCTCCGAGTGAGTGAAAAAATTTCTCAGATCGCTATCACGGAATGCGTAGGTGGCGCAGGGTGCGTCACTCTGACGCTTGATTGAACGAGTGGTTTCCATATTTGGAAGTTAGCTGGCTAATGATTTGGATTGGGATGGCACCCAGGTCTAGGTGTAGGCGGTAGTTACACGCTCCTTCGTGGCTTCGCCGCTCATAAGCTCCTGATATCTATAGTGTAACTGCTCCGGCTTCAGTTGTGGGTCTTGCCATTCCATATTATGTTGTATATAGACCATACTGAATGACCGCAGTGAACTCCTCTTTCTAGAACAAGCTGGCTGACCATACCTAGAGTGATGGGAACATGTACTACGGAGGATTTGATACTGGAAAGGTAAGTGGAAACGTGCACCGATTCCCAGGCTTGGGAACGAGGCTAAGTACATGTAGGACTTGCAGAAGCGCAAAAGTACGCTAATACATGTGGTAGTAATTAACCCTATCATTAGCCCTGTACCCACTACCCAGGCATTCCGCAGACGACCTCGGCACGAGTGGGTAGCTTATCCATAGGCTTGTAGTTTTCTCGGGTGAACTTGTTCCTTCAGAGGCCCAGCCTCCCCCCACTAGGCGCGCCCTTCACAACGAAAGCGCTTTTGAAACCGCAGGGAACAGAATCACAGCCTTTCACATTTGTCCACAATACAACTGCTAACCTAATATTCCAATAGTTTTTCTAGTATGTACAGTCCGTCTAATAGACATGTTAATAAAAAGTTAGGTGTGGTGGAACAGTCTATTCTCGGGCAATGCTCTGGCCACCTGGCGCTTTGACTTCCTGCAAGGGAAAAGGAGAACGTGTGCATTACAACTCGTCCTAGTATGATATCTAGGTTCAGGTTTTTTACCTGTGCCTCCTGTACAAGGGCACACAGTCCACAGCACCAGGCGCACAGAAGGTCCTTGAAGCAAGAGCCCTGCAATACAATAGGTGACATTAGTGAAGGGGCATTCAAACGAACAATCAGGGAGTAGCACTTAGCGCATACGAGTACCTTGTACCCCTGTTTCAGGCAAGTATGGGTATACAACTTTGTACACTAATCTATCACTAGCTATCACGCACCTTACCTTCAATCAAAGCACCTATCTACTTGCCCTGAGCCCGAAGACAAACACTCAAACTAGCCCCGCAACCATTCATTGTGCAACCCGCTCCGCGAAACTCGCAGTGCAGGGCGGAATCATTGCAAACGTACCTCGATTCCCTTCTGTTCACGGATCTTGCCTCGAATGGAGACACGGGTCCATAGGTTCAGACCTGGAACGAACTGTGAAAGAGCGCAGAGCACGCAACTGTCTCCCACAGCCTCGGCGTTCTTCCCGAACACATAGCAAGGGCAGAAATATGAGATGATACCTACGGCAAGAAAGGGGGACAAGTAACTGCACGCGCCAAGAAGAGCAGCAATCAAGAAGGGCACTGCCAACTCACAGGTTGAGCAGTCATTGAAGCACCCGAAGATTCCGTTGCTCCACTCGCGAGACATTCTGTCGAACTTCTTTCACACTTCGAGGACAGTACAGAAGAGAGTTGCAAATCCGAGACAAACGCACAACTGAGAAGAATTCGGGGGAACGCGTGCTAAAGGCAGTCTGTCTACATTCCTCACATACCAGGCGCCACACATCAAAGCGGTTGGGGGGCAACGAATCAGTTGGGGCTTACCCAAACAGCAATATACGGAGCATATATAACAATAGCCGGAGATATACAGAAAAAGCCACACCTTAGCACTTCCTGCTACACCCTTTCTTGGAGACGAGGCCTGCACTAACATGGCGACTGGCCGCCTAACAGAGCCCATACTTACATATGGCCGAAATGTTTTGGTAGGCGTCTAAGTGCCACTTGTATGCCATAGCTTCACTACAGAACCTTTAGCCACTCTCTCAACCACCTTTCAATAGCTACATTGGGTTGATGTATAGTTCGGGACACGGCCAGTATCGCAGCCCCACCCATTCTTCGGATTATCCCTGTACAGCCACATTGCCAATGCACCGAAGCGTGGAGCTTTGTGGTCAATGCATGGTTAATTGCATTTTGAGTGCGTGTACTGGAACATCAAGCATGTGAACAGGTAGACAATTCAGCAACAACTACAGTACGTTTGTATTTAGTAGGGAGTTGATTCAACGTGCCTAGTCAAAGTTGACCTAATGTGCACCAATAAGGCAACAATTGATAATTGATGCAGAATGGCTCAGGTGAGCTCAAATGTTATAGGATACATACTGTGCAAACACTGCAAATTACACAATTAGGACTGCGTGTTTTACAGAGCTAGCCTACCAACATACTTGCCAGGAAGATTTGTGTACCCTTGTGCTACCATAGTAAGACCCACAAGTCAGATGAAGACCTACTATGCCTTAGTACTTTGCCCTGAATCTCCCACTCCTCCCCTTCACCCCCTCCCCACCCTGACTCTGAGGTGTGATGTGTAGTATAAGTGCACAGCCCTTGAATGTCATCACCATAGCACAATTAGCACTGGTAGTTCCCCCATGAATAAATTCACCTGGTGAGATCATCAGTGCCTCCACACACACACACAAGGGTAGTCATAACTAGTATCTGATGCCCTCCAGTTCAATGTGTAACACCTCCAGATGGAGTAACTGATAAGGTCAGCTAGCTCACTTCTGCCTACAGTGCAAAATCCTAATTCACACCATATTGAAAGAGTGACCCCAACAAGGTAATTGCAAGGCAATATACTTACCTGTTAAAATTGTGTACACACATCAGATAGTCTTATCTTATACCTACATCTATACAGCTAGAACACTGTGGGCCTCTACAGACACTTTGCCGTAGGAAGGTCAATGAAGCTTTAAACAAGGTTCTAGTGTGGCAGTATGGAAAGATGTTGAACACAAGTTTCATAAACAAATGTAGCCCCACAGTCTCTATCAACATTCTTTTTTTCATGGCAGCAGTAGTATTATACATTTCCAGAGTCAGCAGAGTCTATCAGATGAGAGAAGATATGTCCATGTAGTTGCCATCATTCTTACCTTACATGTACTATCATACCTACGTCTGGTTGTGCATGTATGGGAGTTATGGCACTTGATGTTGTGTGTGTGTGTGTGTGTGTGTGTGTGTGTGTGTGTGTGTGTGTGTGTGCATGTGCGCTTGTGCATGATTGTTAGCAACCTGGAGAACAGGATTAGCATTTTAGGTTCTCAAAACCTGGAAGTTATAGAACTTACGGGCCCAGTGGGTGTACATCAATTTCAAGAGTGTGTAAACATATTCAAAATGGCAGAAATGTGGGGAAAACAAAAGAACAAACCCTAAGACTTTGTGTCATACATACATGTACACTGAGCTGAAACAGTCTGACCAAAAATGTAGGCCTACATACGTAGCTCATATGGTAGGGTGTGAACTTACAGAAAGCTTAGAGTTTGTAGTCACCTGAAAGATGCTGTAGAAGGAGACCTAAAAAGATGATACTTGTTCAGTACTTACATGTATTTCATGGTCAAATGCATACATGTAGAGTAGCAGTGTTGTTGATCACATGTTGTGGACATCTTCACACTTTTGCATCACAAACCAAACACTGTCCACAATTACACCATTACATATGGGAGCATGGACTCAAAGTTGGGTAGGAAATGCATGTGAGCAACAAGGCATAATGCATTCATTCTTAATTAGATACAGAGATTAAAAGAGTGCATGGACTGAATATTTTGTTCTGGCACACCATATGCTAGTTCCCGCAACAAGTTATACAGGTAAACCAAATGCAGTACCCCTTGGACCATTGTGACCTAAACACGTGGCTTGGCTTTAGAAAAGCACAACTGTGGATACAAAAGGTGCACTATTGCAGTATCTGTCAACTCTTCAGTCTAGTCAAATTTCCCCTGTTCCTCTTCTTGTTTGTTCTTGTCTATCTGCTTCTAGCTGTTTTCCCTTCTCTGTATCTGTTCTCTTCACTTGCTGCTCAGTTCTGAATCACGAATGTTCTTCCCTCCAATGTTGTTTTCTTTTCACATCTTCCTCTTTTTGTGTGCTCACATTAGTTGTTAGTACACTGGCTCTTCTGAACTGTTTTCATTGTTCTTTTCAGAGCTGAGCTGAAATTGCAGGTCAATTAATGATATCTTCCATGCACATGTCATACTAAACCTCTACTTGTGTTGTGGACACACTCTGACCATCTAGTGAGAGTTTGAATCAGGTACTTCAGACGGTACAAGTACCTTACTAAACTGAATTCAAGAATTGTTGTATAGCGTCTAAGGCCTGGATCAACATTGATTACACTTCTAATATCTGAATATGTATGTTGTGAAGATTAGGGTCATGCATGAATAGGAAGTGAAAACAAATCTCTCTCTATATGATATCCCTCAACAAGAAGAGAAAGGCAGATGAATTTGTGATGGTTCTAAGGGCCAAGTGTAAAAAAAGGCATGCTTTGTGGGGCTCATTAAGGCTTGCAATGTGAGCTACGTACGTTCTCAGTAGATGAGACCCATTCTTTCACCTTCTCTTGTGAATCTCAACAACATATCTTGAACCAACCCCAATACATAATTATGTTGTCTGCTGTGATGTTCACCCCAATGTAGCAAACACATGTATAACTCACTGGCATTTAGTCTTTCTTGACAATGAATCATGACTGGATAGACATTACAAACGACCTCATTTGCCCAGCATTTGTGGAAATGTATTAGACCAGGAGCTCATAAGTGCCTCGAAGTGGCACTAATGGACTTCTGGTCACATTTCCACAGATGGTTGGTGCCGCTTTGCAGCACTTATGGGCTCCTGATTAGACTATGCCAGCCATTGCATTAAGGATGTACTACATCACTGGTCTGAGAACACACCTGAACAGTGAAAGAATTGAGATAGTTGAGGACAGAAGAATAGTTTGTGCACATGTGAAATTACTGATTTTGATGCAGGTACAAGTGAATACAGCTCAAACGATTAATCATTTCACCTTGAATTCTATGGGGATCATTTAGAAGATGACAACAGTGCATAAGAAATAAACATCCATCCTGTTAACCTTTGCCTCCTGAATCTCTCCTCTCCCCTGGATGGTACCATTAGTTCAGCAGTTTCATTAACAAGTGGCTCGGCAGATCTCTTCCAGCTGGGGATGGAAAATGCTACCTCTGCACATCCTTCATTGTGTGGTTCTCCTGATCCATGCAAAGTCTAGCCATGGTCCCTTGAAAGCGTTGCACCAGTTATGTGAGTGACGCGGTTGCTTTCCACCTGATTGCTTTAACAAATGACCTGGAGTACATCTGATTGGTGTTAGGGAGCTGTGCTGCCAGACAAGTTATTTGAAAATCCATTATTTCAGTCATGAAGGATGATCTTTGGGAGTATGGATGTTCCTTTTGACTCGGAGCTTGCCAGGAAACAGGAAGTAAATCTGCTATTCATGTTATCTGGAGAGTCTCTATGAAAGTGAGAACATTGCTGTGTTCCTCATGGGTACCTTACTTGCTCCAGTTTTACACATACAGGGAAGATATGTATGTATGCAGCCCTTTATTAGAAGTGAACCATTTTTGTCTTGTAAGGACCATGTAAAAATCATGACGTTTGTATGCTATAGTCTAATTTCTTCACTTGATAGAACATAGCCACTAGAAGTTGCAATTGAAAATGACTTCAGGTTGTGCATTTCAGCTGACACATGAGTTATGGTTTGAAGCTGCTCTACTCGGAGTAACAATTTTCATACATTCCATTGCATGTGTTGTAACCCTTCTACTTTCCTTCGTGTGATGCAGTGCCCCAATGCTGCAATATGGGAGGAACTTGTCACAATCACATCATTTACATATGAGTTGCACTGTTGATAATCTGTCTTCATTCTTTGCACAGGTTCCTTGTGCATTTTATACCATATGCACACTCCACTCTATTAACCCTTACACATGTGTGGGGGTTAATCTGGTTGGTCTGCGTATATATTGAGGGAGTCTACTTGTGGACACATTTTCTTGGTAACTGTGGCCACTATGAACTTCAAACTTGAAGAACAGGAAAAGTGTCACAGTACCACAGACCACACTCTTCCACTCAGCACCACATAAAATACACTGCATCTTGCTAGCCGATCACCTGTACCTGCCTATTTTTTCATTCAAACGGGAGTCTAGTTCCTGCATATGAAGATACCTTTGAACTCCATGTTCCCGCTGAACCTATTGCTCAAGACTTGCCTAATTTCACTCGATACTTCTTACTCTCTCTATTACATTCTTCTACACTTGACAAGTACAAACGCATGCTAATAATATATTTGCTCCAAGACTTCTGTCCTATTCTCTGAAGTTTAACATTCCACTTTATAGCTGCTTTGGATGCCTCTCTTCTGGCATGAATGCAAGCTATACAACCATTAAAGTATAACCCTGTCCGTCTGATTTTTTAATATCCCTAAACCTATATTTCCTCTGACTACCTCATTAGATGAACACACAAGGTTTGTTGTCCTTGCTTCCCCCTAAGAGAATGGACTAAGAACAGTCACCACATTATTATCACTTTTCCAAACCTTTCCAAAGTACTGTACTCCATACTAGGTCAATCTAATGACTGAAAGAAGTAACAGCCTTAATGTACTTATTTCATGTTGCTGATAACACTATAAAGCTGATTATTTCGAATTACCAATCATCTTTAAATGTACATTCTATCCTTCATTATATATACGTAGTCTGAACACACCCCTCCAGTCTGCATACTCCCTCCATTACTCTAAATGTGGCATCAGACCATTACACTTGCAGCCACACACCACATCTCAATGAGGCGAAAGTGGCTGGAATGTTTCCAACAACCTTTCACCCTGGACATTCATCGGGGGAAGTGGAGTCATGGCCTCCGGGGGGGATGGGTAGGGCTGATGAGCATTGTATCGCATGACCTGATGGTCCTGGGTAGCAGTATCTAGCCATTAAGATTTCAGATTATTCCAATTTCAAGAATGGGTGCTCAATTAACTGCAGCTTCTGTGCTAGTTCTGACAAGTTAATATTGTGCATGTATGCATCTGTGTGTGACTGTATGAGTAATGTTATGCTACAGATGTAGTAAATTGGTATGTAAGGTATATTGCCACGTGGTCACCCTGTATAAGTGCCTTTGCCTACATTACCATTGTTGTACAAAATTGTGCCTGTGCTTAGTTTGTACAGACAGAGCACAATGTAAATGGATGACCTGCAGTTATGGAAAGCACACTGGATGCATATATAGTACATATACTCCACATTCACTCCATCATTCAGCCAATTGCTTTCCTTTACTGGACACTGCTAAAGGCATTGTAGATTACACCTGATCAGCAAATTAATGCCTTTTCTGCATCACTGTTGCTGGAAACGTTAATTTAACAATAAGTTCAGAGAGACCTGTCTCCTGGAATATGAAGTGGTGGTGATATTAGTTATACATGGATTTCAGCGACAGTCATGTGCATAAGGGATGGTTATGCATGTGTTTCACACGTACGTACTATGCATTAGGAATGTAATAGTGTTGCATGTATTGATGTGGCTCTTTGGTGGCTGCATAAGTTAATGAACGTTAAGGAAAACGTCATTTTAGCTGGCTTTCCTACGTATTTCATTGTAAGGTAAACGCTGTGGAATGAATTCTGTTTCTTGCTTTTGTTTGATAAACTTTCATTTTAAGTACTACCATACCCAGCTGACAAAGGTATAAGTTAGTCTGCTAGTATCAACTGGACTTGATCTGTTAGCTAAATCTTTATATTGCATGTGCAAACTACCTGGTTGAAGTTGTAGGGTACTACAGCAAAGTTTTGTAGTGCAAATAGCATGGCTAGCAGGCTAACCCAACTGTTGCACCTTTGCAGCTGGGCATGGTGGTGCTTCCATGACATCATGACATAAGAGTGAGATCCTGTAATTTTGGGTGCAGCTTTTACTCTGCACCTAGCAACTATTAATTTCTGGTTCACTACACTGCAGTCAGTTGGAAAAGAGTGTGTTCGAGCAGCATCTAACTTCACTGTACTATTGTGCATTATGAGTTAGCCAGTTCGATACAGTGAGGTAGCTACTCTAGCTCAAGGCGGCTAAGAAGCTTGCAAGAACAGTATCCCCCTTTAGTGTGGTCTACTATTTTGTAAGAAAAATGACATGAAATATTTTCTAAAAATGTTAAGGGATGTAGGGATGGCTGTGCCAAAAACCACGGCAACTATATAGGTGTAGGGATAGCAGTATGCAGGCCAGACAAGTTATACAAAGACTACACAAGTATCCCCATCCCTGCATCAACTTTAAAATGCTATTCCCAGTAATCCCATAGCACAACTCACATAATGATGTCAGGTATTAAAAAAGTAGGGATGGGGTTACTTGTCTGGTCTTTGAATAACATGTCTTGGATATGGAAAGGAAAGCAAACGATGAGGAAGTGTGGCTTGCTCAATATAGAGTTGCACAGTCATTTATTCATTCAACAAGCTAAAACTGGCAACCACATGTAGGTGTTTGAAGTAATAAATTTCATTACCGACAAAAAATTGATGTAAAACAATAATTATAAAATTCAATTCATTATTCTCATTACTATAGAACTAGAGGTAAACGATTAGCAATTACAGTACTTGTATTGTGTGCACGATACAGGCACGTCACTGCGACTCACGTGCGTCCCCGCTATATAATTTACTGCATGCAGCTAGCTGCAAGTATATACTTATGCCCAAAAGAAGTCTGTTGTGCGATTCGCCAAAGCAATGTCGGATGGGCACCCCGAAGGAAACGCCCCTCCCCTCTCAAACTCTCAGATACAGAGGGCCAGAGAAGCAATTACGGTTCTGTCGAGTCTTCCTCTCCGGAACGGCAGGTCAACAGGTAAGTCTTACATGATGTTGCAAAAAAACTATTCCAAAAACAGTACCAGCCACCTGGCAGGATTAGACAAGGTTGAATTTTCCAGTAGACAGTAGGCAGGTTTTGCTATGCATGTGCACAATCAGAACGTAATGATATGCATAGACTATGAAGTATTAGTGGTGTGTGTATAAGGTGGAATGCTTGCATACATCATTACTTGCAGTAGGAATAGGTGGGATATAATTATGGATATTAGCTGATTTCCCCCTCTCCCTTATGCTATGTAGCTACATACTTTTGACGTAAAACATGTACTTTGTTTTGCTGTGTGGGTGTCAAATTAACAATACTCCACCCTCACAAATGTGATTACTAATGTGCAATGCATATAGTGAGGTACATGCAAAACCTCTGTGTCCCTTCTATAGTTCCTCTCATGTATACCCAAGGCTGGGTCATTTAGACCACATAGCCCATCCTTAGACATGCAAGAGTGATAGGCAAGTGTGTTTCAGGTGATAGGTGTGACAGGCACAGCCGTTAAGGTTGGTTGCAGTGGTAAGGAAACCCTATGCTGTGGTTACTTGTACTTACCACATTGCATGCCCATGGGAAGTACATGTAACACTTATGTCACTTTCCATTTACAAGGCCAGCTCATACAGCCACATAGCCCCACTTTATGCACATGCAAGGGAGGATCTGAGGTGCTACATGTAATAGTGATGGAGGGTGAGAATGAGGCTGTGATAGTGTGGTGATAGGGTGCATGATAGTGGGGGTGGTAGTACAGCTGGAGTAATGCCAGTAGGAGTAAGCCATATCCCTCCCTCTGCATGAATATTCAGCATAACCAAGTGTTACCTTTATCCCCATGCAATAAGTCGAACTCCTCCAATTATTGTTTAATGTTGTATTCCAAATAAATATTACAGCTACTAGCTCCCATATAGCTATACTGAAAAAAAAAACAACCCTTGTCGTCCTTACATAAGGTGCCATGCGCAACTCAACACACAATTATTATTGTATATGTATACCCACAGTAACTAAAATCTTATAATTACGGTACAAATGTGTAGTATATCCATTGCCTGGTATCTTATACATAACTATCTACATCATGTGTTGTTAGGTGTAATTGTAAGACTCTACTAAACAAGGTATACACATTCTATTGCATGACATTGTGAAAAATGTAACATCTAGATGCCGTGGTTTGTATGCATGTAGTCATACATCATCAAGTACTAGCAATATGTACACATTACAGCTGTTTCCACCATTTTTCTGCTAAAAGTGAGCTGTGACTATTCAAGTATGGTTTGTATTCTAAGTCTGTACTACAGTACAATGTGTAGGCAGTGGATGGTCTACATGAGTGATGAGAGTTGATACCCTCAAAGACAGACGCCCCCTCTTGAATAAATGCCGGGACCCATTTAAACACCAGGTCAACATGTACACTGTCATGAGAGAAATAGGCACCCAGGCATCTATTCAAGATATTTTTTTCTCAGCTGCATGCTGAGACTGGGAGTGTGTATATTTTTTGTACCCTGTTGTTGTGGTGTTCAAAGGCAGTAAATAGCTTGGGCTTTAATTACTTCCTGCCCTCAGTGTATATTCCATACGGCCCGGACTACCGTGGTATAACCAGTACATAAGCCTTTGAGGCTGTTGTAAATTTTCAGTGATTGTTTACTTCTTTCTTTTCTGTCTTCCTTGTCTTCTTTTCCTTCCTTCTTCCTTTTAATGTAGTGTAATAATTGTTCCTTTTGTAATTACTTATAATTAGACACAACAGTAGTGTATGAAGGTTCTCTGGAATGTTACATAAATATGTCACCTGAAGGAAGTTGATAATCATTTTCTCACTTACTTTCTTGAACCACATGAACTCCATTCTTACACAGGAAGTGGAGCATCTGTGCAACCTTCTGTTCCACCACGATAACCCTCCACATAACAGACCTTTCCACTTCGAGTCATCTGCATCAACAAGCCATTCTGCAGCTTTACACATGTCATCCCACTTTGATGTATCCCTACCCAGAGCAGAGTCTGGAGGTAAAGTTAAATTAGTAAATATGAATGTGAATTTAATTACCACACGTATGTTCACTAAGTAGTTGTTATCCACAGGTATTCAAGGTCGATGTGATGAAGCACTCTCTCGACTTCAGAACATAAGAGCATGCAGGAAGACAAGACACGAGAAGTAATTTCAGAAGTGAAGCTCGTGCTATGTTACAACAAGCCCAGAAGCGTCGTGGCTCCATCCCAAAAAAGGGTGGCAAACGAAGGAAGATTGTTTGGAAGCATAATTTTTTTTGCTTGGCATACATGTACGTAGGTCAAAATCAATTGCCAACCACTGAAAAGGATAAAAATGAATTATTTGAAGCAGGCCTTGGTGAGAAAGAAATTGAATTTGAGCAGTTGGATCTTTCTCCAGAGGAATTTCGGAAAATAATCATTGACAATTTCCCACAGTTAGGAGATGCTGGTGGATACCAATTCTGTAAGTGCATTCCCAATTCACGAAAATTTGAGCCTCTTTCAAGCCAAGTGATGGCATCACCACTCTTGCTACGGCAACGTGTGGGTACAGCACGTACCTTATTGTACCACTTCAAAAAGATCTAGATTTAACTCCACTTGATGCTCCACGCACTTTTGTGAGTTTCTTTAAAGATGTATCATTCTGGCATGAATACCAACTACATCTTATTGCTACATATACAAGTTGTATTGTAAATGGCTTAGTGTATTTGTTTATGTTTAGATCTATTCTTTCATTACTGCAATAGCTTACAGAGACATGTCTTAGGTGTGGCATGGAAGTGGAGTTTGCTAGACTTTCGGAACATATTGCAACATGCCAGTGAGTGTGTGTGTATACATAAACTGTCTGTAGTTTATACACTCTATTACAAGTCATCTCTGTTCTGCTTAGGACTCACCCACCAGAGACTAGATCGAATGAGGCACTTGATAGTGATGATGACTTTCAGGCTTTGCCACCTTGGCCAACCACTGTGGAGAGAGAGAGCTCTACTGTACATTCTAATCAGTGTAATGTTAATGAAAGGTAAGAGTGGATCATGTACTGCATAAATATAATTATTGACATTGTGGGCTGTTATATGGTTTGTGTTTTTGCAATGATAGAATTTACGTTAACAGTGACTTTTATATTCTCTTAGACCAGCTGAACACATAGACCTAACTGGAGACGAAGCAGCTACAGAAAATGATATTGTTAATGCTGTAAAAGAAGAAAGTCTGTGTGAAGCATACGGTCCACAGGCTCCTCCATATAGTCCATTCACACCTATTGACTTGGAGTAAGTGACAAATAACCTTTAGTTTGTACACAAGAACACATGGAGTCATATGCACTCCTATGTACTGACATGTTTCAGATATACATGCTTCCATATTCATAGGTTGGTTAATGAAACCACCCCACAAAACCTCCCTGATTTAATTAAGATACTGGAACAAAAAATACTTGCTGAAGAAGTCTCCATTCTTGTGAGAAGAGATCACGTACTGGAAGATGCCATTGGAAGTATGAAACGAAAGAATTTTCCATTTGATCGTAAGTTAAAGGTAGGAATGCAGTATGCATATATTTCCTTGATGCTGCAGGTACCATCATTATTTTGGCTGTACATGTTACTAGGTGCAGTTTCTTGGGGAAGTTGGTGAGGATGAGGGTGGTCCTAGAAGAGAGTTCTGAGCACTACTGGGAAAAGAAGTTAAACTCCTTTTTTGAAGGAGAAGGGTCCAAACGTTTCTTGAGATACGATTCATTGTTTTTGCAGGTGCATGTTTTCTTCTCATACACCTCCATTTCCTCCTCCTCCTCCTCCTCTTCTTCTTCCTTCTCCTCTTCTTCCTTCTCCTCCTCTTTATCCTCCTCCACCTCCTCCTCCTCACCCTCCTCCTCCTCCTCCTCACCCTCCTCCTCCTCCCCCTTCTTCTTCTCCTCCTCCTCCTCCTCCTCCTTTTCCTCCTCTTCATCCTCCTCTCTTTGCGTCCTTCTCCATTTCCTATTCTTACAAATTATACCTTTGCTATTTTTGATAGACAAACTGGTACTTCTGCATTGGAAATCTGATGGCCATGAGTGTGGTTCATGGAGGAAGTGGCTTCCAATTCATGGCTCCACCAATGTACAAGTATCTGTGTGAAAGTGAAATACCATTAATTAGTATGGAAATTGATGACATACCCAACGCTTGGCATCTTCTACAAGAGGTAAATTTAAAGCAACAATTACATTGCAACCAATATTAAATAATTTATTCCAATAGATTGAGCAGGCTTGTGACAACACAACACTTCAACAGATCTGCTCAAACAGCATGGATGTTTTTTTTAGATTCAGGTTACAGCAAACTTGTTACCTCCATAAGTGTGGACACAGAAGACGAACTTGTCCACTCCCTAAAATTTCACTATACACTCTACCGTACCAAAGCAGCACTAGACCAAGTAAAGTCTGGCTTGAGCATTCTTGACGTGAACAAGGCCATGTCTACCTATCCTGACATATTCAAAGATAATTTTCTACACACAAGCAATCTTCTCACTGCAGGTAAGCCGAGAGGACTGTAAATGTTTTTTTTTGAGTAGGAATAAATGTCCTATGGCTGGAACATTGAAATGTGTTCTATATACACCTACAGAAACTATCAAAAATCTGATTAAAGAGGTGCACTTTTCAGAGAGGGGGTCAAATGAGAGGCTGAAGGAGGAGGCAACTTTCATGTTATTCATGGACCTACTCCATAACTTTGAAGGTAATACTGAGGTCTTGTTCACTTGCTATAATGTTTTTATTTGATTACGTCTTCACCTGCAGATGGAGAAGTCCCAGACACTTCCCTTGAAATAGTTCTTAGCTTTTTTACTGGAGCAGAAAATGTACCTCCATTAGGGTTTGAAAGGGACGTGGAAGTATGGTTCAATCATGAGAGCCAATTTCCTATGGCTTCATAATCAGGCAGACCTCTTCCAAGAGAAGATGGTTTATGCCCTACATAACCATGGAGGCTTTGGGCTGTTTTAATTAGTCTGTACATGGCAATGAATTAGTAATTGTATACAGTGTAAATGAATTTGTTGACAAGGACATAAAGTCATTAGTGCTCTGGACATTCTCTTCAATGCAACAAATATGGCACGTGGTACATTAAGTTCAGTGAAAGATATATGCGTTTGGAGCACTCAGTAGCACTCTGCTAAAGCCTCTTGGCATTCCGTACTATATGACGCCAAAGTTATGGCGCATGATAAAAGCGTTAAAATATTAGCTACCGCCTGCGTTTACATTAAGGCAGGACGACCCTAAGACATGATTTTGCCTGATTTATTTTTTTAAATATATTCTCCTAATGATGCCTGTTAGCGAAATAACGTAGTTTGGCGTGATATGTCGGTTCATAGAATTATAAAATTTACGCAATATGCATATCGCTAATTATAGAAAAAAAAATTGCCAATAACGGCTAATGCTACAGAGACGAAACTTTGGTGGATGATTACTAAGCATGTTGGCTATCTAAGTTTACTTTAAAAATTCGTGCTAAATCTTTCTTTCTAGACATATAATCGTTTCTTCGTGCTGCGGAATTTAGAAAAACGGTAGCAAATTCTGCCGTAAAGTAGCAAGCCAAGCCTCGAGCAACCCATTGCGCATAAACTAATTCACTCCCCTTTGGCGAGCATCCACCTCTTCACCGGTTGGCGCCACACAGCGCCGCACATCCAACGGTAGCGGGAAACATGAATCTTTTCAAAGAATTGCTGTCGTTTTAGCGTTGGTAAATGTAGGGGGAAAGCGACGGTAGAGTAATTGACGAAGAACGCAATCATGACTCGCCCTCCCTTAATAACGCATGGGCTTATTAGTTTCTCCCTTCCTGGAGCGGCAATCACTCGTCCAATCTGGAGGTGATTGTCATAACAACGCATCGTTTCCAAATTCACATCCATTCTCTGTAAGCAACACTCAATTGTAGCAGACGAGCACACGATTTCAAATTGGCACTCGATTTCAAAATCGGCCTTCGATTTCAACCGGCACTCATTTTCACCGCGGGTTTTCGATACATAACGGGACTCGTTGTTATTGCGTGTACGGTTGTGCCGACGAGCAGAGGATGGCCGAGTGCCAGTTAATTTTCGTCGCTTCTTTTGTGGCACAGGTCAGAGGCGTCATGTTCTATGGGCTGCAGTTGTATGGGGCTAGGCAGGGAGAGCATGTTGTGCTGGTTAGGAGGCCTAACAACCGTACGACAGCAACTGTTTGGAAGTGAAACTGGTGCGGAGTCTAATGTCCTTTGTGCTGGGTCACCTGGCGGCGGAAGTTGCTGTGCACCTATCTCCGTTGCTGTGTGATGCTCCTCCATGTGTTACATGTTCTGGAGGTCATGACATTCCGTGACGTCACGTTCACTGCTTTGAAATGTACACCACGCTCAACGTAGGGTCTCGAAAATGGCCGCCGAAAGTAGCGTTTTAGCACAGAAGACTCGCTTGCGGAGATACGCTTCGAGGGTACTATCGGAGGTGAGTATGCGATGAAAATATGAGGACGTAGGATGTTCCATGCAAAGTAACTACAAAACCTGCGCATTTCCCGAGCCTAACGGAAGAGGCCCTCAAAAACCATCGTTTTCTTTCACCGTAGGGAAATAGTTGGGATTTGCTTCACGATAGTGGGTCCACATATAGCCCCTTAGGGTAGAAGTGTTATGTTGCATGCCTAACATTAAATTTGGGGAACAAAATCATACCGTTTCTTGTGGTATCCTTGAGTTTCCAATTAGAACGGGTAAGTGATGATCCTCAATGACAGTTATACACTACTGTTACTGATTATTTCCTTTGAGTAATTCAACGGTGGAGTTACCCTTAATTAAGACATTCACTATGGAACGCCAAATGCGACTAACAAAATCCAACCGCGTTACATTATCCCCCGCGTTTCTGCATCGTGCGGTGAATCGGCGAATCGATTGGCGAGTGGATTAGTGAACCGTTTAGCAAACCATAGCTATGAGCAAACCGATCAGCGAACCCATTGGCATATCGATCGGCCAGTCGATCAGTGAATTGAGGATATGTTCTGCACAATGCTCTCTGATATTCCACATGAATGTACAGTGTCTCCTGATGAAGTTTTGTACCTAATAAAATGCCTCAATGTGAAATAGGCAAATGGTGTAGATGGAATATCAGCATATATGCTCAAAGCAACAGCTGAAAGCATAGCTTCTCCTCTAGCAAAAGTGTTTAGCCTGTCTCTCTCTTCTGGAAAGTTTCCTACGCTGTGGAAGTCAGCTCGTGTTGTTCCCATCCTAAAGTCAGGCAACAGATCAGATGTATCTAACTACAGACCAATTTCTCTGCTACATATTGTTAGCAAGATGCTGGAAAGATATGTGTACACGTTACTTTGGGATCATCTGATCAATCATGCTCCTCTCTCTGTCAATCAATGGGGCTTTCAATCAGGAAGGTCCACTGTAACATCTCTACTTGCAACTACTCATGATTGGCATAGATTTCTGGATCAGCGGAAGGATGTCATGTGCGTTTTCTTTGACTTTCGGAAAGCCTTCGATACTGTTCCCCATCGCAGACTCATGACAAGACTGATTGAACTTGGAATACACGCTACTCTTTTAGCTTGGCTGTGTAGCTACCTGAGCAGAAGATGTCAACGTGTTGTTGTAAATGGACAATCCTCTTCTTCCAAATATGTACTATCAGGTGTACCACAAGGTTCTGTTTTAGGGCCATTACTATTCCTCATATACATAGACACAATCCTCTCCCTAGAGTTCTCTGAAAGTTCAAAGATATCCCTTTATGCTGACGATGTATTACTGTACAAACCCATTGTTACTAGTTCCTCCTTTCATGAGCTTCAGGTAGACATCAACAACATCTCTATGTGGACGTCAATTAATCTGATGTCTCTGAATACTGAGAAGTGCAAATGTATGCTGTTAACAAATAAAAGGAGTTCAGACCACCCACCACTTTTGCTGAACAATCAAAATCTTGAACAGGTAAAACAATACAAATATCTTGGTGTTACCATTTCATCTAACCTTCGCTGGTCCCCACATATTGAGCGAATTTGCAAATCTGCAAGAAAGAAGTTGGGAATAATTTATAGAAACTTTTCACACACTTCCTCATCACCCCACATTATTCTACAGCCGTATTTGTCGCTCGTTCGTCCATCACTTGAGTATGCTTCTCAGGTCTGTGACCCCCACTCATCAAAGGATGTTAAGGTTCTTGAGAACATTCAAAAGTTTGCTTTGAGGATTGCCACAAAACAGTATTATGCAAGATATGAAATTTTACTTGACACTTTTCAGCTTCCATCTTTGGAAAACAGAAGGAGCTTCTTATCATTATGTGCATTTTTTAGTATTGTAAACGATTTTGTTTATTTTCCTCCAGTAGAGGGCACACCAAAACCTCTGCAAACTCACCACCCTCATAGGCACCACCATCGCCGAGCACTTATGGTCCCTTTTGCCAACCATGCCACTTTGTTCTCCACATTTCTTTTTAAATGTGCTAAACTTTGGAACAACCTACCTCATGATGCTGTCTCAGCCACTAATATACATACTTTTAAGTTACTTATATCACCTTTATTTTCTTAATGTATTCATTGCTTTGGTTACACTTGTATATTAGCTTACAGCTATTAGTGCTGCCTTGCCATGTGCAGAAAGTTATTATAAAAAAAATAAAAAATAAAAAATAAATTATTTGGCGAATCGATCTATCTACGTACCACGCCCACCGGATACGGCACTCGGCCTGTACAGGAACCTTTGCCGATCGATTCGCTGATTGTTTCGCCAAATGATTCGCTGGTCGATTGGCCGATCGATTTGCCAATCGGTTCGCTGATCGGTTTTGCTAAACCATTCACTGATCGATTCGCCAATCGATTCGGTAATTGATTTGTCAATCGATTAGTTAACCGATTTACTAATGGATTCGCTGATCGATTCGCCAATCGATTCGCCGATTTTCCACATGACGATCTCTTACAGAAACGCAGTGGGATACCTGGGATAATGATCGTAACGCAGTTCAGTTGAATTTTATTACTTATTTTTGTCGCATTTGCGTTCCATAATTCACTGATAGTAGATCACTGGTTTTTCACTTATGGCAGAAAGTATGCAAGGAGCTCAGGTGTTTTCTCCAACCAGGAAGATAAAAGCAAAACATCATCCGCAAACATTAATGTACTTACCATTTAGTTGAGCTCCAGCGTGGTTGCCCAATACTTCTGATTCCAGATCGCTTATGAATAGGCTGAATAGTAATGGGCTAAGATTAAATCCTTGTTGCACACCTTTCTGACATGAGAGTGGCTCTGTACTCTCACATCTGGATACTGACTCACAATACTGCCTTGAGGTACACTGATTGGATTACTTTTAGGCACTGCTGACATAATCCATAGTAAATTGTGGTTCACATTATCAAAAGCTTTTGCTGAGAGCTGTCTTTTGTAAGTTAGCTGGATGAGACTGTTAAAGATAGAGACAATCAGGTGTTCTCTGAACCTTCTGAAAACCAAATTGTGTTTAGGGTAGTATACTTCTCATTTCAGCCCGGTCATTTAGTCTGTTGTGCAACACTGTAGTGAACAGCTTTCCAATAGAATTGAATAATGTTATTGCTGTATAATTATTAGGGTCACCTTTGGCACCAGACTTGTGAAAAGGGCATATAACTCCATTAGGCCAAGATGCAGGATACTCACCAGTGCTCAAGACACAATTGGTAAGAAGGTTGACAAGTCATTATTTGAAAGCTTTATGAACACCTGGTGGGATTCCATCATCACCTGGTGATTTGCTTGAGTTCATACTATGAACTGCGTACATGATTTCTTCACTCTGTATTGTCATCCAGTTCTGGTACATAAAGTCATTCATTGGTAGGATATGCTGGTTCTAACCTCCAACAGAGATTTATAACATTAATTTTACTGCTTGAAGTGTGATAGCAGCGTCTTGGGATCAAGAGTGCAATTTTGCAGTACAATGTTCCAGAAGTCACTCAGTCTTCTGGTGACTGTACTAAGTAATTCTTTATGCAGTTTCAAACGTAGACCCAACTTGTACTTGATAAGCTCCTTCTCATCTATAGAATTCTTCTCTCACATCATTATCCATTGGTTTTTCTAGAAACATTATTCTAGCAACACTTTGTTTTTTGCAGTCATTAATCAAGTCATTTGTTGCATGGAAATATTTGACTTTCACCTTTTGTTGAAGCAGTGTGATGGATTGGTTTGTTTGATTTATGTACACTGCACATTCATTCACCATCATCTTCAGCACATTTGTCATTCTTTCTGCTGCCACATTAATGTTAACTGTGTCAGTGATCTCATCTAAATCAGTTATTTGTTGGTAGTGTTCTCTTCGGTTTTCTTTTGAACTTCACACATTTTTCTTAATTCCATGTAAGAGGCCGAGCCAGATGTTGAAATGGTTTTTCACATTCTTCTTGCATTTTCTCCTGTGTCTGGGCAATAAAGAATGCTCTACAGCGAACGCAGTGATCCGAATATGTTTCCAGGCTGGCAAGACAGAAATGAGATATGTTGTCAGGTGATACAATGAGATAATCTACCACACAGCCCTCATGGTTTATAACATGTGTATTTTTGCTCTTTATTTCCTGCATGCCTTCCATTAACAATCCTCATCCTAGAGCTGATACATAGGTCAAGCAGGCTTCTGCCTCTTGTGTTCACTGACCTATTCTTTAATACTCTAGGCTCCTCCTTGTGTCTATGAAATAATTTATGCATGTATAGGTGACTGGAATTATTTCTGAATCATATCTTAAGAATGTAGTCAGTAATATTCTGGCATTCAGATTTCCACACAAGAGGTTGCTTTCTTTCATCCTTCAAACACTTGCCACTGTGAATTTTCACACACTGTTGCCATTGAGTCAACTGGGTTAATTGTATGTCCTGAAATCATTGAGTCAATTGTATGCCCTGAAGTGCAATACATGCTAACAACACTCAGTGCATATGCCACATGCTCAGATGTACATATATGTACTCTATTGTGGTCAGAAAAGAGGTACCCTTAATAACACACACAGAAATGCTAAGAGGATCAGGAGGTATCTTGCTACACATTAAGGAAGGAATTCACAATGATGTTGTGATCATGAATGACATGTACGCAGATGACAGAATATGGATTAAACTATTTGCCTTGACAAAGTATGAAGATTGGAATGACATATATTGCTGCTTCTGTTACATGCTTCCAAGTGATTCAATGGCTACAGTTTGTGAAAGTTCACAGAGGCATGTGTTTGAAGCTGAAATAATGAAATATTTAATAAAGGGAAGCATCCTTTTGTGTGGAGATCTGAATGCACGTACAGGGAATATTGCTGACTACATAAAATATGACTCTCCAGTTACTCCTACATGTATAGATTATGTGGTGGATATGGAGGAACCCCGCGTATCAACGGATATGTCAGTGAACACACGACGCAAAAATCTTTTCGACCTATGTATCAGTTCTAAGCTGAGAATTGTTAATGGAAGGCATGCAGGAGATAAAGAGGGGGGTTACACATGTTACACACCACGAGGCTGCAGTGTGGTAGATTATCTCGTATCAACTGATATACTTCACAAAATATCTCATTTCTGTGTGGCCAGCCTGGAGACGTACTCAGATCATTGTCCCCTTATATTTTCAGTGGAGAATACTTTTATTTCCCAAGTGCAGGAGGAAGGGGCAAAAGGAATGTGCAACACCATTACAATATCTGGCTCAGCCTCTTACCTGGAATGAAGAAGTATGTGTGAAATTCAAAAGAAAACTGGAAGAGAACGCAACAATAAATCATATAAAGAAATTAGAAGAGGTCCTCGACAAAGTTAATGTTAATGCAGCAGCAGAAAAAATGACAACATTGTTGAAGATGATAGTGGAAGAATGTTGCAATACACATAAACCAAACAGAAGTACTCATCATATTGCTCCAACAACAGATAAAACTCGAATATTTCCACGCAATAAATGGCTTGATGATGTTTGCAAGGAACAAAGGCGTATACTCAGTGTTGCAAAAAAACTGTTTCTAGAGAAACCAATGGATAGTGCTGTGAGAAGAATTTTATAGACAGAGAAAGGCATACAAGAAACCAATTAAGTACAAAAAGTTGGGTGTGCAGTTAAAACTACATAAGAAATTACTCAGTACAGTGAACAGAAAACCTAGTGACTTCTGGAACATTGTAAATCTCAAAGCAACCAGTAAAAGTAGTACACTTTCTGTTGATCCCAAGATGCTTCTCTTACACTTCAAGCAATTAAATATGGTCAATGTATGTTTGAATTTAGAGCCTTCAAGTTCTTCCAACAATTGTCTGTATGTACCAGAACTGGATGACAACATTGAGAGTGGAGAGGTCATGTTGGCAATTAAGAGTATGAAATCAGGAAAATCTCCAGGTGATGATGGAATCCCACCAGGTGTATACAAAGCCTTAAATGAACGACTGGTCAACCTACTCACCATCCTGTTCAATCAGGTTTTGCGAACTGGTGAATATCCTGCTTCTTGGTCTACTGGAGTTATATGCCCTATTCACAAGGCAGGTGCCAAATGGGACCCTAATAATTATAGAGGAATAACACTACTCAACTGTATTGGAAAGCTCTTCACTACTGTGTTATTCAACAGACTTAATGACTGGGCTGAAATGAGAGGTCTACTACCTGAAACACAATTTGGATTTCGGAAGAATCGGAGAACAACAGATTGTCTGTTTATCCTTAACAGTCTCATTCAAAGTGCAAAGTTGCAAAAGAGAGCTCTCTTTGCCTGTTTTGTGGATTTCAGTAAAGCTTTTGATAATGTGAATCACAATTTATTATGGAATAAACTGGTTGCATTAGGAATAAGTCAGCAGTGCCTTAAAGTAATCAAATCAGTGTATCTCCAGGCTGTATCGAGAGTCAGAGTGTCCAGGTGTGAGAGTACAGAGCCATTTCCATGTCAGAAAGGTGTGAGACAAGGATGCAACCTTAGCCCACTACTCTTCAGCCTATTCATAAGCGATCTGGAGTCAGACATTTTGGGCAACCATGATGGGGCTCAATTAAATGATATGTTTTTAAGTATATTTAATGTTTGCAGACGATGTTTTGCTATTGTCTCCAAGTGCAAATGGTTTGAGAAAACACCTGAGCTCCCTGCAAACATTCTGTCACAAGTGGAACCTAAGAATCAATACTGAGAAAACTAAGATTTGCATATTTGGTAACAATCATGATAAATTGCCATTCTTCTGGGAAGGTATCCCACTGGAGAGAGTGAGTGCATACAAGTATCTGGGAGTGTGGATAACATCAAATGGGAATTCAGGACAGCTAAAAGACATCTTAGTAATCAAGGAAAAAAAGCAGTTTTTTCCCTTAAATCAGCACTCTTCAAGCTGCACTACCCTCCAGTCCCAGTGGCCTTAAAACTTTATGATGTAATGATTGTACCCATTCTATGTTATGGTTGTGAGTTATGGGGGTTTCATGAGGACAAGGATTTGGAGAGAGTTGAAGACCACTACCTTAAGTTTGTTCTTTACCTCCCACCTAATGCAACTACAGCAGCTATTCGAGGTGAACTTGGTCAACTACCTATCCATCTGTTATGGAAAGAGAGGATTTTGAGATACTGGAACAGACTCTGCTCAGAGGATACTCCAGTACTACTCAGACATGCAATTCTTCATCTAAAGCACTTGCTTGAAAAAGGCAAACAATGTTGGCTAACCAAGGTGCAAGCAATATTTGAGGGGGCAGGTTTTGCTTCTGCCTTTACATATAACGGCTGTGACAAAGAGTTAACCAACTTAATAATGCTACGTTACCGAGACCAGTACATCCAATCCTGGTATCAGAAGCTCCATAGAATAACTAGTACAAGAGGAAGTGGTGGAAATAAGTTAAGAACCTATCAACTTTTGAAAAGCAAGTTTGAGCAGGAACCATATTTATCTATCGTGGCAAATGTAAAGCATAGAGTGGCTCTCACTCGATTAAGACTAAGCTGCCATCGCCTTGAAATTAAAGTCGGCAGGTATCATAAGCCAACACCTACTCCTGTACCCCTTCGGCTGTGTTGGAGATGCCAGATGGTGGAAGACGAGATACACCTCATTTGTGTGTGTCCCAGATTCTCGACATTATGTCAGGAACTTTTTGCAATGGTTCATGCTTATTATCCGCCTTTCCAGTGGCTCAGCACAACTGACAAGTTCATACATCTGCTAACATCCACAAATGTGCACATTCTACGTGAACTATCTGCTTTTGTGTATAAGTCATTTAAATTGCATTCGTGTACCACTGCATGACAAATAAGCCACCGCGGCTTCCGTTGTCAATAAAAGTATTAGTATTATATTATTATTATTATTATTATAATTAGCATGAAGTCATAGAGTTTCATTTGGAGGGGGGCATTTGCCCCCACTTGGAAATTTTTTTCAAGATCACTATCACAACACACACCACATACCAAGGTTGGTAGGCCTCTACCATCTTCTTTTGTGCCAAGTGTCATACACAGGAGACATACGTCTGCATATGTAGTAGCATGGATAGAAGGTCGTGGATGAGTTATGGAAGCTAACATCTCTTTGCACCAGTTTCCAACACAAGCTGTTTCAAGGCTAGAGCCTAGTACCATAGATATTTACCTTACGTTACGTAAATATCTATGCTAGTACTTGCACGTGTGATGAACTAGCAATCCCATGACTTGTGTGAAGGGTTGAAATGTCTAGGAATTGACTAATTCCCAGACCACCTCGCTACACTGTAGTCTCGCGAGCAGACGGGCTATGGCTAGTCTCGTAAACCACGCCTCTCAACCTGCGGAAGAGAGTCTGGCAAACATGCTTACATTGAGTCGTGCGAGGCTGTCCACAAAAATCGTTGACAATCAATTAGATGCGTGGTTGCGGTTTAGCGGCGTAGGCCTGTGTGAACGCGTACAAGTGCAACAACACTCGTGACACAGGCCACGTTACAGCTTGCGCACAACGACTCTACTGAAGATGCTGCGCTGCCTCCGTAGGGGAGTTGTGCCCCTCGATCGCCGTAGGAGAGAAACGATTCCATGGTGACAGCTGTACCACTGTTAGACGTACTCTACGAGGCTTGGAGCTATAACCTAAAGCTCGAGCACTTCTAACGACAGCTCTACTTTTAGAATGTGTACGCATGCTTACGGCCGTGTACTTGGCTGCAGATTACTCATTACTGCGCTCAAGTGGTTTTGACAGTTGTC
Source organism: bacterium (assembly GCA_965213685.1). Lineage (GTDB taxonomy): Bacteria > UBA8248 > UBA8248 > UBA8248 > UBA8248 > Bin107. The sequence goes on from CBDBZY010000064.1 coordinate 1,400,495, forward strand.
AGTTGTGAGTGCTAAAACCGCAGTTAGGACAAGTATACTTAACAGCCCTGACTCAGCAACACGAGTGTCCTATGCCATGTTTGTCAGACTCTGCCTTAGGGAGAGTCAGATTCATGAGATCGAGGCTAGACTATGGCCAGCATTTCGTGGACGTCGCCGGAATGTTGGCGCCACCAATCAGATTGTAGTATTCACATGATTACTACTTTTAACCCCGTGTGTACGGCAGATGTGGCAGATAGAAAACAGAATGGCGCTCTCAGAGAAACCAATCGACGATGCTGTAGCCACTGCAGCAAGACCATCCTACAAAGAAAAGACACTGACAGATCTTTGACCTGAAGTCGCCATCTGCCACCTGCCATCTGTCTACTAATGGCGCAAAGGTGTTAACTACGCAAGCTCACTTTCCTCCAGTTGCTGGTCACCAGACGTAATCTCCCGCGTATTACGTCTGCTCGCGAGACAAGCTACACTGTATAAATCATAACCATGAAAAACTTAATATGTACTCTAGGGGTTAGAACTTAGTGGTTGATGACACGCGACTATATATAAAAAACGTGCCCAAATTAAGAATCGCTCCATTCCGTGGTTTAGTCGGTTCGTTCCGTAAAATAGACGCGGCCTCTCAATGACGTCATATCGTGCTAGTTACTATACTGAGCTGTATATAAGTCACGTTCGCTGACAAAACCACTGCGATTCAGTTTGAAGGTGACCTGATACGTTCGCAGGGCTCCTAATAAAACAGTCCAGACTAACATAATCGCAGAGTACAGTAAGTTCACTGTGTTTGGGTTCATTGATCTTTTGTATTCATAAGGGACTGGAATATTGTTGGTCAACTCCGTCGCGCCTGTTTATCATCATACACGTATATGGGAACGCATAGGCCGCGAAAGCAGGGGGGCTTTAGGGCTGAAGCTCCCCCAATACTTACTTAGGGCACCCCATTGGCCCTGACTGAAGATACGCACCTCGAGCACCATGGCTTTCTCGCGGTAAAAAGCCTTGCGTGTCCATATGGGCTCGCACCAGTATACGAACGCGGTATGTATTGTATGATAGGTGCATTGAGAACGTTGTACTTCACGTGGCATAAAGGTCAAAAACTGCAAACCCTAATTGCTTAGGCGTACACTTGTGAGACTCATGCACGCTAGCTGAGAAACTGTAGCTAGCAAAGTTTATCATCAAGCGTCCGCCGCCAATGTGGTTTCTAATCAAACTACGAGAACCTTCACTATTGAAATTATCGTACACAATGCCACTACATTGTAAACGACTAAAGGAAGTGGCGTTGTTATGGTGAACAGAAGGTGGCGCAATGATGAGATTATAGTCATTTCTAAATGAATACATTAGATACGAGTGATTTTAAATGAATACATTAGATGCGAGAGATGAACTGTCGCTGATAAGGGGTGTGGGGGTATATTCACAAGCGTACAATTGCTACAGTTGACATGCTTGTCATTTGTCAGCTTTCCGTGAACTGTATTCATTTGTGACCAATGCTAAGGGCTGCTTAGCAGGACCCTCACCTGCGTCCGCCCGAGAGTGTAGCATCTGTTGAGCGATTTCTTACCTCATTATTGCCTACTGTCACGTGATTGTCATGAATATGTTCCACCTATTCTCGGCTGTATTTACACAACATGTACTGTTGAAAATAATCCCAGTGTAATATATTATGTTGGTACTATACATGGGGAGATTCTACGCAAGAACTTTGACCTTGCGTAAAACCTTCCCATGTAAAGAACACCACCTATATGGTACATGGAAAGATTTTATGCAAGAACTTTGACCTTGCATGAAACCTTTCCACGAAATGAACATCAAGCCACATGACATGGGAGCCCAGTTTTTAAGTGTGACCTTTGACCTCATGTAAAATCTTCTGTTAGAAAAGGAAGGGGGCTGATAATGCTGCTGCATCCTCCCATCCATGTAAGAAATCTTTGACCTAATCTTGCTGTAAGTAAACATTTCAATACTAAAGTGTGACTGGCTTATAGATTAAAACTGTCCTCATTGGGAAAATTCCCTTAAAATTTATTGCACAAATCTAACTGGGGCTGGGGGCAGTTAGGGATAGCAATTGAAAACATCAATGTATACCTAAAAAGTACGACTATTCCCCATGCTGAAAAGCAGCTATGATTCTTCTCTACCAAGAGAAAAAAAACAATAGGACTAAGAAGCCATCCAAGAAACACAGCAGTGCAGATTACATGTTTCAAATGCAGGCACCACCTTCTGCATGTGCTGTATGTCTTGAAGACAACAGTGAACATGATTTTGTGAATTGGGTAGAGTGCTGTTTTGTCAGATGTAGCTTCATACAAAATGTGCTCATTGTGAAAGTGAAAGGTCTAGTGATTACACTTGCACACTGTATCACTGCAGACACCAGTAGTGAACTAATTCTTGGTCAAAAACCTTTGTATTTTAGAACTATTACCTACGCAGATGCAGAGTTTTATGTAGTGGTGGATCCATGATGTAGTTGTATACCGATCGCAGCTGTTACAACCTGGAACACCCTTTTCTCCACTACTACGACCTGTTGTTCGTGTAGCACGACGACGTAGTTAGTAACGATCTAGAGAAATAATTCGAGACATAAACTGAAGTACCGTACTGAGTAGTCTCGCTAGCCAGACCCTCAACCCTCTCTCGTAGCGTGAGGGTCTGGCTAGCGAAACTACGTACTGAGCTAACTATCTACTGAAGGTGGAGGGCTAGGCCTCCTTCGAGACGTTTCTTCGGGGTCTAAACATCCTAGAGGTTTGTCCGTTCGAAACGGGTTAAACACCCTGGGTAACCTTCTGTCTTTATATTATGGCTGGTCTACCACCAGGAGCCCATATGTGCCGCGAAGCGGCGCCAAGGAGCTGAGAACAGCGATGTCCTAAACGGGAACTTTGACCTCTCTGTCATTGACCAGTTGGAGAACCCACACTACCGTTACACCTGTTGTACACTTATGTAGCTTCTGTAGCAGCTGTTACGTAACTGTGTGCCAAATAACGCTATCATGCGCTGTTGGACGCCGCTTCACGGCGCTTATGGGCTCCTGCTACCACGAAAGCCCTGTATAGCCATGCCGACTTTCCACTGCCAGCCTGTCGATACGAAGACGTCTTGGCCCTTCACGAACTCTTTCGCGGCCTCCAGCTGTTCTGCCTTTACCACTGGATAGCCAAGTTGGCTAAACGCTGCTGCAATTGCTGCCTCAATGTCTTCGTTCTCGCTTCTTTGGTGCGCTGCGTGTGAAACGAATCTCGTTATGTACAGACTTGCTCATGAGATTAAAATTGCGGGTTCACCCCAAGTGCAGCGTTAACCCTCTCTTCGCGCACTTTCATAGCCACTGAAATACAAGATCAAGGTGTTGGAAGTATGCAGCACCTCGAGGTAAAGAAAGTAGATGTCTAATTTTGGTATAGCTTCATACGCAAAATGCGCATTTTGGCCCTTGTGTAGCGGCGTAGGGGGAAGTAGACTGCCAAAACTAAGATCTTCTCACACGTCACGTTTGTAGTATTATATAAACGGTGGACACAGGCCTAAATTTGCAGGGTTCATAGAGAGGGTTGCACCCTGGGACCCCCCCCCTGAAATTCAGGTTTGTACTCTAACATCATTAGATTATAAGCAAGTGAAAGCATTTTGATAGCAGATGGAAATTGGTAGAGCATACGGTTTCCATAGGAATAATAGCTACCAGGCTCACTTATAAAGTGTTGGCTTAGTTCATACAAATTTTGGCACTGCAGAAAGCGTTGCACGTTATTGTGACTTAACAATTCTGCAATGCCCCCCCTTCCCCCTCCCCTAGCAAAATATAATCCTAATTTGTGTTACAAAAGATTTTGAACTAACTGGCTGCTTAGTACTTCCAAGTCAAGTGTTTGGTGCAATGTGAGCTGTGTGCCCTTTGATCTAAAATACCAAGGGATCTAACACATACTACCAGCTGTATATACTGTGGCTTACAGGATTATTCTGAACTCCAGTTAACTCTGTGCATGATTATGATGGCATGAGTACACCATCAGATGGAGTGCAGTGACGTGATCAGTAAATAGGTTTAAGATAAGTCAATGGAGAGAGTGATATGTACTTCTGATAGCTGTGGAGGACCTGGAGCAAAGATATTGTGAACATCACTTTTCACTTTGTGTATACATCTTTGAGCGTATAGTGAAGAACGGAGCTGGGAATTAATGGATGTGGTACAAGCCATGTAAGTAAGAAGTATCAGGATCCCTGAAGTTCCGGATAACTTTCACTTTGAGATACTCTACAATGAAGCAGAAGCCATTTTGATCTGAGAGTTGCCATAAATGCTCACAATATCCTTGCTCCTCCACAGTGTCATATCCCTTGGTATAGTTAGGCAAGACCAATGCTCATCTCCTCCACAGCTGACAAGTGTGTCAGATCCCTTGCTATATTACATCAAAAGCACACAGCTCACTTAACTTGGAAGTACTATGCAGCCAGTTAGTTCAAAGCCTTTGTAAGTGGGTATGAAGCTATACCAAAATTATCATGGTTTAACGTCTACTTTCTTTACCTCGAGATGCTGCATACTTCTTTACACATACTTCTAACACACGATGTGAGATGCTGCATGCTTCTAACACACACTTCTAACACACGGATCCTTTGAGAAGAGCGCTTAGTTTTGGCAGTCTACTTCCCCCTACGCCGCGACAGAAATGCGCATTCTGCGTATGAAGGTATTCCTAAATTATCATGCTTAGACGTCTACTTTCTTTACCTCGAGATGCTACATATCTACTTCTAACACACCGTGTGAGATGCTGCATACTTCTAACACATACTTTAACACACGGATCCTGTATATCAGTGATGAGTGATGTGAAAGTGCGCGAAGAGAGGGTTAACGCTACACTTGGGGTAAACCCGCAATTTTTATCTCATGAGCAAGTCTACGCAGGAGGTTAAAGGTCAACCAACAGGCTCGCATTTGTCGCTGTGTAGGTCAAGTTCAAGACGTAACATTATGAGCAAAGGGGTGAAGCAGCAAGCGTGTGTGCGTGTGTGTGTGTGTGTGTGTGTGTGAGGGGGGGGAACAGTGTTTCTCAACTGCCTCTACGTTCATCAGCGCCTCCTCATGGTGACCCCTGGGCATGTAGACTACTCACTTGTGCCATTGGCAGAACGCTGACGGCAAGTTTGGATCATCAACTCATGCCGAGCTTGTTCACTCCAGGTGGGCTTGCAACTCACAGAAGTTGTTGGCAGGTCATACAAAACCATACAAAAGATTGCAAGTCAACTGGTTAACTAATAGGTATGATGTATCAAGACTCAAAGGCAGCAGCGTGGATGACAATAGGGAGCTTACTGCCAAAGGCCTCTTCCAAGACAGGGTAGTGGGGTCATTGAAGCAAGCATGGAGGGCTGATGCCTCAGCTGACAAGAAGTGGACATTATTCATTATTGAAGACAACCTGTGTCACACTGCTGAACTGACACTTGGAAGAGAGATCAAGAGGAACCCAGACTGGTTTACAGAGAGCAAGGATGACCTTGAACCTTAAGGAAGAGCAAGGAGGCTCATTTGCAGTGGCTCAACACTGGAAAGGAAAGGGATAAGAAAGAATTCAGGAACGTGGAGAGGCCAGGTGAGCCAGAAGGAGAGCAAAGAACTTGTGGTTCCAGAAGAAGGCTGCAGAAGCCCAAGATTGGAAGAATGGGAGAAAGGTAGTGTGGAGGTTTATTTGAGACATCCAGGGAGGGAGAATGGGGACTGGCTTCAGTGAAGTATGTGAGGGTGCGTGATGAGGAGGGAAGGGAATGCAGCACTCCACAGCAACAGAAAGAGAGATGGCAAAGGCACTTCTCCAGGATCTTAAACATCCAAAGCCAGTTTGATGAAGAGGAGATAAAGAAGGCTAAACAATGGTCACTGAGGAAAAACCTGGAAGAGCCCCCTCAGAGGAAGAACAGCTATTTGGAAGTTAAAATCAGGGAAAGCAGCAGAACAGTCAGGAATCCTTCCAGAAATGGTGAAGTCTGCAAGCTTGGAAGGAAGAGAGAGTTTCCAGGGACTAGGTAAAAGCCATACTGGTACCAATCTCTAAGAAGAGCGACCTCCATGGCTGTGGTAATTGGAGAGGAATTGCACAAACAATACAGGTGCAGCACCTCAGCCTCAAGCCATTTTCAACATTAGTGTCATCAAGTAGATCTCCCTCACTTACCTTCATGTCAGAGTGAAAGGAACGCACCAGCTGAATAACATTCCTGGGCACAGAGTTGTAGGCCTTCTTGAGGTCGATGTAACTCAAGAAGGACTTTGTTTGATGCTTCCAAGACTTCACCAGTTGTCAAAGGGTGAAAATCACGTCCATACAGCTCTGGCCCTTCCTGAATCCACACTGGGATTCTGGCAGCTCTTCTTCAGCCACTTCCTGCAACCTAGCTTGTAGTACTCGAGCAACAACCTTCCCCATTGCATCTAGCAGCAACCTGTACACCTGCCTTCTGATGGAATGCTGGATTTCCAGAGTGGAGGATGTGGAGGGAGCAGGTGTCCCACTCAAGTTCAAGAAGCTATTCAATGAGTATGGGAAGTTGAACACAGGTCTTTCACACCTCTCATTTTCAGCACATCATGTGGGATGGGCAAAGCTGCATTAGTTGCCTTCAGTCATCTGGCCTCCTTACTAAGCACCAAGAGTACAGTGTGACAAAGGGCTGGTTACATTGCTGCCTATCATTCTCCCTCCTTCAGTCTGAAGTGATGTATTTGCAGGGGTCACATTCTAGGCAGGGTTATGTCCTGCACCATACAGACATGTTTTGATCATATCTCTCTTTCTTTATATTCTCTAACTGTGTTGCACTCTGCATTGTATTTTATCTTGTCATTTAGTCTTGTGCTGGGCGCGTAGTGTGCAGAATACGCAGAAGTAATATAATTTAAAGTACACAACTCACACATGCAATGAGCTGAGAACTGAGATCATTGACTTAGGGTACTTACTACTGCATGAGAAGGCCGCAATGAATGTGAGCGTAAGATGCCCAACGAAATGTGTGCAACTTCCACAAAATGTGAGTGTTGTGAGGTTTCTGAATATCATGTGTAGTACACGTACACGTAGAGCTAAAGATGGCTGGTACAACTGCATCCATGGACACATGAACTTAGCAGGGGAGGTTAACTAGTGGATGGGACAATGAGTGAAATTTGTAGAACCCCCTAAGCTTGGAGGCTGGCTATGGGCCTGAGCTAATAATGTATGAAACCCCCTTTTATGTAGGTTGAACATTGTGATGGCTGATCCAAAGCAACTCAGTGGTACAACCAACAGTGCTCCAGTAAAACCCATTGTTCCACTAGCACAGAATGCAGATGTAACATCTAATACAAATGTGAAGTTGACATTATCCACTGTTGACCAAAAGAAGTCTGCTGGATTATCAAATGACCACCTCCACAAGGTCTTTTCTAGAAGGTCTATGACATTACCATCTTTTAGGAAGTACAAGCCTGAAGGTACACAGAGCACGAATACCAGAAGAAAGCTATCCTCAGTTGTTAATCAGAATAGAACTTCTTTTCCTTGCATGGAAACAGCAAGCACTCTAGGTGAAAAGGCCACAAAACACAATGACAAAACTGTTGAACTTCACAAGCGACCACTTCCTCCCACTCCCAACAGTCCACAGATATCTCTATCCCACAAGAGTTCCCCAACACCTCAGCACCAAGCATCCTTTTCTCTTGCCATCAAAGAGCAGCCCATGCTCCTGGCTGAAAAAATGGAGTCTGTAGCAGGTGACAAAGAGAGTGTAAGGAAAGACAGTCTTTCACAACCAAAAGATAAACAATATCTCTCAGCCAATGCACATTCATGTACTGCAATGAATTCTAGTGAGCCAAGACTACTTCCATTTTCACCTACCACATCATTCACAGTAGGGCTAGAATCTGTTTCTGATCCAACTTCTACAAGTAGGGCACTCAACTATGCTGGTACTAATAGTGCAACTGCTGGTAATGATCCAAACTCCCCAAACCCTACTGCCTGTGTGCCTTCAACCCCTTCAATGAAAGCAGTGACATATCTTGGTGAGACCATAAACAAGCATGCTGAACATTTTCCACTCCGTATTCGAGTTCTACAAGGGTATTGCAGTGAAGAATCTGAGCAAAATCTTTCCACAAATGATGAGTTTGACATTCACTTTGTTAAGCACACTCGCATAATATCACTGAAAGACAAAGACGGATACACTCATCATATTCCACTGGCATCATCCATGAAATTTGGATTGGTATACAATCCAATCAATGATTACAATAATGCACTAATTGGGCATGAATTTGAAAAATGCTCTGATATTATGGCAATGGCACCACTGCCCAAAGTAATATGTGCAATGAATGCTGTTAATAGCACAGAAGACAAAAGCAGCATACATGAACACGAGATTTTGGCTGTAAGGAACATACACAAATCAAAATTCCGGGGTCGGAGATGGCTTAAAGTGTTTAGTTTCCTCTCAAATACAGAGAAACTTCTTCCTGATGATTGTGCAGGCCATTTTACAACAAAACCTTCCCTAATTTGCTTACATCTTTCACAAATAATTCAAGGTGTAGATAATCCCTTTCCATCACAAGCAGTAGTATATCTAGGAGCTGAGTCAAAGATGACCAAAAACCTAAGCAACAGTCTGTCTGGTGTTATTACCCTTTGTGACTGCACCACTGAAGCATCATTGGTAGTAAGCCCTGTTGTTGATGGCTGTGCTGATAATGAGCACCAATTCAGCTTACCACTTAACAGTGTAACATCACAAATTGAAGTACAACCAATTCTATGGGAGATGGATGAACTTGATTACATGTACGATGACACATTGACATTCACTAAACATAGAGATCAGCCATATGTCAATCTTATGGACATCTATGAACCAGATAATAACAATGCAAGAAGGGATACAGGTGGTGACGATACATATGCAACAGTGGAATTGGAAATGGGTGATTCAATTGAACAATTGGACACAAGTACCGAATATGACACAGTTCCTTTTGAAATGAATGGAAGTGTACACACTGCTGACCACAATCTTATGGGGGAATCAAGTGCACAGTCCTCAGATATAGAGCGGTAAATGTACTGTGTGTGATCATTGTAGTATATTCTTCACGTATACTGTATGTTCCATCAAACCTCAGAATTGAAGACACTCTCAGGAAACTTGCAATAAAAGTGGAATCCTTGGAATCACAGATAAAAACCTTATCTAGGCAACCTACTGCATTGTTGCCACAACAATCAAGTGGTTCTTACTGTGACAAGGAACTAAACAAACAATTACTTTCCATGTTGAATGAAAATCAAGTGAGTAACTTGCACTCTATTTTTTTGCATTGTAGCATTACCACTTAATACTCTACCTATACTGTCAGACCTAAGGTTGTTGAGCATCTCTACATGCAATACTTGCTAAGACTGCTAGTTAAAATAATGTACCTGTAGTGACATGTGCTCCAAAGTTGTTATTTGTATACACAGATTGAAGAGCTACTGATTGCTATGGATCTTGAACAATACACAGCTAGCTTCAAAACAGAGCACATTACGGGTGCTATTCTACTGGAGTGCAGTGATGAAATTCTGGAAATGGAGTTAGGAGTGACTTTGAAAGTGCACAGGATTAGACTGATGAACGTAATTACAGGAAAGCAATCTGTCAAAACAATAATGGAGATATAGCTTCTGCAAAGTTATTCTAAGTTTAATATTGTGCAACAGTTTTCAATAGTATAGATGGACTTTATCACTCACAACTAGAATAGTTGGTAGAAATTACCATCACTCCTTTTTCGACTGCAGCACTGGTATATGCAACTATAAAATATAATTCATATAATTATGGAAAAAGTAAAATATTTAATCATGTTTTGTAATAAGAGATATATGAGTTCAAAGTTCATGAAGTGCAACTATAGGCGGATACTCTGAGCAGTTGTGTTGCAGCATCATGACATTGCACAAGTGTACTTCACCAATACCATAAGTGCATTCATTACATAATTATACGCATCATTAGTGTGCCACATATGCACACATAAGGTAACTTCTACATGATCGGACAATATGGGGGTGGTCAGTGTCAAAAGTGACTGTTTTATATTAAATGACAGTTTTGGAGCTATGTGTTCCCTGAATTGGGGTGTGTGTTTCATGATATGTTTGTGAGAAGGGTATGTATTGTGTCTGTGAGAGGGGGTGTGTGTTGTGTGAGAGGTAGCATGTGTTCTGTTTGGGGGAAGTTCTGTGGTTCTGAGGCCTGTATTCTGTGAGGGGTAGTGTTCTGTGAGAGGGCATATGTGCTTCTGTGAGGAGAGTGTTCTGTGAGAGGTGTTCTTAATAAGGGGAGTGGTATGGCAAAACTACTGATAGCAGGTGAACACAAATGTGGTAGTGTGTGGATCTATTGTAATGGCAGATGGTTTCAACAGCAAGAAGTCGCAACAGCAAATCTGTTGCTGGAAGCAGTATCTAGGCTAGAAAATATGACCAGCAATAGGTAATATTAGTGATAGCACAACTTGAAATGTCCCCAACAGAATTGAATCTTCCTTCATGCCTCAGGTTGTTTCCCGGTCCAGATCACTTGCTTTTGGAATGTAAGGCAATCTGAATCCTCATAGAGCACAACCCCACCCCACAGAACCCTCCACTTTATGAAACACCAGAAGCACTTAACTTCTATATGTACCTGGGTTACCAACAATCACCTCACTTTGAATTCTAAGAAGAGTTGTTACATGTTGTTCTCCAGGAAGTCACATCCAACTGTTCCTGCTACTAACCTTTATACTGGAGACTGCCAACCACTTACAAGAGTTTCCCATTATAAATACCTCGGACTTAATTTTTCTGAGGATCTATCATGGAGCCATCATATTCAGATACAGTGCAAGAAATCCCGCAAACTGATTGGAATTTTGTTTCGAAACTTCTATGCGTACTGCAATGCTCATACTCTACATGTTCTGTTCAAAACTGTGATTATGCCCCACTTAGAATATGGTTGTGTGGTTTGGGATCCTCACCTGCTCAAAGACAAAACAGCCATCAAAAATGTTCACAAGTTTGCTTTAAGGGTGTGCTCAAAGCAATGGAGAGCTAGCTATGAGTCTCTTCTGACCACTTTTCATGCTTTTTCAATGTCAGAAAGAAGAGTACAACTGAAACTGCTCACATTATTTAATATGGTTAAGGGAAATATTTTGCTACCATCGCTTCCATTACAGCCTAGGAATATTCCATATGCCATCAGACATGCAAATCAGCATCAGCTCACTCTCCCTCTGTACCGCACAAACTCTTTCAAGCACTCTTTTTTCCCTTCTGCCATCACCTACTGGAATGACCTCCCTTTTGACACAATGGAACTATCATCTCCAGCAATGTTTAAAAGACTTGTAATGCAGCTCTAGTCAGTAACTATTGCATTTCTTTTTCCTTATATTTCTTTCCTTTGTTTTTGCTGTTCATTCACATTCCCTTTTCCTTGTGTATGTGTTCTTTTTTCCTTTGGCCTCAGGATTAGTATTAGCTCTTGTAGCTATTTCTTGCAGGCTGTGCACACTTGGCACAAATTTGTCAATTAAAAAAAAAAAAAGCACCATGATGTTAGCCTCGTTCCCAGGCTCCCCCCTAGCGTACGCATATGACCTTTGCAGTACAACAATCGAAAAATCAGAGGGAGAGCATTTCATCCCACGAATGACGTCACAGGGTAAGAACTTTATTGCCGAGCGCCTTAGCGCGAGGCAACTAATTCCGCATCGCATCTCAGAAATAGTTTCTATTTAAGTATGTATGTATGTATGTACGTCACGCTTAGGAATTTTTTTTTTTTTTTTTTTTTCTATAAAAGTTTATGCCAAATGCAAAGGTTACATACAGTAGCAGAGTGCTAATACAAGGTATGCAACCTAAGGACAAAGAAACAAGGGACAGAGAGAAGACTTAAATGAGTGTATAGAGTCAGCAGTTAAAGCCTCGTGGGGTAAATTGTTCCATAGTGATATAGAAGAAAGAACAAAAGATGAGAAGAAAGAATTGGTGCGTGCAAAGGGTTGATGAAGAAGTGGTACAGGTGCTGAGATGTTTGACCTAAGTGGCAATATATCAACAGGAAAGTAAATTAATTTATGAACAATCTTATAAAGAGTACACAACTTAAAATACAGACGACGGTTACGGAGAGTAGGACACTTAGCAAGGTCAAGTAAATCCTGATAACTCAGATTATCCCATTGTTTAGAACATATTTTCAATGCAAGTTTCTGTGTATTTTCCAGTTTTTTTATGCTTCTGGCTGTACAAGGATCCCAAACTGGGGCTGCATATTCTAAATGTGGCCTGATTTGTGTGGTATACAGTTCAAAGAGAGTGTCAGATCCAGCACTATTGTAAAAGCATCCGTAAAGTAGGCCCAAGAGTTTCCTTGCTTTGGTGCAAACAGATTCAATGTGTGGTGTCCAAGAGAGGTCTGACGATAGGATGACACCAAGGTATTTGATGGTATCGACACATTCCAGTGGAATACCCTCTAGAAGTATGGCTGGGACATCGGTTGGTTTCCTCTTTCGAGACACTCTCATATATTTGCACTTAGATGGATTCATAGTCAGATGATGTGTGCGAACCCAAGTATTTAATAAGTCATTGTCCTGCTGAAGGTGTTGAGTGTCACCTGCAGAATTGAGACCTCTGTACAACAACATGTCATCAGCAAATAAGTTAATGTAGGTACCAGAGGAGAAAGGCAAGCTAGCAGCATCATTGATGTAGATAAGGAACAGCAAGGGTCCTAACACTGAGCCCTGTGGTACTCCAGACAGCACTGGTAAAGGAGCTGAAGATTCGCCACCAACAACCACTTTTTGAAATCGTCGAGTAAGGTAACTTCGCACCCATTTCAGAATATGGGGATGAAGCCCAGTAGCTTCTAATTTCTGAAGTAGGGGTACATGAGGAACTGAGTCAAACGCTTTGCGAAGGTCATAGAAGATGGCAAGAATTTCCTTGCCAGTCTCCAGTGCTTGAAGCCAAGCATGGACCACAGTTAGGAGAGAAGCCACAGCTGACTTTCCATGTTGAAACCCCCACTGGTTAAGAGCAAGTTGGTAAGAGGTGTTGAAATGATCAGTAAGCAGCCAATGGAAGTGTCGTTCAAGCAATTTGCTCATTATGGAGAGGAGGGAGATTGGCCGGTAGTTGTCAGGTTTACTACTATCACCACCCTTGGGAATGGGAACGATGGATGATTCCTTCCAACATTGAGGAAACTTGCCAGTCCTGATTGAAATGTTAAATAACTTTGTTAGTGATGGAACAATACTCTCAAGTGTGCCTTTTAACATCCTAGAAGAAATTCCATCTGGTCCACTGGCTTTAGACACATCCAGAGAGCGAATAAGGGCTGCTACCTCCTCTTCACAACAGAGGAAATCATCTGGACAGTGGTTAGATGGACAATCATTTAGGGGCTCAAGTAATGGTGGAACAGCAGGATTGAAACAGCTGGAGAAGAAGTCATTCAGCATCTTAGCTTTGGCTGAGTTGGTAGATGCAGACACATCATTTAACATAAGAGTAGGAATGGTTGATTTTTGTTTGCTAAGACATTTGATTGCTTTCCAAAACTGTTTCTTGTTAGTTGAACTTAAGGTATTGAAGTAGGCTCTTCGAGATTTACGAATCATGGAAGTTACAGTATTACGCAACATTTGGTACCTCTTAGCACTGTTGCAGTTGGGAGACTTCTTATGTTTTCGAAAAGCAATGTTACGTTTATGAATACACCGAACAATATTCTGGTTCAGCCAGGGCAGATTGTGCCTCCTTGGCAGTTGCCTTTGAGGAATACACTCCGACATTATCTCAAGAAAGCGTTTTTGCCAGTTACGGGTGGAAGTGTCAATGTCATTTTCATGTAGCAAGCTGTCCCAGTCAGTGATGCGAATCAGGTCACAAGCCTTGGTGAAATCCGCATGCTTGTAGTCCCAAATTAGGCGCTGGGATAGTTTGAACTGTCTGTGAGTGGGTTTCCATTTTAGTAGAAGGTGGAGGCCATTGTGGTCAGAATTTGCAAGAGGTGGGGTAGTACAGCACTGAATAAGTTGAGACATGTCTGATAACAGAGCCAGATCAATGATAGATGGCTCTCCATTTGGTTTAGTGTGAGTTGAAGAAGTGACTGCTTGTGAAAGTGAAAAGGTATATAAAAACCCATGTAACTTTGGGGAGAGAGGATGGCTGGGATTGCAAAAATCCACATTGAAATCTCCTATAAGTACGAAAGTAGAAAAACGGGAAGGATTGATGTTGTGTACAATTGAAAGAAGAGAATCAAAAATATTTGCAGGAGACGATGGTGGCCTATAAAACAGTGAGATGCAATGCTTTGATTTGGGAGGTGGGGAAGAAATGGAAACAGAGAGAAACTCTAGATTGGGAGATCCCGTCATTAGTAATTCACTAGTGACACATGACTTTACATAAATTATGACCCCACCACCATGCCTGTTCCGGTCTAACCTATAAAGTGCATAGCCCACCAGGGAAATTTCAAAGTCAGATATTTCAGTGGAGAGCCAGGATTCCACTATGCAGATTACAGTTGGTTCAAGATCTTCCACAGTAGCAGCCAGTTCATCAAACTTGGGAAGGAGACTTCTTGCATTGTAATACAAAATTGACAAAGGATTGGAGCTGGGAGTACCAGGTTGAAAGCTTGCGCCTTCCACGAAAGGAGTAAGTGCTTCTAATTGTCTAAAAAAGGCGGTGTATTTACAGGAGGTAGGGAGTCAGACAATAGGGAACAATGGGTCACACCGTCTGCACTGATGTCTTCACTGTGAGTAACAATGACTGTGTCTGTAGCAGTTGCAGATGAAGATGTAGAAGATTGTTGAGCATTGTCTGGTTGCAGTGTAGATGTTTGTGGTTGCTCTGGTTGCTGGCCAGGTAGGACATTGGCAGGAGAGCTGTCTTCATAGCAGTACATATTCTCTAGTTTCCAACCTGTGTGGGTAGAAATGTTCATCCATTGTTGTTCAAGCATGTTTATGGCAGACAGATCTCCCCGTATTACAAACCACCACCTTTTCACCAGTCCACATTGCGAGGTTTTGTACTTGCGTTTGATTACCAGGCCACTTGTCAAAGATTGTGTGGGAATGAAGCGCCCAATTGCATTGAATAGTGCTGTCGATGTGGTAGACCTCAGAGTGCCCCATACCTTCCTTGCATCTGGGATGAGAGCACGATTCTTGAGTGGTTTTGCAATTAGTTTGTGCGCTACGCGCAAACGTACGTGCATGTGCGCCAGTTAGCATGCAAACGGCAGTACAAGTCGAGGCGCCGGCGCGTATACGACGGCCTACTCCTACTGCAGGCTTCCTGCATGTGAGCGGCCGTCTCCGTGATCCCGGCCAGCATAATCAAGGTCTTCTCGCCTAGGGGGTTTACCAGCTGATACTAAACTGGGAGTCAGAAAAGTAGTCAAAACTATTGCTAACACTTCAACCGCAGAAATTAATTGCGCGAGGCTCTACACTGCGTATACGTATCTCTCAAGTGAAAGCTACCGCAAGCAGTAGAACGCCTACGCTAGCCAAATACTATGCGAAGCAGCGCGTTGGTTCATCGCTGCATCGTCGGTTCTCTGTGCGAAGCGACACTGAAAGGCGGGTAGAGTCGGGACAAGAAAGAACAGAGCCCGCTCAGATAGTTGCGGGAGGAAAGCACGCGGCGTCTTACTAGTTACTGTGAATGTATCTGAGTAGCCCATTTGCTAAGCAGCTTTACGCAAGCTGCTAACCTTTTCCTTGTATGTGACCTTGAGTGTTCTCGGTACTGTAGTAGTCGCACGGTCTTCACGTTAGCACAGCCTGAGCGCGGTAGAGCGCAGGTGTGGTTTATTTCCGTGGGCAACACCGGTACGCGAATTTTTATCTGACTCACCGTTTTCGAACTTTAGCGTGAGGTCAAGGTTCACAACAAAGAGTGGGAGCGCGCGGCCGTAGTACACAGCAGTGTGTCCTCTAAACGTAGAGAAAACGTGATGTGACTGGTGAGCTTTCTGTTTCTTACATGGGGGCAGGAATAGGTGGGAGCAGGGGTGGCCATACCCCCCACACTTGCCAGCTATTGCATTGTATCAAAGCTTATATAATTTTGTAGGCTGACTTTTGTATATGGGTGTGGCTAGATGTCCCCTCCACTTAACATGTAGACTCTACTTCCTACTTCCATGTATAAACGCAAAACTCACACTAAGCACTAATTTTGTTTTGTTATGGTGACTGACAAGGTTTTGTGTTTATACGTTAACTAAGTGGAGGGGGCACCTAGCCACACACATATCCGCCTACAAAAACTGTATAAGCACTACAATAGCTGGAGAGTGGGAGGCCATGGACACCCCTGCTCCCACCTATTCTTACCCCCTTGTAAGAAACGCTTACCTGTCACATCCCGTTGTCTGCGTTAGGAACGCACTGCCGCCGCAAGCGCCTCCACATTTTATTGTGAACCTTGACCTCACGCGAATTTCGAAAAGGGTGCGTCAGACTACCGGTACCGTGGCGGGCGAATTTTTTTTGGAACCACTTTCGACTTAGACTTTTCTTCAAAGCCGAAGTACGCATGCGCAATCGTGAGACCACACCCCTTTGAACGTTGATCGTGGAAGGAAGGCGCTTACTCTTTATATAAAGGGGAGTGTGAAGACGCTAGCAGCGCTTTGTGTGAGACAGTTGCTGTGCAAGCAACAGCTGTAGGAAGAAGGAAGTGTATTCAGTCATGACGAAAGGCTTGAGCGTCATCAGGAGCTTTAGTCAAGCATCCCGCTAGTTTATCTATGGTAAAGCAGGGGCAAAGGCAAGGTGGGCTCTAGGTACTTGCATACCAATCATAAAAACACAGAAAGGGGCATCGCCATGCCTAGCTGTAAAGGTGCAAAGAGTTGGGTTAGCCTGCTGTATAGAGCCTTGCCCTTTGCCCTACAAAACTTTGCTGCAGTACCCTTCAACTTCAAGCGGGTAGTTTGCACGTGCGATATAACTAGCAGACAAACTTATACCTTAAAGGCTTTGCCAGCTGGGTAGGCACTTAGGCGTTGTATGGCAGCTTTTTGGCCATCAAGAGATAATAAGAAGCGGTAGCTTGTTCTAATGAAACGTGTGCATGTGTACGTGTGTGCTTTGTGACTGTGCGTGCATATAGCTACTTCTCACCGACACGACTCCATTGAATATCTACAGTGCATGTCGTTGACGCCTGGTTGAACCCCTATAGCTAGCAAGCTAACAGTCTCTCACTGAAATCTTGTACCCCTGTAGCAAGGCCGGCGCAAGCGGTACGGCCGGTACGGTTTTGGCCGTACCACTTTTTTGGAGGAAACTATGCGGGGGCGAAAGTTTGACAGGCGTCAGTCGGGTCGCCAACGGAAATCTCACGTGATTTTATTTGCAACATGACGTTCATACGTAAGGACCATTTGGCCAAAGATGGGAGAAGACGGAGGTGGAGAAACCAGCGGCCCTCGTGTCACGCTCGATCAAAGACATGGAACAGTAAGTTACGGAATAGCTTACCATACAATTTGTGTGACAAAATACCGGCTGTTGTGGCTGAATGTCTGTTTATAACAGCCGGGAAACGCTATAATCTTCCTCGTGTATGAACCGGAAACTCTGTTTACGTTTACTTACCGTGGGCTTATAAGTAGCTTCTGGGCTGGAACAGCTTCATACTTGATGTATACATACTTTAGTATAGTAGCTACTGTGCTGCCGAGTTTCTTGGTGCAATTCGGCTGCCAAAATGGTTTCCTCACTACAAATAATTTGACCCTTGGTACGGCTAAGTACCGTTTTGTGGTATGTAGGCTGTGCTGTTGTTGAACAGGCATGTCGATTCATATGAAGAGGGTGTACATGATATAAGAAGGAATGAGGGAGAGAGCTCTGTGCGGCCAGCAGTCTGAGGGAGAGAGAGCTCTGTGCGGCCAGCAGTCTGAGGGAGAGAGAGAGATCTGCATGGCCAGCAGTCTGAGGGAGAGAGAGAGATCTGCATGGCCAGCAGTCTGAGGGAGAGAGAGCTCTGTGCAACCAGCAGTCTGAGGGAGAGAGAGCTCTGTGCGGCCAGCAGTCTGAGGGAGAGAGAGCTCTGTGTGGCCCATAGTCTGAGGGAAAGAGAGCTCTGTGCAGCCAGCAGTCTGAGGGAGAGAGAGCTCTGTGTGGCCCATAGTCTGAGGGAGAGAGAGTTCCATCTGGCCAGTAGTCTGCATGGCCAGTAGTCTGAGGGAGAGAGAGCTCTGTGCGGCCAGCAGTCTGAGAGAGAGAGAACTGTATGGCCAGCAGTCTGAGGGAGAGAGAGAGATCTGTGTGGCCAGCAGTCTGAGGGAGAGAGAGCTCCATCTGGCCAGTAGTCTGAGGGAGAGAGAGCTCTGTGCGGCCAGCAGTCTGAGGGAGAGAGAGAGAGAGAGCTCTGTGTGGCCCATAGTCTGAGGGAGAGAGAGCTCTGTGTGGCCAGCAGTCTGAGGGAGAGAGAGCTCTGTGTGGCCCATAGTCTGAGGGAGAGAGAGCTCCATCTGGCCAGTAGTCTGCATGGCCAGTAGTCTGAGGGAGAGAGAGCTCTGTGCGGCCAGCAGTCTGAGGGAGAGAGAGAGAGATCTGTGCGGCCAGCAGTCTGAGGGAGAGAGAGAGAGAGATCTGTGCAGCCCATAGTCTTGAGGGAGAGAGCTCTGTGTGTGCTTGTGAGGTAGGATCATCTAATTTGGATGTGCCACGAACCTCTGACTTCGACCTCATCATGGTCCGTATTGCATTCCATAGCTTTGGTTCACCAGCAACACCATCACCTCTTCCAATGTAGGGCTCAATCTGGGTATGTATGAGACTGTTCATATGGCCAATGTCAATTATATCACATAACCCATACCCACACCTGTTCTGACACTTTCCACCAGGGGCCTCAAATCATCATTGCTGGTGGGGTTATTTTGTTTCAGCAGTGCCAAATGTGACTCATAACATGTAAAGTATACACGATCATTCTTGGCAATATCCCCTATGAAATCTGTGTGCTGATGTAGGTATGCCTGAACTACATGTACCTCCGGCTCTGGACAGGGCCTATCATTTCCCACCTGCAAGCATCTACCACATGTCCGACAGTTCCTTTGCCGTGTTTCCAGTACACCATACACTGCAGTAATGGTGCTTGCAAAGGGGTGTAGGGGTAGGAAGAGGATGAGTCATAAATTTTATGTCTGGTGGGAGCACACCAGCACTAATTGTAGCATGTGCGAATGAGAGTGTAGTACAGTTAAGCACACAACATGGACTTTTTGAGTTTGTCCTCCCCCTTTCCCACCTAGGTGTATGACTTAGGTCTGCTATCACACATGTAACATCCTGTCTGCAAGGGCGGCATACCAAAGAGTCTGAAGACGTAACCATGGACAGCACATATCTCCGTGCATGCACATTCTTCCACTCCTTAGGTGAACTGATGTGGCTGTGGCAGTCCTGACAGAGATCACAGAGGTCTAAGGGGATCCAAGAACTCTAGTTGTCTTTTACTTCTCTTATTTGAAGCAAATTATATCGTATATATACATGTACGCTGCAAATTACTGTTTACCTTGTGCACATTCCATGGCGCACGGCTTCCACATGGAGCG
The DNA here is from genome assembly GCA_965213685.1 of bacterium. GTDB lineage: Bacteria > UBA8248 > UBA8248 > UBA8248 > UBA8248 > Bin107. The sequence continues at coordinate 1,420,280 of CBDBZY010000064.1, forward strand.
ATTTATCATCGTTTTTTGGAGTGTCATAACTCTGAGACTACAGCCCGGAACAAAATTTGTTTTTTTGTTACCTATGCCTTCATAATCATAGAGCGTTAGGCTAACAATTTAGAGCAATAGCGGCCTGCCAAAATAGTTTCCTCACTGCTTTTGCCGAGCTACCCGAAATAAATGTAGCTCGCTTCTAACCTCTGTTGCGCAGCTCCAGGACGGAGTCACCGCTCATGACTTGCTAGAGGCTAAGTCCTATAGTATATCTCTCAATAGCTTGACTGACTACAGCCTAGCTAACATCAGTGCGTGGAAACGTCTAGGTGAATATGTAATTAGAAACGAATACCTTTGACCGCACACTCGCGCAGGCGAACTTCCGCTGCAAATAAAATTGTACACGTATGATGTACTTCCGGTTCCATTGGCGACACGACTGGCGTGGCATAACGGTACGCCTCTACCTCTGGAGTTCCGTACCGTGCAGAGACTACAGCCAACTGCTCGCTCTTCAACTTTTCAGTGCCTAATGTGCACATGGTATAGTCTCATGAATCAGACTCTCTCTAAGGGAGAGAGTCTGACAAACATGGCATAGGGCACTCGTGTTGCTGAGTCAGGACTGTTAAGAGTACTTGTAGTAACTATGGTTTTCGCACTCACAACTGTCAAAACCACTTAAGCGCAGTAATGAGTAATGTACACGGCGTAAGCTCGCGTGCACATTCTAAAAGAAGAGCTATCGTTGAAAGTGCTCGAACTTTAGGTTATAGCGAGCTAAAAGACATGTCACCGGAATTTTGGTCCGGGCGATTTCGGACAGGACGGACCAAAATCTCCGATATTGTTCCGCGGGGATTTTGGTCCGACTCCAGTTATTTTGGTCCGGGGCGGTCTGCTGCGGACCAAAATCGTTCCGCTGGGATTTTGGTCCGCCGGACCAAAATCACTAGTGATTTTGGTTTGACTCCAGCTATTTTGGTCCGGGGCGGTCTGCTGCGGACCAAAATCTCCGATATTGTTCCGCGGGGATTTTGGTCCGCCGGACCGTAATCACAAGTGATTTTGGTCTGACTCCAGGTCCGGGGCAGTCTGCGGTTCAACCCGCAGGGACATCGATCCGCCGGACCGAAATCGCCAGTGTGTTTTTGGTCCGGTCTGGTAGCGACTGTGCTTGCAGCAATGCAGTTCAAAACGTAGCCATAAGGCCAAAACGTGTATATCACTGTGATAGATCCTGTAGCAGAGTCCTTTATAACAACAGTACAAAATATTTAACAAACAACATTTACAAACCAAGCAAGAACAAAACAGTACAACTACTTTCTACAACTACTACAGAACCATGTATCCTGCTTCCAAGCAGCCTCTGGCACTTGGAGAGTGAAACCACTTACGACAACAGTCACAACAGATCATGCTCATATCTTCAGGCTGTCTGCATGAGCAAAACACTTTGACAGGTATTGTACAGAGTGACTTCTGCTTTCTTTTATGTCGAACTCGACAAGAGAATGCAGAGATTGAGTTTTGCATCAAGCACTGCAACAGGTGATCACACATCAAATGCTGCACATATAGTTGATTTTACCAGGGTCTTCGCCACCGCAGAGTGATGTGGCAAATGCTAATGCATATAGTCCACAATCATTAGAGCCCATCTGCTTCTGCACATGCTGAATGTGCAAAACTATACTTTTATTCTTTGTGAATAAAAGTGCAGCAACCTGTTGCTTTGTTCGTCTTGGTACACGGGTATTCGGGCCGCTGTCATATATATTAATATGTCCTGGCTGGCAACCAATGTTGGACACAGTTATCCAGTGACAGCCTGAAACATTCAAAATCTGGACAAACTCTCCTTTTGGAATGTCAAAGGCAAGTGTCTCTCCTAAGATGTTTGCTTTCTTCAGTAGCACCATGATGTTATCATTAAGCCATTTTCCTCCTGCAATGATCTCCTTATCTGAAGCGTAGAGTCGCAGAGAGAGCTGACAGCTAGCCTAAAGCTCTCCATGACGACTTACTAAGAACACTTTTCCAACAGCTACACTCGCATAGATGGCAGAGAGGTGGTAATGTGCTCTATCTGGGTACTTCGAGACTAGCGGATGCTATCTATCCGGCTGCAACTCGGCCTGCAACCAATCAAATTGAGCTCTCCGGGATAGCAGTCCCGAGCTAAAGCGCATCACCTGCATCAGCTTGGATCCTAAAGGCACTACTACAGAGTCAGAAGGCTCTCTATGTAGGGATGGCGCCGACACACCCTGAGTGCGCGTACATCAAACTCGCGACGTTTCGCGTCCGTTCTAAGCCTTTCTGGGCACCTAGCTGTCCTATGCCAGCGTTTCTCAACCTAATGATACCTCCCAAATACCTAAAATGCATCCTTTGACTTACTCACAGAAAACCAACTTGAGGATATGTACCGGACCGTTATCCCCAATGCGGACCATTTTATCTATTGCACAATTTCAGAGTAAATGGTCCCCCGGACCAAAATCCCTGACGGACCAAAATCTCGGTGACAGACATGCAGATAGAAGCCATTGCCAAGCAAATTCAATGGGAGAGGAGCTCCAAGCCTCGTAGAGTACGTCTAACAGTGGTACAGCTGTCACCATAGAATCTTTTCCTTCTCCTAGGATCAGGGGGCACAACTCCCCTACGGAGGCAGCGCAGCATCTTCAGTACAGTGGAATGCGATTGCGTTGAGAAATTGCGTTTTTCCGTTCTCCGTTCCGGAATAGACCTCAGAAGCCCGCCTTCTGCGTATGTGCCTCGCCCTCAAGGCGGAAATGGGGAACACAGAAGGCGACGATCTCCTCCCCGACATTGCGCTTCCTCAGAGTCGCGGATCTCCTGAAGCGGGTGCATACTGGGATGCCCGTTGTCACACTAGGGTCGGTCCATTTCCGTGGGAGAATGACAGTCACCAGGAGATCAATTTTGACGTAAGGATACGAACACTCCTTCTCTTTAACGTGCATTCTAATAAAAGCTCGCTTCAGGGTTGTGTGTACTCTAGGTTTAAAAACAAAAATATCATGATGTAAGTGTGTTCCTGTAAGTGGTGATGTATGCTATTGTCAATCTTTCTACAGTGTTCCTGAAGTAGTAAAACATCTACAAGGGTGAACATAAACTCAAAAGTGTTCCACCAATATTCAGTTAAGGTGATGAATCCAAAGCGGAGAACAAGTTTTTACGTACACAACATGACAACTACACAGAAGTTTCTTTCAAAAGAAGAAACGATGGATGTGTTGTGTAAGGAACTGGGCAGCAAGGTTGAAATGGTTGGATTTCTATCACCTGGACATGGGCTAAAGGGGAAGCACAATGTTTTAAATAGTGATAGTGATCTTGCACAAATGTATGAGGAGTATAGATTGAAGCGATGTGTTATACGACTATGGTGTCTGTGTGAAACGAAAGATAATGCTGTTGCTGTTGATACAAAGAAGCGTGGTCATGAAAGTGAAGAAGGTGAACCATTGTCAAGCACTAAGAGGAGCACCTGTCAACAATGCATGCAAGCAATTGAGGATATTGTTGATAAGCTGCGTGAAAAACATGAAGGAGAATTCTCTATTGAGAAGCTTAACGCATGGGGTCATATGATACATATGGGCAAACATGCTTCGTATGATAACCCACCAGACTTGCCCTACTTTAAAAAGTGTTCTAAGAAGAGTGGATCTGCTGCACAGCCAATTGTTGACCACGTGGTGTCTAATCTGTCCCCTGCAAAACGAGTCCAGTTACGTAGCGAATGTATTGATCAGCTATCCAAGTTGCACTCTTTGTTGGAAAAGGGTGGAATGCCCACTGAACAGTATAATGCACTGCAGAAGGCAATATTTACTGACATTAAAAACTTTCAGCAGAAATAATGTTGTGAGTACATGCAAGGATATAGTTCAGTACACCTGGTGTCATCATTACTCAAGGATATTATCTCAAACTGACGCTGCATTTCATTTGTGTTTCTACTTCCATTGATGTGTGTAAACAAAACTCAGTTCAGCAATACAATATTGTTTGTGTTTCTACTTCCATTAATGTGTGTAAACAAAGCTCAGTACAGTATTGTGGATTAGCATAATGTGCATGTGTTTACTTAGCATATCCAGAATGAGTAATCCATGCCTCACAGTGATTCTTGGTTATTGCATCAAAACCAGCTTGCAGTACATCTGAAGGGTCTGGCAATGATTGCAGCAGCTCATCATGTTTTAGGTATTGTTTAACAAAACTGAATGCCTCTTCGACTGGGTTTAAATCTGGGCTATATGGAGGAAGGAACAGGACAACAATTCCAGCGTTTGAAAGCAGCTCAGTTACATCAGGAATGTGGTGCACAGAGCAGTTGTCCAAAACTAGCACAGAGTGTGAACTACTTCCATCAAACGCTCTCATCTTAGGAATGAGTGTTCCCCTGAGAAATTCAAAGAATTTTCTCCATTAACTGAATCTTTTGTGATTTCTGTTGCCAAAACTCCCTCAGCCGTTATTGCAGCAATCGCGTTGACTCTTTGCCCTCTACAAAGAAATCGGTGGCTAACAGGAGTTGTCCCTCTAAGTGTGTAGCCAAACTTCCTCAAACTATCTCTTCTGTCTGCACCACTTTCATCGAGCCATACAAACATATTCCGCTGAAACATGAAAGTCTGAGACATGAATGTTCCTCGTAGTGCATCGCATTGTTGTAATGCGACTTGCCTTTTTTTTTAGTCCGTACCTTTGCAAAAGCCTACATATGGTTGATGGAGACACTTCAATGTCAAAAGTAGACTTGACAGACTGACACATCTCGGAGAGGTACAAAGGAGGATTTGCAAGTACTAAACCTACTACATAGAGTTCAGCTCTGTCAGTTAATCTCCTTAAGTTGTGCTCACTGGCTTGCTGGGTTACTTCAATACCTCCAGTTCGGTGGAATTGAGTATAAATAAGATTCTTGGCAATTTTCTCAAATGTTAGGTTCCTTGCAATTCTTTGGTAGACTATTCTCCATCTGAGATCCGAAGAGTAAGCCTTCTTTCTGGCTGGCTCTGCTGTAAACATTTTCAAGCTCTGCGCAAGACGGAAATACACGGATTACTGTACACGTAATGAGGGCGGAATTCCGGAACCACGGAATTTCTCAACGCAATTGAAAAGCGCTGCAGAGTCGTTGTGCGCAAGCTGTGACGTGGCCTCTGTCACGAGTGTTGTTGCACTTGTACGCGTTCACACGGGCCTACGCTAAACCACAACCACGCATCTAATTGATTGTCCACGATTTTCGTGGCCCCTCACGACTCAATGTACGCATGTTTGCCAGACTCTCTTCCGCAGGTAGAGAGGCGTGGTTTACGAGACTACACATGGTAGAAGTGGTACAGTGTAGTCTGGCGTAGCCTGACTATTCGCGCTACGCGGAAGTAGTCAGGGGACGTTAGCATCAATGACTTGTATCTCTGCAACTATAGTTGCAGTCCAATCAGATTGCAGCAAAATCACTAATTGTCCGTGGAATGTAATCAACGCACGGCGCCCGCGTAGCTGAACGGGCGGTAGTGCCTTCTGACACCAGCGGCTAGCCTTCTGACAGAGAAGCGATCGCGGCGAACGCTGCTAACAAGGCCCAACAGGGCCTGGGATATGCATTCCTGAAACCTGAACAGCTACAGGTTGTGGCAGATGTGTTGTTTGGACGCGATGTCTGTGGAGTGGCCTCGGAAAGACTGTACTACGCAGTACTTTCGCCTACATTTGACCAAGTGTACGCTGGCAGCCACCCGTCCATTGTCCTGGTAGTATCTATACTGACAGCCATCAGAGGCTGGGGCCGGCCGGGGGATGTGTATGCGTTCACGTGATAACAGCGCGCGCATTATTACGTAATGTCACATTCCTGAGATACAGGTCGTAGATACTAACGTCCCCTGACTACTTCCGCGTAGCGCGAATAGTCAGGCTACGCCAGACTAGGTACAGTGTGCAAAAAATATCGCCCCGTCCACTTCCTGTGTCAAGCCTAGAATGCGGACGGCTGCCGCTGCGCGAGCGTGGAGGGTCCGACACGCTGAGGACCCCCCCCGGAATTGGCCGGACCAACTTCAGATTACTTCCGCCGGGGATGTGTAGCTAGGCATGATGGCGCTTTGGCGTTGGATGACAGGTTGCAGATAATAAGAAACGACTAGCTTGTCAGACTGATAAAACTTGTTCATATGTGTATGAATGCGTTTCGTGACTACGTGTACATGTGAGCTACAGATAGCTGATCCACAGATGGTCAGAATACGAACAGTAATTCCATGACATAAGAGGGAGACCTTGTAATTGAAGGACTCCGGTCAAAAAAGGGCATTAAAACACTTCGAGGTAAAAATAAGACTTTTGCATGCAGAGTAACGGACTATGACTCAACTATCTGCTGCCGAAGTATTACAGTCTAAATATATGTCTTGTGTGATTTATAACTTTCAACCTCGCACCAAAAGGGCCTTGTCATATACTTTCACCTCTTTCTGCATTCGCCGTGTGGGTAGTTCGCAATATTCGTAGTCTAGAAAGAGCCTTGAAACGCCCATAAGGTAGAGCAAACAGAAGAAACATTCGTGCACAACCCCGAGGCTTCCAAATATTTTTTTTATTCGTATATTTAAAGAAGAAAACCCGTAAACTAAACCGTAAATCTTTAATGGCCGTTTTCTCAAAGTATACGAACGTCGTTTTAACGCCCTTTTTGACCGGAGGCCTTCAATTTCAGGTGCGGAAGGCTGCCATCAAACGCATAAGTGCCATCATAGTGGCCATACTCAGCTGGCAAAGGTATATAAGTTTGTCTGCTAGCTATATCGCTCTTTACATTGCATGTGCAAACTATCCGGCTGAAGTTGAAGGCTACTGCAGCAAAGGTTTGTAGTGCAAATAGCATCAGCTAGGCATGGTGGCGCTTCGGTGTTGATTGGCAGCTTGCAGACAATAAAAAGTGACTAGCTTGTCATACTGATGAATGTGTGCGAGTGCGTTTTGCAAATAACATGCTTCTAAGCTCGCATAACCGTAATGACGTAAGAGTAAGATCCTGTAATTTCGGGTGCGGCTTTTGTTCTGTTGAACGGTGTACACTTTTTCTTTACGAAGAGAAAAACGGAATGTTGCGCATGCGCAAACAGTGTGGATCACGTCCTCTCCCCGATTTGTGGGAGGGGCCTGGGTTCGAGGCTAGCAAAGTTTTTAAAGGTGTACGTACATATAATCATATAATTGCTTGGTTTCTCCGTTGAATAGTACACACATTGTACATTTGTGCACCCACAGTTGTTGCAACAACTGTACCAGGCCCGTACGCAGAATTCTTAAAAGGGGGTTCGATGACTTCTTTGGCAAAGTGCTGATAATGCGCTGTAATCTGAATTACACATGCGGGCGCCAGGTCTTTTGAAGTGGGGTGGGCATGAAGCAGGGTGTAGAACTCGAGTATGAAGTGATACGCTAGCGAGAGTTGTGGCGCGCGAAGCGCGCCCTAGTAGGGGGTCTTGGGGCATGCCCCCCCAGAAAAAATTTGAATTTTAGTCATGCTGAGATCGCATCTAGAGTAATTTGGGAGTAATACTACAAGAGTAAATTGCATGTTACAAAACCTAGCTTTGACGGCTAAAGTTAGTGAGCAACTGTACATGCATGCAACCTAGTAATTTAGATCTAGTGATGCGAGCGCTTTGAGCGCGTAAGCACTCATGCAACGAAGAAGACTATGCCCCAGAAAGCTATCCGCTTAGTTGATGAAAGCGGCTGCGAAGTTACGTCTGATAGCGTACTCTCTGAAAGAGAGGAAACTGTGGAAGTCAGCATCCACGGCGCCTTTGCGTCTGGAAACGTGACAAAAAATACCATGCCTTCTTCTGTAGCATGTGTAAGAATCTGCACGCGCATACGACACGATAATCGCCTGGCAGCGCCAATCGCGACACTGTTTAAGTGAATTGAACTATTCGAGGTGCCGACTATGTATCTGGGCATGGAGATATCGTAATTTTGGGGGAGGGAGCCAAAAACTGGGGCGGTCATGGCCGCCCTGGCCGCTCCTGTGGCACCGGCCCGCCTTCACAGTTCATCGATCCCAGAACTGAGCGGTAATCAGCGTAGCCCCGTTGCGCATCGTGAACTGGTCCATGTAGAATTCGCCGTGCGTGAGGTGAAGCTTCCCGGAGTTCTACACAGCTTTCTAACGGTAATTAAGGGTATGCCTGCGGAAAGGGGAGTTCGTCCGAACCCCCCCTGCGTACGGGCCTGTGTACTATCAGAGAGTCGGTAGACTCTCTATGTAGGGATGGCACCGACACGCCCATAGTGTGCGTACATTAGAAAGCCTTCTAAACTCTTTAGCGCTCGCGTTCTAAGCCTTTCTAGGTACATAGCTATCATATTCCAACCTTTCTCTATCCAACCATACCCCCCACGTAGCTAAAATGCATCGCCACACTTGCCGACAGAAAACCGCTGAAAGATCAAATTATTTATCTTCATCTTCTTAAGAGATTTTGTCAAACGGCCTACGTCAGAAGTGGCTGAAGTTTTAGCCGTGGTTTTCGCACCAATCACCTTTATTCGTGTGTGCGCAGTGCCTTTTACTAACAAATCGATGGTATCTTGGCAAACCTTGGTGAACAAAGTCTATAGAAGACATTTGTCTAATAATGTCACGTGGCATAACTTCGAGCACGTGAGAGATAACGTGGAGACCACGCCTAGCGCCGCGCTAGCTGAGCGACTCTCTTGTGGGAATAGCGCAGACACTTCCTATTCAAAGGAGCTCTACGTAAAGGCTAGACGCTATGCATAACGACGTCTCTGAGAGAGTCGGTACACTCCCTATGAAGCAATCGCACCGACCCGCCCATAGTACGTATACACTCGCCCCGGCAGTGTTCTATCATAGCTATTATCTATGGTTCTATATACACATAGCCGTTGCTTGACCTACGTACGCGCATGCGTGGTCGCTCACGCATGCGCTTACGTTGAAGCACTATTACCAGACTTGAAAGATTTCAGAACGAGATTGGCCGAAGAATTCTCCAGCTGCCAAAACATTTCTCTGGTACAGCCGTCAGATTGGCTCTTCAAGTAGCATCTTACTTCAATGTACTATTAAAGCTACACCTATTATCGCTAGAACACCTACAATATAGCTACTGTAGCAGCTGATTTCATTTTCCTTATGTTTGCATGCAACAAATGTTGATGATGCTTGGCAGTCACATACATGCAGTGAGTAGCTAAGAACTTTTTAAAGGGGCTCAGCCCCTTCCCCAAGTGGTGGTCCTCAACTTTATATACTCCCAGCCCATGACACATAGCATAAGTTGTCTGTGGTCACGAGTTTGTTTTTTAGTGCCTGAAGGAAGTGCACTAGAATAGCACCCTCCTATATGGTGTACTATTATACACCAAAAAATGACACAAACAAGTAAATAAAACATTTTCCAAAAATGTACAGGGATGTAGGGATGGCAGTGCCAAAAACCACAACAACTAGGTGTAGAGACAGGGCATACAAACACTGCACAAATAACCCCATCCCTACATCTTTTTTTCATGCACAATATTGTGTCCCAGTAATCTTACAGCATAAAGAAATATGTCACGTACAAAAAAAAAGATGTAGGGATGGGGTTATTTGTGCAGTGTTTGTATGCCCTGTCTCTACACCTAGTTGTTGTGGTTTTTGGCACTGCCATCCCTACATCCCTGTACATTTTTGGAAAATGTTTCATTTACTTGTTCACAATAAGTTAATCTTTCATGTATACACAGGTGTAACAAATAACGTGTCTAACACATGAGGAGATACATGTACATGTACGTATACACACACCTTTCTAACTGCCACAGAGTGTGGTCTATCACCAATGTTGGATTCACTCTACATGCAAAGATCTGACAATGAGGATATTGATGTTTGATTTGTATATAAAGAAACTTGGAATAAGGTTTGAATAGCAATACCTCACTCCCTATTAGAAGGTGGAGGCAAGGGAGGGTGCATATAAAGACACTAGTAGCTCTGTAGTTGATTGAAAAGGAGTTCAGAAGTGCCAGACATCAAAGAAAAAGTGTTCACACACATATTACACACTGTTATTATGGGATGGGCTAAAAGATGCAGTACTGCCTTCGCTGCATTTTCGCTGGTAGATTCGTATACTGAAGGGTGGGCTGGTCACACGTTCACAATCTGTGGTAATAAAATAAGAGGACCAAAGAGAATTGAAGAGTGCACACCAACTAGCAGACACATTGTACAGGTATATTTAAGTGAGCTACATGCATGTACCTGTTTGACTAATGGGATCACTTCCTGTAGTTACTGATTCAGCAGATGCAAGCTTGAGTAGGGAAGAGAATGCAAAAAGATGAATACGCTAGAACTCCACAACAGTTGTAACATTACATTAATATTTGATGACAAGTCCCTGAAGCTCCATTGCTTCTCCATTACTGATGCTGGGATGCACATCACACATTTCTTCATTGATTCATAAACCTAGACATATGCAAGATAAAATTGTGAATATCAATCATGCTAATTATGCAGTCCTGACCTTTTCATTTCGAAGGACATGTAGTAGAAAGAAGAAGAGTCCCTACAAAAAAATATTCATACTGTTACATGATACATTAGACCTGCATATGCAGCATTTACCTGCAATGAATTGAGTATGGCAAATGTCCATGCAAACATGTCAGTGTTTTTCAGTAGTGCAAATGGACCTATGATCCATGTTAGGCCCAGAAGTGGGAGCAGGATAACTGTACTCTTCACTGTGGTCCTATTTGAGAGATTTAAGGTAACAGAGCACAGTTTCTCTTTGTCATTACGTACATTACAAGCATCAAATTCTTGCTATCCTTGCTACCGATGAACTTCTTCCTGCTTCGGATCATGCTGCCAATTGTCACCACTAGAATTACTGAGTTGATCTGCAGCAAATTAGAAGTATGGGCTAGAATTCCATGTCACTGGAGTAGGGTGACTGTTGAGTGTTGAGGTGCAGCATACATCCCTACCTCAACAAGTTCATACTTACCAGTATGATCATAATCATTGGTCCCAGAAAAGCCCAGTATGTTCCTTTAGACTGAGATAACCAACAACTGACAAGGGACAGAATGAAAAGGATGCATGGGTATGGGCAGTATCTATTAAAAATGCCCTTTGAACATAAGTATATATATACCAACATAGAGAAAATGAAAGTAGTTACTGAACATAACAGCTATTTAAGTAGTTAAGGCATCAGAAAACAGTAGCAGATTTACATCCAAGAACCTACTAGTTGTCGGTTCCATAATCTTTGTGTCTTACACCCAGAGAAATGGCAACAACAGGAAGAGGAAGGCCTGTGTATAGTCAAAAGTAAACAAAAAATCTATATACCTATTGCTTTTATGGAAAGGTATGGGCATCTACAATGTTGGCTGTGTTTCAAGTTGGTATAGCCTACCCCATCCAAGTAATAGGAGGTAGTACCACTTCTCAGCTGCAGTGCCAAATACTCTGACCACCAGCATATATAACATGAGTCCTTCTGCCAACATCCAGCAAAACACACAGAGAAAAAGGTAGTGCAAGAGTGCAGCTACCACAGTACACAACCACTGCAGTAGGAGAATTGATATATTTTTCAGTAAGAAAATAGAGTGAAAACTCCTTCTATAGTGCTTACATTATAACCAGTAGCTGACTCTATTCCGATCACAAAAACAGCTAGAGCAAGAGACAGTGAAATGACAAAGTTGATATGAATGTACAACAGCACCCCTTTATTCAATGCCCTCCTGCAGTGGAAAGAGTAAACGTTAAACAAACATGGCAATGCGTTAAAAATATATCAAGTGCTGACCCAAAAATAACAAAGATGAGGAGTGAAAGCAGGAGGCAGGCCAGGGAAACAGCACAGCCAATGTAGCTGACTATCCGAAGGGCATTTCTTCCTGCAGTAGCTTCTGCAGACTAGCATATTATGCAGGTATAACATGCAGCAATTGCATACTTAATAAGTACATGTCTGTCACACATGAAAGCACATACATAGGTGACCTACTGCTGGATCCACCAGAACTGCAAAACTTGTAAGGTGAGTGGTACGACATTTAACCTCTCCCAAATCATTCACAGTGTCTGTGAACACTCCAGAGGAAGACCAGACACTATTTGAAGTAGAAACAAGTGGGAATACATACAAATAGAAATCATACTTGTGCTTACTTGTTAGATGGATCCCAGAAAACACATGTTTCATTTGAATAATTCAACACCTACAAGAATATAATGCACGGTGCACCTGACACACTCCAGCCAATCATACTGTACAGCAGTTTTGTGGCACAGTTAAAAATCTCTGTAACTTTCATCTCATATACGTATTCATATATTGTTTACAATTTCTGTAACTACAATCTCTATTGTTATCCATGCAGGAAGAGTGAGCTAGGTAGTGCTCTGTACGAAACACTCACCAGTGGAGTTGGACTGAAGTACATGTAGATTGGATTGCTTACAATATTATCTAGAAGATTATTACTTCCCTCAATCACTGCCAAAAGCAGCAGGCTATTAACTTCACTTCTGTTGCTGTAAATAGAGAATATGACAGGCTGTTATTTTACTACATCTGAATCATGTTTCACACTATCTCACCTTGAAGCAACATTGTCCAGGTACTGAGGTAAGTGCTTCGTGACCACTGTTGCTACAACAGCTGGACAGTCTGTAAGGTCTACAAATATCACCTTTGCTGATAGAAGCACACTTACATACATCATACCAACATCTCATACAGTATTCATAACTGTGACTACCAAACCTTCTCCCTCACTATACAGTTCATGTGTGATACAAAGCTCTTTTCTCCCCACATGCTACTAATATTGCTTACCATTTTGTGCTATATCTTGATCTTGGTTCTCCTCACACAAAAGGCTCAGTGGAATCTCCATTTTAACAGATGCATCATGTACGTAATCTATAGCACACAAAGCACAGAATAATGTGTCTGGTTGTGGCTCCCTGTAATGTATCCCTGCTCTATGATACATACTTAGTTAGCTTACATTGTTTCTTTGCCAGTTTTAGATTAGAAACAAATGTGCATTGTTCAATTGGCAGTTTGATAAGACTATTTTGTTGAAAGGTACAAAGGCAGGGGAATGATTGGCAAAAGCAGTTTAAGGAGAAGATAAATGTTTGTTGGGTGCAAAGACCATAACAATACTTCCATGAATATAACCTCCCACCTCCAGAGGGATTTGAGACCATGTCTATTGAGCATTCCAGCATTTGTGACACAAAATGTACATATGCCATGCAACTTCACCAAACCTACACATCAATAGTCAGGTGGCTGCTGGTGAAAGGTAGAGAAGTGAATGCATATTGTGCTAAATGTACAACTTCCATATCCAAGGTGTGTCAAGAATGAGGATGCAGATGCTAGTATTACATACACATGTATGTAAACAAGGCTGTGAGATGTGCATGAATGCATTACATTCAGAAGAATGGACTAAAGAAAATCAAACTTGTCTGTTACATCAATATGGTGTACTATATGGCTAACAAATACAACCAAGCATAACCATGCACACCTAAAGTAACACATGTGGTGATACAGTGTGACTTTGGTCATATCACAGAATGTTGCTGGTGGGTCATATCATAACCCATGCTAAATTATGGTAGACTTTCTTTGTAGGGATGGCACTGATACACCTATAATGTGTGTACAGAATGCATGCGTTCTGAGCCTTTCGAGGCATTTAGCTATCCTATTCCAGCATTTCTCTACCCTTAAAAAATATATTGCTGACAGAAAACGACAACCTGTCAAATTCATCATCTTTCCTATTCTTAAAAGAAAAATTTAAACGGGTTTTCTCAAAACTGGCTGAAGCAATCACCATAGTTCTTTCACAGATCCACTGCAAGCATACTAAGTTTGCTAACAAAATCTTAGTACTTTCCCACATGAGCAGAAACTAGAAGTCTTGGGAACTTCCCTGTATTAGGAAACCACGATAATTGTCACATGACAATAATTTTAAGCACATGAAGGCTGGGGTCACGAAGCCATGCCTATCAATTTCTCGCTCGCTATGTGTCATCAATGGTTAGCCTGTCTACTCCTCTCTTGAGACAGGGTGGGGATTTGGTGGTGGGATTGACCAATAAAGTAATGATCCCCAGGGGTGGGGGTTTTGACACTACTCACAGACTATCTGTATTCTTAAATATGGCAAATTACTAATTCCTAGTATGGATTTAATATGGTATATAAATCTAAAATTGGATATGAAGTGGGGAATTGACAGCAAAGTTTGCCCCTATTCTTGGAGATTTGACACCAGGGGCTGTCAACCCCCCACTATACTCCTTCATTTACATACGTAGGTGGGAGGGTGGTGGTGCATAACATAGAGGTGCATATATGATTTGGGCAGTACTCATAGCTTCACGGAGCCACATAATAGGCGTGGTTCTGTGGGACTACTTACTTTACTGTACCACTGTATAATGTATACATCATTACTTGCACATGTAACTGGTATGAGTTAGGCAGTCAGACACATTAATGCAAGAAAAGAGGACACAAACCAGCATTTTCCAAAATGTGGAGGGATGTAAGGATGGCCATGCCAAAAACCACAGAAACTAGGTGTAGGGATGGCAGGGTGCAGGCTAGACGTGTTACAAAGACTACACAAGTAACCCTATCTCTCTGTCTTTCATTGGGTTCACAGGGATATGCAACATACATACTACATTTTGATACGCTCATGGAGTAGCACTTACATATATAACCAATATGAACTAAAACATCGCAACTAGGAAGTTCTGTCTAGTACCATGTCTGTTTATGGAGTTCAAGATGAGGCCAAGTGGGCTTTTCAAGATGAACTCTCCTAGACAACTATTTGCTCACAAGAGAGTTACAGTACAAAGAGGACATGAGAACGAACACTCAGCCAAACTTTGGCCCACATCTTAACCACAATAGACATATTTTTTGGCACCACATACTTCAGCAGAAACAAATTACTCACATTCCAATGCCACCCAACTAGCACAGCACACAGAATGAGAGTGGCCTACAATTGCTGCTGGACATATTTTCAGTATGCAAAAATCTTACCTTGTGTTTGGTTGGGGAATGTGTAGTGACCTTTACTTGTATTTTGATCCTGAACTCTCTCAACTGTCATCAATACTGCAAAGGAAGCATTTATATGTACGTACATATACCTTATTGATTTGCCTATAACACAATGCGTATAAATTGGTGTGCATTTTATTACAGCTTACGCATGATATGTTGCCACACCCGTACTGCTGGAGGCACTTGGGTGCCAGTGGCTTAGCAGTAGCCAGCTTTCAAAATTGGCCACACATGGTGTTCTATTTGGTCATGCCCAAAACCTTTCAGAATCCCTGCCAACTCTATTCCTCCCTTCAAACCACACCTAAATGAAACATGGGGGTTGATTCAAAGGCAGCATGACCATTTAGATACAGCAATAAGGTGAAGTCGAGTACAACAGCCAACAGTGTGTTACTGTGTGGAGATTGTACCTGATTCCTGTGGGAAGCTTACTTAGGGTGTTGGTCATGTACGATAAGAAACTTATAACTCCAATATCAAGCAACCCCTTCCTCAGTATAGAGAAAAATGGAGAGCACTACCATAAAACGTTTGGTATATGTTAGTATTGTCATACCTACCAAATTATAACCCAGTAGCTTTTTGCACATACACTATGCACACCATGGTCTACAATGGCTGTCCTTTGAATGGGAGGCTATTCTGAAAACAATACCAAAATGCAACCACAGCTCATCAATCCTTCTTTGCTTTTCCACTCATTATAAGTGTTGTTGGCTTGCACTATTAATTGCCTACCTTATATACAATTTGCACTTATACACATTCAGTTTTCATGTGTGTACTAGTGTAGACATGTACATCTACCTACCAACAGCATTGGTCCCACTGTACTTCAATGGAGTGGAGATAATTTCTCTTTTCAAAGATTTTGCTAGAAGTTTTGCCACAGTTTCAAGATTTTCCAGTAAATGTGGTACCAAGTCATCCTGAATATGATTGGAATAAACACATGACAAGCTTCATAAAGCTGGTATGAAAAGCTAGGTCTTAGTACACATAGCTAAGACATACCTTAATGGGATAGAGCCGGTCACTGTTGTTCCTCAGTGCTTGGTCCAGTAGAGCGACTAACGTCTAAAGAGTTATGTCATAACAAGAAAATGAGTGGCAATACACCCATTCAATGCTTGTTGGATTGTGGAGTGACAGTAATGAAAATACGGTGACTCCTAATTCACAAAGTAACAAGCTGATGTGATTACTTAATCCTTACATATCAAGAATTCCTTCTAGATTTTGTGTGAGTCATACTATGTTTACAAGTTGTGTACTGAAGCATATACATGTATATGTAGGTCCAATATGTTCTGTGCAATGTACTAGTCTTACTTCTCCAGTGTGATTTGTCATGAGATGAAGGTTGACCTCCTGCCCAAGCTGTTCCAAGAGTTCCTCCATTATGGTAATGAATGTCTCTAACTGCCTCTGACCAGAAGAGTTTGCTAATGCTGTCAGTATGTGTCCTACTGTTGTTACATTCTGGTTGGATAATGAACCTCCTAAGGCTTCCTCAGCAATGCGTTCCTGCATGAAATGAAAAACACACGTAGTAATCACTCCTTGGAAATTAAGAATGTGAAATAGATGCTGAAATTGTACTTAATTACTAAGGCATGTAGACATTAATTATGATTAGCATTGAAGAATAACTAACCCAATCCCAGTTCATTCAACCAGATGTGTATGTATATGTATCATAATCGGGTCACAACATATACATTCCCATAATCTCTCTAGTACAGCTGATCAGGTTGGAAATACATCCTTCCCAATAGGATATTTGCCGTTTGTGTTCATATACCATGCAGCTTTGTATAATATTTGACCTACGTCAAGACCCCCATACGACAGTACACATTGGACCTATATACTGGCCATATTGACCACAGATTTGTCACAAATTGATGTGTGTTCCAGAACCTAAGGCCCCACCCAGTCCATTCATAGTCTGTGGTATGTTCTAATATCCATCCGTGGCCATCTTCTGAAATGCAATTACTTCTTTGTATAGACTGCTGTATGCACATAAACCAAATGCAGTATTAGAAACCTATAGGCTTTTAGCCAGCCATTGAAATTCTGAGCCCACTGTGTATATACTTCAAGCATTCTCAGCAAAGTTTCCATGCTTTGAGTATGCTATGTGCAAAGTTTACATCCAATTCATTCCCTTGTCAATTTCAATGAAGCCCAGCCATATTTTCTCGGCTATAATGCCTATTATAATACCAAGGCCCAATGGGTCCCTTCAACTCACACATATATCAATGGTGTCATCTTTAGTGGCTACATTGTCCACACAAACCATTAGACAGTGGTCGATGTTGAATGAACTTATCTGCTGACACCTCATATCCATACATGGCACTGTAGCAAAAGACTCTGCCTTGAATCCTTCAGTACAAAACCACTCCACACGTACCTGTTTCTGGCTGTCCAGTGTGTAGAGTGAACTTCTCATCATTACACTCTCCGTGGTATGACAGTTGCAGAATGATTGTCTCTTGAATATTCGTCTCACTAGGATTGAAGCCTATGCACATTATGTAGTAATTAAAGTTTGAGTCATGAGTAACTTCACAGTATGTGAATCTTTCCTGGTAGTCCAGAAGTGTCATTTGAGTTGCTTGATCACCATCGGACTGATCATTCATGGTTATGCTAACATTAACATTGAAACAACCTGCAGTGTTGTTAAGTGTTCTCAAGCTCTTGCCTATGTCAAATGTGTGTGTACACCTTTGGAAGCAATTCTGTAGCACACCAATGTCTTCACTAGTTAAGTTTAGACTAAGACTATCAAAATTTGTTAACTCTATTGATGACAGTGGGTGATAACTGTGCCTGTTATTGTATACTGTGGTAGTATCACCAATGGACATGGTGAATGATAATTCTGAGCAATTGACAATACTTGTAGTTGCATATCCACCTCCACCAAGATGAAATTTTGAAATGGAATGGTTACTGCCACAGCATGGCGGAAAGCAACCCTCCACTGTTACAATACACTGTTGACTTCTCTCAACGGTGAGCCTTGTAACATACGACACTGCATAGAAAGAACACAAATACGTTATTCAGTGTGTGATAAAACAATATACTTCAAAACTAAGGCGGAACACTTGAAACCAAGTAGCTAATCTCAACTGTGTGTAGCCAATACTTACGAGGCTCGACCAAAACGACGTCGACGAATATGTGGCAATTGCTTCCATTCGCCGTGTCCGATGGCTCCATCACTAGTACAAGTACCACGGATTCTCCTCGCAACTTTTCGATTCCGTCGGCAGCGCACAAGAAATGAACCGAGAAATTCCCGCCTCCACTCTCTGTCACGTTGATTAAAGAACAAGAATATGCACTAGAGTAGGTCTCATTGCAGTCATCTCTGGAAGCGTAGACGGGAATGCTGTGGTTGTTACTCAGTCTCATGAACGAATCATTTGAGTTTGAGTGGATGAAGGGGAGAAAATGGGTAGAACCACTGAAGAGGGTCATGGCCAAAGGCTGTCTGTATTGATCGCAAACTGGTGCGCACAGACTATCTATACCCGTGGCGCTCGTAAGCAGCAGAAACACAGAGGCCCAGGTCACTTTGAAGGAAACGTGAATCATTGTCGGACGAAGTTTCTTTGCGACTTGAGATATACTGAGCTATTTACTACTCGTATGAAGGTATTGTGTGCTAGGAAACACAATTCATGAATATGCTACGTGACCTTACACTGTACGGATATGCAGTCTAAGTTGGTTCCTTTAAAGGGGACTGCGCTTCTACGTGCCCGGCGCCCCAGACGGATTATCGCGCAAAATTACGTAAGCTGAGAGTGAGACTGAGTTTGCCTTAGTGCACCTAAAACACAGGCTGAAGTATAGGAAGCACTCAGTCAAAGCTAGCGTTCGTACCATGCAAGAAACTAGGGCCTACCTTGCTAAAGTAGCTTTATAAGGTGTATAGGCCTATGCAAGGCATATTCTAGTCTCGCTCGCGAGCCAGACCCTCGTTAATCGGGATTACGAGGGTCTGGCTCGCGAGACTAGGCATATTCTACCTAAAAACGTACAAAGAACCCTAACTTACAAATCGACGTCAGATACTTCTGAGCAGTATCTATGGTATGTCAGCCTCTTATTCACATTTTTAGCGATGTGGGAGGTAGGGTAAGCGTCCTTATTGTGAGACAGAGGGTATTAGTTAAAATCATTGAATACTAAATGTCATTGCCCTTAGGTTAATTACTTTGGTCATCTTCAGGAAAAGCAGGTGAACTAGCAAAACAAAACACCGTATTCAACAGTTGAATACGGTGTTTTGTTTTGCTAGTTCACCTGCTTTTCCTGAAGGATGTGTTGTCCAATAATACAAATAGTGTCTCATTGCCGAGCGCCTTAGCGCGAGGCAACTAATTCCGCATCGCATCTCAGAAATAGTTTCTATGTATGTATGTATGTATGTATGTATGTATCCATCACGCTTAGGAATGCAATTATTTCGCGCGCTACGCGCAAACGTACGTACACGTGCGCCAGTGTAGCACACGGCTAAGTCGGCGTATACGACGGCCTACTCCTACTGCAGGCTTCCTGCATGTGAGGGGCCGTCTCCGTGATCCCGGCCAGCTTTATCAAGGTCTTTTCGCATAGGGGGTTTACCAGCCGAGGAGTGATACTAGCCTGGGAGCGCGGCGCCTCCCCGTGTAACGCTTAGGAATGCCAGGAGCAAGATAGAGCCTTCTCTCGCGACAACGGCCAGATCCTACGCCCTCCTACCAGCAGCGCAGCAAGGGAAATACACGGTAAACGTCGATAGCTAAAAGTCGAAGTACGTCTGCCACCGTAGTTGAATAGCTGCCTAGCATACTCCTGGGTCCGCAATTGTAAGGCGGTAATCGAATCGGTGTACATGTATGTTGAGTGTGTATTCAGTGAGATTGTGTGCTCTGCACTGTTTCCATGATTTTGTATGTATGCATTTGCTTTTAGATCAGTTTTTTAATGATTTCCTGAAGTTCCAAAAATTGAAGCAACTGTTAACCCTTTCGCTCTCAAAAGTGCGCATTTTTGCGCACTTTCTAAAACAGCGTAAAACTGGAGAATTTAATATGGAACATTTGATGATGTAATGTCGGCATGCGGGCAATTTACTGATAAAAGACTCCCACGCACCCCTTGAAGTGGCCTCTCGGCACTTGGATATGGCGGTCGGAGCTTTGATGTAGCTTTCATCTCTGCTATTGTATACTTAAAAAAGCAAGAAGCCTAGCAGGCAGTGTGATGAAGTGTCAGGGAGGGCTAGAGGTGGCTGGAGTGAAGTCTGGGCTCTGCACGTAGCCATAAATGGGCCGCGCGGCTTCGATCTGTAGGAATACAAAGATTTGAATTGGTTGCCAGGAGACTTGCGGGCTATGCCGTTGCCATGGAGGTAGCCAGGGACCGGAAGGGCCGGAAGTAAACGGAAATCTAAGAAAGACCGTGTCACGTCGTTCGCTCGTTCAATTGCGGGAATGCAAGTGAAAGGGTTAATAGACCAGTTGTGTATAACGGTTAAGGAATGCATTATTTATAATTGAACGTGACGTCACATTCGGAGTACTTCACGGATCGTTCTGGAGTACCAAATGTATGGCGTTCAATGGAGAATCAGGCCGTTTTTAGGCTTCGCGTGCAGCCTGGACATACCGTTTATCCCAACTCAGCGCAGTTAGTGTGAAACTAGAAAGATTTTCCTTTCTCACATTTTTTCAAAGGAGATCGGTAGCTGTTTTGGCGAGGTAGAACGCGATATATTGACACATCTGTGCGTACGCTGACATGACTTGTGGTAGCTGTTATCTGTGTCCTAACGCCCGAGCAAGGGATCCTGCTGTCCCTTTTCACCCTTCCCCGTCGAAAGGTCATCTAAAGCATGAGGTACGACTGCGTGTGCGCCAGTTACTAGGGGGCCACTGAGGTGAAATCGCATTCAAGCTGTTTTCCTGACTGAAACGCAAGCAATGACCGTGAAAGCAACGTGGGCGATCGGTTTGCCGCTTCCACAAATGAAAGCTTCCTTAAAACCAAACGTGCCAAGCGGAGAGAGTCTAGAACGTAGCTGTCTGCTCTGCTGAAAGCTCCAGTCTCCAGGGTGGCTAAACGGCTTCCGATCTCCTTCGAACGAACGGTGTTAGAAAGGTAAATCTTTCTAGTTTCACATTACCTGCGCAGAATTGGGATAAACGGTATATCCAGGCCGCGCGCGAAGCTTGAAAACGGCCTTATTCTCCATTGAACGCCATACATTTGGTACTCCAAGATGATCCGTGAAGTACTCCGGATGTGACGTCACGTTAAATTAGCGCTCTCATCTACGTTCTTGGTGGCGTAGTAGTCAGCGGTAGTTGTATGTGTGAAGTTTGTTGAACAGTTATTCACTTGTTCGTCTACTGTTCCATAATAGGTACCTTGTCCCATAATATCTACAATGAGGTACTGAAAGAAATATCCATTTTCAATAACACGGCATGAGGTAGTAATTGTGGTACGAGTTCTCTATGCAAAGGTGGTTGTGGGTGCAACGTTTTAGTTTCCTACATACACATGGTAGGTTTTTGTGGGCAGGATTGCTTGTGTCTCATAACTGGGTCACTTACCCCACGTTTAGATCGCGGTGCGTCTGGTAAAATATATTTTGTACTTGTAGTGTACAGATCTTTACTGACGGAAAATGTATGAAAAAACCGTGAATCACTCATGGGACGAAATTACATCAGGAAAACCATGAGTCACTCTGACTCATGGGACGATTTTACATCAGAAAAACCATGAGTCACTCATGAGGCGATTTTACGTCACTTGATATTCACGTAAATGCACACGCTGTTCACTCGGCTGCTTTGTGACGCCAGGGCGGAGACTGGCTAGGGGTGACGCAGGGGGCAAGGGCTAAGGGAGGCTAGGCCACTCGGTTTTGTGACGGGGCAGGGGCTAGGAGTAGACTAGTCCCCTCGGTAGGCTAGAAACTAGTAGCAGCAGGCTAGGACTCGAACGCACAATCATGTAATTGCCCAAGGGCTAGGGGTAGGCTAGAAACTAGCAGCAGTAGGCTAGAACTAGTCTCGTGAGATAGACCCTCGTAAATCCGAGACTAGGGTAGGACTCGGCCGTTTATCTACGCAGGTGCCGTTTATCCCACCTGATCCCTCGACGTAACGCCGCTTAGCTTCTTGCGGAAGTTTCTCCACGTAGGGCGAAAGGTTTTCCATGCTGTACACCAGTATGCCCGCAACCGCGTTATGACGTAATCATAAATGACGCAATGAAAAAGGTCTATATGGGACGATTTTATGTCAGTTGGTAATTGATGATTAGTACAGGGGTAACTCACGTAAAATCTCCCCATATATTAGCCCTCAGCTCTACTCAGGCCCTATTCTACGCTGGGGCGGGGCAGTGAACTCTGACCTCACGTAAAACGTCCCCATATAAAACGAAGACCTCCTCTTGAGGAACGTTTTATGAGTGCACCTTGACCTCACGTATACAAT
Organism: bacterium; assembly: GCA_965213685.1. Lineage (GTDB taxonomy): Bacteria > UBA8248 > UBA8248 > UBA8248 > UBA8248 > Bin107. Next base: position 1,443,024 of record CBDBZY010000064.1, read on the forward strand.
TAAATTTAAAACAAATAGTGAATTGTGGAGGGGCATATCCCTTTCGCTCTCAAAAGTGCGCATTTTTGCGCACTTTCTAAAACAGCGTAAAACTAAAGAAATATGGAACATTTGATGATGTAATGTCGGCATGCGGGCAATTTATTGATAAAAAAATCCCACGCACCCCTTGAAGTGGCCTCTCGGTACTTGGATGTGGCGGTCGGAGCTTTGATGTAGCTTTCATCTCTGCTATTGTATACTTAAAAAAAGCAAGAAGCCTAGCAGGCAGTGTGATGAACTGTCTGGGAGGGCTAGAGGTAGCTGCAGTGAAGTCTGGGCTCTGCACGTAGCCATAAATCGGCCGAGCGGCTTCGATCTGTAGGAATACGGAGATTTGAATTGGTTGCCAGGAGACATGCGGGGCACGCTGTTACCATGGAGGTAGCCAGGCGACGCCCAGGCGCTAGGCGACGCTTCGACCCGAGGGGTCGGAAGTAACCAGACATGACGAGTATGTCATGTCTGATAATGCAATACAAGCCCTATTGGAACGCGCTGCAACGGTGGACGCCTCGCCGGCCGGTACGCCATACTTCCCCTTTAGATGCCTAGGGAACGTTGCTACACTCGCGTCGCCCATGATAGCCCTGCTTAGAACTAGAACAGGGCAGCCACACGTATGTAGCTACTGTAGCTAGCCGGCCGAAGGTTGTGGACGGCGCGGCAACGCTGCATTTCAAGCGCACGATAAGTCAATTACGCGCTCATTTAATCAAAGCGTGCGTAACTTATAATGCAAACGATAATTGTTAACAATTCAAGCAGTGAAAGGACTTATTAGAGACTCATTCTAGGCATAATCATAAACTCTTTCAATAGTAACATTTCCATGTAGATTCTTTAGCTGCATCATGTCAATTATAGTGCATTCAATTTCAACATTATTATGTACAGAAACACTGGAAAAAACAGATATTCGTTAGTATTACAAGAAGTGAAAGGGTTAACGAAGAAAATGCATATCCCTAATGTGTACTGCTATGATTTCTTTCTAGTTCATTGTTAATGGATTCAGTTGCAATACCTTTATTCTAACATTATAATGTACAGGAAGAGAGAAATAATCATCAATATCTAGAGAAGCAAAGGGGTTAACGAAAAAATTATATATGCCTATGCACTACTGTCACGAAAATGTACCAGCACGTGTAGTTTCATGATCATTGGCATTACGGTTATTGAGTTTCGTTTCTTCAACCTGAATAAGAAGAAGAAATAAGTGATTTGCAGGCTCGGTTGCCACGCGCAATTCAATTACGCGCTTTCACGCGCATGCACATTTGGTCAGAAAAATAACCACTTGTGAAATATGGGAAATTATTCCGCACCTTGCGTATATGAAAATAATGCACGCGGAATATCTAGTGTGTAATAAATAATAGTATTATGAAGAATTACAATATTGTACCATACACAACATACCACCAATTTCTGACTAGAGTTCCCTTTTCATCTATTCTTAACACTAAATTCTTCAAATGTGAAATGAAATGCATAGTTCAAGTGAAAACTCAAATTTTCATATGTACAGGGTTGATGCCGAGTGACCTGTGCAATCCCCATATACACAGTGCTACCGTACTGTGTGATAAATGCACCGAGACCACTCCTTTCCAGGATCGCTTCACGGATACACTTTGACCCCACGTAAAACCTCCCCATATACAGTACAAGCAGGCTTTACTCCAGCCCTGCATTAAGTGTGTACTTTGACCTCTGGTTCTGCACACTTGGCTGCTGGGTGAGCCCCAACCAATAACGCTACGCATCGGTAGCACTAACCATAAACAGACATTGGGGGTGGGGCTGTTGTACTACTGGTTGGATCCTTTTATCTTGGTTTTCTGGGTGCTTCATTTGTTGCTGAATGTCCTCATGGAACCACGGCTGTACGGAGAGTTTTCAACACACAGGAAAATGATAGATATATGATACATATGTATACTTGGCCGTAAGTATATAGCTTGATGGCTAGATTATGCATGGTTCACTTTGCATTGACCTGTTTACCACCAATAACAGAACATATTTTAGCAATTTCCTTAGCCAACTTTCATGCCAAGTAAACAATTTTCTCCAGGATTTTCATAGTACTTCCTAAAGAAATAGTTGTATGGCTTCAGTTTATTTTGGGCTTCTATCTATGTATAATATTATTGTTATACATCTGGCACTACAGCTATATGTGGAGCTGTATAAGTTCACTCATCTATTCAGATAATCTAAGGAGTATACTTACTACATTCTCACATGAAATGAACCTAAAAGCAAGCAGTTCGTAGTGTTGTAAAGGGTTTCTCAACATTTCTGCGAAGTATTGAGAAAGGTAAAGGTGCTATCTATTCATAGTGTAGATAATTATCACTAAGTTTTGAAGTGCTAGCAAAAGGTATTGCCCTGCACTGATTTTACATAATTTAATCATTTGTGCCAAGTTTAATAGTTAATAAACAGCACAAAATGCACCTACATAAAAGCCAAATGAACGCTTGAAGCATTTGCTCTTTAACTCCAGGAGCAGAACCAAGAACAACCTTTTGCATCATTACTATTGAAGGATATCCCATATTTTGCACTGCTGACTGTGGTACCCCGAGTGCTTTGAACACTTTGAAGAAGAAGGTCTGTAGTAAACAGGTATTCCTCCACATATGCAATGCCTACCTTACAAAAATAGGCTGGTTGAAGGCAATTCCACATTAAACAACATTCCTGACCACAGTAACCACTTCCTAATAACTCAAGGTTATGGAGGATACCCAGAGTGTGAAATGTGTTTTGGAGAAAGCAATTTCTTTTGTGCTGATTGTGGTCAGTATCTTTGTAGGGAGTGTAATGAATGACATATCACATGCAAATGCCTGGGTTTGGAGTAACTATCAGAATAAAGGGAGATGTAATGAAATTCTTAAGAAATTTTCCTCCTCTTGGCAGTACACTGAAGCACATTTAGTTGGAGTATGCCGAAGACAGGATATGTTTGATAAAGCAGATACTGCTGCAACAACAACTTGGGCTTGTTGTGATGTCTGCATATCACAAGGTAATTCTGATGCAGTGTATGAAAATTTTTGAAAGTATTAATTGAAGTAGGATGCAAAGGGAAGTGAAAGTTGCTGAGTGGATACGAGGTTCCAAGCTGTCCTGGACACAATCATTTAGCAAAACTGTCATGTCATATGGAAATCATATGGGAAAGGATATACAGTTTTGGAGGACATTCATGCGGCAGTGTCATGTGAGTGGATTGATAAAGCTAGAGCTTCATTCCCTTATTAAAGCACCTTGTAATGGAGTAAAATGATGCAGTGTTTTGGGTTGTCCTTACATTGTTCCTGTGTGGGAAAAACGATTGTGCCCAACTCACAATTGTTCACTGGTTAAAAGTGATAAGTGTCCAGTTCAATTTGTGTATATTTATCCAGAGGACAGTAGGGATAAAAGGAGATAAATTGGTGGAATTGTTAGATGTGAAAAAGGACGCATCATCACAATCATCCTTTGCATGGAGCCGTGAAAATTGCCCAATGTGTTAAGCAGAGGATCCATGAAGCTGCATGGAACTATTTGTCTTTTCCAGATATTTTGAACTTCATTTCTACTAGTTTACCCACCACATCTGGTCAGCTGTTGGGTATATACTGCACCACACTCTTACCAATAGATACGGCCTTCTTCTTGTGAGGCTGATCATTATCTCTGCATGATGATTTTCGTTTTTATTGAGCACCGGAACAAAAGTTGCTGCTTCGATCTGGGGGACCATACTGTGCTGACTTATCGGGATTTGCTGATGATTTCAGTTGCTGTTCTCTCCTTTTTTCTGTGCTGGACCTTCGTGCAGTTTCATCACTAGCCCTGTATGAAACGCTTGTCCCTTCTTCCACAGCAATGTGTTTGCAGCACATCATTTTATCCACTTTATACTCTGCCAGTTTAAGAGGCTGTGGAATGTTGTGTGTGCTATTGGAATTTTGTTGTTTTACAGCATTAGTTGTTGTTGGGGCTTTACTTCAATCTCCTGGTTGCATAGGAGTGAATGCTTGTGAAAGCATCTTTAGGTGGGGAGCCCTTGTCCACCATTGGGCCCAGTATTTTGCTACTGACCATACACACTCTTCATCTATGAAAGTAGCATCTTTGCTGAAAAGTGACGGGAATATGTTCGGAACTTGTCTAGCAGTATGCACACCACACAGAGTTTCAAAACATACAACAACCTTAATTGAGCTCCTCAAGTTGGGAATTGTGGATGCTATGTGCAAAAACAATGTTTTTTTCACATTGCTTGTTGCTTGATGACACTATTTTATTGACTACCTGTTGACATGATCCTACCCAATGCACTTTACATCCTTTCAGTAGTTTCTCTGCCTTCTCTTTACCAATTACAAGATGGAGTCCACTTATCTGTGCATCACTCCAATCCACCACTACTCCTATTAGGCTTTCTCATTCCAAAAACTGGGAATTGCAAGCTCTACACTTTTCAAAGATTTTTTGAATGCTATAAGCAGTATGCGGCCAAGTTCAATTTATCCATTTGTACTCTCGCTATCACCATCCACTGCATAATAGTATGATTGAAGGCAACAGTATTAAGATATTCTCTTGATTCATCGTATGTAACAATTCTGGTCATAATTGGAGACATTGTAAAGATATAGTTAATGCTGCTTTCAATCCCTGCAGACACAAGGTATGGGCGGCCACACTGAGTATTCTTATTTTCACCAGATAGAAGACTATCTTCACCATCAATGCTATCAGCAACAGGTTCAAAATCACAAGGAGACCGTCCCTTGTCATTTATTCCCAGAACACTCTTCCCCTTTTTCAATTTCCTGGCTATTCTCCCAAGGTGGGAACTGGCACAATCAAACCGCGCATGCGCCGCTATATAGGGGTCCTTCTTCAAACTACCATTCTTGACCAGTCTATTCAAACTATTGCCTGTGCAGATGAAAGCATTAGAGTTCATCTCCACCTCCTGTTGCATCACCCTCTCTGAAGGTTGCAGCTTGGAATTGCAGAGGCCTAAACAATGCCCTAGCTGCCTTACATTAGCTGACTCTCATGCACTGGCTATGGCCATTTGAGACTCACAGGTTCCTCAACGTAATTCCCAACATATCTGGCCTTGCTATTGCTGACAGACAACTAACTTCTGAGTGTAACCTAACCAAGAGGTGTGGTGGAATTGAAATTTTGTGGAACCATCCAGTGAGGAGGCCCTAGAGGCTTGGGAGATACAAATATGCTCTTATTGGAAATGATATATCTTGCTAGCCTCGTTCCCATGCCTTTCCCGTTTTTACGTGCGCTTGGTACACGCGAAACACAGGAAAAATTCGAAAAACGGGAAAGGCCTGGGACAATCAGTCACGTGAGGTAGACGCGTAGGGCGAGGGCCCCCTACCGTGTCTGTGACAAGCGCTCTTGCAAACGTGTTGGTTGGCACTCTTGCACTGCCGTGTACTGCATTTGCGACGAGGTTTAATCTACAGGTCCCGGTAAAGCCCCGGACACAGTAGGGGCCCCTCCCCCTAGGCGTCTACCTCACGTCTACCTCACGAGTTGAAGGAACTTAGCAAAATAAGCCTGGAGGTGATGCTTGACCAAGGGCAGGCCCCGAGTATGAAGAAAAGATGAAAGGGAAGAAATTGACCCAACAATTTGCAGATGTAGGACTACCCTCGAGTGTCAGTCCTGGGAAAGATGTGAGAAGATGTTTAAAACAAAGATCCCAAGCGATTCAAGACACTTTTACAATCAACCATCCCTGGTGACCAGCTTCTACACAATGGCAAGGTTATTTCTGACCCTCCATCTATTATTGACTGCAGCTGCTCTACAAGATTTAGACCACCTACACTGCTTGTCAAATATGAACTGTGATGGCATGAATTCACCACTGAGGAGATATCGAGGCAGCACTGAGGAAGTTGAAACCGATAAAAGCCAGTGGAATCGATGGCCTTCAGTTCAAGCACTTTCAATATGGTGTGCCCCTCCTTATTCTATGGTTAAGGCAGATGTTTAGTGCTTTTGTGCACTTGGAATATATTCCACCATGCATTCTCACTGGAGTCATTCAACCCATCTACAAGGGCAAGGAGGGCAAAGACCCCTTATGCTGTGATAGCTACAGGGGTATTTCCATAACCTCAGTCTTCATGAAGCTATTTGAGTATGCTTGAGAAAATTATGCCTGTGCTGCAGGAGAACGCTGATCCTGTCCTAACTTTGACAGCATACAGAGAGAAAATTTCATGTCAAGATGCCATCTTTACCTCAAGACGCCATTCAAAACATTCTGCATAATGGGAACACCACCTTTCTGTCTCTCAATGACCTAGAGAAGGCTTTGGACTCAATTGAACACCCTATTCTCCTGCAATCACTCTTCCATGCTAGAGTGAATGTGAAATCGTGGAGGCTCATCAGGGCTTGGTACAGCAATATCTCAGCTGCAGTCAGATCTGCGTCTTCCATATCCTCCCCCTTCCCTAGCGGGGCGTGCAGCAAGGCTCTGTTTTGTCACCAAACTTCTTTCTGGTTTTGATGGATGAACTCCTCCAAAAGCTTTGTGAAGAAAACTGTGGTACATCTACCTGTGGACTGTACCTTGGTGGTGCTGCTCATACCAATGATGTGAGGGCCATTGCATCATCTGTGACTACTGCTGAGACACAGGGAGCACTCATCTCAGAGTTTTCTTTTGAAAATGGTCTCCAGCTTAACAAGGGCAAGATGAAAATTGTCAAAAAATTGCCCATACAAACCACTCTGACCATGAACAACTTAGAATCAACCATCTCCACCCTACACCAGGCCAAGTGCTTGGGTTTTCTCTGGTCAAGTACTATGTCAGCTAGACCTAGTATTGAGCACAATATCAACAAAACAAGAAAGCAGTTCTTTGCACTGGGCTCAACTGGTTGTTCCTGGGATACTCCAACTCTCTCTCAGCAAAGGAGATAGTGAAGACATGTGTCATTCCTACCCTGTTATATGGAGCTGAAAATTGGACCTTGGATAAAGCCTCCTCTCAATCTTCAAGAAGGGTTTCAAGCTGAGCTAGGGAGAAGAATTCTCAAGCTTTCAAAGTATCATTCTTGATTGTCAATCTTAATCGGTCTCTCCTGGCCAACAATGAAAGCAAGACTTCTAAAACAAAAGCTCTGTTTCCTGGGGAAGCTACTCTCAGACGACAGAGACAATATTGCCACCCTGAGTGACTATTGCATTGCAAAATGTGTATAACACCTCTGTTGTTCAGCAGTGTATTTTCCTAAACTCTGTTCTAGGTACCAATGCCACTGCACATTAGTCTCGTGTAGCCAGACTCTCCTGCTTGCCAAGAGAGTCTGGCTATGCGAGACTAACTGCACATATCCTTAGCAACCTTGAAAATGTGGAAGCCTCTGTGAAATCTCAAGTGAAGTCTATTACATCTGCTGACAGACAGTCTATTCTTCAGGAAGCAGCAAATTATCAGTTGGTTGTGTTAGCATAGGATGTCAATTAATTAACTAGCTTCGAGTGTGGGATGCTGCAAGAGACAAGGGCCAATTTTGGACTGGGATTGCACAAGGTGTTTATTAGTCTTGTTCTCAGACCCTCCACTCTCCCGTTACTAGCTCTACATAATAGTTAGACGCCGAGTCCAGGGAACTATGGTATATAGAAACCCGAAGGCCCTGGGCTGTAGCGTCCCGAGCGCAGCGAGGGCGCTACTAAGGGCGCGAGGGTTTCTAAGTACACAGCCAAACATAATTGGGCTCGATTCGATGCTGACTGCCGTAAGGCATCGAATAGAGAACGGGATGGAGCTCGAATCGAGCACTTACGGCCTCGTACCGACACTGGGGTTACATATCGATTCGAGCTGTAAGGCAGACACCGTACATCTGGGACTGCCCCAACTGAACGTTCCGATACTGTAATTCTGTACCGTATCGCGCACGTTTACGTCCTCCAAATCGGGATTGGCCGTGTACCGTAGATCTATAGTCTCGTGAACCAGACGTAATCCCACGGGGAATTACGTCTGGGCACACCTGCCAGGGTTTTGGGCCCTCTGACGGAATGTTATCAGGGCCAATCAGATTGCAGGAAGCGCTTTATTACATTCCGCGAAACATTCCTGCCACCGTGCAAGCGTCCCCGTACGCGCATTTTTTATCTGACGCACCCTTTTCGAACTTAGCGTGAGTTCAAGGTTCACAATAAAGTGTGGGGCGCGCGCGGCCGGCAATGTGTCCCGCAGAAAACGTGATGTGACAGGTGAGCTTTCTGTTTTTTTTTTTTTTTTTACATGGGGGGCAGGAATAGGTGGGAGCAGGGGTCCCCCCCCAAATACACACTTGCCAGCTATCGTCACAGTAGTGTATCAAAGCTTTTTGTAGGCTGACGTTTGTTGCTAAATGCCTCCACTGTTCTTCCTACTCACATGTATAAACGCAAAACTTACACTAAGCACTATTTTTGTTTTGTTATGGTGACTGTGACAAAGTTTTGTGTTTATACGAAGTAAATGTTAACTAAGTGGACGGGGCATCTAGCCACACCCATATCCGCCTACAAAAAATGTATAAGCACTACAATAGCTGGAAAGTGGGGGGAATGGCCACCCCTGCTCCCATCTATTCCTATCCCCATGTAAGAAACAAAACGCACATCACGTTGTCTGCGTTAGGAACGCACTGCCGTGTACTGGGATGGACTACGAGTTGATGAGGGTCACGTGATATCGCGCAATGCACAGTATACAGTAACAGACGCTGTACATGTACATGTACTAAACGAGGATGGCTAAGTTCGAAAGAGACGGTAAAAATGGCAGGGTCCAGCCTACTCTCAAGGGCTGCTAGCATGCTAAGAGTGTAGCATCGAGTTCTTGCTTACTGTCACCACATTTTGGTTCTCCTCTCACGTAGCCTCGCTTGCGAGGCTACCTCTCACGTTGGACGCCTTTTTCACCTGGTCAGTGATTATTCAACTGTCACTGTAACTTGATTTCTATTCAAGAGACTTAGTGCTTATTCATTTCACTGCATAAGGTCAATTGTATTCCTCTTCGTCTTCACAACATTCCTTCCCTTGAATTTGTTCCGTCACATATTCACTGAATCCCTTCATTTACACAAATCAATCTTACATACCCTGAATGTTGAACTTAGACCTTATGTGATCCGTAAAGAGCGCGAAAGTCAATTGTCAGTCACACAACAGAGATAAGAGCTCTACACGGTGTGGAGCTCTTTAATATATCTATGAATCCGTGCGGAGTCGAGCCATGGCAACGAATACAGCACCACAGTGGTTGAAGAACACGGGCGTCCTTGATCATTCTAACTATGTGTTATTTCTTCGTGTATACTATACACAATAAATCTGTCTGTAGCACGATGCAGGTATATAAACACGTTTCACTGAACTTAGCCCCATCTGTACAGCTTGCGCAGTGCGCATTGCGCTATATCACGTGACCCTCATCCACTCGGGTGAACTTAGTCCATCCCCGCCGTGTACGGGTGCGCCTACACACTTTATTGTGAACCTTGACCTCACGCTAATTTCTAAGTTCGAAAAGGGTGCGTCAGATAAAAATTCGCTCCCGTACTATGGCTACAGCTGCCTTCTCCGAGAGGGCGATTGACTTGGCTATACGCAGAGCAGCGGAGAAGCTCGGATACTCCAAGCTACGTCACCAGCAAGTGAGAGCCGTCAAAAACTTCGTACAAGGCAACGACGTATTTGTGAGTCTCCCAACCGGGGGCGGGAAGTCTCTATGTTACTGCATCCTTCCTGCTACCTTCGACTCGTTGTTTGGAGCTGATGGTCGACACCTTGCACGCTGCATCTTCCTCTCAGACTGCGACAATCAAATTCTTTTTGCGTTTAGGGTTAATTATCATTACGTCACCGCATACCGCGCAGATCCCAAAACCTAGTCTCGCGAGCCTAGTCCACACCCGCAAAAACGGGAAGTGGTCTGGAGACTTCACGTAAATCTCTGGAACGCAATTATTGAATAAAGTCACGTGTCAAACGCGTACTTATTGGCGAAGTGACGCGCACAAAACGAGCATGCTGTCGATGTCACAGGTGTGATGGCTGCGTGCGTTCTCTGTCTGAGCGCTGTGCTGTTGAGTATTTTGCTAACAGTCGTCAGGTTTGCTGGACTAGCAAGTCGGAGTTTACTAGAACACAGGCTGCAGTTACCGCTAAGTTTTCTAGCTGGCCCGCGAGTGCGGCACTTTCGAGGCAGCGTAGTCTGTCCACAGTTCGAGTACAGACGAGCGTAGCGACTGTTTTGGGTAAGTGCTAGTCCGAACCACACCCGCGTTTACTCAGTCACCTTGGAATGCATGCCTTAATTATGCGTCATGTGACCATATTACCCTAATTACCCGCTCTGCAGTTTTATTGGCTCTATTGAAATTCCGGAAGAGGTTTACGTGAAGTGGTCCCAAATCTCCAGACCACTTGTGGTCTGGTCTCGCGAGACTACCCAAAACCCTGGCAGGTGCGCCCAGACGTAATTCCCCGCGGGATTACGTCTTGTTCACGAGACTACCGTAGATCCTGTTGGACGAGGCGTCTAACTCTTTTAGAGCACGGCACATCGTCTGCGCGTTACTGCTGGGCACGGGTCTAGCGGGCCCACGAACGTGCGTAGAGTGCAGACGTTCTTATGTAACATTGCATCACGGTACATGTTTTACGCATGCAAGGGGTGGAGTTAATAAACAGGTTCGCAGGCCCGCGGTACCGCGCGCATCACGTGATTTGCTCGAGGCACGAAAAATAGATACCTCGACTTAGCCTCGCTCTCCCCCGCGCGAGATGTTGATGCGTGATTTTTGAACTGGTAAGCCACGGGGGTCAAAGGTTGCGCGTAACAATCGCTCGAGCAGAGGGCCTGGAACGAGGCCAGGTATCTACGAAAAATAGATACCGCTCACAGACCAATCAGATCACCAAATTCGGAGTAGCCGTGCTCTAAGTTCGGAAAACGGAAGAGGAGGGTCTGGTACAGTTGACACAGTACTCCGCGGAATTTTAGAGGGCCAAATCTGATTGGTTGATTGGCTAATTATTACGTTCCGAATATTCACGCCTGTTCACACGCGAGTGAAGAAGCGGACATTGAGGCAGCAAATGCAGCAGCGTTTAGCCAACGGCCATCCAGTGGTAAGGCAGAACAGCTGGAGGCCGCGAGAGAGTTCGTGAAGGGCCAAGACGTCTTCGTATCGATTCCGACTGGCAGTGGGTCGCTATGCTACGCATGATGGGCTATAGACTTTCGTGGTAGCACTGTAGCCATATTGAACGCTTGGGCCAAGAGGGTTTCGAGCTAGCGCTCTAGCGGTAATAACCATTTCTAACTACACTGCGCTGTTTTTCACACATATTTTGCGGCACCTTTAATTACCACTCCACAGCATCCCATCAGTGGAGTCCTTCTGTACCAACCGATTTTTTAACGGGAGTCTGGGAACGAGACCCGTCTTTGGACACATGAACTGCCATATGTGTGGTTCCTTCATTCCACCTCACGTCAGCATTTCTCCAACTGTCATATTACTAGCTCTGTTAGTCTCAATTCTCTCATGTGTGATCTCACCTCTGAGTATCAACTTTCAACTGACTCTTTTGTGTGAAGTCTTTTGTTTGTACTTATAATATTCTTGTATTGTATATCACCATCTACGTCAGTAACACAGAGTACCAAAATTAATATTGAACAAGAAGCATGACATTGTGCTTTCCATAATTATGCTTTTCATATTGACAAGGAGTACAAGTGAAGAATGCTCTGGATATAAAACAAAAGGATGTACAATAGGTTTACTTCCAACTACATGCATACACATGTACATCAATAGCCAAATTGTTCTAAGCACAGTACATACACACATCAGTAAAGTTGCCTCTATGTGAAATAGTTGACTACATAAAGTAGTCAGGAATACGTCGTGTCACCAGTGGCTCCCCACGACGCGGGGCTGGATCAAACTGCAGGCTATAAGGAAGGAAAGGGCCAACAATTGTGAAGAACTTAATTTTCACACCACAACACAGCACATGCAATATAAGTACAGAACCTGCCAAGTCACTCACAAAGTATACTTGAGTCCATCATCCAGTTCCATAATGGCAGCCTGGTTACCACAACGATAGCAGTAGTTGGGTGCACTAAAAATGGTCACCACATTCTTTTCATGGCACCAGTTGTAGCCCTGTGTGTGTGTGTGTGTGTGTGTGTGTGTGTGTGTGTGGAAGATGAAGTACATGTAGGTGGCAAGGACTGTTGTGTTGCTGCTCCCCCACACATGTACATGTTGACTGAGGTTTGAACTCTAGCCTTAGGATAGTACCATCAATCCTGCACTCCTCTGCCACCAGAGACCCAGTGGCTCAGTGGTAAGAGTGTCTGACTAGTAATCAGAAGGTACTGGGTTCAAATCCCAGCTGGGTCCTGATTTTCTTCAGGACTTCTTCAGCAGCTCAGTGTGTGACGTAGATGATTACTCTAATTACATCATGCACATGAATGATTGTGTATTGTGTTAGGGACAAATGCTATAACACACTTTACTATGAAACAGACCCAGATCATCCATTCCCCTGAAAAGAACCTTTGCTCTATTCACACTAACACTTACCTCCATGACTAGTTGATGAGCTCTGCTAATGAGAGTGAGGTTGTTGTTATGGTTGAAATTCTCTGAAATGTCCTGGCCAAAGGTGTAGCCAGCACCTCGTGGGGAAATACCCCAGCCACCTCTGTCATCAGGATCTGACCATAGGAGGTCACACATAGGACCCTACAAGAAAATATGATGTGATGATGTACAAACTGCTGCATTATGACTAAGGTACACATCATTTACTTCAGGTCTTCATTGTGGATCATGACAGTACATGTATGTTCAGTTATTGAGACAAGGCAAAGCAAGGCAACTACGTTCAAGGACAACTCCTCTGTTTTTCCGAAGAGAAAACGAACAGCTGCCTCAGGCAGGATTCGAACCCGTGACGTTCTGTGTGCTAGGCAGATGCTCTACCAACTGAGCCACAGAGGCAGCTCAGCTGGGTAGGCCGAATCTTTAAATGTTATTCAAGGGCAAAGGTGTCTCTTCCCTGATAAGCAGGGTAACTCAATTCAGTACTGTAGGGTACATGTACCTCCAAACAAGATACTAAAAAAAAGGATGCCAATGCACCTGTACAGTGTACATGGACATCATTACTCACTTGTTTAAAGTGATGCCCAAGTGGAACATACGGCACCTCTCTAAGTACATGTACGTGCAGAAAAGGTATTTGCTGACCACACTCTTCTGCTTACTAAACACTGTATTATGCTGGCATATGCTCCTGTGCTATGTGTATCATATTATGCCCAAAATTATGCTGGCATAATCCGCCAAGGCCCAGTCAAACTACTGTACATGTAGTTCCTAGCCCACCCCTAGCCCTTGCTTCATACACAACTAACCATACCTCATACAACTAACCATACTTCATACACAACTAACCATAGTTGTAGTCCCTGGCCTACCCTTAGTCCTTGCCCCATCATGAGACCAAACTGCCCTGTGGAAACTTTTTACTTCGTGCTGTCAGTTCGCTTATTCATGTGATGTGGCAGGGGCTAGGGATAAGCTAGGGGCTACAAGACTAGTTTGACTATGCTAAAATCTTTTTCCACACATACATGTACATGTACTTAGTGAGGTGCCACGTTCCACTTGATCTGACAGTTGTAGGGTCATGACTCCGTGAGGCTTTGATGAACACAGCTACAATGGCTTAACTGGTTTTCAGCTTTTCAGCTCTCAAAGTACAGTAGATCATTGGCACTTTTATGATGCTTTCAATAGTCTTTTAACACCATGCTTGGTAATAGAATGACCAAACAATCATTGCAACAATTACATGATTATTACACTGCCAAAAGTACGGTCATCTACTTGTTGGAAGTTGCTTAGCAACTGAAATTTAAAGGCCCATATCTTGAAGCTGAAGTGGTAGAGGAGATCATGAGGTGGCTAGAGTGAGTAGGCCCGCAACTTCCAACAAAAGTTACATGACCCTAATTGGGATGCATTCGCCCATGCAGCTCATGCATCCCAATTTAGGGTCATGTAACTATAATATGTTGTTTGTACATGTATGTACATTTGTTAGCTGTTGCTTAGCAACCAAAATTTCAAAGGCCCATATCTCGAAGCTGAAGTGGTAGAGGAGGTCATTGGGTGGCTAGGGTTAGTGGGCACCGCAACAGCTAACAAATTTGTTGCAAGACCCTAATTGGGATGCATTCGCCCATGCAGCTCATGCATCCCAATTAGGGTCTTGCAACATGTGTACATGTACATGTACATGTATGTATGGGAGTGTGCAAGCAAATCAGGGCATAGAAAGACTACACAAGTAACCTCATCTGTGCATCTTTTTCTTTAAATGGAACATTCTTCTAGTCTCTGCTACGATACTGCATTGTGCAGTTAAGGATGGTTGGACATCATGAATATTAATGAGGCGACTTGTTGCTATGGAATTATATTTCGGAAAGTATGCTAGCTATAAACGCTGCGATTGTGCCATTATAATGCCTGCACGCACTACTGCTGATATACAAAGCTTCAGAACTCGCATATCAGATGCTGAAGTGGTAAAATCTTGTTTTGATAAAACTTCCTAACAAAGTCACCTACCTCCTTGAAACTTGGGTACTAGGGCTATTCACACTAGACGAATTGATTAATGTGGCCATTTTCACTCTAGCATACACACAAGCACGCGTTTTTGAAAGTTTCTCAGCGTTGGAGTGTTGAATGTGGAATAACTCCATGTTATGGTCTGCGCCACCTGCTCAGGATGACGCAACGGCTGGAAATCCCATTCCCAAACAACCCGGAAGAGTTTTACAGAGTTATGCACGCTTAATTGCTACGGCATACAAGGATTTCGTAGTTTTCATGGCAACACCGCAGGAATGTACGTTACGTACCAATTAACCTTGTATGCGGACCGAGCCCAATACGTCATCTGGCCGTGAGATCGAGAGCGAGCTAGGAGCAGGCGAAGGGAAGCTTTTGGGTATGTGGTGGCTTTTAGAAAGGCTGGTTAGAGAGAAAGAAAAAGAAGAAAAGGCAATTAGGGCAGGAAAGTGGGACCCTGAATCAACAGTACAGCACGGTCTCTCTCAGCTTCTGTCTTACTCTGTACTCCCCGTTGCCAAAGAATGCTATGGAACTCGTCACTTGTCGCACACTGAGACGACCTCACTTCACATACGGCTGAATATGTCAAGTGAAAGGTGCTGCTCCAGGTGCTTGGCTTGGGTAACAGTGACACGCTTCTCCAGAGACTGAAGAAGCGTGCACATCCGACCTCTCTGTTCCTTATGACCATAGACTGCAAAATGAGCCTATAGCATGCACTTGTACATGTAGCTACAAAGGAACTGCAATGTAAATGTGTGCAGCTGTTGCATGTTTGTGGTTTCCACTAATTAACCCATGATGCACATTCCCATAGTAGCCATATCTGACCACCCTTTAAAAAAATGAAAAAATACGTAGGAATGGAGTTATAATGTATTTGTGTAGCTTTTCCATGCCCTGACTTGCTTGCACACTGCCATACATGTACATGGAAATTGTTTTGTAATACTTTTTATGCCTTTTCTGTTGTAACATAGTACCCCAAAGGAGGACTAGTGTCGAACATAATTTTTCTGTACACTTGATTCTACAAGTTGTGATGGTTGCTTGCATACCTCATGTGGGACCTCCTGCAGACGATCAAGAGATCTTATATGGTCCAGCGTGTCAATGGAGGGAGAGAGACCACCATGGAGACAGAAGATCTGTGTATGTGTATATACATGTATGTGTATATATGTATATGTGTATATGTACATGATTGTGGCTTATACATGAACTTACATGCATAGTGCACTACAAATAACAGAAAGAAAGATTACAGAGGAGAATAAAAGAAAGACCACACACTAAATTTACAACAGCCTCAATGGCTTAGAAAAGTTTTAATATTTAGAAAACAGCCTCAATGGCTTAGATATCTCCAATAACCTCAGCTTAGAAAAATTCCTCTCCCACAACTTTAGCAGCTTAAAAAAGTATTACTCTCTATGTAGGGATGGCGCCAGTCCGTCCATAGTGTGCGTACATTGGAAAGCTCGCAAACGCTCGTGTTCTAAGCCTTTCAGAACACCTAGGTATCCTATTCCGACACTTCTCTACCCAATGACACCACCCAGGTAGCTTAAATGTATCCCTAGACTTACTGCCAGGAAACGGGCGAAGTGGTGATTGATTTTTTTCCTGATTCTTCTTCTTCTTAAGAGATTTCTTTCAAACGACTACTGGCAGAAGTAATCGCCGTAGTTCTTTACAGATCAACTATAATCACTACTGCGTATGATCCACCTTAAGGCATCTTGGCATCTTAACATCTTCTCAAATAAGCAGAAAGTAGACGTACTGGACAACATGCCCATATTTGTAAGCCATTTTCTAACAATTGTCACGTGACACAGATTGCAAGCACGTGAGGGCTGGCCTCATGTGCTGCGTGCAATCGTGTCAAGCCGTACTCTAGTAATCCCAAGCGAAAGCTACTATAGGGGCCGAGTGGCCTGTGTCAGCCGTATCTTACTTCACTGTTGTTCCAGAGTTGGTAAATGGGATCAACTGGACTTGACGGCCCCAGTGTGTAATCACTTATGCAACAGGTTTTAGCTGTTCCCTAGCCTGTACCTAGCTTACCCCTAACCCTTGCCTGTCACATGACTAACCATAGTCATACTAGTCCCTAGCCTACTCCTTGCCCTTGCCGTCACATGACCGTGCAAAGAGCAACTATTGAAAGTACATCCTTGTGGTCGTGTGATGGGGCAAGGGCTAGGGGTAGGCTAGAAACTAGTAGGACAATGGCTAGTTGTGTGATGAGGCAAGGGCTAGGGGTAGGCTAGGTACAAGTTAGGGAACAGCTAAAACCTGTTGCAGAAGTGATTATATTCCATCAACTCCAGTTAATCCGCTCGTGTTAGGCTTTTCAAGCCCTTTGAGCACAGTGGCGATATTCCAGCGTCTCTCTACCAAATGATACACCCTCCAAGAATCAAAGTTACATCACTGAGCTTCACTTCCGAGTATGATCCCAAGGAAACGGAATCTTAGCAAATTGTGGTGAACAGTATGTACTATGACATGATCTGGTCATAGAGTCGGTAGTTCTCAGAGGCTAGGTTGGGATGGCACCGACTTGCTCATAGAGTGTGCACATAAACCTTCTAAAGTCCCCACCGCTAACGTTTTAGCCGTTATAGGCACTTACATTTATCTTTTTTCAGCGTTTCTTTACCCAACGATATTTCCCAAGTAGATAAAGTATAAGTTTTGAGGGGCTCAGTCCTTCTTCCACAAACACACTACCATACATTCATATTCAAGGAGTTGGTGCTTAACTTAGAGAAGGCCTCTTGTATGGTACTGTGGTACAGCAAAAAAGCATACAAACAAGTATGAAAAACATTTTCCAAAAATGTAGAAGGATGTAGGGATGGCAGTGCCAAAAACCACACAAACTAGATGTATGGATGGCAGTGTGCAGAGGACTACACAAGTAACTCCATCCCTACATGTACATCTTTCTTTTTTGAATAGAACGTGTACATGTATCTAAACTTTGTTGTGAGATTACTGGAAACAGTTTTGTGTGGATAACAAAAATAAAAAGAAAGATGTAGGGATGGGGGCTACTTGTGTAGTCCTCTGCACATTGCCATCCATACATCTAGTTTGTGTGGCTTTTGGCACTGCCATCCCTACATCCTTCTACATTCTTGGAAAATGTTTTTCATACTTGTTTATAGAAAATTATGAGTACCCAGATTTGGGTATTTCCGGAACAGTGTATACCAGGCCACTTCTCCCCCCCCCCCCGCATGTGGCCCCTCCCCCTACACATGCCTCCCCCATGCGTCATGGCCTGAATATGAGGCTACAGTTAGAACTAATGGAAGTGACATCATGACATCAGCATTAGTATGATGCAATTATGTTATTGTTGACTCAAGACATACAGTATATACTGCATACATGTACATGTACCATGCAGATCCTCTACCAACTGAGCTATTGAGGCAGCCCAGCTGGGCGGGCCGCATATTTAAAGGGCAGGGGCATCTCTTTCCTGATAAACAGGATAATTCTATCTCAGTGATTAGGGGTAATTAACTGACTAAACTGTGAAATGCACTGAGCAATTACATGTATGTAGTAACCCTGTTTATCAGGGGAGAGACGCCATTTGCCTTGTATAAACTTTAAAGATTCGGTGGCTCAGCTGGTAGAGCGTCTGCCTGGAACGCAGAACATCGCGGTTTCAAGTCCCACCCAAGGCAGCTCTTCTTTTTCTCTTGGAAAACAGTAGTTGTCTTCAGGCGTCATTGCTTGGATTTGCCTTGTCTCTATGACTGATTATACATGTACAGTAGGCGTCATAAAGAAGTTTCTGTACTGTTCGGTTCCATTTGCGTTCTGTTTTGTGTACTATTTGCGTGGGATTTGTGTGGGGCTCTGTTCCATGTCCATTTACTGTTTGTCTAATTGTACATTCTCATAATTCCGGTACTCTACCAGTGCGAGTGCAAGGTACATGTACATGTACATGTTTTCTGCAGGTACAGTCAACAGTTTTCGATTATTACACTAATGAGAAAATGCTTTTCTGTTACTCCGACGGTCGACAGTCCTTCGAGGTTCAGTGGTTTGACGCACGCACAAATGTTGCTCTTCCGTTTTCAAAAGTTCATGGACCATTTCGGTACTGTTCAAACAGCTTGCATTCTCTGTCCATTCACCATCCGTTCTCTGTCCACTTAACGTCTGTTCTTTGTCCGTTTACTGTTCACCGAAAATGAAACGCAAACGGAACAGAAACCTTTTTATGACACCTACTGTACATGTAAACTTGGTCATCGAGACAAGGCAATTAATGCTAAGAAACCAGGCTTGAAGACATTTTCAGAGAGAAAATGAAGCTGCCTCAGAATGAACTTGAGCCTGTGACACACTGCATACCGTGCAGATGCTCTACCAACTGAGCTACTGAGGCAGGCCAGTTAGGCATGCTGAACCTTTAAAGGTTATGCAAGAGCAAGGGTATCTCTTCCTTGATAAACAGGGTAACTCTCTCTCTCAGTGCTAAAGAGTGAACATGTACATGTACAATGTACATGTAAACACAAGTCCTTTTGCCAGTCTGCTCTCTACTCCCTCTATGCGATAGGGGGCAGTGGAGTGTTGAGACGGTGTACACTGTACATGTGCATGAAAATATGGTACATGTACGAGGCCACTCAGCAAGTCTGTGGCAATACTGCGAGATGTGGACCCACAACAATATCTGCATTCGTTCCTAGGCTCTTTTCGGGGGAGGGGAAAAGAGCCTGGTACACACTGTTTGCGCATGCATTCAATTAAAGATTTGAAAACCACGTGTTTTAACGTAGGCGTATCGTGGATGACGTATGGAAGAGTAGAGGGCTTTGGCGAAACGTCACAGCGTTCACAATGGCTGGCGTATTCCTGCCGTTTGTGGCGAGCTCCTGTACTCGCCAAGCATGCAGCAGCTACTCTTAGGCCTACTGCAGCAAAGCAACGATGGTCTTCAAGAATTAGAGACCACCTCGGCGTTCAAGTGCGGTTAGACAACGGCCTGCCTCAACACGTTTGTCTGAAGTGCAAACGTGAGCTGCAGACGGTGGAGGGAGCTGCTGAAGATAGCGGTGAACAACGACAACGAGGCTGTTGTCTCTGCCAAGCTTCTTGTTAAACATGAACGGCAAACAGATAGACTTTCCGGATCCGGTAGATTAACCACACAAAAGCATCCTTGCCATCAAAAACACACTCTCTACAGGCCTTCTGTTCAGGTCTGAGGGACACAGACGAGTCTCCAACTGTCTCAAGCACGTACACAAGCGAACGCCCATCTCTCAACAATAACCGCTAACGTGTGACGTAATTAGTATGCGGAGGTGTTACAGCAGTATCCTATCGCCCTGGAATTCCAGGGCGATTATATGCATGCACACACAGTGTGTACCAGGCCCTCTCCCGTGTGGGAGGGAGGGGCCTGGGTACGAGGCTAGCACACACATGTACATATACATGAGGAAAGGCTGGTCAACCGTGAAAAACCGGCAGCCACTCGGGATTGAACCAGGGGCCTCTGACTTTAGTCTTCAGTACTCTACCACCTGAGCTATGGCCACCAGGTGACAGTCAGCCTTCACAATTCTCAATATCACTCCGTATGTGCCATCAGAATCCTGCTAGGGATCGACCGGTAACTCCTCTCCATCAGGGGAGAAGCCACACTGAGTGAAAATATTCTGTTCATTCATAACAGTGCACGTGAAGCTGGGTCTCCCTAGGGAGCCACCGAACACAACACGCAAGCTACGTTATACATGTACGTGAGGAAAGGCTAGGGAATATTTTTAGAGAACCGTGAAAAACCGGCAGCCATCTCATGGGTACATGTACATGCATGTACATGTATGCATCTCATGGGTACATGTACATGCATGTACATGTATGCATCTCATGGGTATATGTACATGCATGTATATACACATCAGTCAAAGAGACAAGGCAAGGGAAAGCATCTATGTCAAAAGACTGAGTATTAAAGGACCATACTCCACACTGAGTAATTACATGTGTGCTGTAAACATCAAAGAGACAAGGCAAGGAAAAACAATAAATGTACATGTACATGTACATGTACACCATACATGTATTTTTCTCACAAAAATATCAGCTGCCTCAGTTACATGTATATGTAGGACTCAAACCGGTGACATACAATGTACAATGTACTGACACCATACAGATGCTCTACCAACCAAGCTACTGAGGCAGTATATACATGTACAATGTATGCATGCACACATGTACACATGTACATATATTTTCATGTTGTACAGAATTTCCTATTAGAGCACCTCTTACCTGTCCATCAACTAGTGCAGTGAGTGGGAGATAGTCGAAGAGGTCAGTAAAGTACTTCCACACATTTGGGTTGCCATACTTTCGCAGACACTCATCATAGAAACCATACACTTGAGTGATCTGTCTGCTCTCATGATTACCTCGCAGGATAGTGATTCTATTTGGGAATCGCACCTACATGTACATGTACATGTACATACATGTATACATTTGTGTGTGTGTGAGTACAGAATGATGGGGCAAGGAGAGAGAGAGAGAGAGTAACAAAACAGTGGCCAAAGTTCCTGCAACTGCAATTGAACTTTTTGCATACATTGAACATGTAGTGTTAGCAAGCATGCTTGTCACAACCAGGCAGTCACTAAAAAACAACTGCAGTGTACATGTACATGTACAGTACATGTACCTCTCCTAATAAAGACCACTCAATAACAGCTGCCAAGAACTTTATATCGTACATGTATTAAGGCCCACAAGCAGGCACTCATACATGTACATGTATGTACACATGTATAAGGGTGCCAGACTTAAATAAAAGCTTCTTAGGGAAGGAGAGAAAGTTTTGATAGGTATACCGTATGGTGCTTATATTTTGTGGGTCAAAAATTTCATGAAAAGCAGTTTTTGACATTTTCGTTGAAATGATTTCGCGAAAATGCTCAGCACACCCATGCGCGTAGGCACTAGGGGCTACTCTCCCAGGCACGAAAATATGGGCGGAGCATTGCAGCTCAATAGCAGTAGGAGGCTTAAGCGCAAGCTGTCACATGTGCCAACTCCCAAGGTTACAGCAACTGAGTGTGATTACCATGTTCATCAGGTACCTGTACATGTATTTTCAGCATATTATATTGGATCTGGTAGCTTTCAACTCTCTACGCCTGACACGCTTGTGGGATCATGCCTTTCAGTGGGCGGAGTCTCAAAAATTTCATTGAAATAATTTTGCAAACGCCTCCAAATTCACAAAATTCACAAAAATAAAGACCCGCGAAATATAAGCGCCATATGGTATACATGTACATGTACATGATTAATAATGGAGACACAATAAACAAAGCAAGGCATATACAAGGTTGCTGAGAACCCCCCAAAATTGCCATGTTTAACCTCACTGTTGCTAGGAAAGAGACTGTAAATTGAAAGGCTTTGGTGACACAAATAACTTAAATCATGGCTGATTACAGTACATACATGTACATGTACATTACATGTACATTGCATCTGATATGAAGCAACCTACATGTACATGTATCTCAGGCACTTCATGCCCTCAGATATCTGCTTTACACCACACACATGTATACAGTGTACATGTACATGCACATTGTAGTTACATGTACTGTACCTACACGCACATGTACATGTACATGTATAACACATCACATTAACTATAAATTTACTCCTACTCTCACCTTCAGAGCTACTAGCAGTGAAACAGTCTCCACAGAGTAGTACCCTCTGTCGACATAGTCTCCCATAAATAAGTAGTTAGTGTCAGGAGACTTCCCCCCAATTCTGAAAAGCTCCATGAGGTCATGGAACTGACCATGCACATCTCCACACACTGTCACTGGACATCGCACCTCCTGAACGTTAGATTCATTGGCTAGGATTTCTTTAGCCTAGGTGTGTGTGTGTGTGTGTGGGGGGGGGAGAAAAGAAAGGTAGGTAAAAGGAGAGGGGAGAAAGAGATATTATTTTTGTGTGTGGGAGGCCCTTGTCAGCATCATCAGTGCATGGCTGCCAAGTGTCTGCATAGGCTTTGTATGAATACAGGCCCAGTGTGCCTGTCTTCTTGCAGATAGTTAGTTAGTGTGTGTGTGTGTGTGTGTGTGTGTGTGTGTGTGTGTGTGTGTGTGTGTGTGCATATGTGTGTGTGTGTGCATGTGTGTGTGTGTGTGCTGGTGGGTGGGTAAGACAGAGAGATACATGTATTTAGGAGAAAGGAAAGACTAGAGTTGGGAGGGCTTTTAATTGTTCACTTCACCAGCGGCAGTCCCTGGTGCCCAGGTAAACCTGACCTAATGCAAGCCAACAGGTAAATATTTAGCTTTAGGCCGGTCATCAGGAAAGTACCCAATTCCATCATAGTTTAACCACAGGTTTCGGCCCCCTTCCGACCCGTGGCTAACTCCGGAGTTGGGTGGGACCACTTCCATAAATTGGAGTCTGGCATCCAAGATTAGTTTTAGAGAGATTTTTTGATGTGCCTAGTGAAAGTGTGCTGGACCAGTCATTTCACCAACGGAATAATCACGTGAATTTGTTTGCAACGTGACATCATACGACCCTGGTGAACCGTGCAATGGAGCTGGGTGCACCTGTGCCAAAAGTGGCGTCGTTAACTCCAGACTCAAGAGTCAGTTGAGCGTCTAGTTTGTGTCCAGAGTCGATCCATTCCTGCTAGTACTAACAGTGGCAATTGCATTGGCTGAGTATTGAGGCCTAAAGCTCACTCATGTAAGTTGAGAACATTATGAAATTTAGATATGATGTGCACGGGACAGTGTTAGAGTGCCAGAGTGAACTGGGTCAATAGTGCATGTTCAGAAAAAATTCGACGGTATGTGTTATTATATGGACAATTAAATGTAGACCAAAATACACATACATGTGAAACGCAGAAGTTCCATCACATTTTGTGAGCTAGTCTTCTGAATCTGATGAGTGCTGGGTGTTTTCACTTTTATCATGGCTGTTACCAAATACCCACACCATCCAGGTCCTCATCAATTTCTTCTTCAATGGACAAGTGGTGTAGGGGGATGTTTGTCACAGACTTAGGGGTAGCTGTGTTACAGCAGTTCCTGCACTCACACCCCTCTGAGCAGTGCTTCCATTCTTTTTACAGCCATGTATTCTCACATATTGTGTCAGGCTTACATACGTGAATGGATATATAATGGTGCGGTAGCTCTACCTAGTCAGAATGAACATTCTCACTCCAAATTGCAACGGAGCTATGGACTATAAATTATGTGTAGACAGCTGACTACTTGCGTTCACAAAACAAATACTCTCCTCCTGCCTCTGAGTCGTAATGATCATGCGACGCAATAGTTACGTAGTTTCCAATCCTGGTTATGTAGTCTATAGTATCTATGGTTCTAGTAGGCTGCACGCTTGCTTGTGGGTAAATGCATAGAAGAAATGGGTAATCCGTATGTCTGCATACAAAAGGAATGTTTGCTCTTATTTGACTCCAATGAATTAGGCAGTATGTGGATGTTTTGCAAGTGTGAGTGTGTGTGTGTGTGTGTGTGTGTGTGTGTGTGTGTGTGTGTGTGTGTGTGTGCACGTGCGTGTGCATGTGTGCATGTGAGTTTGTGTATGTGTGTGTGTGTGATTGAGGATAAGCATACAGTTTAACAATTGGAAGAAAATGCACATGTACATGTACATGTACATGTACATGTAGTAGTGGAAGAAGTCATATGTTTTGTGGTGGAGCCACCATTCCACATATGCCAAATGTTGACTTCCATTGGCACGCACTGTACAATATGCATGTACATGTACATGTACATCATAAAACTCTATTATGTACTGTACATGTAGACTCAGTGAAAGAGACAAGTTATTGCTACACCTGAAGACAGCCATTTTTTCACATGGGGGTGATGCAACTGTGTGATCAAATGACATTCTGGTAGCCAACTGAGCTGATTGTACATGTGGGCACCCCAGCCTATGAATATTGTTATATTATGTTGGTCACTGTCTTATGCAATACTGATTGACCCTACAGGTTCAACAATAGGCACACTAACAAACACACAATATGTGTACATGTCAGGTACATGTACATGTACAGTACAACATGTACAAGTACAGGTGCAACAGTTTTATCGAAAAGTCAAGATGGTAGAGCGACGTCACTTACATGAACCTCCCCAGAACAAAGAGAATTAAGTCAAAAAGCTACTTTCTGAGTACACCTAGCATCCACGTACATTTGCATACATGTACAAACACACGATCAAATCTGGTGGGCCAGAGCAAGCTAGGCAAATGGCAGACAGGTGTTTGAGCGCCATGTACGCACAGGTTGTACCAGTTTTAAGTACCCCAACATGAGCCTAGTGATTGTGGTTTCAGGGATACATCCACCACAAACAACAGAACTACACCCTAGGGGGAAAAAACACATCAAAAACATAATGCCACAGTACAGGGATAGTATGGCAACACGTACATGCACAGTACATACACGTATGTAGCTTGAGTGATACGAACGTGAGCACATGCGACTTTCACACACTTTCCCACTTTACATTTCGTGTCTAATGTTACACACAAACCCCGGGAAACCCACTCGATAAAACTAAGCAACGGTCAACGCACTCAACGAGAAAATCAAGCTAACTTTTTCACAGAGCACTTTGACTTGGCCTTCCTCTAGCTGTTTACAGTCCTCTAGATTAGAAATCCACTCGTCCAGCTCCTTAGCCACGATCTTGTCCTCCATCGTAAGTAGCGGTTGTCTAGCCCAGCCAAGTTTAATCACTCACGTGCGAGAGCCATGAAAGTCACATGACAATAACCTCCCAGCGCGCGCGCGCAGCGCAGACTGTGTCTCATGCCCAGACGCCCCATATGGCAATATGGCCATGTAGGGTCCCTGTAAGTCCATGCATGGCCTATACGGCTCAGGCTCTTGGGAGGGGCTTGTACGAGGCTAACAGTGAGCCATGCATGGGTGTGGTAGTCTCATGAAGGCCAATCAGATTGCCGCAACGCACATGTCACGCAAATGTCACATGATGTAGGCTCTGCCGCACTTGACAAGCATGCATGGGTACGTCACTGAGCTAGGCAAATGAAGGCGGGGGCGGAGCTTGTTCTCATCGTTGGGAAGTAGCCGGGACACTCTATTAGCGGCTAACTGTTGTAAGCGCCGAGAAGGGTTGACGTATTTCACAACAATGGTAGTCCTATCATAGATATAATAGCTCCGTACGGAGCTATTATATCTATGGTCCTATAGATCTCCCACCTGCTTTTGTGCGCAAGTGCCATACACTGGCTCTCACAGCAGACGTACGCGTGTATGTAGTAGCATGGATAGAAGGTTGTAGATGAGTTATGGAGGCTAGAGGGAATGTGTCGACAGCCATTTGCGAGTACCAATTTCAAACATGAGCTGTTCTGAGGTTAGAGCCAAATACTGGCACGTGCGATGAGCTAGCAATCACATGATTAGCAAATGACGTAGAGTAAGTGACCCAGTTATGGGACAACAATCCTGCCCACAAAAACCTACCATTTGTATGCAGGAAACTAAAACTTTGCACCCACAACCACTATTGTATAGAGAACTTGTACCACAATTACTATCTCATGCTGTGTTATTGATTGCCATAAAATGGATATTTATTATTGTGGGACAAGGTACCTATTATGGGACAGTTAAGAAAAGTAGACGGAACAAGTGAATAACTGTTCAACAAACTTCACACATACGACTACCGCAGAACTCACACCACAAGTACCACATCATAAGGTTTTTGAGATCATAGTCAACAATTAACATTTCTATCTCTGCCTTGGTGTATCTATTATGAGACACTATTTGTGTATTATTGGACAACGCATCTTTCAGGAAAACCAGGTGAACTAGTAAAACACCATATTCAACTGCATATGACCAAAGTAATTCACCTAAGGGCAATGACATTTAGTATTAACTAATGTCTCATTATACCCTCTGTCTCACAATAGGGACACTAACTCATGAAAAGGAAATCAACTAACTGTCCCAGACTGGGTGGTCTGGAAACGAGACTAGAATCAGACTCAGGTGGAGAGGCATGGTTTACGAGACTATGGGTGTGGACGTGGGGCATCTGAGCACAAGACTAAGCACACAATGTACATATATAGTCGTCGTTCCCAGACAACTGGCTGCTCATAACTGCATCCATGGGTAGGTTATGGTTACGCAGGTTCACTGACTGTTGGCACTTCCAGTGTTTTGTGGTTCGTTATGATTTGAAGGTCAACACAACTCCTCAGTCATTGATGCAAGATGTATGCTGCATCAGAGGTACACAGGTGTGGCTATTAATTTTTTATGTACTACATATGGTTATCCTTGCTTAATCTACTTATACAATACAAGTTCCACAGGGTATTCATTTGATCTACATACTACTATGAGGATATGACTAAAACAGAACATTCGTCAGGAGATTGATACTGTACAAAATGTAATAAAACATATAGTGTACATGTATTCACAGCCAGTATGTAAACAAATCGACTGTATATACACAGGTATAAAAATATTGTCATTACAGATGATATAAAATTACACCAGAACATGTGTACACATATACACCTACACAAAAGGATGGTTGTAGTGTCAGTAGTCACATTTTAGTCTCCCAACCTTGTTCAACTGTGAGTTCTATCTCTCCAGCATAAGCCTCTTCCAATCCAGCCAACACCATGCTGCCTGCAAAAAGTTTTCTCCCCAAGTGTTCTTCGGGCAGTGACTGCAGAGGGACATTAACACATCCCAGGAAGTCTGGAGTTGTTGGAGGGTAGGCAAAAGGAGAGGAGTCAAAGGTATACATGAAAATAATTAGAGAGTCAGTAGACTCTCTATGTAGGGATGCCCCGCCCATAGTGTGCGTACATTGAAAAACCGTCTTAACTCGTGAACACTCATGTTTTAAGCCTTTCTAGACACTAGCTATCCTATTCCAACATTTCTCTATCCAATGATACCCCCAAGTAGCTAAAATGTATCCCTAGACTTACTGCCAGGAAACGGGGCAAACTGGTGATTTCTTTTTCTTTCTGATTCTTCTTAAGAGATTTTTTTCAAACGACTTTGAAACTGGCAGAAGTAATCACCATAGTTCTTTACAGATCAACTTTAATCACTACCGCATATGATCTGCCTTAACAGCATCTTAGCATCTTCTCAAATAAGTGGAAAGTAGAAGCACTGGACAACATGCCCATATTTGGAAGCCATTTTCTAATAATTGTCATGTGACACAAATTGCTAGCATGTGAGGGCCGGATGCCTCGCGCTTGTGCATGGGGTGCATGCAATTGCACGAAGCCACACCCTAGCAATTTCTCCCAAGTGAAAGCTACTACATGTACCGGCCTGTGTTTCAGTAGTATCTTCCTTCACTGTTGTTGGTAGACTGTTCGTGTAGGGATGGCGCCAACACACTAATTGTGTGTGTACATACAAAAGCGTTCTTAACTAGCAGATTCTCGTGTTCTCTTCAAGCCCCTCTGAGCACCAAGAGGCATTATCCCAGCGTCTTTCAGTACGCTCCCAAGAATCAAAATTGCATCACTGAGCATGATTCCAAGTATGATCCCAAGGAAATGAAATCTTAGCAAATTGTCACGGTGGTGAACAGTACTATAACTTGGAAGCCACTGATTTTGTAAAAATAGTCAGAGAGTCAGTCAGTAGACCCTCCAAGGCTATGTATAGGGATGGTGCCGACTGGCCCATAGTGTGTGTACATACAAAAGTCTTCTAAACTCCCCAGCGCTTGCGTTTTAGGCCATTCTAGGCACTTACCTATCCTTTTTCAGCGTTTTCTACCAAAAGATACTTCCCAAGTAGCTAAAGTCTAACAGTTTTGAGGGGCTCAGCCCCTCTCCCACAAACGTACTATCATACATGTACATGCATACTAAAGTTGTTGATGCTTAACTTAGAGGACAACAACCTCCTGTATGGTGCTACGGTACAACAAAAACCCCCAAACAATGTAGAGGGATGTAGGGATGGCAGTGCCAAAAACCACACAAACTACATGTACATGCAGATATATGGATGGCAGTGTGCAGGCAACACACAGGACTACACAAGTAACCCCATCCCTACATCTTTTCCACTTTGAATAGAATGTGTATCTAAGCTTTGTTGTCAGATTACTGGAAACAGCATTGTGCAGATAACAAAAATGAAAAAAAAGATGTAAGGATGGGGTTACTTGTGTAGTCCTCTGTGTTACCTGCACACTGCCATCCATATATCTAGTTTGTGTGGTTTTTGGCACTGCCATCCCTACATCCTTCTACATTTTTGGAAAATGTTTTTCACACTTGTATAATGCACAATGTCATACATACAGTGAGTGAGACACATAACTTACTGCATAAAACACAAGTCATCTCAAAAGATGTAACCACAGAAATGATATACATGTACAAGGCAAGTGTGATGACAGGCAACAAGGAGTTTAACATCCGCCTTTTCATCCTACAAGTTCATACACCTATAACTGCTCTTCATAATTTCCCACTGAGAAGATAGTATGAAAAATAGGAGAAATGTAACAGCAACCCTTTATTGATTCAAGAGCCTAGCGGTGTCCAAAGCAGCTACAGCCACACTCAGCAGCTCGTCAAGTGGGTATAAAGTACTGCAGGCTATGTTTGATACAATTCAGTGCATACCAAACTCTGACTCATAGCAACAGAGGAAAAGTGCCAAGGTACAGCACTGGAATTAGAATTGTTCCATTAAAAAAGGAACACACTTTTCTTGTGTTTCTCTCCTTTATCTTGACCTGCTCTATGAAGATATGTGACAATATCATTGTCTGACTTCGACTACAAGCAACACATGGTAGTACGCAGTATTATCAGCACAATCTAAAGATACACAAAGTCACCCCCCAGCACCATTAGCAGCAGCTTATGAACGTACATGTACATGAATCTACCCATTATTCTTTTCAGTCATGTCATGCTTTACATGTACCATGTACACAGGACCCATAAGAGTTCACTGACCATTGGGCCTAAAAATGTTTTCACTGAAGACATCAATCAGTAGACCATCAGTGTCACTGAAGTCTGTGAATTCACACTGCAAGTAATGAATATCAAGGTGGGCAGTACGATATGTATAGAAAAATGATGTATGTACACATATCAAACAGCATCAACAATAGTAGGGATTTGTTGAGCCTTAAAAATTGACCTGTCCCCAAGTGTGTGTGTACCTGATAGTCCCACGAAGGATTGTACCCACCCATGACAGAGGGTGTGCGACAACGTTGCTTCCCCACTTCAATCACACAGAAAAGGCTGAAGGAGTTGCAGTTGGCGGCCAGGCCCAGATTGCTGGCTTTATGTATGGTCAACTGGAGTTTTTTGTAGGGCTCCCCACTGTTCTTTTTTAAAGCTATGGGAAAATAATGGACAGGAGAGAGTGGATCAGGTTAGAAGAGAGGTGGGAAACAAAGATGTGTGAGGGTGAGACATATAATATACTGCATAGAGGTTCAGGTATAGATTTCAGAATAGATCTAGCTGGCATGACAGCAACTGTCTACCTCTGTTCCCAATGAGTACATAAGTGTCAGCATGTGCTGAGGTGGCAAACTTGATGGCCTCAGACAGGTCCTCTACCCAGATGTCCCTACAGGAGTGTGAGGAGGTTCTTTGCCATAGTGCAAATTACAGTGCACAAATATAAAGTATATAAAACATTTTCAAAAAATGTATAGGGATGTAGGGATGGCCATGCCAAAAACTACAGAAACTAGGTGTAGGGATGGCAGTGTGCAGGGAAGACATGTTATACAAAGACTACACAACTAACCCCATCCCTACATCTTTTTTTATATCTGAAATCATTCTGCGAGTTTTGCTACAAGATTACTGGGAAGAGCAATTTTTGAGCCAAAAAAAAAGATGTAGGGATGGGGTTAGTTGTGTAGTCCTTGTATAACATGTCTTCCCTGCACACTGCCATCCCTACACCTAGTTTCTGTAGTTTTTGGCATGGCCATCCCTACATTCCTATACATTTTTTGAAAATGTTTTATATACTTGTTTGCGTCCCTTTTTTAGCACAAGGGTACCATTAAAAGGTAGATTGTTCTTGCCACTGAAGCTTCTTTCAGATTCCAGCAAACAAATCAGTGGTCATAAGAGCCAATGCTAAGGCGGGGCTTGAACACCATCGTTTCTGAAGTTGGGGGGCTGAGCCCCTCTAAAATTTCTTGAGCTAGAGTAGCTACATATGTACCTCACTGTATCTAACTGGCCAACTCATCCCCGCTACATAATAGTATAGTGAAGTAAGACGCAGCTCGAATGCGCCATCAGATATGAAGCAGCCTTTGCTATGTCTCGCGAACCTATAATTAATAGGCGTGGCTTCGCGAGGCCCGCCCTCACGTGCTTACCGTTTGCGCCACGTGACAGTAACTATTACAAAATGGTTTCCCAAATATGGGAAGTTGTCGGGGACTTCTAGTTTCTGCCCATTTGGGAACGTACTAAGAGTTTTATTAGCACAGATCGTATTTGGTAGTGATTACAGTGGATCCGTGAAAGAACTACGATGATTACTTCAGCCAGTTTTGAGATACGTTAGTCTAAAGAAATCTCTTAAGAAGAAGAAGAATAGGAAGAAAGACAAAACGACCTTTGGAGAGTTTTCTGGTAGTAAGTCAAGGGATGCATTTTAGCTACTTGGGGGGTATTGTTGGGTAGCGAACCACTGGAATAGAATAGCTAGGGGCCCAGAAAGGCTTAGAACGCGAGTGTTCGCGAGTTTAGAAGGCTTTCCTATGTACACGCACTATGGGCGTGTCGGCGCCATCCCTACATAGAGAGTCTACCGACTCTCTGATTATAGTGACAGGTCTCAGCCAAAGAAATGTATTCAGAAACATCATGTAATACATGTCCATCCTTTCACACACACCCTAGTAGAAATGTAACCATGGATCTGTGGTGCAAATGTTAAAATCCTCCTACCTAGCTTCTTTAGAAACAGCTTGTAAAACCACCTCCACCACTTTACTGTGGTCATTGAAGTGTAGGCAGAAACTGTCATTGCCTAGAGAAGGATGAGTAGAGAAAAGAAGTAGGATTGTAAATCAAAATTACAGGGTACAGCTAAACATTTGTGTATGATTGCACAAATTGGTTCAGAGGATTATAAAGACTGCAATTTTGTAGCATTGTTAGTTTTGTTTTTTTCCAGGCTTTGTACTTTCAGAGCATAGTCAAAAAGCACATGAGTGAGAAAAATTGAAAGGTATGAAAGGCTTAGTCACATGAGGTAAAAATCAGGTGGGAGGGATCTTACAAACTACACATGGGTCACTCCCACCAGGTATCTATCTACATGTACATTGTACCAACATCTACTCCACACAGTATACTGCCAGGCTTGTTTTCACTCACTTGCATGGTACATGTTCTTGCTCACATGGCATATTTTGGAAATAGGGAAAGTCTGAGATTAATTGTCATATTCTCAGAACCTAGTGTAAATCAAGCCGGCTGGACGGTTTTAAAACCAGCCAGCTCAATTAAATGATCCACAATGCCTAAACAATACCCTGGTTACCAAAAATGTGGGATACGCTGGATCTGTAGCTTGGTCTAACTCAATCACAGGTGCATGGATAGCATAATGGTATACCAACATAGGGGGCGCTGCTGGGAAACGAGAAGCTTACAAATCACTATGGTGTGACAGGATCCATAGCTAATAATCCTTGGTTGGCATACCTGCACATGCATATGTGTAGCACATACATGTACACGTACATGCATAAGAGTACATGTACATGTACATGTATGTGTGTGAACATGCCAACCCTCCCTGCAGCCAACTGTTTTAAAGCAGTCTAGCCATGTTTAAGGTGGTCCAGACCATCTTAAAATGGTCCAATGGTTTTATATCAGCCCTCACAAGAGTGTATAATAAGTGATAGATACATGTACAGGTACATGTATAATGTACTGCATCCAAACCACACCTTGTTTACTGCTTTTTTGTTGGACTGTCAGTAGATGTAGGGGAAGAGGCTACAAGGAAAAAACAAGTAAGGAAGTTGATTGAGTGCAGATGTGCAAGTGTACGTACGGTT
This sequence comes from bacterium, assembly GCA_965213685.1. Classification (GTDB taxonomy): domain Bacteria; phylum UBA8248; class UBA8248; order UBA8248; family UBA8248; genus Bin107. The sequence goes on from CBDBZY010000064.1 coordinate 1,476,022, forward strand.
TTTCACAGTTCTCTAAAAATATTCCCAAACCTTTCCCCATGTACATGTAGCTTTGTAGAGTCTCATGTTACGTATAGCATAATCCACCATGTTTATATAAAAAGATTTTGAGGGATGTAGGGATAACACTGCCAGAAACCACACAAACTAGATTATCCTAGTACCCACAGCGAAAAAGTACGCCTAGTACCACTTGTGTGTAATTTCCCGGCTTTCAGGTACTTTTTGTTCACCATTATGCCACAGCACACGGAGCTACCATAGTAAGCTTAGCCAAGTCTTATGAATATGTCGCTCTCCATGAGTGTTGATTTTGACCAAGCCAAGCTGGCTATGGTAACAATCCTCATTGGCAGTCTCTGCTGCATGTCCCTATGACTAAACAGAGAAATACATGTACTTTGATTTGTTGGTACAACTACCCTACACAGCCGGCAGAGGTTTGTGTTAGTGACCAACATCTCCATGTACGCTGCCACACATGTACTATCTGCTGCACATAGAGCTGTGCTGGTAGTATACATCATGACGTTTTTAGTCGCATGCTGTTGGCAGATGATGACTGTTTTGAATATTCATAAGCATTGTTCACTATGTGCATGCACACGCAAGTGGTACTAGGCGTAATTTTTCGCCATGAGTACTAGGCTAAAACATGTATGCATGGCAGTGTGCAAGCAAGACTACACAAGTAACCCTCCTGCTCCATGTAGCAAATTTAAGGCTGCTGTGGATGCTGATTTGTTTGCTAACATTTGAAAAGTGTGCAAGAACATCATCCTCCTCTAGGAGTATTACCATGGTACAACAAAAAGAGTACACAAAAGAGTATCAGAAACATAAGAGGGATGGATGTACACATGGCACTGCCAAAAATGACACAAAATGGAGATATATGTATGGCAGTGTGCAAGCAAGACAGGGCATAGAAAGACTACACAAGTAATCCCATCCCTGCATCTTTTATTCAAACAGGACCACCTTCTAAGCTCTGCTATGACATCAGCATTGTGCAGATTTAGAAAATTAAAAGCACTAAAGTGCAAACCCTCGGTGCAGTTGCATTGCATGCTACAACAGCCTACACAGATGATAGAAGCATTGTTGCCACTCAATTGTTTAGTGTCCTGCCTTGTCTTGCATGTTGTATGGTCTGTGCATGTACGTGTGTGCACATGCTATAGCCTCGTACACGCATGTGCTTATGCAGGACCATTATTGCACTTGCTTTACGGACATGAAATGGAGAGGTATACGAAACATTGCAACGTGAACAAAATGGTGGACTCGAGCTGGACTTGGTCCCGGTAAGTTTATAACGCTTCTAACTTCCTAACAAAGCAGTTTTAGAGAAAACGCCTCTTTAGTTTTGTGAATTATATAAAAGATAATTACACTAGTTTCATTGGCACTTCTGCACACCTGTACTTCAGACTGTGTGAACAGCATTGCATGTAGCAGAAGTACAGCAGGCATTAGAAAATGGTGCCAATGTTTGTACAGTGTCGGAAACCTATGCTTCCACTGAGTCGAGTCAAACGTTCACTCTGGTAGTAAAAGGCACTGCAAACACAGGAATGAAGGAGATTTGTGCAAAACTCATGTTGATAACTTTCGCCAGTTCTGGCATACATAGAATGCTAAAAAGAACACGTGATGAGCTTAAAACTAGTCCTTTCCACCTAGCACATACATGTATATAAATTGTGACAACCAGTCTTAAGACCAGCTAGACGAGATGAACCTGTCTGACGGGTTTTTCACATCACATGCTGGACAGAGTACGCCAAAGAAGAAGCGGCAGGGGAGGGGCAGGGTGGATGGTGAGGGCGTGAAAGGGGGAGGGTGTGGGGAGGTGAAGGATTATGTGTTATCATGTTCATGCAGAATTTAAATGGTTGTAAATGGCATTAACATGCAACTATAATACATAGCTTGGAGATGGAGTAAAAAGCCGGGCAGAAGCCGAGCAGCCAGAAGCTTCCGCATACTTTGATGCTTTAGCGAGCACCCTGTTTAAAAGCTGTCTACTTGTACACATCTGAAAATATATGTACATCAGCAGCCACTCAGGGTTATTATTGCAATGTGTGAGCATCCCAGTATTGATCTGTAACACTATTCATCAGTGTTATGGATCACATCTAGATGTGTGTGCCAATTCTTGAATGTTTGAGCTCTACAGTAGCCCACCCAATGTGGTCTGATGCATGCACAGTAGACTTCATAAACAAGTTTATGCATGATATAGTCAGTCTACTGTGCCAAAATCAAAACCCTCACTGAATGTTTTTGACAGATCAGACCAGCTTGTAGATACATGTATGAAAGGGACACAGACACATACATGTAACCCACTATGGCACTACAATGTACCCTTACCTTTCTGGCTGTGTACTCAAGGTCAGAAAACCAGTCAATGCGTGAGGACTGAAAATGGAAGACTCTTGAGGGCATGGTTGGTCGACGAGCTTTCAGCACCAGTAGCATGTCAGTGAAGAGCACCACAAACCGAGCCTTACCATGCTACAGTTGAAGAGGGAGAGGAAAGTACGTTTGACAGGAAGAAGAGAAAGGATAGAAAAATATAACCTGTAGATATATAGCACATTACTAGTCCAAGCATGAGCACCAAAGGAACATATCCACGTACCATAACTACATGTACTTGCAAAACAATTAAATCACCAAACAAGTAGATCAACTTTGCACAACAACATTGTACACTCATATTTTTAATAAACACTTCTGACATACACTTATGACAGAATAACTGAAGTCAGTTTACTCACAGAATATACTAGATACCCAGAATGGCACTATACAGTGGCATTGAAGGGGGGGTAGAGGTACAGAACCCCCACTTTCGAAGTAGAGGGGACATAGATCCCCTAATTCTCAAGTTCTGTGACGTCACACATACATGTACATGTAGGACACTTGAATAGATGACGTTTAATGACGATTAGACAAAGTTAATGGGGGGACATATGGGCCGCTGTTTGCAGAGTGCGCGATCAGCACACATGCTGAGGGGGGCAGGTGGCAAGGTGCACCAAGGCAGCTCAGTGCAGGGCAAGGTGCACTAATGCAGTTGCAGGGCCTGGCAGGCCGAGGGAGTTTGCACAGTAGGCATTGCCAGAGCAAGCACATGTGGCCAGCTGCCACAGCAAGTGCGTCGTATGGCCAGTTGTGTGCAGGCTGCATGATCAGTGCTCATGCCGAGTCAGGCACTGCGCAGGTGGCAGGGGGCATTAAGGCAGCCGCAAGGTGCGGCAGGAGGAGGTGCCCCAGCAGGCGGTGGCCAGAGCATGCGCACTGGCCATGGGGCTGCCGCCACGTGTTCAAGGCACACGTGTTTTGCTGCAATGCAAGCAGCAAATGGGCAGTCTCGGGCAGAGACAGACAGGTGCAGAGAAGCGATCACGGCAGTGATCGCAGCTGGCTGGTGCGCGCAACTCCTTCCTCCCACCCCTTCCCTCCCCTGCCTATTTCATTTCTATATTCCTCATTCCTCTCAAACCTTTCTGTCCTTTGTATTTTCTCTCTTTGCCCATCTTCGGATGTGGCCTTCGTGCAAGGGTCATTTGAGGGAGTAGAGTCAGCCAGTCATGCTGGCTGGATGTCCCATGCTCCACCCAGTCAGGCAAAAAGGGGGTGTGGTGCAGGGACATTAACGCTTGCAAGGGGCCAGCATTGCATGATTGTTGCATTGTGTTGATAACTGCAGGGGCAAAGCCCTATCTAGCCTTAGCGCTGAGAAATGCAATCAGAATTAGGGTAATCATGCCTGTCCCTGTAATAATTGGTAGGCAATTGCCTGCCCCTGCAATAATGACCCTTGCACGATACCTCCAAACCCAACCCCATTGAGTAATGAGGGTTGGCATGCTAAATATATATGTCCATACATTAATTAAAAATTGAAGGCTTTACATACCGGTAAGCCACTCGTGTACGTTGAAATTCTAACAGCAAGTATAACATAACTCTTGGCCGTATGCCTTAGCTTGCTGGCTGGCTAGCATGGCTGTTCATTGAGGGGAGTGGCCAGACACGAGGTAGGGGCATCACTTTTGCTTTGGTCTCATGTGGTGGCTGTTTGCTTTGTGCCTAGTCTTGTTCCCAGACCATCCAAATGCGTCAATCACTTAATTAACTACTTCCTCTTTCTGTACTGCATGGTCAGCACGCACCTCAGGCAGACAAGTGATAGCAGTATGAATCCATGTGCTACACAATCAGCTAGTACACATGTATGCGAAGGAAACACCAATCTTTGCCCCCTTCTGTTGCCTGTGCTATATATATATGTATTTTAGGTGCCATATTACCTGTCAAACCAAAGATTTGAGGTGTTGCATTCATTTAGAAATATGACAACAATGTACATGTACATAAAATGTAGGTACATGTACACGCATGTGTGATATGTAATCAGTAACTTAAGTGCATTCCATGGTTGTGCATTAACCACATAGGTATCAAATATAGTTATGTAGCTCCATAAGCAACCAAGTAGATTGGTTTTGGAAGGCACTCTCTTCTAATGATGTCCTATAAAGAGGAAATCTATGCAGACATACATGTACATGTATATATCCTGCAAGCTACGTACCATACTAAATCAGGAAGAGATGCCATACCTATATGTGTAACCATGTAAAGTTGCACACACACACACACACGCACACGTGCACGCACATGCACACACACACACACACGCACACGCACATGCACACGCACACACACACGCGCACACACACACACACACACACACACACACACACACACACACACACACACACACACACACACACACACGCACACACGCATAGACACTATGTGCAGTCCATGCGTACACAGCTGCTCGTAATATCCATGAAAACCAGTATGGTTAATCAAATCATTGCAGTTGGGTTCAGTAATTGTTTTTCTTGGCAACTACATGTAAGTACATTTCTACTGAGGAGGTCATGCATGTACATGGAATAACATATTTTATGGTATACGTACATGTACATGTGTACTAGCCAAAAAGAACGAAAGTAGGAAGGAAGGGAGGAAGGAAGGAAGGAAGGAAGTTAAGGAATGAAAAAAAGACAAAAGAAAGAACGAAAACAATATCCCAATATTTCAATGAAAAGCACTAAAGTGCAAACCCTCAGCGCAAGTTGGATAGCATGCTACAACAGCCTGTACAGATGATATAAGCATTGCTGGTTTAAGTCCACTCAATTGGACTATAGTCTAGTGTCCTTGCATGTTGAAGAGTCTGTGCACGTACACATGTGCATGTGCTATAGCCTTGTATACATACCCGGTACCCAGGTCAGCCTCTCCTCATGCACATGCAATCGTACAGATAACCTTTATCCCCATAAGATAGCGTGTGTGTAACACGTAAGCTAATGTGTAACCATAGATACTATAGACTACGTAACCGGGATTGGAAACTACATAATTATTGCATCACATGATCATTACGGATCAAGGGTGGGAGGGCATATTCGCTAGGGAGTAAGAACGCAAGTAAAGCAATGTCACTTGGTGAAAACATCAAAGCCAGTTGGGCAGGAGATAGTAAACTTGTAATGTGAGTGGAGACATCTGGCATGGTGACTCCCTCCAAAATGCTCTCATGAACTTAGAGGGATGGTGGGTTAAAGATCGGTTATGGGATGGTACCAACTCTCCCCATACATCCAAGTGTGTATACTCACATACAAAATTAAACTAACAAACACAAAACATATGCATAGTATAGGTACATGTACATACTGTCCTTAGGCTTAGAAAAAGAAACTAATACACACACAAACAACTATATAAATAATGATTGAACAGCCCCATGGTTTAGAAATATAACAGATCAGGTACTGTATAAAGATAACCCTAAACATGCATACATGTATGTACATGTAGATCTGGTAGATTGGTACTACTCATATGATCATGGTGTCAATATAACGTACACGGGCCTGTATAATGCTTTCAACTGTGTACTCAGGTGAAAGATATGTGGTGTGGCATATACTGCACTCACTATGAGCCATATGCAGATAAGGCCCCAGGTATCACCAGGAGCCCAAAACACTGCAAAGCGGTGCCAAGGAGCATCCAACTATGCAGAAGTTGGGATGTCCTAAACAAGAACTTTCACCTCTCAGTCATTGACCATATAGGGCAGTTGCTACAGTAGTAGTTGTACACTTCTGTAGCAGCTGTTACATAACTGTGATCCAAATAAGGGCATAACCTGGCTGCTGTGGTTAGTACATCGCTGTTCCATGCTATCATGCAGTGTTGGACGCTCCTTGGCACTGCTTCACATTGTACGTACATGTACAGTAGACATCAAAATAAAGTGCTAGCATAGTACGTTATAACTACACACGAAGTTGACAGCGTACTACGCAAATAAATATGTTTTGTACGCAGCGTAGTACGTAGTATGCAGTGTATTAATGATCCCGTGAGGACGTTATAGATGTAGCTATGCGCGAGCTAGCCTCGTACCCAGGCCCCTCCCACAAATCGGGGCCTTGAGTCCCTCTTCCTCTATAGCTCTCATACACTACTTAGTAAGCAGCATAGTACACTGTTTAGAACATTGTACACTACGTAGTACGCTAATTGCATAATGACTACGCAACTAATTACGCTACGTATACGTAGTACACAAAATGTACGCAGAAAGTACATGCGTAGTACGTTAGTGTAGTATAAACTTTATTTTGACGTCTACTGTAGGTGAAGGTGTATCCTTCCATTATAGCAACCATTATCAAGGCCCACTGCCAATGTGCACCAACTAGAGGGTGTCCATGGCTCTCTTTAAACATAAGGTACCTACAATTCAGACAGTACCATGTATTCACACTACAGGTATGGTGTAATAGGTGTAACAGAGATATCAGTCAGACCAGAGGAATGGTGTATTAGATGTCAGAGAGACCAGTCACAACAGAGGTATGGTGTATTAGGTGTCAGACAAAACTTCGGGCTTTCATATGCATGTACATGTACATGTACATATATATATATATATATATATATATATATATATATATATACAGCTGACTTTAGGCTTACTATAAGGAAATGGCACAATCAGAACCGTCATCTCTCCCACTGACAAACATACATGTATACCATTTCTTTTTGTTATCACTATCTCTGAATAGCCAACTGGTCAGCATTGGAGCTCTGGTCTATGCACTCACTAATTGTGTGGACACTCCAAGCACAGTAGAGCTCCTGACATTGTCACTTCACTCATTAGGAAGTCAATGCACTCATAGGGCTAAGCCACATGACCATGCTTTGGAAGGGGTAGCTACTGCCATTTTCTAGACACAGCATAACTACATGTACTGTAGGTGGCTTTGATATGCACACTGCCCATAGGAATATACCCATAATTTCATGGTATGTTCTGCTCCTTTCACCATCATAGGTTTGTGGTAAATACATGTATATACACATGCAACTCAGTCAATGAGACAAGGCAAAGCTACGCCTAAAGACAACTCCTTTTTCTCTCAAGAGAAAAATGAGCTGCCTCAGGTGGGATTCAAACCCGCAACATTCTGCGTACTAGGTAGATGCTCTACCAACTGAGCCACTGAGGCAGCTCAGCCGGGCAGGCCAAATCTATGCAAGGTAAAGGGCGTCTCTCCCCTGATGAACAGGGTAACTCTTCTCAGTAATGAGGAGTATACATGTACATGTACATGTACATGCATTTGCCCCCACCTTCAGCTCTGCAGATCGAGTTACACCTGGTGTATATACATGTATAACATACATTCATGTACATACATACATGTACATGTATATATGCATGTACATACACACACACATATACACATACACCTGTACCTTATGTAGAGTTCCACTATAGAGTAACTCTCGTTGTTCACCATAGTGTGTTTTGGAATTGAACTGAATGTGCTGCAGTTGAAACACATATCCACGTACATGTAATATATATGTAATTTCATGAATCGTCACAACACATATAATCATGTAATAAACACAGGTACATGTATGTAGTTTTAACAAGCAGGCACAGGTACATGCATCACATGCTTTGGCAGAATGGGAAGCACACATTGCAAAATGTTTGTTACATGTACATGTACATGCATGTTGTGTTTGAGGATGAATGGTAAGATTTGGTAGGAGAGAGCTTCACAAACCTCAGGACAATCACTGAAATGAACTCTTTCCTGAAGCCACTCTATTCTTCGTTTGATCAGTTTCTGAAGAAGGGAGAAGGATGGCTTAGTGCTGTGAATCTTTGAAGCTGCTCAATGGTGCCATAACAGTTTAGTGCTTAATCTTAGTTGAATATCTCTTAAATTCTTCAGGGGAAAGCAAAGTGCTGCTGATCATTACAACGTTTCTAGTGGATAGTTTACAACAAAGCATTGGCCAGTGTCCAGCTCTTAATTCCCCTTAGGTATGCAGTACATGTAATGTCAAGTGGTATTTCTGCTAACACTACAGGATGGAGACAGTTGCTTTAGCCCCACTTTGAGGGATATAATTACATGTATGTATAATGTAGCATGCGAGAGAGAGAGAGAGAGAGAGAGAGAGAGAGAGAGAGAGAGAGAGAGAAACTACATCCATGTGTTCCCCATTCTGAACCTCAGCCTACATGTACCTCATTTCCTTCTCTGAGTGATGCTCTCACTTGGTGACCAGCTTCTGCCTTGCCACGACGATGGTGGAACGGTGATCGCTCCATCATTGCACCCAGTGAATCAGTTAAGGGCTCTGTTCGATTGGATGGTCTGTTTTCACATGAAGACATGGAAGCACTGCGCCTGTGTTTGTGGAATCTAGAAGTCAGCCCAACGAGCCGAGTTGCACGAGATCGATATGCCACAGGGCTTCTTCCTGAACCTCCCTGCACGCTCTCTGCTGTGTTATCGGGGGGAGTTAGGGAAGATGAGGGTGACAGTTGCTTCTCTGAGATCTCCTCAGTGTATTCTGGAGGGTGGACATAGGAAGGTGGGGGGCTGCAAGGGGGCAGCATAGGTTTCTTAGGACCTACATGTGGTTGAAACAGAAGACAAATTGATTGAAATGTACATGATTACATACATATATACCATCTAAGTGGGTAAGTAGTTGAGTATGTTTAATATTTAAAATATACAAATATGGCTGTGCTGCATAGAAAACAGTGTTAGGCCGAATCAAGAGCTTTTTGAGACATCAATGACTGTAGATGAGTATCACAGGCACTACTACATGTTGGTCTGGTGACAACATGTACATGGATGTACTACATAGTGGTACAAAGTATGATTTCAGCATCAATATCTGGAAAAATGATACTCTAACAGCAGACCAAATGCCTACTCTAGGTATTTCATTCAATTCAGGGCCTGAACAATTTACTTGCTGTTTGTAGTGACAGGATGTCATTGAACAACACCTCATCCTAAGCTCAAAAGTGCCAGAGACCATTTGGGCACAGATGCACGTATAGTACATACAATGGCGCGGTTGCATTGCATGCAACAACAGCCTGCACGGATGATGCAAGCATTGTTTAAGTCCATGCACTCAATTGGGTCTAGTGTCCTGCCTTGGCTTGCATGTTGTATGGTCTATGCACATACGCATGTCCACATACTGTACCATAGTTTTGTACATGCATGCACAGGACCATAATTGTACTTGCTGTACGGACGTGAAATGGAGAGCATACGAAACATCGCAACATGAACAAAATGGCGGACTTGAGCTGGCTTGGTCCCTAGAGAAAACGCCTTTGTAGTTTTGTGAAAATGTGCTGCTCAAGCCGCTAGTGCCTTTGGTTAGATGTCTACCAGTGCCAGTCCGTAGATTAGCTCCCACAGACAGACACACATACAGACATATAGGACAAGTACTGCAACCCTCTGGCGCATGTGCACCAAGGGTTAATAACGTCTGCTCACATACATGTACGTGTACTTTCGCATTAAAGTAGAGCACATCAAATTTCCAGTGGAACTACATGTACATACATACGTGTACATATAGGGTAGGCTAGGAAATTGTACATAGTACATGTACATACCAATGTACATGTACCACTCACTAGTGGGTGTAGGTGATGACAATGCTTCTGGTAGAGACTTTCTCCGTGCATGTGCCTCAGATACCAGATCTGATCTTTTTCTTGAGACTTCCTCTAGGGGACCAGCTTGTCTGTCTTTGTTGGGTAGCTGTGGGGAGCTAGGTGGGGTTGAAGTGCCAGACGGCTTTCTCCGGATAACCATCTCATGTACAGGTCTCCGTCTCTTTGGTGTTGTGCCCAGAGAACGTGGACTGCTGTTGGGTGTGTCCTCCTGGCTGCTGGAATACGGTGGAGTGTGGGTTAGGAAAGGTGCACCCGAGGAGGATGAATGTGTGTGGGGAGGGGTGAGTGAGTGGGGAGGAGTGCTGGATTGGGTGGGTGTGGATGGATGATGAGAAGGAGAGACTGGAGTGTTTTGATCTTCATTGGGGCTTCTCCTCTCATCCCGAGTGTGATTTTGGTGACCAGTCTGTTGTGGAGAATGTGGCAATGAGAGAGTCGGTGAGGATGACTCAGAAGGTGCTAGTTGAGAGTGTGCTGAAGTACTACGCACTGCATTGTACTGCATCTCCACTTTCGTCTTGCACTGTTTACTACTCTCCCTCTCTCTTTGCTCATGCTGTGGACTGAAGTAGGCTGGCTGTTTAGGTTGGGGCTGTGATTTCAGTTGCAGTTTGTGTTGTTGTTGTGAATGGTGGGAGCTCTCCTTGGCCTCAATTTGGGATATCATGTTGGCAACATTATTCCTCTTAGTGGCCAGGAGGCGAGCAATTGAATTTCTATGGGCTGCTCCACGTGGCCTTACACCGTCACTGGGAGGAGGGGAGCCAAGGGGCTCTAATACAGTAGAGAGGAAAGAGGGAGGGGTACAAGTAGGAAGAAATGAAGGGGACAGAGGGGAGACAATAGTAAGAAGGGAGGAGACAATGGAAGAGGGAGCATGCATACTGTAGTTCTATAGATATTGTTTGGATATATTTGACAGGGAACATGCAGTATACATGTACTCCAAAGTACATGTACTAGATCTTAGTATGAATGTTGCAGCTGCAGTGTACATGTGAAATCCTTCATGCGATCAATGAACAGAAGAAAGGGAGTACAATTCCATGCACATGAAGGTGTAAGTACTCCCCAGCTCAGTACCTCCTTGGGGCTCTGGGAGTGAGCCAGCATAATTAAGTTGGCTCCAATGACATCACTGTAACTATTTCATGGACCAGTAGCCAGCCATGCCCCCACATGTTCTTCCCACACGCAGCACAGCCTAACATGGGTGGCTAAGGAACAGCACAGCCACACTCCCACACAAGCTCAGACTACCTACATGTACTGGACCTATCCACATCTGGGTGGTTGCATGGTGAAAATCAGTCTGGGATGATGTAACCCAATACAATGTACTTAGAATTCTATAAGGGATGGTATCAAATGGAGCTGGTTCAGTATAGTGGGCAGGTGGTACACTTAGTGTCAATGCACAACAACACACCAACTACATCATCACTCGGAACAAATGTAGGAATACAATCACAGTGTGCACTCCCCTTACCTCAGTGTCTATGGTACATCACCTCCATACCTACAAGGGAGGTGTTAATGGACACCCAACTAGTGGGGACAAGTATGGGTTGCTACACCGTGTACAATACCCTGTTAGACTAGTTTGCCACTCCACATTCCACATGTGCATTATTTTCCACATACACATACTGTGCTTTCAATGTGGTTCTATACTTTGTGTTTCCATTGCCCCTTAGCCCAGTTTGCACTCACTGTCTGGGTGCTGTTGCTTCTTCTCCACTGCCTCCCTGAGTCTTCTAGCCAGGTACTTATGTCCAGAGTGGGAGGTTTCTTGTGAAAGGCAGTCAACCAATCGATCAATGGAGTCCCCCTCCTGCAAGAGTATTGCTGACAGTATCCTGTCTTTCCTCTCTTCATCACTTCGATGGGGTGACCTGATGTAGTCTAGGAGTGTTTGTTGAGTATAAAATGATGAACAGTAGACAAATATACGTGTACATGTACTCCTGCTATAGGTATTGAGTATATAATTTGCACATATCACCACAATGTATTGAAATGCATACTGTGTACATAACGAGATCTGAGGAATTCAAGTGGCTCATAAGCTTCCCAGGTATGCACTCTCCCCCTCAAAAACATGCACACCACACCACTGATCAAACAAGAGAAAGGCGTGATAGCATTTCTAAATTAGTAACACATGACTTCTGCTGGTTGAGTGTGTCATTTCCCCTCTGAAGGGAGACACACTGCACAGTGATCTCAACACTTCCAAGGGCAGGTCCTCTAGTACATACACACACACGACCACACACATGCATGTGTGCATACACACACACACACACACACACACAATAGATGTTGAGTATGCACAGACATACACATGTACACGTACATGTACCAAAGAGTCTTGCTTTAGCTGAATCATGTTTTTCAGAATTGTATATTGTAGGTAGAAGTAAAAGAATTAAGTAACTTGAAGTTACTCCATCACGGTAAGGGTTAGCTAACAGGTGCACAGCTATTACCAAGTGGACTGATAATGCAAGTGTGGCAGCTGCAATTATATAAGCATGTCCGCAGCTAATAATGTACCGATGGCACTGGTTGAGGACACTGTCCAGCTACTGTGCATCATGCAATCAGAAAACTCTAAGGTCTCCAAACACACATTCACAAGAAAACAGGACAACATTGCATTAGCTACATGTACACCCCATGTTCATGTACATGTTTATAATTATGTGCAGGGGCTGATAGCGAATATAACAATTAAGTACCCTAGCTGTCCAATTGGTATGTGATCATCCATCTGTTTTACGTTATTAGACCACTTCAAAATTTGTTGCTATGGCTTTACATTAGTCCTCCAGTGACTATTGACTAAGCTGGTTAGTCAATTCTGTAGGACACTATTAATTATCTCCACCAATACTATAGCCATTACACACATACGACTAGCCAAAGGACAATCACATGTCAAAATCAGTACTTTTCAGTAGTACACTGTCTACCACTCTACACACCTGTACACCCATGTTCACACAGCATATGTACCCAGATCAGTTGGCTACTGCTCACCAACATCCTCCTCAGTCAGGAGGTGCTGTTGTTGAAGGCTTGGAAGGAGGGCCATGGGACTCATGTAATGCATCAGGTGCTGGTTCATGTAGTCCACTATTTCCTGGTTAGCAAACATCGCTGTAGCTGCATGTTTGTTGTTTGTGATGAAGTTTAGAAGGAACAAGTGGTTTATCATGCACGTGACAGGTAGAGTAGTGAAGTACAGGTGTGTTAGGTGACCAGTGTACAACAGTGTCAAATAGAGAGCCAAATTCAAGTCCTTTGTGGCCCTCTTCATTCTGCCCCTAATAATATTCACTAGGCAGTATTGACTCTCTTGCGGTCGACTGTAGAGATTAACACATTTGAAAGGGCACTGATATCTGCTGTATGTCATTTACTGACTATTGCTTTAATTGCCAGTTGGACTGCAGCTATCAATACATGCTTGGACAATCATTTGACACAACCACAGGGATATTGTGGTCACTCACCAGCAGGCTACACTAGACTTCATTTTCTCATGTTATTAGCCTGGTGTTCAAACATGCATTTCTTACACCACATGCAGTAACTTAGAGCAACATGTACATGTGTACTCTTCATGCTTTATAAAGAGCATGGTTATAACTTGATTGCAGCATTCCACTAGCAAAAAATTGTGTGGGAGGTCTAAGCTGACCACTTAACACAGTTATGCATTAGTGCACCTGCTCAGTGGCAGGTACTGAGCTATGTAAACTGTGAAGCGGGAGGTGACAACACCCTTCTGGTGTTTACAAAGATGCATAGAGGTAGAGAATCTTGCTATCATTTCAGAGCACCATCATATTGGAACACATGAAACCAGTTGGTATTTACATGTACATGTCTTGCTGACCTGAGCCAAGGCCGGAATCTACTCCATCATTTGTACAGTCTTCAGTAGATGTTGACACCTGATGAGAGGAAATACAATGGCTAGTCAGTGTTTGTAAACTCATACAATGCCTAACACACAGTCATTATTTAGCACACTTGGAGTTATTGAGAAAATAAGTTGGCTTACTACACTGTGCAAATGCATACACACATGCACTATACATATCATTGGGAAAACATGGCTATGGCTAACACTAGTATCCTGGAACAGGACTGTTACAGTTAACATGATTCTTGTGTGAATAAATGTATGCATACAAAAATTGGTTTGTAATAACCTCAGGTGAACAGTCGATGGTGTACTGCAGTGGGGTCATGTCATTCCCAACACTTCTTCTCCCAATAGACTCATGGCTCCTATGTTCCACACCATTCAGTTGTCCTCCCTGCCAGGTCACTCCTGACTCCTCTGGGCCTGCTGAAGGCCGGCGCCACTTTTTTTGCAGGCCAGAAGGCAATTGGCTCTGGTCCTCATCACTGGAGCTCAAGTGGCTTTGGTCAGTGGGAAAATTATGCCCTCCGGTTGCCTGCATGCTGGGGGAACCTTTTGAGACCAGCGGCTGTGTGGGAAGTGTGACTGTTTCGTGCCACCATGGAGTGGCATCAATATTGGCCTGGAAAGCAGAGTTCAATATAGGCTCAATACATATGTACATGCCTGTGACACCATCTTTACAGAAGGCAGTTGCATGTACACACACTATGGGCATGCTGGTGCCATCCCTACAGAGTCTACTGACTCTCTGATATGAATCTGAGTACTATATCTAGCTAAGCAGCTTGCTTCGATGAGTATAAACTTTCATGGCACATCTACCAGCAAAATTAATGGTTGCAAAGTTTTTCAAAGAAGTTGAAATACATGTAGTATGTAAATACGTTTCTGTTTCATATATCTCTCCATCAGTAATTACTCTGATCAAAACTGTGTTACTATTTACAATGCACTTCCAAACACACCTTTGTGGTTACAGGGAAGACCAGATACAGCTGATAAGAAGGTCTAAGACACAACAATACTACCTTATCTCACTAGCACACTCTTGTCTATCAAAACTCACATGCTAGTAAATGCCACGCCCTTATAGTTGTGCCATTGTTCTTTCTGCGCAACACAGCACTAACTGGGCTGCAGCCTAGATACCCATTGGTTAGCGTATGTCCGTTGTTGCTCGTTGCGCCAAACGTACAGTAGTCTACTTAGTTCGATACCTCATAATTCAATACACTATATTCTGTTACACTCACATCTGAAGACTGCGTATCCGCGGTGGACTGAGATCTTTGACTGCCGCCGAAGTTAGCGCCGTTCTGTCCTGTTCCCTCGAACGTCCAGTTAGCCTTAATTCGCCGGGCTTGACCCACTGCACCAGAGCTCGGAGCCACCCTGGACATAACTACAATAAACTGTGATCCAGTATTCTACAGTGAAGTACTGAGCGACAGATAATTCGTGATTGGCAGATTGCTCAAGCTCGCTAGCTATGCGCGATATGCAGACGTCTACGCGCGTATACGCCACTAAAGGTGCACGTGCAGCAATTACATATTACGTTTGTGCGCTAGTGCTCGCACGCGTGTACAGGAGTATACTATGTCCACAATTTGTACCTGTACCTACGCTGGGAGATTATATTTCAGCTGACTACTACTCAGAACTAAGGGCTTAGGCTGCATGTAAGTACGTGTATGTGTACCCTGAAGGGCCACTAACATAAAAGAATGAGGGATGAGTGACTTGTTTCAGTTATGTGGTTGGTTATGTACTGCAGGACACAATGTAGCAGACAGTGGTCATGTTGCATTTGAATTCACATGCTGAGCATGTGCTTATATTTCCCATGTCATGATGAGGGCTGTGTCCCTCAATTGTCATAGCTAACTGTTTGGAATTGTATTTGTGAATCCCTCCTGTTTTATTATTTATTGACCTTGTGTTTTTGTCTTGTAACTTTTGTACTCTCTGTTGCATTGGTCTTTGTTTCCTGAGCATGTGCTTGCATTCCCGACTATCTTCATGCACTCCAACCATGGAGCAACATTATGAACCAGTAGTTGTCTTCGGGCGTAGTTGTTTACTTTGCCTTGTCTCTTTGAATGAGTTTACATGAAGGTGTAATGAGACATGAAATACCGTAAGCTCTCTATGCACTTGTGTGTATGTCCAAATATAAAAGATACACTGAATACTCACGTGTATTGTCAAGTTAGAGTATTTCAAGATAGAGTATAGTTTTTAATGCATGTAAGTACTTATCTCCGATAGTTTAGGCTACATCTTTCCTGCCCACAAACTCCACAGCACTAGCCATATCCTCCCATGTTGGTGGGATGTCAGTCCTGCTCAGCCGCTTGCTGCAAAGCTCCATCAAGCATTCCTAACCTCTAAGCCACTCTAATATAATATCCAGCTCTGAGATAGGGAAATCCAGGAACGTACCCATTGCTTTCCAGTACTCTGTGATGTGTGGCAGAGTTCTAGCAGCAGTTCCTTGGATGTGGGCTTTCACACCATGTAGCTGTATTTGATTTCTGAGCTTGCGGTTGTGCCTAGTACTGGTATTATTTATTGCGTTACTCCTATAATTACACACACTTTGTAATGGGGATGTCCAGTAGCAAATAAAGACTTAATGGATAGCACACACTTGCCACATACGTAGTGCTCACCAACTTTAATTTTGTTGTATCTCCTGTCCTAACTTTGATTGTCCTATGGTACCCATTGCCTTGGCAAGTTTGTCCCAGCTAGCATTGAGATTACCGTTTCACCAGCAGTCAATCATATCCAGTTTCTGATGAGTAAGTTCCTCTCTGTGATTAGTTTCAATTTCCCTGATTGTGTATGCTGAAAGGAAGGTGTGCAAATATTGTCAGAAGCCCCATTCCCAGATTCCTCTCACCTCTTGCATGCTAAGACTATTGTAGTACTCTTTAGCAAGGGTCATGCAAGATATCATTCATGAGAGAAGACCCTGGGAATGTGATTTTCATTATGCTGATATGAAGCGTTGCATGGCATGTAGCAAAAACTACGCAGTGCATACATGTATAAATCAGAGCATAAAAATTGTGCAACACCAAATAATCTGGGCAAAACTACATCACAAAGATTCTCTGGTCTAGTTCAGTAAAGCACTGATATCACTATACTGCAAAATTGTGCTGTGGCTTATGTTCATTGTGGACATTAAAAGTTGAGGCAGTAGGAACGCTATCTGATCATTGTTTTGCCAGTCAGTGTGTTAGGGTCAAAGTGTCAATCCCCAGCTGGCTCTGTACTGATTAATCAACAAAGAAAGTGCCATCTCATATATTTAGTGTTGATTGAACTAAAGATATTTGTAGACTAAACACATACTGCATGCTCAATGTGCTGCAAGGAATGTAGATGTAGGGTGGCTACACATTTACCCAGTTATATTGTGCTGGATTGTGGTTTGTAGAGTGGCATTGGCCATCTTATACCATTCTGTTTCAGTTATGTTACAGTAACTGTTCATGGAGCATAAAAAACGAGGTTGCTGGATCATGAACCAGTGATGCATGTCACCGGAATTTTGGTCCGGGCGATTTCGGTCCGGGCGGACCAAAATCTCTGATATTGTTCCGAATTTGTACCGGACTGTTATCTCCAATGCGGACCATTTCATCTAGCGCACAATTTCAGTCCCCCGGACCAATATCCCTGGGGATTTAGGTCCTCCGGACCAAAATTTCTGGCCGACCAAAATCTCGGTGACATGCATTATAAATCTATAGGTGTAAAAACAAGATATGGGTGGGATGAGACAGAGAGCGCAGATCGAAACGTGTAGGTGCTATGCCGGTCTACTATAGTCTCGCAAGCCAGCCGTATTTTTCCCGCGAGCGAACGGAATAAAGCGGAGGAAAACGGAAAATTGAGAAGGGAAAATCCCTTCGCATTTTTCCGTTTTCCTCCGCTTCTTCCGTGGAAAAATACGGCTGTCTTGCAAGACTAGATACGGCAAAACGAACTCGGAGCAACACCACGCCCCCCTCCACGTGTAAGAAGTGCTCATTAATTAGAGACCACCTACGATTAGAGTGAAGTTGTTTTGCTGGATCTTGGGTACGTTCTGCTATAGCGGCCAGTTAGGAGGTGGTTCTTTTTTCTGGCTGCTTACGTTCATTATGCAAGTTAGCGCATACATGACCAGGGTGGCTATGAGATGCAATTATACATAACATGTACATGTACATGTACATAACACGAACTTCCATAAGAAAAGTTGTACGTTGTCGTTCACAGCGTCCAGTGGGTTGGGATGGAGCGGAGTGGACGCCACAGAAACCAGCTACCATCGAACCTGCCACAGCTGCAAAATCTCATCAAAAGAGATCCACAGGCATATAGGGAAGAGGTAGGAAATACATATACATATGACGGCACATACGTAGTGATATTGAGAATTGTGAAGGCTGGCTGTCACCCGGTGGCCATAGCTCAGGTGGTAGAGCACTGACAGCTAGAGTCAGAGCCCCTGGTTCAATCCTGGGTGGCTGCTGGTTTTTCACGGTTCTCTAAAATATTCCCAAACCTTTCCTCATGTATAATTTAAACACATCCAACACTACTATAAAGTCTTCTATACGTAACCATACATGTGGATGTGTTTACATATACCCTAGTCCAGCAATTGGGTAGCCCCTCCCCCTCATCCACGACGTCTCTCTTGGTTAACACACACAGGACGGTAGATCGAGTATGGCATTTTTGCATGCATGTATACTGTTGTTTTATCTGAATGGTATGTGAAGTACACACCTCCCTGCTCCGTTTTTTCTTGCCATTCCTCTTTTGGAGTTTATCATTTGACTTACAGGAGAAGTATTACTTTGCAACATGTCTGCTGTGAAGATGTGCAAAGGGTGTTACTGCAGACTGCATGATTGTTGTAGTTACAGTATCATGCACTTTGGTGTACATACATTTACATGTACCTGTACATGTACATGTATATTATTGTTGATCTGAGATACATTCCAGCCCAATAATGGGAGTCACTACGAACCTGGTTCCTCATGGTCACTGTGGGCCAAGCTTGTGTGTGTAGGTGTGGCTGTAATCCCTGAAGGTACATGTACATGTATATGGCCTTGGCATGGCCTTTGAACCCTATCTATAGCATTGTGTGAGCCTGTTTTTTATACTTGAATATTCCCAAGTATCTACTGTGTACCACAAAATGTACACATTGAAGGTGCTGTGGTATTACACAACCAGTGTTCTCATTGTATATACCCCTCTTGTTCAACCCAGTTTACTCAACAGTACCATCACTACCAATCCCTTTTGCAACTACTGTTTCTCTCACCTTCTCAAGAGACCCCTCAGCTATCTGAGATCATCATGTTTCTTAGTCAGGTACCTACATGTACGTATGTGCAGTGTAGTTGTACAATATACTTGTACACATACACATAATGTGTACAGTGTATACCTGTACATGTAGAGTTTTCGTAGTACACAAGTACATGTACATGTATGTATACTTGTACATAATTGTAACATGTACTTTTTCCGTTGCTCTTATGGACGTTCATGTACATGTACTACATGTACAGTGTACATGTATACATGCATGGACATGTGTCTTGTTTTACGTGTATACATGTACCTTTTTTCTTCCCTCTACCCTCTTTATTCTTACCTCCACTTAGGTCACTCCTTGTTATCCTCAGGAAATGGCCAGTTTTCCATCTGAACTTGAACAGTTACTACGCAAGCATTCTACCACACTACATCCTGATATTCGAATGGTGAGTGAGGACTGCTATTTCTTCACATGTTGTATTCATGTCTCTTTGCTGTACCTGTAGAGGTTTTACACGTACATGTACATGTACGTCATATATGCATGACAACTGTTACTATGACGCCATTTTGAGTGGCAAAAGAACATGTGCAGTATTGGCGTGAGTGGCACCGACGAGTTACCCCATACCAAGGATATACACGAAACTCTCCCGGATGGAACCATGTATTCTGTGTACTATTATGAGTTGGATGAACATGCTAATAGCAGGTACTGTGAAAAGCTAGCCAGTGTAGAGAATAGGACTAGACCCTTACCTGCCTTCAATGGCATCAAGCTGTATCGATTGGCAGCACTGACCTGATGTGCAATATCCTGATATTTGCCTAGTCTCTATACACATCAACAACTTAAGGTATATAAGAGTTTGGAAGCATACAAGCAGTTTGTGGATGGTTGGGTAGGTAATGTAACTGTCTGCAGAGTCCCCAGCACCCTACACGTTTGTGTTGTCAAAGCTCGAGTGAGGCATTCACAAGCAAAATCTCAAACTCCAGGAATTATCTGTGTGCCCATTGCACTTGCATGGCTAACTTGGGTGAGGTATGCTCTCACATAGCGGCCATCATTAACCGTCGGCGCGCATGCGCCAGAGGGTTACTGCAGTTGTCCTGTGTGTCTGTCTGTCTGTCTGTCTGTCTGTGTGTCCATCCGCGGGAGCTAATCCAGGGACTGGTGCTAGTAGACGTCTAACTGAAGGCACTAGCAGCTTGAGTGGCACATTTTCACAAAAATATAAAGGCATTTTCTTTAAAACTGCTTCGTTACAAAGTTAGAAGCGTTATATACTTACAAGGGACCAGACCAGCTTGAGTCCGCCATTTTGTTCACGTTGCAATGTTTCGTATACCTCTCCATTTCACGTCCGTAAAACTCGAGTGATAATGTTCCCGCATAAGCGCATGTGTGTACGAGGCTATAGCATGTGCACACGCGTACGTGCACAGACCATACAACAAGGCAGGACATTAGACTAACTATAGCTCAATTGAGTGGCAACAATGCTTCTATCATTTGTGCAGGCTGTTGTTAGCATGCAATGCAACTGCTCCGAGGGTTTGCACTTTAGTGCTTTTTATTCTTTCTCTGGATGTAAACACACGAACTAAGCAGAGCACATCGTGTACCTCTTTACCTTGCTTGTGGTTATCACCACACTTCGAGATTGCTGATATTGATTTTTCAGTACCAGCACAAAAAACTCTAAATCAGTCACAATCAGCTGATTCCTCATTGTCAGTGTGCAGTTCCTTGGCTGACTTTACACCAACTCCAACTGAGCTGAATCATTGTACTTGGAGTTCTTCAAAGTAGGGAAACCAGTGCTGTTTTCAGTCATGCCTGCTACTGTGAAGCTTTTGTGCCATTATGTCAGCAAGGTGTACTACCAAAGCCACTGACTGATCTGTACAAACAAGAGTACTTACAGCTGTCCTATCAAGATCTTCTAGTTATGTGATGTGCACTTCACTGCAATAGAAATGAAAAGCACTTGGAAAGTGCATAACCCTTGCGCAGCTTAGAGATGGATAATGGATAAATGTATTCACCGTGGTCATGCCATTCATTTGTGATGCATGTCTTTGTAGAAGTGTATGTTAGCCTTATGACTAGCACTGCTGAATAGCATTCACAGACATTGCACTTGCAAACACACACACACACACACACAACCTCCCTCCCCTCCCTCCCTTTCCCTTCCCT
The DNA here is from genome assembly GCA_965213685.1 of bacterium. Classification (GTDB taxonomy): domain Bacteria; phylum UBA8248; class UBA8248; order UBA8248; family UBA8248; genus Bin107. The sequence goes on from CBDBZY010000064.1 coordinate 1,497,661, forward strand.
TCCCTTCCCTTCCCTCCCCTTGTCTTGTTCTAGTTTTATTAAAAACAGGATTACATGCATTTTTACAGCTTTACACAAAGGGCTAAGAAACCTACCACAAATCAAGGCAGTCTCATCGATCATATATACACAAGAAACATCTCAGTACAGCTACATGTAGAAGTATCACCTCAGAAATATAATTACACTATATCAGCTCAGTGTTAGATGTTTAAGTAGGAACAGAAGCTCGCTTGGGCTTGAGCAGCCCAAGAACGTACACTTCTCCAATAGGTGCGTACCCAAGTACTAGCTAGGCTTACCGCTTTGGCTGGACACATGTGAGCCGAAAAGCTCCCAACCGCATATGTGACACCAGATCGTACTGTTTGTACTTCCACTCCACTAGTAGCTAATACATGTAGAACCTCGAAAACGCGAGTTTACACAGCCTCGAAAAGTTACCTTCGCTCACTGATAGCCTCACCATCAACCAAGCGGCTCCAGAGTTCACGAGTTCCGAGAGACTACAATGCTTCTCCTATTCTCCAACTTTGAAGAGTGCAGCTTCTACGGTTACGGAGAAAATCCGTGCATGCCTGGACACACACACACACAGACCGACTACAATAACCCTCTGCGCACATGCGCGCGAGGGTTAATAACAGTTGAACAGTCTAAAAATGTTGAACAAATCACAAGAGACTCAGGGGGGTTAAGGCAGGTCCCAGCATATGTAGGGATTCTTCAGCCAGTAGCAGCCACCATACCAACTGATTTTACAAGTAAGTTAAAAAATTTTAATTTCTAAGGGAATATAGGGCTTGCATAAAAAGGAATAGAGACAAGACCTGGATGTAGAGTACATGCTATTATTGTAACTAGTTGTCATAGGAGCGATGATGAAGCATGAAGTACCTCATGCATGATTATGCAACACAAGCCCTATATTGTTGAGCAGCCACCAACATGTCCCTTCAAAAGCTACTATCACTACACAAACGTATGCAAGTTGGTGTAGGAGTGCAAAGCTACAAGACAGATGACAGGGATGGGGAGTATATGGTTTGAAATCATACTTAAATTCTGTCCTAAATGTGACATTGGTACATGTACCACATTGGTCTGCCCATCTTACCTAAAGATGGGCCTGTCTTACAAGAAATGGCACTTTCCCATATGAAGCAAAGACATTTCCATAAGACTTACATGTACAGCATATTATAAGAAAGAGCTCTTTCTTATAAGAATGGGCTACTTTCTTACAAATTTTATAAGATCTTATAATGCTCTTTTAAGATAATCATAATCTTATAAGCAGGAGTGTTTTTTTACAAGAAATTGTAAGATCTTATGACTTTCATAAGGGACATCTTGGCCATATTTGATGCATTCATGGGTCCTTTGCACTGAGTGTTTTGCACTTCTGTGCTTTCATTCTCACTGTGTTTACTGTTTCAGGAATAGTACTGTATGTTTGTGCATATGTATGCATGTACATGTACGTACATGTACATGTATGTGCATGTGACTTCCTTGCGTCTTCACCACTCCTACTTTCCTCCACATTCATGCATTTTGTTCTCTCCTCATTTTATATACCTTATTTTCCCACTGCCTTCCAATCCCTCCCCCCTTTCTTCTATCTTCCATCATTGCCTTTATGCTGTCCTTCCCCCCCTGTTCTGCCTCTCTCCCTACTATCATGTAGACTCTGTGTAGAGCACTGATTCTACTGAGGAATAAAGGCATCATTGAGCCCAACACGTATGAATATGCATACATGATCAATCTCGTACATGTACATGTATATGCATTAAAACAAGGGAAATCAAGTAAGGCAAAGTCCGAAGGCAGACAGTGAAAAAAACACTGAGCTGCCTCGGATGGGATTCAAACCCGTGACCACTGGGTTGCTAGTCCAGTGCTCTTGCTAACTGAGCTACCAAGGCAGCCCAGTTGGCTGGGTTCAAATCTACGGTAGTATAGGCAAGGTAAGGCAAGGCAAGCATATACAATATACATCCAGCTTGATGAACAGGCTAACATGTACATGTGCATGAAGGGGAGGGAGGAAAGGAATAGGAAGGACAATGGAGAGTTGTACATTGTATACACTGCACACACCTGTTAGAAATTTGGTGCATATATATTTATGCATGTGTGTTCTCTTCTACTTTGCAGTATTCTGGAACTCTTCTTTGAGCTGTTTCGATGTCAGGACAAGGCACTGAGGATGGTGCGTTTGTACATGAACCTATGGTGTGTACCATACAAGTATTTACCTCTATTTACATGTACATGTACATACACTGTGCACGTACATGTACATGTACACATTATGTACATGTAACGTACATGTATATAGAATATACATGTACTGTACATACATGAATAACACAACTCCCTAGGCCATGAACGGCCCTTAGGCCTACATGTAGATGTTAAACAGTCACCCAATGCGCAGGACGTGTTTCGGCCAATACCAGGCCTCATCAGCTGTGCTGGGGTGAACGGGAAACAACAGATAACAAGGCACATGGTTGACTACAGACTGGCAACATGTACAACTGTATATAGAGTGTACATGTATTTTTAAATTTTCTAAGCCATTGGGGCTAGGTTTTTTAAAATGTTTGAGCCATTGAGGGTCCCTGCCTCAGTAGCTTAGTGGTAGAGGCCTCGTCTGGAGAAGAGAGGTGCGTGGGTTCGAATCCCACCTGGGGCAGCTCTTCTTTTTCTCTCAAAAGGAAGAAGTGAGCTGGTCTCAGGTGGTGTTGTTGTGTTGCCTTGTTTTGTATTGAATAGGTCTCATAGATTTAATCATGTACATGTAGGAGTCAAACAGCCAACAAATGCGCAGAAAGTGTTCAGCCAATATCAGTGTTCATGTATGGATGTACGTACCTTTGTGTATGTTCATACACATGTATATGTACATATACATGTAACCCTCCTTGATTTTCTGTTGTCAGGTGCTATATTCTCACATAGTGTCAGACTTGAAGAGAATTAACTCAAAGCACAAGAACAATAAAGTGAATCGAGTGAGGCCCTTTTGTATTACTTGCATGTATGATTGAGTTGATGTACATGTACATGTACATTGTACATACGTGTATGTGAATGATATTGGCAATATACATCTGTACATGATATCTACATGTACATCCTTACATTTAATTTCTGTGGCTTTTTTTGGCACTGCCATTCCTATATCCTTCTATGTTTTGGACAATTCTTTGAATACTTTTTTCTTGCTTGCTAGTACATTAAGGAGAATGTTGTTCTTGAAAGAAGAACATCATCCTTTAGACTATTGTACACCAAAAAATCACACAAAGTATAAAAGGTTCCCCAACTTTAAGAGATAATGTTCAAGCCCCTCCCTATCCCCATATCTCTGTTGCTGACAGGTAGCAATAGCTGCTATGATCACTGATTTGTATCCAGCAAACAAATCAGTGATCATAGCAGCCATTGCTACCCGTCAGCAACAGAGATATGATTTGTTTGCTTGATTCTGAAAGAAAGTTTTTTTCAGAATCCAGCAAACAAATCAGTGATCAGAGTGTCAAAACGCGAGTGTTTACAAGTTAGGAAGGCTTTCCAATGTACGTGCACTATGGGTGTGTCGGCACCATCCATACATAGAGAGTCTACTGACTTTCTGAAACACTCTGTATTGCACAGCTACTAATGTTCATGATCCACATGCTTAAAGCAGTATCATAATACATTTGTACTACATGTACATTTTTTGAAACACTTTTTGACTGGTGCCATATGTACATGATGTGTATTGTCATTACCTGATGTTTTATATGCATATCTTACCACAGACACTGCAGAACTTCATGTATGCTATGTTGAAGGATAGCCACCCAGTAGCTGCAAGAATGTCTCTGGTAAGGTTGTGGCACACATGTAGTAAATGTGTATGTCAGAGAGCTACTATAGTGCTTAACATGGCAAGTACATGTACATAATATTATAATCCAAATGAATGTTTGATGTACATATAAATGTGTAGTATGTAGGTATGTCATCATCATTTGCTGTCCTCTGTTAGGATGTGATGGTAGAGCTGTACAGGAAGAATATATGGTAAACCTGGACATGTACACATGTCAATGTACACACTTACATATACATATACAGTATGTAGAGCTACTTTTCCCTCTACATGTAGTACCAGGAGCTTATGAGCGGCGAAGCCATGACGCAACTTCGCCGCTCATAAGCTCCTAGTACATAATAGTTAACAGTGTATGACATACATATATGTGTACTGTGTGCTAGTGTTATATTCCTGCTGCAGGCGTGATGTAAAGACAGTCAATGTTCTTACCACTGCCTGTTTTTCTCCGGTTACCAAGGTATATATCTGCACACATGTACGTACATGTACATGTACATGCATGTATATATGTGTAGGTGTGATGCTTCTATACATATACGTATGTACAACTACTTTTCTACCAGTAGTACTTTTCAGAGTCAAGTTCACGTGTTGGACTCCTTGAGATACATCATAGTATGTGTGTTTTGTATCCCCTTACCTGTACAGATCATGGCTACTGCTCTGCGGTTCTTCCTCACTGGAGATGAGGTGGCAGAGGAAAGGGAGACTGAATCAAGCGATGAGAGTGGGACAGAAGCCCTTGCACTGCGGGACATGGTGCTGTCGAGACAGATTATCAAGAGTGGGAGAAAGAGAGAGAGGAAGGTAGCACGAGCCAAGGCAATTCTCAAGGTAGGAACTCAGCATGGACAACTGTATGATGCTGTTCCCACTAAGTTCAGCATGGCGTCCAGATGAAAAAAAGAGATGTAGGGACGGGGTTACTTGTGTAGCCTTTGTATGCCCTGTCTTGCTTGCAAACTACCATGCCTACACCTATATACATGTAGGTTTTTGGCACTGGCATCTCTACATCCCTCTACATTTTGGAGAATGTTTTATACTTACACATACATGTACATGTACATTGACTGGAGATGTTACATTAGAATGTGCAGGTGCATTATCAAGCAAAGGTGATGCTTTGGCTGTTATCCCCTTTTCCTTCAAGTGCAATGTCACTGCTGCAACAAAACCAGTTAAAGAAATATATCTGAGTTCATCCATGCAGTTTCTGTGAGCAGTAGTGGATAGGCAGTGCTTTCTTGATACATGTACATGTATGCTTAAAGCAGCTGGCATTTGCTGCCTTGCCAATCACTATCAAAGGCAACTTGTGCAACCCAGCTGCATTTGAGCATGTCATCAATGTAACACATATTTTCAGCTTCTTGATGGCAAAAGCTGTATCTCTGACCTACATGTACACATGCGTACATGCAAGAGAAGACACCCTTAGGGCCATAGGCCTGTAGCGCAGTGCTGTTTCATCACAATTGTACAGCTGGTCAAGACTAATAGGCCTTCCTGTTCAAGCAAGTCCTGTACCTCTTTCTTAAATCGGAGTCAGTAGATCAGGATGTACCAAGGTGACCTCACTCTCAGTGGTCATCTCAACATGGCCCTTGTAGACACCTTGACTGCCACAGTACATCTAGTTTACCACTTCTCCATCTCACCACATCAGGCTTGTTTGACACACATTTAGTTGTTTTCAGTTGTGGCTGGCTGGCTCTTGTGGTCTGGAATGAAAGCTGTGTGCCATGCAGTACATCTCACTGCACGTTCCACTGGGAAGTCAGTAGACCCTCAGTTGACACTTGATGGCATATCCACAGCTGCCATGACCACCATGACTGACACATTTACCATGACCACACAGGTACCTCGAATACCATGACTGCCTTGGCTACCTTCTTCACATATTTCCTTGTATCCTCGTATAGTATTACGTAGGTGGAATGAGGTCATGAATATCGCATTTGTGTGTGTATTTGCATGTAAACATCAGTCAAAGAGACAAGGCAAGGTAAAGCATCTATGCCTGAAGATAGCAGTTGTTTTCCATGGAAAAAGATCAGCTGCCTCAGGTGGGACTCAATCCCATGACATACTGCATATCATGCAGATGCTCTACCAACTGAGCTACCGATATACATGTATGTATGTATATATGTACAGGTGTATGTGTCCGTATTATGTACTGTACATGTACTTATGCATGTACACTGTACAGTACATATACTACATAAGTGGATGAAGCTAAGGATAGGAAGACTTGACAGTCAAATCCCTATGAAGGAGAGAGAGAGAGAGAGAGAGAGAGAGAGAGAGAGAGAGGGAGAGGGAGAGGGAGAGGGAGAGGGAGAGGGAGAGGGAGAGGGAGAGGGAGAGGGAGAGGGAGAGGGAGAGGGAGAGGGAGACAGAGACAGAGACAGAGACAGAGACATACAGAGACACAGAGAGACAGAGACAGAAACTGACAGAGAGACAGACAGAGGTTTGGTTAGTTCATAGTTTGCTGTCATGTAATTGCTAACTCATTTGAATGACTTTTGACACTAAGGCACACTAAAAGGTAGTATTGCCATAGACTACACAGGTCTGACTGTCACGTTTTACTTTTTGTAGCTTCATCAAATGTATAGAAAGCGTAAGAGCAAGCAGCAGAGGGAACCATCCACTCTGCCATGCGTCATATATGGAATTATTGAATGATGTCATTGAGCCAGTTACGTTTGTGAGTAGTGCGGGCCAGGGGGTGACGTACGTACCATATACTGGAGGATTGCGCAGCAAGGTACCGCTAGTGTGGGGCTCGCTCATGCTCGCCACAAATTATATATATGCATGTAATACAGATGTATACATTGTGTACTATGTGTGTGCATCATGTTCACATGCACTGTACATGGATACAATTGCAGAAACAGCACAAAAAGCGCAAGGCTCCCATAGATGTAAGGTTCTCTGCTCTACACCTGATCCATGATCCTCAGGAGTTTGCTGAGAAGCTGTTTCAGCGACTAGAAAGAGCAACAGAGAAATTTGACATCAAACTCATGATGATGGCTCTTATAGCACAACTCATTGGAGTGCACAAGGTAATGAATTGCACATACATGTATCTGTACATCTACTTGTTTGTGGACATTCATGTACACTGTACATGGGTATTTAGCACATTAATGTGTATCTTCATGTGAAGTGTGCACTTCAGGTGTAGTTTTAAACATCAAATAATGATATAGTATGTCAATAGTGCTCTGTTGTCGTGGATTGTCATCTAGTGTTTGTACCCTGTTTTCTATTGCGCCTACAGTTACCGTTCTTTTGTTTTTTAATCCCTATGGAATTGTTGGGATGCACATGTATTGAAATTCAGATTTAGTGTCTTTGTTCTAAGTCCTGGCATCAGTATGGATGCACAGTAATGTCACTGTATAGTTGCATACATGTACATGCATGTAGCTTTCCTGGAGTGTATTTTTGCTACTTTAGACAGCAATGTACATGTACATGTACATGTACAGTACCTCTCACAGCGTGTTGTATTTCCTAAGAAGGAATTCACAAATTGTAAAATACAAAGTAGACATTAATTTTGGTATTAAATAATGTGCACTTATTCCTTCTCCTCATGTACATACAGCTATTTATGTTCAACTTCTACCCATTCCTGCAACGTTATCTCCAACCTCATCAGAGAGGTACATACATACATGTACAAGTATGTATATCTCCACATAATTACTACGTACCTGTGTTGCATGTTAGGGCAGTTGGTATTTCTGTACATACATGTGTGTCAGTGAATATACATGTACATTGTGTGTGCACATGTGTACATGTACATGCATCTCATTACCCTATCCAGAAGTTACCAAGATCATGACATACCTAGCTCAGGCCAGCCATGACCTTGTCCCTCCTGAGGTACAGTATAAGTTCATAGTATCTAAGAGTCCTTGCACTACAAAAGTTATTGTGTACGTACAGTGTACATGTACATGTACATGATTAAATAATGGAGACACAATAAACAAAGCAAGGCAACACAACAACACCACCTGATCATGAGACGGCTCACTTTTTCTCCTTTTCAAAGGAAAGGTGAGCTGCCCCAGGTAGGATTCGAACCCACATCACTGTTTCTTTAGACCAGTGCTCTATCCACTAAGCTACCATATGCCCTTGCCTGTACTTCATGTTACTGAATTAATCGCGTACGGATATACTATGTACATGTACATATAACGTAGCTTGTGTGTTGTGTTCAGTGGCTCCTTAGGGGAGAGCCAGCTTCACGTGTACTGCTATGAATAAATAGAATATTTCACTCAGTGTGGCTCCTCCCCTGATGGAGAGGAGTTACCGGTTGATCCCTAGCGGGACTCTGACGGCACATACGGAGTAATATTGAAAATTGTGAAGGCTGGCTGTCACCTGGTAGCCATAGCTCAGGTGGTAGAGCACTGATGGCTAGAGTCAGAGGCCCCCAGTTCAATCCCAGGTGGCTGCCAGTTTTGCACAGTTCTCTAAACATATTCCCAAGCCTTTCCTCATGTATTTGTTCTTCTCTGTAGCTGCAGTTTGTACATGATCAATCTTGTACATGTATATGCAAATCAAAACAAGGGAAAGCAAGTAAAGGCAAAGTCCGAAGGCAGACAGTGAAAAAACACTGAGCTGCCTCGGACGGGATTCAAACCCATGACCACCGGGTTGCTAGTCCAGTGCTCTGCCAACTGAGCTACCGAGGCAGTCCAGTCGGCCGGGTAATTCTTACTGTTGCATTTTTTAATTACACTGTGCAACTCTTATTTTTGCATAACCTCTTCTGTCTCTCTCCTTTCTTCTCTCTTTCTTTGTACATGTATATATACTTGTGTGTACCACCATCTATTCAGGTTCTGGAACCTACTGTGAGAGCTGTAGTGAACAACTTTGTCACAGAGAGGAACAGTAGTGATGCAATAGCAATGGGGTATGGGTAGATGTGCATGTACATGTACAATGTATGTGTAGTTATGCTCATGGAGTGTGAGACTAAGCATGAAACTAGTGAAATGCTGAGCATTATGGGTGATCAAGTGTGAGCAGGTTACATGTACTCTACATGTGCATGTAGCTAGTAGCTAGGAAATTACATGTACACAGTTTAAGTCTGCATTCCTGTGTTAAGTTATGTACACTGGCAACTTTACTTCCATTCCCGCATGCATGAACTGATGACATATGTACCTGTACATATGTACGTACCTGTGTACATCAGTACATGTATACATTTGTAGTAGTTGCTTTGCTTGCCTTCTCTCTTTGACTGAATAAATTGAGAACCACAACTCCCTGGGCCATAAACTGCCCTTAGGCCTAGATATTACACAGTCACCCAATGCATTGCAAAGTTATAGATCTCTTACTTTTCTTTCTCCAACCTTCACAGTTTGAATACAGTGCGTGAGGTATGTGCCCGGTGTCCTCTAGTGATGTCCAAAGACATGCTGCAGGACTTGTCCAGCTACAAGAGCTACAGGGACAAGGGTGTGGTCATGTCTGCTCGCTCACTGATACAGCTCTACAGGAATGTCAGGCCAGAGCTGCTTCAGAGGAAGGACAGGGTGGGTTGAACTAATACAAGCAGAGAAGTGTGTCTAGTTGGTTCTCTTAATTCAATCCATGAAAGAATGATGGCAGCAATAGATACAGTACATACACATGATTAAATAATGGAGACACAATAAACAAAGCAAGGCAACACAACAACACCACCTGAGATGGCTCACTCTTTCTCCTTTTCAAAGAAAAAGTGAGCTGCCCCAGGTGGGATTCGAACCCACATCACTGTTTCTCTAGGCCAGTGCTCTATCCACTAAGCTACCCAGGCAGCTCAGTGGTTATCTCTATACCACCTGGTAAACATGTATGTGACATATTGCCGTGTGTTTGTGGTTGAATGCATGTATGTGAACACAGTAAGCTCCTATTAGTCCCTCATTTCTTACTTACATGTACATGTACTTCATGTTGAGAACAGAACAGAGTGATGATTATGAACATTGACATACATGTACGTGTAGTATGGACATGCCTAACCAGAAGTATTAACACACAGGGTCGTCCTACTGAAGCTGCTCCACAGAGAGCCAGAGAGTATGGAGAGTTGGTGGCTAAGGAGCACATACCAGGGATGGAGGTCAGTAGCTTGCCTGAACCACTGAACAGGACAGCAGTATTAGTAATTCAAGAGAGTGGTAGAGAGCTTTACACAGCAGACAATTATGTGTGTGTGTGCTGTGTATTTACAACAATTTTAGCACAGCATGAGCAGTGCCAATAGCATAGCACGGACAAGAGCACTGCACAGTAGCAAATGATGTACGTAGAGTATCACTCAGACTTGCCCATATTAATGGAATCAGTAGCTGACACATGATCTTTTTTGATATTTCTTTAGTTAGTAGACCTTCCATCAGATGGACCTGAGAATGGCTCAGAGGGTGAAGGTTAGTGTATGCGTACACAAGCTTGCAGGTCACCAGCACCGGTCTCTATTACATCTCAGACTCCACATCTGGGTGGGTAGATGTATACCACTCCAGCGATGAGGAAGAAGAAAAGAAATGGAGGGATACTGCTCTTGGTGCCAGCCCTTCTGATCATGATGGCACATTGCCAGAGGATCACAGCAAATCTAATAAGACACCTATAAAGATGTACACCATGTAAGGTTGTCTATCACATGCTAACCCTTACCTGCACACATGTAGAAATACATGTACATGTATACTGTATGTGTGTGTATACACCACACCACAGTGAACCAGGCCATGAGTCTGACACAAAAGATGATGCTGAAGACCTGTGGAGTTGGGAGGAGGACGAGGAGGAGGAGGAGGAGGAGGAGGAAGAGGAGGTGGAGGAGAATGAGGAAGAGGAGGAGGAGGAAGAGGAGGAGGAGGAAGAGGAGGTGGAGGAGGAGGAGGAGGAGGAGGAGGAGGAAGAAGAGGGAGAAGAGAAGACCTGCAGACAAGATACTTGTGCATATGTATGTACATGCATGTGCACAATCACACATATGTAACTCCATTTTCGATCCCAAATCTCGGTACATTACTTCCTTGCTCCTCCCAACTTGAGATGCAAATGATAGACATGCATGTACTACAATGATGTTACATGTATATGATGTAATTCACATGCATAATTTTTCACTTTTATGCACCCATCAGCTGGCTGGTACTGGTTTGGGGAAGAGTAGAAGAGAGGATGATGTAGAGAAGGAGAGTGTTGGAAGTATGGCGACCTCCAAGTTGAGAACGGGCAGCTCCAAGTCTCTGAAGTCATGGAGTCAGTCCAGCTCCAGAAGCAAGAGGGAGATGAAGAGGGAGAGAAAGCGGAGGAGAGAGGAAGAGAGGAGGGTGGAGGTGGAGGGAGGTGAGGAGGGACAGGGTGAGGTGGTACTGCAACTGAAGAAGCAACGAGTGGAGAGAGCAACCACTATCAGCCAAAGCAGGGTAGGCCCTATGTGTATGGTATAGAGTCTGTACTGTAACCTGTAATTCACATGTATCATGGTCAGACTGTGCACCAGCCATTTACAGGTATGCATGTTCTGCATACATTTTGCAGGCACTGGTGCTGTTGCCAAAACCACTGGCACTTTTGCAATGGTATAGATTATGTATATAATAATTATACATGTAGAGTTTCAAACCATCACAGAATGCATACATGTACATGTACATGTATGCATTTTGTAAGTTTCCATAATTTTGATTGCATACATGTAAATGAGGTGTGGTGAATAATTGTGTATGGTGGTTCTTAATCAATTTTCATGTGAAACTCTGAAATGAGGGGCTGTAAATAACCGTCTTTGTTGTGAACATTCTGCGAAGTTATTAATTTCTACAATAATTCTAACATGATGTAATGTCTATGAGGGAGGATATATGTCAGAATTTAATACAAGACAAAGGCAATCCATGTACGTAGCTGTGCAAGCAATTCAACATGGTGGCTGTCCCTGTCACTTCCTGTGGTGTATGGTTGGTTGTTTTCTTCATCTTCCAATAGTTGCTAACAGATGATGAGTTCCGTCAGCTCAGGCTGAGACAGGTATGTGCCCAGCTACAACCCAAGCAAGGGCAGAGCAGAGCAGCACAGCTTCTGGCATTGGAAGAGGACCAAAGGTACACGTAGATGAGTAATGTGCTAGAAAACTTGAGTACCTACATGTACATGTACGTTAACACAAGTGCTATGTTCATGTATGTACACATGTGTACAGATACAATGTAGGTACATGTATTTGTTCATAATGCATGATTGTGAGCACTTTGAAGTATAAGGTACTAGGCATGGTGAACACAAGTTGATATTGGTACCACATGCAGTGAACAGGGAGAGCTCCTGTCTGAGGCTGCCATCACTACCATTCAGAGCAGACTGAAAAGGACAAAGGCGGAGAGAATATCAATGCTCAGGGTACAGTGAAGCCCTACCTTAATTTACAAATGTAACAAACCATCTTCCAAATTGTAGAGATATGTAGGAATGGCAGTGTCAAAACCTCAGTGTGAGAAGGCCATCCCTACAGCCCTCTGTATTTTGGAAAATGTGTACCTTTTTATTGCATAACAGTACACTAGTGGTGGATGTCGTTCTCGCAAACTCATTTCAGATACTAGCAAACAAATCAGCCACCACAGATCAGCCACCACAGCAGCCTCATGTGAGGAGAGGAGATATGGCTGTATACCCATTCAATTTGTGGTATTTGATCTCGGCAACATCAATTGCTTGTTTCATCAGGTGCATCATTTCAAATTTGTTCTCACTTCAAAGCCAAGACCTCCTGATTACCAGACAGGTGAGCAGTCAGGTGCTCACCTGACTGGTAATTAGGAGGTCTATTCCCAACTGAGTCCTTGGATATTTTCCAAGAATTTCTTTCTCTCTCCACCCTAAGCTAAAACATCTGCCGTTACTGGCCTACCAGTAAATAAACATCTTAGCTTATACAATTATACTATTAGTACATTCCATACTTTAGTAGAGTGGGTGTGGTGGCAGTTGCCAAATGCTCTGCTGCTGTCATGAGATTGTTCACATTCTTTATTACAATAATTATGTTCATGTGCTCCTCCACTTCCACTGATGACTGTGCTCACCTAAGCCCCGCACAGAGTCAGTGAGATGGTCAGCCATTCCACTGTACCCAGCATCAAGAATCAACTGTAGTAGCAACTGCTAATACTGAGCACTATCAATGCATAATAACAAATTCAGAAAACCATTAATTTTTGTACTTTTTTAGCACAAAGTGTCAGGAGTGCCCTTAAGACGGCCTTGCAGCAGCTTCATCATCCTGTGAGCAAGTTCCTTGTTGCTTGATAGAGATTACTGCTTGATCACCCAGATGAGGAGCTCCCATCATCCATTGTCCAGCTGATCCAATGCCTCTAGCTGCTGAAGCCACTTTAGGGCTCTAGAATGGAATAACACAATCCCTGGACAACAATCTAGAGGGCTTGCTGATAACCATCATGCTCACTTTGAGACAGAGCCCTGAGTCATACTGGCACTATGACACTGTGTGCCGGAAGAAGGGGCACCTTGCAAAAGTATGTGGCTCAGGTGGGTGGGATGGCAGCCAGGTGGGTGTCCATGGAGGAAGTATCACTAGCTTTCTCCAGCCTTTAGAGAGGATATCCTGTGTCAAGTATATACCTTGACCCCAGCTAAACAGAAGCCCTATAAGATTGGACTAACTGTGTCACATTCCAGGCAATCCAGATTCCGAGCAACTATTTCCCACAAGCAATCCTGGGGAAGTCAGTAATTAGTTTCTTCCTGCACCGCTAAGCCTATCCCTGTGGTGGGCCAGGTGCTGGTCAAGCTAGGCGACATGCAATGAGCATGAAGGAATGCATGCAGCAGTGAATAGGAATGAGTTGTCTCTCCTTGGACAAGACTGGTTACCATCAAGGCTGTTGCAGTGGTTGATAGGAAGCAACAAGTAGAGGCACTTCTGAGCACATATTCACTAGTGTTAGCCCCTGGCTTTCGTACGATGACATTAATAAGCCCACCAGATGCCAGACCATACATGTAATTTTGTCACCTCCATCCTGTGCCTTGTGGGATCAAGAGAAGGTGGGATGCAAGTAAGACAGGCTTGAGGAGACAGACTTGAGAAGACTGGCGTGCTCCAAGGATAAGGTGCATGTGATAGTTTTTCCTGCCACGTGTATCACCTGTCACGTAAAAAATGTACATGTAAAATTAGTCTTTTGGTGCATTTGCACTCAATTATGTACATGTACATGTATGTACAGAGGGTGTTTGAGAGGATTGTACATACATGTATATAAATCACATGATAATCTTGCATATTACAAAAACTCCATATGTTCTGAACCATATCATTTGAAAGATCCAGTACCAAGGTTGCCATCCAACGTTGTGAGGCTGCATCATCTAAACTCACCCTTCCATGTGTGCTGAATTTCAGAAATCAGCCTGTTTTTATCATGTCAACCACAAGAAAGTCATATTTTGTTGTATATATTCTTCACTGGTAACATACGTTTTGCCTAACATATGTACATGCATGTACTTGTGTAGGCTTCCTCCTTCATTGATACTGCTCTTGAATATTGTTACATATATACACATGCAGCTCTTCTACCTCCCCACAGACTGGCCCGGAGGTAAAGCACTATGGTCACAAGAGGGCTAAACTCAACCCCCACAGCAGCACCACAAACCAACAGAAAGCAAAGAATAAATCCTTCGTAATGATGAGACAAAAGAAGTCAATCAGAGTGAAAGGCAAACGTTCCTTTAGAGAAAAACAAGTAAGCATGTTTTGTGGTAGGCATACAACAGATTAGGCTGGTAGTAATGGTTTTACATATGAATTTTTGTATTACTATGAGCTGTTAACACCTCTAGTGTATTAGACTGAGACCGCACTGTACTTAGGCTCTCAAGGTGTTATAGGTCCATTTCGGTTCTGCACTATGGTCAATGTCATGTTTCCTTCACCACATTAGGCATGCGCCCAATCTGCTGGCAGAAAAAAGGGTCCGTGTAAGCAGGCAGCATTATGCTGGCAAAATTTAGTTGGTGACCCTGAGTGCGTGTATTAGAGACCACGTGGCACGAGTATGAGGTGAACATGTCTTCCAGTTTGCGTATAGCTTGTACGTCCCAGCGACAGTGATGCTACTAGCAGTAACAGTAGCAGTTACTTCATGTGTAAACACTATTCTGGATCGACTAAAATGTCCAAAGCACTCGGAACTCGCTGGGAAACGAAAGATTTGGGCCAATCCGCTGCCAGTGGGAAAGCGCATGTGTTGCATAAAACGAGAAAAATTGGAAGAAAAATAGGCAACCATTTTGAGAAATGCTAGAAAGAAAAATAGGTAACTTTCGGAGCAGATTGGGCTCATGCCTACACCACATGGCATCTGTGGATACATATTATGCATACCTTTTGCAGATACAATCCTTTCATTTTTCTCTATCTCTTGAACACTGAGCTCTGGTTCTGTGAGGTATCTTGTCTTTTTCTGCTTTGCAGGTTTCTCTCAGGAATTCACTCTTGAAGCACAGAAGAAAGTGATTTGTGTATTAGATCATTTCAGACTTGTTCATGCTTTTCTCAGACAAATGCTATCATGTGCGTAATGTATTGGGCATGTGGTATGTGGAATTCACAATATTCAGTTCTTTTAGCATGCTTTGACAAATATGTCTACTTCTCGTGACTGTATTAGTTAGTAGTTACATGGTATGTGCAGCCAGGTACCTAGGTACTGTCCGGGGAAGTATATACGTACATTGTGGTTCTCAGAACTTGTACACATAGTGTAGCTTCAGCTGGATAAGTACCTCATCTGTTCATCTAATCTTTGCTGCCAGAAAGTAGTAGCACATAACAAAACACTAGTCTTGCTTTAGTTGTTTAGGTAAGTTTCAGTTTGATATTAGCTTTCAGGTTTCCCTGTGAGGGTGACACAAGTGGAAGGTTCCATCCAGAGCACTGAACAGGGGTCCATTGACTAGAAGTCCAGTCGCCAAGCACCAAGCCATTACTCCAGGCAAAGGTTTGTTTCCCCATTTTTCATTTGACATTGTGCTTATGTGAAGAATGGAGAGGCAAAATGTTGTCCAGAGTAATGGCTTGGTGTTCATAAGGAGGAATTGGGACACAAACTTGTCTGGAGTAGTGGCTTGGTGTTTGGTGCACTGGACTCCTATATAGTCACTGTGCTCAGGTTTGATGTTCCGGATGGAAGTTTGTCAATTTTTCCATTCTTTCTTTTTCCACCTGTGTCACCAACGATAATTCCATCACCAAGTAATGATGTCCACTATGTCACTATGTACCCGTGAGGGCAATATAACCACTCAAATCCAAAAGAATGGTGCCTAGGAAAGCCTAAGTGGGTTATGTAAGTACTGGTTAGTGGGCCGGGTGAATAGAGTTGATTAAGTACATATATGTACATGTACCCCTTGAAGTGATGCATTCTGGCCATTTCACCCATGGGCTGAGGGTACCATTTCAGTTACATGCAAGATGTGAACATGCATGGGGATCAACTGTTATACAATATTTGTGAAATAAGTTGCCAGAGATGGGCCAGTTGGCACACACAATTAACTTGAACTTGATGCCCTTTGTTGACTAGGAGGGTGAATATCCTTTAACATAATTATGCTACCTGAACTGTTTATGTACATGTATATACATGTACTTTCACAGTGTTCCCTCTTGACATAGATAATTGTCGTGTGTGTTTAGACATAAAAAATAGTTGAAACTGTATAGGCTCATTGCTACGTATAGTTTACTAGTTTCAAAGTTAATGAACTTTGCATAGCAGAAGAAACAGGACATTTCGGTCCGTAGACCTTCCTTAGCTGAATACAATAACTAATATAATGGATCAGTTTCCTAGGGTATGTGTGTGATGCTGAGAGCAGGATGGAGGAACTTGAACATCTAAGGAGAGTTTTTCATGCTAACAGGTACCCTAGGAAATTGATCCAAAGCACCTTGAACCAACCACCCCATGTCCCTCATGATCTGGTTCAAACTATGGAGCCACAAACAAAGCTAAAGACACTATGTCTACTCTATGTTAGACATCTCTCTGAAGAGATTCAGAGACTATGCAAGGATCTAGACATAAGGGTAGTCTTCAGACCATGTAACAGCTCCTCACAAAAGTGAAGACCCCAACACTGGACGAGAAGAAAACTGGGGTGATCTATGAGATTCCCTGTTTGGACAGTGAGACAATATACATTGGGGAGACAGGAAGATATATGGGGAAGAGGATGCTTGAACACAGGAGAGCAGTGAGGAATGGAGACAGGACCAATGGAGTGGAAGTGCATGCATGGGATTAGAGCCATAGAGTTAACTGGACAGGTGTCAAGATAAGAGAGGTTGAAACACGCTCATGGACATTGGAGGCAGTACATATCCAAACCCAACCCCATACCAGTAACCTTGATTGTGGACTCTCTCTCAATGATGTATGGTTACCATTGATTCGCAATGAATAGGCATGCCCCTAGGTGTTGCTTATTTTGGTCATCATTGGTATCTGTTCATTATGTTACGTCATTTCTGTGTCATGGTTATACTTAATCTTGTTTCATTGCTAGTTATTGTATTCAGCTAAGGAAGGTCTCTGGACCAAAACATCCTGTTTCTATTAAGTTTTCTGCTATGCAAAGTTCATTAACTTTGAAACTATCAAAAATAGTTGTTTAGGCTGAAAATGGGGTTTCATGGAAGTATTTTAGTCCTGGAACAAATCAATTGTTGCACTGTGTTTGAAGTCCTGCTACATGCACACCCTTGGCACTGCTTCTTTTATACATGTAATAATATACTATACTTATAACTGCAGTGAAAATAGGGTGTTTAGCATCATTGATAGTTTTGGGGTAGTGTATGTTGAAAAGTATACATCTGATACTTTACTGCATAATGATTTACAAGAGTGCAGTTAAATGAACTACAGTACATAATTTACAAAACCTGTAATATCATGACACTTGTAGTGGGTGGTCAACAGTCAACACCAAGCATAGTTCTATGGCTGTAGCGTTCCGAGGGATAGAGGGTATAGTAGAAGGCTAGCTCATCGTACCATGCCCCTAGTAGTTTCACCTTCTCTCTTGAAGGCAGCTGATCATAGTAGTGCTGTAGGAGTTGGGCTGTCTGGCTTTCAGGGCTGTGCAGACTCTCATCTCGATAGTAGAGTGGATTCATTCCGAGTTTCTTGATCAATGCTTGAGCATCACGAGAAAATGTCTTGAAGTTGCCATAAAAATCATATTGTATTAGACATGGATGGCATATGTCCATTGAGGGACGAAAATGCTCATTTAGTTCTTCCTTTTCCATGTCTATCAAATACTGCACAAATTCAGAAAAGGTAACATTGAGATCAGCCCTCTTAGGCTTGGAGGCTGCCTGCCAACTGAGGTAGTCAGTTAGTCGATACCGTAGGAGAATGTCTTTCTTAATTTTGTGAGGAAATGAATCCTGCTTTTCATAGTCCAAAGGTGGTTCAATCTTGTTTCGATAGCCAGACACAAGTCTTTCTAAAGGGTTACGAACCATCATAAACTTGTAGTAGCCTTGTATCATATTTGCACGTTGCACTTTGGTGAGGGTTGCGTTCTTGAGAGAAGCGTGCTTGAGTGCTGGTTCAATATAAGTTCTATCATTCACCCATCGCCACTCAACAGTACTGAAGGGGAGATGGCCCCCCATGTACAGCATGAGCCGTTTCATATTGGTACAGCCAATCTGTGGTAGAGAGAGGGGACAGGTGGATGAGTACTCACTCTTACATATGTACATGTACATTAAAACCCAGCTGGTTTTAAGCTACATGTACATAGCTGCCATCTCCACGTACATGTAGGTTTCTCAACATAGTCACACTCATAGGGCTATGTATTGCCAGAGAAGTACATGCACATCTATCACATGGAGAAGCTACACATGTGATAACAGTGCAGGATAGTCACACACTGGATGCGGGTTGGAGTGTGACAGAGTGCACAATATATGTGAGGTGTAACCTCATACCCAGGCCCCTCCCTCGTGGGAGGGGCCTGGGTACGAAGCTAACATGAAGTGCTGCAATTATTTACAAAATCATTCCTTTAATGGTTTCCTGTTGTAACATGTCAGGGCTTCCTCCTTAGCATAATTCTGGAAATTTCCCAGTGAGGTGGTATGCATGGACACCTGCAAATATTCATCACTGCATGCAAGTGGCAATGCAGTTTTTCCCTTCCCACAGTGTTGCATAAACATGTATGCATGTGTGCGAGTAACTCTGCAGAACCCAACATCTGATTGTATTTGTGATTTTGTCGCAGGATGACTAACTGGTGTATTAGCAGCTGGTGGATGAAGCCACGGTGAGGAAAAGCACCCCCAGGCTCAAATCCAGCCCAAGTAGGAAGAAGGTAACAAGAAGTATATTGTAACTCAAGACAGCAGTGGGATAAGGAAGAGGTCACACTTCAGAGGAGAGCCACTGAGCCAGGAAAGAGAAACATTTGGCCTATAATGCTATACATGAAGACGATCACAATGAGTGTATGTACTGAGACATCAGAGAGGAGTGAAGTACATGTATTCTAGTACTGAAATGTCAGTGTAGAGCAGTGTCAACTGAGACCACACCTCTACAACACATTCCGCCATTCCGTGTACTACATGTACATGGGCTGGCTGTCATCCGGTGGCCATAGCTCAGGTGGTAAAGCACTGACAGCTTAAGTCAGAGGCCCCCGGTTCAATCCCAGGTGGCTGCTGGTTTTCACAGTTTGAGACTAGACAAGCAAAGCAACTACGCCTGAAGACAACTCCCTTTTTCTCCAGAGAAAAAGAAGAGCTGCCTCAGGCGGGACTCGAACCCACGACATTCTGCATACCGGGCAGACACTCTATCAACTGAGCCACGGAGGCAGCTCAGCTGGGCAGGCCGAATCTTTACAAAGGCAAAGTCGTCTCTTCCCTGATAAACAGGGTAACTCTAACGCATGTACGGCATATATGTACTATACAGTTTTTGCAAGTATAGCAATGTTCAGACAGTAGTTGATGGCCTCTAGCACACTTGGAGATGTTCAGCCACACTCGACAGGTAGCCCACACACTACAGACCCAAGAAGGACACCTACTCCTCCGTATCCTTCACATACATGTCCATGAACCTCACCATGGAGAACACAATGAACAGCCTACTGTGAATACATGATACCGTCATGCTCAGTTTGCTAACAGTAGTGGCTACATTGATGTTTCCAAGTGCCAAATCAATATGTGCTATATACTCCACATGTCAACATACTTGCCACATGAGCACATGGACCATGAAGTACACTTGAATGAGCTCGTGCTGGACCAACAGACAGACGTACATGTGTGATACAGCAAGAGGTACAGCAGAGACATACACACGAACCAATACACACACAGACATGTGAAGAGTAAGCCATAACACTACATGTACACAACTGAGAAGTGAGATATACTCACCCACCATAGCAATGCTGCCATTGACCACACACCCATTGTCCTGGGCAAAGCATCCAGATAAACACATGCTGGACTCCACTAACCCACCTGCAATCACCCCCTTACTGGTACCTTCTCTATCATCTTCCCAACACCAGAAGC
The DNA here is from genome assembly GCA_965213685.1 of bacterium. Classification (GTDB taxonomy): domain Bacteria; phylum UBA8248; class UBA8248; order UBA8248; family UBA8248; genus Bin107. The sequence continues at coordinate 1,518,285 of CBDBZY010000064.1, forward strand.
TCTTCTGATCCCCAGCCAAGGACTCAGGAAAAAAACTGGCCAGTGAAAGCTTTCCTTCCATACGTTTTATACTTCCTCCTTTCCCACATACTAACAACTGAGAAGTAATTAAAATATGGAGTGGTATTTGATATGTAGTGCTAGAGTTGATGAAGGTTCTGGGGCTGAAATGCTTGTAAAACTGTTCTATGTCAAAGCTCAAATTACTTATCAAAACAGAGACAGACAGGGAGGTAGACAGACAGACAGGTAAGCTAACTAGGTCACCCATCTCAAGCTGGTGTAGCCACATTCTCAGCACATTCATTGCCTACAAATAGACAGACAGACAGACAGACAGATGAATGGATAGACAGATAGACAGACACAAACTGACAGACAGACAGACAGGCTCAAGGTGTTTTACTACAAATGCTAATACCAACCTTTTGTACAAAGCAGTACATGGAGCGAGTATGCTCCTCAAATATGAGGTGTCGATAGAAGAGTTTGGCTGCATGAGTGTCCACAGGGAAGTGCTGCTCTCCAGGGAAGAAGTGCTTATGACAGAGCTTCCTGATGCGCTGCTTTTGAAACTGAGGAAAAGTTGCGAGAAAAGGGTGAGACAGGGGCAGTTGAGGAATTACATATAATAATTATGACAAATGTAGGGGGAAAAGAGAGAAATGTAATGAACACAGAAACTGCATGAGGAATAATATACTACGTGAAATTGTTAAATGAACTGCAGCATGGAACAAACAGGTGTGGTGCATGGTGGATATGATGAATAAAGACATGATTGTACATGTATGTTATAGGGAATACAGGCAATCAGGCACAATCAACAAGCAATGTTTGCTGGCCATTTGGTACATGTACATGTACATGTACATAGTATGTTCTCATGTGGCAGAGTGATGTTCCACTTGTAGAATGCTAATGAGCCTACATACACAATAAATAGTAACCTAGCAGTTGACCAACATGTACATGTACATGTACACGTGCATGTATGTACATGTATATATGTATCCACATCCCGCATCTCATGTTGGGTCAAAGATTATAGATGCATGTATATGCATGTACATGACAGACATCCATAGCTCATAACAAGAGAAGAGACATGAGGGCTCTCAAAAGGGAATAGCCAACAGTACCTGTGCTATTCGTATGCAGGTATGTTGATGGGTATGTATATCCATAATTCTCCAGCATGCTTGAGATGACCTGTTTAGCTACTGAACATATCCACTCATTACCACACTCACTTTCCCTCTGATGTCAATGTCTGGGTGCTCAGACAGTCTTAGCGTCTCCTCATCCACCTCCTGCCCCAGGACAGACGCCAGTGCTACATGGACAAGAAAAACCACACGTGCACATGTCAGGTACATGTACATACGTATGTGCACAACACAGGTGTACATTTCTTCTAGGCATGCATTCCACGTGCACATTATTGTTATCATTCACTCTGAGAGACTGGACTCGGAACTGTATCATGTGTATATATGCGCCATAAAGTGTGCATTCCTGAGTCCAGCATCTCACACTGTCCCTCACCACACAGTTCTGAGATACTGCAGATGTATAGTGTACAATGTATGCATGTCAGAGAGCGTGTTGACCCTGAGGTGTTGAGGAATTTGCTCCCCTATAGACCTATTGCCCCTAAAGGTATTCATCCTGTCAGACAACTCGTAACAGAAGTGCTACAGATGTGGCCCAGTCTGGCCTCCTCCTCTGCCTAACCACCTGCTATGGCCAGTGCACAGTCCATACAGAGGGTATAAAAGTACCCCATAGAGTGACACAGATTCCAAGAAATGTGACATCATGAGCCAGTAAGGAATGCATGTACATGTACATGTCTTATGTTATCAAATCAGTTGACTACAGACCCACTGTACTGCAAGCAGTACTGCCAGAGACAAATGAGTGCAGCACAGTTATGGCAACTAGTAAGGATACATGTACATGTACAAGGAGTTTTGTAGATGCTATTTGGGGAAAGAAAGGATTAAATCTTGGTTAGGGAAATATATGCAAACCAAACAAACTATCCACATACTTACATGCACAGAGTGTATACATAGCTGAACCAACTTGTTGGACTGGCAGATATTATGTGTGGGTGTCAGAATTGGGGCCAAGGTCCTTGCAGGGCTATTGTAAGTACACGTATGTAAGTACATGTATGTTACGTATGAGCTCATACAGAATTCAAGCCAACTAGTAAAGAGCTTGACATATTCCAGAACCATCCAACATACATGTAACTGTTGTGTCATAGTAGGAGTAATCCAGCCAGCTATAGTTTGAGGGTTCATGTGTGTGTATATGTACATGTGACTACTACAGGTATTGTTCACAGTCAGCATGTGACTTGCACACAAGATTACAATCTCCAGCTAAAAACCATATAGCAACAGTTACTGTACAAGCTACATGTTATTAAGTGTCAGATGAACACAACCAGTTTTGCATGTACATGCAGATGACTACAGATGGAACACCATTGTTGCAATACTCCAGGAGTTCATACTGCCTTTCATACAGTACATTGTAGCATTCCTTTATGGCTAAGGTGCACATAGTACATGTACATGTACGTACATCTAGCTACATGTAATTGTCAGTTTAAGATATGACTTGCAACAGGTAGTGACCTGCCCAGGCAGGTACTAATTGAATACTTGAGCAGTCCAATGCACCACAAAACATCACAGTGACAACCACACGAATGTTGCCCGCATACCTACATGCCTAGCTCACAAGACAAAATATCAACACTGCATAGGGCACTGGTCCCCCCCCCCCTTGGTGACACAGCCAATGAGCTGTGATACTAGGCCCATACAGGGGTAGGCAAGGTGACCTGTCCAGGAATAATGCTCCTGGCATGAGGCCAAGTGCCACACATTGTGCTATTGGGACTGACAGAAGACAAAAAGCCAAATAAGCCAAAAGTCACTTCACAATAAGGCAGGGACCTCCAAACACACATACCCTTGCATGCTAATAACATTTGGGAAGCAGCAGATGTAAACAACCAGGAAAAATATCGTGTACATCATGCTTCTGTATACATGTAGTACTCCTGAATTGCAGTTTTCTTCTTCTTATGATGCCTATCTCACAACTGGAAAGGTTCCATGCATGCATGTGCCTGGAAATCAAATGAACTATGGCTATGTCATGCTTCATTCCAATCTCCTTATGGTAAGAAACCTTTGGCCCTACTTGGCAGACACCACTGGATGACTTGTGTTGTAGCTGTGCTTCTGAGGTCTTCACATCATCTTGTATAGAACTACAGGAATCATGAGCCTACTACAGTGTACATGATTAAATCTATGAGACCTATTCAATACAAAACAAGGCAACACAACAACACCACCTGAGACCGGCTCACTTCTTCCTTTTGAGAGAAAAAGAAGAGCTGCCTCAGGTGGGATTTGAACCCACGCACCTCTGTGGTCACATGCATAAGTTAGAATTAGCCCGTTCATCAGGCTGGATGTACATTGTATATGCTTGCCTTGCCTTACCTTGCCTATATACTGTAGATTTGAACCCAGCCGACTGGGCTGCCTCAGTAGCTCAGTTAGCAGAGCACTGTACTAGTAACCCGGTGGTCACGGGTTTGAATCCTGTCTGAGGCAGCTCAGTGTTTTTTTTCAATGTCTGCCTTCAGACTTTGCCTTACTTGATTTCCCTTGTTGCATATACATGTACGAGATTGATCATGTATATGGACCCATTTCCTTGAAATAAGCAATGGTTTAGAGATACATGTATGTACATGTACAATGTGCACATGTACATCCAATCATTACTCCATGTCAGCATACTTTCTCTGAGTGTATGACTCATACCTCTACCAGCAGGTAAGTGTACTAAATGCATTGTTATACCACTCAATCTTGAATGATTGTTGCATGCTCCTGCAAACACAATGAACTGGAGGTGCCTCCCCCAGGTATCAGGTCAACCCTTGCACTACCAGACTCACAGTGTGCATTATCCAAGAACACCCTGAAGATGGTAAAATAAAAGGAGTGGAGGAGGAGGAGAAAAAGAGGAGGAGTGAAAGAGGGAGTGTAGGAAGAGGAGGAGGAAGAGGAGGAGGAGGAGGAGGAGGAGGAGGAAGAGGGAGTGTAGGAAGAGGAGGAGGAGGAGGAGGAGGAAGAGGGAGTGTAGGAAGAGGAGGAGGAGGAGGAGGAGGAGGAGGAGGAGGAAGACCAAGGAGCATGAGGATGGAGGAGGAACAACAAAGTAAGAAGAGAGGAGGGGGTGCATTCAGAAGTACTGAATCCCCTCCACTATGTAATCACATTCCAAATGCTGCCACGTTCAAGTAGTCTCGCGTAGCCAGACTCTCTCGGCAAGCGGGAGAGAGTCTGGTCAACTGCCCATATAGGACTTGTTCTGACACCCACCCCAACTGGAGTGGGCGATAAGTATGTGCGAACCACAGCGTTTACATTACGGCACGATTATTGCAAGGCGTCAAGTCCACACCTGCATGCGCACTAACGCAGTACTGTCCGGGGCAGAGTGCGTGTCGCAAAATACAGCCAGGGATGGAAGAGGGTTGTTTGTGCAGCTGTTCACATTAATCGCCGTCTCCATAACCATAACTATATGTAGCTCGCTAGCTCTCCAGTGGGCACTTAGGCGGGCTCCCGCACGCGGCAATTGCTTGACACCTTGCAATAATGTAAACGCTGTGGTTCGCACATACTTATCGCCCACCCCAGTTGGAGTGGGTGTCAGAACAAGTCCTATATGGGCAGTTGACCCATAGATATTATACCTTACGGTTCCGTAAGGTATAATATCTATGGGTCAACTGCAAGGTATAATATCTATGGGTCAACTGCCCATATAGGACTTGTTCTGACACCCACTCCAACTGGGGTGGGCGATAAGTATGTGCGAACCACAGCGTTTACATTATTCCGTAAGGTATAATATCTATGGTTGACCAGACTCTCTCCCGCTTGCCGAGAGAGTCTGGCTACGCGAGACTAACGTTCAAGTGCCATGTACATTGTACATGCTCACTAGTCTCACCGCAGTAACAGTCCGCGTTGAGCGTTTTGTTCTGACACCCCCAGACCATAGACGCGTAACGCATCTATACTATCTATATGGCTTGTGGTAAGTGGTCGCATGAATAACATTAGCTGGAGTGTGCACGTGCGGTACCAACATAGTATGAGCGTAATGTGGTATGACATAGCGCCGGAGCTTGCACACAATCAGCAGCAACGGCGAAGCAGCCATGAGCCAAAGGTGTTCGCATGAGGTTGTACGGACACAGTGTCGAGAAATCGCGCAGAGTGTTGGAATTGTTGTGCATGAAGGAACGTCAGGTTGGTCTGGACGGGTTTGTAGAAACGTAGGATAGGAATGCATTCCTGTGTTGCGGATACCACTTACCGCAAGCCATATATCACCCACTTATCGCCCACCGAAAGTCTGGGGGTGTCGCTCAACGTCAGTTGACCAGACTGCTACTGCGGTGCGTAACAGTCTGGCTCCGCGAGACTACATGCTCACCGGCTGATGGGCACCAATAACAAGAGAAGCACTGCACAGAGGCCCGCAATCGACAGGATGCGCCGTAATGGCCTCATCAGATACAGTGTTCAACCGTACTTTAGCGCAGGAGACATTCAATGAATAGGTGTTGAGGTCGATTTTTCACCACAAACAATAAAACTCTGTTTCTTTGTACATGGCCACGCTCTAGATACAACTTTCGTATAACGGCTAAGGAATGCATTAGAGATAATTGAACTAACAGCTTACCGTGCCTGCCCGACCCATCCCCCCCAAACGTACCTCGTCCAGGAAGCGTAGGAGGAGAAACTAGGCCAGTTACGGGTGATAGGTAAGGCTACCATATGAGGTGTAGGTTCTGGCGGTCGTGCAGGCCATGCCCCTTCCCCAGACGGCCACTGAGGCCCCTGCATGATGGGGGCATGTCAATGGGGGAGGACCCCAGAGGGGGCGAACCCTCTCTAACACGGCCCACACTGGAGTCTCAATGAGACGTACGAACCAGTGGAGAGATTCAAAAAAAAAAAAAAAAAAAATGAACATCAACAGCAGCTGTGTAACTGGGCGAACTCTACAGGAGTGTGACTTGGGTGTCCGCGCATGCGTGCATGGACCCGATCCAGTATGCGGCCGGCCGCCGTCCGGACTGCGCCTCCCGCGCGGCAGGCCCTCGCTGTTAATCTGCCTGGGTTTAAACCTCATTGGGGCGAGCCTTAGCGAGCCCCTCCTAGTCGCCTCAACGGCTGCGCTGTCTATATATATACCGTATTTCCTCGAATAGACGCCTCCCTCGAATAAACGCCGGCCCCGTTTAAACGCCAGGGGTATTAAGGGCAGTATAGCAAATAAACGCCGGGCCTCAAGTAGACGCCGGGTCGGTCCGGTACAAGCTTGGGGGCGTGGCACGTAGTCCAAGTGCGCCGCGCGGTAGACTCAAAGGAGATTGCTGAACTTCACCTACTGCTACTCCGATGACACAGAAGAGATGCTTCGACGTGTCCTTCAAGTAAAAGGCTATTGAGTGTGCCTGTCGCTCCCTTGGCTTGCAATACGGTCGCACGAACTGAAGTGAATTTCGACCTCGGCGTGCGCTACGTAGAGTGGGTGGGCGTGGGCAAGAAATACGCGAAGTAAATAAACGCCGGCCCCGTTTAAACGCCGGGTCTGCGGAGTCGCGAAGGAAATAAACGCCCGCGCGTCTATTCGAGGAAATACGGTATATGGCGGTACGTACGTCATTCCATAAATGTTCTACGTCTCGATTTATGCGAATGATGTTATTCCGTAATTCCGTAAATGTTCCACGTCTTGATTTATTCGAATGATATTATTCCAGCTGCGTCACTCCCCAAGATACCATCCCTGAGTCTTGACCCTGTGTCAGAGCAGGTACAGGACAACACTAGGTCACTGCTTGCTCTCACCTCTGCTGTTACGGACCTTGAGAAGAAGTTGTCCACCTTTCTTACATCTGGAGGTACTAGATCAGAAGCCTCCAATGCTGTAGGTCCACCTGTGTGCACAACAGAAGCCACCTACTCTTCAGTGGTGGCCAGTGGACAACAGCATGAGCAAAGTGCTTCATCCACAAACCACTCATCCCTGCCTATGAAGCTGCCACTCAGGAAGTCTACCTCCAGTTCTCTTGGTTGCTACCTGATCAGCTGTATCTGCTGAATGGGTTTCACCCTGATTTTCACAGTGTCTCGGTTAGTGGTATTGATGGTAGTGTGTTGTTGTGTGGACGGCCATATGGGGGCTGTGCCATTTTGTATCGGTGATCTTTGTTTTCTTCCATTACACCACTTTTATGTAATTCTAATCGTTTTTGTGCTGTCAAATTGCATGATTCCTGTGGTGTTTCTGTCCTTGTGGTTTGTGTGTATATGCCTGCTCAGTCGCATTCTTTTTGCTTTGATGAGTACCTAAGTACAATTGGTGAGTTGGAGGGCTTCTTGGAGTTTCATAAGTGTGATGTGAATTTACTTGTTGGTGATTTTAATGTGGATTTTTCTCGGGGTGGCAGTTTAACTCAGTTGCTTTTGGATTTTATGGATGAGTGGGATCTCTGTGCATGAGATCTTTCCTTTTCAGATGCTATTCAATTTACTTATGAGCGAGATGATGGGCTTGTAACATCTTGGGTTGATCATGTTCTGTGTTCTATTCATAACTCAAATATAGTGTCACATGTTAGAAGTGTGCTTCTGGGTTCTAATCTTTCGCTGACCATCATCCAATTGCATTTACTCTTAACGTCGATTGCTCTTTGATAGATACCACTTCTCATTCGTTTTCTTCCTCTCCTAGTCTGGACTGGGACAAAGCATCTAAAGAAGATCTTGATAATTACTCTAAGTTAGTTGCTCAGTCACTTCCACCGTTTCCTCCTGATGTTGCTTCTTGTTGTTCCCCTAATTGCTTGTCACATCTTAGTTGTATTGATCGCTTTGCTGATATGCTTATCACATGCCTTTTGAAATGTGCAGCATCCTGCATTCCTTCTCACGTGAAGTCGAAGCACAGAGGGCTGGTGGGCTGGAATGATGGGCCGAGGAAGTTGAGGCATGAAACCAATTTCTGGTATCATGTTTGGTTGGAAGCTGGATGCCCTAAATCCAGCGTTCTCTTTGATATAAAGAAGAAGGCAAAAAAGAGGTATAAATATGCAGCCCGTAAAGTCAAAAGGCAACAGATGTATTTGTTACGGGATAAGTTAGCTAAGTCTTGGATGGGTTATTGCAGAAGCGGTCTCGAATTGGTGTTGGATGTTATTGGGGGGCTCACTTCGTTGGTGCAGTGTGTTATGCAGATGACATAGCCCTGCTAGCTCCGTGTCCATCTGCTTTACGAATTATGCTAACAACTTGTGAGGAGTTCGCACTATCTCATGGCCTCAAGTTCAATGCAGAAAAGACTCAATTGATCAGATTTGGTTTGTCCTCTTCATCTTCATGTAAAGATTGCATCAATTTTGGTGGTATTGCTCTGGACTTCATGGACACAATCACTCATCTCGGGCATGTACTGTCTTACAATTTGGATGACACATCTGATATTATAAGGGCAACAAAAGATATGACTCGGAAAGCTAACTTTGTTCAGTGTGTATTTCCATTTGCAGATCTCTCCGTAAAGAATTTTCTTGTCAAGCAATTTTGTTTGTCTATGTATGGTAGCACACTATGGTACTTGTCTTGCAAGAATTTGTGTATCATTGAATGTGCATTGAACAAAATTTTTAGGAGAATATGGAACCTACCACCACACTCTCACACAAGAATTGTACACTGTGTTAGTAACATTCAGTCAGTGTCTAATATGTTGTATATGAGGTTTCATTCTATGTTTTCTCGTGCTGTATCATCTCTCTCACCTCTTGTTAAGTACACCTTCAAAGAAGCATCTCAGTGTACATATTCCCTCACCGGTTATAACTTCATTTCTGGTCATCAACATATAAAAATGTATTCTTCTGAGGATATGCTGTGTGCTGAAGTCATTCGACATTACAGAATTGCTTTTGGTCGATTTTCTCCGTTCGATGATATTATATACATTATATCATGTGCTTAACGTTGTTTTTCCTTTCTATTCTTTTCTGTTGTACGTTTTCACCTTTAGTGGTGTGTGTATAATAATAATAATAATAATAATAATAATAATAATAATAATAATAATAATAATAATAATAATAATAATAATAATAATAATAATAATAATACCGTGTGTCCCAATAATGCACCCTACCGTATATCGAGAGAGTTTTTAGACGTCCGCCACACCCGTTACTAGGCGCATGCGATAAATACACGGCTCGTAGTAGCCTCGTTCCCAGGCTCTCCCCCGCGCGCGATGTTGATACGTGATCTTTGAACTCGTAAAATTAGAGAGGGAGAGCCTGGGCTCCGAAATAGCGTAAACGAGGGACGTTTAATTAACGTGGGCGGGTAAAACCACATTCACGTGAGGTGCCGATTTTGCTTTCTAAACTCAAACACAGAGTAGTTATTTATACAACAAAGACTCGTAGATGAGTTATTGGGATGTATAGGATGGGCTAGAATGCTGTGTGGCACTTAGAGTCCATCGCAGAGCGAGGTAGAGCTATGCGCACGTTTGTATGCATTGTACTTGAAACTCGACGTCGGGTAACCACTGACAACAGAGAATCCCTGCGAAGAAGAGAGCGGCTCTGTGCTGGGCGGTCGATCAGGCTCTTCCAGCGTACGGGAGCTAAACAGGCCTACGTGAAGGGTGATTTAGAGGGCGTAATGCGTGGGCAACATTACTGCACGTGCGCGTTTCGCCCACGCCAATTAAGTCCTTTCTACCCTGTGACGTCACGTACGCTATTTTGGAGCCCAGGCCCTCTGCTATCCTAAGCCACGGGGGTCAAAGGTCGCGCGTAATAATCGCTCGAGCAGAGGGCCTGGGAACGAGGCTAGGCTCGTAGTAGTCTAGCACGCTAGACCCTCTCCTTCCGCTACGCGCGCGGCGAAGCCGCACGCGGGAGAGGGTCTACTAAAACTTGCACTTGATCGCGTTTCAACTGACCAATCAGATTTCACTGGAGCGATTCGCTCCAACTATATTCATAGCTTTGTTGTAGCGCTTAAGTACTCTGTGGGTGTGTTAAATAGGTGCAAATTGGATTCCTGAGAAACGCAATCAAGTGCAAGGTTTGCTAGACCCTCTCCCCGCGGCGCGCGGCTTCGCCGCGCGCCCGCGTCGCGGGAGGAGGGGGTCTAGCGTGCTAGACTAGGCTCTTAGTCACAAGGCAGCGGACAACGGCAGAGCAGACAACGTTGACGATGGATAGACTCTTACAGATAAGCGTAAAAGCTACAAAAGCTAAAGCTAGTGGAGTCCAAAGAGTTTTGTACACGTGGTGTCCACGTACAACACTCGAAAGCTGAACCATAGATTGTAAACATCTATGGCAGAACGCTACCATACAGGTGCGAGTAAATTTACGGAGACTATAACAGCGGTATACGGAATGTATACGGAACTCTCGTTGTTTAGCGCGTATCCGTTAATTATCTTACCGTTTACATCTATACACAGCCAAAAATAATTGGGCTCGATTTGATACCGACTGCCGTAAGGTATCGAATCGAGGACAAGGAGGAGCTCGAATCGAGCACGTAAGGCCCTTACGGCCTCGAACCGACACTGGGGTTACATTTCGATTCGAGCTGTAAGGCAGACCCCATACAAAAAATACAATGGGACTGCCCCAAATGAACGTACCGATACTGTAATTCCGTACCGTATCGCGCACGTTTACGTCCTCGAATCGGGATTACATTTTTGGCCGTGTAGGCACTTGCACCTAACAACCGGTGTTTACGGTATCTAAACAAGATGCTTCAAGATCACTTTGTGTGCAGTCTACCAAATCAGAGCATCCAAAAGAGCCTACTTTCTGTGGATGATCTTTCACTGTCTGATGCAGTACAGAAGGCACAGACCCTACAGACACTGCGCAACGCAATGTCAAAGCTATCAAGTCTATGCCTAGGTACGGTCAACCCCTCCCTGTCCAGCTGTTTCCTCACCAATCAAATAGTGATGGTCATGAGGTTAAGATGTGCCACTTCTGTGGCAAATCAGGCCATATACATGTATACAAGCAATGACTGCTGATTGTGTGACACTGTGTGCCTTGGGTGTGGGAAGAAGGGGCACCTTGCAAAAGTATGTGGCTCAGGTGGGTGGGAAGGCAGCCAGGTGAGTGTCCATGAAGGAAGTATCACTAGCTTCCTCCAGCCTTTACAGAGAATGCTGAGGATATCCTGTGTCAAGTACATGTACATGTATATACCTTGACCCCAGCTAAACAGAAGCCCTATAAGATTGGACTAACTGTGTCTCATATTCCAGGCAATCCAGATTCCAAGCAACTATTTCCCACAAGCAATCCTGGGGGAAGTCAGTAATTAGTTTCTTCCCATACCACTAAGCCTATCCCTGTGGTGGGCCAGGTGCTGGTCAAGCTAGGCGACATGCAATGAGCATGAAGGAATGCATGCAGCAGTGAATAGGAATGAGTTGTCTCTCCTTGGACAAGACTGGTTACCATCAAGGCTGTTGCAGTGGTTGATAGGAAGCAACAAGTAGAGACACTTCTGAGCATGTATTCGCTAGTGTTAGCCCCTGTATGATGACATTAATGAAAGCCCACTAGATGCCAGACCATAATTTTGTCACCTCCATCCTGTGCCTTGTGGGATCAAGAGAAGGTGCGAAGCAAGTAAGACAGGCTTGAGAAGACTGGCGTGCTCCAAAGATAAGGTGCATGCGATAGTTTTTCCTGCCATGTGTATCACCTGTCACGGAAAAAATGTACATGTAAAATTAGTCTTTTGTGTGCACTCATTTATGTACAGAGGGTGTTTGAGAGGATTGTACATACATGTATATAAATCACATGATAATCTTGCATATTACACAAATTCCACATGTTCTGAACTATATCATTTGAAAGATCCAGTACCAAGGTTGCCATCCAACATTGTGAGGCTGCATCATCTAAACTCACCCTTCCATGTGTGCTGAATTTCAGAAATCAACCTGTTTTATCATGTCAACCACTAGAAAGACACTGATGGGATGAATGTCTCTGTTTGTGCATCATATTTGTTGTATATATTCTTCATTGGTAACATACGTCTTGCCTAACATATGTATATGCATGTACATGTACTTGTGTAGGCTTGCTCCTTCATTGATACTGCTCTTGAATATTTACACATGCAGCTCTTCTACCTCCCCACAGACTGGCCAGGAGGTAAAGCACTATGGTCACAAGAGGGCTAAACTCAACCCCCATAGCAGCACCACAAACCAACAGAAAGCAAAGAATAAATCCTTCGTAATGATGAGACAAAAGAAGTCGATCAGAGTGAAAGGCAAACGTTCCTTTAGAGAAGAACAAGTAAGCATGTTTTGTGATAGGCATACAACAGATTAGACTGGTAATAATGGTTTTACACATATGAATTTTTGTACTATGAGCTGTTAACACCTCTAGCGTATTAGACTGAGATCTCACTGTACTTAGGCTCTCAAGGTGCTATAGGTCCATCTTGGTTCTGCACTATGGTCAATGTCATGTTTCCTTCACCACATGGCATCTGTGGACACATATTATGCATACCTTTTGCAGATACAATCCTTTGAACACTGAGTTCTGGTTCTGTGAGGTATCTTGTCTTTTTCTTCATTGCAGGTTTCTCTCAGGAATTCACTTTTGAAGCACAGGAGAAAGTGATTTGTGTATTAGATCATTTCAGACTTGTTCATGCATTGCTCAGACAAATGCTATCATGCGCGTAATGTATTGGGCATGTGTTATCTGGAATTCACATCTGTTCAGGAATATGTTCGCTTTGACCAATAATTATGTCTACTTATCGTGACTGTATTAGTTAGTACTTACACGGTATGTGCAGCCAGGTACCTAGGTACTGTCCTGGTGTAAGGGGAAGTACATACATTGTGGTTCTCAGAACTTGTAGTTTAACATCCTGTAGCTTCAGCCAGAGAAGTACCTTCATCTGTTCATCTTCATAGTCTTTTTTAGTTGTTTAGGCGAGTTTCAGTTTTGATATTAGCTTTCAGGTTTCTTTCATGGGTGTGAAGTACAAGTTACAGTATGTATCTATATTTAAAGTTATAGCCTGTTGCTAGGTGGTTGCTAAGATTATAGAGGTGCTTTAAAACAACTACAGGAAGCTGAAGGTGACTATATCTGGTGTGGAGGTGACTATATCTGGTGTTGAGGTGACTATATCTGGTGTCGGAGGTGACTATATCTGAATGCTATAGGGAGATATAGTCCCTCACACCTGATATAGTCCCGTTGCCATAAGCAACAGTGTAGTATGTTACCTAACATGGCATAATCTTAGGCTTCTTCACACTTCGTTAGTAGTAAAGGCACCTAGCAATGGGCTCTAAATTAGTTATATCACATCTAGTCAGGATGTTGCTGTTTATAGACCCTCACCCCTCGGGCGCTACGTGCCCGGGTCTCGGGTCTATAAACCTGCAACATCCCTCCTAGCCGTGATATAACTAATACAAAAAGTGGAGTGTGTGCTACCTGTGAGGGTGAGTTTTGCTGACACAAGTGGAAAGTTCCATCCAGAGCACTGAACAGGGGTCCATTGACTAGAAGTCCAGTCGCCAAGCACCAAGCCATTACTCCAGGCAAACGTTTGTCTCCCCATTTTTCCTTATGACATTGTGAAGAATGGAGAGACATGTTGTCCAGAGTAATGGCTTGGTGTTGAATTGGGAGACAAACTTTTGTCCAGAGTAGTGGCTTGGTGTTTGATGCACTGGACTCCTATATAGTCACTGGGCTCAGGTTTGATGTTCCGTAAGGAAGTTTGTCTTTCCATTCTTTCTTTTTCCACCTGTGTCACCAACGATAATTTACTTATCCATCACCAGGTAATGTACCCTTGAGGGCAATATAACCACTCAAATCCAAAAGAATGGTGCCTAGGAAGGCCTAAGTGGGTTATGTAAGTACTGGTTAGTGGGCCGGGTGTATAGAGTTGATTAAGTACATATATGTACATGTACCCCTTGAAGTGATGCATTCTGGCCGTTTCACCCATGGGCTGAGGGTACAATTTCAGTTATATGCAAGATGTGAACATGCATGGGGATCAACTGTTATACAATATTTGTGAAATAAGTTGCCAGAGATGGGCCAGTTGGCACACACAATTAACTTGAACTTGATGCCCTTTGTTGACTAGGAGGGTGAATACCCTTAAACATAATTATGCTACCTGAACTGTTTTCCAATAATTATTGTTTTGACTTATATACATGTGCATGTACTTTCACAGTGTTCCCTCTTGACATAGATAATTGTTGTGTGTGTCTAGACATCAAGAATAGTTGTTTAGGCTGCAAATGGGGTTTCGTGAAAGTAATTATTTTAGTCCAGAATTGTTGTGCTGTGTTTGAAGTCCTACTAACATCAACACCCTTGGCACTGCTTCTTCTTAGTATACTATTCTTATGAGAACTGCAGTGAAAGCAGGGTGTTTAGCATCATTGATAGTTTTGGAGTAGTGTATGTTGAAAAAGTATACATCTGATACTTTAATTTTCAAGAGTGCAGTTAATGAACTGCAGTACATAATTTATATACAAGACCTGTAATATCACGACACTGGGTGGTCAACACCAAGCATAGTTCTATGGCTGTAGCGTTCCGAGGGATAGAGGGTATAGTAGAAGGCTAGCTCATCGTACCATGCCCCTAGTAGTTTCACCTTCTCTCTTGAAGGCAGCTGATCATAGTAGTGATGTAGGAGTTGGGCTGTCTGGCTTTCAGGGCTGTGCAGACTCTCATCTCGATAGTAGAGTGGATTCATTTCGAATTTCTTGATCAATGCTTGAGCATCACGAGAAAATGTCTTGAAATTGCCATAAAAATCATATTGTATTAGACATGGATGGCATATGTCCATCGAGGGACGAAAATGCTCATTTAGTTCTTCCTTTTCCATGTCTATCACATACTGCACAAATTCAGAAAAGGTTACATTGAGATCAGTCCTCTTAGGCTTGGAGGCTGCCTGCCAACTGAGGTAGTCAGTTAGTCGATACCGTAGGAGAATGTCTTTCTTAATTTTGTGTGGAAATGAATCCTGCTTTTCATAGTCCAAAGGTGGTTCAATCTTGTTTCGATAGCCAGACACAAGTCTTTCTAAAGGGTTGCGAACCATCATAAACTTGTAGTAGCCTTGTATCATATTTGCACGTTGCACTTTGGTGAGGGTTGCGTTCATGAGAGAAGCGTGCTTGAGTGCTGGTTCAATATAAGTTGTATCATCCACCCATGGCCACTCAACAGTACTGAAGGGGAGATGGCCCCCCATATACAGCATAAGCCGTTTCATATTGGTACAGCCAATCTGTGGTAGAGAGAAGGGACAGGTGGATGAGTACTCATGTCAGAGATTGTTAAGAAGTAGGTCACCCCTATGTACATGTACATCAATATATAACCAAGCTGGTTTTAAGCTACATGTAGCTGCCATCTACATGTACATGTACATGTAGGTTTCGCAACATAGTCACACTCATAGAACTCAACATCTGATTGTATTTTGTGATTTTGTCGCAAGATGACTAAAGAAATGGTTTTAGATTTGAAATTAATTGCAGCACCTCACATATATTGTGCACTCTGTCACACTCCAACCCGCATCCAGTGTGTGACTATCCTGCACTGTTATCACATGTAGCTTCTCCATGTGATAGATGTGCATGTACTTCTCTGGCAATACACAGCCTCTGCAGAGTTACTCACACACATGCATACATGTTCATGCAATACTGTGGGAAGGGAAAAACTGCATTGCCACTTGCATGCAGTGATGAATATTTGCAGGTGTCCATGCATACCACTTCACTGGGAAGTTTCCAAGGATTGTACTAAGGAGGAAGTAATATCCTGCTTACAAGCATGACATGTTACAACAGGAAACCATTAACTGGTGTATTAGCAGCTTGCTGAGATAGAACATCAGGTGGAGGAAGCTTACAGTGAGGAAAAGCACCACTCAAATCCAGCCCAAGTAGGAAGAAGGTAACAAAAAGTATATTGTAACTCAAGACAGCAGTGGGATAAGGAAGAGGTCACACTTCAGAGGAGAGCCACCGAGCCAGGAAAGAGAAACATTTGGCCTAGACTGCACTGACAGTTATACATGAAGACGATCACAATGAGTGTATGCACTGAGACATCAGAGAGGAGTGAAGTACATGTATTCTAGTACTGAAATGTCAGTGTAGAGCAGTGTCAACTGAGACCACACCTCTACAACACATTCTGCCATTCTGTGTACTACAACATGTACAACAGGTTGATGGTTGAGGTTGCTCACACAGAATACATAGATAAATGTACTGGTACATGCACTGTATATATGCATGTACGGCATACATCTACATGTACATGTATGTGTACTGTACAGTTTTTGCAAGTACATGTAGCACAGTAGTTGATGGCCTCTAGCACACTTGGAGATGTTCAGCCACACTCAACAGGTAGCCCACACACTACAGACCCAAGAAGGACACCTACATGTACTCTTCCGTATCCTCACCATGGAGTACACAATGAACAGCCCACTATGAATACATGATACCATCATGCTCAGTTTGCTAACAGTAGTGGCTACATTGATGTTTCCAAGTGCCAAATCAATATGTGCTATATACTCCACATGTCAACATACTGGCCACATGAGTACATTGACCATGAAGTACACTTGAATGAGCTGGTGCTAGACCAACAGACAGACGTACATGTGTGATACAGCAAGAGGTACAGCAGAGACATACACATGAACCAATACACACACAGACATGTGAAGAGACAGCCATAACACTACATGTACACAACTGAGAAGTGAGATATACTCACCCACCATAGCAATGCTACCATTGACCACACACCCATTGTCCTGGGCAAAACATCCAGTTGCCTACAAATAGACAGACAGACAGACAGACAGACAGACAGACAGGTCGACAGACAGATGAATGGATGGACAGATAGACAGACAGGCAGACAGACACAAACCGACAGACAGACATGTGTAATACCCCTCAATAGACAAAGTGGTTATTAAAGTCCGACAGACAGACAGACAGACAGGTGCAAGGTATTGGTATTATACTACAAATGCTAATACCAACCTTTGGTACAAAGCAGTACATGGAGCGAGTATGCTCCTCAAATATGAGGTGTCGATGGAAGAGTTTGGCTGTATGAGTGTCCACAGGGAAGTGCTGCTCTCCAGGGAAGAAGTGCTTATGACAGAGCTTCCTGATGCGCTGCTTTTGAAACTGAGGAAATTGTAAGAAAGGGTGAGACAGGGGCAGTTGAGGAATTATTACAAATGTAGGGGGAAAGAGAGAAATGTAATGAACACAGTAAATATACTGCAGCATGGAACAAACAGGTGTGGTGCATGGTGGATATGATGAATAAAGACATGATTGTACATGTACGTTATAGGGAATACAGGCAATCAGGCACAATCAACAAGCAATGTTTGCTGGTCATTTGGTACATGTACATGTACATGTATATATGTTCTCATGTGGCAGAGTGATGTTCCACTTTTAGAATGCTAATGACCTATATACACAATAAATTTAAATAGTAACCTAGCAGTTGACCAACATGTACATGTACATGTGCATGTACATGTATGTACATGTATACATGAACAGAATATTTAACTCAGTATGGCTCCTCCCCTGATGGAGAGGAGTTACCGGTTGATCCCTAGCAGGATTCTGATGGCACATACAGAGTGATATTGAGAATTGTGAAGGCTGGCTGTCACCTGGTGGCCATAGCTCAGGTGGTAGAGCACTAACAGCTAAAGTCAGAGGCCCCCGGTTCAATCCTGGGTGGCTGCCGGTTTTTCACGGTTCTCTAAAGTATTCCCAAGCCTTTCCTCACGTATAACGTAGCTTGCGTGTTGTGTTCAGTGGCTCCCTAGAGAGACCCAGCTTCACGTGCACTGCTCGAATAAACAGAATATTTCACTCAGTATGGCTCCTCCCCTGATGGAGAGGAGTTACCAGTCGATCCCTAGCGGGATTCTGACAGCACATACAGAGTGATATTGAGAATTGTGAAGGCTGGCTGTCACCTGGTGGCCATAGCTCAGGTGGTAGAGCACTGACAGCTAAAGTCAGAGGCCCCCGGTTCAATTCCGGGTGGCTGCCGGTTTTTCATGGTCCCAAGCCTTTCCTCGTGTATCCACATCCTGCATCTCATGTTGGGTCAAAGATTATAGATGCATGTATATGCATGAGGAAAGGCTTTGGAATATTCTTAGAGAACTGCGAAAAACCGGCAGCCACCTGGGATTGAACCGGGGCCCTCTGACTTCAGTCATCAGTGCTCTATCACCTGAGCTATGGCCACTGGGTGACATCCAGCCTTCACAATTCTCAATATCACTCCATATGTGCCATCAGAATCCTGCTAGGGATCAACTGGTAACTCCTCTCCATCAGGGGAGGAGTCACACTGAGTGAAATATTCTATTTATTCATAGCAGTGCACGTGAAGCTCGCATGTACATGTACATGACAGAGACATCTCTGTACATGTACATGTACATAATTATAGGCACACATACCCATAGCTTGTAACAAGATAAGAGACATGAGGGCTCTCAAAAGGGTATAGCCAACAGTACCTGTGCTATTCGCATGCATGCATGTTGTTGGGTACCGTATTTATCCGAATAGAGGCCTGGGCCTCTATTTCCTTTGTGACATTTTTGACCCAGCCTCTAAACGGAGCCGGCCTCAATTCAGGGCCGGCCTCTATTTGTATATGTGTGCATGCGACGGGGCGCCCGTGCTTTGTTAAGTATTTATCATACATTTATTAACGAATTGCTGTCCAACATGGCATCTAGCCAGGGATTTTTGCGCAACGTTTTAGTAGCCATCAAGTATATGTCTACAGCACAATTTGACTGTTTTTTGGCTGCACCATACTCGGATTCTATTCGTGTTGACACCGCAGTCTCCCGGCGTCCTTCGACTTCATTTCTGCGCAGTTCACAACTCGGAGCTTGAATGTAATGTCGTAGCACTTACGCTTGGACACCGTGGTGACTGTCACGGTTGCAGACGCTAAATAGCCATAGACATAAGTACGTGCACACGTACACGTGTACACGTGTACGTGTACATACGTGTATGGACATAAATAGCCATACACATAAGTACGTGCACACGTACACGTGTACACGTGTACGTGTACATACGTGTATGGACATAAATAGCCATACACATAAGTACGTGCACATGCACGAGGGTTTCAAATTGAGTGAGCAGGGTGTGAAAACAGCGCAGGACCCGGCCTCTATTTAGCAATTCACTCCGTTTACCCCCGGCCTCTAAACGAGACCGGCTTCTATTCGGACAAATACGGTATGTACATCCACATCTGCTGCATTCTCCAGCATGCTGGAGATGACCTGTTTAGCTGCTGAGCATATCCACTCATTACCACACTCACTTTCCCTCTGATGTCAATGTCCGGGTGCTCAGACAGTCTTAGCGTCTCCTCATCCACCTCCTGCCACAGGAGAGACGCCAGTGCTACATGGACAAGAAAAACTACAGTGTTAATACAGTATGCATGGAAGTATAGCTCACTTCACACGAAGTCCCACTTTGCAAACTACAGTGTGTTGCATATTCTGTACAACTACAAGTGTGCACATGTCAGGTTACATACATATGTGCACAACACAGGTGTACATTTGTTCTAGGCAAGCATTCCACATGCACATTTTTCACTCTGAGAGACTGGACTCGGAACTGTATCATGTGTATATATACACCATAAAGTGTGCATTCCTGAGTCCAGCATCTCACACTGTCCCTCACCACACAGTTCTGAGATACTGCAGACATATAGTGTACAATGTATGCATGTCAGAGAGCGTGTTGACCCTGAGGTGTTGAGGAATTTGCTCCTATTGCCCCTAAAGGCATTCATCCCGTCAGAAAACTCATAACAGAAGTGCTACAGATGTGGCCTGGTCTGGCCTCCTCCTCTGCCTAACCACCTGCTATGGCCAGTGGACAGTCCATACAGAGGGTATAAAAGTACCCCATAGAGTGACACAGATTCCAAGAAATGTGACATCATGAGCCAGTAAGGAATGCATGTACATGTACATGTCTATGTTATCAAATCAGTTGACTACAGACCCACTGTACTGCAAGCAGTACTGCCAGAGACAAATGAGTGCAGCACAGTTATGGCAACTAGTAAGGATACATGTACATGTACAAGGAGTTTTGTAGATGCTATTTGGGGAAAGAAAGGATTAAATCTTGGTTAGGGAAACCATCCACATACTTACATGCACAGAGTGTATACATAGTTGAACCAAATTGTTGCACTGGCAGATATTGTGTGTGGGTGTCAGAATTGGGGCCAAGGTCCTTGCAGGGCTATTGTAAGTACATGTATGTAAGTACATGTATGTTACAATCACTACCCATACAGAGTTCAAGCCAAATAGTAAGAGATTGACATATTCCAGAACCATCCAACACCACATACGCATACATGTACTGTTGCATCATAGTAGAGTAATCCAGCCAGCTATAGTTTGAGGGTTCATGTGTGTATGTGTACATGTGACTACTACAGGTATTGTTCACAGTCAGCATGTGACTTGCATGCAGATTACAACTTCCGGCTAAAACCATATAGCAGATGAACAGTTACTGTACAAGCTACATGTTATTAATTGCCAATAAGTGTCAGACGAGTTTTTTATGTACATGCAGACGACTACAGATGAATAACATCTTTGTTGCAATACTCCAGGAGTTCATACTGCCTTTCATACAGTACATTGTAGCATTCCTTTATGACTAAGGTGCACGTAGTACATGTACATGTACATCTAGCTAATTGTCAGTTCAAGATATGACTTGCAACAGGCAGTGAGCTACAGGACCTGCCCAGGCAGGTACTAATTGAATACTTGAGCAGTTTGTGAATTCCAATGCACCACAAAACATCACAGTGACAACCACATAAATGTTGCCCACATACCTACATGCCTAGCTCACAAGACAAAATATCAACACTGCATAGGGCACTGGTCCCCCCCCCCCTTGGTGACACAGCCAATGAGCTGTGATACTAGGCCCATACAGGGGTAGGCAGGGTGACCTGTCCAGGAATAATGCTCCTGGCATGAGGCCAAGTGCCACACATTGTGCTAATGGGAGTGACAGAAGACAAAAGCCAAATGAGCCAAAAGTCACTCCACAATAAGGCAGAGACCTCCAAACACACATACCCTTGCATGCTAATGACATTTGGGAAGTAGCAAAGCAAATCTGTTGTGAATAACCAGGAAAAATACAATAATAATTGTGTACATCATGCTTCTGTATACATGTAGTACTCCTGAATTGCAGTTTTCTTCTTCTTATGATGCCTACCTCACAACTGGAAAGGTTCCATGCATGCATGTGCCTGGAAATCAAATGAACTATGGCTATGTCATGCTTCATTCCAACCTCCTTATGGTAAGAAACCTTTGGCCCTACTTGGCAGACACCACTGGATGACTTGTAGCTGTGCTTCTGAGGTCTTCACATCATCTTGTATAGAACTGCTGGAATCATGAGCCTACTACAGTGTACATGTATATGGACCCATTTCCTTGAAATAAGCAATGGTTTAGAGATACATGTATGTACATGCACAATGTGCACATGTACATCCAATCATTACTCCACGTCGGCATACTTTCTCTGAGTGTATGACTCATACCTCTACCAGCAGGTAAGTGTACTAAATGCATTGTTATACCACTCAATCTTGAATGATTGTTGCATGCTCGTGCAAGCACAATATACCTCTTGAACTGGAGGTGCCTCCCCCAGGCATCAGGTCAACCTTTGCACTACCAGACTCACAGTGGGCATTATCCAAGAGCACCCTGAAGATGGTGAGTAACAAAAGGAGTGGAGGAGGAGGAGGAGGAGGAGGAGGAGGAGGAGAAAGAGGAGGAGGAGGAGAAAGAGGAGGAGGAGGAGAAAGAGGAGAAGGAAGAGTGAAAGAGGGAGTGTAGGGAGAGGAGGAGGAGGAGGAGGAGGAGGAGGAGGAGGAAGAGGGAGTGTAGGAAGAGGAGGAGGAGGAGGAGGAGGAGAAGGAAGAGGGAGTGTAGGAAGGGGAGGAAGAGGAGGAAAAAGAGGAGGAGGAGAAGGAGGAGGAGAAGGAAGAGGAGGAAGAAGAAGAGGAGGAAGAGGAGGAGGAGGAGGAGGAGGAGGAGTATGAGGATGGAGGAGGAACAACAAAGAGAGGAGGGGGTGCATTCAGAAGTACTGAATCCCCTCCACTATGTAATCACATTCCAAATGCTGCCACGTTCAAGTGCCATGTATATGTACATGCTCACCGGCTGGTGGGCACCAATAAGAAGAGAAGCACTGCACAGACGCCCACAATCGACAGGAAGCGCCGTAATGGCCTCATCAGATACAGTGTTCAACCGTACTCTAGCGCAGGAAACACCCAATGAATAGGTGTTGAGGTCGATTTCTCACCACAAACAATAAAACTCTGTTTCTTTGTACATGGCCACGCTCTAGAATTTTGTGCGGCAAGTATCCGAAGTACGTGAGGCGGCGCTGCGTTCGCGGAAGCGATGCGGACGATTGGTGGGTTGTAAACAATACTCGCTCCGTTACCCTCCCATGAGGAATCCGCTCGCAGTAACACAAGTTTTTCCTCCACCACTCGGTGAATTTAACTAAGAACGCATCACCACCGAACTTGTAAGCTTACACTTTGTACCTTTTAGTACAGTAAGTTCACGGTTCAAAGGTGGGATAAGTTATGGTGACGTCTGTACAACTTCCGGTTACCGCAGCCATAATATATTGTGCACATGTAGTCGGATAAAGCAGTTGCAAGTTATTGGTACTAAGAATACGTAGTGCAGTTTATTGCGAACTGACATATCTTGCGAAAGTAGGGAATAATATGTATAGGAGCGCAGATGCTGATCTCGCCTCTCCAGCCAAGATCAAAGGAAGCGATGGGCTCGTGCTCAGAGCTGCGTCGTACTGTGGGGACGGCGGGCGACCCTCCGTAGCACTGGCGGACGAAAGGATAGCAGTGCTCGTGCACGAGGGCCAGGGAGGTACGGAGCTGCAGCACTGTGTTGGGGTGGTCGATGCGGAGGGCAAGGTGGAGTGGGGCAGACACCACCAGTGCGCCAAAGGAATCAATCCATGCGTCGCTACTAATGATATGTGGATTGTGGTGGAGGTCCATGAAAACCACGGAGAGAACAGGTTGTGGTGCAAGTACGGCATCGTAAATCCCGAGAATAAAGAGGTTACGTGGGGGAAGAGTCATTTTTACGGCTGGGGCGCGCAGCCCGCAGTAGCGTTGAGGACGGACGGGAGATTAGTGGAGGTGCACGAAGAGAGGCATCTGTTCAAGAAGAGCCTGTGCTACAGGCTAGGCCGGATAGACATGGAGAATCGATCCATCCACTGGGAGGAGGCCATCAAGATTGGGAAGGGGAAGAACCCTAAGGTGGCTGTGAGTGATGAAGGTGTTGTAATTGAGGTCCATGAAAACGACAGTGACAGTGGACTGTGTTACACTGTGGGTGAACTGAAGGAGAATCGTATTGAGTGGGGAGAGATGCAAAAGTATGATGTGGGTGTTGCACCGTGTGTGTGCATCAAGAACTGGAGCAATCAGATCGTGGAGGTACACCAAGACGCTACGTCAGAGACCCTCCAGTACCGCACTGGAGTTATTAACTTGAAGGACAAGATGATTGACTGGCTTCCAGAGAAGGTTAAGCAGCACAAAGGGAAGAGTCCAGGAATAGCTGTGGGAGACAATGGCACTCTCATTACTGTGCAGGTGGAGGCCAGCAGCTCTATGGCATGTTCAGTTGGATCAATAGCCAAATTAGTGCAATGAGTGTATTAGTGTTGTATGTCTTTCCACCCAATCATTAGCTCTATTGAATTTGGTGTCAGAATCTTCTTTTTTTTACTGTAATTTCTTGCTGCTTTTGGTCTGGTTGTCAATGGACACTGTGTCCTTTTATGCTGATAGTATTTTAATCATAATCTTATGCTTATATATAGAATACCATAATATAATACATGTATGTAAGGACTGGGAAAGAAGTCTACTTCTTGTCAATTTGCTTTACATTGCCAAAAATTTACATATGTAAGTATGTTTCCAAATATGTAGGTGCATGTACGTACATGTTTGTACCTACATTCCCATAGCTGTGAAGGGTATGACACTATATGGAATGTAACGAATGAAACTTGGTGGACTTCCCTCCCTGTTGTAGATTAATCCTGAACATTCTTGCACCTTTAGGTTTGGCTAGGGAAGTCATGTCATGACTGTAGGCCCAACTTTAGAAGATTCTAAGAATGTTGATATTACACTACCAGTCAAAAAGAATTGAACACCCAGCAGAAATAGCTTTGATGCACAGATTCTAGTGCTCAGTCTGTACCTCTTGCACTCTGTGCAGGGAGTTGTTTGTGCATAAAGGCCCCCATACACGAGGCAACATTGTTGCCGGCAACAGTTGCCTGCAACAATGTTGCTGCGTGTATGATGCAATGTTGCGTTGTTGCGTGTTGCCGGCAACTGTTGCTCGGAAATAGAACTATAGCCTAAACTTCAGCAACAGTTGCCGGCAACACGCAACAACGCAACATTGCATCATACACGCGGCAACATTGTTGCAGGCAACTGTTGCCAGCAACAAAGTTGCCTCGTGTATGGGGGCCTTAAGAGTACTCACTTCTTCTAGAACACTTAGACGTAATATGGCTTCATTGCCAGTAGTTAGAAGGTGGAGCTATTGAGGGTCTTCACCCACACACATTAGCGCGCTATCCTGCTGCTCTGCAATACTGCAATAAAACCCAAACATTCTTCTCAAACAAGTAGTAGGACTTGAAATATGTCTAGTCGTAATAATAACCCACACATTCACATCAAGGATTGTGAGAGAATTTGTATCTCTGGTTACACCCTATGCTTTAATTGCTACTATGCATAATCTTCCACCAGCGTGAAAAATTGTGACCCTGACAGCTGTCTTTGCCCTGTAGTGTGCTTGATTCACAGTTTATTCTCATCCAAGGGAGTCACACTGCCTTGGAAGTGCCCTAGAATATCCCAAAGATGTTCTACCAGGTTTGGATTACGGCTCAGTGCAAACTAATTTAGAAGGTTCTGTCCATTCTGGGCCATCCAGCTCACTGTGTACTTGACTAAGTGGCTAATGGTATCACTCTGGTGAAAGATGTAGTCCGTGTCCAGGCCCAGAGACCGCGTAGTAGCCGGAAAAGCCCTCCTCAGAAAAGTGACATGGGCTTTACACAAAAATGACACAAACTTGCTTGAGCTCGCCCACGCCCATCTTGATTTTACAGCCCTTCCCACCACACATTGCTGCTACTGTGTTTCAGTGTGTGCAGAATACAGTCGTACCTGTATGCCTCTCTAGCTCTGTGGTGTGCAAAAGGGCTAGCATTGTCCCTGAAAGTGTCCTGTTAGTGTATGTGAGTGTATTTGTTTATCATGAAAATTTGTAAAGGAAAAAATGATTTTGGGCAAACATTGCATGTTGGGCAGTAATTGGAACATTTGCGCATGGGTAGTTTTGTGAGTACCAGTTATTGAACTGATGTGCGCTGTCCAACAATTGGTGCAAAGTTCAAAATTTTTTATACAAAGATTTCAGATATGATAGGCCATCCTGTGAAGTAGTCGTTTTCAAGAAATTGTTCTGACTATTCTGCTACTCTTGCAAAAGTCCTTAAGTGTCCAATACTGGTGATGTTACCCTAGACTCTTTTGTTTGTTTGTTTTTTTTTTTGATTTATGATGAATGACCCAAAACAGGGAAGATGTCAATCTACGAGTAAGAGCATTGAATCATAGATACTATACCTTCTGTAAGGTATAGTATCTATGGTTGAATGCGAAGTAGTCTAGTTCCCAGACCCTTTTACGTAAGCGCATGCGCTTATACGTGGAAGGGTCTGGGAACCAGACGAAATGCGAAGTAGCTCTCTACACAATCTTTTTGATGGGGGAAATCTAATGAAAAAAAAAAATCTACAAAGTATCATAGATATAAAACTTCAATAACTATGTACAAAAGTGTACTGTACTCCAGGCTATAGACCGTCTACGCAAGGTTTTCTACTGCCACCTTACTATATATGAGTATCGCAAATTTTCTTGACTGTCCATTCCACACCACAAGCACTACAGCACACCTCCTTTGTGTATGCAGTTTCTCACTTAGCTTTCTTTTCATTTTCGTGAAAAAAATACCGAAAATAATTTTACAATCGCGTGTGGTGGGCATTAATTGAGGAAGTCGCACCGCGTGCCATAGAGAGATCGAGATGGCTTGCCACGGTGAGAAGGAGCGGTAGCGTCGAATAGACATGATTTCACAGAGAAGACAGCAACTTGTACTCGTTCGGTCACCTTGTGTTTGACTTGTTCACACGTACCGCCTCTGCTGTACTCGCAAGTTCCAAATATTCGTTGAAAATTTTTCGGTTATAAATTTATATTCGTATTTTCGTGACTTTGCTGTGTACAATTATTTTTACAACGAAAATAAAGCTAATTACGGTAATTGGCTAACTGCGTGTATACTTCATGTCACAGGTAATCAATCTCCGTCTCACTACCACTGGGCTTGCTGTAGAATGGTCTGAAACAATGTCATGGCTGTAAATGTCTGTCTTGTGCAGAAAACTACATACAACAAACTAAAGCCGATCAGTCACATACTCAACTCTCCCTCAAGCTGTCCAGCCAGCACATTCTTGTCATGGTCCCTTAGCAATTCTATCAGCTTTCTCCAAGTGGCAGGCTGTTCTCCATTACCTGCCATCCAATACTTCACCATAGCTAGGCAACATTTTTGAGGATTTTGTGTCCCATTTTCATATTCAATCAAATCCAGTTGGGCTCCATCAGTGTCAAAATCAAACAAAATTCCAAATTGTTTCCAATGAGAAGCGAGAGACTTGATAACCTCAATCTTCCCACCTGTCTTAGTCCTCATTATGGACAACTGCTTTAGAGTTGGTTTGGAGTCTGAAAGAAGCATAGAAATGTAGCAACGTACTTAGTATGTGGCACAGGTCCACTCCATTACAAATTTCTTACCTAATGGATCTTCGACAGCAGGTTGGTTATTTTTCAATTCAGGCATAGCTGTAGTTAAAATATGCATAATTATGTATATCAGGATGGTTCACAACATAAATTCATGTACATGTAGCTGTATAGGATCATTGCTACGTATAGTTTACTAGTTTCAAAGGTAATGAACTTTGTGTAGCAGAAAACGTAGACCTTCCAGCTGAAGTGAGATAAAGATGCCCACTGGATTGCCAGTCTCTGGGCCCAGGTTCAGTGCTACGGATGGAAGTGTGTCTTTCCAGTTTTTCTTTGTCTAGATTTGCATATTGGTACATGCAGGTGCACTGCAGCTCTCATGAGTCACAGTCCTGACAAATATCAGTTTGCACTCCACCACATTCAGACGTGGTGCACTCCTCAATACATCACATGAAACCCAGTGTACTGCAGTGTGTGCTCTATAGGAGGGTCTAGTCTCGCAATGACATGTCAACAAGGCAGCCATTTGGCATTACATTTGGCAGCCATTACTGAGTAGGCTTTGTCCGTCCTCCCCCTTGTCATACCTACCCCTTCACCCCCCACACTACATTACCCCCCCTCCTCCTCCCCTCCCCTCTTCACCTCATGCTGTTCTTTTGCTCAGGTACATAATAAAGACACCTCTCTCTGAGGAAGGTCTACAGACCAAAATGTCCTGTTTCTATTAAGTTTTCTGCTATGCAAAGTTCATTAACTTTGGAACTAGTATACATACATGTACTTACAAGTAGTGTGATCCCCTTTTTCCTCTTCAATATACTTCATAAGCTCTCCATTGTACACAGGTTTTTTGGTCACTGTGAAAGTATTCAGTCTATGTATACATGTATATGGCCATCTACAAGCCTTCTGATCATCACATATTATGTAACTTACATAAGTCCTGGATCAATTTCTTTACCAGATCAATGTCAGTTGTGCATTCAGCCATAATATCCACAAACTTTTCAAACCATTTCTCCCCTGTGTCATTATTGACTTTGATCGTAACACAGTTCAACAGGCTACTTGCCTTGCTTGCAAATGACACTCCTGTGGTGTCAGTGATACTTCTCCTCTGGTGTGATGTTATAAAGGCTTCTTGTTCCAAGTGCAGAGCAATCACTTGCAAATTGAATTCAACAGCTAGAGCCAGGTTTGTCAAATTTACCCTTAGTGCATACATTTCTGCCCGTTCTCCAGATGCCATGTCACCTATACATGTGGTAAGACACATGTATATAGCATGCATAGACCTATTGGCTTAACCTTAGTTTTTGACAGTAGTGAGTTGCTTTTGGCTTTCAACTTATACTTGACACCAGAAGAGAGAGGAGCGAGAGAGAGGAGGGGGGATGAGAGAGAGAGATATGGGGGATATGGGGGGGGGGGGAGGTGGGGGGAGGGAGAGAGAGAGAGAGAGGGAGGGGGAGAGAGAGAGAGAGAGAGAGAGAGAGAGAGAGAGAGAGAGAGAGAGAGAGAGAGAGAGAGAGAGAGAGAGAGGAGAGAGAGAACTACACACGTGAAAGGACTGCCTACCGAAGGTGGGTAAAAATTATTAAACTACGCACTGTATTATGGAGTCAACCAAAGTACGACAGAGGTCTAGCACTGTGCAGTGGCCAGAGCTGATATATAAAATGTAGCCAAATAGCTAAATTACTCTCTTCCTACCGCAGATCACTGATGATAAAGCCTTCTTCGGTCACTGTTTCCACTTGCAGTAGGCTTCTAGCTAGTCTCATTCCCAGACCACCCGAAAGCGAGGTGGGTTTGGCACGTGTACGTCACTGAACTGGCTAGACAAAAAAGTAGGCGGGGCGGGGCTTGTTGTTTTATTGTCTTAGAGGAGTAGCCGGGACACGCTATTAGCGGCTAGCTTTTGGAAGTAACGAGAAGGGGTTGACGTATTTGGCATCGTTGGTAGGCAGGATCAAGTGGCATAAACGGCACCTGCGTAATTACATGTGCGTTCGAGTCCTAGCCTACTGCTGCTACTTCCTAGCCTACCCCTAGCCCTTGCCCTGTCACAAAAGCGCCCCTGCCCCGTCACAAAACGGGTGACGCCTGGGCAGAGGCTAGAGGTAGGCTAGTCCACTCGATTTTGTGACGGAGTAGGGGCTAGGGGTAGGCTAGGAAGTAGCAGCAGCAGGCCAGGACTCGAACGCGCATGTAATTACGCAGCTGCCGTTTATTCCACTTGATCCGACTACCATTGAAGGGCAAACAATGTCATAGATCTGTTGTATAGACAATTCAGCAGTCAGACCCAGCTAAAAATTTGCAAAACATTAGTATGATCACGGAAATACGTCTGGCTCGCGAGACTATGGGCTCTCTATATATGACCAAAGATATATCTAAATGGATGGAACTTGAGTAAAGACCAACTTGTGGATAGGGCAAACCTCCCAACATTACAAAATCGAGGCTATACTTGAGAAATTACTGTTTCATGGCCTATATTATGTATCCTTTGCATAAAATAGAAAAAACCTCAGCCTTCTCTGCGTCTTTAAAAATTCAGTTATGAAACAACAAACACCTGAATGTTTTGTATCTACATATATCAGAGCACAGGTATCTACATACACACAGGGCACATTAATTGGACATTGTCAACATCCCACAAAACTTACTTCAATGCTAATGATACTGGATGCAGTCTCCATGTGATTATCAGTATAGAGGTGCGTCTACCATTTTTACTGACCCTCTTATGTAGTCAAGACAATACAAGAATACCTTCTAAATTGGGCATAAATACATGGAAAATATGTGTATAGCATCCTAGCTACAGAAAAGAACAAAAGAACCTCAAGTACACATAAAGCACAAAACACAAAAGACACAACATACAAAATCGAAAAATAAGAAAGCAGGACCCTGGGTGCCCAGCTTTGAGAACTGGGGCGGTAGGTTAATTAAAGAGTCTTTTATGGGCCCAACTCTCTGTACACACACAGTGTCCCAACTTCCCCCATGATAAAATAAACTACGAGTACTAAGTTACAAAATGGGATAGAAACGATGCTGAGTAGAAAAATAGATAGCTCAAAACTCACGTGTATGTGCTACTGTTCATAGTATAGTCAAGATACTGTAAAGTCATTTCACTATAGTACAGTCAAGTTTGCAAAGTACAGTGCTAGCTTCACGTCTACCACAAGAGAGAAAATACAGCAGAAAGTTACTAATCTATAAGTCCTTTCTCTACTTCTTTGGCTAGTCTATGCAAACCAGTTTTCTGCAGACACGTCACTAGCCAATCCCAAGTAACATCCACTTTGTTTGTTCCTTCCAGCCATTTTCTCAGGATGGCCCGATTGATTTCTGCAGCCTCACGGTTATAGGTTCTCTCCATTGCAGCCACTTGAGCACCTTTCTTGTCATTAAGAAGGAATATACCAAACTTGAAGTATGAATCCCCAATTTCAGTAGCGATATCCATGGAGCCACTTGCGTTGGGGAAACTCATCAGTGTGGGGAGATCAGGTTCACTGGCTGCATGGAGAAGACACAGTTGTAGGGCAATGTAAACTCAACAGTTCAACGACTGGTCAATAGTTTAATGACTGGTACCTGACTGAATGCCATAAAACTTTAACCAACACCATAAACACTTACATCGAGATATCCTCTCAAACCCCTCAGTTGGGGGTGAATTGGGGTTAATGGCTTGGGCTGTGTCAGCTAGAGGAATATTGACACAGTCATGAGGTAATTGTGTCGCATCACTACAGTGGAATGCAAAAGTACTGAAAGGTTTGAATCACATATTGGTTTACCCCTGAAGGAACTACTCCAAGAGCAAAATACTGACCTTGTGAGTTGGTAATATATTTGAGAAGACATCCTTTATATTGTGGCTTTTTCTTCACTGTATCAATCAATGTAAATTTTGTAATTTGTGGCATACCATATAAAACCTAAACTTACCTAAATCTCTAGTAAGCTTTTCCACCAATTCGTCTGCAGCTGTATCATTTGCTAGAATGAGAACAAACTCTTCAAACCATTCTTCTCGTTTGTGTGATGTATCAATCTTGGATTCAACACACCTCATCAAGCTATTAGCCTTGCTGGCTGAAGGTTGTCCTAAGACTCCAAGGATATCGTGTTTCTGGCGTGGTGTTATAAAGTTTTTCTCTGCAAGGCGATTACCAATCACTTGCAGGTTCAGCTCAACAGTGTCAGTGGCCTCTGTGAGGTGAATCCTCAGAGCATATTTTTCAGGTGGTTCTCCACCAGCCATACTGTGAACGGTATAGTGAGCCTATGGAACAACTGTGTGGTATTACCATACTGAAAACCAGGGTATTGATTATGGGCTTACTTCCTACACAGCTAAAAAC
Organism: bacterium; assembly: GCA_965213685.1. Classification (GTDB taxonomy): domain Bacteria; phylum UBA8248; class UBA8248; order UBA8248; family UBA8248; genus Bin107. Next base: position 1,550,007 of record CBDBZY010000064.1, read on the forward strand.
AGATTCCAAATGTTATAGCGGCGTTAGGGTGGCTACTTGTCAAAGTGTGTGATCACCACCCTAATTAAACAGTAACACTGGCTGCCCCGCCCGTGACTTCATAATATCGGAGAGGGCCCGGTGTTAGGCATTCAGCTCAGCGCACGCCGAAGCCTGCACCTCCAAAGGGAAAACGCGCTACACTACACCGAGCAGTCAGATCCCATCACATTCAGTCAGTGACCGTAGGCTTTAATGCTTCTATACATGCAAGTTGACCACAAACCAAGATGTCCTGTACACTGCCCCGTAACGACAGGCACAACCAAGAGGTTTCTTACCCGTCAAACGGTCTGTCTTCAAGCTAGGGTGCTGGGCCGGGGACTAGCTATCCACGTAGCTCACCACAGAGGAAGGTTCGTCATGGGGCTGGCCCTATGACGCAGCATGAACACATTCACGAACCCGATAGTTATTCACTACGCATCACAGGGAGGAAAGGTCACGGAAATTTATGTCTTAGAATTTCCAGTGACAGAATCAATGGCCAATTATCCCCTCCCACAAGACTTCTTTCGGATTATGTACAGAGGTTACGTACAGGTACAAAAAAATTAATGTATATATGGATATAGATGGTCTCACTACTGTGCTCTGCAGTGGTGTGTCCAGATCCCATAAAGTTATGTGACAATCATCTCAACCTTGCAGCCCAGAAACGTCGAGTTATTTGGACATAAATTTATATATATCGTACTCATTCTATTCTCTTGTATTTGCATGATTGCTCCCTTTATTGTTTGCTTATCCAACTTATCCTTTACTTCTTATGTTGCACTGCATTCTTATCCACTTGTACATTGTCCAGATTCTGTTCTAGTAATGTGATATAGTCTCGTGTAGCCAAGGGAGTCTGGCTACGTGAGACTACATGTGATACATGTACATTGTAACTTGGACTGCTGCTGTAAGGATGTTATCCAGCAGACTTTGACACCTTCATTCCAAGCTGCATGGTGCACATGTGGTTACTTGCTGTTGACCATGATATCGTACAGTAATCATCACAGACCTGTGATGATGTACCTGCTTATAGCTGAGATGTATTCATAGCTGAGGTGATTACACAAACAACAGGAATTAGTGTGCAAGAGAAAGGTTAGAGTACTGTGAGATGTTGAATAGACTCAATGACCAAACACACATGAACCTCTCTCAATTGTATGTATAGGCAGACCATCATGAACATGTATATGTATTCCAGTGTAGAGGAGAAATACCTGAGATAACAACATTTTTATTGTTACTGTAAACGTCACACGTATATGACATACCACGTATCATTATTATCTCTATCTCTCTTCAACAGCACAACTCTGAATTTTCTCCACTACATTCATGCTAGGACTGTCGATTACTCAGGACTGACACTTTAAAAGTATGCATGGTTTTGTACAGCAATAAAAATATGAAATTTGCTACTACACAATGAGACCATTTTCAACTACTTGAGCTAGTGCATGCAAATTAGCCTGCTTTAGACTATTCAAAAGCCAGTCCCATGTCACTGCAACACCATTCACTCCCTGCAACCATTCTCTCAGGATTGCCCGATTGATCTCTTCAACTTGATGTTGGCAACTACTCTTCAGGATACTCACTCTGTCACCTTTGCGATCATTCAGCAGAAACACACCAAATTTGAAATAGGATGCTCCAACTTTAACAGCAATGTCAATTGGCCCATCCTTGGTGGGGAAACTCATCAGCGTAGGAAGATCAGGGTCTCTGCCTGTAAAAAAGACTTCGAATCACAGCTTTGATCATGTTTTGCATGTGGTGGTACCACCAGTACTCGGTACTAGCGATACTGTTCATCAGTAAGCACTTTAACTTACTTCGTGGAACTTTTTCAAAGGCAGAAGGTGATGTGGGGCTCTGGACTGGGGTTGAGCATGTCGTAGAACTGGCTGTAGGTGCACAAATCAACACAGTATGACAACAGACTCTATTGTGTACCTGGACTATGCACCCTCACCGCTGGAAGACACTGATGCGGATCTTCCATTTGTGGCTCCATCACTAGTCACTGCACCATTGGATGTAGGTCCTTTGGTCAAAAGTAAGGACTGATTTCACTGTTTCATGTGGATAAGCTACACAAACCTTGCTCTATGTTGATCTTGGTGGCTATTTTCTTGGCCAGTCCTTTGTGGTTCCCTCCAGCATCATGCCCCACAGCATCTACCAACACCTGCCAGGTCTGTGGGAGGAGGGATGTCTGCAGCCACGTTCGGAGCATGGCTGCCTCACGTATTCCAGCATCTGTGTCTTTGCCATTCCGGATACTCTCTAGCTCACAAACAGGGACTCCCAGTACAACACCCATCTGATACCATCGAGAGGCAATCTTCTTGTTTAGGAGGTTCTGGATGTGTGCCACTGCACTGTCTGTGTTTTCAAACCCATCACCTACAAGTGTGCATTTAAAACAAAGGAATCCAGGAATACACATGAAAAGTTGTTAGTTGTGTTTTTCTCATGACATGTGTATGAATACCCATTTTAAACCTCATCATTGTATGATATGGACTGTTGGGTGTGTGTATCCATATTCACATACACTATAACCACTCACCAATGTTTTCAGTGCTGATGTTTGCGAAGATTGTATTTGGCTGAAAATGGCACAAATCTGCAGAGTAATGGGAGTGGTTACTTTAGTTACCTGTTTCCTCAATCCCAGGACAATTACATGCACTACTTCCCTGTTTTATAGCTACATGCACCCTCTATACATGTAGCTGCCCAACCATTTGCCCGTGACAAATACATGCACGTGTATGAGCTCCATACCTCTGTAAGAATTAGCAATCTTTTGTGCCAGCACCTGGTGCCCTCCTCCAGCAGGTCTGTAGATGGCTGCTACTAGCGACGTCCACGAGGCATCTCCACTTGTCAGCCACTTATACAAGGCCAAAGCAAGACAGTCATCAGCTGATCTTCCATTCTGTTGAATCTGGCCTTGGCCAGTCACTCCTAGCTGCAAGGAGAATCCATGCCAACTGGCAGCCAGCTCATGCAGGGCACGGAACAGGTAGGGAAGGTGGTCCTCATCTAGAGGATACATGAGGATTGTAGAAGTAAACTCTGCCTGCTCTTTGCCTCACCTCCACTGTGACCTACATATCTCTAAATTACCACTTGCTCTTTACTAGATGAAAACGGTATTATATTGGAGGACACTGACAACAACAAATACAGGCAAACGTAACAGTAACTAATGACCAGATATTAAAAGCAGGCAGAGTCATTATCTGTATAATATTCTTCAAATACTTAATTAACAAAAATATAGACACGAGTAGTGCTAAGTCTTTAAGCTACTAGAATGGCACATGGTATGCAGCAGATAGGTGATAGTTAGTGTGGCTATCCATGGAATCACAGCATTAACACATGAGGTAAGTGCAGGACAACTTTGTCATGGTTGCACACTGGTTCAATGGTCACCCCCTCCCCCCATACATTTCCCTGTGCATTAATTACTCTGGGTTGGTGGTGATGCTTGAGCAAGGAGGAAAGGTACCCTTTCTCCTCCCTGGTGATGCTATGCCAATGTGCTCTGGTCAGAGGAGTAAGAAGCCACACCTTCTATGCCCAAAGTGCAGTCACAGGAACAATCCATGGAATATGGAGCAAGATCCAGCTTAAGATCCTACCCCTAGTCAATTGCTACCTCTGGTGTAGCTAGCTACGTAGGGATGATCCTAAACCTACTGAATAGAGGCATCAGAAAGTGACCATTGCCCTTTCCTTCTTCAAATTATTTCAGAGGACCAAGGGGACACAGCACCACATATATACTGTACACTGCCCATTATGAGGACTCTTACTGATTACATTGCCATGTGTGCACTGCTGGCCATAACTCACTGAGGTCATTATTCTTATCTTGCTGGATCCTATCCAGTAGCTTCAATAGCAGTTCCTCCTCTGTCGCTGTACAAGTACAATGAATGGCTGTAAATGAGCTTGTAGTCACGTCTGCGTGTAACAAGCTAGAATCTAAACTGTGTTCAACTTACACATCGTTTCTTGTTAGCACCTTCTCAGTAGTAGAACGCGAGCAAGTCGTTTGGTGTCATGGCCGCTGCGCAGCACAAAGGTGCTTCCCCCGGGGAAGTCCGTGAGTGGGAGTGGCTATCTGCACACTTTGCAAATACTGCCGTAATGAATTGGACTACCATTGCAGCAGCTACATGCACCTCTAAAGCGCCGCGTACATAGGCCCCAGAGGTAAAAAATAAGGGGGAAAATGAAGCCTGAAGCCTTTCAAGCAACTAATGCCGAACGTGCAAGGCTGGCTAAGGCCAACACAGGAATGGCATCCATTCTGAACCTCTGAGGGCTGATTACTCCCTTCGGGTCCACTCTAGATGAAATGTTAGCCAAGCATCCTCAGCATCCTCATCCGCAGCTCCCAATCCCTCTTCTCCATCACCGCCCTCCTTTTCTGTCACAGCCCAGTTCATGTCAAGAGCCCTACAGTCATTTCCTGGTGACTCAGCCCCTGGTCCCTCCTTACTACGAGCTAATATTGAAAGAAGCTATTCGCTGTCCAATGGCAGACTGTGGAAATCGTGCTTTGAGGGCTATTACATCCACAGTGAACCTTCTGGCTGCTGGGGGTGCTCCACTGGAGGTTGCATCCCTCCCCACTTCTAGTTCCTGGCTGGGAAAAAGAAAAGTGGTGCAGGCCTTAGACTCATTGCTGTTGGGGATGTGCTTCGACGGCTAACATCAAAATGTGTATCTCAGGCAGCTACCTTGATGTTACAACATTTTAACACCACTGCAGGTTGGAGTTGGGGTTAAGGCGGGGTGTGAAGCTATCATTCACTCCGTGGCTCACATTCTGGAAAGTGGAGACCTCCGCCCACTCTCACGGTGGATCCTTTTGTTAGATTTTTCCAATGCCATTAATTAGGGTCAATGTGTTTCGTGAAATATGTGCCAAGTTGCCAGGTCTGTCAAGGTGGGTGGAATGCTGCTATAGCACAGAATCACACCTACTGTTTGGTGACCCCTTTGTACTTAGCTAAAAAACGTTTTTTGGTAACTCAGGTGAAGAAGGACTCCCAGTCACTGGGTCCAGGTTCAATGCCCAATAACCACGTGGCATTCACTGGAAGACATCAACATCCCTCTTCACCAAAAATTGCTATCTCGACTAATTGATGAGGCCTTCTTCAACACCCTGGTGGATTCAGTGCCAGACGTCAGATCTTCATCCCTGCCTCATGCAGTGGATTGGCTGAATGTCATTCCCCCTCCAGCCCTGGACCTCATCCTCCTTGACCAAGGGTTTAGGCTTTGTCTAAACTACTGGCTGGGTCTCCGATTGGCTAAAGATGTTACCTCTTGCCCTGCATGTGACAAATCCTTGGCTACCAACCCTTACAAAGACAATCAGGTGGGATGCAGAGGCAATGGTGACCAAAGTCATCGGTATGACGTTCTCAGAGATGCCCACTTCACAGCTGCCCAGTCTGTGGCCTTAGTCCCAGGTAAGGAAGCACCCTCTCTGATCACTGACACCAGGTCCCACCCAGCAGACATCTTCCTCACTAACTGGTGCAGGGGACACCCTGCTGCTTTGGATGTGTTGGTGATTTCAACTATGCAGCCACGTACTCAGTCTGGTGCTGCTCCTGGAATTAGTTTTGCCCTAAATGTGGCTGAGGAAAGGAAGATGTTGGCCCACAGCACTGAATGCTCAGCTGCAGAAGTAACATTTGTGCCTCTTGTTGCTGAGTCTCTGGCGGATTGGAGCGAAGGATCTGTTTGTCAAATTGCTAGAATTGGTTGCCTAGTGGGCCAGACGCTTGGTATCCCTCCAGCAGAACCTGAGAAACATTCAGCATCTTTCAATCTGCCTTTGGAAATGCAACTCCAACCTGTGGGCTCACAGCTTATTAAAACATAATACATACAGCTCTCTTCAGGTGTAGTTCAGTAAACTAGTCATAAAATATAATATCGATCAGTGTTTAGTAAATGTAGATCGATATTAAATATGATTCAGTGCAGTCAAAGTCAATATCGATCATGAATGTTGATTGATGTTTGATGGATGAGATCTCTTTCCTCACGTACTGTATGGACGATCGAAACATCGGCCTTTCATTTATTTTATTTTTGATAATGGAGTACATATGCAGGTAGCATGAAAGCTAGTAGTGCATTCCAACATATACAGAGCAGCTAGAACATATCAGTCTGAAGCAAAAAAGAAGGTTTATACAAGGGCAAGGGCATCTCTTCCCTGTTAGACAGGGTTACTCTAAACTCACTACTAAGGAGTGGGCTGGGGTAATGAATATGGGACGCCCTTTTTCTCAAAAACTCAATTACTATTACAGTACTTTCCTCCTGGAATTTTTATGTACAGGAACTCTTCTTATCATACAAGAACAATTACATGACTACATATGACAAAGCATGCTTAAAGGAGGTGAGACTAGGGGAGCCAGTCACAGACGGTGGGAGGTAACTGCATGTGGAGCAAAGGAACACATAAAGTATGCTGTATTTGAGCTGTATGGCAGTAATTGGAGGGGATTGTTCCCAATAACCTAATAGCATAGCCCACAAAATCATAATTATCAGGTATTAAAAAAGATGTAGGGATGGAGTTACTTGTATAGCCTTTGTATAACCTGTCTTGCCTGCACACTGGCATCCCTACACCAAGTTTCTGTGGTTTTTGGCACAGCCATCCCTACATCTTTCACATTTAATGCTTGTAAATATTGCCCAGAGTCTCACGTGATAGCTTTTAAATTGCATATACAATTAACAAGATCTAACATGTCGTCCAAAGAGCCTGAGCCTAGGAGTAATCATGCTGCCGTTGGTATTGGGAATATGCTATACGTCTGGGGAGGGTGTACCAACTCGGGTCCTCTCGAGGCTACTACAATCGAGCGTTTTGACATAACTTCCCAGAGGTGGCAAGAGTCACAACAGCTCCCGAAAGGCTCCCTCCCTCATGGTCTTTATGCCACGGCTGTAACTACCGACGGCCAGAGTGCCTACTCTTTCGGGGGCCTGGTTGACTCTTCAAGGCGCTGCAATAGGTTCTACAAGTACGACTTGGCCTCTCTGCAATGTTCGGAGGTGATTCCGCAGGGCCGCAGTGTTGCAAAGAACATAGCTTGCAGCGGTATCGTGCACTTTGGCCGAAAACTTGTGACCTACGGAGGATATCCTGATCAGCAGTCATTTGATCGTTACTCTGGCCCGAGTGCTGCGCTGTGTGTGTTGGATCTCACAACAGGTCAGTTCAGTGGCAACCGTCTACATTGTTACCGCGGCGTACATCACATTCACAGCAACATACAGCATGTCTAGCTTGCTAGCTTGCAGGCGTTCCAGATGTGAGATCCGGCATCAATTCACTTTGTCTAGTACAGTTCACAGCCAGTGTTCATGCAAGCATCCAGCCACACCCACTTATTTGTATGGCATCAAGAGACTTTAAATGCTCTTGCAGGTACGTGCACAAACCAGCATGCTGTGGGGGACAGACCACCTCCTCTGTCTGCCCACACATTTACCAAGATTGACCACCACAGAGCTGTGGTGTTCGGAGGATTTGACGGAAGCAGGTGGCTGAATGACACATATGTGCTGGACATGATGAAATGGGTATGTAAATTAACTGGGCATTGGTCCTGTTACAAGGTATGAAATGAAAATTACGACTCAGTGTTCCAGTGTTGATGGAGACCTTTCTCATAGAGGTTTTACTGGTGCAGTCAAGCAGACAGTGCAGCTTTTCAACATTGAACACTATATCCACTTGTGCATATTTTTACTAAAGTCTACTTTAGCTTGAAGGACACAGGCCTATTCTTTCTCCGATAGCTCCTGCTAGCCTAGTCCATTGGCCTATGTACATATAAGTATTTTGGGTTTTGAATGTTGTAATGGTAGTGAACAACCATCATTATATACAGTCTGCATGTGATAGGATCATTCTTTGTGTTGCTGTTTATTTTTTGGTATGTATGTGCATCATCAATGTGTAAGGCATGCAGCATGTTAGAGGAACACACCAGTGAGGTGTGGGGATGTGTGATAGGTGCAATAAAATGTGAAGAATGCAATAAAAGGTGTGAAATCTTAAGGGACAGGTGAATCTCCTTTATCCACAATAAGCCTTAGCAACTGGTGCCAGTAACTAAAACATACTACAAATACGTTTTGTCACACCCACTCACATCTCTTGTACATGTGATATGAACTATTGTTGTTTGGAGTTTGCATCCATAGTAATCTTCACATTAAACAAATATAATGGCAATGCAGCACTGGACGAAACTGCACACTGGAGTCAGGCCACGTCATTCAACATCCCATGCTGCTTGCTGTATAGCTGGTCCCCTCACAGGAGAAAAGCACCCACTGCTCATGGTGATTGGAGGGCAGCTTGATAATGGGGAAGCCTTGGATGATGTGTGGCTGCTGGATGTGGATGACGTGCTGTGGACCAAGGTGGGTACTAGCAGTCATGGATGGTTATTCCGTAGAAAGTTCCATGTCATCCATGAATGTTCCTAGTTGGATGACACAATATGTAACGGGGGACATCCATGGATTTCCCATGGACACACACCTGGCACAGTAACTGGGATGTCCACGGACTGTCCATGGACACACACCTATACCCACACATGCATGTACCCTCGTGTCCTAGTATCCGTGGATGGCACAGTAACTGGGGATGTCCACGGACCGTCCATGGACACACACCTATACCCACACATACATGTACCCTCGTGTCCTAGTATCCGTGGATGGCACAGTAACTGGGGATGTCCACGGACTGTCCATGGACACACACCTATACCCACACATATATGTACCCTCGTGTCCTAGTATCCGTGGATGGCACAGTAACTGGGGATGTCCACGGACCGTCCATGGACACACACCTATACCCACACATATATGTACCCTCGTGTCCTAGTATCCGTGGATGGCACAGTAACTGGGGATGTCCACGGACTGTCCATGGACACACACCTATACCCACACATACATGTACCCTCGTGTCCTAGTATCCGTGGATGGCACAGTAACTGGGGATGTCCACGGACTGTCCATGGACACACACTTATACCCACACATACATGTACCCTCGTGTCCTAGTATCCGTGGATCACAGTAACTGGGGATGTCCACGGACTGTCCATGGACACATGCCTATACCCAAATAATAAAGTAACTGGGGAAATTATTAGTGAGTTCTTACTGAGATTTTTATCAACCAGGAATCAATTAAGACACTTGTAGAGACATGTATATACATGTACCTGTACATGGATGTGACTAACATAAATGTGTGTCAATATAAATGTACATGTACATGGATACAAAATTATATGACATGCTGCAGCTTTTTACGGTTATGTTCATCACAAAGATACAAAATGTAGAACAGAAAGTGGCATTTGTTCATGTGCTGTGTGATACGTGCGTAGCGTGAAAGCCATGAGAACATCTGTTCACATACTTCTGTGTCAACCTACGTGTAGATACAGAAAAGGTAAAAGACAGTTTTTGTGTATGTACAGTACATGTATACATAACCAGGTTATATCAAATCTTACATTGTTGAGAGCATCAAAAGTGTAGGGGTTGCAGTGGGTCTTGCACCAGGAATCAACATGACCCTTGAAGTGCATTTTGTCGATGACAATGTTCAAAGCAGAAATGAACTTCACTGTTTCAGTTTGCTGTGAACGTTCTGGATTCTTGGCATACCTCTTCAAATGGCATCCATCGTCATAGATCAGAAATTCTACATGTACAAATAATTAAATTATGAGTATATACATCTACTGAACGTGAAAAAATCACTCGTATAAGCACATGCATAAGTACATGTACTGTACAGGTACAAAGCTACAGTAGTGTGTGCTTTGTGTATTCAATTAATACTTGCCCAGATTTTCTGCTGCTGGATGGTTTTCTTGAAGAAAAGTGTGGATACTGCCATAGACCTGAGACTTTGACTCAGCTCCATATAATTCTCCGACCATAGTTACTGTCCCACATGGCCATGCACCAACAACAATCCCTACAGAATCATATATATATATATATAAATGTATAGCAACTATGTATCTGATATGTAAAGCTATTAGCTCAGTACAAAATACCTGCAGTATGATGTTTGGTGCGTTGTTTGTCCTTCTCTGTGTTGCACTTGAGCATCGGCGTATCACTTGGCTTGGTGTCAAAAAATCTGGATTGGATTGAGCAGAACATGAGGCCTGAGGCTTGTGTGAACTGTGTATACCATTGGTACAACATCAGAAGCAAAAATGTGTGTACATTCCATGTCAGAATGAAAAGCAACTAATCCATTGCCAGTACAGATATCTAGCTCATGATGGTCATCCTTTACCCTTTGTTTGTTGATTCTACAGTTACTGTGCCATCCACAGATACTAGGACACGAGGGTACATATATGTGTGGGTATAGGTGTGTGTCCATGGACAGTCCGTGGACATCCCAGTTACTGTGCCATCCACAGATACTAGGACACGAGGGTACATGTACAATGTATGTGTGGGTACTCCACAGATGTCCATAGGAGGTAGGTGGGAGTAAAGGGTGTGTGTCCAGGGACTTCCCTGGTGATTTGCTGCCCATGTTGAGTAATTGTACATGTACATATATACATGTACTGTACATGTTGGACATCCATGGATGACATGGGAATTTCTACGGCATTGCTGTCCAACCCTCGGTACTAGTGTACTGCATCCTGTTGTGTACTCAGGTGTCTATAATGTGCTGTGGACCAAGGTGGGTAATGGGTATACTGTGCCCTGTTGTGTAATCAGGTGTTGTATGTGTTTGCAGTTATATGAACATTTCATTTCATGCCTCTGCAGCTCAAACTTTACATGCCCATCACATCACGATATGGCCATTCCGCTGTTGTGTTTGACTTAGGGCGACAATTAAGAGTGGTAGTCTTGTTTGGAGGGAGTGCAAAGGACTCTCGGTCCTATTCTCTGAAGCACATGTCAGAGACTACATTGCTGTGGTTGGGTAAGTGAATGATCTTCAGCTTTAATTGTCTCCTTTATTGCACATGCACTGTCTGTTGTCTGAGTAGCTGTGCATGTGAACAGACAGCGAGACAAACAGAACAAAACAATGCTAGTATCCCTGCTCCTCCTCTTGCTCTTCCTCCTCATCCTCATCCTCATCATCATCATCATCAGACTAATAGTATAAGCACTGCCTTAGATTTCTGCCATCAACCATGCATCTAATGACCTGGGCAACACTACATGTAGTTGTGTCCAACAATACAGTAGATACCCTACCTGTCACTCTCCTTGCATGTCAATGATGAGATGTGTTACTAGGCATATCCACTTATAATCCTTTCACACAAGAAGCTTCTGTAGGAATCACTATAATGCTCACAAGATCCTTCACACGAGGGCAAAGTGAATATCACTAGTACTCTAAACCCAGCCTGCTCTACCTCTATCAGATGACTAAAAATAGAATGGGCTATTGGCCACAACACTGTGCCACACCTAATGGTATATTCAACTTTTCTCTTTGAACACCACCTTCTCATCAATGTTATTATCTACACTCATTTGTCACAATACCCTGTAGCACTTTTGTGTGGGCAAAGGAAAGCCTTAAGGCAGGTACAGTGTAAGTTGTGTTCCTGATACTGCACAGAGTGGGGGTCAATTTATTGATGTACATGTATCTCTGGTCACAATAGCTCCACCTAGGTTTCTGGGTGTATGGGTGATGGCAGTAATGTTAAGGCAGCATTTTGACAATCATGTCATATTACTTAGCACTCCTACCCTCCCTCCTTCCATCAGAGCCCATCAAAGGTTCATGGGACGTGACTAAGGTGGTAAAACCTGATCAGCTAGGAAGACTTAATAGAAGACTGAGAGAAATGATGAAGAGAATGCAACTCTCTCCTCAGGGTGTTGAGAAAGGTGAGTACTGAGTCTGTATGTACTATTACAAAATAGCCACCACAAGTAGGCAGACTTATGTGGATATTACTAATTCAACACATTATGTGTATATTACTAATTCAGCACATGTAGAGGCTGGAGATGGGAGCCAGGTCCAGAGCACTGCTGATAGTTCAGAGCACAAGGACAATTGATTGGCTGGTGACCAATCAAACTGTACATTGCATGTACTTGTAGTTTTGTAATTATGTATAGGTAATGCGCTGTTACTACTCGTTCAAGTGTCTTACTTTGTGGTTCACTTTTGTTTTGTAAGTTAAGTTTTAGTTCAAATTTGTAATTCTCTTCATGGAGTGTTCATTGCCACTAGGTATGCATAACACACAGTGTAGCACAGCGTAGTTTCCTATATACTCATGCACATTTTGTACTATTGTGCCTGAGACAGGAATAAGCTAGAAGAATGTCCAGCTATCACCATTTTTTGGTGACTCATTCTTCCTTGTATATCTGCAAGACATCCATGTAGTTTGTTCATCATGTGCCATATGTACATGTACATGTTGGATAATGGCCTAACGTGGATAATACTGTACATGGTATACACACCCTGGACCTGTATGTCATTGAAGGAGTTACATGTACCTATCTTACAACCCGAATGGAAATGCATACATGTGATATGTACATTGTAATTTACACCCCCAAGCTTGTTCAGCCATGCATTATACAAAGATATCAAATCACAGCCATCTGAAACTACAATCAAGGAATTAACTTTTAGCAAAATATGAACAAAATATCCTAATCAGAGTTGTGTAGTACTGGTACTTCAATCGCTACACAATGTCTGCTGAAGCTGCTCTGCTAGCCAATCTTTCTCACTGTCCCTCAGTACTTCTATGAGCTTTCTCCAGGTAGTAGGCCGTACCCCATTCCCTGCAAGCCAGTGGACCATCATTGCTTGGCAGCATCCTAGAGAATTCTGCTGCCCATTTTGAGATTCTATAAAAGCCAGCTGAGTTCCTCCGGCGTCAAAATCCAACAGTGCTCCAACAATTCTCCAGAAGGGAGCAACAGACTTTAGCACCTCAATTTGGTCCCCAGCTTTATTCTTGATCATAGTAAGTTGTTTGAGTGTTGGCTTGCAGTCTGAAAACCGGAAAGCAATATATGCCGGTACATACACTTTGTGTACAGAGCTCCTCCTCCCCCTTACCCCTGTCCTCCACAAAAACAAACAAAAACCAGGAGAGTAGTTGTGGTCTATCACAAGTATAAGCACAAGGTGACCTCTTGCCAAATGTTTCCTTCAAAAATGAAAAGGAGGCAGCACTACTACAGAAACTACAGGTACATGTATGTGTACGGATGACAGCATCAGGGCAGGCAAAGATCAAAGCGACCCCATCTGTACCTAATTGTGCGAGCAGGAGCGAGCCCACCTAGTTGTAGCACTGGAGCGGATTTCTATATTTCCATATATACATGTACATCTATAGATACATGGTTCAATCCCGGGTGGCTGCTGGTTTCACAGTTCTCTAAAACTATTCCCAAGCCTTTTCTCACGTATGTCATCCAGCAATGCCACCTTTTGGTCCCCGCGGACCCCCATGCTACGTGCAAATGTAAAGCTGGCTGGATCACATCCGGTTGCTTGGTAAAACAGGACTGCCGGAGTGAATTGGACCTCTCTACGTGTTACAAGAAGGCTTTGGACAGTGTATTGCGACTCACAATTCGGAGTACCCCTGTCCTTTACCTCGTCAACGCTCAGAGCACAGCTACCGTTCGTTGCATTGTTACACACGGCAAGGGTAAGCTAGCTTGCAGCCCACTCTAGGGACTCGTTTACTGGTCATGTGACAAGGCAGGACTAGGGCTAGACCAGACTGCGACTAGCTTGTGGACATCGTATGAAGTTGTTGTACCTCAGAAGCTGTTTACTACATCTATGCTTCCAACAGGCTGAGAAAGTGACTTGGCTGTTGGTGTACATGCAGTGTGTTCATGCATCACTTTAGAGCGAAGCAGGCAATTTCTCCGTAACCATGGACATTAACTTTGTCTCTAAGAGGCCAGTCTGAAGGGTTGTACATTACACCTAGTAATTCAACATTGTACTTCGGCTGCTCTTGGAAATATTACTACTTTCATAAGATCTTCTATCCATGTACATGTATATAGTGCATGAACCATAATTATCAAACTTATCATTCAAGATAACATCTGATTATTGCAGCTAGCTCGCTCCCACTCGCCCACAATGCTCGGCATTCTACTAGTATGTGTGATTGTGTTGTACAATAGTACAGCACAAGATAAGGCTACCTATGGAGACTTTATCCAACTCTTCCAAACATGCAGTAACCTTTGTCACCACATTGCAATGGTGTGTGTAATTAATACGCAAGGTTTTACAAGGCCAAACACCATGAGGCCAGGATTTGTATGAGTAGAAAGCATCTATAACCAGAGCTGGAATGGATGGCTAGGGACCTAGAATGTGAACATTCAAGAGTTTAGAAGGCTGCACTATATGCATGTTGGCTTTTCTTACACATATAACAAAATACACAAATTAATACATCAGCACACTTACCCAGTGGGTGAACTGCTTCAGCTTGAGGGTGTGAGGGATCTGTTGAAGAAACTGGTGATGCTACACTGGTTCTTTCTGTAAAGGTAAGTAAGGACACTGCAATATAACTGAGCTATGCCATTCAGTATGTGTCTACTAACCTAACAAGTAAGTGGGAATTTTCTGGGCTATCACTTTAGCCAGCCCCCGGTAGTTTCCTCCAGCCTTGTGCTCCACTGAGTCCACCAGAACCTGCCATGTCCTAGGCAAAAGAGTCACTCCCTCTATCCAGAGTTTGAGCATGGCTGTCTCACGTTCTGCAACACTCTGGTAGTCTGGGCTGACTCTGATGGCCTCCAGACCAGCCACAGGCACTCCCATCGCTACTCCCATCTGGTACCATCGAGCGGCTACTCTGTTTCCCAAGAGTTGACGGATGTAGGCCAGAATGCTTCCTGTATCTTGGTCTGAGTGGGCTGCAGTGAAAAAGGTTCACAAATTCTGTACATGTTGTGAATGAAAACATGCAGATACATGTACATGTACACAATTATACAAGGAAGGGATCTTTCCTTTCTTGTTATATCAGACAAAAGTATGCTAGCATCCCATACACCATCATGTGAAAACAGTGTATACAACTGTATGTAAGTACTCAAGAATTAGGTATCACATTGCTTCTGATGTGTATAGTTAATAGCACGGTTGAGAGTGCAATATGGGGATTAATAGCACGAGTAACTGGCACTGGTAAGGCGTGAAATTGCACGAGGTGAAGCCGAGTGCTATTTGCATTACCAGTGCCAGTTACGAGTGCTATTAATCCCATATTGCACTCTCAACTGCGCCATTAATTGTTAGTTGTACGATGTACATAGTTTCTATGAGCAGTGCAAGATCAGCCTTAGCAACGTGCAATATCACCCCTAGTAACGTGCAATATTGCACTCCGTTTGTACAGTTGCTCCCATAGAGAATATAGACATCGTATGATTAAGATATCTAATGGTCCTATATTCATCAGTAATAGCCATGGTACTAGAGGTGTAGTGGGCCATATGGATACTAGCCCTGAGAGGGAAGTAACCAGAGTACTTGTGATTTTGACAATGAAAGGGTTGGTCTGAAAGCAATTCAATCAAGCCCATACCATGCTACATTCCTCGCACTGTGCCTTTGTCGAAATATGAAGTTGTGTTTCTGGCAAAGGGGAAACGAGGTTCTGAAATTACCTGTTTGCAGTTCCCACTGACATAAGTGTGGGCTACCACTATACACAAGGTTCAAGGTCTCTCACTGGACAAAATAGTTATAGATATGAAAGGTGGTTGGTTTAGCCCTGGTTAAGCCTCTGTGGCATTCAGTCGTGTCCAAACCCTAGCAGGACTGCATATACTGAAATTCAATGCCAAAGCCATTGAGACTAACTGTTGCATTCATTTGTCTACCTGTCGGAACTCTAGTTCCCAGACCAAACGCTGGACACGAAAAGAAGACTTACTAATGTGTGTCACGAAGCAAACCACTAACTGGGAGTGCTGTCCGCGAGAAGTCAGCTTTTGTCCTCAACAGTTAACTACATGTAGGAGGGCAGCCTGCGATCTCTCATTGTGTAGTGTGTAAATTAAAACTGTCAGTATTTTTTGTCAATTGTTGTAGATTGCTGTAAGCTTGTAGCAGAGGTGTACCCGGGGGGGTTCGAGGGGGTTCGTATGAGTCCCCTTAAATTGTTGAACAGCTGATCTTTTTGAATTCTCCACATTTAGCGTAGGTTTTGTCATCACGCATTCTTTATATTATATGACTATTTTCATACCTAGAGTGCGAGACTTAAACAGGAATGGCACAAAGAAGGAAGTATGATGAGATAGACCACATTGATGAGCTTCACAAGCCCATGTCCAGCATGAGAATGCACGGTGCCATAGTAGCTCTCCCACCAGTCAAAAAGGGATGCAAGTCAATCTCTTTTGAAGGAACATTAGCAGATAAAACTTCCAAGGTAGAAATAAGTTATGGGGAAGGTTATGAGGTCATGCTGAAGACTACCACACACATCAAAGAATCACCTAAGAAGATTGTTCATTAAAAGCTGAAATGTCTACAGCTCCCACCACAATAACACTTGACAGTTTGCCTGATCTTGAGAAGGTGACTGTTAGGATTAAAATTGTCTTTGCAAGGGAAACATCGAAGCAAAACTTATCCTGATGTACAGTGACAATGAAGCACAAAGAAGATAACCCAAGTTAGTGCCTTTGGACAAATAATTCGTGAAGTTGCTGGGAGTATGCTGCTGCTCATCTTTAATCACTTTGATTGATTCATTATACCATATTGACAGACCTTTTACTACATTGTCTACCTTCATTCATGACTATTCTGATTTGTTCTGTATTATATGTACCAGGTACAAACATGATACAGACTCATTTGTTACCAAACAATATAAGGTTTGCATGGTGTGAGTGTGTGCGTGGTGCCTCACGAATAACGTGGTGGCCACCGAGGGTTTAGCACTTCCATTGCTCTTACATTCTGTAAGTGACCAATCCCATATACATGTACATGCACAAAGAAAGTGTATACATGAGGTTGAGCATAGTACTGTACCAATATACATGTATGTACTTGTGTCTACAGGTCATATGCAGATTTGGTAGTCCAGACATTCTGATCACAGACCAAGGAAGGGAGTTTTTAAATGACTTGTCCACAGAGCTACATTCTATCACAAAAACTGATTACAGAATTACCAGTGCCTATCATCCACAGGTACATGTATATGGTAGAACATACAACTACAAGAACAAAGTAGTCTACATTTTCCTTTTGTGTGTATCATAATTGATTGATATTAAATCCATGTGCTTTTTAATCACTGATGACCTACATGTACTTTACACGTAGACAAATGGACTCACAGAGTGGTTCAATCAAACCCTGTGTCAATGCCTTGCTAAAGTATGCAATGAAGAGCACAATAACTGGACACTGTTATATAAGATACATGTACATGTATATGACAGTATGCCACCTAAATCCACTCTTTACATAGAACCACTCAAGCTGGGCAGCAAGGGAAGTGGTGACTCAGTACTTGCTCACATGCACGTTACTTACCTTGCCGTATATACAGTTTACCAGTACATACTTACATGCACAGGCCTTGCCACCAGATTATTGCTCAGGGCTAGGCTCCACCCCAACTGCTACTGCGCATGAGCAGAATGTGTGGCACTCGGAGACTAAGTCGAAAGTATGTCCAAAAAATATTAGCCAGGGCCGGGTCTCGAAGCCGGGGATGAGTCCGACTCTCCTGCTGTGGGTATGCTCCCTTCCCTGCCCCTCCTTGACCCTGGCACATCCGCCACGTGTGGCCTAGACGTCCTGGCTGCTGCAGCAGATGCGGACGTGAACAGACAGAAGCCTATTCAAGCATCCCTCTCCCTCTTGTCGCAGCCTGGGCCGTTCAACCCAGCGGCATCACTATCGATGAAGGTTGTCCAGAAGATACTAGATCTCAAATTCATGGAGACGTCGGAAGTGACGATAGATGACATGTTGCCAGCAGTGCCTGGGCGGCTCCATCACCAGCTTGGCTTCCCATCACTGATATACATGTATCTCAGTGGGTAGAATGCTTCTCTCTCATGGCGGCAGTGCTCTGCTCCAAGTTCCCCGACAAGACGGGTGAGCTGTTTTCCTATCAGGCTTCCATTGTGCGTGCAGAATGCAACTATGAGGGGAAGAGATGGGTAGCGTACGACTGTCAGTACCGCTGGCAGGCCTTGGCAAAGCAGGACCTAAACTGGTCAGTGATGGATCCTCACCTGTACAATGAGGCGTTCACAGGTTGGGCCTGTCTCATTGCCAGATGCAATTACTGCCTGCAGGATGACCATGCGGCAAATCAATGCCCGCGCAACCCACATCGACCAATTTTCAGGTGGTTCCCGGACCCCATGACGTGGGCGGGCCAGCCCCTGTTCAGCCCCCCTTCCTTCTCACGAGGTCATCCTGCCTCATCAGAGGTCTGCCGTCAGTTCAAAGAGGATCGTTGTCGATTTGCCTGCTGTCGCTATCACCATCAGTGCTTCTGATTGTGGGGGGATCACCCCCTAGTGGGCTGCCCTCAGCATACAGCTCAGTGAAGCAGGTCCCCTCAGGCTGCCCTCGGGCGCAGCACCAGCTCTTCGGCATCAGGGTTCACAGCCCCTATGCACCCATGAGGCATGTTGACCCCTGGATGAAGTATGTGGGGACACATCAAAGACCTAGTCAGGTCATTTCCCTTGCTATCATCATTGTTTGTTGATTTCTCAGGTCGGAGCTTATTCATGCTCCGCAATTGGTAATTGATTCCTGGATCACTGGCAAGCGGGTTAGAATTGCGCAGGCCCACATAACTTCATTGCACCCAGCAGATGCATCTGAGCCATACATTAATCTTCGTACCACTGTTGGAACAGGGCCTTGCTGCAGGGCAGTACAGTTAGTTCCTTCGGGTGAGGGCGAGCAAGTGAGCATGTGCTAAGGACGTGTGAACTAACACCAGTTGCTGGACGCTAGTACCACACTAATGCTGCATGCCCTACCGTGTGAAAGGTAGACGCTTGCGCACATGCAAGTGGTACCCCCTCATGTACACATGCACACAAACACACACACACATGAACACACACAAATCACTTAACCATGCTAGTGATATACTACCAGTAAGCATTGTAGGGCCACCGCAGTGGCAGCTGTATCTGTGCCCAGGCACATTGCATTAGCATTCAAAAAAGAAGTTGTAGGAAGGATCACTCTTCACTTTCTACCACCTCAGGGATCGCGGGTCTGTACGTGTACACTACTGATCTCCTGTGCCTCGAGTTCTGCAGGAGACCAGGAGCTGCCCAGCTCCCCGAGTTGCAACATGTCACCACCCCACTCATCGTGCAGGTATGGGCTAGCACCCTATCATGCCACCCAGACATCTGCTGTGGCCTCCAGTTTGGGTTTTGGATCGGGTTCAAAAGATCAGTTCGGCTTCAGTCGGCCTCAAGTAATATGGGCTCTGCCTGCGAGCATCTATCATGTCCAAATACCTCTCAAAGGAGGTGGCTCTTGGTCGCATGTTGGGCCCATACACCAGATCCGATCATCTTTCCTCAGCCAATGTCAACCGTTTCGGGGTTATCCCCAAGGGACACTGGTAGATAGCGACTTATCACTGACCTGTCATTTCCTCGGGGCCACAGTGTCAACAATGGCATTGACCCCAGCTTGTGTCCCTCTCCTATTCCACACTCGATGAGGTGGCAGACCTTGTGGCGAGGCACAGATGACCGCCCTCTCTTGGGTATGGAATGGGAGGGTCAGATCTTTATTGACCCAATGTTGCCGTTTGGGCTTTGATCAGCCCCAAAGATTTTTAATACGGTGGCTGACACCTTGGCTTGGCACCTGCACCGGGCTGGTATACCGTTCATCCGGCATTACCTCGATGATTTTATCATTGTGGCACCTCCTACCTCCAGTCAGTGCCAAGAGTCATTGTCAATCCTGGATCATGAATGCCAGGCTCTCGGGGTGCCCATTGCAGACCATAAACGCGATGGTCCTACTACCTGCCTGACATATTTGGAGATTGAAGTGGACACAGAAATGGGCCAGTTGAGACTGCCTGATGACAAACTCCGGCGTGTGAAGTCCCTGCTGCGTGAGTGGGGGGCCCGGTGTGCCTGCACACGAAAAGAGCTGGAGTCACTGATTGGTCTCCTAAATCACGCCTGTAAAGTGGTACGATCTGGCCGATCATTCCTCAGGTGCATGATTGACCTCCATTTGGTCCATCGTCCTCCCAACTCTCCTCTCCCAATCAGGTTTAATCAGGGGTTTCGAGCAGACCTGGCATAGTGGCGCCAAATTCCTAGAAAAATGGAACGGAGTCTCTTTCCTGCTCCCACCAGCCTACCTGCCCGGGGTCAACATGACCTTAGGTGCATCAGGCTCCTGGGGCTGTGGTGCATTATGCACATCCTATGTTGCCTTGTGTTCATAGAGGCTACGTTCAATTTCTCCATTGCCCCTGTGTATATAAGCACAAAGGAGAATGTTCCAGCAGATGACCTCTCTCGTAATTGTCTGGCTTCATTTTTCTCAAAGGTGCCACATGCAGACCACATTCCAACACCAACCCCAACTCAGCTGCTGGACCTCCTTGTGGAGAACAGGTCAACTAGACCAGTACAACCTGGCACCCGTGGTTCAGGAATATTTTCAGCGAGGATTAGCCAGTTCTACTCAATCAACCTGTAAAGCCGCCTTGAAAAAATTCTATATGTTTTGCACGAAATACGACATCTCGACCCCATTCCCTGTTACTGAGCAGATTCTCTGTTACTTCTCAGCTTTCCTAGCAAACCAGGGGTTGTCTCCCCAAACAGAGAAGTCTTATTTGGCAGCAGTGTACAGCATGCAAATCTCTTTGGGCTTGCCGGACCCCCAAGAACAGTCCTTAATGCTGATCCTCAAGAGGGTGCAGGCTGGGATCCGTCGGGTCAGGATGGAGAGGGGTAATGTCCATCACCATCTTACATCCTCCCATCATCCTCATCAGTAGCTTCTATGGGCCATCTCAGCCTTAGCCTTTTTTGGCTTCTTCAGGCTCGGAGAGCTGCTGCCCGATAAGTTGCCATTTAACCCACTGTCCCAGCTAGCATGGGGGGATGTTGCGGTGGACAGCCACCAACGTCCTCAGATGGTCCAGGTCCACTTGAAAAAATCTAATTTGGAACTGGCTCAGATGTGGTCGCTGGCCGTACTGACTCAGCATTATGCCCCGTACTGGCAATAGTTGATTATGTCGCTAAGAGGGGTGAGAGACCGGGCCCCTTCCTTACCATCAACATGAGGGATCCTGTCTTGAAGTCGTGGTTCATCACTCAGTTATAGGTGGTTTTAGCAGCTGTCGGGCTGCTACAAGACCAGTATGCAGGACATAGTTTCCATGTGGGGGCTGCGACGATAGCAGCACTGGTCGGCATACAGGACAAGACTCTGGGTTGGTGGCACAGCGATGCTTTCCTTCAATATATTCATATGCCAAAAGGTAAACTGGCGAAGATGTCAAAGGTTTTGATGGGTGGTGACAGGCGGCTGCCAGCACCCCCAAGGGGTTCGAAGTAATCATTACCTATGGTCACTAGGGTTCA
Organism: bacterium; assembly: GCA_965213685.1. Classification (GTDB taxonomy): domain Bacteria; phylum UBA8248; class UBA8248; order UBA8248; family UBA8248; genus Bin107. Next base: position 1,571,817 of record CBDBZY010000064.1, read on the forward strand.
TTTTAACTGTGTCATCATAGCTTTCACATACGAGTGTCTCACCTCTTCATGTACGTTATATGGCTTAGTGTGTGTTCTATGCCAATAGCTCGTTTGGCATATATTTTGTTATTCAATTCCTGTTTTGGAAGGTGATGCCCGTCCCCTCGCGTAAGACAAGAGATTGGGCGTCTCCATGGGCTGGGTTCGGTCCCTCTTCATGGGGGCCCTCATTACAGAGTCCCCCAAAACAGTGGGATTGCGTAATGCTGGCATGTGCCGGTCTCCCATGGCATGAGTGACATTTTGGCGCCTGACCAGTGTGCATACTCACAGATTTGCGAAAGCAAGGCTATGCAATTAATTAACCCTGGTAGGCAATTAATCAACGTGTCAGGCCATGGGGTCACGTGCCAGGCGTTGCATTCCAGCCCGGCGCCTCCCAAAAGCTAGAGTGAGGTGCATTAGGGCCTTGCGCATATTCCATCAGGAGGACCAGAGTTAAATACACAAAAAAGATGTAGGGAAGGGGCTACTTGTGTAGTCCTCTGTGCTGCCTACACACTATCATCCATACATCTAGCTTATGTGGTTTTTGGCACTGCCATCCCTACATCCCTCTACATTTTTGGAAAATGTTCTTTATACTTGTTTGTGTGATTTTTTGTTGTACCACAGTATCATACAGGAGGTTGTCGCTCTCTAAGTTAAGCACCAACACCTTTAGTATGCATGTATGTTAGTGTGTTTGTGGAAGAGGGGCTGAGCCCCTCAAAACTTAGACTTTAGCTACTTGGGAAGTATCAGTGGCTTCCAAGTACGACCTGGCGGATTATAGCACTGTTCACCACTGTGACATTTGCTAAGATTCTGTTTCCTTGGGATCATACTTGAAAGTGAAACTCAGTGATGCAATCTTGGGGGCATACCGATTGGCTGGAACAATGCCTCTTGGTGCTCAGAGGGTCTTGAAGAGAACACGAAGGTCTGCTATAAGAAGGCTTTTGTATGTACACACAATTAGTGTGTCAGCGCCATCCCTACATGAACAGTCTACCAACTCTGAAACAACAGCGAAGTAAGATACTGCTGAAACACAGGCCACTCACTGCTATCATTCGCTTGGGAGAAATTACTAGGGTGTGGCTTTGCGTGATTGTGCGCGAGCGCGAGGAAAAGTCGTTTGAAAGAAATCTCTTAAGGTTACGGCATAGTGTTTGCTAATTAATATTCATGAGATTTTTAGGTAGTATTTTTTTCAGCACAGAAATAACCTACAAGAACGCAGCAAACAGCAAACGAATCTATATATACCATATTTCATAGCTATATAGTTTTGTTGCTGCTACACCAATAGCATTCACACTGGTCAGGGAGTCCACCACCACAGCTTCGCGACATTTTTTGGTGTCAGTTTTTGCTTACATGAAGGTGTGCAACAACGGTTTCTTCACACAGGCGGGGCGTGTAGGACCTAATGCAGGTCGGCATAAAGAGTTTTGGGCTTTAGCTACCCTGTGAGCGAAGTAGTGACCGCTTTGGTGGCTTAAATCCATCATCAACCCACGATCTCCTCGACGTATCAGGCTCTACCTCGCAAACGAAACGTCATGTATACAAAATTCTTTCATGCCGACCTAGTTATTTCATTGTATAATACGATCGACGAAGAATATATGGTGGAGCATTAGAACCGCGAGAGAAAACTGACGCCAAAATTCTCGCGCTCGTCCATGCGCTACACCTAGCGGCTATACAGAACTCTCCCGCACGTTCAGCCACAGACGCTGCATAGCAATGAAGTGCAGTATACATTGGTTCTTAAGCTGTTTACTGCATTTCTCTAGCTTTTACCCCTACTGAGGAAATTAGTAGCTATTCTTCTTATTAATGAGCAAACACTATCCCGTAACCTTAAGAGGAAGAAGAATCAGAAAGAAAAAGAAATCACCAGTTCACCTGTTTCCTGGCAGTAGGCCACTGGGACCAAGCCAGTTCGTGTCTGCCATTTTGCTCAATGCAATGCCTCTCCGTTTCACATCCATACAGCTAGTGCAATAATGGTCCCACATAAGCGCATGCGTATACGAGGCTATAGTGTGTGCACACACGTACATAAGACAAGCAGGACACTAGACTATAGCCCATCCATCTGTGCAGGCTGTTGTAGCATGCAATGCAACTGCACCGAGGGTCTTCTTGAGGTCAGGACTGATATTCTGTAGTGCACCATGTAGGACTCCTTGGGACATATGCTGCATAGAACATGCTTACTTTGGCGCTCAGTGGCTGGGGCTGTGGAGTAGCTACACGTGTACGTCTTTTGGACAAAATGTACCTCATGCAAGGTATAAGGTACAGCAGTTGTGCTCTTCATACTCCATACTGTCCCAGAGTTAGACACAAGAAAACTACTTGACAAAAGTTGTGTATTTGTGATAATGTAATCCCAAAATAGTATGTGAGCCAGGTGCACTGGCAGAATGACTGGAGAGCTTTTGTTTGCTACTCATCATTGAAAGGACACATGTTTGGCCACGTACAGGTACATGTACATGTAGATATTGGCTCTAACAACTTGCACGTGATGGAGATGACTAGGCATCAGGTATATGGTCTCTTGTCATGGCTGCTTGCACGTTAGTTCATCCACATACACCAGTACATGTACATTCTCTGTACGCTTGCCATCTTTCCCCAGTAGATTATTAAGAAGTGTCTTTAAAATAAATGGAATAATAATTTGCGCATGTGAAGACAATTTGTACCAGGCTGTCTTTTTCGGCTTCTGCACCACGGCCTGGGAATGAGGCTACAGTAGACTGAGATGGGGTGGTATTAACCTAACATGCAGCAATCCAAGCTTACAAATGTCAATCTCTGAGGACATTTCAAGTGATGTTAGCCTGAGAGACCACATGTTTAAATGTCAATCTTCAGAAGAGAAGGTAAGGGATATTTAAAAACTGATCGAGCCTACAAGAGTTGATGATTAGAAACCATATTTCGATCTGGAGTTGATATTCATTAATGTCTATGGAAGGTTTATATACATGTATATACATGTATGTCACAGATTTGACATTGATCTACAGTAGGCATGGTGTACAAAGAGTGATTCGGCACACCATACTAGTACTTACTGCTGACACTGGCTACTACACTATACAGTTGCCCATACATGCCCACATGCCCATATACATGTACATGGTGCCTAGATTAATTAGCTCCTTACATCCATAATGTACACACCAATTGCAAGGTCATTTTTCCAATTGTGGTTGGGGTGCCTACTCACATGAGGTCTGGCTATGGGAACACTTCCTTGACTCAGTCTCAGTGGTACATGTCATAAAGATTGGCAACTTGTACGACATTGTACATGTACATATACATTGTACTTCTCTATGTACTTACATTGTACATGTAGCATAAGTGAGAGGCTACAATGTATACTTACCAACATTTTCAGTGCTCACACTCGTGGAGAATCCACTTGGTTCGAAACAGCAAAGACCTAAACAAGCAGAGTGCAGCTATCCTGAAAACCACAAAAACAATGTGATGGTGCATGAGGTTCTCATGCTTACCTCTGTAAGAACCAGTGATTCTCCTTGCCAAGACTTGGTGCGCTCCTCCAGAGGGAATGAAGACGGCTTGTACCAGTGATTTCCATGAGGCATCTCCACTCTGTAGCCACTCCAACAAGGCCAGAGCAAGACATTCATCAACTGCTCTCCCGTGCCGCTGAATCTGGTCCTGACTAGTCACTCCCAGGTGCACAGAAAATGAATACCATCTGGCAGACAGCTCATGTAGAGCACGGAATAGGTAGGGCAGGTGCTCATCACCTGGAGTGGTAATACAGTTAGTGGCTATTGTGGAGACTACCAACTGAACATGTTCTACTTAGTGGGAGTGAGGGCCTAAGGAGACAAAAATACATGTACTTCTTTTTTATAGCCTCCTTGTCAAAGTACTCCTCCACCTGCCCGGAACCTGTACTAAAGTACTGGATTCCCTGTTATTCAATACTAGGACCAAGGTTGATGAAAGCCCAATGTACATGTACAACGCATGTACACGAGTATGAACTACATGTACATGAACAGCTGTACATGTACATGTACCTCCATGAACTGGCTGCTAATCTGCTACACATACGTCTGAGAGATGCTACAATACCAGTAGTAGAGCAGATGGAAATTAGTCTAAGGGGCCATATTGGAGTAGGCCTTACTCCAGCAGGAGATAATTGCCAGGGTCAAAGTACACTGTACACACCTGTCAGTGTCTTGTGTTGGTTGGGTGCTCTACAGACACGAGGCAGTGAACACGGACCAGCATTGCTCATGCCATGAGTTTGTATAGAACAATAATTAGTCCTAACACGGATAGTTCTATCATCCATGGTCCTATGAGACTGCCCTCGTGACTTACACAAGTCATCCATGTCATCTTCGTGAATCTTCGCCAGCAGGTCCGCCAGCGCCTTGTCCTCTCTCCTACTCGCTATGGAACACATGACAGGGCACATAGGACAGAGAATTATCTTCAAACTAAAGAGTATAACATCTATGTACGTACTTACACATTTCCCACAACGACCGTCACGTGGGCGAGTACGCGTAGTACAATGATGTCACCAAGTTGTCTAACAATAGTTGCAAAAATTATCAACGTCTATGTGAAGCTGTTCTCGTAAAAATATCTGCTGCATGTTGGATGTGAATTGTGTACCATCAGAATTTGTGACACATGTATACAATTCAAGATGTGCCTGAGGGTATTGTGCAAGTTTCTGTGACAAACTGTGTGAACATCAAACCATTCCAATAAAGAATACTGAGAGATTAGTATGTGATCCTAGGCTCAAAAGGATTGCTATACAACCACTTGCAACAATACAAATGCATACATTCGGTGAGTATAGACATGTGCATGTATAGTAAGACATGACTAATTCCACAATTGACACATAATCACTTCAATCAACTAAGCGGCTTTCAATGTCAGAAGCAAGAGTGTTGCAATCAATTTCCTTCAAGCACTGCACTAGTCTACCCCAGGTCAGCTCTGTAGGTTGCCTCTCCAGCCACCGCTGCAGTATGGCTCTGGCTATGTCAGCTGGGTTAGAATAATGTGCACGTTCCAGTCCTGACACAACAGCACCACTCTCATCATTGAGCAGTAGTAGACCAAATGGTATGTAATGTACTCCTATCCGTTCAGGGATGCTGAGAGGCCCATCAGGTCCTGGAAATGCTTCCAATTTCACCATATTTGGACGACCTCCTGAAAATGATAATTCAAAGAATGAGGGAGTTGTGTATCTTTGAAAGCAACATGAGCGTTACAAAAGTGAACAGTACACACAAGCTAATATTAATGCATATTTCTTTACTTCAGAGTGAACAAGTGACAAATTTTCTTAAAGACTAATTGCAATAATTGTATTTTTTGTCAAGCCCCTGTCTATACTGTATTTTAAAAAAGGAAGAGAGCCACATGCAGCTATTGACTTACTTCGAGATAGTTCACTTACGGCATTTCCTAAAGTGGACAAAGGAAAGTAAATACACATGCATAGGCTGCCTCATAACAATTGTGACTTACTCTATCAATGCACACTGAGAATACATACGTGAAAAAAAAGCAACATTTCTACATTTAAGTAGAGTAAATCGGACACCATCTATTGTTGGATGTGTTTGTAAAGTGTGTGTATTACTAAAGTAGTTACTTTTAGCCACAAATTGTAGTCCTTAGTCACAAACCTCTGTAGAAAAATAATCGCTTTTGTCAAAGCTCCTAGGCCTGAATTGTGTGGCGATAAATGACCGTCTGAAAAGAATGCATTAACGGACTAAAGTATCAATCTATGGACGACTTCCCAAAGGAACACATAATGCAAGGAATTCTATCGAAAGTATACTTCATATACAGTGTCATCCTTTGGCTATCCAGCGAACTATAGTTTGGCTGAATTGGTCTTGAATGCTTCGCACATCATCACTGTAAACGTACCATAGTCATGTAATTAATGTTCGGACACAAAAAACAGTTTTTGCCTTATTGAGCCTGAGACACGTAAGTAATTTTGCCTCCAAAAATGTTTACACATACTACTGGTCCTGTAAAAAATAACTGTACCACTATTATCTGCTTTTGGAATATTTGGATAATTTATGTACAAAATTCAAAAACAGGTAAAATCACGAAAGGGGGTGTAGTTGTTTTGCACATCACCAGTGCCACTTGAAGGAATTATTGGAAGCAGACGTATTCATTTGCCTCAGGTGCAAAAGGGCAAAGAACGCTTTTCGTGTCCGAACATTGATTACGTGACTTAGATAAGTTTACAGTGATGACGTGCGAAGCAATCAAGATATATAGAGCCAAACTATAGTTCGCTGGATAGCCAAAGGATGACACTATATATGAAGTATACTTTCGATAGAATCCATTACATTATGTGATCTTTTGAGGAGTCATTTGTAGATTAATACTTTAGTCTGTTTATCAGTATGTGTTATTTTCGGACGGTCATTTATCGCCACACAATTCAGGCCTAGGAGGTTTGACAAAAACGATTATTTTTCTACAGAAGTTTGTGACTAAGGACTACAATTTGTGGCTAAAAGTAGCTACTTTAGTAATACACATGCTTTGCAAACATGTCCGACAATAGATGGCGTCCGATCTTCGGTGGCTTACTCTATACTACCATATCTTCAGTAGATATGAAGACTGCAGACTAGAGGATGGATACAGTGTCAAACACACAGATGACAACCAAGTACAGTGGTCTAGATATGCCTTAACTGCTTCTGTCATATGATTCTATATTGACATACTCCTTAGGAGTATTACAGAGGCCCTCTGGTGAGTGGAAGGTAAGATTATTGGCTAGTACATGTGTATATAGTACTGTTTTGTCTGACTACTAAACACTTCTCTACAGACAATAACACTGTAGGAAATACATGAAGCTATCGTCTATGAAATTTGTGTACATTGGAGGCGCAGTAAACACTAAAACATTGATGCAAATCAACATGCCACATGACAACAAGGCAATAAAGCCATAGCACAATAGCACAATTGTACAAGTACATGTGTGAGGAGATACAGTGCATGAGAGACCTCACCTTGCACACTATTCCTGCCACTTGCTGCACCCCCAGTCCATATACCTCCCAACCGAGAGTATGCACCTTAGAAGAGTGATGTAATGCCATACTCATAGCTGCACCACAATACTAGTTAACTATACACACTAGGCTCAACCAAAGTTTCCCCGGAGTCACACCCACTATCGATTTGTACCAGCATAGATAAACGGCGGTAGTCTACCAGTTTACATCCTAACCTACCTTTCAGCTCATCTCCGAGCCAAGAGGTTCCGCCTGTCTTTGACAGAATACCCACCAGATCCTGAAACACTCCCCTCCTCCCGCTGCCCATCACACTAAAGAGTACTTTTCGCAGGCGGTCGGCCTCTTCGTGGTGCGGGTTGTTGGCATACTGAACGATGTTCATGCCAATAATATCCTTCGATAAAAGCTCTCCTGCTAGCCACGCTGGATCCACTTGGGAGTTTGTGAATCGAGGAAAAAGCTCTTTTAGGGCATCATAACCTGCTTTGTCTGTACCGTCCATCTTCACCGTCCAAACACAACAACGGTCATAGGGGGTGTGGCCTCAGGACTTCCGGCATACTTTAGCGGCAGAGAGTTTAGCTTTGCGTACGCAGCACTGTACAGTGGATCTAGCATCACTTGTATGAAAATAACAAAAGCTGTAATAAAGTAATAAGCAATTGAATACCTAATCACTCAACACTTCTACAGTCACTCCATATTTCTTTGCAATCGTATCTGCAAGTTTTTCTTCCCCAATTGTGTTCAGTGCAGTGGCCACCTCCTGCCAGGAGGGACTCACAGTTTGCCTCAGGTATTGCTGGAACATCAGTCTCATCTGCTTCCGGACATCACCACGATTGTCCTTTTCAATTACATTCAGATCATACTCTTTGATGTTCAGTTGAAGACCTAAACCAAAAAAGTTGGTGGTTTGTACCACACTAAGAAGTTCCTTTAGTGTGGGTTCAGTCTGTTGCTCTTGCACTGCAATGTCCATGTGTATGTGTACAATAAAAGAAGTAGAACTGATCAAGCATTAACAAACACTGCTAGATGTATACACTACAGCTATTCTGAAGGAAATTTGGTCTATACTGATCACAGTGATCTTGGAAGTTCTCACTCCAATGAAATACATTCCCACCAACACTTGGTGTAAACAAAAAGATGTCCTAAAATGTAGAAGGATGTATAGGAATGGCAGTGCAAAAAACCACAGAAACTATAAGGTGCATAGGGATGACAGTATGCACAAAGATTATCCCATCTCTACATCTTTTTATGGCATACTCCTAGAGACTATGCTACAAAACTACTGGAAAAACAGCATTGTACAGTGAAAAAGAAAGATGTAGGGGTGGGGTTACTTGTGTAGTCTTTGTATGCTGTCTTGCCTGCATGATGTTATCCCCACATCGAGTTTCTGTGGGTTTTGCACTGCCAACCGTATATCCTTATACATTTTTGGAAAAGTTTGTTATACTTGTTCGTGTGCTTTTTTTGTACAGCACTACACTAAAGGCTGATGTTATTCTTGCAAGCTACTTTCAGACACAAATCAGCCCCCACAGCAGACTTTGCTGCATATCACGCACATGGAACAATGGGGCTTGGGCACCCCAACTTTAGAGCTGAGAGTCTGAGACCTGGAGCTACCTCACTTGCTGTATATGACTACCTAACTCATACATGTACAATGGCAAGCAAGATGCTGCCCATACACACTCCTTTCAGGCACAAGGAATATGCAGCTGCAGTAGCCTTTGTCACAAGTGAAGAACTAGTAGGCATGGCTTCACTATCAGCATCATATTGGGCCATGAAGTGCCACACTAAACATATCCTGACACCTTCCTTCTACTTGGTACACCTCAAGTTAAATGTACATGCATACCTGCATCATCAGATTTCACTTTGGCTTCTCCTCCATTCCCAGTCCACCTGCCACCAGCGTCAACATAGGCAACTGAAAAAAAGGTTAATATAGCCTGTTGAATTCCTTCATTTTGACACTTGACACTGTTCCAAGCTAGCAAAACTCCGTATTCACTATGGATGATTCATTTGAGTTTCGCTAATGATCCATTTCTGAAAGCATTGTGCTAAATTTAGTTACATCAGAGACCAGATCACACTCCTAGCAGACTACGTGTTTAGGCTGAAGATTGTATAGAAATGCAACTCACTCTATAACAAACTTAAGCCCTGCACTAGCAGGCAGCTTATCTGCCTTGGCTGACAAATGCAAGGCATTCACACAAAACTCAACACAAACACTGAATGTCTATCCCAGGTCTAGTCTCGTGAGGCATACTCATTTGACTCATAGTCATCAGTCTTACTGTTGAGCGACAAGCACAGATTTCTGATTCAATACATGTCGACAGCCAGCTTTCAATCATTAACCTACCTTTAAGCTCTCTTCCGAGCCAAGAGTACGTTTCACTCTCTAGCAAAATGCCGGCCAAATCTTGAAAGACACCTTCTCTTCCATTCCCCATCACCTCACGCAGCACTCTTCGTAAACGCTCAGCCCTTGAGTGATACGGATTCGCAGCATAATCCTGCGTGTCCTCACCAATGATATACTGTGTCAGTAGTTGGTCTGCTAACCATCCTGGATCTACTTGGGAGCGTGTGAACCGAGAAAACAGTTTAGTTAAGGCGTCGTGACCGGCCCTATCGGTCCTGTCCATTCCTACATGTACTTCGACCGTGGGCAAAACGAAAGTCTACATTATCTATGAATAAACTAACTAGTAACAGTGTTACACCCACATAGCGTGCATGTTTCCACCTAGGGCCACGCCTTCTAGTGCGCGGAGACGATCGAGAAGGCGTGGCTCCGCGGGGTTCTGAGATTCGTAAACAAATCGCCACTGCTGCCGCGATGAAAAAGGAGATGTTCGAGCAGTATCTACTTTCCAGTACAAACAAACGTTGATGCAACTGGTACAAGTTAGGCAGTCAGACAAAGTGAGGCAGCCGCTGTGCTCATGCCTCCAATATCTCAGTCGCTGCTGTGATCGCTGATTTGTTTGGTAGAGTCTGAAAGAAGCTTGCAAGAACGCCGTCCTCCTCAGGGTTCTATCTGGAAAATGGTGGTGGGGGGGGAAGTTCTCTCGGGTCTTCAAATGCGGTGGATAAATTGACTTACAACAGCTGTAAATAATTGTCTGGGGCAATATCCTCCAGAAAGGTTTCTGATTTTGAACTTTCTAAAAATCACTTTTGCTGCAATCTAGACCAAAACATGTTAATGGATTTGGGGGAGGGGGAGCTGGAGAATTTGAGGGAGAATTCCCCCTTGCCCCCCTCCAGTGGATAGAACCCTGCTCTTTTATTGTACAAGTATGAAAAACATTTTCCAAAAATGTAGAGGAATGTAGGGATGGCAGTGCCAAAAACCACAGAAACTAGGTGTACGGATAGCAGTGTACAGGCAAGACAGGTTGTAAAAAGACTACACAAGCAAGCCCATCCCTACATCTTTTTTTTACTACACATTGATGCTCCCAGTAATCTCATAGCTAAACTCGCAGAACTCAAAAGATGTAGGGATGGGCTTGCTTGTGTAGTCTTTTTACAACCTGTCTTGCCTGTACACTGCTATCCGTACACCTAGTTTCTGTGGTTTTTGGCACTGCCATCCCTACATTCCTCTACATTTTTGGAAAATGTTTTTCATACTTGTTTGTGTACTTTTTCTTGTACAATAGTACACAAAATGTTCTTGCAAGTTTCATTCAAAATCCAACAAACATATCAGTGATCAGAGCAGCCATTGCTACTAGTCAGCGGCGGAGATACGAGTGGGCCTTAAACCCCGTGATCAGTCACTTACGAAGTTGGGAGGCTGAGTCCCTCTAAAAAAGTCCTGAGCTAGAGTAGTTTCCTCAGTGTATCTGACTAGGTAACTCATACCAGTTACCTTAACATTCGTTGTACAATTGTACGGCGAAGTAAGAACGCGCTCTTTTCAGTGACAAAAGATCGAGTAGCCTTTGCTATGTCAAGCCATCGAGAAATTAATAGGCGTGGCTTCGCGAGGCCCGCCCTCACGTGCTTACAAGTTGCGCCACGTGACAATAATTACTAGAAAATGGCTTCCAAATATGGTAAAGTTGTCTGGGGCTCTAGATTCTGCCCATAGTAGAGAAGATACTAACATTTTGTTAGCGCAGATCACACTTCGTAGTGATTACAGTGGATCTGTGAAAGAACTATGGTGATTACTTCAGCCAGTTTCGAGTAAAGTCGTTTGAAAGAAATCTCGTAAGAAGAAGAAGAATAAGAAAGAAAAACAAAATCACCCTTCGTCCATTATCTGGCAGTAAGTCAAGGAATGCATTCTAGCTACTTGTGGGGTATCGTTGGGTAGAGAATCGGTTGAATAGGCTATTCGCGTGCCGAGAAAGGCTTAAAACGCGAGTGTTCGCGAGTTAAGAAGGCTTTCCAATGTACGCGCACTATGGGAGTGTCGGAGCCATCCCTACATAGAGAGTCTACCGACTCTCTGATTATTGTACAAGAAAAAAGCTCACAAAACAAGTATAGAAACGGTCTACAAATGTGGATGTATGTAGAAATGGCAGTGCAAAAACACTATAGAAACTAGGTGTAGGGATGGCTGTGTGCAGGTAAGACAAATGACCCCATCCCTACAGTTTTCTTTTTTATTGCACAAGAGAAAAGATATAGGGATGGGATTACTTGTGTAGTCTTTATAAAACCTGTCTCACCTGCACACTGTCATCCCTACACCTAGTTTCTATGGTTTTTGGCACTGACATCCCTACATCCCTCTACATTTATGAAAATTATTTATATACTTGAACACTCCCTCTGTGACAAATTCTGTCAAGATGTAACAAGTTAAATCAGCCTGACAGGTATGTGTACCTCTCTCTCTTGGGGGGGGGAACTCATTCATTGTATGGCAAGCAAAGTACACTAAAGAGATACACAAAAGTAAAAGGAATAGGCCATTCAATGAGGTGTGGATGGATTCTGCCAGGACAGCTCTGTGACCTGACAACAGTCATGCACATGTACACGCTAGAATGAAGTTACATACACGTACACACAAAAAAGTATAAGTGAGCATATGTCAATAACACAAGGTGACAATATAAAGACATGTAAGAAGTATTAGTGTTACTGGGAGAGGTTCCAAGTACACCAAATCTTGAAAGAACCAAGAATTGCACATTGTGATAGAGTCATACCCAATTGGACAATGTCTGACTTTGAGACATTTAGGGCTTCTTTCAGTTCCATCAGCTCACTCTCAACTATAAGGCATCTGGAGCCAACATCCTGGGTGATCAGTCATGCTCTGTACCCAGCTCTCATCACTTCATCAGTCAGGTCCTGGTACTTCACTTGCTTGACCTGCCTAGCTTGCTCCATGACAGATTCGTGGGATATAGTGAGTCCAACATCTGAAGAACTTTTTCCTCCTCTGACAACCAGACAATGTCTGGTCAGAGGCTTGGTCGAGTTATATGGTGAGGGAAGGCATAGGTGTCATGATCATCTGGGAGATCAAAAGTGATAGAGAAAGATGGTCATAGATGTGCACTAATGAAGAAGAAAATTTATTTCAGGACATTATTGAATATCTCCTCAGTGTCATCGCTTTGGGGCAAGCATTAAGGACATGAAATAGAGTCTGTCTACGTTCCTGACAGAGTGGGCAGATGGTCGATGTCCTTTTACCCCAGAGATTGAGATTGCTGTTGGAGGGCAGTGTGTCCAAAGTAGTATTAAGGACAAACTGAAAGGGCTCCGGTGGTAGTTGGCCTATGCTCTTAGCCCACCAAGATGCAGCATTTCCTCTGGCTATGTTCCCTGAGCAAGGACAAAATTTCCCCAGCACGTGCATCTTCCTCCTCTGCACTACAGTTATTCCTCCTAGTCCTCCTCAGTGCCTGTTTTATAGAGTTCTTGAGTGCAGTAACTCTCTTGAGTGTTCTGTTATGTTGCTTAACCTTGTCCTGTATAAATTTTTGAATTTTAGATGGTGGTCAGGAACTCAAAATGCTATAGGTCACTCTCCCTCTCTCTCTCTCTCTCTCTCTCTCTCTCTCTCTCTCTCTCTCTCTCTCTCTCTCTCTCTCTCTCTCTCTCTCTCTCTCTCTCTCTCTCTCTCTCTCTCTCTCTCTCTCTCTCTCTCTCTCTCTCTCTCTCTCTCTCTCTCTCTCTCTCTCTCTCTCTCTCTCTCTCTCTCTCTCTCTCTCTCTCTCTCTCTCTCTCTCTCTCTCTCTCTCTCTCTCTCTCTCTCGGGGGGGAGAAACTCATGGTATGACTGCTGTGTACATACATGAGGATCAATGCAGATGGCCCTGCCTATCATGAACAGCGATACATGGCGCAGGATAAAATGCCAAAGACACTGATACAAAATGAGGAAAGGCAACACAAATGCATCATAATAACACTATAGCAAAAAGAATGAGGGAAAGTATAGAGATAACAAACACATAGAAAAGAGATAGAGAGTGCAGTCAGGTATACAAGCATGAGAATAATAAGTATAACCCACACACATGAGGAACTTATGCTATGGTTGGTGATTTCGATTTACCTGAAGGACCCTGTGATAACAGTTGCAGCGATGACTCTGAGGAACTCTTTCCACACAGTTGGTTTCACTCTCGCATAATTACGCAATGGCAGGAAGCTATTGCTGTCAATGATACCCCTTGAGCCCACCTGTAAAGTGATAAGGTCTGCCTTATAGTGGTTGCTCTCTGCTTCTTCCACCAGATCAAAGTACTTTGACTCCTTCCTCTCCTGAGCCTTCTGGAAAGAGAGCTCATAACAGACAGTCAGCTCAATGATTACCACTTCTCTTTTCAGGGAGCTAAAGAGCACCAGATCTGGTCGAAGATCTGTGGTAGCAATTTCAGGGGGAAAATAGTATTCTGAGGAGGCTCCTAGGTCTGCAATCGTCTGATAATCATCATCAATGTGAGCTCTAAGAAAGCTCACTATTGTGGACAGCACATTGTCATGACGTTCATTGTACCTCCTGGAGTGTAGTGCCACTGGGCAGCAGTTTAAAACATGAGCCAATGTCTGACGCTCATTACAGAGCTTGTGTGAATCAGAGACCTGTGCATTCTTCCTCCATACAGCTAGGTTAGCATTGTGCGGAAGAGTGTTCTGAACAGCATTGAGGCTGAACTTAAGGTGAGGAGATGACATATTTTGGATGGCACATGACCAGGCTACTCCAGCTTCTTTGGTAGTCACATCAAAAAGCTTCCCCTGCACTCGCAAGCTGGTGGCATGACTAAGACGCTTCTCCTGCTCTAGATGTTGTGCCAGCTGCCTGACTTTTCTGATAAGAGATTTTCTGGTGGCTGCAGGATCTTCTGAAAAAACCCTCTGGACTGCACATGCAGGCTTGAATTTCTGATGCACTTCTGTACCTGCAGGTGAAAGCTGTGTTGAACGGTAGGATCTCTAGTAGTGGTGACTAGTGCAGCCCTACCAACTTGAAGCTTTTGGTACAGGAAGGAGATAGAGGGAAGCTCCAAGCCACCAACAGAGGAGGGGAGAAAGAGTCTGGACGGGTCAGCAGGGAGAGCAAGCCCACTCCAGCGTTTGAGATGCTTAGTAACCAAAGGATCAAGGTGTTTCTCGATCCAAGAGAGAGGGAAGTCAGAGATAGTTAGGTCCCAGGTAACTCATGGATACACTCCAAGCCGATAGAGTCTTAGTTTCTGTTTCCTGGTGACTGGTAAAGCATCAACACGAGATAGCAGTGCTTCAACTTTGTTGAGGATGTGAGTGTGAGCTAACTGTTTGTCAGCAAGTATCTGAACAGTCCCTCCCAGGAACTTTACTGGTCGATGACCAATAAAGGGAATTTTCTGCCCACTGAGGGAAAGATCTGGATCAACTACATGACCAGAAGATGCTTCCAAGGCCACACACTGACATTTTGCTACACTAGCTCGCATGCCAGACCACTGTAACCACTTCTCAGTCAGCAGAAGCATCCGACAGCAACTGGCTGGGCCATTGGACACAAGACATATGTCATCAGCATATTGTAGCAGGCCGAGAGAGTGTTAAGAGTTAGAGAATTTGTAGCTGTCGTTGGGCAACAAGGGTTTGACACTATCAACATAGGTATTCATCACTGTGTTGAAAATCTCGTCTGAAAGTGGGTCTCCTTGGAAGACACCAATATTGATTGGAATGGCTGGAGTTGACCAATCCTTGGTACAAATAGATGCAAAGAGGCCCGAGTACAGATGGTTGATGAGAGAAACAAACTGCTCTGGGGCATTGTAGTGACGGAGACAAAAGGAGATTAGTTGATGGTGAACACTACCAAAGGCATTGGCTAAATCTAGCCTGCAGACTGTTAGGGACTTATGACTAGCCTGTGCTTCATGTATTGCAGCAGCAAGCTTTGTGTAGTGCTCAATGCATCCAGGCACTGTAGATATAAATGCCTTTTGAATACAGTGGTCAAGATAACCATTCACCATCATGTGGTTATGCCACCTGTTCTTCATGATAGAAGTGAATATTTTGCCCATGCAAGAGGTAAGTACAATGGGACGGTAGTTCTTGGGATCAGCTGAGTTTTCTTCTGCTGTCTTCTTTGCGATTAGGTTAACGACTGCCATTTTCCAGGCGCTGGGTACAGAAGATGATTCCCAGCAGGTGTTATACAGATTAAGTAGAGCAGGCAGCAGAGAAGGGCAATTCTTTAATATTCGATAGGGAAGCTGATCTATGGGAGAGGGTGAAGACAGGTTACTGGCATGACTTATGACATATGTGATTTCTTCCAGTTGGATACTGTCAGCTCTGAAGGGGGTAGATGGAGGGTTGGGATGAGGTAGCCATGTAGGGGCATTGAAGGATTTGGGGACACTGCTGTAAACATCATGGAAGTAGGTGGAGGCTGTTTCTTGGCTGAATGACGGAGTAGCACATTGACTGGAGCCAGCATTGTCAAACAGGTTTCTAGCATACTTCCACAAGTTTCTTGAGCAGTTCCTGCGCTCTTGCCTAGTGTTCGAGGCATGCTGAGCTTTCCTTCTTCTCCTCAGGGCTTTATGGTATTCTCTGACAGCTCTAATTTGAGTTAAACCAAGACATCTCAGCTCCTCTGAGCTACGTCTCTCGCGTTGTGCAACACGAAAGGCACGTTGAGCTCGAACTTTTGCCTTTCTCAGATGCTTGATATCTCTTTTATGATGATGATGACCATTAGTGTTGCCCTGAGACTGTCGAGGTCACATGCCAAAATGTGCTGCTAGAGTATAGTAGATGCCTTCACAGAGGAGTTTGTTCTTGTCCTCAACTGAAGCGGCTGATAGAACTGGGAGGACCACACCAGCCAGAAGTTGGTTGGCAACCACCCACTCCTGTGTGCGTGGTAAAGAAAGGGGAGCCTTGTGGTCAACTGAACCGGAGGAGTGGACCTCATTAGCTGGTTCCGTGGAAATGAGGGTGGATGGACTAGACATCCCAGAGGAAGGTTCCACGATTGGTTCTTCCCCTGTTCTCTCTCTCTCTCTCTCTCTCTCTCTCTCTCTCTCTCTCTCTCTCTCTCTCTCTCTCTCTCTCTCTCTCTCTCTCTCTCTCTCTCTCTCTCTCTCTCTCTCTCTCTCTCTCTCTCTCTCTCTCTCTCTCTCTCTCTCTCTCTCTCTCTCTCTCTCTCTCTCTCTCTCTCTCTCTCTCTCTATTGGGGGGAGGGAAACATATTCATTTAATCTGAATACACATTACAATGAGGAGTGGATAAGCCCTAAGATCAGTTTGCCTAGGTGATATCCCCTTTCCCTGTCCATCTCTCTATTTCTGTCCTTTTTTCCTACCTCAATTCCTTATCTGTCTCTCTTTCTATAAAGAAACAAGGTCCAGACCTACCAGGGAGGGTGAGGTCTCAAGGAGTGAGGGAGAGAATATCTGAACATTGGGCCATTGTGGGCTCCTGGTGTGCTCCAGTGAGTCAGTACGATACAAAGTGAGGAGTCTGTTTTTCTGTACATAACTGCCGAGCATAGGAGAAATGTTATTGTATCATCAGTCAGACAAAAGTGCAGCTCTTGCTGCCAGTCCTCTGCTCCACAGCTGCAAGCTGGAGACTGACCAGCAGAACAGCCAACCACACCACCTACAGATAGACACTCTACAGCTGCTGGGAACCATCAACAAGCCTGTGGCTGTCCTGTCCATCTGTGGCCCCTATCGCTCGGGGAAGTCCTACTTCATCTCCAGAGTGCTTGGTATTTCAGCTAGGCCACAGGATGCAAGCCTGTACACGTGGAATCTGGATGGCCACCACTCTCCTAGAGTGTGAGCAGTTTGCCACAATTCTGCTTGACACAGAAGGTATCGATGCTATTAGAGCCTCTGAGACCATGGCCATGAGTTTGCTGACTGTCACCACACTCCTCAGCTCCTACCTCATCTACAACTCCATGAAGGTGCCCCAGAAGGTGGACCTGGACAAAATGAGGTGCTTAACCCAGCTTTCTAGGTCTCTGCTTGTGCAGAAAGGAGAGTCCATGAGAGCAGAGGCCATGAGGAAGTTCTTCCCTCACTTTCTGTGGCTGCTGAGAGATGTGACATTGACTGTGACAGACAGAGCTGGCCAGACCATCTCAGCCACCGAGTTCCTGTACACTCGTGTACTGGCATCACAATCTGCTCAGCTTACAGAGCTGGGCAGGCTTCTTTGTAGCCTCTTTCCCTCACTGGAATGCCGCACTCTACCCATGCCAAGTGTCAACCTCAAAGTCATCAAGAACATTGTGAAGCAACAGGACAAGCTGAAACTAGCCTTCAACAAGGCAGTGGATGAATTGATCCAGCGAATCCTGCAGCAAGTCACACCCAAGAAAGCCATTGATGGAGTGAGTGTGGTGGATGGCCCAGCTCTAGCTGCTCTGATACGTGGGTATGTGGATGCCATCAACACACCAAGAGCAATACCATCATCAAGTGGAAACTGAAAGAACTGTCAGACAAGCTAGTGGAGGAGTACAGGAGAGAGATGGAGGAATGTTTAGGAGACAATCTTCCCGTGGAGGAGAAGAATCTGATGAGAATCCATGAACAGACACTGAGCAGGAAAAGGGAGTCACTGGAGCAGGAGATCCATAGACTCAAACCATTGAGTTCTACCTCGGGAGACAAAGACCCAGTCTTGAGTGAACTGGAGCAGGCAATCAATCAGATGAATGGGAGGGATGAGGTGATTGGGGGGATCCTCTTCCAGTTTACAAACTACCAAGCAGCAGTGTGAAGAAGTGCTGATGGAATCAGTGAAGAGCAGTGGAATTCACCAGAAGTGTGAGGAAGCCTTCATCAACTCACATCCACTGGAGATGATGGCAGAGATACAGGAGATTGATGAGCAATGCCACAGGCAAGCTGTTGGACCAGCAGCCAGTGAAGTGCTGGAGAAAGGCCGCAGAGAACTGAACCAACTGGGAGACTTACTCAAGAGAATTCCTGGTCCACCTGGTGAGGTGGAGATCATTGGAGAGGGACCTGATCAAGTGAAGCTGAGCTGGCAACCTCCAGAGAAGAACTCTGAGGCTGCTGAGAGGTATATGGTGTGGAAACAAGAGGAGGGGGAACAGTGGGAGAGGGTGAGGGAGACAAAGAGGACCAAAATCCTCATCACTGGGCTGAAGTCAAGAACAGAGTACCAGTTCAGTGACAGCCACCAATGACCTGGTTAAGAGTTTGGCTACAACACAGGACTCATGGGCAATGGAGTCAAATGCTAAGGTGGGAGCTCTTTATGGTGGTATAGGAGCAGGTGTACTTACACTGTTCCCAGTTACAATTGCTATTGCAAATATGAGTGATAAGGAGTTGAGTACAGGAAAAGTTGTAGCTCTAGAAGTCGCCACTTCACCATTTCAGCCTTGTCTGTGCTCCAGTCGTTGCTCCTGTGGCTGCAGTTTGGTTTGCTAGGAAAATGAGACCTGTCCCCAGAGAGTGATGATGAGACGTCATGACTGCACAGAATGACAATACTCTATGGCTAGCTATAGCTGCTCTCGTGTGTACAAGTTCATGTACACTCATACCAGCTGCAATAAACACAACATGTACATGTATATTATTGAGTGGAGGTGACTGACACTGTAATTCTATTGTACAAAGTCATTTCTCAGAGTGAGCTCCCCAGAGGCCAGAGGATGGCAAATAGAGTACCAGTTATCTTGAAGGGACATGCCATGTTATGGACCATATGAAGTGCGATGTCCCTAGCAGACAGTATGCATAGCCTGGCCACATTCTGAGGCCTCCACAAATTATTATAAAAGATCTCATACTCCAAGTGTAGTGGTGAATGTTATGAGCATTGCTAGTGATAAGTATCATGATTGTGGAACTCTTTCTAATGTAAAAACCACTTCATTTTTTCTTCCCACACGATTCATGAATTGTGCAACAAGGCTTCTAGGTGCAGGTGCTGCACCTTTATAGCAATGCAATGCCATCTTATTTTGTTGGTCTGGGATATCGAGTGTGCTGGTATACACCAAGTGTTAAGCACTAAACTTCATCACCTTCAGTGGTAAAATCAGATGGTCTTCCATTTTGGTCATTTGCAATTGTGTTTCGACATGATGGTGGACATGAGCACCAGCCACGCATATGGTACACAAGGAAAATATCCTGTAGTCTTGGTAGAATGTCTGAAACTCAACTGACAGAGAAACAACATGAACATGAACTTTCTTATTTATGTCGCAGATGCATTGCGATGCTTCTACTGCTTTAAACTTTGGGAAACTTCTCTTTGGAAACTTTGCATATAAATAGCTTTGCTTCTGGAGCAACACCTCCAAGATAGTTGAACTTGACAGATCAATAAGGGCACCCTTCAGCAACTCCCGCACAGTGAGTTCCATATCATCAACATTACAGTCATCTGGTTACCCCACTGCAGAAATTTTGAGAGTATTCTTCCAGCATTATGTGATGAAAGTGAGAGGGGACGCATGAATTCCAAAATCCAAAATGGCAATGACAACATTGTCTCCATTGACAGTTTTGAAAGTATCATTATTCTGCAGCTCTCAAACTCCCCTTGCAAAACTACGCACATGACATCACAACAACTTTGTCTTTTGTACAGCTCTTCTTTGCATACAACAACCAAACACATTCATTATTGCTGTGCAATGTTGCTTTTCAGAGTGTACCCATGCAAAGGGATAGCGAGAGTTGTGGACTTAGTTATGGTATGTTCATGGTGAAATGTTGATGCTATCACTAATTTTTCACTGTTATCGTAGCCAATAATTATTGCATTCTTTAGACAATCAACTCACTTCTGCTGAAAAGAAAGATCACATACAGAACTGTAAGTGTAAGAAATTTGAACAGGCATAGTTCAGACAAAGCAAGACAGTACTAAGTGTGCTATACAATTATTTTGACATAGTTTGTTTTTCCTAAATGAACATATCTTAGTCTGGAGTTATCAGACTCAGTGTATTATATTTATCACAAGGCCTTATGCAATACCTCATGCTATCCCTGGCACAATACCTCTTAAAACATCCAAGCAGGTACATACATTTGTGTCAGCTCCTTACAGAGCACACTGTATGTACATGGTCAGAATCTCCTGGATTTCCTAAACAATGATGTTTTAAAACACAAAATAATTATCTTTGGTTCTATTTACTGCAGTGACCTTGTGATATCATGCTACTTTCCAATTGGATTTACAAAGGAATCTATCCCTTCAACTGAGAAATAGTCCTACTTTGGAGCGTGTAGACAATCTATCGATAACAACTCAAACAAAAATGTACAAAAACGGTGTTAAACACGCTACCTGCAACACGACAACGTTCGCAAGAACTTAGAGCTCCGCGTCATAGATACAGAGGACACTAGTTAGACCTCTATAGTGCTACAAAAGTAACTTAATCATACTGCGTGCTAACGTTCTGAACGCCACTAGAAATGGGCTATCGTTGCCGCGATTTTTGAATTTGTTCAAGCAGCATCTTACTTCACTTTAATAGGCCTACTATCGGATAACAAGCGTAGATGTAACTGGTATGAGTTAGGTAGTCAGATACGGTGAGGTAGCTATTGTAGTTTGGGAGTTTGGGAGTTTGGGACTTTTTCCGCAAAAGTGATGGTGCTCAGGCCCCTCCATGTCTCCAATATCTCAGTTCCTGACACGTAACAAAGGCCGCTGTGATCGCTGATTTGTTTGCTAGAGTCTGAAAGAAGCCTACAAGAACGACGTCCTCAAGAAAAGCTCAAAAAGAAGTATAAAACATTCTCCAGAAATGTATATGTGGATGAATGTAGGGATGGCTGTGCAAAAAAACAGAACAAGGTGTAGGGATGGCTGTGTGCAGCCTTATACAAAACGTACACAATTGACTCCATCCCTACAGCTGTCTTCTTTACTCCACAACTGTTCCCAGTAATCTCATAACAGTAGCCTGCAGAAGGATGTCATGAACTAAAAAGATGTAGAGATGTGATTACTTGTGTAGTCTTTGTAAAACCTGTCTTGCCTGCACACTCACTATCATCCCGATACCTAGTTTCTATGGTTTTTGGCACTGACATCCCTCTAGGAATAATTAATGTTTTATGTACTTGTACACAGAGCAACACCCCTCCAAGACATATTCTGTAACAATGAAATCCAGGTATGTGTATCTTGCGTTTTCTACTTCTTCTTCTTCTTCTAATATAATTAATACCACTAGAAGTGCTGCCTATGATACTGATGTGAATAATCAACAGTTACATACCATGCCATTTCCACTTCTGAGTACCTCTGTACTCTTCTTCTTCTTTCTTCTTTTACACTCATGGAAAGTGAGTGCTCCAGCACTGCCCTAATGTTGGACGCTATTTTCTAACATTGTATGGTGTAAAATTGTGTGCGATGTCATTCTAGGCTTAGCGCTTGCAACTACTGTTTTCTAAATGCCTACATCCACTACATCTTTTTTGTAGACTTAACTGAATTACCACCTCACAAAAAGGATAATGCCATCATTCCCTGTGGAGAAACTCAAGTGCATGCATGTCATGCTACACAACAAAATAGTTACATGTACGTATGCTGAATGATATTGCATGCCACTGTTTCTGCCTTACTGGATACTCTCATAAACTGCATCTTGCTTTTCAGCAATACCACCCCTATATCCCTGCTCATTAAATTGATTTTTGTACTCGTTTCTTATAGTTGCTGTGCTAATGATTGGGAATCTACTTGGGATCCTGTGATCAAAGGAAAACATTTTAGTTAAGATATCATGGCATCATGACTAGCCTAGTCCTCCTTGTACTTTGGAATGAACTGTTGTTTATGTGCCCTAATGGATCTACTCTAATACCAAAGACATACTGAAGAAGAATTTACTAGTGCATTGAAGTAAAAAAAATTAATATCAGTGTATACACACGTTTCATTATTATTGTAGGCATTATTACACTATGATAAGAAATCCATCACATATTTAAAAATCTAAACTTCTAACGACTAATGAACGTGTCAAAACACTTGGCCGCATTTGGATTGTCTACAACACTAACAAAAAAGTCACGTGGTCGTAGTATTCTGTTCTTGTCTGCCATTTTCTTCAATATTCTTTCTATTGTATTAAAATTCACTTTGTTTTTCCTTCCCACACGATTCATAAATTGTATTATGAGTGCAACGAGGCCTGCAACTGCAGGTGCTGCCGCAGAGGTGCCCGTAAAGCAGGCCAATGCCATCTTATCTTGTTGGTCTGGGGTATCAAGTGCCGGTGCACAAACCTTCTCACCAAGTGCTAAGCACCAAACTTCATCACCTTCAGCGGAAGATTTAGATGGTCTTCCATCTTGGTCATGCGATCCAACTGCAATTGTGTTTTGACATAATGCTGGATATAAGACAGATGTTGAGTATCTTGATGCATCATTGCCAGCACTAGCTACGCATATGATATGCTTACTAGCAAGGACATTAAATTTATCCTGTAGTCTTGGTTGAATGTCTTGAAACCCAACTGACAGAGAAACAACATGAACATGAATTTTCTCATCTATGTCGCATATGTATTGCAGTGCATCTTCTACTGCCTTAACTTTGGGATTTCCTTTTTCGCAAACTTTACATATAATAAGCATTGCTTGTGGAGCAACACCTCCAAGATAGTTGAAATCGACAGATCGAAAAGGGCGCCCTGCAGCAACTCCTGCACAGCGAGTTCCATGTCCATATGCATCATCAACATTACGGTCGTCTGGTTTACCACTGCAGAAATTTCGAGAGTATTCTTCCAATATTTTGTGTTTGAAAGCGAAATGAGATGCGTGAATTCCAGAATCCAAAATGGCAATGACAACATTCTCTCCATTGAAAGATTTGAAAGTATCATCTTGGAGCTGCCAAAATGCCCGTGCAAAATTATCCATTGTACACTCCACATCATTGCAAAGGGTTCCATCTTCTGTGGTAAATAATTAGGTAAAATCTTGATATGCACAATGAGGAGTCAGTAGACTCTCTGTGTAGGGATGGCTTCTTATAGAAAGGGATTTTTTAGTATTTGCAACTTGCACAAACAGCCTTTGCACAAAGAGTGATGAAACTTAGGACTCATTGAAAATACTACTACATTGAAAATGCTCACAGCAAAAATGACATTGTTCTATTAACAAAGCATGTGAGTTTTAGATGTATGTAAATTGTACTCTCATATACTACAAATGATATCATCACAGCTGTTTTAGGCTGTGCTGTGGGCCACATGATAAGGAAATGCTGTGATTGTGTAGTATGTACATGAGAGTGAAGTATGGACATGGTTACACAGGTGCAACTCACATGACAAAGGTCTTTGTTAAAAGAACAATTCTGTTTTTGCTGTGTGGCCACAATTGAAGAGCATCCAAGCTTGGCTACTGATTCTGACATAATAAAATATTATATTGTATTTATATTACAACAAACTGGAATGTTCATTGGATTCATGAACCTATGGCACTGTGAATTTATTAAGCATTTTGTACTACCTAAAGCAGAAGTCAAAAGACAAAGCATACAAAATATAAATGAAACAAGCTTATCCCTGTCATCAATAAATCTCATAGCTAGAGCACCCTTCATCCTTGCAGCCAGGGGCTGACACCCATAATATTTTTTCTGTGAGTAACCAGGAATGGAATTTATGAGCAGTGAAGTTTGCCACTGATAATTAGTTCTCATTGAAATATACCAATAATTAAACCCAGCTGGTTTCCTCTGCATAAAGTTGAGCACCACACTATAAATAATATTCACCTGATGGATCTGCATCTGTAGCTTGATTACTTTGTGAGGTATCTTCTGAAGGACTCACTGATGCTCCACTTGTGGTCACTGCCATAGAAACCATTGTTATGTATAGAAGGCAAAATTTAAGACTGGATGAGATATAATTATGTACTATTGTTACATATGTACATACATATGTATGTGTAAATTTACAGTATGTCCATACTCTCAGGAAATACTATTTATTGGGCAGGATACGTGCTTAGATTCCTTCAACAACTCTGGAAGTGATCCAGCAATTACATGTGATATTTTTCGGTAGACTCTCTATGTAGCGATGGTGCCAACACACCCATAGTGTTCTAAGCTTATCTGGCCACCTTGCTAGCTATGATGCATCCACAGACTTACTGACAGAAACTAGTCAAACCACGAATTTGTTACCTTCACCTTCTTAAGGGATTTTTAAGAACAGCTTCTCTCGAAACTGGCAGAATAACTTTTACACCAACCAGTTGCTGAATATAGTCTTGGCCAAACAAAATCTTATGCACCTTTCCAAATTGTAGAAGCCCTAGACTCTTCTCCACACTTAGAAGCCTATATATTGTCACATGGTAGAGCTTTGACCACGTGAGAGCAGACCCCATACATTGTGAAGCCTAGCCTAGTGATGCCTATTAACACTTGCTATTGCAGTTGTTGTCATGAAGTTCACTTTCCTTGTGCCCAAAAGGAGTGTTTACAACAAAAAGTACACAAACCAGTATAATAAAAAAATTTTCCAAATATGTAGATGGATGTAGGGATGGAAGTGTCAAAAAGCAGTGTCTTCCCTACACCTAGTTTCTGTGGTTTTTGGCATTGCCATCACTACATCTCTCTACATTTTATGGAAAGTCTTTTTGATGCTTGTAAATAAAAGTAATAAAGTATATACCCTGCCTAATAAATAGTATCTCCTGAGAGTACGGACACTTTAAATTAATATTTTACATATACGTATATATGTACGTACATATGGGTACGTATGGGAGATAAGGTACTCGTCCTCGGGTGCTACACGCTCTTGGGTCTCGTGCTTTATCTCCCATGTGTACCTTATGTAACACATAAATCATGCCCAATAGGTATGAACATATGGGAGATAAAACACAAGACCCGAGGGCACGTAGCACCTAAGAACAACAAGTACTTTATCTCCCATATGTACCGTATTTGGGCATGATTTATGAAATTTGTTCCCTAGTGACAGTGAGGGTTTTCTTAGCAAGGTGTATTTTTCCCAAGTTAATGGTCTAGCACTCCCTGCGTGCACGTAATTATTTACATAATTATTCAAACTTTGATGTGGGACACCATGATGAGGTTGTTGACCTGTGTAGAAACTCCTGTCAGGTCACTAACTAGTTAGAAACCTCCCCAGAGGTCTCCAACTGGTGACTTAGAAACCTCATGAATATACAAATTTTCTAAGCCAGGTATAGACTATGTAACCGTGGTTTCTTGTACAAATTGCATTCATGACACTTAAAGCATGCGACTACTGGTATAACATGTCTAGTAGTGTATTGCGTTTGTTGCTACTTTGAGGAGGGTCTGCAGCCACATATACCTAACCCTCAAAGTGTCCCTGCTTTGCAACTGTTACATGACTTTTGAGGATTAGGTATACGTGGCTGCAGAGCCTCCTCAAAATAGCAGCATATTAAACACAATACAGTACTTATATTGTTGCATGCTTAGTGTCATGAATGCAATTTGTACAAAAGGTCAGTCCAGTCGAGTCCAGTCCAGTCCAGTCCAGTCCAGTCCACTGATTACAGACTCCCTGGTTTCTTAGCTGTATAGCCAACCCTCAGGGCACATAGTGGCTTCAGCCAGACACAAAAAGGACCTCAGCTTCGCCTCAGTCATTTGGTGTCTGGCTTAAATAATACATATACACGCCATATCCCTCGAGGGGGTGTTACATATACCTTAAGGTGACTATTATTTACAGGTACATTTTTTGGCGAATTTGGGATTATTATCATTTTGCAGATATTAAATTTTGCTATTTTCACTTGTACGTGAGATGAACAATCATTATGTTGAGAAGACTACAAGCTAGTAAAACTTTTGTTTGCGTGTACAAAATTTTGCGTTTGTGTGCCAATCCGCAAACATTTCAAACGTTAGTATCCGCAAAAAATAGTCACCTTAAGGTATAACACCCCCTCGAGGGATATGGGCGGAGTGCATATATACTAGCCATATCCTGAAGAGGGGGTGTCATAAGTGATTTATAGCCTGGCGACAAGCGGTTCTAGGAGGTACCATGGATTCACAGCGTACGCAAGCATGTAGCTGTGTATCTGTGAAAATAGTACAAGTGGGATACAGCTAGCACTCCAGTTGTTCACAACGACAAGTGTAATACTCTCTGTTATTCACACCACTACTCTGTTATGAGGTTCTCGTCTCCTCATTAGGAATTCTTGGGAACATCAAGTGCTTACTCAGGCTTGGCCCAATGATGCACTGCATCTAATTAGTAACTGTTGTGGTTTGAGCTGCTTGAATATACATAGGCGGCGGAAGTTGTATTTTAGTATGGGAGCAAGGAAATTCACAAGCATTATGTAGTTGGGCAAAATGCAGAGGAAAGTTCTGGGCTGTTACACTCTGAGTGAACATGAAGTGTGGATTATGGCAGAATACATGACTAGTCTTCTACATAAATACTGGTGTGATGATGTACACCGACCCAATGCAAAAAAGCTGCTTGAAACAACTACTGAAGGCTTGGGGGTGCAACCGCGTCACTCCTCTGGTTTTCCGAAGTCTATGGGGGCAGTGCCCCCATTAGTGTAAGAGTTCGGGGGTAAAAGCCCCCAATGCCCCCATGTTTCCGCCACCTACTGAATATAATTCTCACACATTAACACTCCTGAGATGCTAACTCAGCACCACAAAGGGTACTGTTAAAATTGGAAGTGGTGCTGGGTAACACTCAAATTTTAAGGACAGCAAAGGTGCTGGAAGCTCTAAACCATAGGTCCCATGGATGTATGATTTCTAGGGTAATTAATTATTCATGAGATTTGATGCACATGCGCAAACTTGCACATCTTCTTATATCTTGCTTTCTCATGCAAGAAATGGAAACACAAAGTCTGTGGCTGAAGTTAGAAGAGGAACTAGGAAGCTGAGCTCAATGTTTACTGCATGAGTGTGCACTTTTGTTATTTGCTCATGTGCAGCGAGTACATTATGAATACAATGTCAACATTGCTCCCGCAGCCATGGTACCTGTGGTACCGACTCCTGTGCCCCTGGACAGTACACAAGGTTCTTACCCTGGCCTGGACTGTCAGATGATATTACTCCCCTGTGACCTGTTAAAAAGGAATACATCAGGTTGATACATTTGTGTATGTTCAAGACATACAGACCTCAAACTTAACTGATAAATTTGCACACTGTGAAGTGAAAGTTTAAGTACTCACATTTGTATTCACAGAGGTTGGCACTTGTACCAATATAAGGTGTAATGCCACATTGAGTGGTGGCACTCAAGTATTATTACAATGCATATAATAAATTGTATTCAGTGATAGAGAATCTTCATTGATGTACACCTACATATGTCCCTGAATAAAAGTAGTCCTATGGCCCTTGCAAGTCTGTGACACATTAGTTATCAGGAAGACATATTCACTATTATTAATGAAGTTATATGGCAGAAAAGCATTAAGAACGCTTTTAAGAACACAATTACTGTGTCAGTAACATCACTACATGAAACGGTCTACCGGTTCTGAAATGATAGTGAAGTAAGAAACACAGGCCACTGACAATTGCTTGGGAGAAATTACAATTACTAGGGTGTGGCTTCGAGCAATTGTATGCGGTGCGTGCATGTGACAATTATTTGAAAATGGCTTCAGTGGCGTAGCCAGGACAAGGAAGTTGACAGGGCACTGATGGGAGAAGTATACGCGAGCAAGCACCATTAATATTTTAGCGTGTTAATTAAGATCACGCTCTACTAGACAAGTGGGTAGAGTAAGCCACCAAAGATCGGATGCCATCTATTATTGGACGCCATCTTATCGGACGCGTATGCGAGGTCTGTGTATTACTAAAGTAGTTACTTTTAGCGGCAGAATGTAGTCCATCTCTGTAGAAAAATAATGGCTTTTGTCAAAAGTCCAAGGCCTGAATTGTGTGGCGATAGATGACCATCCGAAAACAATGTATTAATGGACTAAAGTATCAATCCACAGATGACTCCTCAAAAAAACTACATAATGTAGGGGATTCTATCAAAGGTATACTTCCTACACAGTGTCATCTTTTGGCTATCCAGCGAACTATAGTTTGTTCATTTTTTCTGGATTGCTTCACATGCCGGCACTGTAAAACATACCAAAGTCACATAATCAATGTTTGGACAGGAAAAATGGTTTTCGCCCTTTTGCATCTGAGGCAAGTGAATGCTTCCAATAATTTCTTCAAGCTCTGCTGGTTGTGTGCAATATAACTACACCACCTTATTTCGATTTATGGCTTTTTAAATTAATTATTTAATTTTAAAAGCCATAAATTGAAATCAGGTAAAATCTAAAAAAGGAGGATATTGTTCTTGCAAGCTTCTGCAAGAAAACAGAATACAAACAATTATAGAGGATGGTTGTGCCAAAAACCACAAATACTAGGCGTAGAGATGGCAGTGTGCAGGCAAGATAGTTATATGAAGACTACAAGAGTAACCCCGTCCCTACATCTTTTCTTTTGCTTCAAAGTTCTCTCCTCAGTATAATCTCATAGCATAACCCACAGAATGATATCAGGTATAAAAACGATGTTGTGTAGTCTTTGTATACATCCCTACATCTATCCGTGGTTTTTGGCACGGCCATCCCTACATCTCTTTACATCTTTTTTCTGTATTTGTACATGTAGAGATACTACTCCTTCTATGTCCTGCCTTGGCTATCTAGTTTAAGTGCAGTTTTGTGTAGGAGTACCACTATATAGCTAATCTGTTGAGAAATACATAAAATGACATTACTTACCTGATGGATCAGCAGCTGTAGCCTGATTCTTTGGAGAAGTATCTGCTGAATGACCTGCTGATGCTCCACTTGTTGTCACTGCGATGGAAAGAAGAATATTGAAATGTGGACCACCTCTAGTAACTGTTAAAAAATTGGGGTTATCATTGGGTGGAGAAACATTCATCCCTGTACATATTTTTGATACTAGTTATATTTCAGTACACTAAAGGAGGATATTGTTCTTGCAAGCTTCTTACAAAATGGCTTTCAAATATGGAAATGTGTAGGGCTTATACTTCTGTTTATAAGAATTTTGGCAAGTATGAGGATTCCGTTTTCCTAGGATTACTCACACAGTAAAAATGACATTGTTGGTTTAACAACACTGCAAAAAAGAGATGGTTATTTTAACCTTGATAAGGTTATCTCAGTTGCAGCTGAATGACATCATGTCACCCCCACACAGAGTTATCCTATACTTGTGAGATTGAAGGCTTGTGGGCAAAGTGTAGGGTGTCTCCAATAATATGTGAGTAATTGGGTGTTATAAAAGTAATTGTGTGCTATGACAGGAATTTGACAGGGGATGGGTAAACAGCCCATGATGGGGGGTCACTCCTCTGTCATGCTCAGTAGACTAATGGACTGCCATTTATTCTACCGCTCAGTCCCTCCTGGGTGATATCCTACACATTCTTTATACCTCTGTTCAGTGCCAAGTGTTGAGAGGACAAATGTGAAACCGAGGTAACCTTTCTTATTGGTTAAAATAACCATGGAGTTTTTGCAGTGAAAGGCCTTTGTCATGTAAGTTGTAGGGCTATGTAAATTCTACTCTTATATACTACAACTTTTATCATGACAGCTGTTTTGGGGTGTGCTGTGGCCCCATGATAAGAAAAGGTTGTGATTGTGTAGTAAGTGGGAGGGAGGTATGGACAGGAGTACAGATGTGCAAGTCACATAACAATGGTCTTTGTTACAACAACAATTCTATTTTTGCAGTGCAGAAGTGATTAAGCTTAGTGATGCAATTTTGATACTTGGGGGGTATTGTTGGTTAGAGAGATGCTGGAATAATCCTGCTAGGTGCTCAGAAAGACTTAGAACACAAGTGTTCACGAGTTAAGAAGGCTTTTTTATGTACATGAGTACGTTGGTGCCAACTACACAGACAGTATATGTGAATGGTTCGAGTTAAAAAGGAACATTATGTTCTCTTTTATTGAATTTCTAAAGACCATTCACCATTGTAATAATTGTTCTATGCAGTTGAAATGTAGGCAATGGTTAGCTGTGTAGGTGATCAGTGTCACTGATGGCTTGCTCCACAACAATACAATGCCATGCTCTGCACAAGTACCTATGTTTGCACAAAGACATGTCACAAGTCAGTTCCAGTTCACTACATTTTGTACTCAAAGACATACTTATGCTGCCAACACTCAATCACCATCAATGTATTCTGCATGCACAACATGAGTGTGAGAGGTTCTTAACTCATTTTTTGCTGCATGGGCTATATAGCTGGGGAGGAAACTAGTAGCTTTTTGAACCAACCCACTTACTCTGTTTCCTTCACACAGTGCATCAACTTGACCCCCACACTAAGTAGCTGTATGGGAGCATGCATTCATTGCTACAAACAGATCTCTAGTGCATGCCATGGCACCCATACATGTAGTAACCCACAGGTACTTAGTGTGGAAGTCAAGTAGATGGACTGTGTGAGGGAAACAGAGTAAGTGGTAAGGCTAA
This sequence comes from bacterium, assembly GCA_965213685.1. Taxonomy (GTDB): domain Bacteria; phylum UBA8248; class UBA8248; order UBA8248; family UBA8248; genus Bin107. Next base: position 1,603,034 of record CBDBZY010000064.1, read on the forward strand.
ATGTTGTAAGGTTTCGTGCTATGACACACACACACACACACACACACACACACACACACACACACACACACACACACACACACACACACACACACACACACACACACACACACACACACACACACACACACACACACACACATACACACACACACACACACACACATAACACATGCACACATGAGGTACATTAAAATATGTTGTATACCACTTCATTTTCCATGCAAATCACTAAGTCTTGGTAAAACGTGCTGACCTTGTGACCTGGCAGTAAGTCTGAGTAGAACTCCTCTATAGTCTGGCTTTTTTCTCACTGTGCCAAGAAAATGAAATCACTAATCTGTTGCATACATATGGTTTAACATACCCAAAGCATTGGTAAGCTTTTCCACCAATTCATGTGCAGTTGTTTTTTCTGATAGAATGAGAACAAACTTTTCGAACCATTCTTCTCGTTTCACTGATATATTAATCTTCGCTAGAACAGTCCCCATCAAGTTAATAGCTTTGCTTTCATCAGTTGGTCCTACCACTTGAACAATATTGCGTAATTGCCTATCTGTTATAAATCCCTGCTCTACAAGGCAGGTACCAATCACTTGCAGGTTCAGCTCTACAGCATCAGTGATGTCTGTGAGGTGAGTCCTCAGGACATATTTTTCAGGTAGTTCTCCACAAGCCATACTGTGAGTAGTATAGTGGTGTAGAGAAGAACTGAGCGGTATTAACTTTTACTAAAGCAAACCGCTCTTACATGTGTTTTACAAAATCATACAACGCAGCTAGCGGGCGCTCTCTGTAGTCGTGGCTGTGGTTTTGGGGTGGATACGTAGATAAAGGATTAGGGCTCAAAGTGTTGGGGTCTGAGTACGACGGAGCTTGGCGTCCACTGAAACGAAACAACCTAGGAATTAAAAGGTTCAAACTGTCCCGCCCCTCGGTCTTATATTTATATACCAGCATATAGCTACACGAAAATACTCTGGTTTGTACACTGTTTGGCAGGCAGTATGCTAACATTCTTACCTGCAAACAATTCTGGCTCCAACGATGAACGAAGGATTCCGTCTATGGACTGAAGAAGTCTTCAGAATAGGAGTTCTTTATATAACCGGATACAAGTGACGCATTCCAGCCTGTGAATTGTTTTATGGTCTTCGCGTCACGAGGCCGGCTCCATCCGGTGGAAGTTGGTCCAGCGAATGACCGGGAGGTCCCCTAGCGCTTCGCGCGAAGTGTGTGGAGATGAGACTTTGATTTGCCTTCAAATGCTCGTACTTTGACTTTAGCACTTTTCATTGTTATTCAGGCTGCAAGCGCTATGTACCTACCAGCCGGACTAGCGACTACCGTCCGGCGCACGATGTAGATTTCTTGTGCTCAGCACAAATATGACTGTAAAAGGGGCGGGATAATTTGGTGAAAATATTGTTCCGGCGGTCGCCGGATCCGTTCCGCCGCCCCTGATATTAGCTACAGCATAGATAATGTATACGGCGTTCGTATACATTACCTGTATAAGGCTACGGAGATAATTAGTGCACATTGCGAACCCGAAGTAAGAAAAGATATCAGACACAATCTGTCCCTTCTATTTCAACTGAGCGTACAATCATAGATATAACAGTTACTTCAGTTTTGGGAACTTCAAGAAATCATCGAAAAACTGATCTAAAAGCAAATGCACGCATACAAAATCAATACAATGCAGAGCACATTATCTCACTGAATACACACTCAACATACATATACATACATCCACATGCACATGTTCGCACATACTGTACATGTACACACATACAAACCCATCAACAGGAAAAACATATACACAGAGAAGAGTCACTTGAAGCTGTCAGTGCTGGTGGAATGCAGCAAAGCAGGTCGTCTTGCACAGTCTAACACAACAGATTCCACAGGCAATTAAATGATGCAGATCATGGTGGCCTACTCTGACACTGGCAGTACCTACCCCTCTTCAAACCTATATCTGAAATATGAACAAAGTAAGACACTCTCTCATTCTCTCTCACCGTATCTACTCTTACCTTGCCAGCTCCTGGTCTCATCCCTTTCTGCAATCCTACCTGCTCCAAAAGCTGGTGTACTAACAGATGAAAGGCAAATACATCCTTAGGCCAAGTTCTGTATGTCCTGCAGTCATGCTTGTAGAGTAAATATGCATTATCAATAGCATAGTCAAAAATTGAAAGAAAATCCTCAGCCACATGCGTTCAGATTTCAAAACCGTGTCTTCCTGATATGGGCAGTTCTGTCAACTCCACCCATAAAACTATTGTAGGCAGGCAAAAGTGGAGGAACAGACTGCTTACGGAGAACTCCTTCAGGCTGTAGTCTATTATAGCTACCTGGCTATCCATGTGGTCCAGAGAAACATTTGTCACAAAACATACTTCCTCACGGTCCTGAAAAAATATAGACTCTACAGTTTCAGATACAGGAACTACAAAAAAGTCTGCTAAGGAGTTTGAACTTTCTTCAGGCTATCTAGAAACCCCTTGGCACTTTTTTGTAGTTCCTGCATTGTCCTCAGCCAGCTTATCTACAATTGTCACAGTACACCACATGATTAAGCAGAGTAGGCACACACCGTTTACATTATGCACAATGTGTATGCATTTTGTACGATTAACTGTACATCTGCATACGTTCAAAATTAATATAGGCATACATTGTACATGTACAGTGTACATGCGACAACGTAATTGGCTTATCTAAGCATAAGATCTACCATAGTGATGTGGAGACAGTAAGATCGATCTAGCTACATAGCGGGTACATATAAAACACGACAGAATATCTGCTTGCCTAGCAATAATGTTGTTACCCAGATCAATGTAGATTCCCAGATTGTGCAAAACACATACTGCACACTGTACATGTATATACATGTATATGTGTATGTAGGAGGAGGACTGACCTAAGAACAGAGAAGACTCGTGCCATTTTGCCAACAGCTCTAATTTTGTTTCTTATAACTTCCTTTCCTCTGAGCTAGAGATGTGGCCTCCTCTGTGTGAGTGTGTGTGTGAGTGTGGGAGGGGAGGGGAGAATCCAGCATTGGGATGCAGACTGTAAGATACATGTACAGTACATGTACATGGCAGTTGTTTTACTTAATACTGTGAATACGTACATGTACATGTATGCTCTGAGACAAGTGTCTCTACCAGTATGTGTGTACAGCACACTCCATGCACACAGCTACAAGCAGTGTACCTGTGCCTGGCTTGATCTTCTCATTTCCCTCATCTGATAAATCATCATCTTTCAAACTAAGCATGTTCACCAACATCTCTGTGACTGTGTGTGTGTGTGTGTGTGTGTGTGTGTGTGTGTGTGTGTGTGATGAATAACACAAACTCAACTCTAGCCCTAGCAATGGATAAGTGTATGTACATGATGAAAAGGCTCAGGTATATTTTATAGGACTGTGAAAAACCGGCAGCCACCCGGGATTGAACCGGGGCCTCTGACTTAAGCTGTCAGTGATCTACCACCTGAGTTATGGCCACCGGGTGACAGCCAGCCTTCACAATTCTCAGTATCACTCTGTATGTGCCGTCAGAACCCTGTACCTACACATTGTTTATGTACATGTACATGTACACAAACAATGTGTAGGTACTGTATGTTGAAAATGGATACACACACATAATGTGTACACAAGATTTGTTCCAAGACACAGGATGATGTACATCATGTGTACTCCGACACTTCCCAAGGTCTTGCAACATGCTCTCTGCAGCACACTAATCCCCCTGCCTCACTGGGACAGTGGCAGAGGGTCAGAGGAGCTGCAGCACGTGGCTCAGTGGGTTACCACACAACAGAACACGGCACTTGGCACCAGGCACAGAGGCTGCATATCACATTATCATCAGTTGATGCAGTAGAAAAGCATCATGCCACAATTTTCTCACAGTGTGCACACACACAAAGGTTTACATGTACACCTTTCAGGCATAGCAGCATACATGTATATATCTATGTACATGTACAATATGTGCACATGAATACATCGTTCATGTATACCAGCTGAGCTACCGGGGCAACTCAGCTGGGCAGGCCGAATCTCTAAAGGTAATGCAAGGGCAGGGCATCTCACCCCTGATAAAAGGGTAACTCTACATGTAACTCAGTACTGAGGAGAGGGCCAGGGTAATGAAAATAGATGTGTAATGTACATGTACTTTTCATGTACATGTATGCATGTAAAACTTAGTCAATGAGACAAGGCAAAGTAAAGCAACTACTCCGGAAGACAACTCCTTTTTTCTCAAGGGAAAAATGAGCTGCCTCAGGCGGGATTCGAACCCGCGACGTTCTGCGTGCTAGGCAGACGCTCTACCAACTGAGCCACTGAGGCAGCTCAGCTGGGCAGGCCGAATCTTTAAAGTTTATGCAAGGCAAAGGGCGTCTCTCCCCTGATAGATAGGGTAACCAATCTCAGTTTTAGCATGTATATATGTACATACTCCGCTTACCTTTCTCTCCCACAAAGGGTAAGGACCAGGTGAATACATCCATGAAGTTGGGCAGCCAGTAAGGGTGCTCCACTGCATTGAACTGGCGGATGTTCATCACATTGTTCTCATACTTGAGCATTGCAGCTGGTGAGTGGAGGGGAGAGAGGAGGGGGAGGGGGAAGCAGAGTACACTACTACATGTACATGTACTTGTATACTAGGAGTACACATAGTGCAAGGAGTGCCTCACACGGATAAATCAGTTAGCAGAGCTGGCAATTTTGTGCAGACTCATTGCGCACGAGTAGCGATGGCGTCGTGCTACAGTAGCACAATGTGCAGCAACATCGTTTGTGCGTATGTAAGCCCGCGTAGCTCTCATGGCTGGCCCAACGCATCCAAGACATGTAAACACAAGTAAGCATACGTATATGTACATGCGGACTCATCGCGCCCGAGTAGCGATGGCGTGATGCCACAACAGCACAGTGTGCAGCAACATCGTATGTGTGTATGTAACGTGTAGCTCTCATGGCATGCATACAACACACAACACACAACACACACACTGGGATGCACGATTTGCGAACATTTTCCGGCGTATAGGTACTAGGTTCGACGTTCGTGTGATGCCATCACGTGAGTAATTTCCCGGAGCTAGAAATTAGTCTCGCTCCCAGACCCTCACGTGCGCCCGCCTCTTTTCGGGCGGGCGCACGTGAGGGTCTGGGAACGAGACTACCGCGATATCTAATTACCGTATTTCTCGGGGGGTAAAATATTTGTGAGCAGTGAATTTTGGGCTAGTTCGTGGAAAAATTTTCGTGGTCGCGGTATACTAAACCACACCCCGGTACTATGCGGTACTGTTTCGTGGGTAAACATTTCGTGGTTCGCCTCTCAACCACGAAAACCACGAAAAATTAAAACGCCCCGAAAAATACCCGCTATACGGTATGTACAGACTTGCTCATGAGAAAAAAATTGCGGGTTTACCCCAAGTGTACCGTTAACCCTCTCTTCGCGCACTTCAGATCATCGAGCCACTGGCATTGAAATACAAGATCCATGTGTTAGAATAGAAGTATGCAGCACCTCCAGAAGAAAGTAGACATCTAATTTTGGTATAGCTTCATACGCAAAATGTGCATTTCTGGCCCTTGTGTAGCGACGTAGAGGGAAGTAGACTGCCAAAAACTAAGAGCTCTTCTCACACGTTTGTATAGTAACTGTAGACAGAAGTCTAAATTTGCAGGGTTTATAGAGAGGGGGGCACCCTGGGATCCCCCCCCCCCGCCCTGAAATTAAGGTTTGTACTCTGACATCATTAGATTTAAAGCAAGTGAAGAATTGTGATAGCAGACGGTAGAGCATCCGTTTCCATAAGAATGCTAAAGTGCAAACCCTCGGCGCAGTTGCGTTGCATGCCACAACAGATTGCACAGATGATGCAAGCTACGCACGCAATACTCAACACTCCCATGCATCATAGCAACATCATAATGTGCTCGCTGTGCAGCACATCAGATCCTCGCCTGCCACACCTCTTTACATGCTCCTACAACACGCAAGACAAGGCTGGACACCAGACTATAGCCCAATTGAGTGGACCATGTGCATGTTGCGGGAGCTGTGCACATACGCATGTGCATATACTGTAGCCTCTTAAACGCATGCGCTTACGCGGGACCATTATTGCACTAGCTGTACGGACGTGAAACGGAGAGTATACCATAGATACTATAGACTACGTAACCGGGATTGGAAACTACTCACATTATGCGCGTATAAGCGCATGTGCATGATGATAGTTACGGCTGTTTACAGGCGCCTAACAAACTTTCTTAGAGAAGGACGTCTTTTCTACGGTTGGACTTGTTAGTTTCGACTCGCGAGGAGTGTTTAGCCAAGTGCGCAACCTATGCTGAGTTCATATTCCGCAAGCGTGCTGTTCCCCACAATATGCCGTCTTCCATTTACTTTGTGTACCTTTGTAGAGCAATACGTTGCCAACGTAGCCTTAAAAAGGCCACCAGCGCGTGTTCTCCTTTCCATTGTATGGGATTAGGCTAAAAGTACTTGACTCTGGCGTGCCTCGTGTCCGCAACCATAGATAAAATGGGTAAGGATGGCCCGGTTAATTTTGTGTACCTGCTGCGCGACAACGCCAGGACAGAGAGCTCTGTCCACACAAAACTGGGCAGCTATATAATGGCTATGTGGGATTAGACTATAGTGGTTAAGCAGAGTAGGCACACACCGTTTACATTTACGCACAATGTGTATGCATTTTGTATCAGCTAACACAGATGACAATGCCCGCCTTGATATCCGTGCTCGAGGACTCTGGAACAACCACCAGGATGCGTTTTTTGATGTGAGGGTTTTCTACCCAAACGCACCTAGTAACGGTTCCACAGATGCCTACAGGAGAGACGAGATGGCAAAAAAGCGGGAGTATGGACAAAGGGTACGTGAGGTCGAGCTTGGAGTGTTTACCCCATTAGTCCTATCAACTAATGGCGGAATGGGCAAGGAAGCTGCTACTTTTTAAAGGCGACATGCAGACATGATTGCACAGAAGAGTCAGCACTCATACTCCAGGGTCATGGGCTGGCTCAGATGCCGTCTCTCATTCGCATCCATCCGATCCTCAATCATGTGCATTCACACTTGCATCTCAGGAGGGGCATGTACACCCCCTAGATGTCTGAACTATCATACATTAACCGGTATTTTTTTTTTCAACACCCTGCACAATGCTCAGCATTTCACTAGTATGTAGACTCTTGCATATTTATGTTTGCCGGCCATTAACTGTATATCTGCATACGTTTGCGCAAAATCAATATAGACATACATTGTACATGTACAGTGTACATGCGACAACGTAATTGGCTTATCTAAGCATAAGATCTACCATAGTGATGTGGAGAGAGCAAGATAGATCTAGCTACATTGCGGGTACATATAAAACACGACAGAATATCTGCTTGCCTAGCTATAATGTTGTTACGCAAAGAGCTGTCTCTTCCGTTACATTGTAGACCACATTACATGGTAACCGTTGACTGCATGGTCTTATGGCGCACAAGGTGAGTACATTGGGCAGCACCAATAGGCTGGTATCGATTTACGGCTTCTAAAATTGTTGCTTCCGGGGCAAGGAGGAGGAGGTGGACAGGTCACGGAACGACAAAGTTCTGCAGGAAGAAAAATTGGTCAACAAGGCATATATATAGTTACTACAGTTCACTGTGTGAAGCAAGTGATTGACGTGTTATGGCTCGGCTTTGTTCACTGTGTAGCATACCGTATGAAGGGCCAAGAGCAGGTGCAGGCAAAGCCTCCGCAGTAGCTAGCACAACAAAGAAAGCGAGGAAAAGAGCAAACACTCTCAGCTTCATGATCTCTTGTGTATCTCGCCTGTGGTGAGGAAGACTTTGGCTTTTACGGCAATATCCACAGCGAACGCCCAATTATGGTAATGTGCACATTCGTGTGCGTTTTATGAAAGAAGAATCCCACATCCTCATCATACGCACTGTTGAATACTGACAACGGCCTCACTGCTACTAAATTTAGTAACTTACAGTACCTAGTACACGAAATTCGTGTTACGCGTAATCATTGTACTTGCAGTGTTTTAATAGGCAACTATCAATCCAAAGGCGTCGGACACAATACATCCCGAAACTGCACTCGCTAAGATATCACACATGTACCATGACTGACATAGTACGCAACTACCGTGTTGCCTAAGAGTTGACTTTTAGCAGGACAAGAAAACGTTTGTATCTTTCATGTTATCGTATAGTATTACTAACTCCTGTCTATGATCAAGGTCCGCATCAACAGTCATTAAAATAATTATGGCGTAATAATAAGTAGCTAGCAGCTGTAAAAAGAGTAAAATGAAGTGCAACCAATGATGATTCTAAAACAAAGCAGGGAAAGTAAGAGCACAAATAAGCAGCACTTTCTGCATAACAGCCATATTAATTCAAATCAGACCTTAACGCCAAGCATCAAAGGTATAAAAGCTGATTCTAGGAGGGAAGTGATACTGTACATTCTTGAACACATTTCATGACTTCATATACATTTATTCCTGTAGCAAAGCCTGAATTTACAACTGGGAGACTGCAAAGTCTTAAACCTGCAATGCTAGTGAAAAAGGGAGAACGACTGTAGTTCGCAGGACACGTCATGTGTGTACAGCCAGGTCTGTGGAACAATACACTTTGGTACAGCACTCCCACAACTGCATAGTGTATATGACTTCACTGTGGTTTTGGTTTCCTTGGTAACATTGTCCGCTAATGCATATGCTTTGTTCTCTTGGTTGAATCCTGTAAAGAGGTGCATTGAGAGGTCACCACACTCAAGCCCAAACCTTTTCCTGCATGCATGTACTCAACCCTACAAGGGTGGCATTAATTCCATCCAACATTCTCTCTTTCAAAAGGAATGAACACATCCCTTTTGTGTGTACATATGAAAGCCTTCCAAATTGTGCTGCTGAAGGGGCTGAAATACCCAATGTGAAATCTTTTTTAAATTGTATATGCAGCAGTAAGGGGTTTTCACTTGTACCATGATGAGGGAAGGATCAAAGACGCCGCCACAGTGTATAATACCCATACACCCTAGGCAGCCAGAGTATATCCATGCAACGTAGGGTACATGGCTGCCATGGCAAACCTATTGTTCTAAGGCTGTCCTTGTCAAAGCTGTTACTGCCTCTAGACCTAACTGGCTGAGGTGTACAGCATAGGCTACTCTGGCAACCCTGATTTTCTTGTTATAGCTGTTCACTAAGTTTGTCGTCATAAACCACAATTAGAATGCATCATGGAACAAGGTAGCCTCGTTCCCAGGCCCTCTGCTCGAGCGAGTTATGCGCAACCTTTGACCCCCGTGGCTTAGGATAGCATTTTACGAGTTCAAAGGTCACGCATCAACATCGCGCGCGTGGGAGAGCCTGGGTACGAGGCTAGGAACAAGGCAGTCGTACCGCGGGCTTCTGCGGATGTAGGGGTTTGTGGCTCCGCCCTTAGGAATACATAAAACAGCCCTCAGGGTACAAAACCCAGAAGCCCATGGTACAACTATTACACGTAACACTGTAAGGTAGTACGTGTATGTAGGGATTGGCCATGTCATTCAGCATCAACCTCGTCCTTTTTATTTTCACTTTCACTATGCATTTTATTTCACATCTGAGAATCTTCAGGTAAAGAATACACCAAAAGGAAAAACTCATATCCAAACACAGTGAAAATTTATTTGTATATTGAAATTCTTCTTATTCAGGTCGAAAAAACAAAACTCAATAACCGTACCAATGATTATGAAACTGCACATGTCAGTACATTGTCATTCGAGCTAGAATATAGGCATATAATTGTTTCGTTAACCCCTTTTAGCCATTTTTTTTCCCGCGAGCGAACGGAAAAAGCAGAGGAAAACGGAAAAATGCGAAGAAAAAATACTTCCAATTTTTCCCTTCGCATTTTTCCGTTTTTCTCCTTTTTTTGAATCCGTTATGCGCAGAGATCCTACGACCTTTGACCCTGACGTTTGCGCATAAGCACCACGTATTAATTAACGGTGCCTGCGACTTGTATTAAGAGCACACCTTCTTGCACAGGATAGGTAAGCTGTACACTACGCTGTGTATGTGAATGTCACTGGTTGGGATAAAGGGGCAGCTGAACGTCGTTATCCTGCTACTACAAAGATGATTGAACGATGGTGATCCTATACCTGCAATGTACTGTAGTTCTAGCAGGAGTAAGAAGCATAACACTTAGGTATGCTCGTGTAACTTTGAACATGTTCTCAATATTAAAGCTCGACTTGCATGTGTATGGATTGGTGAAGAGGACCATTTCTTAAGAGGGTGAATGATTTCCAGTTAAATGAGTGAGAAGGGACATTAGTCACATAGAACAGGTAGATAGGTTCAAAAATATGTTGCCAAAATTACCAGCTCAAGGTCTGCTCCCCACTGTGAAGGCTCCATCATGATAGCTTGTGAACAGGGATGTATTGCAGTTTTGAAATCACAATGACCTAGGCAGGCCAGTGTGTTGACTGCTGAAGCACTCATCCCCCCAAGTGTCTCCAAAACCAGTGGGATAAAAAAGACACCAACTGCCTGGCAGGCGTCCCCATGAGCAGCTAGTTTCCTTGCTTGTCCAACCATCAGGGCATGACCTTGGGTGGAGGCAGCACCCTGAATGGTTGCCTGCTGCATGGTAGATACAACTGTCACGTCCAAAGCAGCAGGGCGACCCCCTTTCCAGCTGGGAAGGAAGACATCAGTAGGCCGACACTGGGAATTGAGGATCAATGATGGCATTTCCTTCCGTGGCGCAAGTGCTGCAGACTGAGCTGCTGAAAAAACTGCATCACGAAGGACATTGTGACGGAAAATACGATCCTCATTACCACCACAGCCCACTTGGTGGTCCCCATAAGGATCAGCAACCATGTGGCAGACCAGGCATTGGACTCCCTCCTCAAACATTTGGATCCCCAACCAGTACCAAAGGCACAATCGGAATTCACAGTCCAGCAGGTGAAGGCCCACTGTTGTGGAGGGGACCACATTCAACCAATCTCCAGCATGTGGGATGGCGGATGACAAGGCGAGGGCTCTGGAGCGGACATCAGGGGAACTATCCAGCAGGAGGGAGAAAGGTCACAAACGATTACATATTATGAAAACATATTATGCAACGCAATAATTATACAGGGGCAAAAATGTGGCATACTGTACACCATAAAACAAAATATAATACACAAAAATTTTCATATATAAAAGTTAGAATCAAATAGTTCAGAGCTGAGTAGAGACCTGTGACTTGGCAGTCACAAGGTCAACAGGTACAGAGGAAGGTTTTGGAAATCGTCCAGCCGAAGATCGAGCACCTCTGATAGCAAGAATGGAGGCACGAAGAAGAGAAAACGATAAGCGACAGCGAAGCCACCCCATGGTGGTAGAATATGGTTGATTCCACTTTGAAGATAACATGGATGCTAGTCGCTTGTAGGTTGTTGTAGCAATTCGCCCAAGACCACTGATAACAGACATGACCAGAGGAAAGAATGAGCTGTGTTCAATGTCCCTGATGCATTGCTCATATGCACGTTTCTTGATGCTATGAAAATGGTACTGTACTGGCTTTGTAAGGATTCACAGAGAAACACACCCGTGTAAACATAGCCTAGGTTTTTATGGTGCTTTGTCCATGCATGCGCAAAATATTTCATTTATTTACAGATACTTCCCAGTAATCTTCCCCCCCCCCCCCCCTCCCTCGCCTCCCGCAGTTTGGCCACGAGTGAAATTCAGGACGAGGATCATCAGTCATACCACAATATTATGACAATATTTTGATAGAATTGCACTTACAATCTACCATTATTTTGGATCCTTGTTGTAGCAGACTTCATCGCTAAGCTGTTAGGTCCACAGGAAGAGGGTAATCACTATCTTGTGACAGTTTTAATGTCAGAATTATGAGAATACAACACCATTCACAAAAAGTAATGCAATGAGGTGGGTGTGGCTAGTCTGGGTGTTCAAGCACCCTGCGTGGGGAGGTAAGCTGCAGGTGCAAGAAGACGGCGACTGTCAGTGAGCTGGGACTCCGCGAAACTGACCAGAGTGCCTCTGAAGGAGAGGACAAAGTGTTGCCTGAAACTCTCCATCTGAGGAATAGTCACTAGAGAATGAACACACATCAAAGACAGCTGTGGGGAAGGAATGGTATGGAGTTAGGGAGCTATACAAACCCACTCACCCATGACAGGCATTGCTGTGTGCAGCACCACCAGCTGTGGAAAGACAGGGATACTGCCACAGATAGAGGAGGGAGGAGGAGGTGGAGGGCGCTACTGATATGGCTCAACAGGTGCCTCACTCATGGACACGTACGTGCACCTGCTGCTGGTCAGATGCATGTCAGCTATTGCCTCATGGGTCTGTAATCTTGAGGGAGAGAGGAGGAGGGAGTTGGAAGGAGAGAGTGCATGAAGAGAGAGGAAGAGGCTCAGTGCAGACTATAGTTGATATATATAGGGTTCAAGGTAACCTTTGGCTTATTATAATACACTGTCCCTAAAAGTCTCAGGTTTGCCACCTGTTAACAATCAATTGTTACATAATAATATACACAATGCAAAATATCTTTCAGGGAAAATAATTCTAGCTTGTCAGCGAACTCAAAACACTACCTACTACAACTACAGCTAATAGTATATACTTGGCTAATTAAAGATGTACACTAAAAGTCAGTCAGTCCTTTCTGGAGCACATCATCAGTGCGATGAGGTGAGATGCAGAGGTTGTGATCACACATACCCATATAATGACTGTACAGGAGGGGAAGGAAGTTATGATAGGCACTAATTAAGCAGGGCACAGGCAGGCTTGCATACCAGGCTAGCTTTGCATGTGCATGCAGCCCTCCCCTGCATGTGATTCCTCCACACAGCATGGCCTGGATATGAGGCTAGCACACCCACACCCAAACCCACACCCACACACCCACACCCACACCCACACATGTACACACACACACACACACACACACACACACACACACACACACACACACACACACACACACACACACACACACACACACACACACACACACACACACACACACACACACACACACACACACACACACACACTGCTACAGCACTTGAGTGCACAAGGAGTTCTGTACATACTTCAGTACAGATGTCCTCATTGACAGCATCATCCTGCAGTAGCAGAGATACTATATTTCAGAGGCATAGTAGAGCGCTGTCTTGTGGAACTGTACACATGGAGGAGAGATATGGAGGGACAAACCATGAATGTGATGAATGTGATGACAACTATGAACACGTATATGCATGCTCACCTTGTCCTGGTAGTCACTATTGGCCTCTCCCTCCAGCAGCCTCTTGACTGTCTGTGTATGCCCATTCTCAGCAGCTTTTTTAAAAGGAGTGGACTTAGTCTTCTGTATGGGAAGATTGGGGTATGAAGGGCAGCTCAGCACCCACACTGCTGATTACTAGCAGGTGTGGCCCACATGCATAACATCATGTTGGCTATGTGCTATCAGCACTGCCAGGGATAGGACAGTGAACACACCAGAGCAGTGTGCATACTGTGGTGGCCAGGTTGGGGTCCGCTCCATTCTCTAGTAGAGTGTCCACCACCTCAGTGTGGCCCTGCTTGACTGGCCACATACAGTGGACTGGCACCATTCTGTGTACATGAAAACTCCTATTTGGAGCACACTACATCATCCTAAAGGGACTACACAGAAAGGGACTACACGGGGCTAACAAAGGACTGCAGAGGACTAACATAACGGCTTAAAAATAGACACTGCGATTGAAATGTCCACAAAAGTAGGATAAAAAGTTCAAAGAAAGTTAAAACCGCCATAGAAATGTTAGGATAAAAAGTTCCCAAAAAGTTAAAACCGTGGTAGAAAAGTGGAATAAAAAGTTCACCATATAAATCTAAAAATATTAAAGAAAGATATAGGCACTGAAAGCACATGTACATGTACATGGTGGAGGGGGGAGAACTGTAAACATACACTCAGATATTTTACCTCTATCCATTCGACAGTATCCCACTGCTCATACCCAATGGAGCCACCAGTTCACATGTATAGCAACATAGTTGAGACACAATAAACAAAGCAAGGCAACACAGCAACACCACCTGAGATGGCTCACTTTCTCTTTTTTTCAAAGAAAAAGTGAGCTGCCCCAGGTGGGATTCGAACCCACATCACTGTTTCTCTAGACCAGTGCTCTACCACTAAGCTACTGAGGCAGCTCAGTGGTTGTGGGTCGAATTAGGCAATACAAAACAAAGCAAGTGTCTCTAAACCACCTGATGAACGGGTGAAACTCTAACTTAGCATGTAGGAGAAGGCCGGGGTAATTAAACCATCAATGACACCTATCTCCAACCTAAGTGGGTACATGATAAATTAAACAGTTGAGACACAATAAACAAAGCAAGGCAACACAACACCACCACCTGAGACGGCTCTGTATGTACATACGCACATAATACAGCACATTGTAAGACTCAACATCGCATAATGCTGAATGCATCACAATAAAGAAAGGAGTGGGAGAGGGAAAGAGGCTGGAAAGTATTGAGAAAAGAGGCAATGGATAGAGAGAGAGGAGACCAGGGAGAAGAGGAGGGAGAGCATTAATCTCACAGTATCTCATCTTGCAGATTGATGTCCACATAGGAAACAATCGATATCAGCACTTAGAAAATGGCATCCATAAAATGCTTTGATGTTAAGGCAATAATGAGGTGATTTTTTTTGCTAAGTAAACCCAGGTCACTGACAGAATAGTTAGTAACCTTGTGCCATTTTCTAAGCAGGTTAGTAACCCAACCCTCATTTCTCAGGCTTTAGAATCCCACGTGTGTGTTTACATAGTCACCCTCAGCTTTGCCCTGGAGGTAACTATGTAAGTACACCCTGGGGATTCTATATAAATGCCTGAGAAACTCTTGTTGGGTTACTAACCTACACTTGGATAAGCTCAACATGGCCATGCTCTGAGGCAACATGGAGGGCAGTCTTGCCATCCTATATAGTAAAAATGTCATCAACACATGAATGACATCAACACCAACCAATGACATCACCAACTAAATGAGGCATGTCAGATACACCTACATGTACCTTCACAGTCTGTGCATTGGCATTGACATGAACCCCAATCAGTTGCTGTGAGGCCTCAACATCACCTGACTCAGCAGCTTCATGTAGTGGCGTCCATCCATCCTGTACAGTGATTCGCAGATCTCACTGCCCCATCAAGGCATGCTTCTTCTTCTTTTTCTTCTTCTTCTTCTCTTCCTTTTAATTTCTTCTTTTTCTCCTCCTCTTCTTCCTCCTGCTTCTCCTTCTTCTTAAACCATTGTGGGCTGAGTCAGTGCAATTCTGATAGTAATGAGTTCTCTGTAGAGGCGCAGGTTGTGGAGAAAGTCAATGGCAAATTTCTGAGTCACGTGATCCTCAATCCAAATCTGTTCCAGGATGATTCATCTCATGATTGCTGTCATAAACATTACTTTATCTATTGTCTGAAAGGAGTTCCTAAAATGGCATTTTTATTCATTAGTAATATAGGAGGGGGAGGTAAGATACAACCTCCCTGGAAGCCCAGTCATATGTAGAGGTTATCACGTTTACATCTGGGACCAATATATCAGTAAGGTTTTGCCGCTTAACCTAGAACCCCAGGACAAGTTTGCTGGTGCCATCACAAGAAGCAGTGTTGTTTGTCATCTCTTCAATCTGGTACCAGCAGTGTCAGTGTTTCTTAAAAGGTGTCAAGAAAAGACTACTAAATATTTTGAAGTGACAAGTGTGAAAGTCAAACATGGGCTACAAGCTAGAGATACCATGCACATATCATTTCTGGGGGTCTAAGGAAATTTGTTGAGGCTCTTTGCAATGATTGACAATAAACTTTAAAGATTTTTGTATTCATGTACATCTATAGAATTATACAATGCAACTACATGCTATATGCAGTTCAGTCGGTGTGGCTACTCTGTCCGTTACACGTTGTTTTTATTACTGTGAGTGTGCAATTGGGGATGGGTTACTGTTCTGTTATGCAGAGTAGCAGAGTGTCACTACTCAGGGGTTTGTAATGTATTGAAGTCTATGAAGAAACAATTGGGGCTTTCAGAGTTGTCAGTTATCGTGGATGTCCACTGTAGAGGGGTGTCCATTAACCGTCATTTCTACAAAACTGAGATACACAAAATTATTACCATAACATGTGGTACAAAACCATGGTATTACAAAACAAACTTTAAAAACCTAGTATTTTACAAAATTAATGCTAAAATAATCCTATGTACAGCACCACTACTCATAGTCAAAAATCCTATGTTTCATTTCAAGGTATTCAGGGTTTTTAACAGTGACATATTAAGATGTAGTACACCAGCCACGTGTTTCCTTATGATCGGGATGTATATACAGTGGACCTGTGTTCAGTCGACTTGCAATTTCACCCTGCTGTGTACGTGTTCCATCTTGTCTTTGTGTTCTAGTAAACACTTGCCGATTCACTTCTGCCACTATATTCTGGACAGAGTCATCGGTACGGAGTTGTTTAGCCAGTGTAGGCAGCCATTCACTTTGGCTTGCATTTGGTGTCATAAATGCTTTATGGCGGGGCACTGTTGAATAGTATATACAATAATTGGCTTCACTTGCAATAAATCCTTTTGAACCCTCTTGATCAAGAGTCTCTTTTCCTCGACAAGCATCTATAAAGAACAGCTTAGGAATGTGGGTAATCTGCTGATGATCAATTAATGGATGAACAATCTCAGCTTGAAGATCTAACTTCTCCAAATCTTGAGAAAAAATTTTGTCTGGATCTTCGCCATGTCCAGAGAATACGAACATGATTGCTTTGAAATTGGCAGCTTTCTCTAGTAATGGAAGAGCGTGTGATATACTTTGAACTTCTTCTTTAATTTTAGCCCCAGTTGGATTGCGCAATGTGAACGTGTGAAACTTGAGCTCATTTGATGTTTTTACCATTTCCTCTTCATCTTTCTCCGTCCCTGGTAAGGGTTTCGTTGTATCCTTGTAGTCACAAGTGATAATAATAGCAATTCCACGTTTCTGCATTGACGCTTCCACAGCTTCTTGTCCTTTTGGACCTACAAATTGAACAAATCAGAGGTATATTTTGCAAACTGTACCAAACTCTACTATCTGAAATTTTTTCAGAACCTGACCTACCAATTGTTGCAGATTTTATTCAATGACTTAATAACATAATTATATAAAAGTGTTTTCAACTAATGAGCCCTATTAGTTAAGAAGACTTTTATACGTGTTTAGAGTCAGCACCAACATGCATACATGCACAGGCATTCCATTTTTTCTGGTGTGAATAGTGTTGTGAACTGCAGCCCTTAGTGAATAAAATTCTATGTATCTGCAAAATCAGAATCAATTCATTTGATAAATCTGCAACAATTGGTACATGTAGGTCAGCGTCTGAAGACATTTTAGAGCACTTATGTTCAATGTCTTCATAGGCATTCAGTCACCTTAGTTCTATGTAGTATTTAGAGTATAGAGTACTACCACTAAGTGTTCATGGGGAATACACCGGAAGTGGTTATGATAACTTCTGAGGCCAAGCCAGGAATGTTCAATGTCTTCATAGGCATTCAGTCACCTTAGTTCTTATAAGCCGTGTCGTGTCGGTGACCGCCGTGTCGTGTTGGTGACCGCTGTGTCGTGTCGGTGACCGCCGTGTCGCAGCAGTGATTGCCGTGCCGCGGTGGCGACCACCACCTTCGTGGCGGCAACCGCCGTGTCGTGTCGGTGACTGCCGTGCCGCGGCGGTGACCGCCACTCTATACCGTATGTCCCAATAATGCACCCTACCGTATATCGAGAGAGTCTAATTATCGGTCATACTGTATATCGAGTATCACGTGAAGGGCTAGGGTAAAAGTTGCAAATATACTTGTGGGCCACCATATGTTCGTTTATTTCAGGTCTTTCAAACGTGGAACGTACAGTACACGGTGCGTGTTTTAATAAACATGAAACAAAAACTTCATACTGACCCATACTGTACAGTTATGGGCACTGCAGAGGGTGTGGGAGTGCAACAGGGGATGAGAAGCGTGTCCCCAAGCTCACACTGGCTTCTATCTGGCGAATCCTAGCTAATACTGGACTACCTCTAGTAACTGTTCAATATGTAGTTATTCAGAATCCTTTCCTTGTCACTAGACAGCCTCTGGTGCTATTGAAACCACCCTCTCTTCAATGACAGAGGTGTCTAAAGTTGTTCAGAACACTAGCAGTAGGTTAAGCACTACCTAGAATATGAGTGAATATAAGGCAGCGAACTACTTTTTTCGACTCAGTCTCTGTCCTTCGAATAGCAATCTTGTATACTTCTCTGTTACATGAAAAGGGAAGAGATCTATTTAGTGCGTGCACTTTCTCAAAACTCGCCCATGTGTTTACATCAATCTGGCCTGTGTGCATCGGTATATGTCACTTCCACATCAAGTTTTATTTCTTATACACTCTCGAGGCTGAATGCATGTGTGCAGTGTGCAGGGTGTCTCCAGAGTAATGTGTTATGACAGGAAAAAACAGCCCATTATGTGTCGTCTCTGCTACATGTCTATTAGTCCACCACTCAATCCCTTACAATTCTTAGAAGATATCCAAGTTGAATGTATTATACACATTCCTTAATTCTGTTCAGTGCCAGATGTTGAGAGATCAAACATGCAACTGTAACTGAGATAATAATTAGCCCTTGGCGCGCATGCACAGCAAGGGTTACAGTAGTTGTCCTGTGTGTGTGTGTGTGTGTGTGTGTGTGTGTGTGTGTGTGTGTGTGTGTGTGTGTGTGTGTGTGTGTGTGTGTGTCTGTGTGTATGTCTGTGAGTCTGCACGCTATTCTGGCGGTATGTGCAATCACAAGTAAAACCAAGGACACCATCATGTTAAGCGTCGAATTTGAGACAATTGTAAAAAGGCTTCCTAAAAACGTCTGGTTCGAAAGTTAGAGCACTTTTACTTACCTCAGTGAGGACGGCCATTTTGTCTTGACATGCAATCTACGTACAATGTTTCATATACTCTCTGTTACACGTTCACTCACGTGTTACGCACACGTTATCTTATGGGGACAAAGAACATCTGTATGATTGCGTGTGTGAGAGGGCCTAGCCTGGGTACGGGGCTATAGTATGTGCACACGCATACGTGCACAGACTCTACAACATGAAAGACAAGGCAAGACACTAGACTAGCTATAGCCCTATGCTTGTATCATCTGTGCAGGCTGTTGTAGCATGCTATGTAACTGCGCTGAGGGTTTGGACTTTAGTGCTTTTCATTTATTATGATTGTGGATGAAAATGACCATGGACTTTTGCAGTGTGGTTCAGTACAGTGACACTTGCTGAATTAAGACAAAACAGGCTAGAGTACAATGCAAGGCTCTTACCTTGTGGTGGACTGTCAGGGACAACTTTTCCTGTGAGGGAGTGCACAGAAACAGGTACAGACAAAGTTATTGAGATATACCACAGATATAATACACTAGCTTAATAATTATTACAAAGGATGATACTGGACACTGCATGTGGTGCAACAAGAGTGCAGTGACAGATTTAGGCTTTGTCCTCAAATTGTATAACATGTATGTTTGTTTGGTTTGTGCAACATTTGGTTCATTGCTTCTTTTGTAGTTGTTCCTATAGATACTTATTTGAGAACAAACTGGCTGATAAAGCATGCCTGCATTACTCAATCCTTTGCATTTCATATACAGGACTCTACATTGCAAGTTACAGACTGTGATGTATGAGGAACTGATCTTAGTCTGGTCAAGGTCATGAATAACTACTACATCATTATCAGTGTATGCACTGTTATTGCAGGTGTGTCCCACCCTCAGGAAAGCAGTGTCTTGCTTAGTAGCTTTGGGAGTGTTGCATCAACCACACAGGAAACTGCCATCTTTTGCTACATATATGTTGCTTTGGTTGGTTGTTGCTTTTCTTTGCTTCAAAGTTCTCTTATTTCAAAGCATAACCCACAGAGTGATATCAGGTATTAAAAAGATGTAGGGATGGGGTTTGTACCGTTACTAGTGTAGTCTTTGTATAACATGTCTTGCCTGCACACTGCCATCCCTACACGTAGTATCCATGGTTTTTGGTACGGCCATTTCTACATCTTTTGTTTTTCTGTACTTGTATATGTAGAGTCTACTCCTTCTACGCTCTGCATACTGCTATCTAATTTCAGTCCAGTTTTGTGTAAGAGTACCGCAACATATAGCTAATCTGTGGAGAACAACATCACTTTTTAATTAATTAATTTCACTTACCTGATGGATCAGCAACTGTAGCTTGAGAAGTATCTGCTGAATAACCTGCTGATGCTGCACTTGTCACTGCAATAGAAAGAAGCATATTGTAATACTGGACTACCTCTAGCAACCGTTGAATAATTATGTAGTTCATCCAAGGTGCACATGTTCAGGAGGGCTACAGCCATGTGATCTGTTGTGTGTATGTATGTGTGTGCATGTCTGCATCTGTGTCTGTGTCTGTCTGTCTTTTACTCTCTAGTGGCAGCATCATTCATTTCTATGCCAAACTAGAGTCTATAATCTATAATTGTAGCCACCCTCAGCTTGTTTCTTCAATGACAGAGGCTTCTAAAGTTGTTTAGAACACTAGCAGTAGGTTAAACACTAGCTAGAATATGAGTGAATATAAGGCAGTGAACTACTTTTTCCGACTCAGTCTCTGTCCTTCGAATAGCAATCTTGTATACTTCTCTATTACATGAAAAGGGAAGAGATCTATGTAGTGCGTGCACTTTCTCAAAACTCGCCCATGTGTTTACATCAATCTGGCCTGTGTGCATCGGTATATGTCACTTCCACATCGAGTTTTATTTCTTATACACTCTCGAGGCTGAATGCATGTGTGCAGTGTGCAGGGTGTCTCCAGAGTAACGTGTTATGACAAGAAAAAAACAGCCCATTATGTGTGGTCTCTGCTACATGTATGTCATATTTAATGGACTAAAAGACTTTATTAGTCAACCACTCAATCCCTTACAGGTGAATTGTGCTATTTACTGTTTCAATATCATTTCCAATGGTGTAACAACCAAAATGCTTCATGTGTTGCAGATATACGCAGCAAGAACTCCAATTCTTTAAGGATATCCAAGTTGATACACATTCTTTAATTCTGTTCAGTGCCAGATGTTGAGAGACTAAACATGCAACTCAGGCCCGTACCCGGGGGGGGGTTCAGTGGGTTCAATTGAACCACCCTAAACTGTGCTTATATACCAGGACTGCGCACTACTTTTCCCGTGGCATGCATTTGCATTAGCCTCGTTCCCAGGCTCTCGTGCACATGCGTGTATTGCGTGACTATTGACCCACATTAAGAACCGTGATTCTTCGTGTGGGTCAAAGGTCATGCAATAGACATGTGCACGTGGGGGAGAGCCTGGGAACAAGGCTACATTTGCATAGTTACAACATGTATGTGATTGAATTACATCTTAAAGACTTCAAACTTAGTAGTGTACTTTTTAACTCTCACTTAGCTAAAACTTGGCAACAACATTTAGGACTTTACATTGCTCTTTTTTGGTGGTTGTTGGTTATGGGCGGTTATTACAACAGGAAGAACTAACCTATGTCACGTGGAACTTCTAATCACATGTAGCTGGTGTTTAATGTGACTAGAGATGAGCAAAACTTTAAAAAGCATCTCATTCTCTTTGTGAAAACATTGTGTTAGCATGTAACCCTTCTCCAAATTTGCCACACACACATGTATTAGGTTTTGGATATTAGACCATGTGGTATGTAGGTGGATGATCATTTCTGAAGTAAAGCTATTCTGCAGCTCATGCACTACTCAAAGGCACAGCAGCTCTTGCTATATTTGTGTACTCTCAACAGGTGCCTGAAAGGAACAGCCCTAAGAATGTTGCATGGACCACACAGGAAACTGTTAAATTATCCTTCACACGAAGTACATTTGTATGTGTCCCTATGAATATTGCTTTGTGCTTTCAAAACAGCCTTGAGAATATAAAACAAGTATGAAAAACATTTTCCAAAAATGTAGAGGGATGTAGGGATGGCAGTGCCAAAAACCACAGAAACTAGGTGTAGAGATGGCAGTGTACAGGCAAGACAGGTTATGAAAAGACTACACAAGCAACCCCATCCCTACATCTTTCTTTTTGCTTGAAATTGTTCTGTGAGTTTAGCTATGAGAATTCTGGGAACATCAATGCCATGCAGTGAGAAAAAAGAAAGATGTAGGGATTGGGTTGCTTATGTAGTCTTTTCATAACCTGTCTTGCCTGTACACTGCCATCTCTACACCTAGTTTCTGTGGTTTTTGGCACTGCCATCCCTACATCCCTCTACATTTTTGGAAAATGTTTTTCATACTTGTTTGTGTACTTTTTCTTGTACAATAGTACACAAAATGTTCTTGCAATTTTCATTTAAAATCCAACAAACATATCAGTGATCAGAGCAGCCATTGCTACTAGTCAGCGGCGGAGATACGAGTGGGTAAACCTCGTGATCTGTCACTTATGAAGTTGGGAGCCTGGCTGAGCCCCTCTAAAAAGTCCTGAGCTAGAGTAGTTTCCTCAGTGTATCTGACTAGCTAACTCATACCAGTTACATTAACGTTCGTTGTACAATTGTATGGCGAAGTAAGAATGCGCTCTTTTCAGTGACAAAAGACAAGTAGCCTTTGCCATCGAGAAATTAATAGGCGTGGCTTCGCGAGGCCCGCCCTCACGTGCTTACAATTTGCACCAAGTGACAATAATTATTATAAAATGGCTTCCAAATATGGTAAAGTTGTCTGGGGTTCTAGATTCTGCCCATAGTAGAGAAGATACTAACATTTTGATAGCACAGATCATACTTCGTAGTGATTACAGTGGATCTGTGAAAGAACTATGGTGATTACTTCAGCCAGTTTCAAGTAAAGTCGTTTGAAAGAAATCTCGTAAGAAGAAGAAGAAGAAGAAGAAGAAGAAAGAAAAACAAAATCACCTTTCGTCCATTATCTGGCAGTAAGTCAAGGAATGCATTCTAGCTACTTGTGGGGTATCATTGGGTAGAGAAGTGGTTGAATAGGCCATTCGCATGCCGAGAAAGGCTTAAAACGCGAGTATTCGCGAGTTAAGAAGGCTTTCCAATGTACGCACACTATGGGAGTGTCGGCGCCATCCCTACATAGAGAGTCTACCGACTCTCTGATATACAGCACAGGAAACTGATATATTATATATCATGCTGCCACAAGGCAAATTGCTTGAGGAAATGGGAGATAGTGTACATGTAGTCCACTTCTAGTAAGAAAACATTTTCCCAAAATGTAGAGGGATGTAGGGATGGCAGTGCCAAAAATTACAGAAACTCGGTGTATATGGGGATGGCAGTGTGCAGGAAAGACAGGGCATACAAACACTACACAAATAACCCCATCCCTACATCATTTTTTGTATGTGACATCCCTCTTAGATTATGCTCTGGGAAACAATAATAGTCTATGAAAAAAAGGGTAGGGATGAAGTTATTTGTGTAGTGTTTGTATGCCCTGTCATTTCTGCACACTGCATGTATGTAAGCACCCAACTGACACAGGTAGCATCAACAGGCTTGTTATACCGTAGATCGGGAAATTTTCAGCTGTAGAAACTTTTGTCCGTTAAATTTTCGCGTTAAAATAATTTCTTCGTTTGACACAAGGATGTTTTTCTACTGAACAATATCCCCCAAGTGGCTAAAACGCATTGCTAGACTTACTGCCAGAAAATGACTAAACCATACAATTGTTCATCTTTCTTCTTTAAGAGATTTTTTCAAATGTCCTACGTCAAAACTGGCTATAGTTATCACAGTGGCTTTTGCACGAATCTCGCATCCACAGTGCCTTTTACTACCAAAATGTTTCTACATCGACTCAGCGGAAGCTTAGGCTTCCAACATGGTACAAACGTTGGACGCCATTTTCCAACATTGTACCACGTGACATTGTGCGTGACGTAATTCCCTAGGTCTTGCACATGTGCACCGTACATGCAATGGTCATGCACAGTCTGCAGTACGGTATGTGGTGATATGCTAGTGAAAAGAGTATTTAGTAGGAATGTAGGGATTGCACTACCAAAGAGCAAAGGAACATGTGGCAGTATTCAGGCAATGGGATGGCAATGTGTAACAAATTTCTTTACGCTACCTGTGCAGGTTGGGTATCTACCTACATGTACTGAGGCACTTAGAGGTATTAGTCAAGTTAGGGACTTTTTGAAGGGGCTCAGCCCTTCCTCCCTGCCCTCTGCCTCTCTAAAGGCTGCTGTGGTTGCTGATTTGCATTTGAAAGAAGCATGCAAGAACAACATCCTCCCTTAGGGTACTATGGTATAGCAAAATAAGTGCACAAACAAGTATTGAAAACATCTTCAAAAAAGGAAGAGGGATGTAGGGATGGCAGTGCCAAAAAGCACGCAAACTAGAATATACATGTACGACAGATCATAGAAAGACTACACAAGTAACCCCATCCACATCTTTTTTTCAAACAGGACATCCTTCTAAGTTCTGCTATACACTTACTAGGAACAGCATTGAGCATTAAAAAAAAAAAGAAAAAAGATGTAGGGATCGGGTTACTTGTGTAGTCTTTCTATGCTCTGCCTTGCTTGCACACTGCCATACGTGTATATTCTAGTTTGCATGCTTTTTGGCACTGCCATCCCTACATCCCTCTACATTTAAAAAAAAATGTTTTTATACTTGTAGACTAAGTATGGGAAAGCGACTGACTGGGGTTTGTTCACCAAGATTTGGAACGATACCATCGATTTGTCAGTAAAAGGCACTGCGCTCACACGAGTGAAGATAATTGGTGGGAAAATCACGGTTACAACTTCAGCCACTTCTGACATAGCCCATTTGACAAGAAGATGAAGATGAATACTTTCGGCGGTTTTCTGTCAGCAAGTGTGGCAATACATTTTAGCTACATGGAGGGTATCGTTGGATACAGAAATGTTGGAATAGAATAGCTACATACCTAGAAAGGCTTAGAATGCAAGCACTAAAGAGCTTAGAAGGCTTTCTAATGTACGCACACTATGGGCATGTTGGCGCCATCCCTACATAGAGAGTCTACTGACTCTCATCTCTGCCTTAATTTGCCAGGCTGTGTGAATTAACCCTACATGTTTCATCACACATATGTAATTTGTAAATAGAAAGATAGTGCAATAGAAATTGCAATGCACATACATACTTAAGAAGAATTATGCAGCTATGTGGGCATTATACAAAGGATGTCAATTTTGAGGTCATTAATATTAATGCATTGATTGTGTGTGTGATATTGATTCTAGTGTGTGACAGGTTATCAGTACATATGAACACTACAATAATATAGCTAATCTGATAAGAATTATAATCGTTGGTTTTCTTTACCTGATGTATCTGTTACTGCAGTTTGATTTTCTTGTGAGGTACATGTTGAAGGACCTGCTGATGTTTCACCTGTTGTCACTGCCATGGAAAGCAGCATATTGTAACAATGAACAATTGTGCAATCAAAGTGGGCAAACTTGGAAAGAAGTAATACAAGGGAGTGTGATGGCTGGCTGACAGGAATGGCATTTGACTCCAAGTCTACATCTCATGTAACACATTTTTATACATTATTGTCGGACCATATGACAGTAGTATATCAACACATAAATTTCAATGAACTACTCAGTGTACTTCCATTTTTAATTTTCATTGTGCCATTATCCATCCGTTGCATACTGCAATCATCATCAGAGAGTCGGTAGACTCTCTATGTAGGGATGGCACCGACAGGCCCGTATTGTGTGTATATACGAAAGCCTTCTAAACTCACAAACACTCAGTTTCTAAGCCTTTCTGGGCACTTAGCTATTCTATTCCAACGTTTTTCTACCAAATGATACCCCTAAGTGGCTAAAATGCATTGCAAGACTTACTGCCAGAAAATGGCTAAAGCTTAGATTTGTTCATCTTTCTTCTTCTGCTTGAAGAGAATTTTTCAAACGGCCTACATCAAAGCTCGCTAAAGTTATCACTGTGGCTTTTGCACAAATCACTTTCGATCTTGTGTGCGTAATGCCTTTTACTATGTTCCTATATATTGTGGCAATTCGACTCTATGGAAACTTAGGTTTACAACACTGTATAAATGTTGGACATCATTTTGCAACATTGTACCACTTGACAATGTGAGTGATGTAATTCCCCTAGTCACGCGCAGTGTCTGCCATACTTCCGGCAATGCTGTTGCGCAGTCTGCAGTATGGTAATGCTAGTGAAACAAGTGACCTTAATAAAATAAGCAGGGACATAGGAATCGCACTATACCAAAGAGGGGAAACGTGGTGCACTTGTGGCAGTACTCAGGCAATGCTGTGATGACAACATATAGCAAACCTCTTGATGCTACCTGTATAAGTTAGGTGTTTACATACATGCAGTGAGTAAGTTTGTCAAGTGTTAGTCAAGTCTGGGACTTTTTAAAGGGGCTCTGCTCCCCCTCCCTGCTCCCTGCCCCTGACATGTAGCAGAAACTGTGGTGTTCACTTTTGTTTGCCAGCATAAAACATTTGCAAGAACATCCTCCTTTAGGGCACTATAGTATAACAAAAAAAGTGCACAAACAAGTATTTTTTTTAAATGTAGAGGGATGTTAGGGATGGCAGTGCCAAAACCACATGAACTAGATATTATACATGTATGCCAAGCAAGACAGAGCATAGAAAGACTATCCCTACATCTATTTTCACATCCTTCTAAGCTCTGCTATGAGAAGAATGGGAAGACCATTGTGCAGTCTAAAAAAATATAAGTAGGATGGGGTTACTTGTGTAGTCTTTCTATGCTCTGTCTTGCTTGCACACTGCCATACATCTATAATCTAGTTCATGTGGTTTTTGGCACTGCCATCCCTACATCCCTCTACATTTTCTGAAAATGTTTTTAATACTTGTATACATAGTCCCTGTGCTTTGGCATTGCCATCCTTACAGTAAACATACATGTACACTTATAGCCTGTTGACAAGTGGTTGCTAGGTATATACGTATTAGCTACAGGCAGTGGCAAAAACGTAGATGGATGTAAGGATGGCCGTGTCAAAAATCACAGAGGCTAGGAGTAGGGATGGCAGTATGCAGGCAAGATATATTATACAAAGACAAACAAGTAACCTCATGTGCTTAAAGTTTGCGTCACGTGACAATTACTAGAAAATGGTTTCAGATATGGGCAAGTTGTCCAGTACTTCTACTTTGGGAAAATGCTAAGATTCCATTAGTGCTGCAGATCACAATTGTTATAGTGATAACAGTTGCTCCGTGAAAGAACTATGGTGATTATTTTAGCCAGTTTCAAGAAAGGTTGTTTGAAAGAAATCTCATAAGAAGAAGACAGACAGACAAAATGACCTTTCGACCGTGTTCTGGCAGTCTACTTGGGGGGTATTGTTGGGTAGAGAAACATTGGAATACAATAGCTAGATGCCTACAAGGGCTTAGAACACAAGTGTGTTCTCGAGTTAAGAAGGCTTTCCAATGTACATATACCATGGGTGTATTGGCGCCATCCCTACATAAAGAGTCGACTGACTCTCTAATAAGCTACACCCACAGGTTGTCTGTGGTTGGTGCTTCAGTATGGCTAAGGCTACGGGCTCACGATATGGTGTCTTGGTATGAAATTTGATGAATCGATGACATTTGCTTAGTAATCACTTAAATGTTGTGGAGGCTAGTAAATAACCACCCAGTTAGGGACCTGTATATTATGCTCCATACATGCTATGATTATGCTATGCTGTACTGCTCACAAAGCTTCCAGTGTTCTCATTTTTAATGCCTAATGTATGCTCAATTATGCTCACCTCCGTGTACATTACATATTTCTGCAGAGCTCAGAAGAAACTCTGCATCGCAACTGCTGCTAGTGTCTCCATGCCCTGTGCTGCCTACTGCACAAGAATGTACAGACTCGTCAGTGAACTGCTTGGCCCCAGAAAGCTTGGACACCATAGTTGATCGTACATGCAATGTGTGCACACAGGGGTGGAGCAGAAAGGTCTAGGTTCTTTATATATCATGTGTGCAACAACTAATCTTCATATCTCACTGAGAAATTGATATAGGTGTATGATCATTCTGAGGCAGAGGCGTACTCATGGCTAAGCTAATGTGTGTAGCTCATTGCTTGCTTCACTCATAGCTATGTACTCCCAACATATACATGTGGCCAGGGAGTGTATGTTGTCCCTATGGACCATCCCTATGGGCCATTGTCCCTATGAATATTGATTTTCAGAGCAGCCCTGAAAAGGTACACAGGAAACCGTTATCTTTGCATCACCCTGATAGGAAGAGTAAGGAGATTTCACACTTAGAAGTACATTTGTACAGTAGTAAGAGGACCAAAGCACAGCTTTGAAGTAGCACCTACCCTGCTGAGCCATGGCTTTTGAAGTACATAATAGCCCTTGGGAGATACAAGTATAGGGTTTGATGATGGCTGTGTATGCTCTACGAGCCCGAAACAGGATGAGTAGAGCATACCAGCCATCATCAAACCTACTTGGTACATGGCCAAATCACTTACAGTATGTGTGTATAGTACTGTGTTGTCTGATTAGTACAAAACACTTCTCTACAGACAATAACACTGTAGGAAATACATGAAGCTATCGTCTATGAAATTTGTGCACATTAAACACTAATAATATATTGATGCAAATCAACATGTCACATGACAACATGCAGTGAAGACAATACTATTCTGCAAAATGACAAAATCATAACACAATTGTAGAAGTACAAAGTGTGTGAGGGGATAGGCTGTATGATTTGCAAACAGTGCCACTAGTGCACGCTTTTTGTTTATGAGCCACTGCATCGCTAGCCTGCGCAACATTAGACTATGTAGGGGTTGAGCAATGAACGGACAATAAATGTATCCTTTTTACAGATTCAACAAGTTGATGGTACAATCTTAACGATGGCTGTAGTGATCTGGGGCTGATTGTGAAATCACATTTAAATAACTAACAACTAATGCAGTCCCAGTAGCACTTGCTGACCTTGCAACTTGGTAGTATATTTGAGTAGAACTCCCTATAGTGTGGATTTTTTTTCCACTGTGCCAAGAAAATGTAAATTCATTATCTGTTGCATACATAGGATCTAACTTACCCAAAGTGTTGGAAAGATTTTTTCACCAAATCATCTGCTGTTGTATCGTTTGCAAGAATGAGAACAAACTCTTCAAACCATTTCTCTCGATTGTCTGATGTATCAATCTTCGACTCAACACACCTCATCAAGCTACCAGCCCTGCTGGCTGGAGTTGATCCAGCAATATTGCGTAACTGGCGTGCTGCTATGAACCTTTTTTCTACAAGGCGAGTACCAATCACATCCATGTTCAGCTCAACAACATCAGTGATGTCTGTGAGGTGAATTCTCAGGACATATTTTTCAGGTAGTTCTCCGCAAGTCGACACTGCTGTGAAAATGTTCCACAATGGTAACTAGGTAGACAGTACACTGGTACGTGTACTTCTTGAGCCAACAATACAGCTACTATTGCCAAGTAACATGGTATATATACATCATGCTGTAAGTTAACCCTTATGGCATGTGGCAAATGCTTCAGACAGTACACAATCGGATGTGGTTAAGCATGTGATTCAGTTGTGTGTGTTTAATGGTCCATCTCTCTCCTCCTCTCATACTACAAAAAGCAGCCACTTTTAGTCAACTCTATTGACACTTTTTGTAGTATGAGAGGAGGTGAGAAATGGACCATTAAACACACACAACTGAATCATATGCCAGAAAAGATACATTTATTGTCCTCATTCATTTCCTTGTTGTTCATTCTAATTCTGAAGACTCAAAGAATTCAGAATGAATAACAAGGAAATGAATGAGTAATGACTGGACAATAAATGTATCCACTTTACCTGGCTGTGGTTGAGGAGGGGGTTGGGTGGCTGTTTGTGGGGGTGCTGGTGTTGTGGTGCTAGCTGGTGCTCCCAGCTGCTCACACAGGGTCTGCACTGCATCGACCTTCCCAGCACAATGTAGGCTAGTGGCTAGCTGGCGGTAGGTGGCCCAGGGCCCATTCCCTCTCCTTCCACAAGCGCAGAAGTGCTATCCTGCAGGCAGGAATTACAGGTAGAGTTGTACAGTGTATTATGATCATATCAACATGTACATGTGATATGATTATCATCATATCAATGTACATGTATGGCTGCTACCTAAATAACCTGTAGCAGTCACATTACACCTGCATGCTGCCTGCAGCACTCCATACACTCTATAGTTCTTCGAGCAGTACAAGTTATACTTAGTGGATGAGGTAGAGCGCATATAATGTTGATCTGCCTATAGGGCTATTGAATCTCACCTTCTAGGGTTGGGGGGCCAGGTATGGTGTTAGATTGGGAGGTAGTTGTACAGGTCAAGCATAATTCAGTGGAAATATGGCCATAGATGACCCCATGCTTGTGACCTACTACCATGTATACAGTGGATCACATTTTAATATTGACACTAGCCAAGAACTAGTCTCGCGAGCCAGACCCTCATTATGAAGAAGTGGCTCACGAGACTAGCCAAGAGCATCACGTTGTAGGCTGGCTGCCATCCAAAGTCATCACTGTATTAATTCAGGGTCACCAGAACTTGGAGTTACGTTATGGGAGAGACAGGACAGGGTAGACACTCTCGTGCAAAGCATTCAAGTTTTGGTTTGATGTGGCCCCTGGCAACAAAACAGTTATAGGAAGGCTGGTTTGCGTCTGGTACAGTCCCAGCCAAACTTGCACTGAGAATGTAGCTACGTAAATATTTAGGAGCGAGTATACCCACTCACTTTTGTTGTTCGTATGATAATCTATGGTCGTGTTCGATAGCTGCCACGTCATGTTCTTGTAGGTGTGGTAAGAAGAGTAGCACTCTCTGGCCAGTCGGAGATGGTCCTAGCGATGGTGGCGAGATGAATAGTATCTTTCAGCTTGTGGTCCAGAAGATGGCGTTTCTCAACTGGAATGGTATCTAGGAAGGCTTTCTAGAGGCACAATGGATGCCATGTTTACAAGCCTGTACGCTGGATGTGGCGGAGCTCACTCCGCCTTCGATCGGTACCAGGTACCCGGATCCGGGACGAGTCGACGTCGCGTCGGGGTCCGGGGCCGGCCGCGCCGCGGCCGGGTGCGACAACGTCACGTGAGAGGGTAAGAGCGACTTATGAATATATTAATAAGGCAAATTCGCGTACATTTCACCATTGACGGTTTTCCGACTGCTAGTCTCTGGCCGCTGGTGTTACTTGCTGCTCGCCTGAAAAGAACCCTCCTTGGTGGAGCCATCCGTCACGCACGCACACACACACACACACACATGCACACGCACACACATGCATACACACAGACCTTCCACACGGAGCTCCTGGAAGTGCAAACTCAGCTGTACATGTACAATGTCACTACTACTCATGCGTGCCATGGGTACAATCATCTCCACCTATAAGTATTGTGTGTGTTAAAGGCAGCAAAGCTTTTGGCATTCAATAATTCATCTCCCGCTGATGTGACCATATTCTCAGTACTATAAATAGTGAGGGGGTGACTTGGATTTGTGTTAGCCAGGTGCTCCACACAGGTGGTGTTACTGTGGTGACATTTCAACAATGACTGCACAAGCACCGCCTAGCATCATTTCTTCCTCCAAACCAAGAAAAATCTGTTGGAATGCTCCACCACAGCTGGACTAAGACATTACTTGACATTGAGGAATGTTCCATTAATCAGCATCTCATCAAACTGGCAAGTGTGTTGCACTTCATATGCACACATTGCCTTGTATTAAAATAATAACTCTAATGACAAGGAAAATGCTGCTACATACATGTACATGTAATAGCCAATACACGCTATACAGTACAGTCTAGTGGTGTGTGAATAAGGAACAGGGCACTGCAAGTTCTGCATGATATTGTATAATTATGGTACGTCACACACACACATGCACACATACACAGATAGGATGGATGTGTAGAAAGTTCATGTATAATACAAACATG
>CBDBZY010000065.1:0-29852 GCA_965213685.1 bacterium
CCACATTTATGTAATACCCATAAATATTACTGGTATGTGTGTATGAATGTATGCATGTATAGGTTTGTGCGTATGAAAGTACATGTGTGTATATATATATATATAGTGTTTTTTTATAATTATGATAGTATGTCTAGAGATTTGCTTGGATAAATACATGCATGTGTATGTATAGGTTTATATCTACATGTACAAGTTGTGCAAAAATTTGAGGTCATAATGTGATGGTTGTTTAATGTAGTGTACAAAAGGTCAATCAGTTATTCAAAACAAGGAACAATAGTGAGTGGGTTCCAGTTCAATCTAAAATTCCAATGGACCTCAGCCATGCTGCCACGGCAACCTCTGCACTGCTGTACTTCTTGAAAAACTTGTACTCCTGTGTGTGTGTGTGTGTGTGTGTGTGTGTGTGCACGCACGCGCGCACGTGTGTGTGTGTGTGTGTGTGTGTGTGTGTGCACGTGCGTGCGTGCATGTGTGTGTGTGTGTGTGTGCACGTGCTGTGCGTGCATGTGTGCATGCATGTGTGTGTGTGTGTGTGTGTGTGTGTGTGTGTGTGGAGAGAGGAAACAGGAGGGAGAGGAAATGTTATTTCATGTCCAACTCTGGCTTAGTCCATGACAGTCTTTGCTCACCTGTAGCTCGTCATAGTGAGGACGTGTGGTGGAGTCCTTCATCAAACTGGAGGGAGAAGGAAGAACTGTACATCCCTCTCCTCCCAACCCCCCCCCCCCACACACACACACCCTCACACACACCCACACAGCTTCCCCACACTCACCAGGCAGCTGCAAACTCCCTCAGCTCCTCAGAGTACCGCCCGTCGTCAGGGAGCTTGGGGGGAGGGCCATTCACCACAGCGTTCAGCTGCTCAAATATCGTGTTCCATTTCTCGTATGGGAATGTGCCTAATGCCAGCTCTACCTATGGTACAAGAATATGAGTGTATGGGCGTATGAGAATGGGACTGCATTGGCTACACCCCTTTGGTGTCTTACAAGTGTGATGCCGAAGCTCCACACGTCGGACTGGATAGTGTAGCCCTTGCCAGCTGTGGTGGGGTCAATTCTCTCCGGCTGTTTGGGGGAGAGAGAGGGGTAGGAGTGAAGAGAGGAAGGAGGGAAGGAGGGAGAAGATGAGTAGGAGAGGGAGAGGGAGAGAGGAGGGAGTGAGAGGAGGAGAGAGAAGGACAGAAAGAAGAGGTAGAAGAGGGAGGAGGGCAGAGCAAAGGGAGGGAGGAGCAAGAGACAAGGACAGTTGAGCAAAGGAAGCTAGTCACCTACTGGACAGCTGCTACTTACTGCCATGTAGGGGCGACATCCGACGTCCATTGTCTTGGCGATGGAGTCCACCAGTTGCCCAGCGATGCCAAAGTCACAGAGTTTGAACTCACCGAGTCTGTTGACTAGGACATTTGAGGGTTTGACGTCTGAGGAGGAGGGAGAGGGAGGAAGGGATGGGGGGGGGGGGGGGGGGGGGGGGGGGATGTGAGGAGGTCATGAGGAGTGGGTGGTATAGTGGGCACCTCTGTGGATGATCTTCATATCAGTCTTGAGGTAGTTGAGGGCCTGGACCACCTGTTGGGGGCAAGACAAGCAGATTGAGAGTTTCAACACCAGCGAATGGATAGCTCAGTCAGCACACAACAGTCTCCTCCCCCTCCCCCTCCCCCCTCCCCCACACCATCACATCTTCACCTCTCACCAGGTTACAAAGATTGTAAAACAGCTGCACCTTGTGGTGCAATGGCAAGAATTAGAACAAATGACATGGCAGAATGCACAAGGACACACTCACATTGTGTGACAAACACCACCCACTCCTGATCATATCAGAACCAGTGGTTTGGATCAGGAACCAACACTTTCATTCCATGATCACATGATCTCATAATTTCATGATCTCAGGACATCATGACTTCATGATTTCATCCCATGATCACATGATCTCATTATTTCATGATCTCATGACTTCATGATTTCATTTGACAATTTCAACCATGATCACATGACCAGTTGCACTCACTGAGACGGTCATCTTCCCTAGTATCTCCTCGGGTATGGTAGAGCACATCTGCTGGTAGACCCGCTCAGAGACCTTGTCCATACTGGACTCCAGTAGTTCCATACATATCCACACATCACCCTTACAGGGGGGGGGGGGGAAGGAGGGGGCAAGGGAGGGAGGAAGGGAGAGAGGGAGGGGGGGGATGGAGAGGGAGAGAAGGAAGGAGGGAAGGAGGGAGGGAAGGAGGGGGCAAGGGAGGGAGGAAGGGAGAGAGGGAGGGGGGGGGGGATGGAAAGGAAGAGGGAGGGAGAGGAGGAGGGAAGGAGGGAGGGATAGGGAGTGAGAGAGGGGGGAGGGAGGGAGGGAGAGGTGGAGGGGGAGGAGGGAAGGATGGAGGAATGATGGTGGGCTGGAGACACAGTGGCAAGCTATGAGAGGAATGGAGTATGGAGACCAGACATCCAATTACTGCACATGTGCCCCTCCTCACACTTACCACTTCCTCTTTAATTCTCTCTTCTATATCCCCTCTCCCTCCTCCCCTCCCTCTCTATCTTCCACTCACCCCCTCTCTGTCCCTCCCTCCCTTCCTCCCCTCCCTCTTCCCCTCCCCTCCTCCCCTCCCCCCCCCCCCCTCCTCACCTCCCTTATGATACAGCCATAGTACTCCACAATATTAGAACAATTCCCTGTTCCCATGACAACTGCAAGTTCTACAATATTATCCTTGTCATTCACCCTAAGCTCTGGAACTGGTATTTTCTTTAAGAGAGAGAGAGAGAGAGAGAGAGAGAGAGAGAGAGGTGAAACAAGTGAGAGTACAAGAATGAGATTTGTAATCACATCAGTGGTTACCTTGACTGCCATTTCAGTTCCTGTTTTTTTGAACTTCATCTTCAATACGGTACCATAGTTACCAGCACCAAGGGGACCCAGTTCGTCTAAGTCTTCAGTTGTGAAGTTGTAGCCCTGTGAGAGAGATGTGTGTGTGTGTGTGTGTGTGTGTGTGTGTGTGTGTGTGTGTGTGTACATGAACAATCAAGTACATAGACCACTATTTAGAAAGGAAGGAGAAGGGAAAGAAAGAAAATTACAACAACCTCAATGGCTTAGAAAAATATAATCTGTACAGCCTCTACGGCTTAGAAAAATAGAATCTGCACAGCCTTTATGTCTTAGGAAAATAGAATCTGTACAGCCTCCACGGCTTAGGACAATAGAATCACACATAAGGCCCCCCCAATTCTTATCAGTAATAGTGTATCTACTATTGGATACCTCATGCATAATTCATATCACCATACAGGTAGCACAGTCTCTACAGTACTGTGACCACTGTCCATACTGGGTCAGAATGATGATGTCACGTCATGTCATGCCATACAGCTGCATTGTCTGACCTGCTGTTTGATGGTGAGGACACCCATTGGCAGTCCAGGGTTAGATAGGGCCCGCTGAGAGGCTGGTGGGCTGCAATTAGGGAAGTGTGCACAGTGCGTTGAAATTGTAAGTGAAAGTGATGTCTGTTTATAAAGACAAGTCCCAAATGAAAACCAGCAAAACTACAGCTGCTGTGCTGGTGGACACTGTTGACATCACATGTACATGCACACATGCACGCACGCACACACACACACACACACACACACACACACACACACACACACACACACACACACACACACACACACACACACACACACACACACACACACATACATACACACACACACACACACACACACACACACACACACACACACACACACACACACACACACACACACACCTGAAGTGATGTGTGCAGGGACCAGGAACTATGGCAGCAAGCAACAGCTGTGAGATATAGCCTCTCTAACTGCTTCCTAAGACTGCCTATTGCCTCATACTAAATGTCTTCCAGCTAGACCCCCCCCTCTCCTCCTTCTAACCTTCAGATCAAGCTTCCCCAGACTGCATGGGGTATTGCTACTGACACTGACAGGAAGGAAATACTAATGGTGGTGATAGTAAAACTAACTCACCTCTTCCCAGGCGTGTGTGGCTACCCCAGGCTGTGGTCAACAACCCTCTCCTCCAGGAGGGGTGGGTAACAACCTCCCCTAGGAGGCATGGCTAGCAACCTTCCCCAGGGTGCATGGCTCCACCAACTGTGAGTGTACAATGGTCAGTGAAGCCCTACATGCAGCTGCCCGTCCAGCTCACAAGCAGGCCTTTCCACACCCACTTTTTACTATAGACTCCTAGCTGTAAATCCTGGAACCACCAATGGAAGCTGAACATAACATGTCATCATGCTGAGTGTGCTTCCCTTCCCCCCCTCCCCCCCAATCACCACCACCAGCACAGTCCAGATGGAGACATGCACTAGGAGGGAGACGCATCCAATGGCCGACCAGCTGAGACACACAGCATGTCCTCCCCACACTTCTACCAGGAGGTATATAGCAGAATACAAGGGGTCAAGGGTTACTATAGCAACACCATCCCCAAAAAGGGGTGCAAGCTAAGCCAAGTGAATGTGAAGTGAGACATGTGGTTAGTTGGGACAGTACTGAAGGGGGGGGGGGGGGGGGGGGGGGACTAGGGAGGGAGGTTTGGGAGGAAGAGGTTGTATGAGTGATTGTGTACAGGTGTAGTGTGTGAGAGGTGAGGGGGTGATGTGCATGGTGATGTGGTAGCTAGGAGTTGTGGGGAGGTGACATGAAGAGAGTGAGGAGTGATGAGATGCTTTAAGAACTAGTTTTCAAGTGAAAAATAGGGAGGGGGTGCCTACGAAAAAGGGGTGGGGGGATTGATGACTTACAAAGGGAGGCGGGGTTTACAGAGGAGGGGGCGGGGCTTACAGAGGGGGGTGGGGCTTACGGAGGAGGGGGGGTGGGTTCGCTGGTGGGGAGGGGTTTGGAAGGGGTTGGGGTGGAGGTTCCAGGTGTCTTGAGGCCAGGCAGCCGAGGCTGCTTGCTCAGGTTCATCTTCTTGAGCGGTGCTGGGGGAGGGAGGAAGGAGAGATGTAGCGAGGTGAAGAGGAGATAGGGGAAGAGGAAGGAGAGGGAGGGAGGAAAGGGTTAAAGTGGACATAGGCCGATCACACCGTCGGCTACACTTGCAAAACAGTTCAATTGCGCACTTAGCTACAAAAGAGGGCCATTGGAGGGGGGGCCGAGGCAAGGATGATGTACCGCAACTCTCTCTCAGTAACTTCGTTAGCCAACGAAGCGTTGGCGAGTGGCAGTATGACTCTCGTGCATATGCTCGTACATGTACATGCTGACGTGGCAGGCATGCTGAAGGCGCGCACACACATACAAACCGGTCCACTTACGTCTGACCGACATGATGGGATTGCGGAGGACTTGCAGAAAGAAGCCTTCAGTGAAACGGGGCAGCAAATGGCAAGGAATTTAATGATGAGTAAGACCCTGCGACGCACGCGCAAATTAGGGCATGACGTCACTTAGTACCAAATTATAAACCGTGATCGGTGTCTTAGAGACGTTGTGAGAAGTGAAGTATGAGCGTTGAGAAAGAGAAGAGTAAGGCAGCTTGAGAAGTCGTTACTGCAGGAGTAATGACAATAGTTCTCTGTCTTCCTCTGTTTTATGTCGCCCCCCCCCTCTCTCCCCCCCCCCCCCCTCACCCCATGGTCCCTCTCGTCCACACACAGGTCCTCTGGTACTTGAGGAGAAAGCTCAGCCTCCAGCCTACACGGCAGCCCCTCCTACAGTCGTGTACCAGCCAACTGTAGTCAGTGCAGCTCCCCCTGATGACCAGCTGGTGATGTCTCTTTTCACCACCTTCTGCTGCTTTTGGCCCCTGGGAATGTTTGCCATCATCAAGAGTATCGAGGTGAGAGCTTCTAGAGGTCATGTTTTCTCACAACCACAATACTTCAGTCACTTACAGATGGTAGACAACTGTAGGGCCAGACTTGTCTCAGACCTAGATACAACTCTTGAACAAAAAATAATTTCAAAGGGCCAAGAATTTGCTGTAGACGAAACACTGCAGTACTTAGGAGGGTCTGGGGGCATGCCCCTGCCCCCACCCACCCCCCCACCCACCCCCCCCCCCCCCCCCCCCCACCCCCCCCCCCCCCCCCCCCCCCCCCCCCCCCCCCCCCCCCCCAGGAAAATGTTGAATGTCAGGCCTTCAGAGACTGAATCTGAACCATATTTTGAGTAGTTGTGTAAACAAAATCATTAAAAATGGAACATAAAACATTGAACTCTCGCCACAAATAATCGATGCGCATGCATAGCGCTATGCTTGGTGGTATGGCCAGTTTCCAGAAACTGCCTCACTGCCATCACAGCAGTTGTTCGTGTCTATTAGAACACATGATTGTACCTTGTTCCATCCACTCACCACCTGATGCCTCTCCCCTTGCAGGCCCGTACAGCCTACCAGTCGGGTCGGCACCAGGATGCAGCTGCCGCCACACGCTCTGCAAAAACATTCAACAAACTGTCCATCCTCGTGGGAGTCATAATCCTTGTGGCTGTACTGGTCTTGCAACTTACCTGGATCATTCCTATTGCAGTGTTGGCTGCCACTGCACCGGATGATAGGAGCGGTGAAGACTGAACTACTGCCACCAATGTGGCATATTTTGTATTCAGTCATTTTATCCTTGCTGTATGACTCAAGCTGATCTTATGTTTATGTGTGTGTCAGTAGTAGTAATTAGGACAATAACAAGTGTATATATGACGTGTATATGATGTGCATATGTATGCAAAGCTAGCAATGATTGTTTCTCTCATGGAACCTTGGCGTATAATTACGCTAGCTAGTAGCCAGTTAGCATAGTAGCCATCTCTACCAAAGCCCGTCTGTTCATTATAGCTGGAGCTAAATTATTTTGGCCGATTTCATTATTTCTATATGCATCATTATGGACACAACTGCAAGAGTGTTAACACATCCCATGACTTCGCGGTGCGTGGGAGTGGGGGGCGCATGATATGGCCGGCATGCGTCATGGCTGATGCAACTATCACGAGACTATTTAGTTAATGTTAGTCCCCTTTGTGTTATTGTTTTTCACCAAACATGAGCACCAAGAAAGAGAAGGGTAAGATGTGAGAGTTAGATTGAGAGGACGTTTTAAACTGTATACAAGAGTGTACGCAACCAGCAGCATCCTTACGCACTTCACGCAGCCCCTCTGCTGGATGGCGGTACGGCTCACTACACGGCAGCCCCTCCTACAGTTGTGTACCAGCCAACTCAGTTTGAACCAGCTCCGCCTGACGACCAGCTGCTGATGTCTCTCTTCACCACCTTCTGCTGCTTTTGGCCCCTGGGAGTGTTCGCCATTATCAAGAGTATGGAGGTGAGAGCTGAGTGAGCCTTAGGAGCTCCATAACACCATCATGTGCCACGATGCATTCACTCACCAGCCATTGCACTGCACAGTACTACCGCACAGACTTTGCTACTGATTGTAGACATCCATTTTTTGTAGACTTTGAGATAGCATTGGGACACGTCCAGCTGTTGAGTGTGCAAGTTGGTTCCTCTAGGTGATCTGAAGTCATGATGTTGGGAAGGTCAACTCTTCTTTCCAGAGCTCAACATGTGTCACGACAAAACTGCATGTATAAATTGCCACCATAACCGACTGCCTATGGCAATAGAATAACAATGCTTATGTAGAGGGATGGAAGGTTTGGTAAAGGAGTGAGATGAGGGGTAACTTCACTCATGGCAGTTCCACGTGACCTTCATTTCCTTGTTCAGTGACAATTGCCTGTGTCCATGTCGAACACATGTATATTATACTGTGTCTTTTGCTCTCCATTCACTGAACACCTGATGTCTCCTTCCCCTGCAGGCCCGCTCAGCGTACCAGGCGGGTCGGTACCAGGAGGCAAGTGTTGCCACTCGCTCTGCCCGGACCTTCAACAAGCTGTCCATTCTCGTGGGGGTCATAATCCTTGTGATTGTGTTCCTCCTGCAGCTTGGCTGGATCATCCCCACTGCTGTATTTGCCGCTACTGCTGCTAAGAACAGTACCACCACAGACACATAAATTATGTACAATGTGTGTATTCTTGTTATGTGGGCTAAGCCCACTTTTACTTACTTTAATAGAGGGTCTGTGGTTTATTGCATATGAAATGAATGATTGACCAGTCCAGAGTGTAAAGTGGTGTGACAAAGATTGACATCATGGGTCAGATCACAGGCTAGGAATGTGTGGGTGGGGCTGCCATTCCCACAGCTAAACGTTTCACAGTCCAGACCTGCTGCATACCGTACCTCATCACCAATGAATTACACACGCACCCCAAATGTGCACCCACCCCTCCCACCATTCTCCAGTCAGGAAAACTGGTAGCATATGTAGGTGAGCTTCATAATTATTAATTAATGTAGGTGAGCTTCATAATTATTAATTTAATAATTAACAAATAATACACCATCATTAATACAAATAATGTATGCATCAGTGGCTTTGAGTGGAGGATGATTTAGCTCATGAGCTGCAAGACAGCGATTAATCCAATTATTGTTCTTTGAAGAATGAAGTTCCTTGCTTTAGGCAAAATGGAGGTATTGTTTAAGTCTTTCCACTGCAGTTTGCTTAATTTATATTTGTTTGTAGCAGATGTATCAGAATGGGGGCCCCCTTAACTTTCTTAGTTCAATTCAGTTACACAATTTCACTTTGATCATGTGCTATTAAAGTTGAAATCTGAACTGGGCTGGATAGTCAGTGAATAGCAGTGTAGCATCATGTATCTGGTGCTTGCTATATGTCCAGTGTACTGATGCATCAGTGGCTTTGGGTGGAGGATGATTTAGCTCACGAGCTGCAAGACAGCGATTATTGTTCATTGACAATACTCTTGGCTTCCTCTGGTTCTCTACCACCCAATGTAGGTTCAAGTCCAAAATGATGATGTGTATGATGGTGCTAATACAGATTGATCAGATCTGTAGGGAGAGAAAGATACAGCCAGATGATTACCCATACTGTCAATAGAGTGTGTAGCCTTGTAGGCTGCATGACAATGCATTGCACACTTCCACCATGAAGCAAAACTTATACACTACCCATACGCTACCCATTGTGATTATATACGCACCTTCTTCACGGTCCCACACTAGCTGCAATTCCACCTCTTCCCTCAGTGGGACGCCAGGTAGCTCTGGTATGGTTCAGGTGACATCTGGCACCATGTGGTGTCAGTTGTTGGGAAGAACGGTGGCAGTGGAGCAGCTGCAGGGGAGACAGTCGCCTGGACTCTGTCCCTTCGCCAACCGAGGGCTTACGGGCTCCTGGAACGACTGCCTCACCACTGCAGCTGCTGGCTTCCATGCTGTAGTGGAGCACAGCCCATGGAATCTGTAGTAGCAGAGAAACAAGAGAGATGGAGAAGGAGGAAAGGAAAGGGAGGAGGATGAGGTGAGTTAGGGAGTCTTGCTTGCAAGATTCTCTCTTTCCAGCATTGAAATATACACCAGCACAGTTAGCTGTACAAGAACGATTTTGGGAAAAGTATACAGTGGACCCTTCAAATTTAATGAACAAATGAAGGGTACCAACTAATTTCTATCCACCAAGACACAGACACAGACAAACTCTCTACAAAGTGACTTACTAGCAGTCCCATCAGTTGTAGAGCACAGGATGGGACAGGGTCACCACAACAGCCCAAGATAGAGGGGTTAGGGCCCATGTGATGTGCACTGATTGCTGTTTGGAAGAGAATCACAATGGAGGAAATGATGGGAACATTTAATAATTAACAAATAATCAGCTAAAATTCCATGAACACATTTAATACCTGATCAACTTCCAGTGCTGAGCATTGGATGTGTTGTGTCACTGTCTGTCATCGTCATACAAAATTAAATGCAAAAATGAAACTTCAAAAGAAAAAAGGTAGTGTCTCTCCTCCCAAGCTCATTCTCATGCAGAAGGGCTGCTGTGCTTTGTGCCACGTATATAGAAAATCAAGACATGAAGCTTCCTCTCCCAAACCCACCCACCAGCACGATGCTCTGGGGCACGACCTTGCCCCATGCTCTCCATGTAGTCACCTATAGCAGTCCACCCCACACTGAGCCAATGCCAGGCGCCTAATGCTCACCTCACCTCCTCTGGCTCCCCCCACACACCACACACAACACAGAGTGTCACCTCAACAACCCACCATGACCTTCCCAAGCAAGGTCAACTCCTCCCCTTCCCTCACAACATGCCACAATGTACACACTAGTATTTAGGTCATGTACTGAGCTGTAGGTGCATGTGGGAACATCAGAGCCTCTTGTCTGACCCACCAACTCTAGCAACCTGCCCTGGACCAGCATAGAACAGTGGGAGAAGTGATGAGGCCTAGTCCTACAGCACCTCTGACAGAGGCAGTGTGGGGTGCTTTAGACTTGTGTCCACTCAACCCTGCTCCAGGGCTTGCCCTCACCTGGTCCATCCAGGCCAGCTCTGGATGGGCCGTTGTATGGGCAAGCCTCGCAACAGGCTGGCAAGTTGAGGGGTCCCAAGTGTGAAGTCACCTCTCACATGCATCTGTCATCAGTGCTTCCTATACCATTGGACTGGACATGTCTGCAGTTGAACAGCGTAAATGTCACATGTGTTGAAAAGCGTGGTTGAGGTAAATTTTATTTCGAGAAAATTCGCAAAGCATGAAAAATATTGTCAACTGCAAATATTTCCAGTCCAACAGCAAATGATTTACTTCACACCAAAGAGCTTCTCCCAGTGTTCACCAGTTCTGCTAGCACAGGGCAGGCCTCTAGTGAAAATGGCACAGGCAAAGAGGCTGCAATGTCCCCACACCTACTGTGATCAGGCTCCCCATTCCCAACCCTCACCTCCTCTCTTGCACTCATTCATACATGGTGGGTGGTCAGGGAGACAATTAAGTGTCAGTGTATGTGGTGTATGAGGTGGAGCAGTGGGAGACTGAAACTAGAAACCAAACAATGGGCAGTGGCCAGTGTGGAATGTACCTAATTAATATCCACAAGAAAGCACAATACCCTCCTTGCACACCACTGTAAACAACATGCATGAATACTTGAGTTTGTCTCTGTTGGCAAGCTGTGCTGGTGCTCTGCACTTTAGTGACTGAATTTAAATGCTCCCAGTCCTATCACATGACACAAAACAGTGCAGCCCTTCTCCCCCACTCCCCTTCCCTTTCACTCACAAGCAAAACAAAGAAAGCAAAAAAACAAAAACTCTGTCCATGTTAGTCAGTCGCATTGTTTACCACTTCATTGCAGTAACATCTGTGGAACAACTTCAAGCTTGTGGAAACTGCTGTGAAGAGAAAGAGAATAATGAACCCTGTCCTCTTATGATATAGTTTAAAGTACTCACAAGAATATAAACACGGAAGTTTCAGTTCACGCCATAGTCACAGAGTTCCGTTGTTCACCGCTGCGGTGTAGCAACCTATGTGGAACCATAGATATTAGAGTGGTACGTCTAAGTATGGTGGAACAGCTTCAAGCTTGTGGGGGACTGCGAAGAGAAAGAGAACATTGTCAATCAGCACACGTCCATAGTTGTCGGTGGATGGACATATAGATTCTGTAACAGGACATTCACTGCATGCAGCGCAGCTGCGTACATACCTTCCAATAGTTCCGTTCTACTTCAAGTTCGCCATGGCAGAGGAGTAGCTGGACACGGCCGGTGTCTGTCTGGTTGCCGCTGCGTACTTCATTCCTGCATTCAGATGTGCTGCGTTGTTGACGCTGATGGCGGGCAGGGCAGACGTGGGTAGGAGAGGTACATCATGCACGTTTCCGAGTCAGGTCAACTAGCCATAGGCCAGCAGTCACTTGTGAAGTACTATATAGTCCGCGGCGTTTTCTGCACTCCGTACGCGAAGGTCGTAGTACTGCCGTGCGCATGGGGAGACCAGACTTCAGAGCGACTGGCCGTTGAGAGAATTAGCACAGACTGCGTGATTGACTCCCGAGGCCCAGAGTAGTCCGCGCCTCGCACAGCCTGTCTGCGCACATTGTGAACCGTTCACGCCTTTTGTATCGCAATGAAAATTACTGCGCATGCGCGGATTTCTGGTTTCGCTCCACAAAGCTCTTTGCATAGAGATATCCAAGTCTTTTAGGTTCAAGAAGAGCTGTGTAGATTACGTCTCAGTAGGTCGTAGATTACTCCATGAACTATATAACGCGAAGAGTGGGTCTTTCGCCAAAACACTCTCACTCAACCGTGGTATTCTGGGCTTAAGATACTCAAACGATACTTCTCGCTCAGTGCACGCACAAAGAGTACTGCAGTACTACAAAGACAAGATGCTTCCCAGTCGTTATACCGGTAGATCTCAGCGCGCGCAGAGGTATGCTCACGCGATTAACAATGACGTTACAATGATGTCATAAGTAAAGTTGTCAAAAATATGGACACTGGAGGTGAGCTTTGTGTTTACCGCTAATCGGAAAGGGAGAGACTGATCCTAGTGCGTCTCAGAACTTTCATGAGTTATTAATAATGTATAGATCATTGTAGACAGCTTGTAGCCTCAATAGAATGGGTCAATAGCGAACACATGTTCACACTTTCGTCAGCGGGC
Organism: bacterium; assembly: GCA_965213685.1. Lineage (GTDB taxonomy): Bacteria > UBA8248 > UBA8248 > UBA8248 > UBA8248 > Bin107. The sequence goes on from CBDBZY010000065.1 coordinate 12,588, forward strand.
CAGGAAACTAACTTGAGTAAGGTTCCCTCTCCTCTCCGTAGTCGAGGAACGACAGCAGTTACTTTCAGAGGAGGGAGGGAAAGTGAGCGAGGACGAGCAGCCGCCAGTTCCCCCTCCTCCACACCTGCCTCCCCAAGTGAGCCAAACACGTCTAAATAGTACACATTAAAGACACGTAACCACTTTCTCTCTCCCTCTCTCTCCCTCCCACTTTTTTGTCTCCGTTTGCCACCTCCTTGGCCCTGCCCTCCATAGCCTGCACCTCTACAAAGTGTTCCCCTCCACCCCCTCCCTTCCCTCCCTGTCCCCAATGAAGCTCCTCCCGACTATCACACGGACCTTCCTCCCTACACTGCCCCGCAGGCAGTAGGCATTCCCGTGCAGCTTCAAGTCGAAGGTCGTACGGTTTCTGCGACACTGATACAAGAGGTACAAAGCATGCCATTCCACTGTGTCGTTGGGAGGTCAGGTCAGGGACTTAAAATTTATGTGTGTACTGTGTGTGGGTTCAGCTGTATGTGCATTGTACGCTTGCAATAAGAGTAGCATTTGTGACTAAGATAGTGTTGTGACTATGTGCACTAAGTGGTACACACACATACAAGACACACACACACACACACACACACACACACACACACACACACACACACTACACAAGGCATTTCATGTCTCCCTCTCTTTCTCAAACACACGCAGCCACATGGTAAGCACATGGTGTACATCAGCGATGCCAATGATGGTCAAAAGCCCCCTCCACCAAAGGACTACCTCATACTAGCCCTTCTTGGCCTCCTCTGCTGCTGTTTCCCTCTGGGTATTATTGCTCTATTGAGGTCTCTTGAGGTGTGTCCAAGATTATGATAGAGAAAGGGGTGGGGGGAAGGAGAAGAAAGAGAGATAATAGGATAATAGAATAGTGTGAAATGATGAGTATATACCAGGTTCAAACTGTCGCTGCCCTTTCTCCGTTCCCACAGGTGCATCGGCTCTACCAGCAGGGTGACTACCAAGGGGCCATGAAGGCCTCGCGGCAGGCCCAGAGCTGGGGCATGGCAGCGGTCATATTTGGACTCTGCATCTTTGTACTCCCTGTCATCATGAGGCTGTACTTCCTGCACACTCATCAAGTTCACTACCACCAGCACCCATACTACAATTACTAACTGATTAGTAGGCTGTTTCCTGTTGGCTTTTGGTGTGTTATATTGCTGTTGTATAACATTGTGTGGAGTAGTAGTATTTTTAACTGAATTATATTAATTTTGTACATGATAATGTTCTGATAATTCACTATTCTTGGCTGTGCATATTTGCCCACTTTTTCACTGCTGTCTGCTTTTCCATAGCTTGTAAACAACAACTGCTAAGTTTTGTGTCCCCAAGTCTTGGCAGATGGCTTCCTGGCCCTGCCGGCTCCGTGGAGAAAATCCCGTGCGGTTTACTGAAATAACTGTGGCCGGATTGTCGCGTGAGCATGCATTCTTCTAGCTAGTTAGTACAGTCTAGCTAGCTCGCGCGCCAGCCCCTCACGTGAGGGGCTGGCGCGCGAGACTCCTGGCGCCTACGCGGACCTAGCGCCTGCAGAGAAAAAAACTCATGCGGTTGAATGTAGAACAAGCTATTTTATTACAAAATCCTTGCTTAATAGGTTGTCACTGCCGTTGTGCCAATGTTTTATTCCACTTGCCGAAGGATTTCGGAAGGTATATAATGCGCGGAGGGAGGGGTAGCGCATGCGCAGATCGCGGAAGGTCTAGGAACCAGAGCTAGAGGGGAACAGTGTGCGGCTGGCAGAGACTAGCAGACTATTGACTACTAAGTGAGCGCTTTATCGTCGACTGTAAAAGCACAACAGATACGGTATTTTCTTTCACTACAGACACCTCTCGCTACGAGAATGGAGGAGCACGTGGAGCTCATGGAACGCGGAGAAGGCCGTCAGGAAAAGGTGAGATCGTGTAGTTGACCGACTACCGTAGATGATCAAGACTCACTCAAAGTAGTTGCTAGTAACTAGATAGTGTTGTAGCCTGATATACAACTGCAGCTTTGCAGCGCATGCTATAGCAGGCAGGGTTTCATCTACTGCGGGGGGAGAAGCTTCCCCCCCTAACTCTCCAACTTCCCCCCCAATTCTTCAACTACCCCCTCACAATATTCTAATTTAGAGTAGAAACCACACCTACTTTTCATTTCGTCATGCCCACCTTTCATTATAATGACCGAACGTCCCCCCCTGATAAAGTTTCCTAGATGAAACCATGGCAGGAGTGTGGGGGGGAACGTACTTTGAGTGAGGCTTGGGCCAAGAATGACACCTTTAGGTTGGCACTGCAGACTACAAAAGATGGAGTACACCATAGATACTATACTGTCCGTAAGGTATAGCATCTATGAGTACACCACACTCCACACCATGGTAAAAGGCTGTACATGTTCTGCATGTATCAAGACTTGTTGAGACATGTATATTGTACTACGGGAGAACTATTGAACAAGGCTGCCCAGTGCCTTACCATGGAGACCACATTGTTTGCCTCCACATTGTTTACCCTGTAATCTAGTTCCGTTTTTTTGCTGAATTGACAGGGGCGGATACAGGGGGGTGCTGAAGAACCCCCCCTCTGGAAATTAATAACCACTACAAGCTAAGGGCCTAAGTTTAGCTTAGTGTGAATTTTCACACACTCCACATTTCGCACACTCCGTGTGTGCGACTAGCGACACACTCACCACCCCTCCTCTTAAAACTCTGGATCCACTCCTGGTTGATTATGTGCAGCTTGATGGCTTCTGGCAGACAATTATTGCCAGCTGTGCTACTAGCAATGGGAAACTTTCAGTTTTCAGCCACATTGAAACGAATCCTTTTGGTGGGGGAGGACTGTTAGTTATTGGTAAAAGAGTCACATGCCTTATTGTGTGAGCAACACACACACACACACACAACACACACACACACACACATGCACACACGCACACGCACACACCTGGTTCAGATAAAAGAGATGCATCACCTCTCCCATCGTGCAGCGCCTGGCACCTGGTGGTGGCCAGCTCTGTTTACTATGATCTTTTGCTGTGCATGCCCCTGTAGTATCATTGGCCTGGTCATGGCCTACCAGGTGAGGAAATGTGACAAAGCAGTGTGTTCATCACATGTTATTTTGCTCTGCATACTTGCTGCTAAACGCATTACTTGTCACTAAGTGCATTGTGTAATGTTTCCAATTTTGTGAATCATTGAAATAGGCCGATGACCAGTACATGAAAGGTGATTATGAGGGATCCTATAAGTTATCCAGATGAGCTCGTTTCTGCACCAAGTGGTCCATTTTGTTGGGTACCATTTACACTATTCTCCTTATCATCATCATCGTGGTGAATATCTATGTTGTAAGAGAAAATGTTGCCGCTGCTGAGACAGCGATGGTGCAGCAACAGCAGCAACAGGAGCAGGTCCAACAGGCAATCACAATCATTCAGAAGGAGATACAACAATTGGCTGCACTCCACCAGCAGCAGTGATTGCCATTGTAAATTTTCATGAACAGTTTTTGCTTACATGATATAACAGTGTACTTTTCCCTCATTATGACATTGTAAATAGGGTCATGCATGCTCATACAGGCAAGCTGCATTAATCTGTAATTGTGTGTTCAGAGGCAAAGTTTTTCTTCTGTGTAGGCAATCGTTTTAACAATACTATGGCATGGCCCGCCGTTCGCGGGAACTAGTACAAAAAATATTTAGACCCCCGCACCGATAACGTCATTATTAGTTTCTGGGAAGATGGAGGAGCACGTAGCGCTCGTGCCGCCAGGAGAAGAGAAGCTAAAAGTGAGATAATCACTACTGAGCTGGTACATGTACTGCAACCTCGATGCTGGTACAATGTCCATGTCATGCCGTCCTGGCGTTCACGCAGGCGATGGCGGAGCTAGACCCCCTCCCCCGCCGTCCAGAGACCCACTGGTGGCCAGCGCTAGGGGCGATGATCCTGTGCTGCATGCCCTGCGCCATCATAGCACTGATCACAGCCTACCAGGTGAGCAGAGAGTCTTGACAGAGGAGAATGGCGGCGCTACGGTCCCAGGCCGTGCCCAACCCTGTAGCCCCTTGCTGAGCTCAGTTGCCCTCAAGACTGGTCTGAAGACTAGCAAATTGGTCTGGGGGTGCTTAAGGGGGGGCTTGGTCTGCAAAATGCAAGGGGCTGGGTGGGGGCCTAGGGCATAGATACTCATTTGGGGTGGGTACTGAATATAGTATCTATGCCTGGGGGGGGGGGGCAAGTTGGTGGGTAAAGCATAGGCTCAGTCCTGACTTCAAGTGTTTGAATTCCACAGGCTGAGGACCGCTATGACATGGGAGACTACGAGGGCTCGGTGAAGCTTGCCAAGAGAGCGCAGCGCTGGATCATGTGGTCTGTGGCAGCAAAAGTTCTCTCTGTCACCATTCTTGGAATTGTTACTGCAATATACTGTGTGGTCCTCCTCAAAGTTGTGCATGACTTCCAACTGAGTGAAGAGGAGATAGGGCCAGTCAGTCAGTAGGAATCTGTATCCAACTCGTGTAACAGTTTTGTTCTGCGTCATCCCCCGTATTTGTTGATTTTAAATTTGTATCATGCGCAGACCGCGAACTGTTCTGCGCGAAATTAACGTAAGTATAATAGCAAGTACATTCCGTGCCGGGTATCACAGTGGAAAGAGTGAGCAGCGATGTCGTCGTGCCCTACAGGCAGCTCCTATGAGCCGATCGGAGCCGTGGAAGCCTTCCACGGCATTCCACACACAGATATTGACCTTCAAGGGAGCCCAGATGAATTTGATCCGAGCAACGCTGACTACTGGGAGGTAAACAGCTTTCTGTATAGCTAATTAGCCGGCTGGACCAGCCACGCGCGTGTGTATACGCATGAGTTTGTGAGGGTTAGCGGTCAGTACGACTGGTGTGTAGCGAGACGAGGGAGAGAGGCAGTGGACGGATACTAGCCGTAGGTGCCACCGGCCGGGTTCCAGAAAGTGGGTGTGGGTACCGTGATGTACACGTATATGTAGCGCTTCTTTGGAGATAAGGCTCTGAGGGGGTAAACAGTGCTGCTCGCGGCTGCTAGCCGGGGTTGCGGGTACCGCGGAGGGCGCGGTCGTTGAATTCAAAAGTTATGATTGCTGTTGTGTGAGAATGTTCAAAGGTCGGTTATTGTGAAAGGAATAGTAGCAGAGACGGGTATAGTGTGCACTTGGTGTTTGTGTGCGGTTGTGGGTGTATTTCATGGTGATGCAAACCCCCTGCCAAACTTGAAAACCCAAATACTGTTCTGCTAACAGGATCAGGCCTTACACTGTGTAGTTTCTGTCCAGAGAATAGGAAGAGCATGCTAGCCATGGGGCAGGAGGGGGGAAAATACAACACTGCTGCCAGCCATTATGAAGAGTAACTGTTGCTTTCCTGTGTGACAGGATTTTGAAAGTGGAATGTGGAGTGTTTGAGTGCATGGGAGAAAGTGCATTGTAATGAGAGGAGAGGGGGGAGGGAATAGAATAACATTTACATCCTGAGTTTGTTATCCCCTCCCTCACTCCCTCACTCCCTCTCTCTCTCCCTCCCTCCCTCCCTCCCTCCCTCCCTCCCTCTCTCCCTCCCTCCTCTCTCTTCTCCCTTCTCCCCCCTCATTGCTAGGCAATCATCATCTGGGCATGTGTGCCCATCCTTGCCTGCGTCTGTATCCTCATTCTCATGTCCATCTACTTCATATGTGTCTGCTGCTGCTGCTGCTGTGGGGGGACGAGGGACTGGAGCAAGAAGCCGAAGATTGCCTGTGGAATTGTCAATATTACACTCATTGTCTCCTTGATGTGAGTCTTTCCCCTTCCCCCTCTCCCCCCTCTCTCTCTCTCTTCCACTTCTCTTCCTCAAATCTCCATACCACTTAACAGTAGCTATAAACCTGTTCAAACACATATCCATTTGAAATCATGAACACTTATCTATAGCCCTACCACTTTCACTGCATCTACCAGTACATCTATACAAGTATGTGTCAATGATCCAACAAGTGTTAAGCAGTGTCACTTAACACCAGATCTTGACCCTCCCAGTCCATTCAAAGACCAGTAGAGCTCATTCCAGCCCCAGTCTGCTCCCCCCCAAGGTGCGGTAGAATGTAGTCCAGTATGGAATGAGGTCCAGTGGAGCCCTGTGCTATTTGCCTGCATTGCTCGCTGAACATGTGTCATGTGACTTGCTCTTAACAACACAACGTAGTGTTGTGAAAACCCACAAAGTGCTTTCTGACCCTGTTTATTAAACCATTTAATCCAGCTTTTCTCTGTTTTTTTTTTTTTTTTTGGATGAGGGGGAGGGGAAGGAGGAGGAGAGGGGGGGGGGGGGAGGGAGGGGGAGGGGGAGGGGATGAGATAGAAGTTCTTGTGTGTACACAGAGTGAGGTCATCTCCCAGCATGGCCCCAGCCTGCCCCCACATCCTCTGGCTCAGGTGTGATGTAACATGGTTCCCATTGTGTGGTCACATGCCTGGTCACATGCCTGTCCATGGTATGTGTGTGTGTGTGTGTGTGTGGTATACTCCACTATAGAGCTGTATGTCTAGCCATAGTATGTGTGTGTGTAGTATACTCCACTGTATGTCTAGCCATAGTATGTGTGTTTGTAGTATGCTCTGCTAGCTGGCTGCACCATTGTCTGCCTGCATGTGTTTCAAGCTTCACCTTAATGTGATTAATGCGCTCATTAGCTACAGTTCCATAACAGTAAACGAAATTTATTCTGATTGGCTCGTGCCACACTCTATGAATTCAGTGCCCGGCACACACACACCCTCTTCAAGACACCACTCTGAGACACCTGGTAGGGTGATCTCACAGTTCACACAGGGCACCCCAGCCCAGCTCATCATGATTCCACTCAGAGGCAGCCCTGAACCAGGCCAACTGGGACTGCCTGAAGTGCGTGTGCAGTTCACACGCTGGCTATGAATATTGGGAATCGGGTGTAGTAATCGGTTGCAGTTTCCCCTCTGGGAAAACATTAAGGTGCTGTTTTGAACTCTGTCTCTAGAGGGAAGGGAGGGGTTGAGAGAGGGAGGAGGGTAGGGTGGGAGTGAGTGAGGGAGGGATGGAGGGTGATTGTGCAAGGTGGTTCACCAGCTGGTACAGAATGGAATGTTAGGTCTAACTGGTCAGGCTCTGCAAGCGCATGGTGGGCGTGGCACAGTGTGTGGTGGGATAAGTGTTGTTGATTGGTTCGTTGATATTCACGTACACATGCGCGTGTGCACACACACACACACCTATTGAACAAGAGGTCGTGAAGTAGATAAGCTCCAAATGAAGGTCAGACAATATCATGGCAACCTGAAAGCCCCCTCTGCCAAGCCTGCAACACTACCCCCATTCTCTCTGCCTGCCTTCCTTCCTTTCCTTGCCATACCTTGGTCAGGGGGTGGCCACTACAATGGCCTATGGGTGCCATGAACACCCTCACTTTAGACAAAAAGTGCCTCCCTCCCTCCCTCGCCTCTCTCTAGCCTTCCCTCCCTCCCTCCCCCCCTCCCTCGCCTCTCTCTATCCTTCCCTCCCTCCCTCCCTCCCTCCTCCTCCCTCCCCCTCCCCTCTCTCTATCCTTCCCTCCCTCCCTCCCTCCCCCTCCCCTCTCCCCTCTCTCTATCCTTCCCTCCCTCTCTCCCTCCTACCCAGCTCTCACCAAGGACACTCCAGTGGTACTCACCACTGACCACGCTTCACCACATCTCTGGAATGTATGGAATGCCACGTCTCCTACATAATGAGAGAGTGTGCAAGCCTAATGCAATTTGTAACAGAACATGTCCCGGCTTGTCATCTCCTAATGCTCTAATGTGCACATGTAGCACTACTGCCCCACGCCTTACCATTGTCCCGAGTACATTGCACCTGTTCCCCTCTCTCATCCCTCCTCTCCCCCTCCCCCTCCCTCTCTCACCCCCTCCCTCTCTGGCATCACCCTGTGTACTCCAAGTATGCTCCACATTCCAACCATTTTACAGCATTTCTCTTCCCTCCCCCTCCCCCACACTTCTCTCTCCCTCCCTCCACCCCACGCAGGAGTAGAATTATATAGTGCCATGTAACTGGCTAAGGTGGTACACATGGTTCTACTGGGGCCAACACACACACACACACACACACACACACACACACACACACACACACACACACACACACACACACACACACACACACACACACACACAAGGGAGGCACATCACTAGGAGGACACAGGTGTTTAATGGCAACATCAATGCCCTTCTGAAATAGAAACGGCTCTCTCTCTCCCTCTCTCTCTTTCCCTCCCTCTCTCCCCCCCCCCCCCCCCCCCCCCCCCTCCCTCTTCTCCTTCTTTCCACTCATCTCTTCCCCCCTCCTCCCCTCCAGAGTTATCCTGGCTATTGGCTTGTGGTCTGAGGTAGAGCTGGACAAAGAGGTCAACCGTTTCCTGGACATGGGGAGAGAGGTTGAAGACTTCTTCAACCAGTATGGGTCTGAGGTGAGTGTAGTGGGGAGATGGGAGGGGGGAGGAGAGATGGGAGGGTGTGGGTGTGTGTATGTGTGAGTGGGTGTTGGAGAGAGAGAGAGAGAGAGATCACTAGTACATGTGTGTGCTGCTCCAGATGAGTGTTGTATAAACATGTATTAACTCTAGAAGTACCTGGAAATAGAATTATGATGATCATGTTACATGTGAACACACACACACACACACACACACACACACACACACACACACACACACACACACACACACACACTCAGTCTTCCCTCTACACTGAAGCTCGGCAAAACACCTCCTTAGAGGACCTCCAACTGGCCCTAAGCCAACAGCAGTCACCAGACCCAACTAATGCAGTGGATGCAGTGAACAACCTGATCACAGCAAATGATATCCTAGGAGAACAGTTCTCAGAGATCAACGCCAAGGTTGATTCAATTGATTTGGAGGACACACTGGACGAAGCTGAGGAGTTTGAGTTGATCAGGTGCAGTGTTTCTTCCATCTCCTTGTTCCCTCTCTCCTGCTCCTTCAAAGACACTTTGAAGTGCTCTTTGACTTGTAGATATCCATGCAGTGATACTTGGGAGTAGACTGTGTGTCTATCAGGATCACTGTTTAACTAGCCTTTTGATTTCTCTTTCTTCTCCCCCCCCCCCCTCTCTCTCTCCCTCTGTCTTCCTCTCCCCAGGCATTGGGTGGTGATTGCTTATGTGATTCTGGTCATCATCATCCTCATGTTGATGATACTTGCAATTCTCTGTGGGATCTGCATCAGTTCCCCTGCATTCCTGATCATGTGAGCTAGTCATGTGACTGCCATGTGACATTACTTAGACCATCACATGTCCCTGAACACACATTTCAATCTCTTCCTCCTCCCCCTTTTCCCCTCCTTCCCTCCCTCCCTCCCTCCTTCCCTCCTTCCCTCCCTCCCTCCCAGCATGATAGTGGTCCTGGTGTTCATCACGCTGACCATGTGGGTGGCGGCCGGTGGGAGCCTTGCTTTCCTTGTCGTAAGAAACTTTTTCATCCCTCCTTCCTCCTCCTGCTGCATACCCTGTCCAGCTATGCCCCCCCCTCTCTTCATTCCTCCCTCATTCCCTTGATCTCTCTCTGTCTCTCTCTCTCTCCTGATCAGGTCTCAGGTGACATTTGTGATGATCCCGACAGACTTATCAGGAACCTCACTGAAGACCAGACTGTACCAGGTATGTACCATCTGAAACCACATTACATTCTCTGCTTGTCGCCAAAAATACTTTTTCACTTATGATCTACACTCTCTATACTCCCCATCCTTCTATCCTCTTGTCCCTCTCTCTCCCCCTTTCCCACCTCTAGTGGATACAGATGTCCTCAATTACTACCTAATCTGCAATGAGACATGCTACCAAAACCCATTCTCTGAGGTTAGTCCTCCCTCACCACCACCTGTATTGGCATGGTGAATAGGAGTTCCCCTTACTTCTCACTGTCTTTCTCCCTCCTCCTTCCTTCCACTCCCCTCTCCTTCCACCTCCCCCTCTCTCCTTCTCCCTTGCTTCATTCCCCATCAGTCCATCAACAGAACGGAGCAAGCGTTTCAACTAATCAGCGAAATGGAGGGTGATGTTCAGAGCTACATTGACAGTAGCTCCAACGCAACTGACCTCCAGGTAGGCTAATCATGTGTGTGTGTAGTTTCACCATGAACCAGTTCAGCCATCTCTCCCTACGTTTCTCTTCCTGGCCTTATTTTGTCTGTTTGCCTTGCCTTTCCTCTACTCCCTCACTTATCCTTTTTTTCCCTTCCCTCCGTCCCTCCCTCCCTCCCTCCCTCTCTCCCCTCCCTCCTTTTCTCCCTTCCTCCCTCTCCCACCCACTCACCCTCTCCCTTCCTTCCTCCCTCCCTCCTTCTCTTCCTTCCTCCTTTCTGCCTCCCTCACTCCCTCCCTCCCCTCAGCCCTTACAAGATGTAGTAGTGAGTGGTTTCAATGGCTCCATGCAAGCAGTGGATGACATCAGCACTTGCACCTACATCAATGATGTAAGCTCTAGCCTGCTCTCAAGCAACATCCTCCCCCCTCCCCTCTCCCCTCTTCCCCATCCCCCTCTTCCCCCTCCCCCTCTCCCTCTCCCCTCTCCCCTTCTCCCCTCTTCCCCCCTCACCTCCACTCTCCACTATCACCACACCTCCTTCCCTGCCCACCATCACCCCCTCCCTCACTGCACACCTCTCTCCCCCTCCTCAGATCTACTTGGACTCTCTGCAGACAGTGTGTGACGATGCATAGTGAGTTGGTCGGATGGCTATGGGTTAATCAGGTGGCTAGGGGTTCCTCAAGTTGCTAGGGGTAATCAGGTGGCCAGGGGTTAAGCAGATGGCTAGTGAGTTAATCAGCTGGCTAGGGGTTAAACAGATGGCTAGTGAGTTGATCAGGTGGCTAGGGGTTAAGTAACTAATCAGGTGGCAGGAGGCCCTTCAGTCTGGGAAGGTGCACCACTGGAAGTACCCTGTCTCCCTGCTCCCAAGAACAGTGTTACAAAACACTTGTGTGCCATTTCCTGTGTGGGTTTCCTAAGTCTGCTGGGGGGGCTTGACATGCAGGGAGTACACCCCACAGTATTGCCACAGTATTGCCACCAGCGGCACACGACCGGCAGGGCAAGGAGGTGAAGTGCTCACAAAAACAGGCCTTGGCAGCCATCAAAATGGCCCCACTTAAGCCTCTTCACAGCCAGCTACCACTGACTCACATTCAAATAGAAAGAATGGCAAGAATGCTAAATATGCCAAGAATGCCAAAAATGCATACTGTAGTGACACTCCACTTTCTGTCTGAGCTGAACAAGATGTACACGTATCTGCTGTTAACGCTGCATACATTTGCTGCTTCACCTGCGGTCATGTTTTGTTTCTTTTGTCGCAGCACATTTGTTGTGGTCCAGTTTGGTCTGCTGTGTGGTCTGTGTGTGGGCCTCATGGCACTGATCGCTACTGCCACTTGTCAGGCCGGGTTCTTCTGTAACAACCGGAAGTGAGTGGCAAGGGAAGGGAGGGAGGGAAGGAGAGAGAGAGGGAGGGAGGGAGGGAGGGAGGGAGGGAGGGAGGGAGGGAGGAAGAAGTGGTATGAAGCCCCCCTTGTGAAGTAAAGTACTGCAGAATATAGAAAAGACAGATGAGGACATGCCATTTCGCTCTGCCACTCTCCTTCCTTCACCTTCATTCTCCAGGGAATACGATGAAGAGACAGTTGCCTATGAGTTTCCCAACGAGTCCAGCCCCTCTGTCTGGCAGTCCTACGGCACTCACCAACACTACAAGTACTGCAGCTGCTGGTACTTCACAAAACTGCAATCATCCTTTCTTCCTCCTTCTCTCCCTCTCTTTCTCTGCCATGCAGTTCATCCTACACACACTACAGGGAGCCAACAATGAACCTGTCTGGCACCTCAGAGCCTCCTAAGGTAGGTAAGTAATACAAACTCACAACAATAGTCACATGACCTGTCACATGATATTCACATGATACTCAACAACATTCACATGACCATTACAGAATATTCACTAATAGACACATAACCTGTCATGTGATAATCCATAGACACAAGTTGTCATGTGATATTAACCATAGGCACATGATATTCAGCAATGACCTTTGAGTACATTAGTGTGTTCAAATTCATCCTTACACTCCACCCTCTCTCCCCCTCCCTCCCTGCCATTCCCGTCTCCCCCCTCTCAGTACAATGAGCTCCACCCAGTATCTAATGGAGAGAGACCACCATCTGAGGGCTATGATCACACTTTTGACTCTTAACCTCTTAACTACCCACTTATCTTACAGAGTACAGCAGTAGTACTAGTCCCAACACGTGCACTTTCAGTATCATTTCCTTTGCCCTGTTTACTTGAAGCTTTGTTTATGCAACAGAATGAGCACTTACATCATCATATATAAGCTCTTTGAAAACATTAAATTTGTGTAACTTACATGTACTGCTATATGCCATGTATTTATAATTATTGTGACACATTTTTACACACATACACTCACACTATCAATGTAAACAATACTCACAAAACAATTGTGATTTTAATAGTACCACAATCATACGTATATATGCAATTATTGTTCAGTATTTCAAAAATGACTACAGTAGGTAGGGACAAGATACTGTGTGTGTGTGAAGTCAGTATCTCTGGTCATTGTATGCAAGGGCAGTCACTGCTTTTGTGTGCCCCTGGTACTCTCTGACCGGGTCACTATGGTCCACCTGCCACAGTCGAGCTGTGTGGTCACTGGACGCTGCATGAGGAGGGAGGGAGGGAGGGAGGGAGGGAGGGAGGGAGGAAAAGAATATGGAGGGAGAAAGAGAGGAAGGGAGGGAGGGAGGAGAGAAGGAATAGGGAAGGGAAAGGAGGAAGCGGTATGGAGGGAGGGTGAGAGAGAGGGTGGAGAAGCAAAAGAGGAGGATTATATAAGGCGGCAAGAACAGCTAGAAATGCAAGACTAGTGTTGACGTGAGCTGTACCTGTGAATATGTACTGGGAATCACAGGAGAAGGCACAGTCCCAGACCCACCGCTCGGTGCTCCTCTTGAGAGTGTTCCGGAGAGAGAAGTCTGCAGTGGACCAGATCTTGCAGGTGCCATCGGCTGAGGTGGTCGCCAACAGACTGGAGGAGGAGGAGGAGGAGGAGGAGGAGGAGGAGGAGGAGGAGGAGGAGGAGGTGGAGGAGGAGGAGGTGGGGGAGGAGGAGGTGGAGGAGGTGGGGGAGGAGGAGGAGGTGGAGGTAGGAGGAGAGGGAGGAGGAGGAGGGGACATATTGTATCTGAACTGCAAAAACAAACTAGTCAGGACTGGAATAATTACAATGAGACATGGAACCAGGACTGATGACTTTGTACCAATTCTAAATGCTGCACACTGACCTGGAATCAGGACTGAAGAGGCATTTGAGGGCATATCTTTGGTGAGCATTTTTCTTGACCCTAGGAGTGAGCGTGATGGGACTAGTGCCCACTCCACTAGAGAGACTCCAAACGTAGCACATTCCCTGCAGTGTGTGTGTGTGTGTGTGTGTGCGTGCGTGCATGCACATCCATGTGCGTGCGTGCGTGCGTGCATGTGTGTGTGTGTGTGTGTGTGTGTGTGTTGGCATTCTTGCCCTGCCCTGCATCCTCTCCTCTGACCTTAGAGCTGACTGCTGCAAGGTAGACTCCATCTGGATCAATGTGAACACCCAACACAGCAACATCTGGCTCAGGAATCTAGGGAGAAGGAGGGAGGGAAGGAGAAAGGAAGGAAGGACAAAAGGGAGGAAGGAGGGAGGGAGGGGAGGGAGGGGAGGGAGGGGAGGGAGGGGAAGGGGAGGAGGGGGAGAACAAGAGTAATCTATCTTAAGCAAACACTCCACACTGCCTCACATGTTGTTCATTGTGGTCTGTAGAGAGATCCCAGACATAGATGGTCCCACTCTGATCAGCCACGATGAGCGTGGCTTGGTTGGGGTGCAGACACATGCTCGTGACCGGAGCATTGACCTGGAAGAGTCTCTGACACTGCTGGGAGCGACCGCTGGGGGGGAGGGAGGGAGGGAGAAGAGTGCTCAAGAGGTGGGGAAGTGAGGTGAGTGGTGTCAGTCCTCACCCCATTCTGAGGTCCCACAGTCTGGCCGTATGGTCCTCCCCTCCCGAGTACATGAACTGTCCATTCTGATAGAAACCGACTGACGTCACATTCTTGGAAATCCCCTCAAATACATACACCTGCCAAAGTACAAACCACTCACACCACAAGTCATACACTGAGTGTGTGTCATTACCTATAGCACTGGCAGTATGTACAGCTATGATGCCTGACTCCATATTAGGAAACCTCTTTGTAAGTGATTACATACTATACAAATCACATGTAGAGCAGCAGACATCCCATGGCCTATGTATGCTAAAGACTGGTGTGTCTATTCTATTGCGTAGGAATTGGAGGTTACTAAATGAGAGCTAGGTACGTCTGCACTATAATGAACCTGCAAATGCCCTACATCTACTTACACCTCCCCCCCCACCCTCCATAGCTCCCTAACTGCCCCCTCACAGGCGATGGCTCTGAGGAGTTGACATCGTACATCCGAATTTGCTGATATGCTGCAAAAGGATCAGTTTGCTGTCAACTGAAAATATACATTGCTCCCTAGCTCCCAATTCTTACCTGCAGAGGCAACCAATCTCTTGTCAGGTGTAACTTCTAGCTTATTCACTTGCTGAATAATAGAAAAGGGAAGAAGTGAGATTTGAGAGAGGGTAATGACGTTGAAATGGTCAGAAGCCCGATAAACAAGCGGCCGTTGCTGTGCATTATTTAGAACAGCTCACCGACTCCGGATGTTGAGCTGTCCTGTAGCAGACGCCGTCGTGAGGGTGCCAGAACTTGATGGAGTGGTCGTAGCCTCCCGTGGCGAACACAATGCTGCCCACGTCAGGCTCGGCCGGACGAAGGCTTCTCGTTGCATCCACTCTACGCATCATCTCCTCAAGCTTCAACTGCCACGCCCACGTGGGGGTGTGGCTACTTGTATTGGCGGGTGAATGGCGCGATGGTTGAAGTGGAAGAGTACCTCTCCCTTCCAACAGCAAAGGACGAAGAGTTCGAAAAGACGCACACCAGGAGCAGCTGCAGTTACGAGAACCGTTGCTCCAAGTTTCAGGTGAAGGAGCGGCACTACGCCACGCAGTACGCTCACATTTACTTCTGGCGACTGGAGCAGATGAGACGTCATTTGGAGGCAGCTGCAACCAAGAAATGGGGTAAGAAACAGTCTGGAAGGGGAGGCAGTCGAGAGATGCAATCTTTAGCCTGATAACTTGTCAATTTCAGGAGGTAATTTAATTAGCTCAGGAGGTAATTAAATTTCCTAATAAGCTAAGAGATTTGCAACGTTTTGGCCTATAATTTTCTGCAAAAAAACAAGCGTGGTATTTTAGTGTGTCTTAGCGTGTCTTCGTGCGTTCACTTGCAGGAAGTGATGTCATTGTGAAGGAGAAGCTGATGGAGTTGGAGGAGGGGCAAAGGTGCTGCATTATTGGAACACTTTTCAAGAAGATGGAGCTCAAGCCCTCCATCCTCAAGGAGATCAGCAGCACAGTGAGGCAACCCTCCCTCTCCTCTTCCCTCTCCTGACCACCCTCCCTCCTCATCTCTCTGCCTTCCCCCCCCCTCCCCCCCTCCCAGCACCACCTCCTTCCCCAGCCTCCCAGAGTGAAGTGTGTGAGCAGTAGCGATGAGCTAGTAGTGGAGGACTCCAGTCAGAGAATCACCCTCTGCGGAGCCATACCCTCACAAGAACTTGTGACTGGTGAGGCAAGACATCAAGCTTCACAGTACCAATGTCACCAAGCGTGAGATCACAATAGCTAGCCCATTACTCCCAGGGTTGTTCCCATGGTCACAAGGAGAAAATATGACCTTTGCAGTTATGTAATAGCAAGACAGATGTGTTTAAATTCTAACCAGCATGTAGCGTTGTCCCAGCCTCCCACACCCTATTATTATGACCATTCATCGTGAATAAATCGAGAACCACAACTCCCTAGGCCACGAACGGTCCTCAGGCCAAACAGTCACCCAATGTGTAGGATGCGTTTCGGCAATACCAGGCCTCATCAGCTGTGCTGGGGTGACCGGCAGTGTGGGTATCACACGTCATGCACATGTCGCATCATGTACAGGCAACCCCATACCGTCACTGTGTGTGCACCAGGTGTGGGAGGTCAGTGCTTGCTCTGTGCCTCTGTAGGTATCATCGTGGCTCTCTTGGGGAAGGAGCTGAAGAATGGAACCTTCGAGGTTGAGGACTACACATTTGCTGAGCTTCCTGAGCAGACTGACCCCGACACCATGGACACAGAGGAGGAAGAGAAGTCAGCACACCAGCTCATTACAATATGCTTGCCTGTTGGCTTATGGGTTGTGCATACCAATTAAGTCGATCCTCATGCATGATTGTGCATTCCAGGGATAATGCTCATCTCTAGCACCTATGAGAATAAGAATAAGTCTCTTAATTCCCTGGTGATGATGCTTGCATAGGTGTCGAAATGTTCAAACAAAAACTCTATATAGAGATGAGTATATTTCTAGTAAGGAGTATGTACATGGCCATAGCTCAGATGTTAGAGCGCTGACAGCTTAAGCCAGAGGCCCTCAGTTCAATCCCAGGTGGCTGCCAGTTTTTCACAGTTCTCTAAAGTATTCCCATCATGTGCCTAGCCACATAGGCCTCTATAGCTGTCCTCATTCCTGTGTGCAGGTACGTGTTGCTGGTGTCTGGGCTGAATCTCGGGTCCTCGTGGTGTGACCAGCTCAGCGTGGAGCTGCTGGTGGACTACGTCACAGGCCAGCTGGGTGGGCCTACCGTGAGTGGGCCACTGCACACCGTGTGGCCTCCAGTAATAGCATGCACCATCTCCCCCCACAGGACCAGAGGCTCTGTTCCAACATAGTGCAAGTTATCATTGCAGGGAACTCCATCACTGACAAGCCAGCAAAGGCCTCCAAACCCAAAGATGAGAAGGTACTGGGACACTGACACACAGCCACACACTGCCGTGTCCCACCTCCCAGTGCTGTGTGCTGCATGGGTGCTGCCATGTCTTGCAGTATTGACACACGTGACTCTGGCCCCCTGCAGACCAAGTTCCTCTCACGAAACTACTCGGCTGACACCATC
>CBDBZY010000066.1:0-25515 GCA_965213685.1 bacterium
CTTTCCAACGTTGTCTCGGCGGGGTCCGAATCGCCGCCGTTGCAAAGATAGCCATCATTTTCGTCCCCATCGAGGGCAATTTGCTTGCTTTACTTAGGTAAAAAATCCTTCGCCACCGCCACTTCGTGGCCCCAAAACTGCAACCAAGCGCTCCGGTAGGACCGCCGCTGCCGCTCCCAAACCGCCGGCCCAATCCGCCCCGCCTCGGCAGGCGCCCTCTAACCGCCCCCATATATCGAGGGCCGCCCGCAATCGCGGTCAAAATCGGCCGCGGTTTGGCGAAAAGCCGCGGTCACATCAAATTCGGCAACCTCGAACGACGTCCTTCAGTTGCAGAGCGATCTTTGGGCAAAGCTCGGCCTTCGGGGACCGCAGAATCCCCTGGATGTCGCGATTTCGCCTCCCTAACCACCGAAAATCGAGCCCAACAACGCCCGCGCTCCCACCACCATCAGAAGCCGAGATTTCAATTTGGGCCGGTGCAGGACGACGAAGGAGCACGAGTGCGCAAATCCACCAAATCCGCGCTGCAGGGCCTACTCCACCATGCTCAAGCGCGCCACCGCCCGCTCCTCCCAAGGCGGCGGCTGCGCCCGCGGCGACGGACGGGCCGCCAAACCCGCCTCTCCTATTTTGACCGCGGCCGATCAGCCGCAGGCGCCCGACGAGGTTGTGGAAAGAGTCCGCCTCAAGGTCACGAACGCCCACGTCTTCAAGCTCCCGCCCAAGCCGTCGGCGGGCGGGTGGCGCGGCGCCGAGTGGCGGGACAAGGTGTGGCAGGGCACCCTCAAGGTCGTCGAGCGGGGCGAGGAGACGGCCGTCTTGTTGGGTGGACAACAAAGGAAGAGAAAAACATCTTTGCGGTGTGCCCGATACGGCACAATTTGGACGGGAAAACAAACGTGGGGAACGGCGTCGATCGGTGCATCGATTCGTCGCGGTACTTCGTGCTGCGCATCCAGAACGCGCAGGGGCGGCACCTGTTCATCGGGCTGGCGTTTAATGAAAGGAACGATGCGTTCGATTTCAACACGGCGCTGGAGGACAGCCGGAGGGAGAAGGAGCTCGAGCGCCGGGCCGCGGCTTTGGGGGGTGGCGCGGGGGGCGGCACAACGGCCCGGGGCAATGTGGATTACAAGATGAAGGAGGGGGAGAATGGGTGGGAAGTGCGCAGTGCGAATTGCTGCGAACGATTTGGCATGCCCTTTTTGGCGCGCCGCTGAGATTTTTCGGGGGGCGAAGTGGCGGGAAGGGTTGGGGGGCGCGCCTGGCTTTGCGGACATCGAAGCCAGCAACTTCCGGGCGCGCGCTCCAAATCGACGGTTGCAAAAAGCGTCAAATCGACGCCCCTGCGCCGGAACTCGTGGCGGTTTGTATGGGATGCATCGCTACGGCGGAACAGGTGGATTTCTGGTACAAAGTGGTTCCACGCTGAACCGTTTTGGGCGAGATAGCGATAAATCGCATCCACAGCCCGCCTGGGCGCGCAACCTGGGACGCCTTGGCATCACGGGCTCGCTCCGCTCGCCTCCTTTCTGTTTCTGGGGGGCGTCGACGGGCTCGCTCCGCTCGCCTCTCTCCTCTTCGGGTGGCGGGCGGACGGACTCGCTGCGCTCGCCCGGGGACGGTGCACGCGCAGGTGACGGGGGGCGAGGGCGAGCGTTGGTCAGCGCGTGGCGTATACAACAATCAACCCCTCTCTCAATTTGCAGGATCGTTGCGGCGGGGGAAGGGTGCTTTTGGGGGCGGGCGTCCGGTGAGGCGCTGATACCGCGTCCGAAGGACGGTGGGTGCTGTCCGATGGGGGTTGTCGCGCGTCCCGGGGTGGTTCCGCGGCTATTGACGCAACAATTCGCAGCCGCTGAGCGGGAGAATCGATTGCTGCTGCGATTTCTGCGGGGGGCTCGCTCCCGGCGTCTCTGCGTTTGCCGTTTTGGCCTCGCGCCGGGGGTTCTGCGGAAAAGTTGCAAATTAATCACAAAATCGGCCGGGGAGTGCCCAAATATTGCTCTGCTGCCCGCGCCGGCGCGTCGGATCGCTTCTCCTGGTCAAGGGCTATTCCCGGCTTGTCTCGGCGGCCTCGGGAAGGAGGTAGTTCCGGAGCTATCCCCGTTCCGCCGCCCGTTCGCCCTGAAAAAAGTACCATTGCAATTCCGTAAAATGGCCCCCCGTATCCCCCCGCAGCTCAAATTTCGCATATCGATAGTCGAATCGATTCAGGAGATCGCGGGCTTTCCAACGTTGTCTCGGCGGGGTCCGAATCGCCGCCGTTGCAAAGATAGCCATCATTTTCGTCCCCATCGAGGGCAATTTGCTTGCTTTACTTAGGTAAAAAATCCTTCGCCACCGCCACTTCGTGGCCCCAAAACTGCAACCAAGCGCTCCGGTAGGACCGCCGCTGCCGCTCCCAAACCGCCGGCCCAATCCGCCCCGCCTCGGCAGGCGCCCTCTAACCGCCCCCATATATCGAGGGCCGCCCGCAATCGCGGTCAAAATCGGCCGCGGTTTGGCGAAAAGCCGCGGTCACATCAAATTCGGCAACCTCGAACGACGTCCTTCAGTTGCAGAGCGATCTTTGGGCAAAGCTCGGCCTTCGGGGACCGCAGAATCCCCTGGATGTCGCGATTTCGCCTCCCTAACCACCGAAAATCGAGCCCAACAACGCCCGCGCTCCCACCACCATCAGAAGCCGAGATTTCAATTTGGGCCGGTGCAGGACGACGAAGGAGCACGAGTGCGCAAATCCACCAAATCCGCGCTGCAGGGCCTACTCCACCATGCTCAAGCGCGCCACCGCCCGCTCCTCCCAAGGCGGCGGCTGCGCCCGCGGCGACGGACGGGCCGCCAAACCCGCCTCTCCTATTTTGACCGCGGCCGATCAGCCGCAGGCGCCCGACGAGGTTGTGGAAAGAGTCCGCCTCAAGGTCACGAACGCCCACGTCTTCAAGCTCCCGCCCAAGCCGTCGGCGGGCGGGTGGCGCGGCGCCGAGTGGCGGGACAAGGTGTGGCAGGGCACCCTCAAGGTCGTCGAGCGGGGCGAGGAGACGGCCGTCTTGTTGGGTGGACAACAAAGGAAGAGAAAAACATCTTTGCGGTGTGCCCGATACGGCACAATTTGGACGGGAAAACAAACGTGGGGAACGGCGTCGATCGGTGCATCGATTCGTCGCGGTACTTCGTGCTGCGCATCCAGAACGCGCAGGGGCGGCACCTGTTCATCGGGCTGGCGTTTAATGAAAGGAACGATGCGTTCGATTTCAACACGGCGCTGGAGGACAGCCGGAGGGAGAAGGAGCTCGAGCGCCGGGCCGCGGCTTTGGGGGGTGGCGCGGGGGGCGGCACAACGGCCCGGGGCAATGTGGATTACAAGATGAAGGAGGGGGAGAATGGGTGGGAAGTGCGCAGTGCGAATTGCTGCGAACGATTTGGCATGCCCTTTTTGGCGCGCCGCTGAGATTTTTCGGGGGGCGAAGTGGCGGGAAGGGTTGGGGGGCGCGCCTGGCTTTGCGGACATCGAAGCCAGCAACTTCCGGGCGCGCGCTCCAAATCGACGGTTGCAAAAAGCGTCAAATCGACGCCCCTGCGCCGGAACTCGTGGCGGTTTGTATGGGATGCATCGCTACGGCGGAACAGGTGGATTTCTGGTACAAAGTGGTTCCACGCTGAACCGTTTTGGGCGAGATAGCGATAAATCGCATCCACAGCCCGCCTGGGCGCGCAACCTGGGACGCCTTGGCATCACGGGCTCGCTCCGCTCGCCTCCTTTCTGTTTCTGGGGGGCGTCGACGGGCTCGCTCCGCTCGCCTCTCTCCTCTTCGGGTGGCGGGCGGACGGACTCGCTGCGCTCGCCCGGGGACGGTGCACGCGCAGGTGACGGGGGGCGAGGGCGAGCGTTGGTCAGCGCGTGGCGTATACAACAATCAACCCCTCTCTCAATTTGCAGGATCGTTGCGGCGGGGGAAGGGTGCTTTTGGGGGCGGGCGTCCGGTGAGGCGCTGATACCGCGTCCGAAGGACGGTGGGTGCTGTCCGATGGGGGTTGTCGCGCGTCCCGGGGTGGTTCCGCGGCTATTGACGCAACAATTCGCAGCCGCTGAGCGGGAGAATCGATTGCTGCTGCGATTTCTGCGGGGGGCTCGCTCCCGGCGTCTCTGCGTTTGCCGTTTTGGCCTCGCGCCGGGGGTTCTGCGGAAAAGTTGCAAATTAATCACAAAATCGGCCGGGGAGTGCCCAAATATTGCTCTGCTGCCCGCGCCGGCGCGTCGGATCGCTTCTCCTGGTCAAGGGCTATTCCCGGCTTGTCTCGGCGGCCTCGGGAAGGAGGTAGTTCCGGAGCTATCCCCGTTCCGCCGCCCGTTCGCCCTGAAAAAAGTACCATTGCAATTCCGTAAAATGGCCCCCCGTATCCCCCCGCAGCTCAAATTTCGCATATCGATAGTCGAATCGATTCAGGAGATCGCGGGCTTTCCAACGTTGTCTCGGCGGGGTCCGAATCGCCGCCGTTGCAAAGATAGCCATCATTTTCGTCCCCATCGAGGGCAATTTGCTTGCTTTACTTAGGTAAAAAATCCTTCGCCACCGCCACTTCGTGGCCCCAAAACTGCAACCAAGCGCTCCGGTAGGACCGCCGCTGCCGCTCCCAAACCGCCGGCCCAATCCGCCCCGCCTCGGCAGGCGCCCTCTAACCGCCCCCATATATCGAGGGCCGCCCGCAATCGCGGTCAAAATCGGCCGCGGTTTGGCGAAAAGCCGCGGTCACATCAAATTCGGCAACCTCGAACGACGTCCTTCAGTTGCAGAGCGATCTTTGGGCAAAGCTCGGCCTTCGGGGACCGCAGAATCCCCTGGATGTCGCGATTTCGCCTCCCTAACCACCGAAAATCGAGCCCAACAACGCCCGCGCTCCCACCACCATCAGAAGCCGAGATTTCAATTTGGGCCGGTGCAGGACGACGAAGGAGCACGAGTGCGCAAATCCACCAAATCCGCGCTGCAGGGCCTACTCCACCATGCTCAAGCGCGCCACCGCCCGCTCCTCCCAAGGCGGCGGCTGCGCCCGCGGCGACGGACGGGCCGCCAAACCCGCCTCTCCTATTTTGACCGCGGCCGATCAGCCGCAGGCGCCCGACGAGGTTGTGGAAAGAGTCCGCCTCAAGGTCACGAACGCCCACGTCTTCAAGCTCCCGCCCAAGCCGTCGGCGGGCGGGTGGCGCGGCGCCGAGTGGCGGGACAAGGTGTGGCAGGGCACCCTCAAGGTCGTCGAGCGGGGCGAGGAGACGGCCGTCTTGTTGGGTGGACAACAAAGGAAGAGAAAAACATCTTTGCGGTGTGCCCGATACGGCACAATTTGGACGGGAAAACAAACGTGGGGAACGGCGTCGATCGGTGCATCGATTCGTCGCGGTACTTCGTGCTGCGCATCCAGAACGCGCAGGGGCGGCACCTGTTCATCGGGCTGGCGTTTAATGAAAGGAACGATGCGTTCGATTTCAACACGGCGCTGGAGGACAGCCGGAGGGAGAAGGAGCTCGAGCGCCGGGCCGCGGCTTTGGGGGGTGGCGCGGGGGGCGGCACAACGGCCCGGGGCAATGTGGATTACAAGATGAAGGAGGGGGAGAATGGGTGGGAAGTGCGCAGTGCGAATTGCTGCGAACGATTTGGCATGCCCTTTTTGGCGCGCCGCTGAGATTTTTCGGGGGGCGAAGTGGCGGGAAGGGTTGGGGGGCGCGCCTGGCTTTGCGGACATCGAAGCCAGCAACTTCCGGGCGCGCGCTCCAAATCGACGGTTGCAAAAAGCGTCAAATCGACGCCCCTGCGCCGGAACTCGTGGCGGTTTGTATGGGATGCATCGCTACGGCGGAACAGGTGGATTTCTGGTACAAAGTGGTTCCACGCTGAACCGTTTTGGGCGAGATAGCGATAAATCGCATCCACAGCCCGCCTGGGCGCGCAACCTGGGACGCCTTGGCATCACGGGCTCGCTCCGCTCGCCTCCTTTCTGTTTCTGGGGGGCGTCGACGGGCTCGCTCCGCTCGCCTCTCTCCTCTTCGGGTGGCGGGCGGACGGACTCGCTGCGCTCGCCCGGGGACGGTGCACGCGCAGGTGACGGGGGGCGAGGGCGAGCGTTGGTCAGCGCGTGGCGTATACAACAATCAACCCCTCTCTCAATTTGCAGGATCGTTGCGGCGGGGGAAGGGTGCTTTTGGGGGCGGGCGTCCGGTGAGGCGCTGATACCGCGTCCGAAGGACGGTGGGTGCTGTCCGATGGGGGTTGTCGCGCGTCCCGGGGTGGTTCCGCGGCTATTGACGCAACAATTCGCAGCCGCTGAGCGGGAGAATCGATTGCTGCTGCGATTTCTGCGGGGGGCTCGCTCCCGGCGTCTCTGCGTTTGCCGTTTTGGCCTCGCGCCGGGGGTTCTGCGGAAAAGTTGCAAATTAATCACAAAATCGGCCGGGGAGTGCCCAAATATTGCTCTGCTGCCCGCGCCGGCGCGTCGGATCGCTTCTCCTGGTCAAGGGCTATTCCCGGCTTGTCTCGGCGGCCTCGGGAAGGAGGTAGTTCCGGAGCTATCCCCGTTCCGCCGCCCGTTCGCCCTGAAAAAAGTACCATTGCAATTCCGTAAAATGGCCCCCCGTATCCCCCCGCAGCTCAAATTTCGCATATCGATAGTCGAATCGATTCAGGAGATCGCGGGCTTTCCAACGTTGTCTCGGCGGGGTCCGAATCGCCGCCGTTGCAAAGATAGCCATCATTTTCGTCCCCATCGAGGGCAATTTGCTTGCTTTACTTAGGTAAAAAATCCTTCGCCACCGCCACTTCGTGGCCCCAAAACTGCAACCAAGCGCTCCGGTAGGACCGCCGCTGCCGCTCCCAAACCGCCGGCCCAATCCGCCCCGCCTCGGCAGGCGCCCTCTAACCGCCCCCATATATCGAGGGCCGCCCGCAATCGCGGTCAAAATCGGCCGCGGTTTGGCGAAAAGCCGCGGTCACATCAAATTCGGCAACCTCGAACGACGTCCTTCAGTTGCAGAGCGATCTTTGGGCAAAGCTCGGCCTTCGGGGACCGCAGAATCCCCTGGATGTCGCGATTTCGCCTCCCTAACCACCGAAAATCGAGCCCAACAACGCCCGCGCTCCCACCACCATCAGAAGCCGAGATTTCAATTTGGGCCGGTGCAGGACGACGAAGGAGCACGAGTGCGCAAATCCACCAAATCCGCGCTGCAGGGCCTACTCCACCATGCTCAAGCGCGCCACCGCCCGCTCCTCCCAAGGCGGCGGCTGCGCCCGCGGCGACGGACGGGCCGCCAAACCCGCCTCTCCTATTTTGACCGCGGCCGATCAGCCGCAGGCGCCCGACGAGGTTGTGGAAAGAGTCCGCCTCAAGGTCACGAACGCCCACGTCTTCAAGCTCCCGCCCAAGCCGTCGGCGGGCGGGTGGCGCGGCGCCGAGTGGCGGGACAAGGTGTGGCAGGGCACCCTCAAGGTCGTCGAGCGGGGCGAGGAGACGGCCGTCTTGTTGGGTGGACAACAAAGGAAGAGAAAAACATCTTTGCGGTGTGCCCGATACGGCACAATTTGGACGGGAAAACAAACGTGGGGAACGGCGTCGATCGGTGCATCGATTCGTCGCGGTACTTCGTGCTGCGCATCCAGAACGCGCAGGGGCGGCACCTGTTCATCGGGCTGGCGTTTAATGAAAGGAACGATGCGTTCGATTTCAACACGGCGCTGGAGGACAGCCGGAGGGAGAAGGAGCTCGAGCGCCGGGCCGCGGCTTTGGGGGGTGGCGCGGGGGGCGGCACAACGGCCCGGGGCAATGTGGATTACAAGATGAAGGAGGGGGAGAATGGGTGGGAAGTGCGCAGTGCGAATTGCTGCGAACGATTTGGCATGCCCTTTTTGGCGCGCCGCTGAGATTTTTCGGGGGGCGAAGTGGCGGGAAGGGTTGGGGGGCGCGCCTGGCTTTGCGGACATCGAAGCCAGCAACTTCCGGGCGCGCGCTCCAAATCGACGGTTGCAAAAAGCGTCAAATCGACGCCCCTGCGCCGGAACTCGTGGCGGTTTGTATGGGATGCATCGCTACGGCGGAACAGGTGGATTTCTGGTACAAAGTGGTTCCACGCTGAACCGTTTTGGGCGAGATAGCGATAAATCGCATCCACAGCCCGCCTGGGCGCGCAACCTGGGACGCCTTGGCATCACGGGCTCGCTCCGCTCGCCTCCTTTCTGTTTCTGGGGGGCGTCGACGGGCTCGCTCCGCTCGCCTCTCTCCTCTTCGGGTGGCGGGCGGACGGACTCGCTGCGCTCGCCCGGGGACGGTGCACGCGCAGGTGACGGGGGGCGAGGGCGAGCGTTGGTCAGCGCGTGGCGTATACAACAATCAACCCCTCTCTCAATTTGCAGGATCGTTGCGGCGGGGGAAGGGTGCTTTTGGGGGCGGGCGTCCGGTGAGGCGCTGATACCGCGTCCGAAGGACGGTGGGTGCTGTCCGATGGGGGTTGTCGCGCGTCCCGGGGTGGTTCCGCGGCTATTGACGCAACAATTCGCAGCCGCTGAGCGGGAGAATCGATTGCTGCTGCGATTTCTGCGGGGGGCTCGCTCCCGGCGTCTCTGCGTTTGCCGTTTTGGCCTCGCGCCGGGGGTTCTGCGGAAAAGTTGCAAATTAATCACAAAATCGGCCGGGGAGTGCCCAAATATTGCTCTGCTGCCCGCGCCGGCGCGTCGGATCGCTTCTCCTGGTCAAGGGCTATTCCCGGCTTGTCTCGGCGGCCTCGGGAAGGAGGTAGTTCCGGAGCTATCCCCGTTCCGCCGCCCGTTCGCCCTGAAAAAAGTACCATTGCAATTCCGTAAAATGGCCCCCCGTATCCCCCCGCAGCTCAAATTTCGCATATCGATAGTCGAATCGATTCAGGAGATCGCGGGCTTTCCAACGTTGTCTCGGCGGGGTCCGAATCGCCGCCGTTGCAAAGATAGCCATCATTTTCGTCCCCATCGAGGGCAATTTGCTTGCTTTACTTAGGTAAAAAATCCTTCGCCACCGCCACTTCGTGGCCCCAAAACTGCAACCAAGCGCTCCGGTAGGACCGCCGCTGCCGCTCCCAAACCGCCGGCCCAATCCGCCCCGCCTCGGCAGGCGCCCTCTAACCGCCCCCATATATCGAGGGCCGCCCGCAATCGCGGTCAAAATCGGCCGCGGTTTGGCGAAAAGCCGCGGTCACATCAAATTCGGCAACCTCGAACGACGTCCTTCAGTTGCAGAGCGATCTTTGGGCAAAGCTCGGCCTTCGGGGACCGCAGAATCCCCTGGATGTCGCGATTTCGCCTCCCTAACCACCGAAAATCGAGCCCAACAACGCCCGCGCTCCCACCACCATCAGAAGCCGAGATTTCAATTTGGGCCGGTGCAGGACGACGAAGGAGCACGAGTGCGCAAATCCACCAAATCCGCGCTGCAGGGCCTACTCCACCATGCTCAAGCGCGCCACCGCCCGCTCCTCCCAAGGCGGCGGCTGCGCCCGCGGCGACGGACGGGCCGCCAAACCCGCCTCTCCTATTTTGACCGCGGCCGATCAGCCGCAGGCGCCCGACGAGGTTGTGGAAAGAGTCCGCCTCAAGGTCACGAACGCCCACGTCTTCAAGCTCCCGCCCAAGCCGTCGGCGGGCGGGTGGCGCGGCGCCGAGTGGCGGGACAAGGTGTGGCAGGGCACCCTCAAGGTCGTCGAGCGGGGCGAGGAGACGGCCGTCTTGTTGGGTGGACAACAAAGGAAGAGAAAAACATCTTTGCGGTGTGCCCGATACGGCACAATTTGGACGGGAAAACAAACGTGGGGAACGGCGTCGATCGGTGCATCGATTCGTCGCGGTACTTCGTGCTGCGCATCCAGAACGCGCAGGGGCGGCACCTGTTCATCGGGCTGGCGTTTAATGAAAGGAACGATGCGTTCGATTTCAACACGGCGCTGGAGGACAGCCGGAGGGAGAAGGAGCTCGAGCGCCGGGCCGCGGCTTTGGGGGGTGGCGCGGGGGGCGGCACAACGGCCCGGGGCAATGTGGATTACAAGATGAAGGAGGGGGAGAATGGGTGGGAAGTGCGCAGTGCGAATTGCTGCGAACGATTTGGCATGCCCTTTTTGGCGCGCCGCTGAGATTTTTCGGGGGGCGAAGTGGCGGGAAGGGTTGGGGGGCGCGCCTGGCTTTGCGGACATCGAAGCCAGCAACTTCCGGGCGCGCGCTCCAAATCGACGGTTGCAAAAAGCGTCAAATCGACGCCCCTGCGCCGGAACTCGTGGCGGTTTGTATGGGATGCATCGCTACGGCGGAACAGGTGGATTTCTGGTACAAAGTGGTTCCACGCTGAACCGTTTTGGGCGAGATAGCGATAAATCGCATCCACAGCCCGCCTGGGCGCGCAACCTGGGACGCCTTGGCATCACGGGCTCGCTCCGCTCGCCTCCTTTCTGTTTCTGGGGGGCGTCGACGGGCTCGCTCCGCTCGCCTCTCTCCTCTTCGGGTGGCGGGCGGACGGACTCGCTGCGCTCGCCCGGGGACGGTGCACGCGCAGGTGACGGGGGGCGAGGGCGAGCGTTGGTCAGCGCGTGGCGTATACAACAATCAACCCCTCTCTCAATTTGCAGGATCGTTGCGGCGGGGGAAGGGTGCTTTTGGGGGCGGGCGTCCGGTGAGGCGCTGATACCGCGTCCGAAGGACGGTGGGTGCTGTCCGATGGGGGTTGTCGCGCGTCCCGGGGTGGTTCCGCGGCTATTGACGCAACAATTCGCAGCCGCTGAGCGGGAGAATCGATTGCTGCTGCGATTTCTGCGGGGGGCTCGCTCCCGGCGTCTCTGCGTTTGCCGTTTTGGCCTCGCGCCGGGGGTTCTGCGGAAAAGTTGCAAATTAATCACAAAATCGGCCGGGGAGTGCCCAAATATTGCTCTGCTGCCCGCGCCGGCGCGTCGGATCGCTTCTCCTGGTCAAGGGCTATTCCCGGCTTGTCTCGGCGGCCTCGGGAAGGAGGTAGTTCCGGAGCTATCCCCGTTCCGCCGCCCGTTCGCCCTGAAAAAAGTACCATTGCAATTCCGTAAAATGGCCCCCCGTATCCCCCCGCAGCTCAAATTTCGCATATCGATAGTCGAATCGATTCAGGAGATCGCGGGCTTTCCAACGTTGTCTCGGCGGGGTCCGAATCGCCGCCGTTGCAAAGATAGCCATCATTTTCGTCCCCATCGAGGGCAATTTGCTTGCTTTACTTAGGTAAAAAATCCTTCGCCACCGCCACTTCGTGGCCCCAAAACTGCAACCAAGCGCTCCGGTAGGACCGCCGCTGCCGCTCCCAAACCGCCGGCCCAATCCGCCCCGCCTCGGCAGGCGCCCTCTAACCGCCCCCATATATCGAGGGCCGCCCGCAATCGCGGTCAAAATCGGCCGCGGTTTGGCGAAAAGCCGCGGTCACATCAAATTCGGCAACCTCGAACGACGTCCTTCAGTTGCAGAGCGATCTTTGGGCAAAGCTCGGCCTTCGGGGACCGCAGAATCCCCTGGATGTCGCGATTTCGCCTCCCTAACCACCGAAAATCGAGCCCAACAACGCCCGCGCTCCCACCACCATCAGAAGCCGAGATTTCAATTTGGGCCGGTGCAGGACGACGAAGGAGCACGAGTGCGCAAATCCACCAAATCCGCGCTGCAGGGCCTACTCCACCATGCTCAAGCGCGCCACCGCCCGCTCCTCCCAAGGCGGCGGCTGCGCCCGCGGCGACGGACGGGCCGCCAAACCCGCCTCTCCTATTTTGACCGCGGCCGATCAGCCGCAGGCGCCCGACGAGGTTGTGGAAAGAGTCCGCCTCAAGGTCACGAACGCCCACGTCTTCAAGCTCCCGCCCAAGCCGTCGGCGGGCGGGTGGCGCGGCGCCGAGTGGCGGGACAAGGTGTGGCAGGGCACCCTCAAGGTCGTCGAGCGGGGCGAGGAGACGGCCGTCTTGTTGGGTGGACAACAAAGGAAGAGAAAAACATCTTTGCGGTGTGCCCGATACGGCACAATTTGGACGGGAAAACAAACGTGGGGAACGGCGTCGATCGGTGCATCGATTCGTCGCGGTACTTCGTGCTGCGCATCCAGAACGCGCAGGGGCGGCACCTGTTCATCGGGCTGGCGTTTAATGAAAGGAACGATGCGTTCGATTTCAACACGGCGCTGGAGGACAGCCGGAGGGAGAAGGAGCTCGAGCGCCGGGCCGCGGCTTTGGGGGGTGGCGCGGGGGGCGGCACAACGGCCCGGGGCAATGTGGATTACAAGATGAAGGAGGGGGAGAATGGGTGGGAAGTGCGCAGTGCGAATTGCTGCGAACGATTTGGCATGCCCTTTTTGGCGCGCCGCTGAGATTTTTCGGGGGGCGAAGTGGCGGGAAGGGTTGGGGGGCGCGCCTGGCTTTGCGGACATCGAAGCCAGCAACTTCCGGGCGCGCGCTCCAAATCGACGGTTGCAAAAAGCGTCAAATCGACGCCCCTGCGCCGGAACTCGTGGCGGTTTGTATGGGATGCATCGCTACGGCGGAACAGGTGGATTTCTGGTACAAAGTGGTTCCACGCTGAACCGTTTTGGGCGAGATAGCGATAAATCGCATCCACAGCCCGCCTGGGCGCGCAACCTGGGACGCCTTGGCATCACGGGCTCGCTCCGCTCGCCTCCTTTCTGTTTCTGGGGGGCGTCGACGGGCTCGCTCCGCTCGCCTCTCTCCTCTTCGGGTGGCGGGCGGACGGACTCGCTGCGCTCGCCCGGGGACGGTGCACGCGCAGGTGACGGGGGGCGAGGGCGAGCGTTGGTCAGCGCGTGGCGTATACAACAATCAACCCCTCTCTCAATTTGCAGGATCGTTGCGGCGGGGGAAGGGTGCTTTTGGGGGCGGGCGTCCGGTGAGGCGCTGATACCGCGTCCGAAGGACGGTGGGTGCTGTCCGATGGGGGTTGTCGCGCGTCCCGGGGTGGTTCCGCGGCTATTGACGCAACAATTCGCAGCCGCTGAGCGGGAGAATCGATTGCTGCTGCGATTTCTGCGGGGGGCTCGCTCCCGGCGTCTCTGCGTTTGCCGTTTTGGCCTCGCGCCGGGGGTTCTGCGGAAAAGTTGCAAATTAATCACAAAATCGGCCGGGGAGTGCCCAAATATTGCTCTGCTGCCCGCGCCGGCGCGTCGGATCGCTTCTCCTGGTCAAGGGCTATTCCCGGCTTGTCTCGGCGGCCTCGGGAAGGAGGTAGTTCCGGAGCTATCCCCGTTCCGCCGCCCGTTCGCCCTGAAAAAAGTACCATTGCAATTCCGTAAAATGGCCCCCCGTATCCCCCCGCAGCTCAAATTTCGCATATCGATAGTCGAATCGATTCAGGAGATCGCGGGCTTTCCAACGTTGTCTCGGCGGGGTCCGAATCGCCGCCGTTGCAAAGATAGCCATCATTTTCGTCCCCATCGAGGGCAATTTGCTTGCTTTACTTAGGTAAAAAATCCTTCGCCACCGCCACTTCGTGGCCCCAAAACTGCAACCAAGCGCTCCGGTAGGACCGCCGCTGCCGCTCCCAAACCGCCGGCCCAATCCGCCCCGCCTCGGCAGGCGCCCTCTAACCGCCCCCATATATCGAGGGCCGCCCGCAATCGCGGTCAAAATCGGCCGCGGTTTGGCGAAAAGCCGCGGTCACATCAAATTCGGCAACCTCGAACGACGTCCTTCAGTTGCAGAGCGATCTTTGGGCAAAGCTCGGCCTTCGGGGACCGCAGAATCCCCTGGATGTCGCGATTTCGCCTCCCTAACCACCGAAAATCGAGCCCAACAACGCCCGCGCTCCCACCACCATCAGAAGCCGAGATTTCAATTTGGGCCGGTGCAGGACGACGAAGGAGCACGAGTGCGCAAATCCACCAAATCCGCGCTGCAGGGCCTACTCCACCATGCTCAAGCGCGCCACCGCCCGCTCCTCCCAAGGCGGCGGCTGCGCCCGCGGCGACGGACGGGCCGCCAAACCCGCCTCTCCTATTTTGACCGCGGCCGATCAGCCGCAGGCGCCCGACGAGGTTGTGGAAAGAGTCCGCCTCAAGGTCACGAACGCCCACGTCTTCAAGCTCCCGCCCAAGCCGTCGGCGGGCGGGTGGCGCGGCGCCGAGTGGCGGGACAAGGTGTGGCAGGGCACCCTCAAGGTCGTCGAGCGGGGCGAGGAGACGGCCGTCTTGTTGGGTGGACAACAAAGGAAGAGAAAAACATCTTTGCGGTGTGCCCGATACGGCACAATTTGGACGGGAAAACAAACGTGGGGAACGGCGTCGATCGGTGCATCGATTCGTCGCGGTACTTCGTGCTGCGCATCCAGAACGCGCAGGGGCGGCACCTGTTCATCGGGCTGGCGTTTAATGAAAGGAACGATGCGTTCGATTTCAACACGGCGCTGGAGGACAGCCGGAGGGAGAAGGAGCTCGAGCGCCGGGCCGCGGCTTTGGGGGGTGGCGCGGGGGGCGGCACAACGGCCCGGGGCAATGTGGATTACAAGATGAAGGAGGGGGAGAATGGGTGGGAAGTGCGCAGTGCGAATTGCTGCGAACGATTTGGCATGCCCTTTTTGGCGCGCCGCTGAGATTTTTCGGGGGGCGAAGTGGCGGGAAGGGTTGGGGGGCGCGCCTGGCTTTGCGGACATCGAAGCCAGCAACTTCCGGGCGCGCGCTCCAAATCGACGGTTGCAAAAAGCGTCAAATCGACGCCCCTGCGCCGGAACTCGTGGCGGTTTGTATGGGATGCATCGCTACGGCGGAACAGGTGGATTTCTGGTACAAAGTGGTTCCACGCTGAACCGTTTTGGGCGAGATAGCGATAAATCGCATCCACAGCCCGCCTGGGCGCGCAACCTGGGACGCCTTGGCATCACGGGCTCGCTCCGCTCGCCTCCTTTCTGTTTCTGGGGGGCGTCGACGGGCTCGCTCCGCTCGCCTCTCTCCTCTTCGGGTGGCGGGCGGACGGACTCGC
This sequence comes from bacterium, assembly GCA_965213685.1. Taxonomy (GTDB): domain Bacteria; phylum UBA8248; class UBA8248; order UBA8248; family UBA8248; genus Bin107. The sequence continues at coordinate 14,996 of CBDBZY010000066.1, forward strand.
TGCGCTCGCCCGGGGACGGTGCACGCGCAGGTGACGGGGGGCGAGGGCGAGCGTTGGTCAGCGCGTGGCGTATACAACAATCAACCCCTCTCTCAATTTGCAGGATCGTTGCGGCGGGGGAAGGGTGCTTTTGGGGGCGGGCGTCCGGTGAGGCGCTGATACCGCGTCCGAAGGACGGTGGGTGCTGTCCGATGGGGGTTGTCGCGCGTCCCGGGGTGGTTCCGCGGCTATTGACGCAACAATTCGCAGCCGCTGAGCGGGAGAATCGATTGCTGCTGCGATTTCTGCGGGGGGCTCGCTCCCGGCGTCTCTGCGTTTGCCGTTTTGGCCTCGCGCCGGGGGTTCTGCGGAAAAGTTGCAAATTAATCACAAAATCGGCCGGGGAGTGCCCAAATATTGCTCTGCTGCCCGCGCCGGCGCGTCGGATCGCTTCTCCTGGTCAAGGGCTATTCCCGGCTTGTCTCGGCGGCCTCGGGAAGGAGGTAGTTCCGGAGCTATCCCCGTTCCGCCGCCCGTTCGCCCTGAAAAAAGTACCATTGCAATTCCGTAAAATGGCCCCCCGTATCCCCCCGCAGCTCAAATTTCGCATATCGATAGTCGAATCGATTCAGGAGATCGCGGGCTTTCCAACGTTGTCTCGGCGGGGTCCGAATCGCCGCCGTTGCAAAGATAGCCATCATTTTCGTCCCCATCGAGGGCAATTTGCTTGCTTTACTTAGGTAAAAAATCCTTCGCCACCGCCACTTCGTGGCCCCAAAACTGCAACCAAGCGCTCCGGTAGGACCGCCGCTGCCGCTCCCAAACCGCCGGCCCAATCCGCCCCGCCTCGGCAGGCGCCCTCTAACCGCCCCCATATATCGAGGGCCGCCCGCAATCGCGGTCAAAATCGGCCGCGGTTTGGCGAAAAGCCGCGGTCACATCAAATTCGGCAACCTCGAACGACGTCCTTCAGTTGCAGAGCGATCTTTGGGCAAAGCTCGGCCTTCGGGGACCGCAGAATCCCCTGGATGTCGCGATTTCGCCTCCCTAACCACCGAAAATCGAGCCCAACAACGCCCGCGCTCCCACCACCATCAGAAGCCGAGATTTCAATTTGGGCCGGTGCAGGACGACGAAGGAGCACGAGTGCGCAAATCCACCAAATCCGCGCTGCAGGGCCTACTCCACCATGCTCAAGCGCGCCACCGCCCGCTCCTCCCAAGGCGGCGGCTGCGCCCGCGGCGACGGACGGGCCGCCAAACCCGCCTCTCCTATTTTGACCGCGGCCGATCAGCCGCAGGCGCCCGACGAGGTTGTGGAAAGAGTCCGCCTCAAGGTCACGAACGCCCACGTCTTCAAGCTCCCGCCCAAGCCGTCGGCGGGCGGGTGGCGCGGCGCCGAGTGGCGGGACAAGGTGTGGCAGGGCACCCTCAAGGTCGTCGAGCGGGGCGAGGAGACGGCCGTCTTGTTGGGTGGACAACAAAGGAAGAGAAAAACATCTTTGCGGTGTGCCCGATACGGCACAATTTGGACGGGAAAACAAACGTGGGGAACGGCGTCGATCGGTGCATCGATTCGTCGCGGTACTTCGTGCTGCGCATCCAGAACGCGCAGGGGCGGCACCTGTTCATCCGGGCTGGCGTTTAATGAAAGGAACGATGCGTTCGATTTCAACACGGCGCTGGAGGACAGCCGGAGGGAGAAGGAGCTCGAGCGCCGGGCCGCGGCTTTGGGGGGTGGCGCGGGGGCGGCACAACGGCCCGGGGCAATGTGGATTACAAGATGAAGGAGGGGAGAATGGGTGGGAAGTGCGCAGTGCGAATTGCTGCGAACGATTTGGCATGCCCTTTTTGGCGCGCCGCTGAGATTTTTCGGGGGCGAAGTGGCGGGAAGGGTTGGGGGGCGCGCCTGGCTTTGCGGACATCGAAGCCAGCAACTTCCGGGCGCGCGCTCCAAATCGACGGCTGCAAAAAGTCGACAAATCGACGCCCCTGCGACGGAACTCGTGGCGGTTTGTATTGGGATGGATCGCTGCGGCGGAATAGGTGGATTTCGTGGTATGTTGTGGTTCCACGCTGAACCGTTTTGGGCGAGATAGCGACAAATCGCATCCACAGCTCGCCTGGGCGCGCAACCTGGACGGCCGCGGCATCACGGGCTCGCTCCGCTCGCCTCCCTTCTGTTTCTGGTGGGCGGCGACGGGCTCGCTCCGCTCGCCTCTCCTCTCTCTTCGGGTGGCGGTTGATGGACGGGCTCGCCCGGGGGCGGCCAGGGATGGTGCACGCGCAGGTGACGTTGTGGGGCGATGGCGAGCGTTGGACGGCGCGTGGCATATACGCAACAATCAACCCCTCTCTCAAATTGCAGGGCCATCGTTGCGGCGGGGGAAGGGTGCTTTTGGGCCCCGGCCCCCAGAGTGAGGCGCTGTTACCGCGTCCAAACGCCGGTGGATGCTGTCCGATGGGGGTTGCCGCGCGTTCGGGGTCGTTGCACCGCGGCTATTGACACATCAATCCACAGCCACTGAGCGCGAGAATTGATTGCGGCTGCGATTTCTGCGGGGGGATCGCTCCCGGCGTCTCTGCGTTTGCCGTTTTTGGCCTCGCGCCGGACGTTCTGCCGAAAAGTATGCACATCCGACCGCAAAAACGGCCGGGGAGTGCACGAAATATTGCTCCCCCACCCGCGCCGAAAGCGTCGGATCGCTTCTCCTGGATCAAGGGCTATTCCGTGGATTGTCGCGGCGGCCGCTCGGAAGGAGCGTAGTTCCTGCGAGCTATCCTCCCGTTCCGCGGTCGTACCTATCAAAATTTCGCTCTGAAAAAGTGCCATTGCAATTCCGTAAAATGGCCGCCCGTATCCCCCCGCCGCTCAAAATTCGCATATCGCATAGTCGAATCGATTCAGGTGATCGCGGGCTTTCCAACGGTGGTCTCGGCGGGGTCTGAATCCCCGCCGTTGCAAAGATAGGCATCGTTTTCGTCCCACATCGAGCGCAATTTGCTTGCTTTACTTACTTAGGCCAAAAAGTATCTTTTTCGCCACCGCCTCTTTTTTCAGCCACAAAACTGCAACTCTCATGACGCCCCCGTAGGACCGCCGCCGCTGCTCCCAAACCGCCGGCCCAATCGCCGCCCCGCCTCGCAGGCGCCCTCTAACCGCCCCATATATCGAGGGCCGCCCGCAATCGCGGTCAAAATCGGCCGCGGTTTGGCGAAAAGCCCGCGGTCACATCAAATTCGGCAACCTCGAACGACGTCCTTCAGTTGCAGAGCGATCTTTGGGCAAAGCTCGGCCTTCGGGGACCGCAGAATCCCCTGGATTGTCGCGATTCGCCTCCCCTAACCACCGAAAATCGAGCCCAACAACGCCCGCGCTCCCACCACCATCAGAAGCCGAGATTTCAATTTGGGCCGGTGCAGGACGACGAAGGAGCACGAGTGCGCAAATCCACCAAATCCGCGCTGCAGGGCCTACTCCACCATGCTCAAGCGCGCCACCGCCCGCTCCTCCAAGGCGGCGGCTGCGGCCCGCGGCGACGGACGGGCCCGCCAAACCCGCCTCTCCTATTTTGACCGCGGCCGATCAGCCGCAGGCGCCCGACGAGGTTGTGGAAAGAGTCCGCCTCAAGGTCACGAACGCCCACGTCTTCAAGCTCCCGCCCAAGCCGTCGGCGGGCGGGTGGCGCGGCGCCGAGTGGCGGGACAAGGTGTGGCAGGGCACCCTCAAGGTCGTCGAGCGGGGCGAGGAGACGGCCGTCTTGTTGGTGGACAACAAGGAAGAGAAAAACATCTTTGCGGTGTGCCCGATACGGCACAATTTGGACGGGAAAACAAACGTGGGGAAACGGCGTCGATCGGTGCATCGATTCGTCGCGGTACTTCGTGCTGCGCATCCAGAACGCGCAGGGGCGGCACCTGTTCATCGGGCTGGCGTTTAATGAAAGGAACGATGCGTTCGATTTCAACACGGCGCTGGAGGACAGCCGGAGGGAGAAGGAGCTCGAGCGCCGGGCCGCGGCTTTGGGGGGTGGCGCGGGGGGCGGCACAACGGCCCGGGGCAATGTGGATTACAAGATGAAGGAGGGGGAGAATGGGTGGGAAGTGCGCAGTGCGAATTGCTGCGAACGATTTGGCATGCCCTTTTTGGCGCGCCGCTGAGATTTTTCGGGGGCGAAGTGGCGGGAAGGGGTGGGGGGCGCGCCTGGCTTTGCGGACATCGAAGCCAGCAACTTCCGGGCGCGCGCTCCAAATCGACGGTTGCAAAAAGCGTCAAATCGACGCCCCTGCGCCGGAACTCGTGGCGGTTTGTATGGGATGCATCGCTACGGCGAACAGGTGGATTTCTGGTACAAAGTGGTTCCACGCTGAACCGTTTTGGGCGAGATAGCGATAAATCGCATCCACAGCCCGCCTGGGCGCGCAACCTGGACGGCCTTGGCATCACGGGCTCGCTCCGCTCGCCTCCTTTCTGTTTCTGGGGGGCGTCGACGGGCTCGCTCCGCTCGCCTCTCTCCTCTTCGGGTGGCGGGCGGACGGACTCGCTGCGCTCGCCCGGGGACGGTGCACGCGCAGTGACGGGGGGCGAGGGCGAGCGTTGGTCAGCGCGTGGCGTATACAACAATCAACCCCTCTCTCAATTTGCAGGATCGTTGCGGCGGGGGAAGGGTGCTTTTGGGGGCGGCGTCCGGTGAGGCGCTGATACCGCGTCCGAAGGACGGTGGGTGCTGTCCGATGGGGGTTGTCGCGCGTCCGGGGTGGTTCCGCGGCTATTGACGCAACAATTCGCAGCCGCTGAGCGGGAGAATCGATTGCTGCTGCGATTCTGCGGGGGCTCGCTCCCGGCGTCTCTGCGTTTTGCCGTTTTGGCCTCGCGCCGGGGGTTCTGCGGAAAAGTTGCAAATTAATCACAAAATCGGCCGGGGAGTGCCAAATATTGCTCTGCTGCCCGCGCCGGCGCGTCGGATCGCTTCTCCTGGTCAAGGGCTATTCCCGGCTTGTCTCGGCGGCCTCGGGAAGGAGGTAGTTCCGGAGCTATCCCCGTTCCGCCGCCCGTTCGCCCTGAAAAAAGTACCATTGCAATTCCGTAAAATGGCCCCCCGTATCCCCCCCGCAGCTCAAATTTCGCATATCGATAGTCGAATCGATTCAGGAGATCGCGGGCTTTCCAACGGTTGTCTCGGCGGGGTCCGAATCGCCGCCGTTGCAAAGATAGCCATCATTTTCGTCCCCATCGAGGGCAATTTGCTTGCTTTACTTAGGTAAAAAATCCTTCGACACCGCCACTTCGTGGCCCCAAAACTGCAACCAAGCGCTCCGGTAGGACCGCCGCTGCCGCTCCCAAACCGCCGGCCCAATCGCCGCCCCGCCTCGCAGGCGCCCTCTAACCGCCCCATATATCGAGGGCCGCCCGCAATCGCGGTCAAAATCGGCCGCGGTTTGGCGAAAAGCCGCGGTCACATCAAATTCGGCAACCTCGAACGACGTCCTTCAGTTGCAGAGCGATCTTTGGGCAAAGCTCGGCCTTCGGGGACCGCAGAATCCCCTGGATTGTCGCGATTCGCCTCCCCTAACCACCGAAAATCGAGCCCAACAACGCCCGCGCTCCCACCACCATCAGAAGCCGAGATTTCAATTTGGGCCGGTGCAGGACGACGAAGGAGCACGAGTGCGCAAATCCACCAAATCCGCGCTGCAGGGCCTACTCCACCATGCTCAAGCGCGCCACCGCCCGCTCCTCCAAGGCGGCGGCTGCGCCCGCGGCGACGGACGGGCCCGCCAAACCCGCCTCTCCTATTTTGACCGCGGCCGATCAGCCGCAGGCGCCCGACGAGGTTTTGAAAGAGTCCGCCTCAAGGTCACGAACGCCCACGTCTTCAAGCTCCCGCCCAAGCCGTCGGCGGGCGGGTGGCGCGGCGCCGAGTGGCGGGACAAGGTGTGGCAGGGCACCCTCAAGGTCGTCGAGCGGGGCGAGGAGACGGCCGTCTTGTTGGTGGACAACAAGGAAGAGAAAAACATCTTTGCGGTGTGCCCGATACGGCACAATTTGGACGGGAAAACAAACGTGGGGAACGGCGTCGATCGGTGCATCGATTCGTCGCGGTACTTCGTGCTGCGCATCCAGAACGCGCAGGGGCGGCACCTGTTCATCGGGCTGGCGTTTAATGAAAGGAACGATGCGTTCGATTTCAACACGGCGCTGGAGGACAGCCGGAGGGAGAAGGAGCTCGAGCGCCGGGCCGCGGCTTTGGGGGGTGGCGCGGGGGGCGGCACAACGGCCCGGGGCAATGTGGATTACAAGAGGAAGGAGGGGGAGAATGGGTGGGAAGTGCGCAGTGCGAATTGCTGCGAACGATTTGGCATGCCCTTTTTGGCGCGCCGCTGAGATTTTTCGGGGCGAAGTGGCGGGAAGGGTTGGGGGGCGCGCCTGGCTTTGCGGACATCGAAGCCAGCAACTTCCGGGCGCGCGCTCCAAATCGACGGTTTGCAAAAAGCGTCAAATCGACGCCCCTGCGCCGGAACTCGTGGCGGTTTGTATGGGATGCATCGCTACGGCGGAACAGGTGGATTTCTGGTACAAAGTGGTTCCACGCTGAACCGTTTTGGGCGAGATAGCGATAAATCGCATCCACAGCCCGCCTGGGCGCGCAACCTGGACGGCCTTGGCATCACGGGCTCGCTCCGCTCGCCTCCTTTCTGTTTCTGGGGGGCGTCGACGGGCTCGCTCCGCTCGCCTCTCTCCTCTTCGGGTGGCGGGCGGACGGACTCGCTGCGCTCGCCCGGGGACGGTGCACGCGCAGGTGACGGGGGGCGAGGGCGAGCGTTGGTCAGCGCGTGGCGTATACAACAATCAACCCCTCTCTCAATTTGCAGGATCGTTGCGGCGGGGGGAAGGGTGCTTTTGGGGGCGGCGTCCGGTGAGGCGCTGATACCGCGTCCGAAGGACGGTGGGTGCTGTCCGATGGGGGTTGTCGCGCGTCCGGGGTGGTTCCGCGGCTATTGACGGCAACAATTCGCAGCCGCTGAGCGGGAGAATCGATTGCTGCTGCGATTTCTGCGGGGGCTCGCTCCCGGCGTCTCTGCGTTTGCCGTTTTGGCCTCGCGCCGGAGGGTTCTGCGGAAAAGTTGCAAATTAATCACAAAATCGGCCGGGGAGTGGCCAAATATTGCTCTGCTGCCCGCGCCGCGCGTCGGATCGCTTCTCCTGGTCAAGGGCTATTCCCGCTTGTCTCGGCGGCCTCGGGAAGGAGGTAGTTCCGGAGCTATCCCCGTTCCGCCGCCCGTTCGCCCTGAAAAAAGTACCATTGCAATTCCGTAAAATGGCCCCCCGTATCCCCCCGCAGCTCAAATTTCGCATATCGATAGTCGAATCGATTCAGAGATCGCGGGCTTTCCAACGGTTGTCTCGGCGGGGTCCGAATCGCCGCCGTTGCAAAGATAGCCATCATTTTCGTCCCCATCGAGGGCAATTTGCTTGCTTTACTTTACTTAGGTAAAAAATCCTTCGCCACCGCCACTTCGTGGCCCAAAACTGCAACCAAGCGCTCCGGTAGGACCGCCGCTGCCGCTCCCAAACCGCCGGCCCAATCGCCGCCCCGCCTCGCAGGCGGCCCTCTAACCGCCCCATATATACGAGGGCCGCCCGCAATCGCGGTCAAAATCGGCCGCGGTTTGGCGAAAAGCCGCGTCACATCAAATTCGGCAACCTCGAACTACGTCCTTCAGTTGCAGAGCGATCTTTGGGCAAAGCTCGGCCTTCGGGGACCGCAGGAATCCCCTGGATTGTCGCGATTCGCCTCCCTAACCACCGAAAATCGAGCCCAACAACGCCCGCGCTCCCACCACCATCAGAAGCCGAGATTTCAATTTGGGCCGGTGCAGGACGACGAAGGAGCACGAGTGCGCAAATCCACCAAATCCGCGCTGCAGGGCCTACTCTCACCATGCTCAAGCGCGCCACCGCCCGCTCCTCCAAGGCGGCGGGCTGCGCCCGCGGCGACGGACGGGCCCGCCAAACCCGCCTCTCCTATTTTGACCGCGGCCGATCAGCCGCAGGCGCCCGACGAGGTTGTGGAAAGAGTCCGCCTCAAGGTCACGAACGCCCACGTCTTCAAGCTCCCGCCCAAGCCGTCGGCGGGCGGGTGGCGCGGCGCCGAGTGGCGGGACAAGGTGTGGCAGGGCACCCTCAAGGTCGTCGAGCGGGGCGAGGAGACGGCCGTCTTGTTGGTGGACAACAAGGAAGAGAAAAACATCTTTGCGGTGTGCCCGATACGGCACAATTTTGGACGGGAAAACAAACGTGGGGAACGGCGTCGATCGGTGCATCGATTTCGTCGCGGTACTTCGTGCTGCGCATCCAGACGCGCAGGGGCGGCACCTGTTCATCGGGCTGGCGTTTAATGAAAGGAACGATGCGTTCGATTTCAACACGGCGCTGGAGGACAGCCGGAGGGAGAAGGAGCTCGAGCGCCGGGCCGCGGCTTTGGGGGGTGGCGCGGGGGGCGGCACAACGGCCCGGGGCAATGTGGATTACAAGATGAAGGAGGGGGAGAATGGGTGGGAAGTGCGCAGTGCGAATTGCTGCGAACGATTTGGCATGCCCTTTTTGGCGCGCCGCTGAGATTCTTTCGGGGGCGAAGTGCGGGAAGGGTTGGGGGGCGCGCCTGGCTTTGCGGACATCGAAGCCAGCAACTTCCGGGCGCGCGCTCCAAATCGACGGTTGCAAAAAGCGTCAAATCGACGCCCCTGCGCCGGAACTCGTGGCGGTTTGTATGGGATGCATCGCTACGGCGGAACAGGTGGATTCTGGTACAAAGTGGTTCCACGCTGAACCGTTTTGGGCGAGATAGCGATAAATCGCATCCACAGCCCGCCTGGGCGCGCAACCTGGACGGCCTTGGCATCACGGGGCTCGCTCCGCTCGCCTCCTTTCTGTTTCTGGGGGGCGTCGACGGGCTCGCTCCGCTCGCCTCTCTCCTCCTTCGGGTGGCGGGCGGACGGACTCGCTGCGCTCGCCCGGGGACGGTGCACGCGCAGGTGACGGGGGCGAGGGCGAGCGTTGGTCAGCGCGTGGCGTATACAACAATCTAACCCCTCTCTCAATTTGCAGGATCGTTGCGGCGGGGGAAGGGTGCTTTTGGGGGCGGCGTCCGGTGAGGCGCTGATACCGCGTCCGAAGGACGGTGGGTGCTGTCCGATGGGGGTTGTCGCGCGTCCGGGGTGGTTCCGCGGCTATTGACGCAACAATTCGCAGCCGCTGAGCGGGAGAATCGATTGCTGCTGCGATTTCTGCGGGGGGCTCGCTCCCGGCGTCTCTGCGTTTGCCCGTTTTGGCCTCGCGCCGGGGGTTCTGCGGAAAAGTTGCAAATTAATCACAAAATCGGCCGGGGAGTGCCAAATATTGCTCTGCTGCCCGCGCCGGCGCGTCGGATCGCTTCTCCTGGTCAAGGGCTATTCCCGGCTTGTCTCGGCGGCCTCGGGAAGGAGGTAGTTCCGGAGCTATCCCCGTTCCGCCGCCCGTTCGCCCTGAAAAAAAGTACCATTGCAATTCCGTAAAATGGCCCCCCGTATCCCCCCGCAGCTCAAATTTCGCATATCGATAGTCGAATCGATTCAGGAGATCGCGGGCTTTTCCAACGGTTGTCTCGGCGGGTCCGAATCGCCGCCGTTGCAAAGATAGCCATCATTTTCGTCCCCATCGAGGGCAATTTGCTTGCTTTACTTACTTAGGTAAAAAATCCTTCGCCACCGCCACTTCGTGGCCCCAAACTGCAACCAAGCGCTCCGGTAGGACCGCCGCTGCCGCTCCCAAACCGCCGGCCCAATCGCCGCCCCGCCTCGCAGGCGCCCTCTAACCGCCCCATATATCGAGGGCCGCCGCAATCGCGGTCAAAATCGGCCGCGGTTTGGCGAAAAGCCGCGGTCACATCAAATTCGGCCACCTCGAACGACGTCCTTCAGTTGCAGAGCGATCTTTGGGCAAAGCTCGGCTTCGGGGACCGCAGAATCCCCTGGATTGTCGGCGATTCGCCTCCCCTAACCACCGAAAATCGAGCCCAACATCGCCCGCGCTCCCACCACCATCAGAAGCCGAGATTTCAATTTGGGCCGGTGCAGGACGACGAAGGAGCACGAGTGCGCAAATCCACCAAATCCGCGCTGCAGGGCCTACTCCACCATGCTCAAGCGCGCCACCGCCCGCTCCTCCAAGGCGGCGGCTGTCGCCGCGGCGACGGACGGGCCCGCCAAACCCGCCTCTCCTATTTGACCGCGGCCGATCAGCCGCAGGCGCCCGACGAGGTTGTGGAAAGAGTCCGCCTCAAGGTCACGAACGCCCACGTCTTCAAGCTCCCGCCCAAGCCGTCGGCGGGCGGGTGGCGCGGCGCCGAGTGGCGGGACAAGGTGTGGCAGGGGCACCCTCAAGGTCGTCGAGCGGGGCGAGGAGACGGCCGTCTTGTTGGTGGACAACAAGGAAGAGAAAAACATCTTTGCGGTGTGCCCGATACGGCACAATTTGGACGGGAAAACAAACGTGGGAACGGC
>CBDBZY010000067.1:0-7386 GCA_965213685.1 bacterium
CATGTTGGAGGAGTGCTGGAGGTCACTAGTGAGGTGGCCTATATAGAGATGGTAAATTTGAATTAATACACGCAGCAGATTGCCCAAAGTACTCAATCGGCACTGCCACAGAAATCATCTCCTCCACAGAATAGTGGAAAACAAGCAGAGGAAATGTTTTTTAAAATTGTTTGTGTGTGGCTGTAGTTAGGGAGGTGGGGGAGGGAGGGAGAGGGTGGGAGAGGGTGGGGGGGAGGTGGGTGTGTGTGCATTTCCATGAGAGTGTGCTAGAGAGTGAGAGATAACACTAGCAGACTCCACATGCTGCAACAGTCAAGAGCCAGGTTAAGCACCCATGGGTGCTTAGTTAACAACTGCTGTGGTACATGTATTTTCATACAGTTCAGTGCATTGTTAGTGGTGAGACAGGGATCTTGATGGAGCAACACTGACACTGAATGAGAAAATGCTATTCAATTGAAAGTGAAAGGAACAGAGTCATTCTGCATGCAGACACATGTAGAAATGTATTTTCCCTCAAGGTAGGGGAAACCATTGTGTGTCTTGTTGGGTATGTCAACTTATTGGGATAAACACACACACACAACACACAACACACACACACACACACACACACACACACACACACAGCCCATGCACCATAGAGGTACTGTACATATGCAATACATGTACTACTTTCCTTCTAAGTTTCCCCCAAACAGGAACATGGGAAATATCATGTTTCTACCCTGTTGCTATGAGAACCTGTGCCAGCACCATATTGCATTGCACACTGCCAAGCTGGGATTTCCAAAATCTGTATCACTACCTGCAACACAGATACATGCTGAGAGGGAGAGTATTGCATTTGGGAGCTTCATCAAATTGCATGCAGAGGGAATATATTATGTTCAGGAATCTCATCAAATCACATGCAGAAGAGCACACTCTTGCCATGTATCGTCACATAATACTACATACCACATGGGGTGATAGTGTCATGGGAAACATATGCCCTACCCCCACACACGCACACGTGGAGCCACATCCTCTCGGCTGTATGCAGCCAGCAATCAGTGTCTGCAGGTCATGGGACTCCCTTGGGAGAACAGACAGTAGTACCAACACCTTAGGAACAAATCAACATGGCTGTTATAGCAACACTGTATAGTGGCACTCTTACATACATAGCACTCTGTATGTTATTGTACTATGTATGACAATAGTGTATGTACGTACTAGTACATTGTACATAGTACATTGTACATAGTACATTGTACATAGTACATTGCACATAGTACTATGGTCAGGTTTAGTTGAGGTGTCTACATATGTTGTAGGGGTAGAAATTGTAATGCTACTATTGTTACACAACATCGGCTGCAATAGTAATTGCTGTCATTGAAAAATCATTTGTAGAGACAATTTGAATGTTGAAGCACTTCTGGGCAATCTGATTACGTTCTGAGGACCTCATTCAGAAACAAAGTTACTGTTAAGTGGGCTATAGGTTATCTGTGGACTGCTAATTGGGGACACAAAACAGTTTATGTACACAACAGTCATCAGACCTAATAGGGAATGGGATATTGGCTCAGTACTTCCACTGTTATGGTATCCACAGGAACTTTGGGATGGCTGTGTGGTTTGACTGTGGTAGCACAGCCTTGTATTGCATATGTACATGTACATGTGCAACACATCCACAACATACATCCTGCAATACATGTTGTATTCCCTGTTGTACATGTAATACATGTTTACATGCTGTATTACATGCTGTACACTTGTACATGCTGTAATAACGTTGTATCTGTACATGCACACATGTAGAAATGGGCGTGTCATTTGTACATCCGTGTACCACAAGTTACAGAAGATACATGACCACAACACCAGTGTGTGCTGCCTGCACTAGCACTCCTAAACGTAAACATGTATTGTTTGTATGCAGCTGGCATCACATCAGGTAACATGTATAGTGTACAACTTGTAAATTATGTAAATACAAATATGTATATTATGTAATTACTTGTTTACATGTTACACACACCATGTGCATGTCTACACACTGATGTATGGATAAGGGTTAGAGGAAATACACAGGACATGTACACACCCAACACTACTCTGTAGGCTAGGGGGGTTATAACCTAATATGGAAGCAGGGACCAAACACCCTCTCGGGTGTTGCAGACACCAGAGTCTGTTGGCACACCTCCTCCTCAGAGATATGGGGAATTCAATATGTCAACTTGGAGATTAAACAAACACACAAGTATGAGCCCTTAGGTTCCAGAACCTACAATTGGATGTATGCACACACACACACACACACACACACACACACACACACACACACACACACACACACACACACACACACACACACACACACACACACACACACACACACACACACACACACACACACACACACACACACACACACACACACACACACACACAATTCGAGACACATGGGGTCTTTCTCATGCTGTTGTGGCATCCTTTGTGAACATAGACAAAACTGCTAAAAAGAGATGCTCAAAAAACAATGGGCTGGCATAATGACCACAAAATGGACAGCTCATGCATAGACAAAAGAAACAGAAATGGGATAGTGGATAGTGAAAGCATCTTGTGAAAATGACAATAGTTGGTACAATAGTTTCTGTTCATACTAAGGGTCTTGTGAGAAGGAGGGAGATGATGTGGTCTTAGCTATGGAGAGCTTTGTAGCCTGAAGGAGAGAGGGAGGGAGGGAGGGAGGGAGGAATCGAAGAAAAGAGGGAGAGAGGGATTGAAGGAGGGAGGGAGGGGAGGGAAGAAGTGTTATGAAATATGAGGGAAGCAGTAGTATGTATCCACCATGATTACAAACATGGAGGAGTTGTTTACACCACCAAAGAATTATGCAAATTAAGTGATGTAACATTATCAGGTAAGTGAAGAGTGAGATCACTGTAAATATTGAGTTAAGTAACTAATGGGAACCATGACATAATTCTAAAATTACCACCCTAGTCAAGGAAATGATTATACAAACTACCTCACACTACACTAATGGCTATGCATAACTGGAGGATACATATATTGAAAGTAAACAACCTTAATGGACAGTTTGAAGAGGAGGAAACCCGCCCACTGAAGGGGGAACCTTGAAGCTGAAACTCTCTTTAGCTCACTGCCCACACACATTATGTAAGGGGGAAGGGTGTAGGGGGGGGGGGGGAAGAGGGGAGGGGGAGGGGTGTAGGGGAGGGAAGAGGGGAGGGGAAGGGGGGGAAGAGGGGAGGGGAGGGGTGTAGGGGAGGGAAGAGGGGAGGGGTGTAGGGAGGGAAGAGGGGAGGGGGAGGGAGGGAAGAGGGGAGGGGGAGGGGTGTAGGGAGGGAAGAGGGGAGGCATGTAAACAAGATTTTGTGCAGCTGAGAATATCAAGCTATGCCAAACAACCTTGGGACAGGTCACCAGCTGCCTCAGCTAAGAGTGTGGGAGAGATGTAAGGATGGGCGGAAGGCAAAGCTATGCATGGTTCAGATTCACCACCGTCTCACCGACACACCAGCATACCAGGTATCAGGAATGTGTGTAGGTGAACCTCAGGGAATGTGGTACGAGCATGCCACACATTCTCAACCCATTCATGAGCGTGGAAGGGACATACGTACATGTACATCCACACATCACTCACTAGCGTGCAGTGCTTGTAGGTCTGCAATCGTGAGATCTTCAAACCTGTGAAAGGAGACGTAGAAAAATCTAATCAAGCATTCCAAAATTGCTTCATTAAATTTCTTATTGAGTCTGATTTAGTGAAATTTCAGGTGTCTAAACCAGGTGTTAGAGAGATCCACTTCAGTCTGGCCTAGACAGCTGGCAGACCGACCAGCCTGGGCCATGACTTATGCAAAAAGAGACACAGTCACACACGAGGAATGCTCCTCAATATGGCAGCTGGCAGGGGTGAGGCCGGGAAATGCCAGGAGAGATTGCGCAAGGGGATGAGGGAAGGAATTAGAGAGTGCACCGCAGCCAATGCGGCAGAAAGGTCCAACAAAGAAGGCCAGCAGTTTGTACCAGCCCCTACACCCTTCATAGATACAGGCCAGATATGGGCAAATACAAAGCTTATTGTCCCGTACATGTACAACACTTGGAGTGCAGATTGATAGTCCCAGTATGCTGAGAGTATCAATATGTACTCCAGTGGTCACATGAGACATCCTTTTGGATAACCAATATCCAGTATCCAAAAGGATGTCTCGGTGTGACCACAGAAATTGGTGTGGGAGTATGGCCACAGAGCATGCGCTGTGCATGTGCAAGAAATGAGGTGATCAGGGGCACTGATCCTGGAATGTTTTCCAGCCCACAAGATTACCAAGTAATGGCTTGCTAGGGGTGCTCAGTAATTGAAGCCTGAAGTAAATGGCTTTGGGTGAGCAGTGCTTATGTGAATAAAGATTCCTTGGGAGGGAGGGAGGGAGGGAAATACAGATGTAAAGGGGAGAGAGAGAGAGAGAAAGAGAGAGAGAGAGAGAGAGAGAGAGAGAGAGAGAGAGAGAGAGTGTGTGTGTGTGTGTGTGTGTGTGTGTGTGTGTGTGTGTGTGTGTGTGTGTGTGTGTGTGTGTGTGTGTGTGTGTGTGTGTGTGTGTGTGTGTGTGTGTGTGTGTGTGTGTGTGTGTGTGTGTGTGTGTGTGTGTGTGTGTGTGTGTGTACCGGCTATTCAGCAGCTTCTGGGTGTCTGTGGTCACCTGCCCTGCCTCCCCTTCTCTCCCGTCTCCACTTGACAACGCCCGATGCCTGGAGGTTGTTTGCAGCTGCTTCCACTCCTCCATTATCAAGCTCACCCCCCCACCCTCCCCTCCCTCCCCCCCTCCTCCTCTCCTTCCTGCGGACTTGGAAGGAGAAGAGTCTCGTCTGGTCCAGAGGTACGTTCGAGGGATGAACATTGGCACGTCTTTTCTGGAGTTGATACGCTCCTCCGCCTCTTTCATACCTCTACAGAGAGAAGGAGGGAAGGAGGGAGGGGAAGGGAGGAGAGGAAAGGAGAGGGGGAGAGGGAGAGAGGGGTGAGGGGGGATGAGACGATAGTCTGTGAATGGTTTCAGAGTGCACTCCTAATCAGCAACTTGTGGTTGTCAGGAGCAACTGACAGGACCAGATGGCCACCACCAGACAATAACCCACCACCAGCACCTCCACTACAAGGGCCAGCTGAGGGCCAGCAGCTGCTGGACACCCTCTGGGAAAGAGGGCAGCTGCTAGACATAACCTCCGTACCTCAATGGGATTATAGGCTGGCTCCCACAATTGGAGCCCATCTCTGAGGTTAGAGGCACTACCATATGGCTACAGGTGGCAGGAGGTCACCAGGCGGTGTGGCATGCCAATAGCTCCAAATTTAGTTCATTAATTTGGTACATATTTCATACTCCTGCAAGTTTTCAAATATGTGCATGTGACTAATTGAGCTTGTCCCCGAAGATTGAAGTCGTTTTGATTGTCGATATTCATGGATATTTCAGCAAGTTTCCCCAGAGAGGCCATATGTATACTCCTACTACAAAACTATTCAAAGAATGCAGTAGTAGACAGTACTAAGGAGTTCACACCTCTGATTGGTCAGGCCATATTTAGTTACACTACATGTATATAATAAGTAACAAGGTAAAAATAGGTAGGCCTATATGCACCTGTATCTATTTTTAGATATCTCCTCTCTGTTCTTCTCTGATGTGTGCAGCCAAAGCTGATGTGCTTTTGTACTGCCAATCTTTTGAGCCATTGACCTCCCAAATTGCTGGATTGCCGGCAGTAATTGTGAAGCATGCCCTCTCAAGAGGCACTTATGAAGTCGCCTCTGGGCCATATTTGGGCAAAAGTATCGGGGAGGTTGGTACAATGATACTCAGCAATTACTCGGGGTTGACCAATCAGATTTTAGAATTGGGCTGCCAAGGACTTGTATACATTCTTTATCTAAGGCACCTAGCAACCATGAAACTGAGACCAGCAGGAACTGAGGCCTTATAAAGGCCACAGGGGGAAGAGACAGGCTCTAGGCCTTATCAATAGAGGCAACCCCCTCACTCCTTACAAATACCAGAGGTGGGTAGGTACAGACCTCCATACACCCAAAATGTAGCAGCTAAACATGGAAGACCACAGAAACAGGGGCAGTTTCACTTTCAAGAAGGAAGAGTGTCTGTGTGTCTTTCTACAGAGAAGTGTATGAGTACACATGGGGCAGGCTGAGGCATTTGGGTGTGCAGGGCTAGGTAAAGTGATTTCTGATGGATAAGGGTGGAGAGAGGAAGGGAATGGAAACATGGGGTGATGGATGGCGTTGTCTTAGTTACACATATGCTGTGATAAGAGCTTTTTGGTTACATTCTCCATTAGTGGGTTATTTTGAGGAAGGGTAGATATAATGAAAGGAGGGAGAGAGAGAGAGAGAGAGAGAGAGAGAGAGAGAGAGAGAGAGAGAGAGAGAGAGAGAGAGAGAGAGAGAGAGAGAGAGAGAGAGAGAGAGAGAGAGAGAGAAAGAGAGAGAGAGAGAGAGAGAGAGAGAGAGAGAGAGAGAGAGAGAGAGAGAGAGAGAGAGAGAGTGGGGGAGGAGGAACATTCTGTAAATGGGACATTTCACTCCATTGAATACAGGTGTGGGAGAGAGAGGGGAAGGACGGAGGGAGGAAGGGATGAAGGTAATGGCGCAAAAAAGATTAACATACATGTACATGTACATATAAGGTGAACATATAATGGGACTTCTCGGGAACAAGAAGAGTATGGCTAGTCTCATTCCCAGACCCTTTTTGTGGGAGGGTCTGGGAACGAGACTAGGGTATGGCCTCAGAGAAATGTCACCCTTGCAGGAATTAATGTGCACACACACACACATGCACGCACACGCATGCACGTACACACGCACATGTACACGCATGCACACACACACACACACACACACACACACACACACACACACACACACACACACACACACACACACACACACACACACACACACACACAACTCAATATTCTATCGCTTGCAAAGTGAGTCTCACCTTGTGAATTCCTCTGGAGAGATTGAAAGTGATTCTTGCGTGGCTCGGGATAAAAATAAAACAGCACTTTCCTATGAAGAAGGAGAAGGGAGGAAGGGAGGAAGGAAGGGGAGGAGGAGGAGTGAGGGAGGGGGAGGGAAGGAGTGAGGGAGGGGGAGGGAGGGAGAACATTTGTTACTATTTTTAGGTACATGCTAGGTCATTAAAGTTGCAATGTAATACCAGATGTTGTCATGAGGGAAGAGTTAAGAGGTAGAGAGGAAGTGAGGGAGGGAGGGAGGGAGGGAGGGAGGGAGGGAGGGACAAGGAGGATAGAGCAGAATGGAGGGAGGGA
>CBDBZY010000068.1:0-9153 GCA_965213685.1 bacterium
CTCAAGCGGGTGGACGTGGCCGAGGCCATCGAGGCGGCCGTCGCCCGCGCCCTCGACGAGGGGCTGCGAACGCCCGACATCCACACGCCCGGGGCGAAGGCGGTGGGCTGCGCCGAGATGGGCGCGCGCATCGCCCGGCTCGCGGGGGAGTGAAGGTGCGCGTCGCCATCGCCGGCGCCACGGGCGCCGTGGGCCGCGAGATGCTCCGCATCCTGCATGAGCGGGCGTTTCCCGCCAGGGAGCTGATCCTGCTGGCGAGCGCGCGCAGCGCGGGGCGCAAGGTTCCGTTCGGGGATGCGGAGCTCCCCGTGGGGACTGCTTGCAGCGGGCGGCGTTCGATGGCGTGGACCTGGCGCTTTTCTCGTGCGGGGCCTCCCGCTCCCTGGAGTTCGCGCCCGCCGCCGTGCGCGCGGGGGCGGTGGCGGTGGACAATTCCAGTGCCTTTCGCATGGAGGACGCCGTTCCCCTCGTGGTGCCGGAGGTGAACCCGGACGCGGTGGACGCGCATCATGGAATCATCGCGAACCCGAACTGCTCCACCATCCAGCTGGTCGTGGCGCTCAAGCCGCTGCATGACGCCGCCCGCATCCGGAGGGTGGTGGTGAGCACGTATCAGGCGGTGAGCGGGGCGGGAGGGGCCGCGATGGAGGAGATGCGGGCGCAGGTCGCCGCCCGCGCGCGCGGCGATATCCCCCCTGTGCGGGCGATGCCCCACGAGATCGCCTTCAACTGCCTGCCCCACATCGACGTCTTCCTCGAGGGCGGGCACACGAAGGAGGAGCGGAAGATGGTGGAGGAGACGAGGAAGATTCTCGGCGCGCCCGGCCTGGCCGTCAGCGCCACGTGCGTGCGCGTTCCCGTTTTCAACGCCCACTCGGAGTCGGTGAACGTGGAGTTTGAGGAGGCCCTCTCGCCGGAGGAGGCGCGGGAGCTGCTCGCCCGCGCTCCGGGAGTGGAGGTGGTGGACGACGCGGAGGCGCTCGCGTATCCCATGCCCCGCGACGCGGACGGGGAGGATGCGGTGTTCGTGGGGCGGATACGCCGGGACGATTCGCGGGCGAACGCGCTCAACCTGTGGGTGGTGGCCGACAACCTGCGCAAGGGCGCCGCCCTCAACGCGGTGCAGATAGCCGAGGCGCTGCTGGCGAAAGGCATGCTTCGCGCCGCCTCGGCGCGATGACGGAGGGCGGGGAGTTGGGCGCGTCCGGCCCGAAAATCGGGGTCATCGGCGGCAGCGGCCTCTACGGGATGGCGGAATTGACCGGGGCGGAGGAACGCGCCCTGGACACGCCTTACGGCCTCCCCTCGGCCCCCTACCTCCTGGGGACGCTCTCCGGCAGGCGGATCGCGTTTCTGCCCAGACACGGGCGCGGGCACGCCTTCATGCCGAGCGAGATTCCCTTCCGCGCCAACATCCACGGGTTCAAGCAGCTGGGGGTGGAGTGGCTCATCTCCGTCAGCGCGGTGGGCAGCCTGAAAGAAGACATCCACCCGGGGGACATCGTGATTCCCGACCAGTTCATCGACCTCACCCGGACGCGCGCCGGCACGTTCTTCGGCGATGGCGTCGTCGCCCACGTGTCGATGGCGGACCCGGTGTGCGGGGTTTTGAGCGGGGTTCTGCGGGGCGCGGCGCTCCGGGCGGGCGCGACCATGCACGCCGGCGGGACGTATGTGTGCATGGAGGGTCCCCAGTTCAGCAGCCGGGCGGAGAGCCTCCGCTACCGCGCATGGGGGGCTTCGGTCATCGGCATGACGAACATGCCGGAGGCCAAGCTGGCGCGCGAGGCGGAGATGAGCTACGCCACCATCGCGCTGGTGACGGACTACGACTGCTGGCGCGAGGGGGAGGAGGCGGTCAGCGTGGAGGCCGTGATCGCCCAGCTGGAGCGCAACGCGGCCCTCGCGCAGTCCATCATCCGGGAGGCGGCACCCGACGTCGACGGCGCCAGCCCCTTCGCCGGAACGCTGGCGACCGCCATCATCACGGAGCGCGCCCGCATCCCGGAGGCGGCGAAGCGGCGCTTGGGACTCCTCATCGGAAAATACCTGCCGTGAATCAGGCCATATCCCGAAAATTGTTCGCGCGCGCGCGCGGCCGCATCCCGGGCGGGGTGGACTCCCCCGTCCGCGCGTTTCGGGGCGTCGGCGGCACGCCCCTCTTCGTGGAGAGGGGGGAGGGCCCCCTGGTTTGGGACGCCGACGGCAACGTCTATATCGACTACGTCCTCTCCTGGGGGCCGCTGATTCTGGGCCATGCCCACCCGCGCGTGGTGGAGGCCATCCGGCGGGCGGCCGCCCGCGGCACGAGCTTCGGCGCGCCCACGGCCC
The DNA here is from genome assembly GCA_965213685.1 of bacterium. Classification (GTDB taxonomy): domain Bacteria; phylum UBA8248; class UBA8248; order UBA8248; family UBA8248; genus Bin107. Next base: position 2,332 of record CBDBZY010000068.1, read on the forward strand.
TCGAGACCGAACTGGCGGAGCTGGTGCACGCCGCGTATCCCTCCATGGAGCTGCTGCGCTTCGTGAACTCGGGCACCGAGGCGACGATGTCGGCCATTCGCCTCGCGCGCGGGTTCACGGGCCGGGACGTGATCGTCAAGTTCGAGGGCTGCTACCACGGCCACGCCGACGGCCTCCTCGTCAAGGCCGGCAGCGGTGGTGCCACCCTGGGCGTGCCGGACAGCGGGGGCGTGCCGCGCGATTACGCGCGAAACACGGCGACGCTCCCCTTCAACGACGCCGGGGCGGTGCAGGATTTTTTCGCGCGGCGCGGCGGGGAGGTGGCCGCCCTCATCGTCGAGCCCGTGGCCGGCAACATGGGGCTCGTTCTTCCGGAGGCCGGGTTTTTGGAGACCCTGCGGGAGGAGACCGAAAAGGCGGGCGCCCTGCTCATTTTCGATGAGGTGATGACGGGATTTCGGGTGGCAAGGGGCGGCGCGCAGGCCCTCTTCGGGGTCCGGCCCGACCTGACCACCCTCGGCAAGGTGATCGGCGGCGGGTTGCCGGTGGGCGCCTATGGCGGCAGGCGCGACGTGATGGAGCGCGTCGCGCCGCTCGGCGACGTCTACCAGGCGGGCACGCTCTCGGGAAACCCCCTGGCCATGTCGGCGGGAGTAGAGACGCTCCGGGTCATGGAGGAGGAGGGGCTGCCCGAGGCACTGGAGGGGAGGGTGAGGGCGCTCTCCGACGGGATGGCGGACGCGGCGCGGAGGGCGGGCGTTCCGCTCGCCGGCGCGCGGTGCGGCTCCATGTTCTGCGCGTTTTTCCAGGAGGGGCCGGTGCGGAATTTTTCGGACGCCGCCCGCTCGGACGCCGCCCGGTATGCCCAATTCTTTCATGCTATGCTACAAGGAGGGGTGGGCTTCGCCCCGAGCCAGTTCGAGGTGGGGTTCATGTCCTCCGCCCATACGGATGAGAGCGTGGAGGCCACGTTGGCCGCCGCGCGCGGGGCGTTCGCCGGGCTGTAGCGTCCGGCACCCGGAAAGCCCCCCCCCCCCCCCCCGGAGGGAGCCTGAGCGCGGTGCGAAAAGCGGGAGGACCATCCGGTGCGGGCCCATCGACGCCGGGGCGGCTTTTCTTCTGGCTGTCCGCGGGCGTCATCACCTTCCTGCTGGGTTCGGCGTGGCTGGGCCGGGACGGGTATCTCGCCGTCATCGAGAACAGGGAGCGCGTGTCCGCCCTCCGGCGGGAGATCGGCGAAATCAGGACGCGAAACAAGGCGTTGCGCGCGGAGATTCGCTCCTTGCGCTCCGATATGCGGGCGATCGAGAGAATCGCGCGCGAAGACCTCGGCCTGGTGAAGAAAGGCGAGATCGTCTATGAGTTCGTTTCTGCGGAGCAATGATTCCGGATGTTTGATTTGACCGGCGGACGCGAGGGGACGCGGCGGGAGAAAGAAAGTCGCCGGCGCTCCTTGACAGAATCCCGATGCGGGGGTAAATACAGCATATTGATGCGGGGTGGAGCAGTCTGGTAGCTCGTTGGGCTCATAACCCAAAGGTCGGAGGTTCGAATCCTCCCCCCGCTACCAGGAAAAGCGCAAGGGCCGCGGCGACCCCGCGGCCCTTTGTTTTGGAGAGGGCGCGCACCGGCCACGCGCGGGCGGGGCCGCTCACCTTCGCCAGCCCCTTCCGGCCCCGGTTTGTCGTAGCACCAGCGCGCCGCCCAGCCATTCCTTGTTCCCGGTAATCGCCGCAAGATAGGAAGCGACGTCCCGTCTTTTGCTGCGAGAGGCTGCGCCCTCCGCGCTATTCGCCCGCCGCCGTTTTTTCGTTCCCGAGGTCAATCAGATCGACGCGCCGAGGCTGCCACATCGAATTCCACGGCGTTCGCGTCATCTTGCGGAACACGATTGCGAGGAAAATGCAGCGGCAAACAAAACCGCCTGTGACGGCCCAGGCGGCCGCCTCGACCCCAAGTGCCGGGTAGAACAAAAGAATCATGCCGAGATTCACGCACAATCCGAGGGACGCCGCCCACGAGCAGATTTCCGGGCGGTTGATGCTCCTAAGCCATATCTGGAATGGTTCGGAGAAGGCGTGGGCGATGACCCCGGGTGCGAGAATCCAGCAGAGTGGCACGACCGGCAGGAAGGCTTCTGAAAGTATCAGCCGAACCGCTGTCACGCTGACGGGGAGGAATGCGGCGAGTGCGGCCGCAGTGCCCCATAACACGAGGGGCAGGCAGGACGCGACCAGTTCGGTTCGGTTCCTCTCCTCTCCCGTGATGCGGGGCAGCAGCGCGCTGCATATCGCTTCGGCGATGAGAGAGAAGCGGAACATCAGCGCGTTCGCCGCGGCGAACCATCCGATTTCCGAACTGCTCGCGATGAATCCGAGAACGACCACGTTCGCCAGCGGTTTGATGCGGCCGCTGATCTGCGCGGCATAGTTTCTCAGGCCGTAGCCGAGGATGGGATCGAGAGTGGAGCGCGAGGGCATCTTCAGAACCAGACCGCTGTGCCGCCGCAGGTGCCGGATGCAGAGGACGAGCCCGACAAGGTGCCCGACGCCAAATGCCATGATGGCGCCGTTGATTCCCCAGAACCAGGCGAGAAGCAGGATGGAGAGCGCGTTCACCGAGACCCGAAACACGGAGAAGACCCCGATGCGCTCAAAGCGCCTGATAGCGATGAATTGGGGCAACATCGCAAGCGAGGGCGCCATGAGCGGGATCAGGAGGATCGCCAGGTAAAAGGAGAGCGGCTCCGCCTTGCGAAAGATGGCGATGTCGCTGTGGATCAGCGGGACTGCGATCAGGATGGACAATCCGAAGCTCGCCAGGCCAATGACTAGGACAGCGGACATGCTTTCCGAGATGTCCATCTTCCCCGTCATGATGAAATGCTGCGCCCCATCCATGATGCCGGGGGTGAAGATCAGGAGGAGCAGGGCGGAGAACGCCGTGCAGACGGCGTACACTCCCCGTCCCTCGGGAAGAAGCGTATAGGCCAGTATGCTCTGGATCAGGAGGGCGAGGACGAGGAGGATGCACTGGGTCGTGAAAAACACCGCGGCGTCCCGCCCGCCGATCGCCCGCGCGAGTTCGCGGGCGGCCTCGAGCTGCGGCCTCAAGCGGCGCATGAAGACTTCACTTCCGCTGTGCGCACAGCGGCAGGGAGGAGCGATCGGTGGCTGATCGCTGCTGTCGTCGTCTCATGCGCACATGCCGTTCCCGTATGCGGCGGGATGGCGACGCCCCCCCCCCCCCCCCCCCCCCCGAGCGCGCCGAGGCGGCGGGCAAAACGCAGGGTCTCGCGCTGGAGCACATGTCCACGGGTGTTGAGGAAATCCAAAATTCATACCTCGCGTGCCGCGCGGATAGCCGTCCGATTGACGCGGTGTGCCGCCTTCGCGGCTGGCGGTTCGGCCCCGCCGCTACGGAAGATATCCGCTTTGTTGTTTTAAAACAGGCCGCGATCGTCTTTTCCGCCAACTGCGAACAGCAATGGTTATTTGGAGGATGCAGGTGCGTTGAGAAGATTGATAACGCCCTGCGGCGGGTTTGTCAATCCAGACCGCCCGCCCTTCCGATCCAACCCGCAACCCCGAGGTGCCTCCCGAGAGCCGGACGCCGCAGCCTCGCGTTCTGTCGGCTTTCTCCTGTGTGCGCTTTCGGCGGACGGGGGAGCAGGCGCCCGAGACGGGGCGCCGGATAGAGCCCTCGGGGGGCTATCCGACCGGTTTGGACGTTCGCGGCGGGGGCGCCGCAGCCGTCGCGTGCGCGCGTATCGTCCCGCCGCCTTCCCGAACCGGCTTCGGTACATTATGATGCGCGGCGTCATCTGGCGCATCCGGCGGTTTTCATTTTCATGTGGCCGCATCGGGCCGGGCGCGGGGCCATGCGAGCGGGGCTTCCATCACGCGGAGGAGAATGAATGGCGGATAAAACAGAACTGGGGCTGGCCATCGTCGGCTGCGGAGTCGTGGGGCGGATGCGGGGCGCACTGGCCAAGGATTTTCCCGGAATCGGGTGGATCGGCCTCTCCGACATGAACGCGCGGGTCGGGGAGAAGCTCAAGGAAGACATCGGAGCCGATTACTTCACCACCGATTTTCGGGAGCTCATCGCCCGCCCGGAGGTGGACGCGGTGATTGTCGCCACATCGACATGGGCACACGTCGAACCCACCCTCGCCGCGGCGGAGCGCGGTCTGCCGATGCTGATTGAAAAGCCGCTCGCCACGGACGCGCGCGAGTCGGCCTCCGTGCTCGCGGCAATCGAAGCGGCCGGTGCGGACGCCGTCGTCGGCTACACGCAGCGTTTTCGGCGACGCTTTCTCGCCGTGAAGGAGCGCGTCGACAACGGGCAGATAGGCGACATCACAGCGGCGGTCACGCGCGCCTTCATGAACCGCATGGCGCCGAGCGGAGAGGTTCGCCTCTCGCGGGATCGCCGGTTTCTGACGCCCATGGTCGTGTCGGGGACCCACAGCCTCGACATGTGCATGTGGATCATGGGCGACGCCAGTCCCGTCTCGGTGTACGCGCGCTCGACCGATCGCGTTCTGAGCGAACTCGGCACGAAGGACGCGACCTTCGGCGTGTTCACGATGGAGAACGGCGCCATCTGGAGCATGAACATCTGCTGGGCGTTGCCCAAGGAATGGCCCGGCGCCGTCTATGGACTCGAGATCGGAATCGTGGGCACCAGGGGGGTGGTGGACATCGAGGACACGCACCGCGACGTGGTGATGGCGTCGGAATTCTCGCAAGGGCCCGCCTACCAGCCCGAGGATTTCGACCTGCAAGCGCGGCGCAACGTCGATTTCCTCACCAGCTTCCCCCCCGGCGACATGTATGACGGAGAGCTGTGGGGCCCCATGCGGGAGGAGACGAACTCCTGGTTCCAGCGGATTTATTCGGGCAAGCGCACCCCCCACGCGACCGCCGCCGAGGGGCATCGGAACCTCATGCTGACCATGGCGATGGACCTCTCGGCCAAGCGCGGAGCCGAGTTGCGGCTGCCCATCGACCCCGCGGAGCTGATGGCGGGCCTGGAGGCGTAGGGGACGTCGTTCCGCGCGTCCGCCGGAACGGGGCGGTGCGCGGCTTCTCCAGGCGAATCGGTGGCGGGGTCGGGCGGGCCGAGAGGGACGGGGCGGGCACATGGCGGCGCGGGCGCTGGGAATCATTCTGCACGGGGCGACGGGGGGCATCTGCTCCTTTCAGCACCTGAGGAATTCGCTCGTCCCCATCATCGCCGAGGGCGGCCTCGACGTGGGCGGCGAGAAAATCCTGCCGAGGCTCCTGCTCGTCGGGAGGAATCGGGAGCGGCTCGCGAGGGTTGCGGCGGAAAACGGCGGCCTCGAATGGACGGACGACCTGGAGGCGGCTCTGGCGAACGCGGCCTATCCCGTCTTCTTCGACGCGGCGGCCACGCACTTGCGGCCGGATGCGCTGCGGCGCGCCATCGCCGCATCCAAGCACATTTACGCCGAGAAGCCGGTGGCGCCCACCGTTCGGGACGGAATGGCCCTGCTGCGCGCGGCACGGGCGAAGGGAATCAAGCACGGCGCCGTGGAGGACAAGCTCTTCCTGCCGGGGTTCCGCAAACTTCGCCAGGTGGTGGACAGCGGCTTTCTGGGCCGCGTCATCGGCTTTCAGATCGCGTTCGGGTGGTGGGTCTTCGATGGGCGCGAGGCCGCGGCCCAAAGGCCGAGCTGGAACTACCGCAAGGCGGCGGGCGGCGGACTCATCCTCGACATGCACCCCCACTGGCGATACGTCATCGAGGGCGTCCTCGGGCCGATTGCGCGCGTGGCCGCACTCGCGTGGACGGGGCAGACCGAGCGCGCCGACGAGGCGGGGGGGCGCTTCGCGGTGGACGTCGAGGACAACGCGCATACCCTGCTGGAGCTCGAAAGCGGCGCGCGCGGGGCGATTTTCAGCTCCTGGTCCACCCGGGTGCGGCGCGACGACCTGGTGACCTTTCAGGTGGACGGAACCGGCGGCACCGCCGTGGCCGGGCTGCGGCGTTGCTGGAAGCAGGCGGCGGGCGAGACGCCGGCCGTGCGCGGTTTTCTCATGGGCCGCGACCCCGACGCCATGGACGTTTCGGTGGACTACCGCGAGGGGTGGGAGGAGGAGCCGGCCCGCACCCCCTACAAGAACCCCTACCGCTTCGGCTGGGAGGGTTTCATCCGGCACGTGGCGGGCGACGCGCCTTTTTCCGCTGACCTGTCCGCCGGCGTCCGCGACGTCCGCCTGGCCGAGGCTTGCCTGCGCAGCGCGCGGGAGGGCGGCTGGGTGGACATGACGTCGCCCTGAACCCCCGTCGGCCGCCCCCCTCCCTGGGGTTGCTGGCCGCGCGGAGGGCGCGTCTGCTCTCAGGAGATGGCGTCCGGCGCGCCCCGGTGCCTCGCCGCCGGGTCGGCCGCATGCAGCTGAACGTGTCCCTGTGCGAGGACGATGGCGGCGGTGTTGGCGAGGTTGTAGGAGCGAATCGGCCCGGGCATGGGCACGTAAATCCGCCGGTCGGGCCAGCGGGCGTGCCACGCTTCGGGCAGGCCGGTGTTTTCGTTTCCCAGTATCAGCACGTCCCCCTCCCGATAGGCGGCCCGGTCGAAGCGGAGGCGCCCGAATTTCGTGAGCAGCCACGGCTCCCTCTCGCCCAGCCATTCGAGGAAGCGTTCCGCGCTCTTGTGGGTGGTGAGCATCAGGTCGGGCCAGTAGTCGAGTCCCGCCCTTCTCAGGGCGGCGTCCGAGAGGTCGAACTTCGTCGGCTCGATGATGTGGAGGCGCGCCTCCATCCCGACGCACAGCCGGCCGATGTTTCCGGTGT
>CBDBZY010000069.1:0-14962 GCA_965213685.1 bacterium
TCTGGCAAAGAAATTCCCGCTCTCATCGCACGGGACGTCGCGTCCGAATCCGCCTCCCCGGAGAGGGGGCGCCGCGCATCGAACGCTCGCCGTCTGGGCGGTCGCTGCCTCGTTGTTCGTCAACAACATCGTTTTTTATACGAGTCTGGGCTGGCTGCCCACCGTGCTGACGGGAAAGGGCTGGTCGCAGGCGGGCGCCGCTGCTATCGTGTCGAGCGTGCCCTGGCTCGGCATTTTCGCCTCCCTGACGGCGCATAAAACGGCGGCGGCACTCGGCGGCGAGAGGGTGATGGTGCTTTTGTGCGGGTTGCTCACCGCCGCGGCGCTCGCCCTGATGCCGGCGGGAAATGCGTGGGCGTCCGCGCTGGGAACCTCCGTTTTGGGGTTGACCACGAATTACTGGTTCCTGTTTTGCCTGGCGTATCCCGCGCAACACGTGGAGCGGAACCAGGTCGGGCAGGCGGGAGGCTTGATCATCGGCATGGGCTATCTGGGCGGCTTTGTCGGGCCCTGGGCGATTGGCGCGATACGGGACTGGGCCGGGTCGTTCGCCCCCGGTTTCTACGCACTGGCCGGTTTGTCGATTCTGGGGATACTGGCGGTTCCCTTTTTTTGGAAAGCGCGCCCACTGAACAGGAAGGCGAGAGGCTCGGCATATGTCGTCCAGGCGATGGAAGCTCAGGCCCCTGGAGGCCATCCCCACGGATCATGGGGGCCAAAGGGTGCTGATGTTGCGGGATCCGCTTCATATAAGCGACGCGGTTCTTCTCGTGCCCATCTCTTTGGCTCCCGTGCTCGAGCGGTTGGACGGGCGCCACACCCTGGAGGGCGTCCGGGAGCGGTGCGCGTCCCTGCACGGGCTGGAGATATCCGAGGAGACCTGTCGGGAGGTCGTCTCTCGCCTCGAGGAGGCGCGCTTCCTCGAGGGGACGGCTTTTCGGCCTGGAGCGCCTCGATAAAGGACGCCTTCCTGCGCTCCCCCGTGCGCCCGGCTTTTCTGGCGGGCAGGAGCTACGAGGCGGACCCGGAGCGGTTGCGGTCCCGGATAGACGGGTGTTTTTCACCGCTGCCGACGGTCCCGGCCGGCCATCGGGCCATCCGGCGGCGTCCGCCCCGTCGCTTCGGGCGGTCATGGCGCCGCACATTGATTTTCATCGCGGGGGCACCACCTTCGCATGGGCGTACAAGGCCGTCGCGGAGCGCGCGACCGCCGATCTGTTCGTCGTTCTGGGAACGGCCCACGCCCCGACGCGGAGCCTCTATCATCTCACCCGCAAATCGTTTGATACGCCGTTCGGCGCTCTGGAGACGCACGCCGAGTTTGTGGAGGGGCTCTCGGGCCGGCTCAACGGAAATGCGTTTCAGGAGGAGTTCGCGCATCGCGCGGAGCACGCCATCGAGTTTCAGGCGGTTTTTCTCCGGTATCTCTTCGCGGGCGTTCGGCCGGTCCGGTTCGTCCCCATCCTCGTGGGTTCGTTCGGAGAGTTTGTCGTGAACGGAGAATCTCCCCGGGGGGATGAGCGGGTGGAGTCTTTCGTCGCCGCCCTGAGAGAGACGATCTCCGCATACGGGCGAAACGGCGGGGAGGTCTGTCTGATAGCGAGTGCGGATTTTGCGCATGTCGGCCCCCAGTTCGGGGACGAGCGCCCGGTGGATGCGGCGCGGCTCGGCGAACTCGCGCAAGCGGACGGGCGATCCCTGAACGCGGCGTGTCGGGGAGATGCGGAGGCGTTCTATTGGAGCGTGGCGGCGGATGGGGACGCGCGAAAGGTGTGCGGGCTTGCGCCCGTCTACACCATGCTGCGCGTTCTGGGCGCGTGCGAGGGGGAGGTGCTTCGCTACAGCCAGTGGCTGGACCCGCAAGGAACGGTCACTTTCTGCAGCGCCGCCCTGGCGTGATGGGTCCTGGTTCCGGAGAATTTTCGCATGGGGAGGGGAGGGGACGTTGCTTTACTTGAATGAGTCCGACGTGAAACAGCTCGTGCGCATGTCCGATGTCATGGACGTGGTGGAGAAGTGCTTCCGCGCCCAGGGGGAGGGGCGGGCGCCGAACCAGCCGAGGAGGCGGGTTTTCGTTCCCAAGGGGACGATGCACGTCATGTTTGGCGGCATGGTCGATGAGAGCGAGGGATATTTGGGGCTGAAGGCCTACACCACGTTCCCGGGGATTGGCGTGCGGTTCATTTTCCTGCTCTGGGACGCGAACACATCGGAGATGCTGGCGCTCATGGAGGCCAACGTACAAGGGCAGATGCGCACGGGGGCGGCGAGCGGCGTCGCCGCGAAATACATGGCGCGGGCGGATGCGTCGGTGGCCGGTTTGATCGGGACGGGCTGGCAGGCGCGGGCACAGCTCGAGGCGCTCTGCTGCGCGCGCGACCTCCAGCTGGTGAAAGTGCACAGCCGCAGCCCCGAGAAGAGGGAGAAGTTTGTTCGCGCCATGCGGGAGAAAGTGGACGCCGAGCTCGTCGCGGTGGAATCCGCGCGCGAGGCGGTGCGAGGCTCGCAGATCGTGTGCACCATCACCACGGCGCGCGCGCCTGTTTTTGACGGGAAGGATTTGGAGCCGGGCACGACGGTGATCGCGGCGGGCTCCAACCGCATCACGAACCGCGAGGTGGACGACGAGACGTTTCGCCGCGCGGCGCGGGGGAGAATCGCGACGGACAACCTGGAGGGGGCGGAGTTCGAGAGCGGAGACCTCGCGGGCGCCATACGGGCGAACGTCATCCAGTGGGGGCAGGTGTCGGAAATCGGGCTGATCGCGACGGGCGCCATGCCCGGGCGCGCGTCGGACGAGGAGGTCAACCTGTTCCTGAGCCAGGGAGTCGCGATAGAGGACGTGGCACTGGGCGCGGAGCTCTACCGGCGCGCCAGGGCCCGGGGCGTGGGCGCGGAACTCCCGGTGGCGGGTTTTTTCAAGCGGGCGACCTAGGCTTCCGGTGCTGCGGGTCAGGCGTCGAGGCCGGCGCTCCTGTCAAAAAACGCGCGCACGGCGTTTTGATCCACATCGCCGAAGCCCATGGCCGACGCGGCGATGAAGACCTGCCGCGCCATCGCGGCGAAGGGCGTGGGCGTCGTGGCGGCCTCCGCCATCTCGGAGATGAGGCGCAGGTCCTTTCGCATCAGGTCAACCTTGAAGTAGGGCGTGTAGTCCCTTCTCGCCAGGGCGGGCCCCTTGATGGCGAGAATCTTCGGGATCGAGGCCTCCTTGAGGTATTCCATCATCTCCACGGGGTCGAGTCCCGAGCGCTCCCCGAGGGTGAGTCCCTCCGACACCACGGAGAGGAACACGGAGACGATCTGGTTGGCCACGAGCTTCATGTGCAGGCCCGCGCCGTTGGGCCCGAAGTGGTGGATGGACTCGGAGACGGCCTCCAGAACGTCGCGGTGCCGGTCGAGTGCCGCCGCGTCGCCGCCGACCATCACGTTGAGCTCCGCCCTGATGGCGCTGGGGGCGCTCCCGCTCACGGGCGTATCCAGGAATATCGCGCCCTTTTGCGCCGCCTGCTCCGCGATGGCCTGGCTGCCGCTCGGGGAGATGGTCGAGAAATCGAAGCAGACGACGCCCCTCTTCGCGGTGAGGAGCGCTCCCCTCTCGCCGAGGTAGGCGTCGGCGACATCCCCGGTTTCGGGCACGGATGAGCAGATGACGTCGGCCGCCGCCGCAGCCTCCGCCGGGGAGTCGAAGGTTCGGGCGCCCGCCTCCTCCGCCCGCCCGCGCGCTTCCGCCGACGGGTCGAACCCGCGCACCTCGAAGCCCGCTTTGAGAAGGTTGCCGGTCATGGCCCCGCCCATGGTTCCGAGTCCCAGATACGCGACGATTTTGCCCAATTTCTCTCTCCTTTACGGTTCCGGTGCTCATCTTCCGCCCCTGCCCGCGCGTCGAGGCCAGTCCCCCGAGCGGCCAGTGCGCTTTTCCGCGACCCGTTGATTCTAGCGCAACTGGGGGGCCGGGGATAATCGCTTGCGGGGCTTGCCTTTTTTCGCGGGCTTGGCTATGGTTCGCCTTCTGGGATGGGCCGACGCTACCCAAGACGTTGATTTGAGATGAGGTTTCCAGATGCGCGACAACATCCAGCTCGAGTGCACAACCTGCAAGAAAATGCGCTACACCAGCACCAAGAACAAGCGCAACACCCCGGACCGGCTCGAATTCAAGAAGTATTGCAAATTCTGCCGCAGTCACCAGCCATTTCGGGAGACCAGATAGATGAAGACCGCACGCAACGTGGTGGCGCGCAGGCGATGCGCCGTCACCGGCAAGAGCGTCATGTACGGGAACAACGTCTCCCACTCGCACAAGAAGACCCGCAGGCGCTTCGAGGCCAACCTGCACACGAAGCGCTTCTATCTCCCCGAGGAGAAGCGCTGGGTGAAGCTCCTCGTTTCCGCGCGGGGCCTCAAGATCATCGCCAAGCGCGGGGTCGCCAGGGTCGTCGCCGACATCAGAAAGCGCGGCGAGAAGGTCTAGGGCGTTCGCCCCCCTTTCATTCCCTGCATCAGGCCGTTTTCATCATCCGGGACGCCCGGGGCGGAGTGCGTCCCTGCTGTCCCCGGCCCCAGGGGGGAGCGGGTGCGCACGGATTCTCCGGAGAAGAAGGGCGCGCGTTTCGGGCGGTATCGGCCCTCATTAGCGATTAGCGGACATGCGAGCTGGAAGGATTCAGCCCCCAGTGGCGGATAAAATCGAAAAACCGGATCAGCCCACCTGTCCCCAGCAAGGCGTGCCCCAGCAGAAGCCCGATGTGTTTCGCCGTCACGCGGTGCCTGGCGCCATGCCGGATGGATTGCCGGAACGATTGGGGGTCGCCCGCCCGCAAGAAATGAAACGCTTGCCGCGCGTAGTGCTCCGACAAAGCGGACCGCATCAGTTTTTTGGGGAGGCGGTACATTTTGTCGATTCTTTCCACGACGCGAATGGGGGCGAAGATGGAGTCGAGCGAGGCACCACCCTTCGCCAGGTTCAAGGAATGTATCCTGTAGACGCCGCCCACCTCTCTGATGGGCTCGAATTCAAAATGGTAGGCGATTCTGAGCCACAGGTCGAAATCCTCGGCACAGCGTATCGAAGGGTCGGTGTGGAACGCCCCCACTTTTTCCAGTGCGGAGCGGCGCACCATCACCATGGACGTGCCGATGAAATTTGCGTGAAGCAGCGCCTCGAATACCTTGCCGGCAGGAATGTTGTCCCGCATGGTTATCTGGTCGTGCAGGGGGTGATCGCCCATACACTTGTAGTTGGAGGCGACGATGCCGCAATTCGGGTTCGCTCGCATCGCCGACACCTGGTGCTCGAGCTTGTCGGGGAACCAGGCGTCGTCTGAATCCAAAAAGGCGACAAACTCCCCCCCCGAACGGAGAATCCCGACATTGCGCGCATCTGCGGGCAAGCCGCTGTTTTCCTGCCAGAAGTAATGCAGCCTTCCGTCGTCCAACGAGTCGACGACGTCTTTTGTGTTGTCGGTGGACCCATCGTCGACGATGTGGACGTCGAAATCTTGGAACGTTTGAGCTAGCACCGAGCGAATCGCCTCGCCGATGAGGTCGGCGCGGTTGTGGGTGGGTATCACGACGCTTACAGTGGCCATCCGTTCCTCAGCACCCCCCTGAGCGGAAAGGAGCCTTCGCACTCAGCCGGAAAGTCTGCCTGATCTCCTCGCCCCCCATGGGTGATGGGGAGTATAGCCCCTCGCCTTCAGCTTGGAAATGTCGAAAGGAGAGGCGGAAACATCTCCCGCCTCGTTCCGGGTGCCTTGGGAGCGCGCCTCAACCGCGCTTCCATTTGGAGAAGTCGAGCCACCACGACTCGCGGACGGCGTCCCGGAGCCTGGGCTTCATCGCCGCGCTTCGGGGGGTGCCGTAGGCGGCCTCGGCCCAGGCTTCGGAGGCGGGTATCCGGGGGTCCTCCAGGTCGTAGAGCGCGAGGATGGGGCGCGCCCTCGTCTTCGTGTCCTGGATTCTCGCCTCCGTCGTCCCGCCGCCGGTGGCGCCCGCGTCGAACTGGAACACGCGGCCTCGCGTCATCCCCCCCACCGCGTGGAGGCGGGCGAGGTGCTCCTCGCGATACCAGGCCAGGATTTCCTCCTGCTCCTCCTCGCCGCCCCGGGGGATCGGACTCACCATGTAGATATAGGGGGCGTCATACCGGTGGGCTTCGCCGACGGACTCCCGCAGGCGGAAGACGGCGCGCTCGGCGTCCTGGATGAAGGCCATGCACTTTCTCGTCCAGGGGGAGGGGTTGTTTCTGGATGCGAGATAGTAGGCGCTCTCGAAGGCCGCGAGGTCGTCCCCCTCGAAGGTGCACAAAATGTTGTGCCGGGCTGCCGCCTCGGCCGCGTTGTAGCGGTAGGCGACGCGAAAGCCGGGACCGTCCAGCCTGTCCGTGGAATGCTCGCAGTTGTGCCACCGCCGGAATTCCTCCCTGTGCTCCGGGGCGACGTTTATCCAGATCGCCACAAGCGCCCGGGTCGTCTCCATCCTGTCCGGCCTCCCCCGTTCGCTATTCTGAGATGCCCGCCAGTCGCTTCGCGTATTCGACCGCCGCGCCGACCTCGTGCTCGCGCCAGATGGTCATCTTCTCGGCCTCGATGCTGCCCTCCGCGTGAACCGCCAGCACGGCCTGGTAGCCGGCGAAGTCAGACGCCGTGACCTCCGCGATCAGGTTCATGAGCCGGAGCCTGTCCGCAGCGGAGGCGGCGGGCGAGGCGCCGAGGTATTTGTCGATCAGCCCGGCGAGCGCGGGGTTTTCCATGTCCTCGGCGCTCGGCCCGGTGACGAGCAGTCCGCCCGCGATGTCCTGCACCCACCCGAGCGCCTGGTGGTAGCCGGTGGCGAAGTGGAGCTTCGCAATGTTGATGATCTCCGCGTTCGGCACGGCGACCCCCTCGACCATCCGGCATTCCCTGGCGGCCTCGCGCGTCATGCCCCGGCAGATTTGCGCGTAGGCGATGAGCTTCGCCAGCTTGTCCCGCACGTGGCCCGCCCGCAGGATGCCATTGTACTCCGCCATGAGGTGCGAGGCGCCCACGAACAAATCCACAAGCGGCAGCTTGTAGCTCACGGCGGTGAAGCGGTGAAACTCCACGAACGTCTTCGCCAGCGGCCCGGCCATCTCCACCTCCCCGTTCAGGAACACGCGCTCCCAGGGAACCTTCACGTCCTCGAAGACGGTGAGGGTCTCCATCATCTTGTGCCTGGTGGAGATGGGGTTTTCAAAGCGGGTTCCCTCCCTGCCCCCGTAGCCGCTGGCCAGCATGGTGAGGCCGGGCGCGTTGGCGGGAACGGCGCAGGCCACCGCGTAGGCCTCGTCCCCCGCGCCCATGTTCCTCGTCGGCAGCACGATGATCTCGTGCGCGTTGGTGGACACAGAGGTGTGTACCTTCGCCCCGCGCAGGGTGATGCCCGCATCGTCCTCGGCGACCACGCGAACGTAATAGTCTGGATGCGCCTGCCCGCCTGGGCCTTTCCCCCTGTCCCCCTTGACGTCCGTCTGGGCGACGGCGACGGCCAGGTCGTTGTCCCGGCAGTGTTCATGAAATTTCCGGACGCGGGCGAGGTAGTTCGTGCCCTTGTGTCTGTCGATGTGCGAGGCGAGCAGGCGGAGGGCGAACAGCGCGTCGCTCCCGATCTCCTTGATGAGAACGACGAGCGTGCCGCCCAGGGCCGTGGCCCGCTCGATGAGGGCGCTTCTCCGGAGGAGGTCGTCCGCGCTCTCGGGGATATGGTAATAGCGCGAGTAGGGGCCGTCCGGCCCATCCACCAGCGCCAGTTCCCGTTCATTCTCCGCCATCTCGTAGTCAATGGCGGCGTGCTCGACCGCGATTCCGATGACGGGGTGGGAGGCGACGTCCTCCACCCGCTCGCCCCGGTAGTAGACCGCGCGGCCGTCACGCAGGCTCTCCTTGTATGCGCTGGGACGCATGAGCGGCATGGCGTTTTCCCCTCCATCCGGTTTGCTGGTTTGACGCGCGCGCGTCGGGGGCGGGCGGGGCGTCTCCGGGGGGTTTTTTACCCTCCCGCGAGTTCGCCCAGTTTCCCCTCCTTGTCGTAGGCCTGCAGCTGCGGGAAGCCGCCGATCACCTCGTCGTCGATGACGATCTGGGGTACGGACTTTCCGCCGGTGCGCGCCATCATGGCCTTCCACTCGGGCGTTCCGCCGAATACCAGATGTTCCGCCCACTCCAGACCGCGTTTTCGCAACAGGTTCTTCGCCGCGGTGCAAAAGGTGCAGGGCTCGGTGGTATATATCTCGATACGGGCTGCCATGTTTCCCTCCATACGTATCCGCGCGTGATTGGGTCACATGCGGGCTTATGCCTCTCCGGTGAGGCGGGAAGTCGTCCGGAACCCGCAAAATACCAAAATCGGCGGGAGTCGTCATCTGAAGGGGGGCTTGGCCCGGCCGGAGCTGGTGCTCTCCGCCCGCCCGGGGGAGGAGGGGCGTTGGGGGACGACAAAAATGATTGACATCGAGACCAAGAACAGATATGTATTTCCCCCCTTTGTTGTTTAGAAAAACGTTTTTTTGAATGATGCTTTACTAAACGTCCCGTCCGGGCGGAGCGGGCCCCGTCTTCCGGGGGGAGAGTGCCCTGTGACTCTCTCGCGCCCGGGCGGCGGGGAACGGATGGAACCGGATGGCGGATGGGCGATGCGAGCGGCGAGCGAGGCGGAAAAAGGGAAGCCGGCCGGTGCCCGGGGAAGCCGGCACGTGGAGCGTCTGTTGCGCGTCGGTGCGCGCATCCGGGGTTTGCGCCGCTCCCGCGGCCTGACGCAGGAGGAGCTGGCCCATCGCTCGAACCTCACCAAAGGGTTCATCTCCCAGCTGGAGCGCGACCTGACGTCGCCATCGCTCGAGAGTCTGCTGGAAATTCTGGAGGCACTCGACACCGACATCGTCCGGTTCTTTCAGGGTCGGGAGGAGGGGCGCATCGTGTTCGGCACAGCGGATTGCCGCGACGCGAAGACGTACCCCGAGGTGCGGGCCTTTCGGCTGATGGTGCCGGGGGCGGCGAGCCGCGGCATGGAGCCCGCGCTCGTGACCATCGAGTCCGGCGAGTCGATCCAGGAGGAGGCCCACGCGGGCGAGGAGTTCGGCTACGTCCTGAGCGGCGAGGTTCAGGTGAGATACGGGGAGAGGCGCATGACGGCGAAGAGCGGCGAGTGGTTTTATTTCGCGTCCGACCGGACCCATCAGGTGGCGAACCCCGCGCGGGTGCGGGCGCGGCTCCTGTGGGTGTCCACGCCCCCCAGCTTTTAGTCCCCGGAAGAGGATGGAGGGATGGGTGGGGTGGATGGTGCCTCGCTCGCCCGGGACGGGAGGAAACGAGAGGTGACTTCCCTGGGCCGCCATACCCTGGCGGAGCTGCATGATTGCGGGTCGGACGCGCTGAACGATCCGGTGCGGGTCGAGCGGCTGATGAACGAGGCCGCGCGCCTGAGTGGTGCCACCGTCGTGCAGAGCGCGTTTCACGCCTTCAGCCCGCATGGGGTGAGCGGGGTGGTCGTCGTGGAGGAGAGCCACCTCGCGGTGCACACGTGGCCGGAGCACCGCTACGCCGCGGTGGATTATTTCTCTTGCGGGGAGATCGATTGCGGGGCTGCGCTGCGGCATCTCGAAGCCGGTTTTCGCGCGGAACACGTAGAGGTGCGGGAGATAGCGCGCGGCGTCATTCCCAGCCGCGACGCGTCCTTGCATTCGTCCTTTGTGCCGGGCGAAGGATAGGAGCTTCCCCCTCTCTCTTTTTTCCGGTGAAGGAGGCGCGGGAGCGATGCTCATCCCCACGCCCGCGAAGTATTTCCTGGTCCATGGATGCGCGGAGGGCCCGAGCCTGCTGAACGCCTTCGACGCCGCATTGATGAACGCGGGCGTGGGCAACACGAACCTGGTGCGCCTGAGCAGCATACTGCCGCCGGGTTGCGAGGAGGTCGCGCCGCTGCGTCTGCCCCAGGGTGCGCTGGTGCCCACCGCCTACGCCTCGGTGACCTCCGATACGCCGGGCCAGACGATCACGGCGGCGGTGGCGGTCGCCTTGCCGGAGGATGCGGCGCACTGCGGCCTCATCATGGAATATCACGATCGCGCCCCGCGCGAGACGGTGGAGGGGAGGGCCCGGCAAATGGCGGAGGATGGCATGGCGTTTCGCGGCAAGCGGGTGCGGGAAGTCCGGAGCGTCGCGGCGGAGCACGTCGTCCGGAGAACGGGAGCCGCTTTCGCGGGCGTGATCCTGTGGAGCTGACAAAGGCGCCGTTCATGCCCCCTGGCCCCGTCCAGGGGGGGAGCTTCTGGCTCACCGAATACCACGGCTCGGGCACCGCCATCGCCATGAAGGTGCGGCGCGTCCTCTTTTCCGCAAAAAGCGCGTTTCAGGAGATCGCCCTGGTGGAGACGGAGGATTTCGGGCGCGCACTCCTCCTCGACGGCGTGATCCAGACCACCGAGCAGGATGAGTTCGTCTATCACGAGATGCTGGTGCACGTGCCCATGTGCGCGCACCCGGAGCCCAAGAACGTTCTCGTCATCGGCGGCGGCGACGGGGGCTGCGTGCGCGAGGCGCTGCGACACAGGACGGTCGAGCGGGTGACGCTCGTCGAGATTGACGCCATGGTGGTGGATTGCTGCCGCGAGTTCCTGCCGGAGATCTCGGGAGGCCTCGACGACCCCCGGGTCGAGATACGGATCGAGGACGGCGTGAAGTTCGTCGAGCGTCATCAGGGAGCGTTCGACGTCATCATCGTGGATTCCACGGACCCCGTCGCCATGGCGGGCCCGCTGACGGGGGAGTCTTTCTTTCGGTCGGCGAAGCGCGCCCTGGCCCCGCGCGGCCTGTACGCCGCGCAAACCCAGGGCCCGATATTCGAGGGACGCCGGATGCGGAGCATCTGCAAGAGGGTGCGCAGGGTGTTCCCGGCGGCTTCGTTCTACCTCGCCAACGTGCCCACCTATCCCGGGGGGATATGGTCGTTCGCGCTGGCGCCCAAATCCGGGAAAGCGCAAGCCTGCGTCCGGCCCCGGGCGCTCGACCCCGATGAGAAGACCCACTATTACTCTCCCGCCATCCACCGGGCCGCATTCGCGCACCCGCCCTACGTCGCGGAGATACTCCGCTGATGGCCCCCGCCGCCCCGGCCCGCTTCCTGGGCGCCGGGGGAGGGTTCGAGGCCGCGCGCGTCGTTCTCCTGGGATGTCCTTTTGACGGGACGGCGAGTTTTCGCAAGGGCGCGCGCTTTGGCCCCGAGGCCATACGGAGCGCGTCCGACGGGCTGGAGACCTACAGCCCGCGTCTGGACAGGGATTTGAGCGACCTGGCGCTGTGCGATCTGGGCGACCTCGCGTTCCCCTCCCATGAGACGGAAGCCGTGCTGGCGGCCATCGGCGACTGCGCGGAGGGGATATTCCGCGCCGGCAAGCGTCCGCTCGCCCTGGGCGGGGAGCATTTGGTGAGCCTGCCCCTGGTGCGGGCCGCACTGGGCGCCTTCGCGGACCTCGTCATCTTCCAGTGGGACGCGCACGCGGATTTGCGGGAGGCGTATCGGGGGGAGTGCCTCTCCCACGCCTGCGTCATGCGGCGCGTCGCCGAGATGGACTGCGCCGGGCGGATGCGCCAGTTCGGGGTCCGCTCCGGCACCCGGGAGGAGTTCGGGTGGATGCGCGCGCACCGCACGATGCGCCCCCTCACCCGGCGGGGCGTGGAATCGACCCTGAAGGAGGTGGGCGAGCGGCCGGTATACCTCACGCTCGACGTGGACGTCCTGAACCCGGGCGAGATGCCCGGCACCGGAACGCCGGAGCCCGGCGGCGTCGGCTTCGAGGCGTTGAGCGATTGCGTCTCCGTCCTGGGTGCCTCGGGCGTCCGCCTCATCGGCGCCGACCTCGTGGAGCTGGCGCCCGGGTGGGACGCCACCGGCGTCAGCGCGGTCGCCGCCGCCAAGCTGGCGCGCGAGCTGGTGCTGGTTCTGGGCGCGTGAGGCCGCATCCTGCGTGCAGCCCGCCGGCGGGATGAAAACGTTCCGGGGCAGGGGGGGCATCCCTCTTGGTGCCGGCCGCTTGGAGCGGCTTTCCGGCGGTGGGCGATGATGATTGCATGGTGGGGCGAAATGTTTGTATAGTATTCTCATCTTGATGGCGCGCTGTTTTGTATACAATATACTTTCTGATGGCGGCTTCGCATCCGGAACCCGCTGCCGGCGAAACCCATCGGGGAAGCGCATTTCGTTCTGGACTTTTCACTCACCACCTCGTGCATGGAGACGCCCATGGCTGAAGAGAAACCCCGCCAATTTGTCGGAAGCGTGGAATTCAAGAAGGGCCTCGAGGGGGCCATCACGAACGAGAGCGCCATCAGCTACGTGGATGGGGCGAACGGCAAGCTGATCTATCGCGGATACAGCATCGACGACCTCTGCACCGGGGGCGGGGGATATGAGGAGACGGCCTATTTGCTCCTCTACGGGAAGCTGCCCGCACGGGCCGAGCTCGACGCCTTCGAGGCGGAGTTGGCCTCCCGCCGGGGCGTGCCCGGGGAGGTGAAGGACCTGATCGTGCAAATCGCCTCCCGGTGTCATCCCATGAGCACGCTGCGCACCGCCGTCTCCATGCTGGGCTGCCTCCATCCCAGGGAGTTCGAGGTGACGGTGGAGAACAACTTCGACATCGCCCTCACGCTGACGGCGCAGTTTCCCACCCTCGTGGCGGCCATCCAGCGGGCGAGGAGGGGCGACCCCATCCTAGAGCCTGACCCCTCGAAGGGATTGTCCGAGGATTTTCTGCGGATGATGACGGGCGAGGCGCCCGACGCGCGCACGGCGGAGGTGATGGGACGTCGCGCTCATCATCCATGCGGAGCACGGCATGAACGCCTCCACCTTCTCCTCCATGGTGACGAACAGCTCCCTGACGGATTTCTACAGCTCCATCGTCGCGGGCATCGGCTCCCTCAAGGGGCCGCTGCACGGCGGGGCGAACGAGGCCACCCTGCGCACGTTCACGGAAATCGCAGACCCCGCCACGACGGAGGAGTGGTTCCGCGCGGCGAAGGAGAAGAAGGTGAAGGTGATGGGCTTTGGCCACCGCGTGTATAAGGCCTACGACCCGAGGGCGCGGCTGTTCGACCCCATCGCCCGGGAGTTTTCCGGGCGCGCCGGCACGGGCCATCTCTACGAGATAGCGAAAAAGCTCGAGGCCCCTGGTGGTGGCGGACTTGGGCGGCAAGGGCATCTTCCCCAACGTCGATTTCTTCTCCGGCATCATCTACAACGCGATGGGAATCGACACCGACATGTTCACGCCCATCTTCGCCGTGCCGCGCATCGCGGGGTGGTCGGCGCGCATTCTGGAGTATCTGCCGGACAACCGGCTCTTCCGGCCCCGCGCGGTCTACATCGGCGATCTGGAGTCGCAATACGCGCCGATAGACGAGCGCTAGGGAGTCGCGCGGCGCGCGGCGAAGTCGCGCCGGACGCGCGCCATGTTCTCCGGCGCGGCCATCAGGTCTATCGCCGTCATGGCCATCACCTGCGCCCCGCGCCCGATGAGCGCCTTGCCCGCCTCTCCTCCCGAGGCCGCCGCGAATTCCGGCGTGTGGGCGACGGTGCCCGCATCCACCATTTTCAGGCGCGGGTGAATCGCCGGCATCTTCCAGCTCAGGTTTCCGAAGTCGGTGCTTCCGCTCGGTCGCCCGTCCGGCGGGCTGGGCTCCACTCCGAGGGCGCGCAGGTTTCTCTCGTATATCGCGTCGAACGCCTTGTTGGGCTTGAGGGGTTCATAGGCGAGAGGGTCCGCCTCGACCTCGGCGCGGCAGCCGTGCGCCGCCGCGGCCCCCTCCGCGCAGGCGATGACGCGGCGGACGAGCTCCGGAAGAGTCGCCTTGTGCAGGGAGCGCACCGAGTACAGCATCCGGGCGTGCTCCGGAATGATGTTGACGGCGTCTCCCCCCTTGAGGATCATGGCGTGGACCCGCGCGTCCTCGGGCATCTGTTGTCTGAGCAGGCCGACGTTCTGGTAGGTCGTGACGAGTGCGTCCAGCGCGTTCACTCCCCGCTCGGGGGCCGCCGCCGCGTGCGCCGGTTTTCCGTAGAAGTCCATCCATATCTTCACCCTTCCGAGGGATGGCCGGTATATCTCGTCCTTTTGCCCGGGATGGATCATCATGGCGGCGTCCACGTCGTCGAACGCGCCCGCGCCGATCATCCGGATTTTTCCGGCCCCGCCCTCCTCGGCGGGCGTGCCCACGCTGATGATCGCCCCCGGCAGCGCGTCGGCCAGGGCGCCCACGGCCGCCGCCGCGCCCACGCCCATGGCGGCGATGACGTTGTGCCCGCAGGCGTGGCCGAGGCCGGGGAGGGCGTCGTATTCGCTGATGACGGCGATTTGCGGACCCGCAGCGCCTCCCTTGCGCCGCGCCTTGAAGGCGGTGGGCAGACGACCCGCGCCGCGCTCCACCTCGAAGCCGCGCGCCTCGAGAAAGTCGGCCAGCCAGCCGGCGGCCTTCGCCTCCTCGTATGCGACCTCCGGATGGGCGAAAATCCTGTCCGCAAGCGCGCGCAACTCAGGCAGGAGGGATTCGACGATCCCGGGTATCCGGTTTTTCAGTGTCTGGGCGTCCATCTCGACTCTTCATGATGCGCGACGCGGGCGGAAAATCCGTTGCGCCACCGCCCTCTCGGGCTTTCATCGAAACGAGGGCGGGGATTCCGCGCATCCTCTTTTTTCCCGTTCGGGAGAAGCGGCGCCGCCCTAGTCGTCTCCCTCGGCGTATTCCTCGAAGGTGTAGAACAGCCCGTCCAGCACGCGCGCCGCCTGCTCGTCGAGGCCCGGCCTGTCGAGGGGCAGGTCGATGGCGTATCGGAACGCGCCGTCGTGGTAGTGCGATACCTTGTGCTCCTCCTCCTCCCCCGCCTCCTCCATGCCGTCATACACAAAATCGTCAATGGGATCCTTGCTGTCCAGAATGGCGTGTTC
>CBDBZY010000070.1:0-2971 GCA_965213685.1 bacterium
GGGACGGAGGGACTGCCGTTCCGGACCCTCACCCATGCCCGGGACGTCATCAGGGAGTTGAAGAACAGCAGCGGGCTGCCGGCGGGTGGGGTGGTGGTGATGGTGAGGGCTGGAGACTACTCCTTCACTGGCGGACCCTTCTCGCTGGAGCAGCAGGGACTCTGGCCTGCCAGGCTCCCCAGTAGTGTGAGGACATACAGTTATACAGTTACTAACGTATAGACACGGATACTAACCTCGTGACATTAAGTTAAGTGTGTATGGTGTAGTCATGTACGGATAACTAAGCTTATGAGATTACAAGTGTGTGATATAGCTATGTTCAGTCATAGCCAGGCCTATATACACACACAATATAGTATACAAATTATGGTCAGGAGCAACCAGCAAGGCAGTATACATTTGGAAGGTAGTATTAATACTATATCTATGGTGTATATGCAGCAAGACAAAGGTTCCCATGACTATAGCCTTATAGTTAGTAAAAGGGTGCCAATTATACATTAAAGTGCAAAGGATTTCATTGCTACTCATGCATGAATAACTACAATATATATATTCCTTTCCACATGTAGCTACCAGTCCTACCCAACCGACCCTCCTGCTCGCCTCACTGCTGGGGTGGGCATCACTCTGGAATCCACTGAGTGGGTTAAGGACCCAGCAATGTTCAAGCTTCTCCCTCCACAAGTCAGAGACAGCATTGTGCAGGTATACACAGCTTTGGAAATGAGCACAAATAATGAGGATGTTGTACTGCATCCACAATACATGCGTATTTGAGTATCATGTGTACCTGCAGGTAGACCTGAAGAAACTTGGCATCACTAGCTATGGCGAGCTGGAGTCTGGTCAACTTGGAGACTGTGCTAATGACAAGCTAGAGCTGTTCTTCCCAGATCGGGTGGGAGTTTATGTTCCTGCTTAGCCTTGTTCCCAGGCTCTCCCCCGCATGTGATGCTGATGTGTGACCTTTGCCATCCTAAGCCATGGTGGCAGGGCTCGAGCAGAGGGCCTGGGAACAATGTTCACACCTCACTATCATACCACTTTTCTTGTAGGCCATGGTCCTAGCCAGGTACCCCAACATATCTCCTCAGGGGGTGTGGCAATTCATGCAGGTTGGCAAAGTGCTGAATGCAACCAGCTTCCAGTACAATGACAGTAGGTAGGGAACCCACCTGCTATGGGGGGTTTGGAAAAAAAATTGAAGGGCTCTCCTGTATAATGTGTGTGTATAGGATCTCTCAATGGAAGAACACGTCCACTCTTTGGCTTCATGGATTCTGGAGCTACGACTGGGCAGACAACTACGTCAAAGTGGAAAGTGTCAACACTGCTGAGTCAGCATTTGTGATTGACCCAAAGACACCCGTTCTTTATGGTAGAAAAGCAAAGTGATCTCAAATTTTGTATGCTATTGTAGTGTGTATGCTTTGCAACTCTCAAGGACTGAAAACCGAAGCAAGGTACTATGCACTGAACATACTCGAAGAGCTAGATGAAACCAATGAGGTAAGTTTTGCTTTGTTCTGTTTATATGACCACATGTAGAATGTTGTATTCTTCACAACTACAGTACTATGTGGACAGAGGGTCTGGAATTATGTATCTTTTTCAGCCATCTGCAGAGGAAATTGTAGGTTATAATATTGGTTTTCTTAATACAAACTTTACAGAGTTCAATGGTTCTTCCTATCCTCATTCTCTCTCTCTCTCTCTCTCTCTCTCTCTCTCTCTCTCTCTCTCTCTCTCTCTCTCTCTCTCTCTCTCTCTCTCTCTCTCTCTCTCTCTCTCTCTCTCTCTCTCTCTCTCTCTCTCTCTCTCTCTCTCTCTCTCTCTCTCTCTCTCTCTCTCCCCACCATTGGCACATAGGGGTGTGTATCAGTAGGAGAGAGTGTGGTGACCATGGACCAGGTGTCTCATGTGCAGCTCAATGGATTTGTGATGGACTGCAGCCGACAGGTTGCGATAACTGCTGAGGATGGTACGTGCACATGTATACTACCTATATACATGTACATAGCAATGAGCTGAGCACTGCATCCTATTGTACATGTATGCATCTGCTACATGTTCATCACTACATGCAGTGTCCTATGTACAGCTTGCTAACATGACAGTGATGCATAATGGAAACAGAGCCATATCTCTCTCTGGCTACTACAATACTATCAGAAATATCTCTGTGTCTGGCAATGGGTGTGGAGGTATTGGCATGTCAGGTGGAGACCAGGTACAGCCTGTAATAGCAACTGTGTACATTGTTCACCCATCCAACCCAGCAGCAAAGCCATGTATAATAAACAATGAAGTTTTAGCAATGTTAAGGGGTACAAAGCTGGGACAATGTGCATAGAGCAGTGTTGTAACTTACTATGGGCTAATGGAAAACATACAGCTTCATTTTCTAATACACATCATTGGTGTAGTAACACTACCAGGTCAGTGTACCTACTGGTATTTCTTTCCATCTCAACCTTCTCTGACAAGGGGAGACAATCTGCTCACGCAGTGTTCTATTCACGACTGGTCTCGCTGGAAGAGGACCTACCAACCAGGCATTTCCTGGAGTGGGGTGGGCAACAGCTATACATACAACACCCTCTCAAAATGCCCCTCATGCTGGAATCCTTGGAGGAGGTCAGAACAGAGATTATACAATGTTTGTACTTAAATGCATACTTGTACTTGCGTAAATGCATATTTAAATGCATACTTGTAGTTCATATATATTGGTATAAGAACTACAATGCAAGTATGCATTTAAAGGAACGGTTCATCCACATACATGGCTACACTGCTCTTCATATGCCATCTGTACTACCTGATGCATGTACACACTCCTACACTGTGTGCTATGCCCAGTACAGTGGTGGAGCAATAATTCTGGTTATGTTTACAGTGTGTTATAGGAGTTTGTTTCTGCTTTGTGTGGATGTTGGAAGTGAGGAGAGTTGGCCATCCATAA
>CBDBZY010000071.1:0-2500 GCA_965213685.1 bacterium
GACATGAAACGTTAATACTCTAGTCTGTAGAAAATTTCATATTCTAGACGAATACAGCTCCAAAAGAGAGAATTATAGTATGTACGCAATGGCATGTGTAATGTACATACAGTGGCATGTATACAATGCATTGGGTGACAAGCGAGTATGAGCATCTAGGCCTGGGAGCTGTTCACAGCCTTGGGAGTTGCAGTTCTCAATGTGAATACTCAATTCATTAGGTCAGCTGTGGGCTCATTGTAATATCATAACTATGCCATTGTTGATGGGCTTCTCGTCTTTAGCCACAAACGACCTGCACAGAAAGGATTTGTTTCTCTATACATTATTGATTAGGCATTTTATATACAGTACTCATGTTTCTTATTAACAGAGTTTTATCTAGAATAATACTTTTGGAGGCAGAGTTCTTGCTTGTGTCTTCAAGTGCAAATGATAAATTGATCAACATTGATCAACATATTACAGCATAAACATTGCAGCTACAGGTGGTCTGGTGAGTATCCCCAGGGACTTTTCTGATTTCGAGGTATCTGCAAATCACTTCTGGTGCAATCTAGACCAAAAGTTAAATGCTGCAAGTAGTAGGCTAAGCCAAGTTTGGGGAGGAGGGGAAGCTAGAACCTAGCTCCTCAATGGCAGAAGATAGAACTGTGCTCAATAACATAATTTTTTAAGGCTAGCCAGCCTAGGGGGCGGCCTCACATAATGTATGAAGCTGGGTGCAGAGGACAGAGTAATCTACATGCGTAGGAAGTATGTATGCCTTCTACAGGTGCTCATGTGACTGCCAGCCACCAGCCGCACAGACACCACAATGGGACATAACTGGGTGAACTCATCTCCTATTTGGAATGTGTTATACATGCACCGATGGTGATGGGCTCATCCCAGCCCTGCCAGCCAAGCCTGTCTGAGTGGGAGTTTACTTCACAATACATGTACATGTGCTCATAACAATGGCTCCCTGGCCATATCCGCATTCAGGAGTGGCACAACTACTGTATGTACCAAAGACATTTGCACAGTAAGGAAAGAAAGCTTACTGTCTATGCACCACACTGCACAACCACATGGCTGGGTTATTAAATGTACTCTGTGGTAGTTATGTTGAACGCGCTCTAGACAATAGGTGGAGGCGCGCGCCGAACGTATTTATGTATTTAAAATTAAATTTTTACAGGTTATGGCATGCCGGCATTGTTAATAACTTCGTTTAATTAGAATTTTCTGCGGTAATTACCCTCCTCTCGAAAATATATATATATCATGAGAGCTGTGAAGTAGCGCCAAGTTCTCGTCGGACAGACTCAGTGGGGGAGAATGGTCGTGGGACGCCATGCCGCTCGTGAAACCCTTCACACCGCTCTGCTGCTGCAAGAAGCGCTCCCTCCTGGCCTCTCTCTCCCTCCTCGCTTTCTTCCTGCTCCTGGCGTGGCTCACTACGAAATGGAAGCAAGTCTCGCAGAAGCCTAGAGTGAGTCCGCACGATATAACGTCTTACCGACTGTCGCCACACTTCTCCACCGCCCGCCACGACCTCTCCCTGCGTAAGGAGTGGGAAGATCTCGCCAATCGAGCCGCCATCCTTCCCTCGCAGCCACCCGGCACGGGCGCAGCAGAGGACGGCTACAGTGTACGTTTCAGCAACGCTGAGAGTGACCAAACGAGCAACAGCACCAGGCAGGAGGGCGGGAGGCATCGCTATGTCCTCGCTATGAACTACTGGGAGCAGTTCAACATGGCAGTGAGGAACTACTACAACCTGGCCTGCCTCGCTGCGCACTGGGATGCCAACACAGTCCTTCCCTTCACGCACAACTCGAGGCTGTACGGACTAAACGATGTCAAGTTGGATGAGTACTTCAACACCACCACAAGTTCGCATGAGCTGGACTTGATCTTCAACATCCGTAGCTTGGACAGTGTTCTGCGCCAGAAGGGCCTCCCTGCAGTCAGAACCCTGAGAGACATGCTACTCCACGGGAGCCGCAGGGTGGTGTTCCTGCACTTCATAGCGGAAAAAGTTACTAGAGAATACAAGATCCGCAGTTGGGAGACGGTCAGTTTTTTGAAACGTGCTTTCAAGAGCAGTGGCGTAGTAGATTGCAGCACTCAGCCAGAACTGTTGGAACTTAGTCACCACATCACCTCGAAACTGAATGAGCAAGCAGGCAAGATACATGCCCAGAGAAGGAAGACCTTCCACATGGACCAGTACTACTGTGTCAGTATGAACCACAGCACGTCCCCTGCAGAACTGGCCGCTCGCCTCGGGTTCAGCAGAGACAAGAACCTCTCCGTGGTGGTCATCAATTGGAGAGGAACCAACAAGGATCCCATGATGCGGGTCAGTGCCAAGGGAACCCACTTGAACAATAGGATCCTGATGACCAACATCTGTTCTCTCAGCAATACCGTCCATGTTCCCATCAATTTCAGCCGCGGTGTGGTGGACACCTCCCACAGGTTCCTACAGCAGATGCACCTACGCAGAAAC
>CBDBZY010000071.1:7500-9453 GCA_965213685.1 bacterium
GAACGCCCAGCGAAGCTTGTCCTCCAGTTTGCCGCGAGATGTCACCGACAGAGCACAGATGAACTCCCGAAAGTCGATGGTGCCGTCATGATTGGCATCGAAGGTTCGGAACACGTGCTCAGCAAATCTCGACGCGTCACCGTGAGGGAAGAAGCTGGAATAGATGTTCTTGAACTCGTCGACAGTGAGATGGCCGCTGGGACAGTCCTTAAGAAAACCTTTGTACCACTCCTGCAGCTCATGCTCATTGAATTCCGTGGTCTCCACCAGATCCTGGATGACCTCCGGCCTCAGCTTGCTGTTCTGCTTGCCCATGTCTGAGGGAGGGAGGGAGGGAGGGAGGGAGAGCAAAGGAGGGAGGGATGGAGAGAGGAAGGCAAGAGGGAGGGAGGGAGGGAGGGAGGGAGGGAGAGAGGAAGGGAGGGAGGGAGGGTGGAAGGGAGGAAGGAGAGAGGGAGGGAGCAAAGGAATGAACAAGAAAGGAGAGAAAGAACAAGGAGAGGTTTATTGACTAGAGTATTTTCAAATAATGTCATCTCCTAGTCAACTAAGAGTCTTTAGCAACAAAGAAGAGAGGCGAGGAAGGGAGAAGAGGGGGAGAGAGAGAGAGAGAGAGAGAGAGAGAGAGAGAGAGAGAGAGAGAGAGAGAGAGAGAGAGAGAGAGAGAGAGAGAGAGAGAGAGAGAGAGAGAGAGAGAGAGAGAGAGAGAGAGAGAGAGAGAGAGAGAGAGAGAGAGAGAGAGAGAGAGAGAGAGAGAGAGAGAGAGAGAGAGAGAGAGAGAGAGAGAGAGAGAGAGAGAGAGAGAGAGAGAGAGAGAGAGAGAGAGAGGGAGAGAGAGAAGGAAGTGTAATTTAGATGTAGCAAACAATTGTACCCAGAAACAGGACATGAGGAGGAAGTGTGGTCACCAGCTCATTACTACTTCAAACACTGATACATAAAATCCAATACAAGGGAAATGGTAGAGGAGACAACTGCACGAGGAACAACTGATTAGGGAGGGGGGGAGGAAGGGAGGGAGAGGGAGGGAAGGAGGAGGAAAAGGCAAAGGAGAGAGGCGAGGAGGGAGGGAGGGAGGGAGGGTGAGGAAGGAGAAGCGAAGGAAGGGTACATGTAATTAGATGAGGGAAACAATCCTTCTAACAACAGAAACATGAGAAGAAAGTGCTGCTACCAGATAATTACTACCTCAAACAGTCGGGGAGGAATTGAAATAGGAGATGACTGCAAAGTGACAACTGATTAGCATCCATGGAGGAAGTGGAGGAACCTAGGGACACAGTGAGGCACCCTGCATGGCAGGTACTCTCCCTCTCTCTCTCTCTCTCTCTCTCTCTCTCTCTCTCTCTGTCCCTCCCTCTTTCACACACACACACACGCACGCACGCACGCACGCACGCACGCACGCACGCACATGCACACACGCACACGCACACGCACATGCACACACACACACACACACACACACACACACACACACACACACACACACACACACACACACACACACACACACACACACACACACACACACACACACACACACACACACACACACACACACACACACACACACACACACACACACACACTATACTTTGTGAGATAATGACATTCCAAATGACATTCCAAAGCTACCAACCCATCTTGAATATCATTACAGTTCACGGCTGAAGAAGAAAAATTTCAGCACATTCCCTCCCTCCCTCCTTCCCTGTTTCTCCTCTTACCAGTTATTATCTCCCCCACTCACACCTCCTTCCGTTCCTCCCTCCCTCTCTCCCTCCCTTGCCAAGCCTCCTTCTCCACAATTTCGTTTCTCCCTCCCTCCCTCCCTCCCGCAGTCAAATAACTATCACACACTTCACTCCTTCTCTTGATACCACTGCTCCCTCCTCACCCTCCTCCCTCCTCACCCTCCTCCCACTCTTCTCCCCTCTCCACCCTCCACAT